>NZ_MKZM01000015.1:0-64005 GCF_002803325.1 Paenibacillus sp. GM2FR | reverse complement strand
AGCCCCCCTCAAGATGAGATTTCCCAACTAGTAAGACCCCTTGAAGACGACGAGGTAGATAGGTTGGAGGTGGAAGTGCAGCAATGCATGGAGCTGACCAATACTAATCGGTCGAGGGCTTATCCAAAAAATATTTCAATGTGCTGCAAATTCGTTTCGTATCTAGTTTTCAGGTGATCAAGCATCTGAGCCGTTTGGTGGCGATGGCGGAAGGGTTCCACGCGTACCCATACCGAACACGACCGTTAAGCCTTCCAGCGCCGATGGTACTTGGACCGAAGGGTCCCGGGAGAGTAGGACGTCGCCAAGCGAAAAACCACTGTCGATGTAATCGATGGTGGTTTTTATTTGTTTTTATTGAAGTTTAGATGAAATGTAGAGTTAGAGATTGTCCGACTAATGATATTTGCTGCAGCGTGTTGTCAGCAGCATCTCTGTTATATAACATAATCATAAAATTGACGTAAACAGATGAAGATTTTGTTACCGATACCATGCCAAAAATCAGTATAATAGAATTAGGCATAAACGGGTAAGTGATTACCGATTTGCGCAGGCTGTAGGAAATAAGGCCTGATTGGAAGGTTCTCCATTAACCAACCAACTATGAATACTCATCTGGAGACCGGTTATTGTGGGGGAAGGAGGACAATTACATGTTGTGTAAAAGTGGTTTGCATGTGGCAGGGATGATCTGTGCGGTTACGATATTGTTGATCGGATCCGGATGTGGGGCATCCACAGAACCAAGCTGGAAAACCTTTGACGGCGCGGCGAATGTGAAGTCATTCCCGGTTCCGAAGGAAGCGAATAAAACGGAGCAAACCACAGGTAATAGTGACTTGGATTATGTACGGTATGCGCTTCCTGGCTTGAAGGAAGACGACAGCATTCCTGAAGCTTACCTGGAAGAGATTGAGTCATGGGGATGGAAGCAGAAGGAAGTTGAAGATAACGGTGCTTCGTTAGTATTTGAAAAAGGCAAAAGTATCGTCCACCTATCGGTGCATGACGATTTCCTTATAATCACGGTTCCGACTCAGCTTAAAAAACAAGTCATACAAGGATTGGAAAGCAATAAAGCAAATGAATAAAGACCTCTTTCCGACTTCGGAATGAGGTCTTTATTTAATTATGAAACGAAAAAGGATTTATAATGCTATGTAGTGATGGACGCAGAATTCTAATATTATTGCAGGTAGTAGGAGATGTCCTGTTCATTCATTTTCAACATGCCATCTTTACGCTGGCCGCTCAAACGCAGCATGGTATAGCCGCGTGGGAGAAGGAACCACAGATGCCAGAACAGAAGTGTGATCGCAAAAGGCAGCGGTGACCAGAAGGCCATGATAGCGCTTAAGACAATCCCTACCCAACAGGTATAGAACTGCACCAAATTAAATACGCGACGGCTGACGTGTTGATCCGGTATATAACCAAGCCAAGGCAACCTCAGACGGAAGCGCCAACGTTTCCGGTAGCTTGTTCCCAATAGGATGAGCACGGTATGCCCAACGACATACTGGATCCATAACATAAGCGGAAAGGCGATTAGCAGATAAAGCAGGAAATACGGTGATACCCAAAATGTCCCTGCAGCCGCAGCAAGCCAAGGCAGACTTAAGTAGAGGATGAGCAAGCTTTTGGAAATTTGGATTTTCTTAATTAATCGATAGTGATAAAAGGTGGCTTGACCATGTGGATCTGCCATTGGGCTATGCCGTCCCCCTTTAAGTAGAAGTGAATTTCGATAGACGAGAAGTTTAAGTCTTTTATGTTTTTATCGGACAAAATCATATTTTTATTAAGCTGAAAAAAAAGGTACAGACACAAGGCCACCAAGGGGTACATATAAATAAAGCGTAGACCGATATCCTATGAAAAGGTTTAAAATAATAGAAACTGTGTCATACTAATAGGAAAAGGATCAAGGTGGGATGGTTATGGAAGAATTGACCGAACACGTGTGTATCATATGCAATCAAACGAAGACAGAGGGGATTACCATTGTATCGCAATTCGTATGCGAGGAATGTGAGTCCGAAATCGTTCATACCAGCGCGGAAGATGCCAAATATCATTTTTTCATCCGTCAATTAAAACAGATTGCCATGCCAAAAAATGCATAGATGCCGGTACAAGCGTCAAATGGGCCTGAATGAGAGGCCTTTTTTTGTTTAGAGGGGATTTTCCGTTCATGGAGACGTAGGCGTAGGTTTCAAATTGCGTTAAAATAGGTTAGAGAATGTAATCCGAAGGGATATGTCGATGACTACACATAGAGAGCGTGCCCCACTTGCAGAGGCTTTAATGGGGTATCGGGAACGTGGGGCTTCATCGTTTCACGTACCTGGTCATAAAAATGGCAGGGCATATGCGGGAGAAGGTAATGCTACGGAGATGCTGCGAGAGGCCATGCGCATTGATGTGACGGAAATTACAGGGACCGATGATTTATTTCATCCTGAAGGCGTTATTCAGGAAGCACAGGAGCTGGCGGCAGATTGTTTTGGCGCAGAGGAAAGCTTCTTCCTGGTGGGCGGGAGTACGGCCGGCAATCTGGCGCTGATCCTGACAGTATGCCGCGAACCGGGGGATATCCTGCTCGTTCAGCGGAACGTACATAAGTCCGTCTTGAACGGATTGATGCTGGTCGGTGCACAGGCGGTATTTCTTCAGCCGGAGATGGACAAGCAGAGCGGTTTAGCCGTTGCTCCATCCGCAGCTACACTGGCAGCGGCTCTTGAGGCCTACCCTGAGGCCCGGGGCGCGATCATTACGATGCCGAACTACTACGGGATGGGGAGCGACTTAAGACCGCTCACGGATGCTTGCCATGAGCGAGGCATTCCACTGCTCGTGGATGAAGCGCATGGAGCTCATTACGGACAGCATCCCCAGCTGCCGATGAATGCTTTGTCATGCGGCGCGGACGGCGTGGTCCAATCCACGCACAAGATGTTAGCCGCGATGACGATGGGAGCCATGCTGCATGTACAGGGCGGGCTGCTCGACCGGAGCCTGCTGCGCCAGCGGCTGGCCATGGTGCAGAGCTCCAGCCCCTCGTACCCGCTCATGGCTTCGCTGGATCTGGCGCGGCGCCTGCTGCACACGCAGGGCGCTGGCGCCTTCACGGCTGGCCTGGCCGCCGTGGAGGCCTTCCGGCGCGGCCTCGCGAAGCTGCGGCGCTTCGGGCTGCTGCAGCCGCTGCAGCCCGGGGAACGCGCCGCGGGCACAGCCGCTGCGGCGTATACCCACCAGGACCCGTTCAAGGCGGTCATTTATGACCGCACCGGGTCCCTGAGCGGGTATGCACTCCAGCGCGCACTAGAGGCGCGCGGCTGTGTGCCGGAGATGAGCGACGAGTTGCACGTCGTCTTATTGTTTACGCTGGGATCGACTCGGGAAGATGCGAATCACGTCTTATGGGCTCTTGTGCATATTGTAGAGCAGGGGGAGAAGACAGAAGGGATCGGAACCGAACCAGGCACTACGGCAGAGAGCACGGAATTCCTGATCCGGACATTGCGGGATCAGGGGGATTTCACGAGTTATGAGCCGCTAATGGCCCACGGGAATATGGATTCCAATGATTCGGATGTCGGTGCTAACTTGTTAACTGAAGCAAAACGGATTTTCGATGTTTCCACGTGGAACAATTTGTCCTCGGAGATACCTTATTCGGCCCCAATTCCTTTCTCACTTAGGCCGATTGAGAGGGAGAGGTTGGAATCGGTGCCCTTAGAGAAGAGTGCTGGTAGAAAGGCAGCAGAGATGGTTATTCCCTATCCACCAGGTATACCGATCTTATACTCCGGTGAAGACATCTCAGCGGGAATGGAACAGAGGCTTATGGGATTAAGGAATGCGGGGGCAAAATGTCAGGGGATATCCGATCCGACGCTGCAAACCATTGTCGTTTATAAGGAAACGTGAAGGAAGGGACTCCACTATACGTTGGTATATCTACCGGAGCGTATAACTTTGAGCTCCATGATCAACAAATGATGAAAGCAGGATACGCTATGAATAATCGCAGACCACTATTTATTACCATCGAAGGAGGAGACGGATCCGGTAAAACGACCATGATGGGCAGACTCGCCGCCTTTATGCAGAATCATTCGATCCCGTATCTGATCACACGCGAACCCGGCGGTATTGAGATTGCGGAGAAGATCCGCTCCATTATTCTCGATCCGGAGCATACCGCGATGGATGCACGGACAGAAGCATTGTTGTATGCGGCAGCCCGCCGCCAGCATCTTGTGGAGAAGGTGGAGCCGGCTTTGAGTCAGGGCTTGACTGTTCTGTGTGACCGATTCGTGGACAGCAGTCTGGTTTACCAGGGATATGCACGCGGACTGGGCATGGAGGAGGTATGGAACATCAATCAATTTGCGATCGATACCCGCATGCCGGATCTAACGCTGTTGTTTGATGTGGAGCCGAAGATTGGCATGTCACGGATCACGGCGAATGCAGACCGGGAAATGAATCGGCTGGATATGGAGACCATGGCATTTCATGAGAAAGTTAGGGAAGGCTATCTATTGGTAGCAGAGCGTAATCCGGATCGAATTCGCATCGTGGATGCTTCCAAGACGCCGGCTCAGGTGGAAAGAGAAATGATTCGTCACTTGGAAGACGCGATATTAAAGGATTTTTGAGGTTGTTTGTCAAATAAGTAGTGTTAAGGACATACGATGTCCAAATAAACAAGGAGGGTTTACCATGAAATTGATTGTTGCGATTGTCCAGGATAAAGATAGCAACCGTCTCTCCGCCGCATTGGTCAAAGCTAATTTTCGGGCAACAAAGCTTGCAAGTACAGGCGGCTTCCTGAAGGCGGGGAACACCACCTTTATGATCGGGGTAGACGATTCACAGGTTGAAAGTGTGCTCAGCGTCATTCGCACAAGCTGTAAGGTTCGTGAACAGCTGGTCACTCCGGTAACCCCTATGAGTGGTACAACCGATTCCTACTTGCCGCTTCCTGTCGAAGTTCAGGTTGGTGGCGCAACGGTGTTTGTTCTCCCTGTAGAACGATTCGAGCATTTCTAAATTCATTTTCTGGATCTGCGATAGATACGTAACGGATGTTTTTATTGGGATATTTGACGGCTGTGTTCTCCTATAACCAAAGTCTTCTGAACCACTTCTGTATCATAATAAAAATAGTTACCGTAGATCGCCGCACTCGGGAGATGATCTTAATAGATGGATGAATTGGATGGATTCCGGATAATCGTCCCATTTATTGATAATTGTCAGTGAATCGCTTGACAAGTAGTCCATTTCAAGGTACGTTCACGTGAGGCACAGGTTTGTTCGATATGAACGTACCGGATGCCTCCGTTTTATTAGATGCAAAGAATAACGCAATAGGCGGTGGATTCAGGTGAAGATCAATCCGGGCTTTCGGCCCATGAAAAGTGAACTCACGGTGCCGGATGGCAACGCCAGACCGATTCAGAAGCGATCGTTCTCGGATATGATGCAGCAGCAGGGAGATCGTGCAACCCATGAAGAGCTGAGTCGTCAAATGCGTGAAATTGCAATGCAAGGGGATCGTTTGGCAAAGGCGATGACCGTTCGCGAGCTAAAAGCGTATAAATTGATGGTTCGCCGATTCCTGGAGGAGACGGTACGCCGCGGTGTGAAAATGAAGGAAACGCGCGGCTGGGACCGCCGGGGACGTGGCAAGCGTTATAATGTAATCGATGAAGTCGATTCTGCGCTGCTCGCGATGGCGGATGAACTGCTGGATACGGAGCAGGGGAGAATCGATCTGCTGAACCGAGTTGGTGAAATTCGCGGCATGCTGATCAATCTTGTATTCTAGCCGCAAGAAGCAAGGGATCGTATCGTGATTCATGATTGCTCCGTAATGGAGGGTCATGAGGGATTGATAGAAAGTGAGGACTTATGTCTTTTAATGATATCGTAGGTCAAGAGACTGCGAAGCAACTGCTGCAAAATGCCTTGCGCCGTAATGCGGTCAGTCATGCCTATCTGTTTAGCGGCCCGAGTGGTGCCGGACAGATGCAGACGGCGCTTACGTTTGCCAAGGCTTTGTTTTGTACGGAACTTGAGGACGATGCCTGCGGTCAGTGTTTGGAATGCCGCAAGGTAGATCATGGCAACCATCCCGACCTTACGTTGGTTGAGCCTGATGGAGCCAGCATTAAGATCGATCAGATTCGTGATCTTCAGCGTATATTCTCCTATCGATCGGAGAACCGCAATCCTAAGGTATATATCATTGACCGGGCGGAGAAGATGACCACCCAGGCAGCCAACAGCCTGCTAAAATTTCTGGAGGAACCGCAAGCACCGGCTGTAGCTATTCTGATTGCCGAGAACGGACAAGCCCTTCTGCCCACCATTCAATCGAGATCCCAGCAGGTTCCATTTCGGGCTTTAGATCCGCAAATGATGGAGAAGGTTCTTGTAGGGGAGGGTTATCCTGCCGCACTTGTACGCTGCGCAGTTCATCTTTCGTCAGGACTTGATGAGTGCAGGAAAATATTGAGTGAGAATTGGTTTGCAGAAATTAGAAACGTAGTGTTACAATTAGGGAAGGAGTCTTTGAACCGCAGTGGCTCTGCGATCATCACAGCGAGTCAAAAAGTGTTCAAAACCGAGCTCTCAGATCATCTGGACCTATTGTTCAGTATGTTTCATTTATGGTTTAAGGACATGATCCATGTCCAGTATGGAAGGAAAGAGTCTCTCGTTTTCATAGATCAGGCAGAGTATATCTCTGGTCATGCATCAACCCGCAGCACAGCACAGTGGGTGTCATACATGGATTTGGCCGCAGAGTGTCAGAAGAAGTTACGCTATAATGTCAATGGACAGCTCAGTTTAGAGCAGTTATTGATGGGTTTGGGCGGTAACACTCCGGCGTGAGCACACCCCCAGGCCCGCAGAATGGCCATTATGTACAGGCACAAGGGGGTTTATTTTTGTACAGTGTAGTAGGTGTCCGCTTTAAGAAAGCGGGCAAAATATATTACTTTGATCCGCTCGACCTGCCCGTGGAGAAGGAACAATCCGTCATTGTGGAAACCGCGAGAGGCATTGAGTATGGTCAAGTTGTGATAGGAAAGAAGGAGGTCGGTGAATCAGACGTTGTCCTTCCGCTTAAGAAGGTCATTCGGATCGCTGGTGATTCTGATGCCCGTGTGGTTGAAGAGAATAAACAAGCGGCAAAGGATGCATTCACCACCTGTTTAAATAAAATTCGGGATCACGAACTGAAAATGAAGCTGGTTGATGTGGAATTTACCTTTGACCGCAACAAAATCATTTTCTACTTCACGGCGGAAGGCCGTGTGGATTTCCGTGAGCTGGTCAAGGATCTGGCCAGTATATTCCGTACAAGAATCGAACTTCGCCAGATTGGAGTTCGCGATGAAGCGAAAATGCTCGGCGGTCTTGGACCTTGCGGACGCGTACTGTGCTGTTCCTCATGGCTTGGTGATTTTGAGCCGGTATCGATCAAGATGGCAAAGGATCAAAGCCTATCGCTCAATCCGACCAAAATTTCCGGGCTATGCGGAAGATTGATGTGCTGCCTGAAGTTTGAGCATGATAATTATGAAAGCGTGAAAGAAGAGCTTCCATCCGCTGGGAAAATGGTCGTCACTTCGCTTGGAGAAGGCAAAGTAGTCGGACTGAATGCGGATAAGCGGACGGTTCATGTTCAGCTGTTTGAAATTGGAAAGGTGAAAGAACTTCCAATGGATGACGTTGTCATCAAATAGTCCAATAGAATGTTTATTTTCGGGGTGTAGACTTGGAGAAGAAAAACATTTTTGTGCTCATTCAAGAGTTGGAAACACAGATGGGACATATACACAGTGAACTGGGTGGACTTAAGCTGGTCATCAAGGAACTGCTGGAAGAGAACCATCGCCTCAGTCTTGAAAATGAACAGCTCCGGAAAATTTTAAAGCGGGAAGTCAATCCGGCAGAATTGGAAAACCCAGTGGCTTTACAACCTCAGCCTCATGTGAAGGATGAGGAACATGAAGATGTGGTCGGCGAGGGGTATGACAACCTGGCTCGACTGTATCATGAAGGCTTCCACATCTGCAATGTCTATTATGGACATCTGCGGACGGAAGGGGATTGCCTGTTCTGCTTGTCATTTTTGAATAAATAAGAAGCCGTAGGAGAAACTGCCTACGGTTTTTTTCTAGAATGGAAAGGTTATACTGTAAGGATCGCGATTGAAAAATACCATACGGCTGCTTGTCATGCAATGTGAAGAGCAGCCTTTTATGTATTTCATTTTATCAGGTACTATGTAGAGAGCCGATACACCAGAAGAGCGTGTTTGGAATTATGGAGATAAAGGGTTGAAACTATGAACTTGAAAGAAGTGTTATTGCAACCATCCGAGCGGATTGATGATCTGCTTACCCATGAGCTTGGCATCATCCAGAGTGAGGAGGTATTCAGCTTTTCCATGGACGCCGTCCTGCTCGCCAGGTTTGCCAGCATTCCGCGCAGGGGCCGTATTTTGGATATGTGCACGGGAAACGGAGTTGTTCCGATCCTGCTGTCAACACGTACAGGAGCGCCGATCGAGGGGATTGAGATTCAGCCCAGACTTGCAGACATGGCCAGACGGAGCGTCGAGATGAATGATCTGCAGGATCAGATCACGATTCATGAAGGAGATCTGCGGGAACTGTACAAGGAAAAAGGGTATGGAGCGTACGACCTGATTACGGTCAACCCGCCTTATATGCCGATGAATGGCAGCGATTTGAAGCTGAATGAGCACCAGGCGATTGCCAGGCATGAAATTCACTGTACGCTTGAGGAAGTAATTGAATCCTGTGCAAGACTGCTTCGCCAAGGCGGGAAGATGAGCATGGTCCACAAGCCCCTGCGGCTGGCGGAAATCATTACGCTGATGAGCAAATACCGGATTGAGCCCAAAGTCATCCGCTTTGTCCATCCGCGCGTGAATATGGAAGCGAACATGGTGCTTATCGAGGGGATTCGGGACGGGAAGCCTGAGGTTCGGCTGAAGCCCCCGCTAATCGTGTATGATGAGCAAGGAAACTACGGACCGGATTTTATGGAAATTTACTACGGAACACATAAGGATGAGACGAAAGAATGAGAAATCTTGTGCAGCAAAGTTATGCCGATCAGGGAGAGGGAAGCCCGGGTTCCCTGTATTTGGTGGCAACGCCGATCGGTAATTTGGAGGATATGACCTATCGCGCCGTGCGCATCCTACAGGAATGCGATATTATCGCGGCAGAGGATACACGGCAGTCACGAAAGCTGCTGACCCATTTCGAAATTCCGGCTAAACCGCTGTTTAGTTATCACGAGCATAATAAGGCGGCCAGCGGACCCGAAATCATACGTTATATAATAGAAGGAAAAAATGTGGCACTCGTCAGCGACGCCGGTCTGCCGGCGATTTCGGACCCTGGCAGTGATCTGGTTTCACTTGCGATTGAAGCAGGAATTTCGGTTATTCCGATCCCGGGGGCCAATGCCGCCCTTTCCGCCTTAATCGTGTCGGGTTTGCCGACCGAACGGTTTACGTTTATCGGCTTTTTGCCGCGGGAGCGTAAAGATATTATCCAGCAGCTGCAAGCATTGCAATCGGCGCAGGGAACGTTATTATTTTATGAATCTCCGCATCGCGTGAAAAAGACCCTGGAGATCCTTCAGGAGGTACTGGGAAATCGGAAGGTGACCTTGGCTCGTGAACTGACCAAGCGCTATGAGGAATTCTTGCGTGGAAGCATCTCCGAATGTCTGGACTGGCTCGCGGAGCATCCGCCATTGGGAGAATATTGTTTGGTGGTTGAAGCCGGCAGTGCAGAAGAGGAGCTCAGAGAGAAAAATGCCTGGTGGCAGGAGCTTTCGCTGGAGGAGCATGTGGAACATTATGAGCGGGAAGGACTAAGCCGCAAGGATGCCATGAAAAAAACCGCGGGTGATCGCGGTGTATCGAAGCGGGATATATATAACGCGCTCCTGACGGAGTCGTAATAAAATAACTTGGCGCAGGGGGATAACAAAATAGCCCCACAAAGTGGGGCCTATGCTTCGATGCGTATTCCAATTACTTTGCGGGGACCCCAAAACATATAAATGCGATTAAAGAATTGCTTACGCTTCGCTGTAAACTTATACACTTTAATCTCAAAAAAAAGACCCTCCTGCGGCCGGGTTCATAGCCGAGGAAGGCACCAAGGAGATATGAAAAAGGTTAGAATTAACAAAATGTAATAATGCTATTATATACTAAAAATCTTAATTTGTCACAGGTGTAGGGATTTCCGAGATACATTCATGGCAAACAATTTTACCTTTGAAGTAAGTGACATTCTCAGCGTTACCACAGAAGATGCAGGCAGGCTCATATTTCTTAAGCATGATGCGTTCGCCGTCTACATAAATCTCCAATGCATCTTTCTCACCAATTCCAAGCGTACGGCGTAACTCGATCGGAATGACGACCCGTCCAAGCTCATCGACTTTCCTTACAATTCCTGTTGATTTCATCATAACTTATAAATGCCCCTCTCGCCATAATTTAAAAAAGTCATAATTCGACATAGTTCTAGTTTTTATGTTATTTATAGTACCAACGATTCCCAAAACAGTCAACCTATATTTTTGAAAAATCGGAACCTATTTACGAAAGTATAGTGAACAGAACCCTTGTATAGCAACGTAATTACCATAATCGATCCAATTTTTACTGTGATTTTCGATTTGTCGATTTGGAAAGCGTAATTTTACCTTATTCGACATGGTTCGACATTAGATGTCAAAAGAAGTGTTTATCGGTTAATACCCAAATCGAAACGATAAGGAGTTGAGATGGAATGCATTCACCAATTTCGGAAGAAAAAGTGTTTAAGGATCCCGTCCACAATTATATTCATGTGCAAGACGATATCATATGGCGATTAATTGATACCCCGGAATTCCAGCGGCTCCGCCGGGTGAGGCAGCTTGGGACCTCATTTCTGACCTTTCACGGGGCTGAACACAGCCGATTCTCCCATTCACTGGGAGTCTATGAAATTACGAGAAGAATCATCTCTCAATTTGAACGAAGGGGATACTCCGATTGGCCAGTCGAGGAAAGGCAGGTTGCGCTCTGCGCGGCCCTGCTGCATGATGTGGGGCATGGACCTTTTTCCCATTCTATAGAAGAAGCCTTTCATATGAATCACGAGGATTGGACATGTCGAATTCTGCTTGGGGATACTTGCGTCAATCAGGTACTGCGGGAGCTCGGAGCGGATTTCCCCGAGAAAGTGGCTTCGGTTATTAACAAAACCTACGATAAACCGATCGTGATAAACCTGGTCACTAGTCCGCTGGACGCAGACCGGATGGATTATTTGCTAAGGGATGCGTATTATACGGGGGTTAATTATGGAACGATTGATATTGACCGGATCTTGCGGATGCTGCGGCCATACCGGGATCGGGTCGTTGTAAAGGAATCAGGCATGCACGCCGTGGAGGATTACCTGATGTCACGGTATCAGATGTACTGGCAGGTATATTTTCATCCCGTCACGCGAAGCTCCGAGATCATCCTGCGCCAAATCTTCCGCCGGGCAAAGGAACTGCATGACAGCGGGTATGCTTTCCGGTTCATGGTAGAGCCGCTTCCTGCGTTGTTTGCAGGCCATATTGACGTGAATCAATACCTGCGTCTTGATGAAGCTCTGATTCAAACCTCCTTTCTGCAATGGACGGAGGAAGAAGACAAGCTTCTTAGCGAATTATGCGGCCGTTTCATGCACCGAAAGCTCTACAAATATGTAGAAATCGACAATATCGATCTGGAAACGATCGACGGGATACGCCAAGCGTTCCGTACCGTGGGATTACATCCGGAATATGACCTGGAGATTGATTTTCCAACCGATCTTCCTTATGATAAAGTTCATTCCGATATGCCGCTTAACGAAAAACAGATTCTGCTTCTGGATCGGCATGATGAGCTGAAGGAAATCTCGGAGGTATCCGATATTGTACGCTCGATCAGCGGCATTCATAAAGGACGGTACCATCTTTATTATCCGGAGGAGAAGGTGGGTCCGCTGTTGGCTCAAATGCCGGAGAAGATAGCCGGTGTTTTCAAACAACAACATTAACCTAGTGGGAATAAACAACGCTTGGTGCATTTGTAATTTACCCAACTAATGGAAGATATACGACACAGAAACGACAGGAAGGAGAGTGTGAATATAATGCTGTTCGACACGCACACTCATATGGACGCTCCCCAATTCGACGAAGACCGGGAAGCGGCTATCCAGCGGGCGCTTGAAGCCGGCGTCACCAGGATGATCAATATCGGATTTAACCGGGAGACGATCCCGACCACGATGAAGCTGGCAGAGACTTATGATTTTATTTACGCGGCGGTGGGCTGGCATCCTGTAGATGCGATTACCATGGAGGATCAGGATCTCGATTGGATCGCTGCTTTATGCAGTCATGAGAAAGTGGTGGCAATCGGTGAGATCGGTTTGGATTATTATTGGGATACATCCCCGAAAGAAGTCCAGCACCGTGTGCTTCGACGTCAGATCGGACTTGCCCGGGAGTTGAACATGCCCATTGTCATTCATAATCGGGATGCGCATGAAGATATCGTTAACATTTTGCGGGAGGAAAAAGCCTCCGAAGTCGGCGGTGTCATGCATTCCTTCTCCGGAAGCTGGGAAACGGCCAAAATGTGCTTGGATATGGGATTCCATATCTCATTTGGCGGGCCGATTACGTTCAAGAATGCGAAGCAGCCCAAAGAGGTTTTGGCACAGGTTCCGCTTGATCGATTATTGATCGAAACGGACGCGCCTTACCTGACCCCCCATCCCTTCCGCGGAAAACGAAATGAGACCGCATATGTAAAATTGGTGGCGGAGGCCGCAGCCGAAATTCGAGGGTTGTCCTATGAGGAATTGGCCCAAATTACCACCAAAAATGCGCTGGAACGATTTGGCATTTAACGAAAACGAGAGCAAAAGCGATGAAAAAGAGAGCAATCGCGATTAATTAAAGTTTTTTAATCAGAAAAGGCGTTGATATTACAATATTTTAACCTTTTACATGAGAAAATGTGGTTGAATGTTGCTTTACAACCTGCATGTAAACAGGATATCATCTTTTCAGTGATAAGAAGCTGTGATGTGCAGATCGCAGCCGAATATTTCATGAACCGTCTCGCTTAATCTCCGAAATTCTGGAGAACGGGGGAACCGATACTGCAGTGCATACTGGTCTGAATGCACGAAGCTGTATTTGATTTCTTTTTCGGGTCTTTGGGGTGAATTTGAAGGATCTCGCCATGAGCGGGTATCCGGATATAGGGCGTCTCTCTTACGTCCGAACCCGACAGCTAACTCCGTAAGCGAAATAAGAGGGGAAATCTCGTGCATACCATTTCCATGATTTCATTCATCAGGAAGCCACGTTAGAGCCTCTAGTACTCTTTCAATGGCTTTCTTTTATTTTTGAATAATGGAGAAGGGATCATCATACTCTTGGTAAACAGGAGGTGATGGCAGATGGACGGAAGACGGGAATTGACGCAGGGTGTAGATAGATAGCAGGATGCCCTGTGAGAAAAATTGCTATAGTCACGTCAAATGCATTCATGCGTTTACCTAGACGGCGGGACTATGAAGGAGGATGGAATAGTGGGCATTTTTCAACCTGAAGAAACCCATGAATCACAATCATCCAGCATGTCTTACGCATTGAGATGGAAGCATGACAATTTGCGTCAACTGATGTTGCTCGGCGCCATGGGTGCCGTTACGGTATCACTTCTCATATCGTTGGTTGTACATGATCAGGCAGGCAAGGAGGTTCAGCTTGTCGTCGACGGCCGGGTCACTACGGTGGAAACACGTGGATCGTTGCTGCAGGAATTGCTGGATGAGCAAGCGATCACGTTGAGTCCCCAGGATCAGATTTCGATGCCTCTGAACGGCGCGATCCAGGACGGAGACCGAATTATCATTGAACGGGCAATTCCAGTCAAAGTTACGGTAGGCAGCACAACCAAAACCATATTTACATCCCAGGATACGGTTGATCATGTACTCAAAGAGGCTGGCGTTACGATCCAGGGTGAAGATATAGTACAACCGTCGCAAGACACGAAGCTGACCAGCAATATGAATATCCATGTCGTTCGCGTCACGAAACAAAAAGTCAAGGAGACGGAAGACCGCGAATTCCGCGTGATCAAGACAGCCGACCCATCGCTTGAAAAGGGCGATAACCGCGTCATTCAGCGGGGCGAGCCTGGTCTCATGGTGAACCATTACGAGAAGGTCTACCACAATGGCAAGCTGGTTTCCAAGACGAAGGTCTCCCAAGAGATTGAGCGCAGAACGAAGGATAAAATCATTGCCATAGGCACGAAAAAAGTGGAGAAACCTGTTATCGTTCAGGCGGCAGCCACCGATGTAAAAGCTACACCGGCTAAATTGTCGGGCACGAAAAAAGTAACGACCGCCAAGGCTGTGGAGAACAATGTAGTCTCCCGCGCAGGCGTTGATTTTAAATACAAGAAGGTATTGAACAACGTGTCGATGACGGCGTATTCCGCCGAGCAGCAAGGAATCGGTACGCGCACTGCATCCGGCACACGCGTTACTGAAGGGCGCACCATCGCCGTTGACCCTAACATCATCCCAATCGGATGGTGGGTCTATATCGAAGGCATTGGCTTCCGGCGTGCTGAAGATACGGGCGGTGCCATCAAAGGCAACAAAATCGATGTTTATTACGATTCGTTGAAATCGGCCATGAATTTCGGCCGGAAGAGCGGCCGCACCGTTTACGTGATCGGTCCGGTTAAACCTGAATTGAACTAGACGCATGAATTCCAATTTACATTGCCATTCTAATGCTATACTATTTAGCTTATAATATATGATGATCAAGAAGAGGGAATATTTCCTCTTCTTTTGTTTTGTTAAGAACGGAGTATTTAAGGCTAAGTTGGTTGAACCTTAAAGTTGTACAGGCCTGCTTTGCTTGGGAAGGAAGAGAACGAACGCATGATTAAAGAAGTGATTGTTGTGGAAGGCAGAGACGATACCGTTGCCATTAAACGGGCCGTAGACGCCGATACGATCGAAACGGGCGGTTCAGCGATCAACAAGCAAATCCTGAAACGCATAGCGCTTGCCCAGGAGCGCAGAGGCGTTATTATATTGACGGATCCTGATCATGCAGGGGAGCGGATCCGCAAAATCGTGGATCAGGGGGTGCCTGGCTGCAAGCATGCCTTTATTCCGGAAGCAGATGCTACCCGCAAAGGGGATATCGGCGTGGAGAATGCCTCGCCAGAGGCGATACGGCGTGCGCTCGAGCGGGTTCATACCTCCTTTGAGGGTGGAGAGAGCCTGATCAGCTTGGAGGACATGCTGGAGGCTGGATTATCAGCTCACCCGGAGGCGGCGGCAAGACGTATGGCGATGGGGAATCTGCTGGGGATCGGATATTGCAACAGCAAGCAATTCCATAAACGATTGGCCATGTTTCAAATATCGCGTGAAGAATTTCTGGCCGCACTTGCACAACTGGAAGAAGGGGGCGTAAGCCAATGAATCGGATCGAGGATATATCAACACCAAGACGGACGAAGGAGATCATCTCACGGCATGGATTCTCCTTCAAGAAGAGTCTGGGTCAAAACTTTCTCATTGATCAGAATATTCTGTATAAAATTGTGGAAGCTGCAGGACTGGATGAAGATAAGGGAGCTCTTGAGATCGGTCCTGGTATCGGTGCATTAACCGAGAAGCTGGCACAGACGGCAGGAACCGTCACCGCGGTCGAAATTGATCAGCGCCTGATTCCCATCCTGAGGGAGGTCCTGGAGCCCTATGAGAATGTGAAGGTGCATCATGGGGATGTACTGAAGGTGGATCTTCATGAGCTGTTCCGTCAGGATTTCGCGGACGTATCGAAGGTAAGTGTGGTTGCCAATCTGCCGTATTATGTAACGACGCCGATTCTCATGAAGCTGCTGGAGGAAAAGCTGCCGCTGGAGAATATCGTGGTGATGATTCAGAAAGAAGTGGCAGAGCGGATGGCAGCGGCACCGGGAAGCAAGGATTACGGCAGCCTTAGTATTGCCGTTCAATATTACAGTGAACCTAAGCTGGTCTGTATTGTGCCGCACACGGTGTTTATCCCGCAGCCGAATGTCGCTTCGGCGGTTATCCGCCTGGCGGTCCGGGAACAGCCTCCTGTCAGCGTAGAAGACGAAGGGTTCTTCTTCGAGGTGGTCCAGGCTTCTTTCGCACAGCGGAGGAAGACGATTGCCAACAATCTGAAGAGCCGGTTTTTTCCAGGAGAAGGTCGTGAACGGCTGGAACAATTGCTCCAGGAAGCGGGCATCGAGCCCTCACGGCGCGGTGAGACCCTGAGTATTGAAGAGTATGCCCGGCTTAGCAACATATTGTACAATGCGGATATACGTTAATACAGCCATTAGAGAGCCCATAAGACCCGTGAAGGTCTCAACGCGATAAATTGATGTTTCGTAAGAACCAATAGTCACAGTGGCCCATACCATAGGGTAGGGGTGATGTTGTGATGAACTTGGGAGACTTGGTCGTTCGTAAATCCTACGGCGGCGATGTAACGTTCCGGGTAGAAGGCATGCGGCAAAATAATAATATTGTCATCAAAGGGACGGAATTCCGGTTACTGGCCGATGCTCCCGCTGATGATCTGGTCACGGTCCCGCATCCCACCTTAAGCGAACGAACAAAGCAGGCACAGATCAAAGCCAATGAGTCGCTGGACCGCCTGCAGAAGCACAGACAGGAGCAGGGCGAGCGTCAACTGGCGAGCCTGCGCAATATTGAAGGCGGACAGCTTGCGGATAAAGGATATTTTGACGTGCCGGGCAAGGTACTGCATTTGGATGGAGATCCCCAATACCTGAAAAAGAGTTTGACCTTGTACAATCAACTTCGGGTCCCAGCGGAAGGCCATTATATCAATGAGTCGGGGATGGCCGATTCATTATATCGTCTTCTTCCGCGGGTAAGACCTGATATCGTTGTAATTACAGGTCATGATGGAGTTCTGAAGAGACGACAGCCATACGATTTATATAGCCTGGACAGCTATAAGAATTCACACAACTTTGTTACGGCCATTCAGGTAGCGCGTCAATATGAGCGCAATCTGGATTCCCTGGTCATTGTAGCCGGGGCGTGCCAATCGCATTTTGAAGCGCTGCTGCAGGCTGGAGCCAATTTTGCCAGCTCACCAGGGCGAATCCTCATCCATGCGCTGGATCCCGTCTACGTTGCCGCCAAGGCAGCCTATACGTCGGTCAGGGATACCGTGAACATCCATGATGTCGTTCATCATACGATCAGCGGCAGCCAGGGCGTGGGCGGAATCGAGACGAGAGGCAGCTACCGGATCGGTCTGCCCAAGCTTCAGGATTTGTCCACGTTGAAGGTTACGCCTTCGGTTAGTTAAGTCCGTACTGTGTTCTGAAGGTGGCGTATCGGCCATTGGAGAAAGACCCGAGAAGAACCCCACAAGCTGGGGTTTTTTATTTTTTGTTTCAATTCTTTAAGAAAGTTGTCAAAAAAAATACATAAAGCTTGTCAATTTAGCGCATATTAAAGCAAATGCACACGAGAAATACAGGGTCAAAAAAAATACGTTGACAATATATTTTTGATGCTGATATAATTAATGTTTTTGAATTGACAAATGACTGAATCTTTTGTATAATGGACAAGGAAAGAGGTGGTCGTCGACAATGGCTAAAAACGCGCTGTTGGAAATCAAACGCAGTCTCGATGCCCATTTAGGGCAAAAAATTACGCTTCGGGCTAACGGTGGCCGTCGGAAGACCGTCGAGCGTACTGGTGTTTTGGAAGAAACGTACCCTTCTGTTTTCATTGTGAAGCTGGATCAAGACCAGCAAACTTTTAAACGTGTGTCCTACAGTTATGCCGATATTCTGACCGAAACCGTGGAAATCATGGTAACCGGTGATGACAACGAGATGCGAATCACCTATATCAAGTCATAACGATATGTCATGAGAGAGCAGTCTCCACTTACAGGGAGGCTGTTTTTTGTTGCCATCAATCCGGGGGGAATGACAAGAGGGGGTTGAACACATACTAAGGCTGCGCGAAGGCTTCTTCATCCGTTCCATATGCGGCTATGGAGGTTAAGCTTGCAGGGTTCAAAGCTACTGCATCGCGCCGGATGCTGTTCATGCCATACTCAATACATTTTCCAAGGAGGCGGGATTGATGAGCAGGAGAAGACGAAGCATCATGTCCGATCAATTGAAGACCGAATTGGCTAAGGAATTGGGATTCTACGATACCGTGGAAAAAGAAGGCTGGGGAGGCATTAAGGCCAAGGATGCCGGCAACATGGTAAAACGGGCGATTGAGCTCGCCGAGCGGGCAGCCCGCAAATCCGATCTGTAACAGAAAGACCATAACGCGGCAGGGGCTTCCGGTTAAGCGGAAGCCCCTGTTTGTTTACCCCCAATCAAACGGTCCCATGACTTCAAAGCCTGAGTTTGTTAATATAGAGGCATTAGATGTTTTTCCTCGAATATGTTAAGTTCAAGCATATGGGAAAAGCTAAGGATAGGTGAACGTTCTTGAAAATATACGAAAAAGCACCGGCCAAAATCAATTTGATGCTGGATGTACTTCATAAACGTCCTGACGGCTTCCATGAAGTAGAGATGGTCATGACGATGATCGACCTCGCCGATCGGCTCGAAATGTCCGAACAGAAGCGGGACACCATCATCATCACCTCACAGGCAGGGTACATACCGCTGGACGAGAAGAATTTGGCCTTTCAGGCAGCAAGACTAATCAAAGAGCGCTACGACGTGAAAAAGGGTGTGCATATTCACCTGGACAAAAAAATCCCCGTTGCCGCGGGACTCGCAGGAGGCAGCAGTGATGCAGCGGCAACACTGCGAGGCTTGAACCGCCTCTGGGGACTGGGCATTCCCCAGCAGGAGCTGCTCGCACTCGGCGCAGAGCTTGGCTCGGATGTGCCGTTCTGCGTAACGGGCGGCACCGCACTGGCTACGGGGCGCGGCGAGATACTCACGCCGATCCCGAACCCGCCGCAGTGCTGGGTGATCGTGGCGAAGCCGCCGATCAATGTGTCGACGGCGGAAGTGTACGGCCGTTTGCGCAGCGAGCAAATTCAGCGCCATCCATCGGCAGAGCGAATGGTAGAGGCACTCACGCAAGGAAGCTTCCAGCAGATGTGCCAATCGCTGGGAAACGTGCTGGAGGAGGTTACGTTGAAGATGCACCCGGAAGTTCAGCAGCTGAAGGAAGGAATGCTGAAATTGGGAGCTGACGGTGCGCTCATGTCCGGAAGCGGCCCTACCGTCTTCGGCCTGGTCTCCAAGGAATCCAAAGTAGCCCGGATTTATAACGGCCTGCGGGGATTCTGCAAGGAAGTATATGCCGTTCGCCTGCTGACTTAGAAACGGTTATGTTTGACAATTCGGGGTCGAATTTCAAACAAAGTTGTATAAATACGTACAAAGGTGTTATATTTAACATATAATATTCGGATTTAGCGAGGAACCCTAGGTGAAAAAATTAAAACGAAGCGAACGATTGGTCGATATGACCCAATATTTACTATCTAAACCGCATACGCTGATTCCGCTGACAACGTTCGCCGAGCGATATGGAGCAGCCAAGTCATCCATCAGTGAGGATTTGGCGATCATTAAGGACGTGTTCGAGAGCGAGGGACTCGGAGAGCTTCAGACGCTGGCCGGCGCAGCGGGAGGAGTCAGATACATTCCGAAGCTGCGCAAAGATCATGCCTTGCGGTTTGCGGAGGAGCTGTGCCAGCAGCTTCAGCAATCGGATCGGATTCTGCCGGGCGGTTATTTATACATGTCTGATCTGCTCGGACAACCTTCGCTGATGAACGAGGCGGGCAAGATCATTGCCACGGCGTTCTCTGACCGGGATATCGATGTGGTCATGACCGTGGAAACCAAAGGGATTCCACTGGCCTATGCGACAGCGGCGCAATTGAACCTGCCGGTCGTACTAGTTCGCCGGGACCATCAAGTGACGGAAGGATCGGCCGTAAGCATCAATTATGTATCGGGCTCACACAAGAGCATTCATACCATGTCATTATCCCGCCGGGCGCTCAAGGAGCGCTCCCGCGTGCTGATTGTGGATGATTTCATGAAGGCAGGCGGTACCATTCAAGGAATGGTCGATCTGCTGGGTGAATTTAATGCCGAAGTCGCAGGTGTCGGTGTGCTGGTGGAGTCGGGAGCGGTGGAAACCGAGGAAAGACTTCTGGAGGACTATATTTCACTGGCCATCTTAAGCGATGTCGACTCCAAAACGAAGAGAATTACCGTCAACCCTGGTAATTATTTCGAATAATAGAGTCGCGATATTTGTCGATATAATAGCGTTTTCATTCGAATTAGCCCGAAGTCTGTCGAAAATATCACATTCTAAAAAAAATTCCTGTTTTTAGGACATTTTGTATTAGAAAAAAGAAGGATTTCTGGTTTGCTGTGTGGAATTATACACCAAGTCTCTGATGGAAAAAGGTGGTGAACACATATGCAAATTACGGATGTCAGACTCCGCCGTGTTAACTCTGAGGGGAGAATGAAGGCAATCGCATCCATTACCATCGATAATGAATTTGTCGTTCACGACATTCGCGTCATCGACGGAAACAATGGAATGTTTGTTGCAATGCCGAGCAAACGCACTCCTGATGGAGAATTCCGCGACATTGCCCATCCCATTTCTTCCGGTACTCGCGAGAAAATTCAATCGGCTGTCTTGGCCGAGTATGAGCGAGCGGCTACTGAAGAAGAAGTGATTGAAGAAGGCGCTTAAGATTTACAATTGGGGTTCAAGGAAAAGAGAGCCATACCTGTGGCTCTCTTTTCTTTTTTTGTAGAATGATATATATTCAGTAGTGAGTTCAAGAGGAGGAGGCATGGCCCTTGAAAAGATTTGCTATTGTGCTCGCCGCTGGGCAGGGCAAACGTATGAAATCCAAACTATATAAAGTGCTGCATCCTGTTTGTGGCAAGCCGATGGTCGGACATGTATTACAAACCGTACAGCAGGTAAACTGTGAACGGAGTGTTGTGGTCGTAGGTCACGGCGCGGAAGCGGTTCGCACCTATCTGCAAGACGCAGCCGAGTATGTACTGCAGGAGCAGCAGCTCGGAACGGGTCACGCTGTGAAGCAAGCCAAGGAATTACTTGGCGGCGAAGAGGGATCCACGATTGTCATTTGCGGGGATACTCCGCTGGTGACGTCCGAGACACTGGAGAATCTTTTGAAGCTTCATGAAAGCAACAATGCTGCCGCTACGGTGCTTACCGCGCATATGGATAACCCGAAAGGCTACGGCCGGGTCATTCGAGGCGAGGATGGCAGCGCACTTCGGATTGTTGAGCAGAAAGATTGCAGTCCGGAAGAGGACGCAGTCACTGAAATTAATACCGGTACCTATTGTTTTGACAATAAAAAGCTATTCGCTGCACTGGACAATGTAACCAACCAGAATGCGCAGCAGGAATATTACCTGACCGATTGCATCGGTATTCTGAAACAAGCCGGCGAGACCGTGCTTGCTTATCAGACGGATGATTACGCGGAATCGATTGGCGTCAATGACCGCCTGGCGCTGTCCGAAGCTGAAGGCTTCATGAGAGAGCGTATCAACCGCACGCACATGTTGAACGGTGTTACGATCATTGACCCGGCTTCAACCTATATCGGAGCCGATGTTAAGATTGGTTCAGATACGGTGCTCTATCCCGGTACCGTCCTGAAAGGGACCACGGTGATCGGTGAAGATTGCGTGATCGGACCGGATACCGATATCGAGGACTCCGTTATCGCGGATGGTGCTAGCGTCAAACATTCGGTGCTCAGCAGCGCTGAAGTCGGCTCTCGGACCTCGGTAGGACCGTTTGCTTATCTTCGTCCAGGCGCCAAGCTGGGGGATGATGTAAAGGTGGGCGACTTCGTCGAAGTGAAGAACGCCACGATTGATAACGGCTCTAAAGTATCCCATCTCAGTTATGTTGGTGATGCCAAAGTCGGCAAAAACGTTAATATCGGCTGTGGTGCGATTACAGTCAACTATGATGGTTATAATAAGTCCATTACCGAAATTGAAGATGATGCATTTATCGGCAGTAATGTGAATTTGATTGCACCGGTGAAAGTGGGCAAGGGCGCATTTATTGTTGCAGGCTCTACCATTACGCATTCCGTTTCGGACAATGATCTGGCCATCGCCAGACAGCGTCAGGAGAACAAGCCAGGGTATGCAGAGAAGATCCGGGCACGCGCCATCGCCAAGAAGAACAAGAAATCGTAATATCCCTGCTTCCTTTAACCAAGATATGAAGCGGTGATCGGATACCTAATTCAACGAACCAGCACGGAGGGTTTTTATTCTATGACTTATCTTGATTCTAAATTAAAAATATTCACGTGTAATTCCAATCCTAAACTTGCCCATCAAATTGCCGATTATATCGGCATTCCGATGGGGGAATCGCATACAACCAGCTTTAGCGACGGCGAGATTCAAGTAAAGCTCTCCGAGAGCGTGCGGGGCTGCCACGTTTATATTGTGCAGTCTACTTGTTTGCCGGTGAATGATAACCTGATGGAACTGCTGGTTATGGTGGATGCGCTCAAGCGGGCATCTGCGAAGAGCATCAACGTGGTTATTCCGTATTACGGATATGCTCGTCAAGACCGCAAAGCGCGTTCGCGGGATCCGATCACCGCTAAGCTGGTTGCGAACCTGATCGAAAAAGCAGGAGCTCATCGCGTCATTACGATGGACCTGCATGCGATGCAGATTCAGGGATTTTTCGATATTCCGGTGGATCATCTGCTCGGCGTGCCGATTCTTGCCCAATATTTCCGTTCAAAGCAGATCGAGAACCCGGTCGTTGTATCTCCGGATCACGGCGGTGTGGTTCGCGCGAGAAAGCTTGCTGATTTCCTGAATGCGCCGCTGGCGATTATTGATAAACGCCGCCCGGAGCCGAATGTCAGTGAAGTCATGAACATTATCGGGAATATCGAAGGCAAGACCGCCATTCTAATCGATGACATTATCGATACCGCCGGTACGATTGTGCTGGGTGCCAATGCGTTGATGGAAGGCGGCGTAAAGGAAGTCTACGCGTGCTGTACACATCCGGTTCTCTCGGGCCCTGCCCATGAGCGACTGGAAAACTCCCCGCTGAAGGAAGTTGTTGTAACAGACACCATTCCGATCACCAATCCGAACCCTAGCAGCAAGCTGACAGTGTTGTCGGTTGCTCCGTTAATGGGTGAAGCCATCATCCGGGTTCATGAGGAATTGTCGATTAGTAAATTGTTTGAAATAGAATAATAAACCGTGTAAAGGCAGGGTTACATCTCCTCATGAGGAGATGTAACCCTTGTCGGCTATGGCGACTTTGCTGCTTAGGGGTTTAGCAAGAGCAGGTGAACAGCCACAAAGAAAACGTTTTCATAATTTCAGCCTGTTAATGCGGCACAGGCATGTGTCAATATCCGGGCCTGGAGATGAAAGTGAAGGTATTCCGGTTGTACAGCGTCCCCTCAAGCTCGACAAAATAGGCGTCGACTGCAGTGATCAGACCCACGTCTATGTGACAACCCAGTTCATAGACTTGAACAGGGATGCCATGCTTCATATGGTATTGAAAATGGCTGTGGTGCGTTAACTTCTGTTCGAAAGCTTTCAATGCCGATTCACCTTCTTATGAGGGCATAACGCCGATAGGTTTTGTTCATATTGTACTCAGAAATGCGCAAAGAAGAAAGTATAAATCGTGAAAGGAATCAACCTGTGATGAAATGGATTGTCGGACTGGGCAACCCCGGTTCAAATTATGAGAAGACACGCCATAATGTTGGGTTCATGGCGCTGGATGCTCTGGCAGAGCGACACGGCATGAAGTTCAATCAGAATAAATGCAAATCGGTCATCGCCGAGGGAGTGATTGGCGGCACCAAAACCGTCCTGATCAAACCGATGACGTTCATGAATCTTTCGGGCGAGGCCGTACGTGCTTATATGGATTATTATAAAGTGAGTCTTGAGGACATGATTGTGGTCTATGATGATTTGGATACCGTCGTCGGTAAGATCCGCCTGCGATATCAGGGCAGTGCCGGAGGACATAATGGCATTAAATCCATTATTCAGCATACCGGGACTCAGAGCTTCAACCGCGTCCGTATGGGCATATCGAGGCCAGAGCCGGGTTATGCCATTGTGGATTATGTGCTCGGCACTTTTCCGAAGAAGGAACGCGAACAGCTGCAGAGCATGGTGGAGGAGACCTGTGACGCGCTGGAATTCAGTCTGGACCACACCTTTGAACAGACGATGGCGAAGTTTAACAAATCCTAGAAAAGCATCATAGGATGGAAGTATTCGAGAGATGATTCCAAAGGCATAAGAACCGGAAGATCGAAGTCTTAAACGAGGGAAATCCGGGCATACTGAAGGTATATACGACCTTCAGGAGGCATATGATGGCGATAACCTATGTTTGTAGACACTGTCGGGCGTTTCAGGGCCGCATCGACTCCAATCACGTATCCGAAGCCCGTCTTGGATTTGATTCCTTGACCCCTGAGGAACGCAAGGATATAATAGCCTATGATTTTGACGGAGAAGTGATGGTCCGGGTAACCTGCGATCATTGCAGAGAAGCTCTTGAAGCCCATCCGGAACTTAGCCTTTTGGCAAATCCCCTGCAATGAGAGTATAATGGGGTACACGACGTTTTTTGGTAGAAGACATACAGCGGCAGGCTCTGCCGCTGCTCTAGCCTTGGCAGTTTTGCTCAAGGCTTCTTTTCGGTTATAATTTTTTGGCAATCGTCTAAAATTCCATGAGAAATAGAGTCTAGGAAATTCATTTCTTTTGCATAAGAGAGGTGCCCCCTTTTGTTACAAGCACTTATTGATGTATTTTCGAAAGATTCGGACTTCAAATCCATAACGGCTGGCGTCCATGCCGGCATGAGGGAGCAATTGATCTCCGGTCTTTCCGGGTCGTCCAGGCAGATCTTAATGGCTGCATTGCACCAAGACCAGCAGCGCCCGCTGCTCGTTGTCACTCATAATATGTTTTCAGCTCAGAAAATTGCGGATGATTTACAGGAAGCGCTCTCATCGGATCAAGTATTGTTATACCCGGCGAATGAACTGGTAGCGGCCGAATCGGCCGTTTCAAGCCCCGAGACTCTGGCGCAGCGGATTGATGTACTCGTCCGTTGTGCCAGAGGCTTCCGGGGTATTGTCGTTGCACCATTTTCCGGCGTGCGTCGCCTGCTTCCCGCTCCCGAAGTGATGTCCGATGCCCGAATTGTGCTCCAAGACGGCGGGACACTCGTGCTGGATTCCTTCCTGAACCAGATGATCGAGATGGGATATGAACGGGTGGAGCGCGTCGAGAGCCGCGGCGAGATGAGTGTCCGCGGCGGTATTATCGATTTTTATCCGATGACAACGACCATGGCGTACCGTGTAGAACTGTTTGATGAGGATATCGACTCCATTCGTACCTTCGATCCGGCGGATCAGCGCTCGATTGACAAGGTTCGGGAAGTCACCATTACACCATGCAAGGAAATTATCGCAGATTCGGAGCGGCTCAGCCGTACAGCAGATACCGTGGTCCGTCTGCTGGAGACCCAGCTAGAACGCATGAGTGATCGTCAGGCCAAGCTCCGTCTGCGGGATGAAATACACCGGGAAGTTGAGATGCTGCGCGAGCGGATATATTTCCCTGAAATCTATAAATATATCTCCCTGTTGTATCCGGAGAAGACCAATCTGTATGATTACATGCCAAAGGATACGATTCTGATTATGGATGAGCCTGCACGTCTGCTGGAAACAGCCAAGCAGTTGGAGCGGGATGAAGCGGAATGGAATTTGCATCTGATGCAGAATGGCAAATCGCTGCCGGATCTGCCGTTGTCGTTGGATACGGAAGAACTGATCTATCAGCATCCCTATCAGAGTCTGTTGATCTCCATCTTCCTGCGTCAGGTGCCAAGAATGCAGCCGCAGAATATCGTCAATGTGATTACGCGCGGCATGCAGGACTTCCACGGTCAGATGAACGTGCTCAAGGCAGAGATGGAGCGCTGGAAGAAGTCGGGCGTTCAGGTCATGATGCTGGCAGGCGATGCAGAGCGGATGGATCGCATGCGGCGGGTACTGATGGACTATGGTATCGAAGAGCCGGTTATGTTCGAGGGGCATCTGCAGAATGGCTTCGAGATGCCTTCGGTTCATGCTGCCATTATTACAGAGAGCGAGATGTTCTCCTCGAAGCAGCGAAAAACACGCAAAACCACGAAGAATATGGACAACGCTGAGCGCATCAAGAGTTATACAGAGCTCAAGGTCGGCGACTATGTGGTGCATCAAAACCACGGTATCGGGAAATATATGGGGATCGGGACGCTCGAAATCAACGGAATCCATAAGGACTACATGCATATTTTGTATGCCGGGGGCGATAAGCTGTCCGTTCCGATTGAGCAGATCGATCTCATCCAGAAATATGTCGGTTCCGAAGATAAGGAGCCGAAGGTTTACAAGCTGGGCGGAAACGAATGGACGCGGGTTAAGAACAAGGTCCGTTCTTCCGTTCAGGATATCGCCGACGATCTGATCAAGCTGTATGCCGAGCGTCAGTCTGCGCCGGGGTACGGGTTTGAGAAAGATACGTCGGAGCAGCAGGAATTCGAGGACATGTTCCCATATGATGAAACACCCGATCAGCTTCGAGCCATTACCGAAATCAAAAAAGACATGGAGCAGAACCGGCCGATGGACCGGCTGCTGTGCGGTGATGTCGGTTATGGGAAAACGGAAGTGGCGGTTCGCGCTGCCTTTAAAGCAGCGATCGAAGGAAAGCAGGTTGCGGTACTGGTTCCGACGACGATTTTGGCCCAGCAGCATTACGAGACGTTCCGGGAGCGTTTTGCCAATTATCCGATCAACATTCAGGTGCTGAGCCGTTTCCGGAGCCGTAAGGAGCAGAATGAGACGATCAAGAAAGTAAAGCAGGGCTCCGTCGATATTCTGATCGGAACACATCGACTGCTGTCGCAGGATATTGTGTTCAAAGATCTGGGATTGCTGATCGTGGATGAGGAGCAGCGGTTTGGCGTTACGCACAAGGAGAAATTGAAGAAGCTGAAGACCAATGTCGACGTGCTGACGCTGACGGCAACGCCGATTCCGCGCACGCTGCATATGTCGATGCTCGGCGTTCGGGATTTGTCCGTGATCGAGACACCGCCGGAGAATCGCTTTCCAGTGCAGACCTATGTCGTAGAGCATAGCCAGACCCTGGTGCGGGAGGCGATCGAGCGAGAACTGGCCCGGGGCGGTCAAGTTTACTACCTCTACAATCGGGTTCAGGGCATTCAGGAGATGGCAGCCCAAATATCCATGCTGGTACCGGAGGCCCGAGTGGGCGTGGGACACGGTCAAATGTCGGAAACGGAACTGGAGAAGACCATTCTCGACTTCCTGGACGGCGAATATGACGTATTGGTTAGCACGAGCATTATTGAGACGGGTGTGGATATTCCGAATGTAAATACGCTCATCGTGCATGATGCGGACAAAATGGGTCTCTCCCAGCTGTATCAGCTGCGCGGACGCGTCGGACGTTCCAACCGGATCGCATATGCTTATTTCACGTACCAGCGCGATAAGGTGCTGACGGAGGTGGCCGAGAAGCGGCTGCAGTCCATTAAAGAATTTACAGAGCTGGGCTCCGGATTCAAGATTGCGATGCGAGACCTGTCGATTCGAGGAGCGGGCAACTTGCTCGGAGCGGAGCAGCATGGCTTTATTGCTTCCGTCGGGTTCGACCTGTATTCACAGATGCTGGCCGAGGAGATACAGAAACGCAAAGTCAGCATGCTGGGTGAGCCGCCATTGCCATCGAAGGACTGGAACACCTCCATCGACCTGGGGATTGACGCTTACTTGCCGTCTGATTACATTTATGACAGCATCCAGAAGATCGAAATTTATAAAAAGGTGGCTGTCGTATCGACTATCGACGAATCGGCTGAGCTTGAGGATGAGCTGCTTGACCGCTTTGGCGAGCTGCCGCTTGCGGTTAGTAACCTGCTTGCCGTCTCCCGCTTGAAGGTATATGGTCGTACGTACGGGATCGACTCCATTATCCAGCGCGGCGATGATGTGCTGCTGCAGTTTTATGAAGGGCAGGATAAGGCGGTTGATACAGCTGGACTTGCGCAAATTGGAAATAAGTTCGAAAGACGTGTACAATTTGAACAAGGGCCTGCTATGGCCATTCGAATCAAAGGCAAGGGACTTTCCGATCAACAACTGTTAGAATTGCTGGAGCAATTCCTGGAGGCCGCAAAAGGGCCATTCAACCTGAAGGGAGAACTACAAAATGCCGTCAAGAAATAACAAGGCATGGAAGACGTTTATTGTATCCATCACAGCTGTTCTATCCATGTCGATGATCGCTGCGTGCGGAAACGACAAGACTAAGGGAACCGAAGATGATAATAGCAAAGTGATCGTCAAATATAAGGGTGGAGAAATTACCGAGAAGGAATTTGACCTGGAACAGCGTATGATTCAGTTCATGTCCCCGGAATACGCCCAATTTTTACAAATGGATGAATTTAAAGAGTATTTGGCGAAACAGGGGGTAGCCTATGAATACCTGTACGCCAAAGCTGACGATAAAGCGAAGGAAGCTGCCGAGAAGCAAGCGGGTGATTTGTTAAAGCAGCAGAAGAGCGGGATGGGCGAGGAGCAGTTTAAGGCTGCTCTTGAATCGCAGAAATTGACGGAGGATGACCTCAAAAATTATATGCTTCGCGTCATGACCGTTATGGAACATGAGAAGAATCAGGTAACCGAAGAGGATATCAAGAAGGAATTCGAGGCGAATAAGAAGGATTACACCAACATCAGTGTTCGTCATGTCCTGATTGCTTTTCAAGATACGGAAGGCAAGGAAAGACCGGAAGGCGAGGCGCTCAAAATTGCCAAGGAAGTACAGTCCAAGCTGAACAAAGGCGAGGATTTTGCCGCAGTTGCGAAGGAATACTCCCAGGATCCGGGCACCAAGGGCAGTGGAGGCCTGTATGAGAACAAACCGGCAGGCAGTTGGGTACCGCAATTCAAGGAAAAAGCTCTGACGCTTGAGCTTAACAAGATCAGCGATCCGGTAGAAACCGATTACGGCTACCATGTCATGAAAGTGGAGAAGCGCGAGGAAGTGGCTTATGACAAGCTTCCAGCCGATCAAAAGGAAGGCATTCGAAATGAGCTTGCTTCGGCGAAGATCGACAACTTTATGCAGAATGAGCTCAACGACCTGATTGAGAGCATGAATCTTCCGAAGAGCGAGAATGCGGACAAGCCTGCCGAAGGCACGGGTGACCAGAAGACAGACGGCACCACCGACAAACCGGCGGAAGGTGATCAAACACCGGATGCAGGCAAGGAAGACACGGGTAAATAAGCCGTGGACAAGCGATCGGGCATGATATTTGTGATGCGCTGCGGGTAATGCCGGATATGATGGCCAGCGCATGGATGAAATGGTGGGATCTTCGAATCCATAACGTGCGAAATCGCGCGTTATGGATTTTTTCTCCCCAGACATCAGTCCCTTTCGGATGATATTTATTTTTGGATTTCGCAACCAACAGAGGGTAGATGATGTATAAGGAATTGGGAATGGATGAATACTATGGTCAGACATTAACTCTTATATACCTGGGGACATCCTCTTCCCGAATGGAACAGTAGTTGAAAAATCTTCTTATGAAAGTGGGGCAACAAGTGACATGAAAGCTACTGGTATCGTCCGCCGTATTGATGACCTCGGGCGCGTGGTCATTCCAAAAGAAATTAGACGCACACTGCGGATTCGCGAAGGCGACCCGCTGGAAATTTTCGTTGACCGGGATGGAGAAGTCATTCTGAAGAAATATTCACCGATCGGTGAATTAGGTGATTTTGCGAAGGAATATGCAGAGTCCCTTTATGAGAGCACAGGTCACATCACGATCATATCGGACCGTGATACATTTATCGCCGTAGCAGGCGGCTCCAAGAAGGAATATTTGGACAAGCCGATCGGCAACCTTCTGGAAAACTGCATGGAAAACCGCAAGACGGTGCTGGAAAGCAACAGTGGTACGTATGAGATCAGCAAAGACAATCCGGAGGCTTTGTCCGCTTTTGTCGCTGCGCCTATCATTGCTGGAGGAGACCCGATTGGCAGTGTCGTACTGCTGAACAAGGACGAATCCGTGAACATGGGTGAGATGGAAGTGAAGATGTCTGAAACCGCCGCAGGCTTCCTCGGCAAGCAAATGGAACAGTAAGACGAGGACATGAATCCTTGGATGGAGACTCCCGCTGAACGTTGATCACAGGGTCAATCGGCAGCTGGGAGTTTTTGTTATCCGGTTCCTTTTTTGTACCACTCTCCCGCCCTTGGTTATAATGGAGGTACACATGGCAGCATCAGCATCTGCATGATGGTTAGTCTGTGATACGGAACTAGGGGATTGGAAGAGGATATGAAACCAGATCAAACAGGGGCGAGGCTGCTGCAGGGAGCTTTTATCCTTAGTGCGGCCGCGCTTCTGTCCAAGCTGATTGGCACACTGCAAAAAATACCGCTGCAAAATATGGGTGGGGATGCCGCCTTTGGCATCTACAATACGGTATATCCGTTCTATATGATGATTATTACGATAGCGGCGGTTGGCTTTCCCGCGGCGGTCTCCAAATATGTGGCTGAATACGAGGCCGAAGGGCGCACCGAGGACGGTCATCGCCTGCTCCGCCTGTCTTCCGCCGCATTGGTGCTGTTTGGTCTGATTCTCGGCTTCCTGATGTACGTCTGCGCTCCGAGAATCGGGATGTGGATTGGAAGCAGTCAGGTTGTACCGGCCCTCCGCGCAGGTGCGTTGGCGCTGGCATTCGTGCCTTGGATGTCGGTGCTGCGCGGTTATTTTCAAGGGCTTCACAATATGGTGCCGACGGCCATCTCCCAGATTACGGAGCAGATTGTCCGTGTCGGGGTCATGATTGTGCTGCTGCTCTACATGATCCGTGCCGGTTCCGATCCCGACGTGATTGCCGCCGGGGCGCTGCTGGGATCTGCTGCCGGTGGTGCCGCCGGTCTGTTGGTGATGGGACTATACTGGCGCAAGCATATCCGGGCAACTCGGAGTAAAATTCAAGGAGAAGCTGATCACGGATTCGAAGCAGCGGGTATGAACGAAACGGGGCTGCGTGCCGATGTAACTAGAGAGGGAGCGGGTGTTGTGCTAGGCCGCCTGCTTGCTTATGGAATTCCGGTCTGTCTTAGTCTGCTCGCTGTTCCGCTGATTGGACTGGTGGATACCTTCACGGTGCCCCGTTTATTGACATCCGGCGGACTGGGCGAAGCAATGGCGATGGCGGAGTTTGGGGTCTATAACCGCGGACTGCCGCTCGTCCAGTTGGTTACGATGCTGGCCACCTCGTTGTCGGTTCTGTTCATCCCTGCACTGGCGGAGGCCAAGTTCAAGGGGAAATCCAGCCGGGTTGCAGGCCAAACCCGTATGGCCCTCCGCTGGTTCTGGCTGATCGGAATGACGGCCTCCGTAGGCTTGGCGGTGCTGGCTGAGCCGATTAACATCATGCTGTACGAAGACGCCGCAGGGACGGCGACGATGCAGGTGATTGCTTTTACAGCTGCCGGGGGTACACTGAGCACGATAACGGCTGCACTGCTTCAGGGGATAGGCATTGTCAAAGCCCCGGCGGTTCATCTGCTGGCTGCGGCTGGGCTCAAGCTGCTGCTCAACCTGCTGCTGGTGCCGCAGTTTGGCATTACCGGCGCAGCCATCGCCGGCGTGGCTGCGCATCTGACCGCCGCCGCGCTCAACCTCGCGCTGCTCTCGCGAAGCGCCGGCGCCCGCCTTGACGCCGGCGGCATGCTTGCGAGGACGCTGCCGGTCCTCGCAGCGGTGTCGCTGGCCGCCTGGGGCGCAGGTGAGGCCTCCGGCGGCATCCTGACGGCGGCCGGCTTCGCCTCAGGCCGCCTCACCCACGCGGCTGCGAGCCTGAGCGGCGTCGCGGCCGGCTGCGGCGCCTTCCTTATCGGCGCCGCCCTCATGAAGCTCCTCACCGAAGAGGAGCTTCGGATGCTGCCGAAGGTCGGAAGACCGCTGGCGGCCTTCTTGCGGGCCCTGCGTGTGCTGCGCTGAACCGGGCCGAATTGTGAGATGTTTGATCTTCTGTGATATAGTAGTGTACGATAATGACGTCGACAAGGCGGACGAAGACGAAAGGAAGTAGCGTATGAGTGCATCCATTACGGTGGTCGGCTTGGGTTCTGGCAATCCGGATCGATTGACGATAGGTATCATAAAAACCATGCAGCGGGCATCGAAGGTGTATGTGCGTACATTATCTCATCCCGTCATCACTGCGTTGAATGAGTTCCAGATTCACCCGGAATCGTTTGACCATGTGTATGAGGCGCATGACACCTTTCCCGAGGTGTACGAATCCATTGCATCCGCGCTAATCAACTTGGCCAAAGCTGCCGAGGAGGATGGCGAGCTCGTTTATGCGGTGCCTGGGCATCCGATGGTAGCGGAGGCAACCGTTCGGTTATTACGGGAGCGCTGCCCGGGAGAGAATGTGACGCTTACGGTGCTCGGCGGTGAGAGCTTTCTGGATGAGGCCTTCGTTCGCCTTGGTTTCGATCCCATTGAGGGCTTCCAGCTTCTCGATGCGGCTGAGCTTCGGGCAAGCGCCATCCAGCCGCAGCTGCATACCCTGATCGGCCAGGTGTATGACATGTTTACCGCTTCGGAAGTTAAACTGGCGCTGATGGAACTGTATCCGGACGATTATCCGGTCATCGTCGGCCATGCGCTGGGCGTTGAGGGCGAGGAAGTGATCCAGCGCGTGCCGCTCTACGAGCTCGATCGCATCGACGGATATGGGAATCTGTCGCTGGTCTACGTACCTCGAAGCGAAGACAGCATGCTTCGGCAGCGAACGTTTGCCAGACTCCATGAGATCGTTGGCATTCTGCGCAGCCCTGAGGGCTGTCCGTGGGACCGTGAGCAGACCCATGAATCCATCCGCAAAAATTTGATCGAAGAAACCTACGAGGTATTAGAGACGATTGATGAGGATGATCCTGAGCATATGCAGGAGGAACTTGGGGATCTGCTGCTGCAGATTATGCTGCATTCTCAGATGGAAGAGGAGCTCGGTACCTTTACGGTGTATGATGTCATTCAAGCGCTGAATGACAAGCTGATCTTCCGTCACCCGCATGTCTTTGGTGAGGGCAGCGCCAAAGACGCAGAATCTGCCCTGCAGAACTGGGAGCAGATGAAAGCGGAAGAGAAGCGCCGCAAGGGGCTCTCACCAGAGAAGGCCTCGGCACTGGATGGCATCCCGCGGGATCTTCCCGCATTGATGAAGGCGTACAAGCTCCAGAAGAAGGCATCCAAGGTTGGTTTCGATTGGGATAACATCGAAGGCGTGTTCCAGAAGATTGAAGAGGAACTCGGTGAACTGAGGCAGGCGGTGACCGAGGGTCAGTCTGATGAGGATACGGCACTCGAGCTCGGTGATCTGTTGTTCGCGGTCTCCAATGCGGCAAGATTTATCGGAGCGGACCCGGAAGAGGCCCTTTCGAGAACGAACCGGAAGTTTGTCAGTCGCTTCAGCTACATAGAGGAGCAGCTTGCCGCCCAGGGGAAAACCTTGCAGGAAAGTACCCTGGACGAGATGGAAGCCCTATGGCAAGCAGCTAAATCGGGATCGGCACAATACGGCAGTATCGATGAGTGAAAAAGGCATTTTTTCACGTAAAAAATAAAAAAATAGGGATTTGCGGCAGGAATTCCGCAAGGCATCCAGAATAATCATTAATGGTGAAATCTTGCAGATTGCAAGGCGGTTTAACCGAATAACCGTAAAATCTTATATTTTTCTGATAATTGGGAGGATTTAATTCATGAACAAAACAGATCTGATCAACAACATTTCCGGTAAAAGTGGATTGACAAAAAAAGACGTAGAGAACGTCTTGAACGGCTTCCTTGGTGAAATTACTGAAGCTTTGGCTAATGGCGATAAAGTTCAATTGATCGGCTTTGGTACTTTCGAAACTCGTAAGCGCGCTGGACGTACAGGCCGCAACCCGCAAACAGGCAACACGATCGAAATTCCAGAATCCAACGTTCCTGCGTTCAAGGCAGGCAACAAGCTTAAAGAAGCCGTAAAATAATGCGCGTCGATAAATTCCTGAAAGTATCGAGGTTAATCAAGCGGCGTACCGTAGCGAAAGATGTATCGGATCAAGGCCGGGTGCTGATCAATGGCCGCGAGGCCAAGCCGAGCAGCACGGTTAAATTGGGCGATGAGATCACCGTCCAATTTGGCCAGAAGCTGGTGACCGTCCGGGTCGAGCGTCTTACCGAGACAACCCGTAAAGATGAGGCAACCAGCCTCTATACCTTGGTCAAGGAAGAACCGATCGTTAAAGATCGCGGATTGGACTGGTAAGCAGCCCGAGCCGTTCCATCAAACGTCCCTCTCACCCTATGGTGCGGGGGGCGTTTTTATGTTTATCTTGGATGTATAAACAAGTGGAGTTCCTGCTCTCTTTCATTCACCTGGCAATCCTCGCAGCGTCACGATCATTCCTGAAGCGGTTGTCTTCTTCCGGTTCTAAAGACAGGCACCTTCCCATAAGCTATTGTTAAAAGGAGGGGTACATGCCATGATCGACCAAGGGAAGGGTAAGTTTCATGACCTGCGGATGCAGAACCGGAAGCTGCTGGACATTACGGGTGTCCAAAATGTGGAGAGCTTTGACAGTGAAGAATTTCTGCTTCAAACCGAGCTTGGGCATCTCACCATTCGGGGGCAAAATTTACATATTAAAAATCTCAGCCTGGAAGAGGGGCTTTTGTCGATTGAAGGTCAGGTGCATTCACTGATTTACTTGAATCCCGGTTCGCAGACCAAGAACAAGAGTCTGCTGGGTAAGCTGTTTAAATGAACCCCAGCGTACAATGGATCACGCTGCTCTGGATGCTCTTCTCCGGAGCAGCGATGGGAGTCGCCTTCGACAGCTACCGGGTGCTGGCAGGGCAGCTCCGCTTCCCGCAATGGTCCAAGCATACCCTGGACTTCCTTTACTGGATTGCGGCAGCCTTCTTCATTTTTCGCATGTTGTATGTGACCAATGACGGTCAACTGCGTTTTTATGTGTTTGTGGGCCTGTTTATAGGGGTTTGGATCTATTTTTTATTATGGAGTGTCATAACCCAACGTTTTGTGGTAATGTTAATTCAAGTGACAAAAGGCTTACTGTCCTTTTTGTACAAGCTGTTCCGTATGTTATTGTGGAATCCGATCAAAGGGATCCTGATGCTCATCTTGGGATTGTTAAGGTTTCTATGGAAGTTTCTCCTGTCGCTGTTGCGTTTAGTCCTTAAATGCCTCATGCCTTTTTGGCGACTTTTGAAATGGATGCTGAGACCGATCACATCCAGAGTCAGGCTGCCGGCATGGTGCAAGCAATTCGCGGACAAGGTTATTAAGGCGTGGAAGCGCTGGTTTTAGGAGGTATGGTCATGGGAAGATTTGCTGATCCATCGAAGCAGGCTCCCCAACAAACCAAGACAAAGAACAAAGGCGCACGCCGACGTAAAAGAATGTTTGTGGCGATGATGGCGCTGTTTTTGATCTGGGCAGGTTCAACGCTCTGGTCCCAGAATGACCGCATCCGTAATCAAAACGAAGCGCTAGCTCAAAAGCAAGAGGATTATAAGTCCGTTGAACAGTCGCTAATCCAGATTACTCATGAAGTGGAGCGATTGAAGGACCCTGAATATATCGGGCAGATTGCCCGCAAGAAGTTTGGACTGTATCTGCCAAATGAGACGCCGATCATTCAGCCCCAAAATTCGGGCGAAGAGCCGTAATTAGGCAGGACACACGTCTGTTGACCTTGTTTAGGTCATTATCGTATAATCAAATCACCGCAGCGCGATTTCTAAATCGGACTGTATATTTTTAAGGGAGGATCATTTTATTCTATGGCAATTGAAGTGGGCACCAAGTTAGAGGGCAAGGTGACAGGCATAACGCATTTTGGAGCATTTGTGGATCTGTCAGGAGGTGTCACGGGTCTCGTTCACATCTCGGAGATCGCCGACAATTACGTTAAGGATGTCAACGATCATTTGAAGATCAACGATGTCGTTACCGTGAAGGTGATTAATGTCGACAAGGACGGCAAGATCGGTCTTTCGATCAAGCAGGCTGTCGACAAGCCGGCTTCCGAAAGTCGTCCACCCCGCGCACCGAGACCGGAACGCAGTGGAGGCGGCGGCGGAGAACGATTCGGAGGTGGCGGTGGTGGAGGATTCAACCGTGAACGCGGCGGACGCCCGTTTAAGCCTGCGGCCAACAAGCCTTCATTTGAGGATAAAATGTCACGCTTCCTGAAAGACAGTGAAGAACGAATCTCTTCGCTTAAGAAGAATACGGAAGGCAAACGCGGTGGACGCGGAGCCAAACGTATGTAATTCGATAAAATATAAACTGACCGCAGAGGGAAATCGCCTTCTGCGGTTTTTTTGTCGTTGCATCCAAGGGTACGACAGGTTCCTACGCAATTTACGGCGATACCGTGTGGAATGAGCGCAGGATGTCCGCCTCAATTCGGGAAATGATCCACAAGAATACTATAGGCTTGACTCGTGTAAATACCGCTGGGCGCGGGGGATGAGCGCTCTTTTCCCGAACGTTCGCAAGGCACGTTGATTTTGTCGGAAATTTCTTTGGGGCTTGTCCGGTGTTCTGACAAACTTTCCTGAACAGGGGTTTTATAATGGGACCAACAAATTCGTGAGAATGGGGTGCCAGCGTAATGGATAAAAGAAATCTGGTGATGTTTCCGGGTACTGAGGCAGTTAAAGGGGGAGCGGGTTCCATTCGTGCCCGTGTAACAGAACGATTAGGGCAGCTGCCTTTTCTTCAGCGTCCCATCCACTTCCTGGCCGCTAAGAAGTGGATGATCTTGCTAACCTTCATGGGTTTTCTGCTCGGACGAGCTATGATCCTGGGAGAGCTGTCTCCATTTGCCGTAGCTTATTTTGCAGTCATTGCCTTTATGCGTCGCGATTATTTGCTGCCGGTAGGCGCAGCGATCGTTGCAGGAAGTTTATTTGCGTCCTTTCCGGTAGCATGGATGGTACCGGCAGAAATCTTGATCTTTTACTTTATGATGCGGGGATTGGAGACGTATGATCGGGCAGAATTGTCATATGCGCCGCTGATGGTATTTGTCTCCACCTTCTTCGTGAATCTGTTCAGTGTTCTCATCGGACCGAGCATTACCTGGTATTCCATGATGATGCTCACCCTGAACGCGGTGCTCAGCTTTGTCCTGACCTTGGTCTTTATCCAGGCGATTCCGGTGCTGACGCTTCGTAAAAAAACGCATGTTCTTCGAAATGAAGAAATTCTATGTATCATCATTTTGCTGGCGTCGGTCATGACAGGTGCCGTTGGCTGGACGATCCAATCCCTGTCGGTAGAGCATGTCTTATCCCGTTACTTAATTCTGCTGTTTGCTCTGGTCGGGGGAGCTCCGCTAGGCGCCTCGGTTGGCGTGGTGACAGGCCTCATCCTCAGTCTTGCCAACATTTCGGCCTTCTCCCAGATGAGTCTACTCGCCTTTTCCGGGATGCTCGCCGGTATGCTGAAAGAAGGGAAGAAAGGCGGTGTTTCACTGGGCATGCTGCTGGGGGCAACCATTCTCTCCATCTATTTCAGCAATCCTGGAGAAGTGATGATCTCCACTTGGGAAACCTGCGCGGCTATTGTGCTGTTCCTCATCACACCCAAGAGCGTAATGCAGGCTATAGGCAAATATGTGCCGGGCACGCAGGATCATACCCGTTCCCAGCATGAATACGCTAAGCGGGTTCGGGATCTTACAGCGGATCGTGTTACCCAATTCTCCAAGGTATTCCGTCAGCTCTCGCAAAGTTTCGGACAAACGTCAGGGGTCATACAGCCTCCAGGCAAACAGGCGGAGGAGATGAATCATTTCATGAATGCCGTGGCCGAAGGAAGCTGTGCCACATGCTATAAACGGAATCAGTGCTGGGACATGAAGTTTTACCAGACTTATAAATATATGACCGATATGATGACCTCCATCGAGGAGAATCCTGAGATGGATGCAGACGATCTGCCGCCGGAATGGAGCCGGATCTGTGCCAAGAAGGAGGAGGTGCTCGGCATCCTGAAGCAGCAGTATCATCTCTACCAACATGATATGCAGTGGAAACGCCAAATATACGATAGCCGCCATCTGGTAGCGGAACAATTATCCGGGGTTTCGCAGGTTATGGAAGACTTGGCCCGAGAGATTAAGCGGGAAAGCCAGACGATGCACATTCAAGAAGAACAGATTCGGGAAGCGCTTCAGCAGCTCGGCTTATCGATTCAAGGCATCGATATCATCAGCCTGGACTCCGGGCAGGTCGAGATTGAGATTGTTCATGCGTATACCCGGGGTTATGACGAATGCAGGAAGATTATTGGACCACTGCTGTCCGACATTCTCGGGGAGCATATCGCGGTCATGGAAGAGACCCTGACCCATCCGAGGGATGGATTGGCCACCGTACGTTTCGGTTCAGCGAAAACATATGAAATTATGACGGGTGTAGCCGCAGCGGCTAAGGGAGGGGATATTTTATCAGGCGACAGCTTCAGTACGGTTGAGCTGGGCAACGGGACGTTTGCGGTAGCGCTTAGTGATGGCATGGGCAATGGGGAAAGGGCTCGGCTTGAGAGCAGCTCGGCTCTGAATATATTAGAACAGCTGCTTCAATCCGGGATGGATGAGAAGCTGGCGATTAAATCGGTCAACTCGATTCTGATGCTGCGCTCGCCGGATGAAATCTACGCCACGGTCGATATGGCCCTAATTGATCAATATACGGCTCAGACCACCTTTATGAAGATCGGTTCGACGCCGAGCTTTATCAAACGGGGCAATGATGTCATACCGGTCTCGGCCAGCAATCTTCCGATTGGGATTATTCAGGATATCGAAGTGGACCTGGTGTCATTACAGCTGCAGGCCGGTGATGTTCTCATCATGATGACGGATGGCATATATGATGCGCCGGGTTATGCGGTAAACAAGGAGCTATGGATGAAACGAATGATTCAGGAAGTGAACAGTGAGGATCCGCAGGAAATTGCCGACTGTTTGCTGGAAAAGGTGATTCGCTATCAACAGAATCAAATTCATGATGATATGACGGTGGTGGTCGGGCGAGTGGATCACTTCCATCCGGAATGGTCGAATGTGCATGTACCAGGCTTCGCCCGAATGGAGCGGCCGCGAACGGTTAGTTGATGCGTTAGATAAACCAAGCGATTACCCGGGAAATGGAGGACCCCGGAAATGGTAAATCTTTTCCGTCAATTCTTCCTATTTATCGTTTGAACTCTCTTGAATGTGGAAATGATAGAGATAGAAGTCAAATCGATAGAAATGGATGAGACGGAGGCGATCATTTATTATGAAGCAAATTCTACTGATAACGGACGGCTGCTCGAATGTTGGGGCCAGTCCGGTTATGGCCGCAGCCCATGCGCTCCAGGATGGTATTGTTGTGAATGTGGTGGGGGTCCTTGATTACGGGACGATCGGTGAACTTGGGGGATTGGAAATTCAGGAGATAGCCAAAGCGGGAGGAGGCATACACCGGATCGTAGGCACACCGCAGCTTGCGCAGACGATACAGATGATGACTCGGAAAACGGTGGTTCAGACGATCCAACAAGCGGTAAATAAGGAGATACAGCATATTTTGGGGGGCGGGTCGCTGGAGGAGCTTCCGCCGGACAAGCGTTCGCAGGTCGTTGAAGTTGTGGATGAGCTCGCTGAGACGTCATCCCTGCAGGTCGCCCTGTTAATCGATGCAAGTGCAAGCATGAAACCCAAGCTGGCTGCGGTTGAGGAAGCGATACGCGATTTGATGCTGAGTTTGAAAGCGCGCGCAGGCTCAAGCGAACTGTCGGTATTCCATTTTCCTGGCAAACACAGCGGCGAGGACATCGTGATGGACGTGAATTGGACCTCAGATCTTGACGGCGCCCGGGGAATGTTCAGCCGCCTGCAGATGAGAGGGGCAACGCCGACTGGACCTGCTTTGTTAAAGGTGATTGAATTTTACCGATATGGTACACTAGAGGGTAATCAATCATGGCAGGGTCATTCCAGCCAAGAGGAAGGGATGCTCGGTGACTACGTTGTCTAACCCGGGTTATCCGCCAGGAACCGTAATTAAAGGCAAGTGGCGGAACAGCCGGTACATCGTGGAACGTATGCTCGGCAAAGGGGCTAACGGCAAGGTGTATCTGGTCCACCGGGCAGGAGTACGCGAGCGTTATGCTTTAAAAGTTGGGTATGACGCTCTGGATCTTCAATCCGAAATTAATGTGCTGAATGCGTTGAAAGAACAGATGCCGGACCCTTATCTCGTGGAGGCGGACGATCATCATGACGGCAGCGGCGAAGTATCCTTTTATGTCATGCGTTACATTGAAGGGAGTCCGCTGCATCATTTTATTCGCAAACGCGGTGCCGACTGGATCGGATTGCTCGGACTGAAGCTGCTCGAGAAGCTGACCGTTCTGCATGCATCCGGTTATGCATTCGGTGATTTGAAGCCCGATAATGTGATGGTCTCGGCATACGGAAGAGTGGAACTGATCGATTATGGAGGCGTCAGTCCTTTCGGACGCAGCGTAAAGCAGTTTACGGAATGGTATGATCGGGGATACTGGAATGCCGGGAGCCGGACTGGCGACGTAGCCTATGATTTGTTCTCGTTTGCCGTGATGTGTATCGGCCTGCTGGATGAGAAATCATTACGGGAGGCGTCTTGTCAGCTTCCCCAGACCCGCAGTGTTGCAGATCTGCAGCTGGTACTGCGAAGAAACCTCATCTTCAAGCCATACGCTGTTTGGCTGAACAAGGCTTTATCGGGAGATTTCGCGGATTCACGGGAAGCGTTGAACGAGTGGAGAAAACGAATATATGAAGGTTCGGGCCGGAACGTGCGTCCTCATCCGGGACGAACTCCGCGGTGGCTGAAGAACGCGTTCGGTTTGTCGTTAGTCATCATGGCCCTTACTGTTTATTTTTTCTTCCGCTCATGAAGTTGTTACCTTGTTACTGGGAGTTCATAAAGGTGCGAGTTCAAAAAGGTCGGTTTTCAGCACCGAAGCTTATGCTTCCGATGTGCGTTTTTTCAAACGCGGATGAAGCTAGGGACGTCAGGAGAGGAGCTACACGTTTTCGCAGAAAACACCGTCGAAAGCACCTGCTGTTTTGGGTACGTGAGCACCTAAGATGTTTCCGCAGGAAACATGACTTCGTAAGCATCCGCTTAGGCCCGGCTGAATTCAGGATTCGATGCCGAGTGGCTTCCTGATTCACTTCGTGTTAGATATAGAATTTATGAGTTATCAGTGGAACTGATGGAATTCTATATCGCAAGAAAACCTACCTATGCATCGCGGTCGCTCATCCTTGAAGTGGCCTCGATAGAGGTTTTCTTATCAAAAGCGGGCTTTTTGAACAACCTCTAAAGGGGACCTGGAAGTGAAACAGGATTATTTACGAACATTCGTCAACCATGTCGAGCGTACAGCCGCAGAGTTTGATCTGTGGTCAGAAGGTGATAGCATCGTGGTCGCCATTTCCGGCGGGCCTGATTCCGTTGCGCTCCTGCACGTGCTTCATGAAATTTCTTTGTACCGGACGCCGCTCCGATTGATCTGTGCCCATGTACATCATGGGTTCCGGAAAGAATCGGACCAAGAGGCGGAGATGGTGCGCGAACTGGCGGAACGGCTCGGACTTCCATTAGAAACGGCGTTCATCGATATTCCCGCTTATATGGAAGAGAGCGGCAAGGGTGGGCAGGAGGCTGCAAGAGAGAAGCGTTATGAATTTCTGCTGCAAACGGCCCATAAATACAATGCGCGCGCCGTGGCCCTGGCTCATCATGCTGACGATCAAGCCGAGACGGTGCTCATGAGGCTTCTGCGCGGGAGCGGCTTGTCCGGACTTGCCGGAATAAAATTTAAGCGCACGGAAAAAAAAGTGGAACTTATCCGCCCGTTCCTTCGTATGTACAAGGCGGATATCGTGGAGCTGTGCCGCGCATGCGGATTTCAGTATGTCGTGGATAACAGCAATCTGCAGACGAAGTACCGCCGCAATGCGATTCGCCTGGAAGTATTGCCTTTTCTGGAACGATACAATGGGCAGTTCTCCTCCTCACTCAATCAGTTGGCCGAAATTGTCCAGCAGGAGGATGATTTTGTGGAGCTTGAAGCTGCGAAGCAATTTCGGAGTATGGTACAGGAGAACGATGGGAGGCTCGCTTTCGACGCGCCTTCCTTTTTGGGCTTACATGTCGCTTTACAACGGCGTTTGATTAAACTAATATTAAATTACCTGCCCTCAGACCAGGAAAACACCCATTTTGTCAAGATTGAAACGGTGCGCCATGGCATTCTTAACGATCAGCGCAGTAACTGGCGTCTGGATCTGGGTGACGGCATTACCTGTGTTCGTGAGTACGGAGTGATCCAGTTTTGGCCTAAGCCTCCGGAAGAACAGGGACAGTACATATACATTCTTGATTCTCCTGATGTTGTGCAGCAGTATGTTAAGGAAATCGGAAAAATGCTGAAATTGTCGTTAATGACAGGAAGCGAAAGCCGGAGCGGCTCCAAACCATCGGCCTTTGTGGCGGATTTTGATGCGGATGAGCTGAGGTTTCCTTTAACCGTGCGCAACAGACAGCCGGGGGACAAGATGAAGATCATGGGATTAAACGGAAGCAAAAAGGTGAAAGATATTCTCATTGATGAGAAAATCCCACCGTCTGTCCGTGCCCGGATTCCTATTCTTTGTGACGGTTCCGGCAGCATCGTGTGGATTCCAGGTGTACGACGTTCCGTTCACGCCGCTTGCGGGCGGCACACATCACGAGTTCTCCGGATGGAGCTATCGGATGCTTAAGGCAAGTGTAAAACGAAGAATGGCCCGTTTCACGCTTTCATAGTATAAACGTAGGAGGTCCACTTAAGTTGCAGAATGACATTCAGGAAATACTCATCAGTGAAGAAGAGATTCACGCAAAGATTAAGGAACTTGGTTCCAAACTCAGCGCCGAATATGTGGGACGCAATCCACTCGTTATTTGCGTTCTTAAAGGTGCGTTTATTTTTATGGCTGACTTGGTTAAATCCATAACAGTCCCTCTTGAGTTGGATTTCATGGCTGTATCCAGCTATGGGGCATCAACCAAATCTTCTGGCGTGGTGAAGATCATTAAAGATCTGGACGCATCCGTTGAAGGCAGGGATGTGTTGATTGTGGAGGATATTATCGACAGTGGTCTTACGCTGAGTCATTTGATTGAGCTTCTGAAGAGCCGCAAGGCAAACTCGGTGTGCGTCGTCACGCTGTTTGACAAGCCGGCACGCCGTACGGTGGATTTGCAGGCCGATTATACCGGATTCGTGCTGCCGGATGCTTTTGTTGTCGGATACGGACTCGATTATGCCGAGCATTACCGGAACCTCCCCTACATCGGGATTTTGAAGCCGGAAATCTACAGCAGTTAAACCGCGCCAATGGGCTGCTATCACAGTTGAGGGCCCTTTGTTGAGATGGCCAGACAGGCTGTGGTAAAATATCTTATGTGTCTTGAGAGGAGGTAGGGGATGAGTCGGTTCATCCGGAATTCTGGTTTTTATTTGATTCTATTTTTAGTCGTGGTGGGCATAGTACAATTCGTCACTAATGGCGGCGAGCAAGCCGATGCCCCTAGTTATAATCAACTGCGGCAGGAAGTCAAAGCTAACAACATAGAGGAAATGACGGTACAATTTGACGGTTACGCTTATCTGGTGACCGGTAAGTATAGGGAGATTTCCGAAGAGAAAAAATCGGAGAATTTCTCAACCTATATTCCTGCCACGGATGCAGCGATGCAAGAGCTGACTGCAGCCAGTGAGAGCAACAATGTCAAACTGTCCGTGGTGCCAATGGAAGGCCAAAGCATTTGGCTGACATTGCTTTCATCCTTTATTCCGCTCATCATTATGTTTGTTCTGTTCTTCTTCCTGTTTAATCAGGCCCAAGGCGGCGGCGGCAAAGTGATGAACTTTGGTAAGAGCAAAGCCCGCTTATATAATGAAGAGAAGAAACGGATTACATTTGAAGATGTAGCCGGAGCAGATGAAGAGAAGCAGGAACTTGTTGAGGTTGTTGACTTCTTGAAGGATCCGCGCAAGTTCAACACGGTTGGCGCTCGCATTCCGAAGGGCGTTCTGCTTGTCGGCCCTCCGGGAACAGGTAAGACGCTCCTGGCTCGTGCCGTTGCCGGTGAAGCAGGCGTGCCGTTCTTCAGTATTTCCGGTTCCGACTTCGTTGAGATGTTTGTCGGTGTCGGTGCTTCTCGTGTACGTGACTTGTTCGAGAACGCGAAGAAGAATGCACCATGTATCATTTTCATCGATGAAATTGATGCTGTAGGTCGTCAGCGTGGCGCCGGACTTGGCGGCGGTCATGACGAGCGTGAGCAGACACTCAACCAGTTGCTGGTTGAGATGGACGGTTTCGGAGCGAACGAAGGCATTATCATCGTTGCTGCCACCAACCGCCCGGACATTTTGGACCCGGCGCTGCTTCGTCCGGGACGTTTTGACCGTCAGATTACCGTAGATCGCCCGGATGTGAAGGGCCGTGAAGCCGTACTGAAGGTTCATGCACGCAACAAACCATTGACGAAGGATGTTAAACTTGACATCATCGCCAAACGTACAACCGGTTTTACAGGCGCTGATCTGGAGAATCTCCTGAACGAGGCTGCCTTGCTTGCGGCTCGCCGCAACCGTAAAGATATCTCCATGCGAGAAGTGGATGAGGCGATTGACCGTGTTATCGTCGGTACGGAGAAACGCAGCCGCGTGATCAGTGACCGCGAGAAACGCATCGTAGCTTACCATGAAGCAGGCCACACGATTGTGGGTTATTTCCTCGAGCATGCGGATACGGTGCATAAGGTAACGATTATTCCTCGTGGCCGTGCCGGTGGATATGTCATTATGATGCCGAAGGAAGATCGGATGCTCGTGACGAAGCAGGAGTTGCTGGATCGCGTAACCGGTTTGCTTGGCGGGCGTGTTGCTGAGGAGCTGTTCATCGGTGAAATCGGGACCGGCGCTTACAGTGACTTCCAACAAGCGACAGGCATTATCCGCAGCATGGTTGTGGAATACGGTATGAGTGAGAAGCTCGGACCGATGCAGTTCGGTACATCCCAAGGACAAGTGTTCCTGGGACGTGATATCGGACATGAGCAGAACTATAGTGATCAAATCGCTTATGAGATCGATCAGGAAATGCAGCGATTCATTAATGATTGCTATGAGAAATGTAAAGAGATCCTGAATAAGCATGCCAAAGAGGTTCACCTGATTGCGAACACGCTCCTCGAGATGGAAACGCTGGAGCTTGAGCAAATCAAGAATCTCATTGAGACCGGATCAGCTGAAGGCAACGGCAGTGGCGACGGTGAAGGAGAAGGTTCTTCCGAGAATGGTGAACCGATCATCGACAACATTGGCGACGTGAAAGTTCGCATCCAAGGGAAAGAAGACGGCGAGCAGCCGACTTCCACGGAAGAAATTCCGAATAACCCGATGGATTCGAATGATCCAGGGCCAGAGCGCAAAGATTCCGAGCGCAAGGATCCTCCAGGCGGATCGGACAACGGTAATAGCAGCTTAACGTAATATTCGCTGATAAAAGCTCGAATACCGAATAAAATTGAAGAACCGGAGAACGATAATTCGTTTTCCGGTTCTTTTTGTGCTTTCTATCACATTGACAGGGGGCAGAATGAACGTGTACATTAGTTGTTAAATAAGGATGCGCATCCTTTCACAAAGGTGGAAACCATCCTGAAAGTCACATGGTCATCAGCGGCGAACCGCCGGACTATACAAAGGGAGAGGGTCGATCATGGAAGCTTTGGCACTGGAGCGTAAGGCAGAACAGAACCGTGAACTGCGTGAGCGATTAATGCAATTGAAGAAGGAACGTAACGCAATCATTTTGGCACATTATTATCAACGGGATGAAATACAAGAGGTCGCTGATTTCCGGGGGGATTCCTTCCTGCTCGCGCAGAAGGCAGCACAAACGGATGCCGAGGTTATCGTATTTTGCGGTGTGCATTTTATGGGCGAGAGCGCCAAAATCCTGGCTCCGGGCAAGACGGTTCTTATACCGGATGAGCGGGCCGGTTGCCCAATGGCGGATATGGTGAACGTTGACGGACTGCGAAAGTTGAAAGCGCAGCATCCGAATGCAAAAGTGGTCACGTACATCAATTCATCGGCTGAGATCAAAGCCGAAACGGATATCTGCTGTACTTCATCCAATGCCGTGAAAGTGATTCAGTCGGTGGATTCGGATGAAATTATATGGGTACCTGATAAAAACCTGGGACATTATGTTCAGCAGCATACCGACAAGAAGCTCATTATCTGGGAAGGGTACTGTAACACGCATGACATGCTGACGGTGAAGGATGTCGTCGAGATGAAGGCTAAATATCCTCATGCTGAATTTGTGGTGCATCCGGAATGCCGTCCAGAGGTTGTTGCGATGGGGGATTTTGTAGGGAGTACCACCGCCATTCTAGAGTATTGCAAAAATTCATCTGCCAAGGAGTTTATCGTGGGCACGGAGGACGGAACCGGTTATCAGCTTCGATTGGATAGCCCGGATAAATCGTTCCACTTCGCTACGAAATTCCTGGTGTGTCCGAATATGAAAGTGAATAACCTCAAAAAACTGGTTAAAGCGTTGGAAACGATGAAGCCGCAAATTTATGTGCCGCCGATCGTTGCAGAGAAAGCCAGAACTTCATTAGAGCGCATGTTACAAGTTAAGTAGCATGCGCTACTCTTTCGTGAAAAGACAGGTGAGGTATCGTGATACCGCAGTATTTAATTGATTTTGAGCTGAACGATCTTCCGGTTGTCCAGACGGATGTCATCGTGATCGGTTCAGGCATTGCGGGTTTATATACGGCGATCATGGCAAGTGCGACTCAGAATGTACTGCTGATTACGAAAAAATCGCTGCTCGAAAGCAACACGCGTTATGCGCAGGGAGGGATTGCAGCCGTAACAGCTGAGGATGACTCTCCGGCCTACCACCGTCAGGACACCCTCCTGGCAGGGGCGGGTCTATGTTCATCTGCCGCGGTGGATGTGCTTGTAAACGAGGGTCCGGTCGGCGTTCAAGAGCTGATTCGACTCGGTACGATGTTTGATGTGGAGAATGGCGAGCTCGCACTGACCCAAGAAGGCGCCCACAGTCACCGCCGGATCCTTCATGCCAACGGGGATGCTACCGGGTATGAAATTGTGCGTGCCCTTTCCATTCAGGTTGAAATGCTTCACAATATAGAGGTGTGGGACGATCATTTTGTCATTGACCTGATTACCGAGCAGGGAGAGTGTCATGGCGCTTTGGTACAAATGCCGGACGGAAAACGGGTATTCGTACGTGGACGGGCGACGGTTATGTGTGCCGGCGGCGCCGGCCAATTGTACCGGTATACAACCAATCCGGAGGTTGCTACAGCGGATGGCGTTGCCATGGCTTACCGGGCAGGCGCAGAAATTCGGGATATGGAGTTTATTCAGTTCCACCCGACGGCGCTTAGCTATCCGGGTGCGCCCCGATTCCTTATATCAGAGGCGGTTCGCGGTGAAGGTGCTGTTCTTCGGAATATACGAGGAGAACGGTTCATGCCCAAATACCATGATTTGCTGGAGCTGGCGCCGCGGGATATTGTTGCACGGGCCATTGTCAGTGAGATGGAAGCAACGGGGTCTACCTTTGTTTATCTGGATATTACCCATGAGTCGCCGGAGATGGTCAAACATCGATTCCCAACGATTTATGAAACCTGCATGCAGTATGGACTCGATTTATCCTCAGATTGGATTCCGGTCTCCCCGGCAGCGCATTATATGATGGGGGGCATTAAAACCAGTCTGCACGGCGAGAGCAGCGTGAAGCGTTTATTTGCTTGCGGAGAGGTATCGTCTACCGGTGTCCACGGGGCGAACCGTTTGGCCAGCAATTCGCTGTCGGAGGCGATTGTGTACGGCAGCCGTATTGTTGAACGTATTAAGAGCCTGCCGGAACCCTCAGGAGATCCACTTCATGTATCATTCCATCTCGGTCGCAAGGACGCTCCGTCCCAGGCGATGGTGGAAAAACGCTTGAAGCTTCAGAAGGTGATGGTACGTTATGCAGGACTTCGGAGAAATCGGGATACTCTATTAAGAGCAGCGGAAGAGCTCGGCCGTCAGCTGCCATTGTTCCATTCGGTTCTCTCCAAGCGTGAGGAATACGAGTTTGCCAACATGCTCACAGCATCCCTGCTCGTGGTTCAAGGTGCGCTGGGTCGTGAAGAAAGCCGGGGAGCCCACTACCGTGAGGATTTCCCGGAGCGGAATGACAGCGTATGGCAGAAACATATTGTCCATACACGGGATCAAGAAATGACGGAGGAATTAAGCGATGATGTTTAACGGATACAACGATGGCCTACTCCAGAGTATACGGACTTGGCTGCAGGAGGATATTGGGTCGGGGGATATCACCACCCTCACCACCATTGAGCCGGGTCATGAATCCAAGGGCGTTATTCATGCCAAGGAGGCGGGAATCGTGGCAGGGATGCCGGTAGCAGAGCTGGTATTCGAAACGGTTGATCCGTCGCTGACGTTTACGGCATTGGTTCGTGATGGGGACGAGGTTGAAAAGGGGACGGTTCTAGCCGAAGTGGAAGGCAGCACCCACCGTATTTTGACAGGCGAGCGTCTCGCTTTGAATTTGCTTCAGCGTCTGTCGGGTATTGCAACAAGAACACGTTCTTTTGTTGATGTACTTGAGGGATTGCCGACAAGATTGGTGGATACCCGCAAAACGACACCAGGCCACCGAATGCTGGAGAAGTATGCCGTTCGGGTTGGCGGCGGGGCGAACCATCGGTTCGGTCTGTACGATGCCGTTATGATCAAGGATAATCACATTAAGGGCGCAGGCGGCATCGCGCAAGCGGTCAGCCGGGCAAGAGCCCATATTCCACATACCATGACTATAGAAGTTGAAACTGAGAGCTTGGCGCAGGTGGAGGAAGCACTGGCTGCAGGCGCAGATATTATTATGCTGGATAACATGAGTCATGACATGATGGCGGAGTCTGTTCGAAGAATCAAGGCCAAGGCTCCTCATGTTCGCGTCGAAGCCTCGGGGAACGTGACGCTGGAGACCGTACGCGGGATTGCCGAGACCGGGGTCGATGTGATATCCGTTGGACGGCTGACTTATTCTTTCCATAGTCTCGATATCAGTCTGGATCTGAATGCGAAGAAAGGAGGGACAGAAGGTTGATTCTGGTTGTGGATGTAGGGAATACCAACATTGTATTGGGTGTGTATCAGGGAAAGAAGCTGCTGCATGATTTTCGAATCAGTACATCGCGTCAGTCTACCGTGGATGAATACGGTGTATTGATTCACAATTTGTTTCAAATGTCCAATATATTGGTAAGCCAAATAGAAGGTGTTATTGTTTCTTCCGTAGTTCCTCCTCTTGTACGTGTGGTCGAGGAGATGTGCAATAAATATATTGGCAAAGCGCCCCTGATCGTAGGACCGGGGATCAAAACGGGACTTAATCTGCGGTATGAGAATCCGCGCGAGGTTGGCGCTGACCGGATCGTGAATGCAGTTGCAGCCGTCGAGCAGTACGGGGGGCCGCTGATTGTGGTGGATTTCGGTACGGCGACGACGTTTGATTGCATCGATGAGGCAGGCAATTATCTTGGCGGAGTGATTGTGCCTGGTATTGGCATTGCCACGGAGGCTCTTGTACAGCGTGCTTCCAAGCTTCCTCGCGTAGAGCTTGAAAAGCCGAAAAAGGTGATTGGGCGCAATACCGTGCATGCCATGCAGGCCGGTATCGTTTTTGGCTATGCCGGACAGGTCGATGGCCTGGTCAAGCGTATAAAAGCCGAGATGGGTACGGACAATGTTAAGGTTATCGCTACGGGGGGAATGGCCGAGCTGATTGCCGGCGAAACGGAGTCCATTGAAGAGATTTCTCCCCTTCTGACTTTGGAAGGCTTGCGTATTATTTATGAGCGTAACTAGAACCGATATAAAACCGTTAGATATTACAAACAACTAGAAAGACAAGGAGGCCTCAAGATGGGTAATCAAAAAGACCGTTTGCTGCGGGGAACGGCATTAAACGGGAAAGTGCGGGCATTTGCCGTTCGGACAACCGATTTGGTCGAAGAGCTTCGCCAAAGACATGATACGTTTCCTGTCGTCACAGCCGCTTTGGGCCGAACCGTGTCAGCAGCAGCGATGATGGGAGCTATGCTGAAAGGAGACGAGCGTCTTAGCATTCAAGTGCGCGGCGACGGACCGATCGGTTTGATTGCGGCGGAGAGTAATGCCAACGGCGAGGTACGCGGATATGTCAAAAATCCGCATGTGGAGCTGACGAATATCCGTCCGGGCAAGATCGATGTAGCCGCCGCTGTAGGGACCACAGGTCATATTGATGTGATCAAGGATTTCGGGTTGAAGGAGCCTTACCGTGGCAGCGTACCGATTATTTCGGGCGAGCTGGCTGAAGACTTCACATACTATTTTGCCGTCTCCGAACAGACCAACTCGGCGGTTAGCCTTGGTGTGCTGGTTTCACCCGATTATTCCGTGGCGAATGCCGGCGGCTTCATCATCCAGCTTCTCCCCGGCGTTACCGAGGATGAGATCAAGGAGCTCGAGCTTGCGCTAAGCAAGATTCCTCCGATCACCGAGATGCTGGAAGAAGGACTGGAACTGGAAGACATCCTGAAACGAGTCGTTCCGGATGTGACCATTTTGGAGGAAACGGAAGTGTACTTCAGCTGTGACTGCTCGCATGAGCGGGTGGAGCGCGCGTTGATCAGTTTGGGGCAGGAAGAGCTTGAGCAGATGATCGAAGAGGATGGCAAGGCTGAAGTTTCCTGTCATTTTTGCAACGAAAAATATAGGTTCGATAAGGAACAGCTAAAATCCGTGCTAGAGCGGGCCAAATCTTAACGTTGGGATGAGCGACCGTGATGACGAGACAAGAGAAGGGATTGTGGGCGACCGTCATTGTCTTGACAGCATGCGTATTGGGTATGGGCGGCTGGATGCTGTTTTCCGGGAATTTGTCGCAAGAGGCTTCACCACCGTGGAAAGAAGGCTCCCAACCAGTTGCATCCATCCAGGACAGGGCGATTACCGAAGACGAGTGGGTTGACGAGCTAAAGAAGCGTTATGGCCGGGAAATGCTGATGACTATGCTGAATCGGCACGCCGTAGCGCTGGAGGCCAAAGCGAAGGATATTGATGTTACGCCGGCGGAAGTTGATGCGGAAATCGAAGTCATGAGCCGCAGCTACGGTTCCAAGGAACGTTTCTTATCGGAAATGGAAAATCAGCTTGGCATTACGGAGAGTGAATTAAAGACAGAGACAACGTATCGGCTGCTGCTTGAAAAAATTGCGACTTCCGACGTACACATCGAAGAGCAGCAGATCGATTCGTATCTGGAACAGTACCCAGACCAATTTCGCCCCAAGAAGCAGTTCAATTTATCCATAATCGAAGTCGCTTCGAAAGATGAGGCGGAACGGGTCATGGATCGGCTGGAGAATGGAGAGGCTTTTGCGGATCTCGCAGCCCAGGTATCTCTCGATGAGTATACTCGCGAAGACGGCGGGCAGATCGGCTTGGTCGAGGAGGATGATCCCTTTTTGCCCCCGGCAGTGCTGGATGCAGCTTCAACACTTGAGCCCGGGGATATTGCGGGGCCGATCACACTCACAGACACCTATGCCATTGTATATGTGAAGGAAATTATCGAACCTCAGGCCCCTAGCGAGGAAAGTGTCCGCAAGGCCGTTCGCAAGCAGCTGGCCCTGGAGCAGTCGGTGTCCTTATCGGAACTGGAGCGTCAGCTTCGCGAGAAATATGAGGCACGGATTAGTGCGGGCACGGTCACGCTGTAAGTAGAGGAAGAACATAGGGGAAAGCTCGCTGTGGCGGTGTAAGACTCGGCTGCAGGAGCTTTTTTTGTGCCAAAGTATTCAAGGGATCCCATTTTCCGGGAATGATGATTACCTGAGTATGCAGTCTTAGAGGCGAATTCGTCTTTCCTCGTTCGGGAGGCGCAGGAAAAACCACCTAGAAATGTTGATTTTCGAGGTGCGGGATATTGACAATGACTCGTAACGTTGTTAAGATGAAGGTATAAAAACCTACCTTTTTACTCGGATATTAGGAGCCTCAATAATCAACAATTTGGGTCTATATAATGGCTCCACATTTTTTCAACATCCAGACACTACAAATTTAATGATTCGACATTAGAATGTATAACACCATTATGACTAGTTAATCCAGATTCATATTTAGAGGAGGGCTTCATTCATGGCAAAAGTCGTAAATAATGTGACAGAATTAATCGGTGGAACTCCACTCGTCCGTTTGAACCGGATCGTACCGGAGGATAGCGCAGAAATCTATCTGAAGCTGGAATACCAGAACCCGGGCGCAAGCGTTAAAGACCGGATCGCGATCAGCATTGTGGAAGAAGCGGAGAAGGACGGACGTTTGAAGCCGGGCGATACTATTATTGAAGCAACAAGCGGTAATACCGGCATTGGTTTAGCTATGGTGGCAGCTGCCAAAGGCTACAAAGCGGTTATCGTTATGCCTGAAACCATGAGCTTGGAGCGCCGCAACCTGCTGCGTGCCTATGGCGCGGAACTGGTACTGACACCGGGATCGGAAGGAATGAACGGCGCGGTTAAGAAGGCAGAAGAAATTCTGCAGGAAAATGCCGGATTCTTTATGGCCGAGCAATTCAAGAACCAAGCCAACGTGAAGATCCACCGTGAAACGACAGGTCCGGAAATCGTTGAAGCGATCGAATCCATCGGTGGTTCCCTGGATGCATTCGTTGCTGGTATCGGAACAGGCGGAACGATTACAGGTGCGGGCGAAGTGTTGAAAGAGCAATTCCCTAACATTAAGGTTATTGCGGTTGAACCTGCTGCATCGCCAATCCTTGCCGGAGGCAAACCGGGCCCTCACAAAATCCAGGGCATCGGCGCAAACTTCATTCCCGAAATTTTGAATCAAGAAGTCTACGATGAAATCGTTCATGTTGAGAATGACGATGCTTTTGAAACTTCCCGCCGCGTGGCGAAGGAAGAAGGCGTTCTTGGCGGCATTTCCTCCGGTGCGGCTGTATATGCAGCTTTGAAGGTTGCCAAAGAGCTTGGTAAAGGCAAGCGGGTGGTAGCCGTGATTCCAAGTAACGGAGAACGTTATCTGAGCACGCCGCTTTATAACTTCGAGTAAGATGATTTCGTAATATGCGCGCATTTTCTCACCTATTTGGTTGAGGTAATACGTGACAAGGAAGGAGCCCTCAATGTGTTTTTATAGCATTGAGGGCTTTTTGTGTATACTACTCTCTAAGATAACGCTTTATGGGAATCCACGGAATGACCGCTCCAAAAAATATTGTTGGACGAGCTTCTATTTAGGGTTTTCAAGAGAAGCGGGATACAGTATACTGACAGGCAACAGTAAGGCTTTTGATGATTAAGGGAGGATCGGCATGGAGAGAAGAGTGGAGCTGGCCCAGTGGCAGGCATGGGCTAAAGAGGGCTGGTCCGTCGTTCCCTATCTGGTTCAATATAAAGGAGCAACAAGAGGTTTACCTCTGTCATGGAGGCATGCATGGAATGCGGCATCGCCATATGCCTTTGTGCTGGAGAGCGGTAAGGGCGGACGCTATACGTATCTTGGATTGCGGCCGGTGTCCATTCTGCAGGGGAAGGGGAGCCATGGCGAGATCATCGAGCTGTCCGGCGATTTACGAACGCAGGTGACAGGAGAGCCGCTGCATCTGTTAGAGCAGTGGATGAAAGAATGGCGGTCTCCCCGTGTACCGGAGTGGCCGGACTTTCGCGGAGGCTGCGTCGGTTTCCTAAGCTACGATGTGATCCGATCGATTGAGCAGCTCCCCACGATAGCCAAGGATGAACCGGGGTTCCCGGATTATATGTGGATGCGCATGGAAGAAATCTGGATTTATGATCATACAGATGACAGCATCTACTGCTCGGTGCATGTCCCTCTGCCTTGGGCATTCGGGACCGGAGGAAATTCGGAAGAAGTGACGGCGTTCGAGGATTCAATGGATGCATCCAAAGGCTCGGAACGTTCAACCGACCAAGAGAAGTTATTGCAAGAGTTATATGATGGGGCTGTCCTAAAGGCTGAATCGATGTGGTCCCAATGGAATCAAATGTTCGAAACAGGCTCAGGGAACGGCTCGAGTCCCGAAGATGAGCGCGTACGGCAGGAACGATGGAAGAAAGCGCAGGAGCTGTCAGGGCCGAATGTCGAGATCTGGGATCGGCTGGAGATTGATTTTTCGCAGGAAGCGTTCGAGCAGGCGGTTCTCTCGATCCAAGAATATATTCGACAGGGCGACGTATTTCAGGTCAATTTGTCTCTGCGCCGGCATATGCAGCTGCATGCGGAACCTGCCGATATTTATGAGTGGCTGCGTATCCTGAATCCGTCGCCATATATGGGGTATATATCTTCACCGGGCTTCAGCTTGGCCAGCGGCTCGCCGGAATTGCTGGTGAAGCTGGATGGCGATGTCGTGTCTGCTCGGCCGATTGCGGGAACCCGGCGTCGGGGAAGCAATCCGGAAGAGGACGCGGCAATGGAAACGGAGCTGCTTGGCAGCGAGAAGGAACGGGCGGAACATATTATGCTGGTCGATCTGGAGCGTAATGATATTGGCCGCATTGCCGCATACGGGACGGTTCATGTTCCGGAGCTGATGACCGTCGAGAGATACTCTCACGTGATGCATTTGGTGTCACAAGTGGAAGGACGGATTGCAGAAGGGAACCATGCGTATGATGTCATTGCGGCAGCGTTCCCTGGCGGCACCATTACAGGCGCACCCAAAATCCGGACCATGGAGATCATCGAAGAGCTGGAGCCCGTGACACGGGGGCCTTATACCGGCTCCATGGGCTGGATCGATTATAATGGTGATATGGAGCTTAACATTATTATTCGGACCCTCGCCGTGAAGGATGGCGTTGGCTATATTCAGACGGGCGCGGGGATTGTCATTGATTCCGATCCTTACCGGGAATACAGGGAGTGCCATAACAAGGCAAAAGCTTTGATAGCGGCACTGAAGTGCAGTGAAGAAGAAGCGGCAGCGGTGGCTGCGAATATAGGGGGGAAATAACATGATACTTGTCATCGACAATTATGATTCGTTTACGTATAACCTGGTTCAATATTTGGGTGAGCTCGGCGAGGAAGTGAAGGTTTACCGGAATGATGAGATCGACATCGCCGGCATCGAGGCGTTGGCCCCGGACCACATCCTGATATCGCCGGGACCGTGCACGCCGAATGAAGCCGGCATCAGCCTGGATGTGATTTCGCATTTCAAGGGTGTGATTCCGATCTTCGGCGTCTGCCTCGGCCATCAGGCGATCGGGCAAGCCTTTGGCGGCAACGTGATTCGTGCGGAGCGCCTCATGCACGGGAAAACATCAGAGATCCAGCATACGGGCGGCTCGGTCTTCGAAGGCTTGCCGGTTCCGTTCACCGCAACGCGCTATCACTCGCTGATCGTTGAGAAGGAAACCTTGCCGGATGAGTTGGAGATTACCGCCTGGACAGAAGAGGGCGAAATCATGGGACTTCGGCATAAACAATATCCCGTAGAAGGGGTGCAGTTCCACCCGGAATCCATCATTACGGATCATGGCCATCAGATGCTGCGCAATTTCCTGAAGCGTACAGCTGGCGCCGAAGCATGAAATATATTGGCATGAACGGCGGCATCGTTGAAGCTGCCGAGGCTGTTTTACCTGTAATGGATCACGGCCTTCTGTACGGGATGGGGTTATTCGAGACCTTCCGTACTTATGAGGGGAAGCCTTTTTTAATAGAGCGACACTTGAACCGGCTCATGGACAGCTGCCGGGAGCTCGGAATCGCCCACAGGGCGGATGCCAATAGGATAAGTCGCTGGATATCGGAACTGATGGAGGCCAATGGCCTACAGGATGCTTATATCCGGTATACCGTAACGGCAGGAGAGGGATTGCTCGGTCTGCCTGCTGGGGACTATCTGAAGCCTTCCGAGATTTTATTCGCCAAAGAGCTGCCGGCCGCAAATGAAATGCTTTACGAGAAAGGCAGAGCCATGCGGCGGCTGTCCCTTCCGCGGAACACTCCGGAATCAGCGGTTCGGCTGAAATCTCTGCATTATATGAACAATATACTCGCAAAACGGGAATTGGCAGGATATCCCAGCCACTCGGATGGTTCGACAGAGGGGCTGATGCTAACGGCGACCGGGGAAGTGGCAGAGGGTATTGTCAGCAATGTTTTTTTTGTCAAAGCGGATCGGTTATATACGCCTGACATTGGCACGGGCATTTTGCCGGGGATTACCCGGGCCGTGGTGCTGGAATTGGCTGCCGATCTTGGTATTGAAGCCGAAGAAGGCCGTTACAGCTGGGAGTTCTTTACCGGAGCGGATGAAATATTTACGACAGGCTCTGTTCAGGAGATTCTTCCGGTCACGACGTTGATTGGAGCTGAAGGCGAGACTCTTGTTATTGGACAAGGTTTGGCCGGTCCGATAACCCGTACATTACTGAGCGCATATAGAAGGAAAGCAGGGCAAAAGGCATGAAAACAACGATTTACGAACGTGAATATCGTCTGAGCAAGGATGCTGTGTTAAAGCTCGGTCAATCCACGCTCATTATGGGTATATTGAATGTGACGCCGGATTCGTTCTCGGACGGAGGTCGTTATAACGACACGGACCGGGCGGTTGAGCACGCGCTTCAGCTGGTAGAAGAGGGAGCCGACATCATCGATATCGGCGGAGAATCGACGCGTCCAGGCCACGAGCCGGTTGGAGCCGCAGAGGAGCTCGCCCGCGTTATCCCGGTTATTGAAGCTATTCACCGGCATGCGCCGCATATTCCGTTGTCGATTGACACGTATAAAGCGGAAGTTGCGCGTCAGGCGATTGGAGCGGGAGCTCATATCATTAATGATATTTGGGGGTTTAAAGACGACGCGGATATGCCCAAGACAGCGGCAGAGCTTGGATGCCCCGTGATTTTGATGCACAATCGCCGTGATCGGAATTACACCAATCTCATCGAGGACGTAAAGCGCGATTTGCTGGAAAGTGTCGAGATTGCTCGAGCTGCAGGTGTGCAGGATCGCCATATTTTGCTTGATCCGGGCATCGGGTTTGCCAAGGACTATGACGAGAACATGAAAGTGATGGCATCCCTCGATCAGCTCGTGGGGCTTGGGTTTCCGGTACTGCTGGCCACCTCCCGCAAAAGGTTCATCCAGACCGCACTTGGCGCCCCGGCACAAGATGTGCTGGAGGGAACGGCCGCCACGGTGGCTTACGGGATTGCGCAAGGCTGCCAGATCGTTCGTGTGCATGACGTGTTGCATATGAAACGGACAGCGAAGATGTGTGATGCCATGACTTACGCTTCGATGGAGCTTACACGCATATAATTTTTTTCGGGACAAAGGATGGAAGGGCGGAGTAGAGATGGATAAAATGATACTGAGCCGCATGGAATACTACGGCTATCATGGTGTGTTTGAGGAAGAGCGCAAGCTGGGACAACGATTCTATGTGGATCTTGAGCTGGAGATGGATTTGAGCAAAGCCGCGAAGACGGACGACCTGACGTTAACGGTAAATTATGCCGAGATTCATGATCTCTTGCTGGATATTATGCGGACGGAGTCGTTCCGCCTGATTGAAGCTTTAGCGGAGCATATTGCATCTAAGGTATTGGACACTTATACTATTATCGATGCTTTAACGGTCCGATTGACGAAGCCGCACCCGCCTTTTGACATTCATTTTGAAGGTGTGACCATTGAGCTGCACCGGACCAGGAAGTGAGACGATCATGAATTCACACGCCACCTCTGAGTGTTCAGAGGCTTATATTGCTTTAGGGGCCAATTTGGGAGATCGTGAAGGTAACCTGATGGAGGCTTTGGAACGGTTGGATGAAGTACCCGGGATTACGGTAGAGCGCGTATCCAACTTGTATGAGACCGAGCCGGTCGGATATGTGGACCAACCGATGTTTCTTAATATGGCTGCAGCCGTGTCGACATCGCTCAGTCCTCATGAACTGCTTGCCGAAATGCAGCGCATTGAGAAACAGCTTGGACGGGTTCGTCATATCCACTGGGGACCTCGGACAGTTGACCTTGACCTGTTGTGGATGGATGGACGCCGTCTGGATACGCCGGACCTGGTTCTACCGCATCCCCGTATGCAGGAGCGGGCTTTCGTTCTTAGACCGCTGGCCGATATCGTATTTGAGTTTGAACCTTCGGGTCTGTACCATGTGGTCAAGACAGCACTTGAGAACCTGGAAGGAAAGGAAGGAATACAGCTTTGGAAAACAAGCAGCTGGCGCAGCGTATCCGCGCTTTCCGAAAACTAAAGGGTTTGACCCAGCAAGAGCTCGCCGAGCGAACCGGTATTTCCTTGGCTGTGCTTGGTGCGATTGAGCGGGGGAACCGCCGTGCCGAGGAGCAGATGCTGGCTCAGATTGCAGACGTGCTGGAGATTACATTGCAGGAGCTTAAGGAACGGAGCTAGATCTTCTGAATAGGAAGCTGGTGCAGGTTTATTTTTTATCAAACCTAGCCATTAATATAGGAAGATGATCTGGATGCGAAAGTAATTTTTGCGGACTGGACGATAATACGATGAATGAGTATGATGGTTTGGTTTGAAACTCAGGGATCCCTTGCACGAGAACCGGGATCTTTTGACTATAAATATCAGAATAGAAAGGAGTGACACATAAAATGGATGCATTGAAAATCGGAAACATCGAGATGAAGAACCAAGTGGTTCTGGCGCCTATGGCAGGCGTGTGCAACCCCGCTTTCCGATTGATTGCTAAGGAATTCGGTACCGGATTGGTTTGCGCTGAAATGGTTAGCGGCAAGGCCATTGTTCACGGCAACAAGCGCACCCGGGAAATGCTGTTCGTTGACGAGCGGGAGAAGCCGTTGAGCCTGCAAATTTTTGGAGGTGACCGCGACTCCCTGGTGGAAGCGGCCAAAGTTGTCGATCAGCAGACCAATGCCGACATCATCGACATTAACATGGGCTGCCCTGCGCCGAAGGTAACGAAGGTGGATGCAGGTGCACGCTGGCTTCTGGATTCGAACAAAATCTATGAAATGGTAGCGGCGGTTGTCGATGCCGTGAACAAACCGGTGACGGTGAAGATGCGTACAGGCTGGGACAGCGATCACATCTATGCTGTCGAAAATGCACAGGCTGTCGAACGCGCGGGCGGTCAAGCGGTCAGCGTTCACGGACGTACGCGCGAGCAGCTCTACACCGGGCACGCGGATTGGGACATCATTCGCCAAGTGAAAGAAGCCGTCTCCATTCCGGTTATCGGTAACGGCGATGTGGTGACGCCGGAGGATGCTCGCCGGATGCTGGATACAACAGGCTGCGATGGTGTCATGATCGGCCGCGGAGCGCTGGGGAACCCATGGATGCTGTATCGTACCGTGGAATATCTGAAGACAGGCCAGCTGCTGCCGGACCCGGCTCCGCAGGAGAAAATCCGGATTGCCATTTTGCATATGGACCGGCTGATCGCTCTGCGCGGCGAAGCGGTTGCGGTACGGGAAATGCGCAAGCATCTTTCCTGGTATTTGAAAGGGCTGAAAGGCTCCGCCCGCATTAAAGATATTATTATGGAAGAAACGAAGCGCGACGAAATGGTGAGCCTTCTGAACAACTTTGTGAACAATCAAGAGGCCCAAGAAGAATCGACAAAAAGTGTATATCCTCAAGCCGCTGCGGCAATGGGATAATTTGGGGTACAGGCTGTTAACGGGTGCGTGTATGCGTCATTCGTGACAGCCTTTGCGCGCATTGACTTTTTGAAATGGTTCCCATATAATCTTTCAGTATAAATTCAAGAAATTGAGCAGGCATCAGAGGGAAGTTCTGATCCCCAAGAATTCGCATATAGTATGTTGATACCGTGGTTTAAATTATTTACATGACAGGAGAATCGGTTAATGAGCGATAAAGAAGTCATTCTTACCCAGGACGGTCTGAAGAAACTGGAGGACGAACTTGAAAATCTAAAGTCTGTAAAACGCCGTGAAGTGGCTGAGCGGATTAAAGTTGCCATCGGTTATGGTGATATTAGTGAAAACTCCGAATATGAAGACGCCAAGAACGAGCAAGCCTTTATCGAAGGCCGGATTATCACGCTGGAGAAAATGCTCCGCAATGCGCGCATCATCAACAATGATGATATCAATACCGATGTCGTCGGTGTGGGCAACACGGTGATCGTAGAGGATTTGGAATTCGGCGACACGATGGAATATACCATTGTAGGTACGGCTGAGTCGGATCCGCTGAACAACAAGATCTCTAACGAGAGTCCTGTCGGCAAAGCGATTATTGGCAAGCAAAAAGGATCGGTTGTAGATGTTAACGTTCCTGCGGGCGTTATTCAATATAAAATTGTAGACATTAAGAAGTAAGTCGGAATGTGGTGTAGAAAGCTTCCTTCGGGGGGCTTTTTTAAATAGGCAAGGCTGTGTTGAGGGCTTAATGGGTGAATGGTATGTCTTTTAATGGCTGCCCTACCGTTAAGTCCTAACCGAATGTGTACAAGTTGTTCAAGGGCTGTCCGGATCATGTAATGGGTGGCGGCGCTTGTGCTGTTGGGGATTTATGATGGAAGTGAAATGAAGGAGATGGATGACGATGACGGAAGAAATGAATAACCAGGAACAAGAACAGGAGTTAAGTGAGCTTTTGCAAATTCGCCGCAATAAATTGGACGAGCTTCGCAAGCTGGGCATCGATCCGTTTGGCGGAAAATACGAAAGAGAACATCACGCAGGTGATATTCTGAAACAGTACGACGAGCTCTCCAAGGAAGAACTGGAAGAGAAGCAGGTGGAAGTGAACCTGGCCGGCCGGATTATGGCTAAACGCGGCATGGGCAAGGCTTCTTTTGCTCATATTCAGGATTTGAGCGGCCGGATTCAGATCTATGTTCGCCAGGATTCGATTGCAGAAGCGCAATATGAAGCATTCAGCATCCTTGATCTTGGTGACATCATCGGAGTGAAAGGGGTCTTGTTCAAGACCAAAACCGGTGAAACCACCATTAAGGTGAAGGAGCTGGAGGTTCTTTCGAAGTCGTTGTATCCGCTCCCTGAGAAATTCCATGGTTTGAAGGATGTGGAACTCCGTTACCGTCAGCGTTATGTCGACCTGATTATCAATCCCGATGTGCAGAAGACCTTCATTGCCCGTTCCCGTATTATCCAATCGATGCGCCGTTACCTGGATTCCCAAGGCTATCTTGAAGTGGAAACCCCGACTTTGCATTCGATCGCTGGTGGTGCGGCGGCACGTCCGTTCATTACGCATCATAATGCGCTGGATATGGAGCTGTATATGCGGATCGCGATTGAGCTTCACCTGAAGCGCCTGATCGTGGGCGGCCTGGAAAAAGTGTACGAGATTGGCCGCGTATACCGGAATGAAGGAATCTCTACCCGTCATAATCCGGAGTTCACGATGATTGAGCTTTATGAAGCCTATGCAGACTATAAAGATATTATGGCACTGACCGAGAATATGATCGCCCATATTGCCCAAGAGGTGCTGGGTACACAAGTGATTTCGTATCAAGGGCACGAGGTTGACCTGACGCCACAATGGCGTCGTGTATCCATGGTTGATGCCGTAAAAGAAGTGGTCGGCGTTGACTTTAGTGTGGAAATGTCCAACGAGGAAGCGCATCGCCTTGCAAAAGAACATAAAGTTCCGGTAGAGCCGCATATGACATTCGGCCACATCTTGAACGCGTTCTTTGAGCAGTTTGTTGAAGAGACGCTGATTCAGCCAACGTTCATAACCGGTCATCCGGTTGAAATTTCGCCGCTTGCGAAGAAGAACGACGTGGATCCGCGGTTCACGGATCGCTTTGAGCTGTTTATCGTGGCGCGTGAGCACGCGAACGCGTTCTCGGAGCTCAATGATCCGATCGACCAGCGTCAGCGTTTTGAAGCGCAGATGAAGGAAAAGGAACAGGGCAATGACGAAGCGCACGAGATGGATGAGGATTTCTTGCGTGCGCTGGAGTACGGTATGCCGCCAACAGGCGGACTTGGTATCGGGATCGATCGTTTGATCATGCTTCTTACGAATTCCCCGTCCATTCGCGATGTCTTGCTGTTCCCACATATGCGTAATAAGGAATAGAATTTGCTCCATTGATGGTTGAAGAGGCAGTTGACTATAGATCTCTATAGTCGGCTGCCTTTTTTGCATGGGCTTCTCGATTGCCTCTTGTTTAGAGAAGAAAGCTATGATAAATTTATTTGGTACACTTGTATTAAAAAGGGGCTGGCGTAATGATTGGAGCTTTTATTATTGGATGTGAAATTTTATTCTGGGTATTTGTTCTAGCTGGGTTAAGCGTAAGGTATCTGCTCGGCATGAAAAGAACGGGCGGAATACTGCTGCTGTGTACGCCGATCATCGACTTATTATTGATAGCCGTAACCATTATAGATCTCCGTGGCGGGGCGGAAGCCGGATTCATGCATGGGCTGGCGGCTGTATATATCGGGGTGACGATTGCTTTTGGGCATCAGATGATCCAATGGGCGGACGCACGGTTTGCTCACCGATTTGCAGGTGGCGAAAAACCGGGATCGGCGCCGAAATATGGAGCAGCTCGCGCCAAGCGTGAGCGCCAGGGATGGTATCGCCATGTGTTGGCGTGGGTGATAGGAGCTATATTACTTGGCGTTATGATTCTTGTGGTTGGGGAACCGGCACGAACGGAGCAGCTAAAGGCAATGGCTTTACAATGGGCAGTGATCCTGGGAATTGATTTCATATATAGCTTCAGCTATACCTTCTGGCCTAAGAAGCAGGCGGGATAAATGGAGGCAATGAATATCTAGTATATAGTAAGCAAGTGAATGTATTATTTTACCTTATTACTAATTAACTCAAAAGGGTTGCATATTGGCGAATGCCATGGTATATTATATTTCCGGCCAAGAAATACGGTCGAAACAAACGCTTGAGATAACAAGCCGAAATGAATTTGAAAAATAAATTCAAAAAAAGCTTGCAATGATCGAGCCGATGTGATAAGATATAAGAGTTGCTAACGAGATAAACTGTTGGCAACAAACGAAGAAGTTGATCTTTGAAAACTGAACAACGAGTGAGTAAAACGAACCACTTTGGTGGGACGTTGAAATAGAGAATTGAACAAATTCTCGTCAGTTTAAGAAATGAGCAAGTCAAACTTTATTGGAGAGTTTGATCCTGGCTCAGGACGAACGCTGGCGGCGTGCCTAATACATGCAAGTCGAGCGGACTTGATGGAGTGCTTGCACTCCTGAAGGTTAGCG
>NZ_MKZM01000014.1:0-72999 GCF_002803325.1 Paenibacillus sp. GM2FR | reverse complement strand
AGCCCCCCTCAAGATGAGATTTCCCAACTAGTAAGACCCCTTGAAGACGACGAGGTAGATAGGTTGGAGGTGGAAGTGCAGCAATGCATGGAGCTGACCAATACTAATCGGTCGAGGGCTTATCCAACATATTTCAATGTGCTGCAAATTCGTTTCGTATCTAGTTTTCAGGTGATCAAGCATCTGAGCCGTTTGGTGGCGATGGCGGAAGGGTTCCACGCGTACCCATACCGAACACGACCGTTAAGCCTTCCAGCGCCGATGGTACTTGGACCGAAGGGTCCCGGGAGAGTAGGACGTCGCCAAGCGAACAACCATAAAGGCCGTTATCGAGTGATCGATAGCGGTCTTTTCCTATATTCAAAAACAAGTATTTACGAATTCGAGACTATCCCATACCGGGTTGGGTGATACTAAACGACAGCGATTCATTGAACCCCAGGATAATGCCTTAAGGACTTAGCATTTTGGCAGACCAGGCTTAAACGTGGGTGAGTCTCCATTTAATAGAAGAAACCCGGTTCGTTTGTCCATTCCAAAGAGACAGGATAACGCGCTGGATGGATACTTGCGAACTTCCGGCAAAGGACGAATTTCAATCCTTGACAGCCTATGGGCCCTTTGCTAAGATGGCAATAATATATTTCTGAAAATACTTGAAAATGCCGTCCGGTCCAGCTCTGACAGTAGTTGTAGTCCGCAGGAAGACGACAAAAAGGAGGAATAACCCAGGTGTGGGAAGATAAGTTTAGCAAGGAAGGCTTCACTTTTGACGATGTATTGTTGGTTCCTAGAAAATCCGAGGTACTTCCAAAAGAAGTGGATGTTAGCACCAAATTGAGCGAGCATGTGAAATTGAACATCCCGCTCATCAGTGCAGGAATGGACACCGTAACGGAAGCTCCTTTGGCAATTGCCATTGCTAGAGAAGGCGGAATCGGCATTATTCATAAAAATATGACGGTTGAACAACAGGCAGAAGAGGTAGATCGGGTTAAACGTTCGGAAAGTGGTGTTATTACGAATCCGTTCTCGCTCCATGCTGATCATCTTGTATCCGATGCAGAGAAACTCATGGGTAAGTTCCGGATTTCCGGCGTACCGATCGTAGATGAGAACAATAAGCTGATCGGGATTTTGACGAATCGTGATCTTCGTTTTGTTCATGATTACAATACGGTCATCAGTGAAGTGATGACCAGCGAGAATTTGGTGACAGCTCCGGTCGGAACGACCCTTCAGGATGCCGAAATGATCTTGCAGAAGCATAAGATTGAGAAACTGCCTTTGGTAGACGAGGATAATGTCCTTAAAGGACTTATCACCATTAAAGACATTGAGAAAGCGATTCAGTTCCCTAGAGCAGCGAAGGACGCTCAGGGCCGCCTGCTTGTAGGTGCAGCCATCGGAATCTCCAAGGATACCTTCGAAAGAGCAGAGGCGCTTGTGAAAGCTGGCGTTGACGTTATTACCGTTGACTCTGCCCACGGTCATCACATCAATATCATTGATTCCGTTCGCAAACTGCGCGAAGTGTATCCGGATCTGACGATTATCGCTGGTAACGTGGCCACAGGCGAAGGCACACGAGAGCTTATCGAAGCTGGTGCATCCGTCGTTAAAGTCGGAATCGGCCCAGGATCGATCTGCACCACCCGCGTCATTGCTGGGATTGGCGTACCGCAAATCACAGCGATATATGACTGTGCAACGGTTGCTAAAGAATACGGCGTGCCAATTATCGCAGATGGCGGTATCAAATACTCCGGGGAAATTACGAAAGCCATCGCGGCAGGCGCAAGTGCCGTTATGCTGGGCAGCATGTTTGCCGGTACGGAGGAGAGCCCAGGCGAAGCTGAGATCTATCAAGGACGCCGTTTCAAGGCTTATCGCGGTATGGGTTCCCTTGCAGCCATGAAACAAGGCAGTAAAGACCGTTATTTCCAAGATGACGACAAGAAATTGGTTCCGGAAGGCATCGAGGGTCGTGTTGCTTACAAAGGGCCTTTGGCAGATACCATCCATCAGCTGATCGGTGGATTGCGCTCCGGCATGGGCTATTGCGGTACGCAAAACCTGGAGGAACTGCGGAATGACACTCAGTTTATCCGTATCTCTGGTGCAGGACTCCGCGAGAGCCATCCGCATGATATTCAAATTACCAAAGAAGCACCTAACTATTCCTTGTAATTCACTGAAAGAACAAGGACGAACAATATATGTCATTTATTTCCTGGACAAGCTGGATGAATTATCATCCAGCTTGTCTTTTTTTGATACCCCCCCTATGATAGAATAGAACAAGTTAATGACTTATTGAGAATTAGAGGGGAGTAATTCCATTGATAGACAAGTCTGTAAAGAAGAATAAGCGGCAACGAATTCAAAGAACGCTGGCATCCTTGATGCTGTTTAATATACTGTGTTTCTCTGCTGCGCCTGCGGTTTCATTCGCGGCACCTACTATGCTGGCAACAGCGGATACAACGAAAGCCACAGAGGATAAAGCGACAACCGAGAAAGCCACAACCAATGCTGAGAAACCGGATAAAGTGCCATCGATTGATCAGCTTGGATTGGATGTAAGCTCCGCTGTTCTGATCGAGCCATCAACAGGACAGGTCCTATTATCTATTAATGCGGATGAAGCATTGCCACCGGCGAGTATGACGAAGATGATGACGGAATACATCGTTGCAGAAAAAGTGAAACAAGGCGACTTAGCTTGGGATGACGTGGTTACCGTGGGGGAAAATGCAGCAAAAACTGTCGGATCGCGGATATTTTTGGCGGAAGGCGACCAACATACAGTGGAAGAGCTCTACATAGCGATGGCTGTCGGTTCGGCGAATGATGCGACGGTAGCATTGGCTGAGCATGTGGCTGGTTCCGAGGCAGAGTTTGTTACCATGATGAACGATACGGCGAAGAAGATGGGGCTGAAGACGGCTTTCTTCATTAATTCAACTGGCCTCAGCCGTGCTGATATGCCAGAGAAATATCGCCCTGCAGAGGATAAAGAAACGGTAATGTCGGCAATGGATACCGCTTTACTTGCGAAATATATTGTCGAGGATCATCCTGATTTTGCAAGATTCACGGCTATTCAATCCCACAAGTTCCGGCAGAGAGACACGAATCCGATTATCAACTACAACTGGATGCTTGAGGCCAACAAGAGTATTACGAACTTTAAGTCCTACGCTTATGAAGGTTTGGACGGTTTAAAAACCGGTCATACCAATGCGGCGGGTTATTGCTTTGCCGGTACTGCTGAACGTGACGGCATGCGTTTGATTAGCGTTGTAATGGGTACGAAATCTGAAGGCGCCCGTTTTAAAGAGACCAAAAAAGTTCTTGATTACGGCTTTGACAACTTTGAAGTGAAGGAAGTCCAAGCTGCCGGTGCAACCGTGCAAGGCTTTGAAACCGTCGAAGTGAAGAAGGGCAAAGGCAAAGAAGCTGCGCTCGTAACGGATAAAGCTCTTACTTTTGTTGTACCGAAAGGTTCAAGCGGCAAGAATATTACCTTTGAAGCCAAACTGGACTCCTCCAGCATGACAGCTCCTGTCGCTAAGGATACGAAGGTGGGCACGGTAACCTACACATATAAAATAGAAGGCATGAAGGAAGCCCAAACCGAAACGGTGAATCTAATCACTGCGGAGGAAGTTGAGAAGGCAGGCTGGTTCAGTTTGTTCCTGCGGGCGATTGGAGACTTTTTCGCCGATTTATTTGATTCCATCAAAAATCTTTTCTAACAGCCGATAAATTCCGAGTAATTGGGTTGTGTATTTGATTTTGATGCGGTAAAATATCAAGTTAGATTCATTGCAAGCATGCACCTATACGGGTACAGACCATATCGCCAGGGAATGCTGTTATGGCGATGAGATACAACATATAATCGGGAGGCTAGGGGACATGGAAACAGGAACATCAACTGTAAAAAGAGGTATGGCGGAAATGCAAAAAGGCGGCGTCATTATGGACGTCATGAATGCGGAACAAGCGAAAATCGCTGAAGCTGCCGGTGCTACGGCAGTTATGGCGCTGGAGCGCGTTCCTTCCGATATTCGCGCTGCTGGGGGAGTAGCACGTATGGCTGATCCAACCATCGTTGAGGAAGTCATGAAAGTTGTATCCATTCCAGTTATGGCCAAGGCTCGTATCGGTCATTATGTCGAGGCGAAAGTGCTTGAATCACTCGGCGTGGATTACCTCGATGAGAGTGAAGTGCTGACGCCGGCGGATGAAGTGTTCCATATCGACAAGTGGGATTTCACCGTACCGTTCGTATGTGGCGCCAAAGACATTGGCGAAGCGCTGCGTCGTATCGGCGAAGGTGCATCCATGATCCGCACGAAGGGTGAGCCGGGAACGGGCAACATCGTGGAAGCTGTTCGCCACATGCGTTTGATCAACAGCCAAATCCGTAAAGTTCGCAACATGTCGAAGGACGAGCTGTATGCCGAAGCGAAAAACCTCGGTGTTTCCTATGACCTCCTGAAGGGCGTTCATGAGACGGGCAAGCTGCCTGTCGTTAACTTTGCAGCTGGCGGTGTGGCAACACCTGCTGATGCAGCATTGATGATGCATCTGGGCGCTGACGGCGTCTTTGTTGGATCCGGCATTTTCAAATCGGACAACCCTGAGAAGTTCGCTCGTGCGATTGTTGAAGCAACGACGCATTATGATGATTATAAATTGATTGCTGAAGTATCCAAGAACCTGGGTGCTCCGATGAAAGGCATCGAGATATCCAAGCTTAGTCCCGCTGAGCGCATGCAGGATCGCGGCTGGTAAGAGAGAAGGGGTAACATGAAGGTCGGCGTACTGGCACTTCAGGGTGCCGTTGCAGAGCATATTCGGAGCATTACGCTTGCTGGTGCCGAAGGGGTGCCGATTAAGAAGGTTGAGCAGTTGGACAGCATTGACGGCTTGATTATCCCTGGCGGCGAGAGCACCACCATCGGCAAGCTGATGCGGAAGTATGATTTTATGGATGCAATTCGTCAGTTCTCAGCCCAGGGCAAACCGATATTCGGAACATGCGCCGGACTGATCGTACTGGCAGAGCGAATTCAAGGCGACGAAGAGGCTCATCTGAAGCTGATGGACATCACGGTGGCGCGGAACGCATTTGGACGTCAGCGTGAAAGCTTCGAGACCGATTTGCCTGTAAAAGGAATCGAAGAAACGGTACGGGCTGTCTTCATTCGTGCGCCGCTCATTCTGGAAGTGGGTGCGGGCGTTGAGGTCCTTTCCACTTATAAGGATGAGATTGTTACAGCCAGACAGGGGCATCTGCTCGCAGCTTCTTATCATCCGGAGCTGACGGACGATTATCGACTTCATCAATATTTTGTGGAGATGGTTCGATCCCAGTCTACGGCACCACAGATGTAATAGTTACAGTAGAAGACATCTTGACTCTTTGGCAGTATGTGGGAGTCAAGTTGTCTTTTTCGCTGAAATGCAATAAGATGTATCGTATGTAATAACGTATAATGCAGCCTTGTCCCAAGGCTTTTTATCAACATATAGGGCAGCTGCTTCGATATACTTGATGGATGTTTTACTTTAGGAGGGTTTCCCGTGTTAGACGTAAAAATATTGCGCAGCGAGTACAGTCGTGTAGAAGAAGCGCTGAAGAATCGAGGCAAATCGCTCGATCTGATTGCGGAGTTTCCTAAGCTTGACGCCCGGCGCCGGGAATTGCTGCAGGAAAGCGAAAGTCTGAAGAATCGCCGCAACACCGTGTCGGCTGAAGTAGCCAAACTGAAGAAGAATCGTGAGAATGCAGATGATCTGATTCTGGAAATGCGCCAAGTGTCAGACCAGATTAAAGCGATGGATGAGGAAGTTCGTGAGCTGGAAGCCAGCATATCCGAGCTTACTTTGGCGATTCCGAATATCCCTCATGAGAGTGTGCCGGTAGGCGCCTCGGAGGAGGAGAACGTGGAAATCCGCCGCTGGGCGGAGCCGAAAGCTTTCGATTTCGAGCCTAAGGCACACTGGGAGCTTGCTCAGAACCTGAGTATTTTGGATTTTGAAGCAGGTGCGAAGGTAACGGGTTCACGGTTTACGTTCTACAAAGGTTTGGGTGCTCGCCTTGAGCGTGCCTTGATCAGTTTCATGATGGATCTGCACAGCGACAAACACGGCTATGAGGAAATGCTGCCTCCATATATCGTCAACCGGGACAGTTTGTACGGAACAGGACAGCTGCCTAAATTCGAAGAGGATTTATTTAAAATTAGCGATACCGACTACTATCTGATCCCAACCGCTGAGGTTCCTGTAACGAACTACCATCGCGAGGAAATCTTAAATAGTGAGGATCTGCCTAAATATTACGTGGCATACAGCTCCTGTTTCCGTTCGGAAGCCGGCGCGGCAGGCCGCGACACACGGGGACTTATTCGTCAGCATCAGTTCAACAAGGTTGAGATGGTGAAGATTGTACATCCGGAAACATCGTTTGATGAGCTTGAGAAGATGACGGCGGATGCGGAGCGAGTGCTCCAGCTGCTGAATCTTCCTTATCGCGTCATGGCTCTTTGTACCGGGGATATGGGCTTTGGATCCATGAAGACTTATGATCTGGAGGTTTGGCTTCCAGAGAGCGGCGTATATCGTGAAATCTCCTCATGTTCGAATATCGGGGACTTCCAGGCTCGCCGTGCCAACATTCGCTTCCGTCCGGAACCGAAGAGCAAGCCCGAATTTGTCCACACCCTGAATGGTTCCGGGCTCGCGGTAGGGCGTACCGTCGCTGCCATTCTGGAAAACTATCAACAGGCTGACGGATCCGTCGTTATTCCTGAAGTACTTCGCCCGTACATGGGGAACGTTAGTATCATCGAACAGAAAAAATAAGTTGATAAAACAGTTTGTCTTGTGGTATAATGATTTTTGCACGTGATTCATTTTGCATGGATCATTACCACGTGGAGAGGTACCGAAGCGGTCATAACGGGGCGGTCTTGAAAACCGTTAGGGTGCAAGCCCACATGGGTTCGAATCCCATCCTCTCCGCCATACATAATCAAACCCAAACCGTTCCCTTAGGGAAACGGTTTTTTTATTGCTCTTTTATATAAGAGGAATCATAGCATGTTCTTCCCTTCAATAGGTTCTCTGCTTTATGGAGGCTGCTGTATAAAACATCCCCTGTTATCGCAATTTATAGAGAAGGGGAGGTGTGAACATGAACTCAGAACTGAATGTGGATCAGTCGACGCTGGTCAATGCCTGGCAGGAAAGACTGCCCATCATATTAAAGCCGGGAGATCGCGCAGAAGTGGCTGCAGACGAAGGGGATCCGAATGCCATCCGCATTCATATTGATGCAGCAGGTCGCCAGGAGTATTCATTTGATTTTCAATGCACGTATGTGGATTCGCGGGAAGTGAAGGTCGATCTGGTCGATGTAGAGCGTGGGGGCGCGACGACCGATGAGCGTAATGAGAACATTCAGGGCATGGTGGGCGATTATACGCGCCATATCCATGAGTGTGCCCAAACGCTGCAGCAAATCACGCACCACTAGTTCCATGAATGGGTGAGACAGTTTCCATACTGTCTCTTCATGATATGGACATCAAAGCAGGATAGCGTAGACATCGTTTGATCCATGAAATGGAGGGCTATCAGATGAGCAAACCAAAAGCGATTCCGGTACCGGAAGCACAAGAGCAGCCGAAGCAGCGCAAGGACCATGACCGTGGTGGCCAGGAACCGCTGTCAGGCTCGCACAGAGCGAAGATCCGTAAGCAGGATGGACATTTCAATCCGGAGGGCTAGAAGCCTGTAGGAGCAAATACGGAGAGGCTAGAAAGCAAGAATCGAGGGAACTTCCTGTAATACGACAGGAAGTTCTTTTTTTCGTTATGAAACCTTTTGCGTCCAACCTGCGTATTAGTGTTCAAGTGTAATATTTTGGGGCCCCACCTTATTCGCATGTTAAGAAGTTTGAAATTAAGATGGATGGAAAAAGAAAGGAAATAAATTTTCAGCAAATATTCCAGAAAGTGTTTCTCATTTTGGTTAAATGGTTTATGATTAGAAGGTCTGTTATTTTTTTGACTGTTAGAGGGGAGAGAAATTTTAATGAACAAGAAGTTTGCAGCTATTATGCTGACACTGTTGCTCACAGTGACAGTTGTATTATCCGGCTGCGCCAAAAAAGAAGAGCCTAAGGCAGCAATGACCAACGCTGCTACGAACGCGATGAAGATGACATCCTACGAAATGAAGAGTAAATTTGTCATTGAAGACCTTCAAGTTAACATACCTGCAGTTGAAGGCGATCCAAGTGTAACTCAAGCGATGACCATGCTGAAGAATGCTGAGGTTACGCTGGATGGTATCTACCAAGCTGAGCCAATGCAAACCGAAATGAACATGGGTATCAATCTGAAGGGTGACATGGCGATGTCCTTCAACATTGATATGGTCATGACGAAAGAGAAAATCTACATTAAAGTTCCAAGCATTCCAATGCTGCCATTCCCAGAGGACGTTGTTGGCAAGTTCCTCATGATGGACATGAAAGAGCTTGCTGAGCAATCCGGTGAAACGTTTAGCCCAGAAAGCCTGGATACCGAGAAATCGCAGAAATTCGTGAACGAGATCCTTGAAGCTTTGCTGAGCGAATATGATCAAGCGAAATACTTCAAAGAGATCAATGTTAAAGATGCTGGCCTTCCAGAAGGCGTGGATGCAAAACAAGTGGTTCAATTCTTTGTAACCAATGATAACCTGAATGAAGCATTGGATATTATGGTAAACAAGGTTGCACCTAAGGTTGTTGACATTGCAGCTAAAGACGAGTACCGCGAATTGCTGGGTCTGACCCAGGAAGATATCGACGCTGCCAAAGCTGAAGTATCCAACGTTAATCAAGACGAATTCAAAGCGGGCCTGGAAGAGATGCAGAAATATCTGAAGATCAACACATTCAACATCAACACGGCTATTGATAAAAAGGATTTCCCTGCTTATCAGGATGTTGTATTGAACGTTGATTTCAATGATCCAGAAACCAATGAGAACGTGAAGTTGGCTGTGAAGGGTAGCACCCAATACAATAACATCAACGCAAAACAAGAGTTCAAAATCGGTATTCCAAAAGAAGCTGATGTCATCACGATGGAGCAATTTGAGGAATCCATGAGCCAAATGGGCACTTATTAATATTATCTCATCACAGACACCAAAACCCGGCCGTCATGGCCGGGTTTTTTACGTTTCTATACATATTTCTCTACATAAGGATCATATTTTCCCGCGCAAACGTCGGAAGAACTGGGTGAGTAGGGATGCGCATTCTTCCTGCAGCACGCCCTCAACCACGTGAGTCCGGTGATTAAAACGCGGCTCTTGAAGCAAATTCATCAGTGTGCCGGCACAACCGGCTTTGGGATCGCCAGTGCCATAGATCAGCTGTGGGACCCTGGATTGGACGATCGCTCCTGCACACATGGGACAGGGCTCCAGCGTCACGTACAACCGGCAGTCGAGCAACCGCCAAGCTCCAAGATGTTTGCTTGCTTCACGGATCGCTACCATCTCGGCATGGGCCGTACCATCATGAGTCGTTTCACGCAAATTGTAACCACGGCCAATAATCTCATCACCCCGCACGATGACAGCGCCGATTGGAACTTCACCGAGCTCTTCGGCTTTCTGTGCTTCCGCGATGGCTTCTCTCATCCAGCGTTCATGATTATCGTTATCCACAGCCAGTGGGTCTATTGAATTTGATATCAAACTAAAGTCTCCTTTCACAGCCCGTTAAAACCCTGTATTTATACCCAATGTTCAACGAACATTTATTCGTTTGTTAACATGTTGTGGACAAAATTGTGGATAACTAAAATATTATACACAAGGTTATACACATTATCCCCAGATAAGTTGTGTATTTGTGCGCAATCTGTGGATACGTTGTTTGTTTTACTTGGAATGGCCTCTTATATTGTAAGGATTCCCTATTTCAATAGCAATGCGATTGTGGAAAAAAGCATATAGTCATCAAGTCGCTTGTCTTTTCAAACGTTCCTGATCAAGGTATCATGAGGGTATTAGATTCGCAAGTCGTCTATGTGACAGCAGAAAGGTGAAGATGCCACTTGTCGATTAAGACGAAATTATCGATGATCATGTCCATATCGGTATTATTTATTCTTCTGCTCAACATTACGCTGAACTATTACACGACCCAGGAAAATTTGCAGCAGGATAGTGAAACCAAAATGGTGATGGCCGCTACGCAGATTGCCATCACGGTCCAGCAAACCGGCTTTAGTTCTGCATATGTGGATAACATATTCGGTGATATGCTGAAGGTGGCCGCGGTCAATGCGGCAAAAGCTTTGGATCCGGATATTAACAATATAACCAATTCGCAATTGGTGGAATTGAGTAAGGAGATCGGCGTCACCCACATTTCGCTATTGGTCCGGACGAATGATGATATCGTTGTTGCCCGATCCTCCTCTCAAGATGAAATCGGTCTTTCCACAAAGAACTGGGGGTACTGGCATACGGCTTTTCAAGAATTGTTCCAGTATGGTAAAGTCGTATCCGTTTCCGAGGGTCAGCGCGCCGATCATTTTTGGTCAGGACCGTTTGAGTTCTCCACATCCAATCCGGAATTCATTGATAAATGGGGATACTATTACGATAGCAAGCGCAATTATATCATTGATCCCTACATAAGGAATTCGAATATCAAGGACTTTGTGAAGATAACAAGCCCGGATACGGTTGTGAAGGAAACGTTGAAGTCGAATCCGCGAATATTGGAAGTAACAGGCATCAACCCTGAAACGTTTGGCAATGAATATATGAGAGAAGATGGAACGGATGACGTTCATCACAAGCTTCGCAATCGTCCCATTACATTCGGCACCTACGACTATGGAAGCCTGGACCAAGATGCGGAAGCTGTGAAGAGGGCTGTTTCTACCAGCGATAATGTGGTGTTTGTCAGTACCATCAATAATAAGAAGGTGCTAAAAAGCTTCATCCCCATCGTATCTGAAAATAAACCGACCAGTGTCATCAGTGTTGTCATGGATTATGAAGCCATCTCCTCCGTAATGAGGGAGCAGATGATCAGTCTTGTGGCCATCTCATTGGTTTTATTGGAAATCGTGATATTCGGCAGTTATATTGTTGCGGGGTATTTTACCAAGCCGATTCAGGCCATCCTGGGGACGGTAAACGATGTCTCGGATGGTCACTTTGATCGAAGGCTGGAGGTAAGCAGCCGGGACGAGCTGGGGCAGCTTGCGGGTCGAATCAATGCGATGACACGTAATCTGGGTAACTATACGAGCCAGTTGAAGCAAATGGTCGATGAGAATCAATCCGTTAAGGAATATCTGGAGTCGGTCATTAATCAGACAGCCGATGCCATTCATACAACCGATACCTATGAACGGGTTATTAGTGTGAATAAAGCGTTTGAGCAATTGTATGGTTGGAAGGCGCACGAAGTGGTTGGACGGAAGCTTGCACTTGTGCCTCCGGCCAAAGAGGAAGAAGAAAAGGAACGCATCCGCCGCCTGCGGGCCGGTGAACGGCTTCCTCCGGTGGAGACGGTCCGTCTTCGCAAAGATGGAAGCACGATCGAGGTCAGTATCAGCACCTCGCTGGTGCACGACGAGAACGGTGAGGTTACCTCCATGATTAGCGTGTCTCGGGATGTGACGGAACGCAATCGGATCGAGGAGCTGCTGCGTCGTTCGGAGAAGCTCAATACCGTTGGCCAGTTGGCTGCCGGCGTTGCTCATGAGATCCGAAATCCGCTTACGACGCTCCGTGGATTTCTGCAGCTTCAGCAGCAGACCCACAAAGTTAATCCGGACCATATTGATCTAATGCTGTCCGAGCTGGATCGAATTAACCTCATTGTCAGTGAATTTCTGATATTAGCGAAGCCGCAGGCGATTCATTTCCAAGAAAGGGATGTCCGAGTCATCATGGGAGATGTCATTTCATTCCTTGACAGCCAAGCCCATTTGTACGGTATCGAATTCAAATTGAAATTTACTGATGAACCCACGTACGTACACTGTGAGGAGAACCAGCTCAAGCAGGTGTTTATCAATTTGCTCAAAAATGCGATTGAAGCGATGCCGGATGGCGGCAGTATCTGGATTGACCTTTCAAGGCCGAAGGGCGAATGGGTACAAATCGATATTCGGGATGAAGGTCAAGGCATTCCGGAAGATCTGATGCCGCATCTTGGCGAGCCTTTTATTACAAATAAAGAGACGGGCACAGGGCTAGGATTGATGGTAAGCCAGCGTATTATTCAGGGCCACCGGGGTATGATGGAAATCGAGAGTGAAGTGGGAGTAGGAACCAAGGTGAGCATGGTTCTGCCTGCGGTTCAGCGGAATGCAATTGAGGGATAAGCAAGAAGTAGTTACAGATAAGGGGATGGCATCTTGAGAATCAATAAATTTATCAGTGAAACGGGATATTGCTCACGTCGTGAAGCGGACAAGCTGGTGGAGAGCGGGAAAGTTACCATTAATGGCGTGGTGGCAGTCCTGGGAAGCCAGGCAGAGGAAGGCGACGATGTGCGTATCCAGGGAAAGCCGCTTCAGGATAAGAAGAAGCAACATGTGTATATTGCTCTTAATAAGCCGGTCGGGATTACAAGCACCACCGAACCGCATATTAAGGGCAATATTGTAGACTTCGTAGGTCATAACGAGCGTATTTTTCCTATAGGACGATTGGATAAGGACTCCGAGGGACTGATTTTGCTGACGAATGATGGGGATATCGTCAATAAGATCCTTCGCTCCGAGGGGAAACATGAGAAAGAATACATTGTGACGGTGGATCGCCCGGTAACGGAATCCTTCCTTAGCGGGATGTCCAGCGGCGTAAAAGTTTTAGGTGAGATGACTCTGCCCTGTGAGGTCACTCGAATGTCCGAGCGTGTATTCCGAATCATTCTGACAGAGGGTAAGAATCGTCAAATCCGCAGAATGTGCAGCGCTTTTGGTTATGAGGTCCGAAAGTTACAGCGAATCCGGATTATGAATATCCGTCTTGGCAGTCAACGTATCGGCTCATGGCGCGACCTTAACGAGAAGGAGAAGGAAGAGCTTGGCCGGCTGCTGAACTACAGGCTCGAGTAGCTGACTGGAATACTCCTATTACCTTAAACAAAAACAACCGATGGGATCTGGAGACCAGATGCATCGGTTGTTTATTGTGTGTTATAGTCTGTAGGGACCGTTCCCTTTTGAGTTATTCATTCACGCTTGTAAAGGTCGCGCTATCCTGGTATTTACGTATAATGGATACCTCGACTCTGCGGTTCTTCGCTCGTCCAGCAGCGGTATTGTTATCGGCAATCGGATGGTATTCACCATAACCGATCGGCATGAACCGTTTAGGGTCCAGCTCCGAGTTGGTTAGCAAAATCTTCATGAACTGCAAGGCCCGATCCGAGCTTAAATCCCAGTTCGATGGATATCGGCTGTTCGAGATTGGCACATTATCCGTATGACCGGATACAATGATTTCATAGTCCGGGAACTTGTGAAGCATTTGCGAGATGGCCTTCGCCAGTTTACGGGCCTCCGGCTTCACAACGGCCTCACCGGAAGGGAACAGGGCGTTATCCCGTATCGTAATGACAAGCTGGGAGTGGTTCAACTTGGTGCTGAGCTCCGAGGTTAAACCGTTATTCTTAATATAATTATCGAGCTGCTTCTTCAGCTTCTCCAGATCCTGTTGCTCCTGACGCATCAGTTCTGCACGTCGTTGGTCAGGTGTTGTTGCGGGAACGGAAGGTGATGTCGCTTTATGATCCTTAATATTAGGCGGATCATCGCTGGATTCCGTTTTGCTGTAGTCCAGCACCCCGGTTCCGCCGGTAAGAGCAACGCTGAAGGCTTCGCTCATTTCTTGAAATTTGCGTGCATCCGTCGCGCTCATGGCGTACAGCACCAGGAACAGGGCCAGAAGCAAGGTCAGTAGGTCTGCGTAAGGAAGAAGCCAGGATTCGTCGGCATGCTCCTCATGCGGCTCGTGTCTAGTCTTTTTGCTCACTAGCACCAGCCTCCCTCTCGCTGAGCTCAGCCCGTTCGGACGGTGTCAGGAACACGGAGAGCTTTTGATTGATTGCAATGGTGGATACACCGGATTGAATGGACAGCAGGCCTTCTACCATCATCAGGCGGATTTCAACCTCGCGTTTGGATAGACGCTTGAGTTTATTCGCAATCGGGTGACAGATGACATAACCGGTGAAGATACCGAGCAGGGTAGCGATAAACGCAGCCCCGATGGCATGGGCGAGTTCGCCCATATCTTCCATGTGGGATAGTGCAGCGATCAAACCGATAACGGCTCCAAGTACCCCGAGGGAAGGTGCATACATACCGGCCTGGGAGAAGATCAATGAGCCGGAACGATGGCGCTCTTCGGTGGCATTAATATCTTCCATTAATACATCACGTACGAATTCCTGATCGTTGCCGTCAATGATCATGCGCATCCCATTACGCAGGAAGCTGTCATCAATCTCATCGACTTTGGTTTCCAGAGCCAGCAGTCCTTCACGGCGTGTGATCGAAGCCCATTCCATAAACAGCTTGATCATATCCGTTTTGTCCATCAGATTCTGTTTCACGAAGGTCATTTTGACCAGCTTCGGAATCTTTTTCAGCTCGACTAGCGGAAATCCGATGAATAAAGTTGCTGCCGTACCGCCAAGAATGATTAGATAGGCTGCCGGATTATACAAAGCGAGAAGGGAGGCACCTTTCAGGATCATGCCCACCAGTACCGCGACGATACCGATTATTAAGCCTATAATTGTTGAAATTTCCATACCACACCTCATCCGTGAGAAATAAAATAACGAATCCATTCGTCAGAACGGCTCTCATGGAGAACCGGGCCCCTTATGTGGGGCGTTATCCTATTTATCGTCAGGTCGGGCTTTTTTTTTTAGTTGTAATTTCCGGTATAATGGAAGGAAGGGAAACGAAGCTAAGTACGGCAAGGAAAGGAGTGATTAAGATGGGCGTTAAGCACGGAAGGGATTATGGCGAAATTCTGGCAGAACTAACCGAGGCGGTCGGGCGAATTTCCGACAGCTATGTCTTCTTTGAAATGGAAGCTGAGGATTGGGGCAATCTGGGTGAAGCCGAGCAAAATGAGGTTCATGAGGCGCTGGCAGAGGATTTGTTTTATGCGCTGGGCACAGAGCCGGTGATTAACGTTGGCAGCGGCGTGGTCATGCATGATCAGACGAACCATCGAATACATATTTTGATCGGTGAAGAAGAGTTGGCTTTTGTGGCCCTTGTGTAATCACTCCAGTTATCAACAGATACAGGGCAGAATAGAATAGATGACAGATAGCCCATATTACGTGTCAGTCGGCTTTAAGATAGGTTTTTTTCGGGGAGGAAGATAAAAGATGCTTTATACGCAGCAAGAAGTAGAGGCTCATCTGGAAAAGCTTGAGGGTTGGGAATTTGAACAAGGGAGATGGATCGTACGGAAGTATACCTTCTCCTCCTTCATGAAGGGAATCGCTTTTGTTGATGAAGTGGCAGCTATTTCGGAAGCTTTCGGACATCACCCCTACATCACCATAGATTATAAAGTCGTTACACTTCGTCTCACTTCTTGGGACGACGGTGGCATCACGGCTGTGGATATTAAGGAAGCGCAGCAGTTTAACGAAGCCTATGAGAAGAGTCGTTCGAAGGATGGCAAGGCGGCACAATAGAAGGGGAAGACGGTAAGTCCCCTCGGAGGTCCCGAATATGTAAAAACACGCTTGCCCCAGGAAGAACTCCAGGTGCAGGCGTGTTTTGCGTATAAGCTGATTTATTTTTTCTCAGCAAGGTACAGCGCGATGTTTGCGATTTCATCAGGCTTAAGTTGATCTTTAAAGGAAGGCATTCCCTTACGACCTTTGGTTACAACGTTGAAGATCGCGTCCGCATCCATGTGTCCGCCCACTTGATTCAAAGCCGGTCCAGCGCCGCCTTGAAGTTGGTCGCCGTGACAGCTAATGCAGCTTGCTTTCAGTGTAGCTTCCGCTGCGGCAGCATCGAGAGTCACTTCCGGCATGGTCGGCTTCTCTTCCTGAGCTACCTGTTCCTTACCTGGGAGCGTAAACATCAGCGCAATAGCCAACGCACATGCGACGAAGAACAATCCGCTCATGATCCATTTTTGCATCGTCATATCGTCCCTTCTATGTATACTGCACTTTTGCACTTGTCTCCATTATAAACCAACATCCATAGACAGCATAGCCAGTTGTGACAAAAAAAGCAACTATACGGCGTGGCTTCATAAAAAGTACACAAAATTGTGCTTTTTCATATAGACAAAGATTACTATTCCTCATTTGCCGGGGGCTCATACACCATACAATGGAAAAGGGCGTTACCCGTTGGCGTAAGCCGCTCGTACGTATCGGTGATGTGAAAGCCCGCCCTTTGATAAGCGCGAATCGCACGCTCATTCCAGGTCAACACCTCCAGGTCAATTTCGTCGGCAGGGCGCCTCCGCCTGGCTTCCCGGACAATCGTCTGCATAAACCGTTTACCCATTCCACGCCCGCACCAATCAGGCCGCATGCCAAGTCCGATTCGTGTAACCTCATGCATCGGAAACAGTTGGGCAAACCCCCAAAGGGCCTCCCATTCATCCAGAATCGAGATGTACTGCCTCTGGCGAATGTCCGGATCGCCAAACTCCACCTCAAGCCCTTTCATCTGCTCCCAGGGAAGAAAGCCATAGATATTATAGGGAGGAGGATAGGTCCAGGCGCATATTTCTTCCGCGTGCTCTTCACGCATGATTACAGTGTGAAATGAAATCGGTGTTGCATCCATTTGCGAAATCCTCCTATCGTATGCATGAATAATAACCATTTTACGAATATTCAAGTCACATCAAAAAGCCCGTCAAAGAGAGGTAAGGGCTCCTTTAACGGGCAAGCAGTATGTATAGGATGATTAGCCTCTATAACTTAGGATGTTTCACCGGTTGACTCTTCATACTTATCATTGCTCATAATACGCTTCGCACCCACGTATCGCTGATCATAGTACTCCTCTGAAAGGCGGTTAATTACCACGCCGCGGTTGGAGGAGGCATGGGCAAATTTGTCATCGCCGACATAAATGCCGACGTGGGAGATGCCCTGGCCCGATGTGTTGAAAAACACTAAATCGCCAGCGCGCAGCTCCTTACGGGATACACTTGTCCCCATGTCGAATTGAGAGCCGGATTGATGCGGTAGCTTCAGACCGAGTTTAGCATATACATACATGGTGAAGCCGGAACAGTCAAATCCGCTCGTGGTCGTGCCGCCGTAGCTGTATTTTGTACCTAGCACCTTATCGATTTCGTGATCCAGCGCACGATCCGCAAACACGCTGCCAACGCCCAAAGTGAACAACAGCGTGATACTCAGGGCTGCTGTCGATAATGTTTTCTTCAGCATGGAAAGCTCCTTTTCGTTGCCTGCGAGGTTAGCTTGAGGGTTCGGTTGAAGGTTCCCTATGATCTCTTGACGGCAAGATCAATTCACCCGTGGGTTGGTTCCCCCGCTTCCCGTTCGGCCGGGAATTCGGCATAGCAATCTATGATTAAAGCACTTACATTAATGACAAAGTTGTTACTGCGTCCATTCTATCAGACAGCAAGCGAGATTGGCAATTATTTCTTGGTGAATTTCGCTATTTTTCAATAGCATTAGCCGTCGAAGCATCGGATAAAATCAATATTTTTCCAAAATGGGTGTTTAATGAAGGGAGAGAAGGGTATATAAAGGGTAGAAGATGTGAAGACATGGCGAAGTGAAGTGAACTTGTAGAATAAATTTCATTTTTTTTCGAAAAGCGGGAACTTTTCCGTTGTCCTGAACGTTATAAAGGTATAGACAGAATAAACAAAAGAAAAAAGCCGCTGGATGAGATCGGCACAATCTCATAAGCCCAGGGCTTTCTTGTAAGAGTAAATCAATAAAGTTCCAACATTAATTGTAGTTCACAGCTACAGATTTGTACGTATTTTGACTCATAATTCTCTTAGCGCCTACATATCGGTTGGCATAATAGCTCTGGCTTAGCGGACTGATAATGACACCACGCGAAGATGAGGAATGAGCGAATTTGCCGCTCCCAACATATATACCCACATGAGATACACCTCTACCGGATGTGTTGAAGAACACGAGATCGCCAGCTTTCAGGTTGCTCTTGGATACTGCCGTACCTACTTTGTATTGAGCTGCAGATGTACGCGGCAGGCTAAGGCCAAGCTTCTTGTAAACATAGCTGGTGAATCCGGAGCAGTCAAAACCATTCGTTGTGGTTCCGCCTGTTTTATAAGAGACACCAATGGCTGGTTTGATTGCAGTATTTAATTTGGAATCGGCGAAAGCGCTTCCGGTCCCTAATGTGAGTGCGAGTGCGAGGCCTAGAGAAACAGCCGTTAACTTCTTTTTCAAAACAAAAGCTCCTTCCATTGCCTGCGAGGTTAGCTTAAGGGTTCGGTTGAAGGTCCCCTATGATCCCTCTCTTGCGAGATCAATTCACCCAAAACGGATCCCCCGCTTCCCATATCGTTATGGGAATTCGGCTCCTTAAAATGTTGATGAACCCATTCATTGACGTCTGACGTTCCAACATAGATAACGAATTTACATCGTTCCAACAAAAAGTTACAGTAAAGATGACAAAGTTGTTACTAACATATTCGTTATTTTAGCAGAGTATTAACAATTTGGCAAACGAGGAAAGATCATTTTTAAACAAAAAAACCTGTCCCCATCTTGGGGAAACAGGTTTTTTTGTAATTTGGCGCTCAGAAATTTGTAATATAGAGGATAAATGAACTCTTATTCTTTGTAAAATCAAGACCCGGATAGAAACGTGTCACTTCGGATTACAGCTTATTCGCGAGCATGTTTCATCATTTCAGGGTAACGAATTGTAACGATTAAGGATGCGATGAGGAGGAATCTCTCCACAAATGATATTGAGCGGAAATTACCCAAATTTGGAAAAGTCCATTCAGAAAATAAGAGGCCTGCTGAATAATTAAGCCGATCAACCCGGCCCAGAAGAGCGAAGCCGAGCTCAGGAGCAACAGAATGACACAGGCGGATCCGCCGATGGTGATGGATAACAGCACTGCCGTGCCCAAGCGGCGGAAGAGCGCATGGAGAGAGCTGATCATACCAAAGTCTCCCGTGCGCCCGAACTGCATATAGAGCAATAACAGGCGGATTAGATAGGCGTACAAGAACCAGCCAACGGCATACGGCAGTGCATGAAGGAGCAGAACAGGCTCCTGAATCCCATTTAGCAGAATCGGAAGAATTTTGGGCAGAAGCCAGTAACCGGGCACAAAGGTGAGAATAAGCTCAATCAGATAGAATAGCGTTACAGGTTTCCACAGTTTGCGCATGCCAGTGAAGAAGAATAAACCACGCTCGCCCTTGGCTTCCTGGTGAAGGTTGTAGAAGATGCCGGCCCGAATGAGCGGGGTGAGAACCATCCGGATCAGGAGCAAACCGGCCAGAAGCCATCCGTAGGTGTGGACCGTGCTGCTCAGGGTTAGGCTCATCTCGCCCTCATAGAAGAATAACAGACGGCTGAGCTCGTTAGGGGCAGAATCCGGATATCGCATCAGAAGGGGAACGACTGCCGATTTTACGAGTCGGTACAGGCAGTATCCCCACAGCAAACGGTATAAGAAGAGCAGAATCGAGACGTATAGCTGGTCTTTAACACTGGTCCACCCTTGGCCTGCGTAACTTTTCATGTGCTCCCCCCTCACCATGACAGGCTGCCGAACAGCGTCTCCACAAGCTTGGTAATACTGAGATTCCAGCGTGTAACCACCTTCGGATCCATTCCTGCCTTCATATAGTTATTGATGTGTTTGTTCTCCAGGACGATGGAGTATTTGGGATCAACCATGGCCCAGGCGAGCGGAGTGCTGTACTCCAGGGTGTAAGTAACTTTGCCGTCCTTGCCGCTCCAGGTCCGCTCCACCGTTTTGCCATCCTCAAAGGCGAACACGATCGGCACATTGGTTATATCCCCGTCCTTGCTCGTAATCTTGACCGTAGACTCATAACGAGGATGTTCCGCCGTGCCTTTATTTTTGGTTTTGATCACGTCGATGGCGACATCCGCCATCTGGCTTCCATATACATATTGGTCAAAATACGGCTGCCAGGACGTTTTGCTTACTTGCTCTACAACTTTCTGGAAGTCGGACGTGGTCGGATGCTTGAACCGGTATTTCTGGGCATACGTATGAAGAATCTTCTCCATCATCTGCGGACCGACCTGCCGTTCGATGCCTTGCAGCACCAGCTTGCCCCTCGTGTAAACATTCAGTGCGTAGTTTTCGTGGGAGCTGTATTTCCAGGATTCCATCTTCAGCGGTGCAGGGGAAGTAATGGATGCTCCCTGAGCTGCCGTATTGGAGGTAATACCGTATTCTTTTTCCATCACTCGTTCTTCAGCATAGGTTGCAAAGGCCTCGTCCAGCCACGCTTCCTCAAATTCATTACTTGCGATCATTCCGTAAAAATATTGATGGGCGATCTCATGAATGACGGTCCGCTCCAGCTCATATCCCGGCGAATCGTTTTTGGCACCGAAGGCCGTGACCAGCGTCGGGTATTCCATGCCGCCTGCCCCGTTGCCCGATTCCGGCGGAACGACGATGGACAACGTGGAATACGGATAGGTTCCGTACCATTTTCCAAACGAAGCGAGTGCCGACTTGGCGGCATCAAAGTAACGCTCCTTTAAGTCTTTATGGGCCGGATCGAGATACAGCTTGATGCGGACCCCCGGTACGCCTGGTGCGGAGAATGCTTCTTCTGCCGTGACAAAGTTTGGCGATGCCGACCAGGCAAAATCATGCACATCATCCGCATAGAATTGATAAATTTTTTCCCCGTTTGATTTTTGGGCAGGCTTGGTAGGGAATCCGGTCGCCGCGACAATGTAATTTTCGGGCACTCGGATGCGAACGCTGTAGATGCCGAAGTTCGAATAGAATTCGGAGTTGCCATGGTATTGATGAAGATTCCAGCCTTCCTCTGTTCTTCCGCGAAGACCAGCGGGTTCATAGACCGAAAGTTTAGGAAACCATTGGCCGGCCATAATAAAATTCTCGGTGGTTCCCATGCGAGCAAATATTTTGGGAAGTTCGACCTCGAACTCCAAGTGAATGGTAACACTCTCCCCGCTCTTGATGGGTTTAGGCAGCCGGAGCTTGGCAAGGCTGTGATCCTTGATGTTGCCGTCATCCGGTTGAACAAATTGAAGGCGATGGGTCAGGGCCAGTCCTTCGGTTGTTTTCACGCTGGTAATGGCCATGGAGCCGTATCCGTCGTCTGGCATGGGATCGGAACGAAGCCTGCCGCCCGATTCCTTCATAAAGGTCGTGTCATTGGAAGCAAATGCATTGGGATACAGATGAAAGTACAGCTCGTTTACGCTTTTTTTGCCTGGATGAGTCCAAGTGAGTGTCTGTTTGCCCTTAAGCTTGTTCTCCTCAGGCTCGTACCGAACATCCATATGATATTCCACCAGCCGGTCGCTTAAGGCCGGAGCGGGAATATTAGGCTGCACCTTAGGCGGTGAGAGCGGGGCCTTCTCCACGGCAGAGGCGGAGGGCTTGCCCGCATTTGGGGCAAGAGCAGACGCTGAGGACCCTGGATTCAGAAATATCGGCATCGATCCTGCAAGCAAACCTATGGCAAGCAGGGATGATAGAAAGACTTTGGCACGTGGTGGGACCATATCGAACAACCTCCCGTTGACAAGCATCTAGTGCATGTATATGTTTGCTTTTGGGGGATTATTAGTTAAAATAAAATTATTGGGACATGGGTTATCAATTTAGCAGCTGATACGTATGAATCGGCTCTGATATAGGAGGTCGGCAGCAGTGGAGAATGAAGAGCAGAAGCAGGGTGCGAAGAAACCGATTGCTTTGAATATTATTAATAGCAAGAGTAAACATAAGGGGTTTGGATCAGGCTCCATCGATCTGAACAGTTTGTCGCCCGTCATTATCGACAATGGCGAAGCCCGAGTGGACATTGGAGCCATGCACGCCAAGAGTAAGGTGGAGAAGGGCATCCGTTTCAGCATGAACCGGGATGAAGTACCCAACGGACGCCAGGTGTGGATCGTGTGGGTAGCTGTAGATCGTACCGCGGAGGGACAGCATTATGCAGGCATGACCGCCTGTGAAATGTGGATTGACCACGAGGCCCGCCGCGGCTGGAAGATCCTCGCCGATCATGTGAATAAAATGGATGCGGCGATGAAGCGCAAGATTATTCTGGATGGGCTTGGCGACGTGGAGAAGAGAGCGCTGCGTGAGCTGCTGATTTCGCGTAACGAGGAATGGTGGAATGCATCCCCAGAGGAAATTAAGGAAGCCCTTCGAACCGAGGAATAATACAATAAATGAAAGCATTGTTCTAGATGCGCAAGTGAAAAGACCGGTTGGATTCGTGATCGAATCCTGCCGGTCTTTTTGTAATTGCGTATGGTTAGAATGGAAGAGCGTAGGTCAGTTTTTCTTTTTGATCGAGAAACGGATTTTTGTATTGGAGCGTCAGCTTGCCGCCGGCATATCCGATATACGTAAGACCGTCACCAATGAAGCCCACCTCGTTCGGCGGCATTTCCTCAATGACCTTGATGGTTTCCTCGTCCAGAAATTCAGGATAGATAAGCTCGGCTGTCTTGCCTGTCGGATGAACGATATACAGGGTCGCCTTCGTGTATGGTCGGACGAGCAGGAAGTCCTGTTCGATCGCTTCTACAACAAAATGATCCTTTACTCCCGTGAGCGCGGCCAGGTCATAAGTTTTGACCGTTTTGCCCGTCGGATGAACCAGCTCCAGCGTGCTGCCGTTCATCATGGCAATATTGCCTTTGTAGCTGAGTTGGTCCGGTTTGTAGTTAATTCCGGCAAAATTGGAATGTTTGGTTTTGGATAGCTTCAGGATTTTCTTGTCCTGAATGAGCAGCCGGTATCTTCCCTCATGAATATGAGGTTCGCCGTAATAATTGGACAAGTCGACGACATAGGTATTGCTGTTGATGCGATGTGCGCTTAAGCCGACTTGATCGATTTCCTCCACCGGGATCATGCCGACTTGGGCTGGGGTGGATCCGGCTTTACCCATGGACAGCATACCATTCTCGCGATTTACCCAGAAGAGCATATTGGCCGTGGAAGCATAGGCGTATTTTGACCAAGAATCAAAGGTCGTTCTAAGTCCGGATTTGCTGTCATACTTCAGAGGGATGCCGAAGGCTTTGGTAATCAGACTGGCGGGAACATAAGTCACGCCTTTCTTCACGACCGGAGCCGCCTCGAGCTTTAGAGCGGTCCCCTTGGCATTGACTGCACGCGACTGTCCGATGATAATGCGGACAGACTGTGTCGGGCTGTTAATGTACAGCTCTTTTTTTCCGGGGATCGTCAACTGCAGCTGCAGCTGTTCGGAAACTTCCTTCAATGGAATGAATACAACGCCTTTATTCGTATAAGGTTTATGTTTCACATCCAGAGTGCTCCATGTTGCCTTGCTCTGTGATGTGGAGGCTGCTGCCGCATGGGCAGGAATCGTTGTGAGCGATGAGGACGTAAGCAATAAAGACATGGCTATGGATGCGGTACCTGCTAATTTGATAATTTGTACGGACTTCATATCATTTCCTCCTTCTGGTTTTCACTCCCGCCTATATAAACGACTAAATAATGGGAAATGTTTCACCTAAATCACGAAATCATGTAAAAAATGAGATATGCGATGGCGAGATTGGAGCTGGCGCGCCAAAGGACGAACTAAAAAAACCGGAGCTGCCCTGAAAGGGCGAAGCTCCGGTAAAATCAATATCCTGATTTTAGCTCCTGATCCTTGCCAAGCAGAATGGTGAGACCAAGCAAGGTCACGATAATGGTTGCGCCCATGTCCGATATGATTGCAATCCACAGGGTCAGCCATCCCGGGATCGTAAGCAGTAAAGCAATGGCTTTCAGCGACAAGGAGAGCCCGATATTCCACTTAATAATCTGATTGACCCGTCTTGCCGTTTGGATGGCCCCTGGCAGCTTGCCAAGGTGATCCTGCATCAATACAACGTCGGCCGTTTCAATGGCACTATCCGTCCCTTTCCCCATCGCGATGCCCAGATCGGCAGCGGCCAATGCAGGGGCATCGTTAATGCCATCACCAACCATGCCGGTTTTTTTGCGGGAAGAAAGCTCCTTGATCTTGGCAACCTTCTGTTCAGGCAGGAGACTTGCGAATACCCGAGATACACCGGATTGCTTCGCTATCGCCTGTGCGGACTGCTCGTGGTCGCCTGTCAGCATGACCGTATCCGTGATACCGGCCTCATGAAGCTTGCTGACGACGGTTGCCGTCTCCGGTCTGATCTCATCGGCAAGACCGAATTGGCCTAATACGCGATCCTCGCTTACGGCAGCAACGATCGTATAACCCTGGGCCTTCATTCTCCGGATGTCTTCCTCCACGGAGCTGATATGGTCTTGCGGGCCGTTCACATGCTGCAGCACTTCCTCGCTTCCGACCCAGAACAGCTTCCCTCCGATCTCAGCCCGAATGCCTTCGCCGGGCAGTACCGTTATCTGTTGAGGTTCATTAAACATGCACTGCGGATTCTTGATCTCCAGATGCTTCATGACCGCTTTAGCCAACGGATGGAGAGAGGATTGCTCCAGTGCGCCTACAACGGCATAAAATGTTGTTTCATCATATACCGTCTCCGCATAGACGGCAGGCTCACCTTTGGTCAAGGTTCCCGTCTTGTCAAAAGCGATGGCTTCCAGTCGGCCAAGCTGCTCCAGGTGGACCCCGCCTTTGATCAGAATGCCGTTGCGTGCCGCGCGGGTCATCCCGCTGACCAGTGCAATCGGAGAAGAAAGCACGAGCGAGCAAGGGCACCCGACAATGAGTATGGACAGCCCCTGATAGATCCAGGTCATCCAGGGCTGATGGAGCAGCAGCGGAGGAATCAGCGTAACTGCCAGCGCGATGATCATAATAGCGGGAGTATAGTATTTCGCGAATTTATCGATAAAGAGCTCTGTCGGCGTCTTGCTGTCCTGTGCCTCCTGTACAAGATACATGATCTTGGCCAGGGAGGAATCCTCATAAACCTTCGAGATGGCGATATAAAGCACGCCGTCGGTGCTTACGCTGCCGCCAAATACGGTGTCGCCCTCCCGTTTCGTAACAGGCACCGATTCCCCGGTTATGGCAGCTTCGTTCACCGAGCCAGTTCCTTGGGTTATCGCTCCGTCCGAAGGAATCTTCTCGCCCGGTCTTACCCGGACAACGTCTCCGGGAGAGAGGCTCTCGATCGGCACGCGCTGGGTTTGACCGTCTTTCCATAGCTCCGCTTCCTTCGGTGCTGCGGCCAGCAGCGCTTCCATCGATTGCCGGGCTCGATTCATGCCGTAGCCTTCCAGCAGCTCGTTAAGACCAAACAGAATGGCAACCAGCGTGGCTTCCCGCCATTCCCCGATAATGACGGCGCCCACGAGCGCAACGGTCATCAGGGTATCCATATTGAATTTGAAGCGGGTCAGGTTACGCAGTCCGCGCAAGAATGTGGTGTACCCGCTCAGAATCATAGCACCTGCATATAATGCGATCACAACCGGTCCGGCGACTTTTCCTTCTAATAGAAAGGTTAGCACATAGAAAACAGCCGAGATGGACAACAGCCACTTCATTTTTCCTTCGCTGCCGTTACGGTGCTCATGAGCCTGACCGTGATCATGGTCATGTTCTTCGTCCCGTCCTTGTGCCGATCCATGAGAATGCGATGAAGGGGCATGTAGAGCAGCACCGGCGGCCGATAACGCTGTCTGCGGAGCATGAACGATGCGCGCACCGTCACTTTTCAGAATGGTTTCTACCCGGCTTAGATTCACATGAGGAGAGAGGGTAAGCTTCCCGCTGTTGTAACTCAGTCGGGCATTGTTCCCATGCTCCAGCTTCTGGATCTCTTCCTGCATTTCACGTGTACAGTTCGGGCAGGAGAGCCCCTGTACCCGGTATTCAATAAGTTCGCCGCCTGCCTCCGGAGATGATTTGGAACGTTGATGGTTATCCGTACTCATCTACATCTTCTCCTTCTGGTGCTCCAGCGTCATGTGAAGCAATGTTCGGATATGGTCATCTTTGAGGGAGTAGTATACATTCTTTCCGGCCTTGCGCGATTTGGCGATATCTTTGTTCTTCAGCGTACGCAGATGATGGGAGGCCGTTGCCGTTGAGCTTCCGAGTACTTCAGCTACATCGCAAACACACAGCTCGCCGCCACGGTCCAGCATATAAGCTACCTTGACCCGCGTCGGGTCGGCCAATGCCTTGAAGATTTCCGCCATGCCGATCATATCATCATCGGAGATCGTTTCTTTTAACAAAGCAATCCCTTCGGTTGAAGGACATTCCGTTTCGCACAGCTCAAGGGAGACTTCTTCGTTCATCGTCCGGGCATTCATAAGAACAACCTCCTTGGATTAGGAGCAATAAGCGCTCTTTATTCTATATATTCAAACGTTGATTTGATTGTTAGTCATAATATACCCGATTTACACACGATATTCAAACGGATGTTTGATTGTTCACAAGCATGTCACAGTCCAAGAATGAATCGATAAGTCATATAGTATTAACCAATTCCAATGGTTAGGCGCAGTGTCGCCCCTCAGAAAATCCTTCCATTTCATATCACGCCAACTTATACTATTAGCAAAAAGATATAAAATTCGCATAGGAAGAATACTGGGCCCAAGGCGCCTCATGCACTACATAACACCCTTGCACGGGCCAAACGTTTCGACTCGAATGTGTACATTATCTAATACCTATCCTTCGATTTACGGATGTGTATGAACAGGGGAGGCGAGAGTATGACTTGTCCAATATGTCGATATGAAACGGGAGATGGGAAGTATTGCAAGAAATGCGGGGCAAGGCTGATTATCGAGGACTCACCCGTATTTGCCGCCATGAAAGAGCAAGCAGCAACGTCGGAGGTATACAGTGTCACTAGGCGAAGTGCCAGCAGTAGAGGGGAGATACCTCATGCACGCCAGATTGAACCTGCTTTGCCGGTGTATACGCCGCCGGATATTCCCTTCTCAACGGCAGGCCGGCAGCATTCCGATGAAGATGAGGAACCCAATCCTTATTGGACCAGCTTAAAATTGTACGGACAGCTCTACGGGGATTATTTTCTGAAGGGACTAAGACATCCCTTTGGCGCAGCTGCCGGAACTGAGAGCAGCCAGTTCTTCAACGCGATCGTGTCCATGGTGCTCTATGTTGTTCTTTTTCCACTCGCGCTGTACGCAGCACTTCATCATGAACTGCAAGGGCTGCCCGAGGGGGCGTTTGCAGATCTTGTCCTAAAGCCAATCGTTTGGACTGCGATTTTCTTATTCTTGCTGAACGTCTTTACTTTCGCTGCGGTCAAGCTGTCCTTCAACCCGGCTGCGAAGCTAAAAGAAGTGATGGCAAGATTCGGCGCTTTGCTGCCTTTATTCCTCGTGTTGTATATCGTCAGTTTTGTGTTCCTGTTCCTGAATGGGGATATATCGAAGGTTATCATCCTTTTGTCGTTCATCAGCACCGTGATGACCGTGCCGTTATTCGTCATGACCAGCTACAAGAGAAGAATGGTTGGCGGCCTGGATCCGCTGTATGCGATCCTGCTGGTTTACGTTGCACTGATGCTCGTGATCGTGACTCTTGGTAGTTCCATGATTGAATATATAACCGTTTTATAATGAAGCCATCTACATAACATATCGTGAAAAAAGAAAAACAGCAGGCCCTCTTGCGGGGAAATCCCGTTAAAGGAGCTTGCTGTTTTTTTGATGTGACGGGTTCGATCCGAGTTACTCGACCCACCATCGTTTGAAATCCTTCCACCAGGAACGCTCTTCCTGTTTCTCGGCCGCATCTGCAGGGTCAGCCTTCTTCACGGGCTCGCCGTTTCCGTGTTCGTCACAATATTCCGTAGGCTCCGTACCCTTGACGAAAACCTCCAGAACTTTGCCAGGACAGTCGGCTCCTGCAAGCTTTCCGGTCTTGGGATCCACATAAGCACTGACGACTTCATCCGGGATCGGAAAAATCTTGGGCGGTACATTCTCCAGCGCTTTCTCCGTGTACTGCGCGAAAATCGGCGCTGCCCGCCGCCCGTCGACTTTGCTGATTTCCCGCCCTTTATCATATCCAACCCAGACCGCCGTCGACAGCTCCGGTGTATAGCCCACGAGCCAAGCGTCGGAGTCGGTGGTACCTGTCTTCCCGGCAACCGGTCGTTTCATCAGGGTAGAGACCCGGTTGCCCGTGCCGCCTGTCTCGAATACCCCCTCCATCATACGTGTCATCACGTAAGCGGCAGCAGGCTCGACTACTTGTTCCCCTGCGTCTTCCGGCGCTGTATACAAGCTGCGACCGGCGGCATCGGTGATACTCAGTACGGCGACAGGCAAGACCCGTTTACCGTTATTCGCCATAACGGCGTAAGCGGAGGCCATCTCCAGCGGACTGACGGGCGAGGTCCCCAGCGCCAGCGAAGGGACAGGCTCCAGCGGGCTTGTGATGCCCATCTTTTTCGCCATGTCGGCTACTTTATCCGCGCCGATCTTCATGATGGTATTCACGGCATAAATATTATCCGAAGCGGCGATGGCTTCCCGCATGGGAATTTCCCCTAAATATTTATTGCCGAAGTTGCTGGGCTGATACGTTTTGCGGTTGTTATCGTAATGAAACAGGGTGGGCTGGCTGTTGAACACGCTGGTGCTCGTCATTTCCTTGGATGCTATAGCCGTAAGGTACATAATCGGCTTAAACGAGGACCCGGGCTGCCTTGTTTTGGCCAACGCGTGGTTGTATTGATTCTCACGGTAGTTCTTTCCGCCAACCATGGCTTTGATGTGCCCGTTACGCGGGTCGATGGATACAAGCGCCGTCTCCAGCTCGCTCTTGCTGTCCATGCCCTCGGATACAGCCTCTTCGGCTGCTTTCTGGGCCCGAGGGTCCAGTGTCGTATAGATGTTTAAGCCACCCTGTTCGAGCTGCTGATCCGTAATGTTCAGCTGTTTAGTAACGAGGCTCCGGACATAGTCCCGGAAATAGGAGGCAATCACCTTATTCTCCTGCCGGTCCTGAGGAAGCAGGGCGAGCTTGGCCGAGGCGGCTTTATCGGCCTCGGCCTCGGTAATGAACCCGGTCTCCGCCATGGCATTCAGGACAATCTGCTGTCTTTTAAGCGCATTGTCCATATGATTGTAGGGCGAGTAATACGTCGGGCCCTTTGGAATGCCGGCTAGCATCGCGCTTTCGGCCAAAGTCAGGTTTTTTGATGACTTGCCGAAGTAGAGCAGGGACGCCGATTCGATACCGTAAGCTCCATGGCCGTAATAAATTTCGTTCAGGTACATTTCAAGTATTTGATCTTTCGTATATTTCATCTCAAGCTGGGCGGTGAATTTGGCCTCCTTGAGTTTGCGTGTCCACGTTTTTTCATGAGATAGGTATAAGTTTCGAGCAAGCTGCTGGGTTAATGTGCTTGCGCCTTGTTTGCGATCCATATGCTGCAGGTTGACCAATACGGCTCGGGCCATGCCCTTCATATCAAACCCCGGATGATCATAGAATTTCCGGTCCTCCACCGCCAAGGTGGCCTGGATCAGGAGGGGAGATATGTCGGTCAAGCTCACTTGCTCAGATGTATGTCCCGTGGTGGAGAAGGTGGCGATTAAATCGCCTTGGCTGTCGAGCAGACGGGAGTAGCGGGATGTTTCCGCGACGGGCAGTGGCGTTATAAATAAATAGGCGAGCAGAATGCCGCCGGCGATGATGGAAATGCATAAGAGTACGAACAGAAATGTAGCAAGCCGGACGAAACGACGTTTGCGCTTAGGTGATTTTTTTTGTCCCGGCATCAGTGGTTCTCCTTCCAGTCCTCTTTGTAGAATCGAGTCTTTCACGCTGCCAAAACGGAGATATGCTCAAATTCCCCTTGGCTGCCTTCTTTTTCTATATAGTATGGGGCTGCAGAAGGCAGGATATTCATCGGAAACGATGATGTTTTTGCTTCCATTCGTCTGTACCGGAAGTTTTGGTTGCAATTTGGGCTTGATTTAATATAATCTAATTTGTTTGGTACAATAGGAAAAGTGTGAAACTGTAAGCTAAAGGCATCTGCCCCGAATAAAGTTTTACGGCTTGGATCTGGACGGCTGAACATTATTCTAGCGGAAAGAAGGTAGTGACGATGGAATTATGGTACACAGAGAAGCAAACCCCGACTTTTGGTATTACGGCTAAAATCCGGGAGACTTTTGTACATGAGAAGACGGAGTTTCAACAACTGGATATGATCGATACTGAGGAATTCGGGCGCATGCTCGTTCTGGACGGTATGGTTATGACTACAATTAAGGATGAATTCGTCTATCATGAGATGGTCGCTCACCCCGCACTGAACACGCATCCAAATCCGAAGAAGGTACTTGTTGTCGGCGGAGGAGACGGTGGCGTCATTCGCGAAGTGATCAAGCATCCGGGCGTAGAGAAAGCCGTACTCGTTGAAATTGATGGGAAAGTCATTGAATATTCGAAGCAGTATTTGCCTGAGATCGCCGGCAAGCTGGATGATCCGAAGGTCGAAGTGCTGGTTAACGATGGATATATGCACATCATTGAGCATAAGAACGAATACGACGTCATTATGGTAGACTCCACAGAGCCTGTGGGCCCGGCTGCTCCGTTGTTTGAGCGCGGATTCTACCAAGGGATCTACGAAGCGCTGAAGGAAGACGGTATTTTCGTGGCGCAAACGGACAACCCGTGGTTTAAAGCAGACCTGATTCAGCAGGTCAACAAAGACGTGAAGGAAATCTTCCCGATTGTCCGTGTGTATGGAGCGAACATTCCAACCTACCCAAGCGGTCTGTGGACCTTCACGATGGGCAGCAAAACGTATGATCCGCTTGAAGTGGACGAGTCCACGATTGATGAGATGGATACGAAATACTATTCGCCTCGCCTGCACAAAGCCGCATTCGTGCTGCCTAAATTTGTTGAAGACCTGGTGAAATAAGGAGGAGCGTATAAACTGATGAAACTGGATCAAGGTTATTCCGGCAACGTGTTTATTTTGAGCTCCGAGGATTATGAAGGGTCCAAGGCTGTCATTTACGGTATGCCGATGGATTTCACGGTTAGCTACCGTCCCGGCTCCCGTTTCGGTCCGGCTCGTATTCGCCAGGCGTCCGTTGGCTTGGAGGAGTACAGCCCGTACTTGGATAAAAGCATTGAAGACATGACGTATTTCGATGCAGGTGACCTGATGCTGCCTTTCGGCAATGCGGGCCGCAGTCTTGAAGTGATTGGCGATTATGTTGGCAAACTGCTGGATGACGGGAAATTCCCGATCGGACTTGGCGGCGAGCACCTCGTATCCTGGCCGATCATTCAGAAGGTGTACGAAAAGTACCCGGACCTCATTCTGATCCATATCGATGCCCATGCTGACCTGCGCGAGCATTATGAGGGAGAGCCGCTGTCCCACTCCACGCCGGTCCGCAAAGCAGCGGGCATTATGGGCGGCAAGAACATTTATCAGTTCGGTATCCGTTCCGGCTCCCGCGAGGAGTTCCAATATGGACGCGAGAACATTAATTTCTATCCGTTCGAAGTGGCGGCGCCTCTTAAGGAAGCCTTGCCTTCCATGGGCAACCGTCCGGTCTACGTGACCATCGACATCGATGTGCTTGACCCGTCTGCCGCACCGGGCACCGGTACTGCAGAAGCGGGCGGCATCACATCGAAGGAGCTGCTGGAAGCCGTGCACCTCATTGCGGGCTCCGACGTGAATGTGGTCGGCTGCGATCTCGTGGAAGTGGCGCCGATCTATGATCCGACCGAGCAGACCCAGATCGTAGCTGCGAAGCTTATTCGTGAGATGTTGTTGGGATTCGTAAAATAGTCCACCCACCCAAACCCTCCCTGCCAGGGAGGGCCCCAAGGGCGCTGCCCTCTGGACACCCGGAACTTTGGTGTTCGGAGTTGGTATGAGGATATGAGCGGGGCTGGTGCTTGTGCCCGGCCACCGCTCGGTCTCCCTGCGGGGACGTCCTCGTGGCCTTTTGTGCGCCCATATATAGCCGAGGTTTCACCTCTCGGCCTTATGAAGAAAAAGCAAGCCGTCCCTACCTAAGCCCTTGGCTAACGGTGTCGGCTTGCTTTTTCGCGTGAGCGCGGCCCCCTCGGTCAGCTCCCCTGGCGGGTTTCCTTGTGGGCCGGCGCTTAAGTGCGTGTAAGCCGAGGTTTCGCCTCTCGGCCTTATGAAGAAAAAGCAAGCCTCCCCCACCTAAGCCTTTGGCTAACGGTGTCGGCTTGCTTTTTCGCGTGAGCGCGGCCCCCTCGGTCAGCTCCCCTGACGGGTTGCTCGCGGGCCGGCTCAAGTGCGTATCAGCCGAGGTTTCACTTCTCGGCTGTAGAAGAAAAAGTAAGCCTCCCCCATCTAAGCCTTCGGCTAACGGTGTCGGCTTGCTTTTTCGCGTCTCAGCTGCCAAGAAAAAAGGAAGCTTCCCTTGCCTAAGCCTGCGGCTATCGGGGAAAGCTTCCTTTTTTTACTGACATAAATGGTGGGCATAGATGCTACGGAAAAGGGGGGGAACAGGGATATGTTTACCGGATAATCAGCCAACTTAACAATTATGAAACCCAACCCATCCTCCAGCCCATCAACAAATCCTTTATGCCTCTCCTCAATTTGCTTGTCCACTCTTCTAATCTTAAGTTCTATTTCAAGTCCACGCATTGGTTCAAGGTACGCCTAGTTTGGGGAGAATCGGCGATCTGCTCATTGCGTGTCGGATTGATTGATTGTGCCGATAACCGGAAGCCGTTAATATTGGCGTTACATCGACCATATCGACGGAAGGAGGTACACATACGATGGCAGCCCAGTCACCCAATATAAAACGCGAGGATTTGATAACCGCCAGGCAACCAGGGACATCTCGCAACCGGTACATAACCAATATCCGCAAGCATTGGATGCTGTATGTCATGATTATTCCCGGAATTCTCTACTATATTGTGTTCAAATATGTGCCGCTGGCGGGCAGTGTCATCGCCTTTCAGGACTATCAGATTTTCAAAGGCATCCTTGGCAGCCCATGGGTGGGCCTGGACAATTTCGGATTTATTTTTTCCTACCAGGATTTCTACAACGTGCTGCGCAATACGGCGGTCATCGCTTTCTATCAGCTTGTTTTTGGTTTTCCGGCCCCGATCGTGCTGGCTCTCCTATTCAATGAGATTCGCATCATGCTGGCAAAACGGGTCGTGCAAAGCATGTTCTATCTTCCGCACTTTTTATCGTGGGTTGTTGTCGGCGGGATCGTCTTCGAGCTGTTGTCCAACCAAGGGGTTGTGAATGCGGTTCGAGACTGGTTCGGCTACGAACCGATTCTGTTCATGCAGGAGGAGCGGTATTTCCGAGGGATTGTCGTGCTGTCCTCGATCTGGAAGGAAGTCGGCTGGGGAACGATTATTTATTTGGCTGCCATCGCCGGCATCAATCCGAATTTATATGAAGCAGCCGTCATGGATGGAGCGAGCCGGTGGAAACAAACGATTTATATTACGCTGCCCACGATGTTTCCGACGATTCTGGTGCTGTTCCTGCTGCAGATCGGTAATTTCCTGGAGCTCGGCTTTGATCAGATTTACAATTTGCTGACGCCGATGACGTATTCGGTAGGGGATATCATCGAGACGTACGTCTATCGTGCGGGTGTGCTTCAGGGACAATACAGCATGACAACAGCCATCGGGCTGTTCCAGTCCGTCATTGGGTTTATACTGCTGTGGATTTTTAACCGGTTGGCCAGAAAAACGGATCAGGGGTTGTGGTGATGAAAGCGACATTCGGAGAAAAAATGTTTCAGACGCTGAATTATGTGTTTCTGTTCGCTGCTGCGGTGACGATGCTGTTCCCGCTTCTTCAGCTGCTTGCCGTATCGCTCAGCTCCCCGGTAGCTGCCGATTCGAAGGAAGTATTCCTGCTGCCCGTGGAGTTTACGACCGCTTCTTGGGAGCACGTATTAAAAAATAAAGGCCTGTGGACATCATTCGGGATTACCGTATATATTACGATCGCCGGGACGCTGCTCAGCATGCTGTTTTCGGTCATGACGGCATACCCGCTTTCACGACGGGAATTTCTGATTCGCAAACAAGTCATGTTCGGCATTGTGCTCACGATGATTTTCAACGCGCCGATGATCCCGTTTTTTTTGACTGTTCGCGAGCTTGGCATGATGAACTCCTTGTGGGCGCTCATCATTCCCGGTCTGGTTGGCACATTCAACATGATCATTATCCGGACCTTTTTCATGGGCATTCCCAGTGAACTGGACGATTCGGCGCGAATCGACGGATGCAGCGAGTTCGGCATATTGTTCCGCATGTATTTGCCTTTATCCAAACCGGTGATGGCGACGGTCAGTCTGTTTTACGCGGTCGGATACTGGAACACCTTCTCCCGTGCCGTGCTGTTTATAAGGGATCCGGAGAAATGGCCGCTTCAAATGAAGCTGAGAGCGTACCTGCAGTCTCCTGAGGAGCTGGCTGCGGTCAATCTGTTTCTTGGGGATTACGATTTCAACACGACAACCTTGAAAGCGGCAACCATCCTGTTTGCCACCATCCCGATCATTCTGGTGTACCCGTATCTGCAAAAATATTTTGTCAAAGGGTCCATGCTGGGTTCGTTAAAGGAATAAGGCAAAGAGAGGCAGGCGATATGAAATCGGCCTTGCAGCCGGTTTGATATAACAACCCATCCGAAAAAAGGGGAGGATTTACTTATGTCGAAATGGTTTTTCCAAAAAGGGGCATGGAAACCGGCGCTCACGGCGACACTTGCGGCAGTCATGCTGTTTGGCTGCGGCGGCAAGGGCGACAACGAATCGCAAGCGGGCCAGGGCGGGGAGGGAAATGAAGAACTTACACAGGTAAAGGTGTTCAAAAGCCACATGGGCGTCGGCACGATTCCGGGCGCGGATAATCCGCATGTCCAGTATGTGGCGGAGCGGACCGGTGTGGAATATCAGCTGGTGACGACCCCGCCGGGATCGGAGCCGACCGAATATCTCAATCTGATGATTGCATCCGACGACTTGCCCGATATTCTTCGGCCCATCGGCGGGATCGAGCAGACCCTTATTCGCCAGGGAGGAGCGCTGGCACTGGATGATTTGCTGCCCCAGTATGCCCCGAACGTCTGGAACAATATCCCGCAGGAGGCATGGGATGTCGTTCGATCCGCTTCGCCGGACGGCAAAATCTATTATGTGCCTAAAGTGTTCCTGGTGCCGGAAAGAGCGCCGCTGATCCGCCAGGATTGGCTTGACAAGGTGGGGATGTCCATGCCGAAGACAACGGAGGAATACAAGGAGGTGCTGCGCGCCTTCCTCAACGAAGACCCGAACGGGAACGGTCTGAAGGACGAACTGCCTACAACGGGCCGCGAATTCGGCAAATGGATGGACCATTTGTTCGCCATGTTCGGCGTCGCGATGTGGGAGGGGAATCCGGAATGGGACGTCTATGACGGAAAAATCCAGTATGCCGGCGTAACGGACAATATGAAGGCTGCCATTGCGTTTGCCCGTGAGTTATATGACGAGAAGCTGCTGGACAACGAGACGTTTCTGAACAAAGGCGATGTATGGACAGCTAAAATCAATAACAATCTGGTCGGCAGCTGGTACCACCTTCCCGCCAACCTGCGCGATCGGTTCACGGCCATGCAGCAAAAAGCACCGGATGCTTATATCGTTGGCATGCCGCTTCCAAAGGCCGATGGGTTTGAGGGCTTTGTCACGCAGAAGAGCATGGGCGAACCGGAGTGGATCATTCCGGCAAAGGCCCAGGATAAAGCCCCGGCCGCCTTGAAGCTGCTCGATTTCTTCTATGATCGGTCGAATGATGAATTTACCCGCTTTGGCATCGAAGGATTGCAGCATGAAGTTGTTGATGGCAAAAAAGTGCTGCTTCCGGCCGAGGACAGCCGTCCGTTGGCGCTCGGCATGCGCAACCTGACGACAAAGGAGGATATGGACATCCGGATTCAGGAGACGATCCCGGAAGACATGCAGCAGATGGTGAAGGATATATTTGAGGTGAGTACCGCGGACGCGAAGCGGATCGCCGGGGATGGACTTCCGAGTACCGTGTATGAAGGCTTCCCGGATATTCAATCGCATAAGCTGTTTCAGGAATATGTAACCAAGATTGTTATCGGCGAATGGCCGCTGGAGAAGTTCGATGAATTCGTTGACCGCTGGCATAAGGCAGGGGGAGACGAAGTAACGAAGAGGGTGGAGGAATGGTACTCAAGGATGTGATCATACAGTGAAAAAGAAATATGCCATATGCGGTGTGAGCGGTCGTGCGCTCGGCATGTTCGCCAAACCGATTCTGACGACGCATGCACGGCGCTGCGACCTGGTTGCCATACTGGACTGCGATCCGGCCCGCTTCGAGCTGTACCGCTCCCGCTTCCCGGAGCATACGGCCGTCGGAACGTACGGTGAAGAGGAATTCGGGAAGATGATTGACGAGACTCGGCCGGATGTGGTCATCGTGGCGGGGCGCGACGATACGCATGCGCGTTATATTGTTGCCGCGCTTGAACGGGATCTGGATGTCATCACGGAAAAGCCGATGGTCACGACGGGTAAGGACGCTCGGCGCGTGTTGGATGCGGAGCGGGTGAGCAAAGGCTCGGTGACGGTCACGTTTAATTACCGTTATGCCCCGATTCACGCCAAAATCAAGGAAATGGTGTGGGAGGGCAAGCTCGGCCGGATTACATCCGTTGATCTCAACTGGTATTTGGACACGTATCACGGCTCCAGCTACTTCAAACGGTGGAACCGCCGGCGCGAGATGTCAGGAGGTCTCTCCATCCATAAGAGCACGCATCATTTCGACCTCGTGAACTGGTGGATCGGGCAAAAGCCGGTCGAAGCCTTCGCCTACGGGGCGCTCCATTATTACGGTGCCCAAGGGGAGCTGAATCCGGGCAAAGAAGACGGTCGCCATTGCGGAACCTGCCTCTCAGCCAGCCGCTGCGCCTATCATTCGCGCTGGAACGCACGTCATGTGCAGGACGATCATCTTGGCCAGCTGGATAGCGGGGGACCGCAATTTCCTTATACAGGCTACCGCCCGGACCGGTGTATTTTTGATGATGAGATCGATATTGAGGATACGTATGCGGCCACCGTCAAATACAGCGGAGGCGCACTGCTCAGTTATTCCGTCAACTTTTCGCTGCCATATGAAGGGTATCGCTTGGCGATCAACGGTACGAAAGGCCGGCTGGAGACGATCGAATATCATGCACCATCCCGAACCCCTTTTCCAACACCGATCCAGACGATCGACTACTTCCCGTTGTTCGGCTCCAAGGAAACCATCCATGTCGTCCATCGGGAAGGCGGCCATGGAGGAGGCGACCCGCTTCTGCTGAACGACCTGTTTCTCGGTGAGAACCGGGAAAGGCCGTTCCCGATTTTGTCCGGGGCTGTGGATGGCGCCTATTCCGTGGCAACGGGGGAAGCCGTGTGGCGTTCCGTGAAGGAACACCGTCCGGTGGCGATAGCGGATGTTCTGGGCGGGTGGAAGGAGAGTGAGCCTATTGAACGATAAAGGATACTTTGACCCGGCGGAAAGCCTGGCTTCCCAAACAGAGGGCAGTAACATCGAGCATGCGCTAACGGTCATTGCCCAGCGTTATATCGGTGAAAATCCGCCTCATGCCCCGGTTTACCGGGTGACGCGCAAGAGTCCGATCCGCAAGCGGGCCGACCACTGCTATCAACTCCCCATCGCGGATATGTTCCCCGAAATGACGGGGAGCCAGGTGGTTTACGCCTGGACGAAGCTGTGGGCTGCCGACCCGCAGAGCTTCCCCTTTCTGATGGAGTGGACGGGGCACGTTCGGCTTTACCATAACGGCCGGAAGCGGTTCGGTTCGGCGCCAGGGGAAGAAGCGACAGCAGGCGAATTGCCTCTGAAGCTTGGGATTCCGCTTACCAAGGGATGGAATCACTTCGTCCTGGAATTCCGCCGGAGCCCAAACGGCTGCGGAGCGGTATTTGGCACAAGCAACCGCAAGAACAAGCCGTTTCACTTTCTGGCTCCATCCATGGAGCGGGAGGGCGAGGAAGGATGGATTGTGACGGTGCCGCTGGACGGGGCGCTTGCCCGCATCCCCGATTCAATAGAAAGTGAATCATGGACGGGTGCACAGTGGCTGCCCGTGCCAGCAAAGCACGGTGGGGAAGCAGAGGGTGGCCCGATGTTGAGAATGTACGGGCGGAAGCCGGGGTATGCCGCTTACGCCTGGACTGCCGTGGTCAACCGGACCTTAACGGCCAAGAAGGTGACCTTGTCGGGAACCTCTTATGGTCCGGTTCGGTTTGAATGGAACGGCAGAGAGGTTTACACAAGTCGGGAGGCAGGCACATTCCGTATTGCCATCGATGTGCCTCCGGGCCGCGGGGAGCTTACCGCACGCAGCGAATGCATTCAAGAGGGCTGGGGATTCGAGGTCAGCGAAGCCTCGCCTGAAGGGATGCTGACCGCACCGCGCAGGGTGCACGGCCTGACCGGCGAGTGGCTTTATCTGGGTCCGATCCGTGCGGAAGCAGAACTTGAGCTGTCCGACTATTTCGGACTGGATACGGTTGCTGTTGACGGCGGACAGACGCTGTTCTGGACAGGAAGCGAACCGGGAGCCTGTGTGAGGCCGTTTTTGGAGAATGAGCTTTTCGGCCGCTGGAATTATCCGCTTGGTGTCACGCTGTACGGCTTGCTGGAGTCGGGTAGGCTGCTGAATCGCCCGGACATCCAGGAATATGTGCTCCGCCATGTCGAGTATGCAGCGGGGCATTACGAATATTCCTTATGGGATCGGGAGGAATTCGGTGCGGCAGGGCTGAACAATCAGCTGTCCGACATCGACAGTCTCGACGATTGCGGATCCTTCGGCGCGCTAGCCATTCTTGCAGACCGAATTCGATTCTTGAAAGGGGTGCGCAAGGCAGCGGACGACATCGCCCGGTACATCATGGATAAGCAATCACGTCTTGAGGATGGGGCGCTTTATCGCGAAGTTGGCGTTTCCCCGAGCAAGCACCTTACGATGTGGTGCGACGATATGTACATGAGCGTACCGTTCCTGTGCCGATACGCCGAGCTGTCCGGCGATTCCCGCTATCTGGACGAGGCAGCACGCCAGCTTCTGCTGTATAAGTCCTACCTATACCTGCCCGACCTGCAGCTGATGTCGCATGTATACGATGTGCGTCATGGGCAGCCTTCCCGGACGGTATGGGGACGAGGCAACGGATGGGTGTTTTTTTCGCTGTCAGAGCTGCTTGCCGTGCTTCCGTTTGGCCATCCCGACTATGAGGAACTGCTGCTTTTTTATCGTGCGCTGGCGGAAGGGTACCTTCGTGTGCAGGGAGTAAACGGGTTATGGCACCAAGTGCTGACAGACCCTGAATCCTATGAAGAAGCCTCGTGTACCGCAATGTTTATTTTCGGCATGGCGCGGGGGATTCGCCACGGCTGGCTGGAGGAACCGGATCCGTACTTGCAATCCGCCGCTGCGGGGTGGGAAGGTTTAACCAGCAGGGCCATCGACCGCCGGGGAAATGTGTATGGCGTGTGCAAGGGCAGCAGCTGGTCGACCTCGCATGCTTACTACAAGCACGATTTATCGTGGAACTTGAATGATACGCACGGAATCGGCATCGTGCTGTTGGCCGGAGTCGAGCTGCTCGGACTGATGCGGGCCAGCCCGATTGTAAACGCTTAAATTTGCGTGACGGCAGGAGCGGAACGTGAGCTATAATGGAACCATTCTGGTAATAAAGCGGGGGTTGATATGTTCCTATCGATCGGCAAGTGGCTGAAATACACGCTGGCCCATACGCAAGCGCGGCTGGTGCTCATTTTGACCGTTTCCGTTTTTATGATCATTTTGGCCGTCAGCCTGACATCATATTACACCTCCAAATCGGTGCTTCAGGAAGAGCTCAGCGAGCCGCAGCACCAAATGCTGCAGATCAGTATGAAATATATCGACGATTTGATCCGGGAGAGCGACAAGATTGCGGTCCAGATCGCGGTGAATGACTATATCTACGATTTTCTGACGAGCGAGAATCAGAACTCGGTGTCCAATATATCGACATTGTACCGACTGCTCTCAACCTGGATCAGCAATTCAAAATACATTAACAGCATATACGTATACGATGTCGAGCGGGGAAGCTTTATTTCGCTTCCGCAGGGATACAGCTCGAGCAAGCTCACATTCGTGGATTCCGAGTGGACCGGTATCGCTGATGAATTCGGAGACGACATGATGATGATCCGCAAAAGGCATGTCCCCGAGGGGGCGGGTAATAAAGGATCGGAGCTGACGCTGTTCCGCAAAATCATGATCCAGGGCCGATTACGAGGCGTCGTGGCGGTCAATTTGCTGGATGCTGAACTGTTCGCGAAATTGAATCCGCCGGCTCTGTCCCAGTTGGACAGCATACGGTACATCGTGGACCAGCATAATAACATTCTTTATTCGGTTTCGAATTCGGAATTCCAACCGGAAGCGGTGAGGCAGGCGCTGCACGAGCTGAAGGAAGACCACTTCGGCGATTTTTTCCATGAGGGACGGAAGCTGCTGGTCAATCAGATCGAATCGCCGCTGACCGGATGGAAATACGTATCCATCGTCTCCCAAGACAGTTTGCTTGCACAGTCCAAAAAGGTGCGAGACACGGTGCTGTATGTATCGGTGGCGGCACTTGCGCTCGGCGTGCTGACCATTCTGTATGTAAACTCCGCGGCCTTCCGGCCGGTGCGCAGGCTTAAGCAGCTGTTCAGCGCCTACGACGGAAAGGCGACCAGCCCGGATCGCATCGATCTGGAAAAGCTGGCCGGCGAACTGCTCAGCAATCATGCGCATCTATCTCAGCTGATCCGCGAGACGATATCCGATGCGGCTTCCAAGTTTCTGTATGACATTCACTCGGGTCATATGAGCGGCAGACGTGAAATCCTCGAGAAGTGGAGACGGTATTTTGCGGAATGGACGGATGCGCCCGTCACGGTAGCGGTGCTGTCGATCGACCGCTATGATTCGTGGTCGCGCAGGTTTCCGGCCAGTGACCACTCGCTGCTGAAGTTTGCCCTGGCCAATATCATGGCAGAGCTGCATGAGCCCGAATGGAGGGTGGCCTGTGCCGATTTCGGAGCGGACCGGATGGCTATCCTGTTTCAACCGCGGAGCGGCGAAACTCGGCCTCCGCTGGCCGAGGCGATCGAAACGGTGTCCCGTTTGCTGAAATTCAGTGTGTCCGCCGGCGTGAGCATGCCACAGAGTGAGGTTTGCCGGTTAAAGCAGTCCATGCTGGAAGCGGAGAACGCGTTAACCTACCGTTTATATAAAGGGTATGGTCAGCTCGTGCCGTTTCAGGATGTATCCAGTCATGAAGTGACGGATATGCAGCCGCAGGAAGATGGTGTACGGGAGCTGATGACTGCTGTGGAGACCGGTGAAGGGGAGCGGGCTATAGAGCTGCTTGGGCGTATTATTGGCGATATCCGCAGCCGTTACTGGTATCCTTCGGAGGCGCTTGCCTTGCTTCAGGCGCTGCTGGAACGTCTTAAAGGGATATGCCCAGAGGGCGACGGTCCCGAGGGGGACCCGGCCGGTCGGCTGGGCACGCTGTACATCGAAGATATCGAGGCCGAGCTTTCCGGCCTGATTTCGGTCTTGGCCGACCGCTACCGCCGTTTAATCGGCAGCAAGGATTTCTTGATGTGCCAGCGGATGATCGAATTCATGGAGCAGCATCTCGGCGATCCGATCGGCATTCCGGAAATTGCAGAATCGACCGGCATCAGCAGCAGCTTGGCCAGCCAGCTGTTCAAGCAGGAGACAAACGAAACGATCTATAACTACTTAACCCGGCTGCGGATGGAGCGGGCTAGCGAGCTGCTGGTCAAAACCGACCGCAAAATATCCGATATCGCTCAAATGGTGGGCTACCAGCATGAAAACAGCTTCATTCGCAGCTTCCGCAAATTCAAGGATATCACCCCGGGCAAATACCGGGATATGATGAGAACCCGGATAGACGCCTTGTTTGAATGAAGGGGCCGGGAAGGGAGGAGCTATGGAGATGGAGAGAAAGCAGATTGTTTGGCGGCATCATCCTGAATTCGACAGGCTGGATCCGCTTTCGCCACTTTCGGTAGGCAACGGGGAATTCGCGTTTACCGCCGATATTACCGGGCTGCAGACATTTCCCGAACAATATGAGGTGCCGCTTGGCACCCAGTCGAACTGGGGCTGGCATTTTACAGGGGGGCGAAGGTTCTCCGCAAAGGATGCAGCGTTGCAGATGTTCGAGACCCACGGCCGGCAGGTCGGCTATCCGATGAAGCCGGGGGATAAGCCGGAAGCTTACCAATGGCTGCGGCAAAATCCCCACCGTCTTCAGCTAGGCCGGCTGTCGTTCCGATTTCTGGACGAAGCGGGAGAAGAGCTCGGTTACAGCGATGCAGGCCAATTCCGTCAAAAGCTCGATCTGTGGACGGGCATTCTATCGAGCAAGTTCGAAATTCGGGGCGTGCCGATTGAAGTGACGACGGCATGCCACCCCGAAGCCGATATTTTGGGCGTGCGGGTGATCTCGCCCCTTATCCGGGAAGGGAGGCTTCAGGTATTCATACGCTTCCCCGCACCGGATATGACTCATTCGGCTTGGGCAAAATCGGTGTTTCCCGATTGGGAAAGCGATCATCGACATGATACCGTTCTCGTTCGGCAGGAGAAAGGAACGGCCTTGATGGAGCGGACGCTGGATGAGGAGCGTTATGCGGTCCGCTGGCATTGGAATATTGGCCGGCTGGAACAAACGGAAACACACGAATTTACGCTGTATCCCGGCGAGTCTTCGGATGAACCCCCGAATGAATCACGGGAGGAGCTGACATTTTCCGTCGGCTTTGCGGCCGGGTCGCCCGGTGTGGCTGACTTTGAAGCTATCGTTTCGGCCAGCGCCCGGCATTGGGAATCGTTTTGGCAGAGCGGCGGTGCAGTCAGCTTCGCAGGCAGCTCCGATCCGCGAGCTTTTGAGCTGGAGCGCCGCGTCGTCTTGTCGCAATGGTTATGCGCCATTCACAGCGGGGGCTCGATGCCCCCCCAGGAGACCGGTCTTATGTACAACAGCTGGTTTGGCAAATCGCATTTGGAGATGCATTGGTGGCATGCCGCCCATTTCGCGCTGTGGGGCCGGGCCCCCAAATTGCGGAGAAGCATGGACTGGTACAACGGTATACTGCCGGTCGCCCGCGAACTGGCGCTATCGCAGGGATACGAGGGAGCGCGCTGGCCGAAAATGGTCGGTTTCGACGGCATTCCGTGCCCCTCGCCGGTCGCTCCGGGCTTGATGTGGCAGCAGCCGCACCCGATCGCCATGGCGGAGCTGTGCTACAAGGCCGACCCGGCACAAGAAACGCTGCGCCGGTTCCGTGACATCGTCTTTGAATCGGCTGACTTTATGGTTTCCTATGCCCACTGGAATGAGTCAAAGAATGCCTTCGATCTCGGACCGCCGCTCATTCCGGCGCAAGAATGCCATCCGATGAGCGCTAGCGTGAACCCGCCTTATGAGCTGGAGTATTGGAAATATGGCCTGGATATCGCTATAAAGTGGGCTGATCGATTGGGTGTCCAGCCGAATCCGCGCTGGGTTGAGGTGGCGAGTCATCTGGCAACGCCGCCCCGGCTGGACGGCGTTTACCTGGCGCATGAGTTGGCGCCGGATACGTTTACGGAGAAGAACCATGACCATCCGTCCATGCTCTGCGCATTAGGCGTGCTTCCCGGCAAGCTTGTCGACCGGGAAACCATGCGGCGTACATTGTGGAAGGTCAAGGACGATTGGAAATGGGAATCGGCCTGGGGATGGGATTTTCCCGTATGCGCCATGACCGCTGCTCGGCTCGGCGAGCAAGATCTGGCTGTCGATTTTCTGTTAATGGATGAAATGAAAAACACGTTTTTGCCGAACGGGCATAACTATCAGCGACCGGGTCTGACCGCTTATTTGCCGGGTAACGGCGGACTGCTTACGGCGGTGGCCATGATGGCCTGCGGCTGGGAAGGAGGAGAGGATGTGTGCTGTCCGGGATTTCCGGCAAGCGGCTGGACGGTGCAGTGGGAGGGGCTGAAGCCGTGGCTTTAGCTTCGGATTCGGCTTGTACAACTTGCGGACAGGAGGGCTGAATATGGCCAAGGGAACGGTGTGGAAGCCGGAACGCAAGCAGTATCGCGACCGGTTGACCGGAGTCGAAGTGGTGCAGTTGACCGACTATAAGGCTCATAGTCATCATCTATATTTTACGGAGAACGGTTGGTATGACGGCGGCAAGCGGCTGTTGTTCGTATCGGATAGGGAAAACAGTTCGAACTTGTACAGCATGGATGTCAACAGCGGTGAAATGCTCCAGCTGACGGATTACCCGGACAATGATGATGTGGATGCCTGTCTGTTACCGGATGGCCGGGCCGCCTTCGTCAAAACGGGTCGGAGCGTACGCCGCCTTGATCTGGCAACATTGGAGGAAGAGCTTGTCTACGAAGCCCCGGAGGGGTACAACATCGGCAACCTGAGCTGTCCTGCCGATGGTCGCTCGGTCGTCACTTGTATACAGGAGGATCTATCCCATCGTATGCAGCTAGATCTGGGCAATGGCTATGTCGGCCATAGGGAGTTGATGGAGGCAGCTCCTCACAGCCGGATCGTGCGGATCGATTCGGAAGGGCAGACGCAGCCGGAAACCCTGTATGAAGCCCATCGCTTTATAACCCATATAAATGCATCACCCGTCGAACCATGGTTGATCACCTTTTGCCACGAAGGGCCGTGGCATTTGGTCGATCACCGGATATGGGGACTGGATCTTCGGAACGGAGAGGCCTGGAGAATTCGCCAGCGCCTTGAACCCGGAGAAAAGGTCGGCCATGAATTTTTTTATCCTGACGGCGTTACCATCGGTTACCATGGCTTCCGTACGGATGGAACCAATTTCTTCGGAAATATCCGGTATGACAATACGGCCATGGAAGAGACGGATTTCGGGTTTGATACGTGGCATGCGTATGCGGACGGCCTCGGTCAGGCCGTTGTCGACGGCAAAGGGTCGGTCAAAACGCTCTCCGTATGGCGTAAAGACGCCAAAGGAGTCTATCAAGGGCCGAGGATGCTGTGCGAGCTCCGATGCAGTTTTCATTCCCAGAAGGTGCATGCGCATCCGCGTTTTGATCCGGACGGTAAACGACTCTTGTTTACAAGCGATAAAAATGGTTATGGCAATCTGTATCTGGTCGACATGCCGGAAGATTTCGATTCGCTGCCGCTGCAATCGGTCTAAAGCGAAGGAGAGGGGAGGGGTCAACCGTGGCTGAAGCAACGGTCCTGGAACGAATACCGGTCCGGGTGGCAGAGACGATCTTGTCCGCTTGCGTGGACGGATACCATCCGAATATAGCCAACAAATGGGGCTACGTGGCCGGCATGGCTTTGAGTGCACTGGGCAACCTGGCCGAATGGACGGGTGAGGAGCGCTACAATGAAGCAGTCAAGCGCCATATGGATGTCTTCATACAAGAAGACGGGAAGATAGCAGGCTATACACTGGAGGACTATAACCTCGATCATATCAATAAAGGCAAGAATCTACTGCCCTTGTGGCGCACGACAGGAGAAGAGAAATACCGCAGGGCTGCCGAGCTGCTGGCATCTCAGCTGGTTGGACAGCCGCGGACAGACGAAGGCGGATTTTGGCATAAGAAAATCTATCCGTTTCAGATGTGGCTGGACGGCCTCTATATGTCGTCACCGTTTATGGCGGAGTACGCAGAAACGTTTGATGCGCCGGAATGGTTCGACGAAGCGGCCCGTCAGCTGCTGCTCATCGAGCGGCGCACGCGGAATCCGCAGACGGGCCTGCTGCATCATGCTTATGATGAGAGCCGGGAGCAGCGCTGGTGTGACAAGGAAACGGGCCGCTCGCGTCATGTATGGGGGCGGGCCATGGGCTGGTATGCGATGGCCCTAGTGGACTCACTGGAGCATTTCCCCGTAAGGCATCCGCAGCGCGGCCAGCTGATGGGCATTTTCGAACGAATGGCCAATGCGCTCGTACGCGCGCAGGATCAAGACAGCGGGCTGTGGTATCAGGTGATGGACTGCAACGGACGGCAGGGTAATTATTTGGAGGCTTCGGGCTCCTGCATGTTGACCTATGCCTTGGCCAAAGGCATTCGGCTTCATTATTTGGCCGAGATCGACATCGGGGTGGTCGAACGTGCCTATGACGGCATCAAGAAACGTTTTCTCACCGTCAATGCGGAAGGACTGCACCTTCACGGCATATGCCACGGCGCCGGATTGGGCGGGCGGAAATACCGTGACGGATCGTACGAGTATTATTTGAGTGAAAAGGTAGTCAGTGACTCGCTCATGGGCGTCGCACCGCTCCTGCTGGCCAGCATCGAAATGGAGAGGCTGCAGGCGGGAGACGGGGGTGGGCATCGAGGATGAGTCAAGAGAACTTGTTGACCATGAGGTATCCCGCATCTTGGTGGCGTAATATGTGGCGTGAGGGGTTACCCTCAGGCAATGGAATGGTCGGGGCCTCGGTATTCGGGGGCGTGCAGGAAGAGACGGTGCTGCTGAATCATGAGGGGTTGTGGCATTGGGGTCGGAAGGATCCGCTGCCGGACGTGAGCATGACGCTTGCCGAAACGCGCAGGCTGATGGATGAAGGACACTATGCGGAGGGCAGCTGGAATTTGGCGAACGCTTTACGGGAGCGGGGATACGGGACGAGGCTGGCCTCCCGCTTCCCGCTCGCGGCGATTAAGCTGTTCATGCCCAGTACACGGGCGTTCCGCCATTACCGAAGAACCCTCAATATGGAGACCGGTGAGGTTTCGGTTGGCTGGACGGACAGTTCGATCCGATACGTAAGGCGGTTGTTCGTCTCCCGTGCAGATAGGGCCATCGTTTACGAGATTGGCTCCGAGGGATGTGCTAACCAAGAAATAAACCCAGAAGGCAGGAAAGGGATCGGTAAGCATATCGAGGTTCAAGCCGAGACGAGTCACTGTATTTCGGGAGAGATTGGACTGGCGCTCTACCCGAGCGACCGATTGGGGGATACGCCGGAATTCAAGGAACTGGCCGAATCCGTGGTCACTTCGGCGAAAGGGACGTTTATCCGGTACGCTGGCCGCAATGATGACGGTACAGATTTCGGGGCCGTGCTGCGGCTTATTTGTGAAGGCGGAAGTTTACAGTCAACCAAGGAAGGAACGATGTTAAGTTTTGTTAAGGCCCGACGGGCGCTGGCACTGGTGAAAGTATTTATCCGTGGCAAGCGTGAACAGGAATGGGAGCAGCTTGAGCGTGAGCTCAGTGATTTCCCTGAATATTGCGAATATGACCTGCTTCTCAAGCGCCACGCCGAGCTTCATGGTCCATTGTTCCATTCCGCATCCTTGGAGCTGAACGTGACCAGCGGGGACGTGCGTTCGAACGAGGAACTGCTGCTGGAGGCTTACGAGGGCGAGGCGCCCGATTCGCTTGTTCGTAAAATGTGGGCTTATGGAAGGTATTTGTTTATTAGCGGGACGGCGGCCGAATCGGGGCCGTTCGGACTATATGGCCTGTGGGGCGGAGACTACCGGCTTGTCTGGGGCCACCATATGGCGAATGAGAATATTCAAATGATGTATTGGCACGCGCATGTTGGAGGCTTGGGAGAACTAGTCCCCCCTTTGTTCCGCTACTACGGGAGCCTAATGGACGATTTCCGCGGCAATGCCCGCAAGTTGTATGGTTGTCGCGGAATCTACATCCCGGCAGGGACTACGCCAGGGATCGGAACGCCGAATCAAATCGTGCCCGTCATTCTAAACTGGACGGGAGCGGCCGGGTGGCTGGCCCGGCATTATTATGAGCATTTTTTGTATACGGGCGATATCCGGTTTTTGCGGGAGGAGGCGCTGCCGTTCATGCGTGAAGCTCTTCAATTCTACGAGGACTTTGCAGTCGTTGGTGAGGACGGCACCTACCGTCTGTATCCTTCGGTTTCGCCGGAGAACACGCCGCTCAATTTCATGCCGGAGGACGGAAGGCAGCTGGCTCACCCGATGCCGACAACCGTCAATGCCACGATGGATATTGCAATTATGAAAGAACTGCTTGCCCATCTGATCCAAGCGAATCGGCTAGTCGGAGGCCCAGGTTCGGAGGAAGAACGGTGGAAGCGAATGCTGGAACGCATTCCGCCTTACCGGACGAATAGGGACGGAGCCCTTGCGGAATGGCTGGATCCCGCGTTTGAGGACCGATACGATCACCGTCATCTCTCCCATATCTATCCCTTGTTCCCGGGTGATGAAGTGACTCGGGAATCAGCACCAGAGTTGTACGTCGCTTTTGAGAAGGCGGTGCGTCTGCGCCGACTCGGAGCCCAAAGCGGTTGGTCACTTACCCATATGGCTTCCATTTACGCGCGGCTGGGGGCAGGCGATCGTGCGCTGGAGTGTCTTGATACATTGGCGCAATCATGTCTGCTGCCGAATCTGTTTACCCTCCATAATGATTGGAGGGGGATGGGGATATGCATGGATATGCCGGCAGCGCCGATACAGCTCGATGCAAACATGGGATGGGTGAATGCCGTACAGGAGATGCTGCTGCAGGTGTCGCCGGATATGGTGAAACTCCTGCCAGCGTTGCCGGAGCGCTGGCGTAGTGGCCGACTCTCAGGCTGGAGATACCATACCGGTAGGATCACCGTGGAATGGAACCGGGATGCCGGTATGTTCCACGCCAAGCTTGAGGCTGAACGGGAGACGGACATCCTCGTTTCCCTGCCACCTTGGGCAGGGGAATGTTCCATGTCCGGCCCGGCAGCCTCCGTCCAGCCATCAACGCTAGGACCCCTTTTTCATGCGGTCCGTCTGCGCCCGGGGTCACAGCTGTTGATCCATTGCAGCCCGCAAGTCGAAGTAGACGTAAGCGGACCTCGAAACTGAAATTGGCCGAAGACCATTTCATTGCAAAAAAACACCTCAACCATGGGCATGAGCCGTTGGTTGAGGTGCTTCTGTTTTATATCTGGGCTTGACAGGGGATCATGTACCCCCGCTGCCCACCTTCATTACGGCTGCAGGGTGATACCGAATGCCGAGCCTGGGGCACCGGCAAATACGACAGCCCCATTGGCAGGGAGCTTCACTTCATTACTGCCGCTGACGATGCTGTAGTTCACAACGGCACCTTTTTCGTCATACACGGCGAATGCGCCTTGTGCCGGCAGGGAGACGGTCATCGTTTTGCCTGCAGCTTGTTTAGGGACGGTGTACCATTTGGCATAGCCATCGGCTTGCAGGGTGACGGTTGATTTTTTTCCTTTATAAAGCGGCTTAACGTCCTTACCGCTCACAAACAGGGAACCTGCCCCTTCGAGATACTCTACGCCCTTTTCCTTATAGAAACGGAATTCGGACGTATCCCGGCTGCCGATCGCGGGAACCTGATGCTGGCTTACTGCGGTATCCGGGTCGATGATCTTCTTGTCGATCAGATATCCTTCCAGACCGCTCTTGCTGTTAATCTCGACCGTCGGTTTCGTGATGAAGTACATCAGCGATGTGAATTTCTCGTTCAATGGATAGAACGTTTCGCCTTCCCGCTTGGCCCATGCGGCAGCGGTCTCCTTGGACAGCGGGTTCGCTTCCATTTTTTCGGCCGAATATTGCGATAAAGCCATCTGTCCCAGTCCAGGAATCGAAACATATTGTCTTACCCATAAGTAGATACGGTCATTCTTTTCTTTGACAAAGCTGACCTTCGTACTGCCATCCGCGCTGACAAATGTTCCATCCGCGGTGTATACATATTTCTCCGCAGGATACTCCGGAATCATGGGTACGGTAATGGACAGTTCGCCGTCCTTGATGTCGACTTTCATCTGTTGATTCGTCACGCCATAGTAACCGGCATATTTCGCGATGTCGCTAGGCATGTCGGCCTTGACCGGTTTGCCGAAGGATTTTTCCGGCTTGAATTCCTTGATGGTGCCTTTCTCCTTGAGCGCTTGCAGCAGAATGTCGTTGGCCAACAGTTGGTTGGTTGAGCTGGAACCGCCGGACGACAATACAGCGGCAGCCATGTTCTGCTCCGGAAGAACAACGAGCGAAGCGTGATACAGGATGGTGTCTCCACCTTTAGTTACGGCTTTCATGTCATATTGGTTAAATGGGAACAGTCTTACGCTGTCCCAGCCAAGTCCGTAATCGAACGAGTTATCGGCATCTTCGGGCCATAGCCCCTTTTTATATTCTTCCTGCTCCATGGCTTTAACGGATTTGTCGGAAAGAATGCCTTCGGCTTCCCCGGTGAAGATCTGCGCGAACTGCACCAGGTCTTCAGCCGTAGAATAGATGCCGCCGGTTCCGATCACATTGATCGTCTCGTTAGGAAGCTGTCCTTGGTGAGTAGGATAGTACAGACCTGCCATTTGGCTTAACTCCAACGTATCTTGGGATGTCTTCGTGTGGTCCAAATCTAACGGCTCGGTAAAATATTGATGAATGAATGCGGTAAAATCCTTGCCGCTCACTTTCTCTACCAGTATTTCAGCTAGCGTGAACCCATCATTACAATAAACGGAGAATGCACCCGGGTCTGCCTTCAGATTCTGGGTGGACAGCTGCTTCAGCAGCGTGTCATGTGCATGAGGGTCATTATCCTCGAACAAAAATGCATTGTTCAGGCTTGAGCCTTGCAGTCCGGAGGAATGGTTGAGCAGCATGCGCGGCGTGATTTTTTTGTAACGTTCGTCTTTCATCGTGAATTCGGGTATGTACTGAACCAGAGGCGTATCCAGATTGATTTTCCCCTCATCCACCAATTTCATTACCGCAGCGGCGGTGAACACTTTACTCGTGGAGCCGATGCCATACATCGTATCTTCGGTCAGCGGGATCTTTCCTTCGGCATCATTGACGCCCGCTTGCCCGGACACGGTAATCTTGCCGTTGTCGATCAGGGCATATTGGACGCTTGTCGTTCCATACGTCCCGGTGAGCAGCTTGGCTTTCTCTGCAGCGGTTTTCTCAAGGCTTCCTCCAGCGGCAGCTTGGCTGTTATCTGCTGCCATTACCCCAGCTGGAAGAACCAGTGTGACTGCGAGAAGGGTTACGAGCATACGTGATAGTCTTTTCTTCAATGAATAAATACCTCCTTATTATGAATGTACTATTAGTACGATTTACCAGCTGGAATGGTTCAATCTTTTTTCATATTTCTGTGAAATGATGATGGATACGTATGGGAAGATAGCGATAATTCCTTGTCGCAGCGGGGATCGAGGGGCAGGGAAATAACAAGTGAGGGGAAGCGAAAAGTGAAAAAAAAGGCATCCCATTCATAGCCGTGAAGCCATTAGGGGAATGCCTGTTTTTTAACTAAGGACGATAAGCAGCGCCGAGGTGGTTCCGACGAAACAGCCGGCCAAACAATCCGAAGGATAGTGAAAGCCCAGATAGATGCGTGACAGGCTGACCGTAAGGGCCAGCAGGATCAAGAGCAACGACAGCCAAGGCGTTATGAACAGAAACGGCGTGATAATGGAAAAGATGGCCGTCGAGTGACCGGAAGGAAACGAATGGTCCTTCATCGGTTTTTGTTCGAACCGCACCTCTTCCAGTGCCAGATAGGGCCTGATGCGCCGCATCTTCCTTTTGATGAGAGCCGTAATCAGGAAGCTGAGTGAAAGCGCCAAAAAGCTCTGCCACCCCATCGCATCCCACGGCTCAGGTGCAAAAAACGCTATCGAAAGTGTCAGCACAATGGTAAAGATAGCACCCCCCATATGGGTGACCAGCGCGAGCATCGAATCCACCGTTTTGTTGCTGATCTTGCGGTTTAACCAGCGGAAGATAAGGTGGTCATGTTGCTGAAGCCAATCCATCGAACGAGTAATCATTGTGAACAGAACACCTCACATTATAATTTTGTAAGCTGTCAGCCCAAAGTTCAATCAGGCTGAGGATATATGCTTGTAAGGGCCGAGATTCAAAGTGTAGACAAGAGGCTTACATACGACAGTATACAGGAGAATTGTTAAGCGTGGGTATGAATGACATGTATTTCTTCATAATTTGATCTTTCTTTCTCACACATGAGTTGAGGGCTAACCGTTTGAGCGTGTTGGAAGCACGCCTCACAAGATTATGGTTTCCAAGGGATGGTGACTTCATGTTCCCATGTTCTCGGAGCCCGGAATCCGATATAATGAAAGCATCTAACTATGCCTAAGGAGGAGAAGCATGAAATTTCGCGTTTCTGCCGTGCAATATCATCTGCACACCATTCAATCCTTTGACGAATTTGCCCGTCAGTCGGAGCATTATATCCGGGCGGCGGAGGAATTTGAATCCGATTTTGTGCTGTTTCCGGAATTTTTCACGACCCAGCTGATGTCCATCGGGGATGATCAGGGCAAGGCATTGACGATCAATGATCTTCCGGATTTCACAGACCGTTACCGCGAGCTGTTTCAAGGCTTTGCGAAGCAATATAACATGCATATCATTGGCGGTACGCACGTCATTCGCCGGGAAGGGAAGCTGTACAATGTCGCGCATCTGTTCTATCCGGACGGCCGCATTGCGGAGCAGGCCAAGATTCATATCACGCCTTCGGAGATTAGCGGATGGAATATGGGAGCAGGCGAAGGGCTCGAAGTGTTCGAGACGGAAAAAGGCACCATTGCGATGCTGACCTGTTATGACATCGAATTCCCTGAGATCGTGCGCATGGCCAAGGCTAAAGGGGCCGACGTCATTTTCTGTCCATCCTGTACGGATGATCGTCACGGATTCCACCGCGTTCGTTACACCAGCCATGCCCGCGCCATTGAGAATCAAATCTATGTGGTGCTGACAGGTACCGTTGGCTCGCTGCCAACCGTGGATCTGATGCGTGCCAACTTCGGACAGGCGGCCATCATTACCCCGAACGATATCCCGTTTCCTCCGCAGGGCCTGCTGGCCGAGGGAGAGCTCAACAACGACATGATCATTACAGCCGATCTCGATCTGGATTTATTGTACCAAGTGCGGGAGAAAGGATCCGTCACGACATGGCGCGATCGCCGCACGGATTTGTATCCGGATTGGAAATAAGCCGTTTATCATCACTTGAGGAAAATAGGACAAAGGCGGTGCAGAGGAAATGGCCCGGTTTCATCAACAGTTTTATGTATTTGACGACGCCCGGCCGGTGCCGGTTGTCATACGAAGCTACACGGAAGCGGATTTTGACGAGCTGATCGTCATTCAATCCGAGACGTTCCCTCCCCCGTATCCGCCGGAGCAGTTGTGGAACAAGGAGCAGCTGAAGCAGCATGTCACCTTGTTCCCTGAGGGTGCTCTGTGCGTTGAAGTGAGCGGGATGCTCGCCGGGTCGATCACCTCGCTCATTGTGGATTACGATCCGCGAGAGCCTGCCCACTCCTGGGCGGATACCACGGATAACGGGTATATCCGGACGCACAAGCCGGACGGGAATACGCTATACATTGCCGACATTTGCGTCAGGCCGCGCTTTCGTAAGCTCGGACTCGGCAAATGGCTGATCCAGTCGCTGTACCATGTGACGGTGAATCGGGGACTGGACCGACTGCTTGGCGGCGGACGGATGCCCGGCTATCATCGGCATGCCCATGAAATGTCGGCTGCGGAATATCTGGACGCTGTGATCCGGGGTGATCTCAAGGATCCGGTGATTACTTTCCTGCTGCGTTGCGGCCGGACGCCCGTTGGGGTGGCAGCGGAGTATTTGGAGGATGAGGAATCCTGCAATTATGGGGCTCTAATGGAATGGAAGAATCCGTTCAGTGGGTGAAGTAGTTTCGCGTGAATGATAATGAATTGGCTTCATATATAAAGTGGATTTTTTGATTACATATATAAGGAGGCTTTTATTTAATGGAATATATCCGTATTACCAGCATCGACGATCCCTTGTTCCGCAAAATGCACAATCTGATGAAGGAAGTGTTCCCTCCGGAAGAGGTGCTGGAATTCAGTCTATGGAAAGAACCATTGGAGGATCCGGGTATTCGGGTGTTTGTTGCCCTGCATGAGGATGAAGTGGTGGGTACGACGGAATACCGCTATTACGAGGAGTGGAACGTCGCGATGACCGATTTCACCATTATTGGCCGCGAAGGGCTTGGCATCGGCCGATTTCTGGCACAGCATCGCTTGAAGGATCTGAATCAACTGGCGGCAGCGAACGGCAAGGAGCTGTTCGGCATGTTCGCCGAGATCTACGATCCATATCGGGTACAGGACTATGCGTTCGGCGGGGTAAAGCCGATGGATCCGTTCGTTCGCCGCGAGGTGCTGTCGCATCTTGGCTACAAACGCACGGATATCGCCTACGTGCATCCATCCTGGAATAATGATGGCGAAGCCGTGAGCGGGCTCAACTTCTGCTTCATGCCGGGCGATGATGCTGTCAATGAATTGCCTGCAGAGCTGATCGTGAGCTTCCTGAAACGATACTATTCGGTACTGCCTGAGAAGCCGCAGGCCTGGAACGACATGGTCGCCAAGCTGGAAGCGCGGGAGAAGGTATCTCTGCTGCCGTTGTAATCTATAGTGTGGATCATGCCTGATTCGTTATGGATCAGGCATATTTTTTTCTGGTTATGCCTATAGCATGTGCTAATTTGGTATTCTATTCGTAGAATGACGGTAACCCCCTTATATTCAGACATGGAGCGTGCAGAGCCATGATCCGGCAGCCTATTTTGGCAAGGAAATCACAGGTGTAGGTTATAGTGAGTGGCACAAGCAATGCGCCGAGAAATACGGAGATTGAGGATGCGGTCGGGCTTCCGTGTAAGCACGTGGATCAACTTTTTCTTCACATTTGCTAAAATCCTCATTTGAATTGCAAGGCTATACTGGATATAGTAATACAATAGGTAAGGAAAAGAGGAACGTACATGAACGACCGAAAACAAGTGAGCATCCGTCTTCAAAGCCTTCACGAAGGGGAGAATACGATACAGGAGCTTCCGGCAGAGGCGTTTATCAAAGGGAAGGTCCTGTATGTTCGCTATACAGAACCAGCGCTTGGACCGCATCAAGGGGAAACCAAGGCGATGCTCAAGCTGACGGAGGACGAGCTGAAGCTGATCCGTCACGGCGAGGTGGAGTCCGAGCAGGCATTTAAGCTGGGTCAGCGATTGCCGGGGTATTACCGCTCCCCGTTCACTTCATTTAATCTGTCTACGCACACCCAGCGTCTGGAGCTAGCGCTTGAAGGCGTGTCCGGACGAGCGGCTTGGGCGTATGATTTATATGTGTTTGACGAGTTTTCGGGACACTTTTCGATCAGTTTGACTATTCAGGAGGCACATGAATCATGACAATGAATCCATTAGATCACATTAACGGGCTGGTTGCTGAAGCGGTGGCGGACGCTGCCGTAGCTGCAGGGCTGGTTTCCCGTGAGGAACTGCCGGGCATTACGCTGGAAGTTCCCAAGGATAAGTCGCATGGCGACTTGGCTACGAACGTAGCGATGCAGTTGACACGAATCGCCAAGAAGAACCCGCGGCAAATTGCGGAGGCTATCTTGGAGCATTTGGACATGGCGAAAGCTTCCATTGAAAAGGCGGAAATAGCCGGGCCTGGATTCATTAACTTTACCTTGGACAAGGGGTATCTCTATCCGATCGTTGCATTGGTAGAAGAACAGGGCGACAACTACGGGCGGATTGCTGCGGGTAAGGGGCAAAAGGTTCAGATGGAGTTTGTCAGCGCTAACCCCACCGGAAGTCTGCATCTGGGACATGCCCGCGGAGCGGCGGTAGGCGATGCCCTCTGCAATGTGCTTGATTTTGCAGGCTACGAAGTTACGCGCGAATACTACATCAATGATGCGGGCAACCAAGTGGTCAACCTGATTAAATCCCTCGAGGCCCGTTACTTGCAGGAGCTCGGACAGGATGCCGAAATGCCGGAAGATGGATACCATGGCGAAGATATCAAAGGGTTTGCCAAAGAGCTTGTAGCCGAGAAGGGCGACTCTTTGCTATCCATGGATCCAGGCGAGAGAACGGCATTCCTTCGTCAGTTCGGACTTGAGAAGGAGCTGGATAAAATCAAACGCGATTTGAATCGATTCCGCGTTCATTTTGACGAATGGTTTAGTGAGACATCCCTGTATGAGAACGGACTCGTGGAGAAATCCCTGGAAGAGCTGAAATCGAAGGGCGAAGCTTATGAGAAGGATGGGGCAACCTGGCTTCGCACAACCGACTATGGGGATGACAAAGACCGCGTCCTCGTGAAGAATGACGGAACCTATACTTACCTGACGCCGGATATTGCGTACCACCGTAATAAATACGAGCGCGGCTATGACAAGATCCTTAATATTTGGGGAGCCGATCACCATGGCTATATTCCGCGGATGAGGGCTGCCATGGAGGCGCTCGGCAATGATCCGGACAAACTGATTGTATTGATCGCCCAGATGGTCAGCTTATTCCAGGATGGCGAGAAAGTGAAGATGTCCAAGCGTACCGGTAAAGCGGTCACGATGGAAGATCTGATGGATGAAGTCGGCGTGGACGCGATTCGCTATTTCTTCACCATGCGCAGTATGGATTCGCATCTGGATTTCGATATGGATCTGGCGGTGTCTACGTCCAATGAGAATCCTGTCTTCTATGTGCAGTATGCTCACGCACGTATATGCAGCGTATTCCGCCAAGCTGAGGAGCAGGGTGTTAACCTCCTGCCGCTTTCCGAAGTGAACCTGAGCGTTCTTACAACCGAGCATGAATACGACATTTTGCGCAAAATAGGAGAGCTTCCGCAGGAAGTGTCGCTTGCCGCAGAGAACTATGCTCCGCACCGACTCATCCGGTATGTATATGAGCTGGCTTCCTTGTTCCACAGCTACTATCGAGCCGAACGCGTGATCACCGAGGATGCGGATCAAACGCAGGCTCGCCTTGCTTTGCTTCGAGCAGTTCGCACGGTCATCGCTAACGTGCTTCGCCTGATGGGCGTATCGGCTCCGGAACGGATGTAAGGGATTTTGCCTTTTACTATGTGACAACAGCCGTCTTTCCGTGGAAAGGCGGCTGTTTTTAATTGATAAACGGACTTTCTTTTATTATTGATGAAGAATCAGTTTATAATTTCATGCCCTCGCGCAAAAATTTCAAGGCATTTACCTCTCCATCGGAGACGCTGTATCCTTTTTTGAGCTTAAGGGGAGAGGAGGTGCGTCGCAGCAGGGCCTTAATGGTAGCCGTTTTTTTTAGGTCGGGCTTTTGTGCAAGCAGTAGGGCGATCGCTCCGCTAACGTGTGAAGTCGCCATGGAGGTGCCGCTCATCTCGTGGTATTTTCCTTGCAGCCACGCGGACACGATTTTATCTCCAGGTGCATAAATATCGACAAATTGCCCGCGATTGCTAAAGGCAGGGATTTTCCGGTTGCGGTCGGTAGCTCCGACGGATATGGTTTGAGGATAACGGGCAGGATAGTCCGCGGTACGGCGTTTGCCGTCGTTACCGGAGGAGGCAACAATAATGACACCTGCTTGGTGGGCCTTGCCTACTATATCCAGCAGCGTGCGACTTCGGGTTTGCATACCGAAACTCATATTGATGATATCGATCTCGGACCGCACGCACCAGTCGATGGCTAGAATGATATCCGACACAAAGGCGGATCCGTTGTGATCAAAGGCTTTGACTGGATACACCACAGATCTTGGAGCAACGCCAATCATTCCCTGCGTGCTGTTGGCAGCAGCGATGGTACCCGAAATATGTGTTCCGTGTCCGTTGTCATCATATGGCGGGATGTTCCGGTGGACAAGGTTAACACCTCGAGTCAGCGAATACTTCAGATCGGGGTGAGCGAAATCCACCCCCGTGTCGATAACGGCAATCTTCATGCGGTGTCCTGTCGAGACCGACCAGGCTTGAGGGGCTTTGATTTGCTTGATACCCCATGGGATCCCGGTTAACGTTCCAATTGTCCCCTGTATGGCATGGATATGAACCTGTTCATCCTCTTCAACCATCAGTTCATTCCGAAACTCCGACTCAAACTTCGCGGTTTGGGGAGCTGGAGCGATGATGGTGCGGGTAAGCGGCGAATAGCTGACCGAACTCGGAAATCGCCTTTTCCCGACAAGTCGATTCCATTCGCGGATACATTCCTGGTACAGCTGAGGGTCATGAAACGTAAGGAGCCGCCGGTTCATTTCCCGGACGTTCCGCATAGGGTTCGTCTCTGTAAGTAGTGATTGCATGATCCGGGTGTAATCCATGTGTGGCAATCTCCCTTCCCGATGAACCGTTGCTTCAGTATTGTATGAACCGGGGAGAGTGCCCGAATGGGATGTTGCCCTTTTTCCGGGAAATAGGCCCTGTTTACCGTGTCAAAGCAGCAGGGCTAACATAAGATACATGGAGAGAACATCAAGGTTCTCTTATCTAATCCCGTAAGGAGTCGATCCTTGGGGCGGATACAGTCAGAAGACGGAGAGGAATCCTCTCCGTCTTTTTCCTTTTGGTATCTGATGGGTAATGGTGCATAAAAACTTGATTTTTATTTCCAAATAGGTTTTACTTAGTTTTGATAATGGATATGTTGAGGGTATAACGTGAAGATTGTGTGAGAGGAAGTGTGCGTTAGTGAGTAATCCGCTCAATTTAAAGATCGATCCGGAGAAGATTCAGGAAATCCCCATGGTTGACCTGGCTTTTATGGTTCTGAAAGCGGCGAATACGCCGTATTATTACCGTGACCTTATGAATGAGGTGGCCAAGCTTCGCGGCTTTACGGAACAGGAAATTAACGAAACGATTGCCCAGTTATATACCGAGATCAATATAGACGGACGTTTCGCATGTGTAGGAACGAATCTGTGGGGACTGAAGCGCTGGTATCCGCTGGAGAAGTCCGAGGATCCGATTGCGAACGCCAAGCGTCCGCGGATCATCAACGATGAAGATGATGATGACGATGATTTCACCGATGAAGAGGATACTTATAGCGGTGACGATGCCGAGGAGGATTTCGACAGCATCGATGAGGAAGATGATGATCACGACGATCTCTTCCCGGATGATGATGATGCCGACGATGATGTAGATGAAGAGGTTGTTCTGGATGATGACGAATTGGATGACGAGGATTCGGAATCCGAAGAGGAAGACGATCTGGAAGATGAAGCATTTGAGGAAGACGATAAGGATTAATCCGTCAGGCAGCAGGGGCTTTAGGACTTGTCTACGCTGATTATGACTGTGTTTTACAGTGTCAGGCCATTGGGGAATTTTGAGGTTGCTTCTTCTCTTGACAAGCAGACAAGGCACAGAGTAAACTATTGCTTGGGCTTATGATTGTGGATTAAATATGTTTAATATAAAAGTGCCCCGTTATTTATTCGGGGTCACTTTTTTTGTTTTTAAGGCTCAGAAAGTGTAAACGACGCTAGCTTCTGGACCTAATAATGCAAGAGAAACTACCTTATCACAAGTGGTCTGCTTCTGGAAGTTTGTCGATAGACATTTTTTCTTTGGGCTGTGGAGGCATCCTTCCTGTAGGGACTGGACTTTCATGGTCTCTTGCAGTGATTATTCCGCCGGTGGGGGAGATCTTCTGTTTAAACCTTATGTCGACTAAGACTCAGGTTTGCAGTTGTTTAAGATGAGGTATGGGAACCGCTCGTTTGGATGCCTCATAACGTATGCCGTGTTTAGCAGCTCGGTATGAGGATCATTTAAGCGTCAATATATGCGGTTTGTAATAGGTCGGAGGTCAGCTCGCTCACCATTTTTGGAAGCGAGCGATGCTTTTTGTTGGTCCCTCTGATGAATCAGGGGAAAACGGGTTAGGATAAACATCATATGTCGCCTGAAGTTATGGAGATTATATAGGAGGGTTTTTAACAGTGACAAAGTATATTTTTGTAACAGGCGGGGTCGTGTCATCTCTTGGTAAGGGAATTACCGCCGCTTCGCTCGGTAGATTGCTTAAGAACAGAGGGCTCAAGGTAACGATTCAGAAATTCGATCCGTACATTAATATAGATCCGGGCACCATGAGTCCTTACCAGCATGGCGAAGTATTCGTTACGGATGACGGTGCGGAAACCGACCTGGACCTGGGACACTATGAGCGCTTCATCGATATTAACCTGTCGAAGAACAGCAATGTGACAACAGGGAAAGTATACTCTTCTGTTATCAGCAAGGAACGTCGGGGCGAATATTTAGGCGGTACCGTGCAGGTGATCCCTCATATTACGAACGAAATCAAGGAGCGCGTGTTCCGTGCAGGCCGTGAAGCGGGATCGGATGTGGTCATTACCGAAATCGGCGGTACGGTTGGCGATATCGAAAGTCTTCCTTTCCTTGAGGCGATCCGTCAGATTAAGAGCGACGTTGGCCGTGAGAACGTGATGTATATTCATGTAACCCTCATTCCATATATTAAGGCAGCCGGTGAAGTGAAAACAAAGCCGACCCAGCACAGTGTAAAAGAACTCCGCAGTATTGGCATTCAGCCGAATGTTATCGTGTGCCGTACGGAGCATGAGCTTTCAACCGAGATGAAAGCAAAAATCGCGCTCTTCTGCGACATCGACCCGAATGCGGTTGTAGAATGTCGCGATGCCTCCTCGCTGTATGAGGTACCGCTGAATCTGCGTGAAGAAGGCCTTGATGAAATTGTTGTCAATCATTTGAAATTGACCACACCTGCGCCTGATATGAGCGAGTGGGAAGATCTGGTGGAGCGTGTATCCAAGCTGGAGAAGACCGTTGAGATTGCGATCGTCGGTAAGTATGTCGCACTGCACGATGCCTACCTCAGTGTTGTTGAATCCTTGTCTCATGCAGGCTTTGATGCTAATGCCGACGTGAAGATCCGCTGGGTGAATGCCGAAGAAATTACGGCAGACAATGTGGAAGAGGCGTTGAGTGGCATTGGCGGTATTCTTGTACCGGGTGGATTTGGTGATCGGGGTATCGAAGGCAAGATCAGCGCGATCCGCTATGCTCGCGAACGCAACATTCCATTCTTCGGCATTTGCCTTGGGATGCAAGTGTCCGTTATTGAATATGCCCGTTCGATTGTCGGTCTGAACGGCGCGAACAGCTCGGAGATCGATCCGGCTACCGAATATCCAGTCATCGATCTGCTGCCGGAGCAAAAGGATATTGAGGATCTTGGCGGAACCATGCGCCTGGGTCTGTATCCATGCAAGCTGGTTCCAGGATCGCTTGCCGAGTCCTGCTACCAGGACGAGCTGGTATATGAAAGACATCGCCACCGGTATGAGTTTAACAACCAATACCGCGAAGATATTGAAAAAGCAGGCCTGCGTATATCCGGTACTTCTCCGGATGGACGTCTGGTTGAAATTGTAGAGCTGCCAGGACACCCTTGGTTCCTCGCCGTGCAATTCCATCCGGAATTCACTTCCCGTCCGAACCGTCCGCAGCCGCTGTTCCGTGAATTTGTAAAAGCCTCGATCCAGCATCAGGCATAATGAGAAGAGCCTCTTTTGAAGAGGCTCTTTTTTTGCGTATAAATCCGTCGTCCTCACTACGGACGGGAGTAAGCTAAACGTTCAAATCGGATGTCCGGAGCTGTCGATTTCGTATACAACAAATTTGTACATCTTTTTTTCTTACTTTTTTTAGGATAGGAAGGAATTCGACATCTACAGGCGAATACAAATAATGGTCGGTTTATGGGAAAGTTAGGAACTTTCGAGTTTGCATATACTCATTGTACGATTTAAGTATCGGGGAGGTTGGAAGGATGAGCAAAGAAAGCAAACACAAAGTGCTGATTGTGGATGACCAGAATGGTATCCGCATCCTGCTTGTGGAAGTGTTCAGCAGTGAAGGATATGAGACGTTTCAAGCGGCGAACGGCAAGGTAGCGCTTGAAATTGTGAAGATGCATGCCCCGGATTTGGTGCTGCTGGATATGAAAATTCCTGGAATGGACGGGCTTGAGATTTTGAAGCATATTAAACAGATGAATCCGGACATTAAGGTGATCATGATGACAGCCTATGGAGAGCTTGACATGATCAAGGAAGCAACCGATCTTGGTGCGTTGATGCATTTTACCAAACCCTTTGATATTGATGAGATGCGGCAAGCCGTCAATATGCAGCTGAAAGGGACCGCCAATAATATCGGTTGAATGATGAATTCTGCTCAAAGGGCGGAATTCTTTTTTTTGCCAGAATGTGAGGTCCTTCGCAGCATTTTAGGAAATGCTTGTTTAGTATTTATGACGCGATGTGGTATAATAAGTCCGTATGTTATATCGGCTAAAAACCATAGACAAACTAAGCATCTATAGGAGGATGAAACCATGCCATTAGTATCAATGACAGACATGCTGAACAAAGCACTCGAAGGTAAATATGCTGTTGGTCAATACAACATCAACAACCTGGAGTGGACATATGCGATTCTTGAAGCGGCTGAGCAAGAGAAATCCCCGGTAATTCTCGGAGTTTCCGAAGGCGCAGCTCGTTATATGGGTGGATTCAGCACCGTCGTACACATGGTAAAAGGTTTGATGGAGGACCTGAAAGTTACAGTTCCTGTTGCCATTCACCTTGACCACGGTTCAAGTGTTGAGAAATGTAAAGAGGCAATCGACGCTGGATTCACTTCGGTTATGATCGATGATTCCCACAGCCCGATTGAGACGAATATTGCAACAACGAAACAAGTCGTTGAGTATGCTCATGCCAAAGGCGTTTCCGTTGAAGCTGAAGTCGGCATGGTCGGCGGACAAGAAGATGACGTCATCGGTGACGTAATGTACGCGAAGCTTGACGATTGCGTTCGCATCGTGAACGAAACAGGCATCGACACATTGGCACCTGCGCTTGGTTCTGTTCATGGTCCTTACAAAGGCGAACCAAATCTTGGTTTCAAAGAGATGGAAGAGATTCGCAATGCTGTGAAACTTCCGTTGGTGCTTCATGGTGGTACAGGCATCCCCACGCATGACATCAAGAAAGCAATCTCTTTGGGTACGTCCAAAATCAACGTGAACACCGAGAACCAAATCTCGTTCTCCAAAGTTGTTCGTGAAGTGCTTGCTGCTAAACCAGAAGCTTACGATCCGCGCACATTCCTGAAACCGGGCCGTGAGGCGATTAAGGAAACGGTTGTTGGCAAAATCCGTGAGTTCGGTTCCAACAATCAAGCGTAATCATTACTTGTAATTAAATCGCTCGTAGTCCTAGTGGCCACAACATGACGATTGGAATCACCTAAGATTTTAGGCTGTCTTATGCTGCATACAATGAAATGGAAAGCACACCGCATAGCCGGTGTTTTTCCATTTCATTTATTAAGATATCAAAGAACAAGCGGGTTGTGAGCTTCACAACCGGATAATCGAGAACAAAAAAAGAACGCTAAATGCGGTCTGTCATCCTAAGGAACGTCGCTAAGACGTTTTTCTTGTATGACGGCCATCAGAACCATTTCCGGCTGCGAAGTGATGTAGGGGGACCCGAAAGCTTATGGAAAAATTGATGATCAGCGGTGGACGCCCACTGCGAGGCACTGTAACCATCAGTGGTGCCAAGAACAGTGCCATTGCGTTAATTCCCGCCGCAATCCTGGCGGAATCGGAAGTCGTACTTGATAATTTGCCGCTTCTCAGCGATGTGGCTGTTTATGCTGAGATCTTGGAAGAATTGGGCGGGCAAGTTTCATGGGAAGGCAATCAGATGAGAATTGACCCTTCTGATATCAAATCTATTCCGATGCCTAACGGACCCGTCAAGAAACTGCGCGCGTCCTACTATATGATGGGCGCCATGCTTGGAAGATTTAAAGAAGCCGTGATCGGCCTGCCGGGCGGCTGTAATTTTGAACCTCGTCCCATCGACCAGCACATCAAGGGTTTTGAAGCGCTCGGCGCAACCGTCACCAATGAACACGGTTCGATTCATCTGCATGCCAAAGAGCTGCGAGGCGCGAAGATCTATCTGGATGTGAGCAGTGTGGGTGCAACGATTAATATTATGCTGGCGGCTGCTAAGGCCAAAGGCTCCACAATTATTGAAAATGCGGCGAAAGAGCCTGAAATTATAGATGTTGCAACACTTTTGAATTCCATGGGAGCTGTCATTAAGGGCGCCGGAACGGAAACGATCCGGATTGAAGGCGTAACCGAGATGCATGGCTGCCGACATTCCATTATTCCAGACCGGATTCAGGCCGGTACATATATGATTGCTGCCGCAGCTACACGCGGCGATGTTCTGATTGACAACGTCATCCCGAAACATCTTGAAGCCCTTACGGCCAAGCTGATCGAGATGGGTGTTGGTATTGAGGAGCTGGACGAAAGCATTCGCGTGATCGGTAAGGACCGGTACCAGCATGTGGATGTGAAGGCGCTTATATATCCTGGATTTGCAACGGATTTGCAATCACCGATGACCAGCCTGCTTACGCAAGCGGAAGGCGTCAGTGTCCTTAGTGATTTTGTATATAGCAACCGATTTAAACATGTTCCGGAGCTCGTTCGCATGGGGGCCGAAATCCGCGTGGAGGGACGCTCTGCCATTATAGAAGGCGGTCCGCTGAACGCAGCTAAAGTCAAAGCGACCGACCTGCGCGCAGGCGCAGCTCTTGTCATTGCGGGACTAACCGTACCCGAAGGGGTAACAGAGGTAAGCGGCGTAGAATTCATTGATCGCGGCTATGACCATCTGGTATCCAATCTGCGTATGCTGGGTGCAGACGTATGGCGTGAGACGGAGGAAGAGTGATTTTTTTACCAAAATGAGGGAAATGTGCAGTTAAAACTGCATATCTCCCTCTGATTTGGGTAATGCTCCTAGTAAAGCTCTCATAGAATAATAGACTACATGACAGCAGGGATCTGCTGTGACAGAAACAAATAATTGAATAGGTGGTTATTGAATGGATTTACAAATAGCCGATTTGGAAGGCATGAAGCTGACGGATCTGTATAAGCTGGCCAAAAAGTATCAGATTCCTTATTATGGCCAGTTGAAGAAAAAAGAATTGATATTTGCCATTCTCCGGGCGCAGGCTGAACAGAGCGGCTTGATGTTCATGGAGGGTGTGCTCGAGATTTTGCCGGAGGGTTACGGTTTTCTTAGGCCGATCAACTATTTGCCGAGCACGGAGGACATCTACATTTCGGCCTCCCAGATTCGCAAATTTGATTTAAGGACCGGAGATTTGGTTTCGGGCAAATGCCGGACACCTAAAGAGAACGAACGTTACTTCGGGCTGCTGCAGGTTAACGCCGTGAATGGTGAGAATCCTGCCGTCGCAGCGGAACGATTGCACTTCCCAGCCTTGACTCCTCTTTATCCGCAAGAAAAGCTTGTTCTTGAAACATCCCCTAATCAGTTGTCAACCCGAATTATGGATCTGCTTGCACCTGTAGGTTTAGGACAACGCGGTTTGATCGTAGCGCCGCCAAAAGCAGGGAAAACGCTCCTCTTAAAAGAAATCGCCAACAGCATCTCAACCAACAATCCAGAGATTGAACTGTTTGTTTTACTCATCGATGAACGGCCTGAAGAAGTGACGGATATGCAGCGTTCCGTTAAGGGCGAGGTGGTTGCTTCTACTTTTGACGAGCTTCCGGAGAACCATATTAAAGTGGCGGAACTGGTATTGTCCCGTGCCTTGCGGCTGGTGGAGCATAAGAAGGACGTTGTTATATTGCTGGACAGCATCACCCGTCTTGCCCGCGCGTATAACCTGGTCATCCCTCCGTCCGGCAGAACGCTGAGCGGCGGTATTGATCCTGCGGCATTCCATCGTCCGAAGCGTTTCTTTGGATCGGCGCGCAACGTGGAGGAAGGCGGAAGCTTGACGATTCTGGCTACGGCCTTGGTTGAAACCGGGTCGCGGATGGATGATATTATTTATGAGGAATTTAAAGGTACGGGCAACATGGAGCTGCATCTGGACCGCCGCTTCGCGGAACGCCGTATTTTTCCGGCGATCGACATTCGCCGCTCCGGCACCCGGCGTGAAGAGGTGCTGCTGAATAAGGATGAATTGGATACCATTTGGGCGATCCGTAAAAATATGAACGACTCTGCTGACTTTGTGGAAGGCTTCCTCAAAAAAATGCGTGACAGCAAGAATAACGCGGAGTTCTTGGCATCATTTGATGTTAATGCCAATAACGGTAGCGGAACCGGGGCTCAGGGCCAGACAGCCAGACGTCCATCGCGTGCATCTGCGGCGACGGCCCCTCAGAGCTAAGCCCTGAATCAACCGGAGAATAGGAGATCAACATGTATTTGGTTTATGCAGATGAACAAGGGAACGTATACGATCATTCCGAACTGTTTGGGCTGGCCCGCAGCGGAGATATGATCGTTGAGATATTGGATGATGAATTGATACCTTTGCCGGAAGGAGCTACACTAGTCGGACTGCCAAGCACCCGAGCGATCGGAATGGATCCGGAGACCGGTGAAATGATGCCGCTTGAAGACGGGTATACCGCTGTCGGAGCGCTTCTGCCGCAAGGCTACACCCGGCTCTGCTTGCCGGGGTACGTGAAGTCGGACAAGGAATATAAGCTGCCGCTATTTGGTTACTCGGCGGTCGTATGGAAGGATGGCGCTTTCTATACGACGGCGCGTTTATCCGATGACCCTGAGAAGTGGAACCCTGTGAACTGCGATCTGAACGATCTTGAGCTTGGAGTCAAGACGCTGAAGGAGAAGTATCCGGAGAATCGGCTCTATGAACATCTGTCTAACTGTGCATTAGGATATGAATGCCTGACGGCATCCAACACCTTCCTGAATCGCTGGGAGGGCGCCGTTCCCGTGTCTTACTCCTGCAATGCCGGATGCTTCGGTTGTATTTCGGAACAGCCGGATGACAGCGGCTTTGTCTCGCCTCAGACCCGCATGAACTTCCGTCCGAGAGTGGATGAGCTGGTGCAGGTCATGCTGGAGCATCTGAAGACACCGGAGTCGATCATCAGCTTTGGCCAAGGCTGTGAGGGAGAACCCTCCACGCAGGCGAAGATCATTATAGAAGCCATGAGAGAAGTCCGGGCACAGACCGATATGGGATACATTAATATTAATACCAATGCGGGACTGACCGATTTTATCCGCGGCATCGTCGATGCGGGTCTTGATCTGATGAGAGTCAGTACCATCAGTGCATTGGATGATCATTATAACGCATACTACAAGCCAAGGGGCTATACGCTGGCCAATGTGGAGAAATCTCTTCGTTATGCAACCGATCAAGGGGTGTATACATCCATCAATTATCTGATCTTCCCAGGCGTGACCGATCGCGAGGAAGAGCTGGAAGCCATGATTGAGTTTGCCCGCCGCACGGGTCTTAAGTTAATCCAGCTGCGTAATCTCAATATTGACCCTGAGAGCTATCTTGAGCTTATTCCGCCTGCGCAAGGCGAGATTCTGGGGATGAAGCAGGCTATTGAGATTATGCAGGAGGAGCTGCCGGATGTGGTGATTGGCTCCTACACGCATGTGCCGCCTGCAGGACAGGCAAGACCGAAGAAGAGACCTTCGATTATCTAACAGAACCGTACTGATATCGCATGTGTTAAAAACAGGTTGAAATTCCAATTGTGGTCTTGCCTGATGATTTGTGTATGGGCTATTGCGCATTCAATATGCTCGTGATATACTCCATTTATGTGTCCATATAACTCTGGGTCCGCATGAGGCTCAGGGCGGAAAGAGGTGAAAGCTACAATGAAACAAGATATTCAACCGAAATATCACGTTACTACAGTTACTTGTGCTTGCGGTAATACGTTTGAAACAGGTTCTGTAAAACCAGATCTTCGTGTAGAGATTTGCTCGAACTGTCATCCGTTCTTCACAGGTAAACAGAAATTCCTGGATGCTGGCGGTCGTGTTGATAGATTCAAGAAGAAATACGGTATCTAATAAACAAACCCTTCCCCTTTGTGGTCGAAGGGTTTTTGTCTGTTTATAAGGCTGGCGGAGTATGCAACTTCTTCCGTCGGTTGCTTTTTTGATAGCCATGCGATATACTAAAGTTCGCCGTGCTAGACGGGGAGGTAGCGGTGCCCTGTAACTCGCAATCCGCTGTAGCGAGGTTGAATTCCTGTTAGAGGTATTGTCGATGTGAGGCTGGTCCCTGCGCTCAACGTTGACGGTTGGGTCCTCCGCAATGAGCACTTGTGAACCTGGTCAGGTCCGGAAGGAAGCAGCCATAAGCAAGATCGCTTTTGTGCCGGAGGGGTGCCTAGCCCGAGTTGTTGCTCAGGATTGCCGCTCGGATCGCAATTATCAATAACAGGTGCACGGTATACATATCTGCACATAACACCTTTGCCATATTGGCAAGGGTGTTTTTTGTCGAGATGGCTATATATTCAAGCTAATCCTTCATGTGTACTTTGGATAAAGTTTTCCAAGTAAACGTTTTGCTAAGGCAGGGGAAAGTAGTATAGAATGTAGTATAATATAACCGTTAAACTCATGCCTTTTCGGCTGGGATTGACCATGAATGCACAGTAAAGCACGCGAGAATCGGGCATAGTATAAACTTTTGGTTTTCTCGATCTCGTGAAGTGGAAGTTGAAAGAGGGTAAAGCACAGTGGAACATATCGCGTTATATCGTGCTTGGCGACCACAGTCGTTTGGCGACATGGTGGGCCAGCAGCATATTATCCAGACCCTGCAGAATGCCATTCGCGAGCAGCGGGTTTCCCATGCCTACCTGTTCAGCGGTCCACGGGGTACGGGCAAGACCAGTGCCGCTAAAATTTTGGCCAAAGCCGTGAACTGCGAGCATGGTCCGGCTGAGGAACCCTGCAATGAATGCGAGGCCTGCCGGCGCATTACGTCCGGCGCCGTCATGGATGTTCAGGAGATTGATGCTGCATCCAACCGCGGTGTCGAGGAAATCCGTGATTTGCGGGAGAAAGTCAAATACGCACCGACCGAGGTGCGGCGTAAGGTTTATATTATCGATGAAGTACACATGCTGACGACGGAAGCGTTCAATGCCTTATTGAAAACGCTGGAGGAACCGCCGGCACACGTGATGTTTATACTAGCGACAACAGAGCCGCACAGGCTTCCGGCAACAATCATCTCACGCTGTCAACGGTTTGACTTCCGAAGGGTTTCCTTGGACGAACAAACCGGGCGTCTAGAGCAGATTTGCGGAGAAGAAGGCATTACGGCAGAGCATGAAGCGCTGCAGTATATCGCACGTCTATCGGATGGCGGTATGCGGGATGCATTGAGCATTTTGGATCAGATTGCTTCCTTCACTGGAGGCACGGTATCTTACCAGCAGGTAATGGACATGACGGGCGGTATTGCCTCGGAGCAGTTTGGTCGTCTGGCCAGTGCCGTGAAACAAGGGGATGCCGGACTTGTGCTGCAGATCGTGGAGCAGTTCATGCAGGAGGGGAAAAGTGCTGATAAATGCATGGAGAATCTCCTGTATTATTTCCGCGATTTGCTAATGATCAAGATGGTTCCTGGCGCCGACAAGCTGACCGATCGGGTTTTGAATCCGGCAGAGTTTCAGGAGATGGCGAATGCCTTCAGTCGAGATGAATTATTTCAAATGATTGATACGCTGAATCGGTATCAGAGTGAGATGAAATATGCCTCGCAGCCGCAAACCTTGTTTGAGGTAGCATTGCTCAAGCTTTCCGGTATAACCCAATCTGCGGGCGGGGCCGCAGCTGCCCATAGTACGGCCGATGCGGGGGAACTCGCTCAGCTGAAGCAGCATGTAGCCTCACTTGAGAAAAAGCTGGAGCGACTGATACAAAACGGTGTTCCTGCATCGAGTCAACGCGAACCGGCCAAGTCTACCCGTACACCGGCACCGAAAGCAGCTTCATCAGCCAAGATCCCGCAGCATATGGATCAGTATGTATCTTGCCGATCCGGGGAGGATTATATCTCTGTTCATCGGCAGTGGGCCCAAATTCTGCAGAATGTAAAAGAGGAGAAGGTAACGGTCCATGCATGGCTGATGGATGGAGAACCCGTGTCCGTATGGGAAGACAAGGTCCTTGTCGCTTTTAAAAACAACATCCACCGGGAAACCACGGAGAAACCTGCCAATAAACAGGTGATTGAAGGGGTTCTTGAGTCTACGCTTGGCAAACCGTATCATCTGGTTACCATGATGCTTCGTGACTGGAGTGACGCGGTAGAAGGAGTGGGCAAGCCTCAGGCAGAAGAGCTTAAGCTGGAGCATGAAGAAGCGGATGCCGGTGGGGAAAAACCATGGATTGATGAGGCGATCCAATTGTTTGGAGAAGACCTCGTTGTCATAAAAGACTAGCACGTCCCTACGTGCACCCTATTATAAGGAGAGATGAATCAATGAATAATATGAACCAAATGATGAAGCAAGTGAAAAAGATGCAGGAGCAAATGCTTAAGGCTCAGGAAGAGCTCGCTACGAAAACCGTTGAAGGAACTTCCGGCGGTGGCGTGGTTACCGTGGAAGCGAATGGTCATAAACAAATTCTGTCCATCAACATCAAACCTGAGGCGGTTGACCCGGATGATGTGGAAATGCTGCAGGATTTGGTATTGACTGCGGTTAACGATGCACTTGCCAAGGCTGAAGAAATCGCAAATGCTGATATGGGCAAATTCACAGGCGGCATGAAAATTCCGGGCTTGTTCTAATCTAACCTAGAAGGAGTAGTTACATTTGTACTATCCTGAACCGATCGCGAAGCTCATCGATGCCTTTACGCGACTGCCGGGTGTGGGGCCGAAGACGGCTGCCCGCCTGGCTTTTCATGTTCTGAACATGAAGGAAGATGACGTTATTGATTTTGCCAAAGCGCTAGTCAGTGTCAAAAGGAATCTGCACTACTGCTCCGTCTGTTGCAACATCACCGATACGGATCCATGCCGGGTATGTCAGGACAAAACCCGGGATGCTTCGACCATCTGCGTTGTTCAGGATGCCAAGGATCTCGTGGCGATGGAGCGTACGAAGGAATTCGATGGCTACTATCATGTCCTCCATGGAGCCATATCTCCAATGGAAGGGATCGGACCGGATGAAATCCGTCTGAAGGAGCTGCTGACGCGTCTTAGCGACGAGAGAGTGAAAGAGCTGATTCTGGCCACGAATGCCAATATAGAAGGAGAGGCAACGGCGATGTACATATCGCGTCTGGTCCGTCCTTTTGACATTAAGGTGACCCGAATTGCCCATGGACTGCCTGTTGGCGGTGACTTGGAGTATGCAGATGAAGTGACTTTATCCAAGGCGCTAGAGGGCCGACGAGAACTGAACTGATATTTTGTGATTTCTGCAACATCGGTTTGAGATTGAAAGCATATATACGAGAACGAGCATCGGAAGCAATTCTGAGGGCTCGTTTTTTCTTTATTTACTACATCGCGCAGAAAGTAGAGGCTGGAAGAGCTCTTTTGGTTCTAAGTTTGTCCCTCTCTCGATATGAATGTTACAGACAGTCTTATTTAAGGGCAGTGTCTTAACATTCATATTCATAGGGAGTGAACGGAATGAAGATATGGTGGAAGCAGTCGAGGAAGAAAGAAGAGGAAACGTATATCACAGCAGAGGATCAGGAACGGATGTGGCATGTCTTCCTGGACGTTCAGAGATCCCAGATGGAGTGGGAGCGAGCGCATTTGCTGTTTCAAGAGGCGACGGGACAGGATCAGATCGATTATGCGATCTACATGCTGGAGGCAGCGGAGCGCAAATACCAAATGAACCTCAAACAGGCCAAGCAGCTCAACCTGGATGGAGCAAGGATGCAATATATCGAGCAAAAAAGGGAGAACGGTTAAACGAGAGCTGCGAGGATTCCTAATGAAGGAGGAGTATCTATGAAAATGATTGTTCTGGGCGTGTTATGCATATCGCTTTTGCTGCTTATCTATGTTGTGTTTAGAAAGAAGCTCGGGCTGGGATGGTTAACCGTATTCGGTGCGCATTTGGCCCTCTCGGCTGTAGCTATCTATGTTGTGAATTTCACGGGCTTAGCAGCTGAAACGTATATTCCTCTGAATCCGATGACCATAGGAACCGTTATGGTTCTGGGCTTGCCGGGCGTGGCTCTACTAGTTGGTCTGAAAATAACGATATTAGGTAGTTGACGCAAGCTTATATTCTATGATACATTAATGTTCGCCCGTTTGATTCTGGGTGATAGAGATTCACTGGTCAGGTGGAAAAATGGTTGAAAAAATAATCAAAAAAACCTCTTGACCAACAGCAAGCTAGTATGATATATTATAAAAGTCGCCGCTGAGATGCGGATGACAAACGAAAATGATTGATCTTTGAAAACTGAACAACGAGTGAGTGAGGATTTCACTAGTGAAATCCATTGTGAAATCATCATGTACAAGCCTTGGTTTGTTGGATGGTGGAACATAAAGAGAATTGAACAAATTCTCGTCAGTTAAGAAATGAGCAAGTCAAACTTTATTGGAGAGTTTGATCCTGGCTCAGGACGAACGCTGGCGGCGTGCCTAATACATGCAAGTCGAGCGGACTTGATGGAGTGCTTGCACTCCTGAAGGTTAGCGGCGG
>NZ_MKZM01000013.1:0-74538 GCF_002803325.1 Paenibacillus sp. GM2FR | reverse complement strand
AGCCCCCCTCAAGATGAGATTTCCCAACTAGTAAGACCCCTTGAAGACGACGAGGTAGATAGGTTGGAGGTGGAAGTGCAGCAATGCATGGAGCTGACCAATACTAATCGGTCGAGGGCTTATCCAACATATTTCAATGTGCTGCAAATTTCGTTTCGTATCTAGTTTTCAGGTGATCAAGCATCTGAGCCGTTTGGTGGCGATGGCGGAAGGGTTCCACGCGTTCCCATACCGAACACGACCGTTAAGCCTTCCAGCGCCGATGGTACTTGGACCGAAGGGTCCCGGGAGAGTAGGACGTCGCCAAGCGAACAACCATAAAGACCGTTATCGAGTCATCGATAGCGGTCTTTTCCTATATGGAGGTAACCTATTATATTGCGCCTTGATCAGCGATGGTTCAACTCCACGCAGGCACTAAGTTACTTATGATGGGTACCAGCTATTAAGCTGTATGATTGGAATTTGCCGCATTCCGAACAACATATTCAATACTTAAAAAGACGATCCCGCCGGGATCGTCTTTTTTGTTTCAGGAACCAACGATAAAATCATGAGCGATAACTGCAAGTGGAACGCTGATAGGTTCACTGTGGCGGATAAACCCCATCACAATCTCCTCGCCAGGCTTCATCGATGTGGTCTTATCCTCCAGCTCATCATAACGTTGGATATCAAACGAGCTTTCAATAAAAATTAGGCTTTACAGAACCAAAACACTAGTGTACTATTTAACTATGACACCGATACAATAAGGAGTGGGAGCAAAGCATGAATGAGAACGGTTCAAATGAAGCAACAACCAATATAGAGAACGCCTCAATCGACTTACAGGATAAGATACAATCTTCAAGCTCTTCGGATAAGAAGTCTAATAATGGTCCAGTCGTTCTTACCGTTGAACAAGTCACCAAAACGATTGGAAAGAAGAATATCGTTGACGGGCTATCCTTTGACATTCATCGCGGTGAAATCGTTGGTTTGCTTGGACCGAACGGCGCGGGCAAAACAACGACCATTCGGATGATTGTAGGGTTGATCGAAATGACCCATGGCGATGTACAGGTGAAAGGACACAGTATCAAGAAGGACTTCGTTCAAGCCGTTCGCCATATCGGGGGCATTATCGAGAACCCGGAATTTTACCCGTACATGAGCGGTTATGACAACCTGAGACAGTATCAGCGGATGTCCGAGGGAGTGACCATCACCAGAATCATGGAGGTTGTCAAGCTTGTTGGACTCCAGGATGCCATTCACAAGAAGGTGCGCGCGTATTCCTTAGGGATGCGCCAACGGCTTGGAATAGCGCAGGCCTTGCTGCATAATCCGTCCATCCTCATTCTTGACGAGCCGACGAATGGCCTGGATCCAGCCGGTATCCGCGAGATGCGGGATTACTTGAAGCAAATCGCCAAAGATGAAGGAATTGCCATTCTCGTATCCAGTCACCTGCTGTCGGAGATGGAGCTGATGTGCAGCCGTGTGGTCGTTATCCAGGAAGGTAAACTCGTAACCGAGCGTTCTATCGGAGGTACGGTTATTAATGAAGAGTTAACCACGGTAAGCTTCCGCGTGAATGACGTGGCCATGGCTGAACAGACCACTAGGCATCTGAAAGACATCACATTGCTCAACACCCAAATGGAGGAGGGAATCATCACCCTTCAACTTCAAGAAGAAGACATTCCTGCGTTGATCCAATCACTGTGTGATGCACGGGTACGGATTTACCGGGTGGAAGAGATCAAATCGTCACTTGAAGAAGAATTCTTAAAATGGACAGGAGGCAACCGCATTGCGTAGCTTTGGAAATCTCGTCTGGAATGAATGGCTCAAAATGTTTAAGAAAAGTAGCTTTTTCCTGCCATATGCGCTTTTGGCCGGAATGGTGATCTTCACGGCGTTCTTGCTCTATAAGTTTTCCGGTGGGGGCAGTACCGGTTATGAATTTGCCGAGATAGCAGTAACAACCAAGGGAATGGGGCAAGTGCTGACCCTGCTTGCCATTGTCGTGACGGCCGGAGCCGTAGCGAAGGAGCACAGCATGGGAACGATCAAATTGCTGCTTATACGTGCACAGAGCCGCACCAAGATTTTGGCATCGAAATACGTTGCCGTATTGATTTACATCTTAACACTAGTGGCCTTCATGTTTGCTGTAGCCGTGCTGACGGGTCAAATTACGTTCGGTATGGATGTCGGCTCCGTTACGCTTGGCGATGTGCTCATTGGAGCCGTGAACAATCTGGTGTATACGATCGTTTATGTAACGCTAACCTTTATGGTAGGCATTCTAACGAGATCTACCGGTCCTGCAATCGGCATCGGCATGTTCATGGTCATTATGGAAAGTATGGTGGTACAGCTGCTTGCGCGTTATTCCTGGTCTAAATACCTGCTGTTCCTAAACGTGGATCTTTCCATGTACAGCGGAGGCGCAGGCTCCCCGATTCCAGGCATGAGTTTAACATTCTCAATGATGATGCTCGCTGTATATCTCCTCTTGTTTCTTGCGATAGGCTTTGTTACGTTTAAAAAACGGGATGTCGCATAAGGGACCTGAGTTCGAGGTAGAGCGGCGGAAAGGAGCAACCCCACAGTGAGTATAGAATTCGACAATAATCTGCCGATCTATTTACAGATCATGACGTATTTAAAGAAAGAAATCATCATCGGTAAACTGCAGCCCGGTGATAAAATCCCATCGGTTCGAGAATTAGCGAGTGAGCTTCAAATAAATCCAAACACGGTGCAGCGAACTTTTCAGGAATTGGAGCGTGAGGGTATTGTGGAGACGCGGCGGGGATTGGGCCGATACGTGACAAGCGAGGAACCCAAAATTATGGAAATCAAAAAAGAAATGGCTGGCGATCTGCTGGAACGCTTTATCCGCGGCATGCAGGAGCTTGGCTTTAAAGATCAGGATATCATATCGATCGTGGAAGATGCTGTGAAGCAGCCATGATCCATAGTGGAGGTGAAATCACGGTGGAGAATCTGTTACAGGTAAGGAACGTGACCAAAACTTATGCCGCTGGCCGCAGAGCGTTACATGATGTCAATCTGGATATCAACGGTGGAAAAATCATTGGCTTGCTGGGCACCAACGGCAGCGGAAAGAGTACACTTATGAAGATTGCGGCTGGGTTGATCCAGCCGACAACGGGCGGCGTTTACGTGAATGGCAAACCGGTTGGCCTGGAAACCAAAGCCGTCGTTTCTTTTATGCCGGACCGACCCGTGACGGAATCCTGGATGAAGGTATCCGATGCGGTGGCATTTTTTAAGGATTTTTATGAGGACTTTAATGTGGAGAAGGCCCGCAACATGCTGGAATTCATGAATTTAAAGACCCATGATCGCATCAGTTCCTTGTCCAAAGGAATGAATGAGCGCCTGCAGTTATCACTGGCCTTGTCCCGTGAAGCCCAGCTGTATATGCTGGATGAACCGATTGGCGGAGTGGATCCGGTAGCCCGGGGGAAAATTTTGGACGCGATCGTTGAATTCTACAACGAGGACAGCAGCATTATCATTTCGACCCATCTGGTCCGGGATATCGAACGGATATTTGATGAAGTGATCTTTATTCAGGGCGGCGAAGTTGTCATGCATGACGAAGTGGAGAACATCCGCCTAAGACACGGAAAAAGTGTGGATGAGATGTTTAAAGAGGTGTATGCGGAATGATGAGATTGTTGAAATACGACTGGAAGAGAAATTCGACTACGCTGCTCGGCGCTTTCGCGATTCTACTCATCGTGCAGATTGCGATCACGGTGACAGGCTCGATCAGAGACTGGGAGCTTGGCGTTATGTTCGGTTTAAGCATGCTGGCGTACGGCTCGGTGGGCGTCCTGCTGCTGGTGGTCGCTGGCAAGAACTTCGGCTATAACATAAAGGCATATCACCGGCGTTTACTCCCCGTACGTTCCGTGTGGAATGTTGCTTCATCACTTATACTGGCATGTGTAAGCTTGCTGGTACTTGGCATATTGATGGCTGTGCATTTATGGTACTACTGGAGCTCGGCGGGCATATGGGGAAATATCAATCTCGCGGATGTTCCCGTTTCGTATTATGTCGGGCTTGCCTTGCTGATGGTATGGAAATTCATCTATTTGATGATTGCGATATTTTTTGCAATTACCGTGGCCAGCAGCATCACGAAGAAGGGCAGTACCTGGATCGGCATTCTGGTGTTCTTCGTATTGCAATACGTTCTTGGCTGGCTTAGCCAAGTCCTTTTCGGAGAAGAGGCAGCGTGGGTCGGACCTATGGCCAGCATTTCATTTTACGAGAAAGAAGCAGACATTACGGTATCGACAGTGCAATATACATTAGCATGGGGGGCACTTGCTTTTGAAGTGGTATTGGCCGCCTTGATCTTGTATGCAACGGTGTACCTCATTGACCGCAAGGTTGAGGTTTAACCAAAAGAGATGATTGGAAATCGGTAAGACGAATGAACAAGGTCTAAGCTATAGAACGAACAAAGAAACTGCCTATCCCAGGGCAGTTTTTTTGCGTTTGGAAGGAGATACACGGGTAAAACAGAACTAGAAGCATAACCGTACTCGTACTCCGCGAGAGTGGAACCCTTCCTTACATCATGTAAGATGAGGATAAAATACGGAAATGTATTTAAACATTATAACGTTATATTCACGTAACGCACGTTCTGTGCTATGCTATAACCACGATACTCATTACACAATGTAAACCGACGGATAAGAGGATCCAAGGCTGGTACGGCAAGGCTGAAGGAGTGAAGCTATGAAGATATTGGAACAGCGTTTTATTATACGCAATGTAAAGACGGTACATGATGATAAACCCTTTGACATTGTCATGGAGAACGGATTTATAACCGAAATAACGGATGCGAATGCGAACCCGGCACACGGTGCCAACAGTTTCGATGGTACGGGATTATACGTGTCCAGCGGCTGGATCGATATGCACGTCCATGCGGTCGCCAAGCTGGAGCCCTACGGAGATGCCATCGACGAGATCGGCGTTAAGCAAGGGGTTGCCACCATTATCGACGCAGGGAGCTGCGGCGCGGATACGATTGGAGAATTGGCAGCCGAGGTTGCAAGGGCCAAGACGAATGTATTTGCTTTTTTGAATATTTCCCATATCGGTCTGCAGCGGGTTGACGAGTTGTCCAGTCTGGAATGGATCGATGCTGAGAAGGCAACAAAGGCGGTATGCACGTATCCGGATTTGATCATTGGACTCAAGGCCAGAATCAGCAAAAGCGTAGTCAAGGATAATGGGGTAGAACCGCTTCGACTCGCAAGAAAATTGTCCGGGAAAACGTCACTGCCGCTGATGGTACATATCGGGTCAGGGCCACCGCCGATTAAGGAAGTATTGGAGCTGCTTCAGAAGGACGACATTATCACTCATTATTTGAACGGGAAAGCCAACAATTTATTTGATTCGGACGGGAAGCCGATCCCTGCCCTGGTGGAAGCGATAGCTCGCGGCGTTCATCTGGATGTGGGTCATGGAACAGCAAGCTTTTCGTTCTTGGTAGCGGAGTATGCGAAAGTCCAAGGGATTAAACCTGACACGATCAGCACCGATATTTATCGCGGAAATCGCATCAATGGCCCGGTGTACAGCCTGGCTAATGTCATGACAAAGTTCCTGTATTTGGGGTACAGCTTGCAGGAGGTGATCTCAGCGGTAACGGACCATGCAGCAGGATGGTTGCGCCGTCCGGAGCTTGGCCGAATTGAAGTCGGCGATGCCGCTCACCTGACGTTGTTTGCCCTGCGGCAGGGTGCTATGAGTTTAACGGATTCCGAAGGGGAGACCCGAATCGCTGATCGATATATCGAACCTAGAGGAGTGGTAGTCAATGGATCATTCATTACATGCTAAATACGGGTTGAAACGCGTGGTGAATGCCAGCGGGCGCATGAGTATTCTTGGCGTGTCGGCACCGACAGATACCGTCATGGAAGCGATGCGGATCGGTGGGCAGAGTTACGTGGAAATTGCGGATCTGGTAGATAAAGCGGGTGATTACATGGCACGCATCCTCGGTTCCGAGGCTGCGGTCGTTGTCAATTCTGCCTCCAGCGGTATCGCTCTTTCCGTGGCTGGAATCGTCACCGAAGGCAATCGCAGGCGCAGTGACCGATTGCACCAGGAGCCGATCGCGAAGAACGAGATTATCATGTTTAAGGGACATAATGTTCAGTATGGGGCCCCCGTTGAAACCATGGTTTATCTTGGAGGCGGCAAGGTCGTAGAGGTAGGGTACGCCAACGAAGGGCGTAAGGAGCATATCGCGGAAGCAATTAATGAGCGTACAGCCGCCATTTTGTACGTGAAATCCCATCACTGCGTACAGAAAAATATGATTTCGGTGGAAGAAGCGGCAGAAGTGGCCCAGGCACATGGACTTCCGCTGATCGTCGATGCTGCTGCCGAAGAGGATATTCAGAAATATGTGAAATACGGGGACCTGGCCATATACAGCGGATCCAAGGCAATTGAAGGCCCAACCTCCGGCATTGTCGGCGGCAAACGTCAATATGTGGAGTGGGTGAAGGCGCAGCTGCATGGTATTGGGCGCAGCATGAAGGTCGGCAAGGAAACGACGTTTGGATTGCTCCAGGCGCTGGACGAGTATATGGTGAAGGAAGATAAGAGTGAACAGGAGAAAGCAGCGCTGGAGGAAATGAAGGCTCTATCCAAATTGCCGGGCATTGAGGTCAGCATCGTTCAGGACGAAGCGGGAAGAGCGATCTTCCGAGGGCGAGTGAAAGTCGATGAAAATACGGCGGGGATCAGTGCCAAGGCTATGAACGATCAGCTTCGCGAAGGCGATATTGCTGTATACACCCGGGATTACGGCGTACGTCAGGGATATTTCGATATCGATCCTCGCTCGCTTTCCGAGGATGATTTGCAAGTCATTATCACAAGAATACAACAGATTGCAGGGGGAAACTAAGATGGCAAATATGGAGAAACGTCTTTACAGAAATCGCGCGGCACTGAACGTACTTGCAGGCAGCATTCAGAATGCGAAGGACATTTTTGAAGCTTCGGAAGGGCATGTGCTGGTCGGCGTATTGTCCAAAAATTACCCGAACGCGCAAGAGGCCGTTATTGCAATGAAGGAATACGGCGCCGTTATCGAGGATGCGGTATCGATCGGATTGGGTGCCGGCGATAACCGTCAAGCTGCGGTGGTAGCCGAGATTGTGAAAAGCTACCCAGGCACGCATATCAATCAGGTGTTCCCGGCGGTCGGTGCTACACGTGCCAATCTGGATGGCAAAGAAAGCTGGATTAACAGCCTTGTGTCTCCTTCGGGTCAAGTGGGCTACGTGAATATCTCAACCGGACCGATGAGTGCTGCTGGGTCGGACAAAGCCATCGTACCTGTAAAAGCGGCCATTGCGCTTGTGCGCGACATGGGCGGTAATGCACTGAAGTACTTCCCGATGCAGGGCTTGAAGTTGGAGGATGAATACCGCGCGGTAGCGAAGGCATGTGCGGAGGAAGGATTTGCGCTTGAACCAACAGGCGGGATTGATAAAGAGAATTTTGAAGCCATCGTGCGCATCGCATTCGAAGCGGGAGTGCAGCAGGTCATCCCGCACGTGTACTCCTCGATTATCGACTCGGTAAGCGGAGATACGATCATTAGCGATGTTCAAGAGCTGCACCGCAAGCTAAAAGCGCTGGTTGATCAATATGCCTAAGACGATTGCCGCATATGGCGAAGTGATGATGCGTCTTCAAGTACCGGGATATGCTTCCTTGGCTCAAGAGAGCCATCTGAATTACTCCTTCTCCGGCACGGGTGTAAACATCGCCTCGGCTGTGGCAAGGTTCGGTCATAACGGCTATCTGGTCAGCACGCTGCCGGATAACCCGCTTGGCGAAGCGGCGATTTCCTACCTGCGCAAGCTTGGCATCGACACTTCGCTCATTAGCCGCGGAGGCAAATATGTCGGCATGTACTTTCTGGAGAATGGCTTTGGCGTAAGACCCGGACGTGTAACTTATACGGACCGACTGGGCAGCAGCTTTAATACGGCAGAGGATGCCATGTACGATTTCGGTGGGATTGCCGAAAAGACGGACATGATCCATTTTTGCGGCATAACCCTTTCCATGAACGACACGGTACGGGGCCAAATGAAGACACTGGCTCGTGAAGTTAAGAAAAACGGCGGAACCGTTGTGTTCGATTGCAATTATCGTCCCTCTTTATGGGGGATGGACCGCTACGAGTTTGCTAAGCCGCACTATGAGGAAATGCTGTCACTTGCGGATGTCGTCTTTATGAATGAAAAAGACGCTATCTATATCCTTGGCATGGAGACGACCCGTGAGGATCGCAATGAACAGCTGCAGGAGTTGATTCCGAAGGTGGCAGCGAAGTATAATATTACGGTTGCGTCGGGTACCCACCGGAAGATCAACGGGGATAACACCCATTCTCTGCAAGGCTATCTCTACACGGATGGAGCGTTTCATTTTTCCAAAACCTTGACGTTTTCCGTCCATGACCGTATCGGCGCGGGTGATGCCTACGCCAGCGGGGTGATTCATGGGATCTCGGAGGGATTTGAACCGAATCGGACGGTTGATTTTGCCGCAGCTGCGGCGATGCTTGCCCATACCGTTACAGGGGATACGCCGACGGCGAACGAACGCGAAGTGCTTCAGGCAATGAGTCATCACATGTCTGACGTGGAAAGGTAGGAGGAAGCATGTCGATCACGCGGAAGAACGGTCCGTTATACTTGCAAATCAAGAAGATCATAAAAGATCGGATTCTGCATGGGGAATATCCACTTGGCTCCCATATTCCTTCCGAGCCGCAGCTGGAACAGGAATTTAACGTTAGCAAAATGACGGTCCGCAATGCGATCCAGGAGCTGTACCAGGAAGGATATGTAGAGAAGCGGAGTGGGGTAGGAACGATTGTGACCCGGAACACGTCCTTCTCCAAGCTTTCCAAAGGCAAGCTGTTTACCGAGATTCTGGTCGAAGAAGGACACCAGATTCGGAAGCGTCACCTGAAGACGGAATGGGTGCTTAATGAGCCGGATAGCGAATTGTTCTTAAAATTCGGGGAGCGGTGCCTGCTTATTGAACGATTGTATTTACTGGACGGGAGTCCTTTTATTTACTACACTCACTACGTGTCATCCCAAGTGGATATGGGCGAAGAGTTCGGTTCCACCGAACTGCCGTCGCTGTATGACCGCATCGAGGAGAGTCAAATTACGCTGGAGAATTTCCGGGACCGTTTTCTGGCGACCGTGGCAAATGAGGAGATTGCCTCCTTGCTTGAAGTAAGCATAGGCACGCCGTTACTAAAGCGGCTCAGATCCTCTTATGACGGGACAGGCAGCATCATTGAATACAGCATCGGCTATTACAATACGGAGTTACAGCACTACTTGATCAGTTATGATGCCTAAGGGTTTAGACTATACAAGAGCATGATATGGAGAAGTGGCCTCGAACCGGTATTCACCCGGCATGGGGACTGCTTCTTTTTTTGTTGCCTTATATGAATTGTTCTTCGGAAAGAGGCTATAAGCGATCAAAGAACTGGGTACAATAAGAATAAATGCAAAGCGCGAACATTTGAGAAGAACCCTCTTGGCAAAATGAAAAAATGTGCTATAATGATATCAAAGTCAAAGAAAGTCAAAGTCAACGAGAGGGTTCGCCGATTTTGATTGTGGTTAAAATTAACGTATATGCAAGGCTCTGTGCGGACGTGTAAGATCACTATCCGTCTTAACGTTTCAAACAGTGGAGGATGAACAGACCAATGCGTAATATCTCTGATATTATCGAACAATACCTGAAGAGCATACTGCAGGAAAGTCCGGAGGGTACCGTTGAAATTCAACGGAACGATCTGGCAGAGCAATTTTCTTGCGTTCCTTCCCAGATTAACTACGTGATCAGTACACGGTTCACGCTGGAGAAGGGCTTTCTTGTCGAGAGCAAGCGCGGCGGGGGCGGGTACATACGCATCCAGCGTATCGAGCTTCCCCAGCATACTGCACTCCAGCAGCATCTTCATCATACCATTGGCAGCATGATTGACCAGACGGTGGCTGAAGGATTGATTTACCAGCTGGAGGAATCCCGGTTTTTAACAAAGCGGGAGGCCAGCCTGATGCGGGCCGCCATTTCAAGGGAGTGCCTCAATGTGAAGCTTCCTTATCGGGATGAGCTGCGTGCAAGGATTATGAAGGCGATGCTTATTTCTTTATTAGGTAAGTGAGTCTGTGTAAGGGGGCATCGGATTATGTTATGCCAAGAATGCGGTAAACGGCCGGCGACACTTCATTTCACCAAAATTGTGAACGGGGAGAAAACGGAGTTTCATTTTTGTGAAACCTGTGCCCGTGAAAAAGGGGAATTGATCCCCGGCACGTCGAATGGTTTTTCTATACACAGTTTGCTGTCAGGTCTTCTGGATCTGGATCCTTCAGGCAAGGGCCAGAGCCCCGGTGCAAAAACGGCCCAGACGCTGCAATGCGAAGAATGCGGTATGACGTATTCCCAGTTCAGCAAGCTTGGCCGGTTCGGCTGCAGCTCGTGTTATAAATATTTCTCGGATCGATTGGATCCATTGTTTAAGAGAGTCCATGGGGGGACTTCCCATGTCGGCAAAGTGCCGAAGCGTACGGGTGGCCGTATTCAGATCAAACGCCAGATTGATGAGCTTAAGAAGGAGCTTCAAATTCGGATCGTGCAGGAAGAGTTTGAAACGGCTGCCGAGATCCGGGACCAAATCCGTGAGCTGGAGCGAAATATGGCTCAGGGATAAGATGGTAAGATTTTGCACTTTAGTAGGAGGAATGCGTGATGTCTAATCTCCGGTTTACCGATTCGGCGCTGAGCGAGTGGATGCGCGGGAACGGTCAGGATTCCGACATTGTCATCAGCACCCGTGTCAGGGTGGCGCGCAATCTGCAGCATCTTCCTTTCCCGCTGCTGGCAACGGATCAGCAGTCGGGAGAAGTGCTAGAGCGCCTGACGAATGTGCTGAAGAATAAGGACGATTTGCAGGATTTCGGGGATTTACATGTAATTAAATTAAGTGAGATTGATGAGCTGGATAAGAAGGTTCTTGTTGAGAAGCATCTAATCAGCCCCAATCTGGCGAATGAGTCCCGAAACGGTGCCGTCATCCTTACTGAAGATGAATCCGTCAGCATTATGATCAATGAAGAGGATCACCTGCGCATACAGTGTTTATATCCCGGATTTCAGGTTCGTGAGGCATGGGCACGTGCGACGGCGCTGGATGACGTTTTTGAATCCGAGATTGATTATGCGTTTGATGACAAGCGAGGTTATCTTACGAGTTGTCCGACGAATGTCGGCACCGGCCTTCGCGCATCGGTCATGATGCATCTGCCCGCTCTTGTTATGACACAGCAGATTAACCGGATTCTCTCGGCTGTATCGCAGGTAGGCTTGACCGTAAGAGGGATTTACGGTGAAGGCAGCGAAGCGTTAGGCAACCTGTTTCAAATCTCGAATCAGATTACGCTCGGTCAAACCGAGTCCGAGATCATTGAGAATCTTCACAGCGTCGCCTTGCAAATCATCGAGCATGAGAAGAATGCCAGAGCCCGGCTCTTGGGTGAATCCAAGCTCCGTATTACGGATCGGGTGATGCGCTCCTATGGCATACTGTCCTATGCAGCGGTGATGGATTCGAAGGAAGCGGCCCAGCGATTGTCGGATGTTCGGCTTGGTGTGGATCTCGGCCTTCTGGAAGGCCCGGAAATCCCGGTCATGAATGAACTGAATGTGAAGACGCAACCGGGCTTTCTGCAGAAGACCTATGGAGAGGGTATGACTCCTTCCGAACGCGACATGTACAGGGCTAAGCTCATCAGAGAAACATTGGGTAACGATTAAGGATCTATACTCGTTTTACAGTTGGATGACGGTTTAAGCGTCCTATAGCTGACGATACACCGAAATCCGCGAGGTTCAATATATTAATTGAAACGTGGAGGTGCAATACTATGATGTTTGGCAGATTTACGGAACGTGCACAAAAGGTGCTTGCATTGGCTCAGGAAGAAGCGGTACGTCTGGGGCACAACAATATCGGCACAGAACATATCCTGCTAGGACTTATTCGTGAAGGAGACGGCATTGCAGCCAAAGCGCTGATCGGACTTGGACTTGGTCTTGAAAAAATTCAGGATGAAGTCGAAACATTAATCGGACGCGGACAGGAGCAGCCTACCAACATTGCTTATACGCCTAGAGCGAAAAAGGTAATTGAGCTCTCCATGGACGAAGCTCGTAAGCTTGGTCATACCTACGTAGGTACGGAGCATATTCTGCTGGGGCTGATTCGTGAAGGCGAAGGGGTTGCCGCACGTGTGCTGAACAACCTTGGCATTAGTCTGAACAAAGCCCGGCAGCAGGTGCTGCAGCTGCTCGGCAGCAGCGAAGCGGTATCGAGCCATCATGGCACGCCGCAAAACGTAAGCACGCCTACACTGGACAGTCTCGCTCGCGATCTGACTGCCATTGCCAAGGAAGGCAATCTGGATCCGGTCATTGGCCGCAGCAAAGAAATCGAGCGCGTGATTCAGGTACTGAGCCGCCGTACGAAGAACAACCCGGTGTTGATTGGTGAACCAGGGGTAGGTAAGACGGCGATTGCGGAAGGCCTGGCCCAACGCATCATTAACAATGAAATTCCAGAGACACTGCGTGACAAACGCGTCATGACGCTGGATATGGGCTCGGTTGTTGCTGGAACGAAATACCGCGGCGAGTTTGAGGATCGCTTGAAAAAAATTATGGATGAGATTCGTCAAGCGGGTAACATTGTTCTGTTCATCGATGAGCTGCATACCTTGATCGGTGCAGGCGGTGCAGAAGGTGCGATTGACGCTTCCAACATTCTTAAGCCATCATTGGCACGCGGAGAACTTCAGTGCATCGGGGCAACCACACTGGACGAATACCGCAAATATATTGAAAAAGATGCTGCTCTTGAGCGCCGTTTCCAACCGATTACGGTGGACCAACCATCGCCGGAGGAAGCCATTCAGATTCTGTATGGACTGCGTGACCGTTACGAAGCGCATCACCGCGTAAAAATTACGGATGAAGCGATCGAGCAGGCCGTGAAATTGTCCGACCGCTACATTACGGACCGCTTCCTGCCGGATAAAGCGATTGACCTGATTGACGAGGCCGGTTCGAAAGTTCGCCTTCATACGTATACCATACCGCCGAATCTGAAAGATCAGGAAGCGCATCTGGAGGACATCCGCAAAGAGAAAGACGCAGCTGTCCAAAGCCAGGAATTCGAGAAAGCTGCAGCGCTGCGCGATACGGAGCAGAAGCTTCGCGAAGAACTTGAAATCACGAAGAATCAATGGAAAGAAAAACAAGGACGTACCGATTCCGAGGTAACTCCGGAGGATATTGCCGACGTTGTAGCCAACTGGACCGGTATTCCTGTAAATAAACTGAAAGAAGAAGAGACCGAGCGTCTTCTGAATCTGGAAGAAATTCTGCACAGCCGCGTCATCGGTCAAGAGGAAGCGGTCAAAGCAGTGAGCCGTGCCGTTCGCCGGGCACGTGCAGGCCTGAAAGATCCGAAGCGTCCAATGGGCTCCTTCATCTTCCTGGGTCCTACCGGGGTAGGTAAAACCGAGCTGGCACGCGCCCTTGCGGAGGCGATGTTCGGAGACGAGAACGCGGTTGTACGGATCGATATGTCCGAGTACATGGAGAAGCATTCCACATCACGTCTCGTCGGAGCGCCTCCGGGATATGTCGGCTACGAAGAAGGCGGTCAGCTGACCGAGAAGGTACGCCGCAAACCGTATTCCGTTGTGCTGCTCGATGAAATCGAGAAGGCGCACCCTGAGGTATTCAACATCTTGCTTCAAGTGCTGGAAGACGGACGTTTGACCGATTCCAAGGGCCGCGTGGTGGACTTCCGCAACACACTGATCATTCTTACCTCCAACGTGGGAGCGGAAGCAATCAAGAAGAACTCTACGCTTGGCTTTACTGCGGTGACGGATGCAGGCCGCGATTATAACAACATGAAAGGCAAAGTGATGGATGAGCTCAAGAAGAGCTTCCGTCCAGAGTTCTTGAACCGGATTGATGAGATCATCGTGTTCCACTCTCTGGAAGAGAAACACATTGCCGAAATCGTGACTTTGATGTCCGACGAGCTGCGTAAGCGTCTGAAGGAATTCGAGGTGCATTTCGAGCTCACCGACAAGGCGAAGGCCTTCATCGCCAAGGAAGGATACGATCCGGCCTTCGGTGCTCGCCCACTGCGCCGGGCTATCCAGAAGCACATCGAGGATCGTCTCTCCGAGGAGCTGTTGAAAGGTACTGTGGCCAAGGGCGACTCGCTCGTCATCGATGAAGCGAATGGCGAACTGGTTGTGAACAAGAACGAAAGTGTCACTGCCGCATCAGCAGCCGAAACTGAATAAGTTGGAACAACAACACCGCCCCGCTGGATTTAAATCCGGCGGGGTTTTTGATTTTGAGATTAATGGAAGATGAAGGTTTTGTATGGGGCAGAAATTTGGATGCTCAGAAGTTATGTAAATGAAATGATCGGGGCTGTTTAAATCGGTAAATTAATTAGGCAAAGGGATGATTAGCGAATTAGGAGAACAGATCCTTATGTATCAACCTAGCGGAGAGGACGGAATCGTTCTGAAGAAGCGACAGCGTTCGCCTTTAAAACCGGGAAACGACCATGATTCCAATTCCAGTTTCCTGGTTTTAACAGCGATCGTAAGAACGATCCGACAGCAATGCGGACATGTATGGTTTACATGTATGTATTTTGATAAATTGCAGCAAAAATAATGTCGATCCGCCCCCGACCCTTCAAATTTGAAACAAATCCTTCTCATCCCGCGTAAAGTTTCCGATTAGCCTTTACGTTGAATTATAAGAAATGGTAAACTTTGAGTAATGCCTGATTTTGCAGGGTTTTACGGAATCCGACAAATGATGTGCGACATAAAGGAGACTCACATGGCAAAAACTAAAACGAAATTTTTCTGTACCGAATGCGGCTATGAAGCGCCCAAATGGTTCGGAAAATGTCCGGGCTGCCAATCATGGAATTCCATGGTAGAAGAGACCGAGACGGTAATCAAGACGCAGGGGATGAATTCCCCTCTTTTTCATAGTAAAGAAAAACCCCTTTCGATCATAAATATAGAAAGCGGTAAAGAACCCAGAATCCAGACGGGCATTGCGGAATTGAACCGTGTGCTCGGGGGCGGGCTTGTCCCGGGCTCGCTGGTGTTAGTCGGCGGTGACCCCGGCATCGGCAAATCCACGCTGCTGCTGCAAGCCTCCAACCGATTGGCCCAGAACGGCATTCGCGTTCTGTACATTTCCGGTGAGGAATCCGTACGCCAGACCAAACTGCGTGCAGATCGGCTCGGGGCGCTGTCCCCGGAGCTGTTTGTCCTCTGTGAAACCAATCTGGAATCGATCGAGGAAGCCATTGAGAACGTGCAGCCTGGCTTTGTTGTCATTGACTCCATTCAGACGGTGTATTTGCCGGAGGTTACCAGTGCGCCGGGGAGCGTATCCCAGGTACGGGAGTGTACGGCACGCTTCATGCGATTGGCGAAGGTGAAGGGCATAGCGACCGTTCTGGTCGGTCATGTGACCAAGGAAGGCGCTATTGCAGGCCCAAGGATGCTGGAGCACATGGTGGACTGTGTGCTTTATTTTGAAGGAGAGCGTCACCACACTTACCGTTTGCTTCGCGCGGTGAAGAACCGTTTCGGTTCGACGAATGAGATTGGCATTTTTGAGATGGGTGAGGATGGGCTTCGCGAAGTCGGGAATCCATCGGAACTGTTTTTATCTGAACGGCCTTTAGGCGTTGCGGGTTCGACCGTTGTTGCGAGCATGGAGGGAACGCGCCCGGTTCTGGTCGAGCTGCAGGCGCTCATCTCCACAACCCACTTCCCGTCACCGCGCCGGATGGGTACAGGGGTGGACCACCACCGCATGAACCTGATCATTGCCGTGCTGGAGAAACGGATGGGCATGTACCTGCAAACCCAAGACGCCTATCTGAATGTAGCTGGCGGCGTGAAGCTTGATGAACCAGCGGTAGATTTGGCCATAGCGGTTAGCATTGCATCCAGCTTCCGAGACATTCCGACCAAGCCGTATGATGTCATCTTTGGCGAGGTTGGTCTGACCGGCGAGGTTCGCGCCGTTTCCAGAGCGGAACAAAGAGTAAGGGAAGCCGAGAAGCTGGGCTTTAAGCGCGTACTCATGCCGGAGAAGAGTTTGAAGGGATGGAAGCATCCGAAAGGAATACAAATTATAGGAGTAAATACCGTTGCAGATGCATTAGCGGTTGCGTTAGATTAGGGGGCATACGAAGGTGAAAGAAACGAGCCAACTGGACAAAATGAATGATTTGCTAAAGCTGGTAGCACCGGGAACGCCGTTTCGCGACGGACTGGAGAACGTGCTGCGGGCGAAGACGGGCGCCCTGATCGTTGTGGGCTACAGCCCGGAGGTAATGGAAGTTGTCGATGGCGGCTTCTCCATTAACTGCGATTTTTCGCCAAACTATTTATACGAGCTGGCCAAGATGGACGGCGCCATCATCCTGAGTGAAGACTTGAAACGGATCTTATATGCGAATACCCAGCTGATTCCGGATTCCTCGATCTCTTCCATCGAGACAGGGATACGGCACAGAACAGCGGAACGGGTAGCGAAACAGACAGGCAAGCTGGTTGTATCCATCTCGCAGCGCCGTAACATTATTACGCTGTATCAAGGATCGCTGCGATATGCATTGAAGGAAATCGGCGTCATCCTAACCAAGGCCAATCAGGCTATACAGACGCTGGAGCGATACCGCGTGGTGCTTAATCAATCGCTCACCAACCTTTCGGCATCTGAATTTGAAGAGCTGGTCACCATTCCGGAAGTCGTGAACGTGATTCAGCGAGTGGAGATGGTGCTCCGCATCAAGAAGGAGATCAAGCGCTATATCAACGAGCTTGGCAACGAAGGCCGCTTGATCAGCATGCAGATGGATGAGCTTGTGAGCAATATGGAGGAGGAGGCTTGGCTGCTGTATGCAGACTATGCCCGGGAGTACAGCGAGGAGAAGATCCGCGAGATCATTCTGGCGCTCAAGCGTTCAACGGATGAGGAGCTGCTGGACATTCACCATATTGTGCGGCTTCTTGGTTACCCGGCTTCCGCCGCTGCTTCGGAGGAAGAAATACTGCCGCGCGGTTACCGGATTTTGAACAAAATCCCTCGCCTTCCGAATGTGATCATTCGCAACCTGGTGGACCAGTTCCATGACTTATCCAGCATTATGACCGCTTCCATCCATGAGCTTGATGAAGTTGACGGGATCGGCGAGGTTCGCGCACGCACCATAAAAGAAGGCCTGAAACGTTTGCAAGAACAAGTATTCATTGACAGACAAATCTAAAAGCCCTACAATCGATGTTCGAACGTACATTAACGAGGTGAATATAAAAATGACGAAATCAATTCCGAACATGTTTACTTTAGGTAATCTGTTTCTCGGAATGATTGGTATCATCTTGGCGACGGAAGGTCGAACGAGTATGGCCGCCATTATGATTATCATTGCCATGCTCCTTGACGGACTGGACGGTCGGGTAGCTCGGGCCTTGAATTGCCAGAGCGAATTCGGTAAGGAACTTGACTCCTTATCCGATGTAATTTCTTTTGGCGTAGCGCCGGCACTCATTATGTATACCGTAGCATTTACGGATATCAATACCGCACTGGCTTGGACAGTGACCGCCATATTTCCGATGTGCGGCGCACTGCGGCTTGCAAGATTTAATGTTCGTCCGGGCATACCGGGTTATTTTATCGGCCTGCCGATCCCCGCTGCGGGAGGCGTGCTGGCAACCTTGGCGTTATTCCATGAAGAGATTACAGCACCTTATATGATTATTGCCGTATTACTGCTTTCTTACCTCATGGTTAGCGCAGTCAAGTACCCGAACTTCAAGAAGATTGGCATTCCGAAAACAGCGATTAAATTTACCCCGCTCGTCATCATTGGCGCAGTCATGGTTGCCGTGTTCTTTCCGGAGCAGACCTCCATGCTGATATTCTTGCCATTGGTCCTGTATGCAGGGTATGGCTTGCAGCAGAATTTTCGCAGGCTGAACCGCAAAAAACGGCGTAAAAAGGATGACTCCAATTCAGATGAGGCCTATCAATCCTCTGACCGATAAGCCAATTTCGGTCATATATCCAAATAAAAAGCATTTATTTCCCTGCTATTGCAGCGAGATAAATGCTTTTTTTGTATGCATGTGTGTACCTTGCCGTTTCGACCGTCATCATGACTAGCGGCTTTACGACAGGTTAAAAATACCCAATGTGGAGCATTTCTGCGACTCCTTGACAACAACCTCATCCAGTTGAATGTCCAGAAGATTCGCAAGAGCAGACATATAAAACAGGTTGCGGCCAAGCTCGGTGCTTACCGCTTCACGGCAATTCTCGCACAGATGGCCTTCGACGTGCGTGCCGGCTAATTCCCGGGCTGATTCGAGATCAGCGCCGATATCGAAGGTTTGCTTCGTGGCGTGGAGCTCGATGCATCCGCATTCTGTGATGGCCTTGGTTACGGCCCGGTTGACTGAAGCATTGCTTTGACCATTTTTAGACAGAACATCCAAGAGACTGCGGTGACGGAGCAACAATTCGGAAACTTGGTCCTGAAAAGCCTGTAAACTAGGAGCGCTCATTTATACATCCACCTCGATATTATGAATTGAGTTCATTATATTCCACTACTTCAGGCGATTTCAACCAATTTCAGGTGTCTGAAGGCGGTCAATTCCATTCGTGAGGTGGCTGTCAGTATACGTCAAAGCCTGATGGGGGTAGGCGAAACCGGTAGGATATGGGGATATGGAAATATAATAAAAAAACGTCAATCAGCGTACTTTGTACAGAAGACAGACCGCGTTTTGGAAGATGTTTATCATCCGATTATCCAATTTATTTGGTTTCACTGAACACTTATACATTCGATAATCTTAAAAAAAGATGGGCCGACACGATTACGACTTTATAAATTGGACCATACTGGAAAATAGAAGCAAGGATATTCAGGTATAAAAAGGAGGTGTGCGGAAGCTCATGGTAAAAAAAGCTATTTTAGCATTTACAGTATTATGCGGAGCATGGGGCGGGTATACGTTATATCATACAATGGAACGATCTTTCTCAGGGCTCTCGCCTATATTTGGACAGGGTTTATTTGCAGCGGGAAGCGGAGCCTTCGCGGTGCTTGGAGGATTATTGTTTGGCATGATCGGCGTGCTGTCAGCGGATCGGGTCACGAGATGGCTGCACAGCCTGATCACTTCGTTCTCCCGGATTCCGATGAATGAGCTGGCTGCGGGTACTGCCGGACTGTTGAGCGGCCTGCTGCTGTCTCTATTGCTGTCACCAGGTTTGTCCTTGCTAGGACAGGCTGGGCAGCTGCTGCAGGTTGGCATTACGCTGCTCGGCGGTTATATCGGGTTTCGCATTGGACTGGAGAAGAAGGATGAACTGGCTTCCCTGTGGATGTCGGGCAAGTGGAGTCAAGCTGCTGAGCCTGAGGGCCGGCGCATAGAGGAACATAAAATTTTGGATACGAGTGTCATTATTGACGGGAGAATTGCAGATATTTGCAAAACCGGATTTATCGAAGGAACGATTGTCATTCCTGAGTTTGTTCTGGAGGAGCTTCAGCATATTGCGGATTCTTCCGACCTTCTTAAGCGAAATCGCGGCCGGCGCGGCCTTGATATTTTGAACAAAATCCAGAAAGAGCTGGACGTCAAGGTACTCATTTATGAAGGCGACTTTGAGGAAATATCCGAAGTCGACAGCAAGCTGGTGAAGTTGGCCAAAGTGCTTCAAGGCAAAGTAGTTACGAATGATTTTAACTTAAATAAGGTTTGTGAGCTGCAGGGTGTGTCGGTGTTGAACATTAATGATCTCGCCAACGCGGTGAAACCGGTGGTCCTGCCAGGGGAAGAAATTTTGGTGCAGATTATCAAGGACGGCAAGGAGCATGGTCAAGGCGTCGCTTATTTGGATGACGGCACGATGATCGTCGTGGAGGGCGGTCGCGAGTACATCGGCACGATGATGGAGGTGCTCGTTACCAGCGTACTGCAAACCTCGGCGGGCCGGATGATCTTCGCGAAACCAAAACTGTTGGAAAAAGCCCAGTAAAGGGGTATGATGGGGATATACATATCCGTTACTCGTCCGTTTGTGACGTGTTGGGTGAGACAGGAGTTTGGTGCTTGATGAGTAACTTTGGCGCTGTCATTGTAGCGGCGGGAAAAGGAACGAGGATGGGCACCCGGGAGAGCAAGCAGTACCTGGCTCTGAACGGAAAGCCCATTATCGTTCATACGCTTGAAGCATTCAGCCGGATACCATGGCTGCAGGAAATTGTGCTTGTGACGGGGATGGAGGATGTCCCTCGCTGCGAATCCTGGATTCAGGAATACGGTTTGGTCAAGGTGTCCGCTGTAATCCCGGGGGGAAGCGAGAGGCAGCAGTCCGTATACCAAGGCATCAAGCAAATTTCTTCAGAGTGGGTAATGATACATGACGGCGTAAGGCCGTTTGTAACGCAAGAGGAAATTGAAGCCTGCCGCGATGCGGCAATCCGTGAGGGCGCCTCGGTACTTGGGGTTCCCGTGAAGGATACGATTAAACAGGTGAACGGTGAGGGGTTGATTACAGGAACCCCGGACCGTCAAAGTCTGTGGGCCGTCCAGACCCCACAGGCTTTTCGTCTTTCCGATCTGCTGTCTGCACATGAGGCTGCAGCGAAGGATGGGTTTACAGGCACTGACGATGCCATGCTGATGGAGCGAGCAGGACATCCGGTAACCGTGGTGGAGGGGAAATACAGCAATATTAAGATCACCACACCGGAGGATCTGGAATATGCAGCTTTTTTACAGAATCGTAAGGGAGAGGACATGGGATGATTCGAGTAGGACAGGGGTTTGACGTACATCAGCTCGTAGAAGGAAGGCCGTGCATTATCGGAGGCGTTACGATTCCTTATGACAAGGGGCTTCTCGGGCACTCCGACGCTGACGTGCTGCTGCACGCCGTAACGGACGCGATCCTGGGGGCGCTTGGGCTTGGCGACATTGGTCGTCACTTTCCCGATAACGATCCTGCCTTTAAAGACGCCGACAGCCTGAAGCTTTTGGAACAGGTATGGGTCATGGCGAAGGAACGCGGGTATACACTTGGAAATATCGATTCTACGATAATTGCACAGAAGCCGAAGATGGCACCCTATATTCCGCAAATGGCGGAAGTGATCGCCAAAGCGCTGGATGCCGAGGTGGAGCAGGTTAACGTGAAGGCGACCACAACCGAGCAGCTCGGGTTTACCGGTAGGGGCGAAGGAATCGCCGCGCAATCGGTTGTCTGCCTCGTAAAAGGTATGCTATCATCTTGAAGTATGTGTTCAATAAGGGAGTTTTTTGAGCTGGGAATTTTGAAAGAATAGGGAAGCGGAGGGGTTACAATGACCGGAGAAGTCCGCGTGCGCTATGCACCGAGTCCAACGGGACATTTACATATCGGCAATGCCAGAACGGCATTATTCAATTATTTATTCGCCCGCAAGAACAACGGGAAATTCATTATCCGCATCGAGGATACGGATGTAAAACGCAACGTAGAAGGCGGAGAGCAAAGCCAGCTGAAATACTTGAAATGGCTGGGCATGGACTGGGATGAGAGCGTGGATGTCGGAGGCGAGTACGGACCCTATCGCCAGACCGAGCGTCTTGATATTTATAAAGAATATTGGCAGGATCTCTTGGATCGAGGGCTTGCTTACCGCTGCTACTGCACGGAGGAAGAGCTGGAGCAGGAGAGGGAAGAGCAGATGGCTCGCGGCGAAACGCCGCGCTATTCCGGAAAGCACCGGGATTTGACGGAAGAGCAGCGGCAAGCGCTTGAGGCTGAAGGCCGTGTGGCGAGCATCCGCTTCCGCGTTCCGGAAGATCGTATCTACACGTTCGATGACATGGTGAAGGGCACGATTTCGTTTAACAGCAAAGAGACGGGCGACTTCGTCATCGTCAAAAAAGACGGCATTCCTACCTACAATTTCGCGGTAGCATTAGACGATCATCTGATGAAGATCAGCCATGTGCTCCGTGGGGAGGACCATATCTCCAATACGCCGCGTCAGTTGATGATCTATGAAGCTTTTGGCTGGGAGCCGCCTCAGTTTGGACATATGACCTTGATCGTGGGCGAGGATCACAAGAAGCTGAGCAAGCGTAATGAATCGATCATCCAGTTCATTGAGCAGTATGACCAGCTTGGCTATTTGCCTGAAGCGCTGTTCAACTTCATCTCGCTGCTTGGCTGGTCTCCCGAAGGGGAAGAGGAAGTCTTCTCCCAAGAGCAGCTGATCTCGATCTTTGATGAGCATCGTCTATCCAAGAGCCCAGCGGTATTCGATACGAACAAGCTGGCTCATCTCAACAACACGTACATCAAGAATGCGGATCCGGATCGGATTGCGGATCTAGCCATTCCGCACTTGCAGAAAGCCAGCCGCTTGCCGTCCGAGCTTACGGCCGAGCAAGAGGAATGGGCGCGCGCGCTCGTCGCGCTCTATCAGGAGCAGATGACCGCTGTTTCGGATATCGTGGATCTGTCGGAAGTGTTCTTCCGTACGCATCTGGAGCTGGACGCTGAAGGGATTGAAGTGATGGGCGGCGAGCAGGTGCCAGCCGTATTGTCGGCATTCCTTGCGAAGATCGAGCAGAGTGATGAGTTTAACGCTCCGAAGATTGCGGCGCTGATCAAGGAAGTCCAGAAAGAGACCGGATTTAAGGGCAAACAGCTCTTTATGCCGATCCGCGTAGCCTTGACGGGACAAACCCATGGCCGCGACCTGAACCAGACGATCTGGCTGCTGGGCAGGGATCGCGTGCTTGACCGTTTGCGCTCTCAGATCAAAGGCGCATAATTCGGGCGGCTTCCCCGATAAACGTTCCTTGTCAGCCCGTATATGATCAGTTATAATTACACCAAACTATAAGTGAAATATTCTTTGATCTAGGTTAGGTAGCAACAACTCATACGGAGAAGCAGCGGAGAGGACGGAATTGTGCTGTAGAAGCGAAGCGTTCGCCTTTGTCTTCCGATTTCCACCTATGTGATATCGTTAAAGAAATCGGAAGGCAACAGCGATCGGAAGCACAATCCGTCAGCGCAGCGTTCTATAGAGCGTTGTTTCCCTCACCTAGATCTACAAATATAAAACGTATTAAAAGCTACGATCAGGAGAAGTACGCGTAAAACAGGCACGTTCCAGAGAGGACAATCGGCAGAAGACAAGGACCACTTGAATTTGCCGGCTGAGAGTTGTCCCGTCGCCTGCAGCGGAAATGCACCTGTGAGCTGCATGGTTGAAGCGAACACAATCGTTAGATCATGCCGGTCGTCTGCCGTTAATGACATGAAGAGAATCGGTAGAATCCGTCCCTGACGAAGGGAGGAAGCTTGTGCCGGTTCTAAGCAGAGTGGAACCGCGGTCTAGCGCCTCTGCAGCGATAAGCTGCAGGGGCGTTTTTTATTTACAGGAATAACGATGGATAGCAAGTTGCATGCGCGATTGGAAGAGGGGAAAGAGGGAGCGTTCATGTTTAAACAAATGAAATCGGATATTCGGACAGTGTTCGAGAATGACCCGGCTGCCCGGGGACTTTTTGAAGTGGTATTCACCTACTCGGGGCTTCACGCACTGTGGGCGCACCGGGTAGCTCATGCATTATTTAAGCGGCGATGGTATACGCTGGCCCGGTTGATATCCCAGTTCAGCCGGTTTATGACAGGGATCGAGATTCATCCGGGAGCCCGTATCGGGCATCGGCTGTTCATTGACCATGGGATGGGGGTTGTCATTGGAGAGACCTGTGAGATTGGGGATGACGTGGTGATCTACCAGGGGGTTACCCTCGGTGGAACCGGTAAGGAAAAAGGCAAGCGGCACCCAACCATCGGTAACAACGTGGTCATCGGATCGGGGGCGAAAGTGCTAGGTTCCTTTACGATTGGGGATAACTGTAACATTGGTTCCAATGCAGTCGTATTAAGGCCTGTTCCCCAAAACAGCACCGTTGTCGGCAATCCGGGGAAAATTGTGAAACAGAACGGGGAGCGGGTGCGCGACCGGCTGGATCACACGAATCTGCCCGATCCGATTGTGGATATGCTCCGTTCGATGCAGAAGGAGATCGATCAGCTCCGGGCGGAGCTTCATGAGAGCAAACGAAACCAGCCTCAAGGCATGGTACCCGAGGCTGCTGTGTCTTCGGTCAAAGAAGAGTAAGCGCGTAAGCCGTGAAGGAATAATAAGCGATGGAATGAAAGGATTGAGATGATACCCTATGGCACTGCAAATCTATAACACGCTAACCCGTATGAAAGAAACATTTGTTGCTCAGGAACCTGGGAAAGTAAAGATCTACGTGTGCGGTCCTACCGTGTACGATTATATCCATATCGGGAATGCTCGGCCGATGATCTTTTTCGACGTGGTTCGAGCTTACTTTGAGAATCAGGGTAATGATGTGAATTACGTGGTGAACTTTACGGATGTGGATGACAAAATGATCCGGAAAGCCGAGCAAACCGGGACTACCGTTCCGGAGGTTGCGGATAAGTTTATTAACGCCTATTACGAGGATCTGGACGGTCTCGGCATACCAAGAGCGACATTAAATCCGCGGGTAACGGACAATATGGAGAGCATTATCGAATTCATCCAGGAACTCATTGACCGCGACTTTGCTTATGAGAACGGGGGAGATGTATTCTACCGGACCCGCAAATTTGACGATTACGGCAAGCTGTCCCAGCAAAATCTCGATGAGCTGCAATTCGGTATCCGGATTGAGGTGGATAAGCGGAAAGAAAACCCGGAGGACTTCGTTCTATGGAAAGCCGCGAAGCCCGGAGAGATCTATTGGAGCAGTCCTTGGGGCGACGGCCGCCCGGGCTGGCATATTGAGTGCTCTGCCATGGCCCGTCGTTATCTCGGGGATACGCTGGATATCCATGGCGGCGGCCAGGATCTGCAGTTCCCGCACCATGAATGCGAGGTTGCGCAGTCCGAGGCGTTGACGGGCAAACCGCTGGCGAACTATTGGATGCACAATGGATATATCCGCATCAATAACGAGAAAATGTCGAAATCGTTAGGAAACGGTGTATTGGTTAAGGAACTTCGTGAACAATATACGAAAGAAGCGATCCGCTATTTCATGTTGTCCACCCACTACCGCAACCCGCTCAATTATAGCGATGATGTGATGGAGCAGGCGCAGAACAGCGTGGACCGCCTCGCGAATGCGGCGGCTAATGTCGAGCATCGATTGAGTACTGCGATCGGCTCGAAGGACGATAACGTAAGCCAGGAAGTTGCGGATAAAATATCGGCCGTGCTTGTCGAATTTCACCAAAAAATGCAGGATGATTTCAACACGCCGGACGCCATCACCGCCATGTTCCAATGGGCCAGCGAGGCGAATCAGCTGCTGAAGGAGGCTTCGATTCCTGCGGCGGACCTGTATGAAGTGCTGCGCGCTTTCAACGATATGAACGGCGTGCTGCGCATCGTAAATACAGGCACGGATGAATTGCTGGATGAGGAGATTGAAGCTCTGATTGCCGAACGTATCGAAGCCCGGAAGAATAAAAACTGGGCCCGAGCGGATGAAATCCGCGACAAGCTGGCGGACGAAGGCATCGTGCTTGAGGATACGGCGCAAGGTATGCGCTGGCGGCGTAAATGAGCGGGCCTGAGCATCATGATCCCGCAGTAGGCTGGTTCGATTTTCCGCCGTCAAAGCCCGCCCGGTTAATCCCGCCGATCGTGCTTGCCTATATCGGGGATGCCATTTATGAGGTGGCGGTGCGGCAGTTTTTGATATCAAGAGCGAATCTCCGCCCTCATCACTTGCACCGGACGGCAACAGGATTTGTGTCGGCGAAGGCACAGAGTCGGATATTGGCTTTTTTGGATCCGGAGCTGACGGAAGAAGAGCGTGATGTTGTTCGTCAGGGACGCAATGCTAAATCAGGCAGCATCCCCAAAAATGCAGACGTTCTCGAATATCGGCATGCAACGGCATTTGAGACGCTTGTTGGGTATTTATATTATACGGGGGAGCAGGACCGTCTCCGTGAGCTCATCGGGAAGAGCATCGAGTTTATTGAGGGGTCTGTTAAATAGACCGTAGGACAATATGGCATCAACATTGAAACGATACAGCCGGTGTTTCTTCAGGGGACGCCGGCTGATATGCAGGAGGAGACCTACATGTTGCAAGAAGAGGAAGTAGTGGCTGGTAAGCACTCCGTAACGGAAGCGCTCAAATCAGGACGTACGATCAACAAAATATGGATTGCCGAAAATGCGCAAAAGCATCTGACCCTGCCGATCATCGCGGAAGCGAAGAAATTGGGCATTGTCATTCAGCATGTGGACAAACGCAAGCTGGATCAGATGGTTCCGGGGGTTCAGCATCAAGGCGTGGTTGCCCAAGCGGCACCCTATGCTTATGTGGAAGTGGAAGATTTGCTGAAGGTCGCGGAGGAAAAGGGCGAACCGCCTTTCCTACTGCTTCTTGATGAGATCGAGGATCCGCACAATCTGGGTTCGATTCTCCGAACGGCAGACTGCACGGGTGCTCATGGCGTCATACTGCCTAAGCGCAGATCGGCACAAGTTACGGCAACGGTGTCCAAAACATCAGCCGGCGCAGTAGAGTATGTGCCCGTAGCCAGAGTGACCAATCTGGGCCAAACCATCGATCAGCTGAAGGAAATGGGCGTGTGGGTTGTCGGCACCGTCGTTGACGCGGTACAGGAATTGTATGACACCGAGGTTTTTGACGGACCGGTCGCTATCGTTATCGGTAATGAGAATAAAGGGATGGGGCGTCTGATCCGTGAGAAATGCGATGTGCTTGTGAAACTGCCGATGGCCGGAAAAATCAACTCGCTTAATGCTTCGGTTGCCGCAGGTGTCGTCATGTACGAAGTGCTTCGCCGTCGCCGCATTCAAGGTTAGCAATGATGGCCGATTGGCGGGATGTGCTGCTGGTCGACGGTTATAATATGATCGGCGGCTGGCCATTTCTTGCGAAGCTCGCCAATAGCAGCATGCATGAAGCGCGAGACATGCTGCTTGAGAAATTAGCGGATTACCAGGCGTATTCAGGCCTCAGAGTCGTGGTGATTTTTGACGCATACCGGGTTCCTGGATTGGGGAAATCCTACACGCAAGGCAAGGTTCAGGTGTTTTTTACGAAGGAGAAGGAAACGGCCGATGAGTGCATTGAACGGTTAGTCGGAGAGTTCAGCCACCGCCGGCGAAAAATTTATGTGGCGACCAGCGATTTAATTGAGCAGCACGTGATTTTTGCTCGGGGAGCACTCCGGCTGTCCGCCCGGGAATTGCTGAACGAAGTGGAGCAGAGCGAGCGCGAAGTGAAGCAGAAAATAACGAAAGAGCAGACCAAGAGCAGGAATACACTTGACGGGAAGCTGCCGCCGGATGTGAGACAGATGTTCGAGCGCTGGCGAAGGGAATAGTGCTGTTTTACACAATAGGGACGAAAGGTCGGCTCATTTGGAGAATGAAACGGTATATGAATCTACGAAAAAGTTTACATTAAATGTTATTATCAGTCTATTTTAGGTAGAACGTGGTTGACGGTCTAGTAGACATCATATATACTTGTCATATATTTCAAGCGAGTGACGGGCTACCGTGCGTTCCGGGCCGGAGGGATTCTATTGAGTGTGGACCTCAAGGAAGTCATGTTGTCAGGGTATGATGTGATAAGCGATGAAGACATTGTCGAGGCGGTCCGCGAGGGTGATAGCGGGGCGCTGGAGTATTTGATCAATAAATACCGGAATTTTGTACGTGCTAAAGCCCGCTCTTATTTTCTGATTGGTGCTGACCGGGAAGATATTGTCCAGGAAGGCATGATCGGGCTGTACAAGGCAATTCGTGATTTTAAAGGGGATAAGCTGTCCTCGTTCAAGGCCTTTGCCGAGCTCTGCATTACCAGACAGATTATTACGGCAATTAAGACCGCTACGAGACAGAAGCATATTCCGCTCAATTCGTATGTCTCATTGGACAAGCCGATTTATGATGAGGATTCGGACCGTACGCTGCTGGATGTCATTTGCGGTACTGCGGTAAGCGATCCAGAGGAACTGATCATTAATCAAGAGGAATTTGTCGGCCTGGAAGACAAGATGTCAGAAATCTTAAGCGATCTGGAACGAAAAGTCCTGATGCTCTATTTGGACGGTCGATCCTATCAAGAGATTGCGGTAGATTTAAGGCGTCATGTAAAATCGATTGACAATGCACTCCAACGGGTAAAGCGAAAGCTTGAACGTTATCTGGAAGTCAGGGATAATTAATAGCAAGCGTCGGATAAGAAGCAGAAGGCTCAATCAGAGCCTTTTTTTAATTGCCTGATCGTTTTTAAATCAGGATGGCCGGCGAAGGATCCGCATATCCTTTGTCGTTATTATCATTTGTTGGCAGATAGGATAGGACGATACTCAAAGATGTCCATTTTCGCAAAACGCAAAATGTGTAATATTTGGTGTTTCATCTGTTGGAAGATTGAACATACTGGATATAGACTAAATGCTATGCAGGATGGACAAAGACTGTGAAACGCCACAGTTTTTTACAGCGAGTTGTTTACAATATTCCGGGGACTCATTCCCTGGTTTAGCTGGCAATGGCATTTATTGCAGCCCGCAATCAGAGAGAAAAAGGCTTGAAATGGCGCTATCCTTGTGATAAAGTGTTTTAGGTAGGCCTAAATTCGCGTGTTTTATGAATGGATCGTTGTTACAGCTTTTGGAACAACGGTTTTATTCATCTCGCAGAAATAACCGGGTTTCGATGAGAACAAGGTTGTTTCTACTAGGATCAATATCGATTCTTCTGACAAAGAAGGACGTCTTCGGGAGGTGCACATCATGCGGGTAATTATCACTTTGGCTTGTACAAGCTGCAAACAAAGAAACTACACAACCACCAAAAACAAGCGAAATCACCCCGACCGCATGGAGATGAAGAAATTTTGCAAGTTCTGTAACGAGCAAACTCCTCATCGCGAAACCAGATAGTTTTCTTTTGGAGGTGTAGTCGGCGTGAAACGTGGTTTCAAGTCTCTGTTTTCCTTTTTCTCTGAAAGCTGGGCGGAACTTAAAAAAGTTCGCTGGCCTAATCGTAAAGAACTGACGAACTATACTTTAATTGTTCTCGGCACCATTGTGTTTGTCACGATTTATTTTTGGGTTGTAGACATCGGTATTTCCGCTGTGATCGAAGCGATAATTTAGAAGGGTCCCAGGTGGCTTGATATGGAAAAAAGATGGTACGTAGTTCATACCTACTCTGGGTATGAGAATAAAGTCAAAGCCAATTTGGAAAAACGTGTCGAGTCCATGGGCATGGAGGACAAAATATTCCGCGTTCTTGTTCCGATGGAAGAAGAAATCGTAAACAAAGACGGCAAGAAAAAAACCGTCATGCGTAAAGTTTACCCGGGATATGTCTTGGTCGAAATGATTCAGACCGATGATTCTTGGTATGTTGTCCGCAATACACCAGGAGTGACCGGTTTTGTTGGTTCGACAGGGTCCGGTTCTAAACCGACGCCTTTGCTTCCAGAAGAAGTAGAACAGATTCTGAAGCATATGGGCATGGAAGAGCCGAAACCGAAGATCGAATTCGACATCAAGGAATCCGTTCGTATCAAGGTTGGTCCTTTTGCGAATTTTGTGGGCTCCGTGGAAGAGATTTTGGCTGAAAAGAGCAAGTTGAAAGTTCACGTCAACATGTTTGGACGGGAAACCCCGCTGGAGTTGGATTATACTCAAGTGGAGAAGATCTAATTCTTCAGGTTTCTTGTGGGAGGGCGTATCAAAGCGTCCGCTACCACTATTGATGCAAGGAGGTGTCAACCATGGCTAAGAAAGTTATCAAGATTGTGAAACTGCAAATTCCTGCAGGTAAAGCGAATCCGGCTCCTCCAGTAGGTCCTGCATTGGGTCAAGCGGGTGTCAACATCATGGCATTCTGTAAAGAGTTCAACGCACGTACTGCTGATCAAGCTGGTCTGATCATTCCGGTTGAAATTTCGGTGTTTGAAGATCGTTCCTTTACATTCATCACTAAAACTCCACCGGCTGCTGTTCTGCTTCGTGTGGCTGCTAAGATCGAAAAAGGATCCGGCGAGCCTAACAAGAAGAAAGTTGCTACCGTTAAGCGTGACGCTGTTCGTCAAATCGCTGAAACAAAAATGCCTGACCTGAACGCTGCATCTGTTGAAGCTGCAATGAAGATGGTAGAAGGTACTGCCCGTAGTATGGGTATCACAATCGAAGACTAATTGTCTTTCGATTGAAACCGGACTAGGTTCGGATTATGTGGGAGGAATTTCCGCTAACACCACAAAGGAGGAAAACAAACATGGCTAAACACGGTAAGAAATACGTTGAAGCTGCGAAGCTGATTGACAGCGAAGCAACTTATGAGCCTTTGGAAGCTGTAGAGCTTGTGAAGAAGGCTGCAACTGCCAAATTTGACGAAACTGTTGAAGCGGCTGTACGTTTGGGTGTAGACCCACGTAAACAAGACCAGGCTGTTCGTGGTGTTGTTGTCTTGCCTCACGGCACAGGTAAAACACAACGCGTTCTGGTATTTGCAAAAGGTGAAAAAGCGAAAGAGGCAGAAGCTGCTGGCGCTGATTTTGTTGGCGATCAAGACATGATCAACAAAATTCAACAAGGCTGGTTCGAGTTCGATGTCTGCGTAGCTACACCTGATATGATGAGTGAAGTCGGTAAACTTGGCCGTCTGCTCGGTGGTAAAGGCCTGATGCCTAACCCTAAAGCTGGTACGGTTACATTCGATGTTGCTAAGGCTGTTCAAGAAATCAAAGCCGGTAAAATCGAGTACCGTCTGGACAAAGCAGGTCAAATTCACGCGCCAATCGGCAAAGTGTCTTTCGATGCAGCTCAACTGAATGAGAACCTTAAAGCTCTCATCGATGCATTGAATCGTGCGAAACCAGCTGCTGCTAAAGGTGTATACCTGAAAGGTATCGCGGTTTCCTCGACAATGGGACCAAGCGCTCGCGTGAACACAACCGTTTACAGATAATATTACCATTGACTTTGGTCAATGAGGTTTGATATTATGTAACAGTTGTGAGTCTTCGAGACTGACCCTTAAAGTTGAATATGCTTACCGTAGACAGTAGGTGCCCTAAGCAGGCTTAATTTCCTACCGAGGTGTTATGATAGAACGTCAACAATTTGTCCGGTTACACCGGCCAAATGATGATTCATCAGGCCTTCGTGATTCTACGGAGGCTTTTTTAGTGCCCGTAGGAAGAGTGGAGAGCTTGGTGCTCTTACGCTACTAATACAACCAGGAGGTGTAATCATTGGCAAACGCAAAAGTGATTCAAGCGAAACAAGAAGCGGTTGATGTCGTTGCTGCTAAGCTGCGCGAAAGCGTATCGACAGTAGTTGCTGACTATCGCGGACTGAACGTTGCGCAAGTAACTGAACTTCGTAAACAGCTTCGTGAAGCTGGCGTCGAGTTCCAAGTACTGAAAAACACGCTGCTTCGCCGTGCAACTGCGGCAGCAGAGCTGACTGATCTGGACGAAGTCTTGACTGGTCCAACAGCTGTTGCATTTGGTACCAATGACGCTGTCGCTCCAGCAAAAATCCTCAACGATTTTGCTAAGAAAAACGACGCGTTGAAATTGAAAGGCGGCGTAGTAGAAGGCCGTGTAATCGGAGAGAGCGAAATTAAAGCTCTGGCAGAACTTCCGTCCCGCGAAGGTCTCCTCTCCATGCTCCTCAGCGTGCTTCAAGCTCCAGTGCGCAACTTCGCGCTTGCAGTTAAGGCTGTTGCTGAGAAGGAAGAACAAGGCGCATAAGCTTTGTCTTGCTAAAGCTGTGTAACAACAACTATAAAATCTTAATAATAAATGGAGGTTCAACCCAATGAGCAAAGAGCAAATCTTGGAAGCAATTAAAGGTATGTCCGTTCTGGAACTGAACGATCTCGTAAAAGCAATCGAAGAAGAATTTGGTGTAACTGCTGCAGCTCCAGTAGCTGTTGTAGGTGGCGCTGGTGCAGCTGAAGCTGCTGAGCAATCCGAATTTGACGTAATCCTGACTAGCGCAGGCGCGTCCAAAATCAACGTAATCAAAGTGGTTCGCGAAATCACAGGTCTTGGCTTGAAAGAAGCAAAAGAACTGGTTGACAACGCTCCAAAACCATTGAAAGAAAAAGTAGCTAAAGAAGAAGCAGAAGCTGTTAAAGCTAAATTGGAAGAAGCAGGCGCATCCGTAGAAGTTAAGTAATTAGCTTCTTGAGATTCACGCAGCAAGAAACAAACCCCTTGAATATTTGTTCAAGGGGTTTGTTATTGTGGCGGGGAGATCACGGGGTACTGATTCACCGCAAGAAAGGTTATACTGGGGATAAGAGCGCCTAAGAGCGAAATAGCTCAGGCGGGCAGACTTTGATTCAAGACGGAGGAAATGATGCCGAATCAACATTATTACTCGAATCAGCCGGAAATGGCTCATGACCGTAAGGAGTTAAAGACGGAGCTTCGGGGGCAGACTTTCAACTTTATCAGTGACGCGGGCGTATTCTCTAAGAGCGGCGTGGATTATGGCAGCAAGGTATTAATAGAGGCTATGAACTTTAACCAGCATGCCGAAGTGTTGGATGTAGGCTGCGGATATGGTCCGATCGGTTTGTCGGCGGCAAGAATGGCTGCGCAAGGCCATGTGACGATGATCGACATCAATAGCCGTGCTGTCGAATTAGCCAAGGAGAATGCAAAACGTAACGGTATATCCAATGTGACCATCTTGGAGAGCGATTTGTTTGCTGCGGTGCAGGGTCAGCAATTTGACGTGGTTCTAACCAATCCGCCGATTCGTGCCGGGAAAGAGACGGTACATGCCATATTCGAAGAATCGTGGAAGCATTTGCGCGAGGATGGGCAGCTGTGGGTTGTGATTCAGAAGAAGCAAGGCGCGCCTTCAGCGAAAGCGAAACTGGAGAGTTTATTTCATCAGGTAGAGGAAGTAACGAAGGATAAAGGATACCGGATATTTAAAGCGACTAAATCTTCTTAAAATAGTTCGACTAGGCTGTTGACTTGGGTATGCTGGTATGGTATTATTATAAAATGTCAGTATTAGGATGGTCTCTTTGTCTTTAGTTGACTGAAATGTCAAGACTTAATGTGTGGAAAGATGCATAAAGTCGATCATATTGACGTATAATATGTACATTTTGGGCAAATCTACAGGATATGAGATGATTATCATAACCATGGATAAGCTGCTCTTTTTTCGAAAAGGTATTCGATAAGGGCTTTTCTCTATTTATGGGAGTGTACTCTGTATGTTCCATTATAGTGTTACAAACAGAGGTTCGCAATGAAATTTTTAAAGTGAGTAGACATGAGGGGTGAGTTTAAGTTGGCAGGACATCTTGTTCAATATGGTCGACGCACTCGGCGAAGTTATGCTCGTATTAACGAGGTACTCGAAGTTCCGAACCTGATTGAAATCCAACAAAAATCTTATGAATGGTTTTTGGAGGAAGGGCTCCGCGAAATGTTCCAGGACATCTCGCCGATCCAGGATTTCACAGGTAATTTGGTACTAGAGTTCATTGACTACAGCCTTGGAGAACCGAAATACACCGTCGATGACGCGAAAGAACGCGACGTTACTTATGCGGCGCCGCTCCGCGTGAAAGTCCGGCTCATTAACAAGGAGACCGGAGAGGTCAAGGAGCAGGAAGTGTTCATGGGAGACTTCCCGTTAATGACGGAAACCGGAACATTCATTATCAATGGTGCCGAACGGGTTATTGTCAGCCAGTTGGTTCGCTCTCCCAGCGTCTATTTCAGCACAAAAGTGGATAAAAACGGTAAGACGACGTACACTGCAACAGTTATCCCTAACCGCGGCGCTTGGCTGGAACTGGAGATGGACGCGAAGGACATTATCTATGTCCGGATCGACCGCACCCGTAAAATCCCTGTAACGGTACTTTTACGTGCACTTGGTTTTGGTACAGATGCCGAGATTCTGGATCTTCTGGGCAATGATGAATATATTCAAAACACGCTGGATAAAGACAACACCGACTCTACGGAAAAAGCGCTCATCGAAATCTATGAACGCCTTCGTCCGGGCGAGCCGCCAACACTGGAGAATGCGAAGAGCCTTCTCGTTGCCCGTTTCTTCGATCCGAAGCGTTATGATTTGGCTAACGTTGGTCGCTACAAGATCAACAAGAAGCTTCATATTAAGAACCGTCTCTTTAATCAACGTTTGGCAGAGAGTTTGATAGACACCGATACGGGTGAGATCATTGCGGAAGCTGGTCAAACCGTAGATCGCCGTCTTTTGGACGAGATCATGCCTTACCTTGAGAAGAGCGTAGGCTTTAAGAATTATCATGTTACCGGCGGCGTAATGGACAGCGAGGATATCCCGCTGCAAACGATCGATGTATTCTCTCCAATCGAGGATGCAAAAGTCGTGAAGGTCATCGCGAACGCAAACATTGATAAATCCGTGAAGCATATTACGCAGGCAGATATCATTTCTTCCATCAGCTACTTCATCAACTTGCTGCATGGAATCGGCAACACGGATGATATCGACCACCTGGGTAACCGTCGTCTGCGCTCCGTAGGCGAATTGCTTCAAAATCAGTTCCGTATCGGTTTGTCCCGGATGGAACGTGTCGTTCGTGAAAGAATGTCGATTCAGGATGCTAATGTGATTACGCCGCAGGCTCTCATCAACATACGTCCGGTTATCGCATCGATTAAAGAGTTCTTCGGCAGCTCCCAGCTGTCCCAGTTCATGGATCAGACGAACCCGCTTGCGGAACTGACGCATAAACGTCGTCTGTCTGCTCTCGGACCCGGCGGTTTGACGCGTGAGCGTGCGGGCTTTGAAGTGCGGGACGTTCACCACAGTCACTATGGCCGTATGTGTCCGATCGAGACGCCGGAGGGACCGAACATCGGTCTGATCAACTCCTTGTCGACGTTTGCGCGCATCAACGAATATGGCTTCATTGAAGCTCCGTATCGTTGGGTGGATCCGAAGACCGGTAAAGTAACGGACCAAATCGATTACCTGACTGCAGATGAAGAGGATAACTATATCGTTGCCCAGGCGAACGCCGAACTCAACGAAGACGGAACCTTCGCTGACGAAATGGTTATCGTCCGTTATAACAAGCAATCCGATAACATCCTTCCTATGCCGAGCGACCGTGTAGACTACATGGATGTATCGCCTAAGCAGGTCGTGTCGGTAGCGACGGCGCTCATTCCGTTCCTTGAGAACGATGACTCCAACCGCGCGCTGATGGGATCCAACATGCAGCGGCAGGCTGTTCCGCTTCTTATTCCTAAAGCTCCGCTGGTCGGAACCGGAATGGAACACAAGTCTGCAAAAGACTCCGGTGTATGTATTGTGTCCAAATATGACGGGATTATCGAACGTTCATCCGCTAATGAAATCTGGGTTCGCCGTGTGGAAAATGTCGACGGACAAGAAGTCAAAGGCGATCTTATTAAACATAAATTACACAAATTTATGCGTTCGAACCAAGGAACATGCATCAACCAACGTCCAATCGTTAAACGCGGCGATGTAATCAAAAAAGGTGACATCCTCGCAGACGGTCCATCCACAGAGATGGGTGAATTGGCACTGGGCCGCAACGTCGTTGTTGCGTTCATGACTTGGGAAGGTTACAACTACGAGGATGCGATTCTTCTCTCCGAGAAACTGGTCAAAGAGGACGTGTACACTTCGATTCATATCGAGGAGTACGAATCCGAGGCTCGTGACACGAAGCTTGGACCGGAAGAAATTACGCGTGATATTCCTAACGTAGGGGAAGAAGCGTTGAAGAACCTTGACGAGCGCGGAATCATCCGCATCGGTGCCGAAATCAGCGCCGGAGACATCCTCGTGGGTAAGGTAACACCTAAGGGTGTAACCGAACTGACGGCAGAAGAGCGTCTCCTGCATGCGATCTTCGGTGAGAAGGCTCGCGAAGTACGCGATACCTCGCTGCGCGTTCCTCACGGTAGTGACGGGATCATCGTAGATGTTAAGGTGTTTACACGTGAGAACGGCGACGAATTGCCGCCGGGCGTTAACCAACTGGTTCGCGTTTACATCGCACAGAAACGTAAAATCTCCGAAGGTGACAAAATGGCCGGACGTCACGGTAACAAAGGTGTCGTTGCCCGTATTTTGCCTGAAGAAGATATGCCGTTCCTGCCAGATGGCACGCCGGTTCAAGTTGTGTTGAACCCTCTAGGGGTTCCGTCACGGATGAACATCGGTCAGGTGCTCGAGGTTCACTTGGGTATGGCTGCGCTCCAACTCGGCATTCACGTGGCTTCACCGGTATTTGACGGTGCAAGCGAGTATGACGTGTTTGATACGATGGAAGAAGCAGGCATGCAGCGCAATGGTAAGACCGTATTGTACGACGGACGGACGGGTGAACGTTTTGAACGTGAAGTTACCGTCGGCGTCATGCACATGATCAAGCTCGCGCACATGGTTGATGATAAAATTCACGCCCGTTCTACGGGACCATACTCACTCGTTACGCAGCAGCCGCTGGGTGGTAAAGCTCAGTTCGGCGGACAGCGCTTCGGTGAGATGGAAGTGTGGGCACTTGAAGCTTACGGTGCTGCCTATACGCTGCAAGAAATTCTTACCGTCAAGTCGGATGACGTGGTCGGCCGGGTGAAAACCTACGAATCCATCGTCAAGGGCGAGAACGTTCCGGAACCGGGTGTTCCTGAATCGTTCAAGGTATTGATTAAAGAGCTTCAGTCTCTCGGTATGGACGTCAAAATCCTGAGCGAGAATGAAGAGGAAATCGAGATGAAAGAACTCGACGACGAAGACGATGCTCAAGGTGATAAACTGAGCCTTAACTTGGAAGGCACTGAAGTCGGAGTGGAATAACGGTCAATCATTCACCCCCGTCGGCTTATAAGTCGGCGGTGGTGTTATGGTCGTATAGCACATAAATAGGACTAGGTTGAGGAGGGTTGCTCCTTGTTGGACGTTAACAATTTTGAGTACATGAAAATCGGTCTTGCTTCACCGGAAAAAATTCGCTCTTGGTCTCGCGGAGAGGTGAAGAAGCCGGAAACGATTAACTACCGTACATTGAAGCCGGAGAAAGAAGGCCTGTTCTGTGAGCGGATTTTCGGTCCGCAGAAGGACTGGGAATGTCATTGCGGTAAGTATAAGCGTGTCCGTTATAAAGGAGTAGTCTGCGATCGCTGTGGCGTTGAAGTAACACGCGCTAAAGTCCGTCGTGAACGGATGGGCCATATCGAGCTTGCGGCTCCTGTATCGCATATTTGGTATTTCAAAGGCATTCCAAGCCGTATGGGTCTGGCTCTGGATATGTCCCCAAGATCTCTGGAAGAGATCATTTACTTCGCATCTTATGTTGTAACCGATCCAGGAGATACACCGCTGGAGAAGAAGCAGCTGTTGTCCGAGAAGGAATATCGCAGCTATCGTGAGAAGTACGGCTACGGATTCCAGGCCGGCATGGGTGCTGAAGCGGTTAAGAAGCTTCTTCAAGACATCGATGTTGACAAGGAGCTTGAGTTCCTTAAGGAAGAACTGCGCACTGCACAGGGTCAGCGCCGCAACCGGGCCATCAAACGCCTGGAAGTGATTGAGGCGTTCCGTAACTCCGGCAACAATCCGGAGTGGATGATCATGGATGTGCTGCCGGTCATTCCGCCGGAGCTTCGCCCGATGGTTCAACTTGATGGTGGACGCTTTGCGACCTCCGACTTGAACGATCTGTACCGTCGTGTTATTAACCGGAACAACCGTCTGAAAAGACTGCTGGATCTCGGCGCGCCGGATATTATCGTACAGAACGAGAAGCGCATGCTGCAGGAAGCTGTCGATGCATTGATCGATAACGGCCGTCGCGGTCGTCCGGTCACAGGCCCAGGTAACCGTCCGCTTAAATCCCTCAGCCACATGCTGAAAGGTAAACAAGGACGTTTCCGTCAGAACTTGCTCGGTAAACGGGTTGACTATTCCGGTCGTTCCGTTATCGTTGTAGGTCCTTACCTGAAAATGTACCAGTGCGGTCTGCCTAAGAAAATGGCGCTTGAGCTCTTCAAGCCGTTCGTTATGAAAGAACTGGTCAACAAAGGCCTGGCTCATAATATCAAGAGTGCGAAACGCAAAGTAGAACGTGTAAGTCCAGAAGTATGGGATGTGCTCGAAGAGGTCATTAAAGAGCATCCGGTTCTTCTGAACCGTGCACCGACGCTTCACAGACTCGGTATTCAAGCATTTGAACCGATTCTGGTTGAGGGCCATGCGATCCGTCTCCATCCGCTCGTATGTACAGCATATAACGCTGACTTTGACGGTGACCAAATGGCGGTTCACGTTCCTTTGTCCGCTGAAGCTCAAGCTGAAGCGCGTCTGTTGATGCTGGCATCGGGTAACATTCTGAACCCGAAAGACGGCAAGCCGGTTGTTACGCCGTCTCAGGATATGGTACTGGGTTCCTTCTATCTGACGATGGATAACAAGGAAGAGAAAGGTACCGGCATGATTCTGGGCAGCGTGAACGAAGCGGTTTCCGCTTATCAGCGTGAAGCAGCCGGTCTGCATGCACGCGTAGCGATTCCGGTTAAAGCCCTGGGCAAGACCAGCTTTACGGAAAAACAGCAGGATGCGATTTTGGTTACGACGATCGGCCGGATTATCTTTAACGAGATTTTCCCTGCCAGCTTCCCTTACATCAATGAAGCGACTCGTACGAACTTGCTGCAAGGCACGCCTGAGAAGTATTTCGTATACGAGAAGGGCGCAGATATTCAAAAAGTGATTCAGGAACTGCCAATCAGCGGTGCTGTTGGTAAGGAATATCTGGGTTCCATCATTGCACGCTGCTTCGAAACGTACCATACCACGGAAACCTCTGTGATTTTGGATAAAATCAAGCAGCTCGGTTTCACCTACTCTACTCGTGCAGGCGTAACCGTTGCGGTATCCGACGTTATCGTACCTGACGAGAAGAATGAAATTCTGAAAGAGTCCGACGAGAAGGTTAAAGTGGTAACGAACCAATATCGCCGCGGCTTGATTACGAATGAAGAACGTTATGACCGTGTTATCGATATCTGGTCCAAGACCAAGGACGATATTACGGATGTACTCATGAAATCGATGGACCGCTTTAACTCCATCATGCTCATGGTTGATTCGAAAGCACGGGGTAACAAATCGCAGATCACTCAGCTCGGCGGTATGCGGGGTCTGATGGCGAACCCGTCGGGACGTATCATCGAACTCCCAATCAAATCGAACTTCCGTGAAGGACTGACGGTACTCGAGTACTTCCTGTCCACGCACGGTGCGCGTAAAGGACTTGCCGATACAGCGCTTCGTACCGCTGACTCCGGTTACTTGACTCGTCGACTTGTTGACGTAGCCCAGGATGTTATCGTTCGCGAAGATGAGTGCAGCACGGATAAAGGCTTTACGGTTAGCCGTATTCAGGACGGTAAAGAAGTTATCGAGGATCTCTATGACCGTATTGAGGGACGTTATGCATTTGAAACCGTCCGCCATCCGGAAACGAAAGAGATCATCGTAAATCGTAACGAATTGATTGACTCCGACAAAGCTGAAGAAATCGTAGCAGCTGGCGTTGAGAAGCTTCAAATCCGTTCCATCTTGAGCTGTCGTGCACGTTATGGCGTCTGCAAAAAATGTTACGGTCGTAACCTGGCTACTGGTAAGCATGTTGAGATTGGTGAAGCGGTTGGTATTATCGCGGCTCAATCCATCGGCGAACCGGGAACACAGCTCACGATGCGTACGTTCCACACAGGCGGCGTTGCCGGTGATGATATTACGCAAGGTCTTCCGCGTATCCAGGAGCTCTTTGAAGCCCGTAATCCTAAAGGTCAAGCGACCATTAGTGAGATCGACGGCGTGGTTAAAGAGATCCGCGAAACGAAAGACCGTCGTGAAATCGAAATACAAGGTGAAGCTGAGACTAAGGTTTACGCGGTTACCTATGGCTCTCGTCTGCGCGTAAGCGAAGGCAAGCAAATTGAAGCCGGGGATGAACTGACCGATGGTTCCATTGATCCGAAGGAAATGCTTCGCATCAAAGGTATCCGTGGCGTGCAGAACTACATCCTACAGGAAGTACAACGCGTATACCGTAACCAAGGCGTAGAAATTAACGATAAACACGTTGAAGTTATGATCAGACAGATGCTGCGTAAATTCCGTATCGTTGATGCGGGAGATACGAACCTGCTGCCAGGCTCCTTCGTGGATATGCATGAATACGAAGCAGCAAATAAAGATGCTATTCTCTCCGGGAAAGAACCTGCGGTTGCCAAACCGGTTCTCCTCGGGATTACAAAAGCATCTCTCGAAACCGATTCGTTCTTGTCAGCAGCCTCCTTCCAGGAGACGACTCGCGTGTTGACTGACGCTGCCATTAAAGGTAAAGTCGATCAGCTGCTTGGTCTGAAAGAGAATGTTATCATCGGTAAACTGATCCCTGCAGGTACCGGTATGAACCGTTATCGCAGCGTGAAGTTCACGGGACAAAACGATGTGAATGACGAAAGTCAGGAACTCGAAACAGCTTCTATAGATTAAGAGACAGTCAGGTGATGGGGAATTTCCGTATCTTAAGATGCGGAAGCTCTCCGTCCCAAAGTTTCTTTTTTCCTCATTTAATAGCTTGACATCGATTAGGGCAGATGCTAATATAGCAAAGGTGCGTGAATAGTTTCTTTGTTCCCTGTTCTTTTGGAGGAATGACTTATGTCTAATGATAAAGGATTACAGGATGCACACATCAAGATTGGCACCAAACAAACGATGAAGGCCGTTGAATCCGGTTTGGCTGCAGAGGTTTATGTGGCCGAAGATTGCGACCAACGTTTGATTTCAAAAGTCGTATCCGAGTGTGATAAGAATGGCGTGCATATCAACTATGTACCCACGATGATAGAGCTTGGAGAAGCATGCGGTATTGAAGTTGGTGCAGCTATGGTAGCTGTCTTGAAATCATGATTTGAGAAATCGTTTTTGTTGGAGAAGACGTTACTTCTCTCGGCAAAAACTTTTCATTTGTTCTTTTATGAACCGCCTGGGTCTGTGGACTTAAACGGGGTTTGTAATCGAATGATAAATACGGGAAGGGGGTGGCTAGCATGCCAACAATTAACCAACTGGTTCGCAAGGGCCGTCAAGCCAAAGTTTACAAATCGAAATCTCCAGCTCTTCAAAAAGGTTTTAACGCTTTGAAACGTGAGGAGACCGACTTGAGCGCTCCGCAAAAACGCGGTGTATGCACTCGTGTAGGTACAATGACGCCAAAAAAACCGAACTCCGCACTTCGTAAATATGCTCGTGTTCGCTTGACGAACCGCATTGAGGTGACGGCTTACATTCCGGGTATCGGACATAACTTGCAAGAGCACAGTGTTGTATTGGTTCGCGGTGGACGGGTAAAAGACCTTCCGGGTGTACGTTACCATATCGTTCGCGGCGCACTTGATACCGCTGGTGTAAACAACCGGATGCAAGCTCGTTCCAAATACGGCACGAAGCGTCCTAAAGCAAAAAGCTAATTGATGCTCATGTTTTCGTAACATGACTCATGACTGAAGAAAGGGGGATATCCATGCCACGCAAAGGTCCAGTAACTAAAAGAGACGTGCTGCCAGATCCAGTGTATAACAGCAAGCTGGTAACTCGTCTGATCAACCGCATCATGTTGGATGGTAAAAGAGGTGTTGCTCAAAGCATCCTTTACAATTCATTCAACATCATCAAGGAACGTACTGGTAATGATCCGATGGAAGTGTTTGAAGCAGCTATCAAGAACATCATGCCAGTATTGGAAGTAAAAGCTCGTCGTGTCGGCGGTGCTAACTACCAGGTTCCGATCGAAGTTAAACCAGAGAGACGTACATCCCTTGGATTACGTTGGCTCGTAAACTACTCCCGCAACCGCGGCGAGAAAACCATGGAAGAGCGTTTGGCGGCTGAGATCATCGATGCTTCCAACAACACAGGCGCTTCCGTTAAGAAACGCGAAGATACACACAAAATGGCTGAAGCGAACAAAGCGTTTGCTCACTACCGTTGGTAGGATCCAGCAACTAATTAATACTTCTAATTTTGAAGGGAGACTATTCGCATGGCGACAAGAGAGTTCTCCTTGAAAAATACACGTAATATCGGGATCATGGCGCATATTGACGCTGGTAAAACGACCACTACAGAGCGGATTTTGTTCTATACAGGCCGTACGCACAAAATCGGGGAAGTTCACGAGGGTGCAGCTACAATGGACTGGATGGAGCAGGAGCAGGAGCGCGGTATCACGATTACATCCGCTGCGACTACCGCTTCTTGGAAGGGTCATCGCGTTAATATTATCGACACCCCGGGGCACGTTGACTTCACAGTAGAAGTTGAACGTTCCCTTCGTGTATTGGATGGGGCAGTAGGTGTATTCAGTGCGAAAGAGGGCGTTGAACCTCAGTCGGAGACGGTTTGGAGACAAGCAGACCGTTATGGAGTTCCGCGGATCGCATACGTAAACAAAATGGATATTATCGGTGCCGACTACTTGAACGTAGTTAAAGATATGAGAGAGCGTCTGCAAGCGAATGCGGTAGCGATTCAGCTTCCGATCGGTGCAGAGAATGATTTCATTGGCATCATCGATATTATCGAGGAAAAAGCTTATATGTATAAGGATGACCTCGGTCAAAATATCGAAGAAACCGAAATTCCAGCAGAATTCAAGGATCAAGTGGAAGAGCTTCGCAACGAGTTGGTTGAGAAGGTAGCAGAACTTGACGAAGACTTGACAATGAAATATCTTGAAGGTGAAGAAATCACCATCGCTGAGTTGAAAGCTGCTCTGCGTAAAGGTGTTGTCGAAGTTAAGATCTTCCCGGTTATCTGTGGATCTTCTTACCGTAACAAAGGTGTTCAGTTGATGCTTGATGCCGTAATCGATTATTTGCCGGCTCCAACTGACGTTCCAGACATCAAGGGTACCCTTGAAGACGGAACTGAAGCTATTCGGCATTCTTCCGATGAAGAGCCGTTCTCGGCTTTGGCATTCAAAATCGCTACGGACCCTTATGTTGGTAAGCTGACATTCTTCCGCGTATATTCCGGTGTACTGCAATCCGGCTCTTACGTACTGAATGCAACTAAAGGCAAGCGTGAGCGCATTGGTCGTATCCTTCAAATGCATGCGAACAGCCGTCAAGAAATTTCCGAAGTGTTCGCCGGAGATATCGCAGCTGCCGTAGGTTTGAAAGATACGGGTACAGGTGATACACTATGTGATGAGAAAAACCCGGTTATCTTGGAGTCCATGAACTTCCCTGATCCGGTTATCGAAATCGCAGTTGAGCCTAAAACAAAAGCTGACCAAGATAAAATGGGTGTGGCTCTCGGTAAGTTGACTGAAGAGGATCCAACTCTTCGTGCGCATACTGATGAAGAAACAGGCCAAACGATCCTGGCAGGTATGGGTGAGCTTCACTTGGACATCATCATCGACCGTATGCGTCGTGAGTTCAAGGTAGAAACTAACGTGGGTAAACCACAGGTAGCTTACCGCGAAACATTCCGTACACCAGCTCGCGTTGAAGGTAAATTCGTTCGTCAGTCCGGTGGTCGTGGACAATACGGTCACGTATGGGTTGAGTTCGAACCTCTGGAACCAGGTAGCGGTAACCAATTCGACAGCAAAGTTGTCGGTGGTTCGGTACCAAGAGAATACATTGGTCCTGCACAGCAAGGTATTGAAGAGCAAATGAAGAACGGTGTACTCGCCGGCTTCCCGCTTGTTGACGTTAAAGCAACGATCGTCGACGGTTCGTACCATGATGTTGACTCCAATGAAATGGCGTTTAAAATCGCCGGTTCCATGGCTTTGAAAGCAGCTAAAGACAAGTGTAAGCCTGTCCTGCTTGAGCCAATCATGAAAGTTGAAGTTACCGTGCCTGAGGAATACATGGGCGACGTAATGGGTATGCTGAACTCCCGCCGTGGACGTATCGAAGGTATGGACTCCCGTGGTGGTACTCAAATTATCCGTGCGAAAGTGCCTCTTTCCGAAATGTTCGGTTACTCCACTACCCTTCGCTCCGGTACACAAGGACGCGGTGTGTTCTCCATGGAACTCTCCCATTACGAAGAAGTTCCTAAGAATATCTCCGATGAAATTGTGTCCAAGATCAAAGGCGGAGAGTAATAACGTTTTACCTGCTGGATAGGAGGCGGGACCAACATCCCGTTAACTCCGCTTCCGGCCTAACATATATATCCCCTTAAGGAGGAATTGTTCAAATGGCAAAGGCTAAATACGAACGTACGAAACCCCATGTTAACATCGGTACTATCGGTCACGTTGACCATGGTAAAACAACTTTGACAGCTGCAATCACATCTGTATTGTCCAAAACTTACGGTGGTGCTGCAATGTCTTTCGACCAAATCGACAAAGCTCCAGAAGAGCGCGAGCGCGGTATCACAATTTCGACTTCCCACGTTGAATACGAAACTGATACTCGTCACTATGCACACGTTGACTGCCCAGGTCACGCTGACTATGTTAAAAACATGATCACTGGTGCTGCTCAAATGGACGGAGCGATCCTGGTTGTATCCGCAGCTGACGGCCCAATGCCGCAAACTCGCGAGCACATCCTGTTGTCCCGCCAAGTAGGCGTTCCTTACATCGTTGTATTCTTGAACAAATGCGACATGGTTGAAGACGAAGAGCTCTTGGAATTGGTTGAGATGGAAGTTCGCGACCTGCTGAGCGAGTATGACTTCCCAGGCGACGACACTCCGATCACTCGTGGTTCCGCTCGTGAAGCTCTGCAAAACCCAGAAGGCGAATGGGCACAAAAAATCGTTGAAATGTTCAAAACAATCGACGAGTACATCCCATTGCCTGAGCGCGACACTGACAAGCCTTTCTTGATGCCTGTCGAGGACGTATTCTCCATCACTGGTCGTGGTACCGTTGCTACAGGTCGTGTAGAGCGTGGTACGATCAAAGTTGGTGACGAGATCGAAATCGTTGGTATCGCTGAAGAAACTAAGAAATCCGTTGTTACGGGCGTTGAGATGTTCCGTAAATTGCTGGATTCCGCACAAGCTGGTGACAACATCGGTGCATTGCTTCGTGGTGTTGAGCGTACTCAAATCGAGCGCGGTCAAGTACTTGCTAAGCCTGCTTCCGTTAAACCACACACAGAGTTCACAGCTCAAGTATACGTACTGAGCAAAGAAGAAGGCGGACGTCATAAGCCTTTCTTCACTGGCTACCGTCCACAGTTCTACTTCCGTACTACGGATGTAACTGGTGTGATCAACTTGCCAGAGGGTTCTGAAATGGTTATGCCTGGTGATAACATCACTGTAACGGTTAACCTGATCAACCCAATCGCGATTGAAGAAGGAACTAAATTCTCCATTCGTGAAGGCGGCCGTACCGTAGGTGCTGGTTCCGTTGCTACCATCATTAAATAATTAAGGCTTACGAATAGCCTTGAATATAGCAACAGTGTATTGTAACGAGCAACAATGTGATGTCCTGATAAAAGAGTCTGGTCCTTTGGATCAGGCTCTTTTTCTATTGGACTCAGCCCAAATTACCTGTTTACAATCTCTGGTGGATGTCAGTACTTAGATTCGGGACAATCTATTATATAGAAGAAAGATCCCGGTACAATATGATATGCGAAAACGATGGAATCTATTAACCAAGTCCTGCAACTTCCGGTTAAAGATGCAAATACATATTAATTATGAATTAGTGCTTGCAATACGCCTATCTTTTATATATAATAGTGAATGTTGTTCTGCGACGTTGCGATGATGCGAGAGGTTACCGACACACCCGGCCCCTTTGCCATGAGGCAGGTGGTTGGAAAATTTTCGCGGAGTATGTCCGATACCAAATTGGGCGATAGAAGGAGGGAATAAAATGGCAAAGCAAAAAATTCGTATTCGCTTGAAAGCATACGACCACAGAGTTCTTGATCAATCCGCTGAGAAAATTGTTGAGACAGCAAAACGTTCGGGTGCTGGTGTATCCGGTCCGATCCCGCTTCCAACTGAGAAACAAGTAATTACCATTCTCCGTGCGGTACACAAGTATAAGGATTCTCGGGAACAGTTCGAAATGCGTACACATAAACGCTTGATCGACATCGTGAACCCGACTCCACAAACTGTGGATGCCTTGATGCGCTTGGACCTGCCGTCCGGTGTAGATATCGAAATCAAACTGTAAGCATTGCATAACGAATTAGAGAAGAGAAAAGAGGTGTCAACATGAAAGGTATCTTAGGTAGAAAGCTCGGAATGACTCAAGTGTTTACCCCTGAGGGTGTTGTAATTCCTGTAACGGTTATCGAAGCAGGTCCTTGTGTTGTTCTTCAAAAGAAAGATCTGGAAAACGACGGATACGAAGCGATTCAAGTCGGTTTCTCTGATAAGAAAGAGAACAGATCTAACAAACCAGAAGCAGGCCATGCGAAAAAAGCAAACACTGCGCCTAAGCGCTACGTTCGCGAAATTCGCGGTGTTGACCTCGCGAGTGTCGAGGTTGGACAAGAGCTGAAGGCTGATGTCTTCGCAGAAGGCGAATTTGTTGACGTAACGGGTATTTCCAAGGGTAAAGGTTTCCAAGGTGTAATCAAACGTTGGGGCCAAAGCCGCGGACCAATGTCTCACGGTTCCCGTTATCACCGTAGACCAGGTTCCATGGGTTCCATCCAGGCAAACCGTGTTCCTAAAGGAAAACGCCTGCCAGGTCACATGGGCAATGAGACAGTTACGATTCAAAAGCTCGAGGTTGTTAAAGTCGATGCAGAGCGTAACGTAATCCTTGTAAAAGGCTCCATTCCTGGACCTAAAAAAGGTTTTGTTCAAATCAAAGAAACGGTGAAGAAATAATCGCCTAAAGAAAGGAGGAACAAACAATGCCTAAAGTAGCACTTTATAATGTCAGCGGTAGCCAAGTTGGCGAAGTAGAATTGAATGAAGCTGTATTCGGCATCGAGCCGAACGCACACGTACTGCACAGCGCAGTATTGCTGCAGCGCGCTTCCCTTCGTCGCGGTACCCACAAAGTAAAGGGACGTTCTGAAGTACGCGGCGGCGGACGTAAGCCTTGGAAACAAAAAGGTACTGGCCGTGCTCGTCAAGGTTCGATCCGTTCTCCACAATGGAAAGGCGGCGGCGTGGTATTTGGACCGACTCCGCGCAGCTACACATTTAAACTTCCTAAGAAAGTCCGTCGTTTGGCTATCAAATCCGCTTTGTCTTCCAAAGTGATTGACAACGCAATTATCGTATTGGATCAATTGACGCTGAATACGCCGAAAACGAAAGAGTTTGCTAACATTCTTAGCAACCTGAAAGTAGGCCGTAAAGCTCTGATCGTTGCTCCAAGCTATGATGATAATGTAGCCCTTTCCGCACGTAATATTCCTGGTGTGAAATTCGTAGCGGCTGACGGCATTAATGTTCTTGACGTACTGTCGTACGATCAACTGATCATTACGAAGGAAGCAGTTCAGAAGGTAGAGGAGGTGCTCGCGTAATGAAAGACCCACGCGATATAATCAAGCGCCCGGTGATCACGGAACGTACGGCTGACTACATGGCAGAGCTGAAATATGCTTTTGAAGTGGATATCCGTGCTAACAAGACCGAGATCAAGCAAGCTGTCGAAGCTATTTTTAAAGTTAAAGTATCGAACGTGAATACGATGCGTGTCCCTGCTAAACCAAAGCGTTATGGCCGTTATTCCGGTTACACAACCGAATGGAAAAAGGCAATCGTGACTTTGGCTCCAGACAGCAAACCGCTCGAGTTCTTTGAATCGGTTGAATAAGAATTTTTTAAGTAAGGAGGGAAAATTCAGTGCCTATTAAAAAGTATAAACCGACATCCCCGGCTCGACGCAACATGTCCGTGTCGACTTTCGAAGAAATCACCACGAATCAGCCGGAGAAATCGTTGCTGGCTCCGCTGAGCAAAACAGCTGGCCGTAACAACCAAGGTAAAATTACGGTTCGTCACCATGGCGGCGGACACAAGCGTAAATACCGTATCATCGACTTCAAACGGAATAAAGACGGCATTCCAGGTCGCGTTGCTACAATCGAATACGACCCGAACCGTACTTCCAACATCGCTCTGATTCACTATGTAGATGGTGAAAAGCGTTATATCATCGCTCCTAAAGGTCTGAAAGTTGGAGACCAAGTAGTATCTGGAGTAGGTGCTGACATCAAGATCGGTAACGCACTTCCACTGGAAAACATTCCGGTAGGTACCGTTATCCACAACATTGAATTGAAACCAGGTAAAGGCGGACAATTGGTTCGTGCTGCTGGTACAGAAGCTCAACTTCTCGGTAAAGAAGATAAGTACGTAACTGTTCGTCTTTCTTCCGGTGAAGTTCGCCGCATCCTGAAAGTTTGCCGTGCAACCATCGGTTCTGTGGGTAACCAAGACCATGAGTTGATCAAAATCGGTAAAGCTGGTCGTAGCCGCTGGCTTGGACAACGCCCTGAAGTACGTGGTGTGGTAATGAACCCTAACGATCACCCTCACGGTGGTGGTGAAGGCCGCGCTCCAATCGGACGTAAATCGCCTATGTCTCCATGGGGTAAACCAACCCTTGGTTACAAAACACGTAAAAAAGGTAAAGCTTCTGACAAATATATCGTTCGCCGCCGCACGAAGTAATGCGCGATTAAGTGCATAACTTCGTGACAGGCTCGAAGGTAACGAGACAATTTGGTGAAGGGAGGATTTCAATATGAGCCGTAGTTTGAAAAAAGGACCTTTTATTGACGGATATCTGCTCAAAAAAGTGGAGGACATGAACAGCGCAAGCAAAAAGGCTGTGATCAAAACCTGGTCCCGCCGCTCCACTATTTTCCCGCAATTTATCGGTCACACGTTCGGAGTATACGATGGCCGTAAGCATGTACCTGTATATGTAACAGAGGACATGGTAGGACACAAGTTGGGTGAGTTTGCTCCAACTCGTACTTACAAAGGTCATGAAGATGATAAGAAAACAAGAAGATAATTAATGAAGCTCTTTGTTTGAGAGGAGGTTAAACATATGGAAGCAAAAGCACATGCTAGATCGATTCGTATTGCTCCTCGTAAAGCTCAACTCGTTGTTGACTTGATCCGCGGTAAGCAAGTCGGCGAAGCGATCGCAATTCTTCGTCACACTCCGAAAGCTGCATCTCCGGTTGTTGAGAAGCTTTTGAACTCGGCTATCGCAAACGCTGAGCATAACTACTCTTTGGATGTAACTAAATTGGTTGTGACGCAAGCTTATGTCAACCAGGGACCGACTATGAAACGTTTCCGCCCGCGTGCGATGGGACGTGCAAGCCGGATCAATAAACGCACCAGCCACATTACTTTGGTGGTAGCTGAAAAATAAGGAGGGAAAACGTGTGGGCCAAAAGGTAAATCCAGTAGGACTCCGTATCGGTATTATCCGTGATTGGGAATCCAAATGGTATGCAGGCAAAGACTTCGGTGATCTTTTGCTGGAAGACGTGAAAATCCGTGAATACCTGAAAAATAAATTGAAAGACTCCGCTGTATCCCGTATCGAAATCGAGAGAGCGGCTAATCGTGTGAACGTGACGATCCACACTGCGAAGCCAGGTATGGTTATCGGTAAAGGTGGTTCCGAAGTAGAAGTACTGCGCGGACAAGTGACTAAAATTGCCGGCGGTAAAAAAGTTCACATCAACATTTCTGAAATCAAAAACCCTGAACTGGACGCTATTCTTGTTGCTGAAAGCATTGCACAACAGTTGGAACGTCGTGTATCTTTCCGTCGTGCACTGAAACAAGCGATTCAAAGAACTATGCGCTCTGGAGCAAAAGGGATTAAAACATCGGTCAGCGGACGTCTTGGCGGAGCCGAGATTGCTCGTACGGAAGGCTACAGTGAAGGAACTGTTCCACTTCATACGCTTCGTGCAGACATCGACTATGGTACAGCAGAAGCGCATACGACTTACGGCCGTATCGGCGTGAAAGTATGGATCTATCGTGGAGAGGTTCTTCCTACGGCTAAGAAACAAGCTGCTCAGGAAGGAGGCAACTAATCATGTTGGTACCAAAACGTGTAAAACACCGCAAACAACAGCGCGGCCATATGAGAGGTCAAGCTAAAGGCGGTACTGAACTGAACTTCGGCGAATTCGGTCTGCAAGCTACAGAACCAGGCTGGATCACGAACCGTCAGATCGAAGCTGCTCGTATCGCGATGACTCGTTACATCCGTCGTGGCGGTAAAGTATGGATCAAGATTTTCCCAGATAAGCCGATTACTCAAAAGCCTCTCGAAGTGCGGATGGGTAGTGGTAAAGGTAACGTTGAGAAATGGGTTGCCGTTGTAAAACCAGGCAAGATCATGTTTGAACTTGGAGGCGTGTCCGAGGAAATCGCCCGCGAAGCGATGCGTCTCGCCGCTCACAAGCTGCCTGTTAAAACGAAGTTTGTGAAACGTGAAGAAGTGGGTGGTGAAGCAAATGAAAGCTAATGAACTGCGCAACTTAACCACTGCAGAAATCGAGCAAAAAATCGCCGGATTTAAAGAGGAACTCTTTAACCTCCGTTTTCAATTGGCCACAGGCCAGCTTGACAACCCGACTCGGATCCGTGACGTTCGCAAAGAAATAGCTCGTGCTAAAACCGTTATCCGTGAAAGAGAACTTGGGATTAGTTAATGAAACAGAAACGTCGTGTTCTGTATTCAGGAAGGAGGCTAACAAATGAGCGAAGAACGCAATGCTCGTAAAGTGCAAATTGGTAAAGTTGTCAGCGATAAAATGGATAAAACCATTGTTGTAGCTGTTGAAACTTATAAGAAGCATGACTTGTATCACAAACGCATTAAATACACGAAAAAATTTAAAGCGCATGATGAGAACAATCAAGCTCAAATCGGAGATACCGTTAAAATCATGGAAACTCGCCCTCTCTCCAAAGACAAGCGCTGGAGATTGGTAGAAGTGGTTGAAAAAGCGGTTATCATCTAAGATATGATCAGTTTTTGATGGAAGGAGGAAATTTAAATGATTCAACCATTTACACGTTTAGCTGTTGCTGACAACTCCGGTGCGAAGGAACTGATGTGTATCCGCGTATTAGGTGGTACTGGTCGTCGTACAGCTCAAATCGGTGATTTGATCGTATGTTCCGTCAAACAAGCAACACCAGGCGGCGTTGTCAAAAAGGGTGATGTAGTAAGAGCGGTAGTCGTTCGTACGAAACGTTCTGTACGTCGTAAAGACGGATCTTACATCTCATTTGACGAGAATGCAGCTGTTGTTGTTAAAGACGACAGAAGCCCACGCGGAACTCGTATTTTCGGACCAGTTGCTCGCGAACTTCGCGAAAGAGACTACATGAAAATCGTTTCCTTGGCTCCGGAAGTAATCTAATAACACCCCAAAAAGTGACGTAACTTTTCGGGAACCCGATAAATAGTTGAACTGGCTAGTCATAGGAGGTGTAACGAATGCCTAAAGTGAAAAAAGTTCTGGAATCCCATAGCAACAAACTGCACGTGAAAAAAGATGATACAGTTATCGTCATCAGCGGTAAAGACAAAGGCAAAAAAGGCCGTGTCATCGCAGCGTACCCTCGTGAAAATCGTGTTTTGGTTGAAGGTGTGAACATGATCAAGAAGCACCAGAAGCCAAACCAAATGAACCCACAAGGCGGTATCATCGAGAAGGAAGCTCCGATCCATGTATCGAACGTTATGCACGTTGATCCGAAGAGCGGAAAAGTAACCCGTATCGGTTACAAAGTACTGGACAACGGCAAAAAAGTTCGCGTAGCAAAAAGATCCGGAGAAGTTATCGATAAATAAGACGGTTTAGAAAGGAGGTCCTTGAATCATGGCAGCAAGAATGAAAGAACGTTTTTTGAACGAAGTAACTCCTGCTCTGATGCAGAAGTTTAGCTATAAGACAGTAATGCAAGTACCAAAAATCGAGAAGGTTGTCATCAACATGGGTGTAGGTGACGCTGTAGCTAACTCAAAGGTGCTTGATTCCGCTGTGAACGACATGCAGCTGATTGCTGGTCAAAAACCGGTTATCACCCGTGCGAAGAAATCCATCGCGGGATTCAAACTGCGTGAGAACATGCCAATCGGTGTGAAGGTAACATTGCGCGGTGAGCGTATGTACTACTTCCTCGACAAGCTGTTCAACGTTACACTTCCACGTGTACGTGACTTTCAAGGCGTGTCCACCAAAGCATTTGACGGACGCGGTAACTATACGCTCGGTCTGAAAGAGCAACTCATTTTCCCTGAAATTGAGTATGACAAAGTGGATAAAGTTCGCGGTATGGATATCGTTATCGTAACGACTGCTAAAACCGACGAAGAATCCCGTGAACTGCTTGCTCAGCTGGGCATGCCTTTCGCGAAATAAGACGGTTGTCCTTTTCTCCGAAACTATTTAGGAGGTGTCAGGCTAAGTGGCAAAAACTTCGATGAAAGTTAAACAACAACGTACACCGAAATACAAAGTACGGGCATATACCCGTTGTGAACGTTGTGGTCGCCCACATTCGGTACTGCAGAAGTTTAAAATTTGCAGAATTTGTTTCCGTGAATTAGCTTATAAAGGCCAGATTCCTGGCGTGAAAAAAGCAAGCTGGTAAGAAGTTTATAAACGGGAAGGAGGTTTATCCTACATGACTATGTCCGATCCAATTGCAGATATGCTAACTCGTATTCGTAACGCGAACACGGTTCGCCACGAAACAGTAGAAATGCCTGCTTCGACGATTAAAAAACAAATCGCTGACATTTTGAAGCGTGAAGGCTTCATCCGTGATGCAGAGTTTGTGGAAGACAATAAACAAGGGATCATTCGTGTATTCCTGAAATATGGTTCCAACAACGAACGTGTAATCACAGGTCTGAAAAGAATCAGCAAACCAGGTCTTCGCGTTTACACGAAGAGCAACGAAGTACCTCGCGTACTTGGTGGTTTGGGTATTGCGATCATCTCCACGTCTAAGGGAGTTATGACCGACAAAGAAGCTCGTCAATCCAAAGCTGGCGGAGAAGTTCTCTGCTACGTATGGTAATCAACGTCACAAGATAGGAGGTGTAATGAATGTCCCGTATTGGTCGTAAACCAATTGCTATTCCAAACGGTGTGGAAGTCACACTGGATAACACTGTAATCACTGTTAAAGGACCTAAAGGTACCTTGACTCGTGAACTGCATAAAGACATGCAAATTACAGTAGAAAACAACGAGATCAATGTTGTTCGTCCTTCCGACAACAAAACACATCGCTCTCTTCACGGCACGACCCGCAGCGTTGTCTCGAATATGGTCAACGGTGTAACTGAAGGATTCTCGAAAAACCTTGAGTTGGTAGGTGTCGGATACCGTGCAAGCAAATCCGGAGATAAAATCGTTCTGAACGTGGGTTACTCCCACCCAGTTGAAATTACACCGGAGCCAGGTATTGAGTTCGACGTACCGGCAAACACGAAAATCACGGTTCGCGGTATCGATAAAGAGCGCGTAGGTGCATACGCTGCTAAGATTCGTTCCGTACGTGAGCCTGAGCCATACAAAGGTAAAGGGATTAAATACGAAGGTGAACGCATTATCCGTAAGGAAGGTAAAGCTGGTAAGAAGAAATAAGTTAGTTAACCGGGGATTCACTTGGTGGATAACTTACTTCTTCTCCCATACTTACCCGATGCGTCTAAAAGTGAAGCTCTTAAGGCAAAACTGAAGGGAGGAAATGGAAGCATGATCACGAAACAAGACAAGAACAAAGCTCGTCTGAAAAGACACCTGCGTGTCCGTAAGAAAATCCAAGGCACAGCAGAACGTCCACGTCTGAACGTGTTCCGTTCTTCGAAACACATCTATGCTCAATTGATCGACGACGTGGCTGGCGTGACTTTGGCATCAGCTTCTACGCTGGATAAAGAACTGGCTAACGACATCAAGAACGGCGGAAGCGTTGAATCCGCTCGTAAAGTCGGCGAACTCGTTGCAAAACGTGCTGCAGACAAAGGTTACAAAGTGATCGTATTCGATCGTGGTGGCTACTTGTATCATGGACGTATTCAAGCACTTGCAGAGGCAGCTCGCGAGGCAGGCCTTGAATTCTAAGATATTTTCAAAAGGAGGTAAACGACTTGCGTGTAGATCCTAACACTTTAGAACTGACTGAAAGAGTAGTAAACATTAACCGCGTTGCTAAAGTTGTAAAAGGCGGACGTCGCTTTAGCTTTAGCGCACTGGTAGTTGTCGGTGATGGCAAAGGTTGGGTAGGAGCAGGTATCGGTAAAGCAGGCGAAGTACCGGATGCAATCCGCAAAGGTATTGAAGATGCTAAGAAAAACCTGATTCACATTCCACTTGTTGGAACAACTATTCCTCACCTCGTAACAGGTCACTTCGGAGCAGGCCGAGTATTGTTGAAGCCGGCATCTGAAGGTACTGGAGTTATCGCTGGCGGACCGGTTCGTGCAGTACTTGAACTGGCTGGCGTAGGCGACATTTTGACAAAATCTCTAGGTTCTTCGAACTCCATGAACATGGTCAATGCGACTTTGGAAGGGTTGTCCCGCCTGAAGCGTGTTGAAGATGTTGCCAAGCTTCGCGGCAAATCCGTCGAAGAGCTGTTGGGTTAAGGAGGGAATCTCATGGCTAAACTTGAAATCACCCTCGTACGCAGCGTGATTGGTCGTCCAGAGGATCAGCGTGCAACCGTGAAAACACTCGGACTTCGCAAAATCAACCATTCCGTGGTTCAAAGCGACAATGCTGCAATTCGCGGAATGATCAAGAAAGTAAATCACCTGGTTTCTGTTAAAGAAATCGAAGGTTAATCCCGGGCAGTTTATTCCCGGACATATTAAGGAGGTGCAACGAACGATGAAGTTACATGAGCTGAGCCCAGCACCTGGATCCCGCAAAGAACGCAAGCGCGTTGGACGCGGTACTAGTAGCGGTACGGGTAAAACGTCGGGTCGCGGTCACAAAGGACAAAACTCTCGTTCCGGCGGTGGTGTACGTCCAGGCTTCGAAGGTGGACAGAACCCATTGTATCGTCGTCTTCCGAAGCGCGGTTTCGTAAACCCAACTCGGAAAGAGTACGCGATTGTGAACATCGAAGAACTTAACAGCTTTGCAGCAGGTACTGAAGTGACTCCAGAAGTTTTGGTTGAGAGCGGTATTGTTAACAATACAAAGAGCGGAATCAAAATTCTTGGCAACGGTGAAGTTACCGTTTCTTTGACTGTAAAAGCTAATAAGTTTTCTCAATCTGCGGTAGAGAAGATCGAGGCTGCCGGCGGTAAAACCGAGGTGATCTAATGTTTAAGACCCTGAAAAATATATGGCGTGTGGATGACCTTCGCAAGCGTATCTTGTTCACCTTATTCGTTCTGATCATCTTCCGTATTGGATCATTTGTTCCGGTTCCCGGTGTTAACAAAGATGTTTTTACCCAGACGAATCAGGCAGGCAATGAGTTGTTCGGTCTTCTTAACACGTTCTCGGGGGGCGCACTATCGCAGTTTTCGATCTTCGCCCTTTCGATATTTCCATATATTACTTCGTCCATTATCGTGCAGTTGCTGTCGATGGACGTCATTCCAAAGTTTGCGGAATGGAACAAACAAGGGGAACACGGGAAGAAGCAGTTGGCTCAAATTACTCGTTATGGTACGGTAATATTGGGTTTGATTCAGGCGTTCGGTATGTCCGTCGGGTTTAACCGCCTGTATGGTGCCGAAATGGTTCCTGGAGCAACCTTTATCGACTTTGTTGTTATCGCGATCGTGCTTACTGCAGGTACATCATTCTTGATGTGGCTCGGTGAACAGATTACGGAACGCGGAATCGGTAACGGTATTTCGATCATTATCTTTGCTGGTATCGCTGCTGGTATTCCAATGCACATTCGGACAACGATTGAATCGAACTTCATTCAGGATGGTCAAGTGTTTATGAACATTCTGAAGGGTGTTATCATCCTTCTGATTTTGATTTTGATCATTACCGGTGTTGTATTCATTCAGCAAGGTATCCGTAAGATTCCGGTTCAATACGCGAAGCGTGTTGTAGGAAACAAAATGTACGGCGGACAGAACACACACATTCCACTCAAGATTAACGGAGCAGGCGTTATTCCGGTAATCTTTGCGATGTCATTGCTGCAATTCCCGGTTATCCTCGCCAGCTTCTGGGCACACATGAATTGGGCAAAGTGGATTACGGCGAACCTGGCTTATGACAGCCCGCTTGGAATGGTACTGTATGTACTCATGATCATTGGTTTCACGTTCTTCTACACCTTCGTGCAGATGAACCCGAACCAAATGGCTGATAATATGAAGAAGAACGGCGGCTATGTACCGGGCATTCGTCCTGGTAAAGCTACCGAGAAGTATCTGACTCGGGTTATGACCCGTTTGACCATGACAGGAGCATTGTTCCTGGCCGTGATCTCCGTGCTTCCGGTGTTCTTTGGATCACTTGCAGGTCTTCCTCGTACAGTTCAGATTGGTGGTACGTCCCTCTTGATCGTGGTCGGTGTTGCACTGGATACGATGAAGCAGATCGAAAGCCAACTGATCAAACGTCACTACAAAGGTTTTATCAATAAATAGGCGATAGGTTCCGGCGAGTGGTCTGTATCGCTTCCCGGCGCCTATTGTGTTGTTCTTGCTAGTCAATCAAGGGGAGGGAGTGACGTAAGGTGAACATCTTATTCATGGGTCCTCCTGGGGCAGGAAAAGGGACGCAAGCAGAAAACATCGTGAATGAATTCGGTATTCCTCATATTTCAACAGGCGATGCATTTCGTCTGGCGATCAAACAAGGAACTCCCATCGGGATTAAAGCGAAGGAATTCATGGATCAGGGGCTGCTGGTACCGGATGACGTAACGATTGGTATTGTGGAGGAGCGTTTGCAGCAGTCCGATTGCGAAAAAGGTTTTTTATTGGACGGTTTTCCAAGAACCCTTTCGCAAGCGGAAGCGCTGGATGAGATTCTCGCCCGCTTGAATACTGGTCTCGATCACGTCATCAACCTGAAAGTTGATCGGGAAAAGCTTCTGGCTCGCCTTACCGGCCGCCGGATTTGCAAAAACTGTGGTTCGACTTATCATGTGATCTTTAATCCTCCTAAACAGGAAGGCATTTGTGATAAATGCGGCGGCGAATTGTACCAGCGCTCCGATGATAACGAAGAGAGCGTCGGCATTCGTTTAGACGAATATATCAACAAAACAGCACCACTCCTCACGTTTTATGAGAACAAAGGTCTTTTGCGTCAAATCGATGGTGATCAGGAAATCGACGTGGTTTCATCACAAATTGCGTCTATACTGAGAGGTTAAGTATAATGATCATTTGTAAATCCGAAACGGAACTGAGCTTGATGAGAGAGGCAGGAAGGATCGTGGCGGAATGCCACAAACTCCTTGCCGCTCATGTAGAACCGGGCATTACGACCGGGGAGCTTGACCTTATGGCCGACAAGTTCATTCGAAGCCAAGGCGCTGTGCCATCTTTTAAAGGCTACAACGGATTTCCTTCCAGCATTTGCGCATCAGTCAACGAAGAATTGGTGCATGGATTTCCAGGCAAACGCAAATTAATCGAGGGCGATATCGTTACGTTTGATATCGGTGCACAGTACCAGGGTTACCATGGTGACTCGGCATGGACCTACGCTGTAGGAGAAATTTCCGAAGAAGCCCAGCGTCTGCTGGACGTAACGGAAGGATCGCTCTATGCTGGACTTGCGCTAATCAAACCCGATGTCCGCTTGTTTACAATCTCTCATGCCATACAGCGTCACATCGAGGATGCAGGGTTCTCTGTCGTCCGGGAATACGTTGGTCATGGTGTGGGTACCGATCTGCATGAGGATCCGCAAATTCCGAACTATGGCATCCCAGACCGCGGACCAAGACTCAAACCGGGCATGGTGCTCGCGATCGAGCCGATGGTCAATGCGGGTAAACGGAATGTCAAGACGCTGGAAGACAACTGGACGGTTGTAACGGTAGACGGCTCACTATGTGCTCACTTCGAGCATACGGTAGCAGTCACGCCGGATGGCATGGAAATTTTGACGAAGCTGCCGGAATAGGGTGATAACATGAATAATGAAGTCATGCTTCAACCCGGTCAGATTGTTAAGATACTGAAAGGTAGAGATGCCGGACAGTATGCCGTTATCGTTTCGATTGAGGACAGCAGGTTCGTGTTGATTGCGGATGGGGACAAACGCAAGTTTGACGGGGCCAAGAAGAAGAATGTTCTTCATCTTGAACCTCAATCCTACATTAGCAGTGAAGTGGTAAACAGTTTGCAAGAAAGCGGTCGGGTTACAAACGGTAAACTGCGTTTCGCACTGGACCGGTTTGTATCCGATAAATCCAAGGCAGATCAGAAAGGAGACTAACTGTGGCTAAAGAAGATGTCATTGAAGTCGAAGGAACGGTCATTGAGCCGTTGCCGAATGCTACCTTTAAAGTCGAGCTGGAGAATGGTCATCAGATTCTCGCTCATGTTTCCGGAAAGCTGCGGATGCACTTTATCCGTATCCTTACAGGAGACAAAGTGGTTGTTCAACTCTCGCCGTATGATTTAACCAAAGGTCGTATCACGTACCGTAAATAGATTCAAGGTTCCCCTGGGGAATCAAGGAAAGCTGCGAAGCGGTTTTACTGACGTAAAACTCAGCAGCGGTAACAAACTACTTTAGTTTCGAAGCTGGTTTTACAATGTAAAACTTGGAGGAGGTAATTAGCATGAAGGTAAGACCTTCTGTAAAGCCTATTTGCGAAAAATGCAAAGTCATTCGCCGCAAAGGGAACGTAATGGTTATCTGTGAAAATCCGAAACACAAACAAAAACAAGGTTAAAGAAGGGGGTGTAGCGTAAAATGGCTCGTATAGCTGGTGTGGATTTGCCACGTGACAAACGCGTTGAGATCGCCTTGACTTACATTTTCGGAATCGGTAAAACGACTTCCCAGAAAGTACTGAAAGAAACTGGAATCAATGCAGACACTCGTGTCCGTGATTTGACAGAAGATGAAGTCAGCAAATTGCGCGAAACGATCGATGGTATGGTTAAGGTAGAAGGTGACCTGCGTCGTGAAATTTCCTTAAATATTAAACGTCTCACGGAGATCGGCTGCTACCGCGGTATTCGTCACCGTCGTGGATTGCCTGTTCGTGGTCAACGTACTAAAACGAATGCTCGTACACGTAAAGGTCCTCGTCGTACCGTAGCGAACAAGAAGAAATAAGAAAGGGGGATAATAGACAATGGCTAAACCAAAAAAAGTCGTACGTACTAAACGTCGTGACCGCAAAAATATTGAAAGTGGCGTGGCTCATATCCGCTCCACATTCAACAATACAATCGTAACGATTACGGATCCTCACGGAAACGCGATTTCTTGGGCAAGCTCCGGCGGCCTTGGATTTAAAGGTTCCCGTAAGTCGACCCCGTTCGCTGCGCAAATGGCTGCTGAAACAGCTGCCAAAGCGGCTATGGAACACGGTATGAAAGCGGTGGAAGTAATGGTTAAAGGTCCTGGTGCTGGTCGTGAAGCAGCAATTCGTTCTCTGCAAGCAGCAGGTCTCGAAGTAAACCTGATCAAAGACGTTACACCAATTCCACATAACGGATGCCGCCCACCAAAACGTCGTCGCGTATAATGAAGTCATCCTGTTAATGTGGTATAAATCCGTTGCAATCTGCTAATAATGGTTGTTTAGGCATACTACTACATGGATTACTGGATAAGATGACAGTTTCATATAGGAGCGACGTTTGAAGGAGGGGTACTTGCGTGATTGAAATCGAAAAGCCGAAAATTGAGACCGTTGATGTCAATGAAGATGGAACCTATGGGAAATTCGTAGTTGAGCCTCTGGAGAGAGGGTATGGCACGACGCTGGGGAACTCGCTTCGCCGCATCTTGTTATCCTCACTACCGGGAGCTGCAGTCACATCGATTCAAATCGATGGCGTACTGCATGAATTTTCCACGATTCCGGGTGTCATGGAAGACGTGACCGAGGTCATCCTGAACCTGAAAGCTTTGTCTCTGAAAATTCATTCCGATGAAGAGAAAGTGTTCGAGATTGATGCGGAGGGTGAAGGGGTTGTTACTGCTGGTGACATCCGTGCGGATAGTGATGTGGAGATTCTGAACCCAGATCTTCATATTGCAACGCTCGGCCCTGGTGCAAGACTTCATATGCGTATTTTTGCCAGTCGCGGTCGTGGCTATGTCCAGGCGGATCGGAACAAACGCGATGACCAGCCTATCGGCGTCATTCCCGTCGATTCGATCTATACTCCGATTAGCCGTGTTAACTACGGTGTGGAAAATACGCGTGTTGGTCAAGTAACCAACTACGATAAACTGACGCTTGAAATTTGGACGGATGGCAGCATCCGCCCGGAAGAAGCTGTTAGTCTCGGCGCGAAAATCTTGACTGAGCATCTGTTCCTCTTCGTAGGTCTGACCGACGAAGCGAAGGATGCGGAGATCATGGTTGAGAAAGAAGAAGACAAGAAAGAAAAAGTGCTTGAAATGACGATCGAAGAGCTGGATCTTTCCGTTCGTTCCTACAACTGCTTGAAACGTGCCGGCATTAATACGGTACAAGAGCTGACCACGAAAACCGAAGAGGATATGATGAAAGTCCGGAACCTCGGACGCAAATCCTTGGAGGAAGTTCAAGAGAAGCTTGAAGAGTTGGGCCTGGGACTTCGTACGGAAGAATAGCATAGATTCGGCTTAGCTTAGCAAAGGAGGGAAAAAACACATGGCATACCAAAAGTTGGGCCGCGATTCCAGTGCGCGTAAAGCGTTGTTCCGTGACCTGGTAACCGACCTTTTCTTATATGAGCGCATTCAAACGACTGAAGCCAAAGCGAAAGAAGTTCGTTCGATCGCTGAGAAGTTGATCACAAAAGCAAAAAAAGGTGATCTTCACGCTCGTCGTCAAGTAGCTGCATTCGTGCGTCGTGAAACAGTAGACGGTGAACAAGATGCAATCCAAAAATTGTTCTCCGAAATCGCTCCTCGTTACTCCGAGCGTCCAGGCGGATACACTCGTATCCTGAAACTGGGTCCTCGTCGTGGTGACGCAGCTCCAATGGTTTACTTGGAACTGGTAGATCGCGCGTAAATTAGCTTTGTTCCATTGAAGTGACTGTAGTTATGTATGCCCGGCTCCGTAGATGTTTATTCTTGGAGCCATGAACGGGAAGTGGTGCGAGATATAGTCGATCATTTGGTTCGACTCGTCTCGACTACTCCATGGGCAACAATAACGGGGACCTTCTAGTCATGTGGCTGACTCGAAGGGTTCGGCTTAACATGATGAAAAGGAGCTCCTATGGGGCTCTTTTTTGATAGATATAGAATTTATAGGTTGTCAGCGAAGCTGATGCAATTCTATATCCCAAGAAAACCTACCTTCTAATCGCGGTCGCTCATCCTTGAGAAAAGCCGCGATTGATGTTTTCTTATAATGTGTACAGGCTTTCGTTGTTGCGGCGTATTTCGATGAAAGCACTCAGGAGGTCAGCAATGCGTAATCTTCTGATGAAGGTCAGTTACGACGGTACCGATTATAACGGCTTTCAGACCCAGCCCGGTGGTCACACGATTCAGGATTATTTGGAGGAAGCGATCCGCCGTTTGTCTGGTGAACAGCTTAAGATTACGGCTTCTGGCCGGACAGATGCCGGGGTGCATGCTCGTGCCCAGGTATTCAACTTCTACACAGCTTCTCCAATTCCCGTAGAGCGTTGGTGTATGGCATTAAACACTTGGCTGCCGGAAGATATCGTGGTTTCGGATGCGATGGAGGTACCTATGGAATTCCATTCCCGCCATGCAGCGAAACGGAAAACCTATCGTTTTACCATCAATGCAAACCAATATCCGGATCTATTTAACCGGCGGTACCAGATCCACCATCATGGGAAACTGGATATCGCAGCGATGGAGCAGGGACTTTCTCATCTGATCGGAACGCATGACTATACAACGTTTGCGTCACGGAAGTCGACGAAGCCGTCCCATGTTCGTACTATTTTTGATGCTTGGATCGAGAAGGATACGTCCATGTGCCGTCCGGGCACGAGAGATCAAGGAGTCATTCATACGTATGTATCCGGGAATGGGTTTCTGCAGCATATGGTTCGGATTATTATGGGAACGTTGATTGAGGTAGGGGAAGGTAAGCGCCATCCGGATGACATGTTGGTCATACTGGAAGCCAAAAACCGGGCAGCAGCCGGTCCAACAGCTATGGGCAAGGGCCTGATGTTATGGGAAGTGGAGTATGATATCGCCGAGAAGGGTTAACCTCAATGACCGTCGATATTTAGACCACGGACCAGGCGATCACAAAAAGAAGAAGAAATCGCTTCTGGACGTGATGGGTGACTTGTTTGAATAACACGCATGGTGTAAGGTGGAAAACCAAAAAACACTTGCGGAAGTGGGCGTAATCCTGTATTATATAAGTTGTGTTTTCTTAACGGCTCTCCCACAGCCCCGGTTAAGAAAATACCGAATGCAAGACTGCAACACCATGACAATGCTTTAAACATGATCGAAGATAAATAATGAAAATTAATGATGATTTTCGGACGAATACAAGGAGGAACTATACATGCGTACCACCTATATGGCGAAGCCAAATGAAGTTGAGCGCAAATGGTACATCGTTGATGCCGAAGGCAAGACGCTTGGCCGTTTGGCAAGTGAAGTTGCGGCTCTGATCCGCGGCAAACATAAGCCTCAATTCACTCCACATGTTGACACAGGGGATTTCGTGGTTGTTATCAACTCCGAGAAAATCCACCTCACTGGCAAAAAGATGGAGAACAAGAAATACTATCGTCACTCCCTGCATCCAGGTGGATTGAAAGTAACTGCAGCTCAAGACCTGATTGCTAAATACCCAGAGCGCGTAATCGAAAGCGCGGTTCACGGAATGCTTCCTAAAACTCGCATGGGCGAGAAAATGAAGCTGAGACTGAAAGCATATGCAGGCACAGCACATCCACATGAAGCACAAAAACCAGAAGTTTATGAACTTCGCGGTTAATTAAAAAGGAGGACAGTTTCATGGCACAAGTACAATACTATGGGACAGGTCGTCGTAAACACTCGGTAGCACGTGTACGCCTCGTACCGGGTGAAGGACGCATTGTCATCAATAAACGTGATATTAATGAATATTTCGGTTTGGAAACACTCAAACTGATCGTTAAACAACCTTTGAATCTGACAGAAACACTGGGCAAATATGACGTGCTTGTCATCGCTCATGGTGGCGGCATCTCCGGTCAAGCTGGAGCAATTCGTCACGGTATCTCCCGTGCTCTTCTGAAAGCAGATCCAGAATTCCGTCCTTCTCTGAAAAGAGCTGGATTCCTGACTCGCGACCCTCGTATGAAAGAACGTAAAAAATACGGTCTTAAAGCAGCTCGTCGCGCTCCTCAGTTCTCCAAGCGTTAATATTTCCGATTTACCAAGCCCTTGGCCATTATGGTCAAGGGCTTTTTTACGTTATCAGAAAGTAGTTTGTCCACAAAGATATGCACATCATTGACAACACACTTGGAATTCGTTCGCCAAATGTGGGTAGGTTGTTCACATGATGTGCACAACCTGCGGATAGAAGGATATGCATATGGATGTTCTTACATCGTTAACCACTTGACTTGATATGTAAATAGAGATATATTATTTATTGCGAATTAATTAAGTACTTAAATAATTAATATTTAATCATTAATTAAATAAGTAATTTTCGGAGCAAGGAAGGGGGGATATAGTTGGATCGCAATGAAGAGATTTTTAAGGTGTCGTCGATGTTCCGGGCACTGATGAAGAACATTTCTCAGGAATGGAACAAGTCGAGCGCCGGGAAATACAATTTAAGCTTTCCTCAATTTCAGGTACTGTATGTATTAAAGCTGCGCGGGCCTCTGAAGGTATCGGAGCTTGCTGAAGTCTTGTCACTGACACCGCCGGCTATAACCGGACTGACGGATAAATTGGTTGCAGAAGGATATCTGCAGAAAGAACGCGCTGAGGATGACCGCAGAGTTGTCAACATCACGCTCTTGGAACCGGGTCTTGAGATCATTAAGAAAGTGAAGAAGGATCAGAAGGAAATGATTCAAGGTTTTTTTAACTTCCTCTCTGAGGAAGACATTCAGCATTTGAGAAGAATCTTCTCCTTGATGCTGTCAAACATAGATAAAGACAATCACAATGGGTAGAGGTGGAGCATGGAGCATTTAACGCTTAAACGTAAAATTTCAATTATGATAGCGATCATGGCTGCGATGTTCTTCGCAGCCATTAACCAGACGATAACAAGCACCGCAATGCCGCGGATTATCGCCATTCTCGATGGTATGGATTATTATACATGGACCATCAACATTTATTTGTTAACATCAACGATCGCAACGATATTGGTGGGTAAGCTGTCCGACATGTTCGGACGTAAGCCGTTTATTTTGATCGGTATATTATTTTTCATGTTAGGGGCGTTCCTAACAGGCACATCCACAGACGTGTACCAATTCATTATTTACCGTGGTATTCAAGGTATAGGTGCCGGTATTATCCAGTCAACCGCTTTTATGTCGGTCGGGGACTTATTCCCTCCTCGGGAACGTGGTAAATGGATGGGGCTGATGACCGCGGTATTCGGTTTTTCCAGTGTCCTTGGTCCTACCCTAGGCGGGTATCTGGTCGATAACATCGAATGGCGTTGGTTGTTCTGGATCTTCCTGCCGCTGGGTGTAGTGGCCTTTATCATGATCTGGACGCTGTTTCCGAAGGTTGAACGCAAACCTGGACAGTCCATTGACTATCTGGGCTCTCTGTTCCTTACAACGTCTATCGTTCCTTTACTGCTGGCCTTTTCTTGGGCAGGTACGGAATATCCTTGGGGATCGCCGGAGATTATTGGACTCATCGCAGCTTCGGTTGTATCGGCTCTTATCTTTATCTTGGTAGAGATGAAAGCGAAGGAACCTGTATTGCCACTTAGTTTGTTTAAAAATAGTGTCGTTACGGTTTCTAATCTGATTGGATTTTTTATGAACTTTGGTTTGATGGGTGCCATGATTTATATTTCCTTCTATGTTCAAGGTGTACTTGGTATCTCACCAACCTATGCGGGTTATGTAACTATACCCATGTCGATTTTCATGATGGGTACAAGTGCCGTAGCAGGTCAACTCATTGCGAAGAGTGGTAAGTACAAACGGTACGCACTTCTTGGAGTTCCAATTATGATGGTCGGTATGGGAATTATGGTGTTCATGGACAACATCTGGCTTACTGTGGTTAGTACCATTATTTTCGGTATCGGTCTTGGCTTGGGTATGCCGGTATTCTCACTGGCTACGCAGAATGCGGTACCCCACAATGAGCTCGGTGTAGCAACGGCTTCATCCCAATTGTTCCGTAATCTTGGGGGGACGATCGGGATCGCGGTCATGGGTACGGTTATGTCGAACAACCTGACAAAGAATCTGAAGGAAGCTCTTCAGTCAGCTAATGCACCGGATTTTAGCTCTGTGGATCCACAGCTGGCTCAGCAGATGCTCTCCTTCGCCAATCCGCAGACACTGATGAATAAACCGCTGATTGAGCAGACGCAGGCAAGTCTTCCTGCGGAGGTACAGCCATTATTCGTACAAATGATCGATAGTATCCGCGATGCACTTGGAAATACATTGTCGATGGTGTTCCTCACAGGGACGTTAGTTCTCGTAGTCGCACTGCTGCTCGTATTCTTCCTAAAAGAAATTCCACTGCGGACCTCGAATCAGGGATCGGCTCCCAAACCCGAGGATTCGGAAGGGAAAAGTGCCAGTGCTGGTACTAGAACTAAAGAGGTATCGGTGGCAACAACAGACTAAGATTGGTATTTGTCAAAATGTTTGGAAATTGAAGAGAAGGAAGGCCCTTTCTGCTTGTGCAGGAAGGGCTTTTTCGTTTTTATTGGTATCGATTTGATGGTTGACATTTATTAGGAATGTTTTATACTGTATTTAATTCATATTATTTCAGTAGGATTATCGGGAATAATTACGGGGGAGGCATCCAATCATGAATTTGCTGGAGAAAGAGGATTTGATCCGAGTGCAAGCAGAAGAGCTTGAGCATGCATCGGCAGAGGAAGTCATCGCATTTGCGATCAAGACATTTCCCAATATAACGTTTGCTTGCAGTTTTGGAGCAGAAGATGTGGTATTGGTGGATATGATTCAAAAGATTAGCCCGTCGACGGATATTTTTTATCTGGATACCGATTTTCATTTCAAGGAGACATACGAGACGCGGGATCGTATGGCCGAACGTTATGGCCTGGAATTCGTGCGGGTCTCTCCGCTCATTACGCCGGAAGAGCAAGCGGCTCAGCATGGTGAAGCATTATGGAGCGTCAACCCGACGGAGTGCTGTAACATCCGAAAGGTAGAACCATTGACTCGGATTTTGTCTCAATATGAGGCTTGGATTACAGGGATACGAAGAGATCAAGCGCCTACCCGAGCTAATTCGAAGAAGATTGAGTACGATACCAAGTTCGGGTTGGTGAAGTTCAATCCGATCGCAGGCTGGACTAGCGAGGATGTGTGGAACTACATCCGAGCTAACGAGATCATCTACAACCCGCTGCATGATCAGAATTATCCAAGCATTGGCTGCGAACATTGCACACGACAGGTCATGCCAGGCGAAGATCCACGTGCTGGACGTTGGTCAGGTCATGAGAAGACGGAGTGCGGACTTCATAAATAAACCAATCATGAACGACTTAGGATCGTATAGTTACAGCATAAGAAGGAGGAATTATTCATGACAGCCATACTCCCTCATGGCGGTACGCTGGTACAGCGGGTAGCCCAAGGAGCAGAGCGTGAAGATTTATTGAGACAGGTCGAGACTCTTTATAAAGTCCCTGTAAACGCCTGGACCATATCGGACCTGGATCTGATCGGGGTCGGGGCATTTTCACCATTGCAAGGATTTCTGAACGAGCAGGATTACAAGTCTGTGGTTTCCTCTATGCGTTTATCGGACGGTACGGTGTGGAGCATACCGGTCACACTGGCTGTTGATGAGCAGACAGCGGCTAAACTTGTCGTCGGCGAGAAGGCGGCACTTGTAGGCGAAGAAGATGGGGTCGTCTATGGCGTTATCGATGTAGAGAGCGTCTACCAGGTGGATCAGCAAGTCGAGGCTGTTCAAGTATTTAAGACCGATGATCCGGAGCATCCAGGCGTGAAGAAGCTTTTTGAACGTCCTTCGACCTATGTAGGCGGGCCGATCCAAGTCTTGAATCGTCCACAGCCTGAACGGTTTGGCGAATTTTATTTTGATCCGGCAGAGACCCGCGAACAGTTCAAAGCCAAGGGCTGGAATACGGTTGTCGGCTTTCAGACCCGAAATCCGGTTCACCGTGCACATGAATACATTCAGAAGAGTGCAATGGAGATTGTAGACGCATTATTCCTCAATCCGCTTGTAGGAGAGACCAAATCGGATGACGTTCCTGCCAATGTGCGAATGAAGAGCTATCTGACCTTGCTGGAGAACTACTATCCCGCGGATCGCACCTTCCTGGGCGTATTTCCGGCTGCTATGCGTTATGCGGGACCTAGGGAAGCTGTATTTCATGCCATGGTTCGGAAAAACTATGGATGCACCCATTTTATCGTTGGCCGGGATCACGCAGGAGTCGGTGACTATTACGGTACGTATGAGGCGCAGGAAATTTTCAGGAATTTCACTGCAGAAGAGTTGGGTATTACCCCGCTGTTCTTCGAGCACAGCTTCTTCTGCACCACTTGCGGAAACATGGCCTCAAGCAAAACATGTCCGCACCCTAAGGAAAATCATCTGACCTTGTCGGGAACGAAAGTCCGTGGCTTGCTTCGCGAAGGGCAGTGCCCACCGCCGGAATTTACGCGTCCGGAAGTCGCGCAAGTGCTGATCGAAGGCATGAAAGAGCAGATTACGGTATAACAAAGGCATAAATAGCCACCTTGTCCCATATGATGGAGTAGAACAACTCATGGGACGAGGTGGTTTTGTTATGTCCAGGCGGAGAACGGACAAGGTTACGGTGTGGATATCGTTGAAGAGAATCAAGCAAACCATGATTGGAGCTGTGCTGCTGGCACTGCTCATTATCGTTGTAACATACGAAATCCCATCTGCCAAAACGTCGAATACCTGGAGTTTGCCGCTTGCCGGCAAAGTCATCGCCCTTGATGCAGGACATGGCGGACCAGATGGCGGGGCGGTAAGCCGACAAGGTGTCATAGAGAAGGATGTAAACCTGGCGATCACCTTGTATTTACGGGATTATTTGCAGCAGGCAGGCGCGCTCGTCATTATGACAAGAGAAGGAGATTACGATCTGGCTGCAGAAAGCACAAAGGGCTATTCCAAGCGTAAAACGGAAGACCTCAAACAACGCGTGCGGATGATCGAGGACAGTAAAGCAGATCTGTTTATCAGCATGCATCTGAACAGCATTCCGTCCAATCGATGGAGAGGGGCGCAGACCTTTTTCCCTCCGAATAACGGGGAAAGTAAAAAACTCGCCGAATGGATTCAGGCTGAAATCAGACATAACCTGGAGAATACGCAGCGTCTGGCCAAAACGGATGATAAGGTATTTTTGCTCCAGGCCCTGCGCATGCCATCTGCACTGGTGGAGGTCGGTTTCTTGTCCCATCCAGAGGAATCCGAATTGCTCCGTGATGAGAAATATCAGAGAAAGGTCGCAGCTTCCGTGTATAATGGCATTCTGCGTTATACCTCCGGAGAGTCCACCAACGAGTCGTCACAAGCTGCAGAGTAATGGTATAATGGACATGAAATCGAAACACTGTCTATTCCATTACATAGAGCAGAGGTGCTTATATGCTGACTAGAGAAACGGTACAGGAGATACTCCAGCCTTTACGCGATCCCGAAACCGGGAAGAGCCTGATGGAGCTCCAGCGTATTCGAGATATTGTTGTAAAGGAACGCACGGTCCGATTATCCGTGACTTACAGTAGTGAAGATGTACGCGCTTCCCTGGAAGCGCAGATCAGAGAAATTCTTGAAGCTATGGGGGCGGAGGATATACATATCCGCATGCGCCCTCTAGACAACGCTGTTAGCGGAGCAACCCGGGAGGAAGATAACGATCGTGAGAAGCTAACCAAAGGGCATGCTGCCGGCATGGAGCAGAATACGCTCCTTAGCGAGCAGTCCGGCGTTCATTTCATTGCGATTGCAAGCGGCAAAGGCGGCGTTGGCAAATCCACCGTTACGGTGAATTTAGCTGCAGCTTTGGCTCGCCAAGGCAAGAAGGTCGGTTTGATTGACGCGGATATTTACGGCTTCAGCGTACCGGACATGATGGGCATTGAAGAGGGGCCGTCCGTAACCGAAGAGGGCGTCATCCATCCGGTTGAGCGTTTTGGTGTCAAGGTGATGTCCATGGGTTTCTTCATCCGGGAGAATAGTCCGGTGATTTGGCGCGGACCGATGCTTGGCAAAATGCTGCGTCAATTTTTCGCGGATGTCGCTTGGGGGGATCTGGATTACATGCTGCTGGACCTGCCGCCAGGCACAGGGGACGTAGCGCTTGACGTGCATCAGATGATTCCGCAGAGCAAAGAGATCATTGTAACCACCCCGCATGCTACCGCGGCTTTTGTTGCCGCCAGAGCGGGCGCGATGGCCTTGCAGACCGATCACGAAATCTTGGGTGTCGTGGAGAATATGTCCTATTATGTCTGTTCCCATGGCGGGGAGAAGGATTATGTATTTGGTCGTGGAGGCGGCGGAAAGCTTGCCGAGACGCTTCATACCGAGCTGCTTGCGCAGCTTCCGTTAGGCGCGCCGGACAACCACCCATCAGAGCCTGATTTCTCCCCATCGGTGTATAAGGCAGGTACCGAGAGCGCAGGGATCTACGATGAGATAGCCGCAAGAATTGCCGCTAAGCTGGAGGAATCCGTTTAGACAAGTTCCATATTATGAAACAAGCTCCCTAGGTAGGGAGCTTGTTTTCGTTTATGGGGATGTGTTGCTTAGCTGCCGCCTCCGCCGCCTCCGCCTTCTCCGCTTTCTTCACCTTCACCGCCACCTTCACCACCGCCGCCTTGCTCTTCTTGTCCCTGTCCTTCGCCTTGTTTTTTCTTCTCCACTTTAGGCTGAAGTTCGTCTTTCACAACCGTTTTGAGCAGTTCCAGCACCTCCATGCGGAACAGCGGGTTCTGCATAGCTTCCTGCATGACGGTCATGGACTGTTTGCGATAATCCGGGGTATTGGTCAATTCAAGAAACGATTTCATCACATCCGGAGACTTTAACATATCCTGAATCGCTTTTTGATACGTCGGGTCCTTGATGAGCTGCATATGCAGCTGCTTGCTTTCGGAATTGATGGCTTTCGCAAAATCACCGGCGAATTGCGGATCGGTCATAATCTTCTCAATTTCCTTCTTATATTCCTCCGACACCAGTGTATCCTTAACCGCCATCCGGATTTGATCCCCTGACTGGGCGGACATCATCCGCATTCCCATCGAGCCGCCGCTGCCGGAGGAACCGCCGGATCCGCCGCCAAGCGCTTCCTCTACCGCCTTTTTACCTTCATCGGTTTTGAGAATGTCGACCACCATGGACTTGATCTCTTTATATCCGAGCTGCGGGGACGAGCTTTGTTCTGCACCACAAGCGGTAAGCACCACGGCAGCAACGAAGACGATAATACATAAACGAAATAACGGCCACTTCATTACCGTTGTCCTCCTTTTTCAAGATCATTGAATTTATAAGTTTTCAGCGGAGCTGAACAAATTCGATAATCGCAAGAAAAACATCCTCTGCATGCGGTCAGTCCTCTGTAAAAGTACGCCGATAGATGTTTTTCTTACGCTTCTTCGCATAGTATGTGATGGATTTGCAGAAATATGTCGGATTCAGAATGGTTTTTTATTGTGAACGTTGGTAAAATAATGATCTGTGGGGGTGGAAGTTAGTTGAGCTTACGAAAGTGGTCTAAATTGTTTTTGAAAACGCTGCTCGTTGGGGCAGTGGCGGCATTAATTGTAGGTCTGATCCTGCAGTTGTTTAACGGCGCGATCGAATTCACGGGAATGGCCGATTTATTGATATACCCGCTGATTTTGTTGGGCTCTGGGGCACTGGTGAGCGTATACTCCCAGATGGGCTTTTTTGCGTACCTGACTTTAAATTATATGGGGATAGGCATTTTCCGCAGGAAAACCTGGCAATACATTCAGATTGTGTTGGCTGTTCTAGCATTGCTGGAGCTGATGTTCTTCCGTACCTTTGTCGGCGGATCCACTAGCTTGCAGCAAGATTTGATTTTGGGTATTTCCATTTTGATTATTGCCGTTGTCGTGGCTTATCTTAAAGTGAAGAGTACAAATGCTAATGCATGGATTCCAACCCTTTTCTTTATGATGGCGATTTCCATTGTGGAGATTATCGGTGTACTGCAAATTGGAGTCAGCAACGCCACGATTTTTATGGTGGTACCATTGCTGATCTGTAATGCATACCAAATTCTGACGCTTCATAAAGTAACACAGGACGAAAAAAAGAGCTAACACCTTAGCTCTTTTTTTGTTAAGCATTATTCAATTACAGGAGGACTTCCTCGAGAGTTTATAGTCCGCCTGCATCCTCGATGCTCTTCTGCAATGAAGCGTGATCGCGAACCTCGGTGCCTTGGGTGCTGCCCTGTTGAAGCAGATCGGTTACCGTAACGAACTCGTAGCCTTTATTACGAAGTTCCTTGATGATAAGTGGGAGTGCTTCATGGGTTTGTTTCACGGAGTCACTGGCGTGCATCAGCACGATGTCTCCCGGGTGCGCTTTGGAGACTACGCGGTCCACAATTTTCTCGACGCCGATATTCTTCCAGTCCCTGGAATCGGTATCCCACTGGATCACCGTGTAGTTAAGGCTTTGGGCTATACCGAGCACTCTTTTGTCAAAATCTCCGTTAGGCATCCGTATTAATTTGGGTTCTTGTCCGGTCATTGCGGTTAAAATAGTATGTGCCGAAGAAATCTGCTTGCGTATTTCCTCATCGGTGAGCGTGCTGTAATTATCGTGCTTGAAGCCGTGGCTCCCGATTTCATATCCGCTTTCCTTAATGGCATTCACGATATCGGGATGCGTTTTGCTCCATGGCGCAGACAGGAAGAAGGTTGCTTTTTGAACTCCATTGTCCTTTAAGGCCTGTAAAATAGGCTCTGCGCGTTTTTCGCCCCAGCTGATGTCAAACGTTAACGCGATCTGTTTCTTGTCCGTAGACACGCTGTAAATCGCTGACGGGTTGTTCTCGGAGAAGACCGAGATGTTGTCACTCTCCACATAAATAACGCCGATTGCAAAGATCGCTGCGGCAAGAACGAAGAAAAACCGCTTAATCTTTCTGCCGTTGAATACATAAAAAGAATTCATAATACGTACGCCCCTCTCCCTTCAGTGTGCAATAGCTTGTTTACTTTCAACATATGCTCGTACTTGCCAGTTATACCAATTTAGGAGGTTCTCGAATGTTACGTTTTAGCAATTTTCTCAGAGATTTAGGATCCATCCGGAAGGCATTGCTCCTGGCAGCGGTCATATTTATAGCCGGAATCGTGGCGGGAGCGAGTTCAGAGGGGTTCGAACAATTCCTTCTAGGTCAGCTTCAAGGATTAGGGGAGATTAGCCAGCAGCTGGGTTCCTCCGAGCATCCGGAATGGAGCTTCTTTGTCTTTATCTTTCTTAACAACAGCATTAAGAGTGTGTTGGTCATGTTCTCAGGCCTGCTGCTTGGCGTGATACCGTTCTTCTTCCTGGTCATCAATGGTATGGTGATTGGTTTCTTACTGAAAGTCGTGGGGGAGAGCGGAGAGAGTCTGTTTGATCTGATTGTGAAAGGACTGCTGCCTCATGGGATCATCGAGATACCGGTCATAGTGATCGCTTGCGGATATGGTCTTGCTTTTGGCGGGCTGGTGTTAAGAAGCGTAACGGCGACAGGCGAGCGCAGAAGCGGGATAGGCGCGGAGTGGCGCGGCTTTTGGCGTAAGCTGGGGACTGCCTCCTTATGGGTTGTCTTGCTGCTGCTCGTTGCCGCAATGATCGAAAGTACAATTACGTTGTGGCTGATGTCATAATTTCCCCTGAAATTGTGCATACCTAATAAAGCAGCTTAGCAGAGTAAAGAGAGAGCTGCGTGGACAGGGCGTTCATCATCATGCGCAGACAGCATACATTCGGTTTAGAGATCCCGCCAACACGGTTAATCACCATTACATAGGCAAGAGAAGCTTTAATCCGATGGAGTGACGTTACATGTTCGCTTAACTATACAAGGAGGTCCTATCATGCTGGGAATGCTATTCAATGAAAAAGAGTGCAAAGAGCTTGATTATGTACTGCGAAAAGAACTGGATGAGATGCTGCTGGATTTGAGCGACCAACGATTGGACCAAAACATCAGGCAGGCTATAGCTAACCGATATAAAACGGTGTTCCGCATGTATGCCCGGTTTGCCCCGCAGAAAGAACTCTCCAAATATGCGCGTAACGGGAAGTTTCCGCAAATCAAACATTAATTCTGCGAAAAAGTGTTGACTAACCGGCTGAGTATATGGTAAATTAATTTTCGCTTCCTTTTCGAAGGTGATGCCGCCAACCGGCGGCCATCAAACTTCAAAACAAACTTCAAAAAACTTTTTTAAAAAAAGTACTTGCAAAGTTGATAGGAAGTATGATATATTATAAAAGTCGCCGCTGAGATGCGGATGACGAAAGAGAAACACAGATTGATCTTTGAAAACTGAACAACGAGTGAGTAAAACGAACCACTTCGGTGGGACGTTGAAATAGAGAATTGAACAAATTCTCGTCAGTTAAGAAATGAGCAAGTCAAACTTTATTGGAGAGTTTGATCCTGGCTCAGGACGAACGCTGGCGGCGTGCCTAATACATGCAAGTC
>NZ_MKZM01000012.1:0-208426 GCF_002803325.1 Paenibacillus sp. GM2FR | reverse complement strand
GCTCCGTCAGGCTTTCGCCCATTGCGGAAGATTCCCTACTGCTGCCTCCCGTAGGAGTCTGGGCCGTGTCTCAGTCCCAGTGTGGCCGTTCACCCTCTCAGGTCGGCTACGCATCGTCGCCTTGGTGAGCCGTTACCCCACCAACTAGCTAATGCGCCGCAGGCCCATCCCCAAGTGACAGATCGCTCCGTCTTTCATTATTCCACAATGCTGCGAAATAAATTATCCGGTATTAGCTACCGTTTCCGGTAGTTATCCCAGTCTTGAGGGCAGGTTGCCTACGTGTTACTCACCCGTCCGCCGCTAACCTTCAGGAGTGCAAGCACTCCATCAGGTCCGCTCGACTTGCATGTATTAGGCACGCCGCCAGCGTTCGTCCTGAGCCAGGATCAAACTCTCCAATAAAGTTTGACTTGCTCATTTCTTAACTGACGAGAATTTGTTCAATTCTCTATTTCAACGTCCCACCAAAGTGGTTCGTTTTACTCACTCGTTGTTCAGTTTTCAAAGATCAACTTCGTTGTCTTTCGCCGAAAACTCATTTTCAGCGGCGACCTTTATAATATATCATGGCGCCCATCGTTTCGTCAAGAACTTTTTTTGAAAACTTTTTAATTCGACATTTTCTTAACCGAATTATCAAAGTCCCTTTCGAAGGGGCGAGTTATAATTTATCACAGAAACAGGTGGCTCGTCAACATGATTCGTCAAATTATTTTTACGACTTCTTGTAACAAACGTTCTGACGCATCTCAGCATGCCTTAGGACATCTTTTTATCTACCCTAACGTTAGATACTGTCTCCTAAAGGCGCTGTTTTATAACCGTATATCAAATACTTCGACACAAAAAAAGAAGGACTCGCGTCCTTCTTTAATCGGTATAGTACCGGATGGCTTCCGATCCATAGGATCGAACTCCTCTCCAAATCGGAACTTCCTTCACAAGTGATTGATAGACCAGCTTGCGCATCACGATCGGCAGCTCCTTGCCTACAGGTGCCAGCTCAGGGTGAAGAATAAGCTCCTGTATCGTCCAGGGATTCCGTCGGCTTCTTAATATGCGGAGCAACAGCGCTGATGAGCTCTCCAGCTTGGATATCATGGAGAATTCATATGCCAGCAGGGCCAGCTCCACTCGTTGCCCGAGCGTTTCCGTACTGACCGTAAGCTCTTCATATAATTTGCGGACGGGTGTATTCAATCCTGTAATCTGCTCCCAAACAGCCGACTCCGGATGAATCCCCCGTTCGATCAGCTCAAGCTGCCCCCAATAATGCAGACCTTCTAATAGAGTATGGTAAGCATCCAGAACCCGCTCTTCCTTCAAGAGCATCTTGGCATCTATATACTTTTGTAGGAAGTGGGCAAAACCAATAAACAATTTTTGCTCCCGGAACGGTTCAGCAAACCTAAGGAAATCACGGCGCAGATTGGACAGACGATCTTGATCGTCTTTTATGATATCTCCTTCTAGGAAGCATTTGATCAATACTTTGTATGTGCCGCTCAGGAGTTCCCGATGCAAATCGTCCAGCCCGATACTTACCACCTGGCAGCGTTCCCCGCCCACGATAGAATGCTGGATGGGAGGCTCGTCAGGTGTTCCGTCATACACGACAACAATATTGACCTCAAAATCATAAACAAGCAATCCTTGCTGCCTTTTGTCCGAATTACGGTATGCTATCGCCCCTACAGCTTCCTCATCAACCGTATTTCCATAATAAAAAGAAAAGTTGGTTAATTCCACGTTTCCCTCCATACATTCCTTGGCGAATTTCAGCCATTTCAGTTATAATGTAATTCTACATGTCCATGTAAGTTCCTTCTTTTAGGAGATAAGATCTTATGAAGACGATAAACGAAAATACAAGATTTCATTTCTCGGTTCACGTTATTTCATAAACAACTATTTGAATGACAGGAGTTTTCGAGCCATGATCTTTAAGAACGCAAAAATCAACGCCTTCCGCACTTGGGGATTGCTGCTGACGATGCTGGGTATGGGCCTTATGGTGCTTGGCACAGCCGGAATCGTATTTTTCGGCCAAGCTGGCAAAATATTTGCCGGAATCGGATTGGTGTTTGGCCTGATTATGATGCTGGGGAGTCTCGGCATTTACTTCTGGGCAGGTATGTTATCCACGAGTGCCGTCCAAATTCAGTGTCCGGAATGCAATAAATTGACCAAGATGTTGGGAAAAACGGACCGCTGCATGTTCTGCCATACCATTCTGACACTGGATCCAGGCCAAGCCAACATCACAGCAGAAGAGCTTGAAGCCCAGCAAACCAAATCCTAAAGGGGTTTGAAGAACTAGCCTATTCAATAGGATTCGCAACTCGTAAGACGATTAAACATAAAGAACCCGGTTATCCTCGCGATAACCGGGTTCTTTATTATGATGTGAGATAAGTTCTGTTAATCCTTAATCATGTATCGTCTTTAGAACATGCCAGGTTTCCGGAATGGCAAAGCTCCGGTTCCATGAAGCAATGCCGCCAAGCTTCAGCTTTTTAGCCATATTCACACGAGATTGCAGAGAAGTATCGTCCTCCATCCATATTTTCATAATGGATTCTCCCTCCGTGAATTGAACATAGTTCTGCCCTGTACTGGCATCCAGCGAGCCTTTCACTTTCTTTTCCTTAAGGAGAGTCTGCAGCTTCTCCATCCCAATCGCTTTGGAGGACACCTTCGCCTCTCCCGCTTCGCTTGTTTCCGTCCAGACCCGTGTATATAACGGTACGCCCAACACCAGCTTGGATGACGGTACCGCGTCCTCTTCCATGATTCGCCTTACCGACTGCTCGGCCCATGGCAGCGAGGATACGGATCCCGCTTTCGGACTCGTGGCCCAGTGCTCGTCATAAGCCATTACCATCATGTAATCAATCGTCTCTCCGAGCCGTTTCCGATCGAGAAAGAGCGACCACATCTCGCTGTTCGATTTTGGCGTCACATCGATGGAAACGATAAGCCCTCTGGCTTTGGCCAGCGGCTTCATTTCCCTCACGAACTGAACGACATGATCTTTATCTTTGGTGTGGACATTTTCAAAGTCAATATTGATTCCGTCAAGTTTATATTGTTTGGCATAAGCCAGCATCTGCTTGATAATATGCCATCTTCTATCGAAAGTAGACAACGCTTCGGTTGTCATGTCCGGATCGAAGCTGTTGTCCATCAGACCCCAAACCTCCATGTTCCTGTTATGGGCCCAGCTTACATACTGCTTAACCGCTTTGGATTTGACCGTGCCTTCACCATCCACAATGCTGAACCAGGTCGGGCTGACCACATTGACACCGGGCAGTTCGCCAATGCTATCCGTGCTGGGATTTTTGTTATAAACAGCTTCCCATGCCAGATTGACCGACTTATCCTTCCATTCAAGCTCTGCCCGAGAAGGAGTCTGCGCAAGCGTCGGAATTTCCTTTACGTCCCCAAGTTTAACCTGCTCTTTAGGAACATATCCCGTATATCCGTTATCCGCCTGGACGAATAACCGCCCCTCTTCTTCACGCCATACGCGAAGGCGCTCACCGGCCGGCATATCCAGTACAATTGGAGACTTCTTCTCCCCGCTCTCACGCAGAGCCACGGTTTCCTCAGGATTACCGGGTGCTGCTTCGGCAAGCTGAATCGAATCCCCTGCACGCATCAGAATGATGGCGCCTGTCGTCGTGTCCTCGTGAACGGTCACGCCATAATGCTGTTTGAGCGGCTTAATCGGAACATAGGCAATGCCGTCAATCAGCTTAGGTGCGTAGGCAATGGTAACCGCCTTGCCGTTCAGCTCGCCCTTCGTGCTGTCCATCTTCATGCGGAATACGGATTCCGAAGTCGTTACAAGGACGGATTTTGTTTCCTGCTCATAACGGATGTTGGCATCCACGCTCTCCTGAATAATCGTTATCGGCAGCAGCAGCTCTTCACCGGAGCCCTGGGCAGGCTGTTCCTGCAGTTCCCCCTGAACAAAAATCGGCTTGTCCATTCCACGCCAGTCCGGCACCGTATAGGTCTGGTTGGGAAATAATGTGGTGACAACCCACCAGACCCCAGCCGCGATCAGCAGTAACCCCAGAAAGAAAGAGCTTCCTCTCGTACGCCTCTTCTTTCCCCGATATCTTCTTCTTGCCAAACTACTCCCCCATTTCACTCTCGCTCATTACTAACCCCTTATCGTTGAATAACGCCCTTAAAAATAAAAACGTGTGGAATGGTTCATTCCGCACGTTTATCTATAACAACCGGCGTCTATTGGCAGGACTTGCAGAGCCCATACAGCTCCATTCGTAGTCCCTTTACTTCAAATCCGGTGCTCTTCTCAGCCTGTATTCCAACATCTTCAAGGGACGGATAGCTGAAATCTTCGATTTTACCGCAACTCTGACATATGACATGATGATGATCCGATACGTTGGCGTCGAAACGACTCGAGTTGTCCCCGTACGTCAGCTCACGCACCATGCCGGCTTCAATAAACATTTTTAGATTGTTGTATACTGTGGCTACGCTCATACTAGGAAAATTAGGTTCCAGAGCCCGATAAATATCATCCGCTGTCGGATGGCCCATAGATTCCACCAGATACGTTAAAATCGCATGACGTTGCGGCGTGATACGGACACCGGTCGTTTTCAGTTGTTCCAGCGCATGCTGTACGGACGTTCCCATGGTTGCCCACCGCCTTTAAGTTAACTGGTTTTTACCAAACCTATAACGTTCTTAGAATTCATTGTACGGCGTTTCTTGGAATGTTGTCAATCCGGCAGAGGCGTCCAGCCCCCGTTGTTCCGGCCTTCCTCCTGTTCCGGATAGCTTCGGAAGATGTTCAGATTACTGTTTCCCTCAATACGAATGGAATGTTCGCCTGTACCGGATTCGCCGGAGATGGTTTTCTGTTCGATCAGAAGATTGGGCAGCGTCGTCAGAATTCTTCCGTAGCTAATCGTCCCTTCAAGCTTGTAATCGCCCTCGAGTGGAACGTGAAGATTCATCTCGCCGACCGCACTATATACATTCCAATCGCCACCAATGCGGGATGAACGTATAGCCACTCCGCCATTGAGAGATTCAGCGCTTAATTGCGACTCTGCCCCGCTGATCAGAATGTTGCCGTTTCTCGTCTGAACCCGGATATGATCAGTCGTTCGCTTTACCGTCATATTCCCCACTTGCGTGGTCAAATCCGTTTCGCCCGTAATATCGACCGCCAGCATATTCCCGCGGTTGGTGGACATTTTAATATTACCGGTAACGCCGCGCGCCGTAATTTCGCCATTTAAGGTCTTACCCGTCACATTTCCGTAAATCCGATCCATCGTAATCGGCCCGTTACCACTCTCCAGCAAAATATTCTCAATCGCTTCCACGCGGTTTAAGGTAATGGCTCCGTTCATCGTCCGTATCTCAAAATTGAATCGCCGATCATCCGGAACCGCGATGTTCACGTTCATACGGGGCTGCCGTTTACCCGATTCACCATAGGCCTTCCCCTTGGATCGAATCGTGATCGTCTTGCCTTCCCCCACTTCGATCGTCGACTGCTCGGCGATCGCTTCAGCCAAACCGGGCTGCTCATGATCCACCCATACTTCCGTCTCCACCTTGATATCATCTACATCCTGCCGTGTGATGGAGATATCCCCGTTTAAGTGATCGACGATGATTTTCTCGGTTTCAAGCTCCACCGGAATCTCCAATATCGGCTTCTGAAACCGGTTATCTTCAGCTTCGCTATAATCCACTCCCGCTGCCGTCAAGTTCAGGCTCACCCGGTTCCAGAGATGGAGAAAATGCTCCTGCTGGGAAATGACGAATACGGAGGCCGTAACAGCCACTGCCAGCAGAATCCCCCTCATGTCGGGCCGAAACCGAAGTTCTTTGCGTCTGCCCAAGACACGCGACAGCGTGTACCTGACTAAATATTCAACGCCGAGCAGGATAAACAACAGCGGCCACCAACGCCGGAGCATAAATATATAATCCGTGCCTTTCCACTCGTCAAGGAGCAACAACACGCCTGTACAGACAAGCAGTAAGGCGGCTGTATACCGTCCCACTCTAATTTTATGTTTCATCCGTCTCCTCCCCTCGTCTTATGACGCGGCCATGACCACCGTGCCGCTGTACGTGTACTATAGGGATTTGCCCTTGTCTCTTCGGTGCCGGAGAGCTTCCCGGATTCCCGCCCATATCCCGATAACAATCAGCATGATGGCAGAGGCTTCCGCACCATAGTCGCGGATTCCTGCCTGCAGCCAAGGCGGCTTCTGGTGAAACAAAATGAGCAGGGCCCCGGTAGCAACCAACATGATGCCAAAAGCGATTCCCCGCTCACCCCGGAACGGATGGTTCCATCCTCGTCCGTCCTTCGAAGCAGCAACGGCTGCCTCACCGCGCCTTTTTCGAGAGATAATATATTCCGCTGCCTGCAGCACGTCATACACGTTATAAAAATATCCTACCGGAATCAGAAGACCCAAAACGACAAGCAGCGGTACATTAATCTGCATACCGATGGAAGAGAAGTATAAAAGCGCCGATATATCCAGCAGCAGCAGCATCACAAATGTTATCCCCTTGCGGTACATACCGAGGTACACATGACCCAGACCCGGAATGAGAGCGGCTAATAGAAGTGCATATAATTTCCGCTTTTTTCGCTGCAGCCCCGGGTGACGCTTAACCTGAATCGAAAGCCGTTTCTTCTTGCTGACTTCGGTTTGTGGTTCGGGTGTTGGATTCATAACCTTCTCGCCTCCTTCCAAACATCCTGGGACAGGCGTTGTTTTACGATGTTTTTCTTTGATAGTACCCCAACGAGGTGCCGAAGTAACTGGCAAAAAACTGGATAGGCCGTCCGCAGAAAGCCGGCGAACCTACAAAAAAACGGCACCGCCGGTGGTTCAGCAGTTGCCGTTTGTTATGGTTCATTCCATATCCTATTCAGCCGTTACCATGGTAACATGGCCGATCCCCCGCAACTGCCGGGTGATCTCCATCGGTTCGAATTTGCGATCGGTCAAGACTTGCAGCGAGATTTCGAGCCCTAATACCGCAGGCTGCAGCTCCCCGTATGCCGCACTGCTTCGTTCGTTAACGATAAGCTTCTTGATCACGAATTCCTGTTCCTCCAGAACAGCGGATATGTCATCCAAAATATTCGGCGTATTCGCTGCATGGATGGTGATCAGATGCAATTTACTGCCGCGGATGTAACGCTGCTCCAGCTTATTGAAGACAACCAGATTAAGAAGAATGAGCACCGTCGATACAATCGAGGCAAAATAAAACCCGGCCCCAACAGCCAACCCCACAGCTCCCACAACCCAGATGGACGCGGCGGTGGTTAATCCGGTAATGGATTTACCGGTAAACAGAATGGTACCGGCACCCAAGAAACCGATCCCCGTAATGACGGCCGTGGCCAAGCGCGCAGGGTCAATCCGAACGTTAATCTCGTCTACAAAATCGGAGAAACCGTAAATGGATAACAGCATAATAAGGGTTGAACCCAAGCATACCAATATATGCGTGCGCAGTCCTGCAGCATGGTTGGAACGTTCCCGTTCAAAACCGATCAAGCCGCCAAGCAGCATAGCCAGCAGCAATCTTAATAAAATGGATACATTATCTATCACCCAAGGATTATTCAAAAGAACGATACTCCCCTCACGTCGGCTTCAATCGCTTATGCTGATATCATTCAGTGTATATGAAGATGAAACTCGGTCAATTCCACGCCCGGAGCAACCTCAAAAGCGTGATTCTTTACAAACCCGAATTTCTCATACAACGTTACCGCAGGCGTATTACGCGTCCCTGTCGAGACTACGAACATGGGCGCCTCCTTGTAGCATTCCAACACATGTCGAATTAAAGTCCCCGCGATTCCTTTGCGGAAATGACCGGGATGGACCATCATCCGTGATATGGTGACCTGCTCCTGTTCCGGCTCTACCGCAATAGCTCCGATAAGATCGCCTTCTTCATTTATATAACCAAAAAAGGTTTCCCCGCTCGCGCGGATCGTATCGAAGGTATCCTGCAGCGGAGGGATTTCCGAGAATCCGATTAATTCAGCTTCCAAAGGGTACGCCATATGCTGCAGACTCCATATCTGCTGGACGGTATCCCTATCCTCCAAAGATAAAGCTCTTATCATGTATTCATCCCCTAACCTAGTTATTATAAGAAAAACGTCTACGGCGTACTCTCCAAGAAGACAGACCGGGTTTAGTGTAGTTTTTCTTGCGATATCAGGCAGCAGCCTCTCCGAAGTTCATACTTTCTGATATCTTAAAAAGGAACTTGCCCCTAATACGGGACAAGCTCCCATTATCTAAATACATTTCGGGAACATGACGGATGAACGTTGATTATCCGTTCAGCACCTCAACCAGCAGTTTGTTGGCCAGCGCAGGATTGGCTTTTCCCTTGCTCTCTTTCATCACTTGACCAACCAGGAAGCCGATCGCTTTCTGTTTACCCGCCTTGTAGTCCTCCACGGATTGCGGATTGTTTGCAACCACCTGCTCGACGATGCTCTTGATCGCACCTTCATCGCTGATTTGGACGAGGCCCTTCTCCTCAACGATTTGCGCAGGCAGCTTGCCGCTCTCCAGCATCTCTTTGAAGACGGTTTTGGCGATTTTGCTGCTGATGGTTCCCTTCTCGATCAATCCGATCATTTCGCCGAGGCCTTGGCCCGTGATTTTCACTTCAGACAGTTCCAGATTGTTCGAGTTCAAATAACCCAGCAAATCCCCCATGATCCAGTTCGATACGGATTTGGCATCCTTCGTATAGTTCAGGCTGTCCTCAAAGAAGTCGGCGAGCAGCTTGGACGACGTGATAACCGCAGCGTCATAGTCCGGCAAACCATACTCTGAAGCATAGCGGGCCTTACGGGCATCCGGAAGCTCCGGAATCGTTGCACGAACTGATTCCTTCCACTCCTCACTAATATGCACCGATACGAGGTCCGGGTCCGGGAAATAACGGTAGTCGTGCGCCTGCTCCTTCCCGCGCATGGAGAAGGTTTTCGCCTGGGCTTCGTCCCAGCGGCGGGTTTCCTGTACAATCACGCCGCCCTCATCGAGAATTTCCGTCTGCCGGTACTGCTCATATTCCAAACCGCGCTGTACGCCGCGGAAAGAGTTCATATTCTTCAGCTCGGCCTTCGTGCCGAGTTCCTTCTGTCCCCAAGGACGAAGACTGATGTTAGCGTCGCAGCGAAGCGAGCCCTCTTCCATCTTCACATCCGAAACGTCGCAGTATTGCATAATCGCACGCATTTTCTCCAGATAAGCCTTGGCTTCCTCCGGCGTTGAGATCTCAGGTTCGGACACGATCTCAACAAGAGGCGTGCCTACGCGGTTAAAGTCAACCAGCGATGCATATCCGCCATCCACGTGCGTGAGTTTACCGGCATCCTCCTCCAGATGAAGCCGGGTAATCCCGATTCGTTTCGTCTTTCCGTCCACCTCAATATCGATCCAGCCGTTTTCACCGATCGGCTGATCGTACTGGGAAATCTGGTAGGCTTTCGGAGAATCCGGGTAGAAGTAGTTCTTGCGGTCAAATTTGCTGACATCGCCAATGGTGCAGTTCAGCGCCATCGCAGCCTTCATAGCATATTCCACAGCCTGGCGGTTTAATACGGGCAGCACGCCGGGATGGCCAAGACAGATGGGACATGTATGTGTGTTCGGCGGGGCTCCAAACGCAGTGGAGCAGCCGCAAAATATTTTGGAATTCGTATGCAGCTCTACGTGCACTTCCAATCCGATAACCGTTTCATATTTTGATGTAGACATCGATTGTTTCCCTCCTTCTCTGCCGCCGGTTTACAGTTCAGGGCGCCGTTTGTGGTGTTCAGTATTTTGCTCGTAGGCATGCGCGACGCGCAGCACGGTCGACTCATCAAAGGCTTTGCCGATAATTTGCATGCCAACGGGTAGTCCGTCCGCAAATCCGCAAGGAACACTCACTGCCGGCACACCTGCCAGGCTGACAGGAATCGTCAGGATATCATTCAAATACATCGTCAGCGGATCGTCCACCTGAGCTCCCAGCTTGAAAGCCGTAGTCGGAGCTGTCGGTCCGATGATGACATCATATTGCTCGAATACTTTATCGAAGTCCTGCTTGATGAGCGTGCGGGCTTTCTGCGCCTTCAAATAATAGGCGTCGTAATAACCCGAGCTAAGCGCATAGGTACCCAGCATGATGCGGCGTTTCACCTCATCGCCGAAGCCTTGGCTGCGGGACTCATGATACAAGTCAATCAGGCTGCCTGCATTGTCGGAACGAACGCCATAGCGCACGCCGTCAAAGCGGGCCAGGTTCGAAGAGGCCTCCGAAGAAGCAAGCAAATAATACGTTGCTACCGCATAGTCGGTATGCGGCAGGGAAACTTCATCCCAGGTAGCGCCCAGCGCTTCGAGCACCTTCAGTGCGTTCAGGACGGTTTCCTTTACTTCAGCGTCTACGCCCTCGCCCAGGTATTCCTTAGGCACAGCAATGCGAAGACCGGTAACGTCTCCGGATAACGCGCTCAGATAGTCGGGCACGTCCACTTTTGCAGATGTCGAATCCATTGGATCATAACCGGCAATGGCTTGCAGGACGTAAGCGGAATCTTCCACATTTTTTGTCAAAGGTCCGATCTGATCCAGCGATGAGGCAAAGGCAACAAGACCGAACCGGGATACGAGGCCATAGGTTGGTTTCAGTCCCACGACACCGCAATAAGAGGCAGGCTGCCTGATGGAACCGCCTGTATCCGACCCCAGCGCAAAGTAAGCTTCGCCTGCAGCTACGGCCGCAGCCGAGCCGCCGCTGGATCCACCGGGTACCCGATCTAAATCCCATGGGTTTCGCACAGGGTAGAAGCTGGAGTTCTCATTGGAGCCCCCCATTGCAAATTCATCCATGTTCAGCTTGCCGATCGTCACCGTATCCGCTGCACGCAATTTATCGACAACCGTCGCATCATAAACCGGCGTGAAATTGGACAAAAACTGACTTGCGCATGTGGTGCGAAGCCCTTCTGTCACGATATTATCCTTGATTCCGACAGGAAGCCCGAACAACAGTCCGCGCGTCCCCTCTGAAGCCAGCTTCTCATCCAAAGCCTTGGCGGATGAACGAGCACCCTCTTCGTCCAAAGTAATAAATGCCTTCACCCGATCCTCACGTTCGGAAATACGAGTAAAAGCTTGGTCAACCAGATCGGTTACGGAAAGCTCCTTATTCTGCAGCTTATTATGTATCTCCGTTAACTTGTAATCAAACAGACTCAAGTGTGTATCCTCCCTTCAGGCTATTCCAAAACAGCAGGTACTTTAATTTGATCGTCTTCTTCATCCGGTGCGTTAAGCAGCACCTTCTCGATAGGTAAGCTCTCTCGCACCTCGTCTTCTCTCATGACATTGCTGAGATGAAGCACGTGTGTAGTCGGCTCAACACCTTCTGTATCCAATTCATTTAACTTCTCGGCATATTGTAAAATCGCGTTCAGTTGGCCGGTAAACATCTGCTCTTCTTCAGGCGTCAAATTCAAACGGGCCAGCTTCGCTACATGCTGAACATCCTTATCGGTAATGCTCATGGCTTTACATCCTCCTTCATGCCCCTATCCAGTTAAAGGGGTAAAGTCTGTCACGACAACTTTTCTCATTATATTGTAGAAGCATGCAAGATTCAATCCAAACAGCTTGAAGCTTGCCGCTTCGGAGTTACTTTTCCATTCCATCAAAAAAGAGTCGGCCTCAGCCGACTCTTCTAAATCCAAGCACGAAGATTCACTTGTTTGATGAAATCCGCCTGGGATATTGCTTCCTTGGTTTCTTCTTCCTCTTCAACACTTTCCAACTCGCCGTTCATCACTTGATGAAACAGCTTCTCATTATATGTCGACAGGGCGAAATCGATGAGCGCTTCCCGCTCGACCCGCTCAGCTTCCTGCTTCAACACGATTGATTCCAGCTCTACATCATCTGCCGGAACAAAAAAATTACGGTTGAGGCTCGGAATCCGAATGACGTAATCGAACGCATTGTCCGGATTTCGGTCATAAGCGATGATATAACCGTATTGACCGATTGGAAGATTCTGCTCAAAGGCGTCCGCAACGATTGTAATCTTTTCCCCTAAACGCAGCATCGTCTACCTCCTGAGTTGTCTATCCTTTTTTAAGAGATAAGAAAATATAAACTTCAGAGGCTTATCATCCTTATCTCGCAAGAAAAACTTCCGCTAAATACGGTCTCTCTTCTGATAACGTACGTCGATGACGTTTTTCTTGTCTTCATAGTCTACTAAAAAAAGATAGAGATGTCCATGTGATTCAGATAAAACCTGAATCTCCCATGAAAACTAGGATTGCGGGGACAGCGGACTCCTTCTAAGCAGCCTCGCGGCAACGATAATCGATACCGCCATAATCAGCATGGCAACGAGTATCGGTGACCACGCGCTGCTCCCTGCGCCAAGAATTCGCTCAGCGGCCATGCTGCTTAAACGGCCCGGGCTCCATAGAACGCGGGAGGGCAGCAAACCGGATAAGAGCGAAAGCAAGCCGGCAACTGCCAAGCTGATGAAGGCCGCAGCCGGTCCGCGAAGGACGGCACCGAGCGGCAGCACAAGCGTTACGATCCAGGCCAGCCATACAGCATATAAGCCCCCGCCGCTGGTAACCGATCCCCATTCCAAAGGACCGATGAGCTGATACGTGTAATAGGCAGCACCGCCAAGTCCAATCGCAAAAGAAACGACCAGCAACGTCATCAAGGCGGCCCATTTAGCAGACATCATGGGAATCGTGGATACCGAGCGGGCGAGAACAAGCTCAGCCGTGCCGGTTGCCCGCTCCCCGGCTACCGTGTTCATTCCCGCCAGCACAAGCACCAGCAGGCCGATGGTGCTGAATTGGCTCAAGGTTGATGCCATAACATTCTCGGCGGACGGGACGGTAAATAATGCCGCCGCTTCCGGGGGCAATTCCCCGGCCATGGTTAGGATATCCGGCAAATAATAGGTGGAGACCGGCTGCATAATACCAAGAAGCAGGAAGACTGCAGGAACCCAAATCCATTTATAGGTCCGGCTTGCCTCGAGCATTTCTTTTTGATAATAAATCCAGAACGACTTCATGAGCCCACCACCTTCATAAACATATCCTCGAGCGAAGACGTGCCTGCTTCAAAACGAAGCAGCTCGATTTCGTCATCGGCAAGCTCCTTGATTAAAGCAGCCCGCGCAACATCCATATCCGTCACCATCAGCTTGGCGCCGCGTTTGCCGAGCTCAATCTCATGCACATAAGGACGGTTCGCAAGACTGTCGAGCCAAGCAACCTCCCGCTCCCCCGGTTCCACCTCAATGGATAGAACTGGCTGGCGATATTTCGTGCGAAGTTCGTTAAGCGCGCCTTTCTCCGCAATTTCCCCGTCTACCATCAGTACCATGTCATCGCAGATTTCCTCCGCATCGTGAAGCACATGGGTTGAGAACAGAACGGTGACTTCCCCGCGCAAGCGATTGAGCAGGTCCATAACCTCACGACGTCCGATCGGATCAAGCGCCGATACCGGCTCGTCCAGCATGATCAGCTCAGGCTTATGCACAAGCGCCTGAGCAATGCCAAGCCGCTGCTTCATTCCGCCGGAGTAACCGGATATTCGGCGTTTGGCCGCCTGCTGCAGGCCTACCATTTCGATGACTTCCCGACTTCGCTTAGAAGCCTCTCGTCCGGATAATCCCGACAGCTTGGCGCTGAAAGACAAGTACTCCATGCCCGACATCCAGCTGTAAAACTTCGGGTACTGAGGCAAGTAACCGATCCGGTGACGCCAGCCATTCGTTTGCGTATCGGCTGATCCATATCGGATCTCGCCCCGGGTTGGAGGTATTAATCCGGCCAGCATCCGCAATGTAGTTGTTTTGCCGGCACCATTAGGACCAAGCAGGGCAGTACAGCTCCCTCGCTGCAATTCAAATGAAATGCCCTTAACCGGCGTGATGCTTCCTATGCTTTTCGTCAATTCATGAATGCTTAAAAGTTTTTCCGTCAAGCTTCTCGCCTCCCCGCAACGAAATAAGCAACGCTGCCAAGAAGGTTACCCAGCAGTATAATCAACACCCACATCCATCTCGGCCCACGTATGCTTGCTGGCTCTGCACGAAACAAAGATATCAGCCCCGTTACCGCGAGAATGGCTTGCAGTGCAAGAATCGGCCAGATCAATCCCCAGTTAATTTCCATAATAATCCCCCATCTTCCGTATATAATGAAGAAACTTAAGACTTGCGGTCATCTTTGTGGATGACGAATATCCAGTAAAAGAGCAGCGGCATTGGCATTGTCGTAGACCCCCATATCCCCCAGAACCAAGCCATCTTGCCAAGCCCCCGCTTCCTCGCATCCAAGAAAAGCCATGTCCCTTGAATCAGCACAAGCACAACGGCAAGGATGATCACTCCCAGCGGGCTCTCGTTAACTTCATTCATCAGATCCCCTTCTTTCCGGCAGATCTCAGACTCTTGGAAAATACAAGAACGGAAATCCCGGCAACCATGCCGAACCCGTGAATAAACAGCAGGATCTTCGGCGCCGCCAAGGCAGCCATCAATCCGCCACCAACGATAAAGAGTGAAATCAGAAGAAAAAGCAGCAATTCATATTTCATCCGTCGCCGCTTCCGCTCCAAGGTATGAACGGCCAGCGTATGCAATCCTTCCAGGGATGGGGATGGCGCATCCTCAAACAATTGATCCACCCGCTCCATTTCTTTGGTAAATCCTTCAATCCATATTTCGTCCTCATGCTCAGGTCCTTTGACCATCGTCACCCATCTCCTTTCGCAGCTGTTTGATACCGTAGGCTGTTCGTGATTTCACCGTTCCTTCGGGAATACCGAGCATCGTTCCGATTTCATCATAGCTATAGCCGTAATAATGCTTAAGCAGGATGGCAATCCGGTGATCCTCAGATAAGCGGGATAATCCATTCAGCATATCCGTCCACTCTTCTCCCCGCCGCTCCATCTGCCAGCGCATCCGCCTTGCCGACTGAACCACCTCCTGCTCCAGCCATTTCTTCTCCCGCTTCTTGCGCCGGGTACTATCGATGAACAACCGGGTAGCAATGGTAATCATCCAGGAGGAGAAGGACGAAGTCCCGTTGTAGCGGGTCATATTCTCCATGCATCGAACAATGGTATCCTGTGCAGTGTCCTCTGCAACCATTGGGTCCATCGTCACTTTTAGCAAATATTTATAAAGAAAGGAATAATGCTGCTTGAACAGCAGCGCCATAGCCGCCGCATCTCCTAATTTCGCTTGTTGTATCAAGCCCTCTTCATCTGGGATCATGAAAAAATCATCACCTTCTTTCGCATTCCACCCGTAATACGATTAACAACAGCCAATCGTTCAAACGGATATTTATATTTATCGTGTACGGAATGATATCTTTTATATCATCCAAATATGTTCGGAAGAAATTCATCGGTATTTGTTAAAAAACTCAAAAAAAAAAGCAGCCGGCAAAAAACCGGCTGCCCTCTCCAATAGAAAAAACACATTCAGTTCATGATGAGGGTGTCATGTTCGTATGTCGATCTATTGATTAAATCGTATCACCTGCAGCCGATGATGCCATGGCTGCTGCGCTATCCCTTCATCCTTCACCAGCCTGTCCCAGACAACAGAAGATATTTCGGTCTGGGTCTGCCGGTGGAACTCCGGTTGTCGATCAATCGCTTCGCTCCTTGTAACACTCCCGTTCAACAGCGATAGATGATCTTTCCTCACTGGCGCTTCCCCCTCATCACGTCCATGCCAAAAAACTCCCTATAAAATAAAAGAACGCAAACCGGGATGAATTCCACAGTCTGCGTGCTTCGCAAGGGTAACATTTAATTAACCGTATTGTATCAATGTTGTCTATGTTTGTCCAGACAAATATTCCCGATTTATGTCGGAAGTTATCTTATCGGCTGGCAGGGACGTAAGGATTCCGCTGTTTTTCATAGCCTATGGTTGTCCGAGGTCCATGGCCGGAGTACACAACGACCTCATCAGGGAAGGTATACAGCGTATTTTGAATGGAATCAATCAAATCACGTTCACGACCTCCAGGAAGGTCCGTTCGCCCAACGCCTAGACGGAACAGCACATCGCCGGAAAACAGATCATGTCCACACTTGAAGCTCACACTTCCCGGTGAATGACCCGGTGTATGAAAGACGCTGAAGGTATGTCCGATCAGCTGCAGCTCAAGTCCATCCGCCAAATCGTACTCAGCCGGCCCGGTAGACAACGGTTCCGTTACCTGTGGCCACATCATCGATCCGTTAAGCTTCGGACTGGACAGCCATTCACTCTCCAAGGTGTGCAGGTAAACGGGACAGCCCTTCAGCTTGCGGATTTCCTCGACCCCCCCCATATGATCAAAATGCGCATGGGTCAACAGGATCGCTTCAATCTCCAAATCGGCTATTCGCTTCAGCAGCGGCCCCGGGTTCATGCCGGGATCGATAATGACTGCTTTGCCTTCTACAGGCCCTGTCAGTAAATACGCATTCGTCTGAAGCGGCCCTAAATTAAAGGTCTCAATATGAAGTGTCATGATTAGAACCCTGACATAAGTTCACGCAATTCCTTAATGATGGCAGCGTGGAACTCATACCCTTCCCCGTAGGCTTGAATAATGCTTTGGCGTGTGGCGGCAAGGTTGTCCTGATAGTCCGATGCTTCACGATCCGGATTGTTCTGTTTAAACTCAATCATAAACTTCTGAACATGCGCCGGACGCGGCCCCCATGTACCGAGAACATGTCCTCCGGTATCCGAAATGATAACAACCGGAATGGAACGGGCGCCCATGGTCAGGAACTGATCCATGACGTCCAGATTCTCTTCCATAATCAGCACTTCCGTCTCAATCCCCGCAGTCTCCATCGCACGAAAAACGACAGGTATATTGCGTGCAACATCACCGCACCAGTCCGCTGCCAGAATGAGGACCCGCAGGTCATCCCGGAAATTCAGGCTTTCGAAGAACTCCTTATCCTCTTCATTCCCCCAGACAAACTGTTCATACCCTGCCTTGAACGTCTCCTGGTTCTTCTGCATGCCGTCCATAAATTGCTGTGGAGATATGCCTGTCCCCAAATGATTTGCCATATTCATACTCATTCGTTATTTCGACCTCGCCTTCGATGATTTTATCCATTTTATCAAAAAATAAAGAATCATGACGGCCAATGCGCCCAGCAGAATTTCCTGCACGTACGGCCCTGCCTTCTCGTCGATATGCTCCCATTGATCACCCAGAAGCAATCCGAGGTATAAGAATAATGCCGTCCATGGAATAACCGCAAGGGTGGTCAGCAGCGTAAACCTTCCCACATGCATCTTGGATATGCCGGCCGGGATGGAAATCGCATGCCGTACCACCGGTACAAACCGTGCTGTAAAAATAACGCCGGTACCGTACTTTCCGAACCATTCCTCGGCGTAATCGATGTGCTTCTTCTTAATCAGTATGTACTTCCCGTACTTCTCCAGGAAGGGCCTGCCTCCGTAACGGCCGATCCAATAAATAAACAATTGTGCGAGCACACCGCCAACGGTACCAAAAATCATGGCTCCGATAAAATGAACCTCACCCATGGAAACCAGATAACCGCCATAGGCAAGTACGATCTCGCTTGGGATGACCTCCACCATTAATCCGAGCATGATTCCGAAATAGCCCAGCTGCTGGATCCATTCAAACAGTCGGCCTACGGCCTCGTAAAAGAATTCCACGCTTGTCCCCCGCTTTCTTCCTGCGTTGATTTCTTATACTAGCCTATTCTAACACAGGCCGGGACATGCCTTCTACTGCGCCCAATTACGGGCGGCGCTGTGACTTTCGCCGGTTTCGGGACATATGGTGGAGCAAAGGAGTGAGTTACGCATGCATTCTCCCCATGCCAAACAACCGGGCAGCAAGCCCCCCTCCCCGCGGGGGATACGGCGGGCCTGCAGCAAAGAATTGTACCGTACGACCAAGCGCCTCAAACTGTACCTTCCTCCGGAAACCTTGAAGCAAGGTGAAGAATTGTATTACCGGAAGGTTATCGGCAATTTGATCTGGATCCACGAAAACTACAGCAACAAGAAACTTTTGTGCGACTGGTGGGAAAAGAACGTCTGCGGCGAACTGGCCGAGCTGTGGCAGGTTCCGGAACGTCAGTTGGCCTCGGCCTTCCGGGATGCTTTCGGCGGATAACGCTGCTCTTCCTTGTTCCGTTCTCTGCTGTGGAATGGACAGTAAGCAAAAACCTTCGATTGCATAAGCAGAAATCAAACGACAGCTCGGTGCTTCCAACACCGTTCGTATGGACAAACGAACCGCCGCGTGTCGTCAGAGCGTGGACTCCGCAACTATTGAAACAACCACATCCTGAAACACGCGCAGGCACGCGGTAAGCCGCTCTGGGTTACGATACAAGCACGATTCGCGTTAGCGCTGGGCGGGGATATCTGCTTTCATGGGCTGCCTTGCGGCATGCTTCCGTGTTCCCCCATTCAGTATTTTTTCCAAACGGTTGGCCTGCCGCGCTGCAAGCATAGACAGATCGAATTCCCGGTCATTTCGATGATCATCCATCTCACGAAAATCGACCGCAAGCGAACGATAGCGCTTCAAGATATCTAAACCGGCCCGGGCCGCCTTAACCGATCTGGCGGGATCCCCTGCCGTCCGGTGCCAATCTGCAAGGGCAGCCAGCTTCAGCACGGCTCGGGTTTGTTTGACCTCATTGAACCGATCCCGATCGATGGCCGCTATATACCAGACTGCCGCCTCTTCCGATTCGCCTCTTAGCGAGTAAGCCTCTGCCAGCTTCCAGCTTAGCCCGGGGTGATTCGGTGCATACACCAAACTTCGCTTCAGCAGCGGGATTTGCTGACTGGGGGGAAGCCAATCCGCCAGGTTCAGTGCCGCCTCCGTGTTGGCGGGGTTCCACTTTAACGAGGATTGGAGAAGCGCTATCTGCGGTCCGGACGGTTCCGAGGCGGCCCATCGCTCTTTGACCTCGCTGATGCCCAACGCAGCAGCGAGAAGAAACCAGCCCCCAAGCAGAACGATCGCCGTAACCCTGAGCAGTGGCAGCGATAATAACGGCCGATATCCCCGGCTCCCTCCATAAACGGTTAGCAGCTTCTTCCCTATTTTGAAGGGTTTGCGTCTTTGTGCCGCGTTAGGTCCATCCTGCACTTCCGGACCAGATGAGGCCACAGCGAAGCCCATTACCGTAAGCCACAACAGCAGCAGCCATACCAGCCCAAAGCTCCAGTCAAAGTCCACGGCCGCGTGTCCGATCAGTACGAGGGCAGCGGGCATGAGTCGGGAGCCCACAGCAATGAGCCCCGCAGCCATAGAGCTAACCAGAACAAGGACAAGCAGCAGCCCGATCACTCCCGTATTCAGCAAGATATCCATATATCCGCTGTGCACCTCGGCACCTACGTAGGGCTGGGACTGAATGGCAAGGTAGGATTGCCGCCACGTCTCCCCGCCACGTCCCAGCCACAGCGACGACCGGGCAAGCTGCCACGCGTCGCTGTACATGAGGCGGCGCGCGCTCAGCGTAGCCGCGCCGCCCAGGGTCCGATCCTGCACCTGATGCAGGATCACCGCTCCGGCTGCGGCAGCCAGCAGCGCCGCAGCCCCCAGGGCCCCTGGCGCGGCAACCCGCCGCAACGAGCCCCCGCTGTGCCGCCAGCGGCACAGCAGCATGCCGGCGAGGACGCCGCCGGCCCAAAGCCCGGCCAGCCATAGCAGGCCGGGCAGTACCGCCGGAGCCAGCTTGGCCTCCGCCAGCTGGCGGTACAGCAGCGCCGCGCTCGCCATTGGCGCGGCGGCAGCCACCAGGAGCGGCGCGAAGGCACGCCGCTCCTTGGCGAAGCCGGCCGCGCACGCGACTGCGGCCGCGAGCCAAGCGCCGCGCGACTCCGTCAGGAGCAGCGCGGCGGTGTAGGGCAGCAGCGGCAGCAAGGCAGCCGCTGCGCGGAGCGGGCCCGTCCGGGTCCGCAGGACGGACGGTAGCGCGAACAGCCGCTCCAGCAGGAATGCGGCCATCACGGCCCCGAACGTGTTCGGGTACTGAAGCAGGCCGCCAAGCCTCGCGCCGGTCGCACTGATGTCCGCATCCGCCGTATGATAGATCCCATACGGCAGCTGCAAAAGCCCATATACGGCAAGCAAAGCGCTGCCACACAGCACAGCGCCCATCAGATGCCAACCCGCCTGCATCATAAGCAGGCCATCACTTGTACGGCATATGCGCCAGGCGACGGCTGCAAAGGAGCCGTAGGTCCCCCACAAGATAATCTCCTTCATCGTGCCTTCCAGAGTGAGAGCGCGCCCTATTCCCATCCCTATCCCTATCCCATGAAGCACATAAATGAGAATCATTCCGCAGATACAACCGAGAAGCACCCGTAATCCTCTATCCGCAGGAGCCGCGCCCGACAGCACGCCAACGCCATGTATCTTCCGGCTTTGGACGGCACCATTCCATTTGGCTCCCATCATCAGCAGCAGAAGCACACCGAAACCTGCCCCGACCCCATAGATATCTCCATCAAAAAACATCCCGCTCCGGATACCTGCCACAAAGACAAGTGCCATCAGCAACATCCCGCAATGACGATGCAGGGTCTTCCATGCCATGAACCAACGCCCCCGTTCCAATGCATAACCATTTATCCCCGGCTGTTCCTTACACGGCATTCGTCTTTCGCAGCCAAACCATCTATTAGCCATTGTGGACAAGGACATACTTCGTTATTCTCGATGCGGCGTTGGTGATCGGCGGTGATCTTTCTAGTGCGCAATAAGGCGGCCTGATCTCTAGGGCAAACTTCGAATACAGATATAGAAAAAACGTCTCTCGACGAACATTCTCAGAAGAAAAACCGCGTTTAGATAGTAATTGTCTGGCAATATCCGGAAGGCCCAGCTTCATAGTTTATGCTTTCTGTTAACTAAAAAAGCGATGAAAGTGCGCGCTCGCACGTTCATCGCCAATCCGGTTCAACGCGATTCCATTTATTTATCCGGCAGCAAGTCCTTGCACGCCCGTTCAAGATATGGCGAGGCGCTTAAAAAATCACGGAACGCGGTATATTCCTGCCACAGCTTATCCCGATCTCCGGCAGAACCGCTAACCGCCCGGATCAATATATTCTTCGGGGTATGTTCCATATCAATAAACTCCAGCAGCTGCGTCTTGTAGCCCATCAGATCGAGGAGCTTGGCTCGAATGGCGTCCGTGGCAAGCGCCGAGAATCGTTCTTTCAGAATACCGTGGGACAGCAGCGGCTCCATAACAGGGCTTTGGACTTGGGAGAACAGCTCATGCTGGCAGCAAGGCACCGACAGAATAACCGAGGCCCCCCAACGGACCGCTTTTTCCAGCGCAGCGTCTGTTGCCGTATCGCATGCATGCAGCGTGACCACCATATCCACCTGCTCCAGTTCGTCATATTCCGCAATGTCACCAACAAGAAACTGCAATTGGGTGTAGTTCAGTTTTTTCGCCAGCATACTGCAGTGTTCGATGACATCTGCCTTGAGATCCAATCCGACAATATTCAGCTTTCTGCGCGCGGTTACCGCCAAATAGTGATATAAAGCGAAGGTCAGATAGGATTTGCCGCAGCCAAAATCAACGATGGTCAGCGGACGGTCCTCCGGCAGGTGGGGAAGCACATCCTCAACCATCTCCAAAAACCGGTTGATCTGTTTGAACTTATCGTACCGGCGAGCAAATACTTTGCCGTCCTCACTCATGATGCCGAGTTCCACCAGAAACGGAACGGGCTCCCCCTCTTCAAGGATATACGTCTTTTTCCGGTTATGGGACAAATCCGTCTTGGTCTTGGAGGCGGATTTGGTCAGAATCGAAACCTTGTATTTCTTCGAGATCAGCACCTGATAATCCGCTTCCGGCGTATACATCATCGCTTGCCGGAATACATTCTCGAACATGTCAACCAGCACCGCCTCGGCCTCATCCGCCGGCACGTTCTGATGGGTGACTTTGGTTCCGGAATAATACGCGAACTGGTAGTGCAGCTTGTTCTTGAGCTCTACAGGTTTAACCGTTACTTTGCTGTACGTCATGCCTTCCCGCTTGCGAAGCTGGCTTAGCGTAGCCGTGATTAACGATCCTTCTTCCATGATGTTATGAATCAATTTTCTTAATGCATCCAAAGGGTACATCTCGCTTTCTTTATGTTATAGACCGGTTAATCCCGCTTAGGTAAACGACTTGTCGCCATTCACCGCATGCGGAAAACGACGGTTAAGTTCATCCATTCCTTCGTGGACTTCCTCCAGCGGAAGACCGCCCTTCGCCAAATCCTCGGGCAGCTTCAGCTGCAATCTTTGATAGAACTGTACGGCTTCGGTATATTCCATCTTGCCGTTATCCAGCAGTTGGTAGAGGGTGTTCTCCGCTTCCGCGTACATCCCTTGCTGCTCCGTATACGCATAGTAATCCCGCATCGCCGTCTCTGGCAATGCGTATGCCCTTAATCGCTCTTTAACCATGCCGATCCGTTCCGTTAACCCGATCAGTTTCGGATCCGCCCCCTGCAGGGCCGACTTCAAATATAATTGTAAAACCTTGGTGTAGAGCATAACGGCCTCTTCTTCACGCTCCATCTCAAGCAGCAGCGATGCTTCTTCTTCCATAAGTCTTGCTGCACTCTGCAGCTTGTCCGCTTCCAGATAACCATGACTGCGAAATAGCTGTTCAATGTCGGCAGCGGACAATGAGCGAAGCAGCTCTGAATTCAACCGGAACTGCCGTTTGAACAGCTCATCGAGCTCCCATAAGGCTTCTGTGTGCTTGCGCTCCTGCTTCAGTGAAAACACCTTGGCAATCATCTGTGTCATATCCTCAATCAACCGCACGAGATAATCCCTGCGAAACATACCCTCGCCCCCAACCTGCATCCATGCCGAATGCAGCGTATTGATGACCTGCTCTTTACTTTCCGGTGAGTCCTGCTGCTAAGGACCTGGATGAATGCCGGGCAGCTTCAGCGAGTCACCTTTGCAGTGCAATCATGTTGGGTCAAAACCCAAGCCGGATCACGATTAAATTGTAGGCTATTCGGGGCCAGAATTCCAGTATCCGGCCCTTCCCTCCCATTTCTTGGCTCTATCGGCCGGCCAAGCAACGACGGAGAGTAGTGCCTAGGCACAATAATAAATAAACGGATATCCCGTTCAAGGATATCCGTTCATTATAAACTATTGAAAGATCTTCATGCGTTTATTCATGCTCAAGCCGTCCCATGAAAGATGTGATGACTTCCCCCAGCTTCTCCGGCGTCTCCATCATACTCATATGCCCTGCGCCCTCGATTACGATTTGGGTCACGTTGTCATGGTCTGTCGTAAAGGTACGCTCTGCCGGAATCAATCCGTCCTTCTCCCCTGCTACCAGCAGGGTAGGCAGCGTGGACGCCGAGAGCACATCGCGTCGGTCCGGACGCTCACGCATCGCCAGCGCCGCTCCGATTGCTCCCTGAGGTGGCGTTAGATAGCCTATCTCCTTTGCCCGCTGAATACATTCCGGCTTGCTCTCCTTCGTATCCGGCGCGAATAAGCCAGGCACCAATCCGTCAACAAAAGCGGTAATGCCTTCCCCTTGGATGGTGCTGACCGCCTTCACCCGCTTCTCCTTCGCTTCGTCCGAATCCGGGTAGCCTGTGGAATGAATCAGGCCGAAGGCGTTCAAACGAGAAGCGTAACGATGGACGAAGGAGAGCGTGATATATCCTCCGAGGGAATGACCGAATAAGGCTGCCTTCGGAATATCGAGCTCATCCATCAATAGCAGTACATCGTCTGCCATCTGTTCAATGGTATACGATCCCATCGGTGCATCAGACCGCCCGTGACCACGGAGATCCGGTACAATGACTCTGAAGCCTTGAAGAAATGGCAGTACCTGTTCCCAGTAGGCAGAGCTTCCGCAGAAACCATGAAGCAGAATGATTGGCTCACCTTGTCCCTGATCAACATAACAAATCGTGCTGCCGTTGCATTGTACTTTTTCCATAGCGATACCCTTCTTTCTATTCAGCGGATGCCACGTGATAGACACCCATTATTTTATAAAGAATGATCTATTATTAAACAAAAACACCCCCGGCTGAAACGCCGTGTCTTACGGCCTAAGGCCAAAGGCTATAGCGGCTTGCTGCGCTATCTGCTCCGCCATCCCCATGACTTGGTACAGGGACGTCACTTGGAGAGTCCAATACGGCTTCGGTCCATGGACGTTCACAACCGCTGCCACGCTGTAATCTCCCACTGCCGGAAGCCTCCCGCCGACGGACTGGGCAGGCGTCAGCGGACCCTCGCATGTAAAGAAATATCCGACTGACGAGGATTGCCCCAGGCATGCATCAATAGCAATTATCGCCTTATCCTCAGGTATACCTTGAAGCCTTGCCTCAAGATTAAAAGCGTCGCACGGTTCAGGCAGCGTCCCGATTACATGCGGAAAACCGTATTCTATGAGCCGGCTTCCTGTCAGCGGTCCGAGTGCATCTCCCGTGGAACGGTCGGTGCCAATACATAAAAATACGATGCTGTCCAGCTCATGCCGCTGCGAAATCGTCCGAAAAAAATCCGTCAGCTCATGCCCCGACATTTTAGCTTTTACAGCATGTACGCCTGGCGTCTTGCCGGCTTGTTCGCTCATGACGGCCCTCCTTGATCTCATCGCTTGAAGCCTTGCTCCCGCAGCCTGAAAAACCTTTTTTTCCTGATTTTAACCTATCTCTGTCTCCGATGGCAAAAACATTGGTCGAGCCGCACGGTAACATGTTACAATACAGGGATGAAAATCGTAAATCCCCCTATGAGAGGATGGTGTTAATCCATGGATTTGAGTGAAAAATCCCAAGCCAATGTCGAGTATATGATTGAACAGATTAAAAACAAGCTTCGGATGGCTACAGGAGCTGCTATGCAAGCCTCCGCCTTCTCGGTTAACCAATATGATGATATTTATGATTTGTACGATATGGTCATGAATAAACAAAACCTGAGTATATCGGAAGTGGAAGCTGTTGTATCGGAGCTCGGGCAGCTTCGCGGGAACCAGTAAATCATCGTTACCCGAGAACCTTGAATATCTAAAAGAAGAACCCTTTTTATAGCAAAGCCCCCGGAACTTCGCTAATCTAAGCGAAGTTCCGGGGGCTTTCTGTCCTTCTCTACGGCATATCGATCATCACCACTTCCGAGTTCCCCTCACTTGAGTTCCCCCGGAATGTCAGCTCATGACGACGCTGGATCCTTGCCGCGTCACCCGCTTTCATATCGAATACGCCGTCTTCCGATGATATTTCGACATGACCGCTTATGACGTACACATGCATTCTCCGGTTCCCGGCCAGGCTGTACGTCAGTTCTTGTCCCGTCTCGAGTATGCTGCTGTACATCACAACATCCAGCGATGGATGCAAGCTTGATTCACCATTACCTGACCCGATGATCGGAAGCATCTGGTTCAATTGCTGTTCCTTTGTAAAATTGCTTTGGTGATGTATCGTCTCAAGGCCCGGTTCCGCAGGGAGAAACCACATTTCCAGATAGCGTACGTCTTCTGAAGAGGAGGCATTCCTCTCGGCATGATACACGCCGGAGCCTGTATTCACGACATGAATCGAACCGGGTACAAGCTCCAATAACTTCCCTGTATCATCTTCATACGTTAACGTGCCTTCCAGCACCAAATGAACAATCACCAAGTCATGATGAAACCTTCGATCAAATCCCTCCATCGGTTGGAGCACATATTCATTATGCGCCAGCAGGCTTCCAAAATGCTCGTTATGCGGATCTGTATAATCACCAAAAGAAAAGCTGAATTCACTATGAATACCGTCTTCATGGGTAGTATGTCTTTCCGCTGCCGTCATGATCTTAATCATGGCCGGTCACCTCCGCCGTTTTTACTATTCAATACCCCGGCGGTTTCCGGTCTAATCAGTCGTCCTTAAGCGCGGAGCAGCTTAAATCCGGTTTCTACCCTGCCTACTTGAAGACCTTCATCATTGTATAAATCCTTAGGGTATGCGGCTTTCAGACGCTCGATGGTCGGTTTGTTGCTATAGCCGATTTGCTCCAATATGGACTCCGTGATCCAGCCCCACTCCTCTTCGGAGCCATCTGAAATTTTAAAAGAAATGCCGAGCCGCTCCTTCTTAAGACCAAAACAGTACACGCCCTTGAAGCCGCCCTTGGCCACAATATTATGATCCTCCAGGAGAAGGGTATCCACTTTGTGTTTACCCGCTACCATATAAGGAGCAGCATGCATGGCCTTCGTGATTCGGATGACTGCCTTCTGCGTCGGCCCATCCTCTATGAGGTCCGGGGAAGCGAGCTTCATATAGGCTGTTGCCAGAGCGCGGAGCGGCATGGCAAATACCGGCAGTCCGCAACCGTCGGTTCCCAATTTGACATCGCCAGGAGCCAATCCCGCCAAATAGGCAACCGTCCGAAGGATCTCCTGCTGCAGCGGATGTTCCGGCTGATCGTATCCCGTCAGCGAATACCCTGCCATCTGGCAGTAGGCCAGCATCCCATAATGCTTGCCGGAGCAATTATGGTACCATTTACTCTTATCGCCGCCCCCTCGCAGAAGAGCCTCTTTGCTTCCTTCGTCCAGCGGCCAGCTGGATGCACAAACCATGTAAGCTTCGCTGATGTCCGCCTTGCGCGCAAAACGTTCCAATACTTCTACATGAGCCGGCTCGGCTCGATGCGAAGCGGTCATGATCGCTATTTCCTCATCGGTCAGTCCATAATGGTCGGCCAGCCCGCCTCGAATGGAGGGAATTGCCTGTAGGGGCTTGGCCGAAGAACGCGTAAATGCGACGTAATCCGGATCTCCTGCAAAAGCCTCAACGTTTCCTTGCTCATTCACAATACATATATGTCCATTGTGGACGCACTCCAGTATGTCCGCCCGATATTCCTTCACCAGTACAGTATCCATGTTGTCTAACTCCTTCTCTAACCGTCTCTTACGCGTTGAGCCCTGAAAAACCTGTATGTTTGCATCTCCCCGTCATCACGCGCATCCGAGAATGATTGCAAATCTGTATTCAGTATAGTACAAAAAACCGCAAATAACAGCAGGCTTCGTTCCATTCAGGACGGACATTTCATTTATCTCCCGTTTTCCACTGTCCTGTTTCATGGTGTGGCCTTACGTTTAATTACGAGATAAGCAAGCCCACTCGAAACACATTGCTCTGAAAAGGAGGCGATCGTATGTGGGGAATCATCATCAGCATCGTGATGGCAATCATCATCGGGATTATCGGGGATGCGCTGGTTGGTCATGAAATGCCGGGCGGAATTATCGGTTCCATGATCGCAGGTTTCATAGGCGCATGGCTCGGACCGTGGCTCTTCGGAGCATGGGGTCCTGTCATAGGCGGATTTGCTATTGTGCCCGCTATCATCGGTACAGCCATCTTTGTATTCCTGCTCGGTCTTGTTGCCAAGTTGTTTAGACGCACAGCCTGACTCTCGTGTTTATATTCTTTCTTATATTAACTAAAAGGAGTGAAAGTTATGAATAACACAGAACAAGAATATCCAGTACAAAGCGGTTCGACATTCTTCAAAGGTGCTTTCATCGGCGCCTTGGTCGGAGCGGCGGCAGCTCTGTTGTTCGCTCCAAAGCCAGGCCGCGAGCTTCGCGGGGATTTGTCCGAGAAGCTGAGCATGGTGTCGGATAAAACCAAGGAAGTTGCTTACACGGTAGGCGATAAAGCTTCTGAACTGGCCAAAACCGTGGGCAGCAAAGCCTCCGATGTCATGGCCACCGTGAATGAAGGCCGCCAGAGCATTATGTCCAGCGTCAAGGAAGCATCGGCTGACGTGTCGAGCGAGGTTTCGAGTGCTTCCAAAGATGTGAAGGATCAAGCGATGGACACTTCTTCCGAAGTCAGCCGTGAAATGAAATCGACAACGAATTATTAATTCGTATAGTCACGAATAGCCAGCTGACACAGCTGGCTATTTTTGTGCCAGAGCGTGAACGTCTTCTTATACACATTGTAGTAATTCCTAAGTGAAATGAAACGGCGCATCTGCCTGGAAAGCGGGGATATCTCATGAGTAAAGCAAACCCATATCGTACCGGCTCCAGCTTCTCGACCCGAAGCGGCAGTCGTTCGACACGAAACGAGGAACAACGAGTACAATCCGAATCAAAGCAGGAAAGGCACTCCAAAGAGGCGGATGATGTCCAGGCCTTTGAGCTAAGGCACGAAGTGAAGAAATTGAACACGCGACTGGACAAAATCGCGGCCACGCTGGAGAAATCCGAAATGAAGGACATGATCGATAATTACATGAATCCCAAGAAACGCATCATTGCCAACCTCACTGCCGGCCTAGCCCGTGGGTTGGGCTTAACCCTTGGTACGGCTCTCGTACTGGGTCTTCTGGGTTACATCCTCAGCTTCTTTGTCAACGTTCCGATGATTGGGGATTTCATCTCCGATTTGCAAGGATATATTGATCAATCCAGATCCTAGCGTGTCTTCAATACATGAAAACGCCCGGTGCCTACAGAGGTCACCGGGCGTTGTGATCATTCTCGCTGCCATTCATGCATATTCGTGCCTCAAAGATTTTTGTTGTTGGACTTCACTTGAAGCAGGTCTCCCGTCCATCCCTTCGCACGCATCCAAAGGTACATGCCTCCGGTCCACAGCAAAGTGAAGCCGATGACTACTGTAAATCCCCAGAACGTCTTAATGGCGGGCAAATTTTCAAAGTTCATCCCCCATATGGCTCCGACCACGGTTGCCGGTGTGAGCACGACCGTAAAAATCGTCAGTGTCTTCATAATTTCATTACCGCGGAACGCAGAGATGGCATCGTCTATCGATACCAGCGTATCGATTTCGCGCTCATAATGATGAATCAGCTTTTCCATTCTTTCCACTCGATGCAGGAGCTGTTGAAACGAGCGGCTGCTATCCAGCTCGCCATGATATCCTTCCTTTGCTGCGGCAATCAGTTCCTGAAAAGGAATAAACAGATTGCTCCACTCCAACAACTCAAACCGGGACGACAGAATGCTATCCATTAAGGATCTCCGGTTGTGCGTACGCATATCACTTTCGACAAGACGCAGGTTATGCTCGAATTGATCCATTCCCGCATGGTAATAATGCAGAATGGCCCGAGCCAGCACAAACATGCCGTCGACGGGCTTTTGGCATTGATGAAGCATGGAAGCTCTTTCGGACTTAGCCATCACGCTTCGGGTATGGTCATCCAAATTGATGGTAATCAGCACTTGATCGTCCGTATAGAAATAGAACTGTTCCGACTTGTAATGATCGGCATCATCCGTGACCTTATAAAGCATGGTTCCCATAATGACCGGCTCCACCCCATCCTTGAATCGGACGGATAAGTAGTTTCGTTTCTTTAACGTCGAAGCTAGATCAAACCATTCGGCTGTATAAGGATAGCGCGTCCGAAGTTCGCCGATCCAGGAGGATTGCCAGTTATCCGTTCGAACATCGTACCACTTCCATCCCCCTGCAAAAGTATAAATATCCTGACCTTCCATCCCATCTGGCCCCAGCATGTTTTCTTTGCCACTCCCTTCTATAAATACGAATCGTAGGTTCCAAAAAGGCACGCTTTCCTGTAATGGAGGAAGCGTGCCTTATGTTGCTATACGTCTGTTTCTACGAGGCTTGTCCATATCAGTAAGAAGAATTGGACATGATCTGCTTCAGTTTTTCCGTTGCCCGCTTCTGGATACGTGAGACACTCATTTGCGACACGCCTAACCTCTGCGCGATAGCTCTCTGGGACTGTCCCTCCTGAAATGCCAGCAATAGCACCTTCTGCTCTTGCTCCTTCAACTGACTCATCGCCTGCTGAAGATCCATGCGCTTCTCAACGGAATCAAAATCATTCACATCCGAACTGATCAGCTCTCCAAGCGTCGCTCCGGTTTCTTCCTGAGATAAAGGGGAATCCAATGATACATAATGATAGCATTCACGTCCGGCTAACACTTCAACCGTTTCCTCAACGGAAAGATCCAGGTAGGATGCGATCTCATTCACATCGGGAGATCTCTCCAGCTTCACCATTAGTTCATCAATCGCTTGCTGAACCAAGGCACCCTTTTCCTTGATTCGTCTTGGTACTTGAATGTACCATGATTTATCGCGGAGGAAATTCTTCATATGCCCGATCATGCTCTTCATGGCATAGGGTTCAAACGGAATCCCCAGGCTGATGTCATATTGCTGCAGAAGACGAATTAATGCCATTTGGCCAACCTGATACAAATCCTCATACAGGTCGGGCCGATTTCGGGCAATCTTGCCTGCCGCCATTTTGACCATCGGTTCATATTTCTTAATCAGCACCGTCGCGATATCGTTATCCTTCGTTTGCTGATACTGTTCAATTAAATGAACGGCTTCATCTCTGGACTCTTGGGGAGTCGCCTTATCACTCATACGGGCTCCTCGCTTCTTGCGAGACGCTTTGTCAGCGTAACCTCGGTTCCCTTTCCAGCCTGGTTTGTCACGCTTACCTCATCCATAAGCGCCTCCATCAGGTAGAAGCCTAGTCCTCCGATTTGGACCTCGCTGAGATCTTTATCATGAAGTGTACGGTTGCCAACCGCTCCCACACTGTCGAAACTCTCCCCTTCGTCTCTGACCGTAATGGATAGCGACTCGCTGGTCACTTGAAATAAAACCTCTACCATGCCGCCTTCCTGACTATAAGCATACAAGACCGAGTTATTACAGGCCTCCGACACCGCAACCTTCATATCTTCGATCTCTTCATAGGAAAAGCCCATCTTGGAAGCTATTCCATAGAGATTCAGTCTTACAATATCCACGTATTCAGCACTGGCAGGCAAATTAAGCGTTACTCTTTGTACATCTGAATTCATTCTTTTCGATCCTTTCCTATTGGGAATTCTTCTTACGACTGAAAGAACTTCGCAATACCCGTCATATCGAACAGCTTTTGAATTTGCGGCGGAACTTCCTCGACTGCAAAGCGTGCTTCCATGCCATGTCTGGCTTTCAGTATCGACAGAAGAATACCAATACCCGTACTATCAATATATGTCATGTCCTTCATGTTGACGATCAAGTCTACTTCGGAATTGCCGACAAGAGGCTCCATCACTAATCGAAAATCCGGAGCGACGGACAGATCAAGTTCACCGCTCAAAAACACCGTGCATACGCCCTCGTTCATTTGGGTCTTAGCATTGAACTTATCATTCGTTTTTGTATTCATAGACACTCTCTCCCAATCATTTGTTTTCCCTTTACATAACCCGTTATCTAGCTTGTTGAAACAGGTTAAAGAGGGTTATGGACACGCTAATATATGGAAAACGATTGCTGCAGCTAACCGTTGATGATGCGAACAGGGCTTGGCGGGATATCCCATCCTTCCGGTTCTACCGGTACATACCGGGATATCAGGTGCTTCACACAGCTGATTTTGACCGGCTTGCTGATATATTCATTCATGCCCGCGTCAAAACAGCGCTTCTGAATCCCGTCCATTACATTAGCCGTCATCGCAACCAGAACGGGAGCCTCAGCATCCGGCTTCATCTGGCGGATCAGACGCGCTGCCTCCAGACCATCCATTATCGGCATCTGCAAATCCATGAAGATCATGTCGTAGACTTTGGGACCGGCAACCATCTCAACCGCCTGCCTGCCGTCCTCCGCCATATCCGCCTTCATCCCCATCTTTTCCAGCATGCTGTCCATCAGTTTTCGATTAATCGGATGATCGTCCACAATCAGGATGTTCGGCTGCCTCTCCCCATGCACACGATATTTTGCCGAACGCTCCTCTACCCGGAGTCGGTGATACTCTTCCTCATGCGTATGAACGCAGATCGTAAATACGAAAGTGGCTCCCTTGCCTTCCTTGGAGTCAACCGCGATCTCTCCGCCCATCATCTGTACGAGCGATTTACAGATAGCAAGCCCAAGTCCTGTTCCGCCGTAGCGCCTTGTCATCGAGGAGTCCAACTGAGAGAACGGCTTGAACAACCGATCGATTTTCTCGGATGAGATGCCAATTCCCGTATCCTTCACCGTGAATTCAAGGGTTAATCGGTCCTCTTTTGTTTGAGTAAGCGAAACAACCAAATACACGCCGCCCTCATTCGTAAACTTCACGGCATTGGATACCAGATTCACCAATACTTGACGAAGGCGTCCCATGTCACCGAATACGATCGCAGGAATTTGATCCTCAATGTAATACGTAAGCTCCAGATTCTTCTTGGAGGCTTCTCCGGAGAACAAACCAAACACTTCCTGAACGCAGGACTTGAGATCAAACGGATATTCCTCCAGCTCCATTTTGCCTGATTCCATCTTGGAGAAATCCAGAATGTCATTAATGATGTTAACCAAAGCATCCGCGCTGTTGCGGATAATCGTTGCGTATTCCCGCTGCTCATCCTGAAGATCGCTGTCCATCAGCAAGTCAATCATACCGATGACGCCATTCATCGGCGTTCGGATCTCGTGACTCATCATCGCCAGAAATTCCGTTTTGGCTTTGGCGGCAATCTCCGCTTCTTCCTTGGCCAGCACAAGTTCTTGATTAATTTTTTCAAGCTCCTGGGTCTTCTGGTGCAATTGCATGGATTGAATCTTCAACCTGTTATTGGTCCGGTACATATCGACAAAACCCTCGATCTTGGATTTCAAGATTTGAGGGATAAAGGGTTTAACCATATAGTCGATTGCCCCCGCGGAATATCCTGCAAAAAGATGCTCCGCGTCCTTGCTGTTCGCGGAAATGAATATGATCGGAATATCCTTTGTCTTGTCTCTCGCCTTGATCAGCCTCGCTGTTTCGATACCGTCCATGCCGGGCATTTGTACATCGAGAACAATCACGGCAAAATCATACTTCAAGAGATATCGCAGAGCCTCTTCTCCCGAAGTAGCTTTAATAAGTGTGTATTGTTCGCTGTCCAGAACAGCTTCGAGTGCAAGTAAGTTTTCAGGGCGGTCATCTACCAACAGAATATGAATCGGTTCGTGAATCCCCATGAGATCCTCCTACAAAACTTCTATTTAATCTTCCGGTATATTTTCTCCACCCGGTCCAGCGTCTCATAAGCTTCACTATAATTCGTAAAGTGTATGGACTCTTTAGAACCCAGTACGAGAATACCAAAATGGCTTAGACTCTCGTGAAATAATCCGTGTACGTGATCCCGCAGCTGGTCATTAAAATAAATCATGACATTCCGGCAAAAGATCACATTAAACTCGTTAAAGGAACGGTCTGTTGCCAAATTATGCTCGGCAAATATCATATTTTTCTTCAAAAACGGTTGGAAAATAACCGAATTGTACTTCGCCGTATAGTATTCGGAGAACGAGCGGGTACCGCCCGCCTCCAAATAATTCTTGGTATACTGCTTCATGCGTTTGATGTCGAATACGCCTTCCTTGGCCTGCTGGAGAGAACGTGAATTCATGTCTGTCGCATAAATCCGGGATTTCTCATACAATCCCTCTTCATGAAGCAAAATGGCCATGGAATACACTTCTTCTCCGGTCGAACAGCCGGCATGCCAAATCCGTATATAAGGATACGTACGAAGCAATGGAACTACCGACTGCCTGAATGTCAGGAACAGCTTCGGATCCCTGAACATTTCCGTAACCGGAATCGATAAATTATATATGAGACGTTCAAAACAAGAACGGTCGTGAAGTACTTTATCCTGAAGGGCTGAGATTGTGGATACGCCCTCGGCATGAACATGGTGCCAGATTCTCCGCCTTAATGAGGGAATAGCGTAATTGCGAAAATCGTAACCATAGAATCGATGAATACCTTCCAAAAGAAGCTCAATCTCGATCTGTTCCAGCTCACGTTCGCTTTCCTCTGTTAACAACAGTTGTTCTGATTCCATATGGTCACTAGATGACATTACGCTTGCACCGCTTTCCCCGTGTTTATTTGCTACTTGTACTTTACCCACAAAAGCGGCTTACGAATACAACCAAACCCTCATAAGCGAAAGAAGTTGCTCCGTTTGTATCGGCTTCTTCATATAATCGGAAGCTCCCGCTTCAATACACTTCGCCCGATCCTCTTTCATGGCTTTGGCTGTCAGGGCAATAATCGGCAGTTTCTCGAATTCCGGCATTTCGCGTAAACGTCGCATCGCCTCATACCCGTCCATCTCCGGCATCATCATATCCATTAACACCAGATCGAAATCGGGATTATCCTGAAGCAGCTCAATGGCTTCCCGGCCGTTCTCGGCAAAGGTAACTTCCATATGGTATCCCTCCAGCACGCTGGAGAGAGCAAACACGTTGCGGATATCATCGTCCACCAGCAGAATCTTCTTGCCTTCAAACAGCTCTTCCTTGTTGTGCAGCTTCTGCAGGATTTTACGTTTATCTTCCGGCAAATCAGCCTCGACCCGATGGAGGAACAGCGTCGTTTCATCCAGAAGCCGCTCTGGTGATTTCACGTCTTTGATGATGATCGACTCCGCATATTTACGAAGCTGCATCTCTTCCTTCGAATCCAAGTCCTTGCCTGTATAAATAATGATCGGCAGATCCACCAGATTCTCGTCATCGCGGATCTGATCTAGCAGCTCAAAGCCTGTCATGTCCGTCAGCATCAGATCAAGCACCATACAATCATAGCGCTGTTTACGCAGCTCACTGAGCGCTTCGGCGCCTGTGGATGCCGCCGTAATCGATACATCGTCATGACCAATCAATTCAATAATGGAATTCCGCTGAATGTCGTCATCCTCGACAATCAGAAGATGCTTCATCGATTTTTCCGCATAGGATTCGATATGCGTAAACGCGTCCTCCAGCGCTTCTCTGGATGACGGCTTCTTCAAGTAAGCGATCGCTCCCATCATTAATCCTTGCTTCACTTCATCCACGACCGAAATGACATGCACTGGAATGTGGCGGGTAACCGCGGAGCTCTTCAGCTCGCCCATGACAGACCAGCCGTCAATGACCGGAAGCTGGATATCCAGGATGATGGCATCCGGTTTGTACGACTTGGCCATCTCCAGACCGATATCCCCCTGCAATGCAACCAAGGCCTTGAAGCCGCGTCCTCTGGCCATATCCAGAAGGATTCTAGCAAACTTCACGTCATCCTCAATAATAAGCAATACTTTATCTGTCGGTCCGAGCTGGTTGCGATCGTCATCCACCTGTACGGATGGCTGAGCCTCTTTCGTAATCATCTTTGCCTTCGGTACGATCAGATTACGCTCCGGTGGTGCCTCAATTGCTGCGGCAGCTTCCTGTGTACCTTCTACCAAATCCGGACGACTGGCTGGCAGGAAGAGCGTGAAGCAGCTTCCCCTGCCCTCTTCCGATTCAACCAGAATGCCCCCGCCCAGCAGACGGGAAAGCTCGCGGCTGATGGATAAACCAAGCCCGGTTCCCCCGTATTTACGGCTGGTTGTGCCGTCTACCTGCTGGAAGGCTTCAAAGATCAGGTCCGTTTTATCAGCCGGGATACCGATTCCGGTATCTCTGACAGCAAAGGCCACATAATCCGCTTCGGCATTCAGGTAAAGCGGAAGCTTCTCCTTGTCGGCCTTCTCCACATGCAGCTCGACTGAGCCGCTATTGGTAAACTTGAAGGCATTCGATAACAGATTACGAAGAATTTGTTTCACGCGATGGCTGTCCGTAACGATGCTCTGCGGAATATCTTCACTAATGTGCACACCGAGGTCGATATGCTTGCGTGATGCCACGGCGGCAAAATTCTGCTCCACGAAGGCTTCAATATCCGGAAGCTGAACATCCTCATAATGAATCTCCATTTTCCCTGCATCCACTTTAGACAAATCGAGAATCTCATCAATCATTTTGAGCAGATCGGAGCCTGACATATATATGGTCTGTGCATATTCAATCTGCTTGGTGCTCAGATTTCCATCCTTATTCTCCGACAACAGCTGTGATAAAATCAGCAGGCTGTTTAGCGGAGTTCGCAGCTCGTGAGACATATTGGCCATGAACTCCGACTTATATTTGGTTGTAATCGACAGCTGCTTCGCTTGCTGCTCAAGCTGCATTCTTGCCTTCTCGATTTCATCGTTCTTCTCTTCCACTTCCTGCACCTGTTCCTCAAGCGCACGCGTCTTGGCAACAAGCTCGGTATTGTAATGCTCCAACTCTTCCTGCTGGCGCTGCAGCAAGTCCTCGGAGCGCTTGAGGGCATTGGTTTGCTCCTCCAGATTTTCGTTGGTGCGGCGAAGCTCTTCTTGCTGGGTCTGCAGCTCTTCCGATTGAACCTGAAGTTCTTCGGTCATGGCCTGCGATTCGCGCAGCAGCTGCTCCACCCGTAGACGGCCAATAATATTGTTCAGAATGATGCCAAGAGATTGGCTCAGCTGAGATATTAGCTGCTCCTGTAGTGATGTTGTTTCCTCAAAAGCTGCCAACTCAATAACACCCATCACTTCATTCTCAAACAGAATCGGATAAATTATGACGGATACCGGCTTCGATGATCCCCATGCGGATTCCACCTTCATGTAATCCTCCGGTGCGCTTTTCAGTACGATCGGTTTCTTGTCGAGCGCAACTTGACCTACAAGCCCTTCCCCGATCATGAAGGAAATCTTCGGCTCTTCGCCGCCTTCATGGGCGTAGGAACCTTTCATCTCCAACTTATTCGGATGTTTGTCTTCTTGACGGATATAGATAGCTCCATAATGAGCACCCAAAATCGGCGTGAATTCGCTGATGAACCGCTGACCGACTTCCTCCAGGGAATTGATCCCCTCCAGCAGCTCCGTGACTCTGGCCATGTTCGAGTTCAGCCAGGACTGATCACGCTGCGCCTGGAGATAGGTTTCCTCGATGCGCTGCTTCTCGATAATGTCTTCAGACAGGTCTTTAAATACCCGAGCGACATCGCCAAACTCATCCTTGGACGTCACTTTAATACGACGGATCGCCTTCAATCTGCCTTCTCCAAAGCTCTTCAACATCATGGAGACCACGTTGATGCCTCGGGTAATGCTTGGAAGAATCCATAGAATGACCAGCATCCCTATTAACAATCCGCCAGCCATGATATAGATGAACATTTGGACAGAGCGGTCATATGCCGCTTTCGCTGCTGTTATATCATCATTGATCTTCTGGTTCTCGTAGCTGCTAAGCTCGTTCAAACTCGTCAGCATCTCTTCCTGGACAGATTGTCCTGTCGAATTGCGAAGCAAATTGGCCTCTGTTGCGTTGCTCTTCGCCAACAGCTCCAGTGTCTTGTTTTGATAAACGATATATTGATTCACCGCACGCTCAATCCGGACTAACAATTGCTGCTCTTCTGCGGTATTTGCACTTTCCTGGATCGCTTTAAAATACGACTGAGCTCGTGCTGTCATCGCTTCCAGTTCCTGTTCGGACACAGCATACGTGGACTGGTCATTGCTCAATATCATATTCGTAAGCTCTCGTGCCATGTCGTTGACTTCTCCGCGCATTGCGCTGGAGTTTCGTACCTTTTGATAGCGCTCCTGATAGATCTGGTCCATCTGGTCGTTCATATAACTGATTCGGTCATAACCAATCAAGGTCAGAACCAGCATGAGCGCCAGCAAAGTCGTAAAACCAATGACTAACTTGCTCCTAAGCTTCATTGATTGGTTTCCTCTCCTTTTTTAAGAGATATCCAAACCAGGCATTTATCGTCCTCTCGCTCCTGCGATGGATCATCCACAAAATATTGCTCCTTCATTTCATCTTCTCTCCAATGATGAGGGCCGCCCAAATGCTCCTTCAGATAATCCAGCTTCTCGTCATGACCACCCTCTACCAGTTCGAGTAGGCCATCCGTATACATGACCAAATGTCCTTCACCTTCATATTGAAAGCTTCTTGGCTCCATGTCTTCGATCCGGTCGAATAACCCAACTGGGCAGCAGCCTTGATCCAAAGTCATCACATCCCCGCTTTCCTGAAAGAAGAGAGCCGGAGGATGCCCTGCGTTGACGTAATCCACCCGCTTCAAACGGGTGTCTACAACAAGATAGATCGCTGTAAAATAGTACTGTATCAGCTGTTCGCCGAGGTTTAACTGATTGAACCTGCGGTTCAATTCCTGAACCACCTTCTCCGGTTCGACATAAGTCGTCACCGTGTCCTTCAGAACCGAAGCGATGAACATGCAAAATAAGGACGAAGTAATCCCGTGTCCCATCATATCCAGCAGAATCACGCCATAACGGCCATCGCCAAGCGGGTACCATGCATACAAATCTCCCGCAAGCTCCGCCGAAGGCTGGTACAGCGCATGAATCTCAAGCTGATCATCTTCAATTGGTGAGCTCAATACGGCATTCTGAACCATGGCCGCAAGCTTCAATTCAGCCTGGACCCGCTGTTCCCTCTCAATATGCCAGTCTTTCTCATGCTTCAAACGGAGCGCCAAGCGAATCCGCGCCATAAGCTCCACCTTGTTGATCGGCTTCGTCACATAATCGACGGCTCCGGCATCGAGCGCTTCCGCCAGCTTCTTGGAATCCCCGACGGCAGTGACCATAATGATCGGTATATCTTTCAAATGCTCATATTGCTGTACAATACGGCAAGCTTCTATTCCATCCATCTCAGGCATCATCATGTCGAGCAGAATCAGATCGATATCCGCTCTCCGGGGCTGCAGCTCACGGCTGCGATCGCCAATCCCCAGATGTTCCAGCATTTCCAGTGCTGAAGATGCAGATAGAGTATTCTGATAATTTTCCTTTTTCAAGATTTCTCGAATAATAATGACGTTAGTCGGATTGTCATCTACGATTAATATTCTCATTGCCCTCTCCCTTAACGTTACGGATTATACGATAGAAATCCTTTTCCTACTATTATACTATAATAACCCTCTGATCTATTGCTATAGAAAAAGGCTCTACCTCTTGAATCTTCCACTTTTATAAGATTTATGGAACATTCTTTTAAAACATAGATAAGGAATGAGACGTCAAAGGTCTCATTCCTTATCTATGTTTTAAGTCCTATAACGCTAATGCCTACCCGCGATGCTGCCATAAAGCTGTGCTTTCAATGCTATATCATTCATCTTTTTTAGCGATGACAAGTACTTTGCCTAGATCCAGCTGTTTCTCATAGAATCCAGCCTCGGCCTCCGTAAATCCAAGCGATACGATTTTGGCGCGAAGCTCATCGCCGCGGGACCGGAACAAATTCGCAAAGGCGTCAAACACGCCTTCTTCCTTGATGCCTACGTTATTGGCATCGGATGCATCCACGATCCGGCTTGTCTTGTCCGAATCATGAGCCAATACATAAATCCGATCATGATCGTAACCGGACTGTCGCAGATTCTGAACCTCCTGAACCGCTTGAGTACCGTTCTCAACGACTTTGGCATATGACTTCGTATTGGTAAATTCCATTGTGAAAACCTCCCCTAATAGTGTAAAACCTTAATTTAGGTTATAGTCCATTTGTTATTAACCTTATTTCTTAAGGTTGAAACAAATTTACTCGCTATAATCAAAAAATAAATCAATTCCTGCAATTTCACCGGAGCTCCGGTCAATAAATACTTTAAGCGCATGATGGTTCTCAAGGTACACATCCCCGTCCTCCGCTTTAAAATACGGCTTACCCAGAGATGCCCGAATTTGATTGGTTGTCATACCTATACGCTGGCCTTCAACCTGAAAGGATACGGCAGAGGGCTTCACATGAACATATTCCGTATAGCCGTTGCGGACCCCAACCTCCATATCTTTGTAATCCAGCTTGGTCATTCCGGTCAGCTCCTCATGCTCAATTCGAGCCGGTGCTCCCAGCTTGCGAATGACATCGCCCTTGTTATCCGTTAGCGAAATCCCGTTTAAAGTTCCATAGCTCTCTGTAGCGTTGTCGCTGGTCTGTGCTTGTCCAGCATCCGAAGCGGCATGAATCATAGGCGGTGGCGACATCCCGGCGGAAGACTGCGGCTCTGCCACAGCACCTCCACCTCCGGAGTAAATCAAGAGCCCTACCATCAACAGTGCGACATTCCACATGCGACCTCCTCCTTTCTTCAGCTTGCAGAGCTATACCCGGGTTTTGCTTTTTTACTTTTATCTGGCTTTTTGACGACGGAAGCTGTTCCACAGACCAACCGCTGTATCCACATAAGCTAACCAGTTCCGACCGCGTGACTTTTCTTCTGCTTCCGTATTCTGATATACCGCGTCATAAGACTGGAACGTACGATCCTGGGCCGTCAAAGGCACTTCCGTACGGGCAGGCTGCTCTTTCTTCTGCTCCATCCGGGATTGCTTAAAGCGGCTAACCATGCCGGAGGATACCTGCTTTACCGCATAGGTGACTTCGCTTAAAGCTTCTCCCAGATTCTTGACGGTATCCAGTACCGGATCAATCTGTCTCATCTTATGCTGAACATCCACCGTAATATCGTTCGTATTTCGAATCGTCTGCTTCACTTCATAACTCAATTCGTCCACCGTCTTTTGGACATCCTGAAGGGTTTCTGTTACCTTTTCGAGCGATTGTGTCGCAGCCTTTAGTGTCTTAATTAAAAAGAAAACCAGAACCGCAAATGCTACGGCAATAATGGCAACACTGATTTGGGTTAGCATACGTTGTCCCTCACTTTCAAGTATGTTGGTTTCGGATACGGAATAGTTACCCTATCCCCCAGCCCACGAAACAAAGGGATCCTTGCCAATAATGCCATTGTTCTGCAGCTTGTTTCATCCCTTGCCGCCCCGGTTAAAGAACACTACGAAGGGCGCTGTTGGCAACGGCCGATGGCTCTCTACCAAGCTTCAAATTGGATATGTGCCGCTTCGTGGAGCATCATGAGACTACATGCTATATCCAATAAAATCGATGAAGAAAGCAGGGTGAATAGGATGTTAAAATGGTCCGTAATTTTTCTAGTTGTTGCACTGATTGCAGGGATCTTTGGCTTCTTCGGCATCGTTGAGGCTGCAGCCGGTATCGCGAAGGTGCTGTTCTTCATCTTCGTTGTCCTGTTTGTGATCTCTCTCTTTACCGGACGCAGACGAAGTATGTGACGCTGTCACATACTAAAGCCCATGCATTGTATATACACAAAAGGAATAAAAAAAAGGGTGTCCTCCGTTTGATAAACGGATAGGACACCCTTTTTTTGCGCTGCGAAAAATGGGATCGGGTTATACGTTCGTTGCTGCAGCCTCCTGATTTCCTGAGGCTTTCGGCTCTTCCGCCGGCTTAGTCTTCTTGATAAAGAACGCCAGGATCAACGAAGCGACGCTGATCCACGTGGCAATAACAAAGGCATAGTTAATGCCATAAATGGTTGCTTCATTACCCAGCTTAAGCAGGTCGGCCTGATTCTTCGGATCAAATAGTCCCGATTGCATCAGGGCTTCCCCTTTGCTCTCTGCCTGGGTGGACATGACGGTAACAAGAATTGCCGTTCCGATCGAGCCGGAAACCATGCGGAGTGTATTCGACATGGCCGTACCGTGGGCGTTCAAACTTCGCGGCAGCTGATTTAGTCCGGCCGTTTGGATCGGCATCATGAGCATCGACATCCCGAACATGCGAGCCGTATATATGATCATCATCTGGCTGTAAGATATGGTTTCGGTCAGATTACTGAACTCCCACGTCGTAATGACCGTAATCGCCAGACCGATAACAGCCAGCCATCTTGCGCCAACCTTATCGAAGATCGCTCCCGTAATCGGTGACATGATCCCCATCAGAATAGCGCCGGGAAGCATGAGAAGTCCTGATTCCACCGGTGTGAATCCACGAATCTGCTGCAGATAAATGGGCAGCAGGATCATCCCGGCATACATCGCCATCGTAACAATGACATTGATAAGGGTCGTCAACGTAAACATGTTGTATTTGAATATCCGGAATTCCAGCATCGGATTGTCGGCCTTCATCTCCCGCCATACAAACAGGATGAGAGCAATCGCGCCGACCGCTAGGGTCGTAACAACCGGGGTGCTGGACCAACCGTCATTCCCGGCATCACTGAAGCCGTACAGCAAACCGCCAAAGCCCAGGGTGGACAAAATGATGGCGATCATGTCCAGCTTCGGCCGGCTGACCTCGGTAACATTTTTCAGGAAGAAAACCCCGATTAGTGTAGCAATGATTGAGAAAGGCAAGATCATGTAGAATAACACACGCCAATCATAGTGCTCCACAATATAGCCTGAAAGCGTGGGTCCGATAGCAGGAGCAAATATCATGGCGATCCCCATCATCCCCATCGCCTTGCCGCGGTTCTCAATAGGGAAAATGTTCAGAAATACAACGGTCATAAGCGGCATCAAAATGCCTGCACCAGCAGCCTGAACGAGGCGTCCGGTAAGCAGAAACGCGAAATTGGGGCTGATGGCACACAGCAAGGTGCCAATCGTAAACAGCGTCATCGCACTGATGAACAGCTGCCTTGTCGAGAAACGCGCGATCAGATAAGCGGTAACGGGGATCAAGACCCCGTTTACCAGCATAAAGCCTGTGGTCAGCCACTGGGCTACGGTCGGTTTAATGCTCAAATTTTCCATGATGCTCGGCAGAGCAACATTCATCAATGTCTGATTAAGAATGGCGACAAAAGCGCCAATCATAAGTGCAGCAATGATAGGGCCTTTCTTAACAGGCTCGCCGTGGCGAGCAATGGTATGGGTACTCATGTGCAGCCTTCACTCTCTTTCTAAGTAAAATCATACATATAGCATGTTTGTTCTATGTGGACATCTGACCTTGGATAAATTCAACATTGGTCATAATTTTGCGGTACAGGACACTCAACTGCTTAACCTCTTCGTCCGTTAGAAAACCGTATAACAAATGGCTCAACTCCGCGCGTTTATTGGCCAGCTGCTCGATCAGATCGCGCCCAAGCGGCGTAATCTCCAGATGGATGACCCTGCGGTCGGCTGTATCCCTTATTCGGCGAGCGAATCCGCCCTCGATCAATTTATCGGATATGCCCGTCACCGCCCCGCATGTTACATGAATGGAATCAGCCAAGTCCGATAATCTCAAAGCTCCCTGTTCATGAAGCATCTCCAAGGCGGTATACTGGGTTCTGCCTAGTTTAGGAAACCCCTCCTTCTGCCACTCATGATGCACTGTCCGAACCATCTTCTTAAATAGCATCTCCAACTCCAGAATTTCATTCCGCATGGACATGTATTTTTTACACTCCTTTAAAAGGTCCAGCACTCCTTCAATAGAGACAACCTACTGGCGCCTCTATATACTTTAGTACTAAAACATTTATTTCTAAACAATTACTGATTATAGTGGGGGACGATTTTAGTGTCAATGTTTACATATATATTTTTTTCATAGTTTTTTTCTGAAAATAATGACATCTCTGTGAAAATACAAAAAAGACCCAGACATTCGTTCCTTGTCTGAGTCTTTAGCCGTTTCTCTTGCTTTACTTAAATAGCGACGGAATGGACATCCAATCCATCGTGAAGTTCAATTCCAAGCCATCGGACAGAAACTTCACATCTTTCACAGTTACCAGATCCGGTAAATAGTCCTTGAGCGAAATTTGGATCGGCTCCAGTCGAAACATATTCAAAGGGATCTCAACCCCCCGGATCGTTGTCGATTCATGCGTCAAGTGAAGATGGCTTCCCTCGGCCGACATTTGAAAGCGCAGCACAGCGCCAAAGGGAAGGATCCCCCATTGCCCATTCATATGGGCTGTCATCGTGGTGCCATTCATCAAAAAATCGGCGCCTGTAATATCGACGCCCAGGTCATGGGTGCTCATATATTTTACCATGTTCTTCTTGCTGAGTTCCCCGACTTCTTCTGTGCTCAGCAGCATACGGGTATCCCGGTTTGACACCATGGTCATCAACTTGTCCTTGAAATCAACGGAACGGTAGCGCATGTCCAGAGATTGCGTAGGATAAACAAACCAGACTAACGCACCGATAATCACAAGCAGAAGGACAAATATACCCAACAGGAAACGTCCGGCTCTTTTTTTTCGACGCACCATTCAAAGTCCCTCCTCCCATAGGATATCCTTACAACAACAAGGCTTTTCCCATCTCCAAAGTATATAGGAATCCTTGAAGCTTGTCACGATTTGAGAAATGTACCCAACTTTCTTGGTTCAAAACATCCAAATCGTGGTTATTACGATAATGTCAAATCATACTTCGGTCCCAAGGAGGAATTATTCCATGAAAAAAACACTGAGCATTACCGCAGCCCTAGCACTCACCCTGTCCCTGACCGCCGTAGCAAGCGCAGATCCGATTAACGGGACGGTATCCGACACTTCAGGGCCGGCTCCCATCTCGGCGGAAGAGCCTATTATTAAACCGGAAGAAGTAGTGCTGGTGCCTACACCTATGATCGATATTACGGAAAGAACCTACTTTTATAACTCACCAAACGGCGAAAAGCTTGGTGCCTTGGCTCCGCAAAAAATCGACACGACCGGTAATCGAACAGGTGTCGTCCTTGGCGGGGAATGGGTTGAAGTTTATACATGGCTCGGTAAAGCTTGGATTTATGTAGAGTAATTGTATATGACTGCCGGACTTCATGATCCTTCATGTATCCTTGCAGATTAAATGGCAGGTCAAGATTACCTTGGCCTGCCATTTGTATTCGTATCCATCAGTATCTCCTAGGACGTTTCCTTAGGCTCCACGTGTATGTGGACGCTCATAATATTGTGAATCTTCTCCATCTGTTCTTCGATACGGTCACTGATCTGATGACCCTCCAAAACGCTGATATCCGGGTCTACCTCGATGACAACATCCACCAGCACATGATTGCCGTGAATTCGGGCCTTCATGTCCTTAATTCCCTCGACACCGGGCGTACGGGCAATCGTACTACGCAAGTCCGACAAACGATTTTCATCAAAACCGTCCGTCAGGCTATAGGTGCAATCTCTGAATATTTCCCAAGCCGTTTTGCAAATAATGACGCCAACCGCAACCGCTGCGACGGTATCCAGCCAGGGCAGACCGAATTGTGCGCCGATAATACCAACAGCTGCCCCCACACTGACAAGTGCATCCGATAAATTATCCTTGGCCGCTGCCATGAGTGCCTGGTTATCGATGCGCCGTGCGAGGTTCCGATTGTACCGGTATACGCCAAGCATGGCAACGGCACAGATGCCGGCCACGCCGGCAGACCATAAATTTGGTATTTCCTTAGAGCCTTCAAAAAATGAACGAACGGCTTCAACCAGCACTTGGATACCCACGACCGCCATGATAAATGAAGCAACCAGAGCCGCAATCGTCTCCGCCCTTAAATGCCCATACGCATGATCGGAATCCGGCGGTTTCTGGGAAATTCGCAGTCCGATCAATACGGCGAGTGATGCCACAATATCCGTCAGGTTGTTAAAACCGTCGGCAAGCAAAGCACTGGATGCGAATAAGTATCCACAGAATATTTTAAACGATGACAACACGAGGTAAGCGGCAATGCTGATCCAGGCCCCGCGCTCCCCTTGTTTGATGTTATCATAGGCATTCACTTTACACGTCTCTCCTTTGCTTGCTCTTTGGCAGCCCTCAAGCGATATCCATCATTATCCATATTTAATCCTAGCAAAGGTCATTCGTGTGGGTCTAGAGAAACATAATTGCTTCGGTCAAAGAACCATGGACGTAGAAAATGGTATTAATCATTGTTACCCTTGCCGCGCGATTTAAAAACGAATAAAATGAGGACAAGCGAACACAAAGAGGAGGGTGATACTATGCCCGAGAATAATGAGTCACGTAAAGTGAATTTGGCTGATGCGATCCGACAAAAGCTGGAACAGAAGAAACAGCAACATTCGTCCGCGAACAAGCCCGGACAATTTCAGGCCGGTTCAGCGCAAAAAATGAAAAGCCAAAACAATAAAAAACCAAACAACCAGCGTCGTCGTACCGGCGGTTCGTAGAAGAGCCAGTCCGTGCATAACGCAAAAAATGCTGCACCTCCCATAATTGGAAGGTGCAGCATTTTTATAATGGATCGAGAAGATGAAAGCTTACGCCCTCAACTTCGCCGCATCCTATTTCTTAAGCTTCAACCGGATACATGCTTTCGCGAAGTCCCTTGATCTCTTCACTCTCTAGATACTCATCATAACTCATGCTGCGGTCGATGATACCATTTGGCGTAATCTCGATAATTCGGTTGGCAATCGTCTGAATGAACTGATGGTCATGCGAGGTGAACAGAATCGTTCCGTCGAAATCGATCAGACCATTGTTGAGTGCCGTGATGGATTCGAGGTCCAAGTGGTTCGTCGGCTCATCGAAGATGAGCACGTTCGCGCCGTTCAGCATCATTTTTGCCAGCATGCAGCGAACCTTCTCGCCCCCGGACAATACGCTTGCTTTCTTCAGCGCTTCCTCACCCGAGAACAGCATGCGGCCAAGGAATCCGCGCAAGAATGTCTCATCTTGATCCTTGGAATATTGGCGCAGCCATTCCACAAGATTGATATCTACACCGTCAAAATAAGCAGAGTTGTCTTTCGGGAAATACGCCTGGGTGGTTGTTACCCCCCAGCTGTATTCACCGGCATCCGCTTCGGTTTCACCGGTTATGATCTGGAACAGCGTCGTTTTCGGCATACCGTTCGGTCCAACAAACGCGATTTTGTCGCCTTTATTTACAACAAAGCTGATTTGATCCAGAACCTTTTCTCCATCCATCGATTTGGTAATGCCATCAACCGTAAGCAGCTGCTTGCCCGCTTCGCGTTCAGGCTTAAAGTGGAGAAACGGATATTTACGGTTCGAAGGACGAAGATCCTCCAACGTAATTTTATCGAGCTGTTTCTTACGGGAAGTCGCCTGCTTCGATTTGGAAGCATTCGCCGAGAAGCGTTGAATAAATGCCTGCAATTCCTTGATCTTCTCTTCCTTTTTCTTGTTGGCATCCCGTTGAAGTTCAAGCGCCAGCTTACTGGATTCATACCAGAAGTCGTAGTTGCCGACATACAGCTGGATTTTACCGAAGTCGATATCCGCAATATGCGTACACACCTTGTTCAGGAAGTGACGGTCATGGGATACCACGATAACGGTGCCTTCATAATCCATGAGGAAGTTCTCGAGCCACTGAATCGATTCCAGGTCCAAGTGGTTGGTAGGCTCATCGAGCAGCAGGTTATGCGGCCGGCCGAACAATGCTTGCGCCAAGAGAACGCGTACCTTCTCGTTGCCGCTCAGCTCCGACATTTTCTTATCGTGCAGCTCGCGTGGAATGCCCAGACCGATCAGGAGTGCTGCCGCATCCGGTTCTGCATCCCATCCGTTCAGTTCTGCGAATTCGCCTTCCAGCTCACCCGCACGCATACCGTCTTCTTCGGAGAAATCGGACTTCGCATACAGCGCATCCTTCTCCTTCATTATGGTATACAGCCGGGAATGACCCATAATTACCGTCTCCAGGACTGGATACTGGTCGTATTCATAGTGGTTCTGCTTCAGAACCGCCATCCGTTCATTCGGTGTCATATGGACCTCGCCTTGGTTCGGTTCAATCTCACCAGAGAGGATTTTTAGAAATGTAGACTTACCCGCCCCGTTGGCGCCGATGAGGCCGTAGCAGTTGCCCGGGGTGAATTTTATATTGACATCTTCAAATAGTGCTCGTTTGCCATAGCGGAGCGTTACGCCGCTTGTACTGATCATTAAGCATTACCATCCTTTATCACTATTGGTTTCAGCACATTATAGCATAAGTACGACGGTTATCGAAGCTTCTGGACGATATAAAACGGTTTTAAACAAATATAACCTCCTTCGTGCCCCCCAATTTTCAAGCAATTGCGCAGGAGGCCGACGATCTGAAGCTACTTTTTCAGATTTAATAGAAAAAGAAGCTTTTCTATTAATGAAAGAAACCAATCGAATGGCGCATGGGTCGTTCAGACGTTTCGGAGGCTGAACGTGAAAGAAACTGAAAATGGGCCCGAAAGGTTATATGACCTTTCGGGCCTCTTTTGGCAGTCTATGGTGTATAGTGTTCGGAATCGTTTGTACGTTTCGGTTACGATGTCACGCTTCTCCGCTCAGGCTGAACCTTGAAGGTCTCTCCGTATTTTAATACGCGAATCCGCTCCTTGGCGATCCCCAGCCGCTCGCGTTCCGCTTCCATCCGGTCCAGCGCTTCTCTGGCCGTATCGTCTGCCAGCTTGAAGGTGCCGTAATGCATCGGAATCATCGTCTCGGCCTTCACATCCTGGAATGCCTGCAGCGCCTCTTCCGGATTGACGTGCTGCGACGTCATGAACCATTCCGGTTCATATGCACCGATGGGCATCAGTGCAAGGTGAATATTGAAGCGTTCTCCGATCAGCTTAAAGCCCTCGAAATATCCGCTGTCTCCGGCAAAATACAAATTCGGCGGAAGCAGGCGGGTCCCATCCTCCGCGACAGGTTCGTTAATGCATGGCGATTCCTCGGAAGAATCCGAATCCGTCTTCGCATCCTGCAGCACGGGCTCCATTACGAATCCTCCCCAATGGGATGTATTCGTGTCAAACGGCGTACGCCGAGTCCAATGCTGTGTCGGCACGAAGGAGAATTTCACGCCCTTGATGGTTGCGGATTCCCACCACTGCAGTTCGATCACGCGGCGAAAGCCTTTGTTGATCATTTTGCGACGCAGACCAACCGGTACGAGGATCGTGGTGTCCGCACGGTACAGCCTACGGATCGAGGCAACATGCATATGGTCATAGTGGGAATGCGAAATCAAAATGACATCGATCGGGGGAATCTCATGAATGGGAAGTCCAGGCTCTCCAAGGCGCTTATTAAACCCCATTCTCCGCGCCCATACGGGATCAGTCACGATGTTCAAGCCTTCATATTGGATGAAGAACGTAGCGTGCCCGATCCAGGTAACGGAGGTTTCGTGCCGGTTGCTATGCAAATACTGAAGATCCGGCGTCAGGTTCGGAATGCAGTAGGAATAATCCTTCTTCTTCTGACGACGTTCGTCGCGCCACTGCTTGAATTGTTTAAGTGTTTTATCCGTGCTGACGTTATCGATATTGTTATAGCGAATTTTTGGCATGCAGCCTCCTCCTTCCATTACCCTGTATTTTACCCCGTATTGACCTCTCCGCTCAACTTTGCGTTTGTTGTTCTTTTTACACCGAATGATTCTTGGCGAAACAATCCAGACTCAATCCGATGGATCTTTATACTTGACGACGTAGATCGCCATAAAGGCTACGGCAGCCAGTACGGTGAGCAGCGGTGCTATGAAAATACCGAAGTCCTCCACTTGCCTCACCCCTTCTTCGCGGATTTACCGCGAATATAGTTCGCATCGAACAGAAACAATCGCATCAGCAGGATCAGGGAAGGAACCAATACGCAGAATCCCAGGATAAATGCGGTAATCAAAGCGATCGCCATCGTATCGTTGGTAATACTCTCGTGAATGTGGATGTAATCATAGAGAATATACGGCAGATGTGAGCGTCCATACCCATACCAGGCAAAGGCAAATTGGAGCATGACCATGATAAAAGCGATGCCGAGCCGGATTCGTTTCCATACGAGGTACACCGCAATGACAAAGCAGATGAACGACGCGATAAACATCCATGCGATATCCAGCATCTGCTGAAAATGCACCGGATTCTGATGGTTGATCTGGAAAAACGCGAAAACCGAAGCCAGGATCGTCGGTCCGCTCCACCCCAGCGCATAACCCCGGACCACGCCGAACGCGACCTCATCCCCGGCACGCTGCGCGTAATAGGACAGGAACATCGCCGAGATGTACAGAACGCTCACAAGCGCAAGCAGGATGACCGACCACGTGTACGGGTTCGTGAAGAACGTATACCAATGAAGCTCCACCTTGCCGTTGTCCATATAGATAATGCCGCCTTCCGAGATGGCCAATATCGTCGACAACGCGGCAGGGATGAGCAGCCCCGTTGCCCCGTAGAGCCCCATATACACAATATTGTTCCCGGTCTGGCTGCCATACGTGTGATAGGCGTAGTAAGCGCCGCGGATCGCCAGCAGCACAAGGGCCAAGCTCCCCGGCACAAGCAGAGCGGTGCCATAATAATACGCAGCATCGGGAAAGAATCCGACAAGTCCGACCACAAAAAAGATCAGGAATACGTTGGTCACTTCCCAGACGGGAGATAAATATCGCTGGATGATGTTATGAATCTTGTTCTCGTGTCCGGTGAGCACGCTGTAATAGCTGAAAAATCCGGCACCAAAATCAATCGAGGCCACCAGCAAATAGCCAAATAGAAATGTCCACAGCACGGTTATTGCCACCATTGCATAGCTCATTTGCGGTCTCCCCCTTCGATTTCGAGTCCCAGCAGCCGGATTTCCTCTTCGGCGCTTTTATTCCGGAACAATTGGCTCAGCACGCGGATCGCGGATACGGATAGCACCAGATACAGGATAATAAACAACACCAGCATCCAGCCGACGCTTGATGAAGTGGTTGCCGCATCCGATACCTTCATGTATCCCCGCACGATCCATGGCTGCCTTCCGATCTCGGCAAGGAACCAGCCCAGCCATATGGCTGACATCGATAGAGGCCCTAAAGCCAATATACTGAGCAGCAGCCATTTTGGATAAGGCCTTTTGCCAGGAAGTTTCTTGCGAAACATATATAAAAGCGGAATCAGAACGATCACGGCGCCGCTGGTCACCTTCAAATCGAAAAAATAATGCACCGACATCGGCGGCCTCTCATTCTCCGGAAATTCATTCAGGCCAACGACCTCCGTGCTGGGGCTGTTCCCTGCCAATATGCTAAGCGCATAGGGAATCTTCAATGCATACTTAATCTCGTTGTTCTCATCCAGGAAGCCGCCGTAAATGAGCGGGGCTTGTGTCATCGTCTCAAAATGCCACTCGGCCGCCGCCAGCTTCTCGGGCTGGTATTTGGCCAGAAATTTGCCGGAAAAATCCCCGATCATCACGGTGGCCACAGCAAAAACAAAGGTGGACACAACAGTGAGCTTCAGCGCTTTTTTAAAGTAAATGTGCCTGCTTCCCCGCAATATACTGAAAGCGGCTATGCTGGCCAGCGCGGCGGCACTGGTCGTAAACGCTGACGCCAGCACATGGCTTACCTTGGTCGGCGTCGCCGGATTGAACATGGCCACGAACGGATCCACATTCGTAAATACCCCATCCACCAGCTCGAAGCCCTGGGGCTGATTCATAAAAGCATTCATGCTCGTGATAAAGAACGCTGACGCGGAGGAGCCGATCGCTACGGGGATCAGCAGCAGTAAATGGGTCCATTTATTTTTGAATCGATCCCATGTATAGAGATAAATGCCAAGAAAGATCGCCTCCACAAAAAAAGCAAAGGTTTCCATGAACAGCGGCAGCGCAATCGCTTTGCCGGCTACGCGCATAAAGGTGGGCCATAACAAGCTGAGCTGCAAACCGATGGCGGTACCTGTCACGACGCCGACGGCCACCGTAATCACGTATCCACGCGCCCAGCGCCTGGCGAGCAAGGTATAATGGTTGTCTCCTGTCCGAATCCCCCTCCATTCCGCCAGAGCCAGCATAATCGGGATCCCAACGCCGATGGTTGCCAGAACAATATGTACAAACAGGGTCAAACCGGTCAGTATCCGGCTCATCAGTACGGGGTCCAATGAAGACATCAGATTCACTCCTCGGTTTCTTTATCCAAAATATTTCATATAGCGCAGATACCCTTTCACGGCGCCATATAGCATAATGGCCGCAACAACAAAGCATAGAATCGCAAGCTTTCGCTCCTGCTTCCTGTGCATCCGTTAGTCAAGCCTCCTTTATATATTTCAGCCCTTCTGCAGGGGAGCGGCCCTTCGACACTAACTCTTTGAAGAACATAAATGGCCTATATCCAATCATTATCAGTTTTACAAACCTTTCCTCTTTTTATCCAAAGTCCGGTCATTTTGTTTGAATCCTTGCCATGATGTTTTTTCCTGCATGGAAAAGAGGTACAATAAGAGGATAAGGAGGCGAGATAAACCCATGAAAATTACATTTATTGAACCAACCCCGAGCCCGAACTCCATGATGCTTCACCTTGACGAAACCCTGGAGTCCGGGATTCGCAGAACATATACACTAGACAACGAACGGTCGGCTCCCCCCTGGATCAGGCAGCTGCTCCATATCCCGGGCGTAAAGAGCGTCTTTCATACCCTTGATTTCATCGCGCTCGACCGTAAAGGTAACGCCGATTGGCCTTCCATCCTGGGTGCCGTTCAGGAAATATTCGGTCAGGAGGGGCTGGCCGCCGGGCTCCAAGAAGGTGCGGATGACATCGCTTTTGGAGAGGCTCAAGTGTTCGTGCAATATTTCAGGAATATTCCGATGCAAATTCGTGTCAAAAGCGGGAATCAGGAAGAACGCATCGGTCTGTCGGAGCGCTTCGCCAAAGCGGTAGCCGCGGTGGGAACCACGACGCTCATCAAGGAGCGCAAGCTCAAGGAGTACGGCGTGCGATACGGCCAGCTGGAAGACATCGCCCGTGACGTAGAGCAGGAGCTTGAAGCTGCCTTCCCGCAGGAGCGCCTCGATAAGGTTGTTGCCCAGGCGATTGCCCACGGTGCCAGCGACGAGGATTTCGTTGAGCAGCGCCGGAAGCTGACCGACGAGGAAACCGAAGCCGCGCTGCAGGATGAGGACTGGCGCGTCCGTTATGCCGCGCTGGATGCACTGGAGCCATCGGAGAAACATATTCCGCTTCTCCGCAAAGCGCTTCGGGATCCGAAGATGCAGATCCGCCGGCTCGTCGTCGTGTACTTGGGCGATCTTCGCACCCCTGAAGCGATGGAGCTCCTATATGAGGCCATGCGTGACGAAACACCGGCCGTTCGCCGTACCGCAGGCGATACGCTGTCCGATATCGGCGATGCTGCCGCTACCCCGGTCATGATCGAATCGCTCAAAGACAGCAGCAAGATCGTACGCTGGCGTGCAGCACGTTTCCTGTATGAAGTAGGTACCGAGGAAGCCCGCTCCGCCCTGGAGGAAGCTGCCAATGATCCGGAATTCGAGGTTAGTCTGCAGGCACGAATGGCACTGGAGCGCATCGAATCCGGCGAAGAAGCGGCCGGAACCGTCTGGCAGCAAATGGCCAAACGGAATCAATCGTAATCGCATCAGCGGGACTACTTAGAACCGTTAAATTTAACCATTGCTTCTGACATGGGATGTGATTTATACTAGGACTCTCTTGTTAGAATTGAATATACAGATAGCCTCATCATTCCAAGATGAGGTAGAGGTTGCAGACATGATCAGTAGTTGTGCCGAGGCGAAGAGAAGCCGGTGAAGCACAGTGAAAGGCATGAATGCCGAAGTGCAGGGTATACTCTTGTATCCTGTGCTGGGGCCGTTGTCGAAAGAGACGGAACTGTCACGGGGATTCCCCCGTGTTGTGCTATCTTCATGGAGGGTATGATGCGGATACGATAAAGACCGCAGGTATAGACCTGCGGTCTTTTTGTTCTAACAGGGTATATTTTAAATATCATTTCTTAATGCATAGAAGGAGTGTTCGATCTTGAATCGCAAAAAAGCACCAGCTGCTTCGCTGAAGCAGAGCTTTAAAGCTCGTCATATGACCATGATCGCCCTTGGCGGATCGATCGGTACCGGCCTGTTCCTGGCAAGCGGAACGGCCATCGCCTCCGCCGGCCCAGGCGGAGCGCTTATCGCCTATGCCGCGGTTGGCCTCATGGTTTACTTTCTGATGACCAGCCTGGGCGAGCTCGCTACGTATCTTCCGGACTCCGGCTCATTCAGCACCTACGCCTCCCGGTTTGTCAGCCCTGCCTTCGGATTTGCCGTCGGCTGGAACTTCTGGTACAACTGGGCCGTTACCATCGCCGCCGAGCTCGCGGCAGCGACGGTTATTATTAAATTCTGGTTCCCGGACAGCCCGTCATTCCTGTGGAGTCTTCTGTTCCTGGCGATTATGTTCGGCTTAAACGTTCTCTCCGCCAAAGGATACGGCGAATCGGAATATTGGTTTGCTATCATTAAGGTGGCAACCGTCATTATCTTCCTTATCATCGGTGTCATGATGATATTCGGTATTCTTGGCGGTGAAGCCGTTGGATTCAGCAACTTTAGCCTAGGCGACGGGCCGGTACACGGCGGATTCTTCGCACTGGTCGGCGTGTTTATGGCTGCAGGCTTCTCCTTCCAGGGAACCGAGCTGATCGGTGTCGCGGCCGGCGAGAGCGAAAATCCGAGAAAACATGTCCCTAAAGCCATCCGTCAGGTGTTCTGGCGCATTCTGATCTTCTATATTTTTGCTATTTTTGTCATCGGCATGCTGATCCCTTACACTCACCCCAGCTTGCTTCAATCCGGGGTCGATAATATCGGAGTCAGCCCCTTCACGCTGGTGTTTGAGAAGGCCGGGCTTGCCTTTGCCGCTTCCGTTATGAATGCCGTAATTCTAAGCTCCGTGCTGTCGGCAGGCAACTCGGGGATGTATGCCTCAACCCGTGTCCTGTATGCCATGGCGAAGCAGGGCATGGCACCAAAATGGCTCAGCCGCCTGAACAGCCGCGGCGTACCGGTTGCGGCTCTGATCGTAACCTCCGCCGTAGGTATGCTGGCCTTCCTGGCCTCTTTCTTCGGCGATGGGGTCGTGTACGTGTGGCTCCTGAACGCCTCCGGGATGTGCGGATTCATTAACTGGCTGGCAATTGCGGTGAGTCATTACCGCTTCCGCAAAGCCTACGTTGCTCAAGGCAAGGACCTGAAGGATCTTCCGTTCCGTGCACGCTGGTTCCCCTTCGGTCCCATCTTCGCCTTCCTGCTCTGTCTTGTTGCTATTATCGGTCAAGGCAATTTCAGCGGGGAGATCGATTGGTTAACGATCATTGCCACGTATGTCAGCATTCCGTTGTTCCTCTCCATCTGGTTCGGCTACCGCTTGATGAAGAAGAGCCGCATCGTGCCGTTGGACGAATGCGATTTGAGCACAAACGTCAAATAATAATAACCAGTCATGCCAAAAGCAGCTTCCCTCCCATACTTGGGAACGGAAGCTGCTTTTTTGTGATGCGGACATATTACCAGATGATCTGCACTCTGAGATCATCGGTGTTCTCAAACGCATGGTGATAGTATTTGATGGAGCCGAGATTGCTCTTCATCTGTAATTGCTGGAGCACATTTACAAGCTCTCGCTCACTGCCGTCAAACCGGAACACCAGCTTCTGGCTCCCTTCAGCCTTTGCAGCTTTCACCAATGGTTGGAGCTGTTTGTAGGAGCTGACGATGGAACGGGCATCATAAAGCTGATATTCCAGATCCCGTTTTAATTGTTCGTATACTCCGGCTCTCGAACGATCCTTCACGGCTAGCCCTGCCAGCGTGTTGCGGTAAAGGGTGCTCGCCTTCGGATAGGATTTCACCCAGGTATGATCCCGGCCCATCTGTTCATCCGTCCGGAGGTAGTACGTATAGGATACCTCGTTGTCGCGATCCGGCACGGGATCGTTCCACGTCGTGTCCAGATGATACCATTTGCCGTCCAGAAGGACCAGATTCCAGGCATGGAGCTGGCCTTTCGGATTGTCGGAGGCATAAGCCGTGCCCTCCACAATTTTGTTCTGGATCCCGGCTTCCTTCAGCAGTTTATGCGTTAACAGAGAATAGCCCTGGCATACCGTGCTTCCGGTGTAAAGCCCGTCATAGGCCGTATATTTCGTAAGCGTGGTATCGTATTTCAAGTTCCGGACAACCCAATCGTGGATGGCTTTCACCTTCTCATGATCATTCATGCCCGGCTTGATGATCTGCTTCAAAATGCTGTCGGCATTCTGGTTCACATAGTTCGTCTGTTCCGCGGTCTCGCGGTAACTCAACCGAACGGTGACATTGGCGGAACTGGAAGTCCCACGATAGTCGTAGCTATAACTAGCGATGGTGTAGTGAATATAGGGGTCACTGGCCATCGCCTGATCAAGTGCATCTTTAAGCTGCGATTTCAGCGATTGGGTCTCGCCCTGATAAACAAAACGCACCGTCGATTGCCTGTCGCTCATCGCTGTCAGCAGTTTCTGCTGAATCCCATTGACCGACTTCACGACCGCTTTGTTGGAGGTGGCATAGACATCACTGAGATTAGCTGGTTCAGGTACTGCTGCAACGGTTACCGCCAAAGACCCTATGAACAGTAATTTAACGATCGTTCCTCGGCTTCGTTTCATCGGTACACCCGCCCTTCATCTTCCTCATCCGTATTGTAACACATAACATCAGGGCTTAAGGGTTCTAGTTTTGTCGACCGGGCACGAATATCAAATACCTACCAATAAAATGAGGACAGGAAGGAATCGCTGCGTCCCGCCAGCTTCGACATGCGGACCAGAACCTCGGCAGCTTCCGCTCGCGTCACCTCACGTTCCGGCAGGAACTTGCCATCGACTGCCGGGAGAAGACCCAGCTTGAGGGCGATCAGGGCTGCGCCTTTGTTAGTTACGGCGTCGGCATCCGATATCCCCTGAACGTCGGTTGGAAGGATAAAGGCTTTGGACAGCTTCTCGTAATTCAGAATACGGGTCAGCGAGCTGGCCAATTCATCCCTTGTCAGCTTGCGGTCCAGCTGCAGCGGGCTGTCCGGATCATAAGGTATCCAGTTCTGCCCGATCAGCACCTGAATGGCCTGGTAATACGGATGGTCCGGCTGCAAGCCTGCGTATGGATCCATGGTAGATCTTCCATACACCTGCTCGTAAGACGGGCTCACCGAAGCAGCCACCAGCTGATACCATTCGCCAAGGGTAATCTGGCGATCCGGGTATACCTTTCCGTCTTTGTCCGGAACCAGCACCCGATATTTCACCAGCTCCTTCAGAGACGCTTCCGCATCATGCCCCGCCGCATCGGTAACCGCAGGAATATCCTTGCGGCTCATTTCAGGCATGATATCGCGCCATTCCCCGCTCTTGGCATCTAGCGGTACCGCAATGCCGCCATAACCCGCCTTTTTGTGTGTCGGATAATAAATCAGCTTAATGAAAGGCTTCATAATCTCATTACCGGTCGTTGCGTAACCTCCGTAGTAACCGTATTTCAGCTTTAGATCGATTTCTTCCAAATATTTAGCTCTTGCCTGCTCCGCACTGATAGCCGGTTTTACATCCGTTGGCAGCTTGGACAGGACAGCGTCGGAATTCACGCTAAAGCCCTGGATTTGTCCGTCGCCCTCCATGGTGAGGTTCAAGGAATCGCCCATGATGCGAATATCACCGATATAACGCTGGAATGAAAATTGATAATGGAGCGTTTGATTGTCCTTGCCCAGTTTATCAACCGATGTCAGCTTCCATTCTTCGGCCGCATTCGGCACCAGCTTGCTTACCGTCTCGAATGCCAGGTCCTGCGCCGCCTGCTGCGAAATCGGGCTCTTCACTTCCGGAGCACCGGTCCGGTCAAAACGGTATCGGTTGTACGAGTAGATCTGTCCGGTCTTGGCGTCCACCTCTGCGGATACCATCTCTCCTCCGCCCATGGCAGAGAGCTTATTTTCGCCCCAGCTTATGTTCCACGTCTTGATCTCGCTGTTGTTCCACCTCGTACCCAGTCTCTTGGATTCTGTCTTTAAACCAGACGGAAGCTTGATCTGCGATTCCACCCATCTGGCCGCTGCCTCTCCGCCAGCGAATGGAGCCGTGATTGGCTTAAAGGTTTCTTTGGATGTCGGAATCGCGCCGTTCTCAACCGAGGTAAGCCCGCTCTCTTCCCCTGAGAAACTAATGAACTTGCCTGTATTGGCATCCAGTGAATTGCCTGATTGATCATTAGGTATGTAACCTAAGAAATAATTGCCTTTGGCATTGTTATATAAATGATCCGGTACATAAGCCAAGGATACTTGGAATTGATCCTCAAACAATTTACGGATGGAAGCCTCGTTCAATTTCGGTGTGGATGAAGGAAACTCCTCATTGATTTGATTGCGGGAATAGTTAATGGTATTACCCTGCCCGTCAAGCGTGATTGAGATGCTGTTCACATCCGATTCAATCCCGTTCACCGAGGTTTGGAAATAAAACTCGAACCGCGGCGGACTGAACAATGCCGCCTGCATCCCGAGATAAGCCTCATTCTCCTTAAGCTCGCTGGCCTTCACATCCGATACATGGCTGCCGATCCATTTCAGCGCCTTCTCCTTGGCTGCTTCCCGGGTTAACACCGGTTTGTCGCTACCATGGTTCACCAAAGAATTAGGAATATAAATGTTGAGAAGTTCACCTGTAACCGCATTGACCTGGGCATTAAAGCCGGAGCTCGAGTTCCCTTTGGTCAGTACCATTTGCAGATCCCAAGCAAGCGCGCTCGATCTCATGCCATCATTCTCCAGGAACTGCACGTTCGTTACCTTCACGTTCTTGAGCTCCGGGAAAGCCTTCTTAATGATGTCTTCCGCCTGCTTGGATGAAATTTTTGCGCCCTTCGGTATTTCGTTATCCGTTACGCTTTCGGAACCGGCTTGACCGCTGCTGTCCACGGCAGTTACCGTTTCGGATACAGCGACTCCGCCGCCCGGAACCGAATTGTCACCCCATACCGGCTGCGCCAAACACAGCATGGCTGTAGCCGTAACCGCGCACACGGTCTTTTTTACCCTTACCTTCTTCTTACCTGATGGATTCACTTGATTCGCTCCCTTCCATTACTTGAACCTAACCATGTCTTACTTACACATGATGATATCCCTAACAAGTGCCTGTACACGGCAGCAATGACATAACCAAGCTACCTAAATAATACCATAACTTGTCTATATATTCCTTATGTAGTAAGCTTCCAAAACATAACCTGCATGGTTAAGGATGAACAAAGTGTAACTATTTCGATCCCGCTTCTTGTGAATGGGGAATTCCCTTTCGACACATCTTAACCAAGCCGCGCCGCTTCAACAAAAGCCGCAGTGCGTCGCTTGATCTCCTCCATATTGCCGGACATAAGCGCATCCTTCGGAAGCAGCGCGCTGCCCAAACCGACCGCTGCCGCGCCTGCATTAAAATAATCCGGAAGATTATCCAGCGTAACTCCACCCGTTGCAAGCAGCGGAATGTGGTTCAGCGGGCCCTGAAGCTCCCGGATAAATGACAAGCCCAGACTGGCCATGGGAAACAGCTTCACAATCTCTGCCCCGGCTGCGTACGCCGCAACGATCTCCGTTGGCGTCATGGCCCCGGGCCATACATCAATTCCCTGCTCTAGGGCAAATTCGATGACAGAAAGATCCGTGTTCGGCGAAATCAGGAATTGGGCCCCGACAGAGACCGCTTCCTTCGCCATCTCCACATCAAGGACGGTACCCGCGCCAACATACACGTCACCGTCATAGCGGGCGCGCCAATCCTGTATCATATGTAAAGCACCCTTCGTATTCATCGTCACTTCCATGAACCGGATTCCGCCCTGGCTCAATCCCTCTCCTACGAAGCCCGCCTGTTCTTTCGTAATGCCCCGTACGATGGCAACGATTTTCTCGCGTTTGAGTTCAGCTGTCAGTTTCAATGTCTTCCCCCCATTTCTATTTACACTTCCCGCACCACCCTTAATCGAATTGGCCGCGGATGTTACACAAATGATCACAGGCTATCCAATGAAAGGAACCTGAAAAAACCTATATCCAAACCGGTCCCCACGAAGAGGGTTGACGCTCATTCCCTGACGTAACCTGCTTGACTTCAACCTGCCTCAAGTATATGCGGTCCGAAGCGTTCACGCAAAAAAAGCAGGCCGGGAAAAATGTCTTCCCGACCTGCTCTTTAACATCTATAGGATTATCCGCGGAATTCGGACAGCTCTGCGCCGAGTTCACGCGTGGCTCCGTATACGCTTTGATAGAGTCCAAACAATTTGTCATAGGCCAAAACCGCCTGCGGATTCGGAGAATACGAGCGTGCCGGCCGCAAAAACGCCTTTGCGCAGTCCTGAAGGCTTGCAAACCAGCCGCAGCCGTAGGCTGCCAGCATCGCTGCGCCCATAGCCGGCCCTTGCTCGCTTTCCAGCTTCACGATTTCAGCGTTGAACACGTCCGCCTGCATTTGCAGCCAGATCTCGTTCTTGGCGCCGCCCCCGATGGAAATGACGCGGTCGATCCGCTTGCCGGATGCGCGGAGGATATCGATGGATTCGCGGAGAGAGAACGTGATCCCTTCGAGTACCGAACGTGCAAAGTGGGGCAGCTTATGACCGGCGTCCATTCCGATGAAGCTGCCGCGAATGGTTGCATCCGGATGCGGGGTGCGTTCACCGACGATATACGGCGTGAACAGCAACCCGCCGCTGCCAGCCGGGATGCTTCCGATATCGCTCAACAGCGCGTCAAAGGAGACATCCGGTGCAAAGGTATCCTTGAACCAGGTCAGGCTGTATCCCGCTGCCAGGGTCACACCCATGATATAGTAAGCATCTTTCTCGCTATGATTAAAGAAATGGACCTTCCCTTCAAAATCCACCTCGCGACGCTCCTCATAGGAGAGTACCACGCCCGATGTACCAATACTGCACATCGTCTGCCCTTCTTCGAGAATGCCGGCGCCGATGGCACCGCAGGCATTGTCCGCCCCGCCGGCAAATACCTTCGTCCCCGGCAGCAGAGCCGATTGCTCGGCGATCTCGGGCAGCAAGGTGCCGCACTCGTCGAAGGATTCGACCAGGGGAGGGCATAAGGTGTGCGGCAGCTGGAAGGCATCCAGAATTTCGGTGCTCCAAGACTTGCCCGCCACATCCAGCAGCAGCGTTCCGGCTGCATCGGAATAGTCCATCGCGTATTGCCCGGTCAGGCGGAAACGCACATAATCCTTAGGCAGCAGGAACAGGGCAGCCTGTTCGAGCAGCTCCGGTTCAAACTCCTGCACCCACAGAATCTTGGGCAGGGTGAAACCTTCCAGCGCGCGGTTGCGTGCAATGCCAAGCAGCTTCTCCTGCAGAGTCTCCTCGATGCGACGGCATTGTGCCGTTGTGCGCGTGTCATTCCACAGGATGGCTGGTCGCAGCACTGCACCTTCACCGTCTACCAAGACTAAACCGTGCATCTGGCCGGAGAAGCTTAAACCCTCCACCTCGGATGGGTCGATGTTGTTTCCTTTCATCAATTGCCGTAACGACAATACCGTTTTGTCCACCCAATCCTCCGGTCGCTGCTCGCTGTAACCCGGCTTCGGCTGGCTCAGCGGATACGACTCCGAATGCTCGGCGACAACCTTGCCGCTGCGGTCCACCAGCACGGTCTTCACAGCACTGGTCCCCAAATCAACTCCGATAACGTAACTCATCTATATCCTCCTTCGTCTCCTCATGAACCGAACATGAAAACATCGTTGGCACTTCCCCCGGGCGCACGGTGCGTGATCCACGGCGTGCCTTGGATGGCTGTCGACCATAGCTCGCTATTGTTTCCTGTTTGAAATAAGTACACCGGCTTCCCTGGAGGGAGCCGGTGAAGGTTTGGATTTCATGGTACAAGCGCTAAAGAGTGTATCGATTAATTTGCAAGAATGTACTGATTCAGAATGGCTTTCAGCATTTCTTGACGTCCGGATTCGTTTTTGCGCGGTGACTCGTTGTTCAGCGCGTATTCTGCAAGGGAAGCCAGTGTAGCCTTGCCGGATACGACGTCTGCGCCGATGCCTTCATTAAAGCTGCTGTAGCGCTTCGCGATGAAGTCCTCGAATACGCGGTCTTCAATCAGCTTCGCTGCCACTTTCAATCCTTTTGCGTAAGTATCCATACCGGCGATGTGCGCATGGAACAGATCTTCCGGCTCGAAGGATGGACGACGAACCTTCGCATCGAAGTTCACGCCGCCGCGGCCGAGACCGCCGTTCATCAGCACTTCGTACAGCGTTAATGTCGCGTCATAGATGTTTACCGGGAACTCGTCCGTATCCCATCCGATCAGCATATCGCCTTGGTTCGCGTCGAGGGAACCGAGCATGCCGTTGATGCGTGCTACGCGAAGCTCGTGTTCGAAGGTATGACCGGCGAGCGTGGCGTGGTTGGCTTCGAGATTCAATTTAAAGTGCTTGTCGAGACCGTATTTCTGCAGGAACGCAATCGTTGTAGCCGCATCAAAATCATATTGGTGCTTGGTTGGCTCCTTCGGTTTAGGCTCGATCAAGAATTGGGCATCAAAGCCGATTTCCTTCGCATAATCAACCGCCATATGGAACAGGCGAGCCAGGTTATCCAGTTCAAGACCCATATCCGTGTTGAGCAGGGTCTCATATCCTTCGCGGCCTCCCCAGAACACATAGTTCTCAGCGCCGAGGCGTTTGCCGACCTCAAGTCCTTTTTTCACTTGTGCTGCCGCATGAGCGTATACATCCGCGTTGCATGTTGTGCCCGCACCATGCATGAAGCGAGGGTTCGTGAACATGTTTGCTGTGTTCCAGAGCAGTTTTTTGCCGGTGGACTTCATGTGGTCTTCAATCGAATCCACGATCGTATCAATGTTGCTGTAGAACTCGCGCAGGCTGCTGCCTTCCGGCGCAATGTCCACATCGTGGAAGCAGAAATACGGAAGATTCATTTTCTCCATGAACTCAAAGCCTGCCTCAACGCGTGCTTTCGCAAGATCCATGCCGGAGTAGTTGCCCCAAGGACGAACCGCAGTGTCGGCGCCGAACGGATCCGAACCGCCTGCAGTCAATGTATGCCAGTAAGCCATGGCGAAACGGAGATGCTCTTCCATCGTTTTGCCGGCTACAACTTCTGTCGGATTATAAAATTTAAAAGCATAAGGGTTGGTTGATTTGCTGCCTTCGTACTCGACTTTGCTAATGTTGTTAAAATAGGCCATGTATAAATCCTCCTATACCTTGTTAAGGTGTGGTTAACGCTTACAAGGTTATCCTAACACAGGATTTCTACTTTGTCTATTGGTTAAACAAAGTTATTGTTTTACAACTTTTTCAAAACCGATGCCACCGCTGTTAGAATGATTATCTGCTAAGATGCAGGACATCTCCGTTTGGCTCACTGCCTATGATTCCTGTAAATCCATATTCAAATGTTACGACGATAGAAACCACGGGACACAGGATTGCGTGCACCCGGGCAGCGTTACGGGCTGTTGCAATTTCCGGACTTTGCCCCTAGACTATGAGCATATCAAGTCTCAAGAGCCTAACAGGATTAGGAAGCAAGACTAAAAGGATGAATACACATGACGAATATTACCGGTGACCAGGCTCTGGTCAAGAAAATAAATACCTCGATTATTCTCGATACGATACGTCAACACGCCCCGGTCTCCCGGGCGAAGGTGTCCAAGCTCACAGGTCTGAACAAGGCTACCGTTTCCAATCTCGTACAGGAGCTGTGCAGCAACCATCTGGTCCAGGAAATCGGACCCGGTGAATCCAGCGGCGGCCGAAAGCCGCAGCTGCTGCTGTTTAACGGACAAGCCGGTTATGCCGTCGGCGTGGAGCTGCGCGTGAAGCAAATGACCGCCGTACTTACGGATCTGGAAGGCCGGATTCTTGCCGAAGAAGATACCGCCCTTGAAGGGCATGATGTGGAATCGGTGACGCGGCTGATGGTTGGCCTGATTCATGGCCTGATGCGGCAGGCCCCTCCCTCCCCATACGGCATCATCGGGATCGGCGTAGGCGTCCCGGGGATGGTCGACGGCGACGGCACCGTCCTCTTCGCCCCCAACCTGGGATGGGACATGGTGCCGCTGCAGAAGCAGCTTGAGCACGAGCTCGGACTTCCCGTTACTATCGACAATGAAGCAAACGCGGGCGCCCAAGGTGAGCTGCGCTTCGGGGCCGGCCGGGACGCCCGCCATCTCCTCTATATCAGTGCGGGCAGCGGTATCGGCTCCGGCATTATCATCAATGGCGAGCTCTATAAGGGCGCCCGCGGATATGCCGGCGAAAGCGGCCATATGTCCATCGAAGCCGATGGTCGGGAATGCACCTGCGGCAACCGCGGCTGTTGGGAGCTGTACGCCTCGGAGAAATCCTACGACGGCAAAGATGCCCTTCTTCCATCCAGACGGACGTCCGAGCTTGTTCATCATGCCGAGCTCGGTCATAAGGAGACCATCCGGCATTTCGAGGAGCTGGGACGCTATCTCGGCATTGGCATAACTAATCTTGTCAACGGATTCAATCCGCAATCGGTCATCATCGGCGGTCCGCTGTCCGACGCCCGGGCTTGGATCGAAGAAACGCTCCAGCAGGTCGTTGCCCAGCGCACGCTTCCCTATCACCGAGAGTTGATGGAGATCCGGTTTGCCGAGCTGGGCAGCCGCTCTACCCTGATCGGCGCGGCCTATTCCGCCATCTCGCAGTTTCTTGGTCCGGTGCGGGTCTCCATGCCGATTCATTAAAATTGACGATATTTTGTCGTAATTAACACCCTGCATATTAAGGAAAATCCAGCGATTTTCCGCTATAATTAATCTCGTCCTATAATTTAAATCACGATTCTCCTCGTGAGAAACGTGTGATCGTTATACAAAAGGGAGAGGAAACGCTCAAATGACCTATGTAAGCACTGCGGAAATATCGGCACAAATGTTTGTGACCGTATTGCTGTTTCTCCTAGTTATCGCACCTTTGTTCAGTCTCGCCATCATGCGTTTTTTTCAAGGCAAGAAAAAAGCCGGCTTCATCCTCCTCGGCTCCGGCGTGGTCGCATACGTCGTATTCCAAATCATCATGAGTCTGTTTTTCAACAAGTGAACATGATTTGTGCGAACGTTTGGCAGCATTGCTCGGCAACAAAAAAAGCTCCTTCCCAAACCTCGGGAAGGAGCTTTTTATCATAAGCAAGCGATTGGCCTGCCATCATGCCTGATTAGATTAAGCTTCCGGGTTCAAAGCTTTGTTGAACTGGAGCTTGTTCATGCCAAGAATACGGTGCTCACCGATGATGGTGAGGGGTACTGCGCGAACGCCCATATCCCATACTTGCTGCGCGAATTCGTCGTTCTGCTCGATGTTGCGCTCTTCAAATTCGATGCCTTGATCGGACAAGAAGCCTTTTACTTGTTTGCAGTGCGGGCAGTTGTTCGAAGTGTATACAATCACATTTTCCACGGTTGGTCAGTCTCCTCTACTCATGATTTGGGCTGCTTATAGCCCGTTCGTCCCTATATCTATCAGTTTACAACACGACAGCGTTGTGTTCCAAGCTCTCGATGTATTTCTCTGCATCCATAGCTGCCATACAGCCGCTACCTGCTGCCGTGATCGCTTGTCTGTAACGGGTATCCTGCACGTCGCCGCATGCAAATACGCCCTGGATATTCGTCTCGGATGTTCCCGGAGTCGTTACGATGTAACCGTTCGGGTCCGTTGTAATGTTTCCGCCGAGGAAACCGGTGTTCGGATGATGACCGATCGCCACGAACACGCCGCTGACCGCAATCGTCTCTTCTTCGCCAGACTCATTGTTGAGCACTTTGATGCCTTTTACGCCTGTCTCGTCCGCAATGACTTCCTGCGGCGTGCGGTTCAGTGCCCATTCGATTTTCTCGTTAGCACGGGCGCGATCCTGCATGATTTTCGATGCACGAAGCTCCTCCCGACGGTGAACGAGTGTCACTTTGGATGCAAAGCGAGTCAGGAAGTTGGCTTCTTCCAGCGCGGAATCGCCGCCGCCGACAACAACGATCTCTTTGCCGCGGAAGAAAAATCCGTCGCATGTGGCGCAAGTACTTACACCGCGTCCTACATTATCCTGTTCTCCCGGAATGCCGAGATATTTGGCCGTTGCGCCCGTAGAGATGATCAACGTTTCGGCAACTACCTCGCCCATACCGTCTACGTCCAGCTTGAACGGACGCTCTCCGAATTCCACGCTGTTCACCCAGCCTGTACGAAATTCCGCGCCAAAACGTTCAGCCTGCTGACGCATATTGTCCATCAGCTCAGGACCCATGATGCCTTCGGGAAAACCCGGGAAATTCTCAACTTCGGTTGTGGTGGTCAGCTGCCCGCCAGGTTGCGGACCTTCAATGACGAGCGGGCTCAGGTTCGCGCGAGCCAGATAGATTGCAGCCGTAAGGCCGGCAGGGCCTGTACCTATAATAACGGATTTGTACATATCGTTTCCCTCCTATATATGGAACACTTAATTATAATCATTATAAATTAATATTAATTATGGTTATATCGGAGCCGTCTGTCAATATGCCACATCACACCCCATCTGAAAATATTGTTAATCCATTCTTCATAAATCGGAAGGTACTTTACTATTTTGAAAAAACGAACCTCGTTCACGAAAGAGTACCTCATTTTAAAACGTTTACTTCGAGGTCATGGGTGCGCTCCGTTTGGGTTAGAAGAAATCAGGGGCACGAAAAGGCCACCACCATCCATTTGACGTCAGGAAGATGAATGTTTGATGAAGACATAAGGATGGTCTTGAAGGGATCTACTGAATGCGAATCGCAGCAGTTTGAATCTTGAAGATATTCTAGATCATTTCCGCTGCCCATAAAAAATCCCCTTCTTCTCCACCAAGGAAAAGAAGGGGATGCTTTGTCATTGCAGGCGATACTCGGTCCATTAACTTAATGGCTGCTGCGCAGCAGACGAAGCCCGTTCAGTATAACCAGAATGGTGCTTCCTTCGTGACCGATGACGCCCAACGGCAGCGCAACGCCTTGAATGAAATTGGCTGCAATCAGCGTCAAAATCACGGTGATGGCAAATATCATATTTTGCTTCACGATGCGCTGAACGCGGCGTGCCACTTTGACGGTGCCGGCAATTTCGTCGATGTTGTCATTCATCAGCACCGCGTCCGCTACCTCCAGCGCCGTTCCGCTTCCCGAAACGCCCATGCCGATGCCTACGGTCGCGGTAGCCAGTGCCGGTGCATCGTTCACACCATCCCCAACCATGACCACATGGCCGTAACGGGCCCGTAACTCTTTAATATGTGTAACTTTATCTTCCGGCAGTAAATCGGAGAACACCATGTCTACACCGCTTTGCTTCGCAATCACGTCCGCCGTCGCCTTGCGGTCCCCCGTCAGCATCGCTACCTTGATGCCCAACTGCTGCAGCCGCTTAACAGCCATTGCCGCTTGAGGCCGGACCGCATCCTGCAGAGCGATCATGCCCGCGATACGGTCTCCCTTCAGGATAACGGATACCGTTTTGCCTTCGGATTCCAGCATGTTCCGGATGGACAGCCAGTGCAGGCGATTCTCTTCAAGCGCGCTCAACTCCTTTTGCGCGGTAGCTGCACCTGAATGCTGATCTATAGTCGGATGATCCAAAACATCGCTTTTTCCTATTTTCCAAGTGATTCCTTCCACTTCCGCCTGCATACCCCATCCAGTTATGGACTGTCCGTTCTCTACCTGCTGCAGCTCGGCCCCCTCTTTCTCAGCCGATTGGACAATCGCCAAGGCCAGAGGATGCTTCGACATTCTTTCGATAGAAGCACTGATGCCAAGCAGTTCATGCCGATCCCAGCCTTCGCCTGCGATAAAATCCGTGACCACTGGCGTACCGAGCGTCAAGGTACCGGTCTTATCAAAAGCGACAACCGCCGTGCGCGCCATATTCTCAATATGGGCGCCGCCTTTGAACAATACGCCTTTTCTGGCGCGATTGGAAATCGCCGACAGCATCGCAGGCATGATGGAAGATACCAGCGCACAAGGGGATGCTACAACGAGAAACACCATCGCTTTATAGAAGGTGGTATCCCAATCCCATCCCAGGACGGGAGTAGCCAAAACAATCAGAGCCGCGGTCGCAATGACAACGACACGGGCATATATCGATTCGAACCGCTTGATGAACCGCTGCGATTCCGGAACTTCGTTCTCCGCTTCTTCCACCAGCTTGATAATCTTGGCGAACAACGTAGATTCCGCCGATTGAGTAACCTCAATGTATAATACGCCTTCCCCGTTCAAGGTTCCGGTGAACACTTCATCCCCAATGGCCTTATCCACCGGTACGGATTCGCCGGTAATCGAAGCCTGGTTGACGGAGGAGCTGCCGCGATAAATTTTGCCGTCTGCAGGAATAAGCTCGCCCGGCTTTACCAGAATCAGATCGCCGATCTCCAGCTTGTTGATGGATACCGATACCATCTCCCCCTTCTCGATGCGAAGGGCCGTCTCCGGCTGCAGCTCCATCAAGGACGAGATATCCTTGCGGCTTCTCTCCATCGTGTAACTCTCAAGCGCCCCGCTGAGGGCAAAGATGAAGATCAGCATCGCACCTTCATTCCAGTATCCGATCGCCGCAGCTCCCATAGCGGCAGCAATCATCAGCAGATTCACATCCAGATCGCGCTCCTTCAGAAGGGTCTCCACACCTTCTTTCGCTTTCACCCATCCGCCGACGGCGTAGGATATCACGTACAGCACAACGGAGAGCGGCTCGGACCATTGGCTGGTCAGCCAAGCCACCAGCATCAGCAGGCCGCTGCCCAGCGCAGCCACGACCTCCGCGTTACTCAGCAGGCTGCGTATATCCCACTTTCCAGGCTGCCGCGGCTCACGCGGATCCGCTCCGTTTTCTATTGTCGATATGCGTCCAGTCGTCGTTTGACTTTGTATCCATTGCATAACCAATCACCTTCCTAGTTGAGAATGAGATCCATTATTACTAGCCTTAAAATGACACATGCTGCCCCGGCTTCGCCGGAGCAGCATGCTAAATGAGAATGAGAATCATTTTTGAACTTATACAATTTATTTTCCTTCGTACAACTTTATATGTATCATACTCACTTCACCCTCATTTGTAAACCATATTTTTCACATTTTTTAAATGCAGAAGCGTACCTATTGGCGTTCTTGATGATGAAGACGAATCTTCTGCACGTAAAAAAGCCCTTGCGATCTCTGTCCGCAAGGACTTCTTTCTAATCACTCACCTATTGTGTAAAGCGCTCACATTCCATCAATCAACAATCGTCGAACATCTGCGGCGCATCTCCAGCCTTGCACCGGTTATTCGAATGGCTGCAATCTCTGAGGGCTGACAGCACACCTCGTGTATGCCCTGCCGGTAAACCATACGTAAATCCGTGGTAGCCACCCCATTGATCCGGAGCGTTAATTGCGGCTTCGTTCGCCTAATACGATGGATCATCTCTGAGAAAGCCGAGACCTTGTGTCCTGACTCATCCGACGACACGGAATTCTCCGTCCCCTCCGAATCGAATACAATCACATCGGCCAAACGGGCAATCTCCGCTGCCGCCGCTGGGTTCATTCCTTCTCCGAACAGCGCTCCATAGCGTATACGCACAAAACGCCTCTGATCCATAAGGGTCTGCTCTGCCACTTCTTCGATAAAATTATGGATCGATATAAAGTCATCCGCGTGTGCCGGGCGTACAGCCAGGAGCTCTAATTGGCAATCTACGCCTTCCTCGCTGCACTGCTCCATAGCCCGGAACAAGGACTCAAGCTGAGCATCCTGCGCTTCACGCAACTCCATCGTGTTGAAAAGCCGGGCATCGTGCAGCAAGCTGACCGCACATCGGGCTCCATCCGCCGCCTGAAACACCGACACCCAATAGGTCTTCCATAGCATAATAAGTCTCCGCCTTAATAGGGCGCTCTTCTCTGCGCTCCGCGAATTCAACCACGCTGTGTAAACCTCCTGCAGCAGGCCATGCTGCAAAGCATCCTCCCCGCGTATCAGCCCGATTCCCTGAGCACCTTGCCTGATATCTCGTGCAATGGATTCAGGGTCTGCGGATCGGCTCATGACTTTCAGTCTTCGGTTCCTGTCACTCCACCCCAGCAGTCGGGTCAAGGACGGTCTGTCTGTGCCGTTATGCCGAATCCCTGAAACCCTGAGGGCTTCTTCAATATCGTCAGGCGACGCCAGTAACAGCAATACCTCCTCATGGGTGACTCCTCCTGCCATTGCAAAATGCTTCAGCAGATCTGTCTCGGGAGAAATCTCGTTTGCCGTAATCTCCTCTGCTCCGATGAACTCTTCATCTTCAAATCGACGCTCTCCCAATTCACTGCCTGCTCCCCATTGCCTTTCCGTCATGGTTATCCTTCTACTCCCTTTCACCTTGAATTGGATAAACGCCTCCTTACAGATTATTATGAAACAATTGGAAATATACAGGGCACGGGATAAACACCGGCTGAAAAATATCGGGACGGTACGAACCAAGCGCCCTGCTCTCCTTGTACCGGATGCCTGCACGAAGGTGCGGACGCCTGACCCTATCTATTTATCATCATTTCAGGAGCAGGATAAAACCTTTACAATGGAGGATAGATCAATGCTGGAAAAAAGGAGAGTAGAACATGAGAACCGATTATGATCATTGGAAACCGATCAGCGTATCGGATGCCGTCAAAATTTTTGCTGAAATCCCTGCTCGTTGGTATATCGCCGGAGGTTGGGCTTTGGATTTATATTTGGGAGAACAGACTAGAGAACACGGCGATATCGATATCCTGATCCTTCGCGAAGAGCAAGCCGCCATTTACGCTGCATTAGCCAACGAATGGACGCTGTACAAAGCGGATCAAGGAACCTTATCGCTCTGGGAGGAAGGCGAATATTTGCATTCGGTTGGCGATGTATGGGTAAGCCGGAATGAGGAAGCCCCATTTTCATTCCAGATCATGCTGGTGGAGACCGAACAGGACAGCTGGGTTTATCGCAGAGAACCGTCCATTCGAAGACCGCTCCAAGATATATCCTTAAAAACAGACCAAGGCATTCCTTTTCTGAAACCGGAGATACAACTCCTATATAAAGGAGGGAGCAAGAACATCCGCGAAAAAGACGAACGGGATTTCAGGAAGGTTCTGCCCTTCCTCGATCGGCAGGCGGCTGCAGGATGGCTTGCCCAAGCGCTGCGGACGCAGTTTCCGGACGGGCATCCCTGGATCGATTACATGAATCGTCCTAGCGATTGAAATTAAGGAAAAGGCACCTTCCCCTAAAGAGGAAAGTGCCTTGATATTCCAATTCAAATGATAAAGGTTGCCTTACTTCTGGCTGGCTTCAATAGCTTGTCCCAGATCGTACAAGATATCATCGATAGACTCGGTTCCGATCGACAAACGCAGCAATTCCGGATTTACGCCAGCCGTAAGCTGCTCGTCTTCCGTCAACTGCTGATGCGTTGTGCTCGCCGGATGAATGATAAGCGACTTGGAATCGCCGACGTTGGCCAAGTGGGAGAACAGCTTCACATTCTCGATCACCTTCTGACCTGCTGCTGCCCCGCCTTTGATACCGAAGGTCAGGATAGCGCCTTGGCCCTTGGGCAGGTACTTCTTCGCCAGCTCATGCGAAGGGTGACTCGGCAGCCCTGCATAGCTCACCCATTCCACCGCCTCGTGACTCTCCAAATACTTGGCAACCTTCAGCGCATTCTCGCTATGGCGCTCAACGCGAAGATGCAGCGTTTCCAGCCCTTGCAGCAGCAGCCAGGAATTGAATGGGGACAGGGACGCGCCGATATCCCGCAGCAGCTGCACGCGCGCTTTGATAATGTATGCGATCGGACCTACTGCCTCCGTATACACAACGCCATGATAGCTTGGATCCGGCTGGGTCAATCCCGGGAACTTGTCGTTTGCCGTCCAATCGAATTTACCGCTATCCACAATGACCCCGCCGATGGAGGTCCCGTGACCGCCGATGAATTTGGTCGCAGAATGAACGACGATATCTGCCCCATATTCAATCGGACGCAGCAAGTACGGACTTGGGAAGGTGTTATCTACGATAAGCGGAATGCCATTCTCGTGCGCGATGGCCGCAACCGCTTCCACATCCAGCACATTGCCCTGCGGATTGCCGATCGTTTCGGCAAACACTGCCTTTGTTTTGTCATTGATCGCTTTGCGGAAATTTTCCGGGTCCGTGGAATCCACGAAATGCACCTTGATGCCCAGCTTCGCAAGCGTATTGGAAAATAAATTATAAGTGCCGCCATACAAGCTAGAGGAAGAAACAATTTCATCACCTGTGCCCGCGATGTTGAGAATGGAGAAGGTGATGGCTGCCTGCCCGGAAGATGTCGCCAGTGCACCGGCACCGCCTTCGAGCGCTGCAATCCGCTTCTCAAACACATCCGTGGTCGGGTTCATAATACGCGTGTAGATGTTACCGAATTCTTTGAGCGCAAACAGATTCGCCGCATGCTCACTGTCTTTAAACCCGTAGGAAGTCGTCTGATACAGAGGGACAGCGCGGGATAATGTGGTCGGATCAAGCTCCTGACCGGCGTGAACCGCTAAGGTTTCAATTGAAAATTGGCGTTCTTCTGACATGGGTGTTTCCTCCCTTTTCTTCATATGGAAAGTATTATGGTTTCATAATTTCTCCCATTCTCTCATACTTTCCTTTGTTTGAAAAGAGTGATAACCAACTAATTTCATCGGAATTAATTATTTTATGCTGGAAGCAGTCTGAAAACAGCTTTATTCCTTCTCCTCTTTATAAACTTTACCCCATCCATAACCGGCTTCCGGGGATGTATCCTCGGGCATGCCCGGCAAGATCAGACCGCCGTCAATACGGAGGTTAATGCCGGTAATATAGGATGCCGCATCCGAGCAGAGCCAAGCAATCGCTTCCCCGATATCCGAAGGCGTACCTAAGCGTCCCAGCGGAACTTTTCTGCCGAGCGGTTCATCCTCTGCCGATTGGTCCGGCTTGTGAACGGTCGCCCCCGGAGCGACGCAGTTTACGCGGATGCCATGCGGCGCCCACTCGAGCGCCAGCGATTGTGCGGCACGTATAAGCGCTGCCTTCATACCGCCGTATATGCTGTCCTTGGGATAAGCCCTCTCTCCTCGGGAGGACGTGATGAAAATGATATTTCCCGGTATTCCCTGGGCGATCATCTCCCGGACGGCATATTTGCTAAGCAGCATCGGCGCTCGAAAATCGAGATGAACCGTCATGTCCAGCGCGTCCTCTTCAAGCTCCGTGAGCTCGTCATATAGGCCGATCCCCGCATTGTTCACCAACAGATCGATCCGGCCAAATTCCTCTATCGTCTTTCGTATCGTATTCTCCGCTTCACTGCGAACGGTCAAATCGCTTTGAATAATAAGAGGCGTCTTGCCATAGGTATGGCGAATATCCTCTGCTATGTCCGATATTCCATCCTTGCTCGAATTGTAGGTCATCGCCAGCCGGTATCCTTTTTCAGCCAAAACCTTGGCAATCCCTCGTCCGATTCCGGCGCCAGCGCCCGTTACCAGCGCCACCTTCTCCGTTCCTAAATTACTTACGGTTCCCATTACATCTCGCTCCCTTCTCCATCATCCATTCATACACGATTGCGCCGCTGTTCAGCGTATACGACGCACCATGCCTACCCTTCCTTACCCTGTTCTGAATCGGATGATTGGCTTTCTTTTGACAAAGTCAGCATGACGGGCGTTCGTTATTGTAAATAGATGAATCCATACCAAGGTTAAATACGTATTGAATATTATATGATTTTCCATAAACGATAATATTTAGGAGGGTGTACTTATGAGTTCTGTGATGTGGATTATTGCGGGCGTTCTAGTTGCCGTATTCCTGATCATGATCCCCGTGCAGTACCGTTATATTGAAGCGTTAAAGAAGGATCCCCTGAGGCAAGGGGTCGATCAGGAAACGTATTACAACAAGATGTCGTTTCAAGAAGAACAGCTACACTACAACACGCAAATTTTGTTTTTGCCTTCCACCATGGTTGCCTCGTGGATCTATAATTGGAGGCATAAGCGCGGGAAAACGACCAAGTAAGCGGCTTCCAACGGATGAAAACGCAAAAATCATCGCCCAAAATAAGACGATGATTTTTCATGATCCAAGCTATACTCAGCCGCGTCTGGCTAAGGCGTTCATATGTAGGAAAAAGGTATCCTCCAGCGTAGGCGCCTTCTCCACAAATTCGGGGCCCGGCTGCTTTTTCCCCATCAGCCTTACTCTCATGTGATGTTCCGTCATTTGAAAATGAATCAGGAGCTCCTGCGGTATCCGCTCGAAGACTTCCAGATCGATCTCGCCTTCCCAGACGCTGGAGGCTACATTCAATTTCCACTGGGTCGGTGAACCGATATACCGGATGCGACCGCGGTGTATCCATATCACGGTATCTGCCGCTTCTTCCCATTCGTTCAGCTCGTGGGCGGCCACGATCACCATACGGCCCCTGGCGTATTTGGTCAGGTACGTGATCAGGAATTTGCGTTCCTCGGCGTCCATGCCGTTTAAAGGCTCATCGAGGAATAGAAAAGAAGGTGAGGCCAGCAGCGCCTGCACAACGGCAATGCGCCGCTGCACCCCTTGTGATAAATTCTTGACCTTGCTCTTGCGGAAGGGCTCCAGTCGAAAGTCCATCATCAGCCTGTCAATGGCCTCCGGGTTATAGACGCCCTTTAATTCGGCCATATAGGTCAGCAGCTTGCCGACCTTCATATCTCCATATAGCTCGATATCTGCCGGGACATAACCGATTTGACTGCGGATCAGCGGCAAATGATCTCCTGCCCTGCGCCCGCTGTACAGAATTTCGCCTGCATCGGGCGCCTGCAGCGTGGTCAGCAGCTCAATCAAGGTGGTTTTCCCGGCCCCGTTCGCTCCGACGATAAGGTTCAGGCCGGAGTGAATCTCCGCTTTGTCGATTTCAAGCCGGTACGTACCCGCCTGGCGTTCCAGTCCTTCCAGCCTAATCATTCGCCATTCTCCAGGCTCCGTTCAGTTTCAAGCTGCGTCCGTAAGAAGAGACGAGCAGAATCACTCCGATAACAAGCAGGGCCATGTCCGTCATCATTTTGCCGCTCATGGAAACGCCGTGATCCACGATTTGTCCCTGAATCACAATCCACATTCCGTAGACCAGGATGGCCGAGATCAGTGAGACGACCATGCCTTTGCGAAACAGCATATACATCGCAGCGCCTCCCGTCACCAGCAGAATGCCCATCCACTCCAGAATAAAGGGGCCGAATAAAAAGCGGGAGGTTTCCGCCTGGATGGATCGCAGCCCGAGCGCGAGGGTACTCAGCAAGGCCATTCCGACAACGATGCCGGTCACAAGCAGCAGCCGGGTATACAACACCAGCGCAGGCGGGTATGGGGTCAGGGTCTCCACGGCCCGCATCCCTTTATCCCAGGTTCGGCTGCTGAACAGCATCGATACAATCAGCAGCAGAGGGGTAATCAACGGAAAAATGCCGCCGGGCAATCCGGCAAACTGATCCAGCGGATACTCCGGATCGATCAGCAGAACCAACATGCAGAATACAGCGCCTGCTGTGAGCAGAATGGATCTTTGGTTCAATCGGATCTGGCTCCGAAGAATCTGTTTTAATGAGGGTGGGTCGACCTGCGGATTAAAATCCAGCTTGGGGGACTCGGGCTCAATCCTAAGCAAATTGAACTCTCCCTGAAGAGACGCAATGAGCTGCGCCGTCTCATCCGGTGACGGCGATGGAAGAGCAGCGCGTCTAAGCGGGCCGCGAAGCTCGTCTTCAAGTCTTCTCAATTCATGATCGAATGGATGATCCATGGAGATACACCTCACTTTCTTTTACTTTGCACTGCGAATCCGGCTCTTCCGACTTGGAGCGGTTCCGAACCTGTTCCTGAGGACTCTTCTCCCGCGTCCTTCGGGACGAATGGACGGGAACCAAATCGGAATGCTCCATGGACAATGTTTTCTTCAGCTTTCTCAAGCCGTTATATAAATGCGTTTTCACCGTACTTAAGGGGAGGTCGACCAGGTCGGCGATTTCCTGCAGCTTCAAATCATGGAAGAATCGAAGAGATATGACTTCCTGTTGTATATCGGGCAGGTTCTCCAGCGATGCTGCAATTTCCAGTGAGGTTTCCTGCCTCTCCACGAGTTCCTCCGCGCCGGGTGCAGGGTCGTATGCATCCGGCATCTCCTCACCCGCAAGACCTTCAGACCTGTATGATGCGCTTTTCCAATAATCCTTGCACATATTCAGAGCCACGCGATAAAGCCAGGAGCGAACATGCTCCAGCGTGCCGTGCTGCTTCAGATGCCGAATGAGCCGGATAAACGTTTCCTGAACGATATCCTGGGCTTTTTGCCTATCGGCCAGCCTCTGGGTCGTATAACTGAGCAGCGGACCATGGTACCTCGTCACCAACATTTCAAACGCTTCCTGGTCGCCGGCAGCCATGCGTTCGGACAGCTGCTGATCGGAAATCATGCCTTCCCCCCCTTTCTATGTGCATTCTAATCTTCCCATTATATCTATTTCTCAATTATAACCGACCGTGTGCATGTGCATAGTCGTCATTATTTGACATTCATCATGGCATCCCATTTCTGCTGCCATTCTTTGTAGGTAATCGGACTCTCCGGGCTTACGTACGAATTCCGTTCGGTGCTCGGAAGCATCAGCCCTTGCTGGTAAAAATGAACCAGCAGCTCTTTGACCTGATCTCCTCTGCCTTCTTCCAATGCTCTTCTGACTTGCTGAGCCATACTTATCCCTATTTTGTTTTGAGGATCATCACCGTCTCCATTTTTGAACAACAGTTGCTGTACCGACCGGAGATTTCCGTAAGCGGATCTCAGTTGTTTATCGCTAAGCCCTTTCTCTTCCACGTAATACACATACCAGAACAGACTGCTGATCTTTCCGCGCACATCTCGTTCCGGATGTTCAAAATAATAATTCAGCCCATCCTGGTTGCCGAACAGAACCGAGTTCATCCATTCGCCGGGCAGGTTTGAGTGGTTGTATGTGTACTGGTTCGAGGACAGAATCAGACGATGGTCCACCCGGGGATAGTCAAAACCTTGACCTAAATATAAGATCTTGTCGACGTTGCTGTTGAACGCAGGTACCCACTTGGAAAAATAGTCATACTTCTTTCTCATATCCCGCAGCATCAACACGGATGCCTTCTCCATATATGGCGTTGTCACGATGGTAATCGGCAGATCACTCTGGTGGATTTCTTTCCAGAACTGACCTCCGTACAGAGAGACATTCTGCTCGATCTCCCTATCCTCAAACCGCTGGTAGCCGGGCCTTCGTTCCAGCTCCCGCATCCCCGTGTACAAGGGTACCGGATAACCTTCGACCTCCAGCTTCATCTCCCCGAAAGAATAACGCATCCGGCCAAATTCCCAGCCCAGATACACATATTTCGGCGGACGGTCTCCGTTATCACTCTTTAAATATACATGCTGATGACCGGGAAGCGGATACCACGCGATATAACCATCCAGCTTCACTTCGGGTCCCACGCTGTAAACCGAAAATTCCTCACGGGAATACCCGGCCATAAAGTCCATGACCTTGCCTCTATATTCCAGCTCGGCTTGAATCTCTCCGTCCTTGGCATGGCCAATCATCCTTACCGATAGCCAATCTCCCTGTCTGTGATAGGGAGCGTCAACACCCTGGAGTTGGACACGCTCAAGCTTGAACATCCGGTTCAGGGTTAACGGAAGCTGCCTCGTGCCTGATAATTCGGAGGCGGGTATCGTTAGCTTCGCAATCACGCGAAGTTCATCGTTTGGCAGCCGCTTCAGCTTGAGATCATAAGAAGAAACATGATAGAAAGATCCATCTTCAGGATCATCAATATAAGAAACCGTGGGGTCTCCAATCTTCGCATCAATTTGGGCATATCGTTCCGCCCATAGCGTGCCGTAGGGTACCGCGGCAGCTGCCGTCAATACGACAGCCCCCAGTACTGCGAGCCATCCCGCTTTCAAGAGCATCGTAGGGCGCTTGCGGTTTAACAGGAACAAACACACCGTTAGCAGCAGGAAAGTGAAGGCCAGCACGAACCACCGGGAACTCATTAAATCTTCGCTAAACAGACCGTACCCCCAATTCTCATATTCAAACCGATTGGATTGAAGGAAGAATTGGTTGAGGTGAAACACTTGGGCCGGCATCCATCTTAATTCGCTGATAATATAAATTTCCATGAAAAACGTTCCGAACATCCATGCACAGAAGCCAATCAAATAAACGATCCGATTCGGAATGCTTGCCCCGAGAAGCATGGCGAGCGCGAGTGTCACCATATAGGAAACCTCATACTGCACAGCAAATTGCATGGTATGCATCATCGCAATATGACCGGCGATTCCCTGGCTAACCGACAGGATATAGAATATAACCGACGTCGACAACGTGAACAGGGAAAAGTACAACAAACTGACCACATATTTCGACGATAACAAGGTAAAGAAAGACACGGGCAAGCTGTGATTCCATTCAAAGGATCGACGGCGGACATCCCGGCGAATGGACAAGATGCCAATTAACATAGCCGGACCCAGGGTCATCGTATGACCCAGCATGTGGAATGAATAAGCCGCCGAGTATAAATTATGATTCGGTCCGTTGCCGCTTGCCGCCTGCAGCATCATAATGATGAACAGAATCGTATAGAGGATTGGAAGAGAGGCAAACAAGGGATTGCCGAACAAAAGCCGAAGCTCAAGAAGACTATGTCTCCACCATTTATGCATGGCGATCCCTCCGCAGCAGGCTCAGATATCCATCCTCCAGGGTTGGATCCGCGGGAAACGCCCCTGCAACCGGGGCCGCTTGGCCGATAAACCTGCACAGGACGCCTTCCGGAACGGTACGGGTAGACACGACGGACATGGGATCAATCAAGGCAAATTCATCCGGACTCATGACCGCTTCCCATACTTGTCCCTTCCCGCAAGCCTGCAGTTCAGCCAGACTGCCGTTCATGGCCAATCTCCCCTTGTTCATGACTGCGATACGACGGCAGTTGCTCTCGATATCGGCAACGATATGGGTGGATAGCAGGACCGTCCGGTCGATGCTAAAGCGGGTTAACACATTACGAAACCGGACACGCTCCTGAGGATCCAGCCCGGATGTCGGTTCGTCAACGATCAAAATATCAGGCGATCCCAATAACGCTTGGGCAATCCCCAGCCGCTGCTTCATTCCTCCGGAGTAAGTACGCACTTTTTTATCTGCCTTCCCCTGGAGATTCACCATCTCGAGCAGCCTGGAGATTTCCTTCTGTCTGGCACCCCGTTCCGTGATCCCTTTCATGGCTGCCACATAATCCAGATAATCTCGGCCGGTCAGCTGCGGGTAAATGTGAAAATGCTGCGGCAAATACCCGATCATCTGCCGGATCTCCTCCGGCCGTCCAATCGATATCCCGTTCACTCTCACCTGTCCGGAGGTTGGCGTCAATAAGGTCGCCAGAATCCGCATCAGCGTTGTTTTGCCGGCGCCATTGGGTCCTAGCAGACCTGTCATGCCTTTATCCAATTGTAGAGAAACATCCAAGAGCGCCCAAGCGCCCTTGCGATAGGTTTTTGATAAATGCTCAATGGTAATCATTCTAGAATCCTTTCACCATTAACGATTATGGCATAAGCCGCGCGGTTTACGTTACTTGGAACGAACTATCGTCTCAAAAAGTTTGGCATTCGAGGCGTTTTGACGCCAATTAATTTATAAGGTACAAAAAAGCCCGTGATCCTTAAAGCGGATTGCGGGCATGTTCTATATTCACCTGACATCAGGCTCTTATTCAGTTATTATAACATGCGAAGATGCGGTTCATCCTTAAACCTTTAGGACATAAACATTTCATGTCCCAAAAAATTAACGGGATGGATCATTCACATGCTTATCGCACCCATCATTACCGGTGAGCCTCATATTGATTGGCGCGACTGATCGCCTGGATCGATTGGATGTCCTGCGGCGATAACTCTTCCTTATTTCCCGCCGCCAAGTTATGCAGCAGCTGTTCGAGCGAGCTTGCTCCAGGGATGGTGCAGGCAACAGCGGCATGGGCCAAAGCATAACGAATGGCCAGATGGGACAGATCTGTGCCACGGCCAACCCCTTCAAGCCCCTTGAGAACATCAAGCAGCTCATTTTTGCTGTAGTCCAGATAGCCCTTCTCGGCTTTGGCTTGTCCGCGTTCGGACAAGATGCCGCGGGCAACGGGACCCCGTGCAATGGCGGATATTCCGTTCTCAGCAAGCAGATCGAGCACTGCTTCCTCCGGTCTCCGGTCCAGGATGCTGTACTGGCTCATGACGCTGACGATATTGGATTTCGCGACATACTCGCGGATGACGTTCGGCCGGATGGACGAGATGCCGTAGTATCGAATCCACCCTTCCCGCTTCAGCTCTTCAAAAGCTTCAATCGTTTCGTCAATCGGATCATCAAGCGTCCCCCCATGAAGCTGATAGAGATCGATATAATCCGTACCGAGTCTGCGAAGACTGTCCTTGACGGCGGATTTGATGTAGTCCTTGGAAGGATCCCAAACCCATCCATCCTGCCCGGGTACACGACGGTTGCCGACTTTGGTGGCAATGATCACATCCTTGCGCCGACCTTCAATCGCTTTGCCTACCAGTTCCTCGTTACGACCTTCGTCGTACAGATCCGCCGTGTCCAGAAAATTCACGCCCCGGTCCAGCGCTTCATGGATAAGCTTCACGGCTTGTCCCTCATCCGTCCCCAGTGACATACAGCCCAGCCCGATTTCGCTTACATACAATTCCGAAGATCCTAGCGGATTGGTTCTCATGCTTGATCTCCTCCTCTTCCCTATGATGAATAAGGTTCTACTTCTTTACTTACCCTAAAATATCGATCCAGATCTTCACGGCCGTAACTGCAATGAGAATCGCCAAGGCATACCGCAGCAGTCGGACGTTCAGCTTGCGACTGATGATGGCGCCGATGGGGGCACCCATCAAGCTTCCGGCAACCGCGAACAAGGACGGCCAGATCGGGATGTCGCCCGAGGCGATTTTGCCGATGACGCCCCCGACCGCGGACAGAAAGACGATCGCGAGTGAGGATGCGATGGTTATCCGAGTCGGTATCTTAAGAATCGTCAGCATGATGGGGATCAGGATAAAGGCGCCGCCAGCGCCGACAATCCCGGCTATGCCGCCGACAATAAAAGCGGCTCCCATCGCAATCCCTGAATGATAAGTTACCTCGGTAACCGACCTGTTTTCCATGGTTGCCCGGGTCGGCACAATCATCAATAACACGGCGATAACCGCCAGAAAACCGTAAATCACGTTAATTGTACCGCTCGTCATCAGCATGGAGGACAAACTCCCGATCAGACTCCCAACCAGGGTGCTGATCCCCATCTGAATGACCAATGGCTTGTGAAAGTACGACTCACCGCCGCGCGAACTCATCCGGTTGGTGATCATGCCTGACAATGAGGCGAAAAATACCTGCAGCATGCTGATAGACGCCACCTCCTTGGAGGTAAAGGCCTCCAATCCAAACCAGGAAGGAACGTATAGCAGCAAAGGAAAGTTAATGATCGCCCCGCCGATTCCCAGCAATCCTGAGAAAAAAGAACCGATGATACCTATAAAGATCATGACTACAAGCTGCACTATCAAGGTGATCGATCTCCGTTCAATTTAATTTCGTGACCGCGCACATTGCTATTGAATGTACCCCGTTGTTGATTTATAATAAACCCAAGTATTTGTATCGGAAATCAAGGAGGTGTGTGGTGATCATGTTGAATAAGCTGAAATTCCTTTTCCAGGACCGTTGCCCTGATTGCGAGCAGAAGCTGATTTCCAGGCAGGAAGACATGGCTACGATCAAGCATTGCCCGGATCACCACTACACCGAAGAAATATATAACCAGCTGGGCGTTACGATTGTTTATCATCCCAGCAAAGATAACAGTTAAACTAAACTCCGTTAGCCATTACGGACTGAGGTCTTGCACTTTATTCCGTTTCCTCTGTCCATTCCCGTCCGGCAAGCCTGACGAGAAGCAGAACCGCGATCTCGGCAGCCATCACAGCGAGCGAGCATATAAAAATGACAGGGATCATATCGCCCGAATCCAAATTTAGCATGAACGGGTAGGCAATAAGCCATAGCAGCTGCGCGGCCATAAATAAATGCCCCCGGAAGCGGGCTTTATGATCCAGTCCGGATTCGGCACCTGCCGAATTGGCTTGAATGCCTCGGCAGATTCCGAATATCAATCCCATATGCAAGCAGACGGAAGGCAGTTGAATCAGCAGCTCCTTCACAGATTGCATAGGCACGCCGCCTGTCCCCACCTCAGGAAACCAGAATAATGAAAGAACCGACCAGATCAGCAGCAGCCAGGCTGACAGATGCCCTGCCCTGAAATATCCGTTCAACGCCTGAAGCCGCCATAATCCCGAAGCAATCAGCAGGTATCCCAGCATGTCCGGCAATACATCCACAACTTCGATCTTCAGATCGACCAGTACAAAGAGCAGGCCCCACACGATGCGATAATAAGCGCTTCTCATGGTTTCCTCCTGCTTTCCCGAACAAATTCCGTCATTTCCTGATCCGTCGGCCTTGGATGATAAGGAATCATCGTATCTCCATACCGATAGCGACGGCCTTCCTCCATAAAGGCGGTTCTCAATATCAGCTGATATACCTTCATGCTCTTCTCAAGCGATGGCATATCAAATTGGTGGCTGATTCTTATGGAATCCCCTTTATTCATCTGGAGTGGAAGCTGAATCTCGTCGATAGGTTTACCTCTTAACTCGATGTGTGCTTCCGAAGGCTGAGACCGGTAACTAGTACCCGGTATTTGTCTGGAAATGTCGACATGGATTCGGAGATCTCCTTCCTCTGCGATATCCAGCCATTTCGAGGAGAACGCCGTTAACTGAAGGGACCGCTTCACGACGGCAGATTCGTAACCCGAGTTATCGGAAGAGGATCCGCCGGACGTCCACGATATCGGATCTTGATCTTCCTGATCATATACGCCAGGCCATATGTAAATCTCCCCGATATCCACTCGTTCCGAGGTTCCATCGGAGTATAGGGCAGTAATCTCTCGAACGAGAACCGGCTCCTTCAACTGCTCTCCTGTCCCTTCTTCCTCGGGGGCGGGTTTATTTAAGTTCACCATTATTTTTCCCAGGTCCTGCCTCTGATACTCTGCATATTGAGGGTATGGCGTTATGATCTGTTCGGGATAACCTTCGATCCGGATGGAGCTTAGCGTCTTGTCTGCTCGTTTGTCTTCTACATAATACAAGTCAAATACACGGCCTCCCCCTTCCCTTGTTTCCACATGATGCTCAAGGAATACGGTTCTTCCCAGTTGGTTGGATTCATAATACCAGACATTCCCGACCCAGCTGCAGGCTACGAACAGGATGGCGAGAACATAATACCATTTCTTGCTCATGGCCCCTCCTTATGTATCATGCGATTGTTCCATATTATTAAACTATCTTAACACGTAAATAGATGAAGAGGGTTTGATCCGCGTTAATTTTTCATATGCTTTCTGACGAAGGAACCCCTTGTAATTGAAATAAGGTTGCGGTTTCATGGACAGACTATTTGAAGCCACCCTAAAATCAAGGAAGGTGTTCATGATGAATCCATCGATCGAAGAGGTCACCCATTGGCTTCAATCCAAAAGCAATCACACTCTGCACATATCCAAGCAAGAAGAGAAGGATCAGGACCAAATTGAAATACAGCTGGAACGATTTGAACACCAGCAGCATCAAGAGCAGTCCATCGACGGTTACGGAGACCGCCATGCGCTGCTGCTGCACGGCCCCGGCGTTGTCATCACGGCCGGCCATGAAGCGCCGCTGCCAAGCAATGCCTTTGTCATTGGACTGGACGGGTTAACGGCTGCGGACATCCAAGACCGTCAAGTGGTGCTCACAACGGACCGGGGCACCTATTCCATTACGGCAACCTAAGGGCAGCCGGAATGAAACAGCAACAACCGCCAGAGCTGTTACATCTCTGGCGGTTCTTTTATGGCATGATTCAGCTATATGTTGGATCGATGTTATAAATAACGCTGCGCTCAGGCGCAGATCGTAAAGCTTGAGTATGGCAACTTACACTCGTTTGAACCTCCAAATAAAGCTCTGGAAATCGCCATGCATCGAGGGAATGGCCAATCCGGCGTTCATCAGTCGGTCTCCGCCGTAGATGTTTCCATCGTCAATGCACCGATAATCCCCTTCCGGATCCAGCCCCGCCGTACGCAGCCACACTATCGGCTCATTCGCCTCGCTTAAGATGCGGAAGTAATACAGTACCGCTTCAGATCGATCCTCGGAGACGATGGTCCAGGCTGCTTCGTTCCCTTCGAACGGATTCCGAAGGCGGTAGAAATCCCCGAACTGCACCAGATGGCGAATCTCCTTATACAGTTTCACCTGCTCGCGGACCTCTTCCTTTTCCTGTTCACTGAAGACCGTCAGATCCAGCTCATATCCGAAATTGCCCGACATCGCCGCATGGCCTCTCGTACGGAGTGAAGTATTCCTGTGCACCTGATGATTCGGAACAGCGGATACATGGGCTCCCATGGAGCTAAGAGGATACACAAGGCTCGTTCCGTATTGAATCTTCAATCGGCTGACGGCATCGGAGTTATCGCTTGTCCACGTCTGCGGCATGTAATACAGCATCCCCGGATCATAGCGTCCGCCACCGCCGGAGCAGCTCTCAAACAAAATATGCGGGAACTCGGTCGTCAGCTGCTCCATCACCCGATACAACCCGAGCATATAACGGTGGGCCGTTTCCCGCTGGCGCTCAGGCGGCAGCGCGGCCGACCCGATCTCCGTCATATTCCTGTTCATGTCCCATTTCACATAGGTGATCGGCGCGCTTCTCAGGATGCTACGAACCATATCGGCCACCGCATCGCCTACTTCCTGGCGGGAGAAGTCCAGGATCAGCTGCTGTCTCCCTTCCGTTCGCCGGCGTCCTTCTACATGCAGGCACCAGTCCGGATGCTGACGGTACAGATCGCTGTCCGGCGAAACCATCTCCGGCTCAAACCACAAACCGAACTGCATATCCAGATCGCGAACCCGCTTCACGAGATCCTCAAGGCCTTCCGGCAGCTTGTTCTTGTCAACGACCCAATCCCCGAGGGAAGTCGTATCATCATTTCGCTTGCCGAACCAGCCGTCATCCAGCACAAACAACTCGATGCCGAGATCCCGTCCGGCGCTGGCGATTTGCTCGATTTTATCCGCATTAAAGTTAAAGTAGGTCGCTTCCCAGTTGTTAACCAATACTGGGCGAGTGGCATCCCGGAATTGCCCCCGGCTCAGCCTTGTACGGTACATCTTATGATAGCGTCTGGACATGCCGCCCAAGCCCTCCGCCGAGAAAACCATCACCGCTTCCGGCGTCTGGAACGATTGTCCCGGCTCCAGCAGCCAGGAAAAATCGAATGGATTCAATCCCATCGTAACCCGGGCTGTTTCGTATTGATCCACCTCAACCTGTGCAGAGAAGCTGCCGCTGTATACAAGGCTGAAGCCGTACACCTCACCGTGCTCTTCGCCGGCGCCTTCGGACAGCAGCGCAAGGAACGGATTATGGTTATGGCTGCTTGAACCCCTGCGGCTCTCATTTCCCTGCATGCCGGGGGATAACCTTCTGCGCTGCACATGGCGCTCTCTCGCCCATGCCCCATGGAGATGCAGAAGGTCATAACGGCTATGATTCATATCCACGCTGGCGCTCATGGCCTTCAGCAGGGTAATGTTCTCCTTGCTGTCATTACGGAAGGACACGGAACGCGTAATGGCATCGAATGCATTCATGACCGTATAAGACAAATAAATCGTCAAGCCGCTTACCCGATCAAGCAGTTCCAGCTCCAGCGTATCCGCCTCAGCATCCTGTTCCGCGTATACGGCAGGCAAGCCTTCCAGCTTCGGTTTGCCGCTGTATATCCGGTGACGGACATATTCCGCTTCGGTGACGGTGGTCCCGTTAGCCAGCTGTACCTGGTACGCAGGCTGCCGGAAATCGCCGCTGCCATAGCCCGGGTATTCCTGAGGCAAACTGTCCAGGGAAAAGGAAGCATCTTCGCGAAACGGCGACGGCGAAAAGGATGCTCTTCCCCTGCGTTCCAGCAATCCTAAGACGCGGTTATCGCGAATACGACGCCCCCAATAGGCATGCGCCGGATAAACGCCCCGCACAAGCTCAATCACATAGCTTGATCGATCGCTTTGGAGATGGAATACCCCCAGATCTTCATGAAAATGTATACTCACTGCTTTTGCCCCCTAACCAAGGTCCGAGTTAAATCTCCATGGTCCTCTTTAAGACCTTACGGCGGCCGTCCGTTCCAGAATCATGACGTCCCTTCCCGGAATCGTAACATGGCCCGAAATTTGTCGGCTGCCCAGGAGATCGAATTGATTGGCAGAACCTGCATCAAACGTCATCTCTTCGGCATTGTGGTTCATGATGAACAAATAGGAGTTCCCATCCTTCACCCGTTCCACCACCTCTACCCCGGCTGGTGTTTCCAGCAGCGGCTTCACACCCTGTTCTTCGCACAGATTGGCAAGAAATCCCTGCAGGAACTGCGAATCCGGACTGCTCGCCACATAATAGGCCTGACCTTCGCCAAACGCATTCTTCGTCAGAACAGGCGTGCCTTTATAGAAGTCGGATCCGTACTCAGCCAGAACCTCCGCCGTCTCCGCATGGATGACGTCGCACAAAATTCCACATGGATAACTTCCACGCAGTGATCCCCAATCCTGCTTCATGTTGATCTGATTTTGCTGCCCGGGAAGCAGGGCATCGATCTCCTCGGCCCAGATACCAGTTACCTTGCGCAGTTCGCCGGGATGACCTCCCAGGGTCACCAGATCGTTCTCGTTGACGATGCCGCTGAAGAAGGTCGTCACAAAGGTTCCGCCCCTGGATACAAACTGCTCCACGCGCTGGGCAACGCCAGGCTTCACCATATACATCACGGGGGCAATTACCACATCGTACTTGCTCAGGTCTTCCTCAACGCTGATGATATCCGTCTGGATATTCAGCTGATACAGCGCATCATAATATTTATGAACCTCGTCTACGTAGTTCAAAGCTTTGGAAGGTCCGCTTGACAGCGCCAGCGCCCAACGATTCTCCCAATCGTACATGATCGCTACCTTGGCGTCCGAACGGGAGTCGAGCAGCTTGTCTCCGAGCTGCTGCAGCTCTTGCCCGAGCTCCGCGCATTCCCGGAAGACCCGGGTGTGCTCATGTCCCACATGCTCAATCAATGCGCCGTGGAACTTCTCGCATGCCCCCACGGAACGGCGGAGCTGGAAGAACATGATCGTATCGGCCCCATGGGCTACGGCCTGATAACTCCATAATCTCATCACGCCTGGACGCTTAGCGGAATTGTAGGGCGACCAGTTTTGAACGCTCGGGGTCTGCTCCATCAGCATGAACGGCTGCCCGCTTTTCAGCCCGCGCATCAGATTATGCGACATCGCCGTAAAGCTTACCGGCGTATCAAGCGCGGGATAGTTGTCCCAGGATACCACATCCATATGCTTCGCCCACTCGAAGTAATCCAGCTCCGGATAAAATCCCATCAGGTTGGTGGTGACCGGTATGTGCGGCGTAACCTTCTTCAATTCTTCCTTCTCCAACCGGTAACATGCCAGCAGGCTGTCGGATTGGAATCGGCGATAGTCCAGCGATATCCCTTGGAAGAACGTCCGGTTCCCGTTGAACTCTTCGCTGAGCGCGTTCGGTACCACAATCTCGTCCCACTCGTAAAAGGTATGGCCCCAGAATCCGGTATTCCATGCGGCATTCAGCTTATCGAGCGTCCCGTAACGCTCTTTCAGCCAGACGCGGAACTGCTGCTCGCAATTGTCGCAATAGCAATACCCCCCGTACTCATTGGAGACGTGCCAGATGACCAATGCCGGATGATCCTTGTACCGTTCAGCCAGCTTGCGCGCCATCAGCACCGAATATTTGCGATACGTCGGGCTGTTCGGACATGAATTATGACGACCGCCGAATTTGCGTTTGCGCCCATCGTAATCAACGCGCAGGATGTCCGGGTATTTCTTGGCCATCCAGGCCGGATGCGCCCCCGTGCTTGTTGCCAAGCAGACATGGACCTGCTCCTCTGCCAATCGATCCATAATTTCATCTAGCCATGTGAAATCATAGCTGTCCTCATCGCGCTGCGTTTTGGCCCAGGAGAATACATTGAGGGTCGCCACGTCAACGCCGGCCAGCTCAAACATCCGCAGGTCCTCTTCCATCGTTGCCTTATCCCATTGCTCGGGGTTGTAGTCCCCGCCATACCATATCTTAGGAAAATGTTCATTAATCATCGAATTGCCTCCTTCATCGTTCTTTAGCTGAGCAAACCTCTATCAACGAACTATGAATCTTAAAGAAAAGAGGTACCATCCCATGTCATGTCGGACAGGGATCATACCTCTTATGAACGATTAGCTAACTTGAATTAGAGCGTTGCTCCTTACTTTTTCAGGTTATCCCAGGATGTCTGCATATCCTCAAGCATCTTGTTCGCATCGGATTTGCCTGCGAAGAAGGCCTGCATCGCACCGGAGAATTCCTGTGCTACACCGTCAGGGAACTTCGCGGATTGTCTTGGCAGTACCTTTCCAGCTTGTACATACTCCCACACAGACGAACCCAGGTCGCCCATATCCTCAGGCGTTGCTTCAATTGTCTTTAAGGCCGGAATGAATTTGAATTTTTTGACGATGTACTCTTTACCGATATCGGATGTGACAAACCAGTTCAGGAAGATCTTCGCTTCTTCCTTCGACGCGGAATCCTTGTTAATGACCAGGTTCGCAGGTACGCCAACGTTCAGCTTGTCATTTAGCTCCGCATTGTCGCCAAGCGGCATCGGCAGGTAGCCAAGATTCAGGTCCGGATTAATGGCATCAATCTCGGTTTGGGCCCAGTTGCCGTTTTGCATCATGGCTGTTTTGCCCGTAGCCAGGAGGGAAATGGCCGTATTATAATCAGTGGTCAGCGGGTTTTTGTTCCCGTGATCCAATGTCAGCTGCATCAGCTTGGCCCACTCTTCGAACTTCGCATTGCCTGCGAATGTTTGAGTACCGTCGTTCAAGCCCTGGATAAAGGCATTCGGATCATCCTGCTGGGCAAACGCCGGGTTAATGCCTTGGTTACCGATCAGCCACCATTCCTGGTAAGCGTTCGCAAAAGGAGTTATGCCTGCCGCTTCCAGCTTCTTCGCAGCATCTTCCAATTGGGCATAGGTTTTAGGAAGCTCGGTAATGCCTGCTTGCTCAAACAAATCTTTATTGTAGATGTAACCCCATCCTTCAAGGTTCATTGGCATGCCGTATACTTTACCGTCTTTGGTCATCGGCTCTTTTGCCATGTCCACCAGATCGTTCACCCAAGGCTGATCGGACAGATCCTCCAGACGGTCGATCCACATCTCCATCTCGGCGTCGCCGCCGTTGGAGAAAATATCAGGCGCATCGTTGGATGCGAATTTCGTTTTCAGTGCAGCACCGTAATCAGCGCCGCCGCCCACGGTTTGAATATCAAGCTTGATGTTTGGATATTCCTTCTCGAATTCAACCTTGAGTTCATTCAGGCCGTCCACGATCTCGGTTTTGAATTGGAAAATCTTAACCGTCTTAACTTCGCCGGCAGCTCCGTTCGAGCTTCCGCCCTGGCCTTCCTCCGACTTGCCGCCGCAAGCCGCAAGCAGCAGCGAGAAAGCCAGCAGCATCACGAGTGATAATTTCATTTTGTTCATCTTTACTACCCCCTAGTATTGTTTATATATAAAGATGGAAAAACCGATTTGGAAGAAGCCAGGCTGCCGTTACCCCTTAACGGAGCCGGCAGCGACGCCTTCAACAATATACTTCTGTAATGACAGGAAGAAGATGATAATCGGCGTAATGCCCAGCACCAGAGCCGGCAGCGCCATATCCCACTGCTTCGAATACTGTCCGAAGAAAGCAAAGGTCGCGAGCGGAATCGTCCGCAGTTCCGGACTTTGCAGGATCAAGGACGGCAGCAGGTAGTCGTTCCAGACCCACAGACAGTTCAGGATGATGACCGTAACCATCATAGGTTTCAGCATCGGCATAACGATACGGGCAAATACTCGGAACGGAGAAGCTCCGTCGACCGTGGCGGCCTCTTCGATTTCAAGCGGAATGCCTTTCACGAACCCGTGGAACAGGAAGACCGACAACGGGATGCCGAGTCCCAGATAACTGAGAATCAATCCGACGATACTGTTGTTAACGCCCAGGAAGTTAATGACCTGCAGCAATGGAATCATAATGGATTGGAACGGAATGACCATGGCCGATACGAACAGCATGAACACGATTTGATTGAATCTCGTATTGGACCGAACCATCCGGTAAGCCGCCATCGCGCTCAACAGGGCGATGATTAGGTTACTGATGACCGTAATAATGACGGAATTGACGAACGCTTCCGGGAAGCGGGTCATTTCCCAAGCCTTGCTGTAGTTGTCAAAGTGAAAAGCGGTTGGCCAGTTGGCCGCGTCGACCATAATATCGCCCAGCGATTTGACCGAGTTCACCAGCAGGAAGTAAAAGGGCGCCAGGAAGATCAGCGCAATAATGACCATCACAATCTGCAATACGATCGTGGAAGCCGACATAGGAGGTTTCTTCGATCTCATTTAAGCTTCGACCTCCTTCTGCTTCGTTAAACGGACTTGAATGAGCGTGATGACGGCAACGACCAGGAAGAAGATCAGGGACTTGGCCGTCCCGAGTCCATACCGGTTGTTCAGGAATGCCTCATTGTACACGTTCATGGCCAGCGACTCCGTGGAGCGGTAGGGTCCGCCCTTCGTGAGCGACAGGTTCAGGTCGAACATTTTGAAGGACCAGGATATCGCCAGGAATAAACATACGGTGACCGCCGGCATGATAAGCGGAACGATGATGCTCTTGAGCACTTGAAACCGGTTCGCACCATCAATCTCGGCAGCTTCCATGACTTCCTTGGACACATTCGTAATGGACGCGATGTAGATGACCATCAGATAGCCTGATGATTGCCATACAAAGACCATGATAATGCCCCAGAAGCCGGTTACTTCATCTCCCAGCCACGGAAGATTAAAGAACGGAATCCCCGTTGCCTCGCCAACGGTGGCAAAGCCCTTTATGAAGATGAACTGCCAGATGAAACCGAGCAGCAATCCGCCGATCACGTTCGGCATGAAGAAGATCGTCCGCAGCCAGTTGCGCGCCCTAATATTTTTCGTTAAGAAGTAGGCCAGGAAAAAACCGACCAGATTCGTTAGAAGCACGCCAACGATCGTAAACTTGGTGGTGAACCAAAAGGACTGTGCGAATGCGCTGTCATTTGTGAAAATCTGTTTGAAATTGTCCAGTCCTACCCATTCGACATTCCCCGATACACCATTCCAGTTGGTAAACGAGTAATACATCCCCATCACAAATGGGATAATGATCGTAATACCGAAAAACAGCAGCGCGGGTCCGATATAAACCAACTGCTGCGTCAAGGCAGCCGTTCTCTTGCTGTTCATGTAAATCCCCCTCCGCTTGTCCTATCGTTTCTCTATCCATTTCTCTATGATTTAATTATGCTAAGATGAAGACCTTGGGACTACCACAGGATGTGAACTAAATGGTATAGAAAATTGATCGGCGGTGAATTTATTGAACTGGAATTGGAACAGCATTCGCACCAAATTGATTACCTTTATGATCATGGCTACCATCATTCCGACCACCATCTCCATGATCATCAGCTATGTGATGACCACCAACTCGCTCAAGGAACGGGCCGTTGTTGAGAATATGAACCTTCTCTATCAGGGACGGTTGAACTTGGAGAGCTATTTGGAAGACATGAACCGGAATTCCCTTACGGTTTATTCGGATCCGGATTTTTTCCGCAGCCTTTATTATAGTCATGAGAACATCAATGCCAGCGGCAGGCAGTCCGCCACGCTGCAGTCCATTCAAAAAGCCATTAGCGGCTCCAGACAGGTCTATCTCTATGTCGACGGCAAAAGAGAGGCCACGTTATTCGCCCAGGATATCGCCAGAAAAACGAGTGATGTCAACCTCTATCCCGAAATTCCCGATCTCGGTAACTATACGGTGGTCTTACAGCCGCCCCATCCCCTTCACACGTATGGCTTTCAGTTAGCTTATCCCTATGAGGCCAATAAACAAGTATTCACGATGTACCGGGTCATTGAACGCGTCCCTTCGACCGAGCGATTGGGCATTCTCGCCATCGATATGGACATGAATTTCCTGAGCCGGATCAGCAATCAGCTGTTCCAGCCCGAACATGAGCAGCTGTATATTACGAATGAAGCCGGGTATATCATGTATGCCGGCCATGGCGAGATGCTGGGACAGCAGATTCAAACGGAATGGTACGACAGCATCAAGCAGTCCGGCAAGAAGGAAGGCCATTTCGAGTATAACAACAAAATCTATTTATATAACAATATCAAGACGTCGATCAACGACTGGACGATGATTAAGGAGATCCCTTCCTCCTATATTCTAAGCAGCGCGGACAAAGCAGCCTTCGTCAATATTTTGCTGATAGCCGTGTCCCTTATTCTCATCATCGCCGCCACGATCTGGATTTCGGTCTATATTACGGCGCCGATCCGGGAATTGGTAGGCCTCATGAGCCAAGTCAAAAGCGGACGAATGGCCGTGGATATCTCCTCCAACCGCAAAGACGAAATCGGAACCCTGCACCGCAGGTTCGGCAGCATGATGGATACGATCAACAACCTTATCTTGCAGGAATACAAGCTGAAGCTGGCGAACCGGACCAACCAGCTCCGCGCGCTGCAGGCGCAGGTGAACCCGCATTTTATGAACAATGCGCTGCAAACGATCGGCACCCTTGCGCTGGAGCATGGAATGAAGAGAATCTACTCCCTGATCTCCGCCCTTGCCCGGATGATGAGATACAGCATGTACAACACCGATAAACCGGTCACGCTGGCTACAGAGATCGATCATATCAAGGATTACGTGGAGCTGCAGAAGGAACGATTTGAGAATCAGTTCGACTTCCGTTACGATGTGGATGAGTCGACTTTGCAGGTGTTGATCCCGAAAATGCTGGTTCAGCCGCTGATCGAGAACTTTTTCAAGCATGGCATGAACCCCTTGGCGGAAAACAATTACATCGCGTTAAAAAGTAAGCGCCTGTCGGCCTCCATCGTGCAGATCACGGTCGAGGATAACGGTAACGGAATGCAGGATGAGCCGTTCCAAACCCTTCAGGAGCACTTGCTTCGGATGGAAGAAATGGATCTGGAACAGCTTCAGGTTCTTTCCGAAATGGAAACGGAAGACAGCAGCGGGATCGGACTCATCAACATCATGACAAGGCTGAGGCTGTATTATCGCGGAAAATCCAAGTTCAGCATCGAAAACAACCAGCCGCATGGCTTTCGTGTTGTACTGACTATAAATGTGGAAGGTGAAACGGATGAAGGCATTGATCGTGGATGACGAGTCTCGCGTGCGTAAAGCCATCCGACTGCTCGTCCAGTGGGAGACGCACGGGATTATCGATATTGAGGAAGCCGCCAATGGTCTTGAGGCGATGAAGTTGATTCCGGAATTCCGGCCCAACCTCGTGCTGATGGACATGCTGATGCCGCTCAAAAACGGCGTAGATCTCATGGAATGGATTCACAAAAATTACCCGGATATCAAATTCATTGTCATCAGCGGGCATGACGACTTCGAATTCGTTCGCAACACCATCTGGTACAGCGGCACGGATTATATCCTGAAGCCCATTGAGGAAGACGTCATCAACCAAGCAGTCGCCAAGGCGACTGCCGCCTGGAAAGCCGAGGAACGGGAGCGCCTTGCGGCGCGGCAGCAGCATGTTCAGGTGAACGAGTACCGGCCGGTCTACTCGGAGAAGCTGTTATCCAGTCTTATTGATGACAAAAGCGCCCATATCCAGGTGGTCAATCGCCTCAAGGATGAAGGCATCGTACCGGAGCAAACGCAGACGATACGCCTGGCCGTCATGCAAATGGACAAGTCAGATCACGCGCTTTATAGCCGCTTTGGCCATCATCAGGATTTGCTCATGTTTGCCCTGCTTAATATTTGCAATGAATTTCTGCAAAAGGACCGGATCGGGATTGCCTTCCGTCACTTCGGTTCACCTCACCAACTGGTTATATTGCTGTGGGATCAGCTTGCAACGCTTGCAACGCTGCTTCAAGAGATCAATAACGGGATGCATCGCACCTTGTCGCGCCACATGCATTTTGGCGTTAGTCCTGACGGCCAATACCCGGCAGACATACCGGATTTGTATGCCCGGAGCTCGTCCGCCCTGCATCAGCGCGATTTAACGGTCCTAAATCACTTTATCCATGATACGGAGGAACAGCGCCGATCCGGCGTTGACCATCATAAAGGCGTACAGTTCAGCGGGTTTGAGGATACCTGGAAGCTCGCCATACTTAGCGGCCAACCCGCTCCCATAACCGAAGCTGTTGAATCATTCATTGCGGCTATTCGAAAAAGCGGCGTTCTCACGCCGGAGCTTCTCGAGCGTTGGGACCGCGATATCGAAAGATTTGCCAATCACGTCATTCATGAAACCGCTAACCCGTCGTCTGAACCTTTGTTGAAATTGTACAAAGAGGAAAGCGCCGCCATCGAGCGGCCAAGCCCGGACAAATATGTATGCTCCCTGGCAGAATGGCAGCAGTATTGGATGGATGTAATGAGCCTGCTGGCCTCGGCGCTGCAGTCCCAGAAGCAAACGGGACAGGACCTGATCCATGACATTACGGCGTTTATCGAGCAAAATTATCAGAACGACGTGTCGCTGTATGATATTGCAAACCGATTTCATGTAAGCCGTGAGTACATTTCCCGCAAATTCAAGCAAAAGCACGGCATTAACATCCCGGAACATCTGAACCGGATCCGCATCTCCAAGGCTAAAATCCTGCTGCAAAATCCGGGCCTGAAAATGGCAGCGATTTCCGAAATGGTCGGCTTCAAGAACGAGAAGTATTTCAGTCTTGTCTTTAAGAAGCAAGAGGGCATTTCGCCCAAGGAATTCCGTAAGCTGCATGAGAAGGAAGTGTAGACTGGGCAGCGATTAACCTCTTTTAGGCATGAAGCCTATGTTGGGTTTGGGCATATAAAATAAAGCAGAGAGAGCATGGGATCCCCTGCTTTCTCTGCTTTTTTATGCAAACCCTTTACGTGATGGATGCCTTCGCAAAAAACCTCACGCGATCCTCTATTTCTGCCGTTTCTCCAATATCATGACTCCGCGGGCCGGCACCTCGCAGGAATCCCGATGCTCCTCACCCGTCAGCAGGTCAACATAGGTTTCCCCTTCCAATGGCACGGGTTTGCTCTCCGGCATGTGATTAAGTACAAAGATGAACTCCGCGCCCTCCTTCACGCGCCTTGTCACCTCAACGCCTTCCGGAGCCTTCAAAACGGGCTTAATGCCATGGTCGTTGCATATGGTTTGCATCAGGTCCTTCAGGAATTTAGGTTCCGGACTTGTGGCCACATACCATGCCTTCCCTTGCCCGAAGGAATTCACGGTTAACGATGGCGTGCCTTGATAATAATCGGAGCCATATTCGGCAACGACTTCCGCGCCTTCTGCATGGATCACGTCGCACAGAATTCCGCAGTCGTAGGTGCCCTCCAGTTGTCCCTTCCGGCCTCGCATCACCACCTGATTCTGCTGACCCGGAAGCAGCGCATCAATCTCCTCGGCCCAAATTCCCATGACCTTGCGCAGCTCGCCCGGATAACCGCCCAGCGTCACAAGATCATATTCATTGACGATACCGCTGAAGAAGGTCGTCACAAAGGTGCCGCCTTGCGATACAAAGGCCTCCACGCGCTCCGCGAATCCCGGCTTTACCATATACATCACCGGCGCAATGACAACGTCATACTTCCGGAAGTCCTCTTCCACGCTGACCATATCGGTCTGAATATGCAGCTGGTGCAGGGCATCGTAATATTTATGGACCTCATTCACGTAATTGAGGGCAACGGTCGGACCGCTCGACAGGTCAATGCCCCACCGGTTCTCCCAGTCGTAGATGATCGCGACTTTGGCGTCGGAACGGGCATCCAGGATTCGGTCCCCCAGCTGCTGCAGCTCCTTGCCCAGCTCGGCGCACTCGCGGAATACGCGAGTATGTTCATGTCCCACATGTTCGATGACCGCACCATGATATTTCTCGCAGGCTCCGATCGAACGGCGCAGCTGGAAGAACATCACCGTATCCGCACCATGGGCGACCGCTTGGTAGCTCCACAATCGCATAACCCCCGGACGCTTGGCCGAGTTGTACGGCTGCCAGTTCTGAACGCTCGGCGTCTGCTCCATCAGCATAAAGGGCTGACCGCCCTTAAGCCCCCGCATCAGGGCATGTGCCATGGCGGTATAGCTGTACGGGGTATCCAGCGACGGATAGTTGTCCCAGGAGACGACATCCATCTCCTTGGCCCATTTGAAATAGTCCAGCTCCGGGTAAAACCCCATCAGATTCGTGGTCACCGGAATATCCGGCGTGATCCGCTTCAATTCATCCCGCTCCAGCTTGTAGCAGTCCAGCAGGCTGTCCGATTGGAAACGGCGGTAATCCAGGGATATGCCTTGAAAATTGGTCCGGTTGCCGGACCATTCTTCGCTTAAAGCGTTAGGTACAACGATGTCCTCCCAGTCATAGAAGGTATGGCCCCAGAAGCGGGTATTCCATGCTTTGTTCACGGCATCCAGTGTGCCGTAGCGCTGCTTCAGCCAAGTCCGGAATGCCGCGGCGCAATGATCGCAGTAACAGTACCCGCCATATTCGTTCGATACGTGCCAGATCAGGACGGCCGGATGATCCTTGTAGCGTTCCGCCAGCTTGCCGGCCATCATTGTGGCGTATTTACGGTAGGTGGGACTGTTCGGGCAGGAGTTATGGCGGCCGCCGAATTTGCGTTTGCGGCCCTCGTAGTCAACGCGCAGCACATCCGGGTATTTACGCGCCATCCAAGCCGGATGTGCCCCTGTGCTGGTTGCCAGACAGATATATACCCCGTTCCGGTACAGCCGATCGATCGTCTCGTCCAGCCATGCAAAATCGTACGTGTCCTCGTTCGGCTGGCTCAATGCCCAAGAGAATACATTAATGGTGGCAACATCGATACCCGCCAGTTTAAACATGCGGTCATCTTCCTTCCACGCTTCCGCACCCCATTGCTCGGGATTATAGTCGCCGCCATACCACATTTTGGGTAACTTTTCGTTAATCATCTAGGGTTCAGCTCCTTTAGCTTCATAAATTCCATATCTGGTTTAGTTCAAATCTCGTTCACTTCAAGAAAGCCTTGTTCAATCCATTCGTGTTCACGCTGTCTTCATCGGTGGCTGGCGTGATCCGATACGTCGCTCCGTTCACCGTTTCAAACGAGCCATGGTCATCCGTCGTCACTACACTTCCGTCTTCCCTTCTAACGGCGAAAGGCACGGAATAGCTAATTCTACAGGTTCGGCCATGCGTAGAGGTTACGCTCGCAGACGTTAAGAGGCCTTCCCTCCATTCCATGTCCACAATAAACCCGCCGCGAGCCTTTAATCCTCTTACGGAGCCTTCTGCCCACGCTTTCGGCAGCGCCGGCAGCAGCTGAATGGCACCCAAATGACTCTGAAGCAGCATTTCCGCAAGTCCGGCGGTGCCTCCAAAATTCGCATCGATCTGGAACGGAGGATGGTCTCCGAGCAGATTAGGATGCATGGAACGGGAAATCAGCGTCCGGACATAATCATACGCCTTGTCCGGCTGCTGCAGTCGGGCAAACAGGTTGATCAGCCATACGCAGCTCCATCCCGTGTGCCCCCCACCATGGTCGATGCGCGACATCAGCGTACGATAAGCGGCTTCCGCAAGCTGCGGCGTATCCTGCAGGGTAATATCGGAGCCGGGGTACAATCCGTACAAATGGGATACGTGCCGATGTCCGGGCTCCGCTTCCGGATAAGGCTCGCTCCATTCCATGAGCCTGCCCTCGTCATCGATGGCGTAAGGCAGCAAGCGCGCGACCGCCGCCCTCCATTCCTCCCGCAGTTCTTCATCCTGCTCCAGCAGCTGTGATGCTTCGATACAGTGATGAAATATATCCCGAATGATGGCCATATCCATGGTGGAGCCTGCCGACACGCTGCAAGGCAAGCCTGCTTCGGTAAGGAACTGATTCTCCGGCGATGTCGACGGGCTGGTCACCAGATGCCCTTTCCCGTCTTCAATAAGCCAATCCAGGCAAAACAATGCCGCATCCCTCATCAGCGGGTAAGCCGTTTCCTGCAAATATTCGAGGTCCGGGTGGAATTGATAACGCTCCCATAGATGCCGGCACAGCCATGCGCCACCCATTGGCCAGAAAGCCCACATGGCTCTGCCATCGCTCGGGCTGGCCATTCGCCATAGATCCACGTTATGATGGGCGACCCATCCACGGGCGCCGTAATGAATCTTCGCCGTCCGGGCACCGCTTACGCTAAGCTCCCGGATCATCTGGAATAGCGGCTCATGGCACTCGCTCAGATGGGTCGTCTCTGCGGGCCAGTAGTTCATCTCGGTATTGATATTCGTTGTATAATCACTGTTCCATGGCGGCTGTACATGCGGATTCCATATGCCCTGCAGATGGGCGGGCTGTGTACCTGGCCGGGAGCTGGCGATGAGCAAATATCTTCCGAATTGAAACATCAGTGCCTCAAGAGCAGCATCCTCCCGTCCCTCCCGGTACGCTTGCATCCGCTCGTCGGTGGCCAATGCTTGTGTAGAACCCTCAGCCTCTGGACGGCCAAGCTGAAGCTCGACCCGTCTGAACAAGGCTTGATGGTCCTTGACATGCCGTGAGCGCAATTCTGCAAAACCATGCCGCATCGCGTCCTGAAGTCTCCCCCTGCATATCCCGGACGGATCGGTTCCTCCAGAACCTGGAGAACGATCGAAGCCTTCAAAATTCGTGGCTGCCGCAATCAGCAGCGTGACCGAACCTGCGCCGTTGATGCGTATGCCGCTGTCATCCACCGTTACCTGCCCGCTATCCGTCAGGGCCAGCAGCCTCATTTCATACTGTATGCCAAGCCCGTCTTCATAGAGTACCGACCCGGGGTGATCGCCTCTGTAATTATCGGCAATATGGGTTGGAGCATGTCCATACAATACCAGGGTTCCGTCTTCCTCTGCGCGTGTACGATGCTGCAGCGGTGAATTTAACCCAATCTCCAATTGGATGGGTGCGCCGCCCGTGCTCGCATAACCGATAACCGCGACCTGGTCAACCGCACTGATGAACATGTCCCTGCTGAAAATATCATCGGAGCCGCCCGCTCGAAAGCGAGTGGATGCAATCCCTGTATCCAAATCCAGTTCGCGCCTATAGTCCGTCCAATGATCCGCTATTCCCGACTGTCTGATGACCAGATCACCTAAAGGCAAAAAGGACTCCGTGCTTCTGCCGACCATCTTGCCCTCAATCAACTGTTCGGCTTCGGCATACTTTCCGGACGCAATCAGCTCTCTTGCCGCTGCCAAATGCCGGCGAGCCTCGTAATTATTCGTATCCCGGGGAAATCCGGACCAAAGCGTATCTTCATTCCATTGAATGCGTTCTTCCTGTACGCCTCCGAACACCATGGCGCCAAGACGGCCGTTTCCGAGCGGTAGCGCTTCTTCCCACTTGGCCGCGGGCTCCCGATACCACAATGTTGAGACCTGCTGCTTTGCTGAATTCAGTGTAATCCCCCCTTATTCCAGTTGATAAAGGTCTTCTCGAAGAACACCTTAAATCCTTCATCTATTGTTGTATTTCTTGTAAGTAAAATAAGTACCGCCGCTATAGCAGTAACAACCTTGAATAGCGGCAAAAGGGGCCGCATATAGCCGGCCCCTTCTATTTACCTATACCTTAATTATTCCAGAGCTCCACACGGTCGCGTACCAATTGGGTGTATTCCTGCTCCATTTTCTCGGCGCCGGCATCATTCAGTTCTTTGAGGAACTGATCATACAGCGCATCAAATTTCGCCGGATCGGCAAGAATGATTTCCGGAATCCGCTTCCGAGTAATCTCTTCCACCTTTTTGTACGTGATATTGATATTGGAGTCGCTCGGTACCGGAATGTTGTAAGCAACGCCCCACGGCTTCACTTCAAATTCCTCTTGCTTCGGCCACAGGTCTTTCCACATTTCGACGCCGTATGCTTTCAGCGTCTCCTTTGCGGATGGCGTATAGTTCTCTATGATCGTCTCCGGGAAGTTCGTTGTGTAATAGTTGTCCGTCGAATCCTTCACGCCGTCGCCGTAACGAGGGAACATCGCATTGTACAAGCCGATTCCTGTCTCCTTTGTGAAGTTGGCGTTGTCATAGGTTTTGCGCTCTTGAACGTCTTCCGGAATGACACGCTTGCCGTCCACAACGTTGTAATGCTCGCCCTCGATTCCCCAATTCATCAAAATTTGCCCTTCTTCGGAAGCCAGATAATCCAGGAATTTGATGATTCGAACCGGATCCTTGGCGGATGTTGTAATGCCTACGCCCCATCCGGCGACGTAACCCGTGTCTTGGAACGTTGCATCCTTCGTCGACTCATCCAGCTGGATCGGGAATCTTGCATAGGTGCGGTTTTCCTTGCCGGAAGTTCTCAGCGCGTTCGTTGCATTGCCGAAGCCCCACTCCTGATCAATGACGCCAAGGACGCGGCCGGAGGAAATTTTGGCTTCGTATTGGTCCGTCTTCTGCACAAACGTTTCTTTATCCAACAAGCCCTCGGCGTTCATATGATTCAGCCAGCGGAAGTATTCCTTCTCTTCCGGCCGCTTGTAATGAAGCTTCGCCTCGGTTGTTTCCGGGTCGATATAGTACTCGCCGTCATCCGATACGCCTGTCGCGATAAACGCCGGGTTCGTTACCGAGATCATGATTCTCCATCCGTCCGCATTCAGCGTCAGCGGAATCGTCGGCTGGCCGTCAATCGTCGGGTTTTTCTCGGCATAGTCTTTCAGCGCTTTCTCATAGTCCTTCACCGTTTTCAGTTCAGGGTATCCGAGTTCTTTCAGCACTTCATGCTGGATCTGGAACGTGCCGCCGGCATCGAGTGCCTGATGGTCCACCGCTGCAAGTGTCGGGAGGACATAGATGGCCTCATCATCGTTGCTCCATTTCAGGCGGCTCATATAATCTCCATACACCTTCTTAATGTTCGGTGCATGCTCTTCAATCAGATCCGTCAGATCAATAAACGCTCCGGAATCCACAAACAGATTGGCGTCACCCTTGGCAAATACCAAGTCCGGATATTCCCCGCTCGCCACCATCAGCGGGAGCTTCTGATTGGAGCCGTCCACCGCGTATTCGGCTTGGATCGTAATGCCGGTTTTCTCAGTCAGCTTCTTGCCGACCGCATCCTGCATGTTGGCCCAGTTGGCATTGGAATCCGCGCTATAATACGTCATGGTCATCGGCTCCAGCTTCTCTTCCTGCTGCGTATCGCTGCCGCCGTTGCCTTCTTCACCGCCATTTGCGCTATTGTTGCTGTCGCTGTTGCCGCACGCTGCAAGAACGAATGTAGCCATCATCATGATCGCGAGCAGCAGCGACAATCTCTTCTTATGTTTCATTGCTATACCCCCTAAATCGATTTTTAATCATTTATCGTATAACAGGACGCAATGCCTGCTGATACCGTACATATGCTTAGCTTTTTACCGCTCCAAGCGTCATGCCCTTCACGAAATACCGCTGCAGGAACGGATAGACGAGCAATATTGGAACCGTTACCACAATCGTGATTGCCATTTTGATCGACTCCGGCGACACCTGCTTCACGATCTCGGCCATATTCTGGCCGGACATCATGCCGCTGGTTTGTCCCTGGGTGCTCTGCAGCACCTTCATCAGCTCGAATTGGAGCGTGGTGAGATGGGGGGCGTTACCGTTGTAGAGATACGTATCAAGCCAAGAGTTCCACTGCCCGACGGCCAGGAACAAGGCGATGGTAGCCAAGACGGGCTTACAGAGCGGAAGAATGATTTTGTAATAGATCGTAAAATCGTTGGCCCCGTCAAGCTTTGCCGATTCCTGCAGCGAGTACGGCAGGCCGTCGATGAAAGACCGGATGACGAATACGTTAAACGCGCTCACCATGCCCGGAATGATGTAGACCAGAAACGAATTCATCATGTTCAGGTCGCGGATCAGGATGAACACCGGAATCATTCCGCCGGAGAAATACATCGTCAGCGCAAGAAAGGTCGACATGAACTTTCTTCCCTGAAAGTCTACCCTGCTGAGGACGTAGCCCAGCATCGTGCCGCTTAGCAAGCCCAGAAAGGTCCCTGCAAGCGTACGGAGAATCGTGTTTTTGGCCCCGGTGACCAAGCCGTCGTATTTAAAAATCTGCACATAGTTCTCCAGCGTGAACTCCCGCGGCCAGATGTAGATTCCCCCGCGCACCGTATCGACGGAATCGTTCAGCGATATCGCCAGAACGTTCAGGAACGGGTAGAGTGTGACAATCATGACCAGTGCCATGATGGTAAAATTCGCGATATCAAACACCCGATCGGAGAGCGAGGGCTTGAATGCTGCTTTGGTTCGTGCCATGCTGTTTCCCTCCCCTTACATAATCGATTGCTTCGTGAATTTTTTGAACAAACCGTTGGCAAGCAGCAGCAGGATGATGCTCACGACGGAGTTGAACATTCCGATGGCCGTACCGAATGAGAAACGTCCCATGCCAAGACCATAATTCAGTGCATACAGGTCCAGCACCTCGGAATAATCCACCACCAGCGGATTCCCCAGCAGGAACTGCTTCTCGAAACCGATGCTGATCAGATGACCGATGGACATGATCAGCAGGATAGCAATCGTAGGGGCGATGCTCGGCAGCGTAATATGCCATATTTGGCGAATCCGGCTTGCGCCGTCAACCTTGGCCGCTTCGAATTGCTCCTGATCAATCCCTGAGATCGCTGCCAAATAAATGATCGCGCTCCAGCCCATTTCCTTCCATATATCGGAGCCCGTTACGATGTACCAGAACAGGTTCCCCTGAGCCATAAACTGTATCGGCTGATCAATCAACCCCAGCCACATCAGCAGCTGATTGACAGCGCCTCCATCTGTAGACAGCATTTTGGTCACAATACCGGCAACCACGACCCAGGACACAAAATGCGGCAGATAAGATATCGTCTGTACGGTCCTCTTGAATACGCTTCCACGAAGCTCATTCAACAAGACTGCGAATAGGATCGGAATCGTGAATCCAACGATCAATCCCATGAAACTCATGGCGAGTGTATTTCGCAACACCAGATAAAACTTATCGTCCGCGAAAAGTGCTGCGAAATGGTCCAGGCCCACCCATTTTTGCTCGAATATCTCTTTGCCCGGCTTGTAATTCTGGAATGCCATCAGCCAGCCCCACACCGGCAAATAACTGAAGATGAATACAATGACGATGAATGGTAGCGACATTCCGTACAGTACTTTCTGCTCTTTGAAAGTGGTCCAAAAGCCTTTCTTTTTCTTTGCGGCAGGTTGGATGCTGCTTTCCGTCTTTGTTACCGCTTTCAAACCAACCCCTCCTCTCTTGTATATCCTGATGATAAACCAAGCTGCGGCGGGGAAGTACCCGAAGGATTGGCTTAAAAATCATATAAAAATTAGACATTAACTGCGGGAGAGAAAATGCAGAAGACCTTTATGCCGCTCCGTGTCCGGATCGTATCTCCGATCGCTGTTAAACCCGGGAAACCTCGGATGATAGGGTGAGGTGGTTTCCCGGCTTTAAAGGCCACCGCTGTCGCTTCTCCGATACGATTCCGGCCCCTCCGCTCGGAGCTTCGCAGCATTTGGATTCCCCGCTAATGCCTTGGGAAAGGAAAGGAAAGGGGAAAACAAAAAGACGCGTACCTTAGTCGCGTCTGAAAGGGCACGATATGAAAGTACTTATGCTTAGTCTGGTTGTAGGTGAGAGTGATGAGGCGTGCAAATATTAACCATTTAGAATACGGCATCAGACGGCGCGGAGCTGCTTGAAGCCTATTTGTCGTGCGCCATCTCCCGCGGTTCCTCATGCAATGCTCTGGTCACAAGGCTGTATAACCTCGGTGCCGCATCCGGGCTCGGTCTCGTTGTGCGATTCAGCGTTACGGTATGGCCTGTTACAGGTCCAGCTCCTTGCGGAAATTGGATGGTGAGGTACCGACGTACTTTTTGAATTTGCTATGAAAATAGTCGACGTTCGTATAACCGACCTTCTCCGCGACCTGATACACCTTCATGCCCTGCTTCAGAAAATCCTTGGCTTTGTTGATCCGGACCTTGTCGAGGTACGTATTGAAGTATTCTCCGGTTGTATTCTTGAACATCTTCCCCAGGTAGGCACTGTTGTAATTAAATACGGAGGCCAGTGTTTCCAGTTTAAGATTCTCATTGTAATTGCGCTGAATCAGATCCATGATCCGCTTCATCTCCTGATCCCGTCCGCTATTGCCCGCCTGCCAGATGAGCTCCTCCAGGAATTGGGACGAATGGCGGCACAGATCATGGGCCGTGCGCTGGCGAAATATCGCGGCAATCCGATCCGAATATTCCTTCGTGCGGGACTGCAGCTCCGGTTGATGTTGTATCAGCTTGTTGTGCACGCCAGTGAGAAGTTCCACGAACGCACCCTTCATTCTCTCCTCCGTATACTCCTCATTCACCATGGCATACGCAGCAGCATGCAGCAGCTTCCGCTGCACCTCGACATTACCTACATCCACGGCGTAATAGAGCTGCTCCATCAGCTGCTCCGGATCATAAGGCTGCCGATCTTCATCCGCGATGTCACCGGCAAACCGCTTGGATTCAGGGAATAACAACTCGCCGGGAGCATAGAAGAAGCGTTCGCGAATCCGTTCCTTCGCACAACGGTACGAATCGGCTACATCCTCCAGACGGTGAACCTGACGTCCCAATGAGGCCGTAATTGCCGTGCCAGCCTGACTTGCGGCTTCCTCCACCGTCTGCAGCAATTCCTTTCGTCCTCCTGCCGTCAATACCGGCGTCGGCATTAGAACGCCGAGTAGTCCATGCATGGAAAAGACCGTGCCGCGCCCGTTCTCTTCAAAAGCTTCGATCAGCTGGTTTTTCAACCGGTCGTTGGCTCCTTCACCGGATTCATCGTAGCCGTTATTATGAATAATCAGCACTTGGTAATGGTTCCATAACAGTCCTGACCGCTCGGCGATATGCCGTAAAGCCGCTGGATCGAGCTTACTCTCCGGATTGAACCATGTCTGAATGAACTGCTCGCGGCTCATATCGGAAGCTGCCCTATTCAATGCCTTCCTTTCCTGTTCCTGCTCGATGGCATCTTTAATCTGAAGCAAATACTTGCTCAGCTCGTCCTCATCCACCGGTTTCAAAAGGTATCCGTCCACGCGATGCGAAATCGCCCGCTTGGCATAATCAAAATCGGCATATCCACTCAGGATCAGCAGATGAATCTCAGAATCCAGGTTCCGAATGGCTTCGATCAGCTGCAATCCGTCCATTCCTGGCATCCGAATATCAATCAGCATCAAGTCAGGGGCGTACATCCCGTGCTTCTCCAACGCTTCGCTCCCGTTGGCTGCGGTGCCTACAACCTGAAACCCAAGCTCAGTCCATGGCACGATGCTCTTCAGTCCTTCGCGCAGCTTGGGTTCGTCATCCACGATTAACACTTTCATCATCGCTCTCTCCTCCTGTCGGAATACTGAATTCAATGCGCGTTCCAATCCCCGGTTCGCTATAAATGATCAGACCCGCTTCAGGGCCGTAGGTAAGCTGCAGACGGACATGAACATTCCGGAGCCCGATCCGTCCTCCGTCCTTCTCGTCGGTATCGTTCAAATAACCATAGATCATCCGCAGCCGCTCCAAGGTTATGCCCGCTCCATTATCCTCGGTTATGACGTGCAGTTTCCCTTCGCTGGCCGTGACCCTCACCCTGATGAAAGTTCCCCCTTCCTTGTGATCCATCCCATGTATGACCGCATTCTCCACAAGCGGCTGTATGATCAGCGGCGGGATTCTTACCCGATTGGCTTCGGGCTCGACCAGAAGCTCATATTTCAGACGATCCTCATAGCGGAACTTTTGAATATCCAGATAACACTGCACCATCTCGATCTCGTCTTTTATCGTTGTTTTTCCGCTGCCTATCTCGAGATTGCTTCGCATCATTTTACCGAGCAGCCGTACAATCCGGGCAATTTCATCCTCACCCTTGAGATGCGCCTCCATACGAATAGACTCTAAGGCATTAAATAAAAAGTGCGGATTGATCTGACTGGCCATCATTTTGAATTTAATTTCATTCTGCTTCTGCTCCATTAACCGTTTCTGTTCATTGGACTCCTGCACTTCGTTCATTAGGTCGTTAATATTACCCACCATGGAGTTAAATTGGCGGGATAGCTGCCCGATCTCATCCTTGCCGTCAATTTCCATGGCAACCCCGAGGTTGCCTGTACCAACCTTCGTAATATGCTTGCTAAGGCGCAGCAGCCGGTTCGAAATCAATGAAGAAAAGCTGTAGATCAGAAGAACGGCCAGCAGCAGACTAATGATGATGACTGTCATCGCCAGTTTGCTGATCCGGTTGGCGTCCGCCACGATGCTATCAATCGAAAATATGGAAATAATGCGCAGGCCGTTAACCCCGGATTCCGTATTCAACGGTTCAATCAGCACCTTGGAGGCTTCATCATGGATGACCGATTCATAACTTCCGCTCGCATGGTATACAACCCCGCTGGTATCTTGAATCTCGGCTAGCGTTTTCCCGTACAACTCCGGACGGTTAGCGGCAACAATATTGTTATTGCTGTCCACAATAATGGTGTCGAACATTTCTTGGCTGAGAATCGTGTTCAGCATGCCCGTATTGACATTGATGACAAGTACGCCGCGGTTGTCCTTGCTTCCAAGATCAACCCCCTTGATTAAGCTGAGGTACACCTTCTGATCACGTTCATCCGTAATATAGTCCCAGTAGATGACGCCGATATCATCCTCGGCTCGCTGATACCATTCCGTTTTCTTAATCTCATCCTCGGGATAAAGGAACTCCCAATTGTTCAGCATGGTGGGGTTATCGCTGTAGAAACGGATATTCGATATTTCCTTATACATCCGTATCGCCTGCTGTAAGTCGGGGTACTCCCTGTAAGCCACAAACACGTCGTATACGCTTTCATATTGCTGGCTAGCAAGATTTCTCAGACGCTCGTCGTAGGATAGCCGGTAGGATAAATCGTCTGCCACGTTGATGACTTCGGTTGACCTTTTCTTGACCCGGTCCACGTTCTGGTAAGCCTGCTCCAACGCATTGTTGAAAGCAAATTTGCGGAGCTCGCCCGTAAGGAATATCCCCACGATGGCTACCGGCACAAAGACCACGACCACAAAAGACAATATCAATTTGTTGCGGATTTTCATGTCATTCACAAGTTGAATGAAATACGATAACATCGGACCGTCTTCGCTCCTGTCCTTTAATCTTCGGCAGTCTTTAAAAGAAAACGGTTACAACCATTCGTGAATAAACCTGCCGCAGGCCTATTATATCAGCATTGCCGTTTGTTCAAGGCCAGCTAAAATATGGAAGAAGCCCGATTCCAGCATAAGGCTGGTCCGGGCTCATCTTCGCTATGCTTTTTCCTTTTATCCAACAGGCATTTCCCGGGCTTACCCTTCCAAAGTTGCCGTGAAGGTCACCGCTTGTTGTCCGGCCTCCACTTGAACGCTGCCTTCTTGCAGGCTCGCTCCCGAGCCCTCCACAGATGAAATGACTCCCGTGTCATAGAGCTTCACGGAGAATGGCTTGCCGCTGCCTTCCACCGTAAAGTCGATCCGGCTGCCTGCACGTACAGCCCGCACAACCAGCTCGCTCTCCCCGTTCATGTTGCGAACGGTGGCCGTAGCCGCGCTGCCGTCTTCCAATGCATACAAGCCAAGCTCAACCCCGTCGGCATAGTCATATTCCGGACGGGTGTCGTTTGCGCCCAAGGCGAGGAACGAGTTGCTGCGTACAAACAACGGCAGCCCGAGGAAATCGTACGTTTCCTTGCGCCAGGTTCCGCCATCCACCGTTTCTCCGGTTAACAGATGCGTCCAGCGGCCCTTCGGCAGATAGTACTTCACGTCGCCGTTCTCGCTGAACACCGGTGCCACAAGCAGGGAATCTCCCAGCATGTACTGACGATCCAGCATTTCGACGGCCGGGTCTTCCGGGAATTCCAGGAACATGGCGCGCATGCTTGGCACCCCTTGCTCCGATGCCTGTACAGCGGTATGGAACAGATATGGCATCAGACGGCTCTTCAGCTTCGTGAAGAAGCGCGTAACGTCTACAGCCTCCTCGTCATAGGACCACGGCACCCGGTAAGAGCTGCTGCCGTGCAGACGGCTGTGGCTGGACAGCAAGCCAAATGCCAGCCAGCGTTTGAATACATGCGCCGGAGCCGTATTTTCGAAGCCGCCGATGTCATGGCTCCAGAAGCCGAAGCCGCCGAGACCGAGGGACAAGCCGCCGCGCAGGCTCTCCGCCATCGATTCATAATCCGCATAGCAATCGCCGCCCCAGTGAACAGGGAACTGCTGCCCGCCTACGGTTGCAGAGCGTGCAAATACTGCCGCCTGATTCTTGCCGAATTTCTCCACCAGCACATCAAAGACCACTTTGTTATAGAGCTGAGTGTAATAATTGTGCATTTTATGCGGATCGGAGCCGTCAAAATAAACAACATCCGTCGGAATGCGTTCGCCGAAATCCGTCTTGAAGCTGTCGACGCCCATATCTGCCAGCTCGCGCAGGTACCCTGCATACCATTCGCACGCGTCCGGATTCGTGAAGTCCACCAGCGCCATGCCCGGCTGCCACAGATTCCACTGCCACACATCGCCATTCGCTTTTTTCACCAGATAGCCCTTCTCACGGCCTTCCTCAAAGAGACGCGAGCGCTGCGCGATATACGGGTTGATCCACACGCAGATTTTCAAGCCTTTTTCTTTCAAACGCTTCAGCATGCCTTCAGGATCCGGGAACACCTCTTCATCCCATTGGAAGTCCGTCCAGTTGAGACCCTTCATCCAGAAGCAGTCAAAGTGGAACACTTCCAGCGGGATATCGCGTTCCAGCATGCCGTCAACAAAGGAGTTTACGGTTGCTTCGTCATACTGGGTTGTAAAAGAGGTCGAAAGCCACAATCCGAAGGTCCAAGCCGGCGGTAATGCCGGTTTGCCTGTCAGATTCGTGTATTTGTCCAGCACGCCTTTCGGATCAGGCCCATCAATAACAAAGTACTCCAGTGACTCGCCTGGCACGCTGAACTGCACCTTCTTCACTTTCTCCGAAGCCACTTCAAAGGATACGAGGTCCGGCTGGTTGACAAACACGCCATAGCCCTTGTTCGTCAGATAGAACGGAATATTTTTATAGGCTTGCTCGGAGCTTGTACCGCCATCCTGGTTCCAAATATCCACGACCTGGCCATTCTTCACAAACGAAGTGAATCGCTCGCCAAGACCGTATACCCACTCGCCTACGCCCAGATCCAGCTCTTCGCGCATGTAGGTCTGTCCGCCATCTTCCACGATATGCGCCATGGATTTGGCTCGGCTGCCGGTAATGCGTTCTTCTCCTCTATAGAAGTGAACCGACCATTCCGGACCTTTCTTGATCACAACGCTCAAATTGCCGCTGCGAAGAACCGCTTCCTGATCATTCTCTTCAATGACCGTATGGTCGCCTTCCTGTTTGTACAACTCGAATGCAGGTCCGCGATCTCTTACGCCCGCATAGTGAACCAGCTTTACGCCGATGACGCCGGGTGCCGGAGAATGAAATTGCACGGTGATCAGCTGTGCATTAATGGTTGCTCCTCTGCCCGGAATCGGGGCTGTGGAGGCGTAAGCTGTCAACGTATCTCCTTTTACCGCAAAATCATAAGCCTGAACCGCTCCCGAAACGGAATATCCTTCCCGGATAAGCCAGTTGCCGTCTGTAAATTTCATTTTTTAATCCGCCTTTCTATATTATGAAAATTGAACTTTAAGATGTAAGCGTTATAATATCATTATACTGATCTGTTTTAAGCTGATCTAACAGTATTCCATTGTTTTATAGCACAATTTTGATATAAGACGACATCATTCAAGCGGTTATTCATTTCCCAGGAGGTACATCATGGATCAATCCTTTCGCCAGTCGTTAAAAGAAAGCACCGTCCACGGGAATGAACGCTTCCCGTTTGGTGCCTACTGGTATCAATTTGCCCCCGGTGCCCATGTGGTAGACTCCCATTGGCATAAGGAAGCGGAAATTTTCTATGTGATGGAAGGCGAGGTTCTGTTTCAGATCGACTCGGAATATATCCCTGTCCGGGCGGGTGAAGCCATATTTATCGATGGAGGAGATCTTCACACCGGTCACGCCCGGGGCGATCAAGGCTGCAGTTTCTGTGCGATGGTGTTCGATTTCGGCATGCTTGCAAGCAGCAGCTATGATCTTGTACAGGAAGGAATGATTGTTCCCTTTCAGGAGCGGAGAGCCACCTTTCCAAGATGGATGACGTTCGAGACCGATGAGCAGCTGCTTCAGCATATAAAGGAAATGACGCTGCTGTCGAAGCACAAACCTGCCGGTTATGAGGTCGCCATTAAGGGACATCTGTTCCTTATGTTGTTTCAGGCCGCATCCTCTGGCCGACTGGTCAACCGGAGCCGGAGCGAAGCAGCGGATATGGTGAAAACGGAGCGTTTGAAGAAAGTCATTCTCTACATTCAGAATCATTATCACCATCCCATCCGGCTGAGTGAGCTGGCTGATCTGATCCCGATGAGCGAAGGCCAGTTCTGCCGCTTCTTCAAATCGATGACCGGGCAAACGCCCGTGGACTATATAAATTCCTATCGCGTTCGCCAGGCGGCTGAGCTCCTTCGTCAGCCGGACAATAAAATATCCGACATCGCACTCGATGTCGGATTTGGGCACATCAGTTATTTTGTTCGGGTCTTCCGTAAGATCATGGACTGCACGCCTTCGGAATATCGGAAAAAATTATAATTTCGGCAGACTTGGTATGGTCTGATTGCAATCTCCAGGAAGCGGCAGATTTCGGCATACGTACTGGCCCGCGCTGTTCTCATTCGCTGCACCTGACGGGGCCGGCTGATGAACCCGTTGTTTCCAGAGCTGCCACAGCATGAATCCATCCTTCGCCCTTCCCTTATTCTTAATATAGTTCACCATCGTTTCTACATTATAATAGGGCGTTGCGATATTATTCTGACCGTTCATCATGTCGGCATCGTAGACCGTGCCCGGTGCGGCATTCAGCTGCAGGACCGCACCGCCCGATCCCTCCGGCGCAATCTGCATGCCCATGTTGATAGGTCCGTTGTATATCGCCTTATACGATTCATAGCCTTCACGCGGATCGTAATAAATACCGCCATCGTAGGACATCAGATTGATGAAGTTGATCTTGCTGCCATGGTCCTTGACTACGCGGTACATGGTACCTCCAAAAGGTGATCCCCATTGGACCTTGCCCTCCTCAAACGGCGTTCCTTTCACGTAATAAGCACCCGTGGACCAGCCGGCGATGGAAATCTGCAGATTCGCGTTTCTTGCATGGATTTCATTATAGAGACTCGTAATAATCCCGGCGATCTCTCCATCCTTGGTGCAGCTGAACTGGGCGGCTGTCCCTTTGTTGCAGCTGCTTCCGCTGGATTCCCAGTCAATGTCGACTCCGGCAGCGCCTAGATCAAGAGCCAAATCCACAATGTTCTTGGCATTGAATCTGGACCACTGTGAACCTTGACTGTATGACCAGCCTCCTACCGATAGGAACGCTTTCGTTCCGCGGGCTCTGAGAGATGCGATGTGGTTACGCAGATCCTGAGACTGCTGAGCTGTAAATGTACGCTGCCCGTTCGGTGTCGTGGCCCCTTCCACAAATTCCAAGCCCGCAACGGCTTGATCAAACGCATAGGACCCTTGGGTATAGGTGGTGTCCGGCCTTACGAATGCAAGATTGAGATGGGTGATGTAATTGGGAATGTTGGCGGTAGTCAGATCGTAAATACTGGTGTTCCAAGAACTCGCGTAAGCGACATACATACGGTCACCAGGCAGCGGAGGGTCCACAGGAGGGTCCACAGGAGGGTCTACTGGTGGATCCACCGGGGGATCGACGGGCGGTGTCCCGGGATTGCATGCTCCAAGGTCCTCCCATACCCCCCATTGTCCTGTCGTTCCAGGCTCCTCGCCCTGCGTCCACCATTTCGCTTTCCAGGCATGACCGTTATGGGATACCATATTGCCCCCGCCATATACGGCGGAACTGCTCCAAACGGGTTCCGCACAAACCTCAGCGGCTTGAGCCTTGTACACAGGGAACATACTAAGCACCAGCACGGCGATGAATCCGAGAATCCATCCTCTCATCGTTCTGGACAACCTTGTCATTCATCAAACAACTCCTTCGCCAATTAATTTCGTTTATTAAAGCGGTTTCAAAGCTGGTGAAAGCTCCTTACCTTACACACCTCCTAACGCATACAGATGAAATGATATGACGTACTTTAAGTGTAACTTGGTAATTTTTTGTACAACAAGGATAAGATTTACTAATTCAGGGGCAAAATCCTATACCCTGGCCTATCCACGCTTCCACGCAAAAAAGGCTGCCACACTGCGGATTACCGCATTTGAGACAGCTCTTTAATAGAAAGCATGTTTAACCCTGACTCCGATTTAGGGTATGATGATAGCAACGTGTTATTTCTTATGATGGATTGATCTCTTTGTGCCGCCTTGCAAACGGACATTTCGATAGTGACTCCGTGTTATCCCGCAAAAAATATTGCTTCCATTCATAGTTATCCTCCGCCCCGTAGAACTTCAAGTCAGGGTGCGGTGGTACGGGATCATATTGGGCCAACCGCTGACGAATCAATCCCTTGGTGTGTTCTGCTTGCCTTGTTCGGGCATTGAACTGCTTCAGAACCCAACGAGGCGTAAAAGCAAGCATCATGTAGGGAAAGTATCTGCTCTGGCGAAGCTCATGTGCCGGTGTGCCGCAATAAACAAAATAAGGCTCGCCTGCAAAACAAAATTCCCACAGATGATCCGTCGGCTCCTCCGGCAGATCCGCCGGCCAAGGCTCCGTATCGTATTCGGTTGTCCGGCTTAACAGCTGCCAGAACAAACGCTCATAATACTCAACGCCTGCCAGGTTATCTCTGCTCGGCTCCGTATAGATCATGACGACAAGTGAAGTATAGGGCCCGAAGTTCCTGGAGCCGAGTCCGAACTCGCGCAGCAGAGCAGCCAGCTGTTCTGCCGCGGCCTGTGATTCGCCTTGATGGATAAAGCCGTATCTAAAATGATTCAGTGCATGTCCTTGCACTGCCGGAATACAGGGGAATTTGGCGTCACGGTCCGTCATTTTCTCGGTCAGCTTGGTTATCGCTTTCCGCTGCCATTCCGCCTGCAATCCATGGACAGCATCCATATCGTCCAACCTTAATAAACCGCTCATTACCAGTCCTCCTCTTCTACAGCATATAATAGTGGGTAAAAATAGGTGACTGTCACGGGCGAAATGCACATGAATTTCGAAAAGCGTTTCCCAAAAGCTTGAACTTTCTGATATCTTAAGTAGAGAAGAAATTAAAATGACCAGGCTTATGCCTTAATTACCATAGAGAGGATTCTTTCACATTATGTCTAAACCCCTGCTAACAGATCAGATTCAAACGGCCAAACCCGCCAAAAAACCGAGGCCTTCCGCTCCACCCGTGCGCATTTTTGCGCTTGGGGGGCTTGGCGAGATCGGCAAGAACATGTACGGCGTGGAATTCAAAAATGAGATCATTATCATCGATGCCGGGCTGAAATTCCCGGATGCCGAAATGAGTGGCGTCGATTACATTATTCCGGACATTCGTTATTTACTGGATAACAAACATAAAGTAAAAGGTATGTTCCTGACCCATGGTCATGAAGATCATATTGGGGCTATTCCCTATGTGCTTCGTCAAATCCAGATGCCGATCTATGGCGGGGCGCTGACCATCGGTCTGGTTCGTGCGAAGCTGGAAGAGCACCGGCTGCTGGATCAGAGTGATCTGCGCGTATTCCATGAAGACGAAACGATTTCATTCCGTCATCTTTCCGTTCATTTCTTCAGAACCACCCACAGCATTCCGGATGCCTTCGGGGTCGTTGTGGAAACCCCGTACGGGCCGATCGTACATACCGGAGACTTTAAATTTGATTTTACGCCGGAGGACAAGCCCGCCAATTTGCATAAAATTCTGCATATCGGCGCGCGTGGCGTCCTGGCCTTGATGGCTGACAGCACCAATAGCGAGCGGGACGGGTTTACCCCTTCGGAACGCACCGTCGGCGATTCCATCCTGCGTCTGTTCCGGGAATGTCCCGGACGGATCCTGTTTGCCACCTTTGCATCGAATGTTCATCGTCTGCAGCAGGTTGTTGAAGCTGCCATTCGAACAGGCCGCAAAATCGCCATCGTCGGCCGCAGCATGGAGAAGGTGTTTGTGATCGGTCAGGAGCTTGGTTATATTCGCGTACCGGACGGCATGATGATTGATGTGAAAGCCGTTAACCGTTATCGCGACGACCAGGTTCTGATTATTTGTACAGGCAGCCAGGGCGAACCCAATGCAGCGCTGACACGCATCGCTTCGGGTGCCCATCGTTCGATCCAGATTCATCCGGAGGACACCGTTATTTTCTCGTCTTCGCCGATTCCTGGGAATACCCAGAACGTTAATCGCAGCATCGATCTCTTGATGCGGGCAGGAGCTGAAGTTAAATACGGTTCCATTCTCGATATCCATACGTCGGGACACGGCTGCCGCGAAGATTTGAAGCTTATGATCAGCAGTTTGCGTCCCAAATATTTTGTGCCGATCCACGGGGAATACCGAATGATGCTTAATCATCGTCACCTCGCCGTGCAGGTTGGGGTTTCCGACAGCAACGTTTATTTGATGAACATTGGGAATACGCTGTCCCTATTCCGCAACTATGCGCGTAAAGGGCGGAATATCCCCTCCGGAGACGTCTACATCAACAATGGAGAGCTGCGCACCCATGAGAAGGAATTACTCGAGGAACGAGTACAGCTCGCTCACGATGGCGTTGTCATCGTTGCCATTACCATTAATCGCGAGACGCGCAAGTTGCTCTCAGGGCCGGAGCTGATTACCCGCGGATTTGTATATATGCAGGACTCCAAGCCTCTTCTACGCCGAGCTGAAGCGATGCTGCGCAAACAGCTGAACAAAGCCGGTGAACAGCGTGAATACAACCGCGCTGCCTGGGAACAGATGACAAACAACACACTCAACCGTTATTTTAAAAGGGAACTGGGCCGAAGCCCGTACATTATGCCTTCCATCATGGAAGTATAAGGCTTCGGTCACTTGAGCCTTAACTGTATCTCAACATAAAAAGGGTGGATCCAAGGTAATTTGAACCTTCGGATCCACCCTTTCTTCAGATATCAGAAAGTATACACTTCAGAGCATATCCTCCTGGTTCGCAAAAAAAACGTCATTTGCACGCGGTCACCAGCCTTAGTCCGCAAGCTCCTGCCCTTTCGTTTCCTTGCCAAGCACCAGTACGCCAAGCGCACCGATCAGGATAGTCACGAAAAACATCACGAAAATAAATTCGATACGGGTGCCATTTTGCTTCAGCACACCGACGAGCAGCGGTGCAATAACGCCGCCGATCCGTCCGAACGACGTAGCAAGCCCTACCCCCGTTGAACGAACCTTCGTCGGATAAAGTTCCGGACTGTAGGCATATAAACCTCCCCATGCTCCCAGATTGAAGAATGACAAGGAAATGCCTGCTGCGAGCAGCGAACCTTCCGTATTGGCGTAACCAAACCAGATTGCGCTGAAGGCCGTAAGCACCAAATAGGTTACGAGAACGAATTTCCGCCCGAACTTTTCTATAAAGTACGCGGCCGTAAAATAGCCCGGCAACTGGGCAAGCGTCATAATCAGCACATACTGAAAGCTCCTGACCAAACTGAATCCTTTATCGACCATGACGGTCGGAAGCCACAGGAACATGCCGTAATACGAAAATACGACCGTGAACCAGAGCACCCACAGCATGATGCTCGTACGCCGATGTTCCACCGACCAGACCGAAGCCACTCGCTCCCCGAAGGTCAGCTTGCGGGCAGCCTTGGCTTTCTGCTCGATATACCTTGGCGAATCCTCGATGGCACGCCGCAGATAGAGCGCATAAAAAGCAGGCAGAGCCCCAATAACAAAGGCTGCCCGCCAGCCGTAATCCGGGATTACAAAATAGGCTATAAGCGCGGATAGTATCCAGCCTGCCGCCCAGAAGCTTTCCAGCAGCACAACCGCTCTTCCCCGTTCATGAACCGGCATGCTTTCCGATACCAGCGTGGATGCAACCGGAAGCTCTCCGCCAAGTCCGAAGCCGGCAATAAAGCGCATCAAACACAGCATGATGAAACCGGTAGCCAGCGCGGAAAGACCACTGGCGATCGAGAATATGAGCAGCGTCCACAGCAGAATGTTTTTCCGTCCATATTTATCGGCCAGGAATCCAGCCATGGCCGCGCCGAATACCATTCCGATCGAGGTGGTACTTGTCAGAATACCTACCTGCTGCGAGCTCAACGACCATTCCGCTGCCAGTGCCGCAACAACAAACGAAATCATCCCGACATCCATCGCATCGAACATCCAGCTGGCACCCGCACTGAACAGCAGCTTGCGCCGCTTCGGCTCTTTTAACAATTGCATATTGCCCATATTGGCCGCCCCCTCTCCTATATCTTTCTATAATGTAGAGCGAACCATACGTCCGGTCAAGCTAGATTATGCTGAGCGGCAGGATTACCTTTATGGTCGTTCCCTCCTGAAGCTTGCTGGACACGTGAACCTGCCCCTTGTGGTCCTCGATCATTTTTTTGCTGATCATGAATCCCAGGCCGTTCCCTTTCTCCTTCGTGGTAAAGAACGGTTCCCCGAGACGGGAGAGAATCGCTTCCGGAATCCCGCAGCCATTATCTGTGAAATAGATGGCCACGGTAGGGTCATCGCCTCTCTCCAGCCGAATGGTCAACTCCCCGCCGCCCGGCATGGATTCCACGGCATTTTTAATAAAGTTGATGAACACCTGCTTCAGATGATTCACATCCCCTTCTACATTCGCCTCTCGCTCTCCGAAATCCGTTATAATCTCGACGTTATGTATGATGGCCTGGGTATTTAATAGAGTAATTACTTGGTCCAGGAGCTGCCGGATATCGGCACGCTCGAATTTCACGCTTTGCGGCTTCGCCAAAAACAAAAGCTCACTTACGATCAGCTCGATCCTTTCGATCTCCGAGGAGATAATATCGAAATATTCATCCTTTCGGCCGGCGCCGGAGCGAATGAGCTGCACGAACCCTTTGATGGAGGTCATGGGGTTACGGATTTCATGGGCGATCCCTGCCGCGAGCTGACCGGCCATGGACAGCTTATCGGACTGGATCAGCCGCTCCTCTTCTTGATGGGCCGCCTTTTTCATGTCGGTAATATCCGTAAAATGCGCCACATAGCCGAGTGTTCTTCCTTCCCTGCTGCGAGCTGTGCTTAGCAAACAAGATACCCACCTGATATCGCCTTGTTTATGTATCAGTCTTTTCTCCAATTGCAAGGAAGCGGCCTTACCCGACTTTAGCTTCTTTAACCAATCTTTGTCCTTATTCACATCTTCCGGATAAATCCAATCGTAATAGGGATGGTGCAGACACTCTTCCGCCTCATACCCCAGCATGACGCAAGCAGCGGGATTAATTTTGATAATACTCCCCTCTGAATCGATGAATACCGTTCCAATCGGCGCTACTTCAATCGCTTGGACCATAAAATCATAGCTGAGACTTTCACTATTCATCATCATTTGGAGATCCTCCTGTCTTTCATTGTTCAATCGTTTTACCTATTTCGAGATATCGGATTGCTTCTCCTTTCCTCTCGCCTATTGAAAAATATAAATACAGCAAACCAAAGGATAATTTGGACATAGGGCGAATATATTGTGATGAGGTTTCTAATTTTTGGTGACAATCCCAGAGCTATTCTAGTGAAACTGAGAGAAAATGGTTTTTTTTGACTTGAACGCTATGGCTTTTTCGTTTATTGTGAAAGAAAGCAAGTCATTTACAATTGCTAGTCGTTAGGACCGTTAACAAAGGAGTTTGCGAGTATGTACACGGAACAAGATATTTGGATTGTGCTTACAGGCACGGGCACCTGGTTCAGCAGAATGATCCAATATTTCACGAAGGCCCCACTCAACCATGCATCCATCGCGTTTGATTCCGAATTACGCGAAGTGTACAGCTTTGGGCGAAAGAAGGCGAACAATCCGTTTGACGGCGGTTTGGTTCGCGAGAATCTCCGCGACCCCTTCTTCTACACTTCGGAATGCGCGGTATATCGCTTCCGCGTTAGTAATGAAGACTATCAACGCATGCACAACCTTGTCAAAGAGATGATGCGTGATCAGGACCGCTACAAATATAATCTGCTAGGGCTGCTGGGTATATTGTTTCGGATTCATATTGATCGTGACGATGCTTTTTTCTGCTCCCACTTTGTTGCTACGGTGCTGGAGCAAGCAGGCCTGCGGCCTGTGAACAAGCCTTGTCATCTTGTAACGCCGGAGGATTTCTCCCATTCATCGCAGTTGAATGAAGTCTACCGTGGACCTCTCCACGGGTATCTTGCACAAGACATGACATCCCCGCTATCCCCATCACCGACGTTTACTCCTGTGACAACGAAAGGCCGAGGCAAGTTTTTCAGATTCGGAAAAACGGGTTAATCCTGAAATATGTAGCTATCATATAAATATGTTTCTCTGATACCTTGGAAAAAAGCAGCCGGGCTCTCACCCGGCTGCTTTTTTATATGATCGTCGCGGGGGTAACCCCCACGTCAGGTTTAGCGTTAAGCCGATGGAGTCTGGTCCGACGTCTGCTCCAGTACCGTCTTTTCGACCACAACGGGGCTAGATTCACTCGTAGATTCAGCCAGCTTTTCCTGCTCCATTTTCTTACGCTTGCGTTTGCGGTTAAAGTACACACCGATCAACAGAAGCGGAACGGCAATCAGCGCAATATATAACGATACATCCTTAACCATGCCTTCTGCCGCGTTACCGTACAGATAAAACAAGGTACCTACAACATAAAATTTGGTAGCTCTGCCTATAGCGGCATATGCAAGAAGTCTCCATAACGGGAAGTTCAAACACCCCGATAGAATCGTGAACACCTTAAAGGGTACCGGCGTAAAAGAACCAATCAATATAGCGGCCTCGCCGTTTTTCTGAAACATGTTCGTAGCAGCGTCAATCCACTCTTTTTTCAAAATCTTGTATAGTACCGACTTCCCAAGCAGCTTTCCGATTAAATAACCCAGCGGCGTCCCCAGCAAGCACCCGATAAAGCCATACGTTGCGAGCCACAGCGCATCCTGCGGATGCATGATGCTAAGCGAAACCTGCAGAAAAAAGGCGGGAACCGGAAAAATTACAGCATCAGCAAACGAATGAATAAACAATCCCCATGGACCAAAATTTTTTAAAAATTCCAAAATGTCCTGAAACATGTCTCAACCCCTAAACATTTTCTTCCTTTTCTATCAGACCCTTTATAAAGTATAGCACATAATTATACTGGAAAGGACCTAAGCCGCCGTATCCCTTTCGGAAAAAACGCGTAGAACGAAGCATGCCTTTGCTCCTATACACTATATGCAGCGAGTTCGACTAACAACAAAAAAAACCTTTCTTCTTGGAAGAAAGGTTTTTTTGTCACTTTCTGAAAGCCGAATACCACGCTTGAATAAGCTTGCAAAAAAATGTATTTTGTTTAATTTGCAGATAAACTGCGGTGCGCGGAATGTCTTGTCGGACCTACGAATTCATTCAGCGGGAAGCCATTGGAGATGGCTTGTGTAATGAATGCCTTCGCTTGCTGTACCGACTCGCGAACGGTCAAGCCTTTGGCAAGATTAGCTGTAATGGAAGCGGATGACGTGCAGCCCGCACCATGAGTATACTTCGTTACAATCGTATCGGCTTCGAACCATTCAAAGCTGTTTCCGTCATAGAGCAGGTCCATCGCTTTGCCTTCTCGGATCTTGCCTCTGTCTTTAATCAGCACGTTCTTCGCGCCGCGCTCATGAATGATGGCCGCAGCCTCCTGCATTTGATCCAGGGTCGTGATCGGACCGGACTTGGCCAGCTGGGACGCCTCGAACAGGTTTGGCGTTACCAAATCGGCGCGCGGGAGAAGGAACTCCAGCATCGCTTCCGTATTTTCCGGCTGCAGCACTTCATCGGTGCCTTTGCAGACCATCACCGGATCGATGACGATCCGTTCCAGGTTATAGCGGTCGATATACTGGGACACGAGCTCGATAATCTCTACGGATCCGAGCATGCCGGTCTTCATCGCGTCGATGCCAATGCCCTCGAGCACGGTTTTCAACTGCGTTTCTACAATATCGAGCGCCACCGGGAAAACCTGATGATCCCATGTTTTCGGTTCCATGCAGACAATCGTGGTCAGTGCGGTCATACCGTATACGTCAAATTCCTGAAACGTCTTCAGATCAGCCTGGATGCCAGCGCCGCCGCTCGTATCCGAGCCCGCTACGGTTAGTGCTTTTCGTATCGTCATGTTCCATGTTCCCTTCGCTTGTAAAATGATTACTCTATTATAAGAAAAACTGCCATTGGCGTCTATTCATTGATGGCGTCGAATTCGTATGCGTCTATTCAAAGACGAATTCTGAGAGTTATACATCACTCCGCATGCGGATTGTTCTTCCGATCGCTGTTGCCCCCAGATTTCCTTTGAATCACGATATATATCGTTGAAATCCGGGGGCAAAGGCGCACGCTTCGCTTCTACAGAACAATTCCGCCTGCTCCGTTGGAGTTTTTCTTTTAACCCCTGAAAAAAATTCACTTTTGCGTCTATTTACGATGTCAGATAGGCTTACTCTCGGATGTGACTGCATCACTACGCATGTATGAGTTTTATAGCTTGTACCGTCCCGCCCCATAGGGAGCGTAAGCCCCCTTGGAGTCACATCCTGCATCTTATTGTTCCGTTAAGATCACCGGGCCATCCTTTGTGATGGCGAGGGTATGCTCATACTGCGCGGACCATTTGCCGTCCACTGTTCTCGCGGTCCATCCGTCTGAGTCGATCTTGCATTGATATGTGCCAAGATTCAGCATCGGTTCAATGGTGATGACCATGCCCTCTTTAAGCCGTGTCCCGCGGTTGGGTGGGCCGTAATGCGGCACTTGCGGCTCCTCATGCATATTTTCGCCGATGGCATGCCCCACGAAGTGGCGGACGACCGATAAATTTTGAGATTCCGCATAGGTTTGAATCGCATGGGAGATGTCTCCGATTCGATTGCCGATCACCGCTTGCTCAATGCCGAGATACAGGGATTTCTTCGTTACGTCCAGCAGATGCTGCGCTTCCTCGGACACGTTTCCGACCGGATAGGACCAAGCGGAATCGGCGAGCCAGCCATCATACTTCACCACCATATCAATGGTAACGATATCTCCGTCCTTCAATGGCTCATGACTCGGAAAACCATGGCAAATCACGTCATTCACCGACGCGCAGGTGGCAAATGGATATCCGTGATATCCCTTCTGCTCCGGTGTCGCGCCGCGCTCTGCCAGAAACCGCTCGACAAATTGATCAATTTCCAGTGTTGTCACGCCCGGTTTAATCATCTTGGCAATCTGCCGGTGGCATTCGGCGAGAATGTCCCCGGCCTTGTTCATCTTGGCGATTTGTTCTTGTGTTTTGAGGATTATCAATCCTGCTCACTCCTTCTTCATGGGCTGTTATCTGCTATTCAAATCAAAAAGCCTTAGCTGACCGAAGATTGTTGAGGACAGGCACCCGCCTCTCCTCACTCCCCGGCCAATAAGGCTGATTCACAATCACAAGGTGTATCTGCTTTCTTCTTGTCTTGTATCCAGAAAAAGAAAAGCTAAAAGCGCCCTACATCATCTTATTCTACTCCTAAGCCAAAGGAACCTCAATGATTTCCATGATGAAGGTCTGCCTTTCGGTTTACACTCGGGCAGGCACGGGAGCCGAGGCGTGTGCTTGTTGCATCCTTGGGGGCAGCTTCAACTCGGCTGTAACCCAGAACGTCATATGACTCTCAATGACCATGAATAGAATCAGGGCAGGCAGTATTTTATCTAACTTCGAACTTCATTTATCCAATGACAATCGTTTCTCCTCATATCATAAAGTATAATTTAAGGTTGCGCAGAAACGATAATTTTACACGCGAGATCACAATTCCTTTCTTTTTTCCTATGTTCATTATATCAAAAGGGGCCGTTTGTTAGCTTTCCACTTGTTTCCGCTCCTTCTGGGTCATATCACTCTTCTCCTTGGACAAGAACCAGCCGAGGACCGCGATTAGGATTAATACGCCCCAGAATATAAGCTTCCAGCCTGTGCTTTTCGGAAACGTCTTTTCCAATACAGCGATATCCGGGTGTGCGAGCGTATAGACGGCCAGCTTAATGCCTACCCATCCCACGATCAGGAATGCAGCCGTTTCCAAGCCGGGTCTTCTAACGAGCAGCTTTCCGAAATACGATGCGGCGAACCGCATGATCACCAAGCCGATAATTCCGCCTGTCAGGATAACCAGGAATTGTCCGCCGTCCATGCCCCCGATATTCGGAAGGCCGGTTTCCGGCAGTGTCAAGGCAAGGGCTACGGCAGCCAAAATGGCATCGACCGCAAACGCAATATCCGCAAGCTCTACCTTTAACACGGTAACCCAGAATTTTTCTTGCTTCATTTCGGCTTCCTTCAGATGTTTCTTCTTCTTCACAAAGAACTGCTTAACCATATGATTGATACTGATATACAGCAGGTAGAAGGCTCCAATCGCTTGTACGTACCAAACATCCGCCAGAAAGGAGATAATGAAGAGGGATGCAAAACGGAACACGAACGCACCGGCTAATCCGTAAAATAACGCCTTCTTCCTCTTGTCCTCGGGCAAATGTTTAACCATGATGGACATCACCAGGGCATTATCGGCTGCGAGAATCCCTTCGAGTCCAATCAACACCAGCAGCACCCACCCATATTCGAGCAACATTCCCATTTCCAAACGCAATCTCCCCTTCATGAATAGAATGATCCGATTTTTCGTTTCAAAAGGTGGAAGGAAACAAAAAAACCTTTATCCCGAAAATCGGCGATAAAGGTATCTACCCAGAAATAGGCTGTAGGAATAAGCACCTTTACCGAATCGGCAAAGGTCTCGCAAACAACTTTCGTTGCCAACAAAGCCGGAGACACGTTCGTGTCACGAATTGACGACTTTGCTGCGACTGCTACTCCCCTTTACTTGAATACAAGAATTATAGCATGGCCGTTTACTACCGCCAATAGATCTTCAAAAATTTTACATCGGCTTTACATTTCTCTTTCTCTTCCTCCAAAAATAGAGCCATAGCCCCGCTCCCAGCAGCACTACGACAGCCCCCCACAGTACGGGTTTCAGTGAGAATTGAGATTGACCAGCATTCTGACCTTCACCTGGAGGCACGCCCTCCGCAAGCGTATCGGGCCCTGATTCACCCTGAGCCGATGCATCGTCTGGGGGATATCCAGCTCCAAGCTCGGTTAGCTCTTTGCCTGCGGTGGAGAGGAGCTTCGTACCATCACACATCCCAGTTCTCAGCTGACCCGATTCTGCAGACGCGAACACCAAAAATTCGCTTCCTACGGCAAACTGATCATAACCGCAGCTGGCTGATGACACAGCCGTTGTAAGCTCCGTCATTCCGGCTAATTCGCCCTTCCATACTTCCGATACCTCTAACGTAACCTGGACCGGATCTGCGGATGACATCATCAGCTTCGGCTTCGGGCCAACCAGCTTGGTCACTTTGCCTGCAAATATCGCTGCACTCCGTTCCAAGCTCTCCTCAACTGTAGGCGGTCCCGCACAGGAACAAGCAAATACGTCCGTTGGTTTGACCGTGTACAGGCTCACGAGGAGCAGCAAGCAGCTAAGCATAATCCTAACCACGGATTGCCTCATAAATGAATCACCTCATTCCTTAGACGGCCGCAATCCCCAAAATGTTCCAGCAGTATCAATACATGCACAGAATCTGGGATCTACCTCCACAGAACACGGTGAGGCAGGCACTGGACCGGGTGGTTATCTCGGTTATCTAAAGAGAGAGGAGATTCAGCAAGAGGCTCCATCGGCATTGGCTATTTACTGGCGATGATCAGATAATGACGCTCTGTCGGATACTCGATTCCTTCCACATGCAGCCCTGCTTGCTCCAACAAAGCCTTCATCACATGCGGATCGACCCGGTTCGGACGGGGAACCCGCTTCTCGGCTGGATCCTCCTGCCACTCCAGACACAAGCATCGTCCTCCTGGCCGCAGCACCCTTGCCATCTGACGGATGGACTCCTCCAGCTGATCGGTAATATGAAGGATCAAGGAGGCAATGACCCGATCCACAGCTTCGTGCTGGAAAGGAAGCTTTTCCACCATGCCTTCCATCACCTTCATATTCGTGAGCCCCTGTTCCTGTGCACGCCCCCGCATCATCTCCAGCATGGCTGGCTCGGTATCCAGCGCGTAAACCGTGCCTGTCGTTAACGAGGCTGCCGGTATGGAAAAATAGCCGGTACCTGCCCCGATGTCAAGGACATCCACCTCGCCATTCACTTGGAGCTTCTCTAGCAGTGAAGAGGCCGGTAACTCCTTCTTCCTTTCCGGACTTTCCAATCGGTCTATGAGTGACGGATCAAAGCTCTCTTTCATGGTATCGCTCTCCTCCTCGCATGATTGCACTTTGCTTATATTTACTATATGAACCCAGTGAGGGAGAGAACTCCCCCTGTCGGTCTACCATACCGTTGATAGGGAACGATGTAAACCGGTTCGTTGCCTAATAACACTGTATCTATCCTTCTATCACTGTATCGATACGATTAATGCTGTATCGGAACCATTATATATAATAAATGATCGCAATGAACACGCTGATTTATGATAAACCAGACTAAAAAGGGCTTCCCCACGATCATAATGACCATGAGGTTGCCCATTTGTACCATTAGTCACGCCTATCCTCAATCAGCACCTGCCCTGCCAGAAAATCCGCGAGATGAACGGCCTCTACGCCATTTTGTTTACCGGCACGCTCGATCCCCCACTTCATCTGCAGCAGACATCCCGGGTTCGAAGTCACGATGACCTTGGCTCCGGTAGCCTCCACATGTTCCATTTTGCGATCCAAAAGCGTGGTCGACATTTCCGTCTGGGTCAGATTATAAATGCCGGCGGAACCGCAGCATATCTCGGCCCCCTGTAGCTCGCACATCTGTACACCAGGAAGGTGCTCCACCAGCTGGCGCGGCTCGCCTTGTACCCTCATCACATTGCGCAAGTGACACGAGTCCTGATAGGTGACCGTTATGGCCTCGTTTTCTGCGCTCTCCGCATGAATCGGCGTAAGCGGCCGACCGAAGCTGTGCAGAAGCTCGGAGATGTCCTTCACCTGATCTGCAAAACGAACCGCCGCTTGCTGAAGCCGCTCATCCGGCTCTGCATGCATCAGATGATCGTATTCCTTCAGCAGTGCGCCACAGCCTCCAGCATTGCTTGCGATGTAATCCACGTTCGCTTCCCCGAAAGCCCATATGTTCTGACCGGCCAGCTGCTTGGCATCGCCCATCTCACCGGCATGCGCATGCAGCGCTCCGCAGCATACCTGCTCCTCCGGAATGACAATTTCGAACCCGGCCTGACGCAGCAGCCGTACGGTGTTCACGTTCGTGGATGCAAACATGACATCCATGATGCAGCCACGGAACATGCCGACCCGGCCGACCTTCGCCCCGGCCGCAGGGATCACCATAAGCCTTGAACCGCTGTCTGTCGTCTCGCGGCGGTAGGGCAAGCCAGCCTTGCTCCACAGCTCTTCCAGGCCGTCGCCCGTTACGGGAGGCAGCGCCTTCTCCAGCTGCTGAAGATGGTCGGGAAACAGCTTCATGGCTCCGGAACTCCGCGCAAACTTTTGAAGGCCGGATTTCTGATAAAAGGAAAGCGTCTTGCCGATCAGCTTCAACCTTCCGCGATGCGGGAATAGCCCTTGCAGGAACGTTTTGCGAACGATCCGCACCGGCAGCGAATACGGCTTCTCGGCAGCAATGGCTGCCCGGGTCTGCTCGATCAGCTGGCCGTATTTCACATCGGAAGGACAAGCAGGCTCACAGGCTCTGCAGCCCAGGCAAAGATCCATCTGGCTCCGAAAGCTCTCATCCGGCTCCATCAAACCATCCACAACCGCTTTCATAAGCGCAATCCGCCCGCGCGGGGAGGCAGCTTCGAGCCCTGTCTCGAGGAATGTTGGACAGGCGGTCTGACAAAACCCGCAGCGCATACAGTTCGTCAATTGATCCTCATCCAGCGTCAGCTTCAGCGATTGTGCAAGCTTCTCATGGGTTGAATTCATGCGCTCTCGCCTCCTCTCACGATGTTTGGATCTTCTGATCCTGATCCGAAATCGAGTCCCGCTCTGCCTGCTCCGTCCGATCCTGGAAGACAATCCGCTTCCGGGTTTCCGCAAACAGCTTGCCGGGATTCATGATTTGGTGCGGATCGATCGCATCCTTAATGGATTTCATCATTTGGATGCCCGCTGCGCCCACCTTCCATTCCAGGTAAGGGGCCTTCACGATACCGACGCCATGCTCACCGGTAATGGTGCCCCCCATGGCAATCGCCGCCTCAAAGATTTCGGCGAATGCCTGTTCCACACGGTGAATCTCTTCCGGGTCGCGGGCATCCGTCATCGCGGTCGGATGCAGATTGCCGTCCCCGGCATGGCCAAATGTGCAGATCTGCACATCGTATTTCTGTGCGATACGCTGAACTTCAAGGACCATGTCCGCAATCTTCGAACGCGGAACCGTCGCGTCCTCCAGGATCGTGGTCGGCCGCAATCGGGATAGCGCGGCAAGCGCGCTCCGTCTCGCTTCCATTACCTTCGCCCCTTCTTCCGGTGTCTTGGCAATATTGAGCTGAACCGCGCCGGAGGCGAGACATATCTCTTCCAGCTTCTTCAAGTCCCGCTCCACATCATCCACGCTGCCGTCCTGCTCAATCGCCAGCATCGCTTTGGCGTGAACCGGCAGGCCGATTTTGGCAAAATCCTCAACCACCTGGAGGGTCGGCTGATCCATGAATTCCAAGGTGCACGGGAAAATATGATTGGCTATAATATTCGACACCGTTCGGGCCGCCGCGTTGAGATCGTCATAGACGGCAACCATGGCCTTCCTGTAAGAAGGCTTCGGAATCAGCTTGACCGTGGCCTCGGTCAGAATGGCCAGCGTACCGCCCGATCCTACCAACAGCCGGGTCAAATCGTACCCTGCCGCGTCCTTCACCAGCTTGCCGCCCGTGCGCAGGATGCTGCCATCCGGCAATACGGCTTCCAGGCCAAGGACATAATCCTTGGTCGTTCCATACTTCAAGCCCCGCAGGCCACCAGCCCCCAGGGCGATATTGCCGCCCATCGTGCAGATGATCATGCTGCTTGGATCCGGAGGATAGAACAGTCCTGTCCGTTCAACCGCCAGATGAAACTGCTTCGTATTCAGACCGGTCTGGAAGGTGGCGGTCAGGTTATCCGAATCGATCTCCAGCAGCTTATTCATTCGGGTCATAACCACGATCAGACCGCCCTGAAGCGGAATGGTCCCGCCGCACAGATTGCTGCCTGCGCCCCGCGTAATAACGGGTATGCGGTGTTTTGAGCAAATTTTGACGATGTCGGATACTTCCTGCGTGCTTCCAGGAAAGATAACCCCGTCGGGCATTGCTTGATATAGCGGCGTAGCATCATAACTGTAAGCGACGAGACTTTCCGGATCGTCCTTGAACCACTTCCCGCCAACCACGGCGGCCAGCTGCTCGCGAATAACAGATTCCAGCACGTGTTGTTTCCCCCTCCCCTATACGGGTTTGACTACAATATAGATAATCACGTTTCTTTCCAAGATCGCTGCCTAACATTACCTGTACACCATCGCTCGGTACTTCCGTTCCGCGGGCTTTAATGAACGGTTTATACATGGGTTTATGCATGGGTTTATGCATGGAGAACCTGGCAAAACCTATCGCTCTGGCAATCCGGCTTGATGCGAACATTTTTGCCGGCAAGGTACTGATCACGGTGGTTTTGCTGTTTATGCCTCCTCCGCTATGGCAGGGCCAGCTTCCCCATAACGGTTGGGCGGTCGGCTCCCGTAGCCGCAGGCAAATTGTTAGGAACACCGAGCATGAAGTCATTGCCTAACAGTGCAAAAATCACGGCTTCCTTCGCATCGTCATCAAAGCCCAGCGCCTTGGAGCTCATGACTTTCTGTTCCGGCAGCAGCTCGCTTAACATGGAGAGCAGTGTCTTGTTGTGCGCTCCTCCGCCGGTCACGATCACTTCATCGATCTTGTAACGGGGAAACACATATCTCACATAGCTATCCGCAATGGTACGGGCGGTAAACGCCGTAGCCGTTGCCATCACGTCCTCATCCGAAAGCTTCCTGAGCCTGGCTTGTTCCAGAAATGAAACCGCGTAATTGTGACCAAACACTTCTCTTCCTGTTGATTTGGGCGGCTCCATGTGAAAATAAGGATGCTCCATCATCTCGCCTAACAAGACCTGATCCGGGTTGCCTCGGACAGCCCATTTTCCGCTGTCGTCATATGAAAGCTGCCCTCCGGATAGCATATGGGCTATGGCATCCATGATCATATTGCCGGGCCCGGTATCAAAAGCCAGCACATCCGCAGGATCCGCCCCTGCGGGCAGCGCCGAGCAATTGCCGATCCCGCCGATGTTCTGCAGCAGCCTTCCCCGCTGCGGGTGCCGAAACAGGATCAAATCTCCGTAAGGAGCAAACGGGGCCCCTTGCCCCCCAACCGCCATATCTGCAGGCCGGAAGTCCCCTACCGTAAGTTTGCCGGTATGCTTGGCGATAACGGAAATATCGCCGATCTGTAGAGTCGAAGCGACAGCATAGGGATCACCTTGTCCGGGTACAGGCTGATGCCAAATCGTCTGTCCATGGGAGCTAACCAAATCCACCTCATCGATTTGCATGCCGGCATCGGCAACCGCTTCCAGGACTGCCGCTCCAAACTGATACCCCAGGTATGCATTCATGCTGCAAACAGCAGCGCTATTGGAATTCTCTTCACTGCACAGATCGCGCAGCCGCTGACGGAGCTCCGGTTCGTATGGCTTGCTATAGTAATGCAGCAGTTCAACCGATGCCTCGAGGCCGCTTCCGTGTATGCGGACGACGGCTGCATCGATGCCGTCAAGCGAAGTACCCGACATCAGGCCGACCACAACGGTCGGCCCTCCACCCTTCCATGATGAGAACATCCTTTACGCCTCCCCATACAGCAGATAAGGAGCCCGCATCGTTCTCCACTGCTCCGCATCCTTGCCCCACTCGGCAACAATGCGCTGAAGTCCGGCTTCTTCGTGGATGTGCCGGCGGACATCCTCGCTGCCCGTAAGCAAATCAATAAAATACCGGTTACGTCCCTCCGGTGGGCTAAGCCACTGGAACTGATCCGGGTACATCCGGCTGACCAGGTGCAGCAGCACAAGTCCTGTGCGCACAGCTTCCACTTCTGCCGGATTCGTTACAAACAGCATCACCCCGCCACAGCCTTCGCCCTGGTGCTTCGAGAAGGTAGGCGTCATGTACATGGAATGGGCATGCACGCCCGGCAGTCCGTACGCGTTGAATGCCTTCGCCAGCTCTTCGCCATTGACCCATGGGGCCCCGATCCATTCGAACGGCCGGGTCGTACCCCTGCCTTCCGAAAGGTTGGTCCCTTCGAAGAAACAGGTCCCACTGTACAGCTGAACCGTATCCATCGTGGGAATGTTCGGCGAAGGCAGCACCCACGGAAGACCCGTGTCGGTATAAACCATGTCGCGCGTCCAGCCTTCGAGCTGAATCACATCCAGATCACAGCCCGTTCCCCGCAAGTCGTTGGCCATGCGCGCGAATTCGCCGATGGTCATGCCGGTGCAAATCGGAATGTGCCATCCGCCCACCATAGATTCAAATCCCGGCTGTAGCAAGCCGCCTTCGCAGCGCTCGCCTCCCAGCGGATTCGGCCGGTCCAGAACAAGCAGGCTCTTGCCATGCTCGGCGCATGCCTCCATGACATACAGCAGCGTCGTCATATACGTATAAAAACGCACGCCAAGGTCTTGAATATCAAAGATGACCGTGTCCACGTTCTTCAGCATGTCGGCGTCCGGTTTGCGCCGCGAACCATACAGACTGTAAACCGGCACGCCGAATACAGGGTCCACTTCATCATCCACGTGCTTCCCTGCCTGCAGTTGACCTCGCAGCCCATGCTCGCAAGCAAACAAAGCCGTCAATTCCGACTCGGGCAAGCCTGCAATCACCTCGATAGATGAACGAAAATCCGACGTGAGCCCCGTCGGATTCGTGATGACGCCAAGGCGACGACCCGTGATTTTCTCGTGCTTTAAGCTCGGCAGCATATCAATTCCGCTCCGCACATTGATTCTCATATGCTCACACCTCTCGCTTCCGAGGCTACCACACCGTCTTCCGCCGGTTTGGCCTCTTCCGGATTCAGTACATTATACGTAACCTTATGCTGGTATATGGCCCACATGCCGTTAAACAAAAATCCAAAGCCAACGACCGTTACCAGCAGCGGGATCGCAACGCAGAAGGCTTGAAAGCATGCGCCCAGCGTATAGGCCGGATATTTCAGGAACAGCTTGACACTGTGGGCCATAGCCTTGAAGATGCCCATCCCTTCCTGAATGACAAGCTGAAAGGTGTAGAATTGGGATATGAGCGCCATGATGACGAAATAGGTCTGGAACACGCCAATCGCAAGATAGCCGATTCCCTCTTTGCCCCCGTAATACCACCAGGTGGACCACAAAATGAGGGCCATCACCACAAAGAAGAAGCCCATGATTACGGCAGGTCCGAGTCCCTTGATCGCGCCTTGGAACACATCCTTAAGTCTTGACTTGCCCCGCTCCGTTCTGCGGTGATACGCATAACAAACACCATAAAAGAGCGGCATATACAGAATCGGCAGCAGCACCAGCGCTGCCCACAGCGGCACAAACATGACCACCGTCACGAGCACTAGCGAGGTAATCATGCTGTATAAGGCCACCGCCGTAATCTCACGGTAAATCTCAACCCCTGTCTTCTTCAACACATCATTCAGCTTGCGCATAGCTTTCCTCTCCTCTTCGTCGTTGTTTACCAATCGATACGCTGTTCCGTCTCAGGATCGAAGAAATGCACCTTATCGAAATTGAAAATGAAGGTTTTGTCCATGCCCGGATAACCCGTCGTTTCCGGGTGAACCTTCGCGGTAACCGTCCGGTTTCCAACGCGGAAGTACACCAGGTTCTCTGAACCGAGATGTTCAACAACCTGAACCTTGGTGAAGTACTTGTAATCCAGATTGGTTGTTCCTGGCAGATCCTCACCCGTAATGTGCTCGGGACGGACGCCCAGGATAAGATGCCTGTTCTCGTATTTGCTCAGCGCACCCGCCATCGTATCCGGAATAGTAAATGCCCCGCCTTCCATACGGAGGACGTTCCCTTCCTTATGCACATCGATAAAGTTCATCGGCGGGGAGCCGATAAAGCCGGCTACGAACATGTTCTGCGGATTCGCATACAGCTCCGTCGGCGAAGCGATCTGCTGGATAATGCCGTTGTTCATCACGACGATCCGCTCTCCGAGCGTCATCGCCTCAACCTGATCATGCGTTACGTATACAATGGTGGCTTCCAGACGTTTGTGCAGCTCGGACAGCTCTACCCGCATCTGCACGCGAAGCTTCGCATCCAGGTTCGACAGCGGCTCGTCAAACAGAAACACCTGCGGATCGCGCACGATGGCCCGCCCTACCGCAACACGCTGACGCTGTCCGCCGGACAGCTCGCGCGGCTTCCGGTCAATCATCGACTCCAGGCCGAGAATGGAGGCTGCCTGCGATACCTTTTGCTCAATATAAGCCTTGGGCTTCTTCAGGTTCTTCAAGCCGAAGGAGAGATTCTCGCGAATGGTCATATGAGGATACAGCGCATAATCCTGGAACACCATCGCGATATCCCGATCTTTCGGGTGAAGATTATTTACTACTCTGTCCCCGATGATGATGTCGCCGGAGGTTTGACGTTCCAGCCCGGCAATCATGCGCAGCGAGGTGGTTTTGCCGCAGCCGGAAGGACCGACAAATACCACGAACTCTTTATCATTGATCACAAAGTCCGACCCCGCTACAGCGGTAAACGTCCCTTTGTTGTCGTCTACAAATTCTTTGCGTATATTACGGAATTCTACGCGTGCCATAACTTTGCCTCCTTCTAGCCTTTAACGGCTCCAATGGTGATGCCTTGCAGGAAATAGCGCTGAAGCGAGAAGAACAAGATCATCATCGGCAGCGCCGCGACGGTTGCTCCAGCCATAAGTGCGCCGAAATCGGTCGTGTCCGCATAAACGAAGGAAGCAAGACCGACTTGAATGGTCCTCATTTCCGTCGAATTGGTCACGAGGAAGGGCCAGAAGAAATCGTTCCAGGATGCAACGAACGTGAAAATCGCCAGCACGGCAAGACCCGGTTTGGCCATCGGGAGAATGACCTTCCAGAAGATGCCGAATTCGCCGCAAGCGTCGATACGCGCTGCATGAATCAGAGAGGTAGGCAGTGATGACATGTACTGCTTCATCAAGAAAATGTTGCCCACGCTTACAATGCCGGGAAGAAGAATAGCCGTGTATGTATTCCCGAGATCAAATACGTCAATCATCAAAATATAGAGCGGAATCAGTGTCACTTGCGCCGGGATCATCATCGTGCTGAGCAAAACCCAGAATACCGCTTTGTTCCCCGGGAACTTCAGCTTCGCAAAGGCATAACCTGCGAGCGAGGCCAGGAACACGTTGGTCACCGTCAGGATGGATGAGATCAATAAGGAGTTAAAGAGCCACCTCATGACGTTGGTTTTGCCAAAAAAACGCTCGTACGGGGCCACGGAAAATACGTCCGGAATCATTTTCGGGATAAACGAAGCCGCTGACTTGGTGTCCTGCACAGAGCCAATCAACATCCAGTACATCGGAATGATCGTCAGAACGCTCCATACCACCAGGATGACCGAAGCCACAATCAGCATGATCACTTTTGATCTTGATTTCATAGGTGCACCCCCTTTTAGCTTCAGAAATATGCATTAATACTCCACGTCGGACGAGAAGTATTTGAACTGAATGACGGAAATGACAATAATCAATGCGGCCAATACAAAAGATTGCGCTGCCGCGAGTCCAAATTCATAGAAGTTGAATGCGGTGCTGTAAATCAGGTAGGCGATGGTTGTCGTCGCGAAGTTCGGACCGCCCTGCGTCATCAGATACACCGAGATAAACACCTGGAAGGACGTAATGACGCCCGTCACCAGCAGGTACAATGTGGTTGGTTTCATCAGCGGCCACGTAATGCTCCAGAATTTGGACCAACCGCTGGCATGGTCAATATCCGCGGCTTCATAGAGCGATTTGGGAATCCCGCCCATGGCGGCCAAATAAAGAATAATGCCCGCACCATGCGAACCGAGCCAGTTCATCAAGATAAGCGAAAAGAGCGCGGTGTTCGATTTGCCGAGCCATATGACCGGGTCAAATCCGAATAATCCAATGAAGCGATTCAACAGCCCGGCATGGGTCGGATCGTAAATGGCGAGCCATACCACCGAGATGGTGACGCCGGAAGCAACGGCCGGCAAATACATCGTAGCCTTGAAGAACGTTTGCCATTTATTCTTCATCTGAAATATAAAAAAGGATAAAGCATACGTGATGACAATGTTCACCGGAACGGTACCGATCGTGAATAAAACCGTATTCCTCATGGATTTCCAGAACACTTCATCCTGTACCATCCGTGTGTAGTTGTCCGTTCCAATCCATTCAGAGCCCATCACGCTGTATTCCTGAAAGCTCATCAGAAAAGCGGAGGCGACCGGGTAAAGCGTAAATATCAAGAACAACAGTACGGGAGCCAGAATGAATAAATACGCCCATCCATATTCGCGTAGATAACCCTTCATTGGGGGACGCGAAGGCCGGGTTTGCGCCGGGGCAGTCTGCATTTGATTTCCTCCTTTGCGCACAGGTGAAGTATTTTCATGAAGCCTTTTGAAGCCTGAATCAATTGGTTTAAAAAGGGAGTGGCCCGATCGTTCCTGCTAAGGACAACGGGACACCCCCTTATAACTTCAATTACTGTCCTAAAATCTGTTTGCCTTTATCCTTGAAGTCCTGCGCGATCTGCTCCGGTGTCTTCTCACCCGAGAACAGCGCCTGAATGTTCGGCTTCACCACTTGCTCCTTGAATTTCTTCTGGTTGCCTGAAGCCTCTGCATCGAGGTTCAGGGTCACCGGAATTTCTTTGAAGTTCGCAAAAATTTCCGCTGCTTTTATGGTGGATTCCGTACCAAGTCCTTTGCCTTCATAAAACTCCGCTTGGGATTTACGAACGAAAGGCAGCACCAGTTCATTCGCGGAATTACCTGCTTTCGCGCCGCTCAGTCCTTCCATGATGAGGAACGTGTTCTTTGCATGCTCTTCGCCTTTATCCTTCTTCTGTTTGAACGCTACGTAGCCTTCACCAAACATGGAGGTCTTCCGCTCAGCCCCGTCGTTATGCGGAACCGGCAGCAGGACGAAATCGATTTTCGCGCCCTGTACAGTACCGCTGTCAATATCCTTCGCGCGGTTCTGGAGCATTACGTCATAGTAAGGAATCGCCTTGGACACGATAGCGGCTTCCTCTGCATAGAACAGATCCATCCGTTTGGCCGGCGTAATCGCTGCGGTCTCGGCAGGCAAATGCCCGGCTTTCATCAGATCGGACACGAATGTCATCGTATCCAGAATCCGCTCGTCGTTCCATTGGAACTCGCCTTTATCATTCAGAACGTCCGGCATGCCGTTGCTGCGCGTCAGCATTTCCATGAAGTCCAGGGAAGTACCGTCGGTCACCAGCGCATACTGCGTATTGCCGTTCGGAAGTTTCTTGGTCAACTTCTCGGCAGCTGCCTTGAATTCAGTCCAAGTCCAGCCGTTCTCTTGAATAGCCTTCCAGTCGATGCCGGCTTCCTCAAGAATCTTCTTGTTGCCGCCCCACGCCCAGAGGGATTGGTACAGCGGAAGTCCATATTGTTTACCCTGGATTTGGCCCAGCTCAAGCGTTCCCGGCAGGTAGTCGTTTTTGATCTCGTCCGTAATATAAGGGGTAAGCTCCAGTGCAAGGCCCGTATCCACATAAGCTCCATCCACCGCGTGGAAATAGAGGTCAGGCGGGTTACCGGCATTCAAGGCCACATCGAACTTCTTCGGACCCTCAGCCCAGGAGAGCACTTCGGTTTGGACTGTAATGTGCGGATACTTTTCTTTCAGATCCGCTACATGCTCTTTCAACTCATCTTCGTATTTACCATGAACCGGATAAGTCCAGACGACAACCGTATCCTGCTTCGGTGCGGCTTCACCGTTTCCTTCCGAAGTGGTTCCTGTTCCGCCTTCCGGAGTCTTCGCCCCGCCGGAACCGCCGCAAGCTGCGGTAAACACGAGCATTAAAGAAGCCAACAATGTAAGCCAACCTTTTTTCTTCATGTACTACTCCCCTTATCATTTATATATTTGTGGTTTTCGCTATGAACTACAACCGCTTGATCGCTTGCCGGCTCTCATCCAGGTATTTCACTGAATTCTCGTAATTCCGGCTGGCGACGCCAAGATATAAAATATCGATAAGATTAAGCTGCGTAATACGAGAGGACATCGCGCCACTGCGAATCTCGTTCTCCGTAGAGGAAGTGTACAAGGGAATGTCCACCGATCGGCTCAAGGTAGAATCACCGTATTTGGTAATGCCAATCGTCTTGCATCCCTTCTCCTTCGCAATCGCTGCTGCGCGGATCACTTCATCCGTTTCACCGGAGTAGGAAATGCATACGGCCGCATCATCTGGAGTCAACAGCACCGCCGAGGTGAGCTGAACATGAGGGTCCGGAAACGATATGCATACCTTGTTAATCCGCAAAAATTTCTGCTGGGCATCCATCCCGATCAGATTGGAAGCCCCTACCCCGAACATAAAAATGCGCTTCGACTGATCGAGGGCCAGAACGGCCTCTTCCACCTTCCCTTCCTCCATAATCTTCATCGTATCCCGAATCGATTGAATGTTGTTGTTCGAGACGTTCTGTATAATTGCAGAAATGCTGTCATTGGGCCGGATATCCTGATACCCGGTGGCTAATGGCTCCTGCAAGTCTCCGGCTACCTTCAGCTTCAGATCCTGATAGCCTTTGAAACCCATCGTTTTGCACAGGCGTACAATGGCAGCCTGACTGGAACCGCTTCGGACTGCAAGATCCGCGACCGACATCTGTATCATCTCTGCCGGTTCCTGCAAAATGAAGGCTGCAACTTTGCGCTCGGACGGATTTAATGAATCATACACCTCACGCAATCGAACCAATCCGCCGTTCATTTCTTGCCCCCCTTTACAAATAATCCTCTGACGATCACTTCTATGTAACATTACTTTACACAACTTGAATGAAAGCATGACTGGTATCGCTTTCAATATCAGTGGATTGAGTTCATTATAAATTGTATGAAATTATATTTCAATACTTAATTCATGATTTAAAATTTTATTTTACAACACTTCCGTTTTCTCCTATACTGGATATAGAAAGCGAAGTGGTTCAATATGGAAATTTTTATCGGTGTTGATGGTGGCGGTACCAAAACCGAAGCAACCGCTATCAATGGCGCTGGAGAAGTGTTTTCCCGGTATACCGGAGGTTCCACCAATCCTTACATTGTAACCTTTGATAAAGCGATGGAGGAACTCCAAACGGTGTTGGATGGGCTTCTGGCACCTCTTTTTAATAAGTCATTATCATTCACATCAATATGTCTTGGAATGTCAGGTATAAGCTCTGCAGAAGAACGACGTCGTGTTCAGTCTTTCCTTCATTCCTATTTCCAGCAGCGGCAGCTCTCGATGCGTATTTACATGCGCTCGGAAGCCGAAATTTCATTAATGGCCGTACTGGAACGTCAGTATGGAATACTTGCGATCTCGGGAACCGGATCCAATACCTACGCTATAACCAAATCGGGAGACATCCACCGCGTCGGTGGCTGGGGACATCTTCTTGGAGACGAAGGCAGCGGCTATCAGATCGGACTTCAGACGCTGAAATCTGTCATTAAGAGCCACGAGGGCATTTTACCACCCACCATCATGAGCAGCCTGATTGTTGCAGCCTATCCTCTCCAGCATATTACCGATCTCAAATCTTACATTTACCAGCCCGCTATAACGAAACAGGATATCGCTTCCTTCGCCCGCTGCTGCATAGAAGCAGCCGAAACCGGTGATGAAGCGGCATGCGGCATCATCCGGCAGCAGGCAGAAGAACTGGCCGATACAACAAGCGCTCTCATCAGGCAGCAAGCTGAATTCGAAGAGAGTGAACTCGTGCGGATCGGCTCGATATTCAAACATTCACCCTTGTTTCGGGACACGTACGGCAGCGTACTGCTAACGCGTTATCCCCGCCTCCGGTTCCCCGAAGGAAATCGTGAACGTACACCCGCCCATGGTGCGGCCCTGTTAGCCTGCAAGCTATTTACAGACGGCGTCTCTGACTTGCTGTAGCTTTACATCAGTGCCCGTCCATATTCCAAGGCAAAAAAGGAGACCTGTCTCATGACGAATATTCTAAGTCAATTGACAACCGAACAGCCTCATGAAAATACGCAAAACATTGATCAGTTGAGCTCAGAACAAATTATGATCCTCATCAATAGCGAGGATAGCCTGATCACCGATGCGATCCGCGAGCTTATTCCTCTTATAGCCAGAGCGGCAGATCTCGTCGTGGACGCTTTCCAGAAGGGTGGCAGATTGTTCTATATAGGTGCCGGAACCAGCGGCCGAATCGGTATTCTGGACGCATCCGAGTGTCCGCCTACCTACGGGACTGACCCTTCCATGGTGCAGGGATTGATCGCAGGTGGTTTCAGAGCCGTAAAGGAAGCTATCGAAGGTGCCGAGGATAGCGAAGAGTTAGGTGAACAGGATATCAATGAAAACGGTATCAATGAGAGGGATGTTGTCATCGGCATCGCTGCAAGCGGCCGTACGCCCTATGTTCTTGGGGCGATGAGATGCGCCAAGGAGCGTGGAGCTGTTGTCATCGGACTCTGTAATAACTACGAATCGCCGATGCATCAGTACGCGGATTTTGTGATCGAGGCTGTTGTCGGACCCGAAGTGATCATGGGCTCCACGCGTATGAAAGCCGGTACTTCGCAAAAGCTGATTCTGAACATGCTGACAACGACCGCCATGATTCGGATCGGCAAGGTGTACAAAAATCTGATGGTCGACCTCAACCCGTCCAATAATAAGCTTGTGCATCGCGCCAAACGCATCATAACCCTTGCAACGGGAGCATCTGAGGAGGATGTGGAGAAGGCGTACCATGAAGCCGGCGCCCATGTTAAAACCGCCATCGTGATGCTGCTTGCAAATGTCAGTGCCGCGGAAGCTTCCAAACTTCTAGACGGTACCAGCGGATTTGTTCGCAGCGCAATCGATATGAAAACGACGAAGTAACATAACGTGTGCTTCTATAACGGATCATGAACCTCTATCGTGAAATGAAACGGGATATCCTCAGATCATGTTGATCTGGAGGATATCCCGTTTATTCGTTCGCCAGTCTTGGTCCTTCATTTACTGGTAGTCATCATATTGATGGGCCGATTCATCCCCTCGTTCATTGTTGCCCGATCATGCTCTTAGCGGATCATTCAGTCATAAACCCGCTCTTGGAATCGGGCCTCTTGAACGCGTAAATTCATCGACCCTTGTCCGACTTCCAACCTACCTGTTCTTCACTCCATTCCCACAGACGAGCGGCCAGCTTCGGATCCCTTGCCTTGTCGGTGGTCTTCGCTGGTTTGCATTTGACGTAGTATTCCCCTGTCACATGCTCCACTTCAGGACTAGAAGCCAAATAAATCGCTGTCCGAGCTCCTTCGAGCGGCGTTAAGAAGAACGGACGAAGCAGCTTGTGGACCGCATTGCCAAAGCCTGTGTCCCGGTTCACGCCAATGCTGGTGCTGACGGCACCGGGATGAAGCGCATTGACCGTTACCCGCGTCGGCTGCAGCCGGCGGGCAAGCTCTTTCGTGAATAAAATATTGGCTAATTTGGACTGTGCGTAACCTTTGGCCACATTGAACCCCTTACCGAGATGAGGGTCATCAAAATGAATGCTGCCCACTTTATGCGCGCCAGAGGATACATTTACGACCCTCCCCTGCCGGGCGTGCTGAAGGGGCTCCAGGAGCTCGTTCGTCAGCAAAAAATGCCCCAGATGATTGACCCCCATCATGGCTTCATATCCGTCCTGCGTCAGTTCCCGCTTGATAGTGACCACGCCAGCATTATTCACAAGAACGTCAAGCCGCTCGTATTTGGCCTTATAATCGGAAGCGAATGCCCTAATGCTATCAAAAGACCCCAAATCCAGCGTCATCAGCTCGATTTTCGAGCTGCCGCTCTCCTGCAGCGCTTGCCGAAGAGCCGCTTCGCCCCTCGATTGACTACGGCAAGCCATGATTACATGCGCTCCGCCTTTTGCCAGCTCCACCGTCGCAGCCAGGCCCATGCCGGAGTTGGCTCCTGTTACGATGATGATCTTTCCAGTCATGTCATTCATCCCGCTGACCTCCTGTTCGTATCCTTCCACCATTGTAATAAGAAAAACGACTATCGACGCACTTTCTCAGAAGACAGACCACATTTAGCGGAAGTTTTTCTTGCGAGATAAGGATGGTAAGCCTCTGAAGTTTATACTTTCTTATCTCTAAAAAAAAGCCCCGCCACCAACATCGATTTGGAGACGAGACTTAAATAACGTACTGGAAAAAGCTGATGTCAGGCTTTCACGCCTCAGGCGCCGCCATTCATCGCAAGTATGATTGCAGCCAGACCGAAACATAGATTCAGCAAACACAGAAATACTAATGTCTGCTTCTGATTGAGTCCCGTTGCCAGCAAACGATAATGCGCCTGGGATGCATCGGCCTGATAGATCGGCTTGGACTGAAGCATTCTGCGGATGACCACAATGATATTATCGAAGATCGGCACGCCCAGAGCGAAGATTGGAACGAATAAGGACGCCAGGGTTGCACCTTTAAACGCACCATCCAGGGCAATGATCCCGAGTATGAACCCGAGGAAGGTGGCGCCGGCATCTCCCATAAACACGCGGGCAGGCGGCTTATTATATCGTAAATATCCCAGCGCAGCACCTACAAGAATGACGGCAAGCAGCGCGGATTCGCCTCTGCCCAGCGTAATCGCCACAACAAACAGCGTGCCTCCGGATATGGCGGAGAGCCCTCCAGCAAGACCGTCGATGCCATCCGAGAAATTAATGACTGTCGTTACACCGAAAATCCACAGAATCGTTAAGATGAGCTGCAGCCATTCCGGCAGGTTAATATACTGACCCGTAAACGGATTGTTGAATCCTTCAAACGCGATGCCATAGCTGTATACAACGACGGCTGCGCTGACCTGTACAATGAGCTTCGGCAGCGAAGCCAGTTCCTTGCCTTGGGACTTATACCAATCATCCACGAGTCCAATGCCAAGAATAAGTGCACTACCGATAAAGATGCCTACCGCTTCCCTTGAAATGGCGCCGGTAAGCGCAAAATAGGTGATGAAAAATCCGATGAATATGGCGACCCCCGCTGTCAGCGGTATCGGCTCGCGGTGTATTTTCCGCTCGCTGTCCGGTCTTGGCTTGTCCACAAAATCAAGCTTGATCGCAAGTTTGCGAAATGGCGGAATCAGTACCAATACCAGCACCATGGATATGACAAACGCTGCAAAATAGAGCATGGTTTCCTCCCAATAAATGATGAATAATGGAGAACATTGCATTCTAAGTATATGACTTATATCGAACTCTATCAACCTATCAAAAGAAAAAGGCTGCAGCATCAGTAGAATTTCTACTTAGCAGCAGCCCTCCCGGACTCACAGGTTAAGACTCCTTCTTCACCGCAAGTCCGATGATCATAACGATAAGTGCCAGCAAAGCAATCAACTGATCGATGGTCATGGCCAAAAGCCTCCTTCAAGCTGGATGGCTCTTGCCCGGGCTACACATCTCCCTCTCCCGTTAAATGCCTTACGTTTTTCCCCACTACCATCTTATGAGGGCTCCCATCCGTTTTATGACGGGGGCCGCCAAAAAACCTGCCCCCGTTCATAAAACACGAAAAAGGCAGGTTGCATCGGCATACCTTGGAAAATGAACACGGATATAGGGATGAGATGTGTTATTCTCACGGAGAAGTAGACCCTCACCCCGATGCTCCCCAGGGTTGCGTTTATGACTCGCTTCGGATTAGGCTTCCCTTACTCCGTCACGATGTCATAAATCAATACAGGCGCATCCGCATGATCTGCAATCCGAATGCTCTCATACAGCTTCTGCTTCACGTCATCCACGTTCTCGCGGTTAGCATGAATGGTTACAAGGGAATCACCCTTCTTCACGGCATCGCCGACCTTCTTGTTCAGCATCAGGCCTACAGCCAGATCAATCTCGGATTCCTTCGTTGCACGGCCGGCTCCAAGCAGCATCGCTGCGGTACCGATCTCATCCGCTACCAGCTCAGCGACAACACCGTCCTGCTGCGCAGGAAGCTCAATAAGGTACTTCGCCTTCGGCAGTCGGTCGGGGTGATCCACCACGGACGCATCTCCGCCCTGGTTCTGGATGAATTCCTTGAATTTCTCCAATGCTTTGCCGTTGCGGATAACCTCTCTGAGCTTCTCTTCGGCATCTTCAAGCGAATCTGCCTTCTGAGCGAGGTAAACCATCTGCCGGCCCAGAGCCAGGCACAGCTCCTCCAGATCCTTCGGACCCTCGCCGCGAAGCGCATCGATCGCTTCCTGCACCTCCAGCGAATTGCCGATCGCAGCCCCAAGCGGCTGGCTCATATCGGAGATGACAGCCATCGTTTTGCGGCCGACATTGTTGCCGATGCTAACCATGGCATGCGCCAATTCCTTGGCATCCTCCACGGTTTTCATGAACGCGCCTGCTCCGGTTTTCACATCCAGGACGATGGCGTCCGAGCCAGCGGCAATCTTCTTGCTCATAATGGAGCTGGCAATCAGCGGAATGGAATTGACGGTAGCCGTCACATCCCGAAGCGCATACAGTTTTTTGTCCGCCGGGGTGAGGTTCCCGGTTTGGCCGATGACGGCGATTTTATGTTGATTCACAAGGTTCACAAATTCGTCTTTGCTGATCTCCACATGAAATCCTTCAATGGACTCCAGCTTGTCAATCGTTCCTCCGGTATGGCCCAGACCGCGTCCGGACATCTTCGCTACGGGAATATCCAGCGCCGCTACAAGCGGAGCCAGCACAAGCGTCGTGGTGTCGCCTACGCCCCCGGTGGAGTGCTTATCAACCTTGATTCCCTCAATTGCGGACAGATCAATCGTTTCTCCGGAGTTTACCATCGCCATCGTCAGGTCCGCCCGCTCCCGGTCCGTCATGTCCTGGAAATAAATCGCCATGTTCATGGCGCTCACCTGATAGTCGGGAATATCTCCTTTGGTATATCCGTCGATAAAGAAATTGATCTCTTCTGTTGTCAGTTCCTTGCCGTCTCGTTTCTTCGCAATTAAATCAACCATTCTCATCGTACATTCTCCTCACTGTTTGCGATGATTGTATTCCTTCCACGGGCATCACTACAAATGCGGATTGTTCTTCCGATCGCTGTTGCCCCCAGATTCCTTATATATCATTAATATTGTTGGAATCCGTGGGCAAAGGCGACCGCTTCGCTTCTCCAAAACAATTCCGCCTTCTTCGCTCGGGGCCGTTTCCTTACAACGAAATCGCCGTATCCAGCGCGACTTCCATCATCTCGTTAAACGTCGTTTGGCGCTCCTCGGAAGAAGTCTCTTCCCCTGTCAGCAAGTGGTCACTTACGGTCAGGATCGTCAGGGCGTTCACACCGAAGCGTGCGGCAATCGTGTAGAGGGCCGTTGTCTCCATCTCTACGCCCAGCACGCCGTGCTGCATCAGCTTCTCAACCACCGACTTGTCCTCACGGTAGAATACATCGGACGTGAACACGTTGCCGACATGCATCTTAAGCCCTTTCTCCTTGCCGCGCTCGTACGCGCCGAGCAGCAGCGGGAAGCTGGCGATCGGGGAGAAATCATAACCGTTAAAGTGGTGACGGTTCATGCCGGAATCCGAGCAAGCCGCCTGGGCCAGAATGACGTCGCGCACCCGAACATGCTCCTGCATCGCGCCGCACGTTCCGACACGGAACAAATTTTTTACGCCATAATCCCGAATGAGTTCATTGACATAAATCCCGATAGAAGGCACGCCCATGCCCGAACCTTGCACGGAGATGCGTTTTCCTTTGTAGGTTCCCGTAAATCCGAGCATGCCCCGAACTTCGTTATAGCAGGTCACATCCTCCAGATACGTCTCTGCAATAAATTTAGCGCGCAGCGGGTCACCTGGCAGCAGAATCGACTCCGCAATGTCTCCCGGTTTCGCTCCAATATGTGTACTCATGTCCCATTCCTCCACATTTTCGATTATTTCAAATCATTCAAAAAGCTTGTTCCGTGCTCCGGCAGCTTCACGCCGAAGTTGTCCGCAACCGTGGCGCCGATGTCGGCAAAGGTCTTGCGAAGCGGCAGTTCCTTACCCTCCGCAAAACGTGGAGAATAAACAAGCAGCGGCACGTATTCACGCGTGTGGTCCGTTCCTTTGTAGGTCGGATCATTCCCGTGGTCGGCCGTGATGATCAGCAGATCCTTTTCCGTCATCTTCTCGAACACTTCGGGCAAGCGCTGATCGTAATCCTCCAACGCTTGGCCATATCCTTTCGGATCGCGTCGGTGTCCGTATACCGCATCGAAATCCACGAGGTTCAGGAAGCTCAGTCCCTTGAAGGATTCACCCAGGGTTTGCACCATTTTATCCATGCCGTCCATATTCGATACGGTTCTGACTGCCTTCGTAATGCCTTCGCCATCATAAATGTCGGAGATTTTCCCGAGGGCAATGACGTCTAGACCAGCATCCTTCATCTCGTTCATCGTGGTACGTCCGAAAGGCTTCAAGGCATAGTCATGCCGATTCGCCGTACGCTTGAAGCTCCCCACCTCGCCAATGAATGGACGCGCGATGATCCGTCCGAGCATATAAGGATCTTCCAGCGTAATTTCGCGGCAGAACTCGCAGATTTCATACAGCTCTTTCAGTGGAACGATATCCTCATGCGCAGCGATTTGAAGCACGGAGTCCGCCGAGGTATAGATAATCAAAGCCCCCGTTTTTACATGCTCTTCGCCAAGCTCTTCGATAATCTCCGTTCCGCTGGCGGGCTTGTTGCCGATGACCTTGCGTCCGGTCTTCTCTTCGATGCGCTGGATCAGCTCGTCCGGGAACCCGTCCGGGAACACGCGGAATGGCGTATCGATATACAAGCCCATGATCTCCCAGTGACCCGTCATGGTGTCTTTGCCATTCGAAGCTTCCTGCATCTTCGTATAGTAAGCCCGAGGTTTATCCGAGGCCGGGACTCCCTCGATCTCCCGAATGTTGGACAGCCCGAGCGCTGCCATATTCGGCATGCTGAGCCCGCCGCATTCGCGGGCGATATGACCCAGCGTGTCGGATCCGATATCGTCAAAATCAGCCGCATCCGGTGCTTCACCGATACCTACAGAGTCCAATACGATCAAGTGAATTCGGTCAAAACGTTCCATATCCATTGCTCCCCCTCATATATGAGTTTTTAATCAAACTATCCATAAGGCTCGCTTGTAGTAGTCCTTCAAACCTGGCTTACAGGAACAGTCCGGTAATCGTGGCCGACAGCACGCTCACCAGCGTTGCGCCGTACAGCAGCTTGAGACCGAAACGCGCAACCACGTTCCCCTGCTTCTCGTTCAGGCCTTTGACCGCGCCGGCAATGATGCCGATCGAGGAGAAGTTCGCAAAGGACACCAGGAATACCGATACGATACCCACGGTGCGTTCGGACAAATTCGTGAAGTTGGCCAGATCGAGCATCGCAACGAACTCATTCGATACCAGCTTCGTAGCCATGATGCTGCCTGCATCCACTGCTTCTTTCCAAGGCACGCCCATGACAAAAGCAAATGGAGCAAAAATATATCCTAACAGCTCCTGGAAGGTGATTCCGAAAATCATATCAAAAATGCCGTTGATCATCGCGATTAAAGCAACGAAACCAAGGAGCATTGCTGCAACGGTAATCGCTACCTTGAAACCGTCCATGATGTACTCGCCCAGCATCTCGAAGAAGGATTGCTTCTCCTCTTCCTGCACCTCCAGGATATCCTCTTCCTTATCCACCTTGTAAGGATTGACGATGGAAGCAATGATAAATCCGCCAAACAGGTTCAGTACAAGCGCGGTCACCACGTACCGTGGCTCGATCATGCTCATGTAAGCCCCGACGATCGACATCGATACCGTGGACATCGCGGAAGCACAGAGCGTATACATGCGGTGCTTCGGAATTAAGGCGATCTGTTTTTTTACCGAAATAAACACTTCGGATTGCCCCAAGATCGCTGAAGCTACCGCGTTGTAAGATTCCAGCTTACCCATGCCGTTGACTTTACTCAAGACGAGACCGATATATCTTACGATAAACGGCAGTACCTTAATATATTGAAGTATACCAATCAATGCGGAAATAAACACGATCGGCAGCAAGACGTTCAGGAAGAACGGACCCGCACCTTCATTCGCAATGCCGCCAAACACAAACTCGATCCCGGCTCCGGCGTAGTCAAGCAGCGCTTTAAACGTATTCGCTATCCCTTTAACAAGATACTCGCCGACATTGGTGTTCAGCAGTATAAATCCAAGGATCAGCTGCAGCACAATCATGACAGCCAGCGGACGGTAACGGATGTGACGCTTATCATTGCTGATAAGGAACGCAAGACCGAATACGACCAGCAAACCTAGTATGGCGATTATATATTTCATCGTCGTTGTTCCCCCATAGGTGATTTTTTTGATATGACACGGCTATAGAATCATCGAAAACCGGATATTCACAAAAGCATTTAGTAGGAAGAGCTGGATTGGCCGCCTTCCATAATTTTCACGCCGGAGCTGGCACCGATCCGCGTTGCCCCCGCTTCGATCATGCGGTCCATATCTTCCTTGCTGCGCACGCCGCCGGAAGCCTTCACGCCGATGTTCTCGCCAACGGTTTTGCGCATCAAGGCTACGTCTTCCGGCGTCGCCCCGCCAGTCGAAAACCCTGTTGACGTCTTCACGAAGTCGGCTCCCGCTTGCACGGACAGCTTGCATGCACGAACCTTTTCTTCCTCCGTCAGAAGGCTTGTCTCAATGATGACTTTAACCAGGGCTTTGCCTTTAGCTGCATCCACTACAGCTTGGATATCTTTCAACACGAGCTCATCATTGCGATCTTTGAGCGCTCCAATGTTGATGACCATATCAACCTCCGTAGCCCCGTTAGCAATAGCGTCCTTCGCTTCATAAGCTTTTACCGCGGATGTTGCAGCTCCCAGAGGGAAACCGATAACCGTGCATACTTTGACGTTGGTGTCCGCCAGCTGCTCAGCACAGTAGGATACCCAAGTCGGGTTCACACAAACCGAAGCAAACTCGTACTTTTTGGCCTCTTCTGTAATTTTCGTAATCTCGGCTTGGGTTGCATCCGCCTTCAAGAGCGTGTGGTCGATCATTCCTGCTATATTCATCTGGTTAAAACACTCCTTAAACTGTTTTTTAATAATCTTGTAAAAGCGCTATCATAACGCTTAATCCTTTAGACGGGACCATCATATCACAGCCTTGAACATATGTAAAACACATATTGAAAATATGTTCATTCCGATTTATGGCAATGATATTTATCATTGTTGACTAAAACGACAATTGATCATTCAGGAATAATCTAACAATTCACTACGTTTACTATGCTCTATACCCGATCAGGGTAAACATAATCAGATAATAAGACCCGTTTCCTGTTATGACAGCTATTTTTAACGCATTAAAAAACACCTCATCCAGGAGAGCGCGAAGCTGTAACGGCTTCTAATCTCCCTAAAACGAGGTGTCTATAAAATATCCAAATCAAGTTGAGCATTTCATGATAACAAGGCTTGCGCCGTAAACTGGTCCGTCACCAGGATGTTTGCATACTTGCCGATCAGCGCAGCTCGAATGGCATCTACCTTTCGCTGCCCGCCTGCCACGAGAATGGATTTCTCCTTGTGCCTGAGATCATCCAAATCGATGCCTACCGTACGATTGTTAATATCCTCGCTGCACACCGTGCCCTCCGCATCAAAAAAACGGGAGCAAATATCGCCCGCGCCGATCCGCTGCAGCAGTTTCTGTTCTTCCTTGCTAAGATAGCCGAGCCTGAACAGCAGCGCGTCCTCATGAACGGTACCCACCGTGAATATGGCGATGTTGGCTTGTTTGCCTAATTGGATAATCCGCTGGATATGCCGGTCCCTCTCCACCATTTCTTTCAGCTCGGTAGTGTCAAAGATGACGGGCAGCGGCAAATATCTCGCCATCGTGTGGTATGCCTCGGCAAAAAGATTGACGATCTCTGCGGCATACGTGTTCACATGCGAATGGCTGACGCCGCCCTTCAACTGCACGACCTCGACGCCCCGAACGGGCTTCTGCTGCAGCTGAAGCGCCACGGCATGCATGGTCGTTCCCCAGGTTACGCCGATAATATCGGCATCCTGGACCGTTTCATGCAGGTAATCGGCCGCCCTTTTGCTGATATGCTTCTGGATTTCGCGGTATTCATTGATGGGAGAGTAACTCACCAGCACCTGTTCCAATCCGTACTCCTTCTTCACCCTTTCGCCCAAAGCGTCCAGGTCCTCGAGAGGGTCCACAATGCTGATCTGCACGTAGCCCTGCTCCTTGGCGTGCTGAAGAAGCCTGGAGACCGTAGGACGTGAAACGCCGAGCTTTGTCGCGATATCCTGCTGGCTGTAATCCGACATATAATACAATCTTGCTGCCTCGATGCTAAGGCGCTGTTTATCCTGATCCATGATCCAACCCACTTTTATTTATGTCGTAACCGAATTGGGTACATTATACATTGTTCTTAGGCGGATTTCGATAGCCGCCGTTATGATCAAAATAAACAAGCGCACGATCAACGGTCGTATTCCTGACATCTCAGGCAATACAACGTTGACGACGGACGCTTGCAAGGGATCGGCCTATACCGGCTGAACGTATTCGAGCGGAGATACCCGGCCATAGGAGGTCTTGGCGCCTTGGATCGGCGCCGCCCAGGCGACGGCATTGGTAATTACCTGTTGAATTTCAGGTTGATGGTAAGTAGGGAATGCTTCATGACCCGGTCTAAAATAGAACAGCTTCCCGCGTCCGCGCTTGTAGCAGCAGCCGCTGCGGAATACCTCCCCGCCTTCGAACCAGGAGACAAACACCAGTTCATCCGGTGCCGGGATCTCAAAGCGCTCCCCGTACATTTCCTCCTGCGGAACCTCGATATATTCTCCAAGTCCGCTAACGATCGGATGGCTGGGATCAATGACCCACAACCGTTCCTTCTCACCGTCATCGCGCCATTTCAGTGCGCCTGTGTTGGTGCCGAGAAGGCGCTGGAAAATCTTCGAGCCGTGGCCGGAATGCAGCACGATGATCCCCATGCCGTCCAATACGCGCTGGCGCACTTTTTCCACGATATCATCCCGTACTTCGCCGTGAGCCACATGCCCCCACCAGATCAGGACGTCCGTTGAAGCAAGTACTTCATCTGTTAATCCGTGTTCCGGATCATCCAGCACGGCCGTGCGTACGTCAAATTGTGTGTCCTTCTCCAGAAAATCAGCAATCGTCCGGTGGATGCCTTCGGGGTAAATCTTTGCGATCTGTTCATTATGTCTCTCGTGCCGGTATTCATTCCATACCGTTACATTGATAGTAGCCAAGAGTATGGCCTCCTTTAATATTAATTAATATCCTACGCTCTTCCGTCCAGCTGGAAACCGTCGTTCTCTGGTTCTTGTTTGCATCCCCGTAACGTTGTATCCAGTGCATGACCATTGCCGTTAACCACATCGATAAAAGCCTGCAGCTGATCTCCGCGGAAAGACGTCCGTAAGACCTCTTATACATTCATCCCAAGTATAGGCTGTGTTACAATGAACGGGAATGTGTGAAAGTTACTCTTTTTGTACAAAAACGACTTCACGTTTTTTTGGGGAGAGGGTGGAATTCGTGCTATCGATGAACGCGGACTATGTGCCAAGAATCAAACTGATGGGATTTGTCTCCTACAAGAACCCCTGGATTCATTTCAAGCGGAACACACACGAGTATATTCTGTATTTCGTGAAGAGCGGCGAGCTTCATATGCGGGAGAACGGCGTTTCCCATGTGCTCAAGAAAGGCGACTTGCTGGTGCTTGAACCGCATCTGGACCACGAGGGAACCCAGAAACATCCCTGCGACTACTACTATATTCATTTTGAACACCCCGATATTCATCATGCGCCCGAGCGCCCCTTATCCTTGCTGGCCAAACAATGGATCATGGGCGAGAACCAGACGACCGGCAAGGATGACAACAGACAGCTATATTTCCCCAAGACCTGCACGCTAACCCAGAAAAAAAGCCTTCATCATATGTACCATGCTCTTGGCGAAATGCTGCAGCTGTACAGACGAAAGCACTTTAACCGCAGTTTGACCGCACTCAAATTCATGGAAATGCTGATCGAACTGTCCCGCGAGAGCCTATTCGATGAGCTGGAGAAGAACAGCCCGCACACCAAGTCCTATATGAAGGTGCATGCGCTCCTTGACTACATCCATGAACATTACGCCGAGAAAATCATCAGCTCGGATATCGAACAGCGCTTCGAATGCAATTATGATTACATCAATCGGGTGTTTGCCAAGCTTACCGGACATACGATCATGCGATATGTGAATCAGGTACGAATCAATCATGCGAAGGAATTAATCGAGGCCACGCACCTCAGTTTCGGAGAGATCGGGTATCTAACCGGCCTGGAGGATCCGTTTTATTTCAGCAAGGTGTTCAAAAAATACGTCGGCATGTCCCCCAATCAATACTATAAGCAGGTCCGTGAGAAGGAATAAGGTTAAACGTGCTCGTCGCTGGCTCCCGGTATAAAGGTCATCGTATCGTGAATAGATCCACAGCAAGCGCTGCGCCTGACCTCCGGCCTTGGGGATAACCGTCTCCTCCCTCGAGTTTAAAGGGGAGTTATGCTTGCACTTCTCCACATTTGTTCACAAACGCTGGATAACTTCCATGAAATATAAGATCGAAATTGGATGTATGCGGAACGAACGGGGATAATGTTTATAACTCTGTGTATAACGAACTCATTCATCATGTTATGCACAGTCCTTTGGATGTGAAGCAAGCGTCCTTCGTTTGAATTATCCACATGCTTCGATTTGGACTTTTTTGCATTCGAGCCCTAAATCAATGGAGTATCAAAAAAAAGCGAAAACAGGGAAGCCCTCCCTGTCTTCGCTTTATAATTGTAAGGGTGCCGCCCAGTGGCAACAAAAACGTCGATATCAAACCTACGGCTTGATATAACTTTGAACGGTTTCCTTCTGCTATCCCTCATTTATTTGCGTCCGTAATCGGCCTTTATTTCTCCCCAGCTCTTCGTTTGCCATTTCAGCACCTTGTTCTCATATGTATTGGTACGGAGCCAGTGCTCAGCCCGGTCCACCAGATCCCAGATCTCTTTGGTGGACGCATCGCGCGGCAGCGTGGAGACCACCTTCTTCTGCTTCAGCCATTTGAGCGCATTCATGGAATCGCTGTACACCGTCTTGGTGCTGCCGATTTTCTTCAGGTAAGCCAGCGCGTGAACGATAGCCAGAAACTCGCCGAGATTGTTCGTCCCCTTCGAAATCGGTCCGCACGAGAACAGAATATCTCCCGTCTGCGTATCCACGCCTTTGTACTCAACGGGTCCGGGGTTTCCCCGCGTCCCGACATCTACGGAAATGCTGTCGTAATCGATCTCGCCCGGTTCGTCCGCGGCAGATGGGCTGCTTCGCTTGTAGTTTTTGGAGCCTGAGCTGCCCGATTTGCTTCCGGACTGCTGCCCCCAGTAATTTTTATAGCCTGCCGCATAAGCCTGTTCCGCTTCGCTCCGGGATTCGAACGCCTTGAACTTCGCGCCTGTAAACTGATTGACCTGCTGCTGGCAGTCGCCCCAGCTTGTATAAATTCCGGGCACTTTACCTACCCAGACTACATAATATTTTTGCTTCGCCATCATAAACCTCCATCCTGAACTAACCTCTCTAGCGTACTATATCACATCCTCCGAAACCAACAAAAAAAGCGCCATCGTCTCCGATCCGCTTTCTGTGTTTGATCTTATTCCATTGTTCCTGTTTGGTCGGCCTCACTCTCACATGCTGTGACAGCGCACTGTAATCTTCGTTGGTCTTTCTCATCGAGACGGCTGACCATGTTCCGGCACGTTCCGCTTTGCGGAGCGCTTTTTGCGTTTTGGTACGGGCCATGAGGCTCACACTCCTTGTATTATGGAATTCCCTTATATTGTACGGCAAAAGAGGCGGGAATGGAACAAAAGTCGCTCAGGATCCGCCACTCCGCATGAACGATCCCTGCAGTATATTCCTTCTCGTTAATCATAGTAGAGATTTCATTTTCCGACTCATCCTGTTTCTCCTCTCCTTACTTAATAAAACCTATGATATAATACGGAATCATTGGAGAATAGATCCAATTATGATAGGAGAGTGTACCGATGAAACTGGAGCGGCTCATTTCCATGATTTACATGCTGCTGAACAACGAGATTCTGTCGGCGTCTGCCCTGGCAGAGAAATATAACGTGTCTCAGCGAACCATATACCGCGACATCGATGCGATCTGCGCAGCTGGCATTCCGGTTGTATCCTACCAAGGGGTGAACGGCGGGTATGGCATTATGGAGCAATACAAGATGGACAAAAGCTTGCTCGGCTCCTACGATGTCAGCGCCCTGATCACCATCCTGCACAGCATGTCAACGGTGTTTGAGGATGAACGGGCCATGGATACCATTCAGCGTCTGCAGACCATTGATCGTTCCGCCAATTCCGCATCTCAGGGATTGTCCATGGATATCGGGAGCTGGCGCTCTTACAACGAAATCCTCCGTCTCCTTCGCCGCGCCATTACCGATAAACATGTGATCTCCTTTCAATACATAAGCGCCAAGAATGAACGCATTCACCGTAAAGTCGAGCCCCTGCGACTCATGTATAAATTCGGATCCTGGTATCTGTACGGTTTCTGCAGAACAAGGGCCGATTACCGCGAATTCCGCATTTCGAGAATGTCGGAGCTGTCCACATCCGCCGAGCCCTTTCAGCACCAGCATTCGGAGGAGCACACGCACGGGTCCCATCTTCAAGAGCAGAATCCATTCCACCGAGGGGAGCAGCACAGCTGGGAACCTTCACCCGATGCGATAGAAGTGATCCTTCACGTATCCCCCCGTGCCTTGGCCAAAGCGATGGATCAATTCTATGATGTACAGCGGGAATTTCATGATGACGGCTCGCTCCGTCTCACGTTCAGGGTCGAACATCCGGATTCCTGGTGGTTCTGGTCTACCCTGCTGAGCTTTGGCGAGGATATCGAGATCATTGAGCCCGCTGACTTAAGGACGCGCATGCAATCCAAATTAGAAAAAATGCTGCAGGTTTACGCAAAAGTATGACAGTCCGCTGTCATACTTTTTTATTTACAATGTTCCCAAGAAAGCAAAAAACACGAAGCCAAAGGGGACGATCACGATGAACTATCCTGTAAAAATGTATGAGTACCATGTATGGGCCAACCAAGCGATATTCAACCGGCTGCTGGAGCTGCCGGGCGAATTGTACAACCGGAAAATAACGAGCATTTTCCCAACCGTATCCGAAGCTTTGATTCACATCTACACGGCCGATATCGGATGGATGAACATTTTGTCCGGGATGGACATGAGCCTTGCTTTAGCAGAAGCCTTCCAGCTTCGGGAGGAGCTTGAGGCCATTTCACTGGAGGATCTAAACCTCCGGTTTATCGAACTATCAGAGCGATTCACGGCCTTTCTCCGCCAGCAGCCTGATATGGAGCAGATGATCCGATTGGATAATCCTTATGCCGGCATCCGGGATACTCGCCTATCCGAGATCATACTGCATGTCGTGAACCACGGCACCTACCATCGTGGAAATATTGCCGCCATGCTGCGGCAGCTCGGAAGCTCCTCTGCGATGACCGACTACGCTTTTTTTTGGTACCAGAGTGAACCGGAGTTGGTTCTTACCTAAATGACTCACTGCATATCGGCAATCGTCCCTGATCCGGAAATTCCCCCCTGTTAGCATGCAGACAAATGCCGCACCGAAATAAGCCTGCTTCAGAACCGGGTTCCGAAGCAGGCTTTCCTGTATCCTATTAAAGGCGCTCTACAATTTGCGTCCTTCCGTCAATCGTACCCAGAATCCGCCTTTAAAGCTTTTCGGTTCATGGGAGATAATGAACGCCTGCGGCGACATTTTGGATAGTGACTCCATCAACCGCCGCTCGTTCTTCCGTTTCACGAGAACTTGAAGCACGAGCCGTTTGCCATCCTTGCCATCCGCTTCCCAGGCGGTCACGCCATATCCCTTCTCCCGCAGGTTCATCGCCAGGTTCGTCTCAACGGAATTGACAATGACCTGTACCACGATATATCCAAGCGCCAAATACTCCTCAATCCGGCTGCCGGCATATACACCGAGGCCAAAGCCCAGGCAATAGGCCGCCATATTAAAGGGATTGTCCAGATTTTGCAGGACAAGATTGAGGCCGAGCAAGTAGACGAATACCTCGAGCATGGCCAGAAGGGAGGCGATCCCCCTTCTGCCTTTGATCATCAGAATCAGCCGCAGCGAAAAGATCGAGACATAGACCACGTTGATGCCGATGATGGAGCCGATAAGTGGCAGCGAGATCATAGAGAATCACGAGTGGCGATATACTCCGGTCTTGGCTTCTGGCCCGAATACGGCTGCTTGACCTTATTCTCCACGCTGTTATAAACCATAAAAATATTGCTCCGCGGCATCGGCGTGATGTTGCTGTTCGAACCGTGCATAATGTTGCAGTCGAAAATCACGATCGAGCCCGCTTTGCCGACAGGCGTGTCGATACCGCCTTCCTTCACCATCCGCGTCAGGCTGTCATGATCCGGAACCCCATACTCCTGCTTGCGCAGAGAATCCTTGAAATGATTCTCCGGCGTTTGGCCGATGCAGGCCACGAATTCCTTATGCGATCCAGGCACAACCATAAGCGGCCCGTTGAAGGGGTAATTGTCCTCCAAAGCAATGGAGCAGCTCAAGGCTCTCATGCGTGGCATGCCGTCCTCAACATGCCACGTTTCGAAATCGGAGTGCCAATAGAACTCCTTGCCCGTGAAGCCCGGCTTGTAATTAATCCGCGATTGATGGATATACGTCTCGCTTCCCAAGAGATATTCCATGATCGCCTGGAGCCTCGGATGCCGGGAGAGCTGCTTGAATACTTCATGACTCTCATGCACCGCAAATACCGACCGAACTTCGTCCCCGCCCGGCTCCCGGATCACCTCGTCCTTCTCTGAGTCCCGCGCCGTTATCTGCAGCCTGCGGGCCTCCTCCTGATATCGCGATAGCTCCTCCCGATCAAAGAAGCCTTCCAGAAATAAATATCCGTTGCGCTCGTAAAAGTCGGACTGCTCCTGCGTTAATGCAGCATCCGGCGTCCATTCGGAATATACAACAGGATCCTGTCTCTTTAAGATCCGGGGCTCCGGATGCAATCTTGAAGGATAAACGTCCAGTTCTTTTTCCTGAAGGGCCGACACATGATTATTACTCATCGCATATCATCTCCTTAGTCTGAAATTGGGGCAAGCAGCGGATAGGTTCCTTCTTCATCGTGAACTTCAGCACCGGTAAGCGGCGGATTGAATACGCAGACCATCCGCATTTGCGAACGTGCCCTCAAATAATGCTTCTCATGACCGTCCAGCGCGTACATCATCCCAGGAGATATCGCGTAGGTTTTACCCCCGATAACCTCGATTTCCCCCTCCCCTTCGATGCAGTACACGGCTTCGACGTGGTTTTTGTACCAGATCAGCGTCTCCGTTCCGGCCTTGATAAGGGTATCATTGAGAGAAAAGCCCATGCCATCCTTGGTCAGCAGCAGCCTTCTCGAATTCCATGTCTGGGTATCGATATCGTCCTTGGTATCCACGATCTCTTCCAAATGTTTAACAATCATGACAACCTCTCCTCTGCAGCTAATTGTTTCATACTGTTCTCAAATATCCCCAATCCCTGTGCCAATGTGTTCATTTCTATCGTCAGCGGCGGCATCAGCTTCGCTACCTCGCTATGCGGGCCTGACGTTTCCATAATCAGTCCTTGCTCAAAGGCCATTTCGGATAGCCTTCCTGCGAGCTCCGGCTTAGCAAAAGCAACCCCTTGAATCATGCCTCTGCCGCGAATCTCGCCGCCGAGCTGTGGGTAATCCTTCACAACGCCTTCCAATGATTGGCGGATCCGATTCTCCCGAATGCCGATATCGAGCTGAAAATCTTTTGTTTTCCAATAATTCAGCGCTTCGGCCGCGGCAACGAATCCGAGATTATTACCCCGGAAGGTACCGTTATGCTCCCCCGGCTCCCATCTATCGATCTCCGGTTTGATCAGCGTAATCGCCATCGGCAGGCCAAAGCCGCCAATCGATTTTGAGAGACATACGATATCCGGCACAATGCCGGCATCATCAAAACTAAAGAACGGCCCGGTTCTGCCGCAGCCCATCTGGATATCATCCAGAATAAGCAGCATCCCCTTATCCTTGCAGATGCGCGAAAGCTTCTGCAGCCATTCCCGACTGGCGGCGTTCAATCCGCCTTCCCCCTGCACCGCCTCGACGATCACGGCGGCCGGAAGCGGAATGCCGCTTCCCGGATCATCCAGAAGCTTCTCCATATATGCCATCGTATCCACGTCGTTGCCAAAGTAACCGTCATACGGCATAAATACCGAATGGTTCAGATCCACGCCGGCGCCTTGACGCTTGAAGGCATTGCCGGTCACCGCCAGCGATCCCAGCGACATGCCATGAAAGGCATTCGTGAAGCACAGAACGGTGCTGCGCCCTGTCACTTTGCGGGCGATTTTGAGCGCTGCCTCTACGGCATTCGTTCCGGTCGGACCGGGAAACATCACTTTGTGATCCCACCCGCGCGGCTTCAGGATGACCTCCTGAAATCGGGTCAGAAAGGTTTCCTTCGCATCCGTAGCCATATCCAGGCTATGCGTGACGCCGTCCTTCAGGATGTAGTCGACCAGCTTCTCGCGAATCTTCTCATTGTTATGTCCATAATTTAAAGCGCCGGCTCCCGCAAAAAAATCAATGTATTCATTGCCCTGCGTATCCCACAGCTTTGCATTCCGGGCTTTGTCAAAAACGGTCTGAAAGCTCCGGCAATAACTTCTTACTTCCGATTCCAGCTTGTTAAACACGGTAAGCTTCGGTTTCTCCATGACTTGGTTGTCCATAGTTCCCTCCATTTGTTTAAATGTCATTGAAAAAGGGGCCAATCACGAATAACGGCTCATCTTCATGTGTCGTGCCATCCGGAAACATCTCGGCTCCATAACCTACCGTTACGGTGCTCGGAATGGATTTCTCTTCGGCATAACCGAGAAACAATCTGCGTGACGCCATATTGCTGGGCGATACTGTCGTTTCAATGAAACGGACGCCATGACATGCCTTCTGGTTCATGAGGCCTGTCAGCATCGCCTTCGCAATCCCCTGCCTCCGGTGCGAGCTTGCAACGGCCACTTGCCATACGAACAGCGTCTCCGGATTGCGGGGAGAACGGAAGGCGGAAATAAAACCAATGATATCCCCTTCATCCTCGGCGATCATGCAGGTATCATGGAAGTAATCTCCAAGCAGCATGTAGCAATAAGGGGAGTTCAGATCAAGTGATCCGGTGTCGCGTATAAGCTCCCACACCCGGGTGCCATCCCTTGCTTCCGGTCTTCGGTAAACAATTTCGGTTTCGGTATTTACAGCCATTCTATACAATCACCTCTTTCCAGAACTAATTTCCGTTGGAACGGAATCGCTGCAGGAAGCTCTGCAGCCGCTCGCTCTGAGGATCATCGAATATCTCCTCCGGCGTGCCCTGCTCAACGATCCTTCCGTCGGCTCCGAATATGACCCGGTCCGCGATTTCCTTCGCAAAATCCATCTCATGCGTAATCAGCATCATGGCCATTTCGCCTTCTTCGGCGATCTCCCGAATGACCTCCAGCACCTCGCCGACCAGCTCCGGATCAAGAGCCGAGGTGACCTCGTCAAACACCATCACCTTCGGCCGCATGACCAGCGCTCTGGCGATGGCAACCCGCTGCTTCTGACCTCCGGACAGATTGGACGGATACATCTTCAGCTTGTCGGCCAAGCCGACCTTGCCCAGCATGGAGACGGCCCGCTCCTCCGCCTCCTCCTTGGATAAACCCAGCACTTTGCGCGGGGCCTCCGTCACATTGCGAAGCACATTCATGTGCGGGAACAGATTAAAATGCTGGAAGACCATGCCGACATTGCAGCGCATCCGGTGCAAATGCTTTTCGTTGGCCCGAACCAGCTTGCCTTTCTCCTCCATATGCCAGAGCAGCTCGCCATCCACCTCGATGGTTCCTTCGGTGGGTTCTTCCAGCGTCATCAGCATCCGGCCCATCGTCGTTTTGCCCGATCCACTCGGACCGATCACAGCTACCTTTTCTCCCGGCTGCATTTCCAGATCGATGCCCTTAAGCACCTGGAGGTCACCAAATGACTTGGTCACGCCGGTATATTTTACAATCGGCTTTGTACCCGTAGCGGTAGCGAGACTTTTCTCCTGCTGCGGCTCCTTCGGCGCTTCCGCTTGCTCATCGATCACAACGGCATTCAATAGACTCCCCTCCTTATTTTCCACGCTGCAGATTCATACGCTTTTCCAGCCTTTGCACAAGCAAAGAGGCGATATAACTGATGATCAGGAACAGAATCCCGACCAGCGTATACGGCTCAAATGCGCGGAACGACTGCGACACGATATTTTTGGCCGTCAGCATCATCTCCACCAGCGTTATGGCGCATAGAATCGGCGTTTCTTTAAACATGACAATCAAATAATTGCCCAGTACCGGAATGATCGGCGGTACGGCTTGCGGCAGGATAATACTCCGCCAGGTTTGGGCTTTCGTGTAATTCAGTGCTGTGGCAGCCTCCCATTGTCCCTTCGGCACTCCCTCGATTCCGGAACGGTACACCTCGGAAAGATATGTGCTGTAATGCAGCCCGAGACCGATCACCCCGGCATAGAAAGCCGGAATGGAAATTCCCGTGAGGAGCGGCAGACTGTAATACAGGAAGAAGACCTGAACCAGCAGCGGTGTATTGCGAATAAATTCGATGATTCCTTTGGTTAGGAGCGACAACACCTTAAATCGGCTCCGTGTCGCAAAGGCAAGCAGCAATCCGATGATCAAAGCCACCGCGAAAGCGCAGAGCGTCACCCATACCGTCATCTTTAACGCATTCAAGAGCTGCGGCAGGATATCCCACACATAGTTCCAGTCCCACATGGCTATAACCTCCCCGCTGTCCATTTACGCTCCAGCAGTCGAACCGCCAGCGAGACGAGCGTAGCAATGACAAAATACATGAGGAGCAGCAGCACCAGAATCTCGGTCGTCCAGGAGATGTAATTGTTGCGGAGCACCATCGCCTGATACGTCAAATCCGCCATCGTGATGAAATAAACCAGTGAGGTGGATTTGATGAGTTCCACAAGCTGATTTCCGAAAGGGGGAAGCATTCGCAGGGACGCTTGAGGCAATATCACATTCCACAGCCTTTGCCAAGGCTTCAGATTAAGCGCTAAGGCGGCTTCCCACTGTCCTTTCGGAACGGCCAGCACGGCGCTTCGAACGATTTCCGAGCCGTATGCGCCGAAGTTCAGCCCGATCGCGAGGATCGCCGCCAGCATTTTCGGAAGCTCGATGCCGATGAACGGAAGGGCAAAATACAACCAGAACAGCTGCACCAGCAAGGAGGTTCCCCGAAAGACTTCCACGTACACGGCTGTCAACGTCCGGACGATCCACAGCTTCGACAGCCGGCATAATCCGGCTGCAAAGGACATCACGATAGCCAGTATGGCTGAAAAAAACGCGACGATAATCGTGATCTCTGCTCCTTTAAGCAGCGTAGGGAGAAAATCGATCCAAGAATTCGGCATGCTATTCCCCGCAAAGCGCGGCGGCCGTCATCTCACCCGGAAGCTCTTCTTCCGTGAACCCGAACTCTTGCAAAATTTCGAGCAACTCGCCAGACTCCTTCATTTTTTGCAGCTCCGCATTGTAAGCCTCCTGGAACTCGGTATCCGCTTGGCGAAAAGCCGTAGCGCCGTAACCGCGAACGCTCTCTCCGTCGATGACCGGCTGCTCGAAATCAGCCACGCGTTCGATGCTGTCGTCGTTAGCCGAATCCAGCATCGCCTGCAGGGACGGCCCCGTCATCGTAATCGCCTGCACCCGGTCTGCCTGGAGAGCGCTGATGGCCGAGGCCTGGTCAGGGACCTGTACGATCCGGTCCGTGGGAATACCAGACTTCTCCATATAGCCGATTTCGACCGCGCCGGTCATGACGGCTACCTTGGCCTGGTCATTCTTGGCAATGTCCTCATAGCTTCCGAGTTCCATCGGGTTCCCTTGCTTCACCGCAATGGCTTCCCCGATGCTGTACTCCGGATCGGCAAACAATACGGCAGAGCAGCGGTCCGGATTAATGAACATGCCTGCGGTAATGAGATCAAACCGCTCAGCCTGCAGTCCGGCAACCAGTGAACCGAATTCCGTAAGCTCTCCCCTCATTTCCTTGATCCCAAGCCGTTCCAGAATAACTCGGGCAATCTCAACCGCTTCTCCCGTCAGCTCCCCGTTGGCCTCTTTATAGGCATAAGGCTTCTCATTCGCAAAACCCACGGTGATATATCCCTGCTCTATGGCGCGATCCAGCGTACTCCCTTTGTCGCCGCAAGCCGCAAGCGATACCACCAAAATCAATGACAACATCAGTACAACGACTTTCTTCAAAACTTTTCCACAACCTTTCGTTATGACTTTGCAATTCTTAAAAAATGGCATGATGAAATAATCCTTGTTAATTTATATGTTAACTTGGATATAAAGACATTCAGATACCTTGCACGGGTCGGGGCTTCAGGGAAGATGATTCATCCATCTCCGTGCACGCTTTAACCCAATGCCGTCTGACCGATTCAATTGGTTCAACATTTGCCGACCTTGCCCCTCCTCTTTAGCAGAATACAAAAAGACCACCAAACAGGGGATCTAGACATAGCTCCGCCAGCAGGGGGTCAAAAAATAGAGAAAGGCCCCTATAGAGAATAAAGGGCCTTTGTTATGAAACATCCATTATGTATAAAAGACCCATCCACTGCTGACGAGGTTAGCTGACGGACTCGGGTAAGATGGTACCCTACACTCGTGATTCCAAGTGACTCGCCCCTGGTGAAACTGGTTCCCCCGCTTTCCGGAAAATGTATGCCGGAAACTAAGCGTGTGTTCATGATAAAGGGAAGTTCAGGAAAAGTCAAACCCCTTTAACCGCTTTTTTTGGAAATTTAGAGGCGGAAATGCCATTCTTCCAGGGTATATTACACACCGGAAAAATGCCTCATTCAAGCCTGTCCCCTTACCATTCAGGGGGGTTATTCCAGGCTTATTTTTCGCTATATAGCAGGCGTTTGACATGCCTCCCTTACTCGTTCATGTGATGGATAGTTTATGCCATGAATTAAACCCGGATTGTGAAAGCTTCCCCCATTACATGTAAGGCCTAATTTTTTTTTTGAAACGCTGCGTAATAAGCCTATGAACATCGTATGGAAATTTGAAATTCATCCTATGGTTTTTGCTATTCGTCAATAGATGAATGCCTTAAGGGCTAGCGTACATTCTGGAAATTATAGGTGGATATCTATCATTTGTACGCTATTAACCCATGCCGTACCGAGAGCACTTGCGTAGTATAAAACAAATCTAAAGGAGGTGCTTCATTTGGAACGTTCTTCTAGAAAGAGAAAATTATTGTGTGCTCTTAAAAAGATAGAGAAAGAAGTCATTCATGCGAAGAAAAAGAAATGCCCGTCTCATGGTCATGGTGGCCATAAAGATCATGTATGTGTTGTTAAAAAGCGCCGATGCCCAAGAGCTATCCGCGGACCTGTAGGTCCTCAAGGGCCTATCGGACCGGTTGGACCGGTTGGACCAGCTGGACCTATCGGGCCTGCCGGACCTGCCGGACCGACAACGGGTATTGCTGGACCAGCTGGACCTGCTGGACCTGCCGGACCGGCGGGACCTGTCGGGCCTGTCGGGCCTGTCGGACCTGCTGGAGCCGTCGGACCTGCTGGAGCTACTGGGGCTACTGGGGCTACTGGAGCAGCTGCCGGAGGAGCCATCATCCCATTCGCATCTGGTCTGCCACTTGCTCTGACTACTGTTTTGGGCGGATTGGTAGGTACAGTCGGTCTGGTCGGCTTTGGTATTTCCGGCCCTACCGTTACCCTCGCTGGTGGAACGATCGACCTTACGGGAGCAGCAGGTACTGCACTTGACTTCGCATTTAACACGCCACGAGCTGGTACCATCACTGCACTGTCTGCTACCTTTAGCACTACTTTGGCGCTTACCCTGACAGGAACCACGGTTACAATCACAGCCCAACTGTACAGTGCACCGGCTACGAGCAATACTTTCGCACCGATACCAGGCGCTCTTGTTACGTTGGCTCCGCCGCTCACAGGCATTGTAGGTCCCGGAACGGTAAGCAATGGCTTCGTAGAAGGCCTGGCCATTCCGGTGGCAGCCAATACCCGCTTGTTAATGGTATTCTCGGCAACAGCTGCTGGCGTAACTCTTGTCACTGCAGTCGCAGGTTACGGCAGCGCTGGTGTCAGCATTATATAAGTTTCGTCTTTCCTCCTGCAAACAAAGCCCCGATTGTTATATCGGGGCTTTGCTTCAATTATACGGCCGTATACCCGCCATCCACCAGCAAACTCGTGCCTGTAATGAAGGATGCATCTTCGCTGGCGAGGAACAACACGGCTTTGGCTACTTCTTCCGGCTGCCCCAAGCGGCCCATCGGATGAAGGCCGACCAGATGCTGCGTGATCGCTTCCGTTCTTCCCTTAATAAGCGGCGTATCGATATATCCCGGACATACGGCGTTGACCCGAATCCCTTTAGGAGCATAATCCGCGCTCATCGACTGGGTTAACAGCTTAACGCCTCCCTTAGCGGAAGCATAGGCGGTAACCCCCGCTTTTCCGACATGGCTATGGATCGAGCCGCAGTTTACGATCGCCCCTCCGGTTCCTTGGGATAGCATTTGCTGGATTACATATTTATCACACAGGAACACCCCTGTAAGATTAATATCAATCGTTCTTTGCCAGTTGTCCATCGACAACTGATCGGCAGGCGCATCATGAGCAATGCCTGCATTGGCGAACAATACATCAACACGGCCAAAATGCTCAACCGTCTGCTTCACCATATTCGTAACTTCCTGTTCTTGGGTTACATCCGTCTTAACGAACAGCGTCTCAAAGCCTGCTCCTCTTAATTCATCGGAAACGGCCTGTCCGCGGTCCGAATAATCCGCGATAACAACCTTGGCCCCCTCTTCTACAAAAAGCCTTACCGCTGCTTCACCGATCCCGCTGGCGCCTCCCGTCACAATGACAACCTTGGATTCAAACTTCATATGTCGATCACTCCTATATTGTGAATTCATCATATCGGCCCCACATTCATGTAGAATTTGCATATTCCAGGCAGGATATTCCACAAGTCCCGTTTCTTTCATGGACCAACGCGCTATCGAATAGCGGTACATGAACGCTTACAGCTTGATATTCGCTGCGTCCTAACCCTTATCCATCCCATCCGCTGTTATACGGGCCGCTCGACCGTAAACATCTCTCCCAGTGAAGAATAGATGTTTCCCGCCATACGGCTTACAGGCTTCAACTTGGCAGCGTCAATCCGGCCTTGCTCGTAAAGCTCCTCTGCAACATGGAAGCGGACTACGCGGGCAATCAGGAGATCGGCAGCAGGAAGCTGATCCGCGCCATTCAAAGTGACGGCCTGCTCCAACACACATTCCATGCGAATCTTGCATTCCAGAACGCCGGGAACTTTAACGACCTCGCTAACGACCGGGGTTAAATGGGTTCGGTCAAGCTCACTCTCATGCGGGGGCAGGTTCGCCGCCGTTTCGTTCACGGCTTCTACGGTGTCTTCGTCCACGATATGGATGACAAGCTCGCCGCTTTGCATGGCATTTCTCGCTGTATCCTTAGCCGTACCGTTCTTCCGCTGAACGGAGACGGACAGCAGAGGGGGATTGCTCGACAGAATGGAAAAATAGCTGAACGGCGCCGCATTCAGCACGCCATCCTCCGATAATGTCGTAACAAAGGCAATCGGCCGCGGAACAACGCTCCCGATCAGCAGCTTGTATATGTCCCGTTCGCTTTGGGTATTCGGGTCAATGGATATCACTTGAGTTGCCCCTCTCCTGTATTTTGACTTGTATAGGCTCCAGACCTTCCTCAATACGGGCTCGCTCCGGTTCAAACCAGGCAGGAAGCTTTAATTGTTCCCCGAGTGAGTCCAGATCTTCATCCACCGTAAATCCGGGCGGATCCGTTGCGATCTCAAACAAGATCCCCCCTCGTTCCCTGAAATATAACGCTTTGAAATAGTTCCGGTTCCTAATATCCGTAGGGTGAAAACCATGCTGCTTCACCCATTCGTGCCATTTGCCGTGCTCACCATCATCTTGGGCCCGCCAAGCGATATGATGGGTCGTTCCGGCACCTCCAGCGCCCAACGGGATGTCCCGCATCGGTAAATCAATCACGTTGCCGAAGGGCCCCGCAGACTGAAAACGTGCATAGTTAACGTCCTCTCCCATGAAGGTCAGCCCCATTACCTGCTCCAATGCTTTCTTCGTTTCCTTCCATTTGTTACTGAACAGGACCGCACCACCAAATCCCTTAATCGCTGTTTCCGGCGTCACATCGTCTACAGACCAGCTGCTCTTCGGTCCGTTTTCCCGCTCGACCAGCTCCAGAGAAAGTCCATCGCGATCGGAGAACTGAAGATAGTGTTCATTAAATCGGTATGCTTTCATGACAGGGACGCCGAAGCTCCGTAATCGCTGTTCCCAATACGGCAGGGCACCTGCAGGGACAACAAATGTTGTATACCCAACCTGCCCTCCTCCACGTCTCCCTCTTCGCGAGGCAGAAGACGGAAAGAAGGTAATAATGGTCCCCGGGTGCCCCTCCTCATCCCCGAAATACAAATGGTAAACCTCGGGCGCATCGTAATTCACCGTCTTCTTCACCATTCTGAGCCCCAGTACCCCCGTATAAAAATCAACATTTCTCTGCGTGTCCTGCGCATAAGCGGTAATATGATGAATGCCTGCCGTATGTAATGCCATATCCATCGCTCCCCATCGTTTCGTGTCCAGCCCAATATTTCCAAACTTGATTCCGTTCGTATAATTCAATCACACAATCTTTATATTTAATATCTTTAATTTAAGATTATATATTTTTCATATCATTGTCAAGCGCCCCTTCATACCTCGGGCATACAAAAAGCCGCCAAGAACGATTCCACGCTCTTAGGCGACTTCAGCAGCTAGCTTCGGCCACATATTTATCCCGATTCTATGCTTTTTGCCATTTTTCTTTAAAGAACAGCTGATACACTCTCGTTACGATAATCTTAATGATCATGTAAATCGGTACCACCAGCAGAATCCCTATAATTCCGCCAAGATCCTGTCCCACCAAAACCAAGATAATGATCGTAATGGGGTGGATTGCCAGCTGTTTGCCAAAAATATACGGACCAATCAGGTTATCCTGAATCTGTTGGGCGGCCAGGATGACAACAAGCGACCAGATCGCCGTCCCCGGGGACTGGATGAACCCGATGATCACAATCGGGATCGAGGATAGAATGGCTCCGATAAACGGTATGAAATTTGCAATGACCGCGACAACCGTCAGCAGCAGCGCATAAGGCAAACCAATAATCAGGAAGCCGATATACATCAAGACGCCCAGCGCCAGGTTGATGAGGACCCGACCCACGATAAACCCTTTGAGTGCATTATTGATTTCATCCAGCACCGAAGCTCCGACTTCCTTGAATCGGTTAGGCAAAAAGCTGACAATCATCTCCCCGAACTTCCCGCCTTCCTTCAGCATGTAGTACAGCATGATCGGGAACGTAAATAAAACGATGGCAAAATTCGAAACAAACGAAAACAGGTTCATAATATAATTCGTCAAAAACGTAAAGCCCTGGTTCAAATAATCGGTTAGCTGTGTAAGCGGATTGGCGTTCTCCGGAAATATATCCTTGAAGAAGCCGTTATTCTCCCATTCCTGAAGCTGCTCGCCAAGCTTAGCAAACAATGCGGGGGCATTCTGTACAAGTGCCACGATCTGGTCCCGCAGGGATGGCCATACGCCAATAATAAAACCTGTAAGTATGCCTGCAAACACGACATATAGGAGCAGGATGGCCAGCGAGCGATTTAGCTTGCGCTTTTCGAGAAAATCCACCAGCGGCCTGAGCAGGTAATAGAAGAATCCTGACAGCATCAACGGCACAAGGATGATCGAGAAGAACGAAAGTACCGGTCTGAATATAAAATCCACCAGCGATCCCAAATAAATAATAATGAGGACCAGGATCACGGCAAGACATAATTTGAAAAACTTGTTCATTTTCAGCAAAAAGCATGCCCCTTCTCCTATTTTTTTCACCATCGTATCATGACCATGTGTGCATACACAAATCGCTTGCGTCTGCACTGGCATAGGATGCCCGGAGCGTAACGCCATCCCCTTTATAACCATTCGGCTCACTTCATCCTGTCGATATATACTTCTCCTAACGCCTCACGTATAATATGATGGATTGCAAGGGCAAGGATATAGTTTAGGAGGATATTATGAACCTGCATGTTACATCCATCATTCTTGGTCTGATCATCGTACTGAATATCGTGTTCTCCATGTTCGTGGTGTTCAGGGAACGGCGGGATGCCGGCTCCACCTGGGCATGGCTGTTGGTGCTGTCCTTTATCCCGATTCTGGGCTTTGCGCTGTACCTGTTGTTCGCCCAAAATTTAAGAAGAATCCGTCTCTTTCATTGGGATGATCTGCAGAAAACGGGAATTGAGAAGGTATTGCTGTCTCAAATGGAGAGGATGAATAACGGGGAATACCCGTTCAGCAATCAAGCGGCGGCGGATAGCAGCGATTTGATCCATATGCATATCAATGAGAATCAGGCGATCCTTACGGACGATAACCACGTTGAAATTTTCACGGATGGACGCAAGAAATTCGAACGCTTGTTTCAGGATATTGAGGAAGCCAAAGTCTACATACATATTCAATACTACATCATCCGTCGCGACGAGCTGGGCAAGAAGCTGATATCCCTGTTGACCAAAAAAGCAAAAGAAGGCGTGAAGGTAAGGGTTCTATACGACGAACTGGGCTCGCGTCAATTAACCAAGGGCTTCTTCAAAGCATTTCGCGAAGCCGGCGGAGAAGCCGAGGCCTTCTTCCCGTCCAAGCTGCGCTTCATTAATCTGCGCTTGAATTACCGGAATCATCGGAAGCTCGCTATCATTGATGGCGACATCGGGTATGTCGGCGGATTTAACGTTGGGGATGAATACCTGGGTCTCAACTCCAGGTTCGGATATTGGCGGGACACCCATCTGCGTATTCAAGGTGAAGCTGTTTATGCGATGCAGGTTCGCTTCATTCTCGACTGGAATCAAGCTTCGCACCATCACGATATTTTTTATGAATCGAATCTGTTCCCCAAGATCGATTCGCCAGGCAATGTCGGGATTCAGATTGTGACCAGCGGTCCGGATTCCAGGTATGAACACATCAAGAATGGTTATATCAAAATGATTTCGTCCGCCAAGAAATCGATTCATATTCAGACGCCCTATTTTATCCCCGATGCCAGTCTCCTGGATGCGCTCCGCATTGCGGCGCTGTCCGGCGTCGAGGTTAACCTGATGATTCCCGATAAACCAGACCATCCCTTTGTCTATTGGGCGACCTTATCCTATATCGGGGAAATGCTCAGAACCGGGGCTAACGTGTATCTCTACAATAATGGCTTCATTCATGCCAAGACAATCATCATTGACGAGAAGATTTCTTCCGTCGGCACGGCGAATATCGATGTTCGAAGCTTCAAGCTGAATTTTGAAGTGAATGCGTTCCTGTACGATGAGAATTTATCAAAACAGCTGACCCACATCTTCCATCAGGATCTGCAGGTATCCAGCCAGCTTACGATGAAGCAGTATCTGGAGCGATCAAGGTGGATCAAGTTCAAGGAATCCATCTCACGCTTGCTGTCACCTATTCTGTAAAACAAGCCTTAGCGCTGCCGCAACATTTAGCAATCCAGAAGAAATGCGGGAGATTCTGACCGTTTATACTAAAACCAAGGAAAACAAATCCATCATTTTAAAACTGGGAAGGATGTTGAACGTGGCTAAACTGACACCGTATATTTTCTCTGAGGATGCAAAAGCGCAAGCTGAGTTTTATACCCAAGCATTGGGCGGGGAAATCCTGTCCGTGCAAACCCATGGCGAGATTCCCGGAACCAAGGAAGAGCTTAAAGACAAGGTCATGCATCTTAGTCTGGTAGCCGGAGGAATTCCCATCTTTATGTCGGACTCCATATTCCAAACCTTGGAGCGCGGAAACGGAATTCATCTGAGCCTGTCGTTTGAGAGCGATGCTGAAGCACATGAAGCTTTTGACCGCATGGCCGAGGGCGGTAAGGTGATTGATCCGCTGAAAACTCAATTCTGGGGAGCGCTGTTCGGGGTGCTGGAAGACAAGTTCGGCGTATTGTGGCAGGTAACGACAGAAGTCCAAGTCAATTAATGTTAGAAGGCCCTTTCAAGTTTCACTTGGAGGGCCTTTTTTGTGTGATTTATTTGGAACTCCACCGTTCCACGACTTCCGCTGCGGCCAATCGGCTTGTGTCCAAAATATCTTTAACATCGAGCATGGCGCGGCCTTGTGCACGAATGATCTCATAATCCGTAATGCCAAGGAATTCGAACATGGATTTCAGGTACTTATGCGAATATTCAACCTCTCGGTACCCATCATTCTCCGTGTATATGCCGTCGCTGCCCTGAATGACCACTACACTTCTTCCGTCGGTAAGAAGTCCTTCGGAGCCGCTTTCCGTATATCTGAACGTTTCCTTCGGAACGATGATGTTATCCATATAATCTTTCAGCTTGGAAGGGATGTTAAAATTGTGCAGCGGCATGGCGATTACATACTTGGATGCTCCTTTGAACTGCTGCAGGATTTCAGCCATCCGTCCCATCACCCTCTCCTCACCCTCTGTTAGCGGCTCCCCGCTCTCAAGCTTTTCCCACCCGTTTAGCAGACTTGCGTCAATGGCGGGTACGTCCTCCCGATATAGATCAATCTGCTCGATCAGACTGGCCGGATTCTGCGCTGCATACTTACTTACGAAATGCTCCAGTACCTGCAAGCTCAATGATTTCTCGCTTCTTACCCTCGGATGTGCATTAATAACGAGTACGCGTTCCATATAAACAACACTCCTTTTATTTTGTGGACAACAACGTCACCAGCTAGCTTGCCAGCCCTGACTCACCTCCCGATCAGAATCATATGCTTAATCCAATTCTGCTTTTATATAAAATTTGTTTGTACATACAATTATTGTTTTGCGAAAATAAAGACCTCAGTCCTTATTCTCCAATTGATCACTCACCTCGTATAAACGCAGCGATAATTCATCACCTTCGGCATGACCTAATATAGCGCCGTAACGACTGCGCAAATTCATCCAGCACTCGTGAATCACTTTCTCCAAAGCCTTCCCTTTATCGGTTGTATAGATCAGTGACATCCTTCCTTCCACTCGATTATAAACCAGCCCTTTAACGGCCAGCTTCTCAACCAGTCGGGTTACGGTAGAAGGCTGAAGATGAAGAATTTCGCCTAATTCCTTCTGCGAGATCCCTTCCTTCTCATATACAGCCATAAGCAAATAAGCATATGTGGGTGACAATCCGCTTGCGGCAAACTCGTCTTCGGCCATCTTGGTAATGACCCGGCTAAGACGATTGGCAGTGAAGTAAAGGCATTCCTTGATATACGTGTTTAACATAACGGCTACCTCTTTCGCTGAGTTCATCCTGTTGAATCACCATTTATTGTTTGCACATACAAATATAATGGATTTCCAAATAAAAGTAAAGCGGCAGATTTCCCCCATAACCCCCGGAGACCGCTGCCGCTTCATTTTATTAGGGTGTATGCTTCTTCATGTTGAAGATCCTGCATCTGTTTGCTTCCATGCTTCTTATTCGACCTGGCTCTGATCCATATACATGACTTCCCACAGGTGACCATCCGGATCCTGGAAGCTCCAACCATACATAAAGCCATGATCCACCGGATCATTGGAAGGCGACCCTCCCGCGGAAAGCGCGGCATTGACGATTTCGTCCACCTGCTCCCGGCTTTCGGCGGATAATGCCAGAATCACTTCCGTTGTGTTGGCGGCGTTCGACAGATCTTTCTTGGTGAACGTCTTGAAGTAATCCTCGGTGAGCAGCATGGCAAAGATGTTATCGCCGATGACCAGGCAAGCCGCATTTTTGTCCGTAAATTGGGCGTTAAATTCAAAGCCGATTTTCGAGAAAAAGTCCTTCGTTCTCTCCAGGTCCTTTACAGGTAAGTTCACAAAAATATTGTCGCTTTTCAAAGCCATTTCGAATCACCTCGTCGATTTGATAGATTCATCTTAGCATGAGCAGCAGCGCGGTATTTCTCTTCAATTGCTATGTTCAACCCAAGCCTCGGGAATTCAGCTTGCGAAGCATATTCAACCTCTCGATCCCGTCCATTCAGGTTTAGTTGTTAAAAAACGCAGCAGCGATTCAGCCGGCTATAGCATATAACCCCTAATCGAAAAAGGATGCCTCCAGGCAGTGTGAAAACTCGCCTGTGAGACATCCCATTGTATTACGAATCCATGTTTAGTTAGACAAACCCACTGCCCGCAGCAATCTCATGACGGTTACCACCGTCTGAGCTTTGGTTACATGGGATTGCGGATCCAGCTTGGAGGCGGATACGCCTTGCATAATCTTCTGCTCCACTACGAAGGCGACGGACGACTTCGCATAGGACGAAATCTTGGAGTGGTCTTTGAATTGGTTTAACATTCCTTGGCTGGCTTCGTTCTTCTTGCCGGAATAATTCAGCACATTACTCAGCATGACGGCCAATTCCTCACGCGTAATCAAGCTGTTTGGATCAAAGGTATCGCCTGAGCGTCCCTTCACTAAACCTGCCGCTTTCGCCGCTGCAATCTCTCTAGCATATCGTGATTTCGGATCTACATCCTTAAAGTTGGAATTACTGTCGTCAGGCAGAATACCCAAAGCTTTCACCACAATGGATATAATCTCGGCACGGGAAATATGTTGATCCCCGCCGAATGATCCGTTACTTTCTCCAGATACGATCAGCTTGGCAGCAGCCTGCGCCACGTCTTCTCTTGCCCATGAAGGGATCGGGTCGCTAAACCTGATATCTTGCTGAATCAGAGCATAAATACCGCTGCCAGTTTTTTTGATTTCAACAGTTACCGTACCATCCGCGTTAACCTTAAACAAGGTCGGAACGGATCGAAGCTCATGAGTACCTGGTATATAAACCACTCCGGTGGCACGTTTTACATTTATCTTTTTCGCATCGACGGTCATAAATTCGCTGACATGGGTTTTGCCGAAATGCTTCAGCTCGGTCGTTGTCTTATCCGCGTTTATTTGCTCAAGCTTGAACAACAGCGGATCGGCTAGTACTTCTCTTCCCTTCAACAGTGTCTCCACGCTTGCTGCATCGGCAGCCCCTGGAGAAACAATCGAGACTTTCACAGGGCCGGGAACCGTCATCAGCGAAGCCGGAATCCGATATTCTGTGCCGTTCACGATAATGGAGAGACTGGCCTTGTCTCCTTTTTTCGTTATGGCAGCGATGATTTCCTGCGGAACCTCAACCTCTGCCTGCTTCGCACCTGCAGTTGCATGGATCTGGAAGTTGGAGGAATCCGAAAGGTTAATGCTGTTAACAGCTGCAGCCGTAGGTATGGTAACCACAGCCTTATCGCCATGAAGCGTGACTTTTGCCTCTAGCTGATCTTTCGCTTTAGGCGGTTGTGGTGTCGAAGGGGCTTGGGAGCCAGAACCTCCTGATCCGCCGGAACCGTCAGATCCACCGGAACTGCTGCTTAAAGTCGTTACGCTCAACAAATTCGAAGCACTGGAGACGCGGTTAATCTCCTCTCCCGTTCGATCCACTGCAAGTACATGAATTTTGTAATTAGTTAAAGCATTAAGGCCATGAATGGTGTAACTATTCTCTGTACCCGAACCTGATAAAGCATGATTCACATATACTTCGTATCCCGTTGCACCTGCCACAGCATCCCATTTCACCTGAATAGAGCTTTCGCCGACACTTACTCTTGCGAGATTCGCCGGAGCCGGGAGTGCTGAAGCATTGGCTTTGCCGTCGATCGGCAAGTCGTGAATGAGTTGAGTCGTCAAAGTCTTATTGCGGTCGCCGCTGATATCCCAACTCATGACACCCGCAATATCCAGCGACTTCACGATGGAAGCGGTATACTTCATCGTGTTCTCATCATTGTACGTGATGAACACTTTATTTTGGTCGTTGTACAGGTAAGGCACTTTGGCGGATTCGTTCCAATATCTCTGATAGCCGTTTTTGTTAATGTAGTTATTCTCAAGGTCACTGAAGTCGAAAATGCCCGCTTCCCACGATTTTAATGAGGATCCACCCTTACAGGTTTGATATTGACCCGTAGGGGGGCAATCATCCCATCCCTTACCGTAGTAGGGAACGCCCGCGATCAATTTATGTGTTGGCACCCCACCGTTCAGATGGCCTAACAATCCGCCGAGCACATGATTTCTTGAAGCGGATGAGGCTGCCTTTGGATGCTCTTTGTCATAGAACAGTGGTGCATTATGATGACCCAGCGTCTCCCAGCTTCCACTGAAATCGTAAGTCATGATATTGATGAAATCGAGATATTTCACGGAATTCGCAAGATCTGCATTTTTAACAAAATTATCTCCCTGCCCAGAAGCAATCGTCAGCAGATAATACTTTCCGTCCTCTGAACCGGCTGCATCCAACGCCTCGCGAACGGTTTTCATTAATAATGTGAAGTTTTCCGTATCCTCTGGTGCTCTGGAGTTCGAGTCTTCTCCACCCTCAACAGGATACTCCCAGTCAATATCGAGACCATCAAACCGGTATTCCCGGAGGAATTTAACGGCAGAGTCGGCAAAAGCACGGCGTGTCACTTCCGTCATGGCTACGTTAGAAAAATGATCGGACCATGACCAGCCTCCTACTGAAATCATTAGCTTCAAGTGGGGGTTAGCTGTTTTTACTAATTCAAAAGCAGTGAAGTTTTGAAAATCAAACGTAGGATCTCCTATCACAATTTCGCCATCATGGACGTATCGGTCCTGTGCAGGAATATTAGGATCTTCACAGGCTCTCGGTCCGCTTCCGTATTTCTTCCAACATACATCTGCGAAGGCATAGTTAATGTGGGTGATCTGTGATAGATCCAAGTCGCCAGGATGAAAATTACGATCTTTGGTACTAGCCGACCATGATGTGTAATACGTAATATTGTTATAGTTGCTGCCAGGCACAACCGGCACAGCTTCGCTTTCAGGCGAAGTCCATAGTCCGTTATGGCCCACTACCTTATACGAATAGGTCTTGCCTTCTTCCAATCCAGCAGCTACATACCGACTCTCGCTACTCGAACCAACCTTTGCTCCATCCTGATAAATATCATAGCTTGTGGCCCCAGGCACCGGTGCCCAGCCTAGTGAAACCGTAGATCGTGTAGCCGTGACTACCTGCAGCCCTTCGGGCTGAGCCAGTTCCCCCCACTTAAGAGTAACGGCATTACTATTGGCGGATGCTTCCAAAGCTCCGTTTACGCTCCTTTGTGCACCTACTTTAAAAGTATAAGTCTCTCCTGCTTCCAAAGGTCCATAGGTAGCTGTGGTAACGGAGTTTTCCCAAGTGCCGCCTTTCCATGCTCCATTAATATAAATGTCATAAGCTTCGGCTCCGGGACTCGAACCCCAACTCAGCGCAACCGTATCTTTTGTTACATCGTCAATTTTAAGATGGCTTGGAGGAGTCAACGGTGCATCTTTATATTCAGCTTCGTCTTTGGTTGTGGTGAATTCCAATACATTGCTTCTGTGTTCTTTTTTCACGTCGCCATCCCAAGTAATATAGATCCTATAGGTCGTTTCAGGTGTCAATCCGGTCACGGCACGGGTCCAATAATTGCCCCAAGCCAGCCACTTGCCTGAATCCGCGTCCCACACCTGTACATTATTGTCATCCGCTACGGGTTTGAAATCCCATTGAAATATCGCCATATTATGAGATACACTTTCTATCCGAAGATTCTGCGGCGCCTGCGGATCCTGAGATCCGTAGGTCGAGCTTGTTACCGTTAACGGATCGGTGTCAGAGCTAATGGCGGGAGTCTCTGAGGAAGGGGCAGCTTCTGCTGCATAGGATGCAGGCGCATGAAGCAGTGGTGTAAAAATGAGAATAAAGGCCAAAAAACATATCACCCATTTCGGGTGCTTTTTCGTTATAAAGGATGTCACCGTTTTCACCTCTGTTGATTAAATTTCGATTGCAAATGATACAGCATTTCAATGAATGTCTGTCCCTCGGTGTCATCGAGTGTTTCTTTGATGACTTGCCTAATTTCGCATATCGCTCAAATCCAACTTGTATTGAAAGCGGTTACCTATATTTGTACAACGCAACTATGTAGAGTTCCCTCCCCCTCTCTACTCATGATTGAATCACTGTCCGTACGCTCTACTACAGCCTCCTTTCTTGGATTCCTTGTTGTTCAATAAATATTCATACATTTGTATCATGGAACCTACACTATCGATTGAGAAGGGATACATTTCCATAAACATGGGATAAATTCTTGTAATTTTATATTCTGTTAATAAATTCAACCTGGAATGGATCTGTCAGGGCCTGCAATCTTTACAAATGGAAAAAGAGCCCTCCAAGGACTCTTTTTCTTTTATTTATGCAGTGCTATCCAACCGATTCATCGAATCGTACTTAAATGCTCGTGCTTTAATTTCCATATGCCATCAGCATCGCAAACAAACACATTCGTAGCTCTCCCGCTTCCGGACATAAATGTCCCCTGATGATAACCCTCAAAGTGGAAGGTATAAATACATACCGCCGAATAAGCATCACTCGCGATCCAATCTACATCCTCCGCCCGGTATACCTCATCCTGAATAACATGCCAAGCGTGTTCGAAATATGCTCGAATCTCATTCAGAGTATGACAGCTCCGGTCCGAAAACCAATAGACCGCTTCTTCGTCGAGCAGCCGGGCTACATTGTCAAAATCATGCGTATTCGTAGCCGCTATGTATGTCTCAAGTGCCTTTTGATATGACATCGTTCCGCCCCTTCCACTCCTCAACTAGGCATATAAGTTAATAAACAAAGTATAGTACAATTTTGTTCAATGACGGATCTTTCCTGGTTAACTTTCATATATCTGTGTTTATGTTAATGTCCTTAACATTTCGTTTGGAAATTTGCCTTTCCTTCCAAGACTGCATTCAAGAATTTTTTCGACTTTTTCAATCGCTTCTGGATCTCTTCAATTTCTTTGATTTTTTGTTCAACCATTTTTGTCTTTGCCTCGTATGATAAATTAAGTTGTTGATTTACTAGCAAACTTAATTCTTCTATAGAAAAGTCTACGGATAAAAGTGCCTTCACATCATCTAGAAACTCAACAACCTCTTCAGAATAAACACGATAATTATTAACATCTCTTTTAACATAACTGTCTGGAATTAGGTTTTTACGTTCATAGAATCTTAATGTTGATATGGGCAGACCCGTTAATTTTGAAACATCGTTTATTTTCATAATAGGACCTCTTTATTTCTTGCTATAAACCTAGGTTCATAGTTCATAATACGAAATATGATAACGAACGACATACACAATGTCAAAAAAATCTAGGTTATCAAAAGGAGAGGTTCTATGTTTAACCATATTCAAAACAATGATTTCGCCAATATCGTTATGGGTCGACGTTCTGTCCGTAATTATGATGAGAATTTTAAAATATCGAAGGAAGAGATAAGCGACATGATTTCGGAAGCCAGTCTGGCTCCATCCTCTGCAAATATGCAGCCTTGGCGTGTAATTGTGGTCGATACTCCGGAAGGAAAAGAAAAGCTAAGACCTCTTGTGCGTTTCAATACACTACAAAATGATACTTCATCAGCCATGATATTAATTTTTGGCGATACCCAAAGCTACTTATATGCTGAAGAAATTTACAATACAGCTGTGGAACAAGGAAAAATGCCAGCTGAAGTACGAGATCGTCAACTCGAAACTATTCTATCCCTGTTTCCGTCTCTATCAAAAGAAATGAAAGTTGAAGTTGCAAAAGTCGATAGCAGCCTCTTTGCCATGCAGTTCATGTTAGTAGCTCGTGCACACGGGTATGATACGAATCCAATGGCAGGCTTTGAAGTGGATCAGTTAGCAAAAGCATTCGATTTAGATGAAGAACGCTATGCTCCAGTCATGATCATTTCATTAGGAAAAGCCAAAGAAAACGGGCATGAGTCGGTTCGATTAAGCTCTGACAAAATTACATTTTGGAGGTAACCATTTATCCGTCATCGATTAACCATTCTTTCAAAAACGAGAACTCTATAGCTTGTTATGCTAGCCATAAACTCAATCAGAAAGAAAAAACAGCCGGTCATTGTGATCGGCTGCTTTGGCTTCAAGGAATAAATGAGCCGAGTGACATCGCCGGGTCCTCATTCGTAATATCCTTGCACAGCAGGCAGACGCTTGTACTCCTCAAGCTCCTCTACCGTGCCGATCACGTCCTCAACCAGCTTGGTCATCTGTTTACCGTCTTTGCTTTTATCGCATTCGCTCCATGCATAGTGGTAACTTCCACTCGCAACCTTTACCGTCAGGTCAAAACTCTTATGCGGCTTTTTATTATACGCTTCCTTTATATTTTGTTTATATAAATGACTTTGCCCACATCGTGTCTAACGGTTTTATGACCTTGTTTAATTCCTTTCCCAATGGCGATCAGCATCACATCTTCATACCTATCAGAAATCTGTAAGGCCGACTTTAATTGTTGGGAATCATACCCGGACATGGTAATCGTATCAAGACCTGCCTCGTTCGCCAATAAAACGAACGACATCGATGCCAGGCTTGCGTCTCTTACTAATTCGAGCTTTAAATCATCTTTTGATTTTTTTAGATAATAATCGATTGCCGCGTTGGCTAAATAGTCTCTTAAGGATGCGTCAAAATAACCCTTTTGGAATCCCTCTTCATGGATATTCAGAATATTTTCTTTTTCAAACGCTTGATAATCGCCTAGTACAACGATTAGAGCTGATGCTTCTATTACCTGTTGCTGATGAAAGGCAATGGGCAGTAATAAGTCCCTTAAATTCGGGTCGTCTATAACCAGGTACCGTGTCGCTTGAATATTGTTTCCGTTAGGCGATTTACTGGCTCCTTCAATCAATGCCGCCAACGTTTCCGATTCCACTTTATAATGGGGGTCATAATGTCTGACAGAACGTCTTTCTTCTATGATCTCTCTCACACTCATTGTTCTCACTCACTCCAAATGTTTTATTTGCTTCACAATCCGATTATAATGGACCGTAACGTGGCGGAAAATAACGCACAATAAAGTGGGTTAGCCACCTTTATGTGCCTATTCAGGAGGAATACACAATGAACAGCCTCAATACGGGAATCAATATTTTTATGAATACGGTAGGAGGAAAGTGGAAATGTTTAATCCTCTTTTTTCTGAGTCAACAACCAAGGAGAACTAAGGAATTCTATCTGCTCATGCCGACCATAACGCAGAAAGTCTTAACCGAACAATTAAAGCAGCTGGAAAGGGATGAGCTTGTCCGAAGAGAAGTATTTAAAGAAGTGCCGCCTAAAGTAGAATACAGTTTAACTGAGCTGGGCCAATCCTTCGTGCCTGTATTAAATACGATGTGTGAGTGGGGCAACACCTATGCAACCGCACAAAACCTTGAAAGAGAAGAACAAATCTGCTGCCAGCATAAATAGGTAGTCGTGCATAAGAGGCACGAAAAAAACGAGCAGACGTATGGATCGTCTGCTCGTTTTCTATATTTAAACTTCCTCATCCGTCTCATTCTCCGGAGTCTGCTCTTCCGAAAGCGAGCTTTCGTCGGACAGCTCATATGAGATGCCATCCACAACAACCTTCTCGACTAGGGATACGTCAATCGGTTGATCCAGCTTCACGGTGACCTGACTTGAATATGTCTGGTTTTCCTGAGCGTCACCAACGCTATCCGATGACTGCACGCCTTCACCTTCAACAGGATCAGACGAGCCTTCCCCTTCTGTTGTCCCGGTATTCGGGTCCGCTTGATTGCCAGTTGAATCAAGCTCTGTCCCTGATGGATCAGTATCCGCTTCACCCGTTGTGTCATCGACGCATACCCGCGATAATTCAGGGCTGGCGGCCTCAAACAACGTGCCTGCATCCTTGCCTACAATCTCAATCTTATCCACATTGAAATCCCGGCAAGCCGCTGGCTGTTTAAAATGGAAACTCAGCTCGGTCTTGCCCTCCTGCCCGCCTTCCTCCACCACCGTTGCCGTCAATAACGGCTTTTCAGGGACGGTATCGGTAGAAACCGGAGGTGCGGTAACCGGAGGCGTGACGACCGGATTCGGATCGGCTTTGCCGTCCGCAGGTCCTTTGCCGTTTTGGATCATCATGAAGACGCCGCCTGCAATCACAATTACAACAAGTGCGGCTGAAGTGATTTTTACGAACCGCGAATGTTGGCGAAACCATCGCACCAACGGCGAAGCCAATTCAGCCCTAACCTTCGTATAAACCGGTTTGAGGATGGGCGCAGGAGAATGGAAATACGTTTTCACATAATCCTTATTCTTGAAGGCTTCACGGTCATAGGTTTTGAAATAATCGACGATGGCGGCAGCATAAGCCGGAACAAGTCCCCGCGGCCTAACGAACACCGGCTGCTCGGCAGACCAATGAATATACTGGTATACCACTTCCGGACTCTGGCCGTATCTGTGCAAATAATCCAGCAAGCCCCGGTAGTCTACGGCACTGGAACGTATCTCCGTACAGAAGGCCAAGGTAATGCTCTCAAAGCTGGATGGCACCACATGATTCTGCAGCCATTTCCGCATCATATGCTGGGTTCGTTCCCGCTCCTCGGCTGACAGATCCTCCAGTACCTCCGGTTGGACCTCTTCACGGCTGGACCACTGGTAAAGGGCGAGCATGACTGCGGCCTTGGACCGAATCCGGGAGTCAAAACGCTCTACCCAACCCTTGAACTCCTTCGGCATTTGAAGGAAGCCGATATCCAGCAGCTGTTTCTGGCTTAATTGCTCGGGCTCCAACTCACGCAAGAGAAAGAGGTTTGCCGCATAAATCAACCGGTCTGCAAATGCAGTTCCGCCTTGGTAACGGCCAATTCCCCTCTGAGGATGGTGCTCCAACGAATCCAGTTGATCCAGTACAGCGTTGACCGCTCTCACCGGATCCGGATCATGCTTAAGCTTATGAACAAGCTGGGTTTCCGCTAACCTGATATAATTCTCCTGCTCCAGCAAGAGAGGGTGGTTTCGAACCCACAAGCCGATCAGATCTACCAAGTCGGCAGGCGACGCCGCTTGCTGCATGCGCGTTTTCATGTACGGATCAAACATCAACGCCGGCAGTCCCGGACTGGTCAGCACCCTGGCGTAGAAGGCTCGGCTTAAGGCCGGGCTGCCCTCCAGCAAGTCGTAAATCGCCTCGGTCACATCCTGACGCCGCTTCGATAAGGCGTTATTTAAGGAGCGGATGAAATATTCCACAATCAGATCATGATGCTGCCGGGGATTGATGCCGTGATAATCCTTAACGAAACCGGCAATCGCTGCATCCGGAACATGTCCGCCTTTGACAAGCTCGAATTCCTGGGCAAACAGGGTGTGGAAAAGCTGATCCAGCCGGCCCTTTGAAACAAGGGCGCCTGCCGGCTTCAAATAAAGCAGCAAAGCACGCAGCACGGCATGTTTATGCTCATGGTACAAACCCACTTGACCTTCTTCAATCTGGAACAGCACACATAAATCATCGTAGCTATCCAGCGAGATCCCCAGACCCGGCTCCATATCCGCAAGCATCTGCTCGGCGAAGGCAAAAAAGCGCTCGGAGCGATCCGGGTCCAACAGCGTCTCCCATGCAAAATCAAGATAAGGCTGCTCGGACCATTTCAGGTCGGCATTGATGACCCTGCCGGCAGCGAGCTCAAACAAATAATCCTTCTCGATGCTGCGGTCGCTTAAGCGCAGGCTGCCCTTCTCCACGAACATGAGATGAAGTCCCTTCTTGCTCTGCGGCTCCTTGGCATAGGTAACGAATCCAAGCACCTGCCGCAGCGCATAGGGCAATCGGCCAAACAACACAAAGAGCAGCTGCTCCGCCTTCGCGGACAACTGTTCCACAGGGACGTCCAGCACGATGTATACCTTTTTCTTCCCGGCAGCCGCGGATATGCATGCATAAAGCAGCTGTTTGAATACCTTCTCGTCGATCCCTAGCTCCTGCAATAAGGTCGGCGCCTTCTTATATGAAATGGCCACTTGAGAATCCCCCTGAACCGGAATGGCAGGGAGCTGCGGCAGATCAACGCCTGCTTCGATATCGTAATGATCGGCAAAGGAGGCCTGGAGCCAGGTCTGATAAGCGTTATGCTCATCTACAAGAAAACCGTCGGGAATGACATAATGATGCGTAAAAAAGGCACTGCGCAGTCCCGTGAAATCCGCAGGCTGAAACACGCTTCGCCCCAGCACCGTTTCTCCTGTTTCCGTATGGAAGAGATGAAGGGCCGCCGGATAAGCCGCAGCGTCCCGCTCGCTGCGTGCCGTCAGCTCGGCAGGAGCTTCGTATTGGCAAAAAGGATGCAGCACCTTTTTGATATAGGAAGCCTCCAATCCGGACGAACGGGCCACCGTATCAAAGCCCTCAGCCGAGCGGAATATGCCTCGCCGCTCCCGCGTGTACATCTGCTGCTGTATGGTTCGGGATGGGAAATCCGGCACTAGTCTTCCCTCCCCTGAATATACTTCAGCTTGTACAGAAGCCAGATGAACGGTTCATCCACCCGAATCGGGCTAACGACGCTTTGCAGCTTCTGATCGACAGGGTTGCTGCCTAGAGCCGATACGGCAAAATACGCTGTATTGGAAAAGTATACATCCATCGTTCCCTTGAACGGGCGGTCGACCTTCTCGATAAAACGGCGGATCTCGCCGTCAATATTTTCAAATTCGGTCAAATTCAAAAACTTGCGGTGTACCACATTGTTAAAGATATTGCTGTTCAGCTTCACGTATTCGCCATCCTCATCCTTAAGCGCATGAAGCATGTCGCTCTTGGTTAAGACGACGGCTGTCGGAATATCCGTCTTGCCCTTGTCCTCATAAGCGATGAAATCGCCGAACATCGTCAGCACGACATCCCGCGGCTCATCATACTGGGACACCCATTCCCCGGGCTGGTCACCGAATTTCAGGCGAATTTTCTCCCGAATGGAGCGGATTTGGAGCGGATCCACCATAAACAAAATACCCGCGGAATTCTTGATATGCTGTCCGTGAAGTCCCAAGTAATCCTCATCCACCATGCCCTCACCCGCTACGTCAAAAAATACGAGGGTTAACGGCGGCTTGGATTCATCCTTGAACACGAATTGGAAAATGAAAGGCTCCTGCATCTTCTCCTTCTGCGTGGACGCCAGCAAATCTCCGCGCTCAAATAACGGCTCCTCATAGCCCGTACGGAACTTGCGGCTGATCTCGGCATTCAGCGGCATGCAGGCCGCATCAAAATGATCCGCCGTTGTATGCTGCAGCGTATGAATGAGCGAAGTCATATAAACCGATTTGCCCACTTGGGAAGCACCGATAATCGAGATAATGTTGCTTGGCACCTTCCCGGCGGTTACCGGAAGCTCATTATGGCATTTCGGGCACAATCGTCTGCGCGTGACGACTCCGTAACGGTCATTCAATCCAACCAGCACATGATCCGAATAAATGTGCTGCTCCTCCGGTATGTCGCTCGGACGGATAATCGCTTCGATATCATAAACGGAATCCAGCCCAAAGCGTTCACGGTACCGATTCAGCTCATCATCTTCCCCAAGCGCATAGTCCTCGTCATCCTCCCGGTCGTGGGCAGCCCGGAAGACAACCTCCTTCGGAGCAAACTTACTGAAACAGTAAGGGCACACAATATCATAGAACAGCGGCCTTGGCTCCGGCTCCGGTTTTTTCTTGAATATATCAAAAATGCCCATCCTTTGTACCTCCCTTTGAACCCTATGAATTACACACTAACGCGTTCATCGAGGTTCCTGTGTGATCTTCTATCTCTATCTATACACCAGCTCATATCGTTGTCCGTACTTCCTTCCATCCGTAAAAAACAGGCGCACGTAATCGTTCTTGCCCACCTCAATCGCAGGCAATACGTTGCGTCCGGCAGCAAAATCCGTCACGAACGGATACAAGATGCCGTCTTCCTTGTTGACCGGATAAGCCCCCTGCTTCTTCACGTAACATAAAGCTTCCTTCGGTACCGGCACTTCCGCCGTAACCTGAATTTCTATCGTCTTATAGGGCTGCAGCCAGCGGCTTTTTTCGCGGATGGAGTAGACCAGTCTGGCTTTGCCGGTACTGAATCGAATGCTATTCGTTTCATCCGGCTGTCTGATTAACGCCATCTCTCCGTCTTCGGAAGACAAGGCGTATACCGTGTACGTGATCTGACCAATCCCGTCCAGCCGGTCACGGTACCCGTTATTCGCCTTATACTCGTCTCGGGTATATAGACGCATTCCGCCAGGCAGCGGATCACTTGCAGGCTGACCGAATCCGTCGTCCATCGCACGGTGAATGTATACCGCTTGAAGACCCGGCGGCCAGCTCCAGCGGAGCGTGCAGTAACCATCGTCTAAATGATAGCTTAATCCCTGAATGACCCCTTCTCCGGGCTCCGCATTTTTAAACCGCATATCGAACGCCCCCTGCTTTAAAATCCTCGGCTTGTTGAATCATTCTGCCGCTGCCCTCTTCCCGTACGGCCCGGCCGCTGCACATTGCGGATAATCCTGCTGCTCTCCTTAACCGGAATCACCAACGTGAACAAGGCGATGATCCCCGCAAGAATAAGGCAGGCTATCAGACGAACGGAGGCATCCCCAATTTCCACTCCGGAAAGACCATATTCCAGAACGATGCCTGCCAGTACGCCGGATACCGCGCCGCCTATGCTGAAGCTAAGCGCAAGATGGCGGTTGTCAAACATTGTTCCGAGGGCCAGGCCCATGGCAGCGCCAATGAGCAGCATCGCAGCGATTCTGCCGATCTGATAATAAACGCTATCTTCCATAGCGCCCGTACGTTTCGTCAACAGCGAACGGTCTCCGACATCGTTATAGATTTTCTGGAAAATAAAAGACAAATCTGCCGCGTTCTGCACATCGTAATATTGCCCGCCCGTTTCGGCAGCAATCGTCTGAAGCAGTTGGGCACCGTCCGGGTTAACAAGGCTGAGGCCAATCGTATTCACCGCGATTTGCTGCTGCTTATAGTCTGCAAGCACACGCGCATGATCCGTTTCGCTAAAGCCGTCCGACAGCATAATGACCATGGCGCTTCGACCGGCATCATGGCTCTCTTGGATATGCGTCATGGTATCCTCCAGCGCGAGACTGATGTCCGTACCACCGTCGGTTGCTGCCAAACCGTCGATTTCCGCGATGATCTCATCCTTGGTTTCTTGGTTCTTCACACGCGTAAACGGCTGAAGTAACGTTGTCGCATGATCAAACACCATTACCGATACACGGTTATCCTCATCCATGCGGTTGATCAGATTTTTGGCCGCCGTGTATCGGTCCTGATTCGGGTCCGTCTCATTCATGCTGCCCGAATTGTCAATGACCAGCACGATATCCTTCACGGGCTTGGCGCTGCCCGGGTTCAACTGGTACACCCACTCAAACAGCATGCCGAGCAGGAACAATGCCACCAACGTGGATGGGATCAGCAGCTTCCATGATGTGCCTGTGTATCGCTGTCTCCATGAGCTCCCGCTCAAACGGGGGGATATCAGTTCTGCGATTAAGCAGGCCAATCCGATGCACAAGGCCAGAATCCCGAAATAGATCCCTGTAACCACGATGACAGGAAGCCCTGTCCCCCACTGGCGAAGCAAAAATTCCCCAATGGCAAATCCGAGTCCCCCACCGACCAGACTAAGCAGCAGCAGGAGAGGGTTTAATTTTCGTTGCACAATACACGCCTACTCTCTGTATCAGAATCGAAGAACGTTAACGCAGTTCGGGAAGTTGCGCCGGTTCCATGCCATGAAATTCATAACCATTTGCCGTATAGGTCTCGTAGTAGGTTCTGCCATTCCGATAATACATCAGATCCTCCAAGTGGAAACCTCCCATCAGGTTCAGCTTCTCGACCCCGCTGGAGCGCTTCTCGTGCACGATGCCAAGCTTGTACACCCGTAAAGCTTCATCGGCGTGGATCGCATAACGGACGAATTCGCTGTCGGCATCGCCGAAGAAATATTTCTCCTCATATCGATGCTCCTGCGTATAGTCAAGCAGCCTGACCAACGTAACGGAGTTCTCCTCCAGCATCCGGTAAAGCACCTTAAACAGGTCTTCCTTGGCGAGCACCTGCTTGTTATTGTAGTCGATGGTTACATTCGCCCGCCGCAGCAGTTCTTCCTCGAAGGTCTGCACAAACGGCTCTGCCGTCAATAGATCCCTCAGACAAACCCGGATCATGTTCGACAGGATCGGTTCCGTTCCTTCATGCGTAACGATGGAGAGATTGCCGACATACCGTTCCTCGAAGAATACTCCCTGGCCGCGCTTACTCTCCAATTCCAGCATCAGCTCTTCCGTTACAAGGCCATAATACTCCATCAGGTTCTGGCCGATATAATCGTCTGCGGTACGTATGCTCGACTGGGCTGCTTCCAGCAACTCCGCTTCAAGCTGGTCCAGCATGTTCGCCTGCTGCTTGTAATGACGGTGGATCCGTTCTAGCTCCGCCTCATAGAGCCTGTACAGCGCAAGCTCCGTTTCCAGTAATAGAAGCTCATATTTCCGCCGATAGACCTCACCAACGAAATAACGAATGAAATGACGCACATTCTGTTTATCTCGAAAAGGAAGCTTCTTGAACGGCTGGCTTTCCACGCTTTCCTCATAATAGCGGTTTAGCCCGTCCTGCTCGGTCTTCAGGAGGCTGCCGAGATCCCGGATTCGAGAACGAACCGCTTTAAGCAGTATCCCCTCTCCCGCCTTGTCGCTCGTCCACTCCACGATTTGATAACAACCGATTTGCGGATGATCCGCCAAGGTGCGAAGAAGCGCACGATGAAGATCCTCAGAAGTGCTTATATCGCTCAGTCTCTTCTGGACTTCCAGCTCGTAATTGCTGTGGAAAAATTGCCGACATCCTTCGCCGAACAGCGCCTCTTCAGCCTCGCGAATGTTCATCCGCTTCAGCCCGGCAAAGCTGACGGGGTGCGACATCATACCCTTTAGCCCGTCCAGATGCTCTGCGTTCGGCAGCATCCGGTCCGCTCTTGCCGATACGGCTTCCGGGTCGAGACCGAAGTAGGTCAGGCATTCGTGAACCTCCGGTTCCGGCCCGCCCTTCATGCGAAGCAGCAGCCCGCGGCACAGATGATAGAGGACCGTGAGCGCAATCGGCTCGCCCGGCCTCTTCACCCGGGCAAAGCCAGCGGAGACAAAGCCTTGTCGGCCGGATTCCGTCATGATATTGCTTTTGAAGGACGTATTGTTGTAGATACCCCGGATTCCGTCATAAGTTTCATCCTTCTGCTTCCGGTTCTTAAGCAAACCCAGATGGCAGATGATATCGTAGATATCCTGCATCCCGGCATAACCCGATATGCCCCGTTCATTCTTATCGGACAGCACATAGACGAGATCAAACAACGGCGAGGCCGGGTGAACGACCGGAATGGCCAGCCCATCCTCCGTGACCTGCAGCGGCGCAGAGAAGCTGTATTCCCGGCTTTGCATCAGCTCCAGTTCCCGCAAGAAGGCAACGCCCACGGAGCTCGCATAACCGTAGGAGTCAATCTGCTCCCTTTCATGAATGAGCGCATACAAATCCATTTGCACCGACTTGAAAGACTGCTGGAAGATGGATTCCGCCAGTAATGAAATTTCCGGAATAAACACATTAAACGGGTCGTCGACCCGTGTAATAACAGATAGATGAATCCGGTCAAACGATGAATAGCTGCGTCCATAGTCTGAAATGTGGTGGCTCAGCTTCCGAATCGCTTTGTTCAACCCGGCCAGGTGGTGCGGGTCCCGATAGAAGCCCTGGTACAGCTCCTTGCGTACGGACTTGGATGCGCCGTCTGACTCCGGCAATTGCAGATGATACCTGTGAAGACGACCGGAGGATGCGGAGCCTTTCGGCTCCCGCCCTCCATCTTGGCCCGTTCCCACGTGCAAATAGATGACACTTGCGCTGTTGTCCCATTTACGGTCATGTATCTCCATGATCGGCTCGATTGCGGACGCTGTCTTATCACCGATGAACAAGTATACCTCCGGGTAGTGGATGCTGCTCTGATCATCCTCCATCAAGGTAAGCTGCTCTTCCGATTTGGCATAGCCCGCAGCATACTGGCGAAGAATTTCCCTCATCGCTATTTCAACCTTCTGCGGATGTCATTTAATTTCGAAGAGACCTGTCTATAGAACTGATAACGTTCTTCACCGTCCGCAAGCTCCACCTTCTCGTATTCGAGCCGGTCGCGCGTTTCCAGGAAGCGTTCGGCCAATTCTTCCAGCTTCGCGAGCAGCGGCGTAATATCCTCGGAAGCGGTCAGCTCCTGATCACGGCGGGAGGATTTACGAAGCAGCGTGCTCCGGCTTTTCTCATCCAGCTGACGGAAGTGCTTGTAGACTTCATACTCCACGTCATTCACGCTTTTTAGCAGATTGGCAAACGGCTCCCAGGAATCCTCTTCCGGATCGCGATCATAAACGAAGAGCGCACCCTTCTTGGTGATCGTCCCGGTATATAACGCCTCTATAAATTGATCGAGCCATTTCTCCTCATTCTGATTGTCGCTGATCAAGAGCTCGAATTCCGTGATTTTGGCTGCGATGGCTGCATATTTCTTCAGCTCTTCCCGCACGCTGCGGATCATTTCCGGCGAACGAATCAGATTCTCTTTGGCCATATCCTCGTTGATGCTGTTGAAAATATCCTTGGAGCCTACCCGCTCCAGTCCCTCGTTCATCAATCGCTTCAGTTCGGTCCATGCCCGCTTGACCTCGCCAAGGTTAGGCTTGGGGCTATCCAACTGCAGATCATAAGCACGAAGCAGCTCGTTCAGATCAAATGGCTTCGTGAACACAACCGCGTAGCGGCTGCTCGTATTCTGGTCAACATCCTTCTGGATGATGACCTTAAACTCAAGGGCCTGATTAAATTCAGCGCGAACGCGTTCGTTGTAATCTTGAACCCGCGGATTGACGTAGGTATCCCCCCAGGATTTTTCGGGAATCGGCGATGGCAGGTACGTCCAGTTGTTACGGTCGGTCTGCACCAAGTGGCGTCCCACGCCTTCCTTGTCCATGATCGTGCGTTCGTAACTCTCTTCATAAACCTTAAGCGGTGTATAAACGAATAACGGCACGCCGTTCTTTGTATTCAGCCAGAAGATCCGGTTCTTCACTTCGCTCTCCTTCACGGTGAAGTGAGACTTCCCGACTGAATTATTCTGATAATTTCGAATCCCCTTCAGAATGCTTGGAGCCTGCACAGGCACGGATACAAAGCCCCAGGAAGGGAAGTACAAATTGCCTGCGCTGTTGCTCAGATGGAAGACCGGAACAGCTTCATCATCCAACTTGCTGGCGATATTGCGCTCGACAAATTTTTCGATGGAATCCTCCTGCCCGAATTTCATGACGAGGAAATCCTCCATCGAACGGGTAATCAGATCGCCGAATTTATCGGTAAGAAACTCCGAAATGGATCTGACGATATCAATCTCCTGCTCCCGGGTCCAACGATTCGCATGGCTTAGCAGCTCTTGCGCAAAATCGCGGATGAGGTCATCCACATCCTTCTGATCCATGATTTTGTTGATGACATCGGAAATGTCGGGCACGCTGACCAGGTTCCAGTAATACGTCTTGTTCCCTTTATGATCCTGCTGTTCCTCCCCGTTGACGAGAATGTCACCGTTCTTGGCAAAAATCGAATTCAGCGCATTCAGAATTTCCGTATATACGCTATAAATCCGGTTATTCTCCTGGTTCAGCAGATCGTATAAATCCTCATAGAATTCAATCATCTGCTCGGTGCGTTCCACATCCGCTTCCAGCCAATATTCGTTGATTTTGGCTTCAATATAGATGTTCTTCTTCTTATCCTTGGAGACAAAAGCGCTCTTCGCATCGCCCAGACGATCGATCGCCTGCTCTCTGGCCGACTCGATATCACGGGGAATGCGGGTCAGATTCTCGCGCAGCGCTTCGATGTAGGACAGCAGCATCTTCAGCAGGCTGAAGCCTTTCTCCGTATAAATCAAACGGGATACGTAGAACGGTCCTTGCTGCGGATGCAGGAACATGCGGCGGATTTGATCGCTGAACTGAGCCACGATCTCGCCCGGCAGCTGCTTCTTCGCTTTGATGTATTCCTCACGGGCTCTCGCCAGGAAATTTTGCTCCAGCTCCGTATCCATATTAATGACCTGATTCTTCACGACGTTTGCGTAACTAAGTCGCTCGCTGTTCTGATAACCGGGGAGAGGCTCCGGTACGCGGGACTCGAAATTCTTTGTCATCGAGTCCAGGTCGATGCCCAGCTTGCTTGCGAATTTCTCGACGTCCTCCTGGCTCGGCGCTTTCTCGAACATGGTTTGCATTTTGCCGAAGACGCGGTACGCCAGATAAGTGGTCATCTCTTCGATGGGCAGCACGGCTGAAGACGCCCCGATAATGTTGTAATCGTAATTGGCAGGATACGCCTTGTTCATTTGCGCGATATTGGTACGAATGTTGCTGATATAGTCATGGATCGCAAACTCTTCGCCGGACTGTTTTTCCTCGCTGGCCATGAAGTTCGTGATGTTCTCCGCAGTAACGTTCATGCAGTAATCATAAGCGTTCTCCAGCAGTTTGCCTTCCGTATTCGTAGCGGATATCAGGTGACACAGATTAAACGGAGGCAGCGGGGAGTTCACGTTCAGGATGCTGCCGTACTGCTGCTTGAACCGCTCGCCTCTGGCATCCACGTTCATCCAGTAATCGAGCTCTTTGAGGGCGGCATACCCGTTCTTCTTGATGTATTCGCGCGTATGCTCGCTCAAGCTTTTGTTGGCCAGATTAATATCCGGCGTAAACAGATAGCCGAGCGTGTTCACGCGGTCAATGCCGGCAGAGCCGTGGTCCCGCTCGATAATGCCGCGAACGATATAGGCAATGTCCAAGAAGCAGCCGCTGCCTGTACCGCCGGAGAGCCCCGTCAGCAGGAAAACCATCAGCTTTTTGTTCGTGCCGACCGACAGCGTCTTAATCTTCTTGTCGATCGCCTGCACCACTTGCGTAATCTTCGTGAACAGGAGCAAACGGCCCGCTTGGCGTACGCCTGCTGCCCCGTTCATGCCATCAGTAATGCTCAGCTCTGGCGACAGCCAATCTGTAATATACGGCTCCAGGATGCTTCGGTTTTGAAGGAGGCCTCCAATCTCGGCATTAGAGAGGAGCACGAATTCATTGATCGGATCAAGCCCGATGCCTTTATAGCGTTTATTCTTATCCTGTTCGTTGGTCTCAAAGGCCAGAAATTCCACATTATCCGGCTTGTCCATTCTCTTCTTGGACAACGGATCCTCCGGCAGCTTGAAACGGCGGTTAATCTGATATTTCAAGCGCAGCAGCGCATCGATTCCCGTCCCTCCAAGTCCAATGATAAGGATCGGATTGTCGATGGTATCGACCCGTATTTTCTCGCTGACAATCCCGCCTCCAAGTGAAACGTCAAGCTGTTGTATATGTTCTCTAACTACCGGTTTCATAACTTCCCCTCCTGATAGGTCCTGGCTTTAAGCCAAATATTCCAATAATATCGTTTTGTCCGCCTGCTGCAGGGAAACTCTCAGCCGGTCTCCGTTCTTAAGCTCCGTGCCATTCGATGCATCCAGCGCGCGGCCGGATTTCTCAATCACGGCTGAAGAATTGTTTTTAAGTATCATGCGGTCGTTCTTGCCCGGCATGAATAAGATTTTCTCGGTCTCCTTCAGCTCGGGAGCAAGCTGCAGAAGCTGATGCAGATTGAACTTCCCTTTGAACGAAGTCAGCTTCTTGTATTGCGGGAATGTCTTCTCGCCGGTGTTCTCGTCCCTGATCTCGATCACGAGCTGACCGACAAAGCCTTTGTTCGCTTTTTTCATCGCGCCGAGTATGAAATATGCAGCCGCTCCAACAATGAGCAGGGCCGCGATGCCAATGATTACGGGCCATAATGGAAAAGGTTTCGCATCCTCGCCCGCAGTCATCTCCTTCCCACCGCTTCCGGAGCCCGCGGCTGCCGCTTTTGCGCTAATCTTCACAGGCGCGCTTTCGCGGTAGAAGCTCTGCTCCTCCGCCCGTACCCTCAGCTCGTAGTCGTGCTTTTGCGGAATCTTGTAATTCCCTTCAAAGCTGCCGCCTTTATTCTCAAGCTCGACCTCTGACTCGTCCCCGGTGTCCAGATCCTTAACCAACAGCTTGGCCGTCATATTGCCATACTGTTCCTGGTCCTGCAGCTTCTGTCCATTGCTGACGAGATATGCCTTAATATCGATCGTGTCTCCAGCCTTTACCTTTGAAGGTGGCGGAGGATCCATGGTCAGCTCCAGGTCGTAGTTGAATACGAGGTTAATGTCGATTTTGTCTTTCGATACGCCTTTCACCTGCAGCTTCCAATCACCTTGCTGCGGCTTCAGCAGCTTGAGCAGCGAATAGGAATTGGAAGTGGATCGCAGTACGTTGGCCGAAGGAATAGTCTGCTCAGCGCCCGCAGGATCGACCAGCTTCACGTCGACGGGGCTTGAGGACATAATGGAAATGTTCGCCTCCAGCACGTTCGCATTCGGCACACGGACCGTAACCTCCTGATAGCTTCCGTTGCCGGTAATCGATTGTACCGGAACGATCTTAAGCTGCTGATGGCTGGCAAAAATCTCGCTTAATATTTGCGGAAGGTCATCCGCCGAACTGGTGGTAAAGGATTTGCCCCCCGTTTGGTTTGCCAATTCAGCCAGCGTTTCTTTATTCAGCTTCCCGTCGGCATTCAGCCCAATCGTATAAATCGGGATGCCGCTTCCCTTGGCCTCCTTGACGGCTTGATCTAACTGTTCTGACGCTTGCTGGCTTGTCTTGCCCGTGTTTGGATCCAGGTCATTGTTACCGTCGGCCAAAACAACGATCATCGGCGCATGCGCCGGGTCCATTCCCTGCTTCAGCACTTTTACGGCTTCATCGAGGCCTACGGACATATCCGTGTACGGGCCGCGATCAAGCTGATCGATAAACTCCTTCAGCGCGGTCTTGTCCGCCTCCGACTGAATTTCCAGCAGCGCTTTCTCCCGCTGAATCCGGTCGGTATAGGAAACGACGCCGACCTTGTCGCCGGTGGTGGCCAGCATGTCGATAAACATTTTCATCGCTTCGCCGCTGACCCGCTCCGGATCACTGTTTTTCATCGAGTTGCTGGCATCCATCACCAGTACGGCATCAATCTTGGAGCCCTGCGAGGCAGCCATTGCCTGAGGCATGGTTCCTCCGCTCCAGGTCAAGATCAGCAGCACCGCTGCCATCAAAGAGAGCAGCCATTTATTTTTACGTAACATTGAATTACTCCTTCATCCATTTAGTCTAGCATCAGGTGGATGCCTCGGTTCGTTTGTCAGACCATGAGTCTAACTGTAGGCAATAAGTCTTAAAATTACATGAAAGAAAGCTTAAAAAACAATAACGGGAACATCCATTTCTCTGGTGTATTTATATAGAAAATACCATGCTAATCACTAAAATATACCAGCACTATGTCCATATGATATAATTATACCTGCCAAAGTTCAACATAATCAGTCGTACCACCCGGACTTAGGACACAAGGCTCACCCACCATTTTCGAACAAATACGATGCCGAAAGGAATAGATATATGATTACATACGGATGTCTCGGGATTTTGTTTCTTTTTGTCATCATCAAGATCACGGCCTACTTCAAGCGTAAGAAGAACGCCCCGACACCGGAGCAGCTGCATCAGACCCTGCTTGAAGTTGCCAACTCACAGAGGGAACAGCATGGATAAGAAAAAACCCGTACAACTTCGCCCCTATAGTAAAACGAGATATGTCTACCAAAAGTTAAGGGTTTGCAAACATTGCCACAATTTCACGATTCTTTGGGAAGACAGCTGCGCTTTCTGTAAACGGAGCGCCCCTGTCCCCGTTATGGAACTTGCAGAGAAAATGGCCAAGCGTTCCATGCAAAGTGACCGGCTTCTCTTCTATATTATAGGGCTCTCTGCCGTACTTCTTAGTCAGACCTTCTTGCAAATCGTGATCTCCTTTGCTTGTATGGTGGTCCTGCTTGTATGGTTATGGCTGATGCAGCGCCGGATGCTGCAAACGGAGACCCTGCATGCCCTGAACAAGCTTATAAGATCTCATCGAAAACAGATTCTTGAGGGCCTGGATCTGAACAAAGCAACGGCTTCTGCCGCCATCAAGGAAGATGCCCAGCTAGGGTATGAAATCGTCAGGGAAATTGCCTCCTTGGTCCGGAATGACCGTATCCGTCTGCAGCAGATCGTTCTCCTTCAAAGCTTCAGCTTGCGCAAGGATATGGAGCTTGAACTCGAACCGCTATTGCTGGATGAGTTTGATCCGGATCTGGCCGCCTATATCGGTGAAATCGCCAAAATTAAACGCGAGTTGATCAACAGCAAAGCGATCCAATACCTGCTCAACCATGAATCCAACATCTTGCGGATGGAGCAAGGCAGGCAGATTATGATCGACGCCGCCGGGGCAGCGGTACGGAAGAAAAAATATATCGATACGTTCCCTGATTTTATTAGCCGCTATGCGGATGGATTGCCGAGATACCGCTTCCTCCGCTTGTATCAGATCGTACGCCGCAATCCCGGCTTGTCGTGGAACGGCCTGCGGGACCGGGTGTCGGCCATTTATAATGAACACTACCGCTCGGACCCTGATTTTCAAAAATGGGATTAGAGGGGCTATACCGTTATGACGATGAAAAACACGCTAACCCTGCGTAATTTGTATCTTTTTTTATGTATAGTCCTTCTGCTGCTGATCGGATATAAGGGATTTCATATCTATCAGAAAATCGAATCGATGGCACAAGCCGAGTTATTATATGCTCAGAAAAAAATGGTTCAGGCCGAGGAGTGGTATCAGAAAGCGCGAAATAACCGCTCCCTTCTATATAAAGAAGAGCTGCTTGCTTCAAGATTACAAGAGCTTCAACCCATTACTTCCATGAAGCAGAGCCTTTCTTCGCTTGATCATCGATTGAGCCGTGTCGGGGAAGCAGGCGATTTTTCCGGCTTTATGAACGTATATGCCGAATTGCTTGATACAGAGCAGAAGCTGGCCGAGCAGCAAGGAGCTTATGCTTCCTACTACGATGAAATTGCTGCATTCTACGGAATCCCCGGCGATGTGAAACGGATATTCCTGCAGTTCATTGGTTTGTTTAACCGTCAAGCCGACGAACTGCTTGAAGAGCAGCAGTATGACGATAGCAGCTTCAAATGGAATTTGCTCCGCATTCCGGATTCATTCTACGGCGGGGAGAAGCAGAAGAATGACAAGCTGCTCCATCTGTTCCAGCGTTATGACGAAATGGTCCTAACCCGTCTGGCAGGAGCCGGACAGTATACGGATCTGCTGAATGGGTCACATGCCATGAGTTCCGAATATGCCAACCGATCGCTGCCGGCTGCCTGGTTGAACCGCAAGACCGATGAACTTGTGTATACCATGCTGCAAAAGGATGTGCTGCGAGAACGGCCCTCCGATTTTGTTTCGCACGCCATGGGGTATCGAGACTACCTGGAACGGAACGAACGAAAGAACGCGGAAATCATGGAGTATATTCAGAACCAGATGAACCGGTGGATCGCAGCGGCTGATGGGATGGTACAAAGCCAGAACTACGAGGAAGCGGTAGCACTCTATGAAGCGCTGTCGGGATACCAGGATATGAGCGGTAAACTGCAAGCTGCCGAATTGGCCTGGACGATCCACGATCCGATTCGTTTGTTCCACATGGCTGGTTTGAAAGGCAGCTTCAGCTACGTCAGCGGAGGCGGGAATCGTTTCGGAGGATTGGCCTATGCCACTGGGGTTGATGAGGGAAATATCATCTATTTAGCAGTCTTGAATGCCGATGAAACGGTGCAATTATTCCAAAACCATGATTACCCGTCCGACATCGCCATCCAACAGGTTTCAGTCGAGGATTCGCTTAGCACCGCGAAGAATCCGGTTATCCTTGTAGAAGGCGATGCAGATAACGAGCTGGTCTGGTATTCAGCCTATGAAGCCAGAGATGCCAATCTGACGCCGCTGTTCCAGTTCACGGCCGAAGGCTATCAAGTGCAGCCGGATAAGTCTTTGCTGGTGACGAATCTGGAAGGAGCCAGTCCGGATGAGATCGCCATCTTCGAACGTCAGGGAGACCAATACGGATTCACAGGATATCAGGTTCATTATACCGACATCGATATCGCTAATATCGAGAAGTATCCGAATGAGAAGGTTCGCTTCTCGGTCCATATCCCGGAAGGTGGCTACGGCGAGGTCGTTGCTGGACGTAATGGATACTATATCGTCTTAAGGGGAGACTTGGATTTCCCTGCGGGGAGCGCGACGCTAATCGGAACGTTCAACGGCGAGTATCAGCAGCTGGAGATACCGGGAAGCCAGAGTTCCACAACAACTCTAGACCCCGTTGAACCGGAGGCCAATCAGGTTGACGGAAATATCATGGATGAAACAGATAGCCCAAGCGAACCCGCTACCACCGAAGAAATCAATCCTGATGAAGTCCAACAAGACAATGGCGAGATTGGTGACAGCACCGGATCCAGACAGATCACGCAGGTGCCTGTCATTCAGGTCGAATCGATCGAGTAAGCATAACAAAAAGGCTTCGCCCCTTATCACCAGGGGCGAAGCCTTTTCATTTATAAATTCATTTTTTCTTATGCGATATGAATCCTGACTTTCATAAACTGAACAGGAGCTTATTTCCCCGCTCCCGCCTTACTCCACCGTCACGCTCTTCGCCAGGTTACGCGGTTTATCCACGTCGTTGCCACGGGCAAGCGATGCGTAGTAGGCAAGCAGCTGTAACGGTACGACAGACAAAGCTGCCGTCAAGATCGGCAAAGTCTTCGGAATGGCGAAGGCTTGATCCACGGATTTCAGCAGGCCGGCCACATGCTCTTCATGCGTAATGGCCATCACTTCTGCACCGCGTGCCTTCACTTCCTTGATGTTGCTCACCGTTTTCTCCATAACCGCTTCCTGGGTTGCCAAGGCAATGACCGGAATTCCCTCTTCAATCAGGGCCAGCGTACCATGCTTCAGTTCGCCAGCAGCATAAGCCTCGGAGTGAATGTAAGAAATCTCCTTAAGCTTAAGGGATCCTTCTTGTGCTACGGCGTAGTCTTGACCACGGCCGATGAAGAACAGGTTCTCATGCTCCGCAATTTGCTCGGCATATCCCTTGATCGATTCTGCGTTGGTCAGCATGGACTCTACCTGTTCAGGCAGTGCTTCCATCGCTGCAATCACTTCAGCAACGGCGTCTTCCGTCATCGTACCGCGTACTTGAGCCAAGTACAGACCAAACAGATAGAACGCAATCAACTGCGAGGTGTAAGCTTTCGTGGAAGCTACGGCAATCTCTGGGCCAGCCAGGGTGCCGAGCACATCGTTAGCCTCACGGGCAATCGAGCTGCCCACCACGTTGGTGATGGCCAAGACATGAGCGCCATGGCTCTGTGCTTCACGAAGCGCAGCCAAGGTGTCTGCCGTTTCACCGGATTGGCTTACCACGATGACAAGCGTCTCCGGCGTAACGATCGGCGAACGGTAACGGTACTCGGAAGCCACGTCATTTTCAACCGGAATGCGTACCATCTCTTCGATCACGCTGCGTCCCACAAGTCCGGCATGGTAAGCCGTACCGCAGGCGACGATCTGCACATTGCGAATGTTCTTAATCTGTTCCTGTGTCAGCTTCAACTCCGGCAGAACGACTTTACGTCCGCTCTCATCCACACGGCCCAGCATCGTATCCCGGTATGCTTTGGGCTGCTCGTGGATCTCCTTCAGCATGAAGTGATCGAATCCGCCTTTTTCCGCCGTAACGGCATCCCAATCGACACGAATCATTTCCCGAGAAATAAAGTTCCCCTCAATGGTCATTAATTCGACAGCATCTGCTGTCAGCAGAGCCATCTCTCCATCGTTGAGAATATATACGTTCCGCGTATATTTCAAAATAGCCGGAATATCAGAACCGATGAAGTTCTCTCCTTCGCCAAGACCGATAATAAGCGGGCTTGCTTGACGTACAGCCACCAATCGATCCGGCTCATACTCGGTCAAGACGCCGAGGGCAAATGCGCCTCTCATGTAAGAGATCGCCTTCTGCACGGCCTTAACGATATCCCCGTCATATTCACGGGCGATGAGATGGGAGATAACTTCCGTATCGGTCTCCGAAACAAACTGATGTCCTTGGCTGATCAGCTCTTCCTTCAGCTCCAGATAGTTCTCAACAATCCCGTTATGAACAACGGAGAACTTCTGGCTTTCGTCCGTATGCGGATGCGAATTCACGTCCGACGGCCGACCATGCGTAGCCCAGCGGGTATGACCGATACCTGCTGTTCCCACGAGTGGGGCAGACTCCAGTCTCTCCTCCAGATTGGCAAGACGCCCTTGCGCCTTGGCCACACGCAGCCCTTCATTCGTAAAGACGGCAATCCCTGCTGAATCGTATCCGCGATACTCCAGCTTTCTCAATCCCTCGATCAACACCGCTTGCGTTTTCTGATTTCCAATATATCCGACAATACCACACATCGTATGATTCCTCCGTTCAATTTCCCTATAATAGTAGGCGGAAATAGAACACGGCAGCATCTGTGCGGTATCAGGAAAGAAGAATGATTTATTCAATTATCAACGTTCAAAATATCCAGCAAGATATAGGCTGCTAAAGTTGAACAGACATGAATGCACTCTTCTTCCACCGCGCTGCCCTGTTCTAAATCGCACATTCATGTTTTGTATATTAGTGATAAGAAGCACCTGCGGATACGTTGTAAGAACGGTCGCCCATTCCTTTTCCGTGATTCGCTTACGGTTGGTGCATAACCGAGAGGTCCCCGCCGAACAATCCGAACACCTCTACCTCGTCAACTTGCGTTCTGCCGTCTGGTCATCCCTATCGTAGCAATAACCAATCCCCGCGCAGGTACAAGCTCTGGCGCTTATAAAGCTTGAAGTAACCTCACAATCCTCGCTTTCTATTCTTGAATGACATCCTTTATTATATTCATGCGTTCAGACTTTGGCAACTCGGCTGTTTCCCAGATGCTCCAAGCCCTGCGTATAATTAACCCCATGAATGACATCGAATGACCTATCCTCTCAAGCGATGCAGTAATTTGCACTCTTTGCTGACAGGACAGGGGGTGTTGCGCTTTCATTCGACCCGCATTATGGAAAACAGCGGGCCAGTGAACAGAAACTTCATAGTTCACTGGCCCTGACAAAAATTAGTCTGCTTTCCTTGAAAAATACACCCTTAGTCTTACGCCAATTCCCGCTTCACCACGTCAGCAATCTGCGTTACATAACGGTCGAGTTCTTCTTTGTCCGGGCCTTCCGCCATGACGCGAATGAGGGATTCGGTTCCCGATGGGCGAACCAGGACGCGTCCGTTATCACCCAGAATGCCTTCAACTTCAGCAATCGCAGACTCAATAACGGTATTGCCTTGGTACTTGCTCTTATCGCCAACACGAACATTAACCAGCACTTGCGGATACTTGCGCATGCTGCTCTTCAGCTCATGCAGAGGCTTGCCGGAGGCTACCAACGTATCCACCAATTGAATTCCCGTTAGAATGCCATCCCCTGTGGTGTTGTGATCCAGGAATATCACATGCCCGGATTGCTCTCCACCCAGGTTATAACCACCGCGGCGCATTTCTTCCATCACGTAGCGGTCACCGACTGCAGTTTTAGCGGTTTTCAGCTTCAAGCTGTCACATGCCTTATAGAAACCGATGTTACTCATAACGGTTGAAACGATGGTGCCTGCCTTCAGCTTGCCGGCACGGTTCATGGCATCACCGCAAATGCACAGAATGAAATCGCCGTCCACTTCCTCGCCTTTTGCGTCAATGGCAATCAGGCGATCCGCATCTCCGTCAAAAGCGAGACCGAGGTCAGCGCCATGCTGGAGTACGGCCTCAACGAGTTTCTCCGGATGAGTCGATCCACAGTGATCATTAATATTCAGGCCGTTCGGCTCAGCACCGATGGCGATCACATCCGCACCCAATTCACGGAAAAGCTTCGGAGCCAGCTCATAAGCTGCGCCATTCGCACAGTCAAGAACGATTTTCAGACCGTCAAACCGGTTATTGACCGTCGTTTTCAAATATTCCAGGTATTTATATTTCGATTCGTTATCAACCAGCAATTCACCTAAATCAGCCCCGATTGGTCGCGGCAGATTATCTGTTTCCGCATCCATGAGCTCTTCAATCTTAAGCTCTGTCTCATCCGACAGCTTGAAGCCGTCTCCACCGAAGAACTTGATGCCGTTATCTTGTACCGGATTATGTGAAGCCGAGATCATAACACCCGCATCAGCCTTCAAAAGTCTTGTGATATACGCCACCGCTGGTGTACTCACGACACCCAGACGAATGACGTGTGCACCGATGGACAGCAGGCCTGCAACCAAAGCCGACTCCAGCATAGCCCCGGATACCCGGGTATCCATACCGATGATGACGGTTGGCTTCTCTTTATCGCCAGTAAGCACATAGCCTCCGCAGCGACCGATGCTGTAAGCCATTTCCGCTGTCAGTTCTTGATTTGCAACTCCTCTTACTCCATCTGTACCAAAATATTTCCCCATGTTTTATATACTCCTTTATCTACTCTTCGTTATTATCCATCATTGGACGTTTCTGATCCGGTTGTTCCATCACTTGATCCGTCTCCCGGCGGATGTGATGGGCTTTCTCCTGATCCGGAGTTATTCGTATCTTCATCAGTTGGAGGCGTCTCCGTATTCTCCTCCTGATCATTGCCTGTTCCTGATCCCGTTCCTGGTGAAACAGGCTTGTCTTTGTCCGTTCCCTCATTCTTCGAGGTGTCCGGCTCCGTTGTCACGGGTTTGGAGTTATCCTTGAGCTCTATCTTAATCACAGGACGTTCCGAATCCGTACGGTTAATAAAATTAGGCAGCGTGATCTGCAGCGGAATTTCGTGAACGCCGGCTTTTAACCCAGTTGCGTTCGCTTCAGCTCCGATATCGGTCGGCTCCAGACTATTGAGCAAGTCAGGCGCTCCGGTGAGCGTTAAAGATATGGTCTTCGTCTTTGGATCTGTTATGACAGCATCCAGGCCGGTGGCAACCCCTTTTAACGTTATCGGAATCCCCGTAATCACCCGTTCACCATGCGATACAGCCGTAACATCCACCGTTACAGAGCTCGGCTCGATTTTCTCAAAACCTTCGGGCGGCGTCAAGTCGGCCGTAAGCACTGTTGTTCCCGAATTTCTAACTTCTCCCAAATTGATCATAGCTTCGACATAGGTCTCAGCTCCTGCCAGCGCCTCTTTACTGCCAAACAGCTTCACTTCTTTTACCTTCTGGTCCACCTTGGAGAGGACAAACCCCTCAGGCAGCCGTCCGGTATATTGTATCTCCAGTGGGAGGGTGACGAATGCAGGTTCAATCGGCACTTCAGCTGCTACTGCAGCAGGCTCAATGACCGCATCTTCCATCGCGTTGCCTTCTTTATCATATGCTGTAAGCTTGACTCGTTTCTCCGTAATCTTCTCTTTGGCACCATCAAGGTCCACATTACCTTTGACCTGCCCCAGATTCGCCATGGACGATTCAGGCAGGGTAACCGTGACTTGCCTTGGGTCAATCAGCACGGGTGTTCCGGCCCGGTAATCTTTAGCAGGCTCGCCTTTGGTTCCAATACTTACCGTCACGGATTTCGACACTCTCGGCTCTACCGTCACCGTAACAACGGATGGCTCCATCGATATCATCTCCACGCCACTCGGGATGGAGGGGGTTAGCGGAAGTGTGTGCGTACCCGGTTCTCTGACGTTGCTCAAATCAAGCTTCACCTTATAGTCGTCGGTCAAAAGCGAGATATTGGATTTCTTTCCCCGAACTTGGAGATTTACGCGGTCCTTATCGATACCCGTTAACGCATATTCGCTGTCATCAAATCCATACGTCTGAATCTTAACGCCTTCAATGACTTTGGTATCATAAAAAGTCGTTGGCGGTGCAGGCGTTCCGCTGTCCATATGAACCATCGCCCACAATAAAATACTGACAGCGAGTGCAATGAGCTTGCTTGCCGTGTTGTTCTTGATCCATTTATCCATTGCTGCCGTCCCCCTTCCGTTTCCAGAAGAACGTGCGTTTCTCCTTAATGGACGCGGCAGGCCTGAGCTCCTCATACAATTTGGAGATGAGGGACTCTTCCTTAATATCTCGAACCACTTGTCCATTCAAGGCCAGCGATACTTGCCCAGTCTCCTCGGATACGACAACTGAAATCGCATCCCCCACCTCACTGATTCCGATAGCGGCACGGTGTCTTGTTCCCAATTCCTTACTGATAAAAGGATTCTCCGATAGCGGCAAATAACAGCCAGCGGCCGCAATTTGACCGTTCTGAATAATGACGGCTCCGTCATGGAGAGGTGTGTTCGGTATAAAAATGTTAATAAACAATTCCGAGCTGATCACCGATCTCATCGGAATCCCTGATTCTACATACTCATTCAGGCCCGTCGTCCGTTCAAAGACGATCAGAGCCCCTATTTTGCGCCGCGACAAATAATTAACCGCCTTAATGGTTTCGCTGATTAACTTATTGGTCTCCTCGTCAATATCCGCCGTCCGCCCGAACAGCTTGCCTCGTCCGAGCTGCTCCAGGCCACGTCTGAGCTCCGGCTGGAAGATGATGAAGATCGCCAGCACCCCAAATGTGAAGATCTGATTCATCAGCCACTTCAGCGTGTACAGATCAAACCAAGTGCTGAGCGCCCAGATGACCACAAGCACCAAGATCCCTTTGAGCAGCTGAACCGCCCGCGTACCGCGGACGAGCAGGATCATCTGGTATATTATATAAGTAACGATAAGGATATCGATGATATCTTTAATGGTTTCACCCCAGGTCATATCTGTGAAATACTCCATACAGCAACCCCCGTCATTTCCTTTAAGTGCGGGCCCAAAAAATCCGGTTCCTCGAAAAAGGACGCTAAGATTCGAATGACCGAACCAGCTCTCCATTTTCCATCTGATCACACGGGGACTTTTTGAACTTCCTTTTTAATAACGCATGAGACTTATATATGTAGTATGTACTCTACACTCTCTAGGTTATAACGTTAATCTTTCCGATGCAAGCGGACGCCCTCCGCTTTCCATGAAAAAGATCATAAAATCAACAAAAGAAGCGCCGTCTTTTCACTGAAAAGAGGCGCTTTTTAATTAAGTAGGCTTCAGGTTACACCTAGCGGTAAGCGGCATCCGTAAACAGAGTGGAGATCTTGTACCATATCCAGTCCATCGCCCGATCTATGTCCTTTACTTGACCTGCTATATGTGAGGTGGAAGCCTGAAATAATTCTCCGTCAATGACGGTCACATTGCCATTCACTTGACCGTAGACCTTCGTCTTTCCATTCTCGACTGTAATATCTCCCGTGATGATTTGATCCGGAGGAATAATGACGGTATCTCCTTCAATCACCAGCTTTTCGAATTCATCACTCTTTACAACCAGCTGAGTATCCTGACTCCAAAAACTGATTGTGCTGAAGAGCATGACAACCAAAAACAAAGCTGCAGCCGTGAGCGCAGGATGATTCCTAACCCATTTGACCCAAGCTTTTTGTTTCTTGGGCTGCGGCAGCATACCCATTATACGTTCCGTTAAATCATCGGATGGCTTGGTCGCATGATGAGTTAAGGAATAAAGAAGCATATCGGTATGCTCCAGCTTCTCGAAGTAATTCCGACAGTCAGCACAATCCAGCAAATGCTCTTGCAATTCCAGCTGTTGTGGGTCGGACAAGTCATTATCCAGATAATCATGCATCAAAGAGACGGCTAATTTGCAATCCATTTGTGAGCCAATCCTTTCATTCAATCTCTTTGCTGGGTCTATTCCCCCTTAGGGGCATAAGACTTGCTTATTGTTCATACGTGCCGGAATCGGGGATGTTTCAATTTTTTTAAAAGAAAATCAGAAAAAAAATAGCGGATACGGACTTTCTGGCATCGCAAGAAAAAAGCGCCCTTAAACGCGGTCTCTCTTCCTCAAAGAACGGCGATAGGCGTTTTTTTCATCACAATTTGTATTCTAATTTTTTACGCAAAAATTCGCGTCCACGATGAACTCGTGTTTTGATCGTTGTTACAGGCAAGTCCAAAATCTCGCTGATCTCTTGCAGGGATAAATCCTGAATGTACCTTAGAATCATGATCGTCTTGTACTTGGCAGGAAGTCCGTCAATCGCCTGATGAATGATGCGCTGTGTCTCCGATAGCAGCATTTCACTCTCAGGTGTACGGTTATCGCTCGGGATCAGGGAATAGCCGTCCATACCTTCGCTTTCATTCAGGTCGGCGTCCAGCGAGAAAGACGGCTTGCGCTTGCGCAGCCGATCAATGCTAAGATTTGTACCGATTCGGTATATCCAAGTTGAGAACTTCTGATTCTCGTCGTATCGATCAAGGTTTTTATATACACGCAAAAAAGTCTCTTGTACGACATCCTCGGCCTCATGGCGGTTACTCAGCATCCGGTAAGCCAAATGAAAAATTTTGTCTTTATAAAGCTCTACGATTTCGGCAAAAGCTCTCTGGTCCCCTTTTCGGGCCAGCTTCGCCAGTCTTACATCCAAATTGTCCACCATAATTCCCCCAGAATGGTCTGATGGGTAACGTCTAAAAAAGCATCATTCAAATCGTAATTCAACTGTTTCTAAAAATCAACAATAATTCAAAAAGAATCCCTATTCCCTATCAAAGACAATCATGTTGCAGCCGATACTCTAATCATCAGGGGTTATGCTGCTTCATAGATGAAAAAACGAGGTCCCTCTAGGGAACCTCGCCTTATACTATCCCTTTCAAACGGCTTTGTCATCCTGTAAGGATCAACCTGTATTACGAAGCCCCGCCGCAATGCCGTTGATGGTCAGCAGTACTTCCCGAAGCAGATCCGGATCGTCCTGCTCCTGCTCCCTCAGCTCGCGCAGCTCGTTAAGCAATTGAACCTGCAAATAGCTAAGCGGATCCACGTAAGGGTTACGGAGTCGAATTGATTCCTGCAGGACCGGCTGGTTATCCAGAATATCCTGTTGTCCCGTAATCTTAAGAACAAGCTCTTTCGTCAAGTTAAACTCATCTTGGATCAGACCGAAGATACGCTCGCGGGCTTGATCATCCTTCGTCATCAGAGAATACTCCTTGGCGATGATCAGATCAGCCTTGGCAAGAGCCATCTGAAGGGTATCGATCAGCGACGTAAAGAACGGATAGCTCGTGTACATCTTCTGTAGCACCTTCATATTCTCTTCCTTGCCCTGGTAGAAGCTCTGTAAGCCCGTACCAGCCGCGTACCATGCCGGAAGCAGGTAACGGCTCTGGGTCCACGCAAACACCCAAGGAATGGCTCTGAGGTCCTCAAAACGGTCACTGTTCTTACGCTTGGATGGTCGGGAGCCGATATTCAGCTCTCCCACTTCAGGAAGCGGCGTGGATTCCTTGAAGAAACTCAGGAAATCCGGATCACGGAAGATCAGATCCTGGTATTTCTTCTGTGAAGCGGCCGATATGCTCGAGGAAATCTCTTCCCACTCTTTTTCGGTCGATTCTTTTTCAGGGTAACGGGCATTAAGAGAAGCCGTTATAAGTGCTGAAGTCGCCTGGTCCAAACTGCGGTAGGCAATTCCTTTCAAGGAATAACGTGAAGAAATGACCTCGCCTTGCTCCGTGATTTTGATGCCCCCTGCAATCGTTGATGCCGGTTGAGCCAAAATGCTGCGATTCAGAGGCATACCACCGCGTCCAAGCGACCCGCCGCGTCCATGGAAGTATTTCACCTTGATGCCATACTCATTGGCTGCAGCCGTAATATCTTTGAGTGCTACCTGGAGCTCCCAGTTCGCGGTAATGGCTCCGCCGTCCTTGTTGCTGTCAGAGTAACCCAGCATGATTTCCTGAAGCTCATTCATGGCGCTAACCGCTTCCCGGTAGATCGGTAGGCTGAAGAGCTTACGCATAATATTAGGTGCGGCATGAAGATCCTCAATCGTCTCAAACAATGGTGCAGCCTGCAAAGTAGCTATGACAGAACCATCATTGTCCTTGCGGAAGAGTCCGACTTCTTTGGCAAATACCATCACTTCCAGAACGTCGCTTGCGCCCTCGGACATACTGATCAAATAACTTGAAATACACTTCACGCCAAATTCCTGCTGGGCACGGAATACCGTACGGTATACTTCAAGGCATTCTTCGGTGCTGTCGCTGTACTCTTGATAAGGCGTAGTCAAAGGACGAGGATCGTTAAGCAGGTTGTTAAGCAGCTCGATCTTCTCGTCTTCGCTTAATTGGGCGTAATCCTGCGTCACGTTCATTTTACGAAGAATTTCGGCCATGGCATTTTCATGCTCTTGGCTATGCTGTCTGATATCCAGCGTTGCTGTATGGAAGCCAAACAACTCCGCCTGACGGATCAGTTTTTGAATATACGTATCTGCAACATAGTCAGCAAAATGGAAGCGCAAGCTTCGATCAATGATATTCAAGTCCTCGATAAATTCCTCAGGGGACTGATAACGCTCGCTGCCAGTCATGTTCTCATCGAGAATATGACTCATTTTAGCCAGCATATATACCAGCTTTACACGATAAGGCTCTTTCTCATTGTGCCAAATTTCCATCTTCTTCAGTGTTACATGTTCGCGGTCTTTTTCAATGGATTGAAGCAATTCATCCGAAACGCTCACAATCGACGAGCTGAAGCTCAGGTATTTCATGAATTCACGCAAAATCCGTTGGTATTCACGAATCGCCAGCTTCCGCTGCATTTCAAGCGTTCTCCATGTTACGTCCGCCGTCACTGAAGGATTTCCGTCCCGATCGCCACCGATCCACGAACCGAAACGCAAATAGGTTGGAACGTGCCAATGGTGACCCGGATAATATTTACTTAGGCAGCGCTCCAGTTCTTGATAAACCTCTGGCAGAATGTGAAACAGGGTCTCGTGAAAATAATACATACCGTTTCTGACCTCATCAAGAACCGTTGGCTTACGGTCGCGAAGCTCGTCGGTTTGCCACAGTGTAATCACTTCATTCAGTAGTTTCTCCCGAAGCTGCTCTCGTTCGCGGAATGTCAGTGTCGGGTTGTCCAGTTGCATCACATCGTCCGCTATCCGTTTATGAATATCCAGAATAGCCCGACGCATCGCTTCTGTTGGATGAGCTGTCATTACCAGCTCAAGGGATAGACTTTCGAGAATTTCTTGAACTTCTTCAAACGTAATATTGCGCTCTTTCAAATCCTGGACCGCACTTTCAATGGAACCTGGTTGAACACTCTCTCCGGCGGAACGCTCGTAATCGCGTTTGCGACGAATGCGATGGTTCTGCTCCGCGATATTAACCAATTGAAAGTAAATGGCAAACGCGCGAATTACCTGATGGCGAATGTCGGGCTCCAATGTGCTGATGATCCTTTTGAAATCTGCAAACAATTCTGGCAGGAATACGGATCGCAACGATTTACTCGTTTCACGAATTTTCTCAACTATATCTAAAAGCTCATTGCCACCTTGGTGGACAAGAACTTCTCCAAGAATATTGCCAAGGAACCGTACATCTCGCCGCAGCAGATTGTTGGAATTGCTCTTTGCGGTTACTGTAAGTTCAGTCATGCTACTCCTCCCATCTCAACCCGTTTCAGCAGTTTGTCTATAGGACGTAACGCCTTCCTAACATCATACAATAAAAGTGCATGAAAATCTGCATTTTCCAGGCGAAAAAATTAGCCAAATCGACAAAACTCATGATATTGATATACCCATATACCATGGACATTAGTCCTATAAACCTTGATCCAACGATGTTCTTTAGTACATTAACACTTCGCAGGGTAGTCGTGTGAATATGTAAAAAAACATCACACACGGTGATGTCCTGCTTATGTATGGAGCGGGTGATGGGAATCGAACCCACGCTACCAGCTTGGAAGGCTGGAGTTCTACCATTGAACTACACCCGCATATCAACCCACAAAAGTGACGCTATGCTTCGGAGCATACTCCGAATACTTTTGTAGGGCCCTAAATCTTAAGAAAATCGGGATGACACGATTTGAACATGCGACCCCCTGGTCCCAAACCAGGTGCTCTACCAAGCTGAGCTACATCCCGATATTAATCTTTTTAAAAAATGGCACGCCCTGAGAGATTCGAACTCCCGACCTTTTGATTCGTAGTCAAACGCTCTATCCAGCTGAGCTAAGGGCGCAAATGGAGCGGACGACGGGAATCGAACCCGCGACCCTCGCCTTGGCAAGGCGATGCTCTACCGCTGAGCCACGTCCGCATTAATGGTGCGCGTGGAGGGACTTGAACCCCCACGTCAAAGACGCTAGATCCTAAGTCTAGTGCGTCTGCCAATTCCGCCACACGCGCACAAGATGAAACAATGGTGAGCCATGAAGGACTCGAACCTTCGACACCCTGATTAAAAGTCAGGTGCTCTACCAACTGAGCTAATGGCTCGCATTTCAGGTCTCCGAAAAGTATTCGGAATCACCTTCAAAGCTTAACTTCACTTTTTAGGATGAAGTGGCTGGGGATATAGGATTCGAACCTATGCATGACGGAGTCAAAGTCCGTTGCCTTACCGCTTGGCTAATCCCCAAAATCGATGAGTACTTCTATTTTGCTGATTCTCGTTAGAATCATACATGAAATGGTGGAGGCTGAGGGGATCGAACCCCCGACCCTCTGCTTGTAAGGCAGATGCTCTCCCAGCTGAGCTAAGCCTCCATGTTGTGGTGACCCGTAGGGGATACTCTCACTTCGTTCGAGACTGCGAAGCCTCCGCTTACGAAGTTATCCTCCGACGAACCGACGGGATTCTCATTCCCTGATGCAATTAAAATAGTGGTGACCCGTAGGGGATTCGAACCCCTGTTACCTCCGTGAAAGGGAGGTGTCTTAACCCCTTGACCAACGGGCCACAATTTCATGCTGCATGTCCAATTCAAAAGCGAATCTGGAGCTTCCAACCGGGATCGAACCGGTGACCTCATCCTTACCATGGATGCACTCTACCTACTGAGCTATGGAAGCAAGTGGCTCCCCGAACAGGACTCGAACCTGTGACAACTCGATTAACAGTCGAGTGCTCTACCAACTGAGCTATCAGGGAATATGTACCGCTTGGCGACGTCCTACTCTCCCGGGACCCTTCGGTCCAAGTACCATCGGCGCTGGAAGGCTTAACGGTCGTGTTCGGTATGGGTACGCGTGGAACCCTTCCGCCATCGCCACCAAACGGCTTCAGATGCTTGATCACCTGAAAACTAGATACGAAACGAAATTTGCAGCACATTGAAATATGTTGGATAAGCCCTCGACCGATTAGTATTGGTCAGCTCCATGCATTGCTGCACTTCCACCTCCAACCTATCTACCTCGTCGTCTTCAAGGGGTCTTACTAGTTGGGAAATCTCATCTTGAGGGGGGCT
>NZ_MKZM01000011.1:0-670829 GCF_002803325.1 Paenibacillus sp. GM2FR | reverse complement strand
CGTGTTACTCACCCGTCCGCCGCTAACCTTCAGGAGTGCAAGCACTCCATCAAGTCCGCTCGACTTGCATGTATTAGGCACGCCGCCAGCGTTCGTCCTGAGCCAGGATCAAACTCTCCAATAAAGTGTTTGACTTGCTCATTTCTTAACTGACGAGAATTTGTTCAATTCTCTATTTCAACGTCCCACCAAAGTGGTTCGTTTTACTCACTCGTTGTTCAGTTTTCAAAGATCAACTTCTTCGTTACCGGTGAATCTCGTTCGCACCAGCAACTCTTATAATATATCACACTCTCAATTACTTAGCAAGCTTTTTTTTGAAAAACTTTTATTTCATTGAAAGCTGCGATATATATCCGCTCAGAAGCGGCAAGAAATAATATATCACAGCATTCCTATGTAGGTCAACCCTTTTTTAAAATCAATAAATGACTTCTTCTATATAGAGTTGGCGCTGTTGCATCAAGTTAATGATCTCTCCCTGAACCGATACCATCGGTCTCGTTGGATGCTGGGCGTCCGTAAATACGATTTCTCCCGAAGTGCCATTACTCAACCGCACTCGAGTACCTGAATGCAAGGCTGTTACCTTTTGGATGAAAGTCTGAACGATCTTTGGATCCAGCTTGCCAAAGGCCTCCAGTTGGATTTGTTCCAGCACAACATAAGGAGATTGGGCATTCCGATAGAACTTATCCAATGTCATCGCATGAAAGATATCTGTAACAGCAACGATCTTGGCGTAGATATGAATCTTGTTCCCCTCCAGCCGCAGTGGATACCCCGTGCCATCCACTTTCTCATGATGCTGGAGAGCTGCGAGCCGAACTCCTTCATTCACCGCCGCAACATTCTTGAGAATCTGATAACCGTAGGTCGTGTGCTGACGTACTTCTTCGTTCTCTTCTTCGGTAAGTTTGGAAGGTTTGTTCAACACAATCGGATCAATCTTGGCATTTCCGATATCATGCAGCAGTCCTGCAAAGGCAACCTGCATCCAATCTTTCTGCGGGAGCCCCACCCATTGTGCCAGCTTATAGGAGGAAAGGGCACATAGCACTGCACTGTGATACCGATAATCATGGCGATTGGTCATGCGTGGAATAAATTTAAGGATATGATACTCATGTTGGTGTTTTAATAAGTTGTCCATTTGATTACGAACTTCATACATTCGCAGCTCGCCCGTTATGGCGGATTGGTAACAGTTTTTGATCAGGGTCATGGTCTTGTCGTATTCCTCATGCAAGGCCAAGTCTTTTCGGACAGGTGCCTCTTCGTTCCCACTCCCCTGTTGATTCCCCGTAAAGATCAGCGACGGCTTCTGTCCGGCAGATTTTACGGTCGGTATTCTAGTGCTGTCTGCTTCAACGGATTCTACAGTAACATGGTCCACCATGAAAGCTTTCAGTACCTCTAGATCCCGGGGAAGTAAAACCTTCCCTTTTTGAAGCAAAAGGCCTCCCAGAGGCGTATGCACATCTTTGGCCAGCTTTACTCCAGCCACCACTTCATTCACGGCTTTGATCGTCATGATCAACCCTCTCCATCTATTAAGCTGCGTCATCGCAGCAAACTTCACCTTATATTATACATATTATAGTTCGTCTTTCGCGGCCTGTACAATACCAATTCCCTGTATTTGTAATCCGGTAAGCAAAAAAAGAGCATGAATGCAAATCTGCATCCATGCCCGCTATTATCGTTTAGTCTTCCGTCGGCTCAAGCGGCTCCGTGCCGTCTTGACCTTCTTCTTCCTCTTCGCCCGCTTCAGGCTCATCGCTCTTATCCGCACGGCACACGGTACCTACGGAATCATCCTCACGGATGTTGATCAGCTTCACGCCCTGAGCATAACGGCCCATGGTAGAGATGCCCTCCATGCTCGTACGGATGATGGTGCCGCTAGCCGTAATGATCATGAGATCCTCTTCCGATTTCACGACCTTAAGCGCCACAACCGGTCCATTTTTCTCCGTAATATTGATGGTCTTGATCCCTTTACCGCCACGGGTCTGGCTGCGATAGTCGCTTGCAGGCGTCCGCTTGCCGTAACCTTTGGTCGTTACAATGAGGATATCAAGTTCCTGGTCCACTACATCCATGCCAATGACTTCATCATGGTCATCCAGCGTAATCCCTTTAACCCCCGTCGCGCTTCTTCCCATCGAGCGAACATCGCTCTCCTTGAAGCGGATGGACATTCCCTGTGCCGTTCCCATAATGATCTCCTGCTGACCATCTGTCAGCTTAACCTCGATCAGGGAATCATCCTCGCGCAGGTTAATCGCAATCAGACCGCCCTTGCGGATATTGACATAATCCTCAAGCGGGGTTTTCTTAACGACACCCTGGCGCGTTGCAAAGAATAGGAAATTATCGCTGTCAAAGCTCTCCACCGGGATCACGGCATTGATCGACTCGCCCTGTTCAATCTGAATCAGGTTGATGATCGGCGTTCCGCGGGCGGTACGGCTAAGCTCTGGAATCTCATAAGCTTTCAACCGGTACGCCTTCCCTTTGTCCGTGAAGAACATCAGGTAGTGGTGGGAATTCGTGACGAAGAGATGCTCGACAAAGTCCTCGCTCTTCGTATCCATCCCCACAACGCCGCGGCCGCCTCGCTTCTGGCTGCGATAGGTGTTCGCAGGCAGACGCTTGATGTAACCGGTATGCGTAATGGTGATGATCACTTCTTCCCGTGGAATCAGATCCTCGTCCAGGATGCTGTCTTCCCCGACCGTAATTTCGGTACGGCGTTCATCAGAGAAGCGCTCCTTAATCTCTTGGAGCTCATCATTGATAATCTGAAGCACAAGATGCTCATTAGCCAAGATCTCGCGCAGTTCCGCGATTCTGGCAAGCAATTCCTGGTACTCGTTCTCAATCTTCTCGCGTTCGAGTCCGGTCAGGCGCTGCAAACGCATATCCAGAATGGCCTGCGCCTGCTCATGACTAAGACCGAAACGCTCCATCAAGCCTTCGCGAGCAGCCTCTGTGGTTTGTGACGCGCGAATGAGGGCAATAACCTCATCGAGATGATCCAGCGCAATCCGCAAACCTTCGAGAATATGGGCACGAGCTTCCGCCTTCTTCAGTTCAAACTCGGTCCGGCGACGGATAACGACGACCTGATGCTCCAAATAGTGGAACAGCACGTCACGCAGGTTCAAAATTTTCGGCTCATTGTTTACGATGGCCAGCATGTTAATACCGAAATTAGACTGCATGGCCGTATGTTTGTACAGGTTATTCAGAACGACATTCGGATTGACGTCCCGGCGCAGCTCAATAACAATCCGCATACCGTTACGGTCCGACTCGTCGCGAAGATCCGTAATGCCATCAATCCGCTTATCGCGAACCAGTTCCGCGATCTTCTCAACCAGACGAGCCTTGTTCACCTGGTACGGAATCTCGTGAACGACAATGCGCGCCTTGTTGTTATTCTCTTCAATGGTGGCCTTTGCCCGCATCGTAACGGACCCTCGCCCCGTGCGGTAGGCTTGACGAATCCCTTCACGTCCCAGAATATATCCCGCTGTCGGGAAATCCGGTCCTTGAATATAGTCCATCAGCTCCATCGGTGTGATATCCGGGTTTCGAATCATTGCCTGAACCCCATCTATAACTTCTCCGAGATTATGAGGCGGAATATTAGTAGCCATACCTACTGCAATCCCGGATACGCCGTTGACCAGCAAGTTAGGATAACGCGCAGGAAGAACGACCGGTTCCTGTTCCTCACCGTCATAGTTAGGAGCAAAGTCTACAGTCTCTTTATTAATATCACGCAGCATTTCCATCGCAATCTTCGATAAACGAGCCTCGGTATAACGCATAGCCGCTGCCATATCGCCGTCAATGGAACCGAAGTTTCCGTGTCCATCAACAAGCATATAACGCATGGAGAAGTCCTGCGCCATCCGAACCATGGATTCATAAACTGCGGAATCACCATGAGGATGGTACTTACCGATAACCTCGCCAACAATTCTTGCCGATTTCTTATGCGGTTTATCCGGGGCCATTCCAAGTTCAGACATCGCATATAAAATACGACGGTGTACTGGCTTCATTCCGTCCCGTACATCCGGCAAAGCCCGGCTGACAATGATGCTCATTGCGTAGTCCATAAAGGACTCACGCATCTCGGTACCAATGTCACGATCTTTGATTTGGGAGAAATTTTCTTCCGCCATGCTGGACCTCCTTCATTTTCCTATCAACCATGCCTTGATCTATGTGAAAAAAGCAGAATAGTGATCAGAAACCTAAAAACGCACTAACCTTTATTATATTACTTTCACAAACCGTGCACAATTAAACACGGGATGGATCAAGTGAAAGAATGATTTTTGCCCGGAAACCGGGATATACGCCCTGTCCTCCGTGCCCCTTTTCACATACAATGCATTGCACAGGACTTTTCGTATCATCACATCTTTATATTATACCACTGTTTGTCATACTTGTCCTATGTTTTCCGGGTATAAGCTCTCTTGCTGGAGATGACCCGATTCTTTCAAATCAACCGGATCGACACGAGTTTGTATTACGAGACAGGCCAAATCCTGTCACTCCCATCATACAGCTGGAAAGGATGAAGATGGTTGACTATTCAACGCGTTGCAAGCAAGTGGGCGAAAACGAAAATACTCTTGAAAAATAAAGGTCTCGCCTCTTATGTTCCCGCTACCCGCCAATATTCTTTGGAGGCGCTTGGCGACATGCTGGGCACACATACGCTTGTGTATATCAAGCCTGACCGGGGGACCTATGGCATCGGCGTCGTGTCAGTCGAGCAGCTCCATTCCCAAAACGCTGATGCCGACGAAACCCCGACTACTTCCTACAAGCTTCGTTATGAACAGAAAACCGAAATATTTACCTCCCTAGAGAGTCTCGATAAAACACTGAGCGCTTTATTTCAGGGGAAGGAGTATCTCATTCAGCAAGGCATCCACCTGCTTCGCCATAAGGACCGCCCTTTCGATCTTCGTGTGCTGACACAGAAGAGTCCTTCCGGTCAATGGGTGAGTACAGGAATAATCGGACGAGTGGCAGCCAAAAATAAAATCATTACCAACCATCACAGCGGCGGTGTGGTTCATCACTATAAACCGCTCATGCTCGAGCATATGACGGCACAAGAAGCGGAAAACATCCGAAAAGAACTGAACACGCTTGGAGTGAACGCCGCTGGGCAGCTGCAAAAATCCTATCCGAACCTGAAAGAAATCGGACTGGATGTAGCTATTGACGAACGCTGGAACATCTGGATCCTGGAGGTTAACACCAAACCTGCCCTGTTTCCGTTCAAGAAATTCTTCAAGGATCCCAGCATCTACAAGCAGGTGAAAAAATACGCCAATGCTTACGGGCGTGATTTATCCAGCAAGAAAAAAGCCAAAAAAACGGGTTAGCCAGTTCAGAACCATTGAGACCCGTTTATGTGAACGACCTCGGCCCTCCATGGTGCCATACTAAAAAAGGGCAACCCTGAGGCCTTCAACAGACCTTGGGATGCCCTTTTTTGGCTTGCAATTTTACACGTCCAGATTACGGACCGACTTCGCATGCTCTTGAATGAAATCCCGTCGGGGCTCCACGTTATCGCCCATCAGGGTATCAAACAACGTATCGGCCAGGATCGCATCTTCGATTGTCACCTGAAGCATGGTGCGGCTCTCCGGATCCATTGTCGTTTCCCACAGCTGTCCGGCGTTCATCTCGCCGAGACCTTTGTAGCGCTGTACGTTAATTTTGACGTTCTCACCGAATTCCTTTATGATCTCGTCGCGTTCTTTCTCACTGCCGGCATAACGGATCACCTTATTGCGCTCGATCTTGAAGAGAGGCGGTTGAGCGATATAGATATATCCCGCTTCTACCAGCTTACGCATGTAACGGTAGAAGAACGTCAGCAGCAAGGTACGAATATGCGCACCGTCGACATCGGCATCGGTCATAATAATGATTTTGTGGTAACGGGCCTTGGACAGATCGAAATCTTCCGCAATCCCCGTGCCCAGCGCCGTAATGATCGCCCGGATCTCCGCATTGGAGAGGATGCGGTCTAGCCGCGCCTTTTCCACGTTGAGAATTTTACCCCGAAGCGGCAAAATGGCCTGGAAATGTCGATCGCGGCCCTGCTTGGCAGATCCGCCGGCAGAGTCACCTTCGACGATGTACAGCTCACTGATGGAGGCATCCTTGGAAGAGCAGTCTGCCAGTTTACCCGGCAATGCGCTGACTTCAAGCGCACTCTTCCGGCGTGTCATCTCACGGGCTTTACGCGCCGCTTCACGAGCACGTGATGCCTGGAGCGCCTTCTCCAAGATCCGACGGGAAACCGACGGATTCTCCTGGAGGAACTCCTGCAGCTTCTCAGCGAACAAGGATTCCACAATACCGCGCACTTCACTGTTGCCGAGTTTGGTTTTGGTTTGCCCTTCAAACTGCGGCTCCGGCACTTTGACCGAGATGATTGCCGTCAATCCTTCACGGACATCGTCACCCGACAGGTTGTTGGTGTTATCTTTGATCAGTCCCGTTTTGCGGGCATAGTCATTGATGATTCGAGTGAGCGCACTCTTAAAACCGGATTCATGCGTTCCGCCTTCATGCGTGTTGATATTATTTGCAAACGAATAAATATTCTCGGTATAGCTGTCGTTATACTGAAGCGATACTTCGACCTGAATATTATCCCGTGAACCCTCAACATAGATCGGGTCTTCGTGCAGCGCTTCCTTCTTCTCATTCAGGAACTTGACGTATTCAATGATTCCGCCCTCGTATTTGAAATAGTCGGAGGCACCCGTACGTTCGTCCGTCAGCGTAAGCGCAATGCCTTTGTTGAGGAACGCCAGCTCACGAATCCGTGTCAGCAGCGTGTTGTAATCATATTCCGTTGTTTCCGTGAAAATCTCCGGATCCGGCAGGAAGGTTACGGTTGTACCGGTATCGTCGGAATCCCCGATGACCTTGATATCATATTGAGGTACGCCGCGATGATACTCCTGTTGATAGATATGCCCGTCACGTTTGACCTGAACCACGACTTTCGAAGACAGTGCATTCACAACCGAGACACCAACACCATGCAGACCGCCGGATACTTTATATCCGCCGCCGCCAAATTTACCGCCGGCATGAAGGACGGTCATAACGACTTCCAGCGTCGACTTCTTCAGTTTGGCGTTCTCGCCGACCGGAATTCCGCGCCCGTTATCGACAACGGTAACACTGTTATCCTCATGGACAATAATTTCGATATGGTCGCATATTCCCGCCATCGCTTCGTCAATACTATTGTCCACAACTTCCCATACCAAATGATGCAAACCCTTAGCACTGGTAGACCCGATATACATCCCCGGACGTTTACGAACGGCTTCCAATCCTTCCAGTACCTGAATCTGATTCTCATCATATGTCGGTTGATTCATAGACATGCCTTCACCTACTTCTACAGATTCTGTTATGCCTGAGCTACAAAATGATTTGCTCTCTTCTTAAGCGTTGCAGAGGAGATCGGAGAGTAATAGACGATCGATTTCGTCACCACAATGGATTTCGGATCTTCTTCGCCAATCATCTCCACGACTTTATGCTGCTGGGCATGCGTGACGAACTGCTTGGAGATTTTTGAAGATTTCTCTATCGAGATATCAAAAATCCCAACCAGCTCCGACGAACGGATGATCTTCTCTCCGCCCAAATGAATATACATATGGAATCACTCCTTAAGAGCCCACCTGTCCGTCATGGACATGAAAAATGCTGGCACCCTTCAATTTGTCGGTATTCAAACTCTCAATGCCCGTCGCCGTGATGAATGTCTGCACTTTGCTCTGGAATGTCTCGATCAATTGTGTCTGCCGGTACGGATCCAATTCAGAAAGCACATCATCCAGAAGCAGCACCGGATATTCACCGATCTCTTCCTGTATCAGCTCGATTTCAGCCAGTTTCAAAGATAGCGCCGTCGTCCGCTGCTGACCTTGAGATCCATACGTTTGGACTTCTTTGCCATTAATATAAAAAGCCAGATCATCTCGATGAGGACCTGCCAATGTCATACCACGCCGTATTTCTTGCTCTTTCATTTGTGATAATTTTATCATAAATGTCTCAAATAAGACAGCTTCATCTTCTTCCTCCGCGTCAGCAAAGGACGGAAGGTAGTGTAAAGAGAGCTCTTCCAGGCCGTTTGTGATTCCCTGATGGATGCTTTCAGCCCACTTTTGCAGCTTTTTTATAAATTGTTTCCTCTTCTTGACGATTTTAACACCATGTTCTGCCAATTGGCTGTTCCAAATTTCGAGCATCGCTTGTTCGGCGCTGCCCTTCCCCCATAATTGCTTCAGCAGATTGTTGCGCTGCACAAGCACCTTCTGGTATTGCTGCAGATGAAACAGGTAGCTCGGTGCCACCTGCCCGATCTCCATGTCAAGAAACCGGCGGCGAACCCCCGGCGTGCCTTTGACAATCTCCAGATCCTCGGGAGCAAACATCACGACATTGAGCGAGCCGATGAAATCGCTAAGCTTCCGCTGCTCAAGTCCGTTGATTTTTGCTTTCTTCCCCTGCTGGGACAAGCTCAGCTCCAGCTTCAAAGCCCCGTACTTGCGATCAATCTCGGCCGAGATATGGGCACTGGATTGCTCAAATCCAATCAATTCGCGATCCTTGGAGGTACGGTGGCTCTTCGTTAAAGCAAGCACGAAGAGCGCCTCCATCAAATTCGTCTTTCCCTGAGCGTTGCGTCCGATAATCAAATTAACGTCACCAAACGCCTCAAGCTGCAGCTTCTCGTAGTTTCGATAGTGCTGCAGGCTGACATTTTTGACAAACAAGCTTATCCTCTCCCTCGTCTTCCGCGCTTAGCGCCAAAGCGGCTGCGGGAGGCTGTCTATTGTGCTGCCACCTGAAACGTTCCGCAGTCCTCCACCTTAACGATGTCGCCAGGAACCAGTTTGCGTCCGCGCCGCTCTTCCTTTTCGTCGTTGACCAGAACTGCTCCTTCCTGCAGCAGGGCCTTCGCCATCCCACCTGTGGATACGCAATCTGAAAGCTTCAAGAACTGATCCAGCTTGATATATTCACTGTGGATAAATATTTGTTTCATGACTTCGTCCTTTCATCCCTATCAACATGGGGATAACTTTAATTGGCCGTACGGTACGGCAGGATAATATATTGGCTCTTGCTATCGTCGAGAGGTTTAAGAATGATCGGGCTCATAACCCCCATGAAAGCGATCATCAGCTGTTCGCTTTCAACCACCTTTAGCACGTCCAGCATATATTTCGAGTTAAACGAGATGCGCAGCGGATCCCCTTTGAAATCGATCAGATCCAATTCTTCACGCACTTTACCAAGCTCGGAGGAGCTGGAAGAAATCTCGATGCCGCCATGTTCCATCGTTTGCAGGAGAACAATGTTCGTTTTCTCCTCTTTGGAGAGCAGGTAGGCGCGGTCGATCGACTCGCTTAATTTTTTTGTGTCCAAAACGAGTTCTGTTTTATGCGATGTTGGAATAATTCTAGAAGTATCGGGATAAATGCCGTCCAGTATACGGGAATAGAACAGAACACGGTCAATTTTAAATAATACCTGATTATCGGCCACAACGATATCCACCAGCGTATTTTGATCCGGAATGATTTTGCTCAGCTCATTCAGCGTTTTACCCGCAATGACGACATTGTTGAACGAAATGTCCTGCGCATTGTCCAGCTGTGCGGAGCGAGTTGCCAATCGGTGACGGTCTGTAGCGGTAAATTTCAGCTCATTGTCGTTCAGACTCCATAATACCCCGGTCAGAATAGGCGTTGTTTCATGGGTGGAAATGGAGAATACCGTTTGCTTGATCATATTTTTCAGCAGATCTCCAGGCAAAGAAACCGTTTGGCTGTCTTCAATGTTAGGCAATACCGGGAATTCTTCCGGGTCCAAACCGACCATCTGAATTTCCGTAGCTCCCGAAGAAATAAAGGTATGGAAGTTCTCCTTTACCTCCATCTGGATTTCTTGGGAAGGGAGTTTCTTGATGATTTCAACAAAAAATTTGGCTGGCAGCACAACGCTACCAGGCTGCTCTACTTGGACGATGGTATGCTTCTCATCTTCCGCAGGAATAAACGATTGAATGGAAATATCAGTATCGCTAGCCGTTAGTGTGACACCCGAATACGTGACATCCAGTTTAATGCCGCTGAGGATCGGAATCGTGGTTCGGCTGGAAATCGCCTTGGATACGTGTTGAATGGATTCGTTTAATACATTTTTTAATATGCTGATTTTCATCAATTTCACTCCTTACGGAAAAATGAGAGGGGTTTTTTCACTTGGCGAAGGCCAAGAGGATCCCCCTCTTTATGGTTAAATTATTTATTAATTATTATTAGTAATAGTAATAGGGGCACTGAATATGTGGATAAGCTCCAGAAAAGGCATAAAATTAAGCCTATCCACATGTGTATAGATTGTGCATAGGCTTTGAACTTGTTCAGGTTGGATTTTTGATTTTCTCCGTAATATTATTGACCACTTTGAACAGCTCTTGGTCATTTTTCAGAGATTGGGTAATCTTCTCATGGGCATGGATGACAGTGGTATGATCCCGGCCTCCGAATGCTTCTCCAATCTTGGGAAGGGAATAGTCGGTTAATTCGCGGGATAGGTACATGGCAATTTGCCGCGGAAACGCGACGGCTTTGGTCCGCTTGCGGGCTTTAAAGTCTTCCAGCCTCAGGTTGTAATACTCGCCGACCTTTTGCTGGATGTCCTGAATCGTAATCATTCTCGGCCGACTGGACGGAATAATATCCTTCAGGGCTTCGGCTGCCAGATGCGTTGTTACGTCCTGATTGGTCAGGGAGGAATAGGCAACGACACGGATAAGGGCACCTTCGAGCTCACGAATGTTCGTATCGATCTGATTGGCGATATACATCATGGCTTCGTTCGGAATATCCAGATTCTCGGCCTTCGCTTTTTTGCGAAGGATAGCGATCCGCGTCTCCAGATCCGGCGGTTGAATATCGGTGATCAATCCCCATTCGAACCGGGAACGGAGCCGTTCTTCCAGCGTCGGTATCTCCTTGGGCGGACGGTCACTGGATATGATAATCTGCTTCCGCTCTTCGTGCAGGGCGTTAAACGTATGGAAAAATTCCTCCTGCGTCGATTCTTTGCCTGCCAAGAACTGAATATCGTCAATGAGCAGAATATCGACGCTACGGTACTTGTTGCGGAAGCTTTCAGCGCGGTTGTCCCGAATGGAGTTGATGAACTCGTTGGTGAATTTCTCGGAGGAAATATACACGACTCTACTGCTGGGATTGTGCTCCAAAATATAATGGCCGATGGCATGCATCAAGTGCGTCTTTCCAAGTCCAACTCCACCATATAGGAATAATGGGTTATACGCCTTAGCCGGAGCTTCGGCAACAGCGAGCGAGGCAGCATGCGCGAACCGGTTGCCCGAACCGATGACAAAGGTATCAAACGTATACTTCGGATTCAGCATATGGGACTGAATTTCTTCCCCGGATATTTCAAGCGGCGGCGAGGGCTGCTGCGGAACAGGTTCATGTCCTTTAGCCTCTTCAATAACGAAGCGGACATCCACCTGCTTGCCCACCACCTCCAATACGGTTGCACTAACCAGCTTGGTGTATCGGCTCTCCAGCCATTCTACAGCAAACGTTGTCGGTGCAGAAATGACGACGGAGTGATCGTTAATGGTCAATGCCTTGGTCGCTTTAAACCAAGTGTCAAAACTCGGTTTACTCAGCTTGGTTTGTATGATCGATAATATTTCTTGCCATAATTCGGAAGTATGGCTTTCCAAAACTGTCACTCCTTTAAATCTTCCAAATGTGGCTAGAGCCATGTGTGGAATTGTCGAAAGAAAATGAATGATGTCTAATTATCCCCAGAACTAACTCCTGTGGAAACAAAAAAATATGGATAAATTGAAATTGTTCACAACTTTATCCACAGCCTGTTGATAATATTATATCTTCATTCACATATTCACAACCAAAAGTAATATCATCATAGCAAAAGAAGGCCTTATTTTCAATGTATGTCGCTAATTTATCCACAAATTCAATACGTTGTGCATAATTTTTATTCACACCACTATATATTGTTTATAATTTGTTTAGCCTTCGACATCATTGGCCTCAAAACGCAAAAAATTATTCACAGGTTGTCCGATTCGCAAGCAGAATTTTCTTCCCTCACCATCTGTTCATAACTTATGGTTGAATGTTCTAGCAGCCAATAAATCGACCAAAGGTGAAAAATGACTGTGGATAGTCTTCAAATGGAATCTATCGATTCCATTTGAGGGCTTTTTTGAAGAGATAAGAGAGTATGAACATCCGAGGCTTAGCATCCTTATCTCGCACGATGGGTGTCGTATAACGGCGGTTAATCTGAGGGACTCAAGTTGGAAATAGACAGATAACACGTTCGCTTTGCAACCTTTTTGCGCTGGGACCGTATGATTAGAAAAATCGGGACGGGGGAACCACGGATGCAGACGAAAGGGAAGGTCTTGAATTGGAGAAGAATAGGGGGACTACTCGCTCTGACCGCTACATTGGTTCTTATTACCGTGTGGGCCCAAGACTATTATTCGAAGAAAGTGTTTTATATGGAGGGACTAAAGTACGCCAAATATGCCGATTCGGGAAGCGGGAGCAGCGAATATAGGACATCATTTGGCCGCGGCGAGCCGATTTATGTTCATACTTGTGCAGAAAATAAACGGGTTGAGATTGCGGGCGAGGTATATGAAATCCGGAAGAGCCTCACTATTTTCCGACAGAGCTTGCAAAGGCTGCCGACGAGCAGTTTCATGACCCTAATGGCAGCGTAGGATTCTTCATATTGGCGCTCGTGATGCTGGTCTATGCCTGGTGCGGATTCCGTTATGAAGCCTTTCAACGCTTTATATTTCATATGTCGCCCTCGAATCTGATGATTGATCATCCGGAGCCCAGCGATTTCTACTTCTTTATGTGTAAGGCAGGGGGGATTTTCGGTATGGGATTCGCGTTGTGGATATTTTTTGCGCAGGCATTATGACAAAAAGAGCCCGTTTTCGCCATGGATCGGATCCATCGAAAACGGGCTTTTACTTAAGGTAACAGAAGTATAAACTTCGAAGCATGGCCTATCTGATATCGCAAGAAAAACAACATCTACACGTGGTCTGTCTTCTCTGGAATGTTCGTCGATAGACGTTTTTCTTACTATAGTAAGCTTACGATTGCTCGAATCGACGCTGGAATTCGGTAATGGCTTCATAATCTTCCTCCAGCTTCCGCGAAATGCGGATAAAGATCGGCAGCAGAGACTTATAAACATCCGAACTTTCCTTCACAGGCTGGTGTTCATGGGTGCCGCCGACCATCGTCTCTACAATGTCGAGTGAATCCGCTCTTCCTGTAGCATACAGACCAAGGACTACTGCGCCAAGGCAAGAGCTCTCGTAGCTCTCCGGCACGATCACCTGCTGGTCAAAAATATCCGCCATCATCTGCCGCCAGATCGGTGAACGGGCGAAACCGCCGGTGGCATGGATTTTGGCCGGCCGGCCGATTTGTTCCTCCATCGCTAGCAAAACGGTATACATATTAAAGATCACGCCCTCCAGAACGGAGCGGATCATATGCTCTTTTTTATGATTCAGGGTTAAACCAAAGAACGATCCACGGGCATTCGGATCCCACAACGGCGCGCGTTCTCCTGTCAGGTACGGGTGGAATAGCAGTCCGTTCGAGCCTGGCGGAATACGGTCCGCGATTTTGGTGAGTACATCATACGAATTGATGCCGAGCCGCTTGGCCGTTTCAACCTCGGAGGCGGCAAATTCATCGCGAACCCAGCGGAAAATCATGCCGCCGTTGTTGACCGCGCCCCCGATGACCCAGTGCTTCTCCGTTAATGCGTAGCAGAAAATCCGTCCCTTCGGATCGGTCACCGGCTTGTCAACAACCGTACGGATGGCACCGCTCGTACCGATGGTAGCGGCAACGACTCCCGGCTTTATGGCATTCACGCCGAGGTTCGACAGCACGCCGTCGGCAGCTCCAAGCACGAAAGGGGTGGAAGTGGAGAGCCCCATGGCTGCGGCATACTCACTTTTTAGGCCTTCCATGATATGTGTAGTTGGTACGATCGTAGATAAATGGTCCTCCGTGATGCCAGCGAGCTCCAGTGCCTGCTGGTCCCAAGCCAGGGCTTCGAGGTTCATCATACCGGTACTGGAGGCAATGGAGTGGTCTACAATATACTGGCCAAATAGTTTGAAATAAACATATTCTTTAATCGAAATGAATTTGGCTGCTTGATGAAAGAGGGAGGGCAGCTCATGGCGCATCCACATCAGCTTGGTCACAGGGGACATCGGATGAATCGGAGTTCCGGTTCTAAGATACAGCTCCATGCCGCCGAGTTCCTTTTTGAGCTTTGCAGACCAGGCAGCACTGCGGTTGTCGGCCCAAGTAATGCAGCGAGTCAAAGGGGTACCTTGGCTATCTACGGCAATGACGCTGTGCATGGCCGCGCTGAAAGAAACAAATAGTACTTGAGCTGGATCAATCCCGCTCTGCGTCATAACCCCTTGGACAGAGGAAATGACGGTCTGAAAGATTTGCTCCGGATCTTGCTCCGCCGTAGAGGGAGTGGGGGTGAGCAGTGGATATTCACCACCGGCTTTAGCAACAACCTCACCATTCTCCTTAAATAGCACGGCCTTGGTGCTGGTTGTTCCGATATCGACACCGATCATATAGTTCTGAGTACTCATGAGACATACCTTCTTTCTACGTAAGGGCACCCGGTTCGCTGTTTAAAATATCAGCATTCCAAGGAGCCCCCATGTGTCTTATTGCTTCATTATACAATTACATTGAGAACCAGAGCCAACACCAGTCCGGTCAGGGATAGGATCGTCTCCATCACGGTCCAGGATTTCAGCGTCTGAGCTACCGTCATGTTAAAGAATTCTTTTACCATCCAGAAGCCGGCATCGTTTACATGTGACAGTACGATGGAGCCTGCCCCGGTAGCGAGTACGACAAGCTCTACGTTGGCGCCAGGCGTCATGGCAAGCACAGGAGCGACAATCCCTGCGGCGGTCGTCATGGCTACGGTAGCGGAACCGGTTGCAACCCGAATGAGTGCAGCCACAAGCCACGCGAACAGGATGACATTGATATTTGCACCGGTTGCAATTTCGGCAATGGCATTGCCGACGCCGCTGTTGATCAGAACCTGTTTGAATGCACCGCCCGCACCGATGATCAGAATGATCGTAGCAATCGGAGCAAGGCATTCGCTGGTGAAGCGGGATAGATCATGTTTATTAAAGCCGCGTGCGAATCCCAGCGAGTAGAAGGAGAAGACTGCAGCTATGAGCAATGCAATGATTTCATGACCGATAAATTTGCAGAACACGGATATCATGCTTGTGGATTCCGGATCGATAATATCAGCTGCGGAACCGATGAGCATCAGAATGACCGGCAGCAAGATGGTAAACAACGTGATGCCGAAGCCGGGCAATCGGCGATCGGCTTGGCTTGAAAACTGCTCGGCAAGCTCCTCGGGCGGCTCGGTTCGGATTCGTTTGCCGATGAATTTACCGAACACCGGGCCAGCCAGTATCGCTGCGGGAATCCCAACCAGGAACGAGTAAAGTATTGTCATGCCAAGGTCCGCATCATATGCTTTAATAGCAATCATCGGAGCGGGATGCGGAGGCACCAAACCGTGAACGGTGGACAGTCCGGCCAAAATCGGAATGCCGATGTGCAGCAGAGACATTTTCGTTTTGCGTGCAACCGTGAAGACAATAGGAATCAAAAGGATGACGCCCACCTCGAAAAATACGGGAATACCGACGATAAAACCGACAATCATCATGGACCAATGGACCCGCTTTTCGCCGAAGCGGTCAACGAGTGTGGTCGCGATTTGCTCGGCGCCTCCGGATTCGGCCATCATTTTTCCGAGCATGGTACCAAGGGCGATTACGATGGCAATCGTTCCAAGCGTTCCCCCCAGCCCGCCGGTTATTGAAGTAATAACATCCGCAGGCTGCATGCCCGTCAATAGACCAAGGATTAGTGCGGAGATCAGTAGGGTCACGAAAGGATTCCATTTATATTTGGAAATCAGCACGATCAGGAAGACGATCGTCAGCAGTGTCCAGATCATTAAGGTAGCATTATGACTGAGACCGAATAGTGAATTCATATCTTGCTTCCTCCTATAGATTACCCATTTGAATTGGGAAATGGTTAATATCGGGCTGTTCTGCGGTAGTATACCCAAAACAAAAGCGAATTCTATTGTATACTTGTCGACAAGTTAGAGCGTGCACATTCAATGTCGGGGCGGAGGAAGGGAGGATTAAGCTAACCCTCCGGAAAACTAAGATGAAGCGTCTGACGGGAATCATCGAAGTAATGCTGAACCGCCGTTTGAATCCGTGCAGGATCCAGGGATTCCATCTCTGCAATAAGCTGAAGATGCTTGTCCATGACATACCGAATCTTGGTGCCTCCGCCACCAAACACCTGACGGGTCGTAATTAACATGACCGTGATCACGATAGGGCGAATGCTCTTCCATAGATGAAGAATCCTTTTATGATTCGCTTCCGTAATGATCCGTTCATGAAAAGCCAAATCCTGATAGGAGAATTCAACCGGGTCCTGATGTTTGGCGGCAAGCTCCATCCGATCAACGATTTGTTTTAAATGTTGGATTAATTCCGGCTGGGGATTCGCAAACACCTGGCCTTGAACAAAGCTCTCGATAAGAAAACGGACATCGTATAATTCCTCTACTTCCTTAAGCGATAAGCCCATGACAACGGCGCCCATGCGCTCCAATTGGATCAATCCTTCGCTGGACAGCGTTTTCATTGCTTCCCGCACAGGAGATCGGCTGGTGCCGAATTCACCTGCAATCCGGTTCTCGGACAGGATTTCTCCGCGCTTGATGGTACCGCTAATAATCTGCAATCTCAGTTCACTGGCGATGGCCTCTCCGAGAGAGGCTCCCTGAAGCCACGTTGAGGGAAATTTCATAGCCTAATTCTCCAATCCGTTACTGATTCTAATTTTCTCTAGTGGTAATGATACCACATCGAAAGGATAAGGGACCATGATGAGGCCATGACATCGATGCCCTTAAGAAACAGCAGGTAATAGAAGAAAATGAATGTTATTCCGATTTCTCAACCGCATGACCGCCGAATTCATTACGCAGGGCTGCAACGACTTTGCCGTGGAACGTATCTTGGTCAAGGGAGCGATAGCGCATGAACAGCGACATGGCGATGACGGGTGCGCTGGCTTGAACCTCAAGTGCCGTTTCAACGGTCCACTTACCTTCGCCGGACGATTTCATTACGCCTTTGATGCCATCCAGCTTCGGATCCTTGGAAAATGCGTTTTGCGTCAGCTCCATGAGCCAACTGCGAATGACGGATCCATTGGACCATACCCGCGCGACATCCTCATAGTTGAAATCGAACGCGCTTTTTTCCAATACTTCAAAGCCTTCCGCAATGGATTGCATCATGCCGTATTCGATTCCGTTATGGACCATCTTCAGAAAATGGCCGCTGCCGCTTTCACCGGCATACAAGTAACCGTTCTCGACAGCCATATCCTTAAATAGGGGCTCAATGCTGTTGAATACGTCGCGGTTGCCCCCAATCATAAAGCAGCCACCATGATGAGCGCCTTCCATACCGCCGGAAGTGCCGGCATCAAAATAATGAATGCCTTGATCCGCCAGCCGCGCTGCACGGGCTTTGGAATCTTTATAATGCGAGTTGCCGCCGTCAATTAGAATGTCGCCGGACTCCAGGAGTGGGGTGAGGGAATCGATGACGGAATCCACGATATTTCCGGCTGGCACCATCATCCATACGATGCGGGGTTTTTCCAGTTTGGCAACGAGCCATTCAGTTGATGCTGCCGCTTCGGCACCGCACTGGGCAGCTTGATCGACCAATTCCGTATTTAAGTCGTAAGCTACGACCTGATGCTGATGATGGATCAGATTCTGAACCAGATTGAGGCCCATTTTCCCCAGACCGATCATGCCTATTTTCATAAAACAATGCAGCTCCTTCTTGGGTGTATACTTGTATACAACTTAAATTCAATTATTTATACTACTCCTTTATAGCTCTTGTGTAAATAAGGGGCATTTGAGGGATGAAAGAGATTATATTGATCGAAAAATGACATCCACAACCTATTTAAATAGGTTATCCCCATGTGGATAATTCAAAACTAGCAATAATGACTACTTGTGGAAAACTTAAGTGCTTGCTGAAGTTAAGATAGGTTTGACTTTTGGGCCTGAACGTGATTAAATGTATAAAGGCATTTTCTGTGAAGATGAGAACATTATCCGCTACCATTTAGCGGTCTGTTTACAAGAGATACGTCCATAGACGTCGGTTCAACAAATCGCGGTCTATTCTTCCGTGAAAGTGCGTCGATTGACGTTATGATCTTAAAATATGGGTAAGACAGATTCCTGTAAGGGGGTGCATTAATTCATGAGACCGACGTTCAAACCGAATGTAAGCAAACGTAAAAAGGTACATGGCTTCCGTAAAAGAATGAGCACGAAGAACGGACGCAAAGTATTGGCTAACCGCCGTCAAAAAGGCAGAAAAGTACTGAGCGCGTAATATTGTGCCACGAAGACCACCGAGGTGGTCTTTTTTTCGTAATATCTCCTGCAGTGTGAGGAGTTTCCTTTGAAACCGGCAGAATATAAGCTACATTGAGTGGTAACGTATTGCAATTGAGGTGTTTAGCGCGGTTTTGGCATGCCTATACTATTATAATAGAAGATATGCCAATGCAGCGCAGGATGTAATGAACTTGATTAACGGCAGGGCGGGAGAACTTGTGCATAGAAAACTTCGTTTACGGAACCGCGCTGATTTCAGCCGGGTATATCGACACGGAAAGTCCTTCGCCAATCATCAATTTGTTGTATATTGGTCACGCAAAAAAGAGGTAGAGCAGTTTCGCGTTGGCGTTTCATGCAGCAAAAAGATCGGCAATGCGGTTGTCCGCAACCGGATGAGACGGCTGGTTAAAGAGATTGTCAGGCTCCATCAGCATCAGATTATCGAGCATGTTGATCTGATCTTCATCGTTCGAAAGGGAGCGCTCGATAAGTCTTATCAGGAGCTGGAGAAAAGCGTGCTTCATGTATTGAGGAAATCGTCCCTTTTGAAAGCGAAGAGGGGCTGAACCATGTGTTTATTTGTCCATATAAATATGTTATGATTTACCGTGGAATGGAATGGCGAAGAGAGGGGTTTTGAAGTGTCGTTCATGAAGACAAGACGAGGAAAATGGTTCCTCCTCACCGCTGTAATACTTGCAGTGGCCGTTATATCAGGTTGTGCGCCTGGTGGAGCTGACCAAACGCGTACCATTGAAGATTTGAAAAATGGAGGCTTTTGGCAGAGCAACGTTGTTTATTACTTTACATGGGCACTTGATACGTTTGCTACATGGTTTAACGGTGAATACGGATTGTCCGTACTCGTGATGGTGCTTATCGTCCGTACCTTGATTTTACCGCTGACTCTGAAACAGGTCAGAAGCTCGAAGGCAATGCAGGCCATTCAGCCTGAAATTCAGAAAATTCGCGAGAAATATAAAGATCAACCTGAAAAAGTTCAAATGGAAACGATGAAGCTCTTCCAGGAGAATAAGGTTAATCCGATGGCGGGATGTTTGCCGCTGATCGTACAAATGCCGATATTTATCGCACTCTATCATTCGATTTACTATAACAATCTCCTTCGTGATCACGAATTCCTGTGGCTGCAATTAGGCCAACCGGACAAGCTGTTTATTTTGCCGGTGCTTGCTGCTGCAACCACTTATTTCCAAACAAAAATGATGATGAAGATGAACCCGTCTCCGCAAATGGGGATGATGCAGTTCATGCTGTTCGTTTATCCGATTCTGATCTTTGTAATGTCCTTCCAGTTCCCTTCAGCACTTCCGTTGTACTGGTTCTACAGTAACCTCTACACGATCATGCAGAACTACTTCTTGTACCGCAACAATGACAAGGCTGCTGTCGTGGCAAGCGTTGCCAGCGCAACCGACGGTCAGAAGAGCAATAAGAGCGGTAACAAGGGCGGGAAAAAGAGTGGCAGCAAAGGCGGGAAAAAAGGTTCGAAGGGAGCCAAGAAGTCGAGATGAGTAAAATCGTCGCAACAGGAAAAACCATTGAAGATGCTGTCGCACAAGGGCTGGCCCGATGGGGTGTAAGTCAAGACCGTGTATCGGTTCAAGTATTGAGTCAGCCATCAAGAGGATTCCTGGGCCTGTTCGGGGTCAAGGAAGCGAAAGTCGAACTAACGCTCCTGCCTGACGGTGCCGGCGGCGATTCATCTGTGAAGGAAGAACCTCCTACGAACGCGCAAGCTGTTCCGGCCAAAGTGGTTCAGGTCTCGAATACCTCGGTAATGACGCAGGAACCTGCTGCTGTCAGGACAGAGATAGAGAACCCTGGCACAGCTTCGTTTGAAGGCAAGGATCCTTACCAGGAAGCCATCACCTTTCTGATTGAAACCGGACAAGCCATGGGGCTAGATATTTCGGTTGAGGTTGAGAAGGGAAAAGACTTTACCACGCTTCAAATTTCCGGCGCCGGACTTGGACTAATGATCGGGCGCAGAGGTCAGACCCTGGATGCCCTTCAATATCTGGCGAATATCGTAGCTAACCGTTACTCCGACAGCTATCTTCGCATCGTACTGGATGCCGAGAACTTCCGCGACCGTCGCAAGAAGACGCTGGAGGATCTGGCGGATCGGTTAGCGGGACGGGTTCTGAAGACCCGTAAAGAGATTGTGCTTGAGCCTATGCCTGCTGCTGAGCGGAAGGTAATTCACGCCAAACTCCAGTCGCATGGAGCCGTGAAGACGTACAGCAAAGGCGAAGAGCCGAACCGGCGGGTTGTCATTACACCCAAGTCGTCCTAAATGAGTTGAAGAGTATATATAAACAATGACTCCTTAAGCTTCAAGAGGGAGTCATTGTTTTTTAAAGAGACCTATACGGAAAGACTTTGGCAGGAGGTTTTTCTTAAGAAAATAGATCAAGCAGCGGGTAGTACACCGTATGGGTGTAATCCCGAGGTTTTTTAAATAGAAAGAGGTGAAGGAAACGATGTTTAGCGATACGATTGCAGCCATTTCTACGGCAGTCGGTGAAGGCGGCATCGCGATTATTCGCGTCAGCGGGCCGGACTCCGTTCAGGAAGTGGAGCGTATATTCAAAAGCAAAAACAAGTTAACGCAAGTGGAGTCCCATACCGTTCATTACGGTCATATTGTGGATCCGAAAACGGGGGAAAACCTCGAAGAGGTGCTCGTGACCGTGATGCGTGCCCCTCGTTCGTTCACGACCGAGGATGTTGTCGAGATCAGCGCTCATGGTGGCGTCATCTCCGTCAAGCGGGTCATGGATCTGCTGCTTCAATTAAACATCCGTTTGGCGGAACCCGGTGAATTTACGAAGCGTGCTTTCTTAAATGGCCGGATTGATCTGTCCCAGGCGGAAGCCGTTATGGACCTGATTCGTTCGAAATCCGATCGCGCCTTTTCCGTTGCCCTCAAGCAGGTTGAAGGAACGTTATCCCGTAAGATCAACGAGCTGCGGCATACCTTGGTCGAAACGCTGGCCCATATCGAAGTGAATATTGATTATCCTGAGCATGACGTGGAGTCGCTTACTTCGGAATTCATTAAAGAGAAAAGCCAGCTTGTTATGGGGGAAATTGATAAGCTGCTAAAGACCGCGCAAGAAGGGAAGATCCTGCGTGAAGGGATTACGACAGCGATTATCGGTCGCCCCAATGTGGGCAAATCCTCGCTTCTGAACACGCTGGCCCAGGATAATCGCGCGATTGTCACGGATATACCAGGAACGACTCGCGATGTGATTGAGGAATTTGTCACCATTAACAACATTCCGTTGAAGCTGCTCGATACCGCGGGCATCCGGGAAACGATGGATGTGGTCGAGCAGATCGGCGTTGAACGATCCAAGCATGCGGTCAACGAAGCGGATCTCATTCTGCTCGTGCTGAATGCCAACGAACCGCTGCATCAGGACGAATTGGAATTGATGGAACAAATACGCGGTAGACAATGTATTGTCATTATGAATAAAATGGACTTACCGTCTAATCTCGATCTGGACATTCTGCATCGGTACTACCCCGATGAATTGATTGTTCCGATGTCGGTGAAGGCACAAGAGGGGATTGACCGGTTGGAAGAGGCCATATCCAACTTGTTCTTCAGCGGCCGGATTGAAGGCGGAGATCTGACCTATGTGAGCAATGTGCGACATATCGCTTTGCTGAAGAAATCCAAGCAGTCGCTGCAGGATGCTTACGATGCGGCTGAACAGCTCATTCCGATCGATATGATCCAAATTGATGTGAGAATGGCCTGGGAGCAGTTAAGTGAGATATTGGGCGAAGCGGTTGGCGATTCGCTCATTGATCAGATTTTTTCACAGTTTTGCTTGGGTAAATAAGCTCCAACGATTACTATATATAGTAGGAACAGCTCAGCAATATCAGGGATATTCGAGGTGGATGCCCTTTGATTACGTATATAACACAATAAGAACAGGAGGGTAAGCTATGAGCTATATAGGTGGCACTTATGACGTGATTGTAGTCGGTGCAGGACATGCCGGCTGTGAAGCTGCACTTGCATCTGCACGAATGGGTGCTGAAACGTTGATGGTTACCATCAACTTGGATATGGTTGCTTTTATGCCTTGTAACCCGTCCATTGGAGGGCCTGCAAAAGGCCATGTCGTTCGCGAAATCGACGCACTGGGCGGAGAAATGGGACGCAATATCGATAAAACCTTCATTCAAATGCGAATGTTGAATACAGGTAAAGGTCCGGCTGTTCACGCGTTGCGTGCTCAAGCGGATAAGTTTTCTTATCAGCATACCATGAAAGAGACGATGGAGAAGGAAGAGAAGCTTACCCTTCGTCAGGGTATGGTGGATCAGCTCATCGTAGAAGATGGCGTGTGCGTGGGGATCGTGACGCAGACGGGCACGGAATATCGTGCGAAAGCCGTTGTGCTGACAACCGGTACGTATTTGCGTGGTAAAGTTATTATGGGTGAATTGATGTATGAGAGCGGTCCGAACAATCAACAGCCTTCGGTAAAACTTGCGCATAACCTGCGCGAGCTTGGATTCGACCTTGTTCGCTTCAAGACAGGTACACCACCTCGGGTGCATAAGGATACGATTGATTTCTCCAAGACCGAAATCCAGCCTGGGGATGAGAAGCCTAAGTTCTTCTCTTACGAAACGAAATCCTCCGACAATGAGCAGCTTCCTTGCTGGTTGACGTATACGTCGGTGGATACGCATCAGATCATCAATGACAACCTTCATCGCGCACCGATGTTCTCTGGCGTTATAGAAGGTACGGGTCCACGTTATTGCCCGTCCATCGAGGACAAGATCGTTCGTTTTGCCGACAAGCCGAAACATCAGATTTTCCTGGAGCCTGAAGGTAAAAATACAAAAGAATACTACGTACAAGGGCTATCCACCAGCATGCCTGAGGATGTCCAGCTTGCGGTGCTTCGTTCCATTCCGGGAATGGAGAAGGTAGAAATGATGCGTAACGGATATGCTATCGAGTATGACGCCATGGTGCCAACGCAGCTATGGCCGTCTCTGGAAACGAAAAAACTGCCGGGTCTGTTCACGGCCGGACAAATCAATGGAACCTCGGGATATGAAGAGGCAGCGGGTCAAGGCATTATGGCGGGAATCAATGCGGCACGGAAAGTGCAGGGTAAAGAGCCGGTTATTCTGGATCGCTCCCAGGGTTATATTGGAGTACTGATCGATGACCTGGTGACCAAAGGGACGAATGAGCCTTATCGTTTGCTCACCTCCCGTGCAGAATACCGACTGCTGCTTCGTCATGATAATGCCGATCTGCGTCTTACTGAAATCGGTCATGACATCGGATTGATCTCGGAAGAACGTTATGCCAAATTCGTACAGAAGAAGCAGCTCGTTGAGCAGGAGATCGAACGTCTTCGTCAAACGAAGGTGAAGCCGGTTGAAGTGAATGAGATGCTGGAAGCCGCCGGATCAGCACCGATTGTGGACGGAAGCAATATGCTGACGATTCTGCGTCGTCCTGAAATTACGTTTGCCATGATTGAGTCGCTCTCCCCGTCTCCTTACGAGCTGGATGAGGAAATGAAGGAGCAGGTCGAAATTCAAATCAAATATGCGGGTTATATTGAGAAACAGCTGGGACATGTGGAAAAGCTGCAGAAGATGGAGAAGAAACGCATTCCGGAGGATATCGTTTATGACGAGATCAACGGACTGGCCATGGAAGCCCGTCAGAAGCTGAACAAGATCCGCCCGATCTCTATCGGTCAAGCATCCCGCATTGCAGGTGTAACGCCAGCGGATATTTCGATACTTCTCGTTTACCTGGAGCATTATAACCGGGTAACCGCAGCGAAAGGATAAGGAATGGACGACATTCAGAAGGCTTTTGTTGACCGGCTCGGGGAGCACGGGATTACGATTGATGAGAAACAGCTCCAGCAGTTCGAGATGTATTACGAAATACTGGTAGAGTGGAACGAGAAAATGAATTTAACTGGGATTACGGAACGGGAGCAAGTCTATACGAAGCATTTTTACGACTCGATTACGCTCGCCTTTTACGTGGATATGACCCAAATCGGCAATCTGGCGGATATCGGATCAGGCGCAGGCTTCCCTGGTATTCCTCTAAAAATATGTTTCCCGCATGTGAAGTTGACGATTGTAGATTCGCTCAACAAACGGATTAACTTTCTGAAGCATGTCGTGGATACGATTGGCCTAACTGGGGTTGAACTGATTCACGGGCGTGCGGAAGAGGTAGCTCGTAAGCAAGGATACCGTGACGGGTTCGACTTGGTCACTGCAAGAGCGGTAGCTCGCATGGCTGTGTTGAACGAGTTCTGCCTACCTTTCACCAAGGTAGGGGGTCGATTCGCCGCGATGAAGGGCAGTGATCCTACGGAAGAGGTGAAGGAGGCAGCCCGCAGCCTGAAAGAGCTGAGAGGGGCCTTGAACAAGGTTCATTCGTTCTCCCTACCCGTAGAGGAATCTGGCCGGCATATCGTGGTAATCGATAAAAAGGGAGCCACGCCTTCCAAGTATCCCCGCAAGGCGGGTACGGCCAGCAAAACGCCGATTGTGTAAGGTTCTTGCGCATCGGGGAAGATATGCAAACGATTCAAAGAGAGGGACTCTATGAAGTCCTTCTCTTTTTTTATTGGCTGTGTAGATTTCCTTGAGCGGGAAGGTAGTCTTTAACAACCCTTTTCTTTTTACATATGATATATATTGAAATAGAAATCGTTTTTTAAATTTCATTGGTTAAGTCCATTCGCACGTTTATCTAATTCTTTAAATTGGGGGTGTGGGGTGGAAGAAGAAAATAGATTTAACTGGGATTTACGAGTGGGAGGATACCCATTAGAAGTGTTTTTACGACTAGATCGCGCGCTCACCTTTTAAGCGGATTTTATTAAACAGAACCAAGGCTGATCTCTAAAAGGGAGGGGGATGTGATTTTTGAATAAGAAGGGAATCAACTATGTGGATGTATCTATATAAACTTCAAATGTTTCACGTGAAACATTTGAAGCATGCTGTCTGATATAAGCAAACACCTCTTTGGAAGCATATTGGCTTGCCAGATTATTTTGATATCAACTACGCCATCTAACTTCCATAATGAAAGATTCCCCCAAGGAGAAAAAGTCTGGAGCTATCGTAATCATGCGCTGGACATTCAATATGAACACAGGGAGCATTGACGCACAATGTGCATAGTTCGGATACATCTATTGTGTTTGGAGATTCAGATTGTGTCGAACGTTTGGATTATATTGGTTGTTGGAAAGATTTAATTTATTGGCAAATCCCACAATTATTCTAAATGTTAGGATCGCGAGATAGGCTGCAGGATGGGTGATGTGGCTTCATAACATGATATCGACGCAAAAACTTTGGAACTGTGTACAAATCATGTATAAAGCAAGCGAGAAATGAAGGAAAAAAGGTGATATTGGAGAATAGAGTTATAGGACAAAAAGTGGTAGAATAGAATCGTAGTATCCATTTGGACAGAAGGGCCGGTTTGCCCGTTCTTTAATAGGATGAAAGAGTATAAATCCTGGTTTGGTCACTTTTCCATCCTTGCTTCGTGCAGTCAACAACATTGATCGTTGTGGCTGCTGTTTTTTGGAAAGTGCCGTGCGATCCGAAGGGAATCATGGCCTTATACGAAGTAGAAGACATATATACCACTTGTGAGATATCGATTGATAGTAAGCATCATGATAAACCTCCTGTTATATCTCTCAAGAAGCAACCGCTTCATGCAGCGGTTTGATTCAGAGTAATACGGCTATGATCACCACAGGCGTCTTTTCTCTGATCAGCATGAAATCTGTTTTTGCAGGGAAATGCCTGGCACCACAATGGATTCTAGCGCCAATGGATGGTGGAAGTATCCGTGTATGACTCCATATGTTGGTTGTCCAATCGTTTAACCGATTCCGGGATCTTCGGAGGCTTATCCGTGCTATCATGAAATTAGGTGGTAATATACGGAATGAAGGAACAATTTTCGAGATTGTTTGGCTTAGCGGCAGAGCGGAACCAAGGGGATGAAGTGAAACAAATCCCGGTAAACGAGATTGTCAGCAGCCCATACCAGCCACGGACGATTTTTGATGATGAGAAGATTGATGAACTGCTCCAGACGATTAAAACGCATGGAGTCATTCAACCTATCGTTGTTCGTGTCCGTAATGGCATGTATGAGATCATTGCAGGGGAACGCCGCTGGCGTGCGGTTAAGAAGCTGGGTCTGGACACGATTCCGGCCATTGTTCGGGAGTTCAACGATTCACAGGCGGCATCGATTGCGTTAATCGAAAATTTGCAGCGTGAAGGACTGACATCCATTGAAGAGGCTGTTGCTTATCAAAAGCTGATTGATCTTCATCAACTGACACAAGAGAGCTTGGCACAGCGGTTAGGAAAAAGCCAGTCCACGATTGCAAACAAGATTCGCTTGCTGCAGCTACCGGAAGCAGTCAAAGTGGCATTGATGGAACGTAAAGTGACGGAACGCCATGCTCGTGCGCTGCTTTCATTGGATAATGAAGAGACCCAGCTCAAGGTGCTGGATGAGATCATTACCAAGGAACTGAATGTGAAGCAGACGGAAGCACGAATCGCCTTTTATAAAGAAGTAACAACGATGAAGAAGTCCAAGCGTATATCGTATAGTAAGGATGTTCGCCTGGCTCTGAACACGATTCGCCAATCGATCGATATGGTCTCCGGTTCCGGGATGGCTATCAAAACAACAGAGAATGATCATGAAGATCACTATGAAATCGTTATAAAAATACCTAAACGTTAAGATATGGTGTGAAGCGGTATGCATCGTACCGCTTTTTCTGTTGATCAAGAGATAATGCTCTGCAGCAGGCTATTTCATATAACGAAGAGGTTTGGTTTGATGTTACAGATGAGAAACATGTAATGTATTATTACTCATTTTCATCGCCGCTTATCCTGGGCGTTCCGAAGTTCCGGGATCGTTCACTTAATACATATACAGCCTATCGCTGTATATCATCTATTGCGACTACTTAGAAGAGTCTTCCTACATTGAGGTGAAATGAGTGTCAAAGATAATTGCCATAGCAAATCAAAAGGGCGGTGTCGGCAAAACGACGACTTCCGTCAATCTGGGAGCTGGATTGGCTTCGCTAGGCAAACGGGTGCTTTTGGTGGATATAGACCCCCAAGGAAACACAACGAGTGGGGTTGGCATTAATAAAGCCGATGTTGCAAATTGCATATATGATATTATCATCAATGAAGTACACCCGAAGGACGCCATCTGTGGGACTAACATAGAAGGATTGGACATCATTCCGGCAACCATTCAATTGGCTGGTGCTGAGATTGAGCTTGTCCCTACGATTTCCCGTGAAGTACGATTGAAGAAATCACTCCAATTAATCAAGCCTCAGTATGATTATATTTTGATTGATTGTCCTCCATCGCTTGGCATTTTAACGATCAATTCATTGACCGCGGCCGATTCCGTGATCATCCCGATCCAATGCGAATATTACGCACTGGAGGGTCTGAGTCAGCTGCTGAATACGGTTCGCCTTGTTCAGAAACATCTGAATACATCTCTCAAGATTGAAGGCGTATTGTTGACGATGCTGGATGCGCGCACGAACCTGGGCATTCAGGTGATTGAAGAAGTGAAAAAGTATTTTCAGGAAAAAGTGTACAGAACGATTATTCCTAGAAATATTCGTTTGAGTGAGGCACCATCTCATGGACAGTCGATCATTACTTATGATCCTCGATCTAAGGGAGCGGAAGTATACTTGGAGCTGGCAAAGGAAGTGATCTCGTATGAGTAAACGATTGGGAAAAGGGCTGGATGCGCTTATTCCATCTTTGTCTATTCATGATGATGACAAGGTAGTGGAAATTCCGCTTAGTCAATTGCGAGCGAATCCGTATCAGCCGCGCAAGACATTTAACGATGAGGCAATCCAGGAATTGGCAGAGTCGATCCGTCAACATGGAGTTATACAACCGATTATCGTCCGCAGTGTGCTGAAAGGGTATGAGATTATTGCTGGGGAGCGCAGATTCCGGGCATCTCAATATTGCGGCAAAGCTACCATTCCGGCGGTGGTTCGATCTTTTAGCGATCAACAAGTGATGGAAATTGCCTTGATTGAGAACCTGCAGCGGGAGAATCTGAATGCCATGGAGATTGCTGTAGCTTACCAAGGCTTGATGGAACAATTTTCCTTAACCCAAGAAGAGCTGTCCTTGAAGGTGGGTAAGTCTCGTTCCCACATCGCTAACTTTTTGCGGTTGCTTTCTCTACCAGAAGAAGTGAAGGACAATGTTTCACGTGGAACATTATCCATGGGACATGCCCGAGCGATTGTTGGAATCAAGGATCCGATTCTAGTTAAACAGTTGGCAAAACAGTGTGTGGAGCAAGAGTGGAGTGTTCGTGAACTGGAGGAAGCTGTTAAGAACCTGGATCGTAAACCAGCTGACAAAGCGAAGCCTAAGGCTAAGAATAGAGATCCTTATATCGATCATCTGGAAGAGGATCTGAGAGAACGGTTTAAAACAACTGTCAAAATTAAGCACAATAAGGATAAAGGGAAGATTGAGCTTAATTACTATAGTAGACAGGACCTGGAGCGGTTGTTGGAACTTCTTCAATAAAAGGTTCTGGGTTTGTTAAAGAAGATGCTTTTTATGCGTGATGGATTGAAAGCAAATGTGTGCGATTAAAAACCAAAGACATGTCGACGTTCCTGTGAGGGAATGAGATATGTCTTTATTTAACTAAACGTGAACGTAAGCGTAAACCCATAGCCTTGATGATGGAATTTAAAGATGTTCGGACATATTCTGTTAAGAGACACCAATACGGCAAAAATGAAGGGGAAACATCATGGACCCGATCGTTTATCTGGATCATGCAGCCACTTCGTGGCCAAAGCCGCCTGAAGTATTTGAAGCAATGAGAAAGGCGATGGAGGAGGCTGCTGCAAATCCGGGGCGTGGGAGTCATCGGATGGCGGTGAAGGCTTCTCGAGTACTCTATGGAACACGGAAGACGCTCGCAGATTTGTTTGGGGTAAAAAACCCTAATGATATTGCATTGACATCGAATACAACAGAAGCGTTGAACTTAGCAATCAAAGGGTATTTGCGTGAAGGCGATCATGTCATTGCCACCATGATTGAGCATAATTCAGTGCGAAGACCGTTAGAGTATTTGAAACGCACCCGAGGGATACAAGTAGACTATATTCCTGTCGATGAAGAAGGTCAGCTTGATATGCAACTAATGGAGGGCGCCTTTCGTTCTAATACTAGGCTTGTTGTATGTAGTCAAAGTTCCAATCTTCTTGGTTCGATTATTCCTCTTATTGAAATAGGAGAGCTGGTGAAGAGAAAAGGGGCTGTGCTGCTCGTAGATGCTGCCCAGAGTGCCGGTATGCTGGGTATTCACGTGGAGGAGATGCATATAGGCATGTTGGCTTTTCCGGGGCATAAAGGGCTTCTGGGGCCGCAGGGAACAGGCGGGTTGTATATCTCGCCTGATATTGATCTGGAACCATTACTGCACGGAGGCACAGGGAGTCAATCGGAGGCTATTGAACAGCCAACGGTACGTCCGGATCGATATGAGGCAGGGACGCCTAACACGATTGGGTATGCGGGACTGCAAGCAGGTGTGAGGAAGGTGCTTGAATGGACACCGCAGCATATTTACCGGCATGAATGGGAGTTAACACAGTATATGATGGAGGGTCTGCAAGAGGTAGGAGGCTTTCGTATACTAGGTCCTGCTCTTGGACAGGCGAGGACTGGCATTGTTGCTTTTGTGTCGGAGCGATACAGCGCGTCTGAATTGGCTTTTCGACTGGACCGGGAATATGGGATTGCCGTGCGTGCCGGTTATCACTGTACACCGCTCGCCCATATGGCATCAGGCACGGAACAGACGGGTGCAATCAGAGCAAGCGTGGGGATTTCTACGAGCCGTGACGAAATCGAATTCATGCGAAAAGCGATCAAGGAAATTCACAATTAAATAAACAGATCAAGATGGAGAAGAGGAAGGAAGAAAGCATGTCTGAATTAAATGAATTGATCATGGAGCAGCTTCATTGGTTTGTCGTCGGAATGGTCATGATCATCTTGATCTTATGGATAACCTTAATTGTTCAAGGGGCAAAATTGCGTAAAATGAAACGCAGATACGATGCGATGATGGCAGGCAGCGGGGTAGAGGATCTCGAATCGCTGCTGGTCCAGCTGAAAATCCAAATGGATGAAATTGAAGAAGGGCATGCCAGTCATCAAAAAATGCTGGATACGATCAGCGGCAGCTTGAAAGGGATGAAATCCAAGGTTGGCATCGTACGATATAATGCGTTTGGCGAGCGGGGAAATGAAATGAGCTTCTCCCTGGCTATTCTTAGTGAAGAGGAGGAAGGGATCGTGCTGACCGGTCTGCATAACCGGGAGAGCTCCTTTGTGTACGCCAAACCATTGAAGGATGGGCAATCCAAATATCCATTGTCTCCGGAAGAAAAGGAGGCCGTCACTCTTGCGCTGCAAGAAGGGAAGAACGGTTCCACTCTTTGATACCTGCAAACAGGCAGGTTGCAATGATATCAGACAACCGCATGACCAAGCTTAAGCGAGTGTTCTGCAATACGAAGTATTCCATAAAGCCGCCGACATTGACGATACCCGTTACGTGGATATCGCCGACCGGCGGTAATTCTTTGTGTACGCCGGCTCCAGGCTTTAGAGGACCATCGGATATTTGAATAGAACCTACACTTGATGATTGCCCTAGGCAGGCGTCAATCCCGATCACAAAAGGGTTATCGAATTTCTCGTATATGGCGGTCAGCGTATCCTTCAGATTCATGGCGTGGACAGGCTCGTCCAGCGTGCCGTAGAGATGGAACAGCGGACTGTTGTAGCGGGCTAGTGAAGTGCCGACCAGTGGCCCCAAGCAATCACCGGTGGACCGATCGGTACCGATGCAGACAATAACCAGCGGACGGTGCTGAATACGAGCGTCAGAAAGATGGAAGAGCAAACGATGTATAATAGCAGAATGGATATTAGGGTCCGTGTGTGGTATTTTTAAGCTGGAAGCCTCCGGGCGAGACGTGATTTTAGATAGACGGTTCATAGAATCTTCCTTTCGTCTGCATTTGGTAGTATCAGTATATGGATGAAAGACTGTTTTTATACTTTGGGATTTGCTAAAAATGTGATTTATATTCAACTCAACACAGAAGGCTGTTCTTTGGAACAGCATATGTGACTAGGCTGGTTGATCTATGAAAAGGTTTATATAAAACTCTCAATCATGGGGAATGATGATGAGTAGAGCATAAATAGAAATGATAGGCACGATGGAGGGGGACGGGGAAGTGGAAGGCGCAATGTTGATTGCATTCGATTCCACCCAGCAGGCGCTGCGTGCGGAAATGCTGTTGGAGTACGCGGATATCGAAATTGATCTTTTTCCTACACCAAAAGAGATTACGGCTGGCTGTGCATTATCGATTCAATTCCCACCTGATGCGTTAAAAGATGTTCAAGAGATTATCCGGCAGGAGCATGTGGAAATCCGGGGCATCTTTGCACTGGATAGCAACGAGAGGTACATCAACATCGAAGAGTAATAGGAGGACATCAAGATGAGGGGCTTTGGTTACTTATCAGAGGATGCAGATGATGTGGATTTAGTGGGATTCGCTAAGGAGGCTGAGGGATTGAAAGATAAAGTTTGGGGATGGTTAACGAATGAAGAGATGTGGATGCATATCCTGTCGTCCGGCATTCGGGTTATCATCATTTTTATTCTGACGCGTATTGTGATACGGGTTGTGTATAAAATGATTGATCAGTTTCTTCTTAGGCAGGAGAAGAGCCGAATTCAAGTGAACTCAAGACGTTTTGTCACGGTAGGGGAGTTATTAAAAAATGTAACCTCCGTTGTGTGCAACTTTGTTATGATTTTGATCATTCTTTCAGAGTTCAACTTCAAGTTAGGACCGCTGTTAGCCGGTGCCGGGGTGCTTGGGCTTGCAATAGGTTTTGGTGCACAGAGTTTAGTGAAGGACGTTATCACCGGATTCTTCATTATATTTGAGGATCAGTTTGCAGTAGGTGATGTAATCAAGAGTGGTGAGTACCGGGGAACTGTCGAAATGATCGGGCTTCGCACATCGCGTGTAAAGGGATTGAATGGGGAGACCTATATTATTCCGAATGGGATGATAACCAGCGTCACAAATTATTCCCTTTCCAACTCATTAGCCATTGTAGATCTACCGGTAAAGAACGATCAGCAGGTGAAGGATACGATAACGCTAATTCAAGCAGCCCTAACGGGAATCATGGACCGTTGCCCAGAGGTACAGCGGACTCCGGATGTGTTAGGAATCCAGTCATTGAGTACTTCCGAATATGTTGTTCGTATTGTGGCGGAATGTAATCCGAATGCAAGGGAACACGTGGAGCGCCAGATTTTTACGGATATCAAACAGGCTATTGAAGCACGGGAAATGGGACAAGAACGCGTTCAGGGTTGATCTAATTGGTAATCCAATGATATATAATAGATAGAAGAAGTGATAGAAGTAAAAGGGAGCGATAGCCATGGAGCGCAAGGTATTTCAGTTAGGGGATATCGTTCAGATGAAGAAGCCTCATCCTTGTGGAAATAATGAGATGGAGATTATTCGCATGGGGATGGATATTCGGATCAAATGTACCAAGTGTCAGCATAGCGTGTTGATCCCCCGTGTAAAGTTTGAGAAGAATATGAAGAAGGTATTGCGTTCGGCTCAGGAGACGGAAGGGGCAGGGGATACACCGTAATATCTCCTCCCTAAAAAACTCCCCATTCGGGAAGGCTCGTGTCGTTGAACGTTGCTTGAGATTATAAGTTATGCAAGACGAATCATCCGTTCTATTAACGAATACCGATACATCGGAGAGATCTTGCAGGCTTGAAGGGAAATCGAGCGCTAACGGAGCCAATAATCCCGACATAGCGGGATTGAAGGCAAGCTATTGACCAGATAACGTTTCCATGATATAATCAATTCTGCTGTGGAAAGGTACCCAAGAGGCCCAAGGGGGCTGACTCGAAATCAGCTAGGCGTCGCAAGGCGTGCGTGGGTTCGAATCCCACCCTTTCCGCCACCAATCGTTAAAGTTCCGCTGTTATGGATATAAACGATGTAGATACATAAGTTAGGCGTTAAGATGTATAGCGCCTTTGAATAAAACACCCTGATGCAGACGACCTGCAGAGGGTGTTTTTCGTTGTAACAAAATTAGTTCGTCCTGAGCATTTAAACGAAAAAGAAGGGCCTGATTGGGCCCTTCTTTCTGGGTAGGCGGTGCTTGTGAATTGGAATCATTTTATCAGCACTTCTGCGAACCTTGTCAATAGCTTCACTTGTCCAAGAGGTCAAGCATTCGGCTCATTTCCTCAGCTTGCAATCCGTGTGACGATCAGAAACCTCATGCGTCGTTCTGCTGCAACGTTCAACGGAACCACACCTCTCTCATGCACCGCCTGATTATAATGTGCGCCTAAAGGTGCATTTGTATACATGCTAATTTAACTGTAAAAAAATCCCAATATTAAACATTTAGTATTCATGGCTTGGTCGTTGGTTATTCAAGCAATACCCTGACTACGTACCGTTCGCATAGGATGCAGTAGTCACGATCTACAAAGCTCCTGGGGCTAATCACTCAGGCGATTACTTAGGCTGCACTCGGCGCTTGTTTAACCATACACGATCGTCATTTTGGGTTTCAGGAAAGGTATCACCCTTGCTCATTTTAATTTGACGCGGGTTTTCGATGCCCATGATATGGTCTCTGACGCCAACTTCCATATAAATGCCGTTGTTCGGAGCTTTGTCACCTGCACGAAATTCGGACTGTTCTCCCATTGTGGAATTCCTCCTCATTATGATGGATGGACTGCATGTATTATCATGCGCCATTGGACACCAAATCATCGCAGGGAAAGTGAGAAAAGCGCGGTAATAAAGGGAAGAGGGCATATTCAGCATCGAAAAGAAACTTGCATCCGATCACCCGTTCTGATATAGTATTATGGTGCGAGTTAGACTCGCTCCTTGCTCTCAACAGAGATTGAGGGCCGAAGTCCATAAGGAGGTGAAACATATGCGCAAATATGAAGTGATGTACATTATTCGTCCTGACATTGAACAAGAAGCTGTTCAAGCTGCAGTCGATAAATTCCAAGGCATCATCTCCAACGGCGGAGAAATTACAAAGCATGACGTAATGGGTAAACGCCGTCTTGCGTATGAGATCAAGAAATTCCGTGATGGCGTCTACGTTCTGGTAAACTTCAACGCAACACCTGAAGTTGTAGCTGAACTTGAGCGTCTCATGAAGATTTCTGACGAAGTTATTCGTTATCTCATCACGAACGACGTTGCTTAATACGTAAAAAAACTTTGTAATTGATTTCGTTCTAAGGAGGGGATTGGATTGTTGAACCGTGTCATTTTGATTGGCCGACTGACTAAGGATCCCGAGCTGCGCTATACTCCTTCAGGTGTTGCTGTAACGCAATTTACACTTGCTGTCGATCGTCCGTTTACTGGACAAGGCGGGGAGCGCGAAGCGGATTTCATTCCGGTCGTGACCTGGAGACAGCTTGCGGAGACATGTGCAAACTATCTGCGTAAAGGCCGTCTGACGGCTGTAGAAGGGCGCATTCAAGTGCGGAATTACGAGAATAACGAAGGTAAGCGTGTATACGTCACCGAAGTCATTGCCGATAATGTTCGCTTCTTGGAGTCAAACCGTGAAACAAGCGGTGGCGGAGGAAATCGTGAGGAATCATCGTTTAGCGGAGGAAGCAACAGCAATAGCAGTGGCGGAAACCGTGGGAACAATAACTACTCGCGAAACAACAATCAGGATCCTTTTTCCGATGAAGGAAAACCGATCGATATTTCGGATGATGATTTGCCATTTTAATACGGAAAGGACTGACAACACATGGCTTTTAAACAAAGAGAAGGCGGAGACAACGACAAAAGACCGGCACGCCGCGGCGGCCGCAACAAGCGTCGTAAAGTATGTTTCTTCACTGTGAACAAAATTACTCACATTGACTATAAAGATACAGACCTGCTCAAGAAATTCATCAGCGAGCGCGGAAAAATCTTGCCTCGTCGTGTAACAGGTACTAGCGCTAAATATCAGCGTGCCCTGACGATTGCGATCAAACGCTCCCGTCAAATCGCATTGCTTCCATACACAACTGAGTAATCATTTGTGTCAGAGCGGTCCAGCCTAATTGTAGGCTGGACCGCTTTTTTATTATGGAAGAGTCTAGCCTGATTACGGGGAGGGTAGGATGTTAGGATGAGTTCTTAGTGACGAGAGTCTTACCAGTGTAACAATCCAAGAGTACCTCACAGGTATAAAGCTCAATACTCTTGATGTGGAAATTATTCATTTCGAGATGACTTGTGATCATCCAAATGTTGGGATATATAATGTCTCCACAGAAGAATCATGTCTCCCCTGAGTGTACACCGAGAAGGAAAAGTAGCTACCGACAAACACAAGCCTGGTGTAAAGCTTTCCAGTTTTAAAGCCCTGAAATCATGTCTGCTTCAAACGGACAGTGTCTATTGTAAACAATACAATTTTAAACATATTGGAGTTCCTCTTGTAAGGTATAGAAATACGATGATGAAGACGAAAAGAAGCTATCCGAAAAAATTTCTTCTATTATATATAGGTACGTATCGGCTCATTAAATGAGAGCTGGGATGATCACAAAATTGAAAATAAAGTACCATCAAAATGGTGCCTTACCAAAGAGAGGATTATAGGCAGATCTCAAGCTTGCCTGATCGAAGAAGATGTCTATCGTATACAAACAGAATATAAGAAGATGGCTACGTCAGAGCGCTAAAGAAAATTTAATAATGTGATTACATAAAAATTGCAGAAATCTTTCAATTTTATGATGTCCACTCCAGAGATACAAGCGTACAAGTAGTGGAAGCTCCATGTTGTTAGTCTTATTATGCATATTCCACCTCCATTATCCAAACGATAAAGGAAAAAGGAGGTAGTTGTATGTGCAGACGATTCTCGCTGTCCGCAGGGATCGATGAAGTGAATCAACGCTTTGGCATCAATCGGGTAATGTATTACTACAAAAGCCGATACAACATTAGCCCTACTCAAACCATGCCGGTCATTGTACAGGAACAGGGAGAGCGGGTGCTCGACGAGTATCGGTGGGGGCTAGTGCCCTATTGGGGGAAAGATGCGGTCAATGCTGATATTACTACGGTTGATCAAAATCCTACTTACCGTAGAGCGATTGACACAAGACGTTGTGTGATCCCATGTAACGGTTTATATTACTGGAGAACGGTTGGCAAACGGAGTTATGCGGTACGGACCGTTATCGGAGATCATGAAATATTTGGTATGGCCGGTCTATACGAGACATGGCGAGATGCAAGAGGAAATGAAATGAGGACATGTACGGTTCTAATGACAGAGGCCAATGAAGCGATTCGAGAGTTCGAGACCCGAATGCCGGCGATTTTGTCTGAGGAAAATATGGCAAAGTGGCTGGATCCGGAAATCCAAGGAAGACATGCGGTTCATCCGCTGCTTCATACGTACCGCGGAGAGATGCGAATGTATCCGGTCACGCCGTTAGTGGCTGATGATACACATGATCATCAGCAGTGCATTGAAGAGATGGATTTAAAACTCGCTTGGGTAAAGAATCTATAGTTCGCAAGTATGAAAGAGCAAGGTTGATTTATCTGACATGGAATTTAACGCAAAAGCAATCCGGATCACAGTCCAGGGTTGCTTTTTTTAAGCTTTAACGCTGTAGGAGCCTAAACTATGAAAAAGTAGATCCATAAATCTGCGTCATCTAATAACGAATTGAAGCATATCGCAAGGATAATATATTACATAAAAATGGTTCCTAGTTGTATTCAGGGTAGACCAACCCAAGTTGTGTTAAATTAAATAACATATACATTACCTGGCAGACAAAAAAATTAACAGAAAAAATTGAACTCCGAATTAAATGTGATTTAATATTACATAAACACTGCAAAACTATGAACGAATATAGCTATAAATTGTAAATAAATCTTGATATTACATACATTTTCAGTAAACTAAGGATATCCAACGGAGATAAACTTAATTATTAACCTCGAAAATGACGTTAAAAACATGATTTTTGAGAAAAACGAAAAAAAGTAATTGACGTTACCTAAATTTACACGTATCATAACATTAATTTTATAGGCAAGAAGATTTTGCTAGAGACTTTGGCACTAATTGACCAATGGTATATTTTCTGTAAAACTTTCAATTTATTTCACATCATGCAATGACATCCTAGAGAACAAGAATTCTGTTCGAAATTATTTAAGGATGATTTCATATTCGTCCTGATAATTTATAATGCAACAACATTTTTTAAGAGGAGGATTCGCATGAAGAAAAGAATGTCACTCCTGCTTGCAATCATGCTTTTGGCCATGACGGTATTGGCAGCATGTGGAGGCGGAGAAACAGCAGAACAGCCAAGTCAAGGGGAGCAAACGGAACAAACACCACCAGCTGAAGGCGACAAAGATACTACAGAACCGCCTGCTGAAACTGGAGATGAAAGCCAAGGTTATTTCGAAGCAGCAGATCCATCTAAGAATCCAACAGCTGCTAAAAATCGTAAAGATACACTGATCGTTGGTATGACTTCACCAAAGGGTGTTTTCAACCCGTTCTTCTGGCAAACAGCATATGATAAATATGTTGTAGAAGCAATTTTCGATTCTTTCTTCACGTTGAACGGTGATGGAACGTATTCGAACCGTTTGGCAGAAAGCGTTGAAGTTTCCGAGGATAAATTAAAGTATACGTTTAAATTGAAACAGGGTGTAACTTATTCTGATGGCACACCTGTAACAGTAAAAGATTATGCATTTGCAATGAAAGTTCTTCATGATGCTAGCTATGACGGTCAATCTGATATCTTCTCGACACATGTAAAAGGTGGTCAAGAGTATCATGATGGTAAAGCAACGGACATCTCTGGTGTTAAAGTTATCGATGACCACACCATTGAGATTGAAGTAACTGAAGCAAACGCTATGACGAAGGATTCTCTGGGAGACATTTCTTTCGTACCAGAAGCATACTACGGTAAAGATTACAAACAAGGCAACCTGGAGTACATGAAGAACCTGCATACTAAACCAATCGGTAGCGGTCAGTATGTACTGAAGAGCTTCGCTCCTGGTCAAGAGGTTGTATTGGAAGCTAACCCGAACTACTTCCTGGGGGCTCCGAAAATCAAAAACGTAATTTACAAAACAACTACTGATGAAACTAAATTGGCCATGTTCCAATCCGGTGAAATCGATATGGATATGGTTACCGTTAACGAAGATACCGTAGAAGAGTTGAAATCCATGGGCTTCTTGGATATTAACATCTTCCCAACCAATGGGTACGGTTATGTTGCCATGAACCATAAAAATCCTAAGTTCCAAGATGCGAAAGTTCGTCAAGCATTATTATACGGTTTGAACCGTGCAGAAATCGTTGAAATTATCTATGGTCCTTATGCTAACGTAATCAACATTCCACAGTCGAATGTATCATGGGCATACACTACTGAAGGTATCGACGCACATGAATTCGACATCGAGAAAGCGAAGCAGCTTCTTGATGAAGCAGGCTGGGTTCCAGGTGCTGATGGCATCCGTGAAAAAGACGGCCAGAAATTTGAGATTCACTTCTCTGCAACAGCTGATAACCCGGTTGTAGATGCTTTGATTCCGGTAATGAATCAGAACTACCAAGAGCTTGGCATTAAGATCGTTGCAGAAACATTAGACTTCAATGCGATCATGGATAAGAAGGATAAAGGCGATTTCGAAATGTTCTTTGCTGCATGGGGCTTGACTCCGGATCCAGAATCCACGGTATACCGTACGGATGGACAGCAAAATGATATCGGATACTCCAATCCTGCTTATGATGCAGCAATGGATAAAGGTCTGAAAGCCTTCGATCTTGAAGAGCGTAAAGCAGCATATGCAGAAGCATATCAAGTGCTGAATCAAGACGTTCCGGATCTCCCGATTTACCAAAGACGTGATATGTGGGGTATCAACAGCCGAGTTAATGGTATGGAAATTACTCCATATAAAGACTTCGTAATTGATCTTTACAAAGTCGAACTTGAACAATAACAGCAGGAAACATATGCTCAGCTCGCAAGAGCTGGGCATATCCACTTATAAGCCGGGAGGAATATTATGAAGCAGTACATTATCCGGAGGCTGCTGCAGATTATCCCGACAATGATCGGGATCTCGATTCTCATATTTGCAATATCAGCAATGGTGCCAGGTGATTATATCACTGCAATGGATAACCCGACGATGACTGCTGAGAAAGCAGCTCAGCTTCGGGAAATTTATGGTTTGGATAAGCCGCCGGTAGAGCGTTACTTTACATGGGCTGGCAATATGTTAAAGGGCAATCTCGGAGATTCCCTTCAGCACAAACAACCGGTTACCACCGTTATGGGTAACTATGTATGGAACTCTTTTTTTATTGCTATTTTTTCGTTGATATTAAGCTGGATAATCGCTATCTTTGCTGGGGTATTCTCGGCTAAATTTCAGTATTCATTGTTTGATAAGATCGTAACCTTATTTATCTTTTTGTGTATGTCACTGCCTTCTTTCTTTATCGGACTCCTTCTCATCAAGATTTTTGCCTTGGATTTAGGATGGTTCCCGGTTGGTAGTATGAAAACATCAGGCTTGAATGGAAACACATGGCAGCAACTGATTGACATCGCATGGCATATGTTCTTGCCAGTAACTGTACTTACAATGCTCAGCACGGGCAGCTTGACGCGGTATTTCCGTACAAGCATGCTGGAAGTTATCCGCCAGGATTACATCCGGACAGCACGTGCAAAGGGCTTAAAAGAACGTACGGTTATTTTCAAACATGCTTTGCGTAATGCAATGCTTCCTGCGATCACTTTGATGGGCTTCGAATTGCCAAGCTTATTTGGTGGAGCCATCATCTTGGAAAAGATATTCATTTGGCCTGGGGTTGGTCAGGTATATCTGGAATCGATCAGTATGCGGGATTATCCGTTTATGCTCGGCTTCACGATATTCATCTCCGTATTGACATTGCTCGGTAACTTGTTATCTGATGTCCTGTATGGCGCTGCTGACCCAAGAATTCGCTTAAAGTAGGAGGAGATTCATTTGTCCGCAGAGGCTGCACCATTAAAAACGAATCTACCAGTATCGAAGAAGCAGCCGGATTCTCCATGGAGAATGGCCATTCGCCGTTTTTCCAGAAACCGTCTTGCTGTCATCGGACTTTTCATAATTGTATTTATGTTTTTGCTATGTTTTATTGGCCCGGTCTTTTCACCTTATTCCCTATTTGATTACAGTGTGGCTGATAAGAATTTGCCTCCAAGCTCGAAATATTGGTTAGGAACGGATAAACTGGGGCGCGATATTCTCCTGCGGATGATGCTTGCAGGCAGGATTTCCCTCACAGTAGGACTAGTAGCGACAGGTATTTCCGTTATTATTGGAGCGACGCTTGGCGCATTGGCCGGTTTTTATCGCAGATGGGTAGATACATTGATTATGCGTATTGCCGACGTATTCATGGCTTTGCCGAGCCTTCCGATTCTGATCATCTTGGGTGCGGTATTGTCTGACTTGAAGGTAGAACCTTCAGACCGCATTTATTTCTTGATGCTCATCATCGGTATATTGGGTTGGAGCGGTATTTCACGTCTCGTACGTGGTCAAATCTTAACGCTTCGCGAACAGGAGTTTATGCAAGCAACAGAAGCCTTGGGACTTAAAGATCGCCGAAAAATCTTCCGCCATCTGCTTCCTAATACGATTCCAATCATCATTGTATCTGCAACGCTTGGTGTAGCAGGGGCTATCCTGTATGAATCGGCGCTGAGTTTCCTAGGAATCGGGGTAGTTCCACCAACACCATCCTGGGGAAATATGATTTCTGCGGCAAACAACTTGATTGATTTCCGGAAGAGACCATGGTTATGGATACCGCCAGGCATGTGTATTCTGATTACCGTAGTCGCGATCAACTTGATCGGTGACGGGCTTCGCGACGCACTTGACCCGAAAATGAAGAAGTAGGAGATGCGAATATGGCAAAAGAATTAGTTGAATTCCGCAATTTAAAAACGCATTTTCAAACCTCCGCAGGAACCGTAAAAGCCGTCGACGATGTAAGCTTCAAAATCCGTGAAGGTGAAACACTGTGCGTGGTCGGTGAATCGGGCTGTGGTAAAAGCGTGACAGCCATGTCACTTATGCGTTTAATTGATACACCTCCTGTAGGAGGAGAAATTCTGTATGAAGGCAAGGACCTGCTGAAGATGAGCAAGCGTGAGATGAGCTTGATCCGTGGTAACGATATCGCCATGATCTTCCAGGAGCCCATGACCTCACTGAACCCGGTATTAACGATCGGGGAACAGATTGTAGAGCCGATTCTGCTGCATCAGCTTGTAGACCGTAAAGAAGCTAAAAAACGTGCCATCGACCTCATTAATCTGGTAGGAATACCGCGTGCGGAGAAGATTTTCGACTCCTATCCGCATGAGCTCAGCGGCGGTATGCGCCAACGGATTATGATCGCGATCGCACTCAGCTGTAATCCCAAGCTTCTGATTGCTGACGAGCCAACAACAGCACTTGATGTTACGATTCAGGCCCAAATTTTGGATTTGATGCGCGACATCAAGGGGAAGCTGAATACATCCATTATGCTGATTACGCATGACCTGGGGGTCGTAGCGGAGATGGCGGATTATGTTGTTGTTATGTATGCAGGAAAAGTCATTGAAGAAGCCCCGGTCATTGAGCTCTTCAAGCAGCCGAAGCATCCATATACCAAAGGACTTTTGAAAGCTAAGCCCATCATTAACCAGACTCAAGAACGTCTGTATTCGATTCCGGGACAGGTACCCAATCCGGTAGATCTTGGAGACAACTGTCATTTCCATGATCGCTGTGAATCGTGCATGCAGATTTGTAGAGAGAAGACACCTCCGCTCGGCACGGATCCTAACGGCCACAAGGTCGCCTGCTGGTTGTATGAAGAGGAGGGGAAAGCATAATGAGTCAAGCATTGATTGAAATTGATGGTTTGAAGAAATACTTTCCCATCACCGGTGGCATATTACAGCGGACGGTGGGTAATGTAAGAGCCGTTGACGGAGTCAGCTTTACCATCAATAAAGGGGAATCCTTTGGGCTTGTAGGCGAATCCGGCTGCGGCAAAAGTACTATAGGTCGTACCATTCTCCGTTTGTTGGAGAAAACGGAAGGTAAAGTTATCTTTAATGGTCAGGATATCCATACATTATCCAAAGAGAAAATGCGTGCCCTGCGTCCGAAGATGCAGATCGTGTTCCAGGATCCATTCAGCTCACTGAACCCAAGAATCAAAGTGGGCGAAGCCATCGGCGAAGCACTCATTGACCATGGGTTAGTTAATCGTAGAGAATTGAAAGACCGCGTGATTGAAACACTGGAGATTTGCGGCCTTGCCGCCTATCATTACGATCGGTATCCGCATGAATTTTCCGGTGGACAGCGTCAACGGATCGGGATTGCCCGCGCATTGATTCTGAACCCCGACTTTATCGTCGCGGATGAGCCGGTATCTGCATTGGACGTATCGATTCAAGCGCAAATCATTAACCTGCTGAGTGATTTGCAGCGCGAGAAGCAGCTGACTTACTTGTTCATTTCTCATGATCTCAGTGTTGTAGAGCATTTGTGCAACCGAATTGGGGTAATGTATCTGGGATCGATGGTAGAATTGGCAAGCAAGGAAGAGCTATTCCGTAACCCGCTGCATCCTTATACGAAAGCATTGCTGTCTGCCGTGCCGGTACCGGACCCAACGCTGAAGCGCGATCGGATTGTACTGAAAGGCGACATCCCAAGCCCGGCGAACCCGCCATCCGGGTGCAAGTTCCATACTCGCTGTCCGCTGGCTTCAGACCTGTGTAAACAGCAAGTGCCGGAATACCGCGATGTAGGCAATAATCACTTTGTTGCTTGTCACTACGCTTAATAAGACTCTTCAAATCTAGGTTTTCTGACAGCAATTAGCGTGATGATTAGAAGATTTACACATTCATAGAAGGACTTCCTATCGTCTGCGGACGGTTGGAGGTCTTTTTCGTTTTCCGGGCACATTCGTTTTGTTTTACAAAAATTTCTATACGATAAATTCAAAAAAAAAGCAGACCAAATGCCCCTTTCAACCGTCTATAACTATGGAGGGCTAATTCTATGAAAAAACGGTGGCTTTGGTTGGTCATGATGTTGTTAATGATCGTCCCGATTGGGGCGGTTGTCATAGGAAATATAGAACGAGCGGGGTTTAAGCCGAAGGTGGACGCGCGAGCGGTTGTCTTAATGGATTTAAACACCGGGCGTATTTTGCTTAGCAAAAATGGCGATATCCCCTTACCGCCTGCAAGCATGTCAAAGCTGATGACCGAGTTGGTTATTCTGGATGATATCAAAACCGGGAAGAGAACCTGGGACGATGAAGTCATAATAAGCGATCTCGCAGCGGACGTCAGAGGGGTTAAGATTGCCCTGAAATCGGGCGAAATTTTGACGGTGCGCGAATTGTTCCAGAGCATAACGGTGTATTCGGCGAATGATGCCGCCGTAGCACTTGCAGAGCATTTTGCGGGCTCCGAGGAAGCGTTTGTCCGGAAGATGAATGCCAAGGCCAAAGAGATTGGTTTATCCAGCGCGACACGATTCGTAAACGCGTCGGGAGTCGAGCGAGACACAGCCAACGATCAAGTCTGGACAACGGATGAAGAAACGGTGATGACCGCAGAGGATACAGCCAAACTGGCTGCGCATTTGATTCGAAGCCACCCCGATATTCTAAGCACCTCCAGCAAGACTCAAACGAAGATAAGTGGACGGAATTTATATTTAAGCAACACCAATTGGATGCTGCCATCGCTAGGGGGCCCTTATTCCTATGAAGGCACCGATGGATTAAAGGCAGGGTACACGGTGAATGCAGGATACTGTTTCACGGGTACCGCGGAGAAACAAGGCAGTCGGCTTGTTGCCGTAGTCATGGGTACCGAGTCCAAAGAAGCAAGATTTGAAGAGACACGCAAGCTGTTTGACTACGGATTCGCTAAAACGTTAACATGGAAAGAGCGGCTGGATGACTGGTTTCAATATTCGGGAATCTCAGCCGCTATTACGCGTGATAAGAGACCTGTTTAGCGGATCGATGAAGATTTGGTAGATTTATAGAACTGCTCGTGAAGGGTTCACATTTGACAATAATCTGGTTTACAATAGATGATGTGTGAAACTGGCCTACTGATATGAAGTGAGTCAACGGGAGGAGTTCCCGTTTAATAAGGAAGGAGGGTGAGCCAAGTAGCTTGGGGTGCAAGCAAGGACCTTTAACGATCTGACTTATCCATTAATTTATTTTATAATAAAGAAGGAATTGAACTCATGAAGAGGAAATCAATATATATTACTCTCGCTTTGGTCATACTGCTTGGCTCAACCGCGGTTCTGTTCAGAACGCAGCTAGCGGTTGTAGCATTTGATCTGTTCATGGCAAAGGATGTAGAGGAATCATTGCAGAAATCGTATAAACCGCTCCAAAGCGACAAGACACCCGAACCTGTCGTGCTCCAGAGCGAGCCGTTCTCGGTTATGCTGCTCGGGAGTGACCAGCGTGAGGATGAACCTGCGCGTTCGGACACGCTGATCTATGCGGTTGTACGCCCCATGGAGTCCAAAGTGCTCTTAATTTCGGTTCCAAGGGACACGTATGTCGATATTATCGGTAAGGACAAGAAAGACAAGATTAACCACGCGTTTGCATTTGGCGGTCATCAAATGGCCAAAGATACGATGGAGGCATTTTTCGAAGAAGAGCTTGATTATTATGCTTCCATTAATTTTCAGGGCTTGAAGGATGTTGTTGACGCCATTGGGGGCGTGGAGCTGCCGATCGGCAAGGATATCGTCAATAAAGGCAGAGACCATGAGAAATTCACGATTGAAGCCAACAAACCGATTTATAACGGCGAGGAAGCTTTGAATTATGTCCGTTATCGGGAGGATAGCGACTTTAATCGTGCGAAGAGACAGCAAGTGTTTTTGGACGTTGCGGCCAAGCGGGTGATGAAGCTTGATCAGATCGGCAAGGTGCCTGAACTGATTGAGATCATGGGAGATAATTTCCAGACCGATATGCAGCCTAAGTTCATTATTGACCTGGCAAAGCAGATGCTAACCGGGGGCAAAGTGGATATGACCAGCTATACGATCATGGGGGAAGGCATGAAAATTGGCGGCGTCTATTACAATGAGCCTGACATGGAAGACGTGCAGGAGGCCCGGGATTTGATTGACAGCTGGATGAACCCGGATACACCGGCTGACCAGCTGCTGCAGCCCAAAGATGCTGAGAAGCAAAAGTTGAAATAAATAAACACCGGTCCACCCGGATGATGTCATAGTACGTTGCTTCATCTCAATCAGCAGTCGGATGGCTGCTGATTTTGTGCCCTATACAAGGAATCAGAACGACGAAGTTAACGTATGTATGAGTATGGATAGGGGAAGGAGTAACCTGCATACCTAGGCTTTAAATCAGGAAGGTTACTTAACATGACTTCAGAAGTTGGAGTCATAAGGAGGATAATGCATTATGAATATCGCTTTTTTTCTATTACCCAAGCAGGAAGTGATCTGTTTAACACTGGATTCTACGCTCAGGCAGACGCTGGAACGGATGGAGTTTCACCGATATACGGCCGTGCCCGTACTGGATAAGAACGGCCAGTATGCAGGGACTGTCACGGAAGGTGATCTGTTGTGGCACATGAAGAATTCAGAAGGCAAAATCACTTTTGAGAACGCTTCGAAATTTTTGTTGAAGGATGTTCCTTTTCGTATGGACATCAAGCCGGTGTCGATTGACGCCCGGATGGAGGATCTGATTAATCTGGCCAAGGTGCAGAACTTTGTGCCTGTGGTGGACGATATGAACCGCTTTATCGGCATTGTACGCAGAAGCCTCATTATTGAGTACTGTGAACGATTTGTCTCCAAGGAGACGGTGGAGTCCCACGGTGCATCATAATCAAGTAGGCTTGTAAAATAATCAAGGGCGTGGGACCACGATCACAATGTGGATAACACGCCCTATTTTTGTAGAAAAGAGGCAGCAGTGCAAGAGCGGGGAGGAATAAGCGGGGTCCGATTGGAGTACAAAGAGAAGGTGGGTTATCGTTTGCCTACTGGGACTAAGGATGGACAGGGTGCACTGGGCCTTTGTGTGGGCGGCTTTTTTTTATGCTATAATGGAGAATAAAGCTGTTTTCAGGGAGAGATGGATATGCCAAATATGCCGAAGGACTTGGATGTAGCTAAACGCGCCAAAGTGATTGAATGGCTCAAAACCGAAGTAATTGACAATGTATCCCGGTTATTCAAAGCTCTATGGGAAGGCAGCACTACAAAGGTTGGAGACAGTTTGGTAAGCCTGATGATGAGCTCATACATACTGGGCCGAAGGCTCGGCTTGACCTATCGGGATTTGGATGATCTCTTGTTAGAGAAATTGAAAAAGCATAAGCAGGAAGGACATCAGCTGGAAGATTGGTACCAGGATATTTCCGCGCTCGAAGAACATTTGCGTAAGAGGTGAACATATTGAAACTGCGCTGGACCACGGCGGTATGGAGCGTTATTTATTTGCTTCTGCTGCTATCACTACTCACACCCTTTTCGATCGTAACGGCTTTCTTGTTAATTCTGCCGGTTGCGATTCTGTTTACGGCTTTGAATACAAAATCATTTATCATGCATGTGGTGCCGGTATGGCTGATCGCGCTTCTGATTCATCCCATTTATGTGTTATTTGCGATCTATTTTGCCGTTCCGGGAATTGTCATGGGGTATTTGTACCGGAAGCGGAAGGCAGCTATGCAGGTATTGAAGTACGGCATGGCTGTCATGCTGGTGGAAATGCTCCTTCTGCTCATGATCAGCACAGCCTTCTTCCAATTAAATCTGTCGGAGTATGTGGATGAGATTGTGAAGATGACGACCGCTCCGCTCACTGAGATGGGTGTAGAAGGAGGTCTGGGAGGACAGTTCCTTGGCACCGAACTCGATACACAGTTCATTAAAGATCAAACGATGCGCCTGGTTCCATTTGCGATGATTATCAGCTCGTTCCTTATGACGGTGGTAACCCATGCTTTGGCTCGTCCTACACTGGGCAGCATGGGCTTGTCCGTGCCGCGGCTGAAGCCGGCTAGAGAATGGATGCTGCCGCGTTCCCTGATCTGGTACTACTTGCTCATTTTTTTCATCAACATGGCAACCGTCAATTCGGACAATACCTTCATGAAGATGATTGTGGCAAACGCCACGCCTTTGCTGCAGATCTGCTTCATGATCCAAGCGCTGGGGTTCTTCTACTATCTCGCTCACGAACGGAAGTGGCATCCGATTGTACCGCTTTTGACGGCTATACCGATTGTGCTGTTCCCGCCGGCTATGATTATCGGAATCCTGGACTTGGCGTTTCCACTTCGTCAGGCGTTTAGTAAAACCAAAAGATAGGGTGATGAGTCATGCCTAAATTTCTGCAGAAGCGCTGGCACGGCTATCATACCGTCTGGGCGTTTGCGCTGGTGCTTCTGCTTGTTATTTTTCTGTCGTTCTACAATACCATTCTGGGGCTGGTCGGGCTGCTGCTTGCGGTGGTAGGCGGCTATGCGATGCTGAAGACGGAGATGAAATTCCGCCGCGAGCTGGTGGATTACATTGGAGATCTGTCATTTCGAATTCAGCGGGTCGAGGGCGAAGCGGTCAGCGTGCTGCCATTTGGCATTGTGCTGTACAGCGAGGACAAGACAGTGGAGTGGCATAACCAATTCGTGGTCAATATGTTTCCGCATCAGTCGTTGGTCGGCGTCTCCTTACAGGAGTTGTTTCCCCAACTGGTTGTAGCGATAAGGGAAGCCCAAGAGAAGAAGGATAACAAGGAGAAGCTGCCGAAGGAAATTCGTCTGGAGATCTCCCACGAGGATAAGTTCTATGGAGCAACGGTCATTCCGGATGAGCGACTGATCTATCTGGATGAGATTACCGAGCTGGCCGTGCTGAGGCAGCGGTATGAGGATGAGCGATTGGCCTTGGGCATTATCATGATGGATAACATCGATGAGGCCTCGCAGGGGATGGATGATCAACAGCGGACGGCATTGATTGCGAAGGTAACCAGTGAGATCACCGATTGGGCGCGTGAATTTAACGTCTATTTGCGGAGACTTTCCTCAGACCGCTATTTGATGATGCTGAACCACAGGTCGCTCGATGCGCTGGAGAACAGCCGTTTTCTCATCTTGGATGAGGTCCGGGAGATGACGGCGGATCTGAAGGTACCGTTAACGCTAAGCGTTGGTCTTGCTTTCGGTTCAGACGACATTACGGAGCTGGGGCAGCTGGCCCAATCCAGTTTGGATATGGCGCTGGGCCGCGGCGGAGATCAGGCGGCTGTCAAAGCGGGTCAGAGGCTCTCTTTCTATGGCGGTAAATCCAATGCCGTGGAGAAACGAACGCGCGTAAGAGCACGCGTCATCTCCCATGCGCTGCGTGATTTGATGCAGGAGAGCGACAAAGTGATCATTATGGGCCATAAGCTGCCGGATATGGACGTGGTCGGCGCTGCAATCGGCGTGCTGAAAGCAGCCCAGATGTATAAAGTGGAGGCTTATATCGTGATGGAGGGAATGAATCCGTCCATTTCGAGGCTTATGGAAGAGGTCCGGAAGGACGAAGCCTTGATGAACCGATTCATCTCCACCGAACAAGCGATGCAGATGATGACAGAGCATACACTGCTCGTTGTTGTGGATACGCATAAAGCCTCCATGACGATGGAGCCGCGGCTGGTTCATCGTGCAAGCCGGGTCGTTGTGATGGATCATCACCGACGCGGGGAAGAGTTTATTAACGACGCAGTGCTGATCTATCTTGAACCGTATGCCTCTTCAACCTGCGAGCTGGTTACGGAGGTGCTGCAGTATATTCATGAACGGGTATCCCTTACGCCGGTTGAGGCGACGGCTTTATTGGCGGGGATCACGGTGGACACCAAGCATTTTGCCCTCCACACGGGTTCGAGAACGTTTGAGGCTGCCGGATTCCTGCGGCGTCACGGAGCCGATACGATGATGATTCAGCGGGTGCTCAAGGAAGATCTGACAGAATTTATAGCGAAGGCAGAAATCGTGAAACATGCTAAAATGGTATATGACCATATCGCCATTGCGGTATCGAAGAGCGGGGAGCCCATGCCGCAGCTATTGATCGCTCAAGTAGCGGATATGCTGCTGAATATGACGGATGTGCAGGCATCGTTTGTTATTAGCGAACGCACAGACGGCAAGATTGGCATTAGCGCCCGCTCCATGGGCAAGATGAATGTTCAGATGATTATGGAACGTCTCGGGGGAGGCGGACATTTAACGAACGCCGCAGTACAACTGGATACGACGCCTGAGAAAGCCGAGGAGAAGTTGATGGAAGTACTGAAGGACATCGAAGCGAAAGAGGGGTTATTTGAATGAAAGTCATTTTCATAAAAGATATGAAGGGTCAAGGCAAGAAAGGCGAAGTGAAGGAAGTTTCGGAAGGATACGCAACGAACTTCCTGATTCCGCGGGGAGTCGCTCGTCCGGCAACCGACGGTAACATGAAGACGCTGGAGCAGCAGCAGGCTTCCGAGGAGAAGCGTAAGGCTCAGGAGAAGGAAGAGGCACAGGCGCTCGGCAAAAAGCTGGAAGAGATGACGGTTGTCCTGAAAGCTAAAGCTGGAGAGGGCGGCCGTTTGTTCGGGGCCATCACCAGCAAGCAAATTGCTGAAGCTCTGGCAGGACAGAAGATCAAAATCGACAAACGCAAAATTGAACTTAGCGATCCGATCCGCAGTCTGGGTGTTACCCAGATTCCGGTGAAGCTGCACCCTGACGTCAAGGCGACGCTCAAGGTTCAAATTACGGAGGAGTAATATGGGAGGAGAACTCTATTTCGATCGGGTCCCCCCGCAGAACCTTGAGGCAGAGCAGGCGGTGCTGGGTGCCATTCTGCTGCAAAGTGAAGCGCTGATTACAGCGATGGAGCGGGTGCAGGCCGAGGACTTCTACGACAAAACGCATCAGATGATCTATGAAGTTATGGTGCAGCTCGGGGAAGGCAATCAACCGATCGATCTGGTGACCCTTACATCTCTCCTGCAAGATAAAGGGCAGCTGGAAGAGGTCGGAGGCGTCAGCTATTTAGCCAAGCTGGCTCATGCGGTCCCGACGGCTGCGAACGTAGATTATTACGCCCAGATCATCGAAGAGAAATCGATGCTGCGGCGGTTGATTCGAACCGCAACACAAATTGTCAGTGAAGGATATACCGGAGGGGAAGATGTATCCGGTATGCTCAGCGAGGCGGAGCGCCGCATTCTCGAGATTTCCAATCGACGCACAGGCAGCGGATTTATTGCGATCCGCGATGTGCTGATGGAAGTGTTCGAGAAGGTGGAGGTTCTCCATCAGAACCGGGGGAACACAACGGGAATTCCATCCGGGTTCGTGGACTTGGACAAAATGACAAGCGGATTCCAGCGCAACGACTTGATCATCGTAGCTGCCCGTCCTTCCGTAGGTAAAACCGCATTTGCATTGAATATTGCCCAGAACGTGGCGATTCGTGCCAAGGAAACCGTAGCTATCTTCAGTCTGGAGATGTCGGCGCCGCAGCTCGTACAGCGTATGATCTGTGCTGAGGCTAACCTGGATGCCGGCGTCATGCGTAACGGGGATTTCAAAGGTGATGAGGATTGGTCCAAGCTTACGATGGGCATTGCCGCTCTGTCGGAAGCTGAGATTTACATTGATGATACACCGGGCGTAACGGTTGCTGATATTCGTGCGAAGTGTCGTCGTCTGAAGAAGGAGAAGGGGCTCGGCATGATCCTGATCGATTACCTCCAGCTCATTCATGGACGCGGCAAGGCCGGGGAGAACCGGCAGCAGGAGGTATCCGAGATCTCGCGTACGCTTAAACAAATCGCCCGTGAGCTCGAAGTGCCGGTTATTGCGCTGTCACAGCTCAGCCGGGGCGTGGAGCAGCGTCAGGATAAGCGTCCGATGATGAGTGACCTTCGGGAATCCGGTTCGATCGAGCAGGATGCCGATATCGTTGCGTTCTTATACCGGGATGATTATTACAATCAGGAAACCGAGAAGAAGAACATCATCGAGATCATCATTGCCAAACAGCGTAATGGTCCTGTAGGTACGGTGGAACTGGTCTTCTTGAAGAACTTTAATAAATTCGTCAATTACGAGCGAACGCATGCCGACGCCTTCGCTGCTGGATGACGACGATACAGATTAGCCGCGATTCTAGGGTGTCTTAACGAAATACGAGGCTTCTTTAACAAAGTTCGGAGATTAGGCAGATACCTGCCGCTGGCTGTAAGTTAAGGGCATTTCTTAAGATATCAAGTATAAACCTCGAAGCTTGGGCCTTCCTGATATCGCAAGAAAAACTACCTCTAACCGCGGTCTCTCTTCTGAGAAAGTACGTCGACAGTCGTTTTCTTATGGAGATTCCCCGAATAATGCTGCAATCATTCGATAATCTCGTCCTAATTCCGAACAATCGTACACACTGATGTGCGATTGTTCGTTTTTGTATTTGACTTTAAAAATGGGGACTGTTACACTGGTATTGCTGCTTTAGTGCAGTGGGGTTGAATTTTAATCATCATGTAGAGGTTATTTCATCAGTGTTTCGCGAAATATTAAGGGTGTAACAGCCCGGGCGGAGGAATGAATATGTCAACGGTAGTCGTTGTGGGAACACAATGGGGAGATGAAGGGAAAGGGAAAATCACGGATTATTTGGCGGAAAGCGCTGACGTGGTAGCCCGTTACCAAGGCGGCAACAATGCCGGCCACACCATTCTGATTGACGGTAAAAAATTCAAGCTTAGCTTGATTCCATCCGGAGTATTCTATAAAGATAAAACCTGTGTGATCGGAAACGGTATGGTCGTTAACCCGGCTGCACTTATTGAAGAGATTAATTATATTCATGATAACGGGTTCAGCACGGATAATCTGGTAATCAGTGATCGTGCTCATGTTATCATGCCTTATCATATGGTATTGGATGCTCTGGAAGAGGACCGTAAAGGTCCGAACAAAATCGGTACGACCCGCAAGGGAATCGGCCCTTGCTACATGGATAAAGCGGCACGTAACGGCATCCGGATCGCAGATCTGATGGATGCGGAAGAGTTCGAACTGAAGCTTCGCCATATGGTGAAGGAGAAGAACCAAGTGATTACCCAGGTATATGGCGGGGAAGCGCTCGATGTTGAAGAGATTCTGACGCAATACCTGGAGTATGCCGAAATTATTCGTAAATATGTGCGTGATACTTCCGTCGTCCTGAACGACGCGATCGATGAAAATCAAAAAGTATTGTTTGAAGGCGCGCAGGGCGTCATGCTGGACATCGACCAAGGTACGTATCCGTTCGTAACCTCCTCGAATCCTTCTGCCGGCGGTGTATGTATCGGTTCCGGTGTAGGACCATCGAAGATTCAGCAGGTGATCGGGGTGGCTAAATCCTACACGACGCGTGTAGGGGATGGACCTTTCCCGACGGAGCTGGACAATGAAATCGGTGAGTACATTCGTGAAAAAGGACATGAATACGGCACGGTAACCGGACGTGCTCGCCGCGTAGGCTGGTTCGATAGCGTAGTTGTACGCCATGCCCGCCGCGTGAGCGGAATTACCGGCTTGTCCCTGAACTCGCTGGATGTGCTGAGCGGTCTTGAGACCGTTAAGATCTGTACCGCATATAAATTCCGCGGTGAGGAGATTACGCACTACCCGGCCAGCTTAAAAATGCTTGCGGAGTGCGAAGCAATCTATGAAGAGCTGCCAGGCTGGAACGAAGACATTACCGGAGCAAAAACGCTGGAGGATCTGCCGGAGAACACCCGTCGCTATGTCGAGCGCGTGTCCGAGCTGACCGGCATTCCGATTGCCATCTTCTCTGTTGGCCGCAACCGGGAGCAGACGAATCAAGTGCTTCCGATTTACGAGAAATAATCAGGGTTGGACCATGAATAGAAAGACTAGAAGTTCAACGTTTAGATAAGTCTATAAACCTGCCGATGATATTATCGGCGGGTTTTTCTTTTTGGTAAAGAAAAAGAAAGTGGAGACCAGAGCGTATCATGAGATAACAGTGACACCCTAAAGGTGGAAGAATTTGTCCCTTCATTTGAAGGATATTATCCCTTAGTCGAATGTCCATCCACCCTATAATGGAGAAAGACATAGAGGACAGCACGCTGAACATTTGGAATTGGGGCTAAAGGCAGCGGGTATATGCAGTCAGATCAACGTAGGGGGGACAGAAGCCATACGAATCCCATGAGGCGTATGGCCTTCTTGAGAGCTGGAGAGGTACACGATCCAGCATAATAAAAACCGGATTCATCTACTAGGTTGCTAGGATGAATCCGGTTTTTTCATTCTATAGCAGAGTGGGAGATCGCTGTTCGGATAACTTGCCATCCTCGATATAAATGATCCGATCACATAAATCGAGCATGCGCTTGTCATGCGTGACCATGACGGCGGCTTTCTGGCGCAGCTTGACCTCATCGGCGAGCATTTGAACTACGGTTCGGCCGCGCTCCGAATCCAGACTTGCGGTTGGCTCGTCTGCCAGAATGAGCTCCGGATTGTTCATCCATGCCCGGGCAATGGCAACACGCTGCCGTTCACCGCCTGATAAGCTCTCAGGGTAATGAAACCTGCGGTGCGATAAGCCCAGCCGATGAAGCAGATCATCCGCCCGCTGCTGCGGCTCCTGGCCGTGCTGTCCTGCCAGTTTGGCAATCAAGAGGAGCTGATCGCGGACAGCCAGATAAGGAATCAGATTGGAGGATTGAAAGACAAATCCGATATGGTTCAGCCGCAGCGCATTCAATTTTTTGGCGGATAGCCTTGTAACCTCCTGATCACCCATCCATATTCTTCCGCGGGTAGGGGATAGAAGTGCCCCTGCAATGGAGAGAAAGGTGCTTTTGCCCGAACCGGAAGGTCCGACCACCGCGATGAATTCCCCACCCTTGATATCCAGCGAAATGTTGTCCAGTACTTTAACGGAGGTGTCCCCGTCACCGAATTCTTTGCTCACCTGATCCATCAACAGCTTGGATGATGTCATTATGCAGCCCTCCCGATAGCTTCGATTGCATCGATCTTGATGACCCGATATAGCGACAATAGCGATCCCATCAGGGAAACCGCCAGGAACAGCAAGGAACAGAGCAGAACGACCGAAGGCGTTAACGAAAAGGGCACGATGCCGGACAACAGGAGCGAAACCCCGTAAGTCAGGCCGATGCTGATCGCAAGACTGACGATGGTAAGGGTCAGGACCTGAAAGATCAGACTCCTCACCAGATAGCCGGTCCCCGCACCGATGGCTTTCAGGACGCCGAACTGATTCATTTTCTGAATCGTCATGACGTAGAAGAACACGGCCAGCACGAAGGCTGCGATCACAAACAGGAACACAATCATCATGATAAGTGAACCCTGCTCCTCCTGAAAACCGGGAATTCCCTGCAGGGCTTCCTCTTTCGTGATAATCTCGATGCCGGATACGTCCCGGGCCAAGGCCTCCTTCTGTTCCGGAGTTCCTTTCCAAGCGATGGCATTATAGATAGGCGCTAGTTTTGCCGGGTTTGGTTGAAGCGTCTTCCATCCCTCAAAGTTCATGTGAATGACCGGGGCATGACTGAAGGATTGTCCCTCCGTAAAGGCCGCAATCGTAAACGTGGCGCCTGTAGCCTGATCCACGATCCGGTCGCCCAGCCGGTACCCGTCCTCTTTCAAGGAGCGGTCGGCCATCACAAGGCCGGCATCCGTATTGCTAATCATGGTGCCTTCAACGACTCGGGGTGCCAGCATGCTCTCCACATCAATGGCAAAAAAGGCCGCATCGAATTTGGCCGCGGAGCCTTCCTTGGTCAAGGTGTTCATGCGTATGCCGAGCGGAGTGGCCGGGTTTCCACCCGGGCGGCTCTGCACTTCGTTCCAGATCTCGCCGGTTAGTACGGAACGATTGATCCGATGATCGGATCCCTCCTGAAGCACCAGGTAGTCGGCTTTCATATTTTGTATGGAAGAGGCGTTATCGGAGGATAGCCCCTGGGCCAATCCCGTGACGAACAGAACAAGCCAGGCAATCAGAACCATAATGAAGCCAATCAGCAGATAGCGCAGCTTCGCATGCTGAAGTTCACGCAGTGCAAGAAACATGTTTCCCATCTCCATTCCTAATCATTAAGCAGCACATCCCGCGGTTTTTAATCTCTGCGGGATATGCCCCAAGTATAGGAATGGATTATGAACAGAGCATGAACTTGAGATTAGGCTGCATTATACGTGAGGGAGGATCACGGTGAAGGTGGTTCCCTTTCCAGGCTGACTCGTGACTTCAATACGTCCGCCATGCAGTTCGACAATTTTCTGGGTAATGGATAAACCCAATCCGCTGCTGCCCTCGGAGCGGTCGCGAGCCTCATCCACGCGGTAGAACCGGTTGAAGATGTGGGGCAGGTGCTCTGGCGGAATACCAATGCCCGTATCGGAGATCTCGATGCGGCATTGTGTGTTGTGTTTGATCACACGCAGGGAGATGGCGCCTTCAGGTGCGGTGAATTTAATGCTGTTGGTGATGAGGTTCGTCCATACCTGGTGCAGGAGCTGATGATCGCCATAGACATAGGTCGGCGGCAGCGACATATCGATGGTCAAATCTTTGCTGCGCCAGCTCCATTCGGTGTGGAACAGTACCTGCTTGATTTGCTCGGCCACGTCGAAGGTGGATTTATCGAGAATATTTTCTTCCTTATCCAGGGACGCCAGCATAAGCAGCTGTTTGCTGAGCTGGGACATCCGGCGGCTTTCCGCCTCAATGATCGATAAGTAATGCTGCTGTTGTTCCTCGGACAAGCGCTTGGTTTGCAGCGTTTGCGAGAAGCCCTGAATGGAGGCCAGCGGCGACTGGATTTCATGCGAGACATTGGATACAAACTCCTGGCGCATCTGCTCCAACTGCGCTAGTCCTTTGGCCATCTGGGAAAAATGGTCCGCAAGCTGCCCCAGCTCGTCACGCCGGGTAACGTTCAGCTTAATGTCATATTGGCCCTGCGCCACGCTCTGGGTGGCCTCGGTTAACTTCACGATCGGTTTCACGATATAGCGCGTAATAATGCCGACAAGCAGGATGCTCAGCAGGATGGCAATGACCATGATGATGGAGAAGAAGATACGCATCTCCCCGAACTGGACGGTAATATCGGGCCTGATGAAGAGTGCGTGAGGGCTGCCTTCTACCTGTATGGGGATGCCGATGGAGTTGCTTAGGACATTGTCGAAAAAGCCGGTGATGAACAGCTCCGACGGAAACTCCGCGATGCCATGGTACACCTTCCCGTTCAGCACCTGCCGCACCGTTTCGGGCGAAAGGTCCTGTTCACGGAACATGCCGCCATAGAACCACTCCTTGCCTTGATCGTTCACCAAATAGAATTGATACCCGAGCTGTCCGATGTGATGGAGATAATCATGGATGTCCGTCTCCGGGTGGCTGTCATAAAAGTCCCCGATATCCTTGGCCATGGTGGTGACCTTCTGATCGTTAAAGGGCTTGAGATTGTACTGGTAGTAAAGATTAGACAGCACAAAAGCAATCAAGCTGCTGATCACCATGATGGCGATGGTGGTGAGGACGATGCGCGAATAGAGGGTTTTCACTGCGGCGCCGCCTCCAATTTATACCCTACGCCCCGGATGGTCCGTATCCGGAAATCGCCGCTTCGGTCCGCGAAGCGTTCCCGGAGTCGTTTGATATGTACGTCAACGGTCCGGTCATCTCCGTCAAAATCCGTTCCCCAGATGAGCTGAATCAGCTCCTCGCGCGAGAACGTCCGGTCCGGATAGCTCGCAAGCTGGGAGAGCAGCTCAAACTCCTTCATCGGCAGCATCAGTACCTTTCCGTGTCCTTGAACCTCGTAGCTTTTGCGGTCGATGGTTGTTTCGTTCAGACGGATTTTGTCTGCGCTGACCATTTGATACCGCCGCAGCAGGGCTTTGATTCGAAACAGCAGCTCCCTTGGTTCAAATGGTTTGGTTAAGTAGTCATCCGTGCCAACGGCATATCCCTTTTCCTTATCCACGAGCTGATCCTTGGCCGTCAGCAGAATGACGGGAACATCATAATAACGCCGGATTTCGTCGCAGAGCTGATAACCGTCCTTGTTCGGCATCATAACATCCACGACAGCCAGATGAACTTGTTCCTCTGCCAAGCGAGCAGAAGCTTCTTCCCCATCAGCAGCCGTAAACACCGTGTACCCTTCGGTTTGAAGATGATATTGCAGAAGTTCCCGAATATGCGCGTCGTCATCCGCGATTAATATATGAATCATTGCTAGATTGACCTCCTTCATGTGCAGTTCCGATTGACTATATATGTATCATAAATTCCCGTGTGCGGTCGATTGTACTCTCTATAGCACGGGAGTAGTGTGGCCTAAAACCAACCGAATCATGAAATATATCAGATGGAAGTAGAAAAAAAGAGGGAAAAGGGATTGAAGCGATTTCGAACCGTCAATACTGGAAAAAGAAAGAAATTATTGTCATGTCATTTCACCATGCATGAGATAGGAGGAAATTCGTATGAAGTGGACGAAATGGCTGCTGAAAATCAGCCTGACCGCCATCCTGGTGAGCACGCTCACGATTGTGACAACAGGCATCGTGGTCAATGCCTATATTCAATCGGTGTTGTCCAGTTTTAACATTCAGCTGGAGACGGAGCCGATGGGGGTTGGAGGTATTGTGAAGTCGATGTTCGGTATGGGCTCTGGTCCAAAGTCGGATATCGACAGCGTGAACGCCGCAAAGGATAACAACCAAGCAGAAGATAAGGATGCTGCGTCCGATGAACCGGCAACGGGAGCCGGCCCGGATCGTAATGGAGGGGCACAAGAGGACAACGAGGCGAATTCGAACCCGGCGGGAACGACGGATGAGTCGCCAGCAGATGAGGAGGCGCCGGATAATTCCTTGCCAGTGATGGGCACGAACACGACAGAGTTGCCTGACGAGTCCTCCCTGGAAGATCAAGAGATTGTCATGACACCAGGAGAAATTGTCGATCGGAAGGACAGCTTGCCAACACAGGAGAAGGAAGAGATTTTTACCATGCTGATGAATAAGCTGCCCCAATCGGAAATGCAGAAAATCTCCGAGGCGATGGAGGACGGACTGACCGCAGCGGAACTTGCGGACATCGAGCAGGGCATATCCAAATATTTGAATGCAGAGGAATTCGATAAACTGATCACTATGCTCAAAGAATAACGGTATGACGGCGTTCAGGCCTGTTCTGTCACTGTTTTGTCACTGTCTTGCTAAGGTTATATATTAGGAAAAATGAGGAAACCCGCGCTGGGCGCGGGTTTTTCGCTGTTTTCGTAAACTTGAAATGATTGTAAAGGCTATGTTAAAGTATACGAAGATCGAAAAGGTTAAAATTTTGATACCTTTTGACAGGTTGTGTCATATTCAATGTAAGTCAGCAAGTTCAAATGAACAGATTCTTACATATGAACAAGGCTTAAAGGAGAGAGACATGAAAGGTTCTAAGGGGAAACGGTGGATGGATAGCATCTTGCGTAAGCAAGCAGCCGACCATTCTGCCCACAACAACAACTCGAATCGTGAGCCCTCGGAGCCGTCGAATCCACAAAAACGGGGATGGACTTCGCCGCGCAGGTGGATTTGGATTTCGGCAGGGGCATTGCTCATAGCAGGATCAATATATACGGGCGGAAAAGCGTATGTAAACGCAAATACGATTCCGTTCTATCATGTGTATGTAGATGGAAAAGCGATTGGCACCATTCAAGATGATGCCCAGCTTGATCAGCTGCTTAAAGAGAAGCAGAAGGAATATCAAAAAGAGTACCCAGATGTACTTATGGTGCTCAATACCGACGGCATTACAACTAAAGCTGACCGTTCCTATAAACCGGAGGTGAACAGCGAGGAGACACTCCATAAGCTGGATAACCTGCTGAAGGCATATGCCCGCGGCGTGGAGCTGAAGGTGAACGGCAAGACGGTGGCGATCGTGAAAGATCAGCAGACGGCCAAGGCTGCCGTCGAAGCAGCCAAGCTGAAGTTCGCTCCGGCGGCTGCCCATAAGGAGAAGACGCAGAGGGTCGCTTTCACGAAGACGTCGGCATCGGCATCGAGCAAGAAGAGCGGTGACGGAAGCGGGCTCCAGTCCGTGGACATTAAAGAGAACATCTCGCTGGCCAACACGAAGGCTGACCCGAACAAGGTGCTGGACGTGGAGGAAGCGGTGAAGGTGCTTACGGGCACGAAGGACAAGCCGGTGGTGTACACGGTGAAAGAGGGGGATACGATCTCTTCCATCGCACAGCATTTCGGTATGAAGTCGGCTGACGTTATGGCGCTGAATCCCGGGCTGGAGGAGAAATACGTTCAGATCGGGGCCGAGCTGCAAGTAACGAAGCCGGAAGCACCGCTGACGGTAAGAACGGTGGAGACGGTGTCGGAGAAGCAGCCAAGCAAGCCGGAAACGATTGTCCGCAAGAGCAGCGAGCTTCCGCTTGGGAAACGAAAGGTCGTTCGTCCCGGACGGGATGGCGTCAAAACCGTGGATTATATCGTAACCAAAGAGAACGGGCAGGTTATCTCCAAGCAATGGACGGGCCAACAGGTGGTTCAGGAATCACTGCCGGAAGTGGTGTACAAAGGCACCAAGGTAACGCCTAAGAAAAAAGCAGTAACGGTGACCCAGAAATCCGGCGGCAGCATGTTCGCATGGCCGGTCAGCGGCGCGCGGATTACGAGCCCCTACGGTCATCGCTGGGGAAGAAGCCATGAGGGCGTCGATCTGGTTGGCGGCAGCACGATTATGGCAGCCGCCTCGGGAAGAGTGGTCTTCGCCGGTCAGCAGAGCGGTTACGGCAATGTCGTCATTGTCGATCATGGCAATGGATATCGCACTCTGTATGGGCATATGAACAAGATTTCCGTGAGCAACGGACAATCGGTTGGACAAGGCTCCAAGCTGGGCGTCATGGGGAATACGGGCCGTTCTACTGGAACTCACCTCCATTTCGAAGTGCAAAAAAATGGAGTTGCCCAAAATCCGATGAATTATCTGTAGTTCTGTGTTATACTAGGTAAACCAATGCGACATAAGCCATTATTGGTTCATATATCATAATAGTGAAGATGGCCGCTCCTTAACGGGGGCGGCCATTTTTGCGTCTTGCAGGCGGTGATTTGGGGATGTGGGACAGAACGGGAAATATCTTTCCAGCCGCTGTTGTCCGCCCTTTGTCTGAATTGTATTTTATGTGGGAACAAAGGGCTCCCAAAGGCGTCTTCCAAGATATTTTCCCTTATCTGTCGAATCCATCCCCGTATTTCGGCCAAGCTGCGAAGCAGGTGGCCGCCCCCTGAATCGGGGCGACCGTAGGGAGGCGGTGTGGGTGGGGCAGAACGGGAAATATCTTTCCAACCGCTGTTGTCCGCCCTTTGTCTGAATTGAAGTTTATGAGGGGACAAAGGACTCCCAAAGGCGTCTTCCAAGATATTTTCCCTTATCTGTCGAATCCATCCCCGTATTTCAGCCAGGCTGCGAAGCGGGTGGCCGCCCTTTGAATCGGGGCGACCGTAGGGAGGCGGTGTGGGTGGGGCAGAACGGGAAATATCTTTCCAGCCGCTGTTGTCCGCCCTTTGTCTGAATTGAAGTTTATGAGGGGACAAAGGACTCCCAAAGGCGTCTTCCAAGATATTTTCCCTTATCTGTCGAATCCATCCCCGTATTTCAGCCAGGCTGCGAAGCGGGTGGCCGCCCTTTGAATCGGGGCGACCGTAGGGAGGCGGTGTGGGTGGGGCAGAACGGGAAATATCTTTCCAGCCGCTGTTGTCCGCCCTTTGTCTGAATTGAAGTTTATGAGGGGACAAAGGACTCCCAAAGGCGTCTTCCAAGATATTTTCCCTTATCTGTCGAATCCATCCCCGTACATTCCGGCTAAGCTGCGAAGCGGGTGGCCGCCCCCTGAATCGGGGCGGTCGTAGGGAGGCGGTGTGGGCGGGGCAGAACGGGAAAGTGTCTGCAGTGGGGGCGCAAGTGGTGTCCCTCGATAAGAATTATTCTCTTTTGTAGGCGTAGACTAGGAGATTAACCAACGATAGTATCACCACTGCAATAAACATCATAAAGGAAACAGCGTCGCCGCTGGTTCCTAATTCATCTGCAAGGTAACCTATTTGATAGGTCAGATGAGCGGATACTGCCAAACTAATAAGGGTAATTATTGCGATTGTAAAGCCATTGATTATTTTATGGCGATTCCGAAAAATCATGATGAACAATGAGATGATCAGAATGAGGATAAACAGAATATATATGGGTCTAAAATGAGTAACTATATTTGTACTTTCCATCCATATAACTCCTTCCTATATTTATAGATTGAGCTCTCATTCTTAACTTAAATAAAACGGATGAAACTCCCTTAAAGGATGATTCCATCATAATCCAGAAAAGTTATGAATTTCAACTATCGAGACGGTTTTACAAGAGCACGATCTTCATCATTTTAATCCGCGCACTCATAAAGCGAAAGGAGTCCTCTTCTCTTACGCCTGATCTGTTATTCATTCAAGATTATCATTAAAGTAGCCGCCCCCTGAATCAGGTGAGCTGTTAGGAGCTCTGGGTGTGTAGCGGCGGCAGGTGTGGTAAAATGGAAAGAAGACCGTTTAAGTGTGAGTTCAAAAAGTCAAACTTTCAGCACCGAGAAGGTTGGATGAAGCTAGGGATTGAGGAGCGGAGCGTACGTTTTGGGTACGTGAGCACCGGAAAGCCCGGCTGAATTCAAGATTCGATGTCGAGTGGGCTACTAGTGCTGCTTCGTGATCAAAGAGGGACTTTTTGAACATCCTCTTTAAGTGAAGGTATGAGGTGAACAGGACGATGCAGGGAACCATTCTGGTGGTGGATGACGAACAACCCATCGCCGATATTTTAAAGTTTAACTTGGAAAAAGAGGGCTATGAGGTCATCTGCGCTTTTGATGGCATTAGCGCGGTAGAGATTGCACTCACGAAGCGGCCGGATTTAATGCTGCTTGATTTGATGCTGCCCGGAAAAGACGGAATGGATGTGTGCCGCGAGGTACGTGCCGCGAACCTGCAGATCCCGATCATCATGCTGACGGCAAAGGACGGGGAGATCGACAAGGTGCTGGGACTTGAGCTTGGTGCGGATGATTACGTGACGAAGCCGTTCAGCACCAGAGAAATACTGGCACGCGTGAAGGCGCATCTGCGCCGTCAGCAAAAGCCGGACAACTCAGCGGATAACACAGGCGGCACAAGTGCAGGCGGACAAGGCCTGCGGCTGTTTGAGCTGTTTATTGATACCGATATGTACATGGTATACAAAAGCGGGGAAGCGCTCGACCTGACGCACCGCGAATATGAATTGGTGTATTATTTGGCCCGTAATGCCGGCAAAGTGATGACTCGTGAACATTTGCTGCAGGCGGTATGGGGGTTTGAATACTTTGGCGATGTGCGGACCGTGGATGTTACCATTCGCCGACTTCGTGAGAAGATTGAAGAGAATCCGAGCAAGCCGGAATATATCCTGACTCGGCGCGGTCTGGGCTACCTGATGCGCAGCGCTAAAAACGGAGGCCTGTAATGAAGTGGCTGTCCTTCTTCCGCACCATTCAGGCGAAGGTCATCATCATCTATGTCCTTCTCATTCTGATCGCGATGCAGCTGATCGGGGTGTATTTTGTGAGTGCGATGAAGAACTCGCTGACCAGCAATTTCACGAAGGACTTGCAGGAGCGTGCCGAGCTGATGTCGGTGCTGGCGGCCAAGACCCTTGGCGGCGAGAATGATACGGAGGAGGACCCGATTGAGAGCCTGCGCGTCATGGTGAACAATCTGTTCAATCTGAACGGAGCCGAGATTCAGGTGCTGGATTCCACGGGGCGGGTTCTCACGACTTCGCTGCCCTCCCATGCGGACTACGTGAATACCAAGAATACACAGACGGTTGTCAGCCGGGCCTTGCAGGGAATACAGGATAATGAAGAATACATTATTGATGATGATAATATCCGCAAAAAAGTGGTGGCCAAGCCCGTCATGTATAACGAGAAAATCGTTGGTGCCATCTACATTGTAGCCAGCATGAGCGAGCTGTACAGCACGATGCAGCGGATCAACAATATTTTTATATCGGGCATTCTGCTCGCACTCGGCTTGACTGCGGTGCTCGGCGTCATTCTGTCGCATACGATCACTCATCCGATCAAGGAGCTGACCAAGCATGCCCGGGCCGTCGCGGACGGCCGGTTTACCGAGAAAACGCCGGTGTTCGGCAGCGATGAGATCGGCCAGCTCAGCCAGGCGTTTAACTATATGACCAGCCGTCTGCGCGAAGCCCTTTCGCAGAACGAAGAAGAGAAAGAGAAGCTTGCTTCGATTCTGACCAATATGAGCGACGGCGTCATCGCAACCGATGAAGCAGGACGTGTCATCCTGATGAATCGGCGCGCCAGTGAGATGCTGGGCGTGGAGGGGGAAGAGCTGGCAGGACACGATATCGTGTCCCTGCTGGGGCTTGAGGAGTCCGAATCGGAGGCGCTGGCGCGCAGTGAAGGCCATGACTCCAAGCTGCTGGAAATAATCCCGCGGGAGGACGGCGATCCGTTCATGATGCGTGTGACCTTTACTCCGATTCACCGGCGGGAGATTGGCATCACCGGTACGATTGCGGTGCTGCAAGACGTTACGGAGCAGGAGAAGCTGGAAGCATCCCGGCGGGAGTTCGTGGCGAATGTATCTCATGAGCTGCGCACGCCGCTGACAACCATCAAGAGTTATACCGAGGCGCTGGAGGATGGGGCGCTGGAGGATAAACAGATGGGGCCGCGATTTGTCGGTGTCATCCAGAATGAGACCGGCCGGATGATCCGGCTGGTAACGGATCTGCTGCATCTGTCACGGCTTGATTCCAAGGAGGCTGCGCTGCATAAGGAGCCGACGGACATTGTGGAGATGCTGGAAGACGTAGAGGACCGCTTCTCTTTCCAAATGAAGCAAAAGCATATCCGCACCATTATTGAGGTGAAACCGGGCGTATCGACAGCTATGCTGGACCGGGATGGCATTGATCAGGTTCTCGATAACCTGATCTCCAACGCCCTTAAATATACGCCAGACGGAGGCACTATCACCATGGATGCAAGCATAACCGAGGAAGGCATGCTGTCCTTATCGGTAAAGGATACCGGGATCGGCATTCCGAAGAAGGACCTGGACCGGATCTTCGAGCGCTTCTACCGGGTAGATAAGGCCCGGACGCGCAATTTGGGCGGAACGGGCCTCGGTCTATCCATTGCCCGGGAAATTGTCAGGGCACATGGAGGTTTTATCACGCTTCAATCCGAGCTGGAGAAAGGCACCACGGTGACCTTCACCTTGCCCCTGGACAATGAGGGGAGGGCGTTAACGTGAAGGAGCGATTGAAGACCGTTCTGCTGGTCGTGTTGGTCGTTGGCAGTTTGCTGCAGAGCTACGTTTTGATTTTCCGTTTTCCGGGCAGTGATTCGGTTGTGCAATCCAAGGACGCCTATATCCGAACCGAGGAAATGGGGCCGGAGGAAAAGCCCGAAAATCTGCTTTTTCCCGACAAGATGATCATTCATCAAGGCGAAGACAAACATACGGTGTTCTATCCGAACGATACGTTCTACAATCTTGTGTATAACCGGCTTAAAGGACGGACCTTTGATAATTTCCAGCGGCGGATGGTCAACAACATCGACTGGGCCAAGGTTCGCTCCGAGAATCGGGGCATTGAGCTGAGCTTTGATTCCGGCATTCCGGTTACCCTGCTCCAGAGAGTGATGCAGATCGTCCCGGACACCCTGTTTGAAGGGGAAAGCATCAATAAAATATGGCTGTACAGCGTGGAAGGCGAAGCGAAGATCCATGTCATGTTTTTCAGTACGGAGGGCGATGTCGTCTATGAAGCCGCGCAGGCGGATTTGACCGTACAGGACGTGGATCAACTGGTGGACTTCGGGCTGAGCTGGACGCCGTATAAGATGGTGGATGGCCGGTATTATACCCCGGAGAAGGAACTGAATATGGTCAGCATTGAACTGCCGATTGGCGAATATACGGTAGAGCAAATGCAGCGAAGCCTGTTCTTTGACCCTAGCATCACCCGTAACATCCGGGAAAAAGACGGCTCCGAGATTTATACGGACAGTAAGCGGAGCCTGCAGGTGGACCAGGGGCAGAAATGGATCAGTTACACCGATCCGGCTGCGCCGCCATCCGGTGAGAGCAGCCCCGGCAAGGACGTGCTGTCCGCCATCGATTTCGTGAATCAGCACGGGGGCTGGAATGGCACGTATAGACTGGCTAAGGCGAGTGAATCCGAGGATCGGACGCTAGTAAAATTCCAGCAGTACTATGGCGGATTCCCGATCCTGAATACGCCAGGCTTCCAGTATGGCGTCATGGAATTGGATTTACAGCAGGGAACGGTAACCTCGTATGAGCGCTCGCTGTTATATCTTGAGTCTGCTGCCTTAAAGAAACAGATGGTGAAGCTGACAGGGGGCGAGGCCTTGGAAGCGAAGCTGAAGCCTTATGTCGAGGAGAAGAACGTGGTTATGGGTCTGGATCCCGCCTATTTACCAGTGCGGACGGGAGAAGGGCTGCTGCTGAAGCCTGTATGGGCCTTAAAGCTCCAGAACGGGTCGGTTATCACACTTGAATAAATGAGGAAGATGGCAATTGAATGACAAGGAGGGAAAATCATGGATTGGGGCCGTGCCAAAAATGTATTGATTTACGCGTTTTTGCTGTTAAATCTGGTACTGGGCTATCAGCTCTGGATGGATTACCGCGAGCAGGTCGGCTCCAATCTGGATTTCACCTCGCTTTCTGAGAGCACTCAGCAGGTGATTGAGGAGAATCGGATTCAATTGCTGAGTCCGATTCCGACGGAAACGCCGCAACTGCCCAAGATTAATTATATCTACAGCGCGGAAGCGCAGGGAGAGCCGGTAGGTTTGGAACAGCCGATTGATACGGAGCTGATTTATGCCGATGAGAAGGAACTGCGGAATGCGCTGGAAGGCAAGATCACGGATCTCGGGAATTATCGCCATGATCCGCAGTCGGATAAAGAGAACATCATCGTATTCCGGCCGCTGGTGAAGAAGGAATGGCCGCTGTTCAATGTGGAACTGGAGTTTATTTACGAATCCCAGAAGATCCATGCGTACCGGGAGCCAGTGTTTGAGATTATGCCAACCGACGATACGGAGGAACAAAAGGTTCTGCCCGCATCCAAGGCTTTGGAAACGCTCATTGAACGTAACTTCATCCCGCCTGATTCAGCGGTCAGGGATATTCAGCTTGGCTATTATGGACAGTTGTTTAATACGGAGGATCAGTTAGCAGCGCCAACCTGGCGGTTTACATTGGATCATGGCGAGATGATCTATGTACAAGGCATTAGCGGGGACGTGCTGACGCCAAAAAGCGATACGACAAAGGAGTAACAAGACTATGGGGATTTCATTTTCCGTGCTGTCGAGCGGCTCAACGGGCAATGCAACCATTGTCCGCAATGAGGATGCGACATTGCTAATTGATGCGGGCTTAAGTGCAAAGCGCATCGATGAGCTGTTGAAGGAACGCGAAATGATGGGGGAAGAAATCGACGGGATCCTGGTTACGCATGAGCATTCGGATCATATCCGGGGGCTTGGCGCGGTGGCGCGCAAATACAATCTCCCGATCTATGCGAATGAGAAGACGTGGGATGCGATGAGCAAGTCGCTGGGCAAGATTGCGGAAGAGAACCGGATTGTGCTGGAGAGTCATGAGGTCAAGGATTTTGGCACGCTGCGGGTGGAGCCATTTGAAATATCCCATGACGCTGCGGCACCGGTCGGTTATTGCTTCTATGACGGTGACGAGAAGCTGGGCGTTGCCACGGACCTCGGTTATGTCAGCGATAAGGTGAAGAAAGCGCTGGATGGATCGGATGTCCTGGTTCTGGAAGCCAATCACGATATCGAGATGCTCCGGATGGGACGCTATCCGTGGAATACCAAACGTCGGATTCTCGGCGATATGGGGCATTTGTCGAATAATTCGGCAGGCGATGCTTTAAGCGAGCTGTTGACGGGAGATACCAAACGAACGTATCTCGCCCATCTCAGCCTGGATCATAACATGATGGAACTGGCGAGAATGACCGTACGCGATACGATGGAGGACCGCGGCTGCTTCTTCAAGGATAGCGAGTTTAAATTATGCGATACGTATTATGACCGTCCGACCCCTTGGGATAAGGTGGGGGAATAGGTTTAGGCAACGACAGGTATACCATTGACGATTTTATTTTAGAAGCCATCATATATTCGTTATCATTATATAGGCATAACAAAACAGCCCCACGATCATAGGGAACTATGACGTGGAGCTGTTTTGCTGTTTAAGGGATGCCGAGTTCCGGAGAGATGAGGCTCGTTCTAACGCTTGCTCAGGCTCTCTTGTGCCATACGCACCATCTCCCGGACCATGGAACCGCCAATCGCACCGCCGACTTTACCGGCCTGCTCGGTGGTCAGATCTCGGTTGTCGCCCGGTTTAAGGGGTACACCGAGTGACTTGGCCACCTCATATTTGACGTCCTGCTGTCTCTGCGGGTCCACTTGATAGCCTTCGTCCCGCATGACGTCGGTCATGAACTGCTGCATTTCGGGACTCCGGCGCCGCCTTGATCTTCTTGCCATCCCATAACCCTCCTTGCAGAATGGTTTCCCCTTCATAACATTCCCTGCAGGTCACCTACAGATGAATGGATAACCTAACCAGATCAAATCCTAGGGGAGGGCTGAAGAGAATGGAACCGAGGCATATTGAATGAGGAAACAGGATAGACTGGCCTTGACTGAAGGGGCGAAGCGGAAGGGAACAGAAAGTATTTTTCCAATGGGCAGCTAAGGAAGAATAAGTTGCGGGGAAGCCAAATAGGAATGAGGTGTGGGTCGCCGGAGCCACCTTTAACGTTGCGTTCCGAACGGGATCGTTTGGTCATGAGAGACTGACGATATTGCCATTTTCTTTACACAATTGTCCGGTATTCTTTTTTTAAGGGGGAATGCGCGAATGAGGGTTGCAGGCGGTTAGGAATAGCGGATACGCCGGAAAAGAAGCGTTGGACCGTTGAAGAAAATCCCTAAATAGTGGAACCATTCGGTTGTCCGTCACGTATACAAGGTTAATATGTTCATCCGGGCTATACGTTGTTATCGAATGAAGAATCTCGCATTGTACAGCCTCTTAAAATTGCCATCAAATTGGCATTTGTTTTTATTAAAGAATGCTGACGTGAACCTCTTTTCGTGTGGTACAATAGGAGCACTGGAAGGTCTGAATGCTTCTGTTAAGCACTTGCATCGAGCAAGGCACCAGGTCATTTGCACTTTTAAAATACGGATGGCCCAGGTTTTCCCATCTTTTTTTAGAAAAAACAGATGTTTCGCGCTTAAGTCGCCCTGTTTGTGGTAATAGAAGAATACAGGGTTTTTTTGAACTGTCGGGTGGCAATACATACCTTTTATGGAACTAGATTTCAGGCGATGGATTGAGATATTCGATGTAGAGCGATATTTCGATAAAAGTTCAAATAGAATGCTCAAAAATGCAACTTTTTGAGCCGCTGAAGAGTCATTACAATAGAGAGATATTAAACAGGTGGCACGCTGCCGATTTCATAGGAAGCTAGATACACTCGGTGCAGGGCAGGTTGTTATGACGACAAGATGATTTAATAGGTCAGTCGGTAATGGCGGAGAGTCTGAAGCTGGTAAAGTATCTTGACGCGTAGCAACCAAGGGGAGAGAGGGATCGCAATGGGATTATTTGACGATGATTTCTATTCAACTAAAATTTCCAGACGGAGCAAAAATACCAGCGAGGACCGACCTGAGCGAACAAAGTGGCGGACGACCCGCCGTAAAAAGGGCTTATCTACATTCCAGATTTCCGCGATCAGTTCTGTGTGCAGTGCTCTGATTGCGGTGATGCTGTTCAGCTTCATAACGGGCCATCCAGCGACCTCTTCACCGCTTACCATGATAAATGGCAGCCATCAGCTGTCCACGTCCGATGGAGATCCCTATGAACGGATTATTAGCGCTGCCCAGAAGGTGCGTCCGGCCGTGGTTAGCGTGCTGACGCATAAAGAGACCGTGCTGCCTGAAGAGGAAGGTATCGAGGGTGAAGGTCTGGAGGAGGAATCCGGCACGCTGCCTGAGGATGAAGGGGACTTCGAGCTTCCGGAAGGGTTCGACTTCGGCGAAGATTTTGATTTCGGCGAAGATTTCGGCGGTTCACAGGAGGACGCCCTGGGCTCTGGCGTTATCTTCAAGAAACTCGAAGGCAAAGCCTTCGTGATTACGAATAACCATGTGGTGGAAGGCGCCGACTCCCTGGAGGTTGTGCTGGTAGGCGGCGAGAAGAAAAAAGCGACCTTGGTCGGCACGGACAACGTCAGCGATATTGCCGTTCTGTCAATTGACAGTAAAGGCATCGGAGAGGTTGCAGAGTTTGGAGATTCCTCCAAGCTTCGCCTCGGCGAAACCGTCATCGCCATCGGCAACCCGCTGGGCCTGGGTGACACGCTCACATCCGGAATTGTCAGCTACACGAACCGTGTGATACCCGTATCCCTGAACCAGGATGGCATCTACGATTGGGAGCAGGAGGTCATTCAGACCGATGCTGCCATTAATGAGGGGAATAGCGGGGGCGCTTTGGTGGATTTGAACGGTAAAGTTATCGGCATTAACACAATGAAAATTGCAGACACCGGCGTAGAAGGACTTGGGTTTGCGATTCCGGTCAATGAAATTACGGAGGTTGTAACCGAGCTGATGCTGAAGGGGCATATTGCCCGCCCTTATCTTGGCGTATACACCGTAGACTTGAGTAATCCGTATGCTCCGTTGAGTAAGAAGGAGAAGGAGGGCCTCAAGCTGCCGAAGACGGTAACCGAAGGCGTAGTCGTGCTGGATGCGCTTGGACCTGCGCTCGATGCCGGCCTGCAGCTGAACGACGTCATCGTGAAGCTGGATGGCAAGCCGATCACGACGACGCTGGAGCTGCGCAAGCACCTTTATTACAATACGAAGGTGGGCAAAGACTTGGACGTGACCTTCTACCGTGACGGCAAGCTGCAGTCCCTGAAGGTAAAGCTGGAAGAGAAGCCTGGAGAGTAATACAGGCTGGATCGGCTGACTTGATTGGCCCAAGGCAATGTGGATTTTTTCAAATTCATGTGCTTGTCCATTGTTTAATGCAGCCGTTCATGGGTATATATTACCGTTAGCGTTGAATAGTATCCAATATAGAGAGATTTGAAAAAGGTTAGATCGAGCCGTGAAGCGGCCGCGAAGAAGAGCGTGGATTACGCTCTTTTTTGCTGTTCGCATCGAAATGATATTGGGTTGGGTGTAAGGACTGTTAATGTGAAATCCATGGATGGATAGGAAGCTTTTGTGGATTGAAATATGGCCGGGATGAGCAAATAGGTTAAAAGCATTTCTTTTTCTCGTAGAGTGTGGTAGAACAGAAGAGTGGCTATACTGGTTTGAAGATAAACACAACATGAGGCGAAAGATAGAAAGGATGCATAGAATGTACGTCGTATGCAAGGAACATGTGGAACTAGCGATCGAAAATTTCGTGGATGAATATGAGGATGCCCCGGATATTGTTGATCTGAAGGAGACCGAGTTTTCGGACTGGGACCCACCGGTGAAGTGCGCGGAGTGCGAGAAGCATGCTGAATTTTTAATTGTGTAACGTGAATATTTTAATTAAATAGATAATGCGGATGAGAAAGCGTGATGAATTCACGCTTTTTTTGCGTACATTTTCAGAAGACAAAGCAAAGAGAAGATCGAGACCCTTATTCATCAAACGAATCAGAAAAACTTTATAAAAAAATTTAAATAAACTCATCCTATCCTTCATGAACCGCCTTTTCATGGAGTGGGCGAAGAGGTAAATAATAAGTACGGCCGACATGCCGATCGTTGTCTCTGGAATGAGCAACCGGCTTCGTTGTACAGACCTTCGTAGTGTATGATGGATATATAGATGGAACGAGGCGCGATAACCTATCGTGAATGGAGACGATAAGAAATGGGTGACTACGGAAGATCATGGGAAGAGGAGATCAAGCGGGCAGCGGATGAGGCCTATGAGAAGGAAATGGATGAAATCAACCGTCAATTGAAGCAGGAAATTCTCATCGCTCTAATTGGTGATGTGAACACAGGTAAGTCCTCCACCATGAACCGGATCGTGGGTGAAGAGGTCGCAGGCGTCGGGGCAGAGCCTGGAGAAACGACGGAAATTAAACCGCATAAGTACAAGGAACATATATACTTCATAGATACACCCGGGTTGAATGATGTGAACACCGCGAACTCGGAGATAACCTTGAAATACTTTAAACAAGCAGATATCGTTCTGTTCTTCCTTAACGCTGCAGGCACGGTCTTCTCCGAGGCGGAGAAAAAGTCTTTGGAGAAGATTCAGGGCGTGAACCCGAACATCTTGATCGTGCTGAATAAAATCGACGCCGCAGATGAAATCGACCGCCTGGTGGAACGGATCAAGAAGGAGACCGGAGGGCGCTATGAGGTTGCGCCGGTATCCTCGCGGACGGGCGAGAACATCGACCGGCTGCGGAGCAGCATTCTGGAGATGCTTAAAAAAAAGTCTAAAGACATCCTTTTTGCCAAAAGCATTAAGGAAAAGTCGGCGACCGCCAACGGGTGGATCGTCGGAGCCTCGATCTCGGCAGGAGCGGTAGGTGCATCACCCATTCCGGGATCGGACATCATTCCAATTACCGGCATTCAGGTAAGTCTGCTCACCAGGCTTGCGGTGCTGTACAATAAGCCGATCAGCAAGGAGACGGCGAAGGAACTGGTCATTGCCACGATATTTGGGAATATCGGCAAGAGCCTATTTAGGCAGATCGTGAAAGTCTTCCCTGGTGCGGGATCGGTCGCCGGAGCGACGGTAGCGGGTGCCACCACCCTGGCGCTTGGTTATGCGGTGAAATACGCTTACGAGCACAACATTGAGATCAATACGGCGAATATTACGAAACTCTACAAGAAGTTCAGGGATAAGGCGGAGGCGGGTACGGAATCGAAGTCCGAGTGAGCATGAGAATAATGTCATATACTAGCATGGATGACCGATGGAATAGAAAAAGGGGCCATCGGCCCCTGATCATAGCTGCGTGATAGCAGCGATATTATCATGATTTACTTAATGGCAGCAGCGTGATCGGCTTTTGCCTGCTCCAGCATCGATTTCCAATCCGGGAAATCGGTTTCTCTAGAGACATGACGGTCAAACAGTTCATCCGGAATGTTGTCGATATCTTCGTGCGTTTCCACTTGGAAGTTACCTTTTACGACAAAATCTCCAAAACTGTTGTGCGATGAATGTTTACGCATAAACGATTCATTGAACAGCTTTTCCAGAGAGATGTTATCCGGATCCTCCTGTACCGATTTTTGGCCTTGTAATTCCTTCAACAGATCATCAAACGACATGGGCTTTTGCTTTCTCAGAGTACCACTCCTATAACTAATATTTGTGTTCAGTATAACATAACCGGATTTCTCATATACATGACAGCATCCGGAAAGCTTGGCGTGCTGTTATCTTCTTAATAACGAAGACCAAGTTTGCTCCAGCCAGTGATCAAAGTCAGCGCCTTTGTCACCTTCGTACGTATCGTAGATGTCGATTCTCATCTTTTTTAATTTCTCTTTGAAGTCTTCATACGTGTGGTCGCGGGGAAGGCTTTTTTTGATACGCAGCAGTACCTTCGAAACATCCTTCATCAGCTCGCCTTTAGGTCTTTCCGGCATCTGGACGTCCTCGCCAAAGGCCAGGAGTTTACGATAGGCTGCCTCTCGCACTTGATAAACCGCATCCGTATTCAGTCTATGCAGCAAAATATCAATGGATTTCTGATTTTTCCAATTTCCCAAAGCTTCTACCGCGTCTAACCGTTCTCTCCAATTGGCGTTCCGGTTGGCGGAGCTTTTAAGCTCCTCATAATTCTCGGGCGTATCCGTTATCAATTCTTGATTATCCAATCCGTTCATCTCCTTCAAAATGATGTATCAGGTCAATCTGTACCATATGTTCATTATGGGGTTCCTTTATGTTTCTCGGCTTCCGATGTACCGTCTGCCTGCTTGGCCCCTTTACTGGTATAAGGTTTGGGTTTGCTCTTTGCTCTTCTCGCACTTGCATCCCAGCGGCTCCAGCCCTTCTTGCCCGTGCCTCTGCCTGTTCCGCCCTTGCCCTTGGATTTACTCAATCAATCACTCCGTTACGGTAAATTCTTGTCCCTATATGCTGATTGTTTACCAGCACTGTTGAAATATACACTGTATTGGGCCATATGTATAGGATACCACGGAAATCAGCATAAGAATCGAAATATATGGGCATGAATTCCCGGTATCGGTATAGGCATGTCTTTCGGTTGACTAATTTTTCCCAGCGTGGTATCTTATTTTTGAACTGACCAGTCAGAATAAGAACGGTGAACTGAAATTTTGTTATGAAAGGGCCGATCGGATTGTGAGCAAAGATAAAATTATCCATGCAGCTATAGAAGTCTTCTCCGAGAATGGATATCACCGCGCAAGCATGGACGAGATTGCCGCCCGCGCACAGGTTGCCAAGGGGACGCTGTACTATAACTTCCCGGGCAAATCCCAGCTCTTCAAGACGGTAGTGAAGCAGGGCTTCGAAGATATCATGCAGCGGACGGAGGCGGATCTGAATTCCTCCCTGCCGATGAAGGAGAAGATTGAGCGGACAATTCGCCATCATCTGGATCTGTTTCTCGAATCCCGACATTTCTCGCACATCGTATTCAATGAGATTTCGAACGGCATCGAGCAGGATGTTTTGGATGAGTTGAAGGAGCTGAAACGGAAGTATTTAAGCTTCCTGGCCAGCATCATCGAGGAAGGACAGTGCGAAGAGAACCTGTGCCGTGCCGTTGATCCTAATTTTGCCGCTGCCAGCATTGTCGGAACGCTGGAGAGTACCTGCAATTATTACCTTAATCATCAAGATCGGTATTCGCGGGAGGATCTGGAGCGGTTTGCCTTCACGATGATTACCCAAGGCCTGTTTATATCGCTTGAATAAGCAAGGCCTTCTTTTTTTACATGCATACAACTGACCAGTCAGTTCAAATTTTGCGATAGAAAGCGAAGGTGTTAAGCATGGAATGGAATAAGAACGGTTTACTCCCGTTGGAGTGGTTCCGCCAGATGCGGACGGAATCTCCGGTGACGGCAATGGATGGTAACGGAGCCTGGAATGTTTTTAAATACGAGGATGTCAAAGCCGTCTTCACGAATTACGAAGTGTTCTCTTCCCAAGGGGGCTCTTCAACCGATGATCCCATCGAATCCAGTGTACTGCGGCAGGATCCGCCGAAGCACCGTCAACTGCGTAAGCTGGTATCCCATGCTTTTACGCCTCGCATGATCGAATCGCTTGCCCCCAAGATCCAGGAGATCACGTCATCTCTGCTGGACGAAGCGGAGAAGAAGGGAAAGATGGATATCGTTGCCGATCTCGCAAGCCCGTTGCCGATCACGGTGATCGCGGAGATGCTCGGCGTATCAATGGAGGATCGGGAACGATTCAAGGCGTGGTCGGATGCGTTGGTGGGTGACAATGGAGAGGCTTATTATCAGTGTCAGCGGGAGATGAGTGAATACTTCTCTGAGATCGCGGAAGATCGCCGTCGTCATCCGCAGGAGGATCTGATTACGAAGCTGGTGGAGGCGCGTATCGACAATGAACACCTCACCGAACTGGAGATTATCGGGTTCTGTATTCTCCTTCTCGTAGCGGGTAATGAAACGACAACCAATCTGATCTCATCGGCGGTGCTTGCCTTTGACAGCCTGCCAGAAGTCCGGGCGGAGGTGCTTCAGGATCCCTCGCTGCTTCCAGGGGCATTAGAGGAAGTATTCCGATACTTCTCGCCTGTTCAGGTAATGTTCCGCAGCGTTAAGCAGGACACGGTGCTGCGGGGGCAGGAGATGAAGCAGGGACAGTTCGTTTATATCTGGATGGCCTCTGCGAACCATGACGAGGATGTGTTCGATCAGCCGGATGTATTCAACATCCACCGTAACCCGAACCCGCATCTGGGCCTGGGAAGCGGTATACATTACTGCATGGGCTCTCAGTTAGCCCGCATGGAGTCCCGGATCGCTCTGCAGACCCTGCTGGACCGTTTCCCCGAATACCGCCGCGACCGCTCCGCAGAGCTGGCACGGATGGATAGCACGATGATGTTCGCGCTGAGAGAGCTGCCGATCATTTTAAAATAGATAGGAAGTCAAGAAGAGTCGCTCTCGATGGAGAGGGCTCTTTTTTATATGTTGGGGTCTGAGTCCCTTGAAATTGGAGGAGGGCGAGGGTTCTGAGAAGGCAAAGGACAATGGGTGGGTATGTCCTTTAATTGGCAGCGGTACAATGTTAGAATGGACGTCATAACAGTCGAGTTTAAGGAGCGAAAAACGCTATGAATATACAGATGGTATGCGTAGGCAAGTTGAAGGAGAAGTACCTGGTGCAGGGCATTGCGGAGTACAGCAAGCGCCTTGCGCCTTATGTCCGTCTGTCCGTACATGAGGTGCCGGATGAGAAAGCCCCAGAGAACATGAGCGAAGCGGAGATGCGCCAAGTGCAGGAGAAGGAGGGCGCCGGCATTCTCGGTCACATTAAGCCGGACACCCACGTCATCGCCCTGGCGATCGGCGGCCAGCTGTGGTCCAGCGAGGACCTGGCGACCCATATGGACAAGCTGGGCACGTACGGGTCCAGTAACGTTGCCTTTGTTATCGGCGGCTCCAACGGCCTCTCTGAGGACGTCCTGAAGCGCGCCCAGACGAAGCTCAGCTTCGGGCGGATGACCCTGCCGCACCAGCTGATGCGGCTGGTGCTGGTGGAGCAGATTTACCGGGCGGTGAAAATTAATCGGGGGGAGCCGTACCACAAATAGGGCGAAATTTTTGATACAATGTAGATTACGGCTAGCAATTAGGGACGGTGATTAACATGGGAAGAAAGCAGGCTTTTACAAAATCGGAGTTGCTTGACCAAACCAAGAGAGTGCTTCTCGAATACGGTTATGAGGGTTTTCAACTTAAGTTGTTATCCAAGAGCCTGGTTGGAGCAAGAAGCACGATTTACCAATATTATGCTAACAAAGAAGAGATAGTTGCTGCATGTATGAAACGATCAATGGAAAATGTATTACAGAAGGCGTCAGCTATTGATGAAACGGATTGCATGAATGCCCTTCAACATCTGCTAGATGTATATCTGGAGGAAGCTAGTTTCCATCAATTGCTTGGATATGCTCATAAAATAAATAAAGCCAATTCTGCGGCTGCGGCCAATGATCTTGAATTTGTTGAGCAAGCGCATGTGACTTTAAAAAATCAACTGGAGCGATTGTTTGTTCGTGCTCAGGAAGAGGGACACTTGAATACAAGCATCCCACTTCCTGCCATTATAGGTGTATTTTTTAACCTGATTGAAACGCCCAATATGATGAATATTCCTACACCTCAGTGGAGTAAGCTATTATACCAAATGTGGCTAGGAGGGGCAGGAAGACGATAAGGAATACAAATATATTTGACACGCGTGTCACATAAAACCTATAATGAAAACGTGCCGGACGAGATGTGATTAATTTGACACGCGTGTCATTTATTTGTGTTGAGGAGAGGAATAGCATATGTTTTTGGCATTGAAGGAATTGAGACACAGCAAGACAAGGTTTTTGATGATTGCTATCATTTTTGTGCTTATTTCTTGGTTGGTGTTTATATTGTCAGGTTTGGGGAATGGGTTATCTACGCTTGCGGCTTCGACGTTTAAGACGATGAGGGCTGATTATGTGGTTTTCGAACAAGGGTCGAAGGCTTCAATGAGTAAGTCTTTACTGTCTAATGATCTGTCAGCTAAATTAGCAGAGATGCCGAATGTAAGTGCCGTTTCACCTATGGGAACCATCATGGCATCGGCAATCAAAGGGAGTAGCAGGTCGAATGAGGATAAAGTAGATATAGCGATTATTGGAATTACCCCGGGGAGCTTTCTTGAGCCGGCGATTATTGAAGGCACCGGGCTGACATCCGATCAGATGACGAAGGTCATCGTTAATGAGACGATGAAAGACGAAGGATTTAAGCTAGGGGACACTTTCCAATTAGATGGCTCGACGGAATCGTTGACGATTGTCGGCTTTGTCAAGAATCAGACGTATAACCACGTAGCAGCTGTATTTACACCTATTGAAGAGTGGCGTAAGCTTGCGTTTGCGGCACCAGGCTCGGACAAGGGAGTCAAGGACCCCGTCAATGCGATTATGCTTCAAGGTAAAGATATTGATCGGAATACTATAAATGAACAGCTTTCGGGTACCGATACGGTTACTCGTGCGGCAGCGGTACAGGGAATGCCTGGATACAAAGAAGAGAAGGGCACAATCATGATGATGCTTGCGTTCCTGCTTGCGATCTCTGCATTCATCATTGGCGTGTTCTTCTATGTATTCACGATGCAGAAGTCCAACCAGTTCGGGATTATGAAAGCGATCGGGGCCAAGAATGGATTCTTAGGTAAAGCCGTCGTCTCACAGGTGTTCGTCTTGTCGCTCTCAAGCATTATCGTTGGCATTTTATTGACATATGGGACAGCGGCAATCATGCCCAAAAGCATGCCGTTCATGCTGGATACGAAGCTGGTGTTCACGTATTCCATTGTATTGCTGGTGATCTCATTGCTTAGTTCGTTGGTATCCGTTCGCACGATTTCGAAAATTGATCCGCTTAAGGCACTTGGGAGGGTTGAGTAATGACTAAAGGCTTGCAAATATCAGCAGCTTCCAAATATTACAACGAAGGATTGAATCGTATTGCGGCAATAGACCGAGTGTCCATAAAAGTGGAGCCAGGTGAGTTCGTCGCAGTGGTAGGTCCGTCCGGTTCTGGAAAAAGTACCTTCCTATCCGTCGCAGGTGCACTGCTTAAAGCTTCCGAGGGAGAGGTCATACTAAATGGCAAGGACATATCGAAGCTGTCAGGCAAACAACTATCCGATATCCGATTGCATGAGATTGGTTTCATCATGCAGGCCTCGAATTTGGTTCCATACCTGAACGTTCTTGAGCAGTTGCTTGTCGTGAAGCGGATGTCAGGGAAGGTTCGTGCAGCAGACAAAGCTATGGCTATAAAGTTGCTTGAAGAGCTTGGTCTAGGCACTAAGCTGAAGAGCTACCCGGAGGAGCTGTCCGGGGGCGAGAAGCAGCGTACCGCCATTGCCCGCGCGTTAATTAACGATCCCAATGTCATATTGGCGGATGAACCTACAGCAAGCCTGGATACCAAGCGCGCCCATGAAGTTGTCTCCTTGATTGCCCATGAGGTGAGAACACGCCACAAAGCGGCGATTATGGTCACACACGATGAGCGGCTGCTTACCTACTGCGACAAGGTATACCGGATGGAAGATGGCAAATTATCTCTAGCGGAATTGAAGTCCATCCATTAAGGCGTTATTGGAAGTCGATGGCCATTATCGCGTGGTCCAATTTTCAGAAATCAGAAATTCAGTAAAACAAATAGGCTCCCACATATCGGGGAGCCTATTTCGTATTTCCTTGCTAAGCTAGTGGATGGTTTTTAGTCCGCCTGTTCGTCGGCGGAGCCATATGCCTGATGGAACCCTATGCACTGTGTCCGTTTGCAGAGACTTCGGTTTCATGACAGCCAAGCTTGCGTTTTTGTATAACGATATTCCTCTGCACTAAGGTTTAGGATGACTTTGTGGCAAGTGTGGATTTGCCGGTAGGCCAGGTGGAGAGCGCCTGCTCAGCAACAGCCTCTAGCATATTGCGACTGAAGCCGGCCTTGGCTTGAACGGCCATACCGTGGAGCACGGCCATCACGAATGCAGCTAACGCAGCACAGTTCGCGGTTTCTGGCAGATCTCCCTCCTGCTTTGCCCGCTCGAAACGATCACGCAGCGAAGCCTCTCCGTCCGCACGCGCATCGATCAGTGCACGCCGAATAGGTTCGGCATCGTCCGAGCCGGCCAAGTCACCGTGGACATATAGACACCCCTTGTGATCCGGGTAACGAGTTTGCAATTCGGCCGCACCGCGAAAGATGTGTGCGACCACCTCCCGCGAGGTCGGCAGCTCCAGCGCCGCCGGGAAGAAATCATGATAGTGCTCGTAATAGCGCTCAAGAACTCGGCGGAACAATGCCTCCTTGTTGCCAAACGCGGAGTAGAGCGCCGGGCGTTCAACACCCGTGGCCTGCGTCAGGTCAGTGTACGACGCGCCCTCGTAGCCTTTGCGCCAAAACACGCAAAGCGCTGCGTCCAATGCCTGATCCACATCGAATTCGCGGTTACGTCCCATCAGTCAGATCACCTCAACTTTTTTTATAACGGTCGATATTAAAACGGTTCCTATCCAATCTTCATTTTCATACTTCACGTTATCATAACACACGTTACAGAATGCTGCCAGTCCACCGGGCAAGGACCTGCGTCAGTGTACGATCGGCCAAAATCTCGGCCGTCTGGTTCTAGTGTCACGTATCAGGCGCGTCCTAACGTGACGCCGCCTGGTGCCCCTGTAATGGAACGAATGACAGTGTGAATAAAAATGTATAACATTATTTAACATAATGTTCATTATGATATTGACAATGGTAATATGAGGGTATAATATAATTTAACGTAATGGTCGTTACAAAATCCGCCGATCACCGGATCGAGGGCGTCCAGCGACGTACATAGAGATTCTTTATCATACAGAAAACGTTAAAGGGGGTTCTTTTCATGTAGAAATCATCGATGGACTAAGCGAAGGTTTATTTACAATATGGGGGTACACCAGCTAAATAATTTTAAACCCGCGCTGAGGAAGTTTTAGCCAAAATATCATTTAAATTCTCTTATAAGGAGTCAATTATATGTCGACAAATGAAGGAAGATTCAGTGGTAAGGTTGCTTTGATTACAGGGGCAAGTCGTGGGATGGGGGCTGAAATAGCCAAAAAATTAGCTGCAGGCGGAGCGGAATTTATAGGCGTTCATTACGCCAGTAATAGGGATGCTGCTTTAATAGTTGTTGAAGAGGTTAAGGCGCTGGGCTCAAAGGCTGTGGCTCTGGAAGCAGAATTAACCACTGGTATTACCGGTGTAAAAAAGCTTTGGGCCGCATTTGAAGATGCTGTTCGCTCGGAAATCGGATCTGTGCAATTGGATATCTTAATCAATAACGCAGGTATTGCACCGGCCATTCCTTTTGAAGAAACGTCAATTGAAACGTTTGAAGATGTCATTAATGTTAACCTTAAAGCTCCATACTTTATTACTCAAGCAGCTAGTCCGTTTATACGGAACGGTGGACGAATCATTAACATTTCTACTGGCTTTACACGTGTTGCCGGTCCAACGCATTCCATTTATTCGGCTTCCAAGGGAGCCATTGAGACACTTACTTTGGCGTTAGCTCCACTTTTTGCAGCAAAAGGTATTACTGTTAACGCAGTAAGGCCAGGAACTACGGCTACTGATATGAATAAGGATTGGCTCGCCAACCCAGAAGCTCATGCTGAAGCAGCTTCAATGTCTGCATTCGGGAGAGTGGGCACCACTAAAGACGTTGCTGATGTGGTTGCGTTTGTAGCATCTGAGGAGGCGCGATGGATCACGGGGCAATTTATTGATGCCACCGGAGGAACTAGGCTGTAAGTATGTCTGCTTTATATCGTATGTGGTTTTGATCACATTCATTGAAGCGTCAAGGAACATTTCAATGTCCTTGACGCTTTTGGGTTGTATCTTATTTTGAAAGCTGAATGGAGCCGATCCGTTCATTTAATTCGGACTGTAATTGCAGATGGAGTTTCTCTACGATCGAAAAGTCGGTGGCCGCAACATAGTAGCCCTTCATTTGAGAATCGATGGCTTCAGCTTCCGCCAGATGGGAGGTGGCCTCTTTCATTTTTGCCGAATAGCGTGCTTTGATCCCAGCTATTTCGTCAGCATGGGCTTCATCGGTTCCAGGAGCTATAGTCCGTGTATACATATCTAGGATCTCATCCCCGTCCCGATCGGGAAAGTATTCATGCGGAGCGGTACTGTCGAAGATCGCTGTTCGAAGCTCCGGGAATATCAGCATATCCAGACTGTTAGGATCAAAGCCGCAATGAAACACTTGAACGTCGATTCCTTTCTGTTCGGCAGCGGAGGCAAGCTTTTTCAGCAGCGTCGATTTGCCGGATCCCGCCCTTCCTTTGATGAAAATCCGTCTTTCCAGCTGAGCGGTCAAGCTTTGAATAAAATCGAACGCCCCCCTCGGAGTCGCAGCTCCGAAAAATACGTGACGTGAAGCGGTTGACGTATCGCTTTCATGACCGGCGAATAATTCTTGAATCAAATCCTGCGCAAGCTGGTCGGCCTTCGAGAAGTCCATATTTTCGATATAAAATTTTTCCCACTCGTCATGAATCCGCAATGCCGTTTCGAACGTTTCATACGCTTTTGAATAGGCTCTCTCAAGCTCGCCTTTAAGATCTTCTATCGTGATGAAGTGTTCCGGTAAAATAAGGCTGTCATCAAACGCTTCCTGAAAATCGATAAAGACGATTTCACCCGCCGCGCTATCCGAAATCCCTTTACAGACTCGCCCGTCGACAATACCAACCTTCAATTCCGTGCAAATGATGCCATCCAGTTCGTCGGGACGGAGAGGGGAGTGGAAGCATTGCACATGCAAGCCTTGATCCAGCAAGCTATCCGCCAAGCTTTGAATGACCGTCGATTTCCCCGTGCCTTGGGGCCCCGTAAGGACAAATATCTTGTTCAGCCCATCAAATGCGGAGTTATACAAGAAATGAGCCCCGCGTGCAGTGTTGCCGTGGGCAAAATAGTGAGATGATTTTACTACCAACCTAAACACTCCTTTGTGCCTTATTCCGATTCGCAAAGTGTACAGAATAAGCATGATTGGGATAAGTGCCTATTCATTTGTATATTCCGCGTTGTAACAAGTGGTGTTCGTCCTCTCCCATGATTTTCGCTATTTGTTGAAGGGACTACAGAAGCTAAAAGATCAAGCCTCCGATAAATGGGGAGATTTCACTTGCCCTACGCGGGCTTTTCTGTTATTTTGATAGTAACAAAATGTTATTAACAAAATGGTACTAAGTTTGATTGGGCATTTTCGTTCTGTAAACTCAGTGGAGAAGACGGAGGGGATGCAATGTGAAGAAGGTTGCGAGTGGCTGGAACCTGTTCGAAATAGCTTGGTTGGTGCTGTTTACCTCGATCGCTGTCGGGTTTACGGTGATTTCCAAGGACTCTTTATTCGGATTTACCGTTTTTATTACTGGGGTGCTATGCGTGGTGCTTGCGGCGAAGGGCAACCTGATGAGCTATGTTTTTGGCATGTACAATACCGTCGGTTACGCTTATCTTGCCTACATTAACGGGTTGTTTGGAGAGGTCATGCTGAATCTGCTATTCTTCGTTCCGATGAACGTCATTGGCTTCTACATGTGGAAAAATAACCGCCAAGACGGCAAGCTGATCATGCGTCAAATGGAGCTTAGAGGCCTGTTTCTCGTTGGGGTGGTCTGTATATTAGGCTGTTTGCTGCTGGGATATGGGCTTTCGTTCATCCCGGGACAGAACTCGCCTTACATCGATGCTATAACTACAGTGCTGTCCGTTGTGGCCACCTTTTTAATGGTCCGCAGATTCAAGGAACAATGGCTGGTCTATATTGTGTTGAATTTGTTTACGGTGCTGCTATGGGCGATTCGATTGCTGGAGGGCAGCAGCGAAGGCATGCTGATGATCGTCATGTGGAGCGCATATTTGGTCAATGCGGTATACGGCTATTACAATTGGAACAAAGGGGCCAAGGAGGTGGCGGCATGAAAACGCTCGGATTAACGCTGGGGAAGTTTGCCCCGCTGCATAAAGGGCATCAGTTCATGATCGAAACGGCGCTGCAAGAGGTCGATGAGTTGATCGTGGTCATTTATGAGACGACGGCCACTCCGATCCCGCTTCATATTCGGGCGAATTGGATTCGGGGGCTATACCCGGCAGTCCGGGTCATCGAAGCTTGGGACGGACCGGACGGGTATTCCGATGACAGAGAGCATGAGATTCGGGAAGAACGGTATATCCTCCGTTTACTGAACGGCGAGCAAGTCACGCATTTTTACTCGAGCGAATTTTACGGCAGGCATATGAGTCTCGCTTTGGGCTCGGTCGACCGGCGGGTCGATGAAGCCCGCAAGCGGGTTCCGATCTCTGCAACGATGATCCGTTCCGACCCATATAAGTACAGGGAGTTCATAAGTGATATCGTGTACCGGGACTTAATCACGAAGGTGGTATTTGTTGGGGCGATGTCGACAGGGAAGTCGACGATCACCGAAGCGCTGGCACGGCGGTATAACACGACCTACGCGAGCGAATACGGACGCGATTATTGGGCTGAGCATCAGGTGGACCGCAGAATCGGCCTTGAAGCATTTGATGAAATCGCTGTGGGTCATATCGAGCGCGAAGAGCAGGCTTTGCTTGCGGCGAACCGATTTCTTTTCGTCGATACCAATGCGATTACGACGTATATGTTCGCCATGGATTACCACGGCCGGGCCCCGGAGCTATTGACCCGGATTGCTCTGCAGAATGCGCAGCGCTACGATCTGTTCTTCTTGTGCGACGACGATATTCCTTACGACGATACGTGGGATCGAAGCGGGGATCAGAAGCGGCATGTTTTTCATAAACAGATCATCGCGGATTTGAAGGAGCGGCGAATTCCCTACATTACACTGCGGGGAAGCTTGGAGGAACGTATGCTCAAGGTAGACGAGGTGCTGGCGAAGTTTGAGCCCTATCGAAACTATTTCGGAGAGCTGAACGGTTAGAATAAGATGTAGGCAAGGAGCTAATGTAGAATCAAAAAACAAGGAGGCGCCCCCATTGGATTTGTTGGATCGGAACGGACTTACGGAACGCGAATTTTTGGAGCAGTACCGGGCAGGAAATTACGAGCGGCCTTCGGTGGCAGCCGATATGGTGATCTTTACGGTTACGGATGAGGAGGCTGACAGCTATCGCAAATTACCGGAAAAAGAGCTCCGTATCCTGCTCATCCGCCGGGGGGGTCACCCCTTCCTGGGTAAATGGGCGCTGCCGGGCGGCTTTGTCCAGCCGAGCGAGACGACTGAGCAGGCCGCGGCAAGGGAATTGCGCGAGGAAACCGGCGTGGACGACGTTTATTTGGAACAGTTGTATACGTTCAGCGATATCGGCCGAGATCCCCGAACCTGGGTGATGAGCTGCAGCTACATGGCTCTGATCAATAGCGACAAGTTGGAGCTTAAGGCGGGAGACGATGCGGCCAACGCCGCCTGGTTCCAGGTCTCCTACCGGCTGCTGCGGGAGCAGAAAGAGCTGATGGAGGACGGGTACGTCAAGACGCTGGAGTATGAACTCAAGCTAAGCGGTGAAGAGGAGCTTTCGGCGGTCGTGGCGAGGACGTTGACCGTGAAGACGACATCGACTAGCACGGATTATAAGATCGTATCAAATAACGGGTTGGCCTTCGACCATGCGAAGATTATAGCATGCGCTATCGAGCGGCTGCGGGGAAAAGTGAATTATACCGATATTGCGCTGCACTTAATGCCAAAGCTTTTTACCTTGACGGAGCTGCAGCAGGTTTATGAGGTCATTCTGGATAAAGAGCTATTGAAGGCGGCCTTCCGGCGCAAGGTGGCCGATCTCGTGGCGGAGACCGATCATTACACCGAAAATGCGGGGCATCGGCCATCCCGGTTGTATCGGAGAAAACTGGAGGAATAACGATGATTTACAATCTTGATGAGCTAAGAAAAGCTTATAACAAAGGGGAAACGTTCAAGTTTGTATTCTTTTGGGGCCATACGCCCCCTAAGGACGGGAGCGTCGACAAAAGCTGCTTCAGCCAGTGGTGGATGTGCCCGTTCACGATAGAGGGGACGGAGTATTCCTGTGCCGAGCAGTTTATGATGGCCGAGAAGGCAAGGCTGTTCGGCGACAACGAAATGCTGGAGTCGATCCTTACGGCTAAGCATCCCAAGGAGATGAAGGCTTATGGGCGTGCGGTCCGAAACTTTGACAAGGATACTTGGGACAGGGAATGCTACGGCATCGTCAAAAAAGCCAGCTTGGCTAAGTTTTCGCAGAATCGGGAGCTTGGCGATTATCTCAAGTCGACGAAGAACCGCATCCTCGTCGAAGCCAGCCCGCAGGACCGCATTTGGGGGATCGGCATGGGCCAGTCCAATCCAGATGCGGAGAATCCCGTGAAATGGCGGGGTCAAAACCTGCTGGGGTTCGCGCTGACCGAAGCGCGGGACGAGTTGCTGCAGAGATAGTTTTTTTTCGTGGCGTGACAGCTCCTCTTCTTATTTTTCGCCGATAGACCCGTTAAGCTGAACCTTATCATAAGTAACGGCAAGTTTTTCGATTGACAGCAACAAGTATACGTGATAATTTCACGGTAGGATAATAAAGGCAATGCAACCTTCGGGTTCAACCTCGCTGAGAAGTGGGTTGGACCCTTTTTGCATTCCCAAACTAGGGGAGGTTTTGTAATGTTGAGAACAGAATCACTGTTACAGCGGCTGGGCGAGATCGGTAAGTCGCTCGAACGCAAGGGGGGAGCTCTTTTATTATTAGGAGTTGGTTCCGTTGGGGTCGAGACAGAACGGCTGGATGAATATTCGGATTTAGATTTCTTTGTCATTGTAAAGCCCGGAGAGAAAAACAGATATATAGACCGGTTGGATTGGCTCGAGGACGTACACCCTCTTGCCTATTCATTTAAGAATTCGGATGTTGGCTGCAAAGTACTGTTCGAGGACGGTATTTTCGGGGAATATGCTGTATTCGAGGAATGGGAGCTGGCGAACGCCACCTACACGGAAGGCCGGGTCATTTGGAAAGACCCCATGTATGCCAATATTGCAATCGCCAAACCTTCCAACCCGGTCCCCAGCCTAAAAGTGGATTCCTTGGACTTTCCTTTGAATGAGGCCTTAACCAATCTATACGTGGGGCTCGGTCGCTATGCTAGGGGAGAGCGTCTATCCGCGACGAGGTTTGTTCAAGGATACGCAGTGGACAGGATTCTATCCGTGCTCCATCTGCTGGAGCAAGAGGTGGACTACTTTCCCGACCCATTCGGCAACGAGAGGCGGTTAGAGAGGAGATACCCCCGTTTTGCGGAAATCATAGGAGACATGATACAGGGATACGACCATGTTCCCGAATCGGCACTTCGCATTTTAAATTTCATAGAAGAAGTGTATCCCGTCAATCGAAGGTTAAGCGATGAGATACGGCGATTGGCTAATCTAACTTGCCGAGTTGATACGCAAACGGAATCGACGCACTAGCGCACAATAGCGTCTACTAGGGGTAATACCAGCGTACTGTCGATATGGGCGAAGTATATGGATAACATAGAAAGAACTCTCCGAGTCTGGAGAGTTCTGTTTATTGAGTACGATCGACTTAACCATTTTAGGCATGACATCAAAAACGGGGGCACTTAAAGAGATAAAGTATCCAGCGGTATTTCAAAGGCGCGTTTAATAACTAACCCGGCAGCAAGCTTGGTTTCATCCGGTTTGTTATGAAGATAGATCAATTGTACGTTATTAACTGTTACAGGCAACTGGTGCATCACCCTGGCTCTAATCTCATTGAACATTTCGGGACTGATGGTATGAATGACTCGGCCCGTTATAAGCAGACTGTCTGGATTTATAAATGTAATGATATTGGTAACGGCGATCGCGATGCCATCGACAATCTTTTCGTATAAACTGAGGAACTTAGGATCTCCAGTTCTTATGCCTTCTGCGAACTCCTCTAGTGTGCATTTGATGGAGACACTCAGTCCGCTGCTGGAAGCAAGCGTCGTTAAGCATCCGGATCTGCCGCAATGGCATGGATAGGCATCTTCTCCATAGAAGCCTTTATAATGCCCGAATTCACCTGCAACAAAGCTTGATCCTGCAATAATTTGTTTATCATGGACGATCGCGCCGCCTGTACCATAATCAAACTTGATGGTGATATTGTTATTGGAATCCTTCAAGCAGCCGTTCATATTCTCGTTGACAGAGAGAAGATTGACATCGTTCTCGATATACACGGGTATGTCATATTTGTCTTCAAGCAGCTGCTTGAGCGGCAGGCGATGAACGCCTATGCCGGGTGTCCGCAGAACGATGCCATGCTGAGAATCGACCAGGCCCTGCATACTGATTCCGATCCCTTTTACTTTGGAGGTGTTGGGCACCTGGGTGAGCAGCTCATCGATAACTTCATGCAACAGCTGCATCAGCACATCTATAGAACCATATTTGTTACTCGTGCGTTCTGCGGATGCGACAGCTTCTTGACGCAGGTTGAACACTTTTCCGCGAATGTATTTGCCGGCGAGCTCAAGCCCGATAGCATAAAAATGGCCGCTGTTGATATGAAGGCCGACTCTTTTCCTTCCGCTGCCTGCCTCCAAGTCGATAAGCTCCCCTGTCACGATTATTTTTTCCTTCAACAGGCGATTCACGATATTGGTTACCGTTTGTCTGCTTAGTCCAGTCTTTTCCGCAAGCTCTACGCGAGAGATCGGCCCCTCTGAATAAATGAGAAAAAGAACCTTCTGCTGATTTATTGATTTTAATAACATATGGCTGGTTTGTTTAACCGAATCACTCACAATATGCATCCTCTTTCCAACAACGTTTTATATAATATAGATTCAAAACATTTGACAAATTAGGAACATACTTTGCTTCAAGTGTAGCATTAATACGAGGCGAATAAAAGTTGCAAGTTCGTTTAATTCAACTAACATTTATTATAAATTTCTAAAAAACGACGAGAGATGGCGGTTTATGCAGCATGATGCAGTCTATACGAAAACTCTTAATTCAAAAACACTAAAAAAACGCAACGGATTGTATTGACATTGTGATAAAAAAAGATATTATATTTGTAAACTGATTTGATTAAATACAACAAATTGACGCCTAGAGGAGTAAGTAATGGTATGGATTGGATGGATAATTGCAATAGCAGCGATGACGGTGCTGACTTACATATGCTGGCTGCATGCAGTTATGTTACAACCTGGTAAAGCAGATGCACTTATTGTACTTGGCTATGTATCTAAAGACGGCCGAATACACCCTTTGCTTAAAGAAAGACTGGATGAGGCTTACAAACAATTTCGGCAGTATGGGCACGAATATATCATTGTATCGGGGGGAGCGGTTGGTTCACGTCGTTCGGAAGCGGAGCTGATGGAGAAGTACCTGGTTGAGAAGGGCGTCCCAGCAAAAAGAGTATTAAAAGAAGACAAGTCAAACAACACCGTTCAAAATTTAATCTTTAGCAAGCAATTGATGGAGCAGTACCACCTAAAATCTTTTGTTATCATAACCAATTTATTTCATGTCCGCCGAACGAAGTATATTATGCATCGTCTTGGCATAAAGGGCGGATTCTGCGCTAATCGAAGTCTTAGAAGCATTGTGGGATTCCAGCTTAAATTAACATTTCTGGAGATTCGGGCATTTCGATTAACTCTCCCCATTATTAAGAGGGTCATCAATGATCAAATCGATTGACAAAAAGGTTGACAATTGGCCGATAAGTGATTAGAATGTAAGCGTTTACAGAATATATGGGAGGTGAAGCTTAAGTGGCTATAAGCCAAAAGTTGTTTACAAATTATTTACCCGGATTTGATTGCTGATTAACAAATCACAATTATGCTTAAATAGTTAATCCAATTTATTTATTAATTAACGGGGGCGGAATAATGTTTAATGGGAAAATGAAACGATTCATGAGCACGGGTGTTGCAGCGGCATTATCTTTAGCCATGCTGGCTGGTTGCGGTGGAAACAGCGGAAAGAACGGGGCTAGTCCAAGTACTACTCCTGCTGGTTCGGATAAGCCGGGTGTATCTGCAGAAGTAGAAGTTTATGAGAATGGATTGCCGAAGAATGAGGAAGTAACGCTAAAGGTAGGCTTCTTTGTAGGAGGATATGGCCGGGAGTGGTTCGATTATGCAGTTGAATCGTTCACAGCCAAGTATCCCAATGTCAAAGTAGACATCACCGCTTCAGCTGATATGAAGACGATTCTTTCTACAAAAATCTCTGCAGGCAATGATAATGACATGTTTGATCTATTCAATACAGACCCGTCTGGAGGTATCATAGGGCTCGCTGAAGCCGGAAAGCTTGAACCCATGGATGACATTTGGGAATTCCCTCTTCCAGACGTACCGGACAAAAAGGTCAAGGATCTTATGATGCCAGGCATGTACGAGTCAACACCGCTGATCAATGGGAAAAGATATGAATTTACTACGGCGAGCAGCTTTGGCGGGTTGTTTTTTAACAAAAAGCTATTCGAAGAGCATGGCTGGAACCAAAACCCGAACACATGGGACGAATTTACAGCACTTCTAGCGGACATTAAAGCGGACGGCATTGCTCCCATTACGTTTCCGGGCATTCATCCAAGCTACCATAACTGGGCTTTCGGAACGGCCAAAAATTTTGAGCTGGCTGATATCAATGGCCATGTCGATGAATTTATCGAGGATTATAGAACTTATGGTCTGCCGCAATACACAAATCCAGAGACGGTTGAAACCTGGACGCGCTTCTATGAGCTTGGCAAGCTAGGATATTTTGCAGAAGGACTCCCGGCACTGAACCATACGCAATCGCAAATGCAGGTTATTCAGGGGCAAGCTGCGATGGTATCGACAGGGACGCATGTCGAGAATGAGATGAAGGAAGCAACGCCTGAGGACTTCGACTGGGGCTTCATGGCTGTTCCTTTCAGAGATAACACGGATCAAACGCTTTGGATTCGAAGCGGAACTTCAAACTTCAATTATATCTGGGCAGCTAAGCCGGAACTGAACAAAAAGTGGGCCAAAGAATTGATCGCATGGCTGGTTACGCTGGAAAATCAACAATTTGCAGCCGAAAAAGCAGGTGCTTTGCCAATGCGCAAGGATTTGATGGAGGATCCCTCCAGGGCGGCTAACCTTTCCAGCTCTGCTCAATCTGTTCTGAAGTACATTGCAGACAATAATGCTCAGACTTTTAAAGCAAGCCGGTCTATCAACATTTCCGATCCGAATCTTGCTCAAGCCGAAAAATTAATGAATGAGAATATTGTGAAATTTGCTATGGGTATGCAGGATCCGAAACCGATTCTGGAGCAAGCCGAAGAGCTGCTGAAGAAAGCTCTAGAGGCTGAGAAGAAATAATAAGACGTGTTGGAGCGGGGAGGACTCATCTCCGCTCTTCCGTTTTAACTTCTGAGATCCTATAGGCTTCACACTGAAAGCGACTTATAAACGTCCAGTAAGATAGGAGTTGACCTCTTGTGTCTGATTCAACCGTTGTGACGACACTAAAGACCCCTATGCGCAAGCGCTTGGGTCTAGACAAAGCGAATACGCAGAAGTGGATATTTCTGTTCATAGCCATCGTGCCTCCCTTTGGCGGCTATTTGCTCTTTACGTTGTTTCCGAACATTTTATCCGTTTATTATGCGATGCTCAATTGGGATGGGTTTACGGATGCAACGTTTGTCGGGCTGTCCAATTTCGTCACCGCATTCCAAGATAAATATGTGTGGCGTGCGCTTACCCACAACTTGATTTTTATGATAACCGTGCCTTTCTTTGTTATTGTCATCTCCCTGCTCCTTGCCTATTTAATTACCAATAAAACGTATAAAGAAAATAAATTTTTGAAGGTATTGTTTTTCTTTCCGAACGTGTTATCTACGGTCGTAGTCGCTCTCCTCTGGGCCTTCATTTATGACGGATCGTACGGTTTGCTGAATGGGATTCTAAAGTTCGTCGGAATTGATATGGGGAATTTCTATTGGCTGGGCAATGAAAGCACGGCGCTTGCCTCCATTATCCCGGCATGGGTTTGGGGCGGTGTCGGCTTGTACGCCATTATCTTTGCCAATGCGATGCTGGGAATTCCGAAGTCATTGTACGAGGCGGCGATTCTTGAAGGGGCCGGACATATGACACGCTTGTTTAAAATTACAATGCCGCTCGTTACGCCCATTATCCGCGTCAGCGCTTTGTTCCTCGTCGTCGGCACGATGAAGGGCTTCGAAATCATCCTCATTATGACGAATGGGGGGCCATTCGGGTCGACGGATGTTATCGGCCTCTACATGTTTAACTTAGCTTTTGGCGTAGAGTATCGGAATTACGGCTACGCTTCCGCAGTCGGTATGATTCTGTTCGTCATTCTAGTAACAGCCAAGCTGTTAATCGATAAATTCGTGCCGAACAAAGGCTACGAGTATTAGTTTCCATAGGAAGGTTCGGAGGGATATAGTTGAAGGAAAAACGAACGTTAATGGACATTGTGTGGCGTGTGGTGCTGTATGCCTGGTCGCTGACTATATTATTTCCTTTAATCTGGGTTATTTATGAATCGTTAAAAAGCAATCCTGAGTTTTTTAAAGATATATGGGCGCTGCCTGCGGAACTAAGATGGCAGAATTATTCGAAGGCTTGGAATCAATACGGTTTTGGGCAATCACTCTTAAATACCCTTTATTATGTTGGCGGAAGTCTGGTGCTTGGACTGTTCTTCACGACAATTAACGCCTATGCGCTTACTCGAATGCAGTTCAAAGGAAGAAAATTGATTTGGGGCTTGATTATGTTGTCCCTGTTCCTGCCGGGCATCAATGCGCTTGTACCCCAGTATGTCATTATGCGGGAACTGAGTTTGACCAATAGCTTGACCGGATTAATTCTTCTGTCCAGTCTGGGTGAAAGCGTGTTCTATCTTATGCTGCTCGGAGGGTTTATGAGCTCTTTGCCGATGGAGCTTGAGGAGAGCGCAACGATGGATGGCGCTACATTATTCCAAAAGTTTTGGCGTGTTATCGTTCCGTTGTCTACACCGGGAATTGTAACCGTTGGCGTATTCAAGTTCCTAGGGTACTATAACAATTTCTTAGCGCCGTTCATCTATTTGAGCGATCCCAAAAAATATCCTATTGCGGTGCAAATGTATTCTGCAAATAAGCAAATGGAGTTTACTGCGGATTGGGTGACTTTGTTTGCCGGTGTAACCATTGCGATGGTACCGTCCATTATTATTTATATCCTATTCCAAAAACTTCTTATGGAAGGCGCGACCATGGGGGCGGTGAAGGGATGAATACTGCAGAGCAAGTGAAGGCGAAATATAAGCTGATTGCATTGGATCTGGACGGGACGCTTCTGACGGATGAAAAGCACATTACGGAAGAGACCAAAAAGTGGCTTCAATATGCAGTAGATCACGGTGTTAAAGTAATGTTTTCCACCGGGAGAGGCTTGCAAACTGCCAAGGGCTTCTGGGATGAGCTTGGGCTCGATTCCCCCATGGTGCTGCTCAATGGCGCAGAAGTTTGGGAGGGACCGGGCAGGCTTAATAAACGCGTCTTTATTCCTCGGGACACGATCAGCCGCATACATGCCATTGCTTCTGAACAGGGCGAGTGGTATTGGGGCTACAGCGTGGAAAGCCTGACGGGCGACAAGGATTGGACGCCTGAGATGCTCAAACGGGATTGGATGAAATTCGGCATCGGCAGCAATGATCAACAGAGGCTCGCGGAAATTAAGGAAGAGCTGCTCAGTTGGGGCACGCTCGAGGTTACCCATTCGGCTCCTACTAATATGGAGATCTCAGTTAAAGGCATTACAAAGGAAAGCGGAGTGCGCGAGGTTTGTCAGACGCTGGGCTTCTCGATGTCCGATGTAATTGCTATGGGAGACAGTGATAATGACGCGAAGCTGCTAAAGGCGGCAGGTCTCGGTGTGGCGATGGCCAACGGTGAAGAGCATATCAAATCCATAGCGGACGTCATAACGGCTACCAACAACGAGGACGGCGTTGCTCAGGCGATTCGGAAATATGTATTCCAGATGGAGTAAACGCAGCAAACGTATTTTAGAGGTTGTTCAAAAAGTCGTCTTTTGATAAGAAAACCAATCGAGGCCAATCAAGGATGAGCGACCGCGATTCAAAGGTAGGTTTTCTTGCGATATAGAATTTCATCAGCTCTGCTGATAACGAATAAATTCTATATCTAACACGAAGGGAGTCAAGAAGTAATTCGGCATCGAATCTTGAATTCAGCCGGGCCTAAGTAGAAGCTTCCGAAGCATGTTTCCTGCGGAAACATTTCAGGTGCTCACGTACCCAAAACAGCAGATGCTTTGGAAGACGTTTTCTGCGAAAACGTGGAGCTCCGCTCCTCAGTCCCTAGCTTCATCCAACCTAAAGCGTTTTGAAAAAACGCACTTCGGAAGCATAAGCTTCGGTGCTGAAAATCCGACTTTTTGAACACGCACTTTAAGTCAATATAGTGAGGGAGTAGAAATAGATGGCCGTTCAATCGAAAGAGATAAACTTAGATCAACTGGGCGGGACCATATACCCGGAGATAAAAAATGGTGAACAGCTGAAATGGCATTCTCCGCTTAAGGCGCCCTTTCACATCGCAGGCTTCCCATGGCTCACGCAGGATGGGGTATACAGACGCCTGCCCTTGGCTTCCGGGGCTGTCTTGCCGCCTGCGGTTGATACGCTTGCTTATTGTACGGCAGGCGGGCAAATTCGCTTTCGCACCAATTCTTCAAGGCTGGTCATAAGGGTACGTCTTGCCGGACCGGCGAATATGTATCATATGCCGCCTACAGGGCAGTGCGGGGTTGACTGCTATCTTGGAGAGCCGGGAGAGCAGAGCTTTATCACCACGGCTAGATTCAAACCAACGGAAAGTGAATATGAATCCCAGCTTTATCAGTGGGAGACAAAAAAAGATGTGGCCGTCACCTTAAACTTGCCGCTCTACCAAGGGGTAGAAGAGGTATGGATCGGTGTAGATAAGGATGCTGTCATAAGCGGTGCACCTGCCTATGCAAGCAGTAAACCCGTCATTATATATGGAACTTCGATTACGCAAGGGGGATGTGCCACCCGGCCGGGTATGGCTTATTCCAATATTCTCAGCCGTATGATTCCGGTGGAGTTCGTCAATCTTGGCTTCTCGGGGAATGGAAAGGGCGAGCCGGAGCTCGCTCATATCATGTCGGAAATCGATGATCCGGCTCTATTCATTCTTGATTATGAAGGGAATACGGGCGAGTCCGGAAACATCGCACGAACGCTGCCTGTATTCATCCGAATTTTGAGAGAACGGCATCCCGAAGTTCCTATATTAGTAGTCTCTAGGATTTGCACTGCCGAAGACCAGTTCTATACGGAGAGGAGGGAGCTTCATGATCGCCGCAGGCTGATTCAGATCGAGAATGTTGAACAGAGGCGGACAGAAGGAGACCGTAATATTCATTTCATTGACGGTTTTAAGCTGCTAGGCGATGATTTCGTCAATGATTGTACGGTTGACGGAACACATCCAACGGACCTTGGATTTTTGCGCATGGCACAGTCGCTTGCGCCTATCATTAAGCGATTGTTGCGACTGTGATGAACAAGACAGATGATATGAACAGCCTTCAGACTGCATTTTTTGGTTTAGGGGCTGTTTGTTTATCAGTCAGACACCTGTCTTACTGTCTTACCAATTAAGCCGAAAAAGGAGAGGATTTTAATTGAAGTCCCAAAGAAGAAGTCTGCCTTTTATTGTGATGGCTTGTTTTATTGCGGGGGTTGTTAGTCTGTGTTACGGCATCAATGTATTCGCGTCCTCAGATAAAGAAGAGGGTGTTTCTAAAAAAGATAGAGCTAAGTATTTAGGAGCTTCACTGTTCAAAGGTCACATGCATTCCCATACTTCTCTCAGTGATGGGATATTGCTGCCTAATGATGCTTATCATTTTGTGAAAAGTAATACAGATTTTGATTTTTTTGCAGTGACGGAACACGACGTGACTTATGACATCAGTACGGGCAGTGATTTTATTACGGATGTTCAAGACTCTTATTCAGAAGAATACAAGATGTTGCATGAGCAATCCGATGCTCACAATCGTGATCACGAATTTATTACGCTGCCGGGTACGGAAGTGACTTGGTATGATGAAGCGGGCCATATCAACTTATTTAATGCCCCATGGTTTGCAAGAACACATGGAGTAGGTGCGGATGGCACTTGGGGCTGGAGCGACATCAAATATGATTTGCCAACCTTCTACGCAAGACTTGCCCAAGATCCCAATGCGATTGCGCAATTTAATCACCCACGCGCGTCAGGAAATTGGAGTTTCAATGAATTTAAACATTATAACCGGGATGTTGACAAAAACCTTAATCTGATGGAATACAAATCCTCCAATGATTTTGCAGTCTATACCAAGGCGTTAGATCAAGGCTGGCATGTTTCACCTGTGTTTGGCGGAGACGAGCACAAAGGAAACTGGGGAATGGTCCAGCCCCATGTGACCGGTATGTGGGGAGATAATCTTACTAGAGAAGGTCTTTACGAGGCGATGCGAAACCACCGCACCTATGTATCATTTGATCGAAACCTAGAAATGGCGGTTTCAGCAAAAGGTCAGATGATGGGGGCGATCCTTCCAGCCAAAACAAAAGAAATAGAACTTAAAATACGGATAAATGACCCTGATGTTAGCGATATTTTGGATAAAGTTATTATTTACAAAAACAGTGGTGAAATTCTCAAAGAGTACGGCAATATTGCCAGCAATCAATTTAAACAGGAAGTAACCTTAGCAAGTGAAGATGGGGATTATTTCCTCGTTAGAGCTTTTCAAGCAGACGGTGAAGAAGCTATAAGTGCTCCAATTTGGATTGGTGATGAAACGAGGGGCACGGTGCACGCGCCTGAAATCACGGTTCATGGACAATATCCCGACACGATTAAGCTTGGGGATCAAGTGGAGGTGCTGGGCGCTTCAGCGACAGATAACCGCGGTCAATCTTTATCGGTGGAAGCCATCGTTTTAAATGATAAAGGAGAAGTAGCCGTAGCAAATCAGCATTTTAAGGTCGACATGTATGGAGAATATTTCATTAAGTATGTAGCAACCGACGCTCAAGGAAATACGCGTGTTGAACTTATTCGAATCCTTGTTGATCAACAAAATCTGGATGCCGAACAAATTTTAAATGAATTTCAACCCATTGTTAATGTAGGTGGAAATGAACGTGAAGTAGGAATAAATTTGGTGACGGATAAGGCTTTAGAGACGTCATATGTTCAGTATAAACCGGGGTCAGAGGCGACGTGGGACCATGCGGAAGTGGTACAAGCGGGAGTCTCTTATTTTCAAGTCGCGTATGGTGATACATTTGGCAAAAGTAACTATCGCGTGCTTGCAGCTCATGAAGCGAATATAACAGGTCTCGACTTAGGGACTACGTATGACTATCGGTATGGAATGTCACCGACTGGACCTTGGAGCGGCAGTTATAGCTTTAGGACCGCGCCGGCTTCAGAGGAAGACGTATTGTATGTGATGGGAGATCTTGAAGTTCCAGATCGAAATCCGGAAAGTTTCCCACTGTTTAAAAATATGCTGGATGTTCTGCAGGAGAAAAATTCAAACGGACAGACTGTGATTCAAGTCGGAGACTTGGTCGAGAACGGCGGCAATATGTATGCATGGGATGATGTGTTTAGCAACATTTACAACAATGATATGGGTCTCGTTTCTGCTCACATTGTCGGGGATCGTGAACGTGCGACGGAGCGGAAAATCGGGCCGTTCTCCGGGTTTTTCAACCTGCCGAAGAACGGTGAAGGCAGTTACCGGGAAACGAATTATTCGTTTGATTATGGCGATATGCACATTGCTGTTCTGAATTCTGTGCTGGATTTCGACAAGCAGCTGTCATGGCTGGAAAAAGATTTGCGGGCAACCGACAAGAAGTGGAAAATCGTGATGGGGCATTATCCTTATTATGGCGGTCAATCCGGCGATGAGACCGGTATGGACATGATGAGAGTGAAATTGTCTCAAGCATTTGAACGGCTTGGTGTTAGCTTGTATATTGGCGGTCATGATCATGTGTATAAACGGACAACCATACGAAACGGTGTAAAAGATATATCGGAAGAAGCGATGAATTTAGGAACAACTTTTGTTACCGTTGGTTCATCAGGTCCAACGTTCTTTGATAACAAATCATTTGACTGGGATCATATCGTGTATGATGAAAATAAGCAGACGGGTGTTATTTTAGAATCAAACGATCAATCTCTCTCCTTGAAAGCTTACAACAGCGACGGTGTTGAGATTGATTCATTTACGATGAACCAACCCGCCAATTATATGAAATTAACGAGCGCAATTGTAGAAAATAACGTCTTGAAGGGCGTTGGGGTCTTGAATTACCCGAGCTCGCTTGAACGTGTCACCGTTATCGGGGAAAAGCGGGATCATACAGGTGAACAGCTGTTGGAAACGGTTATTCAAGAAGCAACGCTGGAACATCTCGGACGTGAACAAATCATCTTATTTGATAACCCTCTTGCATTTGGCGATGAACATACGATCGTCGTAAGATTGGTTAATAATCCAATCGATCAAGAGCCGTTAACGGACCCGTTCATAGCTAAAGAAGGAATGCTGGGCGTTGGTTCGGAAGGCAACCCCTATCAAATCAAAAGTGCCAGTGGACTTTATAAAATGCATGAATTCCCGGACAAACATTTTGTTTTAGATCGGGACATTGATGGGAATGGCGTGTTTTTCGAGGCCATTGGCGCGAATGGCACTCCATTTACGGGTACGTTTGATGGGCAAGGGCATACGATTACGGGCGTTATTATCTCTTCAGGCGGCGCAGGCCTCTTTGCCATTAATGAAGGGACGATTCGTAATCTAGGAATCATCCATGCTGACATTGATGTTCGCCGGAGCAATGTTGGAATCCTGGTTGATCAGAATGATGGGATCGTGGAATATGCCTACAGCACCGGATCTATTAGAGGCAATTCTACCGTTGGCGGTCTTGTGGGCTACTCGAACGGTATCGTTAGAAACAGTTATTCAACAGCTCGAGTTCATGCACGGGGCAAGCAAGCCGGCGGCATGATCGGAATTACGAATCGGGGGAGTATAACCGAACAGGTCTATGCCATGGGAGCCGTAATTGCAGAAGAATCCAATGCTGGCGGCATCAGCGGATACGGATATAACCATACGGTCATTCAAAATAGTATGGCATTAAATCCATCTATTGTTACGGGTACGGCATCGAATCGAATTGTCGGCAGAGTTTTAGCTGGGGAGACGGCAACTTTAGTCAATAATTACGCCGATGAAAATATGTTTGTTAGCAGTGAGAACGTGACGGTTGCTGATCCAAACAATGAAAAAGGACAGGGGGTGGGTGCAGACACATTCACGAAGCCATCTTTTTTCATGGAGACCCTCGGTTGGGATTTTGATTCGATCTGGATCTGGAATGAAGATGCCAAACGTCCATTACTGCAAAGTAATTTGGAGCAAATTAACGAAGATCATATTCCGAAGCCGAAGCTTGATCAGAACGAAAATGGGTACTACATCATTCGTTCGATTAGCGAATTAAAGACCATTTCAGAATTTCCAAATGAAAATTATATATTGGAAAACGATCTTGATTTTGAAGGGCAGCGATTTGAACCCCTATTTAAGGGGACGCCGTTCCTCGGCACATTTGATGGAAATAATAAATCGTTAACCAATGTCAAATCAGAAAACGGCGGCTTATTCCATCTTAATGGCGGAACGATTAAAAACATAGCTATGGTAGATGCAAGCGTCACTGGCGGGAGTAATATAGGCATACTCGTTAACACGAACAACGGAACGGTAGAGAATAGTTATGTAACGGGCACAATCGAAGGCTCCAGCACGGTGGGCGGTTTAGCGGGTTATTCCAATGGCATCGTGAGAAACAGCTATTCTACTGCAGATGTAACGGCCCAGCTGAACCAGGCTGGCGGCTTGATCGGAATTACAAACTCAGGCAGTTTAACGGAAAACGTGTATGCATCTGGAGCCGTTCAGGCGCTTAGAAGTAATGCAGGCGGAGTAACTGGCTACGGCTATAATGAGACGGTTGTTAAAAATGTTATTGCTCTCAATCCTTCAGTCGTAACGCCGACGATGGCAAACCGTGTGGTGGGACGAGTTCTTGCCGGGCATACCGCAACGCTTGAGAATAATTATGCGTTTGATGGCATGATTGTGGATGTAGAAGGTGAAAGTATTGCCGCTGCTGACAACAGAAAAGGCTTAGGGCTATCCCAGCAACAGGTTGAAGATTCCAATACGTATATCAATATATTGAAATGGGATTTTGAGTCGGTTTGGATGTGGAATGATGCTTTAAAGCGTCCGGTATTGAACAGTAATCCTGAAGAGGCAAGCGAGCCTGTCGTGCCTTTGGAAAGAAATGAAGCCGGTTATTACCGAATCAAGTCCATTGCTGATTTGAACGTTATGGAAAACTTCCCGGCAGAAAAGTATATTTTGGACCATGATTTGGATTACGCCGGACAACCGGCTGAGTCACTTTTTAAAGTGGTTTCGTTCACCGGTGTTTTGGATGGCAACGGGAAGAAAATAATTAACTTTAACTCTTCGAGTGGCGGCTTATTCCATCTCAATGGCGGAGTGATTAGAAATATAGCCATGAAAGATGCCAGCGTCACTGGCGGGAGTAGAATAGGCATACTCGTCAACACGAACAATGGCGAGTTAGAGAATAGTCTTTCAACAGGCTCCATTACAGGCTCCAGCACAGTCGGCGGTCTAGTAGGCTATTCCAATGGTATCGTAAGAAACAGTTATTCTACCGCGGATGTAACCGCTCAGGTAAGTCAGGCCGGTGGCCTAATCGGAATTACGAACTCGGGCAGCTTAACAGAAAACGTGTATGCGTCTGGAACCGTTCGAGCGATGACGAGCAATGCGGGCGGAGTGACTGGATACGGATACAATGATACGGTCGTCAGAAATGTCATTGCCCTTGGCCCTTCGGTTACGGCGCCAACGATGGCAAACCGGGTGATGGGACGAGTTCTTGCGGGGCACACCGCCACGCTCGAAAATAATTATGCATTTGACGGCATGATGGTGGATCGGGAAGGTGTTGCTGAAGGGTCCTTAACAACCCTGAAAGGATTAGGTATATCCCAAACTGAAATAGAGACTCCATCTACCTATACTGACAGATTAGGTTGGGACTTTAACGCTGTCTGGAGATGGGACGATATTGCTAAACGGCCAGTTTTACAATCGGTAATAGAAGGCAACGAAGGCGAGCCGGTTAGCCTGATTGAGCTTGAGCTCGAAGGAATGTCTACACTGGTCGTTGGAGAGAGTTATCAAACGGTGACTACTGCAGTATACAGTGACGGAAGCCGCGAGAAGGTAGAGATAAACGTCATCTATACAAGCAGTGATCCAAGTATAGCGGAGATCAGTTCTAGCGGTGTAGTAACCGCGATTTCGGAAGGAACCGTACTCATCACGGCAGAGTATGATGGCTTGACTTCATCCTATGAGCTAACCTTGACTCAGAAGCAAATCGATATGGAGGGGGTCAACCAAGACATGGATTCGGAAGTCACGCTTCCGTTCACTTCTTCGGTTTTTGTCGGAACGGGGGAGTGGTGGAGCGCGAACCAGCCGCACCCTCCTGCCTTCATGGCGGAGCAAGCCATGAGATCGTTTGAACGGCACCATATGTATTAGGCAGTTTAATGAAAATGAGTCCGGTCATGATGCCGGGCTCATTTTCATTTATGTCCGCAAGTGAACTTATTACTGAACGTGTTACTTTTTGAACAAGCCCCCTTTCCGGTAACTGAGATCGCTTCAGGAATATCCTTTCTCATGCTCCCTCCCAATCTATTATTGTGCCAGGAGAAGGCAATTCTTCGCATTGTAGAGATTTTGTAGAGCTTAGGTTTTTAAACTATGAAAAAGATAGTGTGGAGATTAGGACTAAGGTAGGAGGTGAAAAGGAGGGAACTCCGCAAGATTTCGTTGATGCAAAGGGCTACTGGGATCAAGCAAATAGAAGATGTATTCGGCCGGTTGAGTGTTATCGGGTCGATAATCTTACTGTCGCTAAAAATTTTCAGTGGTTCGGGAATGGAGGAGAAATGTGTCTTGAAACGAAAACGCAGCATAGGTAAAGCAATACTCTCTTTCTGCCTGGCAATTACGCTTGTCTTGCAGACGGTGGCGTTCTCTGTCACTGGGTATGCGGATAGCGCGCCAAGCGATTCCGGGGCAGCGGCTGTTAGCGAAGCCGATTTGCCGAGCGCGGACGAACCGCCGTCAGTAACTAAGGCGGTATACGATGTACCGAACGATTCTATAGTGATGATGGCTGCACCGACGGACAAAACGTTGGTGTTCATGGATGCAAATTCAACCTTTCCGCTAAAGGTGACGCAGGGAACGGACATTGCTCCAGGCGGTACGATCCAGGGCCGACAGGCATTCACCCTTAAATCTGAGGGCCTCAAGGTGCCGGTGAATGGTGATGACGCTGATCCGACTAATGCAGATCCAGACCTATACATTCAGAAGGGTGACTGGATCGAACTAAAAAGGGATGACTACTTCGAGGAAGTGGTATTGCCAACAGCTACCAAAACCTTGATGGCAACAACTGAAACGGGTCAGAAGCAGCTTGGCATCGCCTATTTCACTCCGGAAAGCATCAAGATTGTATTTAATGGCGACGATGGGTTTTTCAATGGTATTGGACGAGCGGTTACCTTCGGCTTTGAAACCACTGCCAATGCGGATGTAACGGGCATGAATTACGGCGATACAAAGCCTATCTCGATTTTCGGGGGAGCGTATGAGCTAAAGAACCCGGATGTTACGCCGGCGTACAGCATCAACTTGACAGGAAACAACTGGCCAAAGAATGGGAGCTGGACTTGGTGGTATGTGACCGTCCCAGCTTATCAAGATGGTTATTTGTCTATCCAGTCTACTCCATCCTCTTTTGATGTGCTTGATGAAGCAAGCAAGCTACCGCTAGATGGGATGACGTTCTATACGAAGCCTTCCGATTACCGTATGGTCTATGTACCGGGATCCTTCAAGGTAAACGGCACTAAGGTAGACCCAACCATGGATGTAGATGGCAGTCTGAGCTACATCTTCCCGGCAGGAACGGGGGTGGATCCAAAGGTTGAGTATCAAGCATGGTTTCATAAGGATCTGTATTATAAAGAGTATCGGGGCGTAGCAATCGATCCCGGTCGAAGTGGCGGACAGCGTCTTGACCCAAAAGTTGAACTGAGGGATACGAGTGCTGATGTAAAAGCCAGTGCAACACGGGAAACGTGGGTTGCACCCGACTGGATTCAAGCATCGGGCTCTTATGACCATCCGAATGAAACCATTACATGGAGGGTCACTGTTAACCAATATAACAAAAAAGGGTTAAAGGACTTTACAATCACAAATGTATTACCTGCTGGGCTGGACTTTTTATCAGCTGAATGGCAGACATGGGAGGATGGAGCTGCATCTGGAGAAACACAAATTACACCAGATTCGAACGGCGTTTATTCCTTTGGGGATATTAACGGTAAAGTAGAATTAGTGATTAAGAGCAAGGTAACAAGCGGTTCCAGCTTCAGAATTGATCCTCGTGCCAACTGGAATATGGATACACCAGATGGCATACAGAACAACGATGTCATGATCGGTACAAGACCTAATGCAGTGACTGATGAGGCCATTGTCAACATCGGCGCGCACTCGTTTACAAAAACAGGCTCTATTTCGATGGAGGATTATAACCTGGGCGGTATCACATGGACCGTTAATCTTACGCCACAGTATGACCTGCCAAATGCAGCCGTATACGATGTGTTGGTGCATGGCGGGGATTTGAACGCCTTGGATAACGCTGTGGATGGAACCGGCGAGGTGAGCGCGGAAACGATTGCGAAAATCAAGGCAAATGTTAATACTGCTCAGCTTTGGAAGCAATATCACGAAGGTACCCTCAAGAGCGCAAACGGCTTAACCTTGAAAGCTATTCCTTTAACCGTGAACGGTAAAGTGGTGGCGGATTTGATCAAGGTGACCGGATATACCGATAAAGCTGCATCTTTCAGCTTCCGTGCACTTGAGACCAACCCAGACATCCTCTTCAGGCAGGATATCAACGCAGGGAAAACAAGCTGGAATCGGGCTTTGCTCATTGACGGCGACACCGTAAAACAAGCACAAAACAGCACCAACCTGCATCTGCGTATGCTGAACAAGGATATGCTCTTTGCGTCAAAGCCATTGCAAGCAGATGGTACGCCTGAAAATGTTAGCCCGAATAACGTTAGCAGTTATATTAGAAACGATAACAATGAAGCATGGACGATTTCTGCCTATGACCGAACAACTAAGACTGTCACATTCCGTCTAAGTGTGAATATGCCAGGATACAACACAGAAGAAATGGCTAAGGACGGCGGTAGCCGAGTAATTAGCAACATCAAGCTAGTGGATACACTACCTGAAGGTTGGGAATTCGTGCCGATTTCTGAAGGCAAAGATTTTGAGCTTTGGAAAGGTTTTTCGGACAATGGGGGAGGTACAGAGTATGGTGTCAGAAACGATGCCAGAACACTTATCGAACCAGGCACTAATGCTCATGTGGTAAGCTTTTCTCATAGTGGAAATGTGGGAACTTTCACCTTCTCTAAATTGGAAGGCCCTTATGTCATTCTGGTGAAGGCAAGGCCCTCCAATGCGGCATTAGAGGAATATTTAGAGGAATACACCACCAACGGCACAGACAAGCAGGTGCTTTATAACAAAGCCGATCTTCACATGACATGGGGTAGTGAGGAAAAGGTCGTCACAGAACAACGTAAGATTATTGTACCTATTCAGACCCTGGGCAAGTCGGTAACGAAGCCAGTTCCAGGGGTGCTGGAGTGGACGGTGAACTATACCCCGCCATTCAACATGGAACAGGGCGTGTTTTTGCAGGATACGATAGGTGCCAACATGAATCTTCGTTATGACGTAAACGGAGAGCTTGTGCTGACCGCGCCTAGTATGGCAGTGTATCGTGCTAAACTGTCTGCCAGCGGTGCTCTGGAAAGAGAGGGCTCGGCACTCGACCTAAGCGATCCGAATGCTGAAGTTCAGGTGGAAGCCAAACCGGGTGCGGATGGCAAGACGATCCTAACCTTTAAGATGGACGATCCGAACCACTTCTACCAGTTTGTGTACCAGACTGAGGTGGATAACACCAAAGCAAAAGCTGGCGACAAAATGGGCAACGAGGTAAAGCTGATGGGCGATGATAAGCTGAAAACGGTCAGTGCCAAAAGTGAAAGCACGCTGGACAATTCAGACGTAGCCGGCAGTTCAAGCTCCAATGCCCTGCTGCCCCTGAAAAAGGTAGATCCCGATGGCAATCCGCTAAAAGGCGTAGAGTTTACGCTCTATAAGAAAGACGACGGAACTCAAATCGCCAAAGGAACAACCGATAGCGGAGGGAAACTGAATCTGCTGTTCCCGGATCCAGGGTATTATGAATTGAAGGAAACTTATATTGACACAACGACATGGTTGCCGACTACAAGAATTTATCAGGTGTACGTGGGGAATACGCCCGGGAAGCCTATCTGGATAGACGGCGTAAAAGTAACCTCTGATAATCCGCTGGTCGTACCTACGCCGGCGCAAGGTAAGCTGACCATCAGCAATAAGGTGGTAGGCAACGGCAGCGATTCTATCAAGGATTTTGAATACACCGTGACCTTCACCGGCGAAGGCAAGGACGGAGACTACACCTATAGGAAGTCGGATAATACGTTTGGCACGATCAAGAGCGGAGGCAAGTTTACCCTCAAGCATGGGGAAACTGTGACGCTCCCGACATTGCCTGCGGATCTGGTCTATACCGTAACCGAGGCTGATTATACGACCGTTGACGGTTATATCACCACGCCGGAGACGAGAGAGCTGTCCGGCACAATCGAGAATAAAGGCGACCATAAGGCGGACTTCATCAATGAACGGACCGTCAACAAGCTGACCGTCAGCAATACGGTCATGGGCAACGGCGGTGACAAGACGAAGGCGTTCGAGTACACCGTCATCTTTGAGGATGCAGGCAGGGATGGAAGCTACGCGTATACGAAGTCAGATGGCGCGACGAGTACACCGGGCACGATCAAGTCTGGTGAATCCTTCACACTCAAGGATGGAGAGACACTGGAAATTGTGGGTCTGCCTAAGGATCTGAAATACACCGTTACCCAGAAGGACTACACCGCCGATGAATACGTGACCAACCCTGAGGAACGGTATTATACCGGAGTCATGGAAGGCATAGACGAAAACGCCCCGTTCACGAACGTGCGAGTCTTGAAGGGCGGCCTGTTAATCAGCAACACGGTTAAAGGTAAAGACGACGATAAAAAGAAACCGTTCCAGTACACGGTCACCTTCACAGGCAAGGGAGATAACAAATCCTACACCTATGAGAAGTCGGACGGCAGCAAGGGAACAATCACGAGCGGAGACACCTTTGAGCTTACAGATGGCCAGACGCTTGTTATAGAAGGTCTTCCGACGTATCTCAAGTATACGGTGACCCAGGATGATTATTCGAAGAACGGCTATGTGACGGATCCTGAGAGTCTCGAACACACAGGCACCATTCCGGAGAAAAAAGTGGCCGAAGCTCACTTTGTCAATACCCGCCCGTATCTGGAAGGCGTGCTGCGTGACAACAACACGGGAGAAGTCATTCCGAATGCATCCATCACGGTGACCAATCTGAAGACAGGTGAGAAGCAGACGATTCAGACGAGTGAGAAGGGTGAATATTTCGTCCCTGCCGAGGCGGACACCGACTATACGATCACGTATACGAAGGTGTATACGGTAGACGGAAAAGATGTGCCTATCGAGTTCACGCAAAAAGCAAATGTGGACGGCAGCGTGAAAGACGAAACCGTTCCGGCGGTCATAACGGCGGTAGGGATCGTTCTGTTCAAGCAGTTGGATGGGACAACAGAGCTATTCAACGATTCGTTCACCAGCCAGATGCGTATCTATTTGAAGGACAAGGACGGCAATTATATTCAGGAGAACGGTCGTCCTAAGGCGTTCCCGCTGGCTTCGAACGGCACCTTCTCCATAGAAGACGAAGAGCTGAGCGCGCAGCAATACACCATGGAAGTTCGCTATCAAGCTGAAAACGGCGAGGAACTGCTCTTCAAAGTGACGCAGCTGGACGTGAAGGCTAACGGAGAGCTGAATATTTCCGAGGCATTGGTCGACCCTTACGGTACGGTTTATGATGAAACGACAGGAAATGCCACCACTGGCAAGAAAATTGCTGGAGCCAAAGTTACGCTGTATTATGCGGATACGCAGCGGAATAGAGATAACGGCCGCATTCCGGATACGAAAGTAACGCTCCCTCCGGTTCCGAATTTTGCGCCGCATGACAACAAGAGCCCGGAGCAGGATAGCGATGCCAATGGCTTCTATGCATACATGGTGTTTCCTGAGGCGGATTACTATCTGATCGTAACGAAGGACGGATACGAGACGCACAGGAGTGATACGATTTCTGTCGATTTTGACATTGTAAGATACGACGTGCCAATGAAGCCGATCAACACTGGAGGCGGACCGGGCCCTGTTAACCCTACTCCAGAGCCGGAGAACCCAGGCCCTGTTAACCCAGCCCCAGAGCCGGAGAATCCAGGTCCTGTTAACCCAGCCCCAGAGCCGGAGAATCCGGGCCCTGTCAACCCAGCCCCAGAGCCGGAGAATCCGAGCCCTGTCAACCCAGCACCAGAGCCAGTGAATCCAGGTCCTGTCAATCCTGCACCAGAGCCAGTGAATCCAGGTCCTGTCAATCCTGCACCAGAGCCGGAGAATCCAGGCCCTGTCAGCCCTGCTCCTGACCAACCTGGCAATTCAGAGCCTGAGCATGGCAACATCGACAACGTGCCTGATGTCAGCGACTTAGCCGATAAGGGTGCGGGAAATGGAAATAACGAGCTGGACGATGCTCCGAAAACCGGAGACAACAGCGTATCGCCAATCTTCTATCTGGCTTTGGCGCTGATGTCCTTGATGACGATTGCGCTCTGTCTGCTCGGTAACAAGAAGAAAGCGCACATCCAGTAGACCGGAAAGGCGGTAAGAAATGAGCAAAAGTAAAAAAATTCTTATCGCCTTTTCTTTCCTTGTATTGGTATTTTCGCTCGTCAATTTTTCGCGAGCTCTCTTGCGGGATTATGTGGAGCAGCAGAAAATCGAAGAGCTGGCAACTGCTTGGGAGGAAGGGTCGGACAAAGGCGGAGGGGCTGCATCCCCCTCCGTTTTGTTCAATAAGGCGAATGAGCCGGTCATGCTTCCCGAATTTCGAGAGCTTTACGAGAGGAACTCGGACATCGTCGGCTGGCTGAAGATGGACGGCACCCGAATTGAGTACCCGGTCATGCAGAATCCACAGGATGCGGATTACTATCTCAATCATGATTTCGATAAAAAGGAAAACACAGGCGGCCTCCCCTTTTTGGACGCGCATAGCCGGACCAACGGTGCGGACATTTTGCTGATTCATGGACATCACATGAAAAGCGGCTGGATGTTCAAAGATTTAATGAAGTACAAGAACGAAAGCTTTTATATAGAGCATGCAACGTTCCAGTTCAGCACGCTTTACGAAAAGGAAGAGTATGAGATTGTTGCCGTCATTCTGTCACAAGTTTATCGCAAATCGGAGGACGTTTTTAAATACTACCAGATTGAGAATGTAAGTACGGCCGCCGAGTTCGATTCGTATGTTCAGAACATCAAAAAACTCGCTCTTTATGACACGGGCGTATCAGCCCGGTATGGCGACCAGCTTATTGTACTGTCCACGTGCGAGTACTCGACCGAAAACGGCCGGTTAGCGGTGGTTGCCCGAAAGCGTTAATGACGATGTTGAAACACAGAGTCAAGTTGTTTTATATCGCGTTCTCCCTTGGAGGACGCGATTTTTTTAGGCTTTATTTGATCCAGTTTAGGGGGACCCGTGTAGGTGCTCTTATTTATCGCCGATGGATCCGTTATGCTGTGCCGCACCATAAATAACGTGAGTTTTGTAGACATATGTCGACAAGTAAATCTGCGATCGCAAGAAGTTCTATCAAGGCAGCTCTTCGTGCTGAAGGAAGGTTCTCCATGATGATGCGAGATTGATCGGCCTAACGCTCCTCCGGCTGATATCATACAAGTCATGCTTACGCTGATCACTCGCATTGCGGGTGATTGGAGAGACGTAAATAGGGGCGTGGAGAGAATAAGCAAGTTCGAGGACATAGCTGGAAAAACTCATAGAAAATCGCCCGTTCACCATCGGTGAGCGGGCGATTTTTTTACTCCTCTTCCTCTGTGATAACCGTGACCGATGCGCTCGCTTCGCGAGTTGGTCCGTTATCCGATGTTAGCTTCACTGAATTAACGATGAGGGTGTCTTCCTCCACATCCGGAAGCACGAACGGTACTTGCAGTGTCTCGCAGGCTCCGACCTCGAATCGCACAATTCGCACTTGTATGCCGAGCAGCGGGTCGGTCAGCAACACGTTCAATAGCGGGACATTGCCCGTGTTGCATGCCCGAATAGTGAAAATTACTTTATCCCCTGGTTTTCCGACCGGATGGTCAACCGTTTTGGTCAACGACGCGTCCGGGAGCGACTGCACTTCTACGGTGACCTCTTGCTGCTGAGGCGGCGTCTGGTCAGGGCGCATCGTGACGATGTTTCGGAACTCCGTTCCGCCTACCGTGCCAGGAGGTATCGGGAGCTGCAGACTGAACACGCGACTCTCCCCGGGTGCAAGCGAAGGAATAATCGTCTGGAAGCCAATCAACTGGTCGAAGACGTTCACGTTCGTCAGCGTGATGTCCGTGGTGTTCGTTACGGTGATCGTCTTAATTACCGTCTCTCCCGGACTCGGCAAATCCGGCGTAGCTTCGACATCCAGATCCGGCAGTTCAGCGGGAATAGCAATGTCTACCCTTACCTCGTCTTCTGCGGGCGGTGTATCGGGAGACTGCTCGGTCCAGGTCACCGTGACTCGATTAGCGATCACTTGCCCTTGCGGTGTACCTGCCGGTACCGTGAACGAGAACTGCACCCTCTCGGTCGCACTTGGCGCAATGACCGGGATCGTGAGCTGTTGGCCGGTGAGCGAGTCGCGCACGACAACGTTGGTCGCCGGAATTGTGCCTGTATTCGTAACTTCGACAGTATAACGAATCGTCTCGCCCGGTTCCGCGGTAGTCCGATCCGGAAGTTTGCGAACCGCTAGAGTCGTTTCTACAGCGGGACCGATCTCGACGTTCACTTCGGCAATCGTCTCCACTTGCGGCGATTGATCCGAGACGGCTATGAACGTATTCCGAATGACGCTGCCATTTGGTGTGTCCGTTGGAACGGTGAACGTCACCGTCCGGGTAATCGTACCATTCGCAGGGAGTTCTGCAATCGTCTCGCTAAACCCTAGCAGTTCGTCGGTCAGCACGACATTCGTCTGTGGTGTATCCAGTAAGTTCGTTACGGTCAGTGTATACGTAATCGTCTCACCCGGCGCGGCCGTATTGCGGTCAGGCACCTTCTGGATTAGAAGCGACGGCCCTGGGGGAGTTTGCACGAGAACCTCGGCAGATGACTCCAGATCCGGCGATTGATCCGAGGAGACGGTGAACGTATTTCGAATGATGCTGCCAATCTGGGCGTCCGCGGGAACGATGAACGTCACCGTTCGGGTAATCGTCTCGTTTGCCTGCAGGACGGGAATCGTCTCGCTCAGCCCGAGCAGCGCGTCGGTCAGCACGACGTTTGTCAGAGGAATGTTCAACAAATTCGTTACAGTTAGCGTATAAGTGATCGTCTCGCCAGGGGAAGCCGTATTGCGGTCAGGAAGCTTTTGGATCCGAAGCGCCGGGCCCGGAGGCGGAATTACGACAACCTCGGCGATCGTTTCCTGCTCTGGTGTTTGATCGGAGGCGACCGTAAATGTATTTTGAATGACGCTGCTAATCTGAGCGTCCACAGGAATGGTGAATACCACCGTTCGGGTAACCGTTGCATTCGCAGGGAGGAAGTCTATCACCTCGCTTAACCCCAGCAGTGCATCGGTTAGCACGACATTCGTCTGCGCCACATCCAGCAAGTTTGTTACGGTCAGCGTGTAAGTGGCCGTCTCGCCGGGAGCAACGGCCGGAAGATCCGGCACCTTTGTCAGCGACAGCCCGAAACCCGTTACCGTAACTGACGATTCCGCTTCCTCGGTTACTCCCTCGTTCGATGTTACGCTAACGATATTGAAAATATCTGATCCGATTGGGGTATCCTGCGGGATGGTGAAATCAAATACAAAAGTTAGAACTTCCCCTGGGAACAGAATGTCTACGAATCTTTCGAATCCAAGCAGCGGATCGAAGACCCGGATGCCTGTCAGCGGCACGTTTCCGATATTCTCTAGCGTGATCGTATACTGGATCGTCTGCCCGACCACCGCGGTGGTCGTCGCCGGAACCTTGCTGATCCCAAGACGCGGATCGCTTAGCACCGTCACATCCGTGCTGTCGGATACGGGCTCCGTCTGATCGCTAGTGGCAACCGCCGTATTCGTATACGTCTGAGGTGGCATTTCCAGCGGGAAGAAGAACGGTATTACGAAAGTCTCGCTTTGTCCGAACGGGAGAAAAGGAATGATGATGTCGAATCCGGTAAGATCGTCCGTCACATGAACATTGAAGAGGTCCGTATTTCCGGTATTGAAGACCTGAATCGTATAATTTACCGTTTCGCCCGGAAAAACGACGTTGCGATCTGCCGTCTTCGTGATATCCAGTCTAGGAACCGGCAGCACCTCGACCACCGTTCCAACTTCCTCTGGATTAGGCAGATTGTCTGCGGTAATCGTCACGATATTGGAAATGGTCAGTCCTGCCTGTGCATCCTTGGGAATGATGAACGGCCAATCGATGACGAATACCTCTCCGACGTAAAGAACGTTGATAAACTGATCCAGTCCGATAAGTGGATCGACGATGTGAACATTGAATAACTCGACGTCGCCTTGATTCACGAGCGTAATTGTAAAGATGACCGTTTCCCCCGGAGCTGCGGCGGGCGGGTTTACCGTCTTGGTAGCTATCAAAGCAGGAGATGGCGTTATGAGAATTTCCGCTTCGCCTGTAAGCGGCTCGCCGAATTGATCCGAGGTGATGGAGACAATATTTCTGAGCGGTCCGAAAGGCGCGTCAAAAGGAACAATAAAGTCAAATTCCAAGATGTGGACCGAGAAGGGAGGGATTTCAGGAATGACCTGGAAAATGCCGAGCGTTGGATCTTCAACGACCACGTTCGTAAGTGTTATGGCGCTTGGGTTGTGGATCTCGATAAAGTATCTCACCGGTTCGCCGCGACGCACCTCGTAGCGGTCCGGAAACTTATTGATCGTCGTCCCCAGACTTAAACAGAGTCTTATGACAAAAGCATCGCTGTCCCCACGTAAAAACGGCTGAAACACGCCAGTAACCGGGAAATCGAAAGAGGAGGTTTGACCGGTCACGAAAACGCAGCCTGTATTGTCAACGGCGATGGCATTCCCGGTGTCGCTTGAGCTGCCGCCCAAGTATGTGGAGAAGACAAGCTCGTTGCCCATGATGTTGAGTTGCGTAATAAAACCATCGCTACCGCCATGGAGGGACGGCTGGAGCGCGTCAGGAGTAGTGGGGAAATTGAACGATGTGGTGCTTCCCGTCACATAAGCGAAGCCTGTGCGCACCGCGATGCCATTGCCTGTATCCGACTCGCCCCCGCCAAGAAAGGTTGAATAGACTTGATAATCGCCGCTCGGACTTAATTTCGTTACAAAGGCGTCGGAAGACCCGCCGCCATAGAAGGGCTGAAATGATCCCGGCGTAACCGGGAAATCAAAAGAAGTAGTGCTTCCCGTCACGTAAGCCTGGCCGAACTCATCAGCTGCGATGCCATGCCCCTCGTCGTCGCCATTACCGGTAAGGAAGGTCGAATACACGAGCGCGAGCCCGCTGGGATCCACTTTCGATACGAACGCGCCGATGACACCCGTAAGATTGATTTGGAACGCTCCCGGTGTGGTAGGAAAGTCCACGGAGGTCGTCAGCCCCGTCACGTAAGCCTGGCCTGCACCGTCTACCGCAATGCCGCGCCCCGTTTCGATGCCATGGCCTCCCAGGAGCGTGGAATACTCAAGAGCGCTGCCGCCAGGATTCAATTTTGTAACAAAAACATGCTCATTTGCAATAAACCCTTGAAATGCGTTGATGAGGGGGAAGTTGACAGAGGATGTACCTCCTGTAACATAAGCACTTCCTACGTCATCGACAGTAATGCCGAATCCGGTATCAACTCCCTCTCCGCCAAGAAACGTGGAATATATGAGGAAGCCGCCGTCCGGACTTAACTTGGTTACGAACGCATCCTGGGCTCCGCCGATGAATGTCTGAAAAGCTCCCGGCGTCGTAGGGAAATCGGGGGAAAGGGTCTGCCCCGTTACATAGGCGTGGCCGGAATCATCGACAGCAATACCGCGTCCTAGATCAAAGCTGTTGCCGCCGATAAAAGTAGAATACTCGAGAAAGGTGCCGCTGGAATTCATTTTCGTGACAAACGCACTGGAAGATCCGTCTTTGCCAGGTTGGAATGCGCCAGGGGTGATCGGAAAATCAAGGGATAAGGTTTGCCCCGTCACATAGGCATTGTCCTGATTGTCTACCGCGATGCTAAAACCGATATCCGTGTCGCTTCCGCCAAGATAAGTGGAATAAAACAGCACAAACGGATCAATGACGAGCGGATGACCCGGATGATACCCATCGCCGATTTCGAAGCCAAAGACGCAATCTCCTTGGCCCTCAGGCAATACAAATCGGCTTTCCACCGGAACCCTGCTGTCATCAATCACCTGATAGCTGACGGGTCTTTCCTCCGTCAGAACGCCATGAGAGGTATGAATTTGAAGATTACCTTCTTCACTCAAGGACAACTCGTCTGCACCGCGGTAGACGAACCGGATATCGTCAAGTCTGGCGCCGGGCTGAACAACGACATCGTATTTGAATTTTCCGTTGTCCCCATAGAGGACTAAGTCGACTCCGGACCACAGCTCCCGATAGACAATCTCCCGATAGGTTGGGACAGCGGTATGCCACTTCGCCGGATCGTTGCCGATAAAATAATTGAATTTCCCCGTGTCTTGGCGACGACCTTCGATTTGCACGTCCGCGTTCGCGCCGAGAAATTGCAGGAAGAGCGCCATCCCCTCCCGCCGATCCGGCGTATTCTTCGTAAGAACAAACTGAATCTCCGCGGAGGAGAACCCGATAGTAACTCCGGGTTTATGAGATAAATAGCAGATATCTCCTCGCGTTTGACCGACATTTTCCGTGAAAGTAAGCGGAACGTTCCTATAGCTCCCGATAGGCGTCTGACGCTCCGTTTCGTTTGGTATCATGGCGTCCCCTCCCATATTTTTCCTGACTCACCAGTAAACAATCACTGTATTCATATATGCGCCGGGCGTTTTATAATGCATATCCACATTTATAAATTTTTCCTATTGTTGAATGGCGTCATTACGTTCGGCTGCTTACCGGTAGTGAATGGACTCGTCTGAGGTTACAAGGCTATTTTCCATAAATACGGAGTGGAATTTGATGCATAGCGAACGTAAATGAAGAAGAAGGAGCTGCCGGAAAATATATGGATAAAAATGAAAGAACTCTCCGAGTCTGGAGAGTTCTTTTCATTGAGTACCGATCCACTTATTCACTTCATGAATAACATCAAAAACGCAGTCATGTCGGCGGGGCTTCACAAGACGCTGAAGACCCTGTTTTTGTCCTTTCCCCGAGCTTAGTGATCGATTCAATGTCTTGATCCGTTAATTGATCAAGGAAATGTTTGCGTATTGCCTTAGAGACTATGGGACGGGCATCATCCAATGCCGATTTTCCAGCTGAAGTGATGATGACTTGAACACCGCGATCTGTGTCTAATGGTTTCCTCATCACAAGTTTGCGTTTTTCCATCCGCGTCAGATGATGGGATAATCGACTCTTATCCCAGTCCATCGAGTCGGCCAACTCCTGTTGGCGAAGGCTCCCGTTCCCCAGAAGGACTAACCGATCCAATACCCCATAATCCCCCTCTGATAGTCCTGTGTGTTCAGACATCTCTTTGATTACGCGACCGAAAATGCTCTGAAAGGAGCCTTTCCACATATGCCATATTCGCATTTCCTCTTCGTTTAGCTCGTTCTTATCCATAGGAACATCATAGCACGGTTGACGTGTCAACCACAATATGCTACAGTTGCTTATAGTTGACGTGTCAACCTATTGTTCTGGCTTATTTCAGGGAACCTGCTTGATCGCTTCCTTCCAGAAGCGGTTTGGCTAATCTTTCTTCAAGAAAGGAACATTTATGATGAATATCAACATTAGTTCGCCTAGTCCAGTCGTCTCGGCGAAGCCGGTAGTGCTACCAGCTCCAGATCGCGGTGAGAATCTGCAAGTGCGAGTGTCCGCGCCCGCGGTTGGGAGTGAATTGCCTATTATAGTTTTCTCGCACGGCTATGGCTGGTCGTTGGACGGCTACGGCCCGTTGGTCGACTACTGGGCTGCTCACGGCTTCGTGGTCATTCAACCCACTCATCTCGACTCGAGGACGCTGAACCTTCCTCCTGACGATCCCCGTACGCCACGGATCTGGCGTTTCCGAGTCGAGGACCTGAAGCGCATCCTCGACCAGCTTGATCTTATTGAAGCTTCCGTTCCCGGTCTCAGTGGGCGCCTCGATCGAAGCCGCATCGCCGCAGCCGGACACTCCTGGGGAGGCCAAACGGTGAGCATGCTGCTCGGCGCGCGAGTCCTCGATAACCACGGCGAGCCGGGAGAGGACATGTCCGACTCGCGGATCAAGGCGGGCCTGCTGCTTGCCACGACTGGCAAGGGTGGAGCTGACTTGAGTCCGTTCGCGGCAGAGCACTTCCCCTTCATGAACCCGAGCTTTGCGGAGATGAGCACGCCGACCCTCGTGGTAGCGGGGGACCATGATCACTCTCAACTGTCCACTCGGGGGCCCGACTGGTTCACCGACCCGTACTTTCTGAGCCCGGGCAGCAAGAGCCTGCTCACCCTCTTCGGGGGAGAGCATTCGCTCGGCGGGATCTCCGGTTACAGCGTCACGGAGACGACGGACGAGAGCCCTGAACGAGTCGCCCTGATCCAGCGGCTCACGCTGGCCTACCTTCGCAACGCGCTCGACCTCGACGATTTCAGTTGGCCGGCAGCTCGTGCGGCTCTGGAAGAGAGCGCCATCCCGTTGGGGCGTATTGAGTCGAAGTAAGGGTCTGGCGGGCAGTAACGACCCGACAGCCACGACAATGCCTACTGGCCCTTATGGTAGTATAAATATTTCAATGAAATAACGAAGGAGCTGCCGCAGCAGCTCCTTTCGTTTTTTTTCGCCTATAGTCCCGTTAAGGAGAACCGTACAACTAGTGACGGATATTTGAAAGATAACATTACTAACGAGAAAAACGGGTCACATCGTTGATGAATCGGCTTCTCGAAAGAGGTGCTTTTTTCGTTACAGCAAGATTGGGAAAGTGCAGGTCTAGCCATTATGTTATCTTGTGAGCATCCCATCATTATTGCATCAGAATGGAGGGCTTAAAGGAGATTAGGGGTGGCCGGAAGAGACCTATTCATAATCCGAATCAATAGGCAGTTTTTTAATAGGTGCATAGATGTGGTAGGTCGATTCAAGATTGTGAATATCATCAAAAGCTTGAATGAGCTCGATGTGTGAATGTTCAGTTTCCTGCTTGGAGATCTTTAGAAATCTTGCGTAATCCGTTTTGAGGACATCTCCTATATCAAGAAGATCACCAAAATATTTGAATTTGGCACAGAAGAGTTGTGGGACATCAACGGTAAAATAAAAAGGTTTATGGATCTGAATGTCATATGGAATTCCGAACAGGACCTTGAATTGGGTTGAATCGGGTTGGCAATTTGAATAAATGACATAACATGGGCCATGTACGGTTTTATCAATGTCATGTAACAGTTTATGCGAATGAGACCGGATCTTCGTCTTGTAATCATCCGTTGCCAGGTCAACCTCAAAGGCTATGCCGCACACCCGGATGGATTCGAAGTCCATTAAGGTGAAATCGGTAACGATATCACCATTAATGTTTTTGATGGGTCTTCTAACCACGGAAGGGATGGGTGTCTGGGAAATGGTTGAATTTTCTGCTCTTAGAGTGCTTGGAGCCATACCGTATTGGTCTTTGAAAGCGCGGGTGAACGATGATGGAGTTCCAAAGTTTAGCTGATAGGCGATATCCGTTAGTGATAAGTGACCGGTATGAATGAATTGTAGGGAGGCGTTCAATCTTCTGGATCGTATGTAGTGGTTTAAAGAACAACCCATCATGGCAGAAAAAAGTCTGTGAAAGTAATATTTGGACATGTTGAAGGAGTTAGCCACAGACTCAAGTGATAAAGGCTGGTCTAAATTGTTCTCAATATGGATTAAAGCACGCTCTATGACTTCATAATGGTCCATAATAATCCCCAATCCATAAACAGAATGTTCTGTAACTTATTGCAATCATGGTAATAGCCAAAGGAGGAACGCGTTATGACGCAAGACAGAAAGAATGGAATCCTGATCGGAATTTTTTATATTGCCGCTGCGGTCACTTCGGTCATCGCTGTTATTTCTTATGAGCCGGTATTGTCAGAACAATGGTACAGGTCCGCGGCCAATGGATTGAAAACACAGGTTATGATCGGTGTTATTAACGATCTTTTGCTCGTCCTGACTGCAGTAGGGACGGCGGTTATGCTGTTTCCTTACCTTCGTCGATGGAATGAACATCTAGCCCTCGGGTACCTATGCTTTCGATTTATGGAGGCTGTTCTTATTGCCATAGGAGTGGTGAGTATATTAGGTTTAGTTCAGCTTAGTATTCATTATGAAGCAAACCGCATAGCAAGTGAAGACCATCTTCACGAGATCGGCTACATGCTGCAAGCTTTCCATCGTTGGACTTCGACGTTAGGCCCCAATTTTATGCTCGGTATCAATACGTCATTGTATAGTTATTTGCTCTTTAGAACAGGTTTGGTGCCAAGACCGTTAGCGCAATTTGGTATGATTACAGCAGCACTCGTATTCGCAGCCGGTCTATTAGAAATGTTCGGTCTGATCGAACCTCTCTCCGCTGCAAAAGGTTTCCTTGCTCTGCCTGTGGGTGTTTATGAAATGAGTTTAGCAGTCTGGATCATTGCGAAGGGGTTTCACCAGCAAAACCTTGAAAAACTAAAAGCGAAATAGAGGTGCTTACAGATGCCAATGGGAAAAATTTTACACATTTCTAACCTTGCAGGGTCAAACCAAAATTCAGGTGAAAAGTAGGTAGACTCAGGACAAACGATCTCTATAATGGAATAAGAGACATATGATGCGAGGGGAAAAGGTGAGACGATTTGAAAGCAAATCGGATGGAAGCATTCAGCGATGGTGTGTTGGCCATTATTATTACGATCATGGTGCTGGAATTCAAAGTGCCGGAAGGCCATGACTGGCATGCGCTAGTTGAACTGGGACCAAAAATTATTAGTTATATTTTCAGTTTCGTATATGTCGGCATCTACTGGAACAATCATCATCATCTGCTGCATATGGTTCGAACGATGAACGGACGGTTGATGTGGCTCAACTTGCTGCTCTTATTCTGGCTATCCCTTGTGCCGTTCACGACAGCTTGGATGGGGGAAAGCCATTTTGCACCTACTCCAACGGCGCTGTACGGGATTATTCTATTGCTAGCGGCGTTCTCGTACTGGCTGCTTCAGCGCATGATTATGAACCAGCATTCCGGCGATTCCTCATTCATTGGAGCGATAGGAAAAGACTGGAAGGGAAAACTATCTCCTTTACTCTACTTGACTGCGGCCTTGACCGCTTATGTGAGTGTTTGGATATCCGGCTTCTTTTTCGTACTTGTTGCCGTAATCTGGTTCATGCCGGATAAGCGAATCGAGCACGCCTTGAGAAGCCACTAAGAAAAGCTCTTCGATTCTCGCATGCAGGCGGGCTTCGAAGAGCTTTTTTTGGTTTATAGAGCTTGCTTTCGTTCGATCATGGTCTTGCTTTTCATAGGCATAAATAATGTTATAACCAATGCGATCACGGAGAGAATCATCATGAAGTAGTAGGCGTCGCTTGCCCCTAAAATGGATGTAAGGGATTTAAGGAGCTCAGCAGTCGTTGTAGGATTGTTCTGCATCACATCCGCTGCGTGGCTGGTTGCCTGCACGGTATAAATCGTAATCACGACGGCTGTACCAATGGCACCGGCAATTTGGCGAACAGTATTATTCACGGCTGTACCGTGCGTACCGAGATGTTTAGGCAGCGCATTGAGTCCGGCCGTATTGAGTGGCATGGTGATGAAGCTTAATCCGATTCGCAGGCAAATGGTACGAATCATCAAATACATATACGTTGTTGACTCCGATAAATCTGTTACCGCCCACATGGATGGAATAATAAACAGCAAACCAATGATGAACAGCGGTCTCGCACCGAAACGGTCATATAATTTACCGGTGACGGGTGACATCAGTGCATTTACAAGCGCACCCGGCAATAAAAGCAGTCCTGCATCGAATGCTGTAAAACCCCGACCATCCTGCAGATAAATAGGCAGTAAGATCATGTCTGCGTACATCATCATCGTGACTAGTACGTTAATAAGAGACGTTAATGTGAAGATTTTATTTTTGAAGACAGAGAGGTTCAACAGTGGATCATCGGACTTGACTTGTCGAATACAGAATAGGGTCGTTACAACGATCCCGATGCATAAGGATAAGATGACCATTACATCGTCCCAGCCTTTACTGCCTGCACTACTGAAGCCGTATAAAATAAAGCCGAATCCGACGGTTGATAATAGAACGCTTCCCACATCAAGCCTCGACTTGGCTGTTTCGGATACATTGACGAGATACTTGAATGCCAATGCGATGACCATGATGACAAGCGGGATGAGACCGATAAATAACCAGCGCCAAGAGTGGTATTCGACAATAAATCCCGAGAGCGTCGGCCCAATGGCCGGAGCAAAAATCATGGCCAGCCCCAGCAGCCCCATAGCGCTGCCGCGTTTTTCAACGGGAAAGATGGCGAGCACAACACCCATCATGAGCGGCATGATAATGCCGGCACCGGCTGCTTGGATCATCCGTCCTAACAAGAGCACAATAAAGCTGGGCGCCGCCGCACAAATGATCGAACCGATTAATAGAAACGACATGGCGCTTATAAATAATTGCCGCGTAGTAAAGCGTTTCATTAAATAGGCCGTAATCGGGATCAATATCCCGTTGACCAGCATAAATCCCGTTGAAATCCATTGTACCGTTGCTGCCGTGACATTAAATACATCCATTAGATTGCTTAAGGCGACATTTAAAAGCGTCTGATTGAGCGTGGATAAGAAACAACCAAGGATTAAGATGGTCAGTAATATCCCTTTATTTATTTTCTTTATGTCTTCTTGCATGGCTGCTGTCCTCTCTTCATTGCTTTTTCGACACAGTGTCAATAAAATATATCTTATCAGCATTGAAGAGTGATTCCTATTTACAATTCGGCTGAAACTGTCAACTAAACGACAGTATGGGAAGATTGGTCGATGAAGTGACAAATAAACGATAATCGAGGGATGACATGGCTGAACATAAAAGAGTGGATCCACGAGCCATTCGCTCCAAAAAGATGCTGAAACAGGCCGTTTTTTCATTACTGGCCGACAATCAGGAAATTTCCCAATTGACCGTTCAAAAAATTGCAACCCGTGCAGACCTAAATCGTGCCACGTTCTATTTGCATTATGAGGATATTAACGACTTGCTGCGCCAGATCGTGCATGAGATCTTTGACGACCTGTCCATGAAAGTCGAGCCGCTATTACAAGTGAAGAGCCGAAACGAACGGGAGCAGCTGATTACATTTTTAAATTATTTTTATGAATACCGGAAAATTTTCGCCGTATTGGTTGAGCATACGGGCTTCAAAACTCACTTGTCGAACCTATTGAAAAATACGATAGAACAGCGCAGAGACGCTAGAAACATCAATTCCACGAGTCGGGTTGCCTCCGTTGATATTGTGGCATCATCCCTTCTCGGGATTATTATGTGGTGGATTAAGGATGGTACCGAGCATAGCGCTGAATACATAGCGGATCAGATTACCTTGATGTATAGAAGAAAGTATTTGTAACCGATTAGGCGCAAAGAGGCCAAGCTTGAAACGTTAGAACCAATATGCATAGAAACATTGAAAATATTCCCAGTCCTCTTTATCATGGACGTATCTTCAATAAAAGTTATGACAGCCAGTTTTTGATATCCTGGCCCAGGAGGAGAAGAATATGCACACATTGGAAAGCATAATGAAGCAATTAGAGCAGCTGGGCATTGACGGCAAAGGGACGCTGTTGGTCCATTCTTCCATGAAGAGTATGGGGCCGGTCGAAGGCGGCGCGGACACGGTCCTCGATGCGCTAACAGCGTATATGAAAGAGGGGCTGCTGGTGCTGCCCACCCACACGTGGTCTTATATCAATGCGGATAATCCAAGATTTTACGTGGACCAATCCCCATCTTGTGTCGGAGTCCTGCCGGAGCTTTTTCGAAAACGCCCGGATGTGGTGCGTTCGCTGCACCCCACGCATTCCGTGGCAGCATTAGGTCGGGATTCCAAAGAGTTCACAAGTGACGATCATCGTTTCGATACGCCATGCGCTAGGGGATCCGCTTGGGGCAAGCTGCTTGACCGCAAGGCGACGATTTTGTTAGTGGGTGTCGATTTAAAGCGCAACACCTTTATTCATGGCGTCGAGGAGTGGGTGGACATACCGGGCAGGTTAACGGATGACCATGAGAAGCTGTACACGGTGTTACCGGATGGGACGGAAATCCCCGTACCTTCACGCAGACATTGCGGGTTGTCGTGGTCGGAGCATTTTTGGAAAGTCGATGAGGTCCTTGAAAGTCGGGGTGCGATGCATAAGGGGTATCTTGGCGATGCCGTTGTCCGCGTATGCGATGCAGCCGCGGTGGCGGATGTCATAACGGAAATGCTCAAGCACAATCGGGATTTGTTCTCGGATAATCATCCTTTGGACCATACCATGCTTAACGTTTAGAGGACGTCATCGACCTACAGATGACGACATGAGAACTGCGGGACGAACTGAATGAAATGTCCGAAACGCTGCGGGTAAAGACTCAATACGAAGTGATTCAGAAGCTTTTGGCGTACTATCACCGGAGTGAGAAAGAAAAAAACGATCTGAGGGATTACCAGGAGCAACAGATGGTGGATTTAGGAATGGATTCAAAGATTCGGTTCAAGGAAATCCAGCAGGTGTTAGGATTGCGGACCGAAGGCGCGGTATTTCAGTTCCTGGGCGACTGCTATCAGGGTTCGTTGCAAATGCCTATGGTGGCGTTCGATACGTACCGAAAATTGAAGATTGATGGTAAGTAGTATACAAAATAGGGGCAGCTGCGCGAGGCCACTCACCCAGCATATACAAAAAGGAGTTACACAGCAAACGGAAGCAATTCGAAGAAATCGAGAGATCGTGAATCATCGAATTTAGGGTGAAAAATCGAATGTTCCAGGGAAGCGAAAACGGCGCTCACGGTGAAAACGGCTGAAAACCGGAATCGGAGCGCCGGACTATTTCACCAAATTCCGAAATGTCCGGCGAAACGGAAGGTTTTGGGTATGATGTTTGAAGAATCAACGTAGAAGGAATACCGAGTGCTTGACGTGTTCAAAGCCATTTTGTTTCTGCCGAGATAGTAGTGGGATTTCAACACAATAAGGTAGTCCGTATATAGTTGAAGGCAAGTTTTTACATTAGGTGGGCATAATGGAACCATTGCATGCGACAGAAAGGAAGGATGGGCATGTCTACGGAAATGGATCATCCCTGCATCATCTTGCCGGAAGAGCAAGCGCCCGAAGGTATTCAGGATTGTGAGCGCTGCGAACTGTTCAAACAGCGGAATCGCGTCATCTGGGGGGAAGGCAATCCGCAAGGCTCGCTGATGATGATCCTGGATAATCCGGGAGCCCGGGAGGACCGGGAAGGAAATGAGTTCTTATGCGGTACCCGGGAAACCCTCCAACTCGGCATGAGGGAAGCGGGTATGGATATACATACGGTTTATGTCACTTATTTGCTGAAACGCCGGCCAATCCGTGCTTACGATAAACCTGCAACCCGAGCGGCATGTCTTCCGCATCTACAGTCGCAGATCCTTCAGAAGCAGCCGCTAGTACTATTTGGCTTTGGGAATGCCGTGGCCGAAGGATTATTCCCGCAGAAGGAGAATGCCACCGTCAAGGAACTTCGAGGAAGCTGGCACGAGTTCCAAGGGGTACCGATCGGCTTTACCTATCACCCGCTGGCAGTAAGAAGAAGACCCAATTTGCTAAGGTTCTTTGTTGAGGACTTGAAAGCTTTGAGGGAGAAGTGGGAGGACAGGGCAGCAAGGGAAACATAAATCAACGAATTCTATGAAAAGAGAGAAGCTACGTTACCAATAGAACCTTCGGGCCTCCTCGACGTAGAAATCCAGAAAATAGGCTCCGAACAAATCAAAGGTTATCAAATGTTCACTTATGAAGAAGACCCCTAAATCGCTAAAATAACACGGTGATACATTTACTTGGAGGGGTGATGATAGGGGATGGCAAACCAGAAGTACGTAGAGACAAGACTGCCCAGAAACATCTAAAAGTGATTCCTATGATGTGGGTCATCGTCGTGTTATGCGTAAAGATAGTTGCGGGCCCTCTCGTTAGTAAGGTGATGCCGAAATTTGTAGGACAGACCGATGGATTTAATGCAAGAGTATTACTAAATATCGTACTAAATGTAACGGTATTATCTCTTTTGCTCTCCATTATAGGCCCTATGGTTGGTACCAAACAAATAAGTCTGGACCGTTTAAAAATTTCCTCCATACTTGGCCTCGAAACTTTGGCGTAGCTTTCTGGATTGAATTGTTGATCGCGCAGCCTATAGCAAGATTCGCAATGAAAGTTTTACATTCAAGACAGGCGGGTAAAGCGGCGAGTGCACAATCGTAATTTTGAAGCTATATACAAAAATATAAGAGATTCAACTAACGAGAACCAACGATAGATGAATATTTATGGCGGGTAAAGGAGAGAGAGTTTATTTATATGTAGACCCATATGGAAGGAGGAAAAGCCCGATGTTGTGCGATTTACAAGGGGAAGCGAATATGTCACCGATCGTGGGCATGCTGTTTTCGGCTGTGAAAGAAAATAGCCAGCGACTTCAACTGATCACGAAGGGGATGTCGCAGGAAGAAGTCGATTACAGGGGGCTCAATGGCAGCTTTAATAGTACCGCCCAATTAATAAGACATATCCTGTATGTTGATTTGAATTGGGTGTACCGAATGAAAGGGGAGCCTCTTCCTCAATCTTTACAAGAACAATATGGCCCCATGATTGATGCGAGTAACCGACTTCCGATGGTCAAAGGCAAGGCTCTCAACACCCTGATATCGGAGTATGAAGATGTGTTAAACATGTTGGAAGACACCTGCACCCAATTACAAGATGATGATCTAGACCGAGTTGTCACCTTTGGCCATGAGAATGAAAAGCAAGCAACCATTCGCTGGGGATTATGGCATATGGCTGACCACAACCGATACCATCAAGCGCATATTAATCTATTAAGAAAGTGGTATGCAGAAAATTCAATTTCAAAATAAAAGGGGTTATAGGGCAAGCAATTGCCGTATTGAATCCATTTCTAATAAATCAGGGCCCTCTTATGAATGAGAGAGCCCTGATTTATTGGATATTGCACTCTTGCAACCCGGAGCAGACACCGGTTTTTCAACCACTTACATATTCGTCCGGACTTACCGGGTTACTCCGGCGTTCCTTGCGTTACCCCATGAACATACGTCTGCCAAGGGGTGTCCAGTGCTCCTTGCCCCGGGTTATAGGTAAAGAAGTACTCGACGGTATCCCCATGCTTCAAGTTATTGACAGGGTAGGTATAGTTGCCGTTCCCCGTTGGGACCATGGCTACGTTCAGCTGCCCGCCATGATTGACCTTATAGTGTAAATCGGCAAAGGTTGCGCCATTGACATAGAACAGCAAGTCATCGCCGATTTTCTTCAGGCCCTTCACCTCATCGCCGATGACAATCACGGTGGATGGTGCCTGCACAACGGTAAGGGTAGCGCTGGCTGTTTTATTGCCGTCAGCGGTCGTCGCCGTGACGGTTGTCGTACCCGGGGCAAGCCCTGTCACGAGACCGCTCGGACTCACGGATGCGATGCTGGAACTCGAAACGGACCAGGTGACCTGCTTATTCGTTGCATTGGACGGTGCCACGCTGGCGTTTAATTGAGCACTCTGCCCGACTTCCACCTGTGCTGTGGCTGGATTCACCGTTACGCCGGTAACGGGCACGTTTCCCGGATTCTGGCCGCCGCCTTCTCCTTCTTTATACACACGCACATAGTCCACCTGCATCGTTGCAGGAATATCGGACGGATCCGGGGTCCGGCCGCCGTCAAAGGTCCCGCCGATCGCCAGATTCATAATGAGGTAGAACGGCTGATCGAAAGGAGCATTCGGATTGTTCGGCGCCGCTGCGGAATACCATTGATCCCGGGTTACTTTAAAGAAGAACTTGCCATCCACATACCATTTAATGCTGTCCTCTTCCCAGACGACCGAGTAGACATGATAGTCATTGGCAAAGGTTTGCCCCTCAGGGAAGTGATATTCGCCGGAAAGATGCCGGTTCGTCGGCCATTGCCCCCCAAAGTGTACGGCGCCGCTCGTCGCGCCAGGCAGGCGTCCTCTTGCTTCCATCACATCGATTTCACCGGAGGATGCCCATGTCCCATACACATTATCCTGCGGAAGCATCCAGAGCGCAGGCCAGATGCCGTTGCCTGTAGGCAGCTTTGCACGGAAGTCCACTCGGCCATACTTAAGGGAGAAATGATCTTTGGTGTTAATCTTGCCGGAGGAATATTGTGCATACCGATTTGGATCCTGCGGGAAGGATTTTTTCTCGTTTAAGGCCTTGATATTAAGCTTTCCATCCTGTACATAAACATTTTGTGCATGATCGGTATAATGCTGCAGCTCCGAATTGCCCCAACCCCAAGTATTGGGATCGTCGCTGAGATAATATCCTGTTTCATAATTCCATTTGCTGAGATCGAGCGCAGTTCCGCTAAATTCATCCTGCCAGATGAGATCCATGCCCTCGATGGCCGAGTCGCTTGGCGTTCCGATCGGAATATCCTCCTGATCGGTTACATCCGGACGGGGAGCATCCGGGTTGCCAATCAAGGTATAGTTGACGAAATTGCTGCCCACACTTCCACCTGCCTGCCCATTTAGCGGATAGCCGATACGGATCTGCATATCCTCCTGGATCGGCTGAAACCACAGGCCATAGATATGGTCGGCCCAATATCCCCACTGATTGGCATCAGACATGTTGTTGTAGCCATTAGCGGCATATACAAATCCGCTCTGACTCGAATTGTCCAAATCCACCCATTGCCCGTTGATATGGATCTGGTATACGAAATTGCCAAGCTCGGTGCCGATTGGCGCACCCCCATCAATTTTAGGCAGTGGGATGCCGATAGCGCCGCTCGCATCGGCTGTAAAGGTCGTTCCTTCATAAGGCGTAAGGACATAAGAATTTCTTACGGGCTCATTAAAGGTGATGGTATATACGATGTTAGCCGAAGAGGTCTTTGATTCTAATTTGACGTTAATCGATTCCGTTACGTTAAACCAGTAGCCGCCGCCTCCGTCGGTGAATTGGCCGAAGTTCTGATCATAGATCCAGCCGCTGGCTGCATTGTTGTCGATATCGATCCATTGGCTGCTGTTTACAGGCTTCACATACACCTTTAAATCATCCGCTACGGCCGCATAGGTTATGGCGGGATCATGGTTGAAAGTCGGATAGGTAAAGCCGGCACCGCCCGTAAAACCTGCCGTAATCAGCGGGCCTTGCGTCGGGGTCATCGCCGTGATGGTTGTTTTGTTGATGTTTTGAAAGACAAGTGAATATTCAAGTGTGACCCCATTGGCTTTGGAGTGCAGCTGAATTTCGGTCGTTGCGGAGAGCGTGAACCAATAGCCGATAAAGCCGCCGTCGTTCCAGTGACCCCAATTCTGGTTATAGACAAAGCTGCCGACACTGTCGATATCAACCCAGCTGCCATTTACTTTCACCTTTACTCCCAGGTCCTGGGCAACATCATTCCAGGTGGCGGAGCCTCCGTTGAAGATCGGCATGACAAAACCGTAGCTAGCCTGATCAATCCCTGATTTTGTGATGACAGGCCCGTCTGCTGCCGAAAAGTAAGACATCGAGGTAATGGTAGTCCCGGCAGCCTCAGCTGCCTGAACCTTCGAGGTCGGCCATAGGCCGATGCCAGCCAGCATCAGAACCGCCAAGAACAAACTCAATCCCTTTTGCCTAAACCGCCTTTCCGTAATGTAAGATCGCCTCATAAATACCCTCCCTTAATCATTATGGATTCTCCCAGACTATGCGCGTAATGGAAAACGCTTACACCTAAGAACATCTTTATTCTATCGAATTTCATAATCAGAAGGATAGGTACCATTTTTTTGGTTGTGTCCCATTATTTCGGGTTTTAGGCGGGGATAGATCATTCATCAAAAAAGGAGTGAAACGCACCCGGCGTTCACTCCTTATGCTGCAGCTATTTCATCAAGGTCTTCATAAAATGCTCCTGGAACCGCTTGGCGTCGACACCGGTGCAGACGTTGACGTTCGGCCGAGCGGTACAACGCGGACGCAGATCGGCAATGGTTCTGCCATAGGAGTGAATGCCTTCCAGATCGACCTGCAGCACCATCGGCTGAACCTCAACCAGGCTCGGGTCGATCGCGACGGCTACCGCCAGCGGATCATGCAGGGCACAGCCGGTCCGGTCGCCATAGGCTTCCCGGTAGCCTCCGATATAGTTGGAAGTCATATCGGCCAAGAAGCGGGTCAGGTCCGAATCCAGGTCTCTCCAGCGCTGAATATCCTCCAGACTGAGCTCGGTCTGCATGGTCACGTCCAGGCCGACCAGCGTAATCGGAGCTCCGGATTGGAAGACAAGTTGGGCCGCTTCCGGGTCGGAGTATACATTCGCTTCCGCATGCATCTGGCGGTTGCCCGGCACGGCCACAGCTCCGCCCATTATGATAATCTGACGGACCAACGACGATATCTCCGGCGCCTGCAGAATGGCCCCAGCCAGATTGGTCAATGGGCCGACGCAGATCAGCGTTACCTGCTTCGGATATCGCCGGACCTGATCCACCATAAAGGCCGCGGCGGACGTCGAGACCGGCTTGGCTCCCGGATCGGGGAATGCTAGGTTGCCGAGTCCATTCTCGCCATGAAACTGGACGGGATAAGACTTGATAGAGGGATGGAACAAGGGGGCGGATTCCCCCATGGCGACAGGGATTCCGGCTGCGCCAAGTCGCTCCAGCACATGGAGCGTATTGCGAGTGGCGTACTCTACCGGAACGTTTCCGAAACAGGTCGTTATTCCCAGGATATCGAGAGCCGAAGAGCGGACGGCATAGGCAATCGCCAGCGCATCGTCCACGCCCGTATCCACATCCAATACGATTCGATGCATTAATCATGCTCCTTCCTCTGACGGTTATGACAGCACCGTGCGAATGTAATGCTGTAGGAATGCCTCTTCACGGACCTGCATGCAGACAGAGGCATTGGTCCGTGACTGCGGACGCCTGAAGTCGACCAGCGTTGCACCGGAAGATACCTGTCCCTTTGTCTCGATATAGACGTAATAATCCTCCATCTCCACAAGGGAAGCGTCCTCGACGACAGCCAGCGCCAGCGGATCATGCATCAGCCGATATCTGCCCTCGTTCAAGCGGTCGCTTGCCTCAAAGCTGAAGGTGAATATATGCTGCATGAATGCTCTTAATTCTGCCTGTTCATCCGTGAAACCGTTCATAAGCTGTTGAAAATGAGCCTCGCCGAACTTGGCCTTTCCGGTCACGTCCAGGCCGACCATCGTAATCGGAATCCCGGACTCGAACACCCGGTGCGCCGCTTCGGGATCGCCGTGGATGTTGGCTTCGGATACGGGCGTTGTATTGCCCGGCACCTTGATGGCGCCTCCCATCAGCACCAGCTTGGCTTTCTGCGCGATCGACGGGTCTTTGGCGAGCGCCACCGCCAGATTGGTCAGCCTGCCCGTGAATACCAGGGTAATGTCATGTGCCTGTTCCCGTACCTTCCGCACGATGAAATCAGATGCCCTCTCGTTCACCGGCGATTGGCGCGCCTCCTCCGGCAGTTCATATCCGGCCAGGCCGTTGGCTCCATGAATGGCGGTTACGTTCTCGCGGCGAGGGCGAAACAAAGGGGCGTCCGCTCCCATGGCAACGGGAATTTCGTACCGGGGCTGCGCCAATTCGAGCACCTGGAGCGTATTCTCCGTCGCCTGCTTCACGTCCACATTGCCGAACACCGTTGTAATGCCTTCTATATGCAGCTTATTGGATTTTACGGCAAAGATGAGCGCCAGGGCATCATCCACGCCGGTATCCACATCCAACAAGATGTGCTTTACCTGCTCCATATCGTCACTCCCTTATTCCATCACTTATGCTTGGCAAGCTCATCCGCAAGCTCCGGTATCGCCAGGATGTTATGGCCGATATCCAGGGAGTGGCTGAGCCTGCTAATATGCGGCTGCTTCAGCATCGCCTGCTCCAGTACTTCCAGATTCCAGAATATGGCCCGCTTATCGTCATCCGCAATGACCTGGCGGTTTGCCATGACGATGACCCGATGGAAGTTGTTCACGACAAATTCCATATCATGCGTGATGGTGATAATGGTTTTTCCTTCCTGGTTTAAAGCCTCGATCAGATGGGCGAGCCGCGCCATAGCCGGAAGATCCTGGCCTGCCGTCGGCTCATCCAGAATGATGACACTGGAATCCATCGCAATGACGGAGGCAATCGTTACGAATTTACGCATGGAATAGGGCAAATTATACGGATTGTCCTTAAGAAACGGGACGACGCCTGCCAGCTCCGCCGCTTTCATGACGTTTGCTTTGACCTGTTCTTCCGGAAGGCCGAGCTTGCGGGGGCCGAATTCAATCTCGCTGTACACATCGTTATGAAAGATCTGGTCGTCCGGGTTCTGGAATACATAGCCGACCTTCCGCGATATTTGCGCGGTGGTATAATCCCGCGTATTCCAGCCGTCGATGACGACATCTCCCTCGGAAGGCTTGAGGAGCCCGTTCATCATCTTGACGGTGGTCGTTTTCCCTGCCCCGTTCTGGCCGACAATGGCAACGGATTCCCCCTTTCGGAAGGACATGTTGACGCTATCCACCGCTTTGTAGCCGTTCGGATAGGCATAGGAAACATTCGTTAAAGTCAGAAAGCTCATGCGTTAACCCCCTTCTTCATCCATGTCTGCACGGCCTCGAGGGCTTCTTTTTCCGTTAAGGGGATGCTGCCGAGATCCATCCCCCGTTTGCGCATGTCCAGGCCGAACAGCGAATATTGGGGGAGCGCGGCTCCGAATGCCAGGGCACGCTCATCGGTAAGAATCTCCTGCGTGCTGCCTTGCATAGCCACTTCGCCCTCGCTCAGCAGGATGACATCGTCGGCATATTCGGCAATCAGCTCAATTTTATGTTCGACGAGAATGATGGTTTTTCCCTTTTTCTTCATCAGCTCAATAATCTTGAACACTTCTTCCGTCCCCTTCGGATCAAGCTGCGAGGTTGGCTCGTCAATAACCAGCACATCCGGCTCCATGACGATGATGGAGGCGAGCGCAACCCGCTGCTTCTGGCCGCCGGAGAGCTCGAACGGGTTTTTGTCCCGCAGATAATCGATCTCCAGCATGTGGATGACCTGATCCACCTTCTCCCGGATAAGTCCGGGCTCCATGCCCAGATTTTCAAGGCCAAATGCAATCTCTTCAAACACGTTATCCTTCACGCCGCTGATCTGTGTAAAAGGATTCTGGAACACATAGCCGATTTTTTGGGAGAGCTCGCCCATTTCCCATTCGCGGATATCCTTGCCTTCGATCAGCACCTCGCCGCGCAGATCTCCCTTATAGAAGTGGGGGATAAACCCGCGAATGACGTTGCACAGGGTCGTTTTTCCGCCTCCGTTGGCCCCGATCAGCGCATACAGCTTGCCTCTTTCAATCGTTACATTCACGTTCTTAAGTGCATCGGTCTCACTGATCGGATATTGGTAGGATAGATTCTTGATCGTAATGATACTCATAGCGCAACTCTCCAGACGATTAAGATAGCAAGCAGTACGACCAGCAGCATTTGTACCAGCCGGTCATGCTTTGTTTTCTCCAGTTTGTAGATGCTGCTTTTTTTGACATTGGCCGAGAAGGCTCTCGACTCCAGTGTCAGTACCCGTTCCTCCGTGCTCGCCACGGATCCGAGAATGAGCGGACTAAGGGTCGGCAGGAAGGCCTTTATGCGGACAAGCAGCTTGCCTTCGGTTTCAACGCCTCTTGTTTTTTGGGCATCCATGATGACGTGGGTCAGCTTTTTCATCTCCGGAATGAGCTGCAAGGTGGACAAGATGACATAGGTTACTTTGGACGGCAGGCCGACCTGTTCCAGGGAATGGACCAAATCCTTGACCTTGGTGATGCGGAAGAACAGAATGAAGGCCGATGCCACCGCGACGATTTTGGATGTCAGGAACAGGGCGAATTCAAGTCCTTCCCGCTTGATAGAGAAGATGCTCCAGCTCCACAGAATGTCGTTGCCGGGATAGAAGAAGCTCTGCAGAATAAAGATGAACACAACAATCATCAGCAGTGCCTTGATCGCCAGATTGGAAAATTCCTTGAAGCTGCCGGCAAAGTAGGCCAGCACCATGCAAATCGGCAGAACGGCGTAGCTAAACCCGTAGCCGGGCACGATAAATGCTGCCATACATAAAGCGATGGTAATCATAAACTTGGTTGTTGGATAAAGACGGCTCAATAAGGACCGTTCGTTATTCACAAGAACCCCTCCTTTATGAAAGCGTATCCATTACGGACTACACGTCATTTCTTTTTGATAAAAGCTGCACCGTAATTGAGCTTGGACAAGTATCTCGGGGACATCTTCATCACGATGACAAAGGCAATGACGTTGCTGATGACTTTGTCGACGCTTTCCACCAGGATTTTGGTTGAGAATACCGCTGTCCAGATCTGCTGACCGGAGGCCAGAAATGTAGCAACCACGGCATCCGAAGAGTTGCCTGTCGCTCCGCCGAACATCAGCACCTGGATTGGAGAAGCCACGATCAAAACGGTCAGTACGACAGCGAATGAGGACAAGATGACTTTCCACAGCTTCGTATACATGCCTCTCATGGAGAGCAGGCCGACCACCAGACCGACGGCCATTTGTACAGGCGTAAATGCGAACGAGACCGGGTTCGTTATGCCGACAACAAGATTGGTGCTGGCCCCCGTAATCATACCGACCCAAGGACCGGCGATCATGGCCGTCAGAATCGTCCCGATGGTGTTCAGGTAAATCGGCAGCTTGAGCAGCAGTATAATTTGCGCGCCGACAAAGTTGATTGCGATCCCAATCGGGATCAACAAAATGGCCAACAACGAAAAATCATATTTAAATCCGCGTTTGATTCCCATTGATTTTTCCCCCTAGAGCATAGTTTGTTTTCAAGCAATCCCTATTCGTCCGCTAAGATGGTATGGAGCGCGACCTCGACCATGTCGTGGAAGGATTTCTCGCTGTCTTGATGGGACGAACGTTCATTGGTCAGCAGATGGCTGCCTACCGTCAATATGGACAGGGCCCTGACGCCGTATTTAGCAGCCAGCGTGTACAGGGCGGCACTTTCCATCTCAACCGCGAGCACGCCGAAGTCCATAAATTTATGAAGACGGTCCAACGTTTCTCTATAGAATTCATCGGAATTATAGATATTGCCGACAAAGACATTCACCTGCTTCTCCTGAGCCAGTCGATGGGCTTTGCTTAACATGTCATAATCGGCTGTTGGCGCGTAATTGCAGCCATAAAATATTTTTTCCATCAGATTGCTGTCCGAGGATACGGCTTGAGCCAGTACGATGTCGCGGACCTGAAGCTCTTTTTGCATGGCCCCGCACGTACCGATGCGGATCAGCTGTTTGACCCCGTAATCCTGAATCAGCTCCGTCGCATAAATGCTCATGGTCGGGTTGCCCATTCCTGTACCTTGGACCGAAACGGGAACTCCTTTATAAAGGCCGGTGTACCCGTACATGCCCCTCACTTCGTTGTAACAATATACCTCCTCTAAAAAGTGCTCTGCTACAAACTTCGCCCGCAGCGGATCGCCGGGCAGCAGCACACGTTCAGCGATTTCTCCCTGCTTTGCTCCCAAATGTATGCTCATCTTGCTCCTCCTGCTTACTGGCCTCCCTCTTAAGAAAGCGCTTTATTATTGATCTGCCTTCATCATAGTCAGAATCGGAGGGATAACCAAGACCAGAAAGTTACGGAGCCTAACGGAAAAATGCAACCATGAGGTCTCATGGTTGCATTAATTCCTTGCGGATATTTTCCAAATCCCGTTTGGTCGGTATCGTTGAAATGATGACCACGGGTACCGCATTCAGCTCGACAGGAAACGTGCTGATCACAAAATCGATGCCGTGTTTTCGAATCATTTCATCGGTAAGCCCCTCCATAATGGAGGTGTTGATGATCAGCTCGTCACCGATTTCATTCTTGATGAGCTTGGCGACGTAATGGCGGATGGAGAATTCCTCGCCGATCAGCAGGAAAGCCTTTTTGCTGTTATAGCGCAGGCTGGAGCTGATCAACAGCGTCAGCTTCGTCAGATGATAGTCGTTATACTGAATGCCCGGGTAGCGCTGGCTCCATTCCAGCATGCAGCTTTTTACGCTCTGGTACATGGGCCGGCAATCCCTTTGAACATATACCGTCAAGCTGCTTGCCGAGATGGCGATCAGATCGGGAAGCGCATTTTCCAGCCGCAGCTTCTCGAAGAAATCGCCGATTTCCCAGATGAACCGGTCGTTCATATCAATCGCAGGGAACGCGGCAAGCGCCAGCATGAGGAAATGATTGAGGAGTCGATACTTTTCCTCCCCGATTTCCACTAGGCTTGCTTTCTCCCTCGATATCATCGCGCTGACTTTCGCATCATCATAATAATTGTATTGGCCCAAGCTGAACATGGCTTGCAGAAACCGGATTTCGTCCAGCGGCAGATGAATGGCGTACCGCTGTTCCAGCGCTCTGGCCAATGCGGCAACAGATGCGTGAAGCATGCTGCTCTCCCAGTCATAGTGCCCGTTGGGAACATCCGCATATTTGCCCTGCAGCACTCGGTTAATCATGATCGCCGCCAGAAAAGACAAGCTCCGCTTGGCGTTCAGGAAATACACGATGTCATTCTCCGACTCGATCGCCGTAATATACTCATGGATCTGGGCTTGGTCGATGTCGGCAAATGGCCAGCCGGAGAATTCATAGGCATCGTAATATAATTTCCAGTAAAAATAACGGATACCGATTTCACTGCCTTTGACCTCAGGCATGGAATATGCGATACGCAAATGGTATCGCTTCAGGTCATGGTTGTTCAGCCGGATAATCAGCTTTTTCAGCGAAGAAGAGCTCATATACAGCTTGTCGGCCAGCTCTTCCAGCGAGTAGCGCCCTCCCTCGGCGAATAGCACATCCAGCAGCTGGTAGAAGGTTCTCTGCCTGTACATGGAAGAGATGACCTCGCCAATCGCGACATTCCGTTTATCATAGTGGAGAATGACGCCTTTTCCACGCGAAATCTCAAAATGAATCGAAGGAGGAAGCTCCTCCTTGGCTTCATCGATAATTTTACGGATCGTTTTGTCCGATACGCCAATCTGCTCTTCAATCTCGGCAAGGGTGAACCAGCGATACTCGGAATCGAGCAGGGTCAGCAGCTTATGTGTCAGTATGAATTCCTTTTCCATGCGTCGGTTCTCCCCCTGCTTTTGGATTACAAATAAATCCTCCGCGCCTCCTCATTAAAGAACGCGATCACATTCTCATACTCGGCAATGTCGATCCGGTGTTGCCGCATGATCTTTTGGATAAAGATAGCATCCGTAAAAAGGGAATTAATCATTCTCTCGCACCATACCGGCGTGTCTTTAAAATAATCCACCAAATGATGAATTTCATCAAACTTAAAATAAAGGATATAACAGACATAATTCTGAAGCAGCATACGGAAACAATGATCGCGATAGGGGTTTGAGCGATTGTCCGAGAGGAAGTCTCTCATCATACCGAATAATGTTGTTTTATTTTCGGAGTACATATGCATTAAACCATCCACGTCATTAATCAGCTGCAATACAGCCTCTAGCCCTTCTTCAGGGGGCATCTCCAGCTTGGCCGATTTGCCCTCGATGGACCTTAACAGCTCCAGTGTAAGGCTTTTGCAGGCTTGGATTTGATGTGGATCGATGGAAATTTGATCTTTGTACTTGTCGTGATGCTTGCTGTAGTAATCGTGATAAGCAGTTACATATTGCTCAACATGAATGTTGGTTTTCGTATGGACCAAATCAAGCCCGCGGAATGAAAAGGCGTAGAGGGTCTCCTCATTCACCGGGTGCGCGTATAGGTAGAAAAAGAAGAAAAAATCTCTTAATTGCTGTCTCTGTACCTCGTTCAACCTGGAGGCATCCGTCAATTGGGCCAGCTGAAAAAAGCAGTAGTTCTTCATCATATCATTCATGGCATTATACGGGTTGAGCTTGGCAATGGACGTCGTCGCATTGATCGTAAACAACAGATAATAGAATACCAATTCATCATAGACATCCAGCTGCTTATAGGAGTCCGAGAGCACAGGCTTCCAGTCCGGACTCGCGACATAATTGGGGTCCCTTGGCTGTAATTCATACGCCCACTCCACAAAGGCCTCATCGCTACGTTCGGCAAAGAATAACGCTGCACTGTCATCCTCAAGAAGGCCATATACAAAGCCGTCCGTTTGAACGGACGGTAGTCCTCTATTGAATTTAAAATTAAGATATTCATTATATAGTAATTGAAGTTTCATTCGTCTATCCTCGGCTCTTATTTGATTTATCTCGTAATTAACGTTTTGGCACAGCTTCTCCTACTCTTTTCCTTATAGATATTCAACATATAGCGGGGCATTCCTCTAGTCCATAATAGATGGACGATACTTCAAAGCAGCGATCCCGTGCCTATCCATGCGGATAAGCTGGCCTGGCTCGTACAATGCAATTCGCAGCATAGGGGTTCCTTGCCGCGTTCGGTCAGAACGAACGCCATGCCGCCCCCCGTACCCTCGCAGTCCGTTAATGCTGTTCTAGTCAAACGGCGCTTGTTCATAAAGATGCAAATTTCAATTGCCGGGTTTACGGAAAGGGTGTACACTGGGTGCCGAAGTGACCATTATAGAACAGGGTGTGTTTCATATTTTCAGACTGCGCCAATTCTATTTAAATCATCTAAAGCGAAAAATGTTCAACAAAATCGTTGTGCTGTATTCGACCGTCATGATCGTGCTGTTCGCGATTGCGGCAACCCTGGTTTATCAATATCAGACGCAGCGCATACTCCGCGAGCAGACCGATGCGAATCTCAAATCCGCGCATGTTCTGAATATTTATTTGAGCCGGCAGTACGAGGGCATACAGAATATATTTCAGCAGATATATGGAGATGCCACGCTGAGCGATGAGCTGATCTATTTTTTGAACAACGAATATGAGAGTTACCTGAAATATCGGCTGGATTTATACACCAGGACGGGAGAGCAGCGTTTACGGTCTTTTAATACCTTGCTGAAAAATTACCTGGAGCAGGAGTCAAGCGCCAGAAGCGTGTCGATCTACAGCTATCCAAACAATTTTTACATGCATATCAGCCGGACCAATCAGCAGTTGAATAATGAAGCGGGTTCCAAGAACAAGTGGGAGACCTGGTTTGCCCGCCGGGAGCAGCACAGCTGGGATACCATGCCTCAAAACGAGTCCTCGGGTTCATCCGGAGGCTCCGGTCCTAGATCATATTCCTATTCGAGAGAGCTGAAGGACCCGTGGACCCTGAATCGGGTGGGGATGATGAATGTGGAGTTCGACGCCCGGCAAATTTCATCTTGGCTGGAGAGCCGAGCTTCGGTAAAAGGCCGGATTTTGGTGTTGAACGCACAGGGAACCGTTATTTACGATTCGGAGGATGAGTACTACGGTCAAACCTATCCCTACCACTTGGAGCAGGAAAAAGCCGGGGACTGGGTGGAGCTGGATGAACCCTCTAAAGTGAACATATTGAATGTCGGCAACGCGGGCCTGTCGGTGGTGGGGATTGTGTCGCAATCCCTGATCAAAGAGAGCACGGAGAGTTTAAGAACCGGACTGATCCTGGTCACGCTTGTGTTTATGGCGGCCAGTTTTGCGATTACGTTTACGATCATTCGAAAGTTCTCCAAAAAAGTGCAGCGGATTATCCGCTCGATGAACCGGATCGGCGAGGGCGATCTGTCGACGCGCATTCAGATGTCCGGCGAAGATGAGCTCCAGCAGATTTCCCGCCGGTTTAACGACATGGGCGACCGTTTGGAGCAATATATCGATAAAATGTATACCTCGGAAATCAAGCAAAAAAATGCGGAGCTGGTCGCCCTGCAATCCCAGATCAACCCTCATTTTCTATATAATACGCTCGAATCCATTCGCATGAAGGCGTATTTCGAAGGGGCGAAGGAAGTGGGGCAAATGATATACAGCTTGTCGGTCATGTTCAAGAACATGGTGAAAAAAAGCACGGTGGTTACCGTTGAAGAGGAAATGGACATGTGTTCTGTTTATCTCGACCTGTTCCGCATCCGCTATGACGGACGGCTGGAGACGGAAATCGAGGTGGATCCGGAAATCCAAAGTGTCAGCATTATCAAGCTGCTGGTCCAGCCGATCGTGGAAAACTATATCGTTCACGGGTTTCGCCCGCTGGAAGATAACAATAAAATTTCAGTCCGTGCCCGCCGGGCAGGGGACCGGGTCGTGATCATCGTATCGGATAATGGAACGGGCATACCGGAGGAAAAGCTTACCCAAATCCGCGGCACGCTGGACAAGGTTCTCCAGCCTCCCGACAAGGGTTACCGTTCGATCGGGCTCATGAATGTGCTTGAACGAATCGTGCTGAATTACGGAAATGATTACGGAGTGGCCATAAACAGCACGGAGGGACAGGGAACCGAGGTCCGCATGGAAATACCGATGGTTCGCAAGGGGGAGACGACATGAGGAAGGTATTTTTTGTTGATGACGAGCCTTTGATCGCTCAGGGGTTGGCCACCATTGTGGATTGGCAGAATTACGACCTGCATGTGTCAGGTTCGGCCAACGATGGGTTGCAGGCGCTTGAGCGGTTGAGGGAAGAGCCCGTGGATCTGCTGATCACGGACATTATGATGCCAAGAATGAACGGACTCGAGCTTATCAAGAAGGTAAAGGAAATGCATCCCCGCACCAAATTCATTGTGCTCAGCGGGTACGAAGAATTTGAATATGTGAAGGTGGGGATCACGCTCGGCATTCAGAATTACATTTTGAAGCCGATCAACATCGAGGAGCTGGAAGCGACCATTAAGCATATCCGAGGGGACTGGGAGCGCGAGGAATTGAAACGGTTTCGCTCCGAGGAGGATTGGAAGATCCTGCGCAGCAATATTTTGCAGCGATGGGTCAACGGCGAAATCAAAAGCTCGGAATTAAAGCAAAGAGCCGAACTTCTCGGAATTCCGCTGAATTATGTCTCCTACCAGGTTTACGTTCTGCGGCTTATATCCGACGAACGCCCGGTATCCCAGCTCTATCGCTTGACCAGCCTAGCCGATGAATTTTGCCGGGCTTTTTCGGAAGAGCTTGGGGGAGATCATGAGGTGATCTGTTTCCCTGATGCCGATGACGACATCGTTGTGATGTCGGTTGCGATGAATGAACGGAGGGATGCCGCGCGGGAAGGCATGAGAAATGCCATGGCCAAGCTGCGGGTGTTGACCGGCTTGCGCATGTGGTGCTCCGAAGGAAATGCGGGATTCAATGATTTCAAAGACATTCAGGAGAGCTACAGGATGGCGAAGGGCCATTTCAACGCCTGCCTGATTGCCGGAGATGACATGATCCTCTTCAGTCCGCCTGCGGAACCGGAGACCGTTCAGGCTTCTTCGCCGTCCGCCCGTCCCGATACGTTTGCAAAGCTGTTGATCGAGGGAGACGTTTCCTCCTTGCAAGCCTATATCGAGTCTGTTCTTGGCGGCGGCAGCGGGGAGCCAACGGTACCTCGGGGAACCTGCCTGAACGCGGCAGTCCAATTGATGATCGCGGCGAAGGATATGGAGAAAAATCCCGATTACAGCGAGGTATTTACGCCAATGCACCGGATTAATACGCTCCAGGGACTCCGAAATCATGTATGGCGTATCGTCGAACGCTGCCTTGCGCGCCTGGAAGAAGCGGATCAGGGCTACAGCCTGCATGTCTCGTTCCTAGTGGAGCAGGTGCAGCACCATTATCCGGAAGAGCTTTCCCTGAAGACGCTGAGTCAGCGGCTGCAGATGCATCCGAATTATTTGGGGCAGCTCTTTCAGCAGGAGGTCGGCGCAAGCTTCTCGGATTATTTGAACCAGTACCGCATCGAGAAAGCCACGCAGCTCCTTTTACATACGGATCAAAAGACGGCGGATATTGCGTTCAGCGTAGGATATACGGACAGCTCGTACTTTTACAGGCAGTTCAAAAAATATACGGGCGTGTCTCCAACTGAAATGAGGTCCATGTATCGGATCTAAATCAACAATAAACCATTTGCGACAGGCTCAAGGTGGATAACCTTTGGCCTGTTCTTTGTTGTTTTTGGGGGATTCTTTAATTTATCCATCCCGTTCTAGTATTTTTCAACTTGAGCGCGATAGCGCTTACTTGGCACAATGATAGTAGTTAAAGGGCGAGTGATAGAATAGCCGCATCGACAAAGATCATGGGGGATCTTCTACAACAGTCGCATCACTTGTATTTAACAGGGAAGAGGAGGAGTGTTCATGTCGGGGTTCATCAAAAAGGTCATACGCAACCGGTTTATGCTGTTGATGATACTGCCCGGAACCATATGGTTTCTTATCTTTGCTTACTTGCCCATGTTCGGCACCGTTCTTGCTTTTAAGGACTTCCGTATAAGCCCGGACGGGTTTTTCGCCAGCGTGTTCAACAGCGAATGGGTAGGGTTCAAAAACTTCGAGTATCTGTTTACAACCAATGATGCCTATATCATTACGAGGAATACGATTCTGTACAACCTGGCTTTTATTATCCTGGGCCTGATCATTGCGGTGGGCTTTGCGATCATGCTAAGCGAGCTTGTCAACAAGCGGACGGCCAAGGTATATCAGACCGGCATGTTTCTGCCGCATTTTTTGTCGTGGGTTATCATCAGTTATTTTGCGTTCACCTTCTTGAGCGTAGACAAAGGGACGTTGAATCAAATCATCACTTATTTCGGGGGAGAGCCGATCAGCTGGTACGCCGAAGCTAAATATTGGCCCTTCATTCTCGTTTTTGTCGGCATCTGGAAAGGCGTGGGCTATAACAGCGTGATTTACCTGGCAGCTATTACAGGGATCGACAAGTCTTATTATGAAGCAGCTGTTATCGATGGAGCCAACAAGTGGAAGCAAACGCGGTACATTACGATTCCGCTCTTGAAGCCGCTGATGATCATACTGACCATATTGGCAATCGGGGGCATCTTCCGTTCCGATTTCGGATTGTTCTATCAGCTTCCGAAGGACTCGGGTGCTCTCTACCCGGTAACGAATGTTATCGATACCTTCGTCTACCGCGGACTGATCAATATGGGGGACATCGGAATGAGTACGGCAGCGGGCTTGTACCAATCGCTTGTAGGGCTGGTTCTGATTCTAGTCGCCAATTATATCGTTCGACGAATTGAAAAAGATCATGCGATCTTCTAATCCGAGGGAGGTGTACCGTTCATGACGCAGCTATCAACGCAAACCGCGAATCAGCCGGCAAAGCGTTCAAAGAAGAGAGACTATAACGCCATCTCCCCATTGTGGAATACGATTTTCAATATCGTGATCGGCATCTTCTCGTTCTCCTGTATCTTTCCGTTTCTATTTGTTATTATTATTTCCTTGACCGACGAACAGACTCTGGTCTTGGAAGGCTTCAGGCTGCTGCCGAGTCAGTTCAGTACGGCGGCGTACGAATATATTTTCGAAACGGGAGGCGAGCTGCTGTCCTCGTTCAGCTTAACGCTCCTGGTCACGGTACTGGGGACGCTGGTGAGTCTGGCGCTGGTTACGACTTATGCTTATGCATTGTCCCGTCAAAATTTTGAATTTAGAGGGTTTTTCAGCTTCCTCGCATTCTTTACCATGCTGTTCTCGGGTGGTCTGGTACCTGGTTATATCGTGATGACCCAGTTCCTGCATCTGCAAAACACGATCTGGGCGTTGATATTTCCTTTATCCTTGAGCGCGTTCTCCATCATTGTCATGAGAACCTTTTTTCAAACGACGATTCCGGATGAAATTATCGAGTCCGCCAAAATCGATGGCGCCGGCGAGTTTCTGACCTTTATCCGAATTGTGCTGCCGGTCTCGCTGCCGGGGATTGCAACGATTGGTTTGTTCAGCTCTTTGGGGTACTGGAACGACTGGTTTAACGCCTTGCTGTATTACAACAATCCACAGGCGACGCCACCGCTGCAATTCATGCTCATGAAGATTGAGAAGAATATGGACTTTCTGACACAGAATGCGCAGAATATCGGTTCATTTGATGCAGCAGCCGGCCTGCCGACAGAGACGGTAAGGATGGCGATGGTCGTATTGGCGACGCTGCCGATTGTTATGGCGTATCCGTTCTTCCAGCGATATTTTGTCCAGGGCCTGACGGTAGGCTCGGTCAAAGGCTAATTTCATAAGGTTGTACCCGCATCGCACAGGCCGGAGAAATCCGGCTTTGATGTTCCAAGTGTGTAAGCGGTGCCAATATAGCATTAACCATTAAGTGATACAGGGGGAAAAACACATGTTTAAGAAAAAGGTTTCTATACTGTCCCTTGCTCTTGTGCTTCTGCTGACGGTCGTATTGTCGGCTTGCGGCAGCAAGGAAGGCACTAAGCAGAGCGAGCCATCGAAGGAAGGGGCAGCCGTTCAAAGCGACGGCACGGTTGATGTATCCAAGCTGGATCCGGTCAAACTAAAAATGTACATGATCGGGCCTAACCAGAAGGATCTACCCGTGGTTCAAGAGGAGATCAATAAATATTTGACGGAAAAAATCAATGCAACAATCGAGATCAGTATGATCGACTGGGGCGATTACAGCCAGCGGATGCAGGTGATTACAAGCTCCGGCGAGAATTATGATATTGCCTTCACTAGCTCATGGGCGTTCGATTATCTTCCAAATGCCGCGAAGGGCGCGTTTAAGCCGCTGAATGACCTGCTTGATCAGTATGGAAAAGGCATTAAGGAAACGTTGGACCCCCGTTTCTTGGAAGGAACGAAGGTCAACGGCGTGAACTATGGTATCCCGGCCAACAAGGAACTGGCACAGCAGTTTGTATGGCGTTTTAATAAGAAGTATCTGGATAAGTACAATTTGGACATTTCCAATGTAACGACGCTTGAGGATCTCGAACCGCTTCTGAAAACGATTAAAGAGAACGAGCCTGCGGATATTACGCCGCTTGCCGTACCGAAAGGCTTTAAGCCGTACTTGCCGGTCGACTTCCCGCTTGGAGATGAAATTCCGATCGGTATGTACCTGGACACCAAAGACTTTAAATTTGTGAATTTGCTGGATTCACCTGAACTGAAATCGGCGCTGACCACGATGCGCAAATACTATAAAGCGGGTTATGTGCGCGAGGACGTAGCGACGCTGGATGGTATTGATAACATCAAAACCGGCAAATGGCTCGTGGACCGCGAGATTACACAGCCATACGCGGAGCTCGGCTGGTCCAGAAACGCGGGATATGACATTGTGACAAGACCGATGCACGATCCAGTCATTTACACCAGCTCTGCAGCGGGCTCGATGATGGCGATTTCTTCGTACTCCAAAAATCCGGAGCGGGCGATGATGTTCTTGAACCTGCTTAACACCGATGTGAAGCTCCGGAATATGATTCAATACGGTTTGGAAGGTACGCACTACAAGAAGCTTGAAGGACCATACATCGAAGATATGCCTGCTATGCAGGAAAACTATGCCATGCCTGGATTTGCGCTCGGCAATATGTTCCTGACGTATCTTCATGAAGGCGAGCCTGAAGACAAGTGGGAAGCATTCGAGAAGTTTAACAGCTCGGCTGTGGTAGCTCCTACGTTCGGCTTTAACTTCGACACGGCTCCGGTAAAAACAGAAGTTGCGGCCATCACCAACGTAGCGAAGGAATTTATTCCTGCGCTGTACACCGGCTCCATCGATCCTGAAGAATACTTGCCAAAAGCAAAACAAAAATTCCAGGATGCTGGAATTGACAAAGTTATCGCTGAGGCTCAAAAGCAGTTTGATGAGTGGAAGGCTCAAAACAAGTAATCCATAAAAAGTGTATGAGGGGGTAGAAACGGCTGATCTAAAGCGGCCGTTTCTCTCTGTCATTCCTACATTCATTGTTCACCACGAAATCATGAAATAAACAGGAGGTTTTCCCATGAAACGAATCAAACCGGATTATTTAACGAAAGCCCAGTGGAAACGCAGAATGACGGTATGGATGAGCACGGCAGTGCTGGCCGCGTCCCTGACGGGTTTTGCTGGAGAAGCTGAAGCAGCACAGCCTCACTCGTCATATTGGTATCCGAACACGCTGCTGGAATGGTCGCCGTCCACGGATAAGGATGCTCTATTTAATCGGGGGACGGTTAAGCTGGAGGATCAGCGTCTCCAGGGTCATAAGGTAAACAGCAATGCCAAGGAGGAAGTGAAGGTTTTATCGATCGCTTCCATGTATCCAAGCACAAGCGGAGCTCCTTCCCAAGGCTCGGAGAAGTTCCATACCTATACGTTCAGCAATTGGCAGTATATTGACAAGCTGGTGATGTGGGGCGGCTCAGCAGGCGAAGGATTGATCGTTCCGCCAAGCGCCGATGTGATCGATGCGGCTCACAAGAATGGCGTACCTGTTTTTGGAACCGTTTTCTTGCCGCAAACCGAGCATGGAGGCAAAATCCAGTGGATGCATGATCTGTTAAAGCAGCGGGAGGATGGATCCTTCCCGGTTGCAGACAAACTGATTGAGGTTGCTGCGTATTACGGATTTGACGGCTGGTTCATCAATCAGGAGACGCAGGGCGGAACGCCTGAGGATGCCGCCAAGATGGCTGAGTTTTTAACGTATCTTCAGCAGAAAAAGGCGCCAGGCATGGAAGTGATCTGGTACGATTCCATGATCAAGGAAGGACCGGTGAAGTGGCAGGGGGCGTTGACTGATAAGAACGAGATGTTCTTCCAGGCGGGAAATCAGCGGGTTTCCGACAATATGTTTATCGATTTCCGCTGGCAGTACAAGGATGAGAAGAACGGCAAATACGACTACATTACTCCGTTCCTGAATTCCCCGGCCAAAGCGGCAGAGCTTGGCCGCAGCCCGTATGATCTATACGCCGGCATTGACGTGGAGGCGAAAGGCTACGAAGGCAAGTTCAATTGGCCGGTTGTGTTCCCGGACGGCAAGAAAGCTACGACATCCCTCGGCATTTATCGCCCCGATTGGGCGTTTAACAGCTCTGAAACCCACGAGGAGTATATGAAAAAGGAGCAGATTTTCTGGGCGGGACCTGGAATGAATCCAGCTAATACCTCGCAGCCTGAAGGGACCGATCCGCTCGCCTGGAGAGGGATTGCGAATGATGTGGTTGCCAAAACCGTGCTCACCGGTTCTGAATTTGTCACCCATTTCAATACCGGGAACGGCCATATGTTTGCGGTGGACGGCAAAGTGATGCGGAGCAGAGACTGGAGCAATCGGAGCCTGCAGGATATTTTGCCGACCTGGCGCTGGATCACGGAAACTAATGGAAAGGGTGAAGCCCTCAAGCCTGGATTTGACTTTAGCAAATCTTACTACGGAGGCAGCTCGCTTCAGGTGGCGGGTGCCGTAAGCAAAGGCTCCTCTACCCATGTCAAGCTGTATAAGGCGAATATCCCGGTAGAACCGACGACGGAAGTATCGCTCGTCTATGCGGACAATGCGAAGGACGCCAAGGTGAAGATTGGTTTGGCATTCTCCGATGCGCCCGATCGGTATGAATTCTTCGAGCCTGGCAAGTGGACCGCCACGGGTGCGGATCAGGATTGGAAGCAGGGCAGCGTTAAGTTGAACAAGTATAAAGGCCGCACGATTGTGGGAATCTCGCTGCAATTCGAATCTGCAGCGGATATAGCGGATTATCGGGCGAATATTGGAAAACTGGCCGTTACTCAGGTGAATGATAAGGCGAAGAAACCGCACCAGGTGACCGATCTTCAGGTCATCGATAATGATTTCCGCGACGGGATATATGGAGATGCGCGATTGTCTTGGAAGGCACCGAAACAGGCTGAGGACGTAATGTACTACCAGGTGTACCGGGTTCAACCGGACGGCAAGTACGAGTTGATGGGCATGACGGGGAATACGGTATATTACGTGCCGGAAATGAAGCGGCTGCTGAAGGAGCAGGCAACCAAGATGGTCGTAATTCCAGTAAACCGCCATTACGAACAAGGAAAAGCATCGTCGGTAAGCTTTGATTGGCCGGAATATCCGAAGCCGGTTGCAGCCTTCAAAGCGGATAAAACGCTGATCGCACCGGGAGAAACGGTACAATTCACGGATCTTTCCTCGGAAGTGACGGAGTCCTGGAGCTGGAGTTTCCCGGGTGGACAGCCAGCATCCAGCACGGAGCAGAATCCAAAAGTGACATATCCGGAGGAAGGAACGTACGAAGTGACGCTAACCGCTACAAATAGCGTTGGCGAGGACTTGGTTCGGAAGAAGCTCATCACGGTTACACGCGAAGCGGAGAATGGCGTTGGCAACCTTGCCCTTGGCAAGAAGACGTCAGCATCCAGCTTCGTGAACGAGAAGGAAGCACCTCCATTTGCGGTGGACGGTAATGCGGCTTCCAAGTGGTGTGCTGTCGGAGACGGGCCTCACTGGCTGACCGTGGACTTGGGAGCCGAACATAAGATCAGCGAATTCGTAATCAAGCATGCGGAAGCGGGAGGTGAGCCGGCCGCATTCAACACGCGGGCATTCACCATTCAAATAAGCTCGGACGGCAAGGAATGGAAGGACGCGGTATCGGTCAAGGACAATACGAAAGCGGTCAGCAGCCATGCCATCGAACTGACCTCCGCACGGTACGTGCGTCTTCAAATAGAGAAGGCTACGCAAGGCGGGGATACGGCAGCGCGGATTTATGATTTTGAAGTACTGGGTTTGAAATAATTCCGATGACTTGAAAGAGCGTTCCCCTTAAATGGGGAACGCTCTTTTTTTGATTGCCCATATCGTCAGGACCCGGCATAGAATCGCCGTCAAGGCCCGAGCCCAGCATGTATAGATTTTGTATAGATGGCACCTACACGATATTCTCGGAGCGCGCCATTTGTATGGCTTCTTCCCGGTTATTGACGCCTAGCTTGGAGTAGAGAATCGAGCAGTAATTACGGATCGTTCCCTCCGATAAAAATAGCTTGGCGGCGATCGACTTGTAGCGCAGTCCGCTCGAGAGATTCTCCAGAATCTCCATCTCGCGTTTCGTAAGCCCGTACGGGTAGTTGTCCTGACTTGAGCCGATTCTTTCCAGCTGCTCACGTTGATGCTTCATCTCTTCGAAGACTTGTGCGGCGACCGATTGGTCGATCCAGGTTCCTCCGTTATAAATAAGTTTCAAGGCTTCCTTCAGTTCCCGCGGATGAATCGACTTCAGGATGTAGCCTTCCGCCCCGCGCTCCAATGCAGTTGCTGCCTGCAAGGAATCCTCAAACGTTGTCATGATGACAACCTTCATATTAGGCCATCGCTGTTTCATCTCAAGCAAAGCTTCAAGCCCGCCCATTCCCTGCATTCGAATATCCATTAGTACGATATCCGGTTGAGTCCGTTCACAATGCTCCAATGCTTCCCGCCCGTCCCCGGCCTTACCCACGACGATAAACTCAGCATGCTGTTCCAAATTATGCTTTAAGCTGTCCGTGATGATCGCCTGGTCATCAACGATCAGCAGGCGGATCGCGTCATGTACAGGCTCTGTCTGCAGCGGAATGTTACATATGACGATAGTGCCTTGCCCAGACCCGGAATGGACGGACAGCGTGCCGTTAAATAATTCAAGGCGTTCCTTCATCCCATGGAGCCCAAATCCGAATTGGATGTTATCCATTCCAATGCCGTTATCTTCGATCTGTAATCGAAGCTGCTGACTATCGAAATGCAGCTGAACGGTTATCACGCTCGCCTGGCCGTGCCGAACGGCGTTGGTTAGAGACTCTTGAAGGCAGCGATATAGACTAAAGTTTATTTTTTGTATAACGAGAGTCTCACTTCCGATCACACGGAAATGGATAGTTAACCCTGTCGATTTCATAAACGAATCGCTTAACTGCCACAGCGACTCACTTAACGAATGGCTTAACGTGGTATGAGAGAGCTTGTGCAGATGCTTTCGGATATCCTCGAGACTGTGCTGTGCGATACCGACAAGCGAATCAATTCTCTCGATTTGCGAATCCGGTACGGATGATCGGAGTGATTCAACGCCGACGATGAGCGACGTAAGCGAATGGCCGATCGTGTCATGCAGCTCATGTGACAGCCGGCTGCGCTCCTCCATCAGCGTAAGCTCCTCGATCCGCTTAATATGCTGCTCCAGCAGCAGCTTCTGCTCTTGGATAATTCGGGATTGCTTATGGGACTGAATTAATATATTAAACGCGAAGCCGATGGCAAAACCAAGGCTGCAGTTAACGATATACTCATACGGGAGGCGACTAGCCATCCAACCGTTCAAGATCGGGAATATGATTCCACAGAGGATTCCTGTCCACACATAGCTTCTTCGACTGCTCGTCAAACTGATAATCATCACGAATAGAATGAAAGACCACAACAATTCCGGTGCTGCGTAGGCCAAATAGAGATGGAACAAGCCTGCTGTTGTGACTTCGACTGCAAGATACCGTTCTTCTTTTCTATAGCGTACCGTTAAGGGAATGAGGTAAAGAGCCAAAGCAAAAGAAAGTACAACCCAAACCGGCGCATGGATCAATGACGGATTGACAATAGCAGTGCTTACGATAATAACCAGCCAAAGTGTTCGTATGGCTACAAGTAACCAATCATACCAGAACCATTTTTTCATTAGGGAGAACACGGATGATGTACACCTGCTTGTATTTATTTGCAAACCAATTTCCAAATAATTCAGACCTATCATGCACCATAACTTCTCGATCCGTCAAGCAATGGAGGAGGTTGTTAGAACTTGGCTGCAGCCGGCACGTCACATGAACCGTTGACACTTTGTCATACGGGATATGTGACAGGTCCAAGTACGATGTCATCCAAAGCTTGGCGGTTTTATCACTGTCCGATTTAACAACCTCGGGGGTAGGGTGAAGGAGTGAAGAACACAACATTCCAAAATCATAGGAGCGATGCATTATGAAATCATTCACCACTCAAAAAGGAGCTGCGCTTACTCTAACAGCCATGTTGGCGGGTACACTGGTATTCCCCGCTTATGGAACTGTACATGCGGCAGTTAAGACACCAACCCAGCAAGCAATCGATAAAGCTGCCAATGCCGACCATATTCCGGGCGTTATTGTTACTGTAAAGAAAGGAACGGCGAGCTGGTCATATGCCTCCGGTGAAGCGAATATCAAAAGGAACCATAAGGTAGACGCCGACTCCGCTTTCCGGATCGGAAGTACAACGAAGACGTTTGTTGCTACCGTTGCCTTGCAGCTTGCCGGCGAAAAAAAGCTAAGCCTCGATGATACGGTGGAGAAATGGCTTCCGGGGCTTGTGCACGGTAATGGATTTGATGGAAATAAGATTAAGATTCGCCAATTGTTGAATCATACAAGCGGACTTCCAGACTATTTGACTCCTGAGCTCAGGACTCAATTACTTACAAATCCAGGAAATAATTATACAGCCAAACAGTTAATTGACCTAGCCTTGGAGCAAAAGCCCGTAACAGGCTGGTCATATTCAAACACGAATACGGTTATTATGGGGCTTATTATCCAGAAGGTCACCGGGGAAACGTATACGGAGCAGATGAAGAAAAGAATTATTGAACCGCTTCAACTTAAAGAAACGTTCCTTCCCGGCAGCTCGGCGGATATTCCGAAGAAAAATGCCCGCGGCTACCTGAACACAGGGGATCAATTAGTGGATATCACCATGCTGAACCCATCGTTTACGAACGCCGCAGGTGAGATGATCTCGACCGGGGAAGACATGACCACGTTTTTCCGCGCCTTATTGGGCGGTAAGCTGTTGACACCGGAGATGCTGAAGGAAATGTTGACCAGCACAGCCGACTCCTTTCTTGGAAAGTATGGGCTTGGCATACACCAAACAAAGCTGCCGGACGGAACCATTGTATGGGGACATGGCGGCGGCATTCCCGGATTTACCAACTTTGCAGGCGGAACCGAAGGCGGTCAACATACCATTTCGATCAATATCAATGTACTGGGCGATGCGGATAAATATATTCCTGAAATTTTAGCGTCTGAATTCGCAGTAGAAGCCAAAAAGGAACTCACGGAGGAGGAAAAGAAAAGCAAGCGAAGGGAAGAAGTCAAACACGTCATGGATCAGGTGGTAACCAATAAACAAGTCCCAAGTGTCGTGGGAGGTGGGCTAAAGGACGGGAAACGTTGGTCTTATGCCACCGGTACAGCCAGCTACGAGGTACCAGGCCCCGTAGAGCCGGATTTTTCATTCCGGATTGGGAGCATTACGAAGACGTTCACCGCTGCCGTTGTATTGCAGCTGGCTGAGGAGAAACAATTAAACCTGGATGATTCGGTCGAACAATGGCTGCCGGGGGTCGTAAAGGGGAACGGGTATGACGGCAGCCAAATTACGATTCGTCAGCTGCTGAACCATACAAGCGGAATTGCGAGCTATACAGATGATGATATGCGAGACATGACCTTGCCTCAAAATCCATTCCGTTATTATGCCGTTGACGAACTCCTCCGCTTGGCACTTGCAAAGCCGCCTGTATATGCGCCAGGGAAAGGCTGGAACTATTCCAACACCAATACACTGCTAGCCGGTCAAATTATTCAGAAGGTCACCGGGGATACGTATGCGGAGCAGATCAGGAAACGGTTCGTCGAGCCGCTCGGGCTGACGGAGACATTCGTTATGGAAAACAGCTCCTATATTCCGGGTAAGCATGCCAGAGGATATAATATGGACAGATCAGGTCATATGTATGATTTGACTGAAATGAATCAATCATGGGCAAATGCAGCGGGTGACATGGTTTCAACAGTCAAGGATCTGACCACCTTCTTCAGTGCGCTGTTGGGCGGCGAGCTTCTGAATCAAGAGATGATGGACCAGATGCTCACGGCAGTAGAATCACCTATAGGTAAATTCGGCCTAGGGATTTACGAAGGAAAAACTTCGGACGGGCAATCCTATTGGGGGCATGCCGGCGGAACTTTCGGATTTGAGACGAGAGCCTTCGGACCTGTAGGCGGAAAGCATATTCTGGTAACAGCCATCAACTCGGTAGCCCCGGAAGTTGCGGAGGCTCACGATAAAATATTCAATAAAGAGTTTGGCCGTTAAGTTAAAAGCCGACATCGCGCCCTTTATTCGAGGGCCGATGCCGGCTTTCTTGTCGTGTTGCCGTTGATTCATGGAATTGGGGTACGCATGAAGCTCCGTTGTGGGCATACCCGCTGAGACGATGATGGCGTACAGAATAGCAGCGCCCGCAATCGCATCGACCATTTGCGAAACTACGTACCCGATGAAGTCGGTACCGGTTAGCTTACGCCTAATGAGCATAGCAAGTGAAACGTTCATAATCTACCTCCTAGTAGGGCATTTAATTACTGAAAAAAATGACCCGCAAGCGGTCACTTTTTTCAAAGTGCCTCTTGCCGGTCATAGACTCATACTTATTGATTTAATCGATTAAATTCGTAACTTGCAGCAGACGCTGCATCAAGGCTACCGTTTCAGCCCGCGTCATCGTGGATTTCGGAGTCAAGCCCTTATCTCCGCTTCCTTGGACGATATCTGTTGACAGCAGGGTTGCTACGGAAGGTCGGGCCCATCTTGCTACTTGGAACGCATCTTCATAGCCTGCGAGCAGTCTGCTAATTTCGGTTTCGCTAATTGCATGGCCTGGCTTGATCAATTGATAACCTCGAGCGATCATCGCCATTCCTTCTTCTCTTGTAATCGTCTGGTTACCACGGAACGCGCCGTCGTTATAACCGAGTACGATGCCGAATTCACTGGCAATCGAGATCGCATTGCGGTACCAGGCAGTTGCCGTAACGTCGTCAAATGTTGTTTTTGGCTCTTCCTGACGCATTAGGCCAAGTCCCAATACAACAATCTCCGCAAATTCAGCCCGGGTCACATTTCGATTCGGAGCGAACGTATTGCCACCATCTCCTTGCAGGTCAAGGCGAGCAGAGATGTTGTTCACTTCCGTTTGAGCCCAGTGAGTTCTCACATCATCGAAATCCTGCGGATTCCAGATAACCGAGTACGAACCACTGCTGCGCAAATCATGAATCTGCGCGTAATAACGATCCCCAATCTTAGTAACTACAGTTGGCAGATGATATACCGATCCATCCGGATTGACCACAACGCCTGTCGTAATTCGATTCGGGTCGATACCTTCCGGAAGAGCGATATATTTAGGAGCGTATCCGTTCAATTGTCCGGATTTTACGGTCTTACCATTCTGGCTAAAAGTCATTTCCAGGTCGACCGGATCAACCAGCAGCTGGTAGCCTGCCGATGTTGCTTTGTTCTTGGCATTGTTTCTCACAGTCTCCGAGGAGCGCTTAATATCGATATGAACAGCGATATCGTTGAGTGCCGCATTTCCCAGCTGTCCGGACACTGAATTCAAGTCCAATTGCTTACTAGGCACCGGATAGATGGCTAACGGATTTCCGATGTCAAGGCTTGCTCCCTTATCGGCTAACAAACGAATGTCCGCAGCCGTTAAACCATCAACCTGCATATTTCCGTCATTCGGAGATTGAATGGACAGCTTCTGACCTGTTCCATTCGATAAAATATCGCCAAGCTTATCTCTGTTTACCTGTACAGAAGTTTGCTTGTTACCTTCCGAAGTGGTTGTTTTCCCTGTGGCAAACCCACCGTCGTTACCGTTAACGGACGTGCTCACGCCAGAGTCTACAGGAGGTGGTGTAGTCGTAGGCGGCGTAGAAGGAGTTGTGCTGCCTCCGCTGTTGCCTCCATTATTATTATTGTCATTGGACCCTCTGGTGATGGTCAGCGTATATTCCGTCACATTTCCTTGGGAATCCGTTACCTTCACAACAATCGTATTGGTGCCGAATGCTAACGGCAATTCATCACTTGCAGAGCCGTTAGGAATTCCTTGCCATGCCCCGCCATTAAGCGAGATTTCGATCGTGGCGTTCGGGTCATAAGTCGCCAGCGTTACGGTTGTATTGTAAACATCTTGGGTCACCGAAGCCTGATAATGGGTCACTCCCCCGTTAAAGGCTGGAGAGATCGCAATCGGTGTTCCATCCCCACGTTTTAGTTCTAGACCCGATAACTGTGACTCATCTGTTGCGTCTACCGTAACGACCTTGGAGTCTTTGGACATCTTGCCATTTTTCTCTGCCGTTACATTGACGGTATATTTTCCGTCTTTTAAGTCTTCGGACGGAGTGAAGCTCCAATTTCCATTGCTGTCTACTTCCACTTCGCGGGTCTCAATTACCTTACCGCTCTCATCTGTCAGTTCAACGATGACCTTGGCATCCTTGTCAGCTATACCTTTGAATTCCGGTTTGGCCACGTTGACTTTCTCACCGCTTGGTTCAGTGATCTGTACATTCGGTTTTGTGGTATCTACCGTCACATTTTTCTTTTCCGTGCTTGTCTTGCCGTCCTTTTCAGCAGTCACTTCAACCACATAGTCGCCATCAGGCAGCTCTTGATCCGGTGCAAAGCTCCATGTACCGTCCGGATTTACTTGGACCTGAGGAGTACCGATAAGGTTGCCGTCTTTATCATAAACAGCTGCTGTGACGTTTGCGCCTTGTGCGGCTACCCCCTCAAACTCAGGCTTTGCCACATATACTGTATCGCCGCTCGGCTCCGTGATTGTTACACGGGGCTTCAGCTGCTCTTGTGCATCTTTCAGCGCTTTCAGGGCTGCGTCTACCTCGCCTTGGGTTTTACTTTGATTTTTAAGGACCGTATTGGCAGCTTCCAAAGCTTTTTCGAATTCAAGCCATTCGGTCTCAGCATAGTCCTCTTCTTTTAATTGATCAGCTGCCGCTTTTGCTTTTGTAAGCTCGGTAACATTTACAAAAGAGAGGGTCTTCTCGGCACTGATCTGAACATTGTTATCACCTGGCATGCCGCCGTACTCAACAATGTATCCAGTTACCGTATTATTTGTTGGGGAGTAATCGTTCCATTTCCCAGCTTGAGTTCCGGGTCCGAAGATATGGGCAACGAATTCTGTTCCACCGTAGTCATTTGGTTCGCCAGCATCCCAGTTGGTATATAAAATATTTTGTCCGCTGCCTGTATAACCTTGATAGAATTGCGTACCTTGCCCGCCATTCTCCAAGCCTTCCGGTCCCGTTACCCAACGCCAGTCGCCCGTATTTTTAGGGACACCCGCATTCCGCTCGATATCTTTTGCACCAAGCCAACCGATACCTAAGGTCTTTTCCTTTACAAAGGTATTTTCTTGATCACTCGTTATAGTAACCAAATACCCTTTCCGTCCAAAATGTTCACTTCCCTCGGCCTCGGCCTTTGCCGCATCCCAAGTAATTGACGTTTTTTTATTAACATATTTATAAAAATGTCCGTTAGCTTCATAAGGAAGAGCATCTCCGAGCGTAAACTGAATTGTTCTGTCAGTCGTTACATTGGAGGTTGTCGAGAATCTGACATTAGATAAAGCCTCCGTATATTCTTGAACTGAAGACTGTGCCGACGCATTGGTGCTTAATGTCAAAATACCATTCTTTTCATTATAGAGCCCGGTTATCTTATTAGTATCATCGAAATCTAATTGATCACCGTTTTGGAAATTCTTAATAACCACTGTAGCGGCTTCCAAAGTGTACGTCGAGTCATAAACCGTAATTGCCGGATCTATAACTACTTCCAGTGGTTTCGTTGTATTTTCAATATAATTGTAGCTGGTGATTTCACTCGATGTGGTGATTAAAGCCTCCACCGGTTCAGCAGCACTCACGACTTTCGGAGCTAATCCTGCCGGTAAACCGCCAATGATCAGGATACTGCTCAGGAATAATGCTGCCTGTTTTTTCTTGAAAAGCTTGATCAATTTCCCCATCCTCTCATTTTATGATTTCTAGCCTATTAAAGGAATTAGCAGTCTTTTCTTGGATAGTTACAATTCCTCCTTATGCTAGAGTTGAATTTGATGGAAATTGTATCACGCAAATCTCTACAAGAACTCTACATTGGCTGTTGCATTTTGCATGAATTGCTCACATAAATGAAAATCCGGACGAATGATGGGAGGGGAGGGCGGTTGTTAAAAGCTAAACCCATAAAGAAACGCCCTCCGTTATACGAAGAGCGTTTCTCATTCGATCTATTCTCCTTGAAAAGCCGAGTTCGGATACTTCACTTCCGGATAGTCCTCAGTGGGACCGATCAGAAGCTTACTCTCGATTCCACGCAGATGCTGGTTGAAGAATCCCAGCACGTAGCGGTTCACGATCTCCGCTCCCCTTGCTCCATTCATGCTTCCGGTCATGCCGGTCAGGCGGATAAGGGGGGAGTACAGCTGAAGATCGGTGAAATTGTAATGTCCGGCTCCTTCGATATAAAAGGTCCGTCCATATCCTTGTTGCGATAGGCGGTCCATCAGCTTCAGTTCCGATTCCCGATTCGCCAGAATGGTGTCGAATTGTTCTCGCGTTAACCGGAGCTCCTTGAGCTCAGCATCTGTGGCTGGGGTTTTGCGGTACTTCGCCTGCTGCTCGTTCACATGCATAAAATCTTCCGATTCCATGAACATAAATGGTTTCTTCATGTCATCCCGGTCCTTTGTGATGAACAACGTGCCATCCATATTCACGCCGGCTTTGATCCGCGGGTTGGAATAAACGGCTTCAAAGGCTGCTGCTCCACCAAAGGAATGACCCAACATGCCGATGTTATCCATGTCCAGCATTCCCTTGAATTTGCTGGCTATGGCGCCTGAATGCAGCTTCTCTAACTGATCCACAATAAATGCTGTATCCTTGTTCCACACATCTAAAATGGCGCGGCTGTCTTCAAATAATCGCTCCTGAGACTGTTCCGTAAGGAATCCGGTCACGTGCCCGTCCGGAAAGGAAGTCATAACGGTACTGTAAGTATGATCGACGGCGAATACGATATAGCCGTGGCTGGCAAGATGTTCAGCCTGCGACGTATGTAAAATTCTGCCGACCCCCATGCCGTGTGACAGCAGCACCACCGGATACGGATTGTCCGCGGGATGCAGATCGGCATTGATAGATGCATTGGCCCGGCTGTATTTCCAATAGTCGAGGGCAGGAGCGGGAAGTCCCAGATATCCGGAATAAGCTTGCATATAGGCTTGGAAGAGCTCTCTGTCCTTAGGGAACACTGCAGATTTCTCGCCGCTCCGGCCAGATTCCGCAGCGGGGTACCATACCTGAACGACAAGCTCTCGCTTGTCGCCTTTCTGCTCGGTGAACGTTTCTTCCCGGTCGGCATCGATAAAATGGAACATTTCCGTCCCCACACTGAACTCGCCTGAAGGCTTAGGTAAATGAAAGACGGGCAGCAGCACCGATAAGGCAACCGATAAGCTTAGCAAAACAATAGATAGGGCCAATATCGTGTAACGCAGCGGATGCCCGACTTTTCTGCGTCTGAATAAGACAGCAAGGAGCAAAGCGGTGACGATATAGGTCGGAATCATCTGCCACCTATACCCTTCAAACAGCAGCTGCGCGGCCAACAGTAAACCGCAAGCGATGCTGGCTGTAGCACCAACCTTCCGGTTGATTATGTTACGGAACAGTAAGACCATCAGCACCAAAACGGAGAATGCCACCAACAATATTTCCAATACTCTCATACGTTCGCTCCCTTGATTCTGCCAATTTCTTTTATCGTAACGGATCAAGGTTAAAACGAACGGGCAGTTCCGTTTAAAAATGGTTTAAATCTGGACTGTTCTAGTATGATTCCCCGGTGTCTGTACCGGACGCCCGGGCTTTTTACTGAAACTGTATGCCTCTATATACCCGCACCTTCCGGCTCAAGCAGTGCCAGCAGCTCCGAAATGGCAGGAGCATAAGCAGGGCCCACGGCGTCGTCTGCCACAGGGTCCCTTGGTGCTCGATCAGGTTGGCCAATTCCTTATATTGTCCTGTTTCCAAGAGCCGTGGAATATCCGTTCCTCTTCCATAGGCGGTCGTCAACCGCTGCCACGGTACGCTGGTTACCGTTTGGGCCAAAGCGTGCATTCCGATCTCCTCCTTCAAGTCATAAACAAGGTGCACTGGCGTCCGAAGATGTTCACAGCCATCCTTTATCCTCAGCGATCGCCACGGCCTGCTGCCGGGAATCGGCCTCCAGCTTCTGTATGGCAGAGGAGAGGTAGTTGCGTACGGTTCCTCTCGTCAGGAACAGCGCTTTGCTGATATCGCCGGTGGTCATGCCTTCTTTGGTTAAGCGAAGCATTTCGATTTCCCGTTCGCTGAGCGGGTTCTCTTCCTTTATGAAGAGCGCAGCCGCCAGATCGGTGCTCACAACCCGCTCGCCCTTCATGACCCGCCGGATGGCTTCGATCAAGAAATCGATCGGCTCGTCCTTTAACAGGTAGCCTTCTACCTGCGCATCCATCGCTTTTTGCAAATAACCCGGGCGGGCGAAGGTCGTGACGATCATGATTTTGCAGGGCAGACCCGCTTGACGTATGGACTCGGCCAATTCCAGGCCGCTGATATGAGGCATTTCGATGTCGAGCAGGCACACGTCCGGCTGATGCTGCCGGATCGCGTCCCAGGCTCGCTGCCCGTCGGGCACCTCGGCCACGACCTCGATGTCATCTTCGAAATTAAGCAGTGAGGCGAATGCGCCGCGAAGCATTTTCTGATCTTCCGCAATGACGATTCGAATCATGAAGCGTCCTCCTTTTCATGCCGGCGAAGCGGGAGTTTCAGGGACACCCTGGTGCCCCCCTCAGGTGACGGGACGATGGCGGAGGACCCGCCCAGCGTCTTCATCCGCTCCATGATCGACGGGATACCGTTTCCGTCGCCTTGCCCCGTAAACCCAATGCCGTCATCCGCGATATGGATTCCGTAGACATGGTCCTTCGTTTCCAGCCTGATGGTGCACCGCTTAGCCCGGCTATGCTTGATAATATTGGTCATGGCTTCCCGGATGCAGAGCGCAAGCATCGTTTCTTCCACGCTGGATAACAGCGGGGGCTTCTCCAGATCCTCGATACTCAGGGCAATGCCCGCCGTATGCAGCAGCTTGGCCGAATGCTCCAGCTCGCTTGGCAGTGAGACGAACTTCATATCGGATACCAGCTCCCTCACTTGCTTCAGGGCGGTTCTGGTGGTATCCAGAATCTCGCTTAGCTCTCGCTTGGCTAGGGCAGAATCCTTATCCACCCATTTCGTCGCCAGCTCGCTCTTCATTTTGATCATCATGAGGGTCTGTCCCAAGGTATCGTGGAGATCCCTGGCGATCCGCTGCCGCTCCTCCTGCTGGATATACTTTGCGATCTGTTCGTTGGCTTCGTCCAGCTCCCCCTGCAGGCTTTTTGCTTTCTCCTTGATGTAGATGACGATGGGGTATACCGTCTGAATGATCATGACCGGAAGGTAAATGGCGTTGGACGTTTCGAGCAGCGGTTCCTGCCGGATGAGGAACACAAGCAGGTATGATATGGCAATGGCCCCACTGCCGATGGCGATGTGTACCTTGGATTTGGACCGGCCCAGCAAGTCGGCAAAAACGATCCCGAACATTAGGACGCTCGGCTCGATATACACCCCGAACACGGCAATCGCCGACAGACCGGACAGCACGGCTGCCAGCAGCAGGCCGCCGCGGCACCACAGCGCGAAATAAAACGAAACGAAGTACAGTAGGAGCAGCAAGAGGCTGCCCCACAGTCCCAGCGCCGTATCTGAACGAAACACACAGTAGCATAAAAATACGGTCAGTACGACATCGATGAGCAAATAATTTTTGATCTGGTCCCTCGGGTACAACTTATAGAACATATCTAGCCCCCAATCCGGCTATTTTGATTCGAATAAGCCTACTGCCTGTTTGCGGACGGTCTCCATGGGCCCCAGCTTAAAGCCGCGAAGCCACAAGGACGCCATGCCGAGCTGAAGTGCGGAGATCAGCAGCCAGACGGCGATAATCGCGGCCGAATTCAGCTTGCCGGCAAGCCCTAAGCCCCAGCCGTAGAAGACGGCCGATGCGATGATGTTCTGGAGCACGTAGCAGCTCAGCGACATTTTTCCGACGTTTTCCAGACGGCGCCACAGCCATTCCCATTTCGCATATTGTATCATTCTCGCGATGATTGCTATATACCCCATGGACATCAGCGGGGCGAATAAATAGCGCACCGGTAAATCGAAAGCGCCGCCGGGAACGAATATGAGCAGGTTGAGCGGCACGCCGACATATAGGCCCAGCTTGAATAGCCTTTTCCGCAGTCTTTTGCCGTTCTCGTCCGGGGCGAATACGCCTGCGCGCATGAAACGAACGCCCAGCAGGAACAGAAACACGTTCGTCGGGATGACGAGGATGGCCTCCGCTCGCAGCGGGAGGAAATTCGCCAGCCGATATTGAACTTGCTCCAACCAAGTGCCTTCCTGATAAAGAACAGCGACATCATGAAAACTGCCCAGCGATACCTTTGCGCCGCTCGCCAGCATCAGCCCCGCAAGGGCGAGGATCGCAATGACGAAGACGCTGCCGATCACGTTCATCGTGCGGGCAATGAGCCGGTCGCCGCCCTTTACGATAAAGGCCGCAATGATGGCGGTAACTCCATAACTCATTAAGATGTCATACTCCATGACCAATATAAAATGCAGCAGGCCTTCAAGGATCAAAAACAGGACCGCCCACAAATAAACGCCCGGCCACGGTTTTCCCTTCCGCTTGGCCTGCCGATACTTCATTTCCAGACCGACGCCGAACATGATCGTCAGCAGTCCGAGCAGCTTCCCGTTCACCAGGAACAAGACGACCATCCGGAGAAGATCGTCCGCTCCCCACCAACCGGAATGATCAAAGGTGGTAATGTAGCGAAGATCCCCCGCATGCGCGAAGATCCAAATATTCGTCCCGAGCGTTCCGAGGATCGCAAAGCCTCGCAAAATGTCCAGCAGGCGAATTCTGTCCTTTCGTTGTTCCATCTCCGTATCCCTCTTTCATCTTAGGTTCTCTTGTAGTTTCATTGTAGAATCGATCCGTTTGACGCAACATTCACACCTGTAAAGAGATCCTTATGACACGTGTCATAAATATGGGGAAGGGAATCGGGCGAGCGGAAAAGGGGATATCGTCACCATTTGAAAATTATGGAATAATAGGAGAAGCCGTTGCTTCCGCACCCAATCAGCTTAGGATCATGCGAATCGAGGTTCATTGGCGGAAGAAAATCTGCTTGAAAACAGGAGGAGTGATCATGTACATCGTATCGGAACCAAGGCCGCTGTCGGATGGCCAAAATCAAGTGTTTGGAAGAGAGGGAGCAACTGTTTATCCACCGGGCTACGCCAAGTTTTTGCAGCGATTCGGCGAAGGGACTTACCGCGGGTGGATGAATGTCCAGCTGCCAGATATGGAAGTGCTTCAACCTTTTGCCGAGTACGGGTTATGGGAGCACGGCGAAGACTGCCCGATTACCGAGCAGCAGATTGCAGAGTGTATCGCAATAGGCACAACGGTGGATGGTGATTTTTTGGCCGTGCATCCTAAGACGGCTCAGTTGCTCTGGCTGCCTCGGCATGCGGAGCTTGTCCAGGCGATTTCGCTGCAGTCACGGGAGCAGGACGATGAAGGCCTGTACGCAGAAGTGCTGGACGAAATATATCGTCAGGTGTATGGGCGCAGCCAAGAGGAAGCCGTTTATTATGAACCGTGGACGGGTAAGCGGAGTCATATCTTCTTACGCTTCCCTCCTGGGCAGGATGGGCTGTCATTGCCTGAGCTAGCCGGTATGTGTCAAGCGTCCTTTCCGTCGGATCTGTCTGTGGAAAACGAATATACATGCAGCTTGTTCTACCGGGAACTGGGCGGATATGTACGATTCAATTATGCTTATCAGCAAGAGGTAGCCGTCTTCTATGAAGAGGATGCAGGGCTGGCATTTTCCGTTATGGAGCAATGGTTATTATCAAAAGGGTGCTTAGACCCTACTCCATCGTGATGATGAGGCGAAGTTGCTCAACTATGTCTGGAGCTGCCTGGCATGATTTCATACATAAGGGGTAGTCACGTTACTCAGGGAGGGAGAGTATAGATGATCGTTCTGAAAGATATCGGCAAATTCGAGGAGCTGCCGGAAATAGCCATGCACATCTACAAAGGAAATATTCCGGCATTGCAGGATGCAATCGCCGCTGGTTGGAATATAGAAGAAGGTATCGTACTAAGCAAATATACGACGCTAAGCCCGCTCGATCTGGCGCTGATCTCCCAGCGAATGGATGTTGTAAAGCTGTTGGTCGAGCACGGCGTTAACCTGAATGTCCATCATAATCCGGCTTTTTTAAAGGCTGTTCGCTATGGAAAGGAAGATATCGTTCGGTATATCGCAGCGCAAGGCGCCGAATTGGATAAGCTCAATCAGACCGGGTCAGGCGCGTATTCACAGGCCTATTACGGCAACAAAAAAAACATCCCGCTCATTCAAGAGCTGGGATTGGATCTCAAGCTGCATGGGAGCGCCGTGCTGCGGCAAGCTGTGTCGGATCATGACTATAAGACCATCGATTATTTACTCGATCATGGGGCGGACATCAATTATAATCAGCCCGATATGGTCTATCCTTATCGAGCGACTCCGTTAACCGTTGCTGTGCGGATGGGGAATCTAGCCATGGTTAAGTATTTGATTGAGCGAGGCGCGGACGTGACGATAGCGGAAAAGGATGGGGAACGGTCTTATACGATTGCTGTGAGTAATAAAGATACCGCCCTGGCGGACTACTTGAAATCGCTGGAGCCGGCCGAATTTCATAGTATAGAGAACAAGAAGTATGCGCTGAAAAAATATAAATTGACCGATGAACTCGTTCGCTTTCTGGCAGGAGACCAGCTGCGGCTTGAGCTATCGCAGAATGAATATGAAATCGGGTATATCGACTTCTTTGCACTGACGGATACGGTCGAGATGAAAGTCGCCCGGCAAAAGCTGCTGCGCCTGTCAGCCGACATTGACAATTACTCCGATCTGCAGCTCGTATGGAATCCGAAGAAAAAAGGATCGATCGGTTGTTACGATGTGGAGCATCAGACGTACGCCGATTTATGCAGCTTTACCGAGTTCCTCGCGCAGCCTGAATCGTACCTCATCCGTTTTCTTGAGGGAGAGTTGTAACCGAATCTCAATCTCAAGGCACATGGGCACCTACAACCTCAAATTTTAGCTCAGTGTCTTTCGCCTCCGATGACCGACGAGAGCTTGAACGATCATTTTGCGCACCCGGGCCTGATCAAACATCTTATTTCGCATCCAGAGTCATACAGCGACATCCAGTCGATGGATCAGTCTTTCCTGATCAAATTCGGCGCTCATTTTCCAAAGTCGTAATACTTTCGCCCTGTTGGCGGGCTATCAGGTATGGGATGATGGGTTCATCAAAGATTTGAGGTCGTGGACTTTGAACCTTTGGCCTTCAGGCTATTGCGATCCTTCCTTCTATTTCATTTGGCGAACCTAGGGTCACAGCTTTCCTGAGGGAGTTCTATTATGAGAGGAGGCGTCCAGGCTATCATATTCCTTCCTTCTTACTCCTTAAACCAGTAGGGATATGGCTTTCCTGGACTCTTTTATGATGATTAACACCATTTATTTGCGAAGAGCGAACAAATTGATTGTAAATGAAGACCAAGGCTCGGGTCGGCTATCGAAAGCTTATTTGGCAGCGGCCATAAAAAACATGGAACACCTTGGATTTGCGTTTTCATATCCACTATTACACGCGGTGCGCACCTTGTCCAAGGAGCAGTTCGAAGCGTTTTATCAACCACTGATTGACGATTTAAGGGTGCTGGTAGGTGCACACGTGAAATATGAACCGATGTATCCTGCTTTCCCAATGCAGGTAATGGATGAGGACGATGCGGAGCTCTATCTGAATGCCATCTATCATTATCTTACATGGGAATTGCCTGAGTATGAGCTTGCCGAAAGACCTCCGTTGCTGGATGAGGTCAATCTGAAAGTGATAGATCTTGGAAGCACAGAGGATTTTTATGCCATGATACGCCAGCTTATCCAAGCCAAGGGGGCCATCTCCCAGACAGATAAAGATGATATTGAGGCTGTTATCGAGTTTGCGGATCCCGATGAACTGGATGCCATTCTCCCGTCCGAGATTCCGTTCAAAGAGAATGCGGGATTCGTGGCAGCTTCGTTGTTGAAGCATGATAAGGCGAACATCGAGCGGATCGGACGTTATTTTAAAACCGCAACCGATGTCCTTCGTCTGGCTGTGGCTTGGTCAGATGGAGATGTCAGTCTGGCAGAGACAACGCGTTTCCGCAAATTTAAGCGACGCGAGAGACGACTGCTGCTCGGATTGTTGGAGCGATGCCATCCGATAACCGAGGATATGCTGAGATATAAGGACCGCTGGATTCGATTAGGCGAAATCCTGCATCCATCCGAATACAAGCACCGATATATGCATTGTGAAGAAGCTTTTGATATTTTGCGCAATAACAAGCCCTTTACCACGTATAACGGGAGTATTGAACTTGCATTTCAATATAATCAAGCCTGGAATTTGATCGATTTGTTGATGCAGCGCCCGGGCGAATTTGCACGCAGATTGGATCAGTTACTGCGGTCAACCGAACATACGGAGTATGTCGTGCTGGCATTTGGCGAGGTCGCGAATCAAGTATCGACGCCGGTACTATTGCAAGTGAAGAATCATTTTGCCCGCCGTCATGAGCCTCAAGAGCTGCGCGTCTTTTTTCCGAAAGGAAACGTGGCCAAAGCCTTTGCCGTACCCGATACGCTCCCGGATATCGATGAAGCAGCATGTCGGGACATCGTGCAGCTATGCGAACAAGTGTTGATCCAGCGGTTCTCCGCACTGCCGCTCTTGGGGAAGGTTTATGTCGATGAACGATTGAAGGACTATCACGTGCCGTTCTCCCAGAGATCGGCAAGCAAAACGCTGCATACAATTGTTCGGGGAAGCCGCGTGCCGATGACGGAGGGGGATACCATCCGTTTCTTCAGCTGGTGGAAGGAAGGACGCGTTGACGGGGAGCCTACGGGCCGCGTGGATATTGACCTGTCCGCTGTCATGTATGATCAAGATTGGCAGTATGTTGAGCATATTTCTTACACGAATCTGCGATCTTCTAAATACCAGGCCGTACACAGCGGAGATATCGTGTCGGCTCCTTGTGGAGCATGCGAATTCATTGATCTGCATATTCCATCCATCGTCCAGTACGGCGGACGTTATATTGTGGCGACCCTTCATTCGTATACAAGTCAACCGTACTGCAACCTGCCGGAGTGCTTCGTAGGCTGGATGATGCGCAAGAAACCCGGTTCCGGCGAGATATTCGAGCCTTCGACGGTGGCCAATAAAATCGATGTCGCTGCAGATACACAGATCGCCATTCCGGTCATCCTGGATTTGGTGGAGCGTACGGTCATCTGGACCGATCTGTCTCTGACGAGACATCCTCACTACTACAATAATGTAGAGGGGAATCAAAAAGGGATGGTTTTGATGGGCAAAGCCATGACAACCCTACGGAAACCCGACCTCTACGATTTATTCATGCTGCATGCCAAAGCAAGAGGAGAGACGGTAGATGCAGCGGATCAGGCAGAAGCGATCTTTTCGGTGGAACATGGGGTTACTCCATACGATATTGAGCAGATTATGGCGGAGTATGTTGTTTGATCAGAGTTAATTGAGATTAATAGAAGGGGGAGCAGCTTATCACTGCTCCTTATTTTTAGGTAGGAGAGTAAAGCAGTATCTAAATTTTTCTGTTAATCCTATATGACTATCAATTGTAAAAATTTGTGAAAATAAATGATTACACGAGTCCCATACAGAAGGGTGACCTCAGCACAATGTTAAGATCACCCTTGTTATGACAAATTCAACTTTTTTATTTATTCCCTTTGCGCACCTTTAGCAGTTTGCCTTTGACCGTCGTGTTTTGCATCATTTCAAGCACAAGCGGTCCTTTACCGTTCAGAATCTCAACATCGGTCACAAAATCGAGGATCGTAATAATCCCAATGTCGTCTGCAGTTACCCCGTCAAGCTTAGCAATCGTCCCAACAAAGTCTACGGCTCTTAGCTTTTTCTTCTTGCCGCCATTGAAGTTAAGCTTCATGATTTGCTTGTTTAATTGCTCACGCTTATCTTTTTTCGGTTCAGGCTTAAATTTTAGTTTCTGTTCAAAATCTTCTCTATGGCGATCCACTTCCTGTTCGGAGGGAGCCTTTATTTTCGGAATCGCGAATCCAATATACGTCTCAATCTCGGCTAATCGTTTGAGATCCTTCGGCGTGACGAGGGTAATCGCTTTACCCGTCTTGCCTGCACGACCTGTACGTCCCGTCCGATGAACATAGCTTTCTTTTTCAAGTGGAATATCGTAATTGATAACATGGGTAATATTCGAGATATCGATACCCCTGGCGGCTACATCGGTCGCAATCAAGTAACGGAATTGTCCCCTTCTGAACGCATGCATGACCTCGAATCGCTCTTCCTGCTCCATCCCACCATGAATACGATCACATGAGTAACCGAGATTAGCCATTTCTCTGAATAGGTTGTCCACATGCTCCTGTGTACGGCAGAAAACAATGCAGCTGTCAGGACTCTCAACAATGAGTAGATCCTGAAGCAATGCCAGCTTGTCCGCCTCCTTCACCTGAATAAGAGCGTGTTCAATCGTTGCCGTTGTAATACCGCTCGCCTCGATCTCTATTTGGGCAGGATTGTCCATATATTTGCGTGCCAGCTTGGCCACATCCTCAGGAAACGTAGCGGAGAATAACAGCGTAACCCTGTCACGAGGCAGGGCTTGAATGATCGACTGAACTTGCTCAATAAAGCCCATATTTAACATCTCATCGGCTTCATCAATAACGAGATAGGCCATCCGCTCTAGCGATAGCGTGCCACGTTCAATATGGTCCAGCACACGCCCAGGTGTACCTACAACGATATGCGTTCTTTGTTTTAACTCGGCCTTTTGGATATGAAAAGGATGCTTCCCAAAAAGAGGGGTCGCCTTAATCCGCTTAAAGCGCCCAATATTCGTAATGTCTTCGCTGACTTGTAACGCAAGTTCGCGGGTTGGCGCTAAGATTAATGCCTGCGGCTTATTCTCGTTCCAATCCACTAGCTCACAGAGCGGAATTCCATAGGCAGCTGTTTTGCCGCTGCCGGTTTGCGATTTAACAACAAGATCCTTCTTCTTAAGCACGACAGGAATGACTTTTGTCTGAACCTCTGTTGGTGTCTCATAGCCCAAACTATGGAGCGCTCTCACAATCTCTTCACTTAAAGGATAATCTGTAAAATGCTTCTCACTCATCTTTAACCTCTTCTACGATATATTCGAATATCTATATATACAGACTCCCACCGTACATCTATCATATACTCATCCATTATAATCTGAATCCAAAGATATGGATCGGTACATTCATGAACGAAAAAGCCCTTAGATAACTATAACCGTAAATCGGTTGATGAATACACAACGTATAAAAGATTCGGTCCTCATATCGTGTGATCGCTTAACCACTTCCGCCAATCCTGCCGAGTCTGCACGTGTACCGTCTTATCGATTTCCATGTTTTTGGGTCACCCCCGGCTTCGTGAATTCACTATCTCTAAATAATGAGCATTGTACATAATTCCCAGCACGTTGCCGAATGGATCCGTGACAGATGCCGTGATGAATCCTTCTCCCCGGTGTACGAGAGGTTCGTACTCTACAGCACCCATGTATTTTAATTGGCTGAGGGTGGCTTCTATCTCATCGACATGCCAGTACATGATCGCACCGCCGGGGCCGGACGTTGGTTGTGCAGGGGCAAAACGGCGATCGATGAGACCCAGCTCGTGCTGGTAGTCTCCAATCCGAAATTCGGCATAGGCCAGTTGACCATCGGGTCCCGAACGTTCGAAATAAGGTGTTATACCCAGCAGATCCGAATACCAAGCCTTTGCCGCTTCCATATCGTCCGCCCAGTAACTGATGGTCGCAAATCCTCGCAATGTTGGGTGTGTACTCATCATTTATTTTCCTCCTATAACCCGTTATGGTTGGTTTTATAGCTATTATGAGCTGCGATGACTGACGGCAGTATGTCAGTGTTTTGGTTTTTAAGCGTGGGAATATTCCGTTAACAGCGATAGGAGCTGTCATTTTAATGATATGGGTATGTAAAATGACGATGTTCATGACAGGAGTCACGATTTTGAAAGAAATGGACGATATACATTTAGAAGGACGGTTAGATTTTGTCGATACAGGTAGTTCACATCCTATGGAATATGGCGTGAACCGCGATATATCCGGTATGTACATCATTTGATAGATCAAGAAACAAAACCACACATTAGGGGAGGAATATTATGTATTTTGCCAAGAAAATAGGGCTGTTATCTCTAATCGTATCTATTGTAGCGGGGCTGGTGTTTCTCAAGCCGACCGGCATAGTCTATGCATCGTCTCCGACATCCACGATCGTGGTTGCCGATAGCGTGCTATCGATTGGCGAAACTTCAAACGTAACGATCACGTTCTCGGAAGCGGTAACAGGCCTTACGCTAGCAGATCTGACGGTGGCAAACGGTACGCTTAATGCCATGAGCTCGTCCGATGGCGGGGTCACATGGACGGCGACGTTGACGCCAGTCACCGGCATCGCAGATGCAACCAATGTTATTACGCTCGACAACACGGGCGTGCAGAATGCGGCTGGCAATCTGGGAGCGGGTACTACCGATTCGAACAATTACGCAATCGATACACAGAGACCAACGGCTACTATTGTAGTTTCAGACACGGCGTTATCCATCGGCGAAACTTCATTGGTGATTATTACGTTTTCGGAAGCGGTATTAGGCTTCACTAATGCAGATCTGACGGTTGCAAATGGTACGCTGAGTGCCTTGAGCTCGTCCGATGGCGGAATCACATGGACGGCGACGTTGACGCCAACTTCTGGCATCAGAGATGCAACCAATATCATCACGCTGGATAATTCGGGCGTGGCCGATATGGCGGGCAATGCGGGAACGGGTACCACCAGCTCCAACAATTATGCGATCGATACGACTCTGCTGACAGCTACGATCTTGGTTGCCGATAGCACACTATCGATTGGCGAAACCTCACAGGTAACCATCACGTTCTCGGAAGCGGTAACAGACTTCACTAATACAGATCTGACGGTGTCGAATGGCACATTGAGCGTTTTGAGCACGTCCGACAATATCACGTATACGACGACGTTGACGCCAGTCACCGGCATCACAGATGCAACCAATGTTATTACGCTCGACAACACGGGAGTCCAGAATGCGACAGGACATGCGGGAGTGGGTACCACCGATTCGAACAATTACGCAATCGATACACAGAGACCAACGGCTGCTATTGTAGTTTCAGACACGGCGTTATCCAACGGCGAAACTTCATTGGTGACCATTACGTTCTCGGAAGCGGTAAGTGGCTTCACGAATGCAGATCTGACGGTGGCATACGGTACGCTGAGTGCCGTGAACTCCTCCGATGGCGGGATCACCTGGACGGCGACGTTGACGCCAACTTCTGGCATCGTAGATGCAACCAATGTGATCACGCTCGATAATTCGGGCGTGGCCGATATGGCGGGAAATGCGGGAGCAGGTATCACTAGTTCCAACAATTACGCGATTGATACGACGCAGCTGACGGCCACGATCGTGGTTGCCGACACGGCGTTATCGATGGGCGAAACCTCGCAGGTAACAATTACGTTCTCAGAAGCGGTAACAGGCTTTACGCTAGCAGATCTGACAGTAGCGAATGGCACATTAAGCGGTTTGAGCACGTCCGACAATATCACGTATACGGCGACGTTGACGCCATTCACCGGCATCACAGCTGCAACCAATGTCATTACACTCGACAACACGGGCGTCCAGAATGCGGCAGGACATGCGGGTAAGGGTACCACCGATTCGAACAATTACGCAATCGATACACAGAGACCGACCGCCACCATTGTAGTTGCCGACACGGCGTTATCGATCGGAGAAACTTCATTGGTGACCATAACGTTCTCGGAAGCGGTGAGTGGGTTCACCAATGGGGACCTGACGGTGGCAAACGGTGTCTTAAGCAGCGTTAGCTCATCTGACAATATGACATGGACAGCAACGCTCACGCCGAATTCCAATGTAAACGCGGCGACGAATACCATCACGCTTGATAACTCAGGGGTGACCGATTACGCAGGGAATGCAGGGTTGGGCACGACGGAATCCAATTCGTACGCAGTCTTCACGGTGGCAGCCTCTGCGGATTTGAGCAGCATGACGTTATCAAACGGGACCCTAAGTCCTGTCTTTGCTTCTGGAACTGAAGTGTACACGTCAAGCGTGCCTAATTCCGTTTCCACGCTGACCGTGACCGCGACTGCACTCGATAGTCATGCCACGATTACGGTTAACGGTAATTTAGTAATAAGCGGGCAAGCAAGTTCCAATATACTGCTGAACGTAGGATCGAATACAATAGCGATTGTTGTAACGGCAAGCGATCAATCGACGAGAACCTATACAATCACTGTGACCCGTGAGAATAGTTCTTCTACCGGTGGTGGTTCTTCTAATGGGGGAGGTACATCCACCGATGGCGGTTCGTCTACGCCAACGGCACCCATGGACAATACAGTAACCTCATCCGATGGAAAAATCACGCTGCCAACAGGAAGACCTGGGTTGGTTAGCCTGGGGAAAGAAATCATCATCTCCATTCCGGCAGGCGCCACATCTCAGGAGCTAAAATTATCGATAGAGAAAATACGAAATACCGAAGCTCTCTTAAAGAATAACGAGGTTTTGGCAAGCCCGGTGTTTGACGTTCTAACAAACGTCTCGGGGAACTTTAGCAAACCCGTCAAACTGACTTTAGCTTACGACGCTGCAAGCTTAAAGAGCGATCAAACAGCGGCCGTCTTTTATTTTGATGGAGTGAAAAAGGCATGGGTGAAAGTCGAGGGCGGCATGATACAGGCGAATGATATATCCGTAGAGGTCAATCACTTTTCGAAGTATGCAGCACTCGTAGTAAATAAAGCAAACGGAATGCCCGTAGTCGACAGAACAACAGACCCGACAACGGAAATTTCCTTTACCGATATTTCGGGACACTGGGCCGAAGTCAGCATTAAGGAAGCGGTACGTGAGCGTATCGTGACGGGATATCCGGATGAAACGTTCAAGCCAGGCAACACCGTGACGCGTGCAGAATTTTCCGTCATGCTGATGAATGCGCTGAAGTCGACAGATGCAGGAGCGGAGTTAATATTCACAGATACAGCGTGGATCGGGGATTGGGCTAAGAAGGCAGTTTCGCAGGCCGTCCAGGCTGGCATTATTCGAGGCTATCAGGATGGCTCTTTCCGTCCAAATGCAAAAATGACGCGCGCAGAGATGGCAGCAATGATTGCGAATGCGCTCGAGCTATCCACCAAGGACATCCCCACAACCTCTTTTTCAGATGACAAGGCTATTCCTGCTTGGGCGAAAAGCTCTGTTGAAGCGCTGAAGAAACTTGGTATTGTTAAGGGAATAGGCGCAGGCGATTTTAATCCAAGCGCTCAAACCACGAGAGCAGAGGCCGTAATCGTTCTGATGAACATGTTAGGTCAATCCAAATAAAGATTAGCACGAATACAGAGGACACCATATGGTGCCCTCTGTATTTGCATTGAACGTAATAAACCGCAGGTATGCGCTTGCTAGCATATACTTGATCAGTTCTCTGGCTTCCATGCTGGAGAGGGCCATGCTGGAATGGTATAATCTCAGAAAGGATGATTAGAGTGGGAGGCATGAACGATGAATGAGGAGCTTTTGGAGCAGCTGGAAGAGTGGCACGAAGAGGACGAGTTTGAAGAAATCGTGGATGCGATTACGGAGATTCCTGAGGAAGAGCGGGATTATGAGCTGATCAGTCACTTGGGCAGGGCGCTGAACAATCTCGAACGTTATGAAGAGGCGGTTGAGCAATTCCTATCCATTCAAGAAGAGGGCAAGGATGATCCCTTGTGGCATTACCGCATTGGCCTTGCTTATTACTATTTGGAGCGGTATGAAGATGCTCGGAAAGCGTTTGAAGTGGCCGATCACCTGGATCCCGGCGATGAGGATACGCTGGAGTTTCTGGAATGGATTCGGAACAAAACGGCTCCGAAACCTGTTAAGGAGTCCACTGCGGTGTCTTATACAGACCCCGACGTGCTGGATTTCTGGGATGATAGCGCGCTTGAGGCAGACCAATACGTGTTGGCTCCGCCTACGGATGAATTGATTGAATCTGTGGAGGAAACACTGGTCTTCAAGCTGCCAGCATCTTATATTCAAGCGATGAAATTACATAATGGCGGGATTCCCCGGAACCGGAAATTCCCTATCGGGGGTGGAGCGCAGGATTATATTGAAATCACAGGCATTTTGGGCATCGGACGAGAGAAGAAAAAATCATTGTGCGGAAGCTTGGGCAGCCGCTTTATGATCGAGAATGGCGGATACCCTGAGATTGGCGTGGTCATTTGCGATTGTCCTTCCCAGTCCGAGGTTGTGATGCTCGATTACCGTTCATCCGGAAATGACGGGGAGCCCGAGGTTATCCATGTGGACAAGGCTAATAATTACAAGATTACCCGTCTTGCTACGAACTTTGAGGCATTTATTGGCGGATTGCAAAAATAACATAAGCATGGGTTTTCCACTTTTCACACTTCTAATGGATTCGTAAAAAGAATGAAGCATCTCCTGAGTAGGAGATGCTTTTTCTATTATATGTAAAGCAGGGGCTTATATTAGTTCTCCCGATGATCCATCGTATCCACGATATCTTTAAGTACACGAAAGAGCAGCTTATTTTCAGCCAATGTACGAGAATAAAGCAGCGAGCTAATGGATTCTAGGACCGCTGCCTTCTCACTTGCGGTATCCAGACTCTCTATCTCATGGAACTGGAACATAGCTGCTGACGATACTCCTAGTCCCTCGATGATCTTTTCCAGTGTTTCAATGGATATATTTCGTTCCCCACGTTCTACCGTTCCTATGTAAGAGGCGTTAATCCCAGCCTTCTCTGCTAATTCCTCCTGTGTCATTCCCTGTTTTTTTCTAAGCTGCTTGATTCGTTCACCTATCATTTTCAGGAGCATCTTTTACCACCTCTATTCCAGATTAAAGAAGTAGTATGGGAACAAACAGAATATAATATTCGATATTTCATTGTAAAAAGTGCTTATATACACTAAAATGATCTTATACATCCAAGTATCTCTAATTTAACTTTAGCTAAAGGATAAGGTGCACAAAGAATGCAATATCTGAATGTGTTGTTAGAACCTTTGGATGATGAGAATCAGGCATATTTCTATGGGGAGCGCTTAAGAATCGATTATGTATTGCTTACAGCTATTCAGCGTGAAGCTGAAGAGGTCAATAAAAAGCTTCGTGAAGAGATTTATCGTCTGATGAATAACATCGTTGGGAGCCTTCACATCAATTTGTTTATCGTTAAAGTAAATTACCTAGTGGACGAAGCCATCCTTGCATTTATGGATGTTTGCGGGAACAAAAGGCAAGTTCGATGTGTTGCAAAAAAAAGACTAATGGTGTGGGTTGCAGAAGAAGATCGTCATGACTTTCAGATCTACGGATTTTATCGGCTTCATCCATAGAGTTCCTCCTTGGATTGGTCCCATATTCGGATCATCCGTAATGCAATATTTTTCGTATCCTAAAATATTCCAACCTGTGCTAAAATGGTTACAAAAAAGAAAGTTAGGGAGGCATTTAATTGATAGGGCGCAGTGGAAATCCGACACTAAACGAAGAAACATTTGAGAAGAGTGGGTATTACAACGGCCAGGAAACGATGACGATTGGCGGAACGGTGAACAAATCGTTCATGCTGCTCGCGCTGCTGATCGGGGCGGCGGTCATTTCATGGGTTATGTATTTTAATGGGTATGATGTATTCCCGTTCATGATCGGGGGAGCAATAGGCGGCTTTGTTCTGGCGCTGATCATCAGTTTTGTGCCGAAGGCAGCGCCTTACTTGGCACCGATCTATGCGATTGTGGAGGGATTCTTCCTCGGGGCATTATCCGCACACTATGAGTATCTGTATTATGGAATCACATTGCAAGCGGCTTTACTGACGATGTGCATATTCCTGGGTATGCTGCTAGCTTATAAAACAGGTCTGATCCGGGCGACCGCAGGCTTCAAAAAGGGGATCATTGCAGCAACGATCGGCGTTGCGCTTGTATATTTGTTTAGTATGGTTCTCGGCCTTTTCGGTGTGGCGGTGCCTTACCTGCATGACAGCACCCCGATCGGCATCGGAATTTCGGTTGTAATCATCATCATTGCTGCCCTGAATTTCATACTCGATTTTAACTTTATAGAAGAGGGAGCACAGCAAGGTGCACCCAAATATATGGAATGGTACGGCTCTTTCGGTTTGTTGGTTACGCTCGTATGGTTATATATCGAAATTATCCGGTTGCTGGCGAAGCTGGCGAATCGGGATTAATATCCGGATTGGTAGGAGCAAAATCGCTGTCGAGGCATTCTCGACAGCGATTTTTTTTAAGATATCAGAACGTATAAATTTCGGAGGATCTGCTGCCTGATATCGCAAGAAAAACTACCGCTAAACGCGGTCCTTCTGCTTGGAGAGTATGTCGATAGACGTTTTTCTTAAGAGATAAGAAAGTATAAACATCCGAGGCTTAGCATCCTTATCTCAAGAAAAACTACCGCTACATGCGGTCTGACTACTGAGAAAGTACGTCGATGGACGTTTTTCTTAAGAGATAAGAAAGTATAAACATCCGAGGCTTAGCATCCTTATCTCGCAAGAAAAACTACCGCTACATGCGGTCTGACTACTGAGAAAGTACGTCGATGGACGTTTTTCTTATGGTATGAAACGTAGCTTTAAACCAGCAGAATAATAAATTTCCTTCAGTAAACCCTACAAAGAGCGACTTGTGTTTAAATAATAAGTAGATACTGTCATCATCAACCTGCTTGAAGAAGGAGATCCCATGACCCATAAGAAAGCCATGATCGATATAGGATGGAATTTTGACAACAGTTATGCCGAGCTGCCGGAGTCCTTTTTTACCAAACAAGATCCCACGCCTGTGCGCTCACCGGAGTTGGTAATCCTTAATGAGCCGCTGGCGGCATCTTTAGGTTTGAACGCCGAGGGGCTGAAGAGCCCAGAGGGTGCAGCGATGCTCGGGGGCAACGAGATACCCGAAGGGGCCGAGCCGCTCGCCCAGGCATATGCCGGGCACCAATTCGGGTATTTTACGATGCTGGGCGACGGCCGTGCGGTTCTGTTGGGTGAACAAATCACGCCGCAGGGTGAGCGTATGGATATTCAGCTTAAGGGCTCAGGCCGGACGCCGTACTCCCGTGGAGGCGATGGTCGAGCGGTTCTGGGTCCGATGCTGCGCGAATATATCATCAGCGAGGCGATGCATGCGCTGGGGATTCCGACCACCCGCAGCCTGGCGGTGGTATCCACCGGCCAGCCTGTCACTCGTGAGAGAGAGCTGCCGGGTGCGATTCTGACCCGTGTGGCCTCAAGTCATGTGAGAGTGGGGACGTTTCAATATATAAGGGGAGCGGGCACAACCGAGGATTTGCGGATTCTGGCGGACTACACTCTGCAGCGGCATTACCCGGAGGCTGACTTTAGTGACGGCGCCAACCGTTATCTGGTCTTGCTTCAGGAGGTCATCAAGCGTCAGGCCGCTCTAATCGCCAAGTGGCAGCTCGTTGGATTTATCCATGGTGTGATGAACACCGATAATATGACCCTCAGCGGCGAAACGATTGATTATGGCCCTTGTGCCTTCATGGATACCTTTGACCCGAATACGGTATTCAGCTCCATCGATTCCCAAGGCCGCTATGCTTATGTCAACCAGCCGTATATTGCGGCTTGGAATCTCGCAAGATTGGCCGAATCCCTGCTGCCGCTGCTGCATGAAGAAGAGGAGCAGGCCGTCAAGCTGGCCGAGGGTGCGATCGGAGCCTTTACCGATCTGTATCACGAGCAGTGGCTTGCAGGCATGAGAGCCAAGCTGGGAATCTTCCATGAAGAGGAGGATGACGAATCTCTAATCGAAGATCTCCTTAAGATGATGAAAGATCATCAGGCGGACTATACCAATACCTTCCGTGCGTTAACGTTTGACAAGCTGGAGGATACGCCTCTAAACGGCACGCCGGAATTGGCTTCCTGGTATGAGCGCTGGCAGGCGAGACTTGACAGCCAGCAGGAATCGAAGGAACAATCTCATCAATTAATGCGCAGCAGCAATCCTGCGGTCATTCCGCGGAACCATCGGGTGGAGGAAGCGCTGGAAGCAGCGGAGCAGGAAGGGGACTACAGTGTGATGGAGCAGCTGCTCCACGCGCTGTCCGATCCATATGCGCATTCCCCGGAACAGACGGAATATGCGATCGTGCCTGAGCTGTCCCGTCCTTACCGAACCTTTTGCGGGACGTAAGGGTACAGGGATACTCCAAGAACCTCAACGAGGCCAAGCAAGAATTACCTTGCTTGGCCTTTTTCATCATTCATGAGTCGAGATGCATCAAAAAAGCCCTTGGACCGGTGTCCAAGGGCTATAAATCGCGTGGCTATTTTTTTCGAGACCTTATTCAACATCATAGCAGAACCGAAAGAAACAGTCTATATTTTTGCCCGGAAATGCCATAGAGTGGGGGAGCCGGCAAAAACAAATGAAATGGAGCGTGGTTTCATGAGTTGGACTTGTCACCTCGATGAAACAGATGTACAGGAGTATGTCGGGAAGGTTTTGGGTACCGGTTATGTGGTGGCGGATGTAACGAAGATGCATGGCGGGGCGCAAAAGGTTGTCTATAAGATCCAATGTCAAAATGGATTCCCATGCGTGTTGTATGTGTGGGATTTGACGAAGAATTATTTTCAGGAAGAAATAGCGAACGAGAGTATGCAGGAACGGTCCTTTGGGGGCCATTCGTTCGAAAGCAATAACCGATGGTTAAGGGATCATGGTATTTCTACGCCTGCTCTATATGATCTTCACACGGAACAGGACCGTTACCCGTTTGACTATGCTCTTGTTGAATATATAGAAGGACAGAAGGCGGAAGCTTACTTTCAGCACCCGGATCAACGGGTTCAGGATGAGGTCTTCGAACGGTTGGGTCACATGATCGAACGCATGCATGCAAACCACAGACAGAACTATGGAAAACCCGATCAAAGCGGGAATCAACGGGAGCGATGCCATCATGTGCAGTTGGAAAATGCGAAGGAACAGCTGTCCTACATCGTCCTGCATAACGAGAGTATCCGGAAGAATCACGACAGGCTGCTCTCTGTATTGCATGAGCTGGAATCCAGGATAGATTCCCGCAAGCGATATGGCTTTATCCACGGCGAGCTGGGACCTGATCATATCCTGGTGACAGACCGTTTAGAGCCCTATCTGATTGATATTGAAGGTGCGCAGTTCTTCGACATCGAGCATGAGCATACCTTTCTTGAGCTTCGATTCGGGGAGCATTACCGGTATTTGCGACATGATGGACTTGATCCGAATCGGATGTTATTTTACCGTCTGCATCACTATATCTCATTAACCTCGGGCGGCCTGAAGCTGCTTCACCGTGGATTCCCGGATCAGGCATTTGCTCGAAATTTAGCCGATTATCACGCACGCAACACGCTGCGATTCATGGAGGAATGGCAGCAAACCCGATAACAGGCCTTCATGAGATGGGCTGAAAACATCATTAACTCTGCTGCATGGGTTTAAGATATGGCTGCAAACGCCTGCTTATAGATTAGCTCTATCGTGCTAAGCAGCTCCGAACCTTGGCTCGAGAATTTCAAAGGCGTTGCTTTACCCTTGTTGAGGAAAACTCCCGTCGATTGTTGGGAGCTGCCCAGCGCTGCTTCATACAGCCGTGAAGCTCCTTGACTGGGATGGGAGAAGAACAGGTTACGGATCGGGATCATAAATTTTGGCATCCCGGCGTTTTTGGTCATGGTTGTTTTATTCCCTCCCGGACAGACGCTCCGGATCGTAATGCCATCCTTCTGTACGGCAGTGGCGATCTCCTGAGTCCACAACGATAGGGCTAATTTGCTCGCCGCATAAGGCCCAGTCAGCTTCTTGAACCCGGCAGGGGACGCCAATGTATGGTGATCGAACCGTTTGAGATACAACAACGCATTCGAAGACGTATTGATTACCGTCTTGAGGCTGCCCTTCTCTAGAAGCTCTTTCATTTCCATCAAGATGACATATGGCACCACGGAGTTTACCTCAAAATGCATCTCGCGCCCTTGTTTAGAGTAGGATAACTCGCCAAAGGAGACACCTGCGTTATTAAACAGCAGGTCGATATGATCCTCGTGTTTCTTGATCTGATCCAGCGAGGCTTGGAGATCCATGAAATCCGACAAATCGGCCGTGTATACTCTCAGCTGCTGTGATCTAAGGCCCTCTTGTACAAGGGAATCGTCAGATGGAAAGGCAGAACGGATCAAAGCGAGGACCTGCCAGCCTTCGGATAACAATCGCTTGGTTAGCTCCAAGCCAATGCCGGAGCTTGCGCCCGTGATTAGGGCGACGCTATTATTTCTTTTAGGTGTCATGTGTATATCTCCTTTACTTAAGATTCTTCGCTGGTTGCCCTATCGGGTTTAAGCAGGGACTGATTATGGTTCAACTTGTCGTCGATGAACTGCAGTATGCGCTGCAGGTCCGAAATCTGATCGGTAATTTTCTGACGGTAACTCTGGAGCATGGCGTTCAGTTCCGGAACGGATTGAATATTTTCCTTAAAGGGAAGATGCACATAGGCTTTCATATCCTCCAGCGACATGCCGGTCTTCTTCAGGCACGTGATCAACTCCATCATTTCGGCATCCTCTATGTGATAGACACGATGGCCGTTATCTTTCCTTTTGGGAGAGGGGAGGAGCCCGATTTTCTCGTAATAGCGAATGGCATCCTCGGTCAATCCGGTTCGTTCAGACACTTGTTTGATAGAGAATGTGTCTCCCATACGTTCACCTCTTTTCTGCAACAGGGAATCCGTTGCCATAATATCGTACAACTTGGTGTTAACACCAAGTCAATATCGAATTTTACGCTCTCGTGCCCATTGGTGAAATAGATCGTAAGGTATTGCCAGCTCAATCTTTTGGAAATACTTATAAAAAGAGAAGAGTTGCTTTTAGAAAGGGAGAAAGAAATGCAAGCCTATGTATTGCCTGTTTTCATTGCACTCTCCATATGTTTTTTATTAGCGTTCTTTCTGACGCTCCCTTGGGCTGTTTATCAATATCGTAAACATGGGTACTTTAGCTTTTGGAAAACATTACTTATCTTAAGTTTTATCTTTTATGGATTAAGTGCTTTCTTCTTAGTGATTTTTCCAATACCCAGTGCTCGGAGCAATTGTACTTCGATCGATCCCGGCACGATTTTCATTCAAAATCGCCCTTTTCAATTTATACGGGATATTCAACGTGAAAGTGGATTTCATTGGACGGTCCCTTCAAGTTATATCGATTTGTTAACAACGCGGGCCTTTTATCAAATGTTTTTTAATGTTTTGCTCTTGTTTCCTTTAGGTGTCTTTCTGAGGTATTTGTTTATGGGGAAAGCGAAATGGTTTCATGCTGCGCTTATTGGATTTGGTGTTTCACTTTTCTTTGAAATAACTCAACGAACCGCTTTGTTTGGCTATTTTGAATGCCCCTATCGTATATTTGATGTAGATGATTTGTTGACGAATACGGTGGGGACTGTCGTTGGCTTTATACTCGCTCCCATGTTGTTGGCGTTAATTCCATCGAGGGAAACCCTTAGTGAACAAAGCCATTTCTTTAACAATCAGAGAAAAGCAACCTTTGGTGCCCAACTCATGGAGGTTCTTCTAAATATTATTTTTGCCAGAGTGATAACCAGTTTTATATTCGGGCTGCTAAAGAGACCAGGAGTACTTGTTGACGAGATCATCTTTGCCATTGTTTTCTTTGTGGTTATGGTCGTTATCCCTGTGATTTGGAAAGGAAATACGGTGGGCTCTAAGATCGTTCGCATGAGATTACTTCCGAAAAAGGGGAATGGGTTAGGAAGCTTCAGCCGACGTTACAGCATTGTTTATATGCCTTTATTATGTTCGGCATTGTCGAAGATATTTTCTAATCAAATGGGTGAAGATCTTCTAGCTAACCTCTTTATAATTGGAGTGGTTTTTCTTACAGGTCTGTTATGGTTCTTTATCTTCTGTCATATCGTGATCAGATGGATCAAAAAGGACAAAGCCCTTTATTTTAATCGATATAGTCACATAGAGGCTGTAAGAATCACTGGTGAAGTGTGATAAACGGAAATATAGGATACGGATTCATGTGGAACTAAGAATAGATCGATTACGTTATTAATTCGAGACGATTCGAGTTTCCATTGGATGTGGCACGGTGAATATGAAATGGATGGAAAGGGAGCTGAGGATTTATGAATTTTGACATCAAGGAAGCCGTTGAGATTCTGGAGCGAACGCCTGTCACCCTGGAGCACATGTTATCCGGTTTATCAGAAGGATGGCTTAAGAGCCATGAAGGGGAAGGCACCTGGAATGCCATGGAAGTGATCGAGCATCTCATTGAAGGAGAGCGGACCAATTGGATACCACGGCTCGAATTCATGCTGCAGGAAGGCGAGGGCAAACCGTTCCCGCCCTTTGACCGTTACGCTCACTTAAACGAGGATACGGAGCGATCCATCGATGATAAGCTGCAGGCATTCAAGGCCATCCGTGCTGACAATCTGGCTAAGCTCAAGGTACTAATGGAATTCGAGCCTAGCCTCGAGCAGACCGGCCTGCACCCGGCATTCGGTGTGGTGAAACTGAGAGAGCTGCTGTCGACTTGGGTGGTGCACGATTTAACGCATACGTCTCAAATCGTCCGGGTTTTGGCCGAACGCTACCGGAATGACGTGGGGCCTTGGATCGAGTATTTGGGGATCCTGAACAGGCGTTAATGCTGTTCGAAGGCAACCCCTCCCCTTGATACGACCGGGGGTAAGCACCGCGGGAGTCTTGCTGCATATAAAAAAGCCGATGATCCGCATACGATGGCGATGATCACCGGCTTTTTTCACGTATGGAGGGGTTGCTGCAGGATTTACACTCCTCCAACGGGGGCGACCGAGCTTAATGGCAGGCACCGTATGTTACCGTTTGGCGGCTTGCTGCCTCTCGTTCAAATGCTCCGCCAGATACTTCACGATGCCGTCCTCCGCGTCTTGGGAGTACTGCCAGACCATCGCGCCTCCGAGATTCTTACTCTGGATGTAGGACACCTTCTCCTTCAAGGCTTCTTTATCCTCGTAGCTGATGAAGGTATGGCCATCATAGAGGTAGGCGGCTTTGGCTTTGTTGTCGAAATAACGCGTGAAGCCATTTTTGTTCAGGTAGGCTTTCTCGATCTGCTTGTAGTTGAGGTTCACCTTGTCGATGTCGATAGGCGTTCCGGGAGCGAAGAGGCCGTCCTTGGTACCCTTGGCTTCTTTGACGCTTTTCCAGCCGTACGAATAAGCAGGCACGCCGAGCAGCAGCTTCTTGCTGTCGATATCATGGTCCAGATACATCGAGATGATGCCATCAATGGAGTGTTTGGATTTCCTTTGACTGTCCCCATACAGATTGGAGTTAAAGCCTGTGGTGTCGGACCACTTGCCTGTCAGGTCGTAGGTCATGACGTTGATGTAATCCACGTATTTCTCCACTTTTTTGACCTCGACGTTCTGGAAGTACCAGTCCTGCGTTCCGGAAGCAAAGGTCAGCAGATATTTCTTGTTCTTGTGAGGCAGCCTGTAGAGCTTCTCCCGCAGTTCCTTCATCAGACTGGTGAAATTCTTCGTATCCTCCGGGCGCGCTTTCTGCGTATTCCAGGCATGGAACGCCGGATACTCCCAGTCGATATCCACGCCGTCCAGGTCCAGTTCCTTGACCAGGTTGATAATGCTCTCGGTGAAGAGGTACCGGTTGCCGTCCAGCGAAGCGTCGGAGAAGCCGTCTGCCCCGTAACCGCCTACGGCCAGGACCATCTGGGTCTTCGGATTCGCCGCTTTCAACTGCTTGACGTTTTCTTTGATCTGGTTGTTGGTTGTACTGTCTTCATGGAAGTAGAGATCCGTTCCTTTGATCTTGGCAAAAGCGATAAACGCGATATCCACGCCTTTCTCCGATAGTTTGATGTTTCGGTAATCCTGCCAGGCCTCCACATATACTGCCGTGATTTTCCGGTCTTCCGCCGCGGAGATCTGATAGAAATAGAGACCCATACCTGCAAGCAGCACCACAATGAATATTTTCGTATATATCGTTATTCGCATCGTCCTTTAACCCCGCCCGCCGAATAGAATGTAGGTTGCCGTTTTGCTTAGGTTCAGCACCTTGACGGTGATGTAGCTGATGGCGAAGATAATGGAGATATTCACGATCAGACTGAGGGAGGCTTCCAGGAACGTGGCCTCGACCTCGGTTCGGCCGGATAACATCATCTCGACCAGCAGGTGAATCAGATAGATGCTGAAGCTGGCCCGGGAGACCGAGCTGATCAATTTCTGGATTTTATGGTTCACGTGATCGCTGATCGCCGCTTCCTTCTCCTTGAAGAAGATAAACAACCCGACAGCCATGAAGAAAGTGGTGACGGAATAGTTCCCGTAGAACATCTCGTCCAGGACACCGCTGCGCAGCGAGACAAAATAGGTGGCCACCGGCGTGATAAAAAACGAGATGATGCCCAGATTGTATAGGATGTTTTTGGCTTTGAGCGGCAGCTCAAAATGGAAGAGATAGTATCCCAGGATAAAATAGCCGAGGAAACCCATGAAGAACGGGATGTTCATGATCGGAATGTTGATGTATTGATCCGTTGCACGGAATACGGCATCCGAGATGAAGCGATAGGCGATACTGACGATGAACCAGAGGAGCAGATAATACCGCAGATCCTTTTCGCTGCAGGATTTGATGAATTTGCTCATCAGCGGCACCGTCATATAGATGGCAATAATGGCGTACAGGAACCACAGATGCACATAATTCCGGTCGGTCAGCAGCCGATAGCCGAAGTCAACAACGAACTCATAGGCATTCAGCTTGCTTCGCATCAGATAGTATTGATTGTACAAGCCATAAATAAGCGACCAGGTCAGAAGGGGAATGAGCAGCGGTACGACGCGTTTGGTATAGAACTCCCGGTAGGATGTAATCTTTGTGCGCAGGATCATTGCTCCGCTAATCATGAAGAAGACCGGAACGGCAAAGCGGGATATGGAGTTGAACCCGTTGCTGATCCACCAGGAGGAGGAATGGAAATCATTCGTGCTGGTGAGCACCTCCGCTGTGTAGTGCAGGATAATGACGGCAACAATGGATAGAATTCTTAGAATATCGACATAGATAATTCTTTTATTGGGAACCATGCTGTTTCAGGCAGCCTCCTTCACCATAAGTTAATTCGATCCTGCGGCAATGTTCTGGCTGATGGCAGCTACGCCTTTGCGCTCCACGAAGCCCCAGCCCTCATCATTGTCAAAATATTTGAACGTCCCCGCAATGTTAATGTACAGCAGCAAATTTCGATAGGTTAACAGCTCCGCTTGGCTGAACAAGAACATCTTCACATAATCGGAGAATGTATAGGTGCTGCCATATTTACGGCATAAGTACAGGGCGATGATGATCTGTGCGGCATTCAGCAGCACGCTCATCAGCAGGAAGATGATCGCATGCAGGATGTTCCCGCCAACGATCAGGGTCTGCCCCAGATAAAATATCGTGGTAAACGCCGAGAGCGTCCCCAGCATAAATCCGTCAATCGCAAAGAACAGGCTCACGCTGACGCTGAATTTCCGGGACAGCCTGGACCAATAGATGAGAATGCAGTCAATGAACGCCTTCTGCCAGCGAATGCGCTGCTTATAGAAATTCGGAAGATTCTCCGGACATTCGGTATAGCATACCGCTTCGGGGGCGTAGACGAGTTTTTTCTTCAACTGATTGGCTTTGATGTACTCGTGAATTTTCAGCGTAATGTCGATATCCTCCCCCACCGTGCTGCGGAAGCCGTTAACATGAACGAGAACGTCTTTATAAAAGGCGCCAAAGGCGCCTGAAATCACCACGATGGAATTAAAATACGATTGCGTGAGCTTGCGGACGTAGAAGCCGTGCGTATAATTGATGATCTGGCTCTTAATGAGCCCTCTTCCGCGAAACTTTTCAACGATGGCACCGTTCTTGTTCCGTACGGCACCTTGTACAATTTTGACGGTACCGCCCAGCGCAATGATGTCGTCATCGTGAAAATATTGATTCACGTACATGAGCGAATCGGCTTCCAGCATGCTGTCCGCATCCAAGGTGATCACGATATCGGAGGCGGCATAATCGATGCCCGCATTCAGCGAGTCCGCTTTCCCGCCATTGACCTTATCAATAACGTAAATATGGCGGTATCGACTCGAGCGATAGAATCCTTTTATGGGCTTGTAAGTCAGTTTACGGTCTGCCATCCTGGCATCCGGCTCCAAATCCAGGAGTTCGTCAAGCGCGGATAACGTCCCGTCCTTGGAGCCGTCGTTGATGATCATGATTTCATAGTTGCTGTAATGCAAGCCGGCCATGGCATCGATGCAATTCCGGATCGTCAGCTCCTCGTTGTAAGCGGGGACGAGCACAGAGATTGATTTTTCGGCGAGATCGGGATTCAGCTTCTTCACCTTGCTGCATAACAGCGGGATGAACGTATACAGGGTTTGAAACACGAGAAATACGCCGGCTAATCCATAAAAAAAGTACTGCAAACTCCTCACTCCTCTCTTCTCTGTCTCTCTTTGTAATGAAGACCAGTATGGTGCGCCTACTCTATGGGACTTGGATTAGGTATGCGCTGTTTCTATAGCAAGCAATGTCAAGGGATAAAATTCAGGTTTAAAGGGGTAATATCATCCATTTAAAACCTTTAATTACATATAAATCCATATGACACTCTATGTAATAAACTATCGTAATTGGCTCATAAATGTAAAACCGCTCTATGGAGCAAGAAAACGAATACATAGATGCTTTTCGAGAGCAGTCTCTGTTTTGGTTCGTCTTTCTATATTTTAGGAGGCTAAAGCGATTTGGCATGGTAGCCCATGGAGAACAAGGATTCAAGGGTATCGTACTAATAGGAGGATTTCGTGCATTGAAAAAAGCCATAACCAAGTTGAGCCTAAGCTCGCATGGTTATGGCTTCTAAAGGTTGCAGCGCCTCGTGCTGCACCTGAGAGAGAGGTTGTCTGGCACGTAACTACATAAAGTCGTAAAAGTAACGGATGAAATGAAAAAAGATCGGTGAGGTATAGGTCAGGCTGTCGACCCGGCTCAAATAGCTTTTTTTCAAGGCATCGAATCGCCCGTCATCCCCGATTAACAAATCGCGCTTCAGCACCGAAACCGTCAAGCTGCCGAAGAAGCCGCCGAGGCTGATCAGCATGCCGGACAGAAGGCCAAATGTCGGGCTGAGCGGCGTCAGATAGGGATAGATGAGATAGGAGCTCGCGGTGGTTACGATAAACGCGCAGGCAAAGCCTTCCCAAGTCAGATTCGGGTTCGAGGTCGGCACGATTCTTCGTTTGCCGAAATAAAGGGAGGCGATCGTGTGCACCACATCGTTCAGCTGCGTTAAGACGACGAGAAACAGCACCAGCCCTGCTCCATACTGGGGCGTGGCAAACTGGAAATAGGCCAGGTGGCTGAGACCGAACACCATGAGCATCAGGCCCCATTGGGTTGAGCTGACGCTGCGCATAAATCCCACAGTGCCTTTATTGATCAATCGCGGAAGCGGCAGCACCAGGAATACATAGATCGGAATAAACACGATAAACATCCCGTACCATTCGATGTAGATCCAATAGAATTGGACCGGTATGGTTAAATACGCCCACAGAAATAAGCGACGATCGGCTTTTCGTGTTTTGATCATCGAGAAATATTCTTTGAGCGTAAAGAAGGTTAACACCATAAGGGATAGCAGGGAAACCACCGGATTCAGAAGCGTCGCCAAGCAGAAGATGACCAGCATGCCCCACCAGGTTTTGATGCGAAATCCGACTTCGGTATAGTCGATATTCGGCTGCGTCTTGCTCATCACGTAATAGAGGAGCTGGATGACCGATAAGACGGAGAATATCAGGATTAAGGTTAAAAGCGAGCTGTCCATATGCCTATCATCACCAACTTGTCACGGGTATCATTCTTGTTCTACTAAAGGAATCATATGTTATTATGAAGGAATAATTCAATATGAATAAGGGGAAATTTCGTAAATGGTAGACGATCAATCGGTCTTTATACTGCTTACCAATACCGGAACGCTCTTTACGAAAGTCATTCAGGGCTACACGAGAGCACCTTACAACCATGCTTCGATATCCTTTAACCGGGAGCTGTCGGAGTTATATAGCTTCGGGAGAAAGAATCCGAACAACCCTCTGAACGGCGGGTTTGTAAAGGAGGATTTGAAGACGGGAACGTTCAGCAAATATCCCAACACGACGTGCGTCATCTATGAGCTTCAGGTATCGGAACGCGACATCGCGAAAATGAAGCGGGTTCTGCAGGCTTTTATCCGAAAGGACAAAAAATATTTTTATAATATATTGGGCGTCCTGGGCATCGCGCTAAAGGAACCGATCGAATTCAGCAATTCCTACTTCTGTTCGCAATTCGTGGCGGAGATTCTGCAGCGGTCCGGAGTCAGACTATGGGATAAGCTGCCCGCCTTGGTGACGCCGGACGATTTCCGCCAAAGCGAGCGCCTGCAGCTGATCTATGAAGGGAAGCTGAGCGAGTATGAGCCCTGAGTCTGTAACCAGATGATATCGGGCTTTTTTGTTGCTGGTGCAGGATGACATGAATTGGCGGAAGCCTTGCCCAACAATAAATGCTGGCTACTAAGCGAGTGTTATTATAAAATGGAATTGAAAATGAAATCGAGTTTCATCTAATGGAACTGTGATAATGATGGTCTGGATTTCGCTTATAACTTGGATGGGAGCGTGGTTTAGGATGAACAGCAAGGAACGGTTTTCGAATCGCGTCGATTCGTACACGAAGTATCGCCCGAGTTATCCGCAAGAGGTCATGGATTATTTGTACGATACGGTAGGATTGGACGGCAGGATTGCCGATGTGGGTGCCGGGACGGGGATATTCACGAAGCTGCTGCTGAAACGGGGGAGCCGCGTTACGGCCGTGGAGCCCAATCAGGCGATGCGGGAAGCTGCCGAATCGGACCTTGGAGGCGAGCCCGGCTTTCGAATGGTCTCGGGTTCAGCCGAAGCGACGGGGCTGCCTGATCAATCGGTGGATCATATCGTGAGCGCCCAGGCTTTTCATTGGTTTGACCGTGACGCGGCCCAATCGGAGTTCCGGCGGATCCTGAGACCGGGCGGGAAGGTTGCCCTGATATGGAATTCCAGGCTCACGCAGGGAATGCCGTTCCTGGAAGCGTATGAGCAGCTGCTCCTAACCTATGGCACCGATTATAAAGAAGTGGATCAGAAGAACATTGCGCACGAAACGCTGGCTGCTTTTTTCCGGGCAGGGGACATGAAGGAGGCAAAATTCTTCAATCGGCAGACGTTTGATTATGAGGGATTATGCGGCCGTTTGCACTCGTCCTCTTACGCTCCGCTGCCGGGGCATCCGAGCTACGATCCGATGTTGAACGAACTGCGCACGATATTTGAACGGAATGAGCAGGATGGCTGCGTGTTTTTTGATTACGAGACGAAGGTGTACTGGGGAAAGGTTTAAGCCACACCTTCTATTCTGGCAGAACTTCCGCCGGAACGGAAACGAACTAGACTACAGGCTTTCATCATGGAACGGGAGGTTCAGCAGCATGAACAAAACAGATCGGATGCTGGCTATCGTGCTTGAGCTTCAGCAGCGTAAGGTTGTGCGGGCTGAAGATTTGGCGTCCATATTCGAGACGAGCGTCCGGACCATCTACCGGGATATCCAGGCCCTTAGCGAAGCGGGCGTACCGGTGATGGGAGCTCCCGGGCAAGGATACTCGTTAATGGCGGGGTATTTTCTGCCGCCGGTCATGTTCACGGCGGAGGAAGCGGTGGCACTCCTCATCGGAACGGATTTCATCGAACAACGCTTTGACGCAGGATATGGTTTGAAAGCTCAGGCTTCCCGCAAAAAGATAGAGTCTATTCTGCCGGAGCCTGTCCGTGCAGATGCCTCCCGGGTTCGGAAGACCATGCGGCTGATTACTCCCGGTAACAAGGCAACTTCAGGGGAAGAGAAGGATTATGTTGGAATGGTTCGCCGCGCCATACTGGAAGAGCGTAAGGTTGAATTCCATTATGTGAAGAAAACGCCCGATTCCAAAGGCGACCGAAAGAGCTTTCGGTCGGCAGCTCCTTATGGGCTGGCATTTCTTCAAGGTTCATGGACATTAGTTGCCTGGTGTGACCTCCGGCAAGGCATTCGTCATTTTCGGCTGTCCCGTATGAAGGAACTAAGGGTCCTTGAGGAGCGTTTTGAGATGCCGCCGCATTTTAACTTGGAGGACTATCGACCTCCAGATGACCGTAACCTGTGGGTTCGGATTCTGGTAAATCCCGAGATTGCGGATCGAGTTAAGGAAGCAGGCAATTATTACATGGAGACAGTGGAAGAATGCGAGGACGGGCTGCTTGTGAGCTTTCGCATTCGCCGGCCGGAGGAGATCATGCAGTGGGTGCTCGGCTGGGGATCGAATGTCGTTGTCCTTGAGCCGGAATCCTTCCGTGACCGGATCCGCAACGAAGCGGAAAAGATGTTAAAACGCTACTGACATGACGTTGTCAGTAGCGTTTTTATATATTGGGTACAAAGACGATTAAGGGAGTGGTTGATATGAATACAACGGAAGTTTTGCAGCGGTTTGAAGAGACGGTGCAGGTTTATCTGCAGGAGCTGGATGGCTTCAGCATGGAGGAGCTAAAGTACAGACAGGCAGCGGACGAGTGGTCGATCGGGCAAATGTATCAGCACTTGATTCAATCTGCGCTGTCCATGCATCTGCGAAATATTGAGTTATGTTTAAACCCGACCGGGGATGCACCCGCCTCTCCAACGGGAAAAACGGAACAAGGTATGGCGATATTCGAACAGGGCAGTTTCCCACCCATCCGCATTCAGGTTCCGCCGTCTCCTCAATATACGCCGGAGCAGCCTGCAACCAAAGAGCAGTTGATGCAAGGTTTGGATACCGTCATCCAACGAATGAGACAAACCGAGCCGAAGCTAGGTGAAGCATCCCTGCAGCATACCGTCCCCCATCCGAGGTTCGGAGGATTGCATGCCCAAGAGTGGTTTTTGCTCATCGAGATGCACTACCGTCATCATTTTCGGCAGCTGAATCGGTTAAAACAGACTTTAGAGCAGCAGCGTGTATGATGACATATCAGGCTATGGCTGTGGAATATCAGGACGTGACGCTGGGAGAAGACTTTTTTGGTGGAATAGCCAGGTAACCGCCGGGCGGCTCCAGACGCTGGATCCGCGGCAGTTCTCCCAGGATAACAAAGGACCCGTTCCATACATGGATACCCGGTGCAGGCAATTATCGAGCAGGAACGTGTACGATCCTCATCTGCCAATTCATTGCCAAATCACTCATCCCATTGATGGTAAGTCGGAACGTTCCTCCTGGGAGCTGAGTGGACAGTTTCGCTACTCCTTTCGGGGTAAGGGATATGCTGATTCCACTTCTGTCGTTGATGATGTTGTACATGAAATCTTCCTCAAGGATTAATGGGAAAATATCGATTGAGTTGCTGCTAAAATCATTATTTCCTGAGTAGTCAACAAGAATCGACAAAGGAATCGTGTCACTGTATGAGTAGACAAGTTCATTTGACATGAGGGTGAATGTTCCCTGGCTGCTGTCATAGGTGGCTTGGGTCACCGTTGGTGGCGTAAAGTCGAATGTAACAGGCAATTCGACGCTGCCGGTTTCCTTGCCGCTCTCGATGATTTTAAAGCGAAGCGATGCCGTGGAGTTCTCCTGAGCGCCAAAGATCGGTTTAACCGTTATACCGTTTGGAGACTCGCCCGATACCTGTACAAGGGACGGATCCGAAGACTCGATCTCGATATGGCCGACAACTTCATTGTCTTGAAGTATGTTCATTTCTAATTTGCCTTGGTTGTATTGATAATCGATCTGTGCGTTGCTTCCGTCACGTTTGACCTGGATCAGTTTCTGGATGCTCCGTTTATTATAGGTATCATCCACGCTTGTATAACCGGAAATAACGGTATGGGTGCCTTGTATTTTGGGGTTGAGAACAAAGGATGCGTCTTGGGCAAGCGATACCGTTAACGGCTTAACCTGAAGGCTCCGGAAAACTCCCATAAAGGAAGAAAGACCGTTATAACCTTCAGCGAGACTCTGGGGCGTTGCATCCGGATTCTCAGCTGCGGAAGAAGCGAATTGAATCGCCCCGTTAAGGCTTTCGACCGCATGTTGCGGATATTTGCCCAACGTGTTTCCGATCTCGGCGCTTTCCATGAGTGTCGTGGCTTCCTCAATCAGATCGTCCAGCATTTCCTTTACGTTGTCCGGCAAATAGGTAACGGATGCGGGACCTACGACGGGGGAAATTTTCCCCGTGAGGCTGCGGACTGATGCACCAGAATCAAGAGGGTTAAAAGCTGCCTTAACGGATCTCCCCAGCGGCAACGTCTCCGCAAGCGTGACTTCCACCTTATTCTCTATGATGCGTACACGTTCTATGGCTTTCGGGAATTTTAGAATTCCATCCTCGGTATAGACGGAAAAGTCTTCAACCGCAGGAACGAACAGAGGATTCAGGTTTTCGTTATAGGCAAATACAAGGGTGCGTTGATCGGAAAAATAAAGGGTAGGCTGTTCCATAACCCGTGCCTGCAGCACGATTGTAGAGGTAGCCGCAGATACGTTGCCTGCAGAATCCACTGCGTAGACTTTATAGTCGCCCACGGCCAAATGGGTGGTAGCTATGGCGGTTTCCGCATTGGCGGATATGACGGTTGCCTTGTTAGCGAGCTTCTGGGCAACCAAGGATTCCAGTTGGGCTTTGGTATTGGCCGTCTGTGAAGCGGGAACGAGATACACGGTGCCTGATTCGGAGCTTTTAACGACGACGTGCAGATCAGTCATGACCGGAGAGGTTGAAACCATGGTCACCGTAGGCGGTGTCGTATCGGATTGGCTGGGCGTGCCCGGATTGCTTGGAGCGGTAGGAACGCCGCCGCCGGAATTGTTGTTGGTAGATGGTGGTGGCACAGGCTTTTCAGTGGATGGAGGAGGTGTTGGATTGCCTGGCTTCGGGGCCGGATCGGGAGTTTGAGGGAGCTCTTCCTTGGCTTTTAGGAAACGGCTTGTCACTAAGGCCACGGATTGCCTGTCCGCACTGCCTGCAGGATTAAACGAGCCGTCCGTGCGGCCATTGATTAACTGCAGCTCGATAGCCGCAGCAACGGCATCCTTGGCGTAGTTTGAGATCGAGGCTGCATCGTTGAAATTCAAATTACCCAGCTCGGCAGCCTTTCCGCTTGCATCTACGCCGAGAGCCCGGATGAACAGGACGGCCATATCCTGGCGTGACAGGTTCTCACCAAAGCCAAATTCCCCATTTCCCTGGCCTTTGATTAAGCCGGCTTTGGCTGCAGCCTCCACGAATGTGTAAGAATAATGAGTGGCCGGAATGTCGCTGAATGTTGGTGACGGAGGAACCGATGATACATCCAGGGACAACGCCTTGGCCAGGATAATGGCAAAGTCCTGTCTGTGAATCTTACCGGTAGGATCAAACGTGCCATTGCCTTTCCCGTTGATGATTCCTTTGTCGACCAGCTCCAGAATGGCATCCTTTGCATAGGAATTGGAGATGTCCTTAAGCGATGTCGGAGCTCCGTACGCTGGGAAGGCGCAAGCACTCAGCAATGCCGCTGTGGTCATCATTTTTACGATTAATTTGTGTTTCAAGCATGTTCCCCCTTGTTTTGATGAATACTGTAATCCAGCTGTTTCGCTGGATTCGTGATTCTATAATATAGTTCCAGGTTCTGGGTTGGCAATCACTTTTTCCAGACTAAAGCACTAGTGAATCTAATACAGAGAATCGGGGACGATTCCTTCCCATTTATGGGGGCGTATACGGGAATTTTCTTGCAAGAATATGGTTTGAGACCCGCTCGGCCCGGGTACTGGTACACGAGTGAACAATGAGTCGAAAGGAGCGGATAGTCGTGGAGGTACATGTCAGATCATTTTTCGTGAATGATGATGGAGAGGTTCCCAACAATCCCGATCTGCCCGTCATTGTGTACAATGGGGTATTCGCGGATGACCCGAGCGGGCTGGAGGCAGCCTTTAACCGGCATCACTGGAGCGGCAGCTGGTCAGGCGGCGTATACGATTACCATCATTATCACAGCAATACGCACGAAGTCCTGGGCGTGCGATCCGGAAGCGCGACGGTCCTTGTGGGCGGCGATGCAGGGGAGCGGCTGGAGCTTGCTACAGGTGACGTGATCGTCCTGCCGGCGGGCACTGCACATATGAAGCTTACCAGTACGCCCGACTTCGAAGTGATCGGTGCCTATCCCGAAGGGAATACGCCGAATATGAGGGAGCGGAACCCGACGGACCGGGCCCAGGCGATCAACGAAATCCGAAGCGTGCCTGTGCCGGATACGGATCCTGTCTTTGGAGAGGAAGGTCCACTGCTGCATAAGTGGGTGAAATAACATAAGAATGAATGCGATATTATGAAAACGAAAAGACTTCCTCCTGCCGCGAACAGACGGGAGTCTTTCTGCACGTCACAACAGCTTATACATTCGCCTTCATGCTGGTTCACGCACGACCTCTGCAATGCTTCCTACTCCACCCTCTGCGCAAAAATCCTGTACGGTCCAAACCTTTTGGAAATTGTAATGCACCCGTGCCCATGCTATCGTAAGGGATAGAAGGTCAAGTTGCAGTCTTCTCATTATTGCTACCGGAGGTGCAGGTTATGAAAGCGCTGTTTATTGGAGGAACGGGAACGATCAGCTCGGCGATTACGAGGCAACTGCTGGAACAGGGGTGCGAGCTTTACCTGTTGAATCGGGGAAATCGAAATGACGTTCTGCCGGAAGGTGCACATATTTTGCAAGCCGATATCCATGACGAGGGTCGTGTAGCACAGCTGATTCAGGATCTTGAATTTGATGTGGTGGCTGATTTCATTGCCTTTGAACCGGCCGATCTGGAAAGAGATTACCGTCTGTTTGCGGGCAAAACCAAGCAATTCATCTTTATCAGCTCCGCTTCCGCCTATCAGACGCCACTATCCGATTATCGCATTACGGAAGGCACGCCTTTATCCAATCCATACTGGGCCTATTCCAGGAATAAAATCGCTTGCGAAGACTATCTGATGAAGCAGTATCGGGAACATGGCTTCCCGGTAACGATCGTAAGGCCTAGCCATACGTATGATGAGCGGTCCATTCCACTCGGCGTGCACGGCAGCCAAGGAAGCTGGCAGGTCGTGAAGCGGATGCTGGAGAATAAACCCGTCCTCATTCATGGGGATGGAACGTCGCTGTGGACGTTGACGCACAACACGGATTTTGCAAAAGGCTTCATTGGTTTACTGGGCAATATCCATGCCATTGGGGAGTCGGTGCAGATCACATCGGATGAGTCGCTCACCTGGAATCAAATATACCAAATGATTGCCGATGCCCTTGGCGTGCAGTTGAACGCGGTCCATGTGTCTTCCGAGTTCCTGGATGCCACGAGCACGCAGGACTTCCGCGGCTCGTTATTGGGAGACAAAGCGAATACCGTTGTGTTCGATAACAGCAAGCTGAAGCGGCTGGTGCCCGATTTCGTAGCAACCACTCGCGCCGATCAAGGAATCAAGCAGACGGTGGACTATATATTAGCGCATCCGGAGCATCAGAGGGAAGACGAAGAGTTTGATCTATGGTGCGATAAGGTCGTTTCGGCATTGGAGCAGGCAAAGTCCATTATCACGGGGGAAGCGAATAATAGAATACTAGCAGAATAAATATAGAGAGGGCATCCAATTAGGGTGCCCTTCTTGTCTTTCAGTACAAATACATATGCTGGATTACAGCGGCAGATCACGTTTTCGAAATAACACGACGGCCAAACCGAATGCGATGAGGCCGATGGCGGCTAACACGAGGGAGGTTACCGTGGAATCCCCCGTCCCGTTTACGATATCACCAGGCTGATAGAGAGAGAAGAGGGTAAGGTTGCGCATCCATTCGATCTTCTCGCTGAATTTACTGATCACATCCAGACTGAAGAACCCAAACGTAATCAACCCGGAAATGCTTCGTGCCTTCTTCTCGTCATTACAGAGCGAGGACACGAGAAAACAGATGCTGGAGATGGCAAAAAAGAGCAGGAACGCCGCTGCGTTCATCTGGATGAATCGGGCGGTATTAAATTCGTAGGAATCCCCCAGCAGCCAAGCGCTTCCGGCGAATCCGGCCAACGTCGTGACAGCCAAGATAAGGAAGAGCCCACTCGTCATAACCATGGCCTGCGTGAGCGCCACTTTCCCTCTTGTCGTCGGGGCGGACAGCAAATAGGCCATCGAGCCCTGATCGACCAATTTGGCCATAAGCTGGGTCGTCAGCTGCACGCAGACGATAGCCAGGATAAGAACCAGAATTAATCCGTAATATTCCCCGGAGATAAAAGCTTCCGCTGTACCGAAGCCATTGAGGCCGAAGGCTTTTCCGACGCCTTCCGGCATCGACGCGACCAGATCATCGATGGCTCCTGTGTTCTTGGCAATGCTGGGATATAACCAGAACATCAGGAGGATATAGAAAGCGGACCCGAAAGCGTAGTTCATCAAGCTTTTCATATAGACTTTCATCATCTGTTTATATAAGGTGACATTCATTCCGATATCCCCTTCCGATCATAATAGTTCATGAAAATATCCTCGAGGTTCTGGGTGAAGACGTCGATACTGCGCACAGGGTATTTGCCCGTCTCTTGGATAAACTGATCGTAGTTGCCCTGGACGGCTACCCTCACCCGATTGCCTTCATAAGATTCGATAAGCAGCCCCGAGCTCCGGAAGGCCTCGGCATCGCTTGGATGCACGAAGTTGACTTCGAACAGCTTCCGCTGCATGGATTGCAGCTCATGGATGTCCTTAACGGCTATGATGCCCCCGTCCTTGATAATGGCGGCTCGGTCACAGGTTCTCTCGATTTCCTGAAAGCTGTGGGATGACATCAAGAATGTTGTACCGCGGGCTTTCTCCTCAAGAACGATCTCAATAAACACCTTCTGCATCAGCGGATCGAGTCCCGAAGTGGGCTCATCCAGGATAATGACCTTGGGATTATGCATGAAGGCAGCGACGATCCCGACCTTTTGTTTCATTCCTTTGGACATTTTACGAATCGGGGTCTGAACATCGAATTGTAGACGATCGATCAATTGATTCCGCTTGGACAAGTCCCGGATCCCCTGCATATCGGCCATGAAATCCAGAAAGGTCTTTCCGGTCATCCCTTCGATAAAGGAAATTTCTCCTGGCAGATATCCTACATCCGATTGAAACTTCCCTTGTTCCCTCCAGGTATCCAGTCCATTCACCTTGACGTATCCCTGATCCGGCTTCATAAAACCCATGATGTGCCGAATCGTCGTTGATTTTCCGGCGCCATTCGGCCCTAAAAAACCAAAAACCTCGCCCGGCTCGACCGAAAATGATACATCGAAGATGCCCCTTCCGTTGGAAAATGTCTTCGTCAAATGTTGAACGGTTAACATGCCGCCACCTCCGGAAAATAAAAAATGAAATATTATAGATCGGATATTTCATATGTTATAATATACCTGGCTTGTGGTATCGTCAATGATTTCATGAAATTAATTTACGTATAAATTTCATTAATTACATAATTAATCTTAGGAGTTAGGATGAAGGGAAATGAACGGTTTTGAGAAAAGAGCGAATCTGATCAAAGAGAAGATTATGAGAACCACCTTGGAACTGGTCCGAACCTCGGAGCTGAAGCGGATTCGGATTGCCGATATATCCAAGGCAGCCAAGGTATCACAGGTGACGATTTATAATTACTTCGGCAGCAAGGAGGAGCTGCTGCGCGAGGTATTTCGCAACTATTTTGATAAGGCGATCCGGGATTTTGAGGAATATATGAGCGAAGGCCATTCCTTGAAGGAGAAGATCGAGCACATTATTTTTCTGGAGAAGGAGTCCTACAGTGATTTCCCGCCCGGATTGATCAAAGAGTTGTTAATCGATGACGAAGAATTGGCCCGTTATATGGAGGAGCAGTACAGGAACAAAGCCATTCCGCTCACCATCCAGATTATTGAGGAGGGCAAGGACAGCGGTGAGATTTCACCGGAGGTGTCGACGGACCAAGTCCTGGCTTTTATTCAGCTGTTCATGAATCAATATGAATCGATTCTGGCTATGGCCCAGCAAAGTGATGATATGGACGGCTTCCTGGAGGGAATCGTTCATATGTTCTTCTACGGTGTCTGCGGGAAGAAATAGTCCTCGTGTAAGACAAGTACTTGGCCAGCATAGGTTTCTAATATAGGGTATAGTTAGTATAAAACGAATGGAGAATACGAAACGATGTCTACTTTGCCGAATTGCCCGAAATGTAATTCTGAATATACATATGAGGATGGGAACCTCCTGGTTTGCCCGGAATGCGCTCATGAATGGGCCTTGGGGTCCGAAGCGGAGCATGATGAAGATACGAAGGTCATCAAAGACGCGAACGGAAATGTCTTGGCTGACGGCGATTCCGTAACGGTCATCAAAGATCTTAAAGTAAAAGGCAGCTCCTCTGTGTTGAAAATAGGCACGAAAGTGAAAAATATACGTTTGGTCGATGGCGATCACGATATCGATTGCAAAATCGATGGATTCGGGGCTATGAAATTGAAATCGGAATTTGTTAAAAAGATATAAATAACCAGAACGCAGTCCAAATATTCACCTGTATCATTGTAATCTTTACGGGTGTGTATATGCTCATCGGAAGTCTGTTAAGACGCTAGAGGTTCCAGCGACGAGCGATTATTTCACGGTTGGTTCTAACAGCGTCTCCGCGAGCAGAGGAAACAGATTATCAAAAGCATGCGTATTCCCATCAAACACATACCCTCCCGGATATGAGGGATCTTGGCCTCGGAATTGGATCATTCGATCATGCAATTGCCGGGCCCAAGGGAGGTCATTGGATTTCAACGCCAGGATAATAGCCAGGCCGTAAACGCCAGGCGATTCATATGCCGCGTCGGGCTTTCGTGTCTTCCGGTTGTAGCGGCCTACCAGCTGCTGATTCTGCTGGAATTCTCCCTTCAGGAATTGCATGAGCTCCTTGGGCGGCTGATCCATCTCCGCCAGATGGATGCCAACGATCAGCTGGTCAATCAGATTGACCGATGCGTCATACTCATATCGACCGGAGCCGATCTGATAGGTTTTGGGATAGAATACACCGTCGGAAGGCATGTGGGAGAGCAGATCCTGATACTGCTCATACTCTTGGCGGGACAGGATTCCGTTATTCTGCATTTCGCGCAGTGCCGATATGTCCGCGTAGACCAGGCTCAACACGGCTGCCGATTCATTTCGCTTAAAATCATGATAATCTACTAAATATCCTTGGGTTTGAGCGGAGGCCTGCAATGTGGAGCCGATCTCCTGCGCCAATTGAAGGTATTCTTCATCGCTCCAGCGCTTGAACGCCTTCAGCAGGGCGTCGAGAATTCGAAGATCATCACCCAGCGCATTGGTCGTTACCTCGGATTCACCGTCCGGCGTAAGCTTCCACCGGATATAGGGTTCCGGCTCCTGATGGAGAAAATAGGTGGTGAGAAGCTGGACGCTATCGTCGAACCGTGATCGATCACCGGATATGACGGCGTACAGCATCCAAAGCCCAAGTGACTCGGATAAAGCTTCCCTTCCGGCAACGATGTCCGGGTGCTCGGAGGAAGCGGGCTTGAGATAGGTGGCAATGGTACCATTATCGTTGGTCATATGCTCTTCAATGAACGCTGCTGTCACGTCGGGATTCTCCTTGCTGTGGATGATAGAGTAGGCTATGAAGACGATGCCGGTAAAAGCTAGAACGGCGATGATAGCAAGAATGGCTTTCTTGCGGTCAGAAATCCAGGTTGTCATAGGTTCACCTCGAACATACTTATTCTACGCTTTTGTTCCTAAAGCCTTTAAGAAGGCCGGGGGACGAATAATTATAGCTTCTCGGACCATCGTTTGTTTATCCATAATAAAAGGCCGTACCCGATGTTTACAGAACAACGGGTACGGCCTTTTCTTAAACTTCAGAGGCTAACCATTCTTATCTCGCAAGAAAAACTTCCACTAAATGCGGTCTGTCTGCTGAGAAAGTTAGCCGATAGACGTTTTTTCTTAAGGCATAGGTTGATTATTGCAAACTGACGATAGTGAGCCCCTGATCCTGCAGGTGCTTAATAATCTTCGGCAAGGCGTCCACAACAGCCTGCGATTCATGCAGGAGTATGATGGAGCCGGAAGCCTCGATATGCTGGACATAATCGAGGATTTTATCCTCGTCGCGGGTCAGCCAATCCTCGGGGTCCCGGTTCCAGAGCACCATTTTACTGCCTTGCTGCCGGCTTAACGCCTCGGTCCGATCGTCAAAGGCCCCGTAGGGCGGGCGAAAGAGGACCAGCTTCTCGTCGGTAATATGCTCGATGAGGTTGGCCACGCGGGTCAACTCTGCCTGCTGCTGTTCATAGGCAAGGCTTGGCATCTGGCTATGGGTCATGGAATGACTGCCGACGGAGTATCCGTTCGCATGGATGGCCCTGACATAGTCGGGATGCTTTTTCACGTTGGTGCCAACGAAGAAGAACGTTCCGCCAACCTTGTATTTTTTTAAGACGTTCATAATATCGATGGAGTGCTTGGATGGCCCATCATCGAAAGTAAGGGCTACATAGCCTTTGGGCAGGCCGAACGAGATGAAATCCTCCAGCTCCAGCTGCGGAAGGGAGGCAGAGGGGTTGATATCCTTCGGTTTGCTCTCCGCTTCTTTCGCCCTTAAGGCTGCCACGGGTTTCGCGATGAGGGCGCTCCGGTTCTCGGCAAGCAATTGGATGACGGTCTCTGCTTCCGCAGTGGCCGTTACTGCAGGGTGAGGACGTATGTCACCGGGATATGAGTAGTTAAATGAACTTAATAATACAACAAAAATCAAGCTCATCATGACGGCGCTTACCAGCTTAAGCGGAAGATGGCGCCGTTTCCTTGCGAAACGAGAGGTCTTTATGTGCTCTTCGGCTTGCATCTCCTCGGGCTGATCCGCTTCGGATCGATGCGTGGACAGGAAGGGCAGCGTGTGCAAGTCATCTACATGTCGGATCTTCTTGATGGACTCTAATTCGTTCCTGAAATGAACGGAGCAGGCAAATGAAAACCGCTCACTATGATCACGATATGTACGCGTAATGGAACCTATGTACTGCTGTTTGTTTGCATCCCATGCGGTATGCAAGGATAATCGGTATTTATGAACCCCGTCGAACTCCGACACGGCTGTTATATTCGCTATGGTTTCGTTATCGGTTAACCATATTAGCTCCGCCGATTCTATAAGGGATAGGTTGATTCGTAGACCGAATGCTTCGGTATCCCTCTCGATCGCCAGCAGCTCTATGATTTTGCCATAGGATTCTGACATGATGGCCCCCCTTTCTCTAGCTGTTCATGCGGATATGATTATTCCGATGGTGTATTGGAAGCCGTGGTTTTCGGTGAGAAGGAGAAGGACATCTTCTCGGTAAAATCATTGATGGTCTGCATAAGCTTGGCTTTATCATCCAGAATGTTCTGGTATTGCTCCGCGTACTTCTGGTTGGCAATCTCCAGCTCCCGGACCTTCTCTTCAAGGGAGTTGATCTTGAGCATGCTCTGATATTGCGTATTGTTAGACTCCTCATAGAGCTTGTTGTACTTGGCGGTCTCGGTTTCCAACTGGTTGGAGAGCTTCTCATACGCCAGGTTCGACGTTAGCTGGTATTCCTTGTAATCCTCCAGCAGCTGGTCGTAGGTCATCTGTTTGTTAGTCAGCACGTTCTCGAGTTCGCGGATTTCCTTGTTCTTCTCCTGAACCAGCTGATCTCTCTTGATCTGCTCATGCTTATACCGGTTGATCGTTTCGTTCGCGGTAAAGAGCTGATCCTCCAGGCCTCTATTCTTATAGGTCAACAGTTGCCGTTCCTTCAGCATGTTCTCGATCGAAACAATGACATCGAGGCCGATCTTGTCCTGGTTATCCTTGGAGAATAGCTGTTTGTTTCCTTCTGCAGCGGGCAGTTCAGGCTCCGCGGAATAAGCCGCCTCTTCTTCTGCCGCTACGGCAATATCCTCTTGTTCGGTACTGTTCTTCTCGGGCTGGTTCTGATTCGAGCGGGCACTCTTAAACCACGCCATTCCTTTTTTCTCTGTTTCCCTGGCCAAAATATCAACTCCTATATATTCAATGATTCTAGTATGTAATTAGGCTAAAAGACCCCTATTAATAGTAATCGGTAAAAACGTCCCAAAAACTTTGCCTTTCACCCCGTGAAAATAAAAAAAGCCCCGCAGCGGGGCAGGAGCTTTTTAGCGGGCGGATATTCCGGTTTACGCGGGTTATCAACACGCCCGTATGGATGAGTTGAATGACATAGGGGACCCTTCGATTATTCATTCTTCTTGATGGTCAGCTCGGGGGTGATAACGTCAACCCGATTCGTCCAAATCCCGCCGCTGTAGTCTTCCGGCAGTCGCTCCAAATCCGCTGCGGAGTCAAAGCCTTCCGACCAGCCGCCGTCCCCGGCGACGAGGATGACGCGTGTATTGATGCTGTCCATCCGGTTCAGAAATTTATCCGGCCATCCCCACAAGTAACGGGCATATTTTTCCGGTATATGCAGCTGGGTGTTTCGGCAAACCGATGGAAGGTAGCCGCTCCAGCCGGCTCCGGCGTAGGATACGAGACAGCTCTTCAGCGTACCCATCGACATGACGCGCAGGGAGGGAAGCTGTGATTTTAAAGCACGAATCGGCTCATCGTCTCCGTAAACGGTCAGCTGGCTGAGACGCTTCACCGGCAGTCCGGAGAGATACTCTGCCAGGAGTTTTCCCTCTTCGGGGTCGGTGCTTTTGATATGGATCAGGAAGGAGCCGTCAGGGAATGCCTCTAATACCTCGTCTAACGACGGAATCAGCCCGAATCCCTTTCCCCGAAAAGGATAAGTTGCTCCCTGATCGGCCGTGTAGCCATACCCGATGTCTATGTTTTTTAGCTGCTCCATGGTATAATCCTTGACCGAGCCCTCCACGTTGGTGCGGCATTCCAGGGTCCAATCATGGAAGACGGCGAACTGGCCGTCCTTGGTTGGTTTGATGTCCAGTTCCACGATATCGGCGCCTGCTTCGAATGCGGCTTTCATGGACGGAATGGTATTCTCCAGGTAAGCATGCTCCGGCACATAGATGCGGGAGGCGGTGCAAGTGTCAGCTTGAATGCCTTCCATCGAGAAGGTCTGGCCAAGCCCGCGGTGCGCCAGCAGCAGCGGCTGGGCGTCCCGGTCTTTGGTGAACAGGGATGTATTATTTACAAACAGAAATACAAACAGCACAAGAACAAACAGTATGATCTTCTTCCATCTTTTTAGTTTTCGCATGATCCAATCCCCCAAAATCGTATACAATATGCAGTAGTAGATTATATTTATCTCTATCTATATCTCTATTTAAGTTCTCTAGTTAAATCCTTCTTTCCTAAATCTTAGTGATTTTGGGCGCATACTCAATAGCTGGACCATAACAATTGCATAATAGCGAACTGATAAACACAATGAGCAGTTATAATAAGAACGGGAGGGAGCATGATGGACAAATCCTCCTTTTTGATGGTGGAGCGGGGGAACCCCTATGAACGTGGAGACGTCATAGCTTTGACCAAACCCATAACAGTGCTTGGCCGCAAGGGCCAGCATTTTGATCCGGATATCGCGTTTGATAACATTTTTGTATCCCGGCGGCATGCAGCGCTGCTGTATCGAAACGGGAAGTTCAGCATCAAGGATCTAAACAGCAAGCATGGTACCTTCGTCAATCAGAAACGGCTGGATCCCCATGATGAAATTCCCCTTCAGCATGGAGATACCATTGTACTCGCTGGAGATCTGATCGTGTTGTCCTTCTCCATCCTCAGCATGGATGAGACGATGGACATTACCCCGCTGATCAAGCAGTTCGCGGCGGTTGAGGCCTCCGGCGGGCTTAGGCTGAATCCTTTCAAGCAGGAGCTGGTATACGGCGAGGATGTGTACGCGTTTTCGGAAAAAGAGTACAAATGCATGGAGCTGCTGGTCAACCACCAGGGGCAGTTCGTGTCCAAGGATCAGCTTAAGGTATACATTTGGCCCGAGCGAAGCTGCGGAACGGATGAAGTGCCCGATGTCAGCTCCGAGGAGCTGAATGCGCTGATCTATCGGGTGCGTAAGAAGACGCGAGGCATTCTGGACATTGAAAGCATCCGGGGAAAGGGTTATATTTTGCAAACACAAGCGGATGGACAAACGTGATCGTAAGTACACGATGAACTCAAGATGATAACATGAGAGACAAGCTCTTCCTCACCGGCAGGAAGGGCTTGCTTTCATTCCAGTTCTATTTATCAGCGGATAAGAGGGAAATGACCATAGCTATCGAAGTTGTAAAGCATGGGAATTTCGAATTGACAATCGGAAGGGATGAGCAGAGGAGATGAACAAGGAGCACGTACAGCAAAACGGCATTGCCGTTAACCAGTTGGGTTATCGGAGCCGGGACGCAAAGATTGCCGTTATTGCCGGTCAGGGCGGTCGGTTTCACGTCGTCGATTCCCTGAATGGCGAGGTGGTTTGGCAGGGGCAAACCTCTCCGGCCATCGAGGATGCTGCCAGCGGGCAGATCGTAAGCCGGGGCGATTTCACCGCATGGGCAATGCCAGGCACTTATCGGATCGAGGCGGAGAATGGGCAAGCGTCCGTTCCTTTTGTAATAGCCGACGAGGTATACGAGGATGCGCACCGCGCGTTATTGAAAGCGTTTTATTATTTCCGCTGCGGGACGAAACTCGATGAGCTGCATGCCGGACTCTGGCATCACGGAGCATGTCATCTTACGCCTGCCTTCGTTCATGGAGACGAATCGCGACAGGTGGATGCCTGGGGTGGATGGCATGATGCCGGCGACTATGGCAAGTATGTCGTGCCTGGTGCCAAAGCGGTAGCCGACCTGCTGCTGGCTTTCGAGTTTTACCCGGAGGCGTTTGCTCAGCCGCTCCCACTGCCGGAAAGCGACGGCCGCCTGCCGGACGTGCTTCATGAATGCCGGTATGAGCTGGAATGGATGCAGCGCATGCAGGATGAGGCATCGGGAGGCGTGTTCCATAAACTCACCACCTTGCGGTTTCCGGCGGGAGACGTGATGCCGGAAGACGATACGGCCCCGCTGTACCTGTCGCCAATCTCCGCAACGGCAACCGGTTGTTTTGCCGGAGCCATGGCGATGTCGGCGCGGGTATATTCTCCCTACGACGAAACCTTCTCTGGGAGCTGTCTGAGAGCAGCGGAGCGCGCTTGGGCATGGCTGGAGGAACATCCGAACGCGCCGGGCTTCCGCAATCCGGCTGATATCGCTACAGGTGAGTACGGTGACGCCCAGGATGAGGATGAACGGTACTGGGCCGCGGCAGAGCTATACCGTACAACGGGGGAGGCGAGGTATCATGAGGCTTTTCAAGCTTTAGCCAAGCAGGACTCTTTCGAAAAATACGAATTGGGATGGGCGGACATGGGCGGCTATGGAACCTTCGCCTATCTGATGTCGGAGCGGGAAGAAGAGCCCGAGCTCGCGCAGGAACTGATGACGGGCCTGCTTCAGCGTGCGGATGCGCTTGCCGCTGTCAGTGCTCGGGACGGTTATGGGATCTCGCTGCTGCCGGATCAATATATTTGGGGCAGCAATATGGTGGTATTGAATCATGCGATGCTCCTGCTGGTGGCGGGAAGACTGTCTGGCTCTGAAGACTATGAGCGTCATGTGCACGAGCACATACACTATGTGTTCGGGGCCAACGTGGTGGGGATGAGCTACGTAACAGGGTATGGGGCTAAGCCAATCCTGCACCCGCATCATCGTCCTTCCGAAGGCGATGGCGTGGAAGATCCAGTCCCGGGTCTACTCTCTGGCGGTCCGAACAAGGGACTTCATGACGATTACGCGCGTGAGCACTTGGCCGGCAAGGCACCCGCAGCCTCCTTTGCCGATGTGATGGACAGCTATTCTACCAACGAGGTGGCCATCTATTGGAATTCGCCGGCTGTGTTCGTGTTATCTCATTTTGTGTAGAAGCATAAAGCATGCTAAAGAAAAAGAAACGCCGAGAGATTCTCGACGCTTCTTTTTTTGTATCGACCCGTTCATGGTTAGCGTCTTGATCGCCCCTTCACCAGCGGATGAAGCACCGTGGCTACCATACCTGAGACGATGCCGACCACTGTACCTGTCACCATGCTGCTGATGAAGGCAAAGGCTCTGGTCAGAAAGCTGTTAGCTGCTGCCGGTAGATCAGCCAGGTTGTCGCCCAGGGCCGGCGGCGTTTCGAATGCCATATTCCACAATAGCTGATGGGTAATGCCCAAGAGCAATCCATAGACTGCGCCGATGACCATTAAGGGTACAAAAGGATGTTTTACGCTATGCCGCTTCCCGAGTACATAAAGAATCCAGATGATCGGGGGAATAAAGACAAGCAGCCGGTTGATGAACCCATGGGGATCGACCCATTGCAAATCATGGGCAATCACGCGGGGCACACCGAGCAAAGCCAACAGAATGATAGTAAACATCGATAGGCCGATGTGATTTCTTGCTGGGGTGTTCATTTTGCGGGAAAACCTCCATCGTTGTAAGTTCGGATTCACGCTGTTATCCGTTATGAGGTTCAGTTTACCGAAGGAATGTTGTGAACTTATGACGGGGATGTACGCAATCCGTGAAATTACGTGGCTTAGGCGTGAAAGCTTGGAAATTACAGAATCAAGGGACGGGCTTGCTCTACGAATGAAACCGCGGTGCAGCGGTATTTTCAAAAAAACGACATGATCCTTTTAAAAGTTGTCAACAATATTCTTGACGAAACTCGCTTTTCCTTTCGTTGAGCCTTTTGCCGGGCTGACTTAACATAGAGATGTCAGATGATAGCGACACAACAACATTCCGATTTATTTTCAAATATGACTAGGAGGTCTATACGATGTCCAACGAGACAAATACAAACGCTTCCAAAGGCATTCGCGTAAGGGTACAACAGCTCGGCCGTCTCCTTAGCGGTATGGTGATGCCGAATATCGGCGCGTTTATTGCTTGGGGTCTGATTACGGCTCTGTTCATCCCGACCGGCTGGTTCCCGAACGAGAATCTGGGATCGCTGGTTGACCCGATGATCAAGTACTTGCTCCCGCTCTTGATCGGTTACACGGGCGGGCAGATGATCCACGGCAAACGCGGTGCGGTTATCGGCGCGGTTGCCACGGTCGGGGTTATCGTCGGAGCGGAGATTCCGATGTTCCTCGGGGCTATGATTGTCGGTCCGCTGGCTGCATGGGTATTGAAGCAGTTCGATAAGCTGATTGAAGGCAAAATCAAATCCGGCTTCGAAATGCTGGTGAATAACTTCTCGCTCGGCATTATTGGCGGCGCGCTCACATTGGTGGCGTACACCGGAATCGGGCCGCTTGTACAGGGCATTACCCAAGCGCTGTCAGCCGGTGTTGACGTATTGGTCAATGCCAACCTGCTTCCGCTGGTCAACATTATCGTTGAGCCGGCGAAGGTATTGTTCCTCAACAATGCGATCAACCACGGGATTTTCAGTCCGATCGCCACAGAGGAATCAGCACGTATCGGCCAATCGGTTCTGTATATGCTGGAGTCGAATCCCGGTCCGGGCCTAGGCATTCTTCTTGCCTATTGGTTCTTCGGACGTGGATCTGCCAAGTCTTCCGCGCCGGGGGCGGTTGTCATTCACTTCCTGGGCGGTATTCATGAGATTTACTTCCCGTATATTCTGATGAAGCCGGTTCTGATCCTGGCTGCTATTGCAGGTGGTGTTGCCGGCACCTTCACCTTCCAGATTCTTGGAGCCGGATTGGTGGGCCCTGCGTCGCCGGGCAGCATCATTGCTTACTTCGCCATGGCGCCTAAAGGTGGTCTGATTGCGGTCCTGGCCGGTGTTATTGTTGCAACGGTGGTCTCCTTTGCTGTAGCGGCATTACTGCTAAAAACAGGCAAACAGACCGAAGAAGAGCCGAATTTGGAAGAAGCATCCGCCAAGATGAGAGAAATGAAAACCGGCGGCATGAACGACCAAGTCGCCCCTGCTTCGGCGGCTGTAGCTAATCTGGACAAAGAGAATGTGAATAAAATCGTGTTTGCTTGCGATGCCGGCATGGGCTCCAGCGCAATGGGCGCCTCGGTATTAAGAAAGAAACTGCAGCAAGCGGGCGTCGACATTACGGTTGTGAACTCGGCGGTCAGTGAAATACCGGATGATGCGGATATCGTCATTACCCAGAAGACACTCACCGAGCGGGCCATCGCGAAGAATCCGAATGCGGAGCATATCTCCATCGACAACTTCCTGAAGAGTCCGAGATATGATGAGCTGGTGGAACGACTCAAAGACTAACATAAGCCTAAAACCATATGACACGCTGGCGTATTACGCCGGCGTTGTCTTTCATTTCATGAAGAAGGGGGCCATGCGTCTGGGACACATCACTGCCCGCCAGCGACAAATCCTTCTGCTCCTGATGAGCAGGAACGAGGGCATGACGGCTGCAGAAATAGCCGCTGAGGTCGGGGTCAGCGTCAGGACGGTTCACCGGGAAATGGAGGAGATTGAGAAGGAATTGCAGGGTACGGGCGTTCTGCTTCATAAAAAGTCGGGAACGGGTATCCGGCTGGAAGAGGAGACGCTTGGGGAGATGGCTCAGCTGCGGAAGCGCCTGCTTGCAGGAAAGCCGGCCGATTATTCCGTGGAAGAGCGCAAAATCCTTATGCTGTGCGCCCTGCTTGAGGCGAATGAACCCATCAAACTGTTTGCTTTGGCTCATAGTTTAAAGGTCACCGTGCCGACCGTCAGTAATGACCTGGATGAGCTGGAGCCATGGATGAAGCGGTTTAATCTTAACCTTATTCGCCGCAGAGGCTATGGTATCGAGATTGAAGGCTCGGAAGGTGTAAGGCGATCGGCGATTTGTCGGCTTGTTGAGGAATATCTGGATTATTCCGATCTTGTCGGGGATGGATATCGTGATCAAAGCGAGCCTGTGACCGCCCGTCTGCTCTCCATGATTGATAAACCGGTGCTGCTGGATGTAGAGAAATGTTTATGGGATATGAACTGGGATTGGACCGAGGGGCTTAGCGAAAGTGCCTATACTGCCATGCTCATAGCGTTATCGGTTTCCGTAAACAGGATCAAGCAGGGGCGGAGCATAGAGACAAGGGATATTGCGGGATATGGCAAATCCTCCGCTTCAGCGGAGGAGGCAAAGGCTTTCGCGAGTCGCCTTGGTCAAACCTTGAAGATTGACTTTCACGATCCTGAAATGAAATATATCGCTCATTTGTTCGAATCTGCGAAGGACATGTCCGAGGTCAGCGAACTGGCTCACACGGATGTGGAGATGGTGGAAATCGCCCAACGTCTTATCGAACGGGTTCAGGGGCGCACCGGCATTCCGTATCAGGAGGACCGCACGCTGCGGGCAGGTCTGGTGGAACACATCGGGGCTGCCATGAAACGGATTCGGGAAGGGACCCGGATCCGGAATCCCTTGCTGAGCCCGATTCGGAAGGATTATGAGGAGCTGTTTGGAATCGTCCGTCGTTCGGTTGACGAGCTGAAGCTGGGTTTGACCATCCCGGATGAAGAAATCGGGTTTCTGGTTATGCATTTCGGTGCTTCCAGCGAACGTCTGAACCAGCTGGGGCACCATTTGAAGGCCATTCTGGTATGTTCCAGCGGCCTTAGCTCCTCAAGGCTTCTCGGGACACGACTGAATAAGGAGATGCCGCAGATTGAGGTGCTCGGCAACGTCTCGTGGTATGAAGCGGCCCGGATACCGAAGGAGCAATATGATCTCATTATTTCGACCATTGATCTTCCGCTGCCGAAGGATCGGTATGTGAGATTAAGTCCGCTGCTCACGGCGGATGATAAAGAGGCGCTGCTGCAATTCATCCAGAGCACATCCTTGACACCGGCCGGAGGCATGGCTGCAGATAAGCGAATCGAGGTAGAGCATAGGGTCGCATCATTCGAGCGTCTACGCATGCAGGCTGCCCTGATGAACGAGATCGTAACGCTTTTGGGTGGCTTCCATGTATACCACCTGGATAATCGGCAGGATGATTTGCAGGGCACATTGAACGAAGCCTTGGCTAAGGTGGTTGAACGCGGGGCTGTCCGTGATGCGGAGAAGGTGAAGGAGCGTTTGCTTGAGCGCGAACGGATGGGCACCCAGCTCATTCCGGATACGACGCTGGCCTTGTTCCATACGCGCAGCCGCTATATTTCCTGGCCGTCTCTAACCTTGTTCCGGCTGGCGCACCGAGCGCCGCTGGAGGACGGGGCGGAGGCGGGTGTCATTCTGCTGATGCTGGCACCGAAGCAGCTTCCGAAGGAGAGCTTGGAGGTGCTCAGTGAAATCAGCGCAATGCTGCTTCACTCCGAGCTGATTGAGCTGATGGAGCGGGGTAGCGAGGAAGAAATCCGATCCTATTTGGCGGAAGAGCTTCAGCATTTTTTCAATCACAGACCATAGAAAGAGGGAGATCAACATGAATAACATACTGTCCAAAGATAAAGTCATACTGAACGCAAAGGCTGACAGCAAGAGCGAAGCCATCCGCATGGCGGGAAATCTGCTTGTACAGGCAGGCCATGTATCCGAGGATTACGTGGATAAAATGCTGGAACGCGAAGAGATTGCGTCCACTTATATGGGCGGAGGACTCGCGATTCCCCATGGCACGAAAGAGGCGAAAGGCATGGTCCTCTCCACGGGATTGTCGATCGTCCGCTTCCCGGAAGGCGTAGATTTCGGAGGGGATGAGCCGGCGTTTATTGTTATTGGTATTGCGGCTGCCGGCGGTGATCACATGGAGATTCTGACGAATGTGGCGATGATCTTCACGGATGACGAAAGCATTGAGAAGGTGATGAACGCTTCCAGCGAAGAGGAGATTCTGGCGATCTTCGAAGGAGGAATGGGCGCATGAAAGCAGTCCATTTCGGAGCAGGTAACATCGGGCGCGGTTTTATAGGGCTCTTGCTGTCACAAGCCGGTTATGAGGTTTGTTTTATCGATGTGAACGAAGAGCTGGTATCGGAGCTGAAAGCACGCGGGGAGTATCCCGTCACCTTGGCCAGCGAAGGGCAGGAGACCACGATCGTTAAAGGCATCACCGCACTCAACAGCGCCTCGGAGCCCGAAGCTGCCGCACGTGCAGTAGCGGAAGCGGATCTCGTGACGACTGCGGTAGGCGTGAACATTCTGAAGTTTATCGCCGGCACTATTGCCGAGGGGCTGAAGCTTCGGCTGCAAGCGGAGTCTGCTGCCCCCCTTCATATTATTGCATGCGAGAATGCCATCGGCGGCAGTACGCAGCTGAAAGAGCACGTCTACGGGAAGCTTGATGACGAGACGAAGCAGAAGGCCGACCAGCGCGTGGCTTTCCCGGATGCGGCCGTAGACCGGATTGTGCCGCTGCAGCAGCATGAGGACCGTCTGAAGGTCGTGGTGGAGCCGTTCTATGAATGGGCGGTGGATCGCTCGCAGATGTTTGAGCATTATGTCCCTGTGGAAGGCATTCACTACGTGGACCGTCTAGAGCCGTACATCGAGCGCAAGCTGTTTACGGTGAATACCGGACACTGCTCGGCCGCGTATGTAGGGTTTCTAAAAGGCTACGAGACCATCCAGGACGCCATGAAGGATGAAGAGGTAGCGAGTCATGTCCGTGCTGTGCTGGAGGAGACGGGGGCTGCGCTCGTGCATAAACACGGCTTCAACTCTTCCGAGCATGGAGCTTATATCGATACCATCCTGGAGCGGTTCCGCAACCCGGCACTAACTGACGAGGTGTCCCGCGTAGGCCGCTCTCCGATCCGGAAGCTGTCCCCGGGCGACCGCCTGGTGTCGCCAGCGATGCTGGCATTCGAAAGCGGGCTAGCGTACAAGAGCTTGGCGAAATCCATGGCAGCGGCTCTGATGTTCGATGTTCCGGAAGATCCCGAAAGCGTGGAGCTGCAAGCATCGGTCCGGGATATCGGTGCAAGCGACACGGCTTCCCAATATACCGGCATTGCCGGTGAGCATCCCATTCTGGGTGAGCTGATGGAGCAGTATGAAGCGTTGAAGGCTGATATCGAAGCGAGTTCGTAAGATGCACGTGCCGATAGGCCACGGCATTCAATCTATCTTATATAGCCCCTGGTTCTCCTTGCAGAGAAATCAGGGGCTATTATGGTTCTAACTCGGGGTATACAACGATCCTGATTTGTTCAAAATAATCCTTCATGTAGCTGTCCAAGTGGTTTAATCTTGGCAGAGGCAATCCTGTCATTGTAATTAAATCCCAAATATTCCATCCATCGATTTTCAGAAAGTTTTCGCTTATTTTCGAAATAAAGAGTACACTAGAAATAAGAAATTAAAAAGTGGATGTGATGAACATGGCAGAAGAACTGATCTTGACCCAGGAGGGCTATGATAAACTCCAGGAAGAACTTGATGACCTCAAGTATGTAAAACGCAAAGAGTTAGCGGAACGGATCAAGCTCGCGATCAGCTATGGTGACTTGAAAGAGAACAGCGAGTACCACTCGGCCAAGAACGACCAAGCGTTTATGGAAACGCGCATCATCATCCTGGAAAAAACACTCAACAGCGCCCGGATTGTCGACGCCAAGCATGTAAGCTCGAAAACGGTGAATGTTGGTTCGAATGTCGTCCTGAACGACATCGAGTTTGCAGAGAAGCTTGAATATCAGGTCGTAGGACCCGCCGAGGCAGACGTATTGAACAATAAGGTCTCCTATGAAAGTCCGCTTGGCAAAGCACTAATGGGCAAAGCGGTAGGCGATCAAGTCAACGTGGAAGCGCCGATGGGTATCGTCAAGTACGAGCTGCTGGAGATCAAAGCTCTGTAATCGCAGAGGGATAAATGAATATATAAATAAAGGCGTAACCGGGGTGCAATGTCCGGTTACGCCTTTTCAACATGGTTCGTGCTCCGTATGGCAACGAGAGTTTTGCAGCTATTGGAAATTAAGCATTAGCCGTTACGGCCTTGCGCTCATACATATAGCAGGCTGCTCCCAGAATGAAGGCGAGTCCCACCAATCCAGCGCCCACCCAAGGCAGGGCCGTTAAGCTTAGATGGGTAATGACCAACCCACCGATAAAAGCCCCCGCCGCATTTCCGAGATTGCCCGCAGAGTGGGTTGCGGTGGAGGCAAGAGCGGGAGCGGACTGGGCCAGACTCATTACACGCACCTGCATTCCCGGCATAACGGCGAAAGAAGCAGCACCCCACAACACGATGGTCAGTACAGCCGTGACCGGGTTATGGATCGTCACGGTAAGGATGGTCAGAATGACGGCCGTCGCAAAGTAAACGCCGAGAATGGAGGGCAGCAGCTTCCAGTCGGCCAGTCTTCCGCCCACGATATTACCGACGGTTACGCCGATACCAAACAGGATCAGAATCCAGGTGACGCTGGGTTCGGCAAAGCCGGTGATCTCAATCAGCAGCGGCGCAATATAAGTGAAGACGGCGAACAGGCCGGCGTTACCAAGCGCTCCGATCAGCAGGAAGAGAAGGAGTTGTGGTCTGATAAGGGCTGTAATTTGCTGAGCGATGCTTGAAGCTTGTTCCTGCCGTAGCTTCGGAATAAAGATCAGGATGCCGATCAATGCCAACACCCCCATAACGGCAATCGCGCCGAATGAAGCGCGCCAGCCCATCGTCTGGCCGATGAAGGTGCCGATCGGAACCCCGATGATATTGGCTATCGTTAATCCGGCCATCATGATGGACACCGCCCCGGCACGCTTGTGCGGCCGCACCAGGTTCGAAGCGATGACAGCTCCCACACCGAAGAAAGTACCGTGCGTCAGCGCGGTCAGCATTCGGGCACCCATCAGAACGGCATAGCTCGGAGCGAAGACCGAAATGCCGTTACCCAGAATAAACAGGCCCATGAGCAGCAGGAGCAGTTTTTTCTGCGGTATTTGGTGGGTTAGAACCGTTAGAATAGGGGCCCCTACGGCTACCCCGAGGGCGTACATCGTAATCAGCTGCCCAGCCGATGCAATGCTGACATTCAGATCATCCGCGACATTAGGGAGTATTCCCATGATAACGAACTCCGTCATGCCAATGGCAAAAGCGCCAACGGTGAGAGACAGTATAGAGATGGGAAAGGGCTCTCTGGCGCCTTTTTTCCCAGTAGCGTGTTGCGATAGATCCATGGTGTTCAAGTCAACCTTTCTGCTGTGTTGGTTATAGTTATAATCCCAATCTCCATTATCGGTTTTAAAGAGGGACTGTTACATATTATTTAATGTTGTCGGAGGATAATCAAGAACTTTATTTTTTGGGGAAAATGGATACCCTGAAAAGGGAAGCCTCTACTGAGGAAAGCTTGTCCATTATGCAAGAACTCGAGAGCGCCGCAGGGGCACTCTCGTGATGAGCGGGCAGATCATTGGGGCCATTGTACCTGCCGACTCCGTCCCTTGAATATTAGGGTTAAAAACAGGTGAAGGACTGGATTCTTCTTAAATCGAACCCCGAGTAGACCCATCTTCTTCCTGTCCATCGAAAACCGGCGACCGAGGTGCGGCCGACGAAGGTCGGAAAAAACCAGAAGCCGGGCCCGAATCTCGGCCAAATATAGGTGATGCGAAACAAACATCCTCTGATCGCTCCCGGGTCAACAGCAAAGGCACTCGCCATAGGTTGTTGGGGGATCGTGGTTGGAGGCGGGGATAAGGGCCCTTGCAGTGGTCCCTGAGGTCCTTGCGGCGGCATAAATGCCATATTGGGTTCACTCCTTAATCGGGTTATATGGGTTTAGGTGTACAGCAGCGTGATGACAAGCAATTCGAAGAGGACAAGGGGCAGGATGACATTATTGTAGTAACCGGGGCCGAAGCCGCGCTGGTTTTCGTAGCCGGACAGACTCAAATACAGAATCCCCTTCTCGCAATGCATGATCGTCCCTTCAAAAACATCACCGTCGAGCGTTTCGACGCGAACCATCTGATTCGCATGCTGCTTGCAAAGACGGTGAATATGATCGCGAACCGATTTGATGTTGTGCATCATGTTGGGTTCAGCTTGATACAAGGTTTGTTCCTGGTGTCCGGGATATTGAATGCTCATATTGAAAAAGACCCCCATCGTTATTAGTCATACCTAGTTTCCATCCTATGCGGATGCCTAGAGAGGGGTGCTCTTAAATTTCCCGCATGGGCAAATAAGCAGATTAGTGATACGATTTAGATCAATATATGAATTGAGGAAGTGAGCGTTAGTCGTGATCAATATAACCATTCCCAAGGTGGACATTACCATTACCAAGCAGGCTGCTCCGGAGTTGAGCCACATTTACGGATTTACGGATTTTCACCTGATTCCAAGAGATCGGGGCGGGATTTTCATGTTCTACAACAGCAAGGAGGAACTCCTGTTTGTTGGCAAAGCAAGAAAGCTAAGACCGCGGATCAAGAAGCATTTTGAAGATAACGTCTCTCCGATGAAGGAGCATCGGGATGAGGTGACAAGAATCGAGGTCTGCGTCATTGAAGACGCCGTTCATCGAGAGATCTATGAAACCTATATCATTAATGAATTCAAGGCCAAATATAATGTAGACAAGGTGTTTTTTAAGTAAGGAATACGAAGGATAAAAAAACAAGAAGCAATAGACGTGGCCCGAGTAAAGCCCCGCGTTTATTGCTTTTTTTGTGTTGTGAAAAAAAATTAAAGAAATATTTAAATATTCCTTTACAGGAATATTCCTATCGTGGTATATTGTTATCAGGAAGTACGGCACCATTAAATCAGCAAAAAAAAGAGGTGATGATGGTGACATGGACAGAGAGAACAGACCATCACCGTAAACGCTATAGCAGCGGGTCTGTACCAGTCATCACAACAAGATGGAACTAACAACATTTAACGCTTTAGCCGAACCGAACCGTTTTCGTATTGTGGATCTCTTGCTGAAGGGGCCTTTAACGGTTGGAGAAATCGCTGAACGTCTTGATATTCGGCAGCCACAAGCATCCAAGCATCTGAAGGTGCTGCTGGAAGCCGGGCTGGTGGAGGTAAGGGCGGAGGCGAACCGGCGGAACTACATGCTGCGGTCGGAGCCGTTTGTAGAACTGGACCATTGGCTCCATAATTACCGAAGCATATGGAACGAGCGCTTTGACAACTTGGATAACTACTTAGAGAAACTGCAATCGGAAGGAACAGGTAAGAAACAGGATTAACACCTAATATGAGGAGGAATGGATAATGACAAACCAAATGATTACGCGGGTTGAAGGGGAAGTACTTGTATTGGAGCGTGAGTTTAATGCACCTAGGGAGCTGGTATTCAAGGTGTTTACGGATGGAGAGCATCTTAAGCAGTGGTGGGGGCCTCGTGGATGGGAGGTTACCGTATCCAATATGGATTTCCGTCCGGGCGGCTCGTGGCATTACTGCATGAAGTGTTTGGATAAGAACCAGGGGGATTTCTACGGCATGGAATCCTGGGGCAAATCGGTGTACCAGGAGATCGAAGAGCCGGAGAAAATTGTTCTTATCGATTATTTTTCCGATGCGGAAGGCACCATTGCTGAGGGAATGCCTGCCCCTATCTCTACGATGACCTTTGTAGAGCAGGATGGGAAGACCAAGCTGATCAACCGGGCAGTGTACGATTCTCCGGAGGCTCTCAAAACCGTGCTGGATATGGGAATGGAAGAAGGCATTACCCAAACTTGGGATCGCCTGGAGGAATACTTGGCAACAAAGCAATAAGCCAAGCTCAAATACAGGGTTAAAAGGAAACATGAAATGGCCGGAATCCGCATGGATGCCGGCCATTTTTGAATTTCTTATGCATCGAATCCACAGGATTCTCGTTATCAGTTAACTTGTAACTTGAAAAATCCCTGTTAAAAGTTCAATATAAAGATAATTGAATGATAGATAACGATGTTGACTGTCCTAAGGCATGAAACAACGATAACCTTTTGCCTGCGGTTCTAACCCTGCGGCAAAGCATAATAGGAGGAAATCATGATGGAGATTGGAGTTAGCTCGTTCGTAGAGACTTGGCCGGATGTGACGACAGGCGAAGTGATGAGCCATGCACAGCGGCTGCGCGAGGTTGTTGAGGAAATCGTGCTGGCTGATCAGGTGGGATTGGATGTGTATGGGGTAGGCGAGCATCACCGTAAGGATTATGCGGCATCTTCGCCTGCGGTTGTGCTCGCTGCGGCTGCGTCGCAGACGAAGTGGATTCGGCTGACCAGTGCGGTGACGGTGCTGTCCTCCGCTGATCCGGTGCGGGTGTTTCAGGATTTCGCCACCTTGGATGCCATCTCGAACGGCCGTGCCGAGATTATGGCGGGCAGAGGTTCGTTCATCGAATCGTTCCCGTTATTCGGCTATGATCTGAGCCATTATGATGAGCTGTTCGAGGAGAAGCTGGAGCTGCTGCTCAAAATCCGCGAGTCGGAAAAAGTAACCTGGCAGGGGGGGCATCGCCCTGCGATTCATAACTTAGGCGTCTACCCGCGGCCGGTTCAGAATCCGCTGCCGGTGTGGATTGGCAGCGGAGGCAATTCGGAATCGGCCGTAAGGGCAGGCCTGCTCGGTTTGCCGCTGGTGCTGGCGATTATCGGCGGCAGTCCCCTGCAGTTCGCGCCGCTGGTCAAGCTGTATAAAGAAGCGGCAGCTCATGCCGGGCACGATGTATCGAAGCTGCCGATCGGCTCGCATTCCCATGGATTCATTGCGGAAGAAACCGAGCTGGCAGCGGACAAGTTCTTCCCATCCACCCAAGCCAGCATGAATGTATTGGGACGGGAGCGGGGCTGGGGATACTATGACCGCGCAAGATTCGATGCGGCACGAAGCTTCGAAGGTGCGCTCTATGTGGGGGACCCGGAGACGGTCGCCCAAAAAATCATTCACCTGCGCAAGCATGTGGGCATTACCCGCTTTATGCTGCACGTGCCCGTCGGAACGATGCCTCATGATGAAGTCATGCGAGCCATTGAACTGCTGGGAACCGAAGTCGCCCCTCGGGTGCGCAAGGAAATCGACCGCTGGGAAGCGGCTGGTGAACCTGCGGAATAAGCTGGCAGCACTTTTATTGCGATGAAACGGAAATAAACGTAACTTTTTTTCGGACCCTACCGTTTATGAATTAAACGGACAAGGTGGTGTACATCTTGCGGGTGGCCAAATATTTTGTGCTGTGGTTCGTATTTATATGGATGTTTACCGGTGCGATCGTAGGCTTGGAGTATATCGAAGGATATAAGATTGCAACGACGGAATATTACGGCCTTCGTAATATGGGTTTGGTGTTGGTGATCATCCCGATCTTCTTATCATCGATCCTATATCCGGTGATCGTGCTCCCGTTGTCGTGGCTAATCGGCATGATTCGACGGGTTAGGACTTCACTCATCCTGTATGCTCTGCTGTATGCCGTGCTATGGGCCGGGGCTGGGGCTTTCCTGTTTTACGAATTCTATCAGGTTCGATTCATACAGGAATATGAGCTCCATGTCAGCACCGCAGTTATTCTGTTCGGGGTGGTCGGCTCGGTCTACGCTTGGATCGAGTGGAGATTATTGCATAGATTTGTTACGACGGTTTGAGGTTCAACAAGAGACCGCTTCGGGGCCCAAAGGGCTACCCTGGCGGTCTCTTGCTGTCATTCTCCTCGCTATTAAACTGCATCTCGACGGACTCGCTTGCCGCAGGCAGCTCCATGCCTTGTTCCCAGATGAGAATCCGGTCATCCGGCGTCCCCAGATAAAGGGCCTTGATCTGAACGCCTTCGCCAAAGCTCTTCTCATAGGCATTCCGCTCTTTAATATCATTGAAATAGTACATGTTGGATAATCCCATATTCGCGAACTTTTTCGACTTGATGATGGGACGCTTGGGTGTCATATACAAGTTTCCGTCGGCATCCGAGTCGATGCTAGCTTGATTGACGTTGTAGCCGTCGGTCATCTTCACATGATAGACAATGCGCCCATCCTTCAGCTGGCTGATATCGGATACTTGCATAACGCGGGTAGGCACGCTCGTAATGTTCCATTTGAACAGACCGACATACACGAGGAACAGGAGTCCAACCGCTAGGCAAGTAATCAATAAACCCTTGGAAAACGAGATCCACTTGGTGCGCGACCACTGGGCGGCAACTTGCTGCAAACCGGCTCCCTCCTGTTTGTTTTGCTCGATTGTTTGGGCCGGCAAGGGCATAGGGGAACTCATATGGCTCAGCACCTCACGGCAATCCGGGCAATCCGCTAGATGCCCTTCTACCAGGGCTTTGGTGTCCGCGCTGCACACATCATCATAGTACAAGGGCAGCAAATCCTGAATAATATCACACGAAACTCGGCTCACGGTCGGTTCTCCTCCTTGTACAGGCTTTGAATTTTTTGCTTGGCTCGAAAGAAGGTGACTCTTGCCCAGCTCTCGGTTTTTTCGAACAGCTGACTGATTTCGCCAAAAGACAACTCCCCGAATACCCGCAGCGTGAACACCTCTTTATACGGCTCGTCCATCAAGTGCAGAATCTGGTGGATTCGGAAAGCCTCTGCTTTATCGACGGTTTGCCATGCGATATCCAAATCGCTGCTGTGCTCGACCTGCGGTGCCGGCTCATATCGCTTTTGCTTATCAAGATAGGAGAAGTATGTATGTTTAGCGATTTGGCAGAGCCAAACGCTTAGTTTGCACGTACCTTGAAACGAATCGATATGCTTCAGCGCTTTGAAAAACGTCTCCTGTGTGAGTTCTTCCGCAACATGTTCATCTCTGCTAAGCGACAGCAGGAACAGATACACATCTTGAAAGTGTTGATGGTATATCTGGTGCAAATCCGCCACCTGTTCACCTCCTTGCCTATATGACCGGGCCGTGGCCGATTCGTTACAAGAACTTGAGAAAAAAGTTTTAGCCGGGCGATCTTCTTTATAGCGGATACCATTCGAAGCCGCCTCTATGTCGTTGGGTTGCTCCTTTCTCTTCTGGACAAATGTCCTTCTCATTATACGATCAACTGCCATGATAAGAGCAACGAGAAGAAGATGCCGGGGGAAAGGGGCCTATTTTTTGTTAAATGCTTGACAGAGCATACCCAAGAGGAATATGATAAGCTCATCAAATGACAGTAAGTACTGACATTCCTGTAGAAAGAGGGAGGGCCTTCATGGAGCATAGTGACAACCTGACCACGGATGATAAGCTGCTGCTGGCCGCGATCGACCTCATCTCTCGGAAGGGCTACAACGGGGTAACCACGATGGAAATCGCTACGGCTGCCGGCTTAAGCGAGAAAACCTTGTTTCGTAAATTCGGCAGCAAGCAGAACCTCCTGGAAACGGCTTTTGAACGCTATCATTATGGTCAAGAAATGACAAAGCTGTTTGAAGAGAAGCTGGTAGGAGACTTAAGCGAAGACCTGCTGCTTATCAGCCGGACGTATCACGAGCTGATGATTCGGAATCGGAAGCTGATCACGATCAGCGTGAAGGAGAACGATAATTTACCGGGCTTGCGGGAGATTACCAGTAAACATCCCAAACAATACATGGATGTATTGACGAAGTATTTTACCGTGATGACGGAGAAGGGCAAAGTGATCGCAGGGGATCCGGAGCTGCGGGCCATTTCGTTCATGATGATGAACTTCGGGGCGTTTATGAATGAGCTCGACTCGGAGGAACTCTTCTCTTCCGTGACGCTGGATGCCTTTATCGAGGAAAGTGTACGGATTTTTGCTAGGGCGTTAACCCCCTAGTATTTTTTTCAAGCGTTATGTCAGTAAGTACTGACAGTCAATATGGTTGCCTATCGAATTCATAACAAGGTAATGAGAGGTGGTTCAGGAGATGGAAACACAGAGATTAATGCGCGTCGTGATGTTCACATTATGTCTGTCCGCCATGAGCGGATTGATGTTTAACTTCGTGCTCCCGGACATGCGGGAGGAATTCGGCCTGACGACAGCTCAAGTCAGCTGGGTCAGTTCTTCATACTCCTTGATCTATGGTGTTGGAACGGTCCTCTATGGGAAGCTCACGGAGCGGATTCAACTTCGAAATCTGATTACGATCGGTCTGCTCTTGTTCGCGGTCGGATCGCTGGTCGGCCTGTTCTCGCAGGTGTTCTGGATGGTGTTGGTCAGCAGAAGTCTGCAGGCCGTTGGAGCTGCGGCGATTCCGGCAACGGCGATGTTAATTCCGGTACGCTACATTGCACCCGAGCGAAGGGGCTCGGCTATGGCTACGGCATTCGTGGGATTGTCCATCGGCAGTGCGCTGGGTCCCATTGTGTCTTCGCTTGTAGCCAGTATTGCGGACTGGCGCTGGTTATTCAGTATTCCGCTGCTGATCTTAATTACGATTCCTTTATATCGGAAATATTTGAAGGAAGAAGAACTTCAGTCCTCCGGCCCATTCGATTGGTTAGGAGGCGGATTGTTAGCGGCGGCGGTCACCTTTCTCCTGCTTGGCGTCACGAACGGATCCTGGTGGCAGCCTCTTCTTGGGGTGCTGGCTATAGGGCTGTTGATCATACGCATTCGCACGGCTGCCGCACCGTTTGTAGATCCAGGCTTATTCCGGAACAAAAGCTATACCATCCGCTTAATCGTGATGTTTATCGTCAGTGGCATCGGGTTCTCTCTGCATTTTCTAAGTCCGTTGTTATTGTCGGAGGTGCAGGGGCTTTCACCGGGGTGGATCGGATTTGTCATGGTACCGGCTGCAATCGCATCAGCCTTGCTGGGTAAGGCAGGCGGAAGACTTGCGGACGGGAGGGGGGACACGTATCTCTTCCTTGTGGCCGTCGGATTATTGCTGGCATGCTTTGCGCTGCTGTCTTCCTTCATTGGCATATCGCCTGTTCTGATCGCGATCTTCCTAATCTTCGGACATGTGGGGCAGACGTTTGCGATGATTGCGTTATCCAATTCCGTTTCGCTCAGCCTGCACAAGGAACAAGCGGGAGTCGGGATGGGACTGATGCAGATGCTGAATTTTATATCGGCAGGCATGGCCTCAGTCGTGTACGGCAAGATGCTGGATATCAAGTCCGGCATCCACTGGAATCCCGTCCATCTCTACACGGAAGGGAATCTCTATAGCAACATATACCTCGCTTTGGCTGTGCTGCTGATAGCCATCATGCTGTTCTATTATGTTCAGTTCGGTCAAAGAGAGTCCAAGGGGATTGGATTGGAAAGTCCAAATTAAGCATTTCATGCAACATTATCATACATTATGGAGGAGATTTACATGACAACGACCTTATTTATCAAAGCCAATAACCGCCAAGGGTCCGTAACGGGGAGACTATACGACGCATTCCTGGAGAGCTATCAGGCGGCCCATCCGAAGGATACGGTAATTGAAGTGGATCTGTATAAAGAGCATATCCCGTACTTGGATGATGTGATGATAAACGGGAATTTCAAGTCTGCTATGGGAATGGACCTTACACCCGAAGAAAAGGCGATGAGTGATATTGTCACAAAACATCTGGAGCAGTTCATAGCCGCAGACAAGGTCGTGTTTGCATTTCCGCTATGGAATCTGACCGTTCCCGCCGTTCTGCATTCGTACTTGGACTACATGCACCATCCGCGCAAAACCTTCAAGTATACGGAACAAGGCTTGGTGGGGCTCTTATCCGATAAAAAGGCGGCATTGTTGAATGCTAGAGGCGGCGTATATGCGGAAGGAGACACATCCGAGATGGCGGTAAGCTTCGTTAAGAATCACCTGAATGTATTCGGCATCACGAATGTGACGACCCTTGTGATTGAAGGGCATAATCAATTCCGCGACCGGAGTGAGGAGATTATCGAGCAGGGACTGCGGCAAGCTGCAGAAGCAGCTCAAGGATTTTGAGACAGGGTGCAGTAGATTAGAAGGGGAGTTCAGCCAACCACCGGCTGGGCTCTTTTTTATTTGTATGGATGGTTGTACGCAGAAGGATAATCCGCAACCTTCGAGAATATCATGTGGCATAGGCGTGAGGGGAAACGGGAAGGTGTTGATAGAGGGATGTCGACATACGAGTATTATAAAAAGATATTCGCGGAAATCCCGAGGCCGTTCGCCTTGGTGGATCTGGACATGCTGGATGACAATGTACGGGCGATTGCGCAGGCTGCTGGGGGCAAGAAGGTACGGCTGGCCAGCAAATCGATCCGCTCCGTGGACGTGCTGCATCGTATCCTGAATTCGGATTCCATGTTTCAAGGGATTATGTGTTATACCGCAGCGGAAGCCGTATTTCTGTCAGGGCAGGGCTTCGATGATTTGCTGCTTGGCTATCCGCAGTGGCAGCCGGCAGCCATTCGATCCATCGTGGATCTGGTCAGCGAAGGCCGCTCGATTACCTTCATGGTGGACAGTGTGGAGCATGTTGAGCACATCGAACAGTTCGCCAAACAACAGAGAACCGTTACTCCGCTATGCATCGATCTGGATATGTCGGTTCATTATCCCGGCCTCCACTTCGGTGTATGGCGATCGCCCGTCGATTCGTGGGAGAGCATGTATCCCATTGTAGAACGGATTATCCGCTCCCCTTGGCTTCGTCTGGACGGCATCATGGGTTACGAGGCTCAGGTAGCGGGCGTGGGTGATCATGCCGCCGGAAAATATGTAAAGAATACGATGGTCCGGTGGCTGAAGAGCCGGTCCATCGTCGAGGTTGCCAAGCGGAGGCAGGAAGTTGTGGAGCGGCTTAACGCCATGGGAATCCGGCTCCGTTTCGTCAATGCAGGGGGAACCGGAAGTTTGGACAGCTCCCGGAAGGAAGCGTGGGTAACCGAGATTACGGCCGGATCGGGCTTCTATGCGCCGGGGTTGTTCGACCATTACGCGTCATTCCGTTATAAGCCGGCAGCAGCTTATGCCATAGAGGTGGTACGCATACCGAAGGCAGGGATCGTGACCTGTATGGGCGGGGGATACACAGCATCGGGAACAGCGGATAAGGATAAGCTGGCGAAGCCTTATTTGCCTGAAGGACTGGAGCTGTTCTCGCTGGAGGGCGCCGGTGAGGTGCAAACGCCGCTGCGCTTGCCTGCCCATGTGAAGCTCGGCCTGGGAGATCCGGTGTTCTTCCGTCATGCGAAGGCCGGGGAACTGTGCGAACGATTCAAGCTGCTGTATGCGGTGTCGCAAGGTCGTATCGTGGGTGAATATGCCACCTACCGTGGAATGGGGGAGTGTTTTCTATGAAGCAGGTCCAATGGTCCAATTGGTCAGGGTCGGTACGAACCAATCCAAGAACGGTGCTGTATCCTGCATCCATTCCGGAAGTCGTGAAAATGGTCCAGATGTGCCGGCAGGAGGGCAGGCGGCTGCGAGTGGCCGGCTCAGGACATTCTTTTACTCCCATTGCTGCATCCGAAGACTGCCTGGTCTCCCTGGACGCCATGCAGGGACTGGTCCATGTCGACGCTGAAGCCGGAACAGCCACCGTGTGGGCGGGGACGAAGCTGAAGCTGCTCGGCGAGCTGCTGTTCCAGCATGGGCTGGCACAGGAGAATCTCGGCGATATTGATGTGCAATCCATTGCGGGGGCTATTAGTACGGGGACGCACGGTACGGGCCGGGAATTCGGGAATATATCAACGCAGGTTGTCGGACTTATGGTGGTGACCGGTACAGGCGAGGTGCTGGAGTGCAGTAGGGAGTCGCACCCCGATAAGTTCAAGGCGCTGCAGGTTTCCCTTGGGTCACTCGGCATTATCGTGCAAGTGACGTTGAGGCTGGAGCCGGCTTACAAAATCGAATATGAAAGCCGGAGAGTAACCTTCGACGAGTGTTTGAAACAGCAGGCTCGATTAGCGGAGGAGAACCGTCATTTCGAGTTTTATTGGTTCCCTTATGCGGAGCCGTGCCAGATCAAGCTGATGAATAAGACGGATCAAGAAGTGACGGAACATCGGGTCAGGGATTATATCAGTGAAGTGTTGGTGGAGAATACCCTTTTCGGTCTAATCTCGGAGCTTTGCCGGATGGTACCGAAGGTAAGCCCGTATGTCAGCCGTTTCTCGGCGTCACAGGTTCCGCTCGGGCGTAAAGTGAATTACAGCCATCGTTTGTTTGCGACCCAGCGGCTCGTCCGTTTCAACGAGATGGAGTATAACATTCCGGCAGAGTCGATGAATGCGGTTATTGAAGACATGCGTACAGAACTGTCGCGTGGCAAGTTTCACGTGCATTTTCCTGTGGAATGCCGCTATGCCAAGAGCGATGATATTTGGTTAAGCCCCGCTTATGGCCGGGATTCCGCCTACATTGCGATTCATATGTACAAAGGCATGCCGTATGAAGACTACTTCCATGCGATGGAGCGCATCTTTCTCCGGTATGGCGGCCGGCCGCATTGGGGAAAAATGCATCATCTTGAGGCTGCCCACCTGAGGGAGCTGTATCCGATGTGGGAAGCATTCCGTGCGGTTCGGGAAGAGCTGGACCCGGATGGTATTCTGCTGAGTGATTATATGGGCAGGCTGTTCGATGTGTCGGGGACTGTCTCCGATTCGGTCAGTGATATTGGCTAGAACCTTATCAATCCACTTGCATAAAATCGTCCTTAGATGGCTGGCTTGTTTTCCATCGCCCAAGGGCGATTTTTTTGTTGTTCGATGTTCGCTCCCGAAAGGCGGCAAGAAGCGAATAGATCACTTCTGAAACAGGGAGAATAAGCGTCGTTATGCTGATTCGCAAGCAGCTAGCACTTGTAATTGGAAATCAATTGGGATGGACAAGGCAAAAGATCTTCTTTATAATCAATAAATAGTTACCGAAGGTAACCATTTTGAACGGAGGTCTCGTATGGACGCCCACAGACATTTTTTCCATAAATACTTTACGCTGTATCGCCCTTTCGTCAATGAGCTGAACCGTAAGCTTGAAGACTATAACCTGTATTATGCCCAGTGGTCCATTATGTACTATCTGGATGTTTACCAGTCGATGACTTTGGTGGAGCTATCCAAAATGCTGTACGTGGAGAAGCCCACGGTTACCAGAACCGTGAACGCGCTGATCAAACTCGACTATGTGGAGCAAATTCCGGTGCGTGATAAACGGGAGAAGCGCATTCAGTTATCCAAGACGGGAGTTGGCGTTGTCCAGCAAGTCCGCAAGGTGTTCGACCAATATGAACAGGAGATTATGGAAGGCGTCTCTACGGAGGATCAGGCCACGGTTATCCGTGTGATGGAGACGGTCAGAGACAACATTATTAGAAAAGGTGATTAACTTGGAGCAAGCAGACTCGCGAGAACGATTGTGGAGCAAGGATTTTTTGATTGTGTTTGGCGTCAACTTCCTGCTCTTTTTATGTTTTTATTTATTAGTGGTGATTATGTCCTCGTATGCGAAAAATGAGTTTCATGCATCAACAGGAATGGCTGGCCTGGCTTCCAGCATTTTTGTCGTGGGCGCATTGATTGGACGGTTGATCGGGGGCAGCATCATTGAGAGGGTCGGGCGCAAAAAACTTCTCTTTACCGGTCTGATCGCCTTCAGCGTTCTTATCGGGTTATATTTCATCGTAAACAGCTTGAGCGTGCTGCTCATTGTCCGGTTCTTCCACGGTATGGCCTTTGCACTCGCTTCAACGGCTACAGGCACGATTGCCGCCAGCCTGATACCGAACTCCAGAAGGGGGGAAGGCACGGGGTATTATGGGGTGAGTATCATTATCGCATCGGCCATAGGCCCTTTTATTGGCCTGATGATTAACGAACATGCTTCGATGACGGCTAACTTCACGCTGTGCGCGGTACTGGGTGTTCTCTCTTTGCTGTCCGCATTCTTTATCAATATACCGAAACTGATGCTGACCGCTGAACAAAAGAAGGATCTGCAAGGCTTGAAGCTATCCAACTTTATTGAACCGAAAGCACTGCCGATTTCGCTGGTCAGCTTCGTCATGGGTTTCGGATATTCCAGCATTTTAACGTACCTCATGATCTTTGCCGGGCAGATCAGTTTGGCTCAAGTAGCCAGTTATTTCTTTATTGTCTATGCCATTGTGGTCATTCTGTCGAGACCGTTCACGGGCCGGTGGTTTGACCAGAGAGGGGCCAACGTGGTGATGTACCCCGCGATTCTTTCGTTCGCGATTGGCATGGTGCTGCTCAGTCAAGCCCATCATGGTCCGACCTTGCTGCTCTCGGCCGTATTCGTCGGTCTGGGCTACGGTACGACGCAGTCCAGCGCTCAGGCCCTAGCCATCAAGCGTTCACCGGCTCACCGGATCGGACTTGCGACGTCGACCTTTTATATTTTCGTAGATGTAGGCATCGGGTTCGGTCCCTTTATTCTCGGCTTCCTGACGCCGCTTGTCGGTTTCCGGGGCATGTACATCGCGATGGCGATCCTACTCGCTGCGGGTATTGTACTGTATCACTTCTTAGTTGGGAAAACAGAAAAAGACGGAAACGATGGGCATGCTGTCGTGCAATCATCAACCATATAAACGGAGGAAAGACTGCCTTTGCGGCAGTCTTTTTTGTGTAGTCATGAACAGATAGGCAAGGTGGACTAAATAAGATGAGGAAGGAAATCCTAAGTAGAAAACGAAAAAGGTGAATGCACGTGAAGTCAAGTTTAACCTTCTGTCTGCTCCTTCTATGCGGCCTCCTCATCTCAGCCTCGGAAAGCCCAGCGCATGCACAACCAGAAGGAAAGCCTAGAGAGGAGCAGCTCGAGAAGGCCATGCTGCAGCAGTTATACCCGGTTATCCGATCAGCACTTCAGGATATATTGCACGAGACCTATCCTTCTTTTGGCTGCGAACGGATTCTATCCATCAACGAGCGGACAACGGTGACGGAGGATGACCATCATGCAAGTCCGGTTGATGCGATGCACGGGGCTAGCTATTTTGAGATTACGGTGGGCCTATGCAAGGGAAGCGGGGAGAAGATCGAGCTGCGTTTCAAGAATGATACGCCAACGGCGCAGTATTATTTGGACTTGTTCCATGTAAGGTAGACTCCTTCTGCTGACATGACTAGCCCAGAAAGAATGATTTTAATCATTTTCTGCGAATCACAGAGCTTCAACCTATAGTAAAATTAGTCATGATTTGTGATGCTGCTTGTTACAAGGCTATGAAGGAGTGAATGACCTATGGCGCATGCAAATGATGTTCTAATGAATCAACTGTTAGCGAATGCGAATGATCCCAGCTGGCATATCCCATTCCAGCAATCCGTGGAACATCTGACCGAGGATGAAGCGTTTTGGACACCTGCCAACGATAGTCACAGCATTGTCGAGATCATACAGCATCTGCTGTATTGGAATGAAACGTGGCAGTCCCGGTACCGCGAATCGCGGATCGATGCCGTGCCCTCGATTGGAGACAATCATCAAAGCTTTATCATTCCGGATAACGCAACCTTTACAGAGTTGAGAGACCGGTTGATAGCGGTCTTATTACAGTGGCAGGAGCTGCTGACAGAGAGCAAGCTGGAGCAGGTAGTGAACGGGTTTCCGGAGCCGGCCAAGTGGTGGGAGATCGTGAGCAATGCTGCTACACACAATGCCTATCATATCGGTCAGATTGTATATATCCGGAAGCTGCAGAAGAGCTGTAAAGCTTTGGAATGGTAATCTATGGTTTTTTACACCTGCACACGAAAAATGCATGGATGGAACCCGAATCATCTCTGGGCCCAACCATGCACCTCGCTTACAACGCTTCTTTAATTACCCGTTTATAGAACATGACCGATAACAATCCGAATATGGAATACAGCGCCGTATACAGCAGCATAACCATGACCATGGGCAGCCACAGCTCGGTTCCGAAGAAGAACCAGCCGGATTTAACGGCAAAGTAACTGTGGGACAACCCGACGATCAGCGGAATGCCGAAATTGAACAGCTGCTTGATCTGAATCCCCTTCAGCAGGTTTCCTTGAGTAAAGCCCAGTTTCCGGAGAATGGTATAATTCGGCTTCTCCTCTTCACCTTCATCCATCTGCTTAAAGTACAGGATGCATCCTGAAGTAATCAGGAAGGTAAGTCCCAGGAATCCCACGATGAACATCATCAAGCCCATATTGCTTTTCTGGTTGAAGGCCATTTCAGTCTGAGAGAGGTTCCCTGTTTCCTCGCTAATGCCGAGGCTCTTAAAGATCTGATTGGCCTGATCTACAGCGTTTGGATCCACAATATCAATGCCGAGATAGACATTAGTCTTCTTCTGGATCTTCGGATCCAAATCCTGAGCCAGCTTATCAAATACGGTCTGATCCACAATCGCTGTCGGAAGCCCGCCGCTTGCATAATAATAGGATACGTAGGCTTCCTTGTCCAAGCCGATCAGCTTCTGCTTAAAGCTTTGTTTAGGACTTATAAGTTCAATTTCTCCTGTGGTCTGAATCGCCATAAATTGCTGGATCGCGTCACTATATCCCGTGAACAGCGTCTCTCCGGGGGAAACATCCTTGCCCTTCACGCTGGCATCACTGATTACCGGGATGATCATGGAACTGGAATCCACTTGCCCAGATATCTCCAGGCTGGCCCCGATAATGTCGGATAGGTCCGCATTTACCTGGATTACGTCCCGTTCGGTCTTCTTAAATTCGATATCTTCATCCGTAAGTGCCTGGATAAAGGCAGAAAAATCCTTCTGGTCCGCTACCGCAAAATGGTTGGGTACGCTTTGCTCGGCCGATTTCTCCGCAGAATAGTAAGAAATATAGCTGAGTGACAGTAGTCCGATCGCGAGTGCGGATACGGTCGTAATGATGGTCAGCAGCAGCGCATTCGATTTCATGCGGAACATGATGGAGGAGAGGGACAGCACATCGTTCAGGGACAAATAACCGCCCTTGCTCTTTCGGATGGCGTTGAATAGAAAGCTGACCGACCCTTTATAGAACAGATAAGTCCCGATGATAACCGATCCCAAGATTAGGATCATAGCCATGAACAGCTCGTTCATGGTGGTGAAATCACCACTGAACAGCTTGGTCGACACATAATAACCGAGAAGTATGAGTCCGATGCCGAGCAATCCGAACAACATTTCGGCGAAGGACATTTTCTTAATTTGGTTCTCGGTTGTCGATACCGCGTGGAAGAGGGACAGAATGCTCTGTCTTTTGATGAACGTATAATTCATGATCATAATCAGCACGTAGATGACGGCAAACACAATGACGGTTTGGATCATCGCCTCGCTGGAGAAGGATAGAGCCGCCTCGGTATCAACGCCGGTGACCTTGAACAGAATCATCAAGATTAACCGTGAAGCCGCGAAGCCGGCAAAGATGCCGATGACCATCGAGCCGAAATACAGAATCAGGTTCTCTGCACTAAGGATTCGGAATATCTTGCCTTTGGTCAGTCCGATGAGCTGAAACAGTCCGATCTCTTTACTGCGCCGCTTAATGAAAATCGTGTTGGCATACAGCAGGAATATCGCCACGATGACTACTAACAGCACGGAGGCGGCGCCGAGCGCAGCCGCCCCCTTAACGGAGCCTTTCGCTTCATCCATCGCCGGATCATATTGCAGCGTGACAAACGCGAAGTACAGACCCACGCTGAAGATGAGCGCAAATACATACAGATAATAATTCTTGATATTTTTCTTCAAATTCCGGTAGATCAGATAATTAATGTTCATGCTGAACACCGCCTAGCACGCCTTGAGTCTTGATGATGTCATTGAAGAAGGCCTGCCGGGATTGCTCGCCCTTGTTCAGCTGGGTGTAGATCTGTCCGTCCTTAATGAAGACCACCCTAGTGCAATAGCTGGCGGCCACGGGATCATGGGTAACCATGATGATCGTGGAGTCGATCTTCTGATTTAATTCGCTTAGCTTATTCAACAGATCGGATGCAGACTTCGAGTCCAGCGCTCCCGTCGGCTCATCCGCAAAAATAATGCTCGGATCATGGATGAATGCACGGGCCGCGGAGGTCCGCTGCTTCTGTCCTCCCGAGATCTGGTTGGGATATTTATCCTTGAGCTCATAGATGCCAAGCTCGGTCGCGATTCTTTGGAACTTCTGATCGGCTTCCTTTTTGGATACCTTCTTAATGGAGAGCGGCAGCAGTACATTTTCCTTGACAGTTAGTGTATCCAGCAGATTGTACTCTTGAAAAATAAATCCCAGATGGTGCTTCCGGAACTCCGCCAGCTCCTTCTCCTTGAGGCCCGTAAACTCTTTACCCTCAATTTTGATGCTGCCGAGGCTTACTTTATCGATCGAGGAGAGCACGTTCAGCAGCGTGGTTTTCCCTGAGCCCGAAGCGCCCATGATGCTGACGAACTCGCCTTTGTCCACGCGGATGTCGATGCCCTTCAGCACTTCCTGTTTATTGAATTTGTTGCCGTAGCTTTTATGAATTTGGTTTGCTTCAAGAATTGCCAATTTCACTCACTCCTTTGTTATCTGTCCTTATCATAAAGGAGTCGAGGGGCCTTTTCCTTCGATTCGCCGAACAAAGCTCAAAAGCATGTGACATTGTTGTCACATGCCGGTAATGCTTACGACATCATTCCGTTTCGGAAAGATCAAGGTGAAGGTGGTGCCGATCCCCGGCTTCGATTCCACCTGGATGCGAATCAGCAGGGCATCGGCTACTTTTTGCGTCAGATAGAGCCCCATGCCGGTTGCGGCGCTGTCCTGATGCGAGGTGGTTGACGTGAAGCCTTTGTCGAAAATCCGGGGCATGTCCTTCGGATCTATGCCGCGTCCGGAATCCTGGATGGTGAGCCTGACATGATCATCCTTGAGATCGCTCTCGATGATGATGTCCGAAGCGTTGCTGTATTTGACCGCGTTGGTCAACAGCTGGCGGACGATAAAGCCCAGCCATTTCGCATCGCTGAGCACTTCCGTTACCTCAAGGGAAACGTCAAATCCGATGCCCTTCTGCATGCACCAGGACTTGAGCGCACGTATTTCCTGGAAGATGATCGGCTCCAGCGCGGCTACCTCGATCAACAGATCATTCCGGATAAAGGGGATGCGCTTCTGGTGCAGCTGCTGGTCAAGCAGCAGATGGATGCGGAGCCACTCATACTGGAGCTGCGCTTTTAACGTCTCATCTTCCATGCGTTCGATCATCAGCTGCATGGTGGTGAGCGGCGTTTTCACTTCGTGAATCCAGGATAACAGCTCGTCCTTCTCCCCTTGCATCTCCGTCAGACGCGTGGAGGATTCCTTCTTGAAGCGCTCGGTCTGAAGGGAGAGAATATCCATGGCAATCGCTTCAAAGGGACGCTCCGGTTCGCTGATGGCGGCTAAATCGTAGGTGTCATCCCACGCCCGGAGGCTTTTGTAGAACTTGGTTTCCCGGTTGTATCTGACGACCAGAAACACGATGAAGAACAATGTCGACAAAAAAACGATATAGAGGATGGACAGAAAAGGGATCTGGGAGTCCACGGCGGCTATGAACAGAAACAGCAGCTTCAGAAACAGGAAGAACAGAATCCAGCTTAGTCTTTCCCGGATGTAGGCCATCATCATGCATGGGCCTCTTCCGTGGCGATATAACCTTGTCCCACCTTCGTTTCGATGTAAGGATCAAGACCGAGGGGCTCCAGCTTCTTGCGCAGCCGATTGACGTTGACCGTTAAGGTATTATCGCTGACAAAATGCTCGTTGTCCCATAAGCTTTTGATCAGATCTTCCCGGCTGACGATTTGATTCTTTCGCTCCATAAGGATTTTCAGAATGAACATTTCATTCTTAGTCAGTTCAGCGGTCCCCTGAGGGCTGCTAATCGTATTTTTACCGAATTCGACGGTGGCTCCACGCCATGTTCTTAGCTCGGTCCGTTCGGTGTTGTAATTGTATACCCGGCGCAGCGTGGCCTGGATCTTGGCAATCAGGACATCAAAGTGGAACGGCTTCTGAATGAAATCATCGGCTCCAAGCTGCATGGACATAACCATATCGGTCGGATGATCGCGGGAAGACAAGAAGATAATCGGCACGTTCGAGTGGGAGCGAATCATTCGGCACCAATGGAACCCGTCAAACTTCGGCAGCTGGATGTCGATAATGACCAGGTCGGGTTGAACCGCTGTAAATTCCTGAAGTACGGCGCTGAAATCGCGGACGCCGTAAACGTCATACGACCATTGCGCAAGGCGCTCCTGCACTTCATGGAATAGGGTCACGTCGTCTTCGATTAACATAATTTTAAACAAGAGATTCACCACGCTTTATAAGGTTGTTCAGGTTGTTCAAAGCCACTTTGCAAACCTTCCCGGCTGAAAAGTTGACTGTTGAACTTGCACTTTAGGATCAGCATTTCATTCCCAGTGTATAGCAAAATGTCGATATGTGCTATCAGTGGGCACCCTTCCGCTGTGCGCATAGGACGAGGCTTAAATACCTATTTACAAACATTTCCTCCCTTCCCATAATAGAAATGAGCCTATGACCTGGGAGGGGAAAAATATCGTTATGTATAAGAAGTTCAAATGGTTGACTGTACTCGTTGCAGCTGTGCTGGTTGTCATGACAGGATGTCAGGCAGTCGGGGGACTGGATATCAACAAGGCGCTGCTTACAAGTCTTGATGTTAAATCCAGTGAATCCAAGGCAAGTATTCGATTCGAGGTGGTGCCATCAGACAAGGCCCTATCGACTGAAGATAAAGAAGCGATTGATCTCATCAATTCGTTATCCCTGAATATGGATCATGCCATCGTACAGGATAGCAAAACGGTGTCCATTCAGGGCAGTGTCCAATATTCGGACAAGAAGATTCCACTTCATATATCTATGGATTCCAAAGGAATGGCGATTCAATTGGAAGGCGCCAAGCAGCCGTTCTATCTATCGATGGATACGACCGTTCCCGGGCTGCCTGATACCAGTCAGTATGAGCAGGCGATTCAAGATGTCGTGAAGAAGGCGGCAGGGCTTGTGCTGAAGCATTTCCCGAATCCATCGACAATCACGGTGAAGTCCGCTCAGGAGAAGGTGAACGGGGAAAGCTTGAACCTGACGCATCTCCATATGGAGCTGACGGGCGAAGAGATCTTGAACATGGTTAAACCTTTCGCCGAAAGTCTGCTTAAAGACGAAGCCGGTTTGAAGCAGGTGATCGGCGATGCTTATGATGCCATTTATCCGATGATGACCAGCATCGGCGAGGCCTACGGCGAAGACGTAGAGCTCCTGCCGCAGGAATCCAAGGAAGAGGTCGTTGCGTCGCTCTACGATATCGTGCATGGCGGACTGATCGAATTCACGGAGAACTATGATGAACAGAAGAAACAGTTATTGGAGGAGCTTCCGGGATCCGAAACCGTATTTGGCAAGGATACCATCCTCAAACTGGACTATTTCTTCGATGACCAGCTGAACACACGCAAGAGTGCGCTGGAGCTGAACGTTGCACTTCCGGCTTCCGAGGAACTGCCATTGAAGTCCTTCAAGGTTTATTCTGAGAGTGAAGCATGGAACATCGGCGGTGCGGTAAAAGCGAATCAGGTAGACACGTCCAAAGGCGTGCTGGACGTCCTGAACGGAACGGTGACGCCAGGCCAAGTGCTGCGGAACTTCGAGAAGGATTCCATCATCTATAACGTGTTGAAGGATGACCTGAAGATTACGCAAAAAATGATGTTCCTCAGCCCCTCGAGCGATGATTATGGATATGGTGTCATCAAGAAGAACAATCAGAGCTTCGTTCCGCTTCGTTACCTGGCAGATCAGTTGGATGCCGAAGTAAAGTGGGTCAAAGGCTCGAAGAAAATTACAGTCATCAATGATCTGACAGGGGAAGAAATCGTATTGACCGTAGGCTCCAAAACAGCCAGCGTCGGCGGTAAAAATGTGACGCTGCAGGAAGCTCCATTCGTTCATAGCAATGGATCTACCTACGTTCCGCTCCGGTTTATGGCAGAAGCGCTCGGTGCAACGCTTCATCTGGAGGGCGACGGCTGGATTTCGGTTCAACGTGATTAATGATGATGGTTATTGGTAACGGGCATGCCTAGGTATGCCTGTTACGAAACGTATACAAGTTAAAGTAGGGGGCTGTTTCCTATCATCTTGGGATGATGGAAACAGCCTTTTTGTCATTATACTTCCTTCATCGGATTTAACTGTACCGGTACAATTGGTATTATTTCAAATCGTAACGGAGTTCTTCCTGCCGTAAGATAAGTAGCAAATGCATCAGCCTTCTGGTTGTCATGCAAAAGAGAAGATGAAGGAGAACACATATCATGAATACACCGCATACAAGCCGTGCCTATGCCGCTGCGTTAGGATATACGGCTATCATTGGTTTTTCGTTTATGTTTGTGAAGTTGGCGCTGATCGTTGCTAACCCGCTGGATACGCTGGCACACCGGTTCACCATTTCGTTCATTGTTGCATCGATTGCGCTCCTCATGGCCCGTAGAAAGGTCAAGCTGGATCTGAAACGGCTGCTGACCATCGTGCCGCTGGCCATATTCTATCCGTTCCTGTTCTTTACGCTGCAAACCTTCGGTTTGGTTTACACCTCCTCGGCCGAGGCCGGGATCATACACGCTACCGTACCGATCTTTACGTTGCTCTTGGCGTCACTGTTTTTGAAGGAACGCTCCAGCTGGGCACAAAAGCTGTTTACCGTGTTGTCAGTGACAGGGATCATCTCTATATTCGTGCTGAAGGGCGTTTCCTTCGAGACATCAAGTACGCTCGGGATTGTATTAATTCTGCTGTCGGCGCTTTCCAACGCGATATACAGCGTGATGGCCCGCAAGTTGACGCAGAAGCAGTCGGTACTGGATATTACGTTCATCATGTCACTGATCGGATTCGTGCTGTTTAACCTGATGTCGGCCGCTCAACATGCTGCGCAGGGGACGATCGTACATTATTTTGATCCGTTTTTGCATCCGTCCTTCGTATGGGCCGTTCTGTATCTTGGCGTGTTGTCCTCCCTTGGAACATCGCTACTGTCAAATTACGCATTGTCCCAGATGGAGGCATCCCGGATGGGCATCTTTAACAATCTGGCCACCGTGGTCACGATCTTTGGAGGTGTCGCCTTCTTGAATGAAGAGCTGGCTTATTATCATGTCATCGGGGCAGCGCTCGTCATTATCGGCGTGATCGGAACCAGCCTTGCAGGGAGAGCCAAGAGCGCTAGGCGGAAATCGCTCGAACGGAACGAATCCAAACCTGCTTAAGTGTCCCGAAGGGTCATCAAGATTTGTAGAGAACTACTTTCGTTAGACCCCTAAAAAATAGGCTTGAGATATTAGGCAGTACCTAATAAAATAAGGTGTGAGCTAATATTTGAATGGAACGGGAGGGGGACCCTTTGCTCGAATGGATGCTACGTAATGTGATGGCGGAGAGAGGGATATGGTCGGGAGCGGCTTTGGCGCGGCTGATGAAAGAAAAGGCGAATTACAGCCTGTCAGCTGCTTCCATTAGTGCCTTGCTGACGAACCAGCCCAGGCAGATGAAGGCAGAGACGTTAGATGCCCTTTGCACAACCTTAGAGTGTACTCCAGGTGACTTATGGGTGCATACACCTCCTTCTAGAACTAAGGGGGCTTAAGGAAATGACGGTAAAAGCTATTGTGCCATTCGGTGATCCGATCTTGCGAAAGATCGCCCGGCCAGTCGATACCGTAAATGCCAGAGCATTGAAGATTCTGGATGATATGGCTGAGACGCTGTATGACAGCGAAGGGCGCGCTGGTCTTGCCGCACCACAAGTCGGTATATTACGAAGACTTATTGTCATGGACTGCGGAGAAGGATTGATCGAGCTGATTAATCCAGAAATCGTAGAGATGGACGGGGAACAGATAGGCCCCGAAGCTTGTCTCTCTTATCCAGGGTATTATGGATATGTGAAGAGAGCCAATAAGGTTAAGGTAAAGACATGGAATCGTCAAGGCGAGACGGTGATTCTGGAAGGCGAAGATTATCTGGCCAGATGTATGCAGCACGAGATTGATCACCTGAACGGCATATTGTTTGTGGACCATGTACGGGATGGATGGTTGTATCATGAGGAGACCCATCAACGTATCGAGCTGTTTCCTGTCATTGGGTTATCCAATACAGGGACATAACGGACATGTAGACTCTCTTATGAGAAAAAATAGAACGGCCGGTTGTTTTTATATCCGGCCGTTTTTGTATATCATGCACGGCTATACTGGGGTCATAAATTTAGAAGGTTGACGGAACAGAATTGTCGTGATATTATTATCTTAAATTAAAGATGTTTTAAATCAAAATAATAATTCATGAAGGTTGGGCAAACACTTTCTAAATAGAAGAGACGGAGGAATTTAATCATGAACGGATTAAAAGGAATTCACCACGTAACAGCCATTACGAGCAGTGCCGAGAAGAACTACGAGTTTTTCACCTATGTGCTTGGAATGCGGCTCGTGAAGAAGACGGTTAATCAGGACGATATTCAGACATACCACCTGTTCTTTGCAGATGACAAGGGCAGTGCCGGCACAGATATGACCTTCTTCGATTTTCCGGGGATCCCGCAGGGCAGACATGGTACAGACGAGATTTACAAAACCTCGTTTCGTGTCCCTAACGATGCAGCGCTCGAATATTGGGTCAAGCGATTTGACCGGATGGATGTGAAGCATCAAGGCATTCAAGAGTTGTTTGGCAAAAAGACACTCGCCTTTGTGGATTTTGACGATCAGCAGTATCAGCTCATCTCCGATGAGAACAACGAGGGTGTGGCTTCAGGAACTCCTTGGCAGAAGGGACCAATTCCGCTGGAGCATGCGATTACAGGACTCGGCCCGGTGTTTGTACGGGTGTCCAACTTCGATCATTTCAAGGAAATGATGGAGAAAGTACTCCAATTTACTGAAATCGGCAAGGAAGGTTCGCTTCATCTGTTTGAGGTGGGTGAAGGGGGCAATGGCGCACAGGTGGTTGTCGAGTACAACGCCGTGCTTCCTAGAGCCCAGCAGGGCTTCGGCACTGTACACCACGCGGCCTTCCGGGTCGAGGATCGCTCGGTGCTGGAACATTGGATCAAGCGTCTGGACGACTTCCAGTTCCATACGTCAGGCTTTGTAGACCGCTATTTCTTCCAGTCCCTGTATGCGCGAGTTGCACCGCAAATTCTGTTTGAGTTCGCAACCGACGGTCCGGGCTTTATGGGTGACGAGCCATATGAAACGCTGGGCGAGAAGTTGTCCCTGCCTCCGTTCCTGGAGCCAAAGCGCGAGCAGATCGAGCGTATGGTGCGTCCAATCGATACCGTTCGCAGCACGAAGGAATTCGTGAAGGAATAATGTAATGAATCTCAAGAAGCAATCCGCTTGTTTACGACAAGGGCGGATTGCTTTTTTTGTATCGCTGAAATAATGGCTCTTACTATTCATTTCACTTCATCCGAACCAAACGGATGATCCACGATATACAGCCAGCTTCCGTCAGGTTGCTGTCTCACGATCTCGGAGGTATGTCCTTGCAGCACCAGCGGTTGGCCATCCGGGTCTGTCGTCTGCAGGGTGAACCGAGCACGCATCATAGCGATATTTTCAAACGGGATACAGTATAAATTGGTGGAGATCATCGTACCCTTCAGATGCAGCAGTTCCTCCAAAGTATGACGAAAGGAATGAATTCCGATCTCCAAGCTTCCATTGCTGTGGACATGAATACTGTCCGGTTCATACAACGCCAACACCTGATCGATGTCCCCTGAGTTATACGCGTCAGCAAATGCAGCATTCATATCCTCGGGCTTCCAGACTCGGATTGCGGGAATGGATGGTTTCATTGAATCTCCTCTTTCTGTATGATGATAGCAATAGCCTATCTGAAAATGAAAGCTGTGATAAGTACGCACAATTTTATGACATAGTCATCTATTTATGACAATGACCAAGGGGGTTAAGCAATACATATGCCATATCAGGATGAGAGGTATGGGTGCCCGGCTGAAGTGGGCTTGCACATGATTAGTGGGAAGTGGAAGCCCCGAGTACTGTATGAACTGTTTCAGGAAACCCTGCGTTTTGGTGAGCTGCATCGGAGAATACCTGAAGTATCAAGGCATGTGCTTACTGTGCAATTGCGGGAGTTAGAGGAGAGCGGCATCGTAAAACGGACGGTGTATCAAGAGGTACCTCCCAAGGTGGAGTACTCGATAACGGAGTTCGGTACCCATTTTAAAGCAGTGCTTGAGCAAATGGTCAATCTAGGCCAATTGTATATTGATTCTCAACAAGTCCCAAATAACGAATAGTACTTCAAGATAGCCTTGATCAAGAATTACCCCATGCTGCACACACTTACCGATTAAGTACATCAATTCTGGTTTAAATACAAATACTGTATAGGAATGGATGACTTAATAGCCTGAGGTGGAGCATTATGAAAGGGAGTTTATTCAAGAACATTGTGTTTACGGTTTCGGCCGTTATCATTGCCATTCTTGCTATTCTAGGGGCTGCTATGCCCGGAGCTTTCGGTGAAGTGGCAGGGTATTTGTACAGGTTCACAACGAATACGTTCGGCTGGTTCTATCTGCTCTCGATCTTTGTGATTATTATTTTTCTGATCTGGGTGGCAGCCAGTAAATACGGCACGATTCGTCTTGGCGGAGATAAGGAGAAGCCCGAGTATCCGTTCTTCACCTGGATCGGAATGCTGTTCTCTGCGGGGTTTGGTGTAGGGCTGGTATTTTGGGGCGTGGCTGAACCTATGAGCCATTTTTTTAAGACACCCTTCGGCGGCGTCGAAGCACAAGGTGTGGACGCGGCACGTGTGGCTATGGGCTATTCCTTTTTTCATTGGGGCATTAGTCAGTGGTCTGTGTTTGCCCTTGTCGGACTTGTGATCGCGTTTCTTCAGTTCCGTAAGCAGAAGGATGGGCTGGTGTCTACAGCGCTTGAGCCTGTCACCGGCTCGAAGCGTAGTGTGAAGAATACGATTGATATCCTCGCGGTGATTGCAACTGTCATGGGCATCGCGACCTCCATAGGACTTGGCGTTCTGCAGATGAGCGGTGGTTTGAACACCATTATGGGGGTGAACAACGGTGTCGGGTTGCAGTTAATGATGCTGGGGCTTATTTTCGTTGCTTATATGATCTCGTCGACAACGGGGCTGGATAAAGGGATTAAATACTTAAGCAACCTGAACCTCGCGATGGCGCTCATTTTTTTATTGTTTGTGTTTGTTAGTGGCCCCTCCGTTTTTATTCTGGAGACCTTTACATTGGCACTGGGCGACTACATTACGAACTTCGTATCGTACAGCCTGCGGCTTCAACCCTACGCCGAAGGCACATGGGTACGGGAATGGACGATCTTTTACTGGGCTTGGGCGATTGCTTGGTCGCCGTATGTAGGAGCTTTCGTGGCGAGGGTATCCAGGGGAAGAACGGTTCGCGAATTCATTGTGGGCGTGATGGTCGTGCCGCCGGTCATTGCTTGTCTGTGGATCGCTGTGTTTGGCGGGACCGCCATCTGGTTTGATCTTCATGAGAACACCGGGATTGCGGCAGCCGTTAATGCGGATGTCACGTCGGCACTGTTCCAATTGTTCAACCAATTGCCGTTTTCATCCGTCATGAACGTGCTGGCGATTATACTCATTCTGACGTTCTTGGTGACATCGGCCGACTCAGCAACCTACATCTTATCCAGCATGACCACCTACGGCAGCCTGAACCCTCCTCAAATGGCAAAAATCGTGTGGGGCACGCTCATGGCAGCCATTGCCGGCGTCCTGCTGTTTGCAGGCGGACTGGAGGCATTGCAGACGGCTTCGTTGATCGCGGCCTTGCCATTCACGGTGCTGCTGCTGTTGTTGATCATTGCCGTGGTGAAGCTGCTGAGACGCGAGCCGATTCCGATTCGGAAGGCCGATCTAAAACGGTTCCGCCGTCTGGAGGAAGCGGCCAACCGGGACAGGAAGTGAAGATAAGGGCGAGGCGGAACGTTTTTTTATTACCTGCGCGACATAGAGGGCATCCATGTGGTGCCCTTTTATTTTTTTAGGAGATAAGCTCGGACAAGACGGCAACCATAGCCAAACCAATACAAGAACAGGAAGGACATATGCAGGTAATAGGCATCCCATGAGGATAGCCCGAGGGATGGAGGATTCGTTTCTTTAAGGATCCGGACTTTATGTCGTCACCGGGGGTGTAGGCTTGCTCTCCAACTACATCTGTTCGATCCAGATCGACATACAACTCGCCGGCAAGGTAACCTATGAGGTACGTTCCTACGATGGCGATGTTGATCCAGCCTGCATTCTGTCGAGGCAGCCCGAGGTCGATCAAGAGGCCGAATATCCAGAATATGCATAGTAAACTGATCGTCACGATGATCCATAGAGGAAATGTTAACATCCATCGCTTTGCAGCTGAATCGATCACTTCCTTTGATTTTGCCATAGTACCTCCCTTTTGCTTACCGAGTTAATTATCCTTATATTACCTTATTTATGAACTCTATGTATGAGATGAAGCCATTCACTGTATATAAAAAAAAGCCCTTATTACACCTGAAAGAGTGCAATGAGGGCTTTAAGCGTTCAGTTGAAAAGAGAATAACCATTATTTTTTCTTAAGCAGCAAATACACAAAATACGGCGCGCCGATGATAGCAACCATAATGCCTGCTGCGATACCGTCGGGATCCACGATGTTGCGTCCGATCGTATCTGCGAGCAGCAGCAGCCAGCCCCCGATCAATATAGCAATCGGAATGTACATCTGATTCCGCGGGCCAACCAGCGCTTTGGCAATATGAGGGCCCATGAGTCCGATAAACGTAATGCCGCCCGTAACCGACACCGCGGATGCTGCAAGCGCGACGGCGGCCAGAAGCAGCACAATGCGTTCCTTCTCAATCGAGACGCCGACACCGATGCCTACAGGATCGCTTAACCCCAGCAGATTCATGCGCTGCGCTTTGTACAGGGTGAACAGGACCAGGATGATCAGCCAGGGCAGCAGAGCCACAATGAAGGGCCAATCGGTGCCCCATATCCCGCCCGCCAGCCACTTGGCGATAAAATCGACCTTGGTCCGCTCAGCAGACGACGTGAGCACAATCATGACGCCCGAGAGTGCCATGGAGAACCCGACACCGGTAAGCACCAATTTAACGGGCTGCAGGCCTTCGCCTTTCCGGAAAGAGAACAGGTAGATGCCCACGGCCGTTAGCACAGCCCCGATAAATGCCGCCAAGGGCAGCATGTAGATAAAGGAGCCGGCTTCGATCGGGAAGAACAGGAAAAATACGGCCACGCCGACCCCGGCCCCCGAGTTTATTCCGATAATGCCTGGATCCGCGAGATCATTTCGGGTAATGCTCTGTAGAATGGCACCTGATAAGGCGAGCGCCATTCCGGCCAGCAAAGTAATGAGCATGCGTGGCAGGCGCACATCGAAGATAATGAATTTCTCTTTGAAGCTGCCTTGGCCCAGCAGGGTTGGAATAATCCGATCATAACTTACGGACGAATAACCGAGACCCAGACCAACGAGGATAGTCACCACTGTAAGGATCAACAAGACCAGAAACGTAATACGCTGTTTTCTTAATAACGACGGATGAATCATGACAGTCCCCGGCCTCCTTTGCGTACGATAAACAGGAAGAAGGGCAACCCCATGATGGCGATCAGAGCGGCTACGGGCGTTTCGTAAGGAGCATGCAGCGTTCGTCCGACCGTGTCGGCAAACAGCATGAAGATGGCGCCCACCATGGCGGACATCGGAATGACATGGCGGTAGTCGGTTCCGACGATACCGCGGACGATATGGGGAATCATCAGGCCGAGGAAGGCCAAATTCCCCACCAAGGCCACAGAGGTTCCTGCCAGGAGGACAATCACGACAAACAGGATGCCTTTGATAGCAGCAATGTTCTGTCCCAAACCGGCGGCGACTTCTTCACTCAGGCTAAGGATGGTCAGCTGTCTTGATAACACGATGGCAATCATAATTCCAATAAGAATAAACGGGAATATCGTCTGCAGCTGCCCCCATGAAGTGCCGATCACACCGCCTGCTGTCCACATGGACACATCCTTGGATATTTTAAAATAAATGCCGATTCCTTCGGCGATGGCGTACAGGAATGCGGATACAGCTGAACCAGCCAGCACCATCTGCAAGGGAGAGAAGCCGCCTTTTCGCATGGCTCCGATGCCGAAGACCATCACAGCACCGACCGCTGCTCCGATGAAGCAGGCCACCATCATGCCAAAATAATTGGCAGCCGGCAGAAAAGCCAGTGTGAAGGCCAGCGCTGCATTCGCCCCGCTGGTAAGGCCGAGCAGGCCGGGATCCGCCAGCGGATTACGGGTAATGCCCTGCATGATAGCACCGGAGACCGCGAGCGCGGCTCCGACCAGAATGGCGGCAACCTCGCGGGGCAGGCGAATTTCGCGAAGAACGGATAATTTCTCGCCCTCCATCGAGGTGGTAAGGGCAAACCATACATCCTGGATGCTGGTTTCAGCTGCGCCGAACACCATCGCAACGACAAACATGCCCATAAATACGATGATGCCCGCAATCAATTTGACGGAAAAAGGAATGGACCGTTTCGTAGGCATTGTCATGGAATCATCTTTTCATCTTAAAGTTGGAGTATTCAATCTAAATAAATCGGAGTAATGGCAGCCTATGTCCTAGTTGCCCAAAAAGTGTTCCGTAATGAACTCAAGCTGGTACTCCAGCGTGGTTGCATCATTAAAATAAATACGGTTTCCGTCTGCTTCGAACACGCGGCCATTTTTCACCGCCGGGATTTGCTTATACGTCTCGGTTTGCTGGAAAGACGTAGCGGCATCGGCAAATTTGCTGAGAATGACATAGTCGCCGGCATATTCCGGCAGCACTTCCGCAGAAAGGGCATAATAGCCGTCCTTCAATGCCATTTCTTTCACTTTTTCCGGCATTTTCAGCTTCATTTCCTGATACAGGATTTCCGTACCGCGCCCCCAGTTATCGCCGTATACATAAAGCTGCTTATCAAAGCTCTCGATCACGGACACGGTTGCGTCTTCGCCGATCTTCGCGCGAATTTCATCGCCGGCTTTTTGCGCCCGCTGCTTGAAATCGTCGATCCAGGCTTGGGCTTCTTTTTCTTTGTTCACCAGCTTGCCGATTTCAAGATGCTGCTTCAGATAATCAACTTTACCGTAGGTGAAGGTAACGGTTGGGGCAATCTCTTTCAGCTTATCCACGTTCTTGATATTGGACAGGCCGATGATGAGGTCGGGATCCAGTTCGATGATTTTTTCCAGGCTTTCATCCGTTACTTCTTCGGCATCCTTGATTTTGTCCGCAAATGCGGGATTGGCCTTGGACCAGGAATCCACGCCCACCATGTTGACGCCGAGTGCAAGCAGGTCGCCTACGTAGGAGGACAACACAATGACGCGCTGCGGATTGGCAGGCACCTCAACGGGTCCGTTCTCGGACTCGTATGTAATGGTCCCGGATGGGGCTTCGCTTTGTTCCGTTTTAGGTGTTTCGGCCGTACCTGTATGGTTGCTGCTTGTCTCCGCAGGCTTGCTGCTGCAAGCACTAAGAATGAGCAGCAGCGCTATAAATGGGATGAGTAGTTTCTTCGTAGGTGTCGTTTTGCTGTGTTTTGAGTACATCCTCTTTTTCCCCTTTTAAAAGATTGTATGTGATACAGATCGGTTTTGCCGTGCGCGGATCGCGGCCGATCTCGGCATCGATATGGAATACTTTCTTTAATACGTCATGTGAGATGACGGCTTCCGGATCTCCGGCCTGAATGATATCTCCATCCTTCATCGCGATAATGTAATCCGCGAATCTGGCGGCTTGGTTTAAATCATGCAGAACCATAACAATGGTACGCTCCTGCTCGATGTTAAGCCTCTCCAGCAGTTCCAGGATCTCAAGCTGATGCGCCATGTCCAGATACGTGGTCGGTTCGTCAAGGAAGATCATTTCGGTCTCCTGAGCCAGTGCCATCGCAATCCATACCCGCTGTCTTTGCCCACCGGACAGAGCATCCACCGAACGATATTTGTAATCCTGGGTTCCGGTAACCTCCAGCGCCCAGTCAATTACTTCCATATCCTGCTTGGTCAAGCGGCCAAAACCGCGTTGATGAGGATATCGGCCATAGGAGACAAGCTCGCCAACCGTCAATCCGCCCGGTCCTTCCGGAGTCTGGGGCAGAATGGCCAGCTTTTTCGCCAGCAGCTTAGTGTTCATCTTGGCGATTTCTTCCCCATCGAGAATGGCAGCACCGGACTGGTAAGGAATAATGCGGGTAACAGCTTTCAAAAGAGTGGATTTGCCGCAGCCGTTAGGCCCAATAATGGTTGTGATTCTTTTATCGGGAATATCTACGTTAAGACGATTCAATATCAGATTCTCGCCGTAACCGACGCTTATTCGATCTGTACTTAGGCGAATCATCATTTCACCTCCAGAGTAGTTAGCTATCAAACGATAATGATTCTCAATTTCATCCATAAATATAATGGGGGGCCGCGTCATTGTCAATAAATATCTTAATGGAAATTTTAAATAATATTCATGTTTCAACCGAATTATATCCATATATAGATTGGCTGGGTGTTACATGCCTATATATAGGCGAAATTGTGACAATATGAATTTTTTCTAAATGTTTGATTGTAAAAAGGTTGAAGGCAACGTATACTAATTGATAATGATAATCATTTACGTTACAAGGTGATCACAAGCAGCCTTTTAATCTATAGACCGGGAGTGAAATGCATGAGTGGGAAAGAGATATTTGATGTAACGGTTATTGGTGGAGGACCAGCAGGATTATATTCTGCTTTTTATAGTGGACTGCGCGGAATGAAGACCAAGATTATAGAATATCAACCCATGCTTGGCGGGAAGGTTCACGTCTATCCGGAGAAAATGATATGGGATGTCGGCGGACTGACGCCCGTTCCGGGCGCGAAGCTGATCGAACAGATGGTTCAGCAAGGTCTGACGTTTAATCCCGAAGTGCTGTTGAACGAGAAGGTTGAATCGATCGCCCGCAATGAGGAAGGGCTGTTCGAATTACATACGGCGAGCTCCGGCGTGCATTTGTCTAAAACGGTTATCGTGGCGGTTGGAGGAGGCATCCTGAATCCGCAGAAGCTGGAGATTGAAGGAGCCGAGCGGTTTGAGGTTTCGAATCTGAACTATACGGTGAAGTCCCTCCAGCATTTTAAGGGCAAAACCGTCATTGTGTCCGGTGGAGGGAATTCAGCCGTGGATTGGGCGAATGAGCTGGAGCCTGTAGCGAAGAAGGTATACTTGGCCTACCGCAAGGACGAATTGTCAGGCCATGAAGCCCAAGTCGAGCAGCTGATGAACAGCACGGCCACGTGCCAACTTAATACATCGATTACGAAGCTCATTGCTTCGGATAATCATGAGGTAATTGAGCGGGTAGAATTGACCAATAATGCGACAGGGGAAATTTCCTATCTGGCGGTTGACGAAGTCATTATTAACCATGGCTATGAACGGGATATGTCGCTGCTGGAGAACAGCGAGCTTGATATTCACCGGGTGGATGACTACTATATCGCGGGCAACGCAAGCTGCAATTCTTCCATACCGGGACTGTATGCTGCCGGCGATATCCTGCATTTTGACGGGAAGCTGCACCTGATTGCAGGCGCCTTCCAGGATGCCGCGAACGCGGTGAACAGCGCGAAGCAGTTCATTGAACCGGATGCCAAAAAGTACGCGATGGTCTCTTCGCATAACGAGATGTTCAAGGAGCGCAATCGCGAATTAGTGAAGCAATTGATCAATTAGCGTTTGCAGCAAAGCGAATAGATCTCATTAAGAACGAAGAGAAGCGAGGGGATCCCCGCTTCTCTTTTTTGCGTTTCTTTACGGTTTTGGGATAATCCCTGAAGTAATCAACGGGCCGTAGTTGAGCAGCTGCGTCATCATGATCGCCATTTCTCTTGCGGATTTATTCATGCCGGACTCGATCCAGTGTATAACTAAGCCGATATTGGCCGAGGTCATATAAGCAATCAGGTAATCGCTCGGAATGATTTGATTCTCGCCTGCTGGCATTCTGAACGCATGCTTAGCAAACATATGCTCCTTCATGAACTCCCTGAATTGGCGAACGAAGGATATGTCACCATTCGGGCCGACGATGGCCCGGAAGAAGGCGGCATGCCGGATGAGCTCCTCGAATATTTGTTCTGACGCCGGATAAGGCTCCCCCTTTACCGCATAGTCTCTGGAATCCCTGGGATCGATATGGATCACGATGTTCTCAATTTTCTGAAGCACCTCTTCTTTGATTTTATCCAGCATATCCGGCACATCCCGATAATGCAGATAGAAGGTACCCCTGTTGATATTTGCGCGATTGGCGATATCGGTGACGGTAATCGCACTTATGTTTTTTTCGCCCATGAGCTCAAACAAGGTTTGCCGCAGCAGCTGATTCGTCCGGATTTGCCGGCGATCCGCCTTCTTGGTCAAGGAATTCCCCTCCAGTACAATTTGAACACTTAATCAACAGAAGGCTCGTACACTGATGAGTAATGAACACTCCGCTGAAAGCTGATGATTGAACATATTTCTCTCTTCATTATAATTAACGCTGTGATCATTAATCAACAGTTTGTTCATTAACAACGAGGAGTGGTAGATATGGGTTTCTTAAGACAAAAAGCGCTGTGGATCGGCGCATTGGTTGTCATTCTGGTGCTGTCAATCTTCGGCGTAGCCATGATGGGATCGATCGTGGGAGCGAAGCCGAAGTCCCTGCCCGTTGCACTGGTCGTCTTGGATCAACCAGCGGAGTTACCGAACGGCGAACCCCTTGCTGTTGGCGACATGATAAAGGGGATGCTGCAGGGAAACTCGCAGATGCCCATTCAGTGGGAGATCGTGAATTCGGAAGCGGAGGCACGGGAAGGGCTCGACAGCCAGAAGTATTATGGAGCCCTCGTACTGCCTGAGGACTTAAGCGCGGGCATCTTGTCGCTGCAGTCGCCTGCTCCGAAGCCCGCTGTGGTTCAAGTGCTGGTGAACGAGGGGATGAGCACGCAGGCATCCGCTGCAGTGAAACAGATGCTCGGGCAAGCGATGAAGATGGCGGGAGCGCAGCTCTCCAAGCAGGCACTGACCATGATCAGCGTGCAGACGGATATGCTGCCGGTAACAACAGCACAGGCTCTCCTTGCCCCGTTTGAGGTTCATGAGGAGGTTGTTCACCCTGTCGGGGTTAACCATGCAAGCGGCAATGCGCCGGGCATGCTGGTACAGATTTTATGGATCGGGTGTCTGATCATTAGCGTATTCTTGTTCCAGGCGCTGCAGAAGGCAGTGGCCGATGGCAGCAGCAGGGGAACCTCGATCGTGCTGCAGGGCGCTGCAGGTTTGCTGCTGGCCGGTCTGGCTTCCAGTTTTCTGGTGTGGATGGCATCCTCCTGGTATGGCATGGAGCTCGCGGACGAGGGCGGTGTATGGTTGATGCTGTGGCTGGCGGGTTCCGCCTTTTTCCTCCTTCAGTCGACCCTGCTCAACTGGATGGGAATCCCGGCAATGGGGATTCTGGTGCTCCTGATGTTCTTCTCGATGCCGCTTCTCAATATGGCACCGGAGTTTCTGCCGCAGGCAACGCAGGATTGGCTGTACTCGTGGACGCCGCTCCGCTTTGCTGCTTCGGCTCTAAGAGATGTGATGTATTTTGATGGAGTTTCCGCATCTTCCGCGAATGCTGCCGTACTATGGTCTATTGCCGGAGGTTTCCTTGTTCTGCTGCTTGCCTCGGTGCTGAAGAAGGGGAGCCCTTCCGATAAAAGAAAGTCGATGATCGCTTCTTAATAGAATAGCTAGTGAATGGGCAGTGTGGGGTGTGCACCCGCACTGCTTTTTACTTTGCTTAAGAAGGTTGGTCCCTGCGGCTGGGTACATGACATGGCAAAGGTTAGCAACGTGACGGTCACCCTTTTCTTCAGGTGAATAAAATACTATCGTTCTTCATGATGACAGCCTGTATAATCCTGAATAAGGGAGCGTGAGCGTAAGTTGAAGATTAAAGTGATCATAGCGGACGATAACTCTTTTATCAGGGAAGGCATGAAAATCATTCTGGCCACGTTTGATGAGTTCGACGTGGTAGCAACGGTTGAAGACGGCCAGGAAGCGGTGGCCTATTGCGAAGCCCATGAAGTGGATGTGGCACTGATGGATGTCCGGATGCCGAATCTAAACGGCGTTGAGGCCACGAAACAGCTCACGGAGCGTACCAAGACCAAAACGCTGATCTTGACGACCTTCGACGACGATGAATACATTACCGACGCGATCCTAAACGGCGCCAAGGGTTATCTGCTGAAGAATAACGATCCGGAACGGATTCGCGATGCGATCAAAACCGTGTACCACGGCCATCATGTGCTGCAGGACGTCGTGCTGGATAAAATCAAATCCGGGCTGAAGCCGGACAAGGAAGACAGCGGTACCAAGTTCGACCGGAGTCTGTTCACCGAACGGGAACTGGATATTATGGCGCTTATCGCCAAAGGGCTGGCCAACAAGGAAATTTCGAAGAAGCTGTTTATTTCCGAAGGCACCATTGCCAATCACATCACTTCGGTTCTCAGCAAGACAGGTCTTGAGCATCGAACCCAGATTGCGATTTTTTATCTGACGGGGGAAGTGAATAAGTGAGCGAACGCCGAAATTATGCCGAATCGTGGATCATCGGCTTTAAAACGATTCTATTCCTGTATGTGATCGGCCAATCTTATGCCTCTGATCTTGCGATAACGCCGTGGTATATCCTTGTCATTCTGCTCTACCTGTCCGTGAATGTATCCGTCTATATTTTCAAGAGCCGGAATGTACAGCCGTTCTTCATGGTACTGGCTGTTCTTGTTGTTGCGGCTTCCTCATTCTACATCCATCCGCTGTTGTTCATGCTGCTTCCGGCGAACCTGTATGAGCTGCTGTCTTTATACCTTCGCAGGAGCTGGATGATCCTGGTCCCCCTGTTGGTTCCAGCGCTTATGGTGCCTCACGAACTTGTCATTACCTATGTCTTTATATCCGTTCTATCCTATATCTATCTCACGATGCTAAGAACTTTTGTAAGCCGAGTCGCATCCTATCAGGAGCAGAATGAGCACATGCATCTTGAACTGGATCGGCTGACCGAGCGGCTGAGCGAAAATAATGAGTACATCCGGCAGTTTGAATACATGTTCAAGCTGGAAGAGCGAAACCGGCTGTCTCAGGAGATTCATGATAAAATCGGGCATTCCATGACGGGTGCATTGATTCAGATGGAAGCGGCCAAGCGCTTGATGGCAGCGAATCCGGACAAGTCCGCCGAGCTGCTGCAGAATGCCATCTCGATCTCCAAAGAAGGCATTGAGAGCATCAGGCTGGTCCTGAAGAATGTGAAGCCGCCTACGGAACAGCTCGGCATCAACCGGATGCGTTTATTTCTGGAGGAGTTCTCCGCTCAGCATTCGATCAAGACCGTATTGACGCATGAGGGTAATGTCGATCGAATCACGCCGCTGCAGTGGAAAATCATTCAGGATAACACTCAGGAAGCGTTAACCAACACGATGAAATATGCTCATGCAACGGCAGTCTCGTTACATATTGAGGTTCTGGGTACCATGATCAAGGCCAAGGTCAGCGACAATGGCAAGGGCATGCAGAAGGTCATCAAGGGTCTTGGGATCGTAGGCATGGAGGAGCGCGCCGCGGTCGTGAATGGAACCGTGATCGTAGATGGCTCCAGCGGCTTCTCGGTGACCACTTTGATTCCTTACAGCTAACACCCGGTAGGCTTGATTTGGCGGACTATGGAGATTGGGCCGAGGGAATTTCCTCTCCCCAAAAGGGTGAGGATTTGGGTCCTCAACAACATGAAGATTCTCATGGATAAGGATGAACTTGTGCACTATCGCAAGGGCATCCTTTTTTCGTACGATACATACAGATCAAGTCCACCGGTTGATGCGTGGATGAATATGGAGGCGAAAAACGTATGAACGTGCTGGAGATCAAAGGGCTCACGAAGAAGTTTGGGGATTTCATAGCGGTAGACCAGTTGTCGTTGAATATACGGGAAGGCGAGATCTTCGGCTTCCTCGGCGCGAACGGAGCAGGCAAGAGCACAACCATCAATATCATATCGTCGCTCATGCCCATGACCAAGGGAGAGGTTCATGTCCTGGGCAAGAATCTGATAAAGCATCGAAAGTTCGCGAAGCAGCAGATCGGCATGGTTCCACAAGAGGTCGCGATATATGAGGATCTGACCGCCTATGAGAATGTTCATTTTTTTGCCGGATTGTATGGACTGAGAGGGTCGGAGCTTAGGAGCAGGGCCGAAGAGGCGCTTGCCTTCGTCGGACTTAGCGACAAACACAAGATGTACCCGAAGAGCTTCTCCGGAGGCATGAAGAGACGACTGAATATCGCCTGCGCGATTGCCCACAGACCGAAGCTGATCATCATGGATGAGCCGACCGTCGGCATCGATCCCCAATCGAGGAACTATATTCTGAACTCGGTCAGGAAGCTGAACGAGATGGGCAGCACGATCCTGTACACGAGCCATTATATGGAAGAGGTGGAGGAGCTCTGCACCCGGATTGCCATTATCGATCACGGCAAGATCATAGCGGAGGGCACGAAGGCACAGCTGAAGGCTATCATCACGGACCAAAAGGATATCGGAATTGAAGTGCAATCGGCTGCCCATCTCGAAGTGAGTAAGTTGGAGGAGATTGCAGGCGTCAAAACGGTAGAAGTGAAGGAAAATATCGTGCACATCAGCTCCGATGCAGAGGTTAATAACCTGAATAAAATCATTCAACAATTCACGGCGCAAGGCATTGAAATTCGTTCCGTTCAAGCCTCCGAGCCGAATTTGGAAACGGTGTTCCTGACGCTGACCGGCAGGAGCCTCCGGGATTAACAGACCAGGGAAGGGGGAGGTGGAAGGACATGAACGTACTAAGAATCGCGCTGAAGGAGATGAAGATCGTCCGGGAGCCGCGGATGCTGGTATTTATGCTGGCAACCCCGGTGCTGCTCATTCTGATCCTAGGGACGGCGCTTTCGAATGCTTTTAACGGGAGTACGGCGATTGGAGACATCCGGGTGTTATACCATAACAGCGGAACGGAACCCGCGCTTACGGAACAATGGCAGGCATTCATGCAGGAAGCGGAGCGCTCATCGGGCATCGTCTTTGAGCAAGTCAGGGAAGGCATGGACGGAGGGCAGGAAGTGAGAAACAACCGGTACACCGGTTACGTGGAAATGGACGGCCAAGGGATCCGGTATGATGGAAACAGCCGCAACAGTATGGAGAACGGGATTGTGCAGGCGATGCTGTCCGCATTTGCCGACCGGTACCGGCTGTCAGCCGAAGCCGCGAAGATGGATCCGGAATATAAGAACAAGCTGCTTGTTAATGATGGAGAGAGCTATGTGGTTGAGTCTTCCATTCAGGGAGCGAGGCAGCCGGGTTCACTTGATTATTTTGCGATTGCGGTGACTACGATGATCATTCTGTATAGCGCCTTGACGGCAGGCGGATTAATCGATAGTGAGCGAAAGCGAAATACCGCGCAGCGCCTATTGGCCTCACCGGTAACGAAAGCCGAGATTTTTGTCGGAAAAATATTGGGCACGCTCGCAATCAATGCCGTATTTGTCATTATCGTTGTGCTGATCAGCAAATATATGTTCAATGCTTACTGGGGGGATCATCCGGTCATGGTGTTCCTAGTATTGTTGAGCGAGATTCTGTTTGCGCTCAGTCTCGGGCTCGGGATCAGTTACGTGCTGAAGGGAAATGCCGCCGGGGCTGTCATCATGGTCATTATTCAACTGGCTGCGTTCTTTGGCGGAGGGTATACGCCGGTTGCGAGCACAACGGGATTCATGAGGGAGGCCGCAACGTATTCTCCCCTGCATTGGTCCAATGAAGCTCTGCTGCAGTTGATCTATTCCGGTAACGGGTCGGCAGCCATGAATGCGATGATGCTAAACGTCGGTTTTTCCATCCTGCTATTAGCTGTAGCCATGATTTCAATGCGAAGAAGGGAGGGGCTGTAATGATGAAGGATATGCTCTGGCTCATTCGTAAAACGATATTGACCTCGTCGAAGGATTATAAAAATCTGCTGCTTGTGATCGCGCTTCCTATTGTCGGCATTCTGCTATCCACTTTAATCTACAAGGGTTCCGGAGTGATTTCCGTCACCATTGGCATCGTGAATCACGATGTTGAACAGAAGGTCACGCAAGATACGATCGATTTTATGGCTCAATTAGAACATACCGAGACTTCGATCATTAGGGAATCGGAAGCGGATGACTTGATTCTGTCGGGTGAGCTCGACGCGGTGCTGGTCTTCCCGGAGGGGTTTGCGCGAGGCGTAATGCTAGGGACACCCGAGCCGGTTCGGATCGAATCGATTAAGGGAGCTCAGGTTACGGGGTATGTAAAGTCATATCTGAACGCATACGTCCAGAATATTTCATCCATGGGGAGGATAGCGGGTGGCGATGCCGCCGCGTTTAACGACCTATACAGCGGTTACCAGAATTCAACGTTTCATTTGTCTACGGCTACGGTTGCGGATCAATCGGCCAATCATGATGTCACCAACCGGACGATCGGTTACTTGGTTGTGTTCATGTTATTCTCCGCCGTGAATCTATCGGCATTGACGATCCGGGATCGCGAGAATCGTACGTACTATAGGCTATTATCGTCACCAATTACGGCCCGCAGCTACGTCTTCTCTAATGCCATCGTGAACCTCGTTCTGATGATGATTCAGATTGCGGCCACCTTGTTTGTTTTGACCCGGTTCTTTCATATCGAGCCAGGCATCCCGTTATGGCAGATGTTTCTGATTCTGTCGCTGTTCGCTCTGGTCGCGGTCAGTTTATCGCAGGTCATTGTTGCATTCTCGGACAGCACCATGATGGCGAACGGAATCCAGACGATGGTGATTATGCCAACTTCGCTGCTGGCAGGGTGTTTATTCCCGATCTCCGTGATGCCGGAAGCGATTCAGCGAATCGCCGACTTCCTGCCGCAGTACTGGCTGCTCGATACGTTCGGCAAGCTTCAGCAAGGAAGCGGGCTAAGCGATATTATGCTAAATGTGGCGATTCTGCTGGCTTTTGCCTTGGCCTTATCGCTGGTTGCTACCTACAAGTTCGCAAGAAATAGAGATACACAGAGCTATATTTAAAAATTTAATGGTGGGGTCTCCTTGTACTGCACATAGGATGGCCGACTATAAGCGATCAGGGGCTTGATGTGTTCTTGAAGTATTAAATTAAATAAAGCAAGGCCGTCCCAATCGGGATGGCCTGTGTATAACTCAAAATGGTATGAATGGCCCGGGCTATTTATGGCCTGTACTTGCCCTTTATGAGCCTATACATGTCATCATAGGTGGCGCGAACTGCCGGTTCATCAGATCGTGCCGCTTGGAGCAATGTGTCATTCCCTTGATAGTAGGCTCTAAAAGTATCCTTTGCATAACCGAGTTGGATAGCACCGTTAAGATAGTCATAATATTTCTGCCGGAAGTTGGCATCTGTCAGGATACGCTCATCGAACTCCATCTCCATCCCCATCCCGAGTGATTTAGCCCAATCAGCCGCATCCCGTACACGATCCAGCGGACTATCCGCTTGGAAGAAATAGTTTGGCTGATAGGCCACGGCATCAAAACCTAATTCTTTCCAGGTGAAGAATTGATAGCCACGCAGATGTGGAATCCAGTAGAATAACAAGTCGTTGTCATGAACGATGTTAGACGCGTGTTTTATCAACTTTGCATCATTCGTACCGTCCGGCGCTACTTCTTCGTTTAGCCAATATAATCCGGCAAGGTTAAGATTATTGTAACCCTTCGCGTCCCAGCGCTGGATCAACTGATCGATATACCAGTCGACCGCTTTCTTCTTGCTTGCGAGCGAAGCATCGGCACCTACTTGAGCGGCGTTAAAGTTCTCCGTAATACCGTCACCATCTACGTCTCCAAAATTAGTCTGTGGTTCAGCCGGGTAGGGAACCATAAGAACCACCGGGTATTTGTCGGTGGATTTACCGCCGGGCTTGCCGAGCTCCTTCATTACTTCTCCCACTGCAACGTTCAAGGCATCCAGATCTCCGTCGGTGGCGAATGTCTTATCCAGATACCATTTCCAATCGTCCCAATTGGACCCGTTAAAGGACATGGCGAATGAACGGCCAGCAGGCGAACCGAGACCCAAATAGAGAATGCCATCGAATAACCAATCACTCGGCGTTCCGTTCTGATCTACATGCGCGAGATAAGGAATCAATTTCTCCGTTGTCCAGTCCCCTAATCCCTTATTGTAATGTCCATTATACAAAAGAGCCAAATTGGAGATACCGCCGGTCTGGGCGCCAGGCTGCAGATATAGTTCCTTCTCATTGGGAACCGTTGCCCCTTTGATATGTCCATCCTGGCCCATGACCTGAATTTCGTCAAGAAGCACCCAATCCTTGGTCGTAAACCGGACTTTAACATAACGGGAGAAGACCGCTGACGACGACTTATCTCCTCCCCCCGGAACGCCGTCTTTCACAGCGTCCCATTCGAAGGTGTATTGGGGAGGGTTAACACCGATCCAGAATGCCACAGGTGGTCCGGCATGCTTCAGCGCCGTCCAGTCTTTCCCGTTTTTCGAGGTATAGATCGACACCGCGTTCGGATATTGGATCTTTGCGGATGGGATCTGCAAGAAGTTCGCGCGAATGGACGAGACCGATTGATCGCTGCCAAGGTCAATCGTGATGACTCGGCTGGAACCCTTGTAGAATCCGGTCCATGCCTCGTCGGCAGGGTCGTCGCTTGCCAGTACGCCGTCGGTCAATTCGCCGCCCGTATCGGGGTACGGATCATTCGCCGGCTCCGAGACAGTATAAGGCTTGCCTAGCGCTACATTCATTTCGTAACCTCCATCTCCATTATTGCCGGTCGATGTTAACTGCGGATGCGATGAATCAGCTTGAGCGACGGGCGGCAGAATGCCCGTCAACAGCAATGCAGATAGAAGATAGCTTCCGATTCGCCTAAATTTCATTATGATTCCTCCTCAGATTGGATATGATCACATCGCCGAATCCATATATTCATCCGGCTTGATGCCTTCATAACGGGCAAATGCGCGTTTGAAGGAATATACATTTTCATAGCCTACACGGCGGGCGATGTCATCGATGCCGCATTTTCTTTCTCTCAACAACTCCTTAGCCATTTCCATACGAAGCCGGCATAAATAATCATAAAAATTGATTCCGGAAACTTCTTTAAAGATTTTGGATACCTTGGATACCGACATTTGGAATATTTCAGCGAGCTGCTTTAATGAAATGTCGGCGCTGGTGTAATTTTCGTTGACATACTGCAGTAATTGGCTGCCTGCTTCCATTGTCAATGATGTGTTGGAATACCGGTTCCGCTCGCAAATCAATGTTCCCAATTCATATACATAGCTCCACATCTCCCCGATATCTTCTCCTTTAACTCTATTAGCAAACTGTTTGGAGTAAATGCCTATATCGAGGTTAAGCTCATATAATACTCTCAGCATCGTTTCCATTAACAATGAAACCAGATTGTTCATACTTGCTTTGGACAAATTGCGTTTTCCGTTTTCAGTACTGATTTCGTGCAGGATTTGCATCGATGTATCCAAGTTCCCGATCTTCAGATTATTAATTAACTGCACCTCCCAATCTGTCGGATAATAATAGTCGACAATGGATTGGACAGCTTCCTCCTGTGATACGGGAAGACGATCTCGCGAAAACAAAATATACTGCAGGTTTTCATTGGCCGCATAATACGATTTACTGATACCGACAAGCCCTTTCTCAACGGTTCCTGACAATACATAAGGATGAAATCCGCAGGTCTGTTCGAGCTCCGCCGTAATGCTGACGGCCACTTTCTCCATTATGCCTTCCTGCCCGAAGTTGCTCTCGGAGGATAAAATCAGCGCTTTATCCGCATTGGTCACTTCAAATAGTTCATAATCGAACCCGTACCGGTTCATAACTTTTTCGACAATCACAATCGTCATCATTTCGATTTTGCGTAAGCTATCGTAATTAGAGATATCGCGAATGGCGTGGAAGCTGATCAGCAATGTGCAATAATACATTTCATCGTTATAACCGATGCCGAATTTTTCTAATCCATTGATCTGCTGATCATCTGTAAAATAACCTTTGAGCAGGCGATGGAACAAGTTGGATTTAGCGGCCTTTTCATAATCCTGCATCGATCGCTGAAGCTTTTCATTTTCATGGAGCAGCCGGTCAAACGACTTTTCGATGTAATTGTATTCGGAATAGAAGGTCGTGCTGTCTTTGACGTCATCATAACGGATCGATGCAGAAAGCTTACTCAACAAAGCCCCCAGCGGACGATAACTGATTTTGGCCAACAAAAAGGCCATTAAGGTACCAATAGCGACAGAAATTAAAATGGCCAGCAGCGAACTGAAGAGATTATTAATACCGATCACACTAGTATTAATATAGGATATTTTATATTCCAGATCGCTTTCTTTCGAAGGCACTACAAACTCATAACTTTGACGGTCCTCACCTCCCTCCACGGCTACACCCCGGGTCTGGCTGTAAATCGGTTCTCCATGGGTTGTAATTAGAATTTCTTTGAATTCAATCCCTCCGAAACGGTGCATATAATCCGTGAAGTAAGCGCTATCAATAAAAAGAACAAGCACTCCCCGCGGATGATTTACAACCTCCAAGCTTTGAAAGATCGGGATCACACGTTTGTTGTTTCCCCACAACTTCACCGCTGTCGGCGGCATAATCTTGAAATATTGTTGCTCAAGAGTCGTATTTTGGATCATTCGCCGTATGTCGTTATCAAATACTGCGATGCTAGAGAAAAAGTCATCTTCCGCAAAGGCCCCCCATGAAGAAAAAATCTGCTTTTTCTCCGGAAACATAATCATCCCGAAAGACAGAATGTTCAAAGAGCTGACTGAATTTTCGAAATTCTTGCGGATTTCTAGCATTCTTATCAAATCAAACTCATTATCATACACATTCGTATTTTGCATCATCTTCTTAACCCATGATTCACTGCTCAACAGATTGCCCATATTTTTAAGCTCGTTTACTTTGTTATCGACGACCGCTGCAATCCGGTTGGCATCCGAGGTGTGCTTGTCATGTAACTGCTGCCGTTCCTCCTTGATGTTCCGCTGTACATTCAAGGTGCTGAACACGATGATTGGAATCAGCAAGATTGCGGTGTAAGACAAAAAGGTCTTTCTAAGCGTGCCACTTCCAAAGTTTCCATGTCTCAAAGGCACCCCTCCTCAGGTTGAATTCCACTCCATCATGAAGCAGAAGGGGAAAATGGCGAACTCCCCTTGCTGTCGGAGAGAACGTCCATTTTCCCAAATGCATGCGTTACTGGATGCTGTTATATCTGTCAAGCAGTTGCTGATCAATTGCAATTAAATCATCAAGTCCTAGCTTTTTCATTTCGGAGATATATTCATCCCAATTGTCGAGCGATTTTTGACCTAGAATAAGCTTGGTTGCAAGCTCTTCCGAATAAGTCCTGAGGTTCGTTAAGATTTTTGTTTTCGCTTCAAGCTGCTTTTCATCCGGAATTGCCAGATAGTTACCGTTCATATTGACGAAATATGGTTTGTATTTCAGTATATTCATCTCATGGTCGGCTTTTTCTTTAGACACATCGGACAACTCGAATTCCAGGTTAGCAAATTGAACGCGAGGGAACACCGTATCCCCAAATAACAGACGTCCGGCAGTTTGGCCTGTTTCGGCCTTTTCTGCATCCGATGTACTGTTGATAAATACTTTCGCCCCATTGCTATCCTTTTTATAAGTTTGCCCTTCGATTCCCCAATAAAGAAGATCAGCATATTTGTCCGAATAAATCATATCGAAAAATCTGATGGCTGCTTCCACGTCTTTGCAGTCTTTCGTAATTGCATATTTCTGCCATACCAGGAATGGCGGTTCGACCTGTACGGCTGGAGTAATATTGTCAACTGCACTGAGTGGCATCAATGGGAGAAACTCTCCTCCGCCATTGATGGTCGGCTCTAAAAATGTTTCCAAATTGTAGTCGGTTACAGAACCGACTTTGTTTTCCGTCATTTTCTGTTGTCTTTGCTCTATGGTCGCACCAACTAGGCTCGTATCGAGGATCCCCTCTTTTACAAGCTGCTGCATATATTGAAAGTAATCCTTGATCCCTTCCTGGTACCATGGGGAAACGACTTTTTTATTTTCTACATCCACCGCTGTGATGTCTGTACCAAGTCCGAACCATTGAGCTATAGCGTCCTCAAATTTACCTGTATCGTAAACCAGAACTTCGTCTTTATTACCGTTGCCGTTCGCATCCTGATCTCTGAACGCTTTTAACGTTTCTAAATATTCCTGAGCATTTGTCGGTACCGGAAGACTCAGCTTATCAAGCCAATCTTTGCGGATCAACACGGTCCGGGCTACCGGAGCCGGATCTTTGTCCTGATATGTTTTTTTATGCAGATTACTGAACCAGTACATCTTACCGTCAGGGGATGTTGTCGTTTTCTTAGCATAAGGGAATTCTTCATCATACATTTTTTTAATGTTGCCGTTGCTATACTTCTCAATCAGTGGCTTCAGATCAAGCAGAACCCCCTGCTTTGCCAAATTCAGCACGGTCGTGTTATCCAAAGCCGAAATGTTGACTATACCAGGTAGAGATGAACCTGACGCCATTCTCGTCTGGATGACCACATTGTATTGCTCATTTGGAACCAGTTCATATTCCAGATCCAAATTGGCATCCTGGATCATCTTCTCCATTTCTTTCCATACAGGGTATTTATCTCTGTCTTCGAATTTGATGTATTTGTTGCTACCGGTTGGACCCAGCAATTTAAGTTTGCTTGCTGTTGTCCCGGAAGCAGAGCCACCAGCTTCCTCCTTATTACCGTTTCCATTACTGGAGCCTGAGCTTCCGCATGCAGTGAAGGTCCCGATGACAAGAACTGCCACCATGATGGACATCAATGATCTTTTCCAACGTTTCATATTCTAAGCTTCCCCCTTAAAATGTAATAACGCTACCAGATACTTTTGATACAGTTTCCTTCGTTAGACAAGTGCGTGTTCAGAAAGGGTGGTTTTCAGCACTTTTGAATAATCTCATTAAGTAATCGCTTTCACAAAAATGTAAGCTAGCTTTATCCTCAGATCTATTCCTTCAAAGAACCGAGAAGCGCTCCTTTGATGAAATACTTTTGGAAGAATGGATACGTAAAAATGACCGGTAACGTTGTAAAGACGATGATTGTATATTTTAGTTGAATGTTGGACAGCATGTTCGCTACCGCATTTTTGGTATCCTCCATCGAGAGCATCTTCAGATCCACGGACTGCTGCACGATGACTCGGTATAAATACATTTGCAGCGGATGAAGCTTCTCATTCGGCAAATATACGAGCGCATCGAACCAGCTGTTCCAAATGCCGACAATCGAATAAATAGCGATAACCGCAAGAATAGGTTTGGAAATCGGTATGATGATCCTAAACAGCAGCTGCAGATGGGAAGCGCCATCGATAAAAGCGGATTCCTTTAGTCCATCCGGAATGGTGGTGAAAAACGTTCTTACCAAAATGATATTCCATATGCTGACCATCCCAGGTATAATGATCGCCAACATCGTATTGTACAACCCTAGTTTATTCACCAGCAGGAAGGAAGGAATCAAGCCACCTCCGAAATACATAGGGATCAGTAGAAACGCGACCACCCATTTTCTCCCCTTTAGATTTCGCACCGTTAACGGGTAGGCCCCCAACACAGCCATCAAGCAGTTCAATATGGTACCGACTCCAACGTAAATCAACGTATTGGAATATGCCCACCACATTTTCAGATCTTTCACAATCACTTCATAAGAGCTGAGGTTGAAGCCTTTAGGGAACCAAAAGACATTCATTGCCGCTACTTCTGAAGGCGAACTGATGGACATGATAATGACAAAATAAAACGGATATAGTGTGATTATACAGAGAATTAATGCAATCACTAGAAGGATGATGTCGACCACGACAGAGCCTTCCTTGATCTTGTTCGGTTTTCTACGGACCAAGGCCATGATACTCCCCCTTACCACAAGCCGAAATCTGCAAATTTTCGACTTAGCGAGTTTGCGATATACAGCAGCGTGAAGTTAAGAATCGATATGAATAGCCCGACTGCTGTTCCCATGCTGAAATTGCCGCCAAGCAGGCCATCGCGGTACAAATAGGTGCCAATAACATCCGCTGTTTCATACACAATTGGATTGTAAATCAACAGAATAAACTCGGTATTTGCCGAAAACAGACCGCCAACCGCGAAAATAAGCAGAATAAAGATGGTCGGACGAATGGATGGCAGCGAAATATGCAGCATTTGTTTAAAGCGGTTGGCCCCGTCCATTTTGGCTGCTTCATATAAATGAGGATCAACGGAAGACATGGCCGCCAGATACAAAATACTGCTCCAGCCGAATGACTTCCATATGCTCGAGATGGTATAAATGGCCGGGAAATAAGCCGGTTCCGTGTTTAACGCAATTGCTGTGCCACCAAACATTTTGATAATAACGTTAACGATGCCATCAACATTGATAAAGGACAACACCATACCCGCTACAACGACGTTCGAAATAAAATGCGGTAAGTAACTAGCTGTTTGCACAAACTTTTTAAAGAAGCCATTTCTCAGTTCGTTTACCAATAATGAGAATAAAATAGGCACCCAAAAGCCAAACACCAGAATAAAGAAACTAAGTAAAAACGTGTTCCGCATCAACCTTCCAAAATAAGGCCCATTGAAAAAATTGATGAAATGCTTAAATCCAACCCAGTTCGTTTCCGTAAATGAGAAGAACGGTTTTCCTGGGAAATAATCCTGAAACGCAATAACAAGGCCATACATGGGTATATAGCTGAAAATAAAAATTTGAAGCAGAACGGGAAGCATTATCAGGTAAAGCTGAACATTATCACGGATGTGAAATGATCGGCGTTTTCTGGGTGGATCGATTGTTTTCATGATCTTCCCCTTCCATTTGGCGATTTCGGTTATTTCGGGCCCGCTTCCGCATCTCCAATGATAGTCGCGTCCCGATTTGGATAGCAAGAAACATAATTTTCTCGGGTTCGCAATATTTTCGCAGGCCCCAAGCATCGCTATTCAAGTGAATTCCAGAAGTCTCTGGTGATCCAAATAGACCAGAAATATGACACAATCAAATCCGCTCTTTCGGGGAAAAAACGATTAGAAAAAAATGAACAAAGCTATTTCATCTGGAGTTACTCCATGGTTTACAATGAGTTCAGGATCCAGGATCTGGTTGAATCGTTGAACGATCGGGGGATGGTAAATGTTAGGTAAAGCGCGAAGTGCCTTGCGGCAAGCCTTTCGCTTCACTGCTGCCGGACTGACTCTAGGGGAGAAATGGCGTCTGGCTCTTCCTGGTCCGATCCTGTCAGTCGGAGGAGTGCTCATCCACAATGTGTTCTTGAAGTATTACACGGATATCATCGGTCTTAGTCCGAAGTATGTCGCATGGGTGTACATTATCTATAACATCTGGAACGCGATTAACGACCCGGTGCTGGGCGTATGGATTGACCGAATGAGGCATCGCGCGCACCGTGGGAAATACGTCTATATCATGAGAGTGACGGTGCCGTTCATGATCGTTGCCTCCTTCCTCATGATGCTGTCGAATCCGGCTTGGGATCAGTGGTTGATCTTTCTGCTGTATACCGGGTTGCTATTTATTTACGACACGGCTGCAACCGCTTACAGCATAGCCTATCAATCGTTTGTGCTGATCGCAGCGCCAACCAAGGAGGAGCGCATCGATGTTGGTGTGATCCAGAACTACGTATCCCAGGCGATGTCATTTCTGATCACCTTGATTCCGACGCTGCTGCTCGTTGGGGACGGAAAGCAGGAGGTTATCATCCCGATCTTCTCTGCCGTAATTGTGGCAGAAGCGATATTCTTTACCTGGGCCCTGAGGGGACTGAGAGAAGATGCCCAAATGTACGAATCACTGGATAAGCAGCATATCGATACAAAAGAGGTTTACAAAGAAGCCTGGCAGATCATCAAATCCAGGCCTTTCCTCACCTTTATTACATTTACCATCGTCACCGGCCCCGTGTTTTTCTACTTTACGCCGTTTCTCTACTACATGGACAGCGTAGTGCAATCAACGGGTATCGAAGCTACCGTCATCGATGTGAGTACGCATGTGATCGCGCTCCTGTTCTTGCCGGTCATGGGATCCATCGTCAAGGAAAATGGAACGAAGAAGAGTGTATACCTGGGGACCATCTTCGTGGTGCTCGGATACGGCGGGATTTTTCTTGCTGACGGCATATGGAGCGCGGCGGCATCCTACGTCCTAATCGTTTTTGCTGTGAACTATCTTCGAACGGCAATATCTCCTGTAGGGGCGCTGCTCATCGACGAAAATGAACGCACGACCGGCGTGCGGAAAACCGGGCTGTTCAACGGATTGTTCTCGTTATTCACGGTTGCCTTCTCCAGCCTGCAAACGGTTATCTTCATTAATGTCATCGGGGCATACGGATATGACGGTCTTGCGGCGGAACAGTCCGAGTCCGCCATGCTAGGCATTCGGGTAGCAACCGGGTTGATTCCGCTGGCCGCTTTTCTCCTCGGATTAATTCCGCTGGCATTGTACCCTTTTGATAAGAAAAAAGAGGATGACATCTCCGCGTTCAGCAATAATGCCAGAAGAGGGGGGGTGAAGATGTGAAGCAATCGGCGTTAAATTTGAATTTTACGATTGGCGAAGTGTCCAAAATTTTGGATATCCCGATCGATACCTTGCGTTATTACGATAAGATCGGACTCCTTCATTCCCGCAATCGGGACGCGAACAAGTACCGCTATTATGATCTTGAACAGTTCGATTCACTCATCACGATTCGAATGCTGCGGGCCATGGATGTGTCGATCGAGCGAATCCAAGCGCTGCTTCGGGACAACAGCCTAAACGCTATGCGCAGACTGCTCTCCGACAAGCGGCAAGACATCGATCGCCAACGGACTTATTTGAAGCATTTGTATCACAAGCTGGACGTGTTGGATGTTCAGCTGCAACGGTTCGATAACACGGAGGTCATTGAGCTTGTACTAAGCCACCCGTGCTGGGTGCTTCTTACCGATTCTATCATGGAGAGCGCCGATCAAGGACTCGGGGGAAAAGTACAGGAACAGGTTCGCAGAATCAATGCCAGGGAATGGCTTGCATTCTGCCATACCATATCGATCGTGTCGCAAGATAACCTTAACGCAGGCCGTTATCACAATTACCTGTACAATGGCATTCTGTCCACCTTCCCGATGGAGGATGACTCTTCCGTCTTTCAGAGACTAGAGCCTCGCTACTGTGCCAGAAAATGCGTGATTATCGGCAGGGACGACTATGCCAAGATGGATGATCACTACGATCAGATGAAAGCTTTCATTCGCAATCGCGGACTACAGATCGCAGGCCATTCTCTTGAAGTCAATCTTTATAACCAGTACGACAATCATTACATTGAAATTTACATTCCGGTAGAAGAACGGTAGGGGGAAGCAGACATGAAAAAATTAGTGGTCGACGGACAACGATTCTTAAATGAAGACGGCGCTCAAGTGATCCTGAACGGCATCAATCTCGTATGCAAGGACAAGGCAAAAGGATATGTTGAGCCCTGTGATGCAGCTCTGTTCGCCTGGTTTCGCGAACAAGGCTTTAACGTTATCCGTCTAGGTTTAATATGGGATGGCGTCGAGCCGGAGCCTGGGGTCTACGACGATGCGTATCTGAGCAGAATCAAGCAGCAGGTTGTATGGGCTGAGCAGAATGATCTCTATGTTTTTCTGGATATGCATCAGGATTTGTACAGCGTGCACTACGGCGACGGGGCACCAGCGTGGGCGACCCTCTCCGATGATCTTCCTCATGTTACCGGACATATTTGGAGTGACGCCTACCTGGAAAGTCCGGCTGTGAACCGCGCTCTGGATCACTTCTGGCGGAATACGTCCGCTTCCGACGGGATCGGCCTGCAGGATCACTATGCAGCGATGTGGAAGCATGCCGCACAGTTTATGGCTGATTGTCCGAATATTATCGGTTATGACATGATGAACGAGCCGTACCCCGGAACAAGCGGACAGGAGGTGCTCGGCACCATCATTGCCGCATATGCGGGGCATGTGATGCGAATAGCCGACCCGAACATGGAGCAGCTTGCCGGACTCTGGTTTGACGAGGAAAAGAGGCTGGAGGTTCTTGCCGGGATGGCGGAGATGGATACGTACCGCATACTCGTCGACAGCGCCAGAGAAGTATCGCAAATCTTCGAAAGGGAGGTTCTCGCGCCCTTTTTCAGCAAGACGGCGGCAGCCATTCGCTCCGTTTCCCCGGACGGATTTTTGATGCTGGAAACGAGCTATTTTTCGAACATGGGGATCGAGTCCGGCTTGCAGCTTGTGCAGGATCCAGCCGGTCAAACCTTACACCATCAGGTGTTCGCACCGCACGGCTATGATCTGGTGGTCGATACGGAGCATTATGACATTTACAATCAGGATCGCGTCCAGCTGATTTTTGCTACCCATCGCAAGGTGCAGGAACGGTTGAACGTCCCGGTCCTGGTCGGGGAATGGGGAGCATTCTCCAATCATCCGGCAACCTTTCAGCTTTCCAGGCAGATCATTGCGATATTCGAGCGGTATCTTTGGAGCAATACATACTGGTGCTGGTGTGACGGCTTCAAGGAAGCCCCATATGCCAAGGCGTTGAATCGCGCGTATCCGCAAGCGACAGCCGGCGTGCTCTCAGCATACCGTTATGATCATGAAAACGGCAGCTTAAGTATAGATTTCGTTTCGTCCGTTGGAGAGACATTGATTTACCACCCCCATTTGGAGTCGATATCCAGAAGCGACGTGGCGGTTGCCGGTACGGACGCCTATCAAATCGAGCTGCGCCCTTTCCCGGATTCGAAGAGCGGCCTCTTGGCGATCACCATTCCTGATCAAGGGAATAAGATTACGGTTACGATAGGGAGATGATGTCAAGGGGGCGACAGCGACATGGCAGGCATCTCAATAAATAAGTCGGGAATCAGAAGAACCATGGGGTATAGCGAGGCAGGACAGACTAAAGCGGTGTAGACGCTTGTGTGCAACATAACAAGGCCAGCCGACAAAAATAGGCAGGGCGTCCCTTGTTCTGATTCCCGATAAGGAACAGTAATCAAGGGGACGCCCTCTCGGTTCTTTCAGAACATGACCAATCCCATCGCTTTCTTGGCGGCGAGCAGTGTCGGGACTGCGGTTTCGGAAGCCCGCTTCGCTCCGTCCATCAAAATGCGATCAAGCTCGGAGGAATTCACGATTTGATGGAACCTCTCCTGGATCGGTTGAAGTTTCTCGATGACCACTTCGGCTAATTCCTTCTTGAACGCACCGTATCCTTGGCCTTCATACCGTTTCTCGATGACGGAGATGGCTTCCTCGGAGAATACGGAATAAATCTCGATCAGATTGCTGACCGCCGGCTTCTGCTCCCAGTCATGCCGGACCTGGCCATCGGAGTCGGTAACGGCCCTGGAGAACTTCTTGCGGATATCCTCCGGCGTATCCATCATGTGGACGCAGCTGTTCTTATTCGGGTTGCTTTTGCTCATCTTCTTGGACGGATCGTCAAGCCCCATGACGCGGGAGCCAATATCCTGGATGATCGGCTCAGGCACCGTAAACGTGCGGCCATACCGGTTATTGAAGCGCTCGGCCAGATCGCGTGTCAATTCAAGATGCTGCTTCTGGTCGTCACCGACAGGCACATGCGTTGCCTGGTAGAGCAGCACATCGGCAGCCATCAGGACCGGATACGTAAACAACGCGGAGCTCACGGCATCTTTTCCGTCCGATTTCTCCTTGAATTGGGTCATGCGCTTTAATTCACCAAAATGCGCCTGCGTCTCCAGCAACCACCCGAGCTCTACATGTGCGGGGACCTGCGATTGCAGAAAGATCGTCGCTTTATCGGGGTCAATGCCCGACGCAATGTACAGCGCGGCAATGTCCCGCGTGCGCTGGTGCAGCTCCATGGGATCCTGATAGACCGTGATCGCATGCAGATCCGGCACGAAGAAATAGGATTCATACTCATGCTGCAGCTTCACATATTGACGGAGGGCACCTCCATATCCGCCAATATTCAAATCCCCGCTCGGCTTGATGCCTGACAATAATCGTTGCATAAAAAACACCTCCCTGATAGTTTGCGAACAACACAAAAACACCTCATCCCTCTATGGGACGAAGTGTAACTTCGCGGTACCACCCGAATTCGACTGTACGGTCGCTCTTTAGCATGACGTGGAAATGGTGAAATGCACCATGATTCCTGCCATATCTCCCAAAGTAACGGTGGAGAGCCGTCAAGGCCTACTGCTCCGGCACAGCTCGGAGGTTCGGGTTGAAGCGAGAAGATCCATTCACTTATTCCGGAGTACCGGGCCTCGCACCATTCGCCGGTTCGCTTGGACCCCGAGAGATAAGCTACTATTTCTTCTCATCGCCGTGTGGTATGTTGTTCTTAAATTCATCTGCGCAGCTCTTTTCGAATCTGAAGAGAGAACAAGATGAGTTGAAGAGTATCATTACATAGGTGTTAAGTGAATGTCAAGAGGGGTGTGGGGAGGACTCGTGATGAGAGATAAGAATACGGCGATTCTCGTTGACGGATTATCCATACTGTCGCAGAGTAGACGGCAAACGGGAGATATTTGGCAGGCCCATTACGGAGCGGCAGCGATCGCGGGTTATTTTTTTATAAAAGAAAACCATTTGTCCGGGAAGGTTGAAGAGGCTGTGGCAGCGGAGAATCGGAGGATGATCGGCAAGTATTTGCAGCCGGGAACGGTGCCAGAGGAAAGCCTGAGCGTAGACAGCGCCGAATCACGGATTCTTGCAGCCCTTGACGGTACGATCGATGGTTTGCACTGGGTCGGGCACAATGTGATCTATGCCGCAATAAGTCTGGCTGCACTCCACGAGCTTGGAGGTGGTCTCCGCCATGAAGCAGCCGATATTGCGGAATTGGTCTCCTCTTTCGCGAAGACAATTCCGGGAAGGTCCTGGATCGGATATTCTGCAGCCGAGGTTAAACGGTTGACCCTGGATGAACATGACGGGATGCCTGAAATAACGGACGGCGATCAGCTGTCGGCCTTTATTTTGAATGAACTGGCCACTTATTCGGTAATCTACCGAGCGGAAGCCCATCATGATTTGATGGGGCATATGCTGACCTACTCCCATGCCTTAAACATATTGTATGATCTTGGCCACCATGCTTATTTTCGCAGAGGCATGCCGGGTGTACTCAAAATCGCGAAGGTGCTCCGTGCCAGCCGCCAGCTGGACCCAGAAGAGCCGATTCGAATCGTATCGCCCGTGGATCGGCTGCCTCTCGTGGAGGCTGCAAGATCGTCTTATTTGCCAGATCAGCCGGAGTACTGGGCATCAGGTATCGACGGGGCTGTAATCGACTGGGACTTCGGCCATCTCTTTAAATTCCCATATAGTTTCTATCATCATTGGAACCGTGTTTCGGAGGCGCCGGCGAAGGCCATGGAGAATTTTCGTTATATCATCCATCCGGTGCAGACGGTCATTTCCTGAAGAGAGGTAACCTTTTTTATACGAATCGGCACTTAAGTGTTAGAGACACCGGGAAGGGAGGTTTAAGTGAACGTGTTCCAGTGGATTGAGGAAGCCCGGCGGGGCAGTGCGGAGGCCCAGGAAAGCTTGGTCCGGCATTTTACCGGCATGGCGCTGGCTGTGGCCTACGATAAATTGCGTGATCCCCATTTAGCGGAAGATGCCGTGCAGGAGGCATTTACGGAGGCTTTTGCGAATCTGCATAAGCTGCAGGATCCCCGGCGTTTTCCCGGATGGTTCAAAGTGATCGTGGAGCGGCAGTGTTACAGGGGCTTGCGCCGCAAGCAATTTCAGACGTTACCGCTGCATGAGGTTGAGCTGCCGGCTGGAGATCAGCGAAGCTTAGAGTCGGTCGTGGAAAAGAGAGAAATGATCGGTCAGCTGCATGCCACGATCGCGGATTTGCCACCCGGCATGCGGATTGCGGTCCAGCTCTATTATTTTCAAGGCTACAGCCTGCGGGAGATCTCGCAATATTTGGATATATCCTTGACGGCTTTGAAGAAGAGACTTTTTGATGCCCGGCGGAAGCTGAAGAACACGCTTCATGTAGCCGACTTTGTATCGGTGTTCACCGATCTGTATGAGGGAGGCAGGCGTATGCTGCATATCGTTAACGGGGATTCAGTAGGGGATAAGCTGAAGCAAGGGAACGTTCAAGGAGATATCCTGGTGTGGAGGGAGCTTTATTCGTTTGGTCCGGTCTTCACGAAGATGGACGAGCCGGATCATCGGAGCGCAAGAGCTCAGTATCTGGAGCAAACGCTGGGAATTCCGCAGAAGGAATATATCGGAACCTGCGAGTCGCAGGAGAGGAAGCTCCAGGATTTTCGAATATATGACGAAGTTGTGCTCTGGTTTGAGCATGATCTATTTGACCAGACGATGCTGTCTTATTTGCTGCATTGGTTTAAGGATCGGCCACTCGGAAATACGAGGCTTAGCCTGCTGTGCATTGGCGCATACCCGGGCATCGAGCTTTTTCGCGGGCTGGGGCAGCTTAGCACGGAGCAACTCGAGACGTTATCGGGCACATGGCACACGATTGGAGAAGAAGAGCTTATGCTGGGCAGCGTGTTGTGGGAGGCCTATACCTCGGAACTGCCGGAGAAACATCAGCGCATGCTGGAGGTTGATTCCTCGGCACTGTCTTTTGCAAGCGATGCATTCGAGGCTCATCTGGCACGGCTGCCCTCTGTGAGCAATGGACTCGGGATCATCGAGCAGACGACGTTAGAGGCTGTAGCGGGCGGAATCCATAAGCCTTATGAGTTATTCCGAAAGGTAGGTGATAAGCTCCATACACTCGGAATGGGAGATCTGGAGTTCTGGTATTACCTGGCGAAGATGACGGAGGGGCCGGATTCTTTGCTGGTTATCGATGGTACAGCACCGTTTCCCGACTTTAAGCTGGCTGTACCCCATTTCCAAGATCGGGTGCTGCAAGTGACGAGTTTGGGGCATGAGGTGCTAGCCGGGAAGGCCGACTATGCCTGCACCGGAACCATCGATAAATGGGTAGGAGGCTTGCAGGTGAGGGGGAAGGATCCGTTATGGCGCTGGAACCCGGAGCGGAAGTCGGTTGTGCGGATGGCCGAAACCGATTAAACAACTGAAACAAGAAAAAGGGCGATCCTTGCTTGGCGTTGATGCCAGGCAAGGATCGCCTCTTTTTAAGATATCAGAAAGTATAAACTTCGGAGGATCTGCTGCCTGATATCGCAAGAAAAACTACCGCCAAACGCGGTCTGTCTTCTTTGAGAGTACGTCGATTGACGTTTTTCTTATAGTTACAGATGAGAGCCGCCGGTTGCGTCAACCATTTGGCCCGTCACCCAGCGCCCGTCGCTCGATGACAGAAACGCTACGACATCCGCAATATCCGACGGCTGACCGATTCGGCCAAGCGCGGACATCTCCGCGGCATGCTGCTGCCCTTCCGGCGTATGCAGCCATGAAGCATTCACATCCGTATCCACGATGCCTGGAAGAACCGCATTCACCGTGATCCCGCGTGGACCAAGCAGCTTGGCGAGATGCAACGTGAACGTATTGATGGCACCCTTGGTGATGTTGTAAGCCATAATATGCGGATAGGCGATACGCGTAACACCGGAGGAGATGTTGACGATGCGTCCGCCGTCACGAAGGAGCGGCAGCGCCTGTTGGACCAGGAAGAACGGTGCTTTTACATTGACGGCAAGCAGCTCATCGAAGCTTTCCTCGGTCGTCTCTTCAAAGGTGTTGGAGGTTCCGATGCCTGCGTTATTCACCAGAATATCGAAACGGTTGTCCCCCGTTACGCGAACAAGTTCCTCCTCCAGCGAATGAATGAGTCCTTTTGCTCCGTTTACCGATTCCAGTTTGGCGCCTAGGGCGATAGCTCGCCCACCCTGATCTTGTATGGTCTGGACAACCTGATCCGCAGCATCCCGGCGGGTTCCGTAATGCACAACGACAAGAGCCCCTTCATCCGCTAACCGAAGGGCGATTCCTTTGCCGATGCCTCGGCTTCCGCCTGTAACCAATGCGATTTTGTCTTCTAATCGTTTCATGAAACCCCACTCCTCTTGTTCGATTTAACGCTACTGTACACTCTCCTGTTAAGGGGAGAGTCAAGAGGGCGGGAAGCGTTTTATTCAACAGCAAAAAAAGACATGCCGGAGTACCGCTGCTGCAAGTACGGATAGAGGATGGGTCGACTTTCGTTTCGGTAGCCCTCGCGGCAAGGAAGGGTTACTCCGCGTTACCTTGTAGGGGGATAAGCAATTCCGCAGGGCGCTGCTTACCATAGATATCTTTATCCGAGGTGAGATAGATCTCGCGGATCGGTTCCCGGTCCGATTGAACGAGGCCTTGGGACGAAATCCATGCCTTGAGCTCGGGTATAACGGGGCAGCTATGGATGCATGGATCACAACGATGTACAAGAGATGCGGCAGATATCAGCTGCGGTAGAAAGTCCACACGAACGCGCCCATTAGCAGGGATGTCCCTAGTTATGGGGACTGCGACCTCAATATCGGCGATGTCGGCATTCCCGCTGCCGTGGTCATGCCAAAGAATGGTTAGCTGCCTGGCTTCCTCTTCTCCATAAGAGGCAGCATATTTCGTAATCTCATCCAGCAAGAGACATAGCTGGCTGCGGGCGACTTGGTCACGAATGAAAGCGGCACGCTGGGATGGGACTTCCCGGATAGTGGGGCCACCCGGATTCCCTGCTTCGGATCGTTCCAAGCGCGTCATCCTGTTGTTCACTTCATCCAACTGCAGCTGGAGGCTCCGCATCGCATGCTGAAGCTCCGTCATTTTATCCGCAAGTTTGTTCTTGACGACATCGGTTTCTATATCCTCTTCAAAAAAAGGTTTGAGCTGTTCCAAGGTAAACCCCTGTTCCTTGTAGGCGGCAATCCGCTTAACGATCAGAAGCTGCTCCTCGGAATAGTAACGGTATCCGCTTTGTTCATCAACATGGGCCGGCTTCAATAGGCCCAGCTCATCATAATACCGCAATGTTTTGATGGAAATGCCGCTGACCTTGGCAAAAGCGCTAATCTTCATCATGCCGGTTGCAACCTCCTTTACGATTCGGTCTCTCGTCGATAACGATATCATATCTCGCGCTCCTGCTTGCGTAAAGAACGCAACTCGCCGGATCTGAAGGAACAACTCGGTCCCAAGACCGAGCCGGTTTTCATCCCGTGGCGGGAATTCAATTCGGTCGGATTATCGTACAATGTGTTCAAAGAAGATTCGTGATCCCGCTTAAGAGCAAGAAAGGAATGGGGATGAGGCTGATGAACGGAACGTACGAGGATCGCCAGGCGATCCAAACGTTATTCGATTCGCTGTCCAAGGCGTGGGGAGAAGGGAATGGCCGGGCTTATGCGGAATGTTTTACGGATGATGCGGATTACGTCACGTTTAGCGGACAACACTTGAAGGGCCGCAAAGAGATCGATGAGGTTCATCAGAAGCTGTGGGATGGGGTGCTGCGAGACTCCAAGCTGGTTGCGGGACCAACCCCGACCCAGCTGCGTTTCCTGACCCCGGAGCTTGCGATAGCCCAGGCTACGGGAGCGGTGCAGCTCAGATTTCATAAGAAGCCGCCCACCGGCCGCTTTTCCATTAATACCAACGTGCTGATCAAGGTGAACGGGGAATGGAAGATATCCGCATTTCATAACTGCCGGATTCAGAGGCCAGGCTGGATTCAGCGGTTGATGATGCGTTCGAAATCAAAATCCAGCTGACGTAGGAAGCGGAGGAAATGCTTTGAAGAAGGGTATAGAGATTGGAAGAGGCAGGAGCGCAGAGGTGTATGAATGGGGAGAGTCTCAGGCTCTAAAGCTGTATTATGAAGGGTACCCCCCGGAATGGGTGACCTATGAGGCGGAGATGGGCCGCATCGTTGCGGAAGCGGGCGTGCCTACCCCTGCCGTCTTTGACATGGTGGATATCGAGGGACGAACGGGACTGGTGTATGAACGGGTGACAGGACCGTCGATGCTGCATCAGGTTCAATCGTCACCGCGCAAGCTCACGAAGTGCGCCCGTGAGATGGCACGGCTCCAACATGCGATGCATGGCTGCACGACAACCTTGCTGCCGCCGCAAAAGGAAAGGCTGGAGCATGCAATTCTTGATGCAAGCGGCATCCTGCAGGGAAAGGCGCAGGCCATATGCAAGGTACTGGACTCTTATCCTGAGGGGGACTCCATCTGTCATGGCGACTTCCACCCGGACAATGTGATCGTGGCGGAGAGCGGATACCGGGCGATCGATTGGAATAACGCCACGATTGGTGACCCTCTATGCGACGTCGCCAGGACATCCCTGATGTTTCAATCTCCTTTTCATCCGCTCGAACAGTCGAGCCTTATGGCGATTCCGCTTCGGATGGCCCGAATCCTGTGGAATAAAATATACCTGAATGAATATCGTCGATTATCTCATGCAAAGATGGAGGAGATCGACCGCTGGATGCTGCCGGTAGCGGCAGCCAGGCTGAGAGAGGATGTCCCTGGAGAAAGAGCATGGCTGCTGGGTCTCATTGATGATCGGCTGCGTGTTTATGCTTAATAAAGATCAGGACTCATAAGATATTGTACTTCCTGGGCTGTCCGCAGTCTGGACTGTAATCGAACAGGAGATCAGGCGCCTGGAGCGGAGGATGAAATAGCGGGAGGGAACAGGAGGGATAAGAAGAGCGCTATGCAGGGTCACCTTTCACCAAAGTTGCTGAAATATCTCAAGCTTCTAGTTTCAATACCGAACGGGAAGTATAAGGATAGATAGACGACGAAGCAGGAGGCGGGAATCCCTCATGAGCAAATGGAAGGAAAATACGCAAGTTAGCCGTTATGCAGGCATCAGCATTTTATTGGGCGGCGCGCTGTTTGTTATAGCTACGCTTATGCACCTTCCAGCTACCGATCCGTGGACGGGTCATCATGTCATTTCTATGATTCCGGATATGCTGACCTATTGGCAATGGGATCACAGCCTGATGCTGACAGCTATATTATTATGGCTTGGAGGACTGTCTTTAGGGGAGACTGTGGCCGGTAGACGCCCGGCTGCGATGATGGCTGCCCGCTTGTTCATTGCGGCGATGACGATATGGGTGCTCGTGCTTGCGATGGAATTAACCGTTCTCCCGATGCTGGCCAAGGAGTGGGACTCGGTTCAAGATCCAGGAACGTCCGCCTTGGGTGTCGGGTTATTTGCGTTCGGTATTATGGCCGGGGATTTTGCCATGATGCTGGCCTGGATCGGAATTAGCCTGCTTGGCAAGTCGCTGCTCTCTGAAGGTAGTATGAAACCGTTTATGGCATGGGTAGGCATAGGAGCAGGGGGGTGGGGAGCGCTTGGAATACCTGTAGCACTGCTGCTTCCAAAACTCAGTGTTATCATCTACCCGGTCACCTCGGGTCCTGTTTTTATATGGACGCTGATATTGGGAATTTATATGGCCACTCGGCAACAACAAACCCAAAAAACAGGGGCCCTATAGGACTCCTGTTTTTTTGCGAATTGGCACGATGGTCCAATAGGTACCGCATCGCCATAACCATTCGAGAGGTCCGTATTGGTACCAACGCATCCACAGATTGCTGGCTATGATCTGGAAGACCACAATCCCTAAGGAAACGAGCGTGGATACGACATACGTGGTGGGCGAGGTGTTTAGGATCAAGCGCTGAATACCTACCAGAAAGACGGTCTGCCCAATGTAGTTGGTGAGCGCCGTCCGCCCATATGCCTGCAACGGATACAGCATCTTTGCACCTAGGCGGGTACGCTCAAGCATTAAGAGCGAGCTTAGATAAAATACAGATACGAGAGGGCCTGTCGCCACCCCGATATGTGCCAGAGTAAAGGCCGCTTCCATGGCTGGTGACGGCGGCACGCCTTCTACCTCGAATAAAAAGGAAGGCATAGGCTCGGAAGGTGCCACCCGCCACATCGTGGCGATGACGATGATCGTTCCTAGCAAAGACAGTACCCAAATCATGCGCAACGCGCGTAATCTAAATCCATTGTGGATCGCATCGAGTAATCGATATTGGCCTGCGGCCAGCCCTAACAGGATCAGAAACGGGATGGTAAGCAGCTTGAATCCTATGACGGCCGCAACCGTAAACCCGGCCAATCCGATACCAAGATTAACTTTCCGCGGTGCCCCATAAAACGGGATCGCCAGCAGACCAACAATCGCATAATAAAACAAGGCCTCACCCGATTGATATAACTGATGTATGACGCCGATCAGAACCAGAATGACTAACCGGCGAATATACAGCCGAAGTCTTGGCCGTCCATCCGTTGCAGCGCTTCGGGATAGGAACATATAGAACCCGAGTCCGAACAGGAACGTGAAGATGGTGTAGAATCGGGCTTCTACGAAAAAGTTAAGCCCTCGCTGCAGCCAAAAATCCGCTGCGGTATCCGGCGTGGCGATGAGCCAGAGCGCCAATACGTTAACAAACGGCAGACCAAGCAGGGCAAACCCCCTGAACTGGTCTAAAAAATGTAATCGTCCCTTTCCAATGGCAGGCCGATGCTGAGCTGCGGTGCCGTGTTGTCCTTCATGCATGATCACACCATCATCCTGTTCACGGATTTAATATAACGGGCTCTGGCGATCAGGAAATAAACCATTTGGGCGGCCAGGAATGCCGATGAGGCTGCCAATACAGGTCCGTTTACATTCGGAACATCCAGGTATCCGAGAATCGGGTCGAGGACGACCAAGGACTGCAAGGCTGCAACCAGGATGGGAATAAAGAACAGCACGGCAATCTGAACGGTTGCGGAGATGTTCATCTCCCGTGCGCTCAGTCCGATCTTGGACAGGGAGCGATACATCGCCTGGTCGGCCGAAAGCTCCGTATGCAGCTTGAAATACAGGAAGCTTGCGGTTGAGATCGAGAAGATCAAGGCGACAAACACCCCGATAAAGCTGAATAACGAAAATCCTTGTTTATTGGTGTAATAGTTCTCCGCCCTGGATTCTATATAACCTTCACTGATTGCACTTCTGTTCCATTCCGACAGCTCAAGGCCGAGCTTGGTTTCAGGATCATCCTTCTGGGGGAGTCCTTGGGAATCGGGAAGAATAAACGGATACGTATGAGTCACACTGATTTCATCTGCTTTGGGCCCGCCCCGTAGCTCTTCAAACATGGTATCCGTCACGACCAGCAGCCTGCCGCTGTATACCACAGCCGCAATCCGGTCTGTACGGTTCTCCAAGCTGAAAGAGTAGGACTGACCGGATAATTCGATATCAGTCTCCGTTAGCGTTCCTTTACTCTTCTTCGCTGCATTCGGGGTTTCCGCCAATAAGGCTTCATTCTCGCCGAGTGACCCAACCGGCTTGGCATTCGTGATGGCGGCCAGATGATCGTAATGGGATTGCGGCATGATGTGTAAGGAGCCCTCCCCGTTCGCAGACAAGCGATAGTAGATGGTCTCGACGCCCGCCCGTTTATAACTGAGCCCTTCTGCCTGCAGACGATTTTCAATCCGGGCCAATTCTTCCTGCGCCTTCGTCTCGTCGGTATTGCTATAGTAGCTGTAGTTAAGCGCATACGGATTATCCAGATATACCGATTTGATTGATTGCTGCATGGCCAGCACGAAGCCGGTGCTCATGGAAGCGAGCGCTACGACAACCGTGACCAAAAACAGCATGCGGGCATTATCCTTGATCTTGTAACTCATTTCGGAAATCCACAGCAGGTTCGTCCCTTTCCAGGTTGTCGCGCGGTTTCGCTGCAGCATTCGGACAACCCACACGGATAGCTGGGAGTAGAAGAAATACGTGCCCATGATTCCCGTAACCGCAGCGATCATCAGTCCCACAGGGTCTAACTCTTTGACGCGAAGGACGGTAAAGCCGATGGTAAGCAGCACCACGCCCAAGATGGCCAGGAATAGATTGGCTTTCGGTTCGGTTTTCGGTTTGCTGGTGCCTTTTAGAAGCTCCAGGACTTGATTCTTCCGGATAAACAACAAGGTGAAGAGCGAGATGACGAGAAACAGCGCAGTGAAAGCACCGGCTGTCAGCAGCATGGCTTTGAACGGCCAATAGAACGGCAGCTCGTCCATATCGATCACTTTGGTGCTGATGAGCAGGAATACCTTGGATAGAAGCATTCCGCTGGCGATGCCCGTTACGATGGCAATGGCGCCAATCAGAACGTTCTCCAGGAAGATCAGCCAATTAATCTGTTTGGCTTCCGCTCCAAGGATCGTAAGAATGCCGAATTCGCGGTTCCGCGACTTCAGGAAGACGCTGATCGAATACAGCACGAATAAGAACGCAAACACATAGACGATCACGGTGGCAATGGTCATTCCCGTACGCGTCATGGTACCCATAGGCGAATTCTCGATGGCCGGATGATAGATGAATACCGCATACGTAAAGAAGATCATGACCATGAACGAGCTGCTAAGCAGGTAAGCGAAATATTGACGCGCGTTACGCCGGACGTTGTTAAACGCGAATTGAGGAAAGCTCACTTGTATTCCCTCCCCAGAACGATAGCGTATCGATGATTTTTTGGAAAAAGGCCTGCCGGTTCTCTCCGCGGTGAATTTCGGCGGCCAGCTTGCCGTCTTTAATAAAGACGATGCGGTTGCAATAGCTTGCGGCCAGAGGATCATGCGTAACCAGCATCAATGTGGTGCGATCCCGCTCATTGATCTCGGCTAACGACTCCATCACGATCCGTGAGGAGTTGGAATCGAGTGCTCCTGTAGGCTCATCCGCAAGCAGTAACAGAGGCGCGCCGATAATCGCCCTGGCAATCGCGGTGCGCTGTCGTTGACCTCCCGAAATCTCGTACACGCGTTTATTCAAAATTTCGCGGATGCCAAGACGGGAAGCGGTTTGCTGCAGCATTGACTCCATGTCCTTGAGTGGACGGCGGTCCAGCGTAAGCGGAAGCACGATATTCTCGGCAACCGTTAACGTATCGAGCAGATTGAAATCTTGAAACACAAAGCCGAGCTGTCTCCGGCGGAAGTGGGCAAGCTCGCTTTTTTTCATGGTATAAGGATTTTTGCCCCCGATCTTGACCTCGCCCGAGCTTGGACGATCGATGGTGGATACCATGTTCAGCAGGGTGGTTTTACCGCTGCCGGAAGGGCCCATGATGCCGACGAATTCTCCCTCTTGAATGGTGAGATGAATATCGGTAAGAGCTTGTGTCGCCACTTTGCCCGCATATACTTTGTTTAATGCTTTTACTTCAAGAATATCCATAAACCCGGAAGCCCCTTTCTGTATACCTCTTTAGTGTGCGAGTTCAAAAAGTCGGATTTTCAGCACCGAAGCGTATGCTTCCGAAGTGCGTTTTTTCAAAACACTTTAGGTTGGATGAAGCTAGGGAGTGAGGAGCGGAGCTACACGTTTTCGCAGAAAACGACATCGGAAGCATCTGCTTGTTTTGGGTACGTGAGCACCTGAAATGTTTCCGCAGGAAACATACTTCGGAAGCATCTGCTTAGGCCCGGCTGAATTCAAGATTCGATGCCGAGTTACTTCTTGACTCCCTTCGTGATCAAAAGACGACTTTTTGAACAACATCTTAGTGTAACCTAACTTTATCGTATACTGACTTGACCGTGCTATGGATTTAGGTGAACCGGAGCTTACATCTGCCATAAGGTTATGTTCGCATATTCTGTTCGTATGCTGGGGATATCGCGAAATGAAATGAAGACACACCTAAGTTGGAGATGTGTCTTGATGTACTGCTTTCCGCAGCGTCAAGGTGACGGTGGTTCCCTCACCAAGCGTGGATTCCAGTTGAGCGGAGTGATCAAGCTTATGGGCAATTTCACGAACAAGATACAGGCCCATGCCGGTGGATTCATGATATTGCCGACCACGCTCTCCGGTGAAGTAAGGATGGAACACCCGGTTGATGTCCTCCGGCGCAATGCCGATACCCTCATCACGTATATGAAGTTTGATGTTCTTCCCCGCTGCTTCTGCGGTTAATTGAATCTTCTTGCCGGGGCTGCCCGAGTAGTTCACGGCATTCGTCAGAATCTGGCCCAGCATGAACCGGAACCATTTGGCATCCGTATAGACGGTGATTTGATCATCGATTTGGAACACCGGCGTAATGCCTTTACGAATGAACAGCTTGCGGTTCTCCACGACGGATTCGCTTACCGCGGCACGGAGTCCGACGGCTTCTACCTTGAAATCCTGCTCGAACCGGTCCAGGCGTGCGGTATACAGCACCATTTCGAGGCCTTTGCGAATGCGATCAAGCTCTTCCCGTATATGTTCGGCGGGTGCCTCTTCGACTTCATCGAGTGTTAGCTGAATCACCGACAGCGGGGTCTTCATCTGATGGACCCAGCGGTTGACGAAGGCCAGGTGCTGGTCGGTTCCGCTTTGATGCCGATGCAGCTGCTCGCGGTATAAGCGCTCATAATGGCCGATCCGCTCGTGGATCGCTTCCGGCAGCGGCGCTTCACCCAGGGGAGGGTTAGAGAATTCCTTCTTCGAGAGCTCCTCGGAAGAAAGCTCTTGATACATCGTGCGATGGGAAAGATACCGGTATGCAAGATAGAGAAGCAGCACGACACTGCTTAACAGCACCCCGTATAGCACGACAGTAAAGGGTCTGCCTTCACCGGTAAGCCAGTACAGCAGGGGGACAAGCAGCATTTGAACGGTAAAAAACAGCATGAGCGGGAGATGCTCCCGCAAGAAAAGTTTCATAAGGGCTCCCTGCCTGTCATGAACCGGTAGCCTGCTCCCCGGACGGTTTCGATAAGATCTCCGGCGCCAAGCTCACGAAGCTTGCGGCGAACCCTTGTAATATAAACATTTAACGTATTGTCATCAATGAAGTGCTGATCTTCCCACATCAGGTCCAGCAGCCGCTCGCGGCTGACCACACGGCCGTCTTTTTCCATTAGCATCGTCAGCAGGGCTGCTTCCTTCTGGGTAAGCTCGGCTGACTCGTCTCCATAAGTTACAACGAATCGCTCTGGATAGATGATGAGACCGGCGCTTTCGACGGTTTGCTCATCCTCCTGACCGGAGGCATAGGCACCGACTGCACGGCGCAGGTGGCTGCGGATTTTGGCCAGAACAAGCTCCATGTCAAACGGCTTTGTAATATAATCATCCGCCCCGTTTTCCAGCGCCATGATCTGATCCATGCCGCTGTCGCGTGCCGAGATGAAGATGATCGGGCAGTGCGATTGGGTACGGATTTGCCTACACCAATAATACCCGTCGAATTTCGGCAGATTGACGTCCAGCAGAACCAGGTCCGGCTTCGTATCCGTAAAAATGTCCATCACACGGCTGAAGTCTTCGGTAATCCGTACGTTGAAATCATATTTGGAAATAGCCGATCTTAATTTATCCGCGATTCGTTCATCGTCTTCCACAATCAGGATGGTATACACGGTTCCAGCTCCTTTTAACTCCTAAACTACATCATGTACTTACTATACCGAATTGGAGATGACGTTGGAAATCCAGTGGTCCCAGATTCCGAATAGGAGGCAACCACTTGGTCGATCTGAATTAACCTTTGCCCAGGCCCATGCATAAGATGTAGTCACATAAAACCTGCTGCCTGGGAAAGGGCGTGGCTTCATATGGGAATTCATTTAACTGCGATTCACTGGGTGTACCTGGCGTTTATCGTCTTGATCATGACGCTGTTGATCCGGCGGCGCGATACGACGCTGATTTGCATTACCGGAATATTCGCGCTTGGCCTTCTGGCAACGGAAACGCTGAGCGGCTCGGTCTCCGGTGTCTTTCATTCATTCATCTACGCGACCAAAGAGCTGATGGGCACAATCATGATCATTTCCATTATCGTGGCGATGAGCCGGGTCTTGATCAAGACGGGGATCAACGAGACGATGGTAGCCCCGTTAACTCGTTTTCTCCGTACTCCCGCGATGGCATACTGGGGCATCGGCATCATCATGATGGCTACATCCTTTTTCTTCTGGCCGTCACCGGCGGTGGCGTTGATCGGGGCGGTCCTGCTCCCTGTTGCCATCCGGGTGGGGTTGCCTGCCCTGGGAGCGGCCGTGGCGATGAATCTGTTCGGGCACGGCATCGCGCTATCGGGCGATTATATTATCCAGGGTGCGCCTAAATTGACTGCCGATGCCGCCGGATTGCCTGTATCCAGCGTCATGGCCGCAAGTGTGCCGCTCGTGATCGTGATGGGACTGGTGACAACCGTGGCGGCATTTTGGATGATGAAAAGAGATCAGCAAAACGGCAGCTGGAGAGATGGATTGGTCACCATCAAAAGAACGGGAGACGCGTTGACCACGCGTACCGATGAGGATGATACCGCGGCCCCCATTTCTCCCGGCATGAAAAAATGGCTGGCCATCGCGATCCTGCTCCTGTTTGCGGCAGACGTGGCGGCTATGTTCATCCTGAAGCTGCAAGGCGGTGACGCCACGGCCCTGGTAGGCGGAACAGCCGTCCTGATCCTCAGCATCATTACGCTGGTCGCTCATCGCAACCGCGGATTGGAGAAGGTCACCTCGTACTTGATCGAGGGCCTTATGTTTGGTTTTAAGGTATTCGGTCCCGTCATTCCCATTGCGGCTTTCTTCTATCTGGGGGATGCAGCGTTCACCGATTTGTTCGGCAGCGTGCTTCCGGAAGCATCCCATGGGATCGTGAACGACCTGGGGGTTGCCCTTGCGAATGCGGTGCCGCTTAACGGGGCGGTGGGTGCGGTGACATTGACGATCACCGGCGCTATAACGGGTCTTGACGGTTCGGGCTTCTCGGGTATATCGCTTGCCGGCTCGATCGCGCAGTTGTTTGCAACGGCCATCGGTTCAGGGGCGGCTACCCTGACGGCGCTTGGCCAGGTTGCCGCCATCTGGGTAGGCGGCGGCACGCTCATCCCATGGGCATTGATCCCTGCTGCAGCCATATGCGGGGTCAGCCCGTTCGAGCTGGCAAGGCGGAATCTGAAGCCGGTGCTGTTGGGCCTTGCCGTTACCACGGTTGTTGCGATGTTTCTGGTGTAAATTAAGCAAAAATAAGAGCGCTGACTATGTTGTCAGCGCTCGTTTAATCTGTTGAGGAACCGAAATCCGTGATGTTCATGCTGACCTCATACGTAATCGGGACATGGCTAAAGGTTTCATCCCAGTCCGATTTTAGTTTCTTCCATAATTGTGGATGTTTGATCCGGAGCTCCTCTCCAAAGCCCCCTACGTCAACATGATAGACATGCTGCATTTTATTCAGGACTTGTTCGATCTGTTTACGGGCCTCATCTTCAAACTGCCGCTCCATTTCTTTGATGTATTGCCCGGATGAGGGGATTTCCGGAAAGCTCCAATCCTCGATTAATCTGCCTTCTGAATGGATCTTGATATGAAATGAAATTTCATCTCCCCGAACCTTAGGAATGATGGTGCTATGGGAATTCTTGGGCTCATAGGTTACGGTATGCCCCGTCTTATGCGCGTACGTCTTCAGCGCCCCACCCATCACGTCCTCCTTTATCCAGGATAAGCCTTCAAGATCATATTGGCTTAGTTCCCCGATCCATTTTTTGGTCTTCCCTTTAAAAATGGCCGCCCCCGAAAATTTATGCTCGTTTTGGGCCGTCACGACATTCTGTAATAGAAAGCTCGCCCCTGATTGCATGTTGCTGTCGAGTTTGATCAGTGACACGGGGGGGAGGATCTTGTTGGAGCGATACCGGTTATCCACGAGTCCCGTTAAATAGAAGGCAGGGATTTCCCCGGGTTCAGTGGAGCTTAAAGCTTCAAACGCGCTTCGGTGGCTTACTACTACTAGGCAGCTAGGGCGTATATCGTTATCGCGGAGAATAAAGTCAAATACTTGTTCCAGGCTGTACTTTCTGGCTAATTCGCTCGAAACCACGATGACCTTGAGATGATGGCCGATAAGCGGACGGTCTCTTCGCAGTGAAAATTGGCGGAAGATCTGAATGAGGGAATCTCCCGTTAATTGTTCATTCAGATAGGCCTTGCTTGGCGAGGACGAGCCGGAGCCGCCTTGCTTCTCGTTCTTACCCGTAATCGGGGGTACAATCTGAACCGTTGCCGTCAGCACTTTCCTTTTGGGGTAGGATGCCCCTTGTTTGTTGATATCCCGTTCGAATTTGGATTCGTTCGCTGCATCGAGTCCCAAACCTACATAGACGCTGACATCCTCGATCTCGTTGCTGCTCCAGCAGCCGGTTGTCAGCAGCAGCAGGACGCTGGCCGTTACTGCCGTCACATATCGTGCATATCTGTTCATTTCGGCTTCACACCTTTCTTGCGGGCGATGCTGATCAGTAATAGTATGAGCGGCAGTCCGCCGAATAAATAGATCGACATGTTGCCTACGGTATCTCCCATCTTGAATGTTTCCGAAACGTCCTTCGGAATCATCGAGATGAGGAAGATGACAGGAAGCAGAATAAAGAAAAAAGGTCGTATATTCGTCTTCAGCAGCTGAGACCATCCTAGCGAGGCTGCGTAATGCGTTACCGCAAAGGTCGAGAATATTTGCATGATCCAGATGACAAGCAGCAAGGACTCAAAGCGCTCGAATATCAGTCCCTGGATTTCAAAACTCCGCATTAAGTCCAGTGTCGGCCATGTTCTTGTCTCAACTCCGTTTATGGACAGCCCGCCAATCACCATAATGACGGTGATTAAATAGATGGCCAGGGGAACCGTAATGCCAACGAGCATGGCTTTTGCACCTTTTTTGGGAGATTTCATAAACGCCATGGCAACGAACATGATCTCGTAACCCGTAAAAGATAGCAAAGATGGCTTTAACCCCCGAATCACGGGCATAAACCCTGAGCCGAGTACCGGCCTTAAATTTTTGATGTCAAAAATAGTGCTGCTCAATAGGATCGCTATGAGGAAAAAAACCAGCGTAATCGGCAGAATGATCTCACAGATTCTGGCGATGCTGTTGATCCCCCCGGTGGTCAAATACAGACCGATCCACATAAAGGTCATCACGATGGCCCAAACGGGTGTGCCTTCCAGCAGGTATAACCCCGTTACCTCCGCCATAATCCGGATCTCAAAAGCGGCAATGGTGATGAAATAACCAATAAACACCAGACCTAAAACAAAAGCCAGCCATTTCCCGGTGATCTCAGGCACAAACTGAAACCACGTTTTTCCCTGAAATCTTCGGCATAACGCCACGACGATCCACCCTGCCAATAGGATGATCAAACCGGAGATGAGGATTGAGATCCACACGTCCGGCGTTTTGACAGCCTCGACCGTCGTTCTTGGTAGCGTCAGGATACCGGCACCCAGCATGTAGTTAATGATCATGACGGCCGCTTGAGATGTGGTGATCTGATCATGGGTGCTGTTAGTAATGCTGCTCATGGTCTTAGCCTCATTTCGTGCTTAGGATGATTAATTTCTGCGGTCAGGGTCGTTCGGCTTTAACATTTGGGGTCGTTTCTTCATCACTTTCAGCGGGAACCGAATGAAGAAGTCCTTCAAGTCACTGATGCCGTAAGGCACCATGGGGCTTGCGTAAGGCACGCCAAAGCTCTTCAATCTGACCAAGTGACTGCAGAGAAGAAGGAAGAACATAACGACTCCAAACAGTCCAAGCACTGCCGCAAAGAACATCGCGGTAAATCGGAGAACGCGCAGTGTAATGCCGGCACTGTAGACCGGGATGGTGAAGGAGGAGATCGCGGTTACGGCCACGACAATCACGAGAAACGGACTGACAATTCCGGCATTTACAGCAGCATCGCCAATAATCAGACCACCTACGATACCCATGGCAGGTCCGATTGGTTTGGGCAATCTGATACCGGCCTCCCGTAATATTTCAATGGCAATCTCCATGATAAGCGCTTCGATAAGTGAAGGAAAAGGCACACCTTGCCTAGTTTCAATAATTGTTAACGCTAGCTTGGTCGGAATTAGACCGGGATGAAACGAAATAAACGAAATGTACAGTGCCGGAGCAAGAAGTGCCAACAGCGCCGATAGAAAGCGCAGCAAGCGGACAAAGGACCCCGAGATCCATCTCTCGTAATAGTCCTCCGGTGATTGCAGCAGCATACTGAACGTGACCGGCACAATTAAGGCAAACGGCGTTCCGTCGAGAAGGATAGCTACCCGCCCTTCCAGTAAAGCCCCGATTACCCTGTCAGGTCTTTCCGTGTTCTGCACTTGCTGAAAAGGACTCATGACATTTTCCTCAATCAGTTGCTCGATGTATCCCGACTCCAGAGGATCATCAATTTCGATCTTCTGAATTCGCGTCACGACCTCATCGATCAGCTTCGGGTCGGCGATATCTTTCATATAGGCGATGACCAGATCCTTTTTTACCCGGTTTCCTACCTCGAAACGGGTGAGCTGAAGACTTTCGTTCTTTCCGTGAAGCCTAAGCATGCCTGTATTGTCTGACAGTCTTTCGGTAAACCCGATACGGGGACCACGAAGAAGGGCTTCGGATAGAGGCTCCTCCAGACTTCGACTCTTCCCCTTGGCTGAACCAACCAGAAAGGCTCCTTGCATTCCATCTACCAACAAACCGGTTGTGCCCGCAAGAACAGCTTGTACAAGTTCCAATAGTCCACTGATATGCTTTATCTCACTTACAGGAAGCATCTGGCTGCTGATATAGGCTTTAATCGAGTCACTTGAATGATTGAAGTTATCCTGCTCCGCTTCCGGAATTCCCCCCAACATGAGGGGTCTTATGAGATGGGTGTCCATAAGATCGTTGTCCATCAATCCGTCAACAAAAACGATAGCTGCACGCGTTCCCGTGCCCCGGATCGTAAATTCCCTGATTTCCACGTCTGCATTGTTACCGATGGCTTTACGGACGGACATTAAATCCGTATCGTAAAGTCCTGTAATAAGAACTTGCGGCGAGACACTATCCTCCCTCTTGGGGGGAGAAGGCTCGCTCGGCTTGAGGGAGTAACTCGAATTAATAGATTTCCGAAACCAATGGGTCAACACCAGAAAGAGGATGGGTAACAGCACGAGTAGAAAGGCTTGAACCCATAGCGTCCACTTCGGAATATGAGATACAATGACGGACCACAACGGAAAATCACCCCGCAATTTCTTAGCAATAGGATCATAATGTGAATCATGTGTATTGTTACCCGAGGTGATCTTGAAAATTCCTGTTTTTTCATTATTAGAGAAGGGGACCCACGGGACCGACTCCCCCGATTATGAAAGAATGACTAAACAGATGGATGCACAAAAAAGAGCATCCCCAGGCCGTTGACCTGATGGGATGCCCCTTGTTCTTATTATGCAAGTTAAGCTGTAGTTCTTACTTTTTCGATATCGAGAACGGCAGTTCCTCCGCACTGTAATGACGGTAGCTTGGAGCCAGTCCAAGGCGGAATTCAAGGGACTTGCCTGCCAGAATATCCTCATGCGTAATGTACAGTTTGGTGTAATCCTGTCCTTCCAATTGAACGTTTGCCACGAAATTGGACTGTGGATTGTTGTTGTCGGTATGAATCAACATCTGTTTGCCGCTTGGCAGCTCAATGCTCACGCTGTCGAATAGCGGGATGCCGAGAACATATTCATTGCTGCCCGGACATACCGGATAGAAGCCCATGGAACTGAACACATACCATCCGGACATGCTGCCGTTATCCTCGTCGCCCGGGAAGCCGTCAAAGCCGCTGTTGAACAGGTTCGACATCAGCTGTTTGAGGACAACCTGGGACGATGCGGGCTGCCCTACATAGTTGAACAGATAAGGAATATGGAAGCTCGGCTGGTTGGAAATCGCCAGCTGGCCATAATCAATGGCAGCCATCTCACTCATCTCATGAATTTCAAAGCCATAGCCCCGCACGTCGAAGTCCGGTGCTTTATTGCACAGTTGGGTGATTTTGTCGAAAAAGCGTTCCTTCGAACCGTGCGCTTCGATCAAGCCCTGGAAATCCTGGAATACCGCAAAGCTGGTCTGCCAGGCGCTTCCTTCGGCATAATCGAGACCCCAGCTCGTATCATTGAAATCCGGACGGAACTGGCCGTTCTGATCTTTTGCTCGCATGAACCCGGTTTCCGCATCGAAAATATTCTTGTAGTTGAGCGCGCTTTGTCTGTACTGTTCGGCTACATCCGACCGGCCCAATACGTCGGCCACGCGGCTGATGCAGTAGTCGCTGTATGCGTAATCCAGCGTGTGGTTCACGCTCTCGTGATAGCTGCTCGGAACGTAACCGTACTTGATGTAGTCCAGCGTTCCTTGACGTCCATAGCAATTCTGCCCGCTCTGCGTAGTGGCTGCGGTCAGCATGGCCTCCAGTAGTTCCGGCAGCAGATGCTGGGCCAATCCCTTAGCCGCTGCATCCGCAATGACGGCGTCAATAAGCGTGCCCGGCATCAGTCCGCGCTCATCCGGGGACAGCCATTTCGGCAGGAAGCCGGTCTCGCGGTAGGAATTCAGGAAGCCTTCCAGCATTACCTCATACTCCTTCGGCGCGATGATGGAATAGAGCGGATATACGGTTTTGTAAGTATCCCAGAAGCCGTTATTGGTATAGAGAACGCCTTTTTTGACGGATCGGGCGGTTGTATCGTAATGAACCGGCTCCATGTTGGCATCAAGCTCATAGAACTTCTGCGGGAACAGGAACATACGGTAAAGGCAAGTATAGAAGGTGCGCATATATTCTTCGTTCGAGTGAGTGACCCGGATTTTGTTCAGGTAATGATTCCAGGCTTGTGCCGCCAATTCCTTCTGCTCATCCAGGGATGTGTTCCGTTCGCGTGCAAGGTTAAGCTCCGCTTGCTCCAGGCTGATGAAGGAGGTCGCCAGCTTAACATCCAGCGTGCCCCTTTCGCAGTCATTGAAGCGAATGACGACATGCTGGTCCACATTGCCAAAGGCAACCTCAGGGAAGAACTGGCCTTCGGCGTCGTAATAACCTGTCGTGGAGAGATCCATGTCCTTGCTGAAGCTCATGGCCACGTACATACGGAATTCTTTATCGTGACAATCTGCGAAGTTGCTGACAAAGCCGGTTAGTCTGCGCTGGGCTGCATCCAAGCGGAACTCGCTTTTGTTATGAACGTTCAGCACGAAGCCTGCCTGCTGCCCGGAATTGTATTTGATGCGCAGTGCCGCACCATAGGTGCTGGGAGCCAGCTCTGTGGTGATGTTATAACGCTGCTGCTTCACTTTGAGATAGTGGGGCTTGAATATCGCTTCCTCGGGACGGTAGGAGCTTTGACAGGTGAAGACGGACCCTCTGATTTTGTCGTCCGCAATCGGAGTCATCAGGAAGTGGGCGAAGTCTCCCATCCATGGACTTGGCTGGTGTGTCAGGCGAATGCCTTGGAAGACGCGGTCATTGGGGTTGAAGAACCAGCTTCCTTCGTTTTTGGTCTGGACAACAAAGTGGTTCATACCGAAAGGTACACCCGTATAAGGGAGCGCATTCCCGTTGGAATAGGTGTATTGGTTGTTGGTTCCTTGCCTTGTATCGATATAGTTCAGCATGTTAGAGTCTCCTTTGGTTCATAAAAATAGGTGTTACAGCTTCTTCACGGTCTGACGTTCAATGAGACGAACGGGAACCACGGTATTCTCATGAGGATGATCCAGGGGATTCTCGATCAGGGTGATGAGGCTTCGCGCAGCCTGATATCCCATCTGTTCGAAGTCCTGGGATATGGTGGTCAGCTTGGGTTCAACGAAGCCCGCGAGATGAATGTTGTCAAAGCCTACTATAGAGAAATCATCCGGTACCGACAGGCCCAGTTCTTTGGCAATCTGAATGATCTCGATCGCAATCAGGTCATTCTCGGCAACAATACCCGTAATTCCCTGTGTCACAACGGATTGAATAAACTGAATATAGTATTCTCTGCCGTTGTCGTTGTCATGGGTTAAGTACCGGTCGGTCAAGTCATTGACGCTGTAATCGATCAGGCTGTAATCATATAGAGCCTTCAAATAACCGAAATACCGCTCTCGGATCGAGGAAGAGTTCTCTACCTTCAAAGAGGAGATAAAGGCGATTTTCTTATGATTATTCTCGATCAGATGTTTGGAGGCCTGGTATCCGCCGCCGAAGTTGTCGGAGACAACCGACTGGAATGGAATGCCTTCAATGCATTTATCCATCGTCACCAGCGGGTACTTTGCCAGGTGATACTGGTACAGAATGCCAAGATCGGAGATGCTGCTGATCGGGTAGAGAATCAGCCCCGAATTGGTGCTGTGAAGCGCGGACTCCAGCAGCTTCCGCTGTCCGACAATCGTATTGGACTGAATATTCAAGGTATAGTCGGTTGTTGCGAGAAATTGGTTGATGCCTTTTTCATAATCTCCAAGTCCCGGGTTATGGGCGAACGGCAGAATCAGCAGGATCTCCTTACTGGTCTTGCCCAGGGGCCTGTGAGGTGCCTTGTCTGTGCTCACGAAGCTTCCCTTGCCTTGGATCCGGTAGATCAGCTTGGCATTCTCCAGCTCGGTCAGCGCCCTCTTCGAGGTAATTCGGCTGACGTTGTACTCTTTCGAAATCTCAGCTTCGGTCGGAAGCTGATCTCCGGCTTGGAGTTCCCCGGATTCAATCTTGGCCGTTAGAGCATTTACGATATGTTGATATAGTGGAATTTGTTCCATAGCGGATTTCCTCTCTGAATTTGATATATCATTTTGTGGCGTTTATGTCAAAGTCTAATGCTACTTTTGATAAAAAGTTACAGTTGTTATGTTTGAATATACAAAAGGGAATACACTGCTCGTGGTGTATCTAGTTCAAAGATTCTATGCTCATAGTATCGTCTCCACGGTTATATTTCAAGATTAGACACTCCTGGCACCAATAGATTAAAGTGATTAAAAATGATATATATAATAAAAGGATATAGCCATCTATTGGTATAACAAATATTCCTGCGGATGTTGATTTGACAGTTCATCACTTGAGTGATAAATTGACTGTGATTATGGTAGGGGAGGTGAAGGGAGTCAATGAAACAATTGGGGTTTCATCAGGAGAACCGATTAGCCATGCTGTCCTGGATTCGGATCACCCGTTTTCAACAGATCGGTAATCACCTCTCGAATGAGTTCTTACAGCCGTTCTGCATCACGGTTGCCCAATTCGACGTCTTGATCCAGGTCTTCGCGCACCAACCTTTGTCACAGCAGGAGCTGGCCGAATATCTTTCCATTAGCGGCGGCGGTGTCTCCCATATGGTGAAACGACTGGAGAAGCTGGGCCTGATTGTCCGCAAGCAGGATTGGAAGGTAAAGTATATCTCGCTAACCGATAAGGGACAGGCCTTGCTGGAAGAAATTATCCCGCTGCTGTCGGATTTCCAAACCTCTATGTTCGACATTTTGGATGAACAGGAGTTGCAGCAGCTTTACAAGACGATGAGGAAGCTTCATCAGTATAATGTAAAGAAAAAGTCGGCAACCCCGGAGGATATCGTCGAGGAAAAGTAGCTGAAGGAGACGAAGAGGAGTCCTAAGAGAGGGATTCCTTTTTTGGCGTGGAGCGGGTCCATTTTTTGGTGAGAGATCTAAATTTTCATATACATAACAGGAACGTTCGTTCTATAATAAAGTCGATGAGTAAATTGATCGTACAGGAGGGTGTTGTAGTTGAAGAAGAGTGCGCTATTGGTCATTGATGTGCAGAATGAGATGTTTCAAGAGAATGATCCGGTGTTTGAAGGGGATCGATTGCTCCACAATCTCAAGCAGCTGATCGCAAAAGCCAGAAGCGGCGGCATTCCAGTCTTTTACATACAACATAATGACGAAGGCTTGAAGGCAGGGTCGGAGGCGTGGAAGATTAACCGCGAGATTGCGCCTGCGATGTCGGATACCATCATTCAGAAGACCAGACCGGATTCATTCTTTAATACAACGCTTGAGGAAGAACTGAAACGAAAGGGCATCGAACATGTCATTCTGGCGGGTATGCAGAGTGAGTTATGTGTAGATACCACGTGCAGGAGAGCATCCAGTTTGGGCTATGATGTCACGCTGGTGACGGATGCCCACAGCACCTGGAACAATTCAGTGTTAACCGCGCAGCAGATCATAGATCATGTGAACGCTACCCTGAGATGGTTTGCGGATCTAAAGACAACGGAAGAGATCGTCTTAACGACAGAAGCCGGCGTGTAATCGCCGGCTTTTTTTTAAGCTCTCAGAAAGTATATTGGATAGGTAAGTGAAAGTGATTCATCAATTGGAACGGGCTTTTGCGATAACTCGGATTTCCGGATTAGAATATTCCTTCAGGTATCTTTCCTTCCCAGCAATCCGGTGCGCCCAGCCCCAGCACATGACCGATGACGGCCGCCGTGTCCATGATGCTGATCGGTGCATCGAGAAGGCCGGGTTTTACGCCCGGCCCCGTAATCCCCCAGGTGATGGTCATGTCCATCGGGTGGTCGCTGCCGTGGTCATTAGGATGAGCGGCTCCGCCGCCATGGTCCGTGACCGTAATGATCCAGGTGTCTTCCAGCAGCTGCTGATCATCCAGTGCCTTGACAATCATACCTGCGTACTTATCCGTAACGGCAATCTGCTCCAGCTGTTTATCGGTACCGAATCCGTACTTGTGGCCCGCACCGTCGGGGTGATCCAACTGAATGAACATCAGTTTGAAGTCGGGCTGCTGATGAATATAATCGACAATGGCTTCCGTTAGCTCGGGGTCCGGTTTAGATTCCATATGAACGTTGATCGTATTCTCAATGATTCCTGTGTTGATCGGTTCCCAGCAGCTGAATGCAGACAGGGGAGCGTCCGGCCATTGCTGGCGGGCCAGCTTGAATAGCGACGCATAGGGGAAGCTCTCCGGAATATGCTGGTGAATCGCCCGGTCATTATCAAGACCGTGTTGGCCCGGGTTTACGCCATATAACAACGAGCCCCAACATTCAGCGCTGATGCTGGGAAACACCGTCTGAGCATCGTAAGAGTATGCTCCTGCTTGCAGCAGGGCGTGAAGATGCGGTGCGTCCGCTTCTTGAACAAACCTGCCTGCTCCATCAATTCCAAGAATAACGACACGTTTAGCCATCGATACATCCTCCTCGGTAAGAACCATTTGATCTTTATGTATTGAAGCTGAATAAGACGATTATGCAAAATGTGTACAGGATTGCTTACATGGGATGGCGATTTCTACCCCCATAAGGCTATGGTCATGATACCTAGCGTGATGAGCACGGACATAATGATACGCCGCCAGCCTTGCTGCTCACGCAGAACGATAATGCCGAGTATGGTGCCGAATACCGTGCTGATTTCACGGACCGGCGCGATGTGGGCAAGCGGGGTGAGCCGCATGGCGAACAGGAACAGCAAGTAAGAGCCCGGTGCCAGGATGGAGCCCAGCAGAATCGTGCGCCAGTTCACCGACCATTCCTGTTTCAGCTGTCTGGACAGCATCACGGGAACGATCAGAGCGAAGAAATAACTGATATTGGATAATTGGATTAGCGCGATAGGGGAGACCCCCGCATCCAGAACGGCCTTGTCGGTCAGCGTATATCCGGAAATGCAAAGCCCGACCAGGCAGGAATAGATTAAGGCTTTGGGGTTCAGGCTGGAAGGGCCTCTGAATCTCAAACCCGATAAAGCAAACAACGAAAAGATAATGATGCTCAGGCCCATATAACCCGCTGCACTTAGATGCTCATGGAACAACACGAGGCTGCACAGCGAAGTCAGCATGGCGCCAAGCCCTCGCATAAACGGGTATACCTGGGACATATCGCCATGAGTATAGGCTTTGGAGAGCAGCGTGATATAGAAGCCCTGGATGGTCATGGACAGAAGCATAAGTCCGTAAATATGCGGTTCCAGCTTCAGCCCTGACATCTCCATGAGAAAATTAGGCATCAGGAGGATTAAGGTGACAGAATGGATGCACCACAGAAACACCGATTTATGAATGCTTCGCTTCGTGAATAGATTCCACAGGGCATGGGTCAGACCGGAAGACAGCACCAGCAGCAGTGATAGCAGCTCCATCAGAAATGTCCGATAAGTACTTCAATGCTGCGGGCGGACAGATTATCCACCCATTCCTGTGAACAGCCCGGATCTGTGATAACCATGGAGATGTCCTCCAGTTTGGCGAGCTTCGAGAACGTAGTTACCCCGAGCTTGGTATGATCGGCAAGAACGATGCCTTCCTCCGAACGCTCCAGCATTTTTCGCGATATGTAGGCCTCATCCAGATCATAGTCGGTAATGCCATCGGTTAATGAAATACCGCCGACCGAGATAAACGCTTTATTAACCTTGAACTGTTCCAGCAGCAATTCGGTCAGAGGACCTGTTGCGGCTTGTTTGGTCCGGTCCATATCCCCGCCGATATAAATAATCTTCCCCTGAAAAATCTCCATTGCCAGATTCAGGATAGGCAGCGAATGGGTGATGACCGTGACATCAGACCGGTCCTTCAGATAACGCATAACTTCAATTGTAGTGGTTCCGTTATCCAGCAGAATGGTCTCCCCTTCCTTGACTAGGGAAGCGGCGAGTTTACCGATCGCGGCCTTTTCCTCTGCGCAGGTCTGGGAACGGCTGGTAAAGGACGGCTCGATATGCCCGGAACGCGATTTAACGGCGCCGCCGTAAACTTTGCGCAGCCTGCCTTCTTTCTCTAACCGATCCAAATCCCTCCGGATCGTTTCCGCGGATACCTCCAGCTGCTCCGCAAGGGCGTGGACTTTCACCTTGCCTTCAAGCTCCAATTGATTTAAGATCTTCCCCCTGCGTTCCTCATAGGTTACAGACATAAATTCATTCACCTCAATATTGTATATGACTGATGTTGACCGAAGATGTGGATTCGATCTTATATTAGGCTGAAAAAACGATATTGTCAACGAAAAATCATTGACTTTTCGGCGTTTCCTCCTCTAATATACACATAAAACCACAACAGTTCATTAAAAAACCACATGTCCATGTAAAGGAGACGGTTATGTTGAAGCCAACTCTTCGATTCGGAGACGATCATACCTTCAAGATTGTGCAGTTCACAGATATTCATTGGAAGAATGGGGAACCGGAGGACCAGATGAGCCGGCGCTGTATGGAAACGGTACTGGACCTGGAGCAGCCTGATCTGGTGGTATTTACGGGCGATCTTATTTATTCCGGGGAAGCGGATCCCGGCTGGAAAAGGTGCCAGGATCCAGTGCAGGCTTTCAAGGATGTTGTTAAGACGGTGGAATCACGCGGAATACGCTGGGCCTTCGTATTCGGGAATCATGATACAGAAGGGGATGTCACGCGGGAAGAACTTATGAATGCAGCCCTGCAGCACACCTACAACTGTGCAGAGCACGGCTCGCCGGAAATTCACGGGGTTGGTAATTATACGATTCCTTTATACGACAGTCATGGGAAAGACACGGCGGCTGTTCTGTATTTCTTCGATTCAGGGAGAGAGTCCGAACATCCTGCTGTTCAGGGGTATGATTGGATTCGGCGCGATCAGATCCGCTGGTATGAAATGGCGTCCTTGGCTTACAGCACCAAGTCTGAAGGGAATCCGCTGCCCGCATTGGCTTTTTTTCATATCCCTCTGCCGGAGTATCATGAAGTCTGGGAACGGAAAACGTGCTACGGGAGCAAGTTCGAGAGGGTGTGCTGTCCCGAAGTGAACACCGGACTATTCGCGGCCATGCTGGAGCGGGGCGATGTGATGGGGACGTTCGCTGGTCATGATCATATCAATGATTACTGGGGTGAATTGCACGGCATTCGTCTCTGTTACGGGAGAGCTACCGGTTATGGCACATATGGCCGGGAAGGCATGCTCCGTGGTGCGAGGGTGATTCGCCTGCATGAAGGACAGCGGCAGTTCGACACTTGGATTACGCTGAGCGACGGTTCGCAGATACGAGAGCAGGAGAAGCATGAACCCGGGGCGCCCCTCTGATATACGACAATAGAGGTTGTTCAAAAAGTCCGCTTTTGATAAGAAAAATTCTATCGAGGCCACTTCAAGGATGAGCGACCGCGATGCATAGGTAGGTTTTCTTGCGATATAGAGTTTTATCAGTTCCACTGATAACTCATAAATTCTATATCTAACACGAAGCGAATCAGGAAGCAGCTCGGCATCGAATCTTGAATTCAGCCGGGCCTTCCGGTGCAAATGTAAAAACACACCGCTTATGAAATGTACGGAAATGATCCGGTTGGTTTCATGGGAGGTGTGTTTGGTTTGCGTTATTGCCCTTGTCCGTTCGTAAGCAGGCGCAGCAGCAGCTCCGCCTTAGGCGGCGTATAGCTCGGATCTCCTTGGGATTTCAGTGTCATTAATCCCGATAACACGGATAAATAACAGGCCACCAGCTCTCTCAGATCGCCAGCCGCGATCTCTCCGGCGTCCTGCCCTGCTTGAAACAGCGGCATCAGCTGGTCAACGAAGGCATGGATGGAATAGTTCTCGATAATCCGCTTGGCCTCTTCGGGCACGCCATCGGAGGTACGTGCTTGCTGAATCAGCATAAAGTGCGAATTATCATCCTCTTGGAGAATCATGGAGGTTAGCAATGTAATTTTCTCAAGAGGGGTGCCGGGCACGTTATAGATTTCGGAGAGCGCCAGCCGTGCCTCCTCCATCGACCATTGAACGAGCGTGATGAACAACTCGTCTTTGGATTTAAAGTAATGATAGAGAAGGCCATGGCTGACTCCGGCTTCGCTGGCGATCATGCTCATTTTGGTTCCGAAAATACCTCTTCTAGAAAATACTTTGATGGCAGCTTGCATGATTTGTTCTTTTCGTTCGTCGCGTATTTGATGCAATTGTTCTTCGTTTAGCGGGGCCATTGCGTCCATCCCTCATCATGGTATTCTCTTGCTGATATCAACAATAACGCATTTGATTTATTCGGGCAATCCCATCGATAAGGGCAGAAATTCGTTGTTAAAGACCGGGATGATCCGCCCCAATAATTCCTCCAGCGGCAAATTTGCCTCCTGTAATACTTGATGGAGCCAAGCTTTACCTTTTCCCGATGGGTCCGCATTCACAAGCGAGGTGATATAGTCTGCATTAAACAAAGCCTGCGGCGAGGCAAATAGACCCGTTACCATCATGTACTGTTCGAATACGGCCATATCGTGATGACCAAAAGCCAGCTCTTGGCATATATCGAATAGGCTCTGGGCAAAAGAGAACCCTTGGGCGGACAGGTGGCCTTCGTATGTCACCCCCGGCCATCTGAGATCCGCAGCTGCGCTAAGCCACCATGCAGGCTCCATGGCGGATTGAATCTTTAGAAGGGCGAAGCGTTCGAATCCCTCCTCAAGCAGGACTCCATTCTGCATCGATTGCAAGCATTGATCCAGCGTATCTGCTTGGATGGCCGCCACCGTCATGCCCTGGCCGAATATCGGATCGAAGCTGCAGAAGGCATCGCCAAGCACCAGCAGACCTGAAGGCCAATCCTCCATCTGCTCAAAATGCTGTCTCACGCATTCCTCGATCCGGTAGCCCCGCGGGCTCGAGACCGGTTCAAGCTGCTGAAGCAAATCTCCCATGGCGGTACCGAATAGATTTTGCGCTTCCTGGTCGTACAGCTGATGGTCGGTTGTCGGATAGGAAGCTCCTCCCGCGCGGTATAGAACCACCTCCGCGATCTGGTTCTCGATCGGATTGAATACGGCCGTACCGATGCCAAGGGAGGGATCTCCTTCATTCAGGATGGTACTCCACACAGTCTGAATTTCCTCCGGAACTCTATAGTGGCGCGTGCTGTAGCCGAGAGATATGTGCAGCCTTTCTGCCTTCGGTATCGCATAACCGAGGTTCTGCAGCCAATCAGCGAGCTTGGATCCACGCCCGCTTGCATCCACGACGATATCCGCATTCATATGAAGGAGCGCCGGCTCCTTGACGCTTCTGTCCCGGAACACAACGCCGGTAACGGCATTCTTGTCGGGGTCAAACAGCAATTGTTGCGCCGTCCGTTTCGGTAAGAGAGTAACGTTTGGCAGTTTGGCCACTCTGCTGCGCAGTGTCCACTCCAGCAGGGATCGGCTGCATCCCGCATTGGGCTCATCGGGCAGTTCCAGCGTGCCGAAGCGGTTGGTCATTTTAACGGATTTCAGTCCTCGGGAATGAGCCCCTTGCTGAAGTAATTCCTCGGTTATGCCAGGGAACCAACGTTCAACGATCATCTTGCCGCGCTCAAGGAAACGGTGCGGATGATAGGCCTGCGGCGTACCTGCCCGAGTTTCCGGTCCTGCCGGAAACTCATCACGATCCGTAATGATCACCTCTTCATAATGTTTGGATAACACGGTTGCAGCGAATAGTCCGGCTATGCCTCCACCTAGAATGAGCGCTTTGCCTTTTGTTTTCATTCGAAGACCTCCGATATAGATTGATTTAGTCAGTCAATAATAAACGCAAAAACTCCTTCTGAAATTCAAACTTGGAATACAGGGGCAGGACTAAAAGCGGTGAACTTCGTTGAAGATCGAGCCGATGTCTCCCTTCTGTTATTTATATTTATGATTGATTAAGTCAGTCAATGATAAGATAAAGGTATTTATTGGATATGTCAATCCTGTTTTACGTACTAGAAGCGTGAATTGCCTATAACTCCCCTTGTGTTCGCTTCGGAATTTTGGGACAATAAGGAGTGGACTATGAATAGAAAGAGGAACAATCAATGAATAAACCATCCATTTATGGATTAACATTAGATCAGTTGACGGCTTGGCTTGGCGAGCGTGGACATAAAAAGTTTCGGGCAACACAGGTATGGGAATGGCTGTATCGGAAGCGGGTCACCGCTTTTTCCGATATGACGGATGTGCATCCGGAATGCTTGCAGCTGCTCGCGGAGCATTATACGATTCTGACCTTGGAGGAGCACACCAAGCAGGAGTCTCTGGACGGAACCGTTAAGTTCCTGTTCAAGCTGGTGGACGGCAACCTGATTGAGACCGTACTGATGCGGCATAAATTCGGTTTGTCGGTCTGCGTGACCACCCAGGTCGGCTGCAACATCGGCTGCAGCTTCTGCGCCAGCGGTTTGCTGAAGAAAAGCCGGGATTTGTCCGCAGCAGAAATTGTGGAGCAGGTCATGCAGGTTCAGCTTCACTTGGATCAAAAAGGCAAAAGCGAGCGGGTCAGCCATCTCGTGGTGATGGGGATCGGGGAGCCGTTTGATAACTATGAGAACATGTCGGATTTCATTCGTGTCATCAAGGATCATAAGGGGCTTGCCATCGGTCCCCGTCATATTACGGTATCGACCAGCGGGCTGGCTAACAAAATCGTCGAGTTCGCGGACAGCGATCTGGGCGTGAATCTCGCCATCTCCCTGCATGCGCCGAATGATGAGATTCGGACCCGCATTATGAAGATTAACAAAGCGATTCCGATCGAGAAGCTGATGGCAGCGATTGATTATTATCTGGAAAAAACGAATCGCCGCATCACGCTGGAGTATATTCTGCTGAAGGATGTGAACGATCAGCGGGAGCATGCGCTCGAGCTGGCAGAGCTTGTTGGCGAGCGACGCAATCTGGCGAATGTGAACCTCATTCCGTACAACCCGGTGGATGAGCACAGCCAGTATCAGCGCAGCACAAAAGAATCGATTACCTCTTTTTACGATACCTTGAAAAAACAGGGCATCAGCTGCAGCGTTCGTCTGGAGCATGGAACCGATATCGATGCCGCCTGCGGGCAGCTGCGAAGCAAGCAGATTAAGAAAGCGCAGTAACAAGAATAACGCGCAATCCCAAGAGGATTTATCCGCCGTGTGGATTGACCAACTGCAAGGGCGTACCCATTCATATGGGTATGCTCTTCTTCATAAGAAGTCTGAAATGTACTATATAAAAATCGAATCGAGAGGAATGAAACTTAAACATGCTGGAGACACATCCAACCGTCAAAAAGCTGCAATTCAATGACCTCGGCCAGCCGGTTCTGATGCTAAACGCACCACAGGCCTATCATGAGGTCATCAACTCCCTGCAAGGGGAAGTCCATACGGAGCCTCAGCAAGTACCTTACGATTTCGTGCAAGCCTTCGGGACAAGCAATGAGGAATTGCAGCGGTTAGCGAAGATCGCAGCCAGCTCCGTGACTGACAACGGCCTGCTGTGGCTGTGTTATCCCAAGAAATCATCCAAGACCTACAAGAACTCCGATTGCAGCCGGGAGAGCATTACGGGCATTCTTGCTGACGAAGGCTATGAGCCCGTTCGGCAAATCGCTGTCGATGAGGATTGGTCGGCCATGCGCTACCGGAAAGTGGAGTTGATCAAGTCCATGACCAGATCGTTCGCAGCTACCGCGAAGGGGAAAGAACGGACGGGTCAAGAGGACGATCAATGATGACAAACAGCGATAGGCATACGGCAGATCGATTTTAGTTTAATTACAGCCCGGCTCAAAAGAAAAATGACCCTTCGAGGGTCATTTTGTCTTTTTAATACGTTTTGCTCTTTTTTCGGTGGTCATGCTTGGATTTCCACTCGTGATGCTTGGACTTCCAGTCGCGGTGCTTGGACTTCCGATCCTTATGCTGGATGTCTTTGTTAATCGCTTTGCTGCCGCTGCCGCCGCCGACGGCGTGCTGCTGTCTGGTGCCGCGGCTCTCAATGGCGGAGTTGGTGCCGCCTGTGCTGTATTTCCCGGCACCGCTGGCAATTTGCGTCGCCGACGCATTTTTGCTTCCCTTCGGAAGCTTCACGACTTGCTTGTTAATGACGAATACCACTTCTTTTTGGTGTTTTCTATGCTTGCCATGTTTCGAATGATGTTTCGAATGATGTTTGGAGAAATGGTCCTGATCCTTGGGATCTTTTAATCCCAAATTTTTGGCGATTCCACCAGCTCCAACGCTCTGTTGCTGATACGTGTGCGGGGATTTGATGGCTGCGTTGTTGCCCGCGGCGCTGCTTTTTCCGGCACCACTGGCGATTTGTGTGGTGTTGGGGGCATTGGTGAACTGATCGTTCACCACAAAGACGAACCGCCCAACCCCTCCAAGAGGCGATGTCACGGAGAAGCGTTGCTGGCCCTTCTCTACCGTGATGGTCAGATGTTCCTTTTGGGACACGCGCTTCATCTCCTTTTTACATGGGAATCATAACTATATCGTAAGCGAATGACGCAGCACTCGTAAGAGGTATATGCTGATAGAGTAGAAAATGGGGAAGGGCCCCGCCCTTTATCTACGGCTTTTTTCATAAATAGAAGAATGCAAGAATGAATGCTCAGTTGTGTATAATGAGTAGAGTGATAGAAAGGATGGGAATATGCTGACAATCAAAGAATACAGCGTTGAATTGGTAAAGGATCCGTTTGGAATCCTGACAGGTAAACGCTTTGAGTTTGTATGTGATCTGGATGTGCCGGAGGATGATGAGCTTTATTCGGAGCATGGCGTCTATTTGAGAGTGATTTACCTGGATGATGAAGAGCGTTCGCGCATTGTAAAGTACGACTTCTATGAGCGGACAACCGATCAGTACCTGGACTTCGACATGGAGCCGGAGGAAGAGGAAGAACTCATGACTTTTTGCAAAGAGCATTTGCAGGAAGCGTAAATAGAGCGACCGGAAGACGAGAAGCAGGCACTTTCGGGGTGACTTGGTCATTTTGTGCCGAATCATTAAGGATCGCAGCTTCTTTCTGGAAGGTGGAAAAATTTTACGAATCAGGTCTTGCAAACTATGAATGGTTTTGGTAAAGTTAAACACAACTTATGACGAACGGAGGGTTACGTATGTTGGATTATTCCCGATTGAGATCTTTTCGCGGCTAATGAAATAGCGCTAAAGAGACCTGCACAGATGCAGGGTAATCGGGATGGGTCCGTCTTTTTTACGTAACCCATTTTTATGAGATGTCTATAGAATACATGTTTTTTCATTTACGGGATAACGGTGTTTTCACCTTCCTGTTGTATTTGAATGTGTATTTAGATTAGACATTCCAGGAACGGTGGACAGCTAAGACCCGTTCCGGTTACCCAGCACAGGCAGCTCGATGCCTGTGCTTTTTTTGTTGTTATGACTGCCATGATGCAATGAAATATGGAAGGGGATTGATTCCTTATGACAATAGCAAAACAAAATGATGATTATACACAAGTTATCCAAGAGATGCTGGAGATTGCCGGAAAACACGGGGTGACATTGAATCCGGAGGGAATTGAAATGAATGAATCCGGCATGGATTTCCTTGTTGGATTCGCTGAGGAAGCCGGGACTGGAGCACGGTGGATTCTGCGTAAACCGAGACGATCGGATGTGCTGGAAAGGGCGGACAACGAAGCTCGGGTCTTGAAGCTGATCCAGTCCCATCTTCCGGTAGATGTGCCGGATTGGCGCATTTACACGCCGGAGCTCATCGCCTATCCGCTGCTTGGCGGGCAGCCTGCCGCTTCCGTCAGCATGGAAGGTTATGCATGGAATATGGATCATGAGAATCCGGGTGACGAATTTGTCCGCTCCTTGGCTGAGACGCTGGTTGCCTTGCATGGCGTCGATCATGATGCGGCGCGGGCGGCAGGCCTGCGGGTGAAGAGTCCCCAAGAGGTTCGCGTGGAGACAGCGCAAAATATGGAAGACATCAAAAACCGTCTGGGCGTCTCCGATGCGCTGTGGGAGAGATGGCAGAAATGGCTGGAGGAGGATTCCTACTGGCCGACGCATTCTGCCCTCATCCATGGGGATCTTCATCCCCCGCATATCTTGATTGATGAGCGCGTGCAGGTTACCGGACTCTTGGATTGGACGGAATCCGAGGTAGCAAGTCCGGCCAAAGACTTCGTGTTATACTACGCCATTTATGGCGAGCATAATCTCCGTGTCCTGTTGGACCGGTATGCACAAGCCGGAGGGAGGGTGTGGCCGCGTATGTTCGATCATATTGTCGAGCAGCATGCCGCGTATCCCGTGCTGATCGCCCAGTTCGCTCTTCTGACAGGTCAGGATGAATATATGACGATGGCGCGGAATGCCCTGGGTTTGACGGAGTAAGCTTCCTCGCAGGAGCATTGCGGCAAGGGGGTTTATCCCCGTTTGATAAGACTGCAAACGCACTGAATACAGCGCTGAGAAAACGAAGAGCCAACCGATGCATACAATCGGTTGGCTCTTTGCATGATATAAATTAACAGAATTCAACATTATTTTGGATGAGCTGTAGGACATATACTGAAATCATGGTGAAATAAGGAGTAGGGTTAACGGATTTTTACAACATTCGTAACGCAATTTACATACCTGTAAACCTCTTGGAAGAGTAAATATGTTATCCTAGACATACTAAACTTACATACATCATTCATTAGGGAGGGGATTGACCGTGAATATTGAGGTACGTTTATGCCCGAAGGAACAGTCATTTATTCTGCATAACATATATCCGCTGTACTTGCATGACATTGCTGAGATATGGGGGGTCCGTCCTAACCGGTTCGGTGTATTTGAAAAAGAGGATGTGCCGACCCTAAGCGAACAGAGCAAGCAGCTCGATGTGTGGTGGGAGCAGCCATCGGTTCTTTTTCCTTATCTAATCTCCGTAGATGGCATTGCGGCAGGGTTGGCCCTGGTGGCCACCACCCCGTACATTCCATCGCCGAATATCCAGTATTACTTGAATGATTTTTTTGTGCTTCGGACTTTTCGAAGACAAGGTGTAGCCCAACGAGCGGCTGAGCTTGTGTTCGATCAGTTCCAAGGTGCATGGGAGCTGCAAACGAATCCGACCGAGCGCAATATGAGTACCCAGATTTTTTGGCGCAAAACGTTGAACACGTACACGGGCGGAAGATATACAGAGCATGATGGCGTCCATCCGGAGAAAGGGGATATGCTGGTCTTCCGTTTTAATAACAAATAAGATGGAGTCTAAAGCATTTCTTCATATGGGGAATCGGGCTTGACAGCGAGATGCCGCCGGGAGTAAACTGAGTTAAATTTTTCGGAAATGCTAGGATGAGGACGCCAGGGTCGCCAAGGAAGCTGAATCAGAGAACTGCTGGGTGGTGCGAAGCAGTCAGCAGCGATGCATGGCCATCACCTCGGAGCAGATCCGCCGAACGTTTATAACTTGAGGCGCATCCGGGTATTCCCTGCCGTTATCATGGGGCATCATTGATGGATGATGACGAGAGTGCGTACCGGCTTTCCGGTGCGAATCAGGGTGGTAACGCGGAGACAAGGCTCCGTCCCTACAAGGGACGGGGCTTTTTTGTGTTCCTGGGACCCTAGGTGACATTTTTGCTGGCATGCCCGTTCGATTGGTTCAGAGCTTGGACGGACAGAGATTGATGATGGAAAAGAGAGGAGTGTAAGAATGCTTGCGAAATTGATGCCTCAGGACGAGGTGCTGTACCAGGAAGATTTTATTCAGGATGAGGTGTCATACAATCTGATTCATCTCCTTGCCAGGTCACCGCAGAACATCGGGCTGAAATCGCCGGATGGACGCATGATCTTTGCGCAGTCTCCCCGTGGGAACGCATGGTTATGGATTTCCCGGCAGGTTTCCGGGGATAAGCGGCAGCACCTGCTCCAAGAGCTGGTAAGCGAGCTTGAGGGAGTGACCCACCCTGGGGTGACCGGGGAGCCGGATGTGGCCGAGCAGTTTGCACGCTGTTATGCAGAGGAACGTCATGAGACCTACCGTCTTCATATGACGATGGAGTCTTATCATGCCCCCGCCGTGAAGCCCCCTCAATTCGTCGAGGGCACCATCAGGCAGGCCGCTGCTGGAGATACGCAGCAGGTGGCCCGGTTTCTGGTCGGATTCTCGGAGGATGCTTATGGGGTCCGCGCGAATGCGGCAAGCCAGGTCGAGACAGCGCAGCGACTCATCCAGCAGGGCGGGTTATATTTATGGATAGCCGGCAGCAAAGCGGTATCGATGGCCAATGCTGCACACCGGTCGCCAAGGCACGGTCGCATCAACGCTGTATATACGCCGAGGGCTGAACGGAAAAAAGGCTATGCCAGCGCCCTGGTAGCAGACCTTGGACTTCGCTTGCTGCAGGACGGTTTGGTGCCCATGCTGTATGCCGATCAGGCCAATCCGGACTCCAATCGATTGTACCAAGATATCGGGTTTAGCCGGTGCGGGACGATTCGTGACTTTAAGTTTGTTAACAATGAATAACGAATAATGGAATCCATAAAGTGGCACGGCTTGGACAAAGCAAGGGAAGACGAGGGGCATCAACAAATGTTATTCTATAAAGGTAGCTAAAAAATGCCGGGCCCGGTTGGATAGGACATGATCCCTGAGCCAGACAATGCCCACGTCCGACTGGAAATCAGCGCTCGTAATGGACAGTGTCCGGATGTTGGGGATCGCGAATGAGGACATCACCGACTCGGGTAAAATGGTGGCGCCGATGCCTTCAGCTACCAATGCAACGATAATGGCAACGCTGGAGCATTCGCATATGACACGCGGTTCAAGTTCGCCGCGCTTAAATTCTTGTATTACCCGCTCGTGCATCCCGATCGTCTGATCGGTTTTTAAGGACAAGAACGGATATTCCGCGAGCTCGCGCATCGAGATTTCCGTAAGGGAGGATACACTTTCCCAGCTGCTTGGAAGGACCGCGACGAACGGGTCGGAGGGCAGAGGCTGAACGGCATAACGCTCAGGCCCGAAGCTGGATTCGAAAGGGAGTCGGGTCACCGCCAGCTCGATATTCCGCTTGTCGAGCTGATCCGCCAGCAAGGAGTGATCGCCTTCCCGAATCTTGAAGGTGACCTCGGGATATTGCTGCCGGAAAATATGGATGCGCTGCGGCAGAAGTGAAATACAGGAGACGACGGCGCCGATGGAGAGCATGCCGCGGATTCCCGCGTGGATCTCCTTTACCTCGGTTAGCGTTTCATTGAACTGGTTCAGCAGGGACGCGGCTCTATTCTGCAGCAGCTCGCCTGCGTGGGTGAGCTGAAGCTGTTTGCCACTGCGTTCAAACAGCAGAACCCCGAGCTCTTCCTCCATCAATTTCAGCTGACGGCTTAATGGAGGCTGCTCCATATTGAGCTGTTTCGCTGCACGCGTGATCTGTCCTTCCTGTGCAATGGTCAGGAAATATCGCAGCTGCCGAATATCCATGTTCATACCCCCTCTCCATACCTATAAGGTATGGTATCCCTATAAATCAGATATTTTTAATATAGGGCATCGATTGATATGATTCAACTAATAACGTTTACAAAATAAGGAGATGTGTGCACATGACTTACGCGATACCCGTGGAATTAACGACCACCCCGAAGACAAAGCCGAGCCATCATAAACAGGCTTTCGGCACGGTATTTACGGACCACATGTTTATTCTCGATTATGAGGCCAGTAAAGGCTGGCACGATCCGCGTGTCGTTCCGTATCAGCCGATCGAACTGGACCCTGCCGCCAAGGTATTTCACTATGGGCAGACCGTATTTGAAGGCTTGAAGGCTTACTTGACGGAAGATGAGCGGATTCTCATGTTCCGCCCGAACAAAAATATTCAGCGGCTGAACCTGTCCAACCAGCGCCTGAGCATTCCGGCATTGGACGAGGAGCTCGTTATGGAAGCGCTCAAGCAGCTGGTGCTCGTGGATCGCGACTGGATTCCTTCCGAGCCGGGCACATCGCTCTACATCCGTCCGTTTGTAATCGCAACCGAGCCCGTGCTTGGCGTAGCGCCATCGCTGCAATACAAGTTCATGATTATCCTGTCGGTGGTCGGTTCGTATTATGCGGAAGGCATCAATCCGGTCAGCATTTACGTGGAGCCGAAATACGTGCGTGCCGTAGCCGGAGGCGTGGGCAATGCCAAGACGGCTGGCAACTATGCGGCGGGTTTGAAGGCACAGGATGAAGCAACGCTGAAGGGATACTCGCAGGTGCTGTGGCTCGATGGCGTACATCGCAAATATATCGAGGAAGTCGGCAGCATGAACGTGTTCTTCAAGCTGGGCGATACGGTCGTAACCCCGGCACTGAATGGCAGCATCCTGGATGGAGTTACCCGGAACTCCGTCATTCAATTGCTTCAGCATTGGAACATCCCGGTAGAAGAACGGGCCATCTCCATTGATGAAATCGTGGAGGCTCACCGCAGCGGATTGTTGACCGAAGCTTTTGGCACCGGCACGGCAGCGGTCATTTCACCGATTGGTTCCCTGGAATGGCAGGATGAGCAATTGAAGATTGGTGAGGGAGCAACGGGCGAACTCTCCAAACGCGTATATGATGCCATCACAGGCATCCAGCTCGGAACCGTTGAGGATCCGTTCGGCTGGACGGTTGAGCTTACATTATCTTAATGCACCTTTAAGGACCCTGCCTCAGGCATACTGAGGCAGGGTCCTTTTTTTAAAAGAGATAGAAAGTATAGACTCCAGGTGTAACCTACCCTCTTTATCTCGCAAGGGAAACTTTGACTACATGCGGTCTATCTTCTGATAAAAACATCGATAAACGTTTTTCTTCTGATAAGCGCACATGTTACGATGAGGGTAAATTGTTGACACGTTGATGTACGAAGGCATGGAGGTGCTTTTTTAGTGAATCGTCCGCAGAGCGTCGTTCCTGATGCTATAGATTTTACGAACGCTGCCTTTCCTTTTACCGCGTCGACCACGCACGGCATATTTGCCGGAGCCCAGCGCCTGCATTGGCATCATGCTTTGGAGCTCAATTATATTCAGAGCGGGACCGGATTTATTCTGATCAACGGGATGAAGCTCCAGTTTCAGCAGGGGGATATTATTTTCATCAACAGCAATGATCTTCACCGGGCGTATGAGACCGAGAACCTGGTGATGGATGTCATTATGTTCGAGCCTTCGCTGTTATCCATCGACCTCAAGTTCGATCCGGATCTGATGGCTCCCTTCCGTTCGCTCGGAAACATGGACAGGCAGTCCCCCGTACACGATGAATTGGCCAGCCTGCTGGGGCGCATGATGGAAGAGTATCAAGCCCGAGGTACCGCTTATATGAGCCTGATCCGTTCGGATCTCATTCGTTTCCTGAGTTTAGCGAACCGTCATCTGTCGACTCCGACACAAGCGAACAGGCCGATCAAGGGCAGGGGGATGCATGCGTTAAAAGAAGTTCTGCGCACGATGGAGCTTCATCTGGACTACAGCTGGACGCTGCAGGAGCTGTCCGATTTAACGCATCTGAGCCCTTCCCGGTTCAGCGCTCTGTTCCAGCAGGCGGTCGGCACTTCACCGCACCATTATCTGATTCAGCTGCGCTTGACGCATGCCGTGCACTTGCTAGAGACAACGGACCAGAAGATTATCGAGATTGCGGAATCCTGCGGGTTTCGGAATCTTTCCAATTTCAATCGTCTGTTCAAGCAGCATGTCGGCGCATCGCCAAGCGAAATTCGGGAGCGTGCTTATGCAGGCACTCCCGTAATCCCCTCCACTACAAAAACCAAGAAACAGTAAGATAGTATCACTCCTTGATCGTATAACAGTAGATGGATGTCAGTGGAAGCGGTATCTTAAATATATACCACCACATGACGCCGCTGTAAGGCGGGTAGGAGTGAAGTGCATGAGTTTGTATCTGGGTGTAGATGCCGGCGGTAGTAAGACACACGCCGTGATCTGCGATGAGCAAGGGAACATTCTTGGCAAGGGAGCGTCTGGGAACGGCAATCACCAGATTCACCGTGAACATGCGGCCCGTAACATTGAGGAAGCCTGTAATGCGGCTCTTCAAGAGGCTGGAGTTGCCAAAGAAAATATCAGTTATGCATATTTTGGCTTGGCCGGAGCAGATCGGGAAGCCGATTATGAGATCCTGCGTCCGATGATCGGGGCCCTCGGTTATCCTAAGCATGATATCGCATGCGACACCATTATCGGGATGCGGGCTGGAACGAGCCGACCGTATGGCGCTGCATTGATCTGCGGTACGGGCTTCAACAGCGCGGCCCGCAACCGTGCGGGAGAAGAGCTGCAGTATGGCGGATTCGGCTTCTTGTATGGAGATGGATACGCCGGCGGTTCCGGTTTTGCCACGCTGGCTTTCCGGGCAGTCATTCGGGCCTGGGATGAGCGGGGACCGGCAACCTTATTGACATCGCTCGTACTGGAGCAGATGGGATACGCGTCCGTAGAACCGATGTATGAGGATGTTCTTTACGGTAAGACGAAGGTTCCGCCAAGCCTGGTGAAGACCCTGTTCCAGGCAGCTGAAGCAGGTGACGAGGTGGCAACCGGAATTCTTGAGAATGAGGGCGAAGAGCTGGCCAATGCGGTATGTACGCTGATCCGGCGGCTGGACATGACGGATGAAACCTTTGACATTGTCTATATCGGCAGTGTGCTGAACAGGCCGAACAGCTCGATCCTGACGGATGCGATCGAACGGATTGTTGCGGTCCGGGCACCACATGCAGCCTGTGTAAGACTGACATCCGATCCGGTGTCCGGTGCGCTTCTCTGCGCGATGGATGCCGACGATCATGCCATTGATGCAGCGACGGAGGCCAAACTGAAGGCATTTACGTTTGAGCAGGTAACTACAGCCTGATCCGTTTATCGTTGGAATAGAACCTGATAAATACGGAATGATATCATACCTTGGAGGCGATTAACGTGGCAGCAGGATTGAAGATAGCGGTCATCGGGGGAGGTTCCTCCTATACCCCGGAAATTGTTGAAGGTTTCATTCGCAATTATGAGCAAATGCCGATTCGCGAACTATGGTTCGTTGATATTGAAGAGGGCAAGCATAAGCTGGAGATTGTAGGCAATCTGGCCAAACGGATGGTCAAAGAGTCCGGCCTGCCGATCGAGGTTCACCTGACGCTGGATCGCAGACAAGCGATTGCGGGTGCCGATTTTGTGACGACCCAGATGCGTGTCGGTTTGCTCGCGGCACGTAAACAGGATGAGCATATTCCGATTATGCACGGCGTTATCGGGCAGGAGACGACGGGCCCGGGCGGCATGCTAAAGGCGCTGCGCACGGTTCCGGTGATTCTGGACATTTGCCGAGATATCGAGGAGCTGGCACCGAATGCGTGGATGCTGAACTTCACGAATCCGGCGGGTATCGTCACGGAGGCGGTTGCGAAGCACAGTAAGGTGAAATCTGTTGGTTTGTGCAACTCGCCGATTAACTTTCAGAAGTTCCTGGCGGCCGAGTATGGCGTGTCGGAGAAGGACGTTCTGGCTGAGTTTGTCGGGATCAATCATCTTCACTGGGTGACGTCGGCGATCGTCAACGGGGAAGAGAAGCTGCCGGAGCTGCTGGATGGCGGGAAATCGTATACGGCGAAGAACGTGCCGACCTTCGGCTGGGATGCGGACTTTATCCGCTCGCTGGGGGCAATCCCGACGTATTATCTTAAATATTTCTACATGACCGATACGATGTTTGCGGATATGAAGGCATCGCTGGAGAAGGACGGAACCCGAGCGGATGTTGTCAGCCGGGTAGAGCAGGAGCTGTTTGAGCTCTACAAGGATGAGAATTTGGCCGTGAAACCGAAGCAGCTGGAGCAGCGGGGCGGTGCTTATTACTCCGAAGCAGCAGTCAACCTGATGACATCCATTTACAATGACCGTCATGACATCCAGACATTGAATGTCGCAAACGGCAATATCTATGACTTCCTGCCTGCGGATGCCAGCATCGAGATCAACTGCGTGGTAACAGGCCAAGGGCCGATTCCGCTTACACCGCAGAACGTTCCTTCCCATGTGAAAGGGCTGATGCATGCGGTGAAAGTATATGAACAATTGACGATTGAAGCGGCCATTACCGGCGATCGCGGAATTGCGCTGCAAGCGCTGGTTCACCATCCGCTGGTGCCTTCCGTTAGTGTAGCGAAGCAGCTGCTGGGTGAAATGCTGGAGGCGAACAAAAAGTACTTGCCTGCTTTTTTTAAGCCGGAGACCGTGCAGTAAACCGGAATGAAGTTCAAACGTGCAGTTATGAAATAAAAGCTATGCAAAACCCCTCTTCGTATTGAAGAGGGGTTTTATGTAGGAATTCCGAAATCATGATGATATGAATTTTCGGATTTGAGCTTCATTCCTGTCACATCCCGATGCCCTCCCCCGTCATACCTGTATAAAACGAAAAAGGGATGATGAGGGATGCTAAAATATGACGTAGCCATTGTAGGTGGAGGCGTAGCTGGCTTAACAGCTGCAATCTATGCGGCAAGAGCCGGGAAGCAAACGATACTCGTTGAAAAACAGGAGCGTTTAGGTGGTCGGGCCATGACCCATAAGAAGAAGGGAGCCTACTTCAATCTGGGCGGGCATGCCTTATATCATGGAGATGCCCTTTCAACCTTTCGCGAATTAGGGCTCCAATTGCCGGGGGGTCAACCTTCGATTGACGGGTACGGGATCTGGAAAGGAAAACTTAGTCCGTTACCCATGGGCGTGAAATCCCTATTCACCACCCCTCTATTAACCTGGAAGGGCAAGATGGAGCTCGGTGCCTGGCTTGCGAAACTAGGTAAACTGGATACACAGCTGTACGATAACATAAGTGTGCGCGAATGGATTGAAGGTAACGTGCAGGATCCCATGGTGCGAAATTTATTCTATTCGTTATTGCGTACAGCGAGTTATGTGGTAGCCCCTGACCTGCAGGCTGCCGGTCCTGTACTGCAGCAGCTTAAGCATGCGCTGAAGGGCGTGTTGTATCTGGATCGGGGCTGGGGGGCCATGGTCGATGAATTAAAACAAAAGGCTCTGGAGCAGGGAGTCCAAATCGTCACGAAGAATAAAGTCATTTCGGTTGAGCATCACGAGGGAAAGGTACGGCACGTCCTTTGCGGTGATGGCATGAAAATAGAAGCCAACCACATTATTCTTACCACGCCGCCAGCTGTCGCTCACGAACTGGTGCCCCATGCAGAAGAAACCGCCCTTCATACTTGGAAGGAGCAGGCGGTCGAAGTGACAGCGGCCTGCTTGGATGTAGCCCTGCGTCGTCTTCCGGAACCGAAGCAGCAGTTTGTGTACGGCCTCGATCAAACCGTCTTTCTCTCGAATCAGTCCCGTGCGGCTTACCTGAGTGATGATGGGGCACAAGTCATAACCTTGCTTAAGTATCAGGGCAAGGAGAAGGATGCAAGAAGGGATTTGCAGGAATTAGAAGAAACCTTAGACTTGGTGCAGCCGGGTTGGCGCAGCGAGCTCGTTGAGAAGCAATACCTTCCTAACATTACGGTCTGCCACGATTTTATGCACGTGAACCGCCAAGAGAATCCGGGTCCAGCCGTCCCGGAAATCATTGGGCTATATGTAGCGGGAGAATGGGCAGCGCATGGCGAACTCTTGGTTGATGCTGCAACCGCAAGCGCCAAGCGGGCTGTACAGCATATACTCTCGCTTGAAAGTGAGGAAAGGATCCCGAATGATGAGCACAGAGTCATTGTATAAAACCTATCGATCCGCTCTCTTCTCGTTAGCTTACCGAATGCTGGGAAGTGTGATGGATGCGGAAGATATCGTACAGGAGGCCTTCATCAGCTATAATCAATTGCCCCATCCCGAAGAAATCCGTAATGAGAGAGCGTTTCTGTACAAAATTGTAACGAATCGTTGCTTGGATCTGCTGCGCTCTTCTGCCAAAAAGCGCGAGCTGTACGTTGGCCCCTGGCTGCCGGAACCCCTGATCGAGAATATGGCGTCAGAGACGGACCCATCTCATATCGTTGAGCAGCAAGAGTCGATTTCTACAGCGTACCTGTTACTCCTTCAGCAGCTCAACGCGGTGGAAAGAGCCGTTTTTCTTCTGCGTGAGATTTTCCACTATTCTTATGACGAAATTGCTGAAATCCTGGGAAAAAACAGTGCCAATTGCCGTCAAATCTTCCGCCGTGCGAAGGGCAGCATTCATTTTGATCCTGATCAGAGTCCATCGATTTCGATGGCGGAGGCGCAAATCAAAGAATTTGTGGACTCCCTCTTACAGGGGAACACGAATAAGCTGCTGGAGCTGCTAAGCGAAAAAGTCGTGTTCTACTCGGACGGCGGCGGTAAAGTCAGAGCGGCGCAAATTCCTGTGGTTGGAGTCCATAAAGTGATCCACTTGCATTTGAGCCTGCTTAAAATGTATGAAGGACAATATGTGTACTCTTATCTTACCGTCAATGGTCTGCCGGGAATGCGGATCCAGTTAGATCACGGTGTCCAATTTATTTATTCTTTTGCCTTTAAGAACCATCGAATCGAAACGATTTATAGTGTTGCGAATCCGGATAAGCTCAGACATATTCAGTTACCGTAGACAAAAAAAGCAGGGCCGGTTTAAGATCATGGATCTTAAGTCGGCCCTGCTGCTGTATCAGGTTAAGGAATGAACAGGAGACTCCCCTAATGGAGGTCATTTCAGCATTTCACCTGCTTAGTCATAGCTTTATATGACCCAGCCAGTCAAGCTTTTGACGCCAACTGGCTGTTGCATAGTAATCCGTCATACGCCGGAATAAGCCATGAAGCCGCCGTCTACGGGAATCACCGTTCCCGTGACGAATCCGGAGGTCTGATCATCCACGAGCCAGAGCAGGGTGCCGAGCAGATCCTCCGGCACACCGAACCGTCTCATGGGGGTATGGGAGATGATTTTATGAGAGCGCTCGGTTAATGAACCGTCGCTATGGGTCAGCAGATTGCGGTTCTGCTCGGTCAGGAAGAAGCCTGGCGCGATCGCGTTCACGCGAATGCCGGATTCCGCGAGATGCACGGACAGCCACTGCGTAAAGTTGTTGATGGCTGCTTTGGCTGCACTGTAAGCCGGAACCTTGGTCATCGGGCTAGGTGCGCTCATGGACGAGATATTCAGCACGACGGCCCCGGGACGCCCCAGCATCCCTTCCGCAAAGATTTGCGTCGGTATGAGCGTGCCGATGAAGTTCAAATCGAATACGCTGCGGAAGCCCGGCACGCTTAACCCGAAGAAGGTGGTCAGATCCGGCTGCCCCACATCCTCCGGACGGAAAATTTCGTTGGTTGTATTCGCGTCTTTCCGGTTGCCGCCGGCTCCGTTAATCAGGATATCGCAGGGTCCGAAAGACTCACGCACAGCTTTCTCGGCTTGTCGGACGCTTTCCGTATCCGTTACATCGCAGGGAACGGCAATCGCCGTTCCGCCGGCGGCCGTAATTTCATCCGCCACCTGCTGCCCTTTCTCGGCCGTACGATTCAAGACGGCGATCTTGGCACCTTGCCGGCCCAACTCCAAAGCCATTGCCCGGCACAGCACCCCGGAGCCGCCCGTGATGACAACCGTCTTCCCGTTTAATGACGGATGAATGGGAAGAGATAGGGCCCCTTGCGGCGTGGATTCATGAGAAGCTCCACTCGATCCGGGTTCAGATGAACCCGCTGCATGTTGATTTACCTCACTCATTGAACAGCCTCCTTCAACTGAGCTGCGCTTCCTGCACGCTCCCGGCTGTAAGCGTCCCACAGCCCCCAGAGATACATGATGCCTAAGGCGCGGTCATACAGACCGTAACCCGGACGGCACTGCTCACCCCAAATATGCCGCCCGTGGTCGGGTCTTACATATCCGGTGAAACCGTTGTCATGATAGGCCTGCACGATGCCGGAAATATCGACGGTACCGTCCTCGGTACGATGGGACGTTTCGATGAAATCGCCGTTCTCGTAGACGCGTACATTCCGGATATGCGCAAATGGAATCCGGTCATGGAACTCATGGATCATGGAGACGATGTCATTGTCCGGATTGGCGCCAAGCGAACCGCTGCACAGGGTCAAGCTGTTAGCCGGGCTATCATATAGCTTGAGGAATCTCCGCAGATTCTCCTGGCTGGTAATGACCCGTGGCAGACCGAAGATCGGCCATGGCGGATCATCCGGGTGAATGGCCATTCGGATGCCGTTCTTCTCGGCAGCCGGGATGACGGCGCTTAAGAAATATTCGAGGTTGCGCCACAGATCGTCCTCGGTAACGCCGCGGTATGCTTCGAACAGGGAGGTCAGATGCGCCAAACGTTCCGGCTCCCAGCCTGGCATCGTAAGCGTGCTGTTTCGGTTGATCGTCTGTACCAGCTCCATCGGATCAATGCCGTGGATCTTGGCCTTCTCGAAGAAGAGCGCCGTCGAACCATCAGGCGTCTGTTTATGAAGATCGGTTCTAGCCCAGTCAAACACCGGCATGAAATTGTAGCAGATGACTTTGACGCCGACCTGGCCTAATTTCTCAATCGTCCGGATGTAGTTGGCTATGTACTGATCCCGTGAGGGAAGTCCAAGCTTGATATCCTCATGCACATTCACGCTTTCCACGACGTCAATATGAAGCCCGAACGCTTTGGCTTGGTCCGCAATTTCCTCAATTCGATCCATCGGCCATTCCTCGCCGACGGGAATATCGTGAAGTGCCCATACGATGCCCTCCACGCCGGGGATTTGTCTAATCTGATCCAGCGAGACCGTATCGTTGCCCTCGCCAAACCATCTGAATACCATGCGCATTTCTTCACCGCCTTTACAAGTTTAAGGAGTTAACGCAAAGCTGATGGAAATTTTGCAGTTACGAGTGCACCGCCAAGCTGGAAGCCTGCGAACGGATAAAGCCATCCGTCGGCATAGGCTTATTTAAAATAATCGGGATGCTTCTCTTTCAGCACGGCCAGATTGGAGATGATCAGGCTGAGATGTGCCTGCATTTCCCGTTCGGCATGATCGGCGTCATGACGTGAAATCGCGTCCGCGATCTCCCGATGCTGCTCGTACAGGTTGGTCCAATTCGGATCCGCGGACAGCCATAACATCCGGCTCCGGTTCAGATGAGCGTTCATCTGCTGCAGCACGTTCCAAGTGCCGACCTTGCGGCAGCCTTCGAACAAAATACGGTGGAAGGCCTCATCCAGCTCAAACATATGCTTGCCGTCATGCTTCTCGATGCTCTCGCGCTGCTCGGACAGATTTCGCTCCAGCTCGGCGAGTTTGTCCTCGGGGAAGCTTTCGCAGGCAAGCCGGACTACGGCTTTCTCCAACTGTTCACGCATGAAGCGCGCTTCCTCGACGAGCTCCGAATCGATGAGCGAAACGCGCGTGCCCCGCTGGGGAAGCACAACCACAAGGTCTTCCTGGGCCAGGCGGACGAAGCTTTCCCGCACCGGCGTCCGGCTGACCTCGAAGGATAGGGAAACCTCCTTCTCGGACAGAGCCGTTCCCGGCGGGAGCTCCAGACTGACAATCTGCTGCTTAAGCCGGGAGTACACGATATTTCCGGCCGAACCCGGCTGTAATCGCAAAGATTCTACCACTGCATCACCTCCTAATGTATTCCATACTACCATACTTGTATGGTAGTATGGAACTGAAAATCTAAATAAGAATCGGAGGGCAATCACATGAGCCGTTTGGACACGGAAAATCTGCTGCTAAACAGCAACAGCGCGAAGAAACTCTTTTATGATTATGCGGAAGGGATGCCGATATTCGATTATCACAACCATCTAAACCCGAAGGATATTGCCACCAACCGACAGTTCGATAACCTGACGGAACTATGGCTGGAGGGAGATCACTACAAGTGGAGGGCAATGCGCTGGCTTGGCGTCGACGAAGAGCTGATTACCGGCAGCGCAAGCGCCGAAGCGAAGTTTATGGCTTGGGCGGAATGCGTTCCGCGATTGGTTGGCAATCCGCTCTATCACTGGACCCATCTGGAGCTGACCCGTTACTTCGGGATTCAGGAGCGGTTGACCGCGGAGAATGCCAAGGAGATCTGGGACGCTTGCAATGAGAAGCTGAAGGCTCCTGCCTTGCGGGCAGGCGGAATTCTGGAAAAATTCAAAGTCAAAGTGGCCTGCACGACAGATGATCCCGTTGATTCGCTGGAGTTTCATCGTGCCATTCGCGATCATGGGGAGCTGTCCACCGTCGTTGCCCCTGCATTCCGTCCGGATCGGGTGCTGGATATCACGAACCCGGACTTCACCTCCTATGTGGAGACTTTAGGAACGACGGCCAGTTTAGCCGTGGATACCTATCAAGGGCTGCTGGATGCACTGCAAGAACGGATTCAGTATTTCCACGATCATGGCTGCCGCCTGTCGGATCACGGCTTTGGCGCGTTTCCTTGCGAACAAGCCGATGAAAAAGAGGTTGCGGACATTTACGGCAAAGCGATCAGCGGTGGCAGCTTAACACCCCTTGAGGAACGGAAATATCGCACCTACACCTTGCTTAAGCTCGGAGAAATGTACCACGCCAAGGGCTGGACCATGCAGCTGCACATTGGAGCGATCCGGAACAATAATGCGCGCATGTTCGCGAAGCTCGGCAAGGACAGCGGGTATGACTCGATTCTCGATTTTCATCTGGCGGAAAGCTTGAACGGATTTCTGAGCAGGCTCGACAGAAACGATCAGCTGCCGAAGACCATTGTGTACAGCCTGTATTCTTCTCATTACGAAATGATCGCTACCACGATCGGGAATTTCCAGTCCGCTGGTGTCGAGGGCAAGCTTCAGCTCGGTTCCGCTTGGTGGTTCCACGATCAGAAGGAAGGGATGCTGAAGCAACTCACCGCGTTGTCTTCCATGGGGCTGATCAGCACCTTTGTGGGCATGCTGACCGATTCCAGGAGCTTTATGTCGTTTCCGAGGCATGAGTATTTCCGCAGAGTGCTGTGCCGCCTGTTCGGGGACTGGATCAAGGAAGGGGAACTGCCCGCGGATTATGAATATATCGGTGCCATTATCCAGGATATTTGCTACCACAATGCCGAGCGCTATTTTCAAATCCATTGACAATTCCGTGCGGAGCATGAACAATAGACTTACTATATGAAAGCGTTTGCTGGTGGATGGATAGAAGATCTGTGACAGGCAGATGTGCACGAATAGGCGAGGGGGACATACCGTGCAATGGAACCGGGCGATATTGGTGGATGACGAGGTGTTTACGCGCAAAGGGCTCCTGAAGCTGATTGATTGGGAAGCCTGCGGCTTTCAAATTGTGGATGAAGCGGATAACGGAGAAGATGCGCTGGAACTGATTGAACGGCTTCAGCCGGATGTGGTCATTACCGATATCCGTATGCCGGTGCTGGATGGACTCGAGCTGATCAGGCGTGTCGTTACGGACGATATGGTGAAGCCGTATTTCATTATTGTAAGCGGATACGATGATTTTAACTATGCCCAGCAGGCTGTTCGTTACGGCGTGCATGATTTCATTCTGAAACCGATTGACGAGACGGAATTCAGCCATGCGCTGGTACGGCTCAGCGAACGGCTGGAGTCAGACCGCGAGGCTCGCGTGCGAGAAGAGAGGCTGTTGTCCGGAGCCTTGATGGAATCGCTCATTATAGGGGAAGCCGATGAGACGCTGCTATACGAATGGGAGCAACGCCTTGAGCTCCTGCCGGGAGATCGTCTGTTCTATGTCTTTGTCGAACGGAATGACCATCCGCTGGCTTCGGCTAACGACAATGACGGGGGCAGAGGCGAATTCAAGGACAGGGTGGAAGCGGCCCTTCTTGCGATCTCGAATGGGGAACAGCCCTTCTATCTGCATGAGCACCGTAATCGAATCGGCATCATCGTTCCGGGGAGCATCCTGCAATCGTTCCAGGGGTGTCAGCGGGGATTTGCTAGGCGCATTCAGCAATCACTCGCCGATTCGGAGCAAGAACGAATCTTCGTCTATTTCGGCCGGCCGGTTTCGACACTTTCCCTCATTCAGGACGCCTACGAAACGGCCAAGGAAGCGCTCCTATACAAGTACATCTATGATGAGAGCGGCATGGTGATCCATGAGGAAGCCTCGGTGCATGATCTGCAATATATCGGGCTGGAGGAGCGTCTTTACCAGCAGCTGCTGGAGCAGATCGAGGAGCTGCATTTCGAGAAGCTGGAGGGGACGATTCGCTCGCTGTTCGAATCCTTTCAGGAGCAGCTGTATGCTCCCGAAGCGGTGAAGACGGCGATCAACCAATGCGTGCTGGGCGTGGTCCGGGTGCTCAGCAGCATGGATGGGGATCAAAGCCGGCTGTCCAGTCTGGAGCCGATGACCGAGTGGCATGACCGAAACTTGTCGCTCCATGGGCTGAAGCGGTTGTTTACGGATTTTGCGATTGAAAGCGCGAACTATATCGCGCAGCTTCGCAAGGAGCAGCACAAGGGCGGAATCCAGAAGATCCGGGCTTACATTGAGGCCCATTATCATGAGAACATCAGTCTGAAGGGCATTGCAGGGAAATTCTATATGAACCCGGTTTACCTGGGACAACTGTTCAAAAAGGCGTACGGTATGTACTTTAATGATTTCCTGCTGCAGCTGCGCGTGAACGAAGCGAAGAGACTGCTGCGCCAGACGGATCTGCGCATCTATGAGGTGGCGGAGCGGGTCGGCTTCGGCAATCCGGACTATTTCGTTACGCAATTCGAGAAGATGGAACGGATGACGCCAAGCGAGTACCGGAGCCGCTTGATGAGGGAGGCCGCGTCCGAAGGGACGAATGCATGAAGCCGAGCCTAAATAATGTCCGTCTGCGGGACAAGATGCTGCTATTGTATTTCCTGGCTGTATTTTTACCGATCCTGATTACCAACCTCATCTTCTACAACGTGACATCCGGCAGCGTGAGGGAGCAGCGGATCCAGGATATAACCGTAGCGCTGGAGCAGATGAAGAACGAGTTCCGCCGAGAAGTCGAGGATGCTCTGGAGATCTCCTCGGTCTTCTACACGGACGTTCAATTGAACGAGATCGTGGAGACGGTGTACGATCATCCGGCCGATTATATCGAGGCTTACGATACCTATCTCCGCCGCATTTTGAACTCGGGCAGCGCCGTGTACAATTCGGTCAGCGAGATTACGGTATACGTGGACAATCCGACCCTGCTGTATTCCGGCGGCATTAATTATATCGATGGCCAGGTGAAGGAAGAGGCTTGGTACAAGGCGATCGCGGGCAAGAACGTTACCCAGCCGATCGTGATGCGCACGGGCAACAACGGCCAATTGGACAGCTTCAGCATCATCCGGAGCATGAATTATTTCAGCTCGCAGGATGACCATACCAAGTATCTCAAGATTGATATGCGGATGTCCTCAATCCGTCAGATCATGAGCAATCTGAATGTGCAGGGCAAAGTATACCTGCTGAGCGGCGCCGGGAATATTGAATATACCACGGATCCCAAGGTCGATATCATGCAGGGCTCCGTACCGTACAGCAGCATCGCACATGGTGAGAAGTTTCTGGAGTTTCATACCGATACGTTCACGACCAACAATCTGAACACCTGGACGATCATGGCGGTGACGCCGGAGGATGTAGTGCTGCGTGACGTGCATCAGTCCTTGCGGTTCGTCATTGTGCTGACCTGCCTCAATTTCCTGCTTCCGAGCCTGGTGATTGTCTGGATCAGCCGGTCCCTGAACGTACGTCTGGTACGGATACTCAAACATATGAAAAAGGTCAAGAACCAAAATTACGACACGATCCAAGAGGCTGAAGCACGTGACGAGATCGGTCAGCTGACGGGTGAATTCAACCGGATGACCCTGCAGCTTGAGAGCCTGATCAATGACGTGTACGTAGCGGATATCCAGAAGAAGAACTTGGAGCTGCAGCGGAGGCACGCGCAATTAAATGCCCTGCAGAGCCAGATTAATCCGCACTTCCTCTTTAACGCTTTGGAGACGATCCGCATGCGCAGCCTGATGAAGGATGAGGATGAGACGGCAAAAATCATTCATAATATGGCGAAGATCTTCCGCAATTCGCTCGTTTGGAAAAAAGACATGGTGACGCTCAAGGAAGAAGTGGAGTTTATCCATTGTTTCCTTGAGATCCAGAAATACCGGTTTGGCGACAAAATCGATTATTCGGTCCATGCGCCAGCCGAAGAGGGACACCTGCAAATACCGAAGATGGCCATCGTCACGTTTGTGGAGAATGCCAGCATTCACGGCATCGAGCCGATCAAACACGGGGGGCGCATTGAAGTTCAGATTGTGCGCGAGGGCCAATCCCTAATCTGTACCATCCAAGATAACGGGGCAGGCATGTCCGCGGAGAAGGTAGAACGCATCCGCCGTTATCTGAATACCGAGGACGAGATGGGCGAGCGGATCGGCATTCAGAATGTCATATACCGGTTGAAGCTGTACTACGGCAGCCGGTTCCGGTTTGACATCGACAGCTCGCCCGGACAAGGCACCCGGGTCAGGCTGTCCATCCCCATCGAAACATAACGACGGCAAATCCTGCTTGGCATTCCGATTCGGAGTGACTACAGCAGGATTTGTTCGTTAGTCGGCAGGAGTCCAGCAGGAAGGCTGCGGAGCTGGAAGCTGCCATTTTTCACAACAAAAGAAACGGTTCTATAGTTTTCTAAGTATCACCTAAAGATTGACGGGTGAAAATCGCTCATGAGCTCTCTTATAATGAAAGTGCTTACAAATTAACGAGACCGAAAGGGGTAGGTCAAGAGCATGAACAAGAAATTTTGGCTGAGCTGTCTGACCGTGGTCATGATGGTATCGCTTCTAGCAGCTTGCGGCGGCGGTAAAGATAATGCAGCGGAAACCACACCGGCTGCTGGCGGCGAAGGCGAGAAGAAAGAAGAGAAGGTCACCTTCACGTATTTCAACGCAGCAGCAGGTAAAGACAAAAATACGAACGAAACCATCATCGGTAAAATTTTCGAAGACCAAACCGGCGTGAACTTTAAAATGGAGCATTTGGTAGGGGACGAGAACACGAAGGTAGGAACCTTCATTGCCAGTAACGATTACCCCGACGTCATCGTGCCGGGGAACTCGATCGACAAGCTGGTAGGCGCTGGAGCCTTCATCCCGCTGAATGACCTGATCGATAAGTACGGTCCCAATATCAAGCGTGTGTACGAGCCGTATTATAACCTCATGAAGGCCGAGGACGGCAACATCTACTTCCTGCCGCTGAGCGCGGTGGTAGGGGAATACACATCGGCTCCCAACATTGAACAGGGCGCATTCTGGATCCAACGCCGCGTCCTGAAGGAAGCGGGTTATCCGAAAATCAAGACCTTCGACGAGTACCTGGCCCTGATCCGCGACTACGTGAAGAAACATCCGGAGGAAGGCTTGACCGGATATCTGGCGCTGACGACGCAGGATAAATTTTTTGCTCTGACCAATGCCCCGATGCATTTGGCCGGCTATCCGAACGATGGCGGGATCATCATCGACATGGAGACTCACGTAGCGAATGATTACGCGGACGACGACATTACGAAGCGGTACCTGCAAGAGCTGAACAAGCTGAATGCGGAAGGCCTGTTCGATAAATCCTCTTTCGTGGACAACTATGATCAATACCTTGCCAAACTGACTTCCGGTAAGGTGCTCGGCTTCTTCGATTACAGATGGCAGGTAGGCCAAGCGATGAACAACCTGCGCGAAACAGCCAATAAATCGGGTAACGACGATCTCGAATACATGGCGCTGCCGATCGTATACGATGAGAATACCAAGGATCAGTATCTGGATCCGCCATCCTTTGTAAACAACCGCGGCGTAGGAATCTCCGTCAGCGCGAAGGACCCGGAACGCATTGTGAAGTATTTCAATAACCTGCTGACGGACGAGAACCAGATTCTGTCGAACTGGGGCATCAAGGACGAGACGTATTCCGTAGATGAGAACGGCCGCTTCTACCGTACGGAAGAGCAGATTGCACAGACCAATACGGAAGCCTTCCGCGAGTCGTTCGGTTTCAAGTACTTTGAATACAACTGGCCTCGTTACGGCAACGGTTCTACGCTTCCTGACGGTAATTCCGTGGGTGCGGGACGCCAGCCTGAGGTTGCCAAAATGTCCTACTCCGAACCGGACAAGACATTGCTTGAAGCATACGACATCGATTCCTTCTCGCAATTGTTTGCGGCACCGGACGATCGTCCTTGGTACCCGGCTTGGAGCATTCCGATCGATCAGGGCTCGCCGGCCCAAATCTTCACGCAGAAGAAAAGCGATTTGCAGCGCAAATACTTCCCGAAACTGGTTCTTGCCAGCCCTGCAGAGTTTGACCGTATCTGGAACGAATACGTGGGCGAGTTCGGCAAGCTGGACGTGAAGGGATACGAGGATCTGATCACCGAGGAAGTAGCCAAGAAAATCGCAAATGCCCAAGGACAATAATAGATGAAGGAGAGGCGAACAAGGGCGGACCGCCGAAATGGCCGAGATCCGTCCCTCCTCTTCTAGGGCCTGGATAGGAAGGAGAAGAAACCGTGGATAAAGCGAACCCGATTGGACCTGCAGAGACTACGGCGTTACGCGAAACGCCGGCGGTATCGAAAGGTTTCTTCAATAAACAACGGAAAAACGATACTGAATTAAACAATAGACCGCCAACAGGCGAAAAAAGCTTCTTCCAGAAGCTGCTGCGACAGAAGGCGCTGGTCTTCATGTCGATTCCTTTTTTGATATGGTTGTTTGTCTTTAAGTACATGCCTTTATGGGGCTGGACGATCGCTTTTCAGGATTTTAAACCGGCCAAGAAGATTTTCGATCAGGAATGGGTGGGCTTGCAGCATTTTGCTTTCCTGTTTCAGGACGAACACTTCCTTCGGGTCATGCGCAACACGCTCGCCATGAGTTTCATTAATCTCGTCTTGGGGTTTGTTACGGCGATTGTGTTAGCGATCCTGCTCAATGAGCTCCGTAATTTGATGTTTAAGCGGGTCGTGCAGACGATCAGTTATTTGCCCCATTTCATCTCTTGGGTTGTGGCTGCGAGCATTATTTCGACAGCCCTGTCGGCAGACGGCGGGATAATCAATGAACTCCTCATGTGGTTCGGGATCATTAAGGAACCGATCCTATGGCTTGGGGAAGGGGAATATTTCTGGGGAATACTCGGTGTTTCGGAGGTATGGAAGAATGTCGGCTGGAACACCATTATATATTTGGCAGCCATGACGATGATCGATCCCTCGCAGTACGAGGCGGCGGAAATCGATGGCGCCGGACGCTTTCAACGGATCTGGAACATTACCTTGCCGGGTCTGAAACCGGTATTCATCATCCTGCTGATCATGAATATCGGAAACCTGCTCGAATCCGGTTTTGAACCGCAATATTTGCTTGGTAACGGCATGAACGTGGATTATTCCGAGAACCTGGATATTTTCGTGCTCAAATATGGTATTCAGATGGGCAACTTCTCGCTCTCGATCGCAGCCGGCATGTTCAAGACGGTCGTCAGCTTCATACTCTTGTTCACGGCTAACCATATCGCGAAGAGACTTGGCGAAGATCGATTGTTCTAAGCGAAAGCTTGCGAGGGCCGTTCTCTATCAGAAAACGTACAGGAGGATTCATATGGCGAAGACATCAGATTCACCACGAGCTCATGCCCGGTTCAAGTCTCCTGCGGACCGGATATTCGATACCTTTAACATTTTGTTCATGATCTGTCTCATGATTATCACGTTGTACCCGTTCATTAATACGCTCGCAGTATCCTTCAACAATGCGACGGATTCGGTGAAAGGCGGCATTTATCTATGGCCGCGAGATTTCACGTGGGAGAATTACAAATATGTGTTTAACGAAGCGACGATCTTTCAGGCGACCTTCATCTCGGTTCTGCGTACGGTGATCGGAACGATCACCTCGGTATTCTGCTGTGCCATGGTCGCCTATACGATCAGCCGACCGGAATATGTGCTGCGCAAATTCGTATCGATTGCTTTCATCCTGACGATGTATTTCAGCGGCGGTTTAATTCCGAACTTCCTGTTGATTCGCGAATTGGGCATGCTGGGCACCTTCTCGGTGTACATCATTCCGGGCCTGATCGGCGTGTTTAACGTGATTGTCATTCGTTCCTTCATTGAAGGACTGCCGGAGGGAATTCTGGAATCGGCCCGGATCGACGGCGCTGGCGAGTTCACGACTTTCATGAAAATCGTGCTTCCGCTGTGCGTGCCCGTGCTTGCTACGGTATCGCTGTTTACGGCGGTATCCCAGTGGAACTCCTGGTTTGACGTATTCTTATACAATTCCTCATACAGCGAATTAAGCACCCTTCAGTATGAGCTGATGAAAATACTCCAGAATTCGAACTCCTCGATGAACTCGGGCAACGACTATGCAAGCCAGTTTGCTAGCTCCGAGAGCGGCGCGAATCAGGTTACGCCGACCTCTATTCGGGCAACGATGACCATTGTGGCCAGCGTGCCAATCATTCTCGTGTATCCGTTCCTGCAAAAATACTTCGTGCAAGGGATGACCCTTGGCGGCGTGAAAGGTTAATCTGCAGGAACTGCTACCGCTGCTGGTGTCATCACGATCATAAACCATCAATACATGCTGTTATCTCTAATTCAAGGAGGGACTGGAAGTGTCCAACACGCATCGAAATGAACCGAGGCTTAAGGAAATGTTCGCGGATGACTTTCTCATCGGAGCGGCTGTGAACCCGCGGACAATCGAAACGCAGGAGGAACTGCTATCGTACCATTTCAACAGCATTACAGCGGAAAATGAAATGAAGTTTGTCAGCGTGCATCCGGCGGAGGATACGTATACGTTCGAGGACGCGGACCGGCTTGCCGCCTTCGCCCGCAAGCATGGAATGAAGATGCGCGGCCATACGCTGGTATGGCATAACCAAACGACCGACTGGCTGTTCGAGGACAAGAACGGGAGCCTGGTGGATAAAGCTACGCTGTACGCACGGCTAAAGTCGCATACCGACACGGTCGTGAAGCGATACAAGGACGATATTTACGCCTGGGACGTCGTCAACGAGGTAATCTCCGATGAAGGTGCCGAACTTCTTCGTCCGTCCAAATGGCTGGACATTGCGGGTCCCGATTTTATCTCCAAGGCATTTGAGTATGCTCATGAAGCCGATCCGTCGGCCCTCTTGTTCTATAACGATTACAATGAGTCTCATCCGAACAAGCGGGACAAAATCCATACGCTGGTCAAGTCGCTGCTGGATCAAGGAACGCCGATCCATGGCGTAGGCTTGCAGGCGCACTGGAATCTGTACGACCCGGGTCTTGACGATATCCGGGCGGCGATCGAGAAGTACGCGTCGCTCGGCCTGCAGCTCCAGCTTACGGAGCTCGATGTGTCGATGTTCCGGTTTGACGACAAGCGGAAGGATCTGACCGAAGCGCCGGAAGAGCTTCTGGAGGCTCAGGCTAAGCGGTATGAGGCGATGTTCGGCATTCTGAAGGAGTACCGGGGTCATATTACGTCCGTTACCTTCTGGGGCGCAGCCGACGATTACACTTGGCTGGACGATTTCCCGGTACGGGGGCGAAAGAATTGGCCCTTCCTGTTTGATGAGCGGCATCAGCCGAAACCGGCGTTTAACCGATTGGTCGAGAGTACAGCCAAGGTGTAATCCGTCTTGGCTCGGATCACGGTCGAAGAAGGAGGAACTGACATTGAACAGTACTTTATATAAAGCTTGGCTGCAGTATGCGCCCGTGAAGGACCGCGAGCTTGCTGCCGGATACGGCAGGCTGCTCGGCACGATTGTTGCGGACCTTCAGCAGTCGCGGGTTGCAAACGCGGCCATGGAGGAACTGAAGAGGGCGTGCCAATCCATGCTCGGTATCGTACCGGTCATCACGTCCGAGGCACCGGCTTCGTCCTATCTTGAGGTTCGCATTCATGCGGCTTCAGCCGAACAGGGCATGGGGGATGGGGTCGGCTCAGGCGGGGATAAGGGCCAGGTGGCAGCCCGGCTAGGCGCAGAAGGCTTTCAGCTGGAGCATTCAATTCAAGGGCAGCAGGAGAAGCTGGTACTGACTGGTGGATCCGGTAAAGGCGTATTATATGGGGTGTTTCATTTATTGAGATTGCTGGCCTCCCACCAACCGTTAACCGGACTGAAGGTGACCGAGCAGCCAGTGAACGGACTGCGGATGATCAATCAATGGGACAATGCCGACGGCTCGGTGGAACGCGGGTACTCGGGCCACTCGATTTTTTACGAAAATGGACGGTTCACCGAAAACCTGGATCGGGTAAGAGACTACGCCCGCCTGTTGGCTTCCGTGGGCATGAATGCCATCTCCATTAATAACGTCAATGTGCACGAGATCGAGACGAAATTCATTACTGCGGAATATTTGCCGACGATTGCGAAGGTCGCGGATATCTTCCGGGATTATGGCATGACATTGTACTTGAGCATTAACTTTGCGGCTCCGCTGCATATCGGCGGCGTGTCCACCTCCGACCCGCTGAACGAAGAGGTTCGGCAGTGGTGGAAGGACACGGCGGATGAGATTTACGATCATATCCCGGACTTCGGCGGCTTCCTGGTGAAGGCGGATTCGGAGCACCGCCCCGGCCCGTTTGCCTATGGGCGGGACCATGCCGATGGCGCCAATATGCTGGCCGAGGCACTGGAGCCGCACGGCGGGCTCGTCATCTGGCGCTGCTTCGTCTACAACTGCATGCAGGATTGGCGCGACCGCAGCACGGACCGAGCGCGGGCGGCCTATGATCATTTTACCCCGCTGGACGGCAGGTTTAAGGACAATGTGCTGCTGCAGATCAAGAACGGGCCGATGGACTTTCAAGTTCGGGAACCGGTGTCCCCGTTGTTCGGCAGCATGAGAGAGACCAATCAAGTGCTGGAGTTTCAGGTCGCCCAGGAGTATACAGGCCAGCAGCGTCACGTATGCTATTTGGTGCCGCAGTGGAAAGAGGTGCTGGATTTCGATACCTGCGCGAATGGATCCGGGTCCGAGGTGAAGAAGATTGTCAACGGTTCCCTGCACGGCATGAAATACAGCGGGATTGCCGCCGTTTCCAACATCGGAAATGATGAGAACTGGACGGGTCACACCTTGGCGCAGGCGAATCTGTATGGCTTCGGACGCCTGATCTGGGATCCGGACTTGTCCTCGGAGAGGATCGCGGAAGAATGGACGAGGTTAACCTTCGGCAATGTTGCACCGGTGGTCGACACGGTATGCAACATGCTGATGCAATCGTGGCCGATCTATGAAAGCTACACCTCCCCGCTCGGGGTGGGCTGGATGATTACGCCGCATACGCATTATGGCCCGGATGTCGACGGCTATGAATATTCAAGGTGGGGTACGTACCATTTTGCCGATCGGGACGGGATGGGCGTCGATCGCACGGTGGCGACAGGCACGGGTTATACCGCACAGTATTTCGAGCCGAATAAGGCTCGATATGATTCGCTGGCGGATTGTCCTGACGAGCTGCTGCTGTTCTTCCATCATGTGCCGTATTCCCATGTGTTGAAATCCGGTAAAACGGTGATTCAGCATATTTATGACTCACATTTTGCCGGGGCGCAGGCAGCGGCTGGACTGCTCGACGCATGGACCTCGCTAGAGGATAAAGTCGATCCGGTGCGTTTCATTCAAGTAACCGAGCGCCTGGCCGATCAGGCTGAGCATGCGAAGCATTGGCGAGATGTGATCAACACGTACTTCTTCCGTAAATCCGGCGTGCCGGATGAGCAGGGGCGGACGATTTACTAAGTTCATATTATAACTGGACGTGGAAATTAGGGGATGCCCCATCAGATGTTGGATCTGATGGGGCATCCTTTTTTTTATGGATGGATACTTTTCGAATGCCGAATCTTTGTGTGAGCATGTACTTTTGATGCACGCCCAGGTAGAAATAGTGCCCTTTATAAAGCATTATATGGTAAAATATTGGAAAAAAACTCTAGAGGAGGAGGATTACATGGTTAGATACTTCTGCTTGTTGATAGTATTGATCCTGGTCTTAGGAGGCTGTAACGGCGGCGGTGAGCCAACGGAGAAGTTTACCAAAGAAGACATGGGGATCGTGCGCATAGATAATGGCCAAAAGGTACACTACGGCATGAATCGTACGGATGCTGAAAAAGTGCTTGGCACGGGACAAGAGCATGCCAGGGGTGTATTTGACTACGATTTCGGGATCGCGGTGTTCTACAGAGATGATGCCGTTGTTGCGATCAGGATGGAGGAAGAATCGAAAGGTCATTATCAAACAACGCGCGGCGCTGAAATAGGAATGCAAATTGGCGAGATCAAGAAACGATATGGAGAATACGATCCATCACCATCCGATGACATCCTGGAGTATTTCTATGACAATAAGAAGGGGAAGTTCCTCGAGAAGAGTCCTAAAACAGAATCGTCGGATATTTTTATCTTTTCATCCATGTTCCATAAAGGGCAAGCGGACACCTTTCTGTTTCTTGATAGTTATTACGCGTCCTCCGGCAAATGATTCAAGACTTGGCGATGCTAGGATTCTGGAGATACGGTACGCACCGATCTGGAGGTTCGGGTTTGTACAATAGGATAAAATGGTTTGAGTAAAAAGAACGTATTCGTTATGTTAAATAACCCTGCTTCCTATTTTTGCTTTCCCAGTTCTATGTTCTTAAGGTTAGGGGAAACTAATTAAAAAAGAAGCAGGCTATTTCTAAAATTTTTCTTAAATAATTGAATCGTCGTTGCTGTACGAAGCCTATTGGCGGTCACTTCGGGGCAAACGCACCTCGAAGAGTGTGCGGATCATGCTGCTCTGTGCGGAAATGGTTCCACCATGCTGCTCCACAATGTTTTTGGTAATGAAGAGCCCGAGCCCCGTGCTTCCCGTTTGATGGCTTCGTGCCCGGTCGCCGGTGTAAAACATATCGAAAATATGCGGAAGCTCCTCAGGTTCAATACAATCCCCATAGTTGATGATTTGAACGACAACCTCATCGGCATCCACATATGCGTGAATGTCGATGAATTGGCCATCATTCCCATACCGGATCGCATTGGTGAGGAGATTCTCAAATACGCGCGCCAGTAAATCTCCATCTCCGCCTATAATCAGCTGCTCTGCAATGTTCATTCTGGAGGTAAGGCCGTTTTTTTCAAATATAGGATATAGTTCCTCGTTCAGTTGGTTGAGCAGCTCGCCGAGATCGATCATGTTCTTCTCAAGCTGGACCTTGCCGTAGTTCATTCGGGTGATTTCAAACAGCTCATCGATAAGTTTCTCCAAGCGTTGAGACTTGGTGTAAGCGATATGGGCATAATGCCTGGATTGCTCCGGAGTCAGCTGATTGTCTTTAAGAATGAAATCCAGATACCCGATAACGGAGGTCAGCGGTGTGCGCAAGTCATGGGCCAGGTTTAGAACCAGCTGATCCTTGCTGCTCTCAGCAGAGTCGCCCCGTTCTACCGCTTCCCGCAGGTTATCCATGGCTAAGTTAATATCTCGCCCAATCGTACCGAACTCATCTTTGGACGTAATATGGACCCGATCAATGAAATTGCCGGTTGCGAGCTGATGGATCCCCTTGGAGATCTCTTTGAAGTACTTTGCGTAAGGCTTGGTGAACAAGAAGAAAAACATGATGGCTAGCGGTACAAAAATAATTAAAAACGAGTTCACATCCCCAATTTCGTACCTCATGAAATATCGAATTCGAGTTAACGGATTCTCAAACAAAACTTCGGATCGATAGTACAGCTGGAGAGCTTTATAGATCCCAAAGGTAATAGCGCCGGATGCAAGCATACTGGCCATGAGCAGCAGAATCATTTTAGTCCGAAAGCTAAATATCATGTTAGACATGGATGGTATAACCTACTCCCCATACCGTCTTGATCAGTTTATGCTTGTTGGTATCTTCCCCGAGCTTTTTCCGCAGCGTACGAATATGCACCATCACCGTGTTTCTGCCTTCATAGTAGTCTTCGCCCCATACCTGCTGAAATATATGTTCGGCACTATGGACTTTTTTGGGATGCCTGGCGAGCAGATACAAGATATCAAATTCTTTTGGCGTCAATTCAATGGGCTTACCGTAGAGCTCGACCACTCGCTGATCCGGATAAATGACGGCGCCCCCGATCTCCACGATAGGTTTATTCACTTCCACTGCCGACTGACTCAACTGCTTGGTACGCCTGAGATGGGCGTTCACGCGAGCTACTAATTCCATGGGGTTGAACGGCTTGGTCATATAATCATCCGCCCCTCGCACCAATCCCTCGATTTTATCGAGGTCCGAAATTTTGGCACTGAGAAAAATAATAGGCAGTAAAAACTTTTCGCGAATTTGCCTTGTTACCTCATAGCCGTCGAGCTTGGGCATCATAATATCCAAAATAGCCAGATCAATCGGATACGTTTGAACCGCATGAATGGCATCCTGGCCATTGCGTGCCTTAATGCACTGGTAACCCTCTTTTTTTAAATGCAGCTCGATCAGGTCGGCAATCTCGGACTCATCATCCGCGATTAATATGGTGATACGGCTCATTATGTTCACTCCCGTAAAATGATGATTAACCTTTTGACCATGTTATATGAATCGTTCTAAAATCTCAATAATTGAATCGATCCCGCTGTACATCCGGCTATGGCTTCAATCTTTATTCCATAAGCTGGGCTTTATAGGGTGGGGGGCTATATGATATAATGGAAATAGGGTTAGAATAAGATGAAGTAACGTGATCAAGGGGGGAATGGGTATGACAATCGAGAACCATGTACATGATGCGTGCGCAGTAACCGGTGAACGGAAGAGCCATCATTCCGACAAAACGAAAAGCAATCTCGTCAGCCGGTTGAACCGGATTGAAGGACAGATTCGCGGTGTAAAGGGCTTAATTGAGAAGGATACGTACTGTGATGATGTATTAAACCAGATCTCCTCGATCCAGTCGGCCTTGAACGGCGTCAGCAAATTGCTGCTTGAGCATCATATGAAGAGCTGTGTGGTGGAACGCCTGCAGGAAGGTGACGACGATGTTATTACCGAGCTGTTAACAACCATGAACAAGTTAATGAAATAATGGAATTCCTGGCTGGAGACGGTCTGGTTATGATGAGTGTCCATGGAGCTGCCACCTTCTAAAGGTGGCAGTTGGTGTTTATTCAAGGTGAAGAATACCGCACGGTTAAGCGGTTAAAGCATAGCGGGGGACATTTTTTCAAAAAAAGTGAGAAAACCCATTGACTAAATATAGGGTAGGGGGGTATACTAACATCAAGAAACGAGCACAACCCGTTCAAAACTTATTCCGGGCATGCTTTTAGAAGGGCTGCTCACAATAAAACATAATCCAAAAGGAGAGATTGAACATGGAACAGGTAACCATAAAAGTAGAAGGTATGTCCTGCATGCATTGCGTGAATTCCATTGAAGGAGCTTTAAAGAATGAGAACATCGAGGGTCATGTGGACCTGAAGGCAGGCACGGTCTCCGTTAAATACGACGCAGGCCAAGTCAATTTGGATAAAATCAAAGAAATTATCGAGGAACAAGGATACAACGTAGTTTAACTAAACGGCACGAGGATGAAGAGGGGTGAGGAGAAGATGGGAGCAGAAGCAACAATGGAACAGAAGAAAACGTCGCTGCAGTTAACGGGTATGACATGTGCCGCCTGTGCGAATCGGATTGAGAAGGGTCTAAGCAAAATGGAGGGCGTCCAGGAAGCGAATGTGAATTTTGCGCTGGAAAAAGCGTCGGTTACATTTGATCCGAATGTGGTTTCCGTCCAGCAGATGGAAGAGAAAATTGAAAAGCTGGGTTACGGAACAGCAAAGGAAACCGTGGACCTGCAGCTGATTGGCATGTACTGTGCTGCCTGTGCTTCGAAAATCGAGAAAGTGGTAAGCAAGATGCCAGGTGTTAATCAGGCCAACGTCAATTTTGCATTGGAGACGGCCCGGGTGGAATTCAATCCCGCAGAGGTAAGCCTCAGCGATATTCAACAGCGTGTAGAGAAGCTTGGGTATCAGGCGGTTTCCAAACAGGAGACGCTTGATCAGGAAGGTCACCGCAAGGAGGCCATCACCAAGCAAAAGCGGAAGCTGCTCCTGTCGGCGATTCTGTCTCTGCCGCTGCTCTGGGCCATGGTGAGCCATTTCTCCTTCACCTCTTGGATCTGGATGCCGGATCTGTTTATGAACCCTTGGTTCCAGCTGATCTTGGCAACGCCGGTGCAGTTTTTTATCGGGAAACAGTTCTATGTGGGTGCCTATAAGGCTCTTCGCAACAAAAGCGCCAATATGGACGTTCTGGTCGCACTCGGTACGTCGGCAGCCTATTTCTACAGTCTGTATTTAACAATTGATTGGGCCGTTGCAGGAGCCAATGTACACCATGGGCCCGAAATGTACTATGAAACCAGTGCGGTGCTGATCACGCTGGTCATTATGGGGAAACTGTTCGAATCCCTGGCTAAAGGCCGTACGTCGGAGGCTATTAAAACCCTGATGGGCCTTCAAGCCAAAACGGCGCTGGTCGTTCGTGACGGTCAGGAGATGACCATTCCGGTGGAGCAGGTCCTGGTGGGTGATCTCGTATTGGTAAAGCCGGGTGAGAAAATCCCGGTGGACGGTAAAGTCGTGGAGGGCACGTCGGCGGTAGATGAGTCGATGCTGACAGGTGAAAGCATTCCGGTTGAGAAAAAAGCGGGCGATGCTGTTATCGGCGCCACCATAAACAAGAACGGACGCTTGACGCTGGAAGCGACGAAAGTGGGTAAGGAGACCGCTCTAGCCCAAATTATCAAGGTGGTTGAGGAAGCGCAAGGCTCCAAAGCTCCGATTCAGCGGGTAGCTGATGTCATCTCCGGCATTTTCGTTCCGATCGTGGTCGGCATTGCAATTGCTGCCTTCCTCGTGTGGTACTTCTGGGTAACGCCTGGTAATTTCGCTCAATCGTTAGAAATCGCTATTGCGATTCTGGTTATTGCTTGTCCGTGTGCGTTGGGTCTGGCTACACCGACCTCGATCATGGCGGGTTCGGGCCGCGCTGCAGAACTGGGTGTTCTGTTCAAGGGCGGAGAGCATCTGGAGTCCACCCATAAAATCGATACCATTATTCTGGATAAAACAGGGACGGTCACCAAAGGCAAACCCGAGTTGACCGATGTGGAAGTTCATAACTTTGATCAAGAGCGGTTCCTTCGTCTGGTCGGATCTGCTGAGAGGAGCTCCGAGCATCCGCTTGCTGAAGCGATTGTGGCCGGAATTGAGGCCAAAGGAACGCAGCTTCCGGCAGCTGAGCATTTTGAAGCCATTCCAGGCTATGGCATCCGTGCCAGCGTGGAAGGACACGAGGTGCTGGTCGGTACACGTAAGCTGATGGCACAGCATAACGTGCCGATAGATGCGATCCTCGGCAGAATGTCAGAGCTTGAAACCGAGGGCAAGACTGCCATGTTAACGGCTGTAGACGGCCAATATGCAGGTCTTGTGGCTGTGGCGGATACAATCAAGGAGACGTCCCGTGCTGCCGTAGCAAGATTGAAAGAAATGGGCATCGAAGTCATTATGATTACCGGTGACAATGAACGCACGGCACAGGCCATCGCGAAGCAGGTTGGTATCGACCATGTGCGGGCCGAGGTACTGCCGGAAGGCAAAGCGGAAGAAGTGAAGAAGCTCCAGCAGCAGGGCAAGAAGGTCGCCATGGTTGGCGACGGCATTAACGATGCGCCGGCACTTGCGGTTGCCGACATCGGCATGGCTATCGGTACAGGTACGGATGTGGCAATGGAAGCCGCTGACGTGACACTGATGAAGGGGGATCTGAACAGCATTCCGGATGCCATCTACATGAGCCGCAAGACGATGAGCAACATCCGTCAGAACCTCTTCTGGGCGCTGGGTTATAACTCGCTGGGCATTCCGATTGCCGCCATCGGTCTTCTGGCACCTTGGGTGGCCGGGGCCGCCATGGCACTGAGCTCCGTATCGGTTGTGCTGAATGCCCTTCGCCTGCAGCGGATGAAGGTATAACGGAAGCAAAGAGACCGTTCATATATAACGTGGATCAAACCTAGCAAGGAAACGATAATAAGGGCGACTTGATGGGAGTGTAGACATTGGCATCGCAAAAATTTGCAGTGACACCCGGCTTTGAGGTGGGCGGAACGCTGTTCCGCCCGGATCAGCTGGCGGTCTTGGGGTCTATCGTAGGCGAGGATGCCCGCATTGAGATGACAACCTTTAAGCAATTGTACGTGGAGATGGATGCAGATCGGGTGGTGGAAGCCAAGGCAAAGCTGGAAGCCGCCGGACTTCAGGTTCATCCCGCGGGCTTTGTCTCCAAGAGCCTGATCACCTGCAACTTCTGCCGGGGGGCGGAGGATTCGGGACTGGACGTTGCAAAGATGCTGGATGCAGTAATCGCCGATCATCCTGTACCCAATCCGCTAAAGATCGGTTACGCGGGCTGTGCGCTCGGCACCAGTGAACCGCTGCTGAAGGATATTGCTGTTATTAAGATGCGGAATACCTACGATATCTATGTAGGTGGAGAGCCGAGAGGGTTGAAGGCTGCTCTGGCCAAGCAACTGCATACGGATTTGACGCCGCAGCAGCTGGCTCCAATCATCCTGAAGCTGATCACTATCTATCAGGAGCATGGCAAGAAAAAAGAGAAGTTCTCGCGCTTCGTAGATCGCATGACGCTCGATCAACTGCGTCAACTCACACTGGATGCGCGGATGGATACGGCAGGATAATGACTTGGAAGGCATCACCTTAGGGTGGTGCCTTTTTTTATCACCAACGCGCGTATTAGGGATCTCCCATTTCGTGTGATTCCCTGTTTGGTGACGTAGTCGGCACCCGATGATTCGAATGCATCTGCCCCAGCCGCCATCGTCTCGTCCGATCGGAATGGGATTTATCCTAGCGCTGATCGCGCCCTACACTACCGGGAATAGCAGGGAAAGCTCGGCTCGCGCCGACTACGATACTTTAGAATATACCGGCTATTCCTCTTAACGGGATACGCCGAAACGAGGATGGATATACTTTCAAGAGCACCTGAGGTGCTCTTTTTTTCTATAGATAAAACGTGCTATCCATTGGAATCTTTGCTTGGTTCGATCAAGCGAGATCCACTCTGAGTGCATTTTGCCTTCACTGCTTGCGACGGTGGGAATAACAACCAGATCGGGCATTTTATCGTGGTTGACGAGCGATGTGCAAGGGTATACAATTTAGATTGTTAAAAGCTTTTAACTATTTAAATTTGTAATAAATGTGTAGACTTCGTTGGGCATCGAGGTGATGAAACTGGATAAGAGGGAACAATTATCTAACATGGTAGCCCGTCAGATGATGACGCTTGTGGCGAACTATGCCAAGATTCTGGACAATGATTTGACCGGCCCTCAGTACTACGTGCTGCAGACCTTGGCGTATGAGGGGCAGCAGACCAGCTCGTATTTTGCCAACGCCTTGAATGTTACGCTGTCGGCCGTGACCAACTTGAGCAACAAGCTGGTCAGTAAGGGTTATATTGAACGGGTGGCGTCCAGCGAGGACAGGCGTCAGGTCTATCTTAAGATTACGGAGCAGGGCCGTGAAGTTGAAGCCCGGATGATTGCGAAGTACCGTGAATTGAATGAAGGCTTATGGTCGGATTTCTCCGATCAGGAGATGGATGTGTTGATCGCTTCATACGAGAAGATGATTGAACATCTGCAGCTTAAGATCGGGCGGTCCAATGAAGATAGCCAAACCAACGACTAATATTTCAGGAGGTATTCTCATGGGGAGATTGGACAATAAAGTAGCCATCATTACAGGTGCAGCAGGTGGTATGGGTAAAGCCGACGCTCTTTTGTTTGCGCAGGAGGGAGCCAAGATTGCGATTACGGACCTTCAGGAAGACAAGATCAAAGACGTCGTAGCCGAGATTGAAGCGCTTGGCGGCGAAGCGATCGGATTCAAGCACAACGTAGCTTCAGAGGAAGATTGGGTTCGTGTCGTAGATGAGACGGTTCAAAAATTCGGCAAAATCGACATCCTGGTCAACAATGCCGGTGTCTCCAATGCAACGCCGTTCATGGATTTGACGGTCGAAGGCTGGGAGAAGACCATGTCGATTAACGTTACGAGCATATTCCTCGGCCAAAAATATGTTATTCCACATATGATCGAAGCCGGCGGTGGTTCCATCGTCAACATCTCCTCCATTGCCGGCCTGACAGGCGGCAGCGGCGCCGGTCCTTACACGGCAAGCAAAGGCGCGGTACGCATGCTGACCAAAGCCACGGCCGTTGACTTTGCGAAGCATAACATCCGCTGCAATTCGGTTCACCCTGGCTACATCGAAACGCCAATGACCGTGGATCTCTTCAAGGATGAGCAGATGATGCAGTGGTTCCAATCCCAGACTCCGCTTCCACGCCTGGGCAAAGCGGAAGATATCGCACGCGGCGTATTGTTCCTTGCTTCGGATGAGTCTTCTTACATTACAGGCGTTGAGCTGCCGATCGATGGCGGATATTTCGCGAAGTAATTCATCCTTCCAATGGCTTGTCTATAAGCGATAGACGGCAGAAATGATCGTGATACAACTCGGTCGGGCCTAATTTTATTTTTCCATCAAGGGGAGTGTTGTTCCATGTCCGATAACAAACAGATCGCTGTCATTACCGGGGCAGCCAGCGGGATCGGCAGAGCCAGCAGCTTGAAATTGGCTGAGGATGGTGCAGCGGTAGTGCTCGTTGATTTCAACAAGGAAGCCGGCGAGGAAACGCTGCGTTTAATCAAGGAGCAGGGCGGTGAGGGCATCTTCGTGCAAGCGGATGTGACCAAAACCGAAGATGTCCAGAACTACGTGAATCAGGCGGTTAAGGCCTATGGCAGAATCGATTTTTTCTTCAACAATGCGGGTATCGTGCAGAAGTTCTCGATGCTGGACGACATCGACGAGAACGAATTTGACCGTCAAATGAACGTGAACGTCAAGGGCGCTTTTCTCGGCATGAAGTATGTATTGAAAGTCATGAAGGAGCAGGGCAGCGGACATATCGTTAATACCGCTTCTACGGCAGGTATCCGCAGCGAGCACAGTGCGGCCGCTTATTCGGCAAGCAAGCATGCGGTGGTGGGCTTGACGAAGGGAGCAGCGCTGGAATACGTGAAGCAGGGCATTCGCGTGAACGCCATCTGCCCGGGCGGCGTTCAGACGCCGCTTACGGCAGCGGTGGCCAAGTCCTTCATGGAAGGCGGCTACGTGCCTGAGGAAGTGGGCAACATGCGGATGGGCCGTCCGGCTGAGGCGTATGAAATCGCGAACGTGGTTGCCTTCCTGGCTTCTCCGGGCTCCAGCTACATGACAGGCTCGCTGGTTACAATTGATGGCGGATTGACGCTGTAATATATATTTGAAAAAAAGACCAGTCAAGCACCGGAATACCGGGTTTGTCTGGTCTTTTTGGTATAACATTTATTTGATGCCGACAACATCCGCCAGCAGCTCATAAGAACGCAAGCGCGCCTCATGATCGTAGATGGCGGCCGCGACAATGATTTCGTCCGCGTTCGTCGACTGCTGGAACTGCTCCAGCTGCGCGCGGACGGTTGCAGGGCTGCCGATGGCGGAGAAGCTGAGCTGGCGCTTCACGATGGCCTGCTCCTGCAGGTTCCACAGATCATCCATGCTGTCCACCGGTGGACTCAGCTGGCCGGTACGGCCCCGGATGATATTCAGGAACTGCTGGTACGGCGAGGTAGCCAGGCGCTGCGCTTCCTCATCCGTGTCGGCACAGATCACGTTCACGCCGATCATGGCATAAGGCTTACTCAGCTCCGATGAAGGACGGAAGCTGGTTCGATACAGGTCAAGCGCGGCCATCAGATAATCCGGAGCAAAGTGGCTCGCAAAAGAGAACGGAAGCCCCAGCTGTCCTGCCAGCTGCGCACTGAAACCGCTGGAGCCGAGCAGCCAGATCGGTACATGCAGGCCTTCACCGGGAATCGCCCGGATGCGCATGGACGACCCGGAGGTAGGCTGGAAGTAATTCCGCAGCTCGCCGAGACGATCCGGGAAATCCTGGCCGTCGCTGCCGGGACCGCGGCGGAGCGCCCGGGATGTGAGCTGATCCGATCCCGGCGCACGGCCAAGACCGAGATCAATTCGGCCGGGATACAACGATTCAAGGGTCCCGAACTGCTCGGCGATGACCAGCGGAGCGTGGTTCGGCAGCATGATGCCGCCGGATCCGACGCGGATTTTGCTCGTGCCTCCGGCGACATGGCCAATGACGACTGAAGTGGCCGAGCTGGCGATCCCCGGCATATTGTGGTGTTCGGCAAGCCAGTAGCGGTTATACCCCCACTTCTCGGCATGCTGGGCCAGATCAAGTGTATTCCGCAGCGACTGTGCAGCGGTGCTGCCCGCTGTAATCGGGGCGAGATCCAGGATGGAAATAGGGATATCGCGAAGCGTTTTGGGCGCTGTATGATCAAGATTAGGTTCTGTCATAGGGTATGACCTCCTTATTCGTGCGCGGCACGGTAAAGTTTTTATATAGGGAGAAGACATCCGTTTAAGTGGATGCCGAAAAAAATGAAATCTATTTATCGATAGTTGGTATCCCTATATAACGAACATTATATACCTACTTAATCCATAAGAAAAATATACATCGATGCACCTTCGCAGAAGCCAGACCGCATTTAGAGGAAATTTTTCTTGCGATTATCGAAGGGTTCAGCTTCGCTGAAAACTTACAGCTTCGATAATCTAAAGAAAAATGTACTTCATAGTATATGCTTTTTATGCTGGTCTAAGTATCGGTTAAACCCGATTCATGCATTTATAGTGACGGAGCGGAGGCAAGTACTTCACTTACAAAATGAAATCCCAAAACAACGCAGCCATTCAATGGCTGCGTTGTTGAACGTCAGATATAGGTTGATGATGTCTTCATTCCGTTGTGTGTGGAGGCTCAATCCGCTCCATCCCGTTCATGTAAGGTCTGAGCGCCCTCGGAATGAGGATCGAGCCGTCGGGCTGCTGGTGGTTCTCCAGCAGCGGGATAAGAATTCGCGGCGAAGCCACGGCCGTATTGTTCAGGGTGTGGCAGTAGCGCAGCTTGCCTTCTGCGTCCCGGTACCGGATGTTCGAGCGACGCGCCTGAAAGTCGAGCAGATTCGACGACGAGTGGGTCTCCCCATAAGCCTTCCGGCTTGGCATCCATGTCTCGATGTCGTATTGCTTGTACGTTTTCTGCGACATATCTCCGGTACAGACGGCAACGACCCGGTAAGCCAATTCGAGCTTCTGCAGCAGCTCCTCGGCATTGGCGGTGATCTCTTGCAGAAGCAGCTCCGAGGCTTCCGCGCTGGCTTCGCAGATAACGACCTGTTCCACCTTCGCGAACTGATGCACCCGGTACAAGCCATGGACGTCCCGGCCGCCCGAGCCGACCTCGCTCCGGAAGCACAGCGATGCTGCAGCCAGGCGAATCGGCTGCGCCACATCGACGACTTCACCGCTATAGAACGATACCAACGGCACTTCCGACGTACCGACGAGCCACTTATCTTGCTCCGTTATTTGAAAAGCCTGATCCTGACCAAGCGGGAAGAATGCTGTATTCTGCATGGCCTCCGTCCTTACGGTTAACGGCACGTCGATAAGGGTGAAACCCTTGGCAACCAGCATATCCACCGCCAGCTGCTGAACGGCTCGATGCAGCATTGCGCCGATGCCGGTCAGGTAGTAGCTGCGCGTGCCGGCGGTTTTGACGCCGCGGGGAATGTCGATCATCCGGTGCAGCTCGCCGAGCGTAACATGATCCCTGTATTCATAATCAAACACGGGGGGCTCGCCAACGCGTCTGATCTCTACATTGTCCTCATCCGAAGCTCCGACCGGCGTATCCGGCGAAACGATATTCGGTACAAGGATGAGCAGCTTGTTATAGTCGTCGTCAACCTCCCGGTATAACTCTTCCTGCTTGCCCAACTGATCGTTGCTGTCCTTGACCTGCTGTTTCATCCGTTCGGCTTCTTCCTGTTTGCCTTGCCGCACGAGCGTGCTGATCTCCTGCGAGATGGCATTGCGCTGCTGCCGCAAGCCCTCCACGGCGAGCAGCAGCGTCCGACGCTGGTCATCCAGCCGGACAAGTTCGGCAACCGACAGGGCGATCCCTTTCTGGTCAGCCACTCGCTGCAGTTCTTCCTGATTCTCTGTGCTCTCTCGGATCCATTTCATATCTAGCATAATCACCGCGCTCCTTCTTCTGAAAAAAATAAAAAGCGTCCTAGTCCATATGGGACGAGGGACGCTTATGCGCTCGCGGTGCCACCCAAATTGATTGAACCGTAACCTAATCACAAAACAGTCGGGTCCGTGTTCAATCCACTTTGATTCCGCGGTAACGGGCGGGTCCGGTTAACTTAGGAGGATCGTTGATCGGTTGTAGGATCGGATCCCCTTGACGAGAACGCCTCGGAGTTGGAAGCTCTTCATCGGCCTGATGTTGATATTGTTGTTCAGTATACCGCATGAGATGTCTTTTATACAAGGGGCTTATCGGATTTTGTACGACGTTATATCGATGCAGCTTTCTTCGTTGCTCCTTGCTTCCATACGGCAGGCTGCTCCGCATCCGGGCGGAAGGTACATGCGGCTGCGTCAATCTAACCTATATTATATATCCAATGTTGGGTATTTACCGTAAAGGAAAGCCGCAGCTGATGCTGAGGCTTATTCTTGAACGAGTATTATGATTTTGTTGAGAAAGGCGATGTCCTGTTCCAGGATCGAGATTGCATTATCGAAGGTAGCTAGGGCGACCTTGGATAAGCCGTACTGTCCCTTGATTTCTTTCCCTGAACGCCATTGTGCCAGCGATTCTTCCACCTGTTTAAGGTTTTGCTGCAGCAATTCCACCGCTTCCTGCTTCGGAATGTTCTCGATCCAGACCAAACCAAGAGAGAAGTCGGATTTGACGGTGTGGGGAGGAAGCGTCAAGGTTTCGCGGATCATCTTCTGGAATAACTTCTCGCCTTCATCCGTAATACTGTAAATTTTGCGAAGTCTTGCACCGGTCCGCTCTTCAGCGGTGGCTGCTATCCAACCGTCGCTTTCCATCTTGTTAAGTGCATAATAGATGGAGCCGGACAGAATATTCGTCCATAGGTCCATGCGGCTGGCCTGAATAAGCTGCTGAATTTCATAGCCGTGCATCGGACGCTGGCGCAGGAATGAGAGCAGGATGAGGTTGGTCATGTTGGGTCACTTCCTTAGGATGTGTATGTGAAGGTGAATTTCACAACTGGATATCCAACGTTGGATATCTGATGATTGTATTATAGGAGCGATGGAATGAATTGTCAACAACCCGCGGAAAAATAGGTAAATGTCATATATGGATTGAATGAAAGCGATTTAACGTTTAGTCTAGTAGTGTGAACTAGTATGGCAGTTGGATGAGGAGGCTATATCGTCGATGAACTACAGACAATTGGGAAATACGGAGCTTCACATTAGCGAGGTCAGCTTCGGCACTTGGGCGATCGGAGGTTCATGGGGGCAGACCAACGATGAGGAAGCCTTGAAGGGCTTGGATCGCGCCATTGGCGAAGGTGTGAACTTCTTCGATACGGCCGACGTATATGGAGATGGGCATGCGGAGGATTTGCTTGCACGCGCAACCAAAGGCAGGGAGGATTCGGTGCATATCGCCACCAAGTTTTGCCGTGCCGGAGATATTCATGATCTTCAGACCTATTCGGAGGCGTCGATTCGCATTTATTGCGAGAACAGCCTGAAGCGGCTTCGGCGGGATCGGATTGATCTTTATCAGGTTCACTGCCCTCCCTTTGAGGTGTTGAAGGACGGGCGAGTGTTTGAAGCGCTGGACAAGCTGCAGGACGAGGGGAAAATCAGGCATTATGGCGTCAGCGTGGAAACGGTGGAGGAAGGACTGTTTTGCCTGGGGGTACCGGGGGTGAGGTCCCTGCAGGTTATCTTTAATCTGTTCCGCCAAAAACCGCTGGTCCAGCTACTCCCGAAGGCCAAAGCGTCGGGTGTGGGCATTTTGGTGCGCTTGCCGCTTGCCAGCGGTCTCTTAACCGGGAAATTTACGGAGAGCACTACCTTCAGCGAAGGGGATCATCGGAATTTCAATGCCAACGGCGAGCAGTTTAACGTGGGCGAGACTTTTGCCGGACTCCCGTTCGAAAAGGGTGTCGAGCTCGCCAGAGAGCTCGCTTGGATTGCCGAGGGCCGAGGCGACATGGCCCGTGCATCCATGCGCTGGATTCTGGATTGCCCGGAGGTCACTGCGGTGATTCCCGGCTTCCGCAGCGTCCGCCAGATCGAAGACAACCTAGGCACGCTGGACGTGCCTTCGTTCAGCATGGAGGAGAAAGAACGCCTTGCGCTTTTCTATCAGGAGCAGGTAGCCATGCACATCCGCGGTGCCTATTAAGCCGATTCGAAGGATAAATCGTAAAGGAGCCTCCCGATCGTTCGGGGGGCTTTTTGTGGTCGATGATGGGCATGGAACAGAACGATTGCAGCTGCTGCAGTGCTGCTTTAAAGCATATCCTATGCTTTATCATGGCAATGATACTATAATATAGGCAAAGATTCTGAATCGGAATGTGTTCAGCAGGAGGATTGTCGTTTTGAATGACTTGTTGAAGCGGGAGCATGACATCATCAAAGTCTGCTTGTTAGCAGGCAAAATCATGCTGCAAAGCGGTGCGGAGACCTATCGGGTCGAGGATACGATGATGCGGATCGCCGCGGCTTTCGGCGTGGAGAACAGCCACAGCTATATGACTCCGACCGGGATTATCTTCTCGGTGGAGGAGCCTCAGCATATTACGCGGCTCATTCGTATTTCAGATCGGACAACCAATCTCGATAAGATCGATCAGGTCAATAGCGTGTCTCGGAGCGTAAGCCTCGGTGAGCTGACGATTGAAGAGGCTCATAGGGCGCTTGAGAAAATCGAGCATGAGCAGGCGATCTATCCGACATGGCTGCTGATTTTCCTGTCAGCGATTGCCAGCGGCTGCTTCCTCATTATGTTTCGCGGCATCTGGCCGGATTTCGTACCGGCTGCCATTGCGGGCGGTCTTGGCTTCTCCTGCTTTGTATTCATGCATCGGGTCATACCGGTGCGATTCTTCGCCGAATTCTCGGGAGCGCTGGTCATCGGCATCACCTCCGTATGGATGGTCAGATACGGATTCGGCCATCAGCTGGATACGATCATTATCAGCTCCGTGATGCCGCTCGTACCGGGCTTGCTGATCACCAATGCCATCCGCGATTTAATGGCGGGGCATCTGATATCCGGCTTGTCCAAAGGCGCGGAGGCTTTTGTTACGTCCTTTGCCATCGGCGCGGGCATTGCGTTTACGTTGTCATTCTAAGAGATGTGTGAGTGGAGGTGAAGATGGTGGCAACCTTTTATATACAGCAGCTCATCACGAGTTTTGTTGCTTCGGCGGCCTTCGGGATCATATTTAACGTACCCAAAAAAGCACTGCTGCAGTGCGGGTTTGCCGGCATGGTGGGCTGGCTGCTCTACATCATGCTGCAGAACATGATGGTTGAGCCGGTGACGGCCACCGTGTTTGCGGCTTTTTGCGTAACGATCATCAGCCATTTTTTCGCCAAAAAATACAAGACGCCTATTATCGTGTTCAGCGTGTCGGGGATTATTCCGCTGGTGCCGGGCGGAGTCGCCTATAATGCCCTTCGGCATGTCGCCCAGAATCAATTTGATCAGGCTGTTCAGCTAGGGGCGCAAGCCTTCATGATTTCAGGTGCCATCGCGCTGGGTTTGCTGCTATCGGAGGTAACGAATCAGATCATTCGGAAGTGGTCGATATCCCGGAGAAGAGCTGGAAAACCCAATTCGACCGGCTCGTAAGGCCTCGTGATTCCAAAGTGACCTTACACATCAGAATGAGGGGAGATGTTTGGCTGTTTTGGCTTGCAGCTGTTTACTGGCCGTATCGTTCGCTTAACCGCGGGGATACGGTTTTTTGGAGTGCCCGTTAGGATAGGATCTCCGCTTGAATGTTTTTACATAAGTTTCATGTTATTCCTTTTTATTGTCCAAATCATCGCTGTACTATATAATCTTTACTGCATGAAATGAAACCGCATTCACACTTATCCTATTTATCCATACCGTCCACTGACCGTCAGATGAAGATTCCTACTCCATCAAAGAAGAGGGATGTCCATGCAGGAGTTGACGCTGCATCTGTTCGAACGGATGGGCATGCTGCTCATCCTGACTTTTATACTGACGAGAATTCCGTTGTTCCGCCAATTGCTGGACCGCAAAGAGATGTCCGGCACGCGAATGTTCATCTATTCCTGCCTGTTTGGACTCTTCGGCATCCTCGGAGCGTATGCAGGCGTTGTCGTAGAGAATGGCGAGTCGAGCTCCTCCTTCTGGTTGGTGCGGCTGACCGGGGAACAGGCGCTGGCCCATTCCGCCTTGGTCGGCGTTGTGATCGGCGGGCTAATCGGCGGGCCCCGCGTCGGCATCGGGGGCGGGCTTCTGGCGGGAGCTCATCTCCTGTATATCGGCGGCTACACGGGGCTGGCAGGAGCTATCGCCGTACCGCTTACGGGTGCCCTGGCCGGGGGCGTAGCCCGATTCTTCTCGCAGGAGCGGGTGATCTCGCCGGCAAAAGCGTTATTCGTCGGCATGTTCGCCCCGATCCTGCACATGGGCGTTATTTTGATCTGTGCCGATGAGCCGGACCGCGCGGTGGAGCTGGTCAACCTGATCGGTCTGCCGATGGTGCTGACCAACAGCATATCCATTGCGATCTTCACGACGATGCTGCGGGTTGCGCTTACCGAGGAAGAGCGGGCAGCGGCTTACGAGACGGAGAAGGCATTCCATATCGCAGAAGCGGCGCTGCCGCATCTGAAGCAGGGCTTGACGTACCGAACGGCTCAGGCCGTGGCGACCTTGCTGCTGCGCGAGCTGAAAACAACGGCAGTCGCCATTACGGATACGGAGCGATTTCTGGCCCATGCCGGCGCCGCGAGCCGTACCATTGATCCCGGAGAAGAGATCAGATCCGACTTGACCAAGAATGTCATCGCGACCGGCGAGCTTCGGATCATAGAGAATGCGGAAGATATTCAACCCCGTCATCCGGCACTCGGTGCGGCCATTCTGGTCCCGATGATCGAAGGTAGCCAGATCGTAGGCGTCATTCAGTTCTACTTCAAGCGGCCGCAGGATATACGGCGCGTAGAGCTGGTCATGGCCCAAGGGCTTGGACAGCTGATTTCCTATCAGCTCGGGGCCACGGCCCACGAGAAGATGAGCCATTTAATGAAAGAGGCGGAGCTTAAGCTTTTGCAGGCGCAGATCAACCCGCATTTTCTGTTCAATACGCTCAATGCGATCCATTCGTTGATCCGGAGCGATCCGCTGCGGGCAAGACATGCCACGATGCAGCTGGGGGCGTTCATGCGCTTGAACGTCAAGGTCATGGCCTCCCGCAGAACAACCATTCGTGAGGAAATGGAGCTATTGAATGCCTATTTGGACATTATTCAAATCCGGTTCGAGGATCAGTTCACGTTTGAGTGCCAGCTGGATCCGGTGCTTGGCGAGCTTATGATTCCGCCCGCGACGCTGCAAATGCTGGTGGAGAACAGCATCAAGCACGGCTTGCGGGATAAAGCGAGCGGGGGCCTCATCCAGTTGACCCTAAAGCGGGCGGGCGATATGGCGGTTGTACAACTGCTGGACAACGGGGCTGGCATCTCGCCTGAGGTGCTGGACAGCCTCGGTGAACAGCCGATCATCGGCAGCGAGGGCACGGGAAACGGCATTTACAATATCAATCAGCGTTTAATCAGCATGTTTGGCAAAGAAGCCAGACTCATCGTAGAGAATCTTGCAGAGGGCGGATGCAGCATATCCTTCAGCATCCCCTGCAGTCTATCGGAAGGGAGCCGGTACCGTGAAGCGAATTAAAACGATGATAGCGGAAGACGAACGATTGGCAAGGGAGGAGCTGGCTTACCTGCTGGAACAGGAGCCTGATATCGAGCTGCTTCCTCATGCAGCGAACGGTCGGGAACTGCTCGAGCTTGTTCCCTTACGGCAGCCGGATGTCGTCTTTCTCGACGTTCATATGCCGGAGCTGGAAGGATTGCAGGCTGCGCGAATGCTGAAGGCCTCCCCGGTCTCGCCTTTCATTGTCTTTACGACAGCCTATGACGAGTATGCTGTCGAGGCGTTTGGTCTGAATGCGATTGATTATCTGCTAAAGCCTTACAGCCATATGCGATTAAAGGAAACGCTGCAGCGAATTCGCAGCAGGGTTCAAGAAGGGCAAGCCACCCCAAAGCAGGAAGCCTATGATGTCGCCCTCCAGGCAGCTTCGTATCCTTCTACTGAGGCTGCTCCTCGCAGCATGCGCGGCAAACTGCTATTCGATGATGGGGACAAACATGTGCTCGTCGATCCTGAGGCGATCCTGTACGCGGTGCGCGAGGAACGGGTTATTCGCATATGGACGGCCGAAGGCCAGCGGATTACGAGCAAGAGCACGCTGCAGGAGCTCGAGGAGAAGCTTGCGGGTTACTCGTTCTTTCGGCCTCATCGCAGTTACCTGGTTAACGTGAACCGGATTGCGGAGCTGTCCCCTTGGCAGAACGGCGCTTACAATATCGTGTTAAAGGATGAGCAGCGGACGATGATTCCCTTGTCTCGCGAGGCCGCCCGGGATTTGTTCCGGTTGCTTCGAGAGGCCTAGGGAGAAGCACGCGTGGGGAACGGTGGAGCGTCTCCCCGTTCAGGCGGCATATCCGCCCTTTCGCGCACCCTATCGGACGTTTCGCGCAGGAGCTGTGGTCGCAGGCAGTCCTCCTGTATATAATCATTCTAAAGCGCTTTCATTCATGGGAGACGCAATAGATCCTGATCGTTAATGGAGGGAAAGGCAATGGAAGAAAAAAGCTATACCGAAGTATGGCATTCCGAAAAATTCAAAACGCTGCTCTCCCGCAAGAAACGGTTCATTATTCCGATGACCGTCTTTTTTCTTCTGTTTTACTTTGCGCTGCCGATTCTCACTTCGTACACCGACGTGTTGAACCACCCTGCGATCGGCCCGATCACGTGGGCATGGGTATTTGCATTCGCGCAGTTTGTCATGACATGGGTCTTGTGCATCCTGTACTCCCGCAAGGCGGCTCAGTTTGACCGTATGGTAGACGATATTAAAAAGGATATGGGGGCGTAATCGACTATGGCTATCGCGTTGTTTTGCGGAATTGTAATGCTCACGCTGATTATAACGTATTACGCTGCCAAGAAAACAACCAACACCAGCGATTTCTATACGGCAGGTGGAGGGCTTAAAGGCTGGCAGAATGGGACAGCCATTGCCGGCGACTATATGTCTGCTGCCTCCTTTCTTGGTATCGCAGGCTCGATCGCGTTAGTCGGCTTTGACGGCTTCTTTTATAGCATCGGTTTCCTCGTAGCTTACCTGGTGGTGCTGTACCTTGTCGCCGAGCCGCTGCGGAATCTCGGGAAGTATACGGTGGCGGACATGATTGCCGCTCGTTTCTCCGACAAGAAAGTACGCGGCGTTGCAGCGTTGAACACGATTTCCATCTCCATCTTCTACATGATCGCACAGCTGGTTGGAGCAGGTGCGCTGATTAAGCTTTTGCTGGGACTGGATTATGTCACGTCCGTTCTGATTGTCGGCGTGCTCATGACCATCTATGTTGTCTTTGGCGGCATGCATGCCACGAGCTGGGTTCAAATCTCGAAGGCCGTGCTGCTCATGGCCGGCACGTTCATCATTTCGCTGATCGTTTTCGCCAAATTCGATTTCAGCCTGACCCAGATGTTCCATCATATGAAGACGGCCACGCCGCTGCAGGAGGCATTCCTCAACCCTGGGAATAAATACAAAATCCCGCTGGAGACGCTGTCGCTCAACCTTGCCCTCGTACTCGGCACGGCAGGTCTGCCGCATATTTTGACCCGTTTCTTTACCGTTAAGGATGCCAAGACGGCACGCAGCTCCGTGGTCTACGCTACCTGGATTATCGGCATCTTCTATGTCATGACGATCTTTCTCGGTTTCGGGGCTGCCGCCTTCGTAGGCGCGGCGGATATTACCGAGGTCGATAAAGCGGGCAACATGGCTGCGCCGCTCCTGGCCAAAGCGATTGGCGGCGACTTCCTGTTCGCGCTCATCTCGGCGGTTGCGTTCGCGACGATCCTTGCGGTGGTGACGGGCCTTGTGCTGTCCGCCGCATCGGCCTTCGCCCATGATTTCTACGGTCAGATCGTGCGCCGCGGCGAATCGTCGGAGAAGGAGCAGCTGAAGATGGCACGGTACGCATCGATTGGCGTATCCATTGTCTCCATTCTGCTCGCGTTGTTTGCCCAGAAGATGAACGTGGCATTCCTTGTTTCGCTCGCCTTCGCCGTTGCGGCCAGCGCGAATTTACCGGTTATCCTGTTCACGGTATTCTGGAAGAGGTTTAATACGACAGGCGCGGTTACCGGGATGCTGACAGGGTTAATCAGCACGGTGATTCTTGTGGCGCTTAGTCCGAATATATGGGATCCGGCCGGCAAAGCGATTTTGATTGGCGATCCGATCTTCCCGATGAGCAACCCGGGCATCATCTCCATTCCGCTTGGCTTCCTGGCAGCTTATATCGGCACGCTGTTATCCTCTTCCAAGGATGAAGCGAAGTATGCCGAAGTGCTGGTCAAGGCCAATACGGGCGCGTAATCGGGATCTAATTCTTTGACCAAAAAGGGTGTATCCAGCTGCTTAGCGGCGCAGGGACCGCCCTTTTTTTGTCATTTTATCGTAAAATAAAGGAATAACAGGCTTTCAGGCTGAGGCGGAAGGAGGCATGCACGCCACATGAACATATCCGGCATCGTTTTTTTTCTGGCGATTGTGGTCGGCACGTTAATGATTACGTATTATGCCGCCAAGCGAACAACAAGCACGAATGATTTCTATGCAGCGGGCAATCGCCTGAGCGGGCTGCAAAACGGCTTGGCCATTTCCGGTGACTATATGAGCGCGGCGTCCTTCCTTGGCATCGCGGGATCCATTGCGGTGTACGGCTTCGACGGCTTTTTCTATTCGATCGGCTTCCTTGCCTCCTATGTGATCGTGCAGTACATCATCGCCGAGCCGCTTCATAACCTGGGCAGGTACACGATGGCGGATGCGGTGGCGGTCCGGTTCAGCGAGAAACGGCTGCGCGGATGTATCGCCGTCAACAACATGATGATCACCGTCTTTTACATGATTGCCCAGCTCGTTGGTGCCGGGTGGCTCGTCCATTTGCTGTTCGGGCTGGAAACGTCGCTAGCCATCGTGCTGGTCGGAGGCTTAATGACCGTCTACGTCACGTTCGGCGGCATGCTCGCGACTTCCTGGGTGCAGATCGTCAAGTCTATTTTGCTGGTCAGCAGTACTTTTATCGTGAGTCTCATCGTACTGGCAAGGTTCGATTGGGATCTGCTCGGCTTATTCGAATCCATGAAGCGGGCGACCCCATTGCAGGAGCGGTTTCTGATGGCGGGTAATATGTTCGACCATCCGCTGGACATGCTGTCGTTTAATATGGCGCTGGTGTTAGGGACAACGGGACTTCCGCATATTATTGCGCGTTTCTACACGGTAAGAGACCCGCGTACGGTCCGTTCATCGGTAAAAACGGCAACGTTTACGATCGGCATCTTTTACGCCATGACCATTTTTCTTGGCTTTGGGGCGGCTGCCTTCGTCGATTGGTCCGTTTTGTCGGAGCGTGTTGAGCTGGCAGCGCCGCTGCTCGCAAGCGCTTTGGGTGGCGAATTCTTAATGGCCTTTGTATCGGCTGTTGCCTTCGCAACCATATTGGCCGTGATCTCCGGGCTTGTGCTGACGGCATCCTCCGCATTTGCTCATGACGTCTATAGCAGCATTTTCCGAAGGGGACGGGCGACCGAGGCACAGCAGATGAGAGTGGCCAAGCTTTCGGCCATCGTGGTTGGCACCGCTTCGATTGTGCTCGCACTCGGCGCGCAGAAGCTGAACGTGGCGTTCCTCGTTTCGTTTGCGTTCGCGGTTGCTGCCTCGGCTAACCTGCCGGTGCTGCTGTTCACGCTATTTTGGCGGAGATTTAATACGTATGGGGCCATGTCGAGCATTGCGGCCGGATTGATATCTTCCTTACTGCTCATGGCCGTGGGGCCTAACGTGATGGATCCCGGGGCCGGCTGGATCCGGGCGGAAGCGATCTTCCCGCTCAAGCATCCGGGCATCGTGTCCATTCCAATTGGTTTCGCGGGCGGCATCCTCGGTACTCTGCTATCCGGCAAAGTCGGCTCCAGCGGCCAGTTTGAGACGATGCAGGCCATTGCCCATATGGCCCCGGATGAGATTCATACCCGCGAGCCGGGATAACGTTTCCTACATAAGAATGATGAATGAGAGGCAGGGGATAACGCTGAAGCAGGATTGTGTAATTGTACTCGCGCCCGAATCATTTAAGGAGAGCATGACCGCCAAAGAAGTCTGTGAGTCGATGGAACGCGGCATGTAAGAAGGGAAATCCGAAGGCGACCTGTATCCATGTGCCCATGGCGGACGGCGGTGAGGGTACGATGCAGTCCCTGGTTGATCAAGGGATAGACGCTATTTTTGGCATCGTGCCAGGCGCTGTTACGCTAGCGGAGGCGCTGGACAACGAACAGCTAAACGTGGAGAGAACGTCGGGGCATATCGTCCGTCTCATGATTTCCTTGTGCAAGTAATCATTCTTAATAGGGAGTAGATGCGGGAAGGGCTGACCTATTCGCTAACGAAAAAGGCGCGCTGAGTTGGTTCGGTGAACCTCAAACCTCTCAGACACGCCGGTTATACTTCATATCCCTTCCCCCGCAGGATGCGCGAGGACTTCGGGATTATCCCTTTCGATGCTTCTTGCTTTATTTAATGCCAAGCCGCATACGGTAGCTGAGCATCACGGGAAGAGTCCGCCCTTGGAAGTGCTCCTCGACCAGGGCATGGAACTGTGCGATTTTATCGTTCAATTCGGTTTGTTTCAGCTTGAACACGGTTTGGATACCGCCTTGACTGACGGCAAGGCCGGTATAACGTTCGGCGGTGAACGGCTCCATATGATGGAATACGATCTCTTTGGAGAACCGGAATACCCCGCTCTCCCGGATATGCTTCAGATGCTCGTTCTTATTCCCTTTATAAGCCTTCTCCTGTGTCTCCACATGGCGGTCGATGATAGCCTCTGCCCGTTCAATCAGCTCTTGGTATGCTTGCTCGACCTTCCAGGTCAGGCTCGGCGGCCAATCGCAATCATATACCGCGAATATCCCTTCCTCACGCAGAACGCGGGAAACCTCCTTCAACGTGCTGGCCGGGTCCATCCAGTGAAAGGACTGGGAACAGGTGATGATGTCCGCTGACTGATCCGGGAGCGCTAACTGGTTCGAGTAGCCGGAGACGAACTTGATGTCGGCAAGCTGCACACCGTGAGTGGCATCGCCCTCTTGCTGCAGCGATTGCAGTTTGGCCATAGCCTTGCCCCGCATATCGTCATTCGGCTCAACGCCGATGACTTGGTCCGCTGCGTCTTTCCATGCAAACGAGGACAGTCCCGTGCCGCATCCCAAGTCGACAACGAGAGAAGGCTTGCGCTCTAAATAGCCTGTCAGCAGGGCGACAACCTCCTGGGGAGCTTCGGGGCGATGCTGATCATAGGTATCCTCAAAGCCGGTGAAACGATCCACGTTGCTGGCACGGTTACCCTCGGGAACGAAATCCTTACTCCACACTTCGGTCATATCCTTGGTCATCATTATTCATCTCCTTATCCGGGTACATAATCGGGCATTACAATTGGAGGTCTTGGCTGGCGTAGGTAAGTAGCACGTTCCAGTTGATGTATCCTGCCTCTTTAATGCCATCATATCATAGGAAAGGAACTTATTAACAGATAGGCTTGACCCGGGTAGTGCCGATGCGGGTACAATAGAGAGATCGAATGAGGAAGAGGGATGCATATGAAGACACCAATATCACCGAAGGGGATATTCTTCGATGTGGATGATACATTGTATGACCATCTGGCGCCTTTTCGCGATGCCGTTCAGAAGGTTGCCCGCCCTGATGGCGCGTTTCCTTATGAAGCCGCCTATCACCGGATGCGCTATTACAGCGACAAGCTGTCCGTAGAGCTCGGAGGGGCTGGCACGGCTGCTTACGGGGAAGCGGTTGAAGATATGCGCAGGCGTCGTTTCCAATTCGCGTTGGCCGAATTCGGCATACAGCTGACCCTCGAGGAGGCTGAGGCGGTACAGCAGACCTATCTGGACCGGCAGTATAACATCACGATGTTTGAAGGCGCCCGGGAGCTTCTTAAGAAATTGGCGGATACCGGGCATGTCGTTGGCTTGATTACCAATGGTCCGGCAGAACACCAGATGAACAAAATCGCAGCGATGCAGCTGGGTGATCTCATACCGGAGGAGCGTCTATTCGTATCCGGAGCGGTGGGCTGGGACAAGCCCGATCCGCGGATCTTCCACCATGTGAATCGGTTGACCGGAACGGTGCCGGAGGACTCCTATTACATCGGGGATTCATGGCGCAATGATGTGGTTGGCGCCCTGGCTGCGGGCTGGCATGTGATTTGGTTCAATCACCGGAGCGTAGGGCCGGAATCGGAGCATCAACCACAGCATACCGTGACGAGTTATGGCGAGCTGGAGCGGCTGCTTGATGAGGTTATCGAATAAAAAATGCTGCGGCGAGTGTAAAGTGTTACCGGAGCAGGACTAAGTTAAAGAATTATCGTGGCCATGCCCTTTAAATGGAGGGCTTGGCTTTTTTGCTGCTTAATATTCAACCGATTGGTTGACTTTCTGAGTTCCGTTCATTATAGTTAACCATATGGTTGAACAAAATAACGAAGAACAACTGGATCACATCTTCCACGCGCTGGCTGATCCGACCCGAAGAGAGATGGTGCGCATGATCGCTGCGCGGGAGATGACCGTATCCGAGCTGGCCGAGCCGTTTGACATGTCGCTTGCGGCAGCCTCCAAGCATATCAAGGTGCTGGAGCGCTCCGGCCTGCTGGATCGATCCATTCAGGGGCGGACACATACCTGTCGCCTCAATCCGGGCGTCATGTCCAGGGCGCTGGAATGGCTGCAATTCTACGAACGATTCTGGACCCGGCAATTTGATGTATTGGAACGCGAGCTGAACAAAGCGAAGAAGGAGGAGCATTAGGAATACGGCTGGACATACTGGACAACGATGATAACGTAGGGAAACAGACGGAATACCACTTTGAATATGAGAAGGATGATTAACATTGGAGAATGCCTCTACAACCACGCTGGTCATGAAACGCTTGTTTGAGGTAGCGCCGGAACGAGTATTTGATGCCTGGTTAAACCCCGACATGATGCGCAAATGGTTGTTTACGCTGGAAACGACGAACAAGATCGCCCGTAATGATCCTCGGGTAGGCGGAACCTGGGAGATTGTTGACGTTCGGGAAGGCAAGGAGTACCGGGCCATTGGGGAGTATCTTGTAATCGATCGGCCCCACAAGCTGGTGCTTACCTTCAGGATGCCCCAGTTCAGCGAAACTGTGGACCAAATAACGGTCGAGTTCAAAGCCGTGGACGCAGGATGCGAAATGACATTCACGCAAGAGATCGTTGTCCCTCACGAGGAAGATTGGACCGCAGAGGATATCGAGAAGGCGCTGACGGAGTATCATACTCAGACCGAACATGGATGGGGTTATATGTTTGAGGGATTGAAGCAGCTGCTTGAGACAGGAAAGATAAACTACCCATCCTAATCTGATGAACAAGGGAGCAGTGTTTTGCCATGAAGAGTGTTACCCCGTTTTTAATGTTTCAAGGTAATGCCGAAGAAGCCATGAACCATTACATTTCCATTATCGAGGATTCCGAAATTACAAGCATTGTCCGTTATGGCCCCAATCAGCAGGGAGCTGAGGGAAGCGTTATGCATGCCGCCTTTTCGTTGAAGGGGCAAACGTTTATGTGCATCGACAGCAATGTGAAGCATGATTTCACGTTCACGCCTTCCTTCTCCATCTATCTGACTTGCGAATCGGAAGCGGAGATCGAGAAGGTGTACGGGGCATTAATGGATGGCGGAGGTGCGATGATGCCGCTGGACAACTATGGCTTTAGCCAAAAATTCGGCTGGATCGCGGACAAGTTCGGCGTATCCTGGCAGCTTAATCTGCCGAATGAAGCGTAATAACGTTACGTCATCGATCCATGAGAGACGGGCCCGCGAGGGATCCGTCTCTTTTTGCGCTGATAACGCATCGCTAGCCCACTGCTCCGCGTTCAAGGCCCCGCGGATCCTAAAGTCAACCGAACGGCAGAATATTGCAAATGGCGCAGACCGAGGTCCCATACGGCTTCTTATTCCGTGTACTGCTTTCGGAATTGCAGCGGCGATAGGCCGAAACGCGCGGAGAAGCGGCGCGAGAAATAGGGCGGATATTGAAATCCCACATGCTCCGCAATACGCGCCATGGACCACTGGGTGGTCAGCAGCAGCCGCTTCGCCTGGTCCAGGCGGTATTGCAGCAGGTATTCCGTTGGCGTCAAGCCGTGCGATTCTTTCATGCAGCGTGTCAGGTAATTGTAGTGGAAATGGAGGTCGGACGATAAACGTGCGTTGCTGATGGGCTCACGGTAATGCATTTTGATATAGGACTCCACCTGCTCCGCGATTTTACGTACCCGCGATTGTTCCTGATCCGATCTCGACGGGTCCAGCAGCTCCAGCAGCTCGATAAACAGCGTTTGTTCCCGCCAAAATGCCGTGGATCTCGGTTCCGTTGCCAGCAGGTGCAGGGAATCGAACAGATGATAGGCTTGCTCCGGATAAGGGACAGGGCCTTGTCTTGGCAGCTTGATATTGTGTGAGATCGACTCATGATCGGCAGTGCTCGAAACCGCGGACTGAAAATGCAGCCAATAAAAGGAGGTTTCCTCCTGGCACCCTTGTACAGCGTAGTGGTGCGCGTCCGGCATCAATACGGCCATATCCCCGGCACGCAGTGCCCACTGCATGTCCTCCTCACCCAGAAACAAGCAGCCGCGTTGAACGAGGATAAGGTCGAAGACGCCAAGGTTTCTCCGGTTGGGATGCGACTCGCCTGGCATATAATGCGTTTTTCCGCATTCAAGGAAGTAGGGGAGCGGCGGCGAAGGAAAGGTAAGAACACTCCGTTCCGTCATAGTGACACCTCCAGGGAAGTGTGAAATCGTATAAGAAATTAGGTCAATTCTGTTATCGTTTTCATCCTATCATAGAACGTAGAATGGGAAGTGTCGAGGCTTTATCCTATCGAATTCCAAAAGGAGTGTGTATCCAAGATGATAACTCTTACTTCGCGTTCAGCTGCCGTCCCCCTTAAGCAAGTGAAACTGACGGATCCTTTCTGGTCCCGTTACATAGAGCTGGTAAGGGAAGTGGTAATCCCATACCAATATGAAGCCCTCCATGATCGAATTCCGGGCGTGGAGCCGAGTTATGGCGTGTCCAATTTTCGAATTGCTGCCGGCAGGGACGAGGGGGAGTTTGGCGGTATGGTGTTTCAGGACAGCGATGTCGCGAAATGGCTTGAGGCTGCGGCGTATTCGCTTGCCATTCATCCGGATCCGAAGCTGGAGGAGCAGGTGGATGAGCTGATCGATCTTGTGGCCGCTGCCCAGCAGCCGGATGGCTATCTGAATACGTATTTTACGGTAAAGGAGCCGGAGAAGCGCTGGACCAATCTGACGGATTGCCATGAGCTGTACTGCGCCGGCCACATGATAGAAGCCGGAGTTGCGCATTACCGGGCGACGGGCAAGCGGAAGCTGCTGGATGTGGTGTGCCGCTTGGCGGATTACATCGATACCGTCTTTGGACCCGAGGATGGGAAAATCCATGGGTTTGACGGCCATCAGGAGATTGAGCTGGCACTTGTCAAATTGTATGAGGTAACCCAAGAGCCGAGATATTTGAGTCTGAGTCAGTATTTCATAGATGAGCGTGGGACAGAACCCCACTTCTTCCTTCAGGAGTGGGAACAGCGAGGGAAGAAATCCTTCTATCGCTCGGTACTGAACGCACCGCATTTGGCTTATCATCAGAGCCACCTGCCGGTCAGGGAACAGAAGGAGGCGGTCGGGCATTCGGTCCGGGCCGTATATATGTACACGGCGATGGCGGATCTGGCCGCCAGAACGAAGGACCCGGCTCTGCTTGAGGCTTGCAATAACTTGTGGCGCAACATGGTCCATAAACAGATGTATATTACCGGTGGGATCGGCTCCACTCATCATGGCGAGGCGTTTACGACGGATTACGATCTGCCGAACGATACCGTATATTCCGAGACCTGCGCATCCATCGGGTTGATCTTTTTTGCCCAGCGTATGCTGCAGTTGTCACCCAAATCGGAGTATGCGGACGTGATGGAGCGTGCGCTGTTCAACACGGTCATTGGCAGCATGGCTCAGGACGGACGGCATTTCTTCTATGTGAATCCGCTTGAGGTATGGCCTACAGCCTGCCGTCATAATCCGGGCAAGTTCCATGTGAAGCCGGTTCGGCCGGGATGGTTCGCCTGCGCTTGCTGCCCGCCGAACGTGGCGAGACTGCTGTCGTCGCTGGGTGAATACGTGTATACGATGAATGACGATACGCTGTATACCCATTTGTATATCGGCGGTGAATCGGAGATCCGGTTCGGGGACGTGCCGGTGAAGGTAACCCAGACCAGCGCGCTGCCATGGGACGGGAATGTTACGCTTACGATTGAGCCTGAGCAGGCAGCCGAGTGGACCGTCGCTCTCCGTATTCCGGACTGGTCGCGCGGCAAAGCCATTATGCGGGTGAACGGGCAAGAGGTGATCGTGGAGGATATTACCCAAGACGGTTATGCCTACGTGAAGAGAGTGTGGGCACCGGGAGACACCGTGGAACTGGTTTTCTCCATGGAGATCCATCAAGTAAGAGCCAATCCCCACATTCGGGGGAATGCCGGCAAGGCCGCGATTCAGCGCGGGCCGCTCGTATACTGCCTGGAGAGCGTCGATCATGGAGCGCCGGTATCCTCGCTGTCACTCGCAGGCGATCCAAAGCTTCATTCGCGATTCGATCCGAATCTTCTCGGCGGGGCCGTTGTCATTGAAGGGGATGGATGGCTTGAAGAGTCTGATGATTGGGGTGATGAGCTGTATCGTTCCTCTCCGAAAAAGGTGCTTCCCGCGGCATTAAAGGCCATTCCGTACTATTTATGGGGCAACCGCGGTGAGAATGAAATGGCCGTCTGGGTGCGCGAGCTGCCGCACACGGTATGAAGATCGTACAGTCTGCTCCCCGAATAGGGAGTTGGCAGAGCAGCCAGCATACAAAGGATGCAATGGCAAAGCTTGACTGCCGAACCGCATAACATGAAGGGCTTGCCCAAGGTCGATGGACCTCGGGCAAGCCCTTTTTTAGCCGAAAAGGATATGGGATGTGTGTTAAGCTGCTTTTATAACAGCTTCTTGATATCCTCTTCCATCTTCTCTGGAGTATCCGTCGGCGCAAAGCGTTTGATCACCTTGCCGCTGCGGTCCACCAGAAACTTGGTGAAGTTCCATTTGATCGCCTTGATGCCCAGTGCGCCGGGGGCTTCGCTGGTCAGATATTTGTAAAGCGGATGAGCGTTCGTGCCGTTCACATCAATCTTGGAAAACAGCGGAAATGTTACGCCGTGATTGAGCTTGCAGGCCTCTTCGATCGCGGCATCCTCCTCCAGCTCTTGATTCATGAATTGGCTGCTGGGGAAGCCGAGAACGGCCAATCCCTGGTCGCGGTAGGTTTGGTGCAGCTTCTCCAGACCGTCGAATTGAGGGGCAAAGCCGCATTTGGTCGCCGTATTGACGATCAGCATGACATCGCCTTTATAAGATTCCAACGTTTGGGATTCGCCGCGTATCGTTTTTACTTCATATTCATAGATCGACATCGCCGTAGAAACCTCCTCCAATGAGATGTATTACGTTCAGAGTATATCCTTTTACGGCGGATTGCAATTTGATAGGGCGACATCCAGGGTTTATGAGTGCAGGTACATGGCCATATATGAATTTCAATACCTGATGCGGAAATATCAAAAGTAAAATTTTGTATTTTCATCTGGACTTATTCAGGAGATGTATGATAGTAGTAGAATAAGTGCTTAATCGAATGAACCAAGAGGGGTACTGCTGAAATCATGTGTGGGAGGACGGTATGAGATTAAAAACGCAAATGCTCAAAACGACGGTGACCAGCCTGCTGGCTTTTATGTTCATCGTCCTCATCGTCCTGGTGCCGAGGGATTTGAATCTGTCGGTGGACGGCTATTTAGTGGTGGCAAACTATTCCTTTGATCTGGGTGAGTATGTTACGTATATTCGCGATTATTTTGCAAATGCCATTCAGAACGGGACGCTGGGAGAAACGCGGTATATCGGCCAGTCCTCGGAAGCGGCCGCTTTCGGAGCCGTCGGCAAAAGCCTGCTCGTTATTGTATCCGCTTTACTCATAGGATTCGTGTTTGGCATTCTGAAGGGAGTCCTGGACTACAAATTGTCCAAGACCAAATTCAGCGTGCTGGGGCACTGGACGACATGGCTGTTCCAGTCCATTCCGGATTTTTTTCTGATGCTGATCGCGCAGTGGGTGCTCGTTAGGCATGTTCCGGCTATCCGTTATTTTGCGGTTGACGGCTGGGAGGCCTTCGTGCTGCCTTCGCTGCTTGTCTCGATTTACCCGATTTTCTTCATTGCCCGAATCACGTCGGCCTCGCTGCTTGCACAGGAAGGCAAGATGTACATACTGCTGGCTAAAGCCAAAGGGCTGAGCGACCGAAAGGTTGTCTACAAACATATGCTGCGCAACGGCATCGCGACCATCCTGACCCATCTTCCGGGCCTGCTTGTCTTCATCTTGTCCAACCTGCTCGTGGTGGAATATTACCGCAACTATCCAGGGGCGGCGTGGAGATTGTTTCTGGCACTGGATTTTAATACGTTCAGCGGCACTGGCGGCAATTATGAACCGGGTGTCATTATTTATATCGCATTTTCCTTCATGGTGCTGTTCATGATCGTCCAATGGATCAGTCATTCGGCACGCAAGTACTTTGATCCACGATAAAGATACGAGGTGAGTCGTCTTGAAGAACTTTCCATTATGGATAGGCGGTATTTTGCTTGCTTTCTTCGTTTTCGTTATGCTGGCGGGGCCTTACATGCCCTTCATCGATAAGGATTTGAAGAATGAACCCTCCAGATGGGTGATGAAGGACGGGAAGCAGAAGCTGACCCTTCCGCCCTATAAGCCTTCCTCAAAGAACTGGCTTGGATCGGATAAGAGGGGGGTCGATAACCTGAGCAAGCTGGTTGTGACCGCCAAGGATACGATCCTGCTGGTGCTCGCGATTACGGCTGTCCGATATGCGATCGGGGTGCCCCTGGGATTGATTGCCCGCAAGAAAAAGGGGTTCACCCACCGGCTCATCACCTTTTGGAACCAGTTGTGCTCCTATTTGCCGCCGGTCTTTGCCTCGGCCCTGCTGCTTGCGCTTCCGTTCTTTCTCTTCTCTCAGCAGCGGATGGGCTGGGCCATTCTGATTCTGGCCAGCGTCGAGGCCGGGCGAGTGGCCATCACGATTCAGCAGCAGGCCCACAAGATGGCAAGCGAGCCTTATATGGAGGCCGGAACCGCGTTAGGTCTTCGCACGAGGACGTTGACGAAGAATTACTATATCCCGGTCATGTTCCCCGAAGTGATCGTCAACTTCTGTTTGGATATGGGAAAGGTCATGCTCCTGCTTGGCCAGCTTGCGATCGTGAACATCTTCCTTGGTCATGAGTGGAAGGAAGTTAACTATTATGTCATGGAATTCGTGGAGACCGGGTATAACTGGGCCACGATTCTGTCCAAGCATCGGGCGGAGATCTGGCTAGGGAAGTTCCAATTCGTGGTCTATCCGGCATTTGCCATGATGCTGCTGATCATCACGTTTAACCTGTTAGGCGAGGGTCTGCGCCGCCGTTATCAGGTTAAAGGCTGATCGATGCGTGTCCATTAACGCGAAAAACCGGAAGGATGAGGGCTTTCGCAGGTGTTTTCCTACACATTAGGAGTGCCTGGCGAAACCGATCCTTCCGGCCTTTTTTTGTTCATGTAAAATGCCGCTGTTTACGCTTCTACGGGAATATCCGGGTGTGCCCAGACGGACACGCTGCCGCCGTTCACCGGAAAAAGAGCGAAACCATCCTTGCCGATCGTAATGCGATCCTTCCGGGTACGGGTCAGATCCACCCATACCTCTCCGGCTCGATGCTCGCCGACAAACATCCGCTTATCGCCGGCTTCGCCATTGGTAATGACCACCGCGCAGCCGGAACATTCGATTTCCGGGATGCCGCGGCGAACCCAGCCTATCGTATTCGGATGGTCAAAATAATCATCCTGCTCGCCATACGCCCGATTCGCTCTGGCATACAGCAGCGGGTCGATCGCCTCCCTTTTGCCGGGAATGGGTTTCTCGCCGCCGATTCCGTAATAATCGCCATAGAAGACGGAAGGATAACCGTCCTTTCGCAGCAGGATCAACGCATAAGCGCTCTGCTTGAACCAATCCTCCACCCAGGATTCCAGCGATTCCTGCGGCTGCGAGTCGTGATTGTCCACAAACGTGACGGCATTCATCGGGTGTGATTGCACGAGCGTATCGTCGAAGATCGTCCGCAGATCAAAGGAACGGCCGGCTTTGGAAGCGGCTTGCAGTTTATAGTGAAGAGACACGTCAAACAGATCGATCTTGTAATCTACCGTATCCAGAAAGTTTCGACAGTCTTGAAGCTCGGGATTCCAAAACTCGCCCACGATGTAAAAATCATCTCCGCGCTTTTTCTTCATGGCGGTGGCAAATTCTTTAATGAAGTCATGGTTAATATGCTTGATCGCATCCAGCCGGAATCCGCTGCATTGCAGCGTATCCACCAGCCACTTGCCCCAAGCAACCATTTCCTTGCGTACATCCGGATGACTGTAATCAATGTTGGCAAACATCAGGTAGTCGTAATTGCCGAATTCATTGTCAACGTTATCACTCCATGATTTATTCTCGCCGACGATCCGGTAAATGCCGGAACGTTTGCTGAAATCGTCGTAATCGGTACCGTTAAAATGAGTGAAATTCCATAGGAACGAGGAGTATTGATCCCCTCGGCCAGGGAAGGTGAACTTGGTCCAGCCTTCAATCTCGAATGGCTTGGATATATCCTTGGTCCGATCCATCTCGTCGACCTGCACAACCCGAAACCGCTCGGTTTCATCAGCACCCGCCTTATGGTTCATGACCAGATCCACATAGACGGCAATTCCGTTCTTGTGGCAGGCCGCGATGGCATCGATCAATTCCTGCTTGGTACCATACTTCGTGCGAACCGTTCCCTTCTGATCGAACTCTCCCAGATCATACAGGTCGTATACGCTATAACCATTATCCTCGGCGGACGATGCTTTTGTCACCGGAGGAATCCATACCGCATCGATCCCAGCCTTGCTCAGCTCGGGGGCTGCGTTCTTGAGTCGGTTCCAGTGCGAGCCATCGGCTGCAACATGCCATTCGAAGAATTGCATAATCGTATGATTTCGTTGCATACTTCCATCTCCTCTATCATGATAGCTCTGCATATTTACTGCATACTAAGCTCAAATACCCAAGAAAGCAGGGGAGCTAAACCTTCCACCTGGAATGGGTGGACCGCATACATTTAGTTTTACCCTAAAATGGAAAGAAAAAGACAGGGATTGTCGTATTGGCAGCCATCCTAAAATAGCTTGGGTCCAGCGTTAGAGGATAGGAATGGGGCATCGGTTTTCATCACAAACAACCATCCCCAGCCGGGGAATCCGACGCAGGGGATGGTTTTCTGTTGGTACAATACCGACCGCGCATCCCGCTTGTTTATGCCATGGCATAAGTAAGCAGGATCAGCAGCACGGTGGTGATGGACATGGCCAGCAGCGGACGCCAGGCACCGCGTACATCCTTCAAGTGGACATTCAGGCCAAGTCCGACCATGGCCATGGCAAGAATGAAGGAGGCCGCCTGAGAAATCCAATCCTTGATCGGCAGGGGAATGATCGGTTGTCCGGTAAATTCCCAGCTTCCCAGTACACTCGCTGCCATGAAGCCCAGCAGAAACCAGGGAAACTCCATCCGTGTTTGACTCTGTAAGCGCCCGGTACGCTTCATCCAGACCATGAGCGCAATACTGAGCGGTACGAGCAGAAATACGCGTCCCAGCTTGGCAAGCAGGCTAATCGCAAGGGCGTCCTCCCCTGCCGGAGCGGCTGCGAGTGCCACATGGGCGATTTCATGAAGACTTACGCCCGACCACACGCCGTATTGGGTGTCTGTTAAGGGAAGCAGCGGCTGAACGACGGTATAACCGATAGCAACAATGGTTCCAAGAAAGGCAATCAGCCCTGCCCCAAGCGCAGTGTCCTTCTCCTTTGCCTTGAGGATCGGGGACACGGCAGCAATGGCCGCCGCACCGCATACACCGGTTCCAATGCCGAGCAGGAGGGATAGGGACATATCGGCCTTCAGCCATTTGGCAATCAGCAGGGTAAGAGCGATGGCAAATACGACGCTGATTACATCCCTCATCATTAAACCGAGGCCTTGCTGGAACACGATGCCGATATTCAGCTTTAAGCCATATAGAATGATCGCTAGGCGCAGCAGCCGTTTGGCCGTGAATTGGATTCCAATGCGCAGTCTCTCCGGGTAACCGCGCAGCTGCCGGTATAACGCGGCAATGAGAATCGCCCAGGCGAGCTGGCCAAGGTAGCCAAGGCCCGGCACGCTTGCTAATACGTAACCGATAAGGGCGATGACAAAGGTAAAGGCAATGCCGCCTGCGGCGGCGGGCAGCGTATGCTGTGTCCATCGGATCAGGCGATGGACGTGTTCTTGTGAATTGGAATAGGCTGGCTCTGTCATAAGATGTAACCTCCGATTCGTTCGGTTGGTATGATCCCATCGTAGCTCATTCCATTGGATAAGAAAAATAAATCATTATGATGATCATCATAAGTAAAAAGTTATGATAATATAACTCTTAACCATTCGTGAATATTGCGAACGAAGGAGGCCAAAAGCGTGGATCAACCATTGGAGGTATTCGTTACGGTGGTAGAGAAGGGGAATTTTACCCGTGCAGCCGAGGAGCTGCTGATGACACAGCCCGCGGTAAGTCAATATATCCAAGCGCTCGAGCGGTCCGTCGGCACCAAGCTGCTGGAGAGAACCAATAAATATGTCCGGCTGACGAAAGCCGGTGAGATTGTGTATCATCATGCGAAGGACATTCTGGGTCTGTACACCCGCATGAACACGCTTGTGGACGATTTGATGCATCGGGCAAGCGGCAATCTGTCTATTGGCTCCAGCTACACCTTCGGGGAATATATGCTGCCGCATATGATCGCTTATATGAGGGAGCATTATCCCTTGATCCGCCCATCGATCACGATCGGGAACACCACGGAGGTGGCGGAGATGATATTGCGCCATGAGGCGGATATCGGGATCGTGGAGGGGGATTATCAGGATGAGAAGCTGCATATCGAAGCTTTTGCAGAGGATGACATGGTGGTGATGGTTCCCCGAGACGGGCGGTATGACCATCTCCAGGAGCTGCCGCTGTCCGAGCTTGCGAATGAGACCTGGATTGTCAGGGAAGCCGGATCAGGCACCCGCGAGGCAACGGAGCGGATGTTCTCACGGTATCATATTCACCCTCAGCATATCGTGGAGTTCGGAAGCACCCAGCTGATCAAGGAATCCGTGGAGGCAGGCCTTGGCGTAACGCTGCTGTCTCGATGGGCGGTGCGCAAGGAGGTTCAGCTTGGGACGCTGCATATGCTGGTACCGAACGGCAAGCCGGTGGCCCGGCAGTTCTCCTGGATTACACAGAGGACACCTTATCATACCAAGGCCGTTGAGGTATTTCTCGAGCTTTTGCACCATAAACGCGGTTTCCCCAAAGAAGTCTAAAGAGAGAGAATGATCTCGGTGCAAGAGCATCCCCATTAAGGGGATGTTTTTTTATTCGGACATGATTACAAACGCAATAATTGGTTAAAAATAGATACTAAAATCCTAGAAAAACAAACCATGTAACGAATGATGTGAAAATCGGACGTAAGGGGGGTTAAACGATGAGAACATTTAATACAATTGCTTTGCTGTTATTGATTATCGGGGGCATTAACTGGCTTTTGGTCGGCCTGTTTCAGTACGACCTGGTAGCTGCATTATTTGGAGGACAGAGCTCCGTAGGTTCCCGCATTATCTATACGATTGTCGGTCTGTGTGCATTGTACTCGATCCGCTTCTTTGGTGATGTTACGAATGACGATCGAAATACAGCCAGATAAGTTACATTTAATGACATATAAATGACATAAGTAAAGAGAAAAATCCATACTCTCATAGATGAAAAAAAGCCGTTCCGTATTCGGGAACGGCTTTTTTTCTGTCAAATTCCAAGATTGTCGGTGAGTTGGAACTCTCATGTAAGGTGCAAGATCAACATATACAGTATGAAATTTCCAGTGTTTATAAGGCTTTGCATGCTCTATAGTTAAAGATAAAAACGACATATTTACGGAGTTCGGAAGGAACTCATAAAATAAAGCCAAGCCATTGCAGCGCAAGCATCAGAAGTTAATGATATGACAGATAACATAACACGTCACCTGTCGTCAGCCTCTTTTTTGCGTGAGCAGTGAAAAAGGACTCCTTCACCATTAGGAAAGAGTCCGGAACGATTAGCTAGATAAAGAGAGATGATGGAGGGGAGTGAGGCTGTTACGACTCAGGCAGGTTCCCGCTCTGTTTAGGAGCGCGGAATGCTTTGTACATGGCATCCACCAGGCTGTGCGTCGCATCACAGCTGTATTCCCAGAACATGATGCCGGCCAGTCCCTGCTCCTGTATGTATTTGCATTTATGAGTCAGGGACTCGGCATCATCGTAAGTGATGAAGCTGCTGCCGTCGAATAAATAAGGCGCTTTGGCTTCGTCGTCCCAGTACCGCTTATATGAAGGTTTATTGAGATATTCGGCAGCGAGCTGAGTATAGGTAGGGCCATAACCACCGGAGGATGGAGCGAGCTGGAGGTAGCCGTTGTTCACATCCGGCACATCCTTCCATTTCCTGGAGTAGAATGCGGCGCCGATCACGATTTTTTCGGGCGGCACACCGGCTAGGGTAAACAAACGGACGGAAGCATCAACGCTGATTCGGAACAGATCGCCGGTGGAGGTGTACAGGTTGGTGTGGTGGCCCGTCAGCGTCTGGAAATTGCCGCGCATGTCGTACGTCATCAGCTGAATGAAGTCGAGATAGGGGTGGATGTCGCCTATTTCGGTGCCATCGATATAATATTGATCGGCTCCGGCCGCGATGGTCAACAGATAGTGCTTCTTGCCCCGTCCGTATTGATCCAGCGTTTCCCGGAGCTCCTTCAGCAGCAGCGTGAAGTTCTCCTTGTCGCTTGGCGATGCCGCCGTTCCGGCGATCGAGTAGCATGGATACTCCCAATCCAGGTCAATGCCGTCGAATGGAAACTCTTGCAGCAGCTTGATCGCCGATTCACATACGCTTTCTCTTCCTTCCGGAGTAGCTGCAGCTTTCGAGAATCCGTCGGAGCCCCAGCCGCCAACAGACAATAGTATGGTTAATTCGGGATTGATGGATTTCAGGCGTTGGATCTCGTGAATGGTGTTCGTATCGGTATACGTAATCTTGTCTTCTTGGATATGGGCGAAAGCGATGTTCAAGTGAGTGAGCCGCTTGGCATCTTCGGCCGTGATCTCGGATAAGATCTTGCGTCCAGCGTAGCCGGCTAAAAACCAGGATGATGGCTGCATGCGTAATACCTCATTTCTTTTAGAATATGTCAGTTTTGCTTTTACGGCTTATTTTTCCAACTTACGGTCAGATTTGACATCTGTCAAGGATCATCCCAATAGTCTAGATGACAATTTACCGTAGGAAACGGGGTCAAAAACCACATGTTTTCTTACCCGAAAACGACAATGACAAGAGTGGGAAGGGCGTGAAAAGCCCGTCATATCAATGCATAGAGCCATTTCGAGTAGACCATTGAAAATGACATATTTACGGATGGTGCCGCGGTCCATACACTTGGGATGTAAGCGTTAACATTTATAAAGCGGGCGAAAGCCGCACGCTGAGGAGTGGTCAGGAAGGCTCTTTCTTATACATTAAACAGGGGTGCTTTTCCGAACAAAATGGCCGGATTTTCATTAGAAAAGGAGGGGGCAACCTATGCAGCAAGATGGTCAATCCGCCCTGTCGCAAAGCTTATCGGTTAACACGATGCCGAATCGTAAGAAAAATACATTATGGAGGAGGATGATTCGAAACTGGGAGCTGTATTTGTTTATAGCTCCGGCATTTCTGTATTTTGTCATTTTCCATTATGGTCCGATGTACGGGATCCAAATCGCCTTCAAAAACTTCATCCCGACGTTGGGAATAACGGGAAGTCCGTGGGTCGGATTCGACCACTTCGAACGCTTCTTTAACTCTTATTACTTCTGGGACTTGCTCTGGAATACGCTCAGCATCAGCTTGTATGAGCTGGCCATCGGATTTCCGCTGCCCATCATTCTGGCATTGGCCTTCAACGAAGTGAAGGATTCATTCTTCAAGCGTACGGTACAGACCGTCACGTATGCGCCGCATTTTATTTCCGTCGTGGTTATGTCCGGTATGATCATTACCTTCTTGTCGCCTTCGTCCGGCATGATCGTAAATTTTGTGGAAATGCTGGGCTTTCAGCCGCCGCAATTCCTGACAGATCCCGCTTGGTTTAAGACTGTGTACGTGCTGTCTGGCGTCTGGCAGAGCGCGGGCTGGGGTACCATTATCTATCTGGCTGCATTGTCGGGTGTCGATCCGCAGCTGCATGAAGCTGCCGTCGTGGACGGTGCGAGCCGATTCAAACGCATTCTGCATATTAACATTCCGGCGATTGTACCTACGATCACCATCCTGTTGATTCTGAACATGGGCAGCATTTTGGGCGTCGGATTCGAGAAAATCCTGCTGCTGCAGAACCCGCTGAATATGAGCTCTTCCGATGTCATCTCGACTTTTGTTTATCGCTCCGGTCTGGTTGACGCACAGTACAGCTTCTCTACCGCCGTCGGATTGTTCAATTCGGTCATTAATGCGATTCTGCTGATTGCGGTGAACCAAATCGCTCGTCGCACCAGCGAAAACAGCCTGTGGTAGAAGGGGGAATAACATATGTCATCCACGGTAAGGGAAAGCAAAGGGGATAAATTATTCCTGCTATGCAACTACATCTATCTGACGATTGCACTGATTATCGTACTGTACCCGCTGCTGTACATTGTCAGCGCCTCCATCAGTGATCCGAAGTACGTAAGCTCAGGTGAAATGTGGTTGATTCCGAAAGGGATCACGTTTGATGGATATGCCCGGGTGTTTGAGAATGCCAACATTTGGATTGGCTACAAGAACACGATTATTTATACAGTGATAGGTACGATCGTGAATCTGATTGTCACGCTGCCTGCAGCCTATGCGCTAAGCCGCTCCGATTTTGTAGGCAGAGGATTTTTTATGGCGGTGTTCCTGGTTACGATGTTTTTCGGCGGGGGACTGATTCCGAGTTACCTGCTCGTTAAAGATCTTGGCATGGTCAACAGCATGTGGGCGCTTATTCTGCCGGGAGCTGCGTCCATATGGAATATCATTGTGTCCCGGACGTTCTTCCAATCGACCATTCCGAAGGAGCTTCAGGAAGCGGCCCATATCGACGGCTGTACGAACTTCCGGTTATTCATCAAAATCGTACTGCCGCTCTCGATGCCGATTATTGCCGTCATGGCACTTTTCTACGGCGTCGGACATTGGAACAGTTATTTCAGTGCCATGATTTATCTGAACGATGCCGCGAAGTACCCGCTGCAGCTCTTCCTGCGTCAAATCCTGGTTCTTCAGGAGATGGCGGCACAGGGCGGCGGGGCGATTGACGCCTCATCCGCAGCAGCGATGAATTCCAAAGCGGAAATTGCCGCACTGGTCAAATATGCGGTCATTATCGTTGCGACACTTCCGGTTATTGCGGTTTATCCGTTCCTTCAGCGTTACTTTGTGCAGGGTGTTATGATTGGTTCCGTTAAGGGCTGATCTTAAACCATACAATCCACACCAAAAAAGGGGAGTTGTTGTCATGAAAAAGCTTCGCAAGGCATCATCTATTTTACTCTGCCTCACCCTCTCAGCAACCATGCTTGCAGCCTGTGGTTCACCGAAAGGAGACGGCGCTGCTACAGCACCGTCCGGGACGGCCAGTACGGAAGGGGTAAAAAAGGAAGGTTTCCCGATTGTGGATGAGCCGATCACGCTGACGGTCATGTCACAGGATGCCGGTGTAGCCGATTGGAATACGATGCCCGTACTACAAGAGATGGAGAAATTGTCAGGCATCAAGCTGGAATATCAGCTTTCTCCGATTGACAGCTTTGAAACGAAGAAAAATCTGGTGTTTGCGAGCGGCGATTTGCCCGATATGTTCTATGCGGCGGATCTGAAGCCGGCTGAGCAGGTAACTTACGGCAGCCAAGGCATCCTCATTCCGCTGGAGAAGTACATTGACGAAGGCTATGCACCGAACATCAAAAAGATTTTGGATGAAAATCCGGATGTCCGCAAGTCCTTTACGACCCCGGACGGGCATATGTATGCCCTGCCGTTTGTCGATAAGGCTGCCGTATGGTACAGAGGCCCGATGTGGTACAACGGCAAGTTCCTAAAAGCGTTAAACGTGTCCGAACCTAAGACTACCGAGGAATTATATACATTCTTGAAACGCGTCAAGGAAGAAGATCCTAACGGAAATGGAAAGAAAGACGAAATTCCGCTGACTTCGGTCAAGCTGGATGACCTGCGTATGTACTTCTTCGGCTTCTGGGGAATGTACAACGAAGGCATCTATTCCGACAAGGACGGAAAAGTGCACTATCCTTACCAGGAAGAAGGCTATAAAGGCTATCTGACGTTCATGAACCGTCTGTGGAAGGAAGAACTGCTGGATCATGAAACCTTCTCGCAAACAGGCGATCAGAAAAAAGCCAAGGGAGAAAACAATCAGCTGGCCCTGTTTAACGACTACCATGCGTACTTCACGCTCGGTGGCGAGCCGAGCAGCGAGCATCCGCTCATGACGCCGGTGAAGAGTGAAATCGCCGACTCTCCTGTATACGGTATGCACCCTGGTATGTCGGCAAGAGGCACCTTCGCCATTTCGAGCAGCAACCCGGCTCCGGAAGCGACCATGCGCTGGATCGATTACCTGTACAGCTATGAAGGCGCCACGCTGTTTAACCAAGGGCCTGAAGGCACATTGTGGAAATTCAAGGATGAGGCAAACCGCGTGAAAGAATGGCTCCCAGTGCCAGGCGGCGGAGATCGTGAAGAATATCGCGGCAAAATCACGCCGAACTACGGTATTTTGACGCCTGGCGTCAATGATCCGGATGTTGCGAAAGGTCTTCGCACCGAATTTGATGAGTGGATCGATCAGCAGAATCAAGAGAAGCTGGTGCCGATCGGTAAATCGCCGTTCCCTAACGTTTATTTGACGAATGAAGAGCAAAGCGAGGCAACCGCGCTGTTGTCCGATTTGGAAACGTACGTGAAACAGATGGAAGCCAAATTCGTGACAGGCCAAGAGCCGCTTGAAAATTGGGATAAATACGTAGCACAAGTCAAGAAAATGGGCAGCGACCGTCTCGTCGAGCTTTATCAAGGCGCATATGATCGCTGGAATGCCGAGCAATAATCAGATGCATAGATGAAAAACAAAGAGCCAACGTATCCCGGTCGATTCATGACCGGGGGTTGGCTATTGTTTTTAGGGGGCAGGCGAAGGCCCGTTCCAACGGTCTTCAAAGATATCGTTATCAACAAATGACTATTGGAGGTACACCATGTCGGAGAACAAGCTGGTAGAGGAAGAACAAGCGGTAGTGGAGCAGGGCGTGCACAATTTCAGCAGTGAGGACAAATGGGTCAAGCCGGAGGATCCGCTGCTCCTGGAACGCCTGGAATGGTTCAAGGACCAGAAGCTGGGCCTGATGATGCATTGGGGACCGTATTCCCAGCTGGGCCTTGTTGAATCATGGGCACTGAGTGATAAAGACGCGGATTGGTCGCGTGACGGCATTGACTGGGATATCGAAGCGGAGGAGCTTAAGCGGCAGTATTTCGACCTGAACAAGACGTTCAACCCGCTTCGCTTTCAGCCTGATCTGTGGGCTGACCTGGCAGCCGATAACGGCTTCAAATATTTGAACTTTACCACCAAGCATCATGACGGATTCTGCATGTGGGATACGCATACAACCGATTACCGTGTCACCGGAACGGAATGTCCGTTCCATAGGCATAAATACGCCGATATCACGAAGGAGCTGTTCGAGGCATTTCGTGCCAAGGGACTCGGCATCTCCGCTTATTTCTCGAAGGCCGACTGGCATACGCCATACTACTGGGCCCCGGGAATGGAGGCCGGAAGCTTTACGTCACGCGGTCCAAGCTACGACCCGAAGAAATACCCGTGGCTGTGGGAACAGTTTGTCCAGTTTACCCATGAGCAGATCATGGAGCTGATGACCCGTTACGGCCGCATCGATGTGCTGTGGCTGGATGCAGGCTGGGTGAACGATTACCGGGACCAGAATATCCGGCTGGGCGAAGTGGTAGAGAAGGCGCGTGAGATTCAGCCTTGGCTCCTCTCGGCGGACCGTACGGTCGGCGGGCCTTACGAGAATCTGATTACGCCGGAGCAGACCCTCCCTGAGCGAGCCCTTCATGTGCCTTGGGAGAGCTGCATCACGATGGGAACTTCCTTCTCTTTCCGCTACGAAGATCGTTATAAAACGGTGCGTCAGCTCATTCATCTGTTGGTCGAGATCGTGGCCAAAGGCGGAAACCTCGCGCTCAATGTGGGTCCGCAGCCGGACGGAAGGCTGCCCGAGACAGCCATTTCACGAATGAAGGGCATGGGAGAGTGGCTGAAAGTTTATGGAGAAGCCATTTATGGCACGCGCATCTGCGAGCCGTATTCCTCCGGCGCGGTCCAGTTTACCCAAAAAGGCGATACGACCTACGCCATCTATCTGTATCGAAATGAGCAAGAAGCCGTCCCTGAGGAGCTGCACATTCCAATTCAAACGGCGTTCAGCCGCATTGATCTGGTCGGGGGTCAGGAGGCGCTGGATTATCGTCGCACGGACGGTGGCGTTGCGGTTCGTCTTCCGGATCAGGAACGTCAGGGGCCGGCGCCGATTGCGCACGTACTGCGGTTTCGTTAAGAAGCGGTTTATATAAACGTATTTTTCACTTACCAAGGACTTTAAGAAGAGGTGTGGACAAAAAATGCAGAAATGGTTCGAAGAAGCCAAGCTGGGCATCTTCATTCACTATGGCATTTATGCTGTGGAGGGGGTCTCGGAATCCTGGTCCTTCTATAATGGGAGGATCACTTACGACGAGTACATGAAGCAGCTGGACGGTTTTACGGCATCGAAATTCAATGCGGAGAAATGGGCGGATTTGATCGAGAAATCCGGTGCCCGGTATGCCGTGCTGACAACGAAGCACCATGATGGCGTTGCGCTGTGGGATACGCAGTACAGCGATCTCAACGTGGTCAAGCGGACGCCGGCAAATCGGGACATCGTGCGGGAGTATGCGGAAGCGATCAGGGAGAAGGGGATTCACCTGGGCATGTACTTCTCTCTGATTGATTGGTCGCATCCGGATTATCCGAGCGTGTTCGAAGGAGGCAGGGTACCGGAGGATCTCAGCGGGGTCAACCCGCACACCAGTCCCGTGGACGGTGTTCAGGATCAGGAGAAGTGGCAGAAATTCCTGGAGTTTAATAACAACCAGCTGCGGGAGATCCTGACGAATTACGGGAAGGTGGATCTGCTGTGGTTCGACGGCGATTGGGAACGGAGTGCCGAGCAGTGGAATCTGCCGGAGTTCAAGCATTACCTGCAATCCTTCAATCCGGACATCATTATCAACTCGCGCCTGCAGGGCCACGGTGATTATAAAACGCCGGAGCAGGGCATTCCGATCACGAGACCGGAGGGACCTTGGGAATTCTGCACGACAATCAACAGTTCGTGGGGTTATGTGCCGACCGATCATAAATACAAATCATTGAACCAGATCATTCGGATGTTCTGCGACTGCATCTCGATGGGCGGCAATATGCTGCTGGATATCGGTCCGCGCGAGGACGGCACCATCGATCCAAGGCAGGAGGACATTCTGCTTGGGCTGGGAGCATGGATCCGGACCCATGAGGAGGCCGTATTCGGAACGGGCGAGGGCATTATGACCCGCTATTATCTGGGGGGAAGCACGATTTCCGAGGACAGAAAGACATTGTACCTGTTTGTTTATGACGATCCGAAAGAGAATGTGTGCATCAAGGGGCTGTGCAACCCGATCAAGAAAATTACCGTGCTGCATTCCGGCAAAGAGCTTACCCACGAGATCCATGGGGGTGTGCCTTGGTTCAATATCCCGGGGACGACGTGGATCAAGATGACTCCTGAAGACGCGCATGAGCAGGTGACGGTTCTTAAGCTGGAGTTTGACGAAGAGCTGGAGATGTACGGCGGCTCGGGAGCCGTAGTCACGCATAACTAACCATCACGGGGAGGGAGCGCTTGATAAGTGCGCATTCCTCCCTCATGAAGCGGAGAGAATGACATGAACAGAAGTGGAGTGCCGGAGCCGAGGATTGAGTATGCTCCCAAGCATTATATATGCAAGCGTGCGGGGCAGCCGCTCGTGCTGGACGGCCGCGTGGATAAGGCGTTCTGGGATGCGGCGGAGTGGACCGACGATTTCGTTGATATCGAAGGGGATCTTCGTCCGAAGCCGGGAAAACGGACCCGGGTCAAAATGCTGTGGGACGACGACTATTTTTATTTTGCCGCCGAGCTGATCGAGGATCAGATATGGGCGACGTTGACGGAACGCGATTCGGTTATTTTCTATGATAATGACTTTGAAATATTCATTGATCCGGACGGAGACAGCCATCAATATTATGAATTCGAGATCAATGCCTTGAACACCGTGTGGGACTTGCTGCTCGTGAAACCGTACCGGGATGGCGGACCTCCGGTCAACGGCTGGGACATCAGCGGTCTTAAGACGGCGGTGTTTATCGACGGGGAGTTGAACCGACCGGGCGCCGATAACCGGAAATGGAGCGTGGAGGTGGCGATTCCTTGGGCTAGTCTCAAGGAATGTGCCGAAGGCGGCCGCCGTCCTGCGCCGGGTGAGTTCTGGCGCGTCAACTTCTCGCGCGTGGAATGGCAGACCGAGGTACAGGACGGCGAATATCGCAAGGTGCTGAATCCGGAGACAGGCAAGCCTTATCCGGAGGATAATTGGGTATGGTCGCCGATGGGCATCATCAATATGCATTACCCGGAGCTGTGGGGTTACGTCGTATTCGCCGATGGCGAGGGGCACCAGCCGTTTAAGCTTCCGGAGGACGAACGGATCAAATGGGAGCTGCGCAGGCTCTATTACCGGCAGCGTAATTACTATGAAGCCCATGGTGAATTTACGCAGGAAACGAAGCAGCTCATGGGCGAGGATTCATGGAGCATCCAGCCCGTGATTGAAACGACCCGGAGCCTGTTCCAGATTAGCGCGCCTTCATCGGACGGAACGGCTATAATCTGCATTCGGGAAGACGGAAAGTTATGGAGGGAGTGAACGGAGGATGACCAGCCAAACCATGGTGTTCTCGCTGGATTCGCAGACGCTGGAGCGGATCGAGCACAAGTTTCAGGAGAAGATCATTTTTGCGGAAGCCCGCAAGGATAAGCTGTTTCATGTTTTTGAGCAGGAACTGACCGATGAAGAGATTTGGGCCCTGAAATATTTGTTTGCTTACATGCCGGTGAACGACATGGCCGACTATGATGGAGAATTGTTCTTGAATCATGTGCGCCAAGCCCTGGACATCCGTAAGCGCGTGCCTTGGGGCGAGCGCGTGCCGGATCATCTGTTCCTGCATTTTGTGCTTCCTTACCGGGTTAATACGGAGAATATTGAGGATTACCGTGGTATTCTCTACAACGAATTGGCCGAACGGACGGCGAAGTTATCGATGGCGGATGCCATTCTGGAAACCAATTATTGGTGCCATGAGAAGGCAACCTACATCGGCAGCGATCTGCGAACCATTTCGCCGCTGACGATGATCCGGAACGCACGCGGACGCTGTGGCGAGGAGTCCACCCTGGCGGTGGCCGCGCTTCGTAGCATCGGCATCCCCGCGCGTCAGGTCTATACGCCGCGCTGGGCTCATTGCGACAGCAACCATGCCTGGGTGGAAGCATGGGCAGACGGCCAGTGGTATTACATCGGGGCATGCGAACCGGAAGCCCGCTTGAATCAAGGCTGGTTCAGTCCGCCGGCACGCAGGGCGATGCTGATCAATACGCGAATTTTTGCCGATTACCCCGGTCCGGAGGATATTACCCTATGCGAAAAGGGGTTTACGGAGATTAATTTGCTGGAGAACTATGCACCGGCTCGAACCCTTTACGTGAGCGTGAAGGATAAGCAGGGAGGGCCTGTATCCGGCGCAAGCATTCGATTTGAGCTGTATAATATGGCTGAGTTTTATCCGATTGCCGAAATCAAGACCGATGAGCAAGGGAAGGCTTCCTTTAAGACCGGTTATGGCGACCTCTTGGTTCGTGCGGTCAGCGGCGGCAAGTGGAGTGAAGTCCTGTTCAAGGCCCAGGACGGCGGACATATCGAACTTGTCCTTGATTCATCCGAACAGCCGTCAGGGATCGTGGATTTCGATATGGTTCCTCCACCGGAAGGAGAAGGGGACGCCGCGACGGCGTTATCCGAGGAGAAGAGCCAGGCTCATAACCACCGTCTGGAGGAAGGGACGAAGGTCCGGACTGAATATGAGGGTACATTCCTGAGCGAAGAAGAGGCGTTCACACTAGCCCAGTCATCAGGACTGCCTCCCGAGCGGGTGTGGGACGTCCTTCGAAAAGCCAGAGGCAACAGCAAGGAAATCGCCGCGTTCCTGGAGGAGCGTTCCGGCGAATATGGCGAGTGGCCGCTGCGGCTGCTGGAGTCGCTGAACGAAAAGGATTTGATTGATACCTTCCGGCCTACGCTGGATGATCATCTGATGGGTGCCCTCTCACAGCGTGGACAGTGGGATGAGGATACCTTCGTGAAGTACATCCTGTGTCCGCGGGTTTCTTATGAAATGCTGGTTCCGTATCGCCGTGTATTCGTTGATGCCTTTACGGAGGCGGAGACTGCGGCATTCAGGAAGGATCCTTCTACGGTTGCCGGGCATTTGGAGCAGGGCTATGCCTATGCTGAGGACCTTCCCAACCTGAAGGGTAAGGGAAATCCGGCAGGCACGTACAGTCTCATGAAGGGAGACGAGCAGTCGCTGGACATTCTGTTTGTGGCTGTATGCCGTAGTCTGGGGATTCCCGCCCGACTGCATCCGAGCGAGCAGAAGCCGCAGTACTTACGTGATGGAAGCTGGGAAGATGCAGCCTTCCGTCTGGACTCCCCTCGGAATCAGGAGAGCTCAAGCTGGGGGATGCTGCAGCTTCTCAGGGATCCGGAGGTTTCGCAGGATACGCCGGCCGCATCCTATGCCGAGAACTTTACCTTCGCCCGCCTGGAAGACGGCGTGTACAAAACGCTGGTGTATCCTTATGGCAGCACCGACGTTTACGACGAGCCGTATGAGGTTGAGCCGGGTTCGTACCGTCTAACGTCGGGCATCCGGCTGAAGGACGGAACGGTAAGAGTGCGCTTCACGTACTTTACCGTTCGTGCCGGAGACACCACGCGCGTGGCGCTGACCTATCGTGAGACGGCGGTCGACATTCCGGTGCTGGGCAAACTGGCGCCGGGCAGTACGCTTACCCGATTAGACGGAACGGGAGCGGATCTTAAGGATCTTCTGGGGTCCGAGGGCGCTATCGCTGCCTGGATCGAACCGGAGCGGGAGCCGACCAAGCATCTGTTCCGCGAGCTCAGCGAGCTGGCCGAGCCGCTGGATAAGCTGGGATTGCCGATTGTGCTGGTAATCGGGGATGCGGAATGGACGGCTTCCTTTGATCCGGCAAGCTATCCGAAGCTGCCGGCACGCACCATGTTTGTACGGGATTCCAGTTACGCTTCCTTGTCGGGTTTCATCCCGAATCCTGCAGCCCATGAAGCCGGTTATCCTCATCTGTTCGTCCTGGACCGTCAGGAGCAAATCCGTTATACGGCTTCCGGATACAAGATCGGCACCGGGAAGGAAGCCCTGCAGATTGCATCCGCGATATTACAACCCTAGAAGGGATCGGAGTGAAGAGTAATGACGAAGTATATTACGGCGGGATACGCCGTCGATTCGGTTCTTCCCGACATGACGCATGAGGATCTATCGAAGTTGACGCATTTGAACGTGGCTTTCGGCCATGTCAAGAACGATGAAATCACGACCGAGCATCTGAGGAATGGCGAGGTTGTCCGGAACATCAAACGGGAGCACCCGGATCTTACAGTGCTGCTGTCCGTTGGCGGCTGGAGTGCGGGCGGTTTCTCGGAAGCTGCCTCAACCGAAACGGGAAGGGGCAGCATGGCCGCTTCCGCCATACGGGTGCTGGAGGAATACCCTTTTGACGGGATCGACCTGGACTGGGAGTATCCTTGTTACGGCGAGGCCGGCATAGCGTCCAGCCCGGACGATAAACGGAATTTCACCCTGCTGCTCCAGACGATCCGGGAGGCGCTGGATGCCAAGGGCTCCCAGGATGGCCGGCATTATCTGCTTACGATTGCGGCGGGGGCTGACCAGTACTATGTAGATGGCACAGAGATGGCCGAGGTGCAGCGGTACCTGGATTTTGTACAGCTGATGACCTATGATATGCGAGGCGGATTTCAGGTCCTGACCGGACATCATACGAATCTGTACACGCCAACCGGTGATCTGTTCCGAATCAGTACGGATGCTTCCGTGAACCTGTTCGTCCGTGCCGGTGTCCCTAAGGAGAAGATTGTCATCGGTGCCGCATTCTACTCCCGCGTATGGAATGAAGTGCCGGACCGGAACAACGGCCTTCACCAAATGGCCGGCAGCACGGGCGGCTATGGTCCGGCCTTTGCCGAGCTGACTGCGGATTACATCAACAAGAACGGCTACGTTCGTTATTGGGATGAGGAAGCCTGTGCACCGTACCTCTTTAATGGCTCCAGCCTGATTTCTTATGACGATGAGGAATCGATTCGGTGCAAATGCGATTATGTGAAGGAACAAGGCTTGGCCGGGATTATGTTCTGGGAATACGGATGCGACCCGACCCATCGCCTGTTGGGCGCTATGCATCAAGGACTTCAGAGCAACCCTGTTGGGAAATAGGAAAAGCTGGCGGTGCGTGATCATCGGATCGCTCGATATGAGTTTAAAACATACGAAAACCTCCCCTGATTGCTCAGGGGAGGTTTCTGTTTTATCCGGCAAAACCGGCACTCTTATTCGCCAACGTCCGAAGTCGTAATCCAACGCACTCCACGACGCCAACGTCCGAAGTCGTAATCCAACGCACTCCACGACGCCGACGTCCGAAGTCGTAATCCAACGCACTCCACGACGCCGACGTCCGAAGCCGTAATCCAACGCACTCCACGACGCCGACGTCCGAAGTCGTTATCCGACGCATTCCTCGACGCCAACGTCGGAAACCGTTATCCGATGTACTCCTCGTCGTCATCATCCGCGGAGTCGGCAGCGTTGGGGCTGTGCATTTTGCGATATTGGCCAGGCGTGTAACCTGTTTCTTTCTTGAATTTACGAATGAAGTTCGGCGTATCCAGGTAACCGACCCGGGTGATGATATCCTTCAATGGATCGGTTGTGTGCAGCAGCAGCCGGATGACCTCATCGATTCGTTTCTGCCAGATATATTGGGTGAAATTCATGCCGATCTTCTCCTTGAAGGAGCGACTGAAATACGATGAAGAGATAGAGAATTTGGACGAGATCGTGCCCAGGCTGAGGTCGTAATCGGTGAAATTAGCGTCGATATAAGCGACGATTTCATCCATCAGGGAGCTCTCTTCCGTCTCGCTTTTCGCCTCGACATGGGCGCAGATTTCCGCGGCAAGGCCTGCCAGCTTCTTCTCCAAATCCTCCAGCGAGTCATAGGAAGTGACCCGTGGCAGTTGATTGACTACATGATGGATGCCAAGCTCGGACGCGGTCTTCAGCATCGTATTCAGAATATCGAAGCAAATGCAGCGCAGCAGCGGTACGGACGGCATTTCCGTCTTCAGGTTATTCAATGCGGTGGATACCATCTGAACCGCCACATCGTAACTGCCCTGCTTCAAGCTCTGAACCAGCTTCAGCAGCACATCCTTAGGGACCCAGAAGGACGAATCCTGCGCACCGGAACCCGAAAGAGCGTTGAAGAAGGTGCTGCTGCCCTGTCCATGCAGCATGGATGCTTCCAGCGCGGTCGTTGCCTCAATGAAGGATTGATTCAACTGCTCCGGGTAGCTGTAGCGGTTGCCTACCCCGATCGCGGGAGAGACGCCGGTGTGCTCGGCAGCGATCGATTGCAGGGCCAGGGCGATCGGCTCCATCCGGGCGTTAAGGCTCGCCTCATGCCCGGTTTCCGCATCAAATCCGACGATGAGGGCCAGCTGATCAGGCTGCGGCAGCTCCACTCCATAGGCGTATGCGGAAAATGCCGTCAGCTCCACATCGTTCATCAGCTGCATGACAGGCCGCCGTTCCGGATTGTCACCAATGGGAAGGGCGTGCGCCTCCCAGCCCATGGTTACAACAAAATAATGGGAGCGGCTGAAGCGAATGCCCAGCTTCTCCGTATACTCGGCCGGGAACTCCCCGGTATGGCCGTGCTTCAGCAGCATGAGCAGAATATGATTTCGGGCATAGGGCTCTTGGAGATCGACGCGCTGGCTGTAATCATGCAGCGTCTTCTTGATCCATTCCAGCTCGTTACTGGGTGTGGACGGTTCGGGATCATTCTTCAAGCGAATGAATTCCATCAAATCCGAAATCGGATGGTATTGCCTGCGGGCCAGCATAATCGCCAGAATGGTGCCCATCATCACCACGAAGGAGAATACCAGAACGATAAAAGTGCGAATATGAACGATGCGGCCGAAAAATTGGTTGCTTGGCATCGCGGTGACATAAGTCCAGCCCGTGTCGGATTTGACGGACACAACCGAATGGGGCTCTTGGTTCAACGAAAGGCTGTGCGTTCCCGGCTCAAGCGAGAACAGCGCGTTGACTTCCTGCTCGGTAATGGTCTCTCCTTTGTAATTGGCAGCCAGGACTTGTCCGTAATTATCGAAAATATAAGTCATCCCATGATAATCGCTGAGGATGGAGTCGATCAATCCCGTCAGATTGGATTCGTGGATAAAGTACATGACGGTGCCGTGAGCCGGCGTATTGTTGGGTGCGATCGGCACAAGGTATGCCAGCATGGAATTCTGGGTTTTGGTCCCTTGCACGACTTGTTCCGCCGGACGCATGGTCGGGATCTGGACGGAGTTTAAATCCCGGACCATCTCCGTTTCGTTCCAGCTCTTGAATTTGTAGCGGTCGGTAAAGACGTTCAGATTCTCAAAGCCCTGGGACGAGTAAATGCTGTTATCTCCGCGGAAGAACAGGAATAGCTCATCGATGATGGAACTGGTGGCTTTGTATTTGACCAAGGCTCCGATGGATTCCCGGCTGTAGTAAGGATGGTGAGTCCAATAGCGGGTCAGCTGCTCGTCATAGGCGATTCGAAAGGCGATGTCCTGTAGTTCTTTCATACGCTCGTCGATGACGGTTTTAGCCTGGGTCAGTTGATTGACGTTGGTCTGCTCAATCTCGGAACGGAGCGTATCCACGGCATTGTGGTAAATGATGATGGTTAATATAACAAGAGGTATCAGGAAAATGGATATGTAGGACAGTGTGTATTTAAGCAGAAGCTTGGACTTGAAGTGATTCCATTTCATATCTGCAACCTCCCGGTATTTTAAGATTATGGAATGATAAGTTTACAGCGAAGCTGAACCATTCGATAATCGCAAGAAAAACTCCTCTGGGCATAAGTCTATCATCTGTGAAGGTACGTCGATAGACGTTTGACCTTTTGTACCTTCTGATAGCGCTATCATAAATAAAGGCAAGGCTGTAGCTTTCATAAATAGCCGCCGGATGTTCCTAATGAAAATACTAGGAGAACTTGACTAATAAATCAATGGATCATTGCTAAAATTAATTGGAAACATGCCAAAAATTCAAAATCGGAATGTAAATAACAAAGGTAATGCATGCCGTTGCCGGGTTGCCTCAATGGACGGGCTTGTCTTATCATTGCATACGTTGCTTGAAAAAACCGGAGCCGCTGCGGCTCCGGTTGATTTGGGTTAGGCTTAGAAGGCAGGCATTTAAGGCTTGGCGACAAGCGTTGGGGCGACGCGATGCTTCGTCGCCTGCTCGTAATCGTAGGCCATGCCGAGCAAGTCGGCTTCGCTCCACATTTTGCCGACAAAGGCGATGGAGAACGGAGAACCGCTCTTATAATATCCAGCTGGCACCGTGACGAGAGGAACGCCCGCGATGTTGATCTCGGGAACGGTAGTGTCAGCGATTTTGTCCTCGCTGTGAAGCAGCGGCGTTTCCTTATACATTTGAGGGAATACAAGTGCGTCCAGATTGTGTTGATCCATCACATCGTTAAAAATATGGAGATATTTCGTTCGGATTTCCGTGAATTTTGAGAGATCAGGGACGGCACCAGGATTTTTCAAGGCTTCCGGATACCTGGCGAGCGCCGATGGGGTCTCGCCCGTCTTCTCGATCAGCTCATCCACCGACTGAATGGCGGCATTCGGACCCAGGTGCTTCAGATACTGCTCCATATCGTACACGATCGATTCAATGCCGATGGAGCCTGACGACTTGGCAAATTCGGCGAATTCCGTATCGGCGAACGGATCGGTGACCACGATGGCTCCCTGACTCTCCAGTTCCTTCACGGCTCGGTCATATAGTTTTTGGGTCTCCGCCGTCAGTTCTTCGCCAAGCCACCCCGGGCCATAGAGTCCGATGCGTTTGTTCTTGAGGCCCAACGGATTCAGCTTGGAGGTGTAGCCTTTCTTGGGAATGTTGCCGATCGATGCAACGGTCTTGGCATCCTCGGCCGTATAGCCTGAGATGACGTCCAGCATGACGGCGGCGTCGTGAACCGTCCGGGCATGCGGGCCGACAACGTCTCTGGTGCTTCCCGCGAGAGGGACGACCCCGGCATTTGGCACTAATCCGAAGGTTGGCTTGATGCCGACCAGCGCTTGCGCTGCCGCCGGATTCTGGATCGATCCGCCGGTTTCTTCGGCAATGCCGAGCACGGCAAAGTTGCCTGATATGGACATCGCCGTGCCGGAGCTGCTGGCGCCCGGGACCAGCTTCCGATCAATGGCGTTATAGGTGTCGCCAGCCCAGCTGGAGCTGGCGCGCGTACCGTCGGAGCTGAATGCCGGGATATTGGTCTTGCCCAGTATAATGGCGCCGGCCGCCTTCAAGCGGGCAACGACGGGGGCGTCCTTCTCCGGGATCAGCTCGATTCCGCCGAGCTCCTTGCTGAGCGGAGCCCAGCCGAAGGTGGACGGGAAGCCGGCGACGTCGACGGCTTCTTTGATGACAATCGGCACACCTGCAAGGGGGCCGAGCTTCTCGCCCGCCGCCCGGCGCCGGTCAACCTCGCGGGCTTCCTGAAGCGCGCCGGCATTCATCATGGTGAACGCATTGTAATTGGATTCGTAGATGCCGATCCGGTCGAGGTATGCCTTCACAACCTCTTCGGTCTTGAACGTTCCCTCCGTGTAACCCTTCTCAAGCTCTTTCAATGTAATTTCTTCATAGGCAAACCGTTCAGCTGCCGCAGTGGTTATGCTGTTCATGGCCAATCCAAGCAGGAGCGCCATGGACAACACGCGTTTGAACATCTTGGTTTGTTTTTTCATCATTCATCATTTCCCCCATTCGTCGTTTTCTCGCATCTCCCATGCGGTTTTAGAGGCTATCAAGGAACTGAACCGTGTGAATGTAAGTGTTTATAACATAAATATGACAAATTATAAGTGGTTTAGAACATTTCACCTCCTGATTCATAACATATTAATGACAAGATGGTGTTGAATTCTTTGTTAATTAGTAAAGTTAATGGTTTTTTTTGAAGGTGTCAATCGTTTTATGAGATTTTTATAAAATATTATGTTAGATAATCTTACACAAAATAGAACCCGTGTTCATGACAACCTGCTTGCTTAGGCTGTCTAGTCACGGGTTCTTGAAGGTTCCGTCCAGCTTCGGGGGAAACGGACGTGGATTAGGTTGCGCTGCCCTCCGCTTGAGAGAGCTGCAGCTGCTTGCGATAGATGAATCTGGAGATCGAAACGCTGATTTCGTACAGCAGGAACAGCGGGACGATCACGATCAGATCGGACATGATATCCGGCGGCGTGATGGTGACAGCCACGATGCAAAGCAGGAAGTAGGCTGATTTGCGCATCTTGGCCAGCCGATGCGGATTCACGATGCCGAGCTTCGTCAGAAAAACGACGATGGCGGGCATTTCGAACAGGAATCCGAACGGTACGGTCATATGGATCATGAACGTGAAGTATTTTTGCGCGGTATACATCGTTTGGAATGTCCCTTCGGCCATACGCTGCATGAACTGCAGCACCATCGGGAACAGCACGAAGTATCCAAAACAGATGCCAGCAATGAATAATACGCTGATAACGGGAATGAGCAGCACAGCCGAGCGGTGAGTCCCATCAGGCAGCGCCGGTTGCACAAACCGCCATATTTGATAAGCGGCAATGGGAAGTGTGACGGTGACGGCCACAACGCCCGCAATGATCATATACACCCACATTACTTCGGAGGGACCGAGCAGAACGAGCTGCTTGTCCATGCCTCGTACCAGCCAGTGGTAGATCTTCTCGACGTAGATGAAGGCGGCCACCATCGCGACGAGAAACGCAAGCAGGGTGCGGATCAGGCGCTTCCGCATTTCTTCCAGATGCTCGATCGCGCTCTGGTCGTTCGGATTAGCTGTGCTGCTTATTGACCGCTGCAGCAGTTTGCGGAGCATCGTCTTTTTTCCCATTCTCGTCGTCTCCGTTCATCAAGCCGCGGGTTGCGCCCTTAAATTCGCTTAAGGTCCGCCCGAAAGCGCGACCGAGCTCGGGAAGCTTGGAGGGACCGAATATGATGAGTGCGATAATCAAAATAAGAATTAAACCACCGATTCCAATATTGCCAAACGGCATGATCCTCGCTCCTTTCGATTGGTATTATTCCAGTTTGAAGCCGCTAATCGCCACGACGGCGCAGCGCGCCATGTTCTCGCCGGAGCGGTGAGGCCATGTGCTGGTTGGTTTACTGAGGTCCTCCGTATTCTCGCCCGGGTGTTGAACGGACAGGAAGAGCGTCTGCTCGTCGGGGGTGAAGAAAGGACCTGTAAGCTCGGATTCCACCGGGCCGGAGGCGAATTGCAGTGCGACCCCTTGATCCGGTCCGCTGGTTGGAATCACAAACAGTCCGTTGTTCATAAAGGATTTGTGAACGCCTTTGTTCTGGCTGCTGCTGGAGATGTCCGTTACGACCCACAGATCGCCGTTCGAGTCGAACGCGAGGTTGTCCGGCGAGCTGAATCCGGATTGGCGTCCGCCTGCAGCAAAGATCTCAAAGTCGAACTCCATGGCGGCCAGATCGTTGCCCGCTTCAAAGATACGCGTGATATGACCGTGGATGTTGCCGTGATTGTCGTTGTTCGTATGGCAGACAAACACGGTGTTATCAAACGGCGAAATTTCGATGTCCTCCGGACGGTCCGTTGGTGTTCCGCCGACAAGACGTGCAGCTTCCTGACAGTAAGTGACCACATCGCCTTGGGATTTGAATTTAGCTTGGGCCTCTTTATCCTCTGCGGCGGCCTTGGCTACGGCTTCCAAGGTGACCGGCATCCATTTGCCCGACTTCAGGTTGGCGACATACAGGGTTCCGTCTTCCAGAAGCGCGGAGTTGGCGCGGCCCTTGCTCTTGTCATATTTGTTCTTGCTGATGAATTTATAGACGCAGGCATCCTTCTTATCGTCGCCCATATAGACAACGATCCGGCCGTCTGCGGCAAGGCCCATGGCGGTGTTTTCATGATTGAATCTGCCGAGGGCGGTATGCTTTTTCAAGAAGGATTTATCGAACGGATCGACCTCAACCACCCAGCCGTAATGGGTATCCGGAAGGTTCGAGACTGCCGCGGTGTCCTCGAAGTTCTCCTCGCAAGATAAGACCGTGTTCCAAAGCGTTACGCCGCCGGAGCAGTTGGCAAACGTGCCGGTAGCCGTCGTTGCGCCTTTCAGAGCAGGGATGCCTTTGGCCGGGCCGGTGATATCGAATTTGCTGAAGCCGTTGATGCGGCGGGCATGGGTGGAGGTGGTGTCCATTTTCCACACACCCTTCTCGTCACGGTATACTTCGATGACCGACATGCCTTGGTAATAGAGGTTTTTATGTATTTGATCCGCCGTCATCTTCCCGTCCTTCACAGGTCCGATCGAGAAGATGGTGGAGTATTCATGATTGTTGACCAGGAGGCCGCGGACGTTGGAGCCCTTAAGCGGGAAAAATGCGTTGTAATCACAGCCGGAGCCAAACTTTTCGCCAGCCGGGTTGATCACGTCATCGAAAGCAGCAATGACATCATATTTAAAGTTTTTAGGCAGGACGAGCTGGTCTGCTTTGGTTGGTTCGATTGGGTCGAAGTAGCCGCTGACCCGATTCGTTTTGAAGCCGAACAGATGATTTGCGGTTCCGGACATGGCCGAAGCCTTCCCTTCCAATACACCTAAGCCTGCGGAGGCGGCTGCCAATGCAGTTGCGCCCGTACCCAGATAAGACAGAAACGTTTTGCGGTCCATCGTTTTATTCAAGCTTATCCACCCCTAATGTATAAATTGCCATCAGGACAAGTTTATAGGGGAAATGTTATGGCAATATCATCGGTGAATGGTGGAAATGTAAAAATAAAGTCATCTTGGTATGGTACACGATTCTCGTTTTCATACTTGGCCTAGCTGCCAGGTGATGGTGCCAAAATGAACAGATTCAGTTATTTGGGCTTTAGGGTGAATTGATTGGATTGCATTGATGGATTGTGTGGATCGATCGACGGATGGATGGATGGATTGTGTGAACCGTCCGACCGTCCGATTTGTAACGATTAACCTACTGTGTCGTACGGATAGAATGAATCGAAGGACGCGAATGGATTGATGGACGTATTGTATCGATAGGGCGAGGTTTGTTTGTCCGCGGAATACCAGGCGCTGCTTGAGCGTGTTGACTGTTGTAATGATTTGAGGACAGAGGTTCCGCTATTACGTCTCGATTGGTTGGTTTGGGGTTTAATGAGGACATCAGATCCGTTATTACATAGAATATGGCTGTTAATCGTGGTATTTATAGTAGATAGCGGATTCTGAGTCCGGAAGTCCGGGGAAAGTTGCTGTTTTTTCGAAATAACGGATCTATTGTCCATTAGTTTGTTTATTCGTCTCTTGGATATCAGTAAGAACTGCAAGAACTGCAGGAACTGCAAGAATTGCAAGAACTGTTGCATGCTCCCGGCAGAACTGCAATACAAGCGGAGTTTATAGGTACAGGCTTGTGTTGGACTGGTGCAACGTTTTGAGGACGGAGGATCCACACTAAGTGCGGGTCCAATATATAACAATAAGGGGACTCCCCTTTCAGTATAAAGAACCATATAGACTGATGAATCAGCCTATATGGTTCTTTATTATGTTTAATTAAGGTTATACCGCTGACGCATCTGGTCAGCCATAAAGCGGATATCCTCGTCCCCAGGCATCGTAAACCTGGAAGCTGCTTCGGCCAAATCCTTGCCTGCTTGCCATCCTCGAATGACTTTTTTGACGGCTGCCGTAAATTGACGTACCGCTTCGAAGCCGCTGCCGATGTTGGTCAGCTCCTCGAGGCTGGCCGTGCTGTCGGCCTCTACCAGAGGGTACTGCTTGGGATCGGCTCCCTCAGCAGCGATATCATAGAAGGAACGAACCAGCCGGGCGCGCTCGCTGCCCGAACCCTCGGCAATGATGAAAGCCTGGATGATGAAGGCTTTCCGCTGCCGCCGCTGGGCAATGCCGCAAAATTTGAGGCCGCCGATGCTTAGATCAAACGTTCCGGGGCAGAAGGCGCCGGCAATCTCGCCGGTATCCACCCTTTGCCCGGTGTCCCGGAGGGCTTCCCGGATGAGCTCCACCATGATCTCGAAGTCTTGATGAAAATCTGGCGCCGGTCCGGCGGAGAAAAAGGGGAGGATGAGGGACAGGTTCACCACGCCGGCGTCCAAGGGTACCGCGGCACCGCCCGAATGGCGCACGGCGGTATCATAGCCGAGGTAGCGAAGGTTGGCTTCCCCTTGCGGCGCCTCGGGCAGACGGCTGTCCCGCACGCCCAAGACAAAGGCGCGCGGATGCCGCCACAGATGGCAGATGGCGGGCCCGCCTTCTCCGGTCAGCCTGCATAATAGCTCGTCCAGCGCAAAATGATACAGCACGTCCTGATGCGATAAATTATCGGTCCGGTCGAGCAGCAGGACGGGTTGGTCTTCAGGTAGTATCAGCGGAATGTTCACGCTTGTTGCGCCTCCTTGAAATAGGGGTAGGGTAAAGTAAAGCCCGATCGAATCTTTTTCAATGAACAGCATACCACAAATTCATAATGAAGCGGCGAGCCTAGCCTGGCAGTGCGAGGGCTTCGCTCCTTGAGCTAGCATCCGGCAATCGGCGGCGTCAGCCTGACAGCTTAATAGCGCTTAACGAGGGTTCATTGTCAGTGAGCGAGGAACCCCCATTCGATATCGGAATTATAAACTTCGAAGCATGTTCTTCCTGATTTCGCAAGAAAGACATCAACTAAACGCGGCGGTCTTTCGGGAATGTACGTCGATCTCTGTCATCTGCGAATGTACGTTGGTCGACGTTTTTGTTTAGATTTCAGAAAGTATAAACTTCGAAGCATGCTCTTCCTGATATCGCAAGAAAGACATCGACTAAACGCGGCCGTCTTCTGCGAATGTACGTCGATCAACGTTTTTGTTTAGATATCAGAAGGTATAACTTCGAAGCATGTTCTTCCTGATATCGCAAGAAAAACTTCCTCTAACTGCGGTCTGTCATCTGCGAATGTACGTCGATCAACGTTTTTGTTATAATCCGAGTAAGCTTATTGTCTTTGTGAGTCATATGGTTTAGCGGAGAATGACTTCACTTCATATATAAAAGGAGAAGATCAACATCATGGAGATTTATAATAGTGTAGTTGATATGATCGGTCGGACGCCAATGGTGAAACTTCGGCGGCTAGTCCCGGAAGGATCAGCAGACGTTTATGTAAAGCTTGAGAGATTCAATCCTTCCGGCAGCGTGAAGGACCGCGCGGCCTACAATCTGATTCATACCGCGGAGGAGCAGGGTCTGCTCCAACCTGGGGGCACCCTTATCGAGCCGACGAGCGGGAATACCGGCATCGGTCTGGCGATGATTGCGGCCGCCAAGGGCTATCGGGCCATCCTGATTATGCCGGATAACATGTCCAAGGAACGGATTAACATCCTGAAGGCCTACGGTGCGGAGGTCGTGCTGACACCGAGCAGCGAACGCATGCCGGGCTCCATTGCCAAAGCGCTTGAGCTCAGGGAGCAGATTCCCGGAAGCTTCATTCCGCAGCAGTTCGAGAATGCGGCCAACCCGGACATACACAGGGTGACGACAGCGCCGGAAATATTGGAGCAGATGGAAGGGCGGCTGGACGCCTTTGTGGCAACGGCGGGAACGGGCGGCACCGTAACCGGAACCGGGGAAGAGCTGAGGAAGTCTCTGCCGGACCTGCATATCGCGGTGGTCGAGCCGAAGGGCTCGCCCGTGCTCTCCGGCGGACAGCCGGGACCTCACAAGCTGGTGGGCACGAGCCCCGGTTTTGTACCGAAGATTCTGAATACGGGCGTTTATGACGAGATTATCCAGATCGCCGACGAGGATGCACTACAGACCGCCCGGCATTTGGCCCGCAAGGAAGGAATACTGGTAGGACCGTCCTCCGGCGCATCGGTATTCGCGGCCCTTCGCGTGGCGAAGCGGCTGGGGGAAGGGAAACGGGTTGTCTGCATTGCCCCGGACACGGGAGAGCGGTATTTGAGCATGGATATTTTCTAAGAGAAGAGGACCTCCGGTTAACCGGAGGTCCTTTCTTGCTGTTCTATGGCGGGCATCCGCTGCTTAAGCTCCTGCATGAGTTGTTCATGGCTCTTCACGACGACCACTTTGCCGGGATAATCCGCAAGCGTGTCCTGAATCTGATACCTACCCTCCCGCTGATAGGCGGCACTCCATTCGAACATTTTTTTGAACATATCCCAACTGGGGGTATAGTGCGCTTCTTCAAGTCGCAGTCGCTGCTTGATGAACCTTGTGATGATCCGGTAGGTTATTGTGGAGTAGGACGGGTTCAGAAAAACGATAAGATCCGCATGGTGGAAGCTGGGGCTGACCCATTTCAGATGAGCGCCCTCGATGATCCAGCCATTCGTGTTCACGATACTTAACAATAGCGCATCGCGATCCGCCTCACACCTTCTAATATCGTCTGGCTCGGCCCGCTCCCATACGACATTGTCGAGCTCGTAATAAGGGAGATTAAACTGGGCGGACAGCTTCCGGGCAAGCGTTGTTTTGCCGCTGCCGACAGAGCCGATAATATGGATCCGGTTCGGGATCTTAGTGTCCATAAGAGATCACCGCATTCATGAGAAATGGTAGCTAATCACTTCGGTACCGGAGCGGAGATGTCCTTGTTTCGTTAGTCGTAAAATTATAGTGCTTCCTGCGGCGTATCACAAAGCTGCTTGAAGAATGCCGCGATTTGCTCGGCAATGGGGCGAGCCAAGTCCATGGGATGAACTGCCTGCCATAGGAACGGGCTTGGATTAGGATCATCGCCCCTCCATCGACCAATCAAGTGTTTGCCTTGGTTGGTCTTTTTTTATAGAGCCGAATCATTCCAACAGGAATAAACGATTCCGTAACGAAATGATTGTAACCTATTATTTTTTTGTAAATGTTGACGTCTTTGTCGATTAGGGGATTCTCTATTCGTTGATTAAGCATAGAACGAAAATTTTAAGTTTAGTCTCGATAACCAGGAGGGAATAAGAATGAGATTTATGATGATTGTAAAGGCAACCGAGGATTCCGAGGCAGGCGTGCTGCCAAGCGCAGAGCAGCTGGATGCCATGATGAGGTACAACATGGAGCTGGCCAGAGCGGGCGTGCTGCTTGCTGCCGATGGGCTCCATCCAAGCTCGGGCGCCATCCGGATATCTTATCCGGAGCCGGGGGGCAAGCCGAAAATTACCGATGGCCCCTTTACGGAAGCGAAGGAACTGATCGCGGGGTATACCTTGATCGAAGTAAAGACGAGGGAAGAGGCGATCGAGTGGGCTAAACGCATGCCGGATCCACACGGCTTCGGTGCAGGCCAGATTGAGCTTCGCCAGGTGTTTGAACCGACTGACTTAACGCAGGACCCTGAAGCACAGGCCAAACAATACGAAATGCGAGAACACATTCAAAGGCAGAATCCGTAATGTCAGCGGCAGATACCCATCGTACGATCGAGGCCATCTGGAGAATCGAATCCTCTAAAATCATTGCCTACCTGACTCGAATGGTCCGTGACGTCGGGATCGCCGAGGATCTTGCTCAGGATACGCTTATCACTGCGCTGGAACGCTGGCCGATAGACGGAATACCGGACAATCCCGGTGGATGGCTCATGACCGCTGCGAAGCGCAAAGCACTGGATCTGCTGCGCCGGAATAAAGTGCGCGATCAGAAGTATGAGCTGTTGGGACGCGAAATGGATTCCCGGATGAAATCGGATATTCAGGTACCGGAGCCGGGGGAAGTGAGCGATGATCTCCTGCGGTTGATCTTCATGACCTGTCATCCGGTTCTTTCCCCTGAAGCCCGCGTGGCCCTGACGCTGCGTCTGCTCGGCGGTTTAACGACAGCGGAGATTGCCCACGCTTATCTTGTGCCTGAACCGACGATCGCGCAGCGAATCGTTCGTGCCAAACGGACGCTGTCCGCGACCCGGGTGGCATTCGAGATTCCTCAGGGAGCCGAGCTTAAACCGCGATTGTCATCGGTCCTTGAGGTCATCTACCTCATGTTTAATGAGGGGTATGCAGCGTCATCGGGCAGCCAGTGGATTCGTCCGCTGCTGTGTCAGGAAGCGCTTCGTATCGGGCGGGTGCTGGCAGAGATCGCGCCGACGGAAGCCGAGGTGCATGGACTGGTTGCGTTAATGGAATTTCAATCCTCCCGATTCAAGTCCCGGGTCAACGCGGAGGGGGAGCCTGTCCTGCTCATGGATCAAAATCGGGCCTTGTGGGATTATTTATTGATTCGACGCGGTTTTGCCGCTCTGGATCGGATCGAGCGGTTGGGCGGAATGACGGGTCCTTATGCCATACAGGCTGCCATCTCCGCATGTCATGCCGGAGCGCCCAGTGCCGCAGAGACCGACTGGATTCGAATTTCCGCACTGTATGAGGCATTGGCCCAGGTTTCTCCTTCGCCCATCGTGGAGTTGAACCGGGCCGTGGCCCTCTCCATGGCTTTCGGTCCGGAGATCGGGCTTGAGATCGTGGATGTTTTACGTGGCGAGCCCGCCTTGAAGGGATACCATCTCCTCCCGAGCGTAAGGGGAGACCTGCTCTTTAAGGTGGGGCGCCTGGACGAAGCCTGCGCGGAGTTCAAGCTGGCCGCATCGCTGACGGATAACCTGAGGGAACGTTCTCTGCTGCTTGACCGTGCGGCAGAATGCCTGTCAGCGGAGTGTTAAGACAAGCTGGAGAAAATTTTTTAAAAATTTTTTCGGAAAAATATGAAGATGTGTCGATTACATAAAATCTCGTTCGTCATTTAGATATAAACCAAAAAAATAAACCGAGAGGAAGATGAACATGCAAGCACAAATGGTACCTTTTATTATTTCGGAGGATGCAAGAGGTCAGGCTGATTTCTACATGCAAGCGCTGGGTGGAGAGATCGGTTTGTTGACTACCTTCAAGGACATGCCGGGCATACCGGAAGCCCATCAGGATAAGGTTATGCATATGTCATTAACGCTGGCTGACGGCAATAAGCTAATCCTCACCGACGCTTTTCAGGAAACCGGCAAGCGCACGAGCATGGGTCTGGCCATCACGTTTGATAACGAGGAAGAAGCCCGCGCCGCCTATCGCCATCTTAGCGATGGGGGTACCGAGAAATATCCGTTTGCCCTGCAGCCTTGGGGAGCCTACTACGGTGAAGTGGTGGACCGGTACGGCATGACCTGGCAGATGGTTCATCAGGGCTGAGCTGAAAAATACCATACTATGATACAGAAGGAGTCCATAAGATGAATCAAGAAGTAACGGATTACATTGCAGCCATCAGTGATACCTGGAAGGTGGAGGTCAGCAAGCAGCTTCGGGAGCTCGTGCACGGCACGATCCCGGATGTTTCGGAACGGCTTCAATATAAAAAGCCCCATTTTCTGAAGAATGGAAAATATGCGGCGGTGATCAGCGTCGCGAAGAGCGCCCTGAGCTTTACGATTTTCAATGCGGATGGCCTGGATTGGCCTGAAGCGTTGTTTGAAGGACCGCCTGAACGAAAGACCATCAAAATATCATCCGGGCAGCAGGTCGATTATGATGCGCTTGGATCTCTGCTGAAGCAGGCATCCGAAGGACTGTAAATCATATGGAATAGGGAAGCGCGGATAACCGGTGTTCGAAGCGTTCCTGATAGAATAGCCGCGATCCTATGAGGATCGCGGTATGTTTCATTTTACTTCTTGGTGCCGTGCTGCTTGGTCGGCAGCTTGTCGCTTGGCGTTCCTTTGCCGTGATTTTCTTTGTTGCGACGGGCCTTCTCCGCATTCTCGTTCATTTTTTCCACAAAATCGTGCGTGCTTTCCATAGGACGTAAGCTCCTTTTGCTCAGAATGTATGGCTTTGCCTGATCGTGCTTAATATAACCATTTCGGCGTGATCATATTTGGTGACTTTGGAACGGATACGGATGGTGAGATTTTCGTTTGGAGGGATGAAAGGATGTCCAGTAAGCTCGCGTTCATCATGATGGTAGCAATTATCGTTGTTCTGGGTATGGCCGGCTGCAGCCGATTCGACGAGGATGCGGAGTCTGCAGACCAAAGCCTGTACTCCGTCATGACACTGATGAAGCTGGATGCAGCGAAGGTGAGGGCCATTCATGTGGTTTACGGGGATGGCACACGAATGGTGCTGGATCAGGAACAGGACATAGAACCGGTTATGAAGCGAGTGGACAGTCTTCAAGCCAAGCGGATCACAGGGAAGGAGAAACCGGGGTTTCTGTTCTTTATGGACGTCGTGCAAGGTGAGCAGGAGGTTCGCGTGGCAAACGAGTTTGAGGTGGATGGACAATCGTATGTACTGACGGGTCCCGAGTTGAACGATCTGAACAGCTACATGGTCGAGCTGGGTCGCTCCCACAACCCTGAATTGCTGCCGGGTTACACGATAAACGATCAGGAGCCTTGAGGTAGGTCTCTTTGGTATCACAGGGATCGTGAACGAACGGAGAAGGCGTGTGACATATCACGGCAAAAAAATACCCTGCCACAGGCAAACGCCCGGGCAGGGTATTTATGATGGGGACCCCGTATAATGGTATGACGATCTCGGAACTAGGTTCTTTTTCATACCGGGTACGTCGATAGACGTTTTTATATATTACTTCTTATGACTGATTAACAACTCATATTTGTTCAAGGATGCGCCCAAAATATTCTCGTTGCGGCCCTGACCGTGGGATTGCCGGAACGATTCGCTGGAAGTCCAGCGTTTAAACGCCTCCTCGTCTTCCCATACCGTAGAGACCTTCAGTTCCTCAGCCTCTGCGCCTTCTTTGGCTTCGTGCCATACTTCCATCCGCACGAATCCCTCAATCTCCTGTACGCCCTTCGCTTCAGCGAATCGCTGCGCAATTTCTTGTCCGAAGCCCGGTTTAATCTTAATCGAGTTGGTAACAACCAGCATGCTTGATTCCTCCTTCGGTGATGACCGGATAAATTCCGGAAATGTTCAGCCCCTTGCAGATATGTCCATTATACATGAACGAGCGTCCTGATTTCATCTTGGGAGGAACCGTGCTTCATGCCGAAAGCTATGGAATTCTCAGGTCGCCGGAGGACCTTCCGCCGGAAACTCTGCCGCTGGTACGGCGGCAGCCGGCACTACCGCTTTGGGTTTCGCCCTGCCGCTCCATGACCAATAGGTGCCGATGCGCAGCAGCCGTTCAATCGGGCCGCTGCGGAATCGTTTCAACCAGAGCAGGCTGCCCGTTGCCAGTACAGCATAGATCAGGATGGCCAGCAGCGCTCCTTGCAGCACGCCGAGCTTGCCGAACATGCCCAGCCCGAATCCGTAGAATATCAGTACGCACACAACGCTTTGCGTCAGATAGTTGGTTAGCGACATCCGCCCAACCGCTTCAAACGCCCGGATGATGACCGATTGTTTAGATGAGAAGGCATATAGGGAAGCGAACAGATGTATATAACCCAGCGCGAGCAGAGGTCCGCCAAGCATCGTAAAGATGCCGCTCCAGCCGTGGGTGGATCCGAGCATAACCCCTGCGGTCTTTAGTCCAAGCCCGACCGGTATGAGCAGTGACCATCTTAGATACAGCTTGATCTCCATGGAGGGATGGAGGAAGCGCCCGCGTTTGGCGGCGACCATACCAAACAGGAACATCGGCGCGCTCATCAGCGGAGCAATCAGAATGACCAGCAGCATCAACCAATCCGGAAGGTCGATGGGCATTTCCTCAGTTGAACGAAAGCTCAGAATCTCACTGTACGTGCCATTGCCGTACACCTCAATAGACTGCTTCACATAATTCTCCATACGATCGGCTTCACTTGCCGTAGGCTCCATGGAGCCATATCCGAGGAGGGACATCAGCGCGAGTAAGAGGATCCCCCAGATCAGAATCGTTTTGGGCTTCCGTTTCACAAACAGCACCAGGAAGAGTCCGATCGCTCCGTAAAACAGCAATATATCGCCTTCCCAGATAAATGTCGAATGGAGCAAACCGAGAACGATCAGCAGCATGGACCTGCGGAAAAAGCTGCGTCCGTATTTGAGCCCTTTGCCGATCAGGCTTTCCCGCATCTTGATCATGCTGTAACCGAACAGGAACGTAAAGATCGGCATGAAGCTGCCCTCTACGAATACTTTCAGCATGTCATGGCTAATCAGATCCAGCGTGGATGGCTGGAAGAAATGCAGCTCGTCTTTGCCGAACATGCCGTATTGAAAAATAAGCATATTGGCCATCAGGATGCCAAGCAAGCTCAAACCGCGAATCGCATCCACGGCCGTGGAACGTTTATTTGAATTCATGTCAATCACCTCTGACACCAAGTATAAAGCTCGAAATGAAATAACTCGGAAACGGCAACCTAACTTTTTCTTAACTCTTCCCGCATTTGTTTAACTCCTGTTAAGGTTGTTGTGCTAGCATAAATGTCGGGTGAGGATAAAATGGATCAAACACGAATTTTAATTGTAGACGACGAACCTTCCATTGTGAAAATGCTGCAGATGGTGCTGCGCAAGGAAGGCTTTAACCGCATATATACGGCTTCCAGCTGTAAGGAGGCGCTCAGCGAAATCGCTGCACACGGAGCGGATATCGTGCTGCTCGATGTCATGCTGCCGGACGGCACGGGATTTGATCTCTGTCCGCAGATCCGTTCCTATGGCAGTCCGCATATTCTGTTTCTGACGGCCAAAGCGTCGGATCTGGATGTGCTGACCGGTTTTGCGATGGGCGGGGACGATTATGTCACCAAGCCCTTTAATCCGCTGGAGATTGCCGCAAGAATCAAGGCGCGTCTGCGTCGTGGCGGCATCGGGGCGACCGTGTCGGCGGAGCTGCCGGTGATCCAGCGTGCATGGGATTTCGGCCGGTTTAAGGTCGATGAATCCGCCGGGGAGCTTACGGTGCTGGGAGAGCCTGTGCCTTGTCCGGCTCAGGTCTTTCAACTGCTGCTTTATTTTTGCAAGCATCCGGGGGTCGTATTCTCCAAGTCGCAGCTGTACGAAGCCGTGTGGGGCATCGACGGCATGGGCGAGGACAACACCGTCATGGTACATATCCGTCGCATCCGTGAACGCATCGAGGAGGATCCTAGCAACCCGCAATATTTGCTGACGGTTCGGGGGCTCGGCTACAAGCTGGTTAAGGAGAAAGGCCGATGAGACTGCGCAGAAGGCTGGCCTTTCATTTTACGTACCAATTAATTGCGTTCTCGGCGTTTATGTTTTGCTTCCTGATCGTGCTCTTATTCTTCCTGATCAAACATATCAGCGACGATGAAATCAAACGGAACTTTCCGACAGGTGTCCTGAACAGCATCGTGACCGAGACGGTGACGGAGAATGGGGAGGTCCTGCTGCAAGAACAGTGGAAGCTCCTGCTTCAAGAGAAGGATATGTGGCTGCAAGTGGTGGATATGGACGGAAACGTGATTCTTTCCACCAATACGGCTCTGGATGTTCCGTCGGAGTACTCGGTAAGCACCTTGCTTCAGATCAAGGAGGAGCGCCGTCTCGGCGAGTATACGATGGATTGGCAGATGGATTTGACCTATGAAGAACCGCTGCTGTATCTGATCGGACGTATTGATGAGGGTTCGGACCATCTTCGGGAATGGTATGCCCATTATCAGAACGGCGGCAGGGTGAGGCCGGAGGATGAAGCGGAGCTCGAACGCGAATTAGCCGGTCTAGGCGGTTATTTGCATGTCATTGACCGGGAGGGCCGCGTTGTCCAAGCGATTGGAACCGATTCAGACAATAAGGTAAGCTACCACCCGCTGGAGATCATCACGATGCAGGAGCAGCCGGGCACGTATTCCACGCATATCGCGGTCTATCGCGATGCGGCCAGCGGCAACACCTGGGTATATCATACGCCGCAGGACGAGGCGCTGGAGAAAAGGCCGATGATGAACGAACTGATCCGCGTGGCGTTATGGACGATGGTCTGCGTGCTTGTGTTGTCACTTGGGGTCGCCATATGGCATGGATATCGATACAGCCGGCCGCTGCTGCTGTTTACCGGGTGGTTTGAGCGGATGGGCAGCGGAGCTTACGAGGAAGTGCTGACGCCGAAGGACCGGAAGCGGGTATTCCGTAAGAACGGAAAGCTGCGCACGCGCTTCAAGTTGTACAAGGAAGTGATTCATTCTTTTTACAAGATGGCGGAGCAGCTTGCCGAAACTGAACGGGAACGGGAGCGGCTGGATCGTAACCGGGAAGAATGGATGTCCGGGATATCGCATGATTTGCGTACTCCGTTGTCCTCCATCCAGGGTTACGGCTATATGCTTGAGAATGCACCGCAGGATTGGAGTCAGGAGGAACTGCGGGAGATGGGAACGGTGATTCGGGAAAAAGGGGACTACATGCTGGAGCTGATCAATGATTTCTCGCTCGTCTTCCGTCTGAGAAGCGAGATCCGCCCCCAGGAGCTTACCCGGCTTGACCTGAATGAGCTGGTGCGCCGCTGCGTGCTCAAATACGTCAACGATGCCACGCTGGATGCGAATTTTAACTATATTGGCGGCGAAGGGGCGCTACTCGTCGACGGCAATGCCAAGTGGCTGCAGCGGTTGATGGATAACCTGATCACGAATGCCGTGAAGCATAATCCGGATGGGGTAAACGTTGAGGTCCGGGTGGAGAGACGCCCTGCCGGTGCGGCAATCGTGGTGGCGGATCAAGGCGTGGGGATGGACGAAGAGACCCGCTGCAATCTGTTCGAGCGTTACTATCGGGGAACGAATACCGAAGAGAGCATGGACGGCTCGGGACTCGGGATGAGCATCGCCAAGGCGATTGTCGAAGCGCACCGTGGCCGGGTAAATGTGTGGTCTGAAGTGGGTCGAGGGACGACCATCACCGTTCTATTGCCTGAGGCTGCCGCACAAGAAGGTGAAGGGGCTGCTCAACGCGATAAGGGCTGACGTTCTTCCTGGATTTGGATTGTCATGAGCGGAATGATCTCAAAAAATCCTTCAAGATTCCTATCCTGCTGCCGGCCCGGTTGCGCTATAATGGCTAAACAACGATAACATTAGGTCCGGAGGATATTATGGGTTCAACTTCGTTTCGGCAATTGACTGGCAACGCGCGGGGCTGTCTCGTCTATGAGCCGCTGTTTCTTATCCCTTACAGCATGTTCACGACGTACACCTCCATCTACATGTACCAACTCGGGGTAACCGAGACGGGTATCGGCTGGATTACCTCCATCGGTTTGCTTGTACAGGTGCTTTCTTCGTTTCTCAGCGGGTATTTAACAGACCGTTTAGGCAGAAAAAAGGCGCTGCTCTACTTCGACGTACTAAGCTGGACCGTAGCAACGCTGCTCTGGGCGGTCTCGCAGAACTTCTGGTTTTTTGTGATCGCGGCCGTCATCAACGGCTTTCAGAAGGTGCCGCATACCGCCTTTTACTGTTTGTTGGTGGAGGACACCGCACCGAAGGAGCGAACCTATGTCTTTACGCTGCTGCAGCTGATTAGCGTCGTAGGCGGCTTGTTTGCACCGATCGGCGGGCTGCTGGTGTATCATTTCACGCTGGTGCCCGGAGTGCGCATCATGTTCGTGCTGGCTTGTATCCTGATGACGATCCAGTTCATTGGGCGTCACTATGCGACAAGGGAGACGGATATCGGATACCGCAAGATGAAAGAAACGAAGGCGATGAGCCTGCGGGAAGGGATGACCGACTATGCTTTGGTGATGAAGAGCATGCTCGGAAATCCGCTGCTGCTGATGATCTTCGGCGTTTATATTTTGTTTAATTTTCAGATGACGGTGAAGACAACCTACGTCTCCATCTTCATGGTGGAATATCTGCATTTGGGCAGCGGCCTGATCTCGGTCTTTCCGGCATTCTCCTCCGTCATTATGCTGATATTCATGCGGTGGATCATGCCCCGGATCGGGGAGCAGCATGTACACCGGACGATGGTATGGGGATTTGTTATATCGGTATTGTCCAATGTCATACTGGTGTTTGCGCCGCAAGGAGATCTGCTGGTGCTGAGTCTGAGCACCGTCATTGCCGCAATCGGCACGATGATGACGTATCCGTATCTGGAAACGGCGGTGGCCAATGCCATCGACGATGAGAACCGCGCCAAAATATTCGCCCTGCTCCAGGTGCTCATTCTTATTGTCATTTCGCCTTCCGGCATCATTGGAGGCTGGGCATATGGCATCGACCCGAGAATTCCGTTCTTGCTTGTTGCCGGCGCATTTGTGATCAGCATCCCGCTTATGCTGCTGTATGGCAAAAAGGTAAAGGCAGCAGCTCCGATCGAAGCCGGAGTTTAGCTTCTGCATGGAGATTAAACCCATGGCAAAGGCTAACAAAGGTGGAGCGCGCCTTAAGCTGCGGGAGGCGTAAGAATAGGAATGGAAGAGGCACTCTAAGTAAGGGGGAGCCTCTTTTTTTGCGTTGGTGATTGCAATTTGGTTAGCGTTCACTTATGATATGAGCATGAAAAAGAAACCACATTTCGATAGCAAGAAGAAGGATATTTTGCAGGCTGCCATGAAGCTCTTCGCCGAGAAGGGCGTGGACGGCGTATCGGTGAAGGAGATCGGCGCCGCGGCGGGTGTAACGGATGCGGCGATCTATAAGCATTTTACGAATAAGGATGCCGTGGCTGCGGAAGCGTTCGAGGAATACTGCAGCAGCTATACGCGTCTGGTGGATGATTATGCGTCCCGGCCCGGCTTGTTTGCAGAGAGGCTGTCGGCGCTCGTCATCCGAGTATTGGCGTCGTATGACGAGGATAAATACGGCTTGCTGCTCTTGTCCCAGCATCACGAGCTGTTTACGGAGGTGCTCAAGAGCAGGGGACGTCAGCCGCTTGACGCTTTGCATGATCTGCTTGAGCAGGCGGTGTTGCAGCGGGATATTCCGCCGCAGAATACGCGTTTAACCGCCGTGTTGATCATCGGTGCCTTCAGCCAGCTGGCGATCTCAACGATGCAAGGGGAGCTGGAGGAACCTTTGTCGCTGCTGGCACCTGAAGTGACGGCGCATCTATTGGCATTAACAGGTTTGGGAAAAGGTCCGGCGTGACCTTTTCTTTTTGCCATCAGGTTAGTGATCGTTAACCAAATTACGAGGGGGAAGAAATATATGAAAAAGGTTTTAATTATTCAAGGCAATCCGATTGAGAACAGCTATGGCAGTCAACTGGCAGAGGTCTATGCGAGGGGGGCGGCCGAATCCGGGGCGGAGGTGCGTGAGCTCGTGCTTGCGGAGATGGAGTTCGACCTGAATCTGTCCGGCGGCTATAAGGGTAAACAACCGCTCGAACCCGATCTGCAAAAAGCGCAAGAACTGATCGCTTGGGCGGATCACCTGGTGTTTGTGTATCCGAATTGGTGGGGCGGCATGCCGGCGCTGCTCAAAGGGTTCATCGACCGGGTTTTTCTGCCGGGCTTTGCGTTTAAGTACCGTCGGAACTCGCCTTTGCCGGAGCAGCTGCTCAAAGGGAAAACGGCCCGTCTGATCGTCACGATGGATTCGCCTTACGTTTACTACCGTTTCTACCTCGGCCAGCCGGGGCATCAGATGATGAAGCATTCCATTCTGAAGTTCTGCGGCGTAGGCACGGTCCGTTCCACGAACATTACCCAGCTTCGCAAAATGCCCGAGGCCGCAAGAAAGCAATGGCTCGAGCGTGTGCAAGGAATGGGACGGAAACTGGCGTGATTGGACAGTGCCGGCGATGTACAGTTCCTTCCAATGACTTGACTTCTCGGGCAGGAGGATTATAATTCATACAACAAATGAAACGACCAAAGAATCGAAGGGTAATGTTGTTCAAAATCAAATCTTGATGTATATGCCGGGGAATAGGGCCCAGGCGTTTCTACCAGGTTACCGTAAATGACTTGACTACATGAAGGTTGAGAATCCCACCCCCCCGCCCAGCTTCGCATAATGATGGAAGCCGGGCTGGAAGATCACCTTGATTGGAATCCGGCAGGTTTTAACGGCTGAGGTGATGTGCAGACTGATAGCATACATTGCTGATGCACAGGGCTTCTCTTCCTCTATGGATATAGTACAGGCACCCCGGGCAGATACGCTGCCCGGGGTGTTTGGCGTGTTATAGAGCGGATCGATTTTGTATTTTTACCGGTTCATTATAAGAAAAACGTCTATCGACGCACTTTCACAGATGACAGACCGCGATTAGATGAAGTTTTTATTGCGATATCAGGAAGTTACAGGCTTCGAAGTTTATACGTTCTGATATCTATAAGAAAAACGTCTATCGACGCACTTTCACAGATGACAGACCGCGATTAGATGAAGTTTTTATTGCGATATCAGGAAGTTACGAGCTTCGAAGTTTATACGTTCTGATATCTAAAAAAAGGGGAGCGTGCATTCATCATGAGTTCAATTAAAAGACAGAAACGATACGAGGTCAGCCGGCAGCTGGGGAAGGTTGCGTTAGGACAAGAGCCAGCCGATCTGGTTATCAAAAACGGCACGCTGGTCAATGTGTTTACGGGTGAGCTTCAGGAACGGGTAGACGTGGCGATGGCGTACGGGCGCATCGCTTATATCGGCAACGCCGATCATACGATCGGGAAAGGGACGCAGGTGATCGAAGCGAATGGCCGGTTTATCTCGCCTGGTCTGCTCGACGGTCATATGCATGTGGAGAGCACGATGCTCACCGTGACCGAGTTTGCCAAGGCGGCTATCGTTAGCGGAACGACCGGGGTTTATATGGATCCCCATGAGATCGCCAACGTATTCGGCATGGAGGGCGTGCGCTGGATGCACGAGGAAGGGCAGCAGCTGCCGATGAAGGTGTTCACCACCATTCCTTCCTGCGTACCGGCGACGTTTGATCTGGAGGATGCCGGTGCGCAGCTGGGCGTAGCCGACATCGAGGAAGGGCTGACCTGGCCTGGCGTCGCCGGGCTTGGCGAAGTGATGAACTTCCCGGGCGTCGTGTACGGCGATCCGACCATGAGCGGGGAGATTGAAGCTACGCTGCGTGCAGGCAAGACCGTAACAGGGCATTTTCCGGCCGAGGATGACCGGATGCTGCAGGCATATATGGCAACCGGCGTAAGCTCCGACCATGAGACGGTAACGAGAGAACAGGCCCTGGAGAAGGTCCGTCTCGGCATGCACCTGATGATCCGCGAGGGTTCGGCTTGGCAGGATGTAAAGGAAGTTGTTAAGGTCATAACGGAAGATAAGGTGCGAACAGACAATATTTCTCTGGTTACGGATGATGTGTATCCACAGACGCTGCTGAGGCTCGGTCACATGAACCATGTGGTCCGCCGCGCTATAGAAGAGGGCGTGGACCCGGTTACGGCGATCCAGCTGGGAACGATCAACGTGGCTCGTTATTTCGGCATGGACATGGAGCTGGGCAGCATTTCACCTGGCAAAACGGCGGATATTTTGCTGATTGATGATCTGTTGAGCATGGTACCTTCAGTCGTGATCACGGATGGCGAAGTGGTTGCAGAGAACGGCCGGCTCGTGAAGGAGTTCCCGGTATATCAATACCCGGAAAAAGCCTTTCAATCGGTTCGGCTGCAGCGTTCGCTTACCGCTGATGACTTTCTGCAGCGCAGCAAGTTCGATGCGACGCGTACGGAAGTGAATGTGGTGCGCGTCATCGAGAACAGTGCCCGTACCGCCAAAATGACCGCGGTGCTCTCTGTGGAGCAAGGCGTCATCCAGCCGGACCTGAATCAAGATGTGGTTCAGCTGGCATGCATCGAGCGCCACAGCGCAACCGGGCAAATCTCGCTCGGTTTTGCGAACGGCTTCGGACTCAAGACCGGCGCGGTTGCTTCCACGGTTGCGCACGACAGCCACAATCTGCTCGTGATGGGCACGAATGCCGAGGATATGGCACTCGCGGCGAATGAGCTGGCGGCGTGCGGAGGCGGCATGATCGTGGTACGGGACGGCAAGGTGCTGGCGAAGGTGGCGATGCCGATTGCCGGTTTGCTGGCGGACCGTCCGGTTGAGATCGTAGCGGAGGAAGTCGCTGCTTTGGAGGAAGCTTGGAAGGAGCTTGGATGCTACATCCATGCACCGTTCATGACCTTCTCGCTCATTGCGCTGCCGGTGATTCCGGAAATCCGCATTACCAACCGCGGGATCGCGGACGTAACGGAATTCAAGCTCATCGAGACCGAGATTGGCCCGGTTCAATAAGGTTGCAGACATACCGAAGCAGGTTGGCCTGATGGCGAACCTGCTTTTTTGTATTGTAAATACAACGTTTTGACCGCCGGCAGAGGCAGCGAGCCGTTTCCCTTTTTTCGATGCTCAGTTTTACCGTTGTTCACTTAGTGATTTTCGTCACAAATTTATAACTTTTCGCCCCGGTTTCAGTCCTGATATTGTGATGTTTATCACAATCCTTTGCATCGCGGTCTGCGACAATACAAAAAGAATCAAATTTGAAGTGATCACGTGAGCTAAAGGAAGGGGTATCTGATATGGATCCGGTTATGCTGGCGCGAATTCAATTCGCATCGACAACCATTTTTCACTTTATTTTCGTACCGTTGTCCATCGGATTGGCGTTTCTGATTGCCATCATGGAGACGATGTATGTTGTCAAAGGCCAGGAAGTCTACAAGAAAATGGCCAAGTTCTGGGGAAAGCTGTTCCTGATTAACTTTGCGGTCGGGGTTGTGACTGGGATTCTGCAGGAATTCCAGTTCGGCATGAACTGGTCGGATTACTCGCGCTTTGTCGGGGACGTGTTTGGCGCACCGCTTGCGATCGAAGCTCTGCTGGCATTTTTCCTTGAGTCGACGTTTATTGGGCTGTGGATATTCGGGTGGGACCGGTTATCGAAGAAGGTCCATCTGCTCAGCATCTGGCTGGTGTCCTTCGGCACCCTGATGTCCGCCTTCTGGATTCTGGCAGCTAATTCGTTTATGCAGCGTCCCGTCGGGTTCGAGATGAACAATGGGCGGGCGGAGATGAACGATTTCTTCGCACTGATTACGAACGGTCAGCTGCTGGTGGAGTTCCCGCACACGATCTTCGGAGCTTTGGCAACCGGGGCGTTCCTTGTAGCAGGTGTGAGTGCCTACAAGCTGATGAAGAAGCAGGATTTGGATTTCTTTAAAAAATCATTTCACATCGCCATTGTGATTGGCCTCATTACCTCCATTCTGGTTGCGGTATTCGGTCACCAGCAGGCGCAGTATCTGGTGGATACGCAGCCGATGAAGATGGCCGCTGCGGAGAGCCTGTGGGAAACGAGTGACGATCCTGCGCCTTGGACGGTCATTGCAGCCATCGATCCAAATAAGCAGGAGAACACGATGGAGTTCAAAATCCCGTATTTGCTCAGCTTTTTGTCCTACAGCAAATTTTCCGGCGAAGTCATCGGAATGAAAGAGCTGCAAGCGCAATATGAGCAGGAATATGGCCCTGGAGACTATATCCCGCCGGTCCGTACCACGTTCTGGAGCTTCCGGATTATGGTGGCCGCAGGCAGCATCATGATTCTGCTGGGATTGTACGGAGCATGGCTGATGCTGCGCAAAAAGGTCGAGAAGGCTGGCAAATGGTTCCTCAGACTGATGCTGTTCGGTATTTCGCTGCCGTTCATCGCCAACACGTCGGGGTGGATTATGACGGAGATCGGACGACAGCCGTGGACGGTATTCGGGCTGATCACTACGGAGAACAGTGTTTCACCGAACGTGAGCGCAGGCTCGATTCTGTTCTCGCTCATCATGTTTACCGCCATTTATGCGGTGCTGGCAGCCGTCATGGCGTATCTGTTCATCAAAGTCATTAAGAAAGGACCGTATGCGGCGGAGGAAGACGACCACCACGCAAGCGATCCGTTTAATAAGGAGGGCTACAATGCTGTCTCTTAACGAACTGTGGTTTGTGCTTGTTGCCGTATTGTTTATCGGGTTCTTCTTCTTGGAGGGCTTCGACTTTGGGGTCGGGATGTCCACGCAGCTGCTGGCCAAAAATGATACCCAGCGCCGGGTGCTGATCAACTCGATCGGCCCGTTCTGGGATGCCAACGAGGTCTGGCTGTTGACGGCGGGCGGCGCCATGTTCGCCGCCTTCCCGAACTGGTATGCCACGCTGTTCAGCGGGTTCTACATTCCGCTTGTCTTTCTTCTGCTGGCCTTGATCGGCCGCGGGGTGGCCTTTGAATTCCGCGGCAAGGTGGGCGATGTCCGCTGGAAACGGGTGTGGGACGGTGCGATCTTCACCGGCAGCGTGCTTCCGCCATTCCTGCTCGGCGTTGTTTTTGCCTGCCTGATTCAGGGGCTCCCCATTAACGAAGAGATGCAGCTGCATGCCGGATTGTTCGATGTTGTGAATGGCTATACTGTTGTTGGCGGACTGACGATGGTGATGCTCTGCCTGCTGCATGGCTTGATGTTCACAACACTGCGCACGATGGGGGATCTTCAAGAACGCGCGCGCCGTATGGCCCGGAGACTCCTGCTTCCCGTAGCGGCCCTGTTCGTGGCTTTTGGTGTGATGACGTATTTCATGACCGATATCTTCGAGAAGCGTGGCGTGGTGTTAACCGTGCTGCTGGTGCTGGCTCTGCTCGCATTCCTGCTGGGCGGATATTTCATGAATATCAAGCGGGACGGCTGGGCTTTCGGGATGACCGGGGCGGTTATCGCCTTGCTGGTAACGTCCGTGTTCGTGGGTTTGTTCCCGCGCGTGATGGTCAGCTCCATCCATGCTGCATTTGATCTGACTATTTATAATGCGGCCTCCGGACCGTATTCCCTCAAGATTATGACGATTGTGGCGGTAACGCTGCTGCCATTCGTATTAGGCTATCAAATTTGGAGTTACTTCGTTTTCCACAAACGGGTACATGAGAAGGAGCATCTGGAGTACTGATGGGAAAAGACCTGCTGGGATACAAAGGCGCCAAGACGGTATTCTTCCTTGTCGCCGTATGTACCCTGGCACAGAGCATGGCCATCCTCCTGCAAGCCAAGTGGCTGGCGGAAGCCGTATCCGCCCTGTTTGCGGGATCAACGCTGCAGGAGCAGGGGGAGACCATTGCCTTGTTCCTGCTTGCATTTCTGGCACGCCACGGCATCTCGGCCGTGCAGCAAGGAATCGCACAGCGCTTTGCCGAGGAGACGGGCACGAGCCTGAGGAAGCAGCTGCTGGATGAGCTGTTTCGGAATGGGCCGTCCTTTGTCCGGTCGGAAGGAACAGGCAATGTGGTTACGCTTGTGCTGGAGGGCATCGGCAAGTTCCGCAAATATGCGGAGCTGACCATACCGCGCATGATGGGGGCGGGCATTACCCCGGCTCTGATATGGCTGTACGTGTTCATGACGGACCGGATTTCGGGCATTATTCTGCTGGTGACCATGCCGATCCTGATCGTCTTTCTCATCCTCGTGGGACTTGCCGCGAAAAAGCAAACCGAGCGGCAGCTGGATTCCTACCGGATGCTGTCCAATCATTTTGTAGATTCGCTGAGAGGTCTGACTACCCTGAAGTTTCTGGGACAGAGCCGCAAGCACAGCGAGAGCATACAGCAGGTCAGCGAGGGGTATCGTGCAGCTACCATGCGGACGCTGCGCGTGGCGTTTCTGTCGTCCTTCGCGCTGGATTTCTTTACGATGCTGTCCGTGGCATCTGTTGCGGTAAATCTGGGCTTGCGCCTCATTAACGGCAGCCTGGAGCTTCTGCCCGCACTGCTTATCCTGATCCTGGCACCGGAGTATTTCCTGCCGGTGCGCATGGTCGGGGCGGACTTTCATGCCACGCTGGACGGTAAGCAGGCAGGGGAAGCGATGCAATCGATAATTCTGGAGGCCCGGAAAGGGCGTTCCGGCGATATAACATTTAAAATTGAAGATAATTCGCCAGAGCTCAATCCGCCGCAGCCGCGATTCCAATGGGATAACCACAGTGTACTGCAACTGTCCGGAATCGGCCTCAGGCATGAAGAGTTAGGGCCGGCTTCCTTGGAGAATGTCAGCTTCCGGATACCGGGTCAACGCAAAATCGGTATCGTGGGGGAGAGCGGGGCCGGCAAATCCACGCTCATCGAGCTATTAGGCGGATTCATGGCGCCAACATCGGGAATGATGGAGCTGAACGGCGTGAAGCTGGAGGACTGGAACCGGCGGGCGTGGCGAACCGAGGTCACCTATATGCCGCAGCAGCCGTATTTATTCGGTACTACCCTGGCAGATAATGTGCGCTTTTATGCGCCGGAGGCGTCAACAGCGCAAGTCGAAGCAGCGGTCGAAGCGGCGGGTCTGTCGGATCTGGTGAAGAGCTTGCCCGGCGGACTCGCGGAGATGATCGGCGGCGGCGGACGCGCTTTAAGCGGCGGTCAGGCACAGCGCGTGGCCTTAGCCAGAGCTTTGCTCGGCGGCCGGCGGGTTCTGCTGCTGGATGAGCCAACGGCCCATTTGGATATTGAGACGGAATACGAGCTGAAGGAGACGATGCTGTCCCTGTTTCAAGATAAGTGGGTATTCCTCGCGACGCACAGACTGCACTGGATGCAGGATATGGATTACATCCTCGTTCTGCATCAGGGGCGGGTGGCGGAAACGGGAACCCATGAGGAGCTTATGGCCTTGCAGGGCGTCTATTATGGCTTAATTACATCGCAGATGGAGGGATTACAATGAAGCAGGAATCGTGGTTTCGGCCATACGTAACGGCAAACTTCTGGCGTTTTCTGCTAATTGTGATGCTTGGCGTGCTCACGATCCTGTTCGCCGGGATGCTGATGTTCACCTCCGGGTATCTGATCTCCAAGTCTGCCCTGCGACCGGAAAATATCCTAATGGTATACGTGCCGACCGTAGGGGTTCGTACCTTCGGCATCGGACGCGCGGTCATCCATTACGTGGAGCGTCTGGTGGGGCATGACACGATTCTTCGCATCCTGTCCCAGATGCGCTTGCGGCTGTACCGAATTCTGGAACCGCAAGCCCTCCGCTTGTCCTCCCGGTACCGCACCGGGGATCTGCTTGGCGTGCTCTCCGATGATATCGAGTATTTGCAGGACGTCTATATCCGAACGGTCTTTCCATCGATTGTTGCGCTTGTGTTATACGCCGGTGTTATTCTGGCCGTCGGCCTGTTTGACCCGGCATTTGCCCTTCTGCTTGCGCTGTATGTAGCGGTGCTGATTCTGGTACTGCCGCTGGTTTCCCTGCTGCTCACCAAACGGAAGAACCGGGAGATGAAGCAGGCCCGCAGCAACCTCTACCAGAAGCTGACCGACGCGGTACTTGGCATTCATGAATGGTACGTCAGCGGCCGGCAGACGGAATTCCTGACCGGTTATGAGGCGGATGAAGCCGAGGTCGACCGGACCGACCGCTCGCTCAAGCGCTGGTCGCGTCTTCGGGCTTTTATCGGTCAATGCGTGGTTGCCGTGACGGTGGTATCGATGGTGTATTGGTCAGGACGGCAGTATGCGGACGGCTCGATCGATGTTACGCTGATCGCGGCTTTTGTACTGGTTGTGTTCCCGTTAATGGACGCATTCCTGCCGGTATCCGAAGCCGTGGAGCGGATTCCGCAGTACGGCCAATCGGTCGCGAGACTTCAGGCGATCGAAAGCGCCGAAACGTCTGAAGGGAAGCAGAACCGGGGGCAACAGCTGAATAAGGGAGAGATCGAATCTGTCATAAACAGCGGTGTTCATGTGAAGGCGGATGGCGTCTGCTTCCGTTATGATCAGGCCCCAGGCGGCGAATCCGGGCTGGACCGATCCCGTGTGAATAGGGATGGTTCTACATTAATGGATGTATCCCTGGATATTCCTCCTGGGGCTAAGGTAGCCATTATAGGGCGTTCCGGTGCCGGTAAATCCACCCTGCTGCAGCTGATTCAGGGTGTGCTGGCACCTTCAGGGGGAAGTCTTACCCTAGGCGGAGTGGATTCTGCGCGGTTTGGCGATGAGATTTCTTCCGTTATTTCGGTATTGAATCAGAGTCCGCACTTGTTTGATACGACGCTAGCCAACAACATCCGGCTCGGACAGCCGGATGCCACGGAGGCCGAAATACGGGATGCGGTTGCCCGGGCACGGCTGGAACCGTTGGTGGCAGCCCTTCCGGAAGGGCTACTCACCCGTATGCAGGAAGCCGGACAGCGTTTCTCCGGAGGAGAGCGCCAGCGCGTGGCTTTGGCCCGGATCCTGCTGCAGAAGACGCCGGTCGTCATTTTGGATGAACCGACGGTCGGACTGGATCCCAAAACCGAGCGGGAACTGTTATCCACCATGTTCGCCAGTTTGCAGGCCCGGACTCTGATCTGGGTAACCCATCATCTGGTTGGCGTGGAGCGCATGGATGAGATCCTATTCATGGAGCACGGTCAGATCGTTATGCGGGGTACGCACGATGAGCTGATGGAGCACTATCCGCGGTATCGGAACTTGTACCTGCTGGATCGTCCGGCAATCTAGACAACAACAGCATCTTTTAGTAGAAGAACCGGCCTTTGGGGTCGGTTCTTCTTTTTTTGTCTTCATCTTATTTTTCTTAATCAGCCCGATAAAAGATCAAAATCCACGCGCATCCTGGAAAGATGTAACATTAGTCTTAAGCAGGATAAAGGGTAATTACAACTTTAGGGGTGTGATGTACGGTGGTTCATAAGCGGATGGTCAACGTGTTTCGTCATTTTGCTGAACGGGAATGTCCGGGCTCCAGTGTGTTCTATGAGTATTTGGCGCGCCATATAGCCGATGATGAAGAGGTGCTGCAAGTCGCTGCTTTTGTTCCTGCAGGCCAGCCTGTACCCAATATGCTATTTGGCGCCGTTCAATATTTGCTGCTCCAGGGTGAGGGGGCGGAGCTGAGGGCATATTACCCCGGCCTTGTGGAGCATCCGAAGGAAATGAGCTCCTGTTATCCCCATTTTCGTTCATTTGTGCTGAGGCATGAGACGGCTATTATCGGAATACTGGAGAGCAAGCGGGTACAGACGAATGAAGTCCGCCGCTGTGCGTATTTGTATCCGGTGTTCTGCTCGATCTATGACAAGGTCCGTAAGCCGCTTGCCTTGGTGGAGCTTGGAACCAGCGCCGGCTTGCAGCTGCTGTGGGATCGATACAGCTATTCCTATGGAGACGCGGCGAGTTACGGCCTTGCGGGGTCGAAGGTTCATATCACATCGGAGATCAAGGGAGGGCGCACGCCGTTCCTGCTGGCTTCCAGTCCTCCGGTCGTCTATCGGATGGGGATCGATCTGCATGTGAATGATGTGCGAAACCCGGAGCATTTGTTGTGGCTGCGGTCTTTAATCTGGCCGGGTAATCACGACAGGGTATCCATGCTGGAACATGCGGCAGAGGTGCTGAAGCAGCAGTCCGGGCTCCAGTTCCGGGAAGGGGATGGGACCGCGCTGCTTCCCGATATCGTGAAGGGCATCCCGGAGGAGGCCGTCATTTGCGTATTTCATACGCATGTGGCCAATCAGATTCCGGAGGCGTCCAAGCAAACACTGCGGCATCACTTAAATGAAATCGGAAGCATCCGCGATATCGTGCATGTCTATAACAATATGCAGGATGAAGATCTCCATGCGGACTATATCCTCGGGGGCGTGCGAAGCGAGTTTACGGTCGCCCGGACGGATGGGCATGCTCGCTGGTTTGAGTGGCTGTTGTGAAGCGGGAATATTGCCGGTAGCTTGAATAATCACGGCGAATCGTGTGATACCTCTGCTGTTTCAAGCGAGGCGGCGGTGAGTAAGCGAGCCCAGGAGGCAGCCGAGCCAAGGCTTTAAGCATGGAAGTCGCAGCTGTTCATCCCGTCTGTTTTTTTCTTGGGCAAGTCTATGTCATAATAGGAGAGATGGAATATAAAGCGCTTAAATTCAAGGAAGCCAAAGGAGGAAGTTGGGATGGATTATCGTATTGAGAAGGATACCCTGGGTGAGGTTAAAGTGCCTGCGGATAAGCTATGGGCAGCGCAGACACAGCGCAGTTCCGAGAATTTCCGGATTGGAACCGAAACGATGCCGAAGGAAATCATTCGGGCGTTTGCGATATTGAAGAAAAGCGCAGCCATTGTGAATGGCAAGCTCGGCAAGCTGGATGCAGACAAAGTGAATGCGATTACGACTGCCGCCGACGAGATTGTGGCCGGCAAGTGGGATGAGCACTTTCCGTTGGTGGTTTGGCAGACCGGCAGCGGCACACAGTCCAATATGAACGTGAACGAAGTCATTGCGAACCGTGCGAATCAACTGCTTGAGCAAAAAGACAGCGCGCTGCGCGTTCATCCCAACGACGACGTTAACAAATCCCAAAGCTCTAACGATACGTTCCCGACAGCGATGCACATGGCCGCGGTCGTGGCCGTGGAAGATTATGTGCTGCCCGCGCTGCGCCGCTTGAAGAAAACGCTCGAGAAGAAAAGCGATGAATATAAGGACCTGATCAAAATCGGCCGTACGCATCTTCAGGACGCCACACCGCTGACCCTAGGACAGGAAATCAGCGGCTGGCACCGGATGCTCGAGAAGTGTGAATTGATGCTGGCTTCCGCCGTAGAACCGCTGCGTGAGCTGGCTATTGGCGGTACTGCCGTCGGTACCGGCATTAACGCTCATCCGAAATTCGGAGAAATGACGGCTGCCGAAATCAGCATGCAAATCGGAAAAAGCTACACGTCCGCCAGCAACAAGTTCCATTCGCTGACCAGCCATGACGAGATTGTATTTGCCCATGGGGCGCTGAAGGCGCTGGCTGCCGACTTGATGAAAATCGCCAACGACGTTCGCTGGCTGGCAAGCGGTCCGCGTTCCGGGATTGGTGAAATCTCGATCCCTGCCAATGAACCGGGCAGCTCCATCATGCCGGGGAAAGTGAACCCAACCCAGAGCGAGGCACTCACGATGGTGGTCTGCCAAGTGATGGGCAACGATGCCACGATCGGTTTTGCAGCAAGCCAGGGTAATTTTGAGCTAAACGTATTCAAACCGGTCATCATCTATAACTTCTTGCAGTCCGTACGCCTGCTGTCGGATGCCATGGACTCGTTCGACCAGAATTGTGCGGTCGGCATCGAAGCCAACCTAGACGTTCTCCGTGCAAACATGGAGCGGTCGCTGATGCTGGTGACGGCGCTGAATCCGCATATCGGATATGAGAATGCCGCGGCCATCGCGAAAAAGGCACATAAAGAAGGGACAACGCTTCGCGAAGCCGCGCTGGCAAGCGGTTTATTGAGCGGAGAGGATTTTGACCGGATCGTTCGTCCGGAAGAAATGATCCATCCGAAGGAGTAAGGCCCAATGTTTAGAGCTTGATCGGAAAACAGGCCTCGGTTGAACCCCAGCCCATTTCACCACGGTGAAGTGGGTTTTGGTTTTTAGATGATAGAATGATAAGGTTTCAGGGAAGCTGAACCATATTTGATAATCGCAGGGCAACCTTATTCTAAACGCGGTCTGCCTTCTGTGAGAGAACATCGATAGAAATTTTTCTTCTCCCAAGCTCCACAGCGGTTATAATAGGGTGTCAGGATTTGACCATGATTCACAAACCATATGCATGAAGGACGGATGATAACTTGAGGAAACATCAATGGATTGCCACGCTGCTCTCTCTGATCTGCACCGGGCTCGGGATGTTTTATATCGGGACGCCGGGCATGATGATAGGCGGAACGCTGCTTATGGCGCTTCAGGGAGCGGCTTTGTTTATTTTTTTCATGACATTGGGATTTTTGGGCATGCTGATTGGTCCAATAGCTATTGGGCTTCATATTATAGGTCTGATTATACCGGTTATTTACTTCAACTACCGATCGCCCAAGAAACCGATGTTCGACGAGAAGCGGCGGCGCCAACTATCCTCTCCTTGGAAAATCATCGTGCGGACGGTGATCGGACTGGCCTTGTTCGCCGGGGCCGTATACGCGGGGTACACCTCGGGATCTGCTCCGTTTATGAAGACGGCTGCTGAGAAACGGGTGGTTCAAGAAGCGGCAGAGTCCTATCTGGAGCAGAAGTACAACGAACCCTTTAAGGTAACGGACGTGGACTATACCTGGGCCACCAGCTCGTATCAACTTCGAGCCCATCCGGAACAGGAGCCTGAGCTGGTATTCACCCTTAGCAGTAATGATAGCAGCCCCCCAACCATATCGAACGATATATATCTGAACCTGCTGTGGGGGCAACAGCTGAGAGACCAGCTGAAACCTCTGCTGGCTGAGCTTTATCCGGACCAGGCGTTTGCGGACGCCTATGTCAACGCCGATTTCGACACGGTTGAGCGTGATTATAACCAACTCGCAATTGCCGACGGAAATGTCAGTCAGAATATCCGTTTAATCGTATTCGCGGATTTGACGGCGAATAACTTGGCGCAGGAGAAGGAACGGGTGCTGGAGCTGATTCGGCGGCTGCCTTCGGTGACGGTGCCGGGGGAGACGGACCTTCACATTGAATATTATGGGGCGGATTTGAAGACGCCGGACCGTGTGAAGAAGCTAGAGCAGGATTTGGATATGAACGGGAAACAGAGCACCCATATTTTCAGAGAGTTTGATATTTCGAAAATCACGTCCACGGATGACATTGAAATCAGAGGACTGGAATGAAGAATGTGAAGGTTTTGAAAGATTGAAAGATTGAAAAGATTGAAAGATTGGATTGCCTCCAATCAGATTAAAAGCCAGGCGGAGTTTGTGACTCTGCCTGGCTTTTTAAGTATTCGTAAGGGGAGTAGATATATGGGGGGCTTCAGCGCAGGGACAGGTGAATGGTGCGCCCTCTCTGGGTCTTCGTCATGGTCAGCTTCAGATTTAAGGCTGTAGCCATGTCTCGGACAGGTACGTAGAGGGTGTTCTTTATGAAGAGGGGCCCGTCGTACTTACTCTCATCGAGCTTGCAATGGTCCGATTCTTCAGGGCATAGCTTGGCCGGCTTATAAATGTCGATATCGTTCACATTCATCTCTTGCGTTGCCCGCCGGACGATCGTATATCCCCATCTGTCGTTGCCCCATACCGATACCGAGGGATTGTTCGCAGCCTTCAAGTCATACTGATGAAAGTTGTCCAACTCCTTCTTCAGCGTATAGGAGATTTCATACCCTACTGCATCGGCTAAGGACTTGAGCGGAACGTACGCCTTGCCTTTGTGAACTTGCACGTCCGTCATGAGGGTGCCTGCCGCCTTCACGGAATAGCCTTCCGCGTCGTTAGCGGCTGCTTGTTCGCTGTTCCAGATTAGCGAAGCGGCTAGCAGGACACCTGTCAGCGCGAACAGCGATATTCTTCTGAATTTCACGATCATAATAACCTCCTTCCGTTATTTCGAATAGGTATAGGCATCGAATTCAGGAGCCTATCTATAATATAAACTCTTTTTCAGGCCAATTGGTTAGCTAAAATCCTGCATATTGGAACTGACCATGTACTACATACTGACGGTGTTCTTCGCATCTCGATAACCGGACAGTTTGTTTACGAAGAACGTAATAAGGAACGAGCAGAGCATGCTGGCTGCCATGGAGATCAGGAAGCCAATGGTGTTATTCGATGTGATGGGACCGATGAAGGAAGGCACGTAGGCGGTTCCCCGAACGCCGAATAAACCGACGAGCATGCCGCCAAGACCTGCGGAAGCAATCGCTCCAGCGAACACAAGCTTGTTCGAAAACATGAAGGGATAGGCGGCTTCAACGAAGGTGCCAAAACCCATATTGATGGCAAACCCGGGAGCCGCTACGGCCGCCTCTCCCTTATCCCGAGGGGCGATAATGTTGGCCAGCGTGATGCCTGCGGACACCATCACCAGACCAACCATATCGACTGCCCCGAGGAAGCTGTTGCTTGTCGTCTCCATCTCCAGCAGTACAATCGGCAGGATGGCCGCATGATAGACGCCGCCAATGATCGCGGGCCAGATCAGCAGGCCTGCAATCAAACCGGCTATGGCCGGGCTCCAAGAAACAAGCGTTTCGATCAGGAAGCGGATGCCTTGTCCTGCACTCAGCGCAATCGGCGCAATAAGGAAGTAAACCAGCAACCCGGCAATCAGTCCGGATATACCGCCTGCCACGATGTTGACCGTGGTTGCGGGGAAACGCCACTCCACGCATTGACGGAACACGTAATGGACGATGATCCCTGCGCCAATTCCGCCAATGATGCCTCCGATAATGCCCCCTTCCACGGAGAGGACACCTGCCACGATGCCTGCCACGATGGATACCTCGTCCAGTTCGGACACCTGCTTGGCTGCGATAACAGCGACGATGACCGGCAGCGCCTTGATCAATAGATCAAACACCTCGGTCAGCGAGGATAACCCCGGAATTTTGCTGACTGCCAGGATCAGGGCCATGCCGATGAAACCGGGGAGGGATGCCATCATAATGCCCCGAATATTGATTCTCCGCCATGGCGACGAGCTTCCTGGCGCCCCGTGAAGGTTCGCGGTTGCATTTCCGATGACCGGCCGGTACGTAAGCCGCCAATGCTTGCTGAGGGAAGTAACAAAGGTGACCGCGCGGGTTCGGTTGGTTGTTCCGGTTGTACCCGAGGCGGCGATGACATGCGCGCCTTTGGTCTGTATGATGGCCATGGAAGTTCCGCCGGTACCGGTCACTGGCAGTCGGAATTTAGCAGCAGCCTCAATGGCGTGCCGGTTGCTGCCCTCAGGGTCGGCACTCATGACGATAATGCCGTCAATTTCGCCGAGTTCAATCTGCTCGGCAATCTCTAGGTCCAGACGTTCAGCCGCTTGATTGACCTGCCGAAGCGTACCTTCCGCGATAATGACCGGCTCCCCTTGAGACATGCTCCAGCTGTAAAGAGCAGCAGGCGTTGTATCCTTAGCTGCATCCATGGAGACCTGGGCAGCGATAAACTGCAGTGCCCCACAGGACAGGCCTGCGCTCTCCAGCTGCATCAATATCTCATCCAGCAGCTTGCGCGGGTCTTTGCCGCCGAGATTGTACAGATTGCCGCCGCTGCTTCCAATGATAGCGATTTGACGATTCATGACTTGCAGCCCCCCATATGTATGAAATTAGATTATTTCTATATTACAGCAGAGTTATAACTTGTTAAAGTGTTAAAATGTTTTGCCGTCATGCGAAAAGCCGCCATGCATAACCCGGTAAGGGCTGCATGGCGGCTTGGCTATTTGGTATCTATTCGTTGTTTTCGCTTGCGGCCGCAACGGCAGCTGCTTCTTCCGCTGCTGTTTCGGGTGTTTCTTTAACGATTTGCAGCTTCGTGTAGCGGTGAGTCTTCTTCTCGATCACGGTAAATGTCAGGTCACCGTAACTCCATGTATCGCCTTTGGCAAGCTCGGAGTTATGTCCGTACAACCAGCCGCCGATCGTATCCAGGTCATCGGTGCTCAGGTCGGTGTGAAGCAGGTCGTTGATCCGGTTGATGGATACCTTGCCGTCGGCAATAATCCGGTTCGGCTCAGGTTGAGTCAACTCGCGTTCTTCATCCTCGTCGAATTCGTCGCGGATCTCCCCGACGATCTCCTCCAGAATATCCTCGATGGTGATCATCCCGGAAGTGCCGCCATATTCATCGATCAGGATGGCCATATGCGTGCCTTCCTGCTGCATTTTGCGAAGCAATTTCTTGATCGGAATCGCTTCGGATACCGTCATGGCCGGATGAATCAGCTTGGTCAAGTCGATGTTGGAATTGTCATCGAACTCCAGGAAGAACTGCTTGGTGTTCACCATACCGACGATCTGGTCCTTGTCACCGCGTACAACCGGAAAACGGGTGTACTGCTCGCGCTTGATGATCTGCAGATTGGCGGCAAGCGGCTTATCCACATACAGGCAGATCATATCGGTGCGGGGTACCATAATCTCCTTGGCAAGCATATCATCAAAAGCAAAAATTCGGCTTACATAACCGTATTCGGCTTGGTTGATCTTTCCGCTTTCATAGCTGTCGCTCAGAATCATGCGGAGTTCTTCTTCCGAGTGAGCTTCTTCGTGCTCACTGGCAGGATGCATGCCGAACAGACGAACGATCTTGTTGGCGGATCCGTTCAGCAACCAGATGAACGGGTACATGATCCGGTTAAACCAGATAATAGGTGTCGCACAGATGAACGACACGGCTTCCGCTTTATTAATAGCAATCGTCTTCGGTGCAAGTTCACCGATAACGACGTGAATATAAGTCATGATAATAAATGCAAGCAAAAATGAGATGAGCGATGCGATAGCGGCAGGAATGGAAAAGCTATCAAACACCGGGTGAAGAATTTTCTCGATGGTCGGTTCCCCGAGCCAACCAAGACCGAGTGCCGTGATGGTAATTCCCAGCTGACACGCAGACAGGTATCCATCCAGATTCGAAGTTACCTTTTTGACGGCGAGCGCGCCTTTGCGACCTTCCATTACCAATTGGTCTACCCGGCTGGGACGAAGTCTTATAATAGCAAATTCCGTCATAACGAAAAAAGCGGTAGCTGCGATAAGCACAGCGACTAAGAATAAATTTAAGCCTATACTGTCTTCCAAACAAAACACATCCTTTTTTATCTGATCCGAATTAGTTTTTTAATAACCATCACTTACTATGCATGGCTGCCAACATAATTCGACCGGAATTTTAAAGGGTCTAGCATCATGTGCTTGAGGAGCAGAAACATACCGGTATCCGTGCGGAATGTAACGATATGCAAGGAAAGCAGAGACACATGGCGTTTTGACTCCGGCATCAACCGAACAGGTTCCGGGCTCTTGGGTACCGGCGTTGGCGATGGAAGAGTCCCTTCAGACGCTTCCATTCCCTGCGTAGCGGCAGCGGAATCCGTGATGTCCACCAGAGGAACATTCGTAAATAAAGCAATCAGAAGAAGGCCAAGTGTTGAACATATAATTCTGTTTATCCTTCGTATGGGGTCCAAGTCGGATCGTCACTCCTACAATTCATAATCGATTTGTTCATAAAAAATATATGGCTTAATTGTCAGCGTATGAGTATGAAGTCTTTCGAGTTGTTGTACGTAATTTCACCACGAATGCGGGTTTCAAAACAAGGTATATTGTTAAGATGATAAAATTTACAAGTTTCAGCGAAGCGTAAGCAACTCTTTAATCGCATTTATAGTTTTGGGGTCCCCGCAAAGTATTTGGAATAAGCATCGAAGCATAGGCTCCACTTTGTGGGGCTATTTTATTAATCATAAGAAAAAGTAAGCCACTATGTCAAATAACCGTTGCCTTCGGCTGTATAAACCCTTATACATCAAGGGATTCCGGCGATACTCTACCAAGTGAAAATAGGACAACCCTCCGATTATCCGAAAGAGTTGTCCTATTAAGCAACGGGCTATTTATGGTATGGCAGCTGTCTGATATAGCTGTCCGACAGATGAAGCAGCTGCAGCGCGCGTTCGAATTCTTCCTTGGTCGCCTGGGTCTTCTTCTCGTCCGCGTTCGGAAGCGGATGCTTGGTCCCATCCTCAAAGCCGATTCCCGGAATGTACAGGGTCGTATTGTTGATAAATGTACCGGATGGAAGGTAGTACCGTTCCGGCAGCAAGTTATTATCGGTGTGGTTTAACAGATCCTGACCGAAATGAAGCTGATGGTCCATCGATACGCCGAGGAGGTTGGCCACCGTCGGCAAGAGGTCGATCTGCCCGCCGACTTGCTCCTTCACTTCCGGCTGAAGACCTTCTCCATGGATCATAAGCGGGATATTGATCATATCTCCGGAGTTATAATCACGGCCATAAATTTCGTGCATCAGCTCTTTATCCTTGTTGTCCAAGGAATAAATCGGCAGTCCGAGGTGGTCGCCGTAGAGAACAACCAGGCTGTTATCCCACACGCCGTCTTTCTTCAGCTGCTCAATGAATTTACCAAGCGCATCATCGGCATAATTCTGCGAGCGGATGTAGTCGCCGACGAAGGTGCCTTCATATCGCTCCGGCAGCGTCATCCGATATTTATCTTCGGGAATCGTAAACGGATGGTGAGCCGACATGGAGATGACCTGGGTATAGAATGGTTTATCGGCTTCGTCCATCTTTTTCAGCTCGGCCGCCGTTTTGGAATACAGGGCATCGTCCGAGGCACCGAAGAACAGTTTATCTTCATCACCGAAGAACGCTTTATCGTAATAACGGTTGAAACCGAGGGCCTTGTACAGCTCTCCGCGATTCCAGAATTCCACTACATTGGTGTGGAAAGTGGCCGTATCATAACCTTCCCCTTGCAGCAGTCTCGGCAGGCTTGGCAGAACTCTGTCTGCATAATGCTGCGTTGCCGCACCACGTGGCGGAATGTAGAATGACGTATTCACCACAAACTCGGCATCCGAGGTATTCCCCTGACCGACATTCTGGTAGAAGTTCGGGAAGTATAAGCTCTCTTTGGCGAGTTTGTTCAAGTTAGGCGTAATTTCTTTACCATCAATGTTCAAACCGATTAAGAACTTCTGGAAGGACTCCATCTGGATGATAATCAGGTTTTTCCCTTTGGCTGCACCCGAGAGCAAGGCTTCCTGATCAGCCGCTCCGAGGCCCTTCAATTCATTGACTTTATCCTGCGTGATGGTCTTGGCATCCACGAGCTCTTTGTTCTCCTGCTGGAAAATCGTGTAGGCTTCGTAGTTAAGAATGCCCATTTCCTGAGCCTTCACGATTTCGTTCATGCTGGCGCGGTTCGGCATAATCTGGAACAGGCACAGCATTAAAGAAACGACAAAAACGATAGGAATAATCTTGCGCTTTTCTTTCTTGGCATGCCGAATCTTCCATTTTTTAACGCGGTCACTGCGCCATAATAGAAAAAACATACCGATGATATCCGTGAAGATCAGCAGATAGTAAGGGTCCATCAAGGAGAACACGCTATTGCTTACCGCGGTTACCTGATTGACCTGCTCCAGCGCATGATACGTAACAATGACACCGTAATATTTATAATACATAATGGCTGCAAAGAATATGGCGGTCAGCAATAAGTTAACACTCATATAGGCAGCGAGCTTTCGCTTGGAAGCGAACCATTCGATCAAGCTGAACACAAGCCAAATAAAAGGAATTTCCGTAATGAGCGGTTTCCATGGCATGACATCATCAAAAATGACCATCCAGGCTACGTAGCTTTTGAGCAGCATAATGACAGAGAAAAATATAAAAGGCTTCGTAATCGTTAACCGAAACCGCGAGGTGGAGAACACCTGTATCGCCTTCCTTTCAATGCCGCCGTACACCATTTTTGAGAACTGCAGCGGCGATCCGTTATTTAAGAATCGATAGACGTTATTCTTACTGTTGATATACATTCCGTATACCATTTATTTTACAAAATGAATGAACAGAACTATTATGACCTCTTCGGAGGAGGTTGTCAAAGAGTTAAAGTAAGTCCTTAAGCTTCTTATAACAACATGAAAAAGACAGTGACAAAACCGGCCATCGCCGGTTTTGTCAGGGCCTTAGCATATTAATAAAGAAAAGACATGATCAGCGGTGCGGTTCCAAGGGTGAAGAGAGCGGCGACGATCATCGAAATGCTGGAGATTGTTCCCGAAAGGGAGCTGAATTCAAATGCCTTGGAGGTGCCGGTTCCATGGGCGCTGGTCCCAAACAGCACGCCTCTTGCGATATCGCCCCGAATCCGGAAAATTCGCATGACCGCCGGTCCGATCATGGACCCCAGAATCCCGGTCATAATGACAAAGACGGCCGTCATGTTCGGCACGCCCCCAATGACCTCGGAGACATTCATGGCAATGGGGGTTGTTATGGAGCGCGGCACGAGGCTGGTGGCCAGCGAGCTGTTCAGATGCATCCATTTGGCGAGAACTGCAGAGGATAACATCGCCAGTACCGATCCGGTCAGCACGCTGAGCATAATTTCGGCTGCATGCTTTTTAAGGGTTTGGAAGTTTTTGTACAAAGGCACGGCAAAAGCGATCGTAGCCGGTCCGAGCAGCTTGCTGATCCACTGCGCCCCTTCATTGTATGATTCATAGGATATCCCCGTTTGTGTCAATATCACGACAATCAGTACAGGGGTGATAAGGAGCGGCGATAAATAGACCTTTGGCAGACGGCGATACAGTTTTTTGGCTCCCCCGTAAATCCCGACCGTCAATAACAAGCCGAGAATGAACGTCAACAGGATGTTCATGGTGTTTTTCGCTCCTTTCTGGATGAGATGAAGCCGGCAGTCAGTCCAGAGCTGACCATCACAATGACGGTGCTGAACAAAACCACGGCCAGAATCTGGAGCCCTTCGGCCTCCAGCATCGGAAAATATTTCATGATGCCAACCGCAGCAGGGATGAAGAACAGCAGCAATTCGGCGAGCAGCCAATTGGCGCCAAGCTCGATCCACTCCAGGCGGAGGACTTTGGTTTCGAGAAGTATAAACACAACAACGATTCCGAGAATGCTGCCCGGAATCCCTATATTCAGCCAAGCGGCTAGTTGATCCATCCCTAAGGAGAGAAGCATGAAACCGGCCACTTGGAGCGTTCCTTTCAGCATGTTGATCATGACCGGCCTCCTTTATTTTCATTGGTATTGAAATTTTACAACGATAATTTTCATAGGTAAAATGCATATATCGAATGATATGCATTCCATTTATCTATACATACAAGAAACCGGAGGGAGTATCGGATGGATATACGGCACCTGGAGTATTTTCTTGAGGTAGCGAGGAACCAAAGCTTCACCAAAGCCGCCGAGAAGCTGTATATTACGCAGCCAACGATCAGCAAAACGATTCGCAACATGGAGGACGAGTGGGGCGTAACCTTGTTTTACCGGCAGGGCAAGCGGATTGAGCTGACGGATGCGGGTCATATCATGTATCAGCAGGCGCAGCAGATGGTGGATTCCTTTCAGCGGGTATCGGCCGAGCTGGAGGATCTCATGAACCTGAAGCGCGGCCATCTCCGTATCGGGCTTCCGCCCATGGTAGGTTCAAGCTTTTTCCCTGAGGTGATCGGGCAGTTCCACCGGGAATATCCGAAGATTACCATTCAGCTGATTGAGGATGGTGCCAAGAAGGTCGAAGCGGATGTGGAAAGCGGTCAGACGGATATCGGCGTCGCGGTGCTGCCGGTCAATGAAGACGTATTCCACTATTATTCCTTTGTGAAAGAGAAGCTGAATCTGCTTCTCCATCCGTCCCATCGGCTGGCAGGAAGAGAGCATGTACACCTGAATGAGCTTGCGGACGAGGCATTTGTGTTGTTTCGAGAGGACTTTACGCTGCATGACCGGATTATCCGCGAATGCGTCAGCGCCGGCTTTGAGCCAAGGGTGGTCTATGAAAGCTCACAGTGGGATCTCATCAGCGGCATGGTGGCCGCCAATCTGGGTATTGCACTGCTCCCGGAGACGATCTGTAAGGAAATCGATTCTTCTCGCGTGACGATACTGCCACTGGATAATCCCTCGATCCCCTGGCAGCTTGGAATGATCTGGAGGAAGGACCGGTACCTGTCCTTTGCCGTCAGGGAATGGATCAGCTTTACCCGCGCCCTGCTGGGTGAGCAGGATTAAGTTTGTTTTAAACGAATGGACATTTCATACATTTTCACGACTTGGACATAATATCCATAGTAAGAGAACCCATTTTACAAGCCTTATATCCAAGGAGGAATGACATTCGTGAGTAACCAAGAACATGATGGTAATAATGGAACGAGCCCAGGACGGGAAGATTTTGCCCAGAACCGCGGCGAAACGGAGCGGGAGGATACGCTGACGAACCGCCAGGGACATCCTATTTCGGATAATCAGAATGTGAGAACGGTAGGGAATCGGGGACCGATGACCTTGGAGAATTATCATTATCTGGAGAAAATCACGCATTTTGACCGGGAACGCATTCCGGAGCGCGTCGTGCATGCTAGGGGTGCTGGAGCTCACGGTTACTTTGAAGCTTACGGAAAAGTGGGCGATGAGCCTGTTTCGAAATATACCCGGGCCAAGCTGTTTCAGGTTGAAGGTAAACGCACGCCGGTGTTTGTCCGGTTCTCAACCGTCATCCACGGTTCCGGCTCACCGGAAACGCTTCGGGATCCGCGCGGGTTTGCCGTGAAGTTTTACACCGAAGAAGGCAACTGGGATCTGGTCGGCAATAACCTGAAAATATTTTTTATCCGCGATCCGCTCAAATTTCCGGACATGGTCCATGCGTTCAAACCGGATCCGGTATCCAACGTTCCGGGGCCTGTCGGCATGTTTGACTTTGTATCCCGTTCCCCGGAAGCGACGCATATGATCACGTTTGTGTTCTCCCCATGGGGCATTCCGGCTAACTACCGCCAAATGCAGGGCTCTGGTGTGAATACATACAAATGGGTCAATGCAGATGGCGATAGTGTGCTGATCAAATACCATTGGGAGCCGCTAAAGCAAGGCATTAAGAACCTTACGCAGGAAGAAGCAAGCAAGATCCAGGCTATGAATGACAGCCATGCAACACAGGATTTATATGAGGCCATTGAACGCGGGGATTATCCGGAATGGGAGCTATGCGTTCAGATTATGAGCGATGATGAGCATCCGGAGCTGGAATTCGATCCGCTTGATGCAACCAAGCTGTGGCCGGCAGATCAATTCCCGTTCCTGAAGGTAGGCAAAATGGTGCTGAACCGCAATCCGGAGAACTACTATAACGAAGTGGAGCAAGCGGCCTTCGGTACGGGCGTGCTGGTGGATGGACTCGATTTCTCGGACGACAAGATGCTCCAAGGTCGCACATTTTCTTATTCGGATACCCAGCGGCATCGGGTAGGCACCAACTATCTGCAGCTGCCGATCAATGCGCCGAAGAAGCGGGTCGCTACCAACCAGCGCGGCGGACAGATGTCGTATTACGTGGATAAGGCACCAGGCCAAAGCCCGCATGTGGATTACGAGCCATCCATGACCGACGGTCTGGTGGAAGCCGCGCAGACAGCGAAGCCGCATCAGCCCCATTATGATGCCAACCTCGTCCGGCAGAAGCTGGACCGTACGCTGGACTTCAAGCAGGCAGGGGATACGTACAGAGCCTTTGAGGACTGGGAGCGAAACGACCTGATTAGCAATCTGGTGGGTGCGCTCATCCAATGCGATATCCGGATTCAAGACAAGATGGTGGAATATTTTACGAATGCGGATGAGGATTATGGACGCCGCGTGCGGGAAGGACTCGAGCAGGCCAGAAAGGGCTCGAACGAGACGGTCCGGGAGCAGGCGGTAGAGGATGCAAACCGCATGGGCCATGAGGCGGATCCTTACTAAAATCTGCCAGGTCGAAAGAGGTCTCCAGGTTATTTTTTACAATGGCAAGAAGAAAGCCGCCTGCACAGCGATGGACGTGCAGGCGGCTTTACCATTTGAGGTTGTAAAATATTTGCGGAATGTTAAGATGTTGCAAGGAAACCAAGCGATACATATCGAATCAACATAGAACCATGGGAAGAGGAGGCTTGCTTTATGACAATACAAGCGGGAATCATCGGCTACGGCCTGTCCGGGTCGGTGTTTCATGCACCTATCCTGAGAAGCGTGCCGGATTACGAAGTCCACACGATTGTATCATCAGATCCGGACAAGGTTCACAAGGATTTGCCGGATACGGCGGTTGTCGATAGCGTGGATGAGCTTTTGTCTAATCCGGATATTGATGTTGTCATCATTACGAGTCCGAATGCAACACATTACGAATATACCCGGTTAGCCATCGAGGCCGGTAAGCATGTGGTCGTCGAGAAGCCGTTTACTGTAACATCCGCAGAAGCAGACCAGCTGATTGATCTGGCCAAGCAGAAGGGAGTCCTGCTGACGGTATATCACAACCGCCGCTGGGACAATGATTTCCTGACGGTCCGCAATCTGCTGGAGACGGGAGCGCTCGGCAAGCTTTCGATTTATCAGTCGCAGTTCAGCCGCTACCGTCCGGAAGTGCAATCGGAGCGGTGGAGGGAGCAGGGAATTCCCGGGTCCGGCATCCTGTATGATTTGGGTTCGCATCTGCTTGATCAGGCGCTGTTCCTGTTCGGTCTGCCGGAGACGCTGTGGGCGGATTTGAGAACGGAGCGCAAAGGGTCCAAAACCCATGATTATTTTCATCTGGTGCTGGGTTACAAAACGTTTCGCGTTATTCTGCATTCCGGTTCGCTGGTACGGCAAGCCGGCCCGAAATTCGAGCTGCACGGAGATAAAGGAAGCTTCCTGAAATATGGAACAGACCCTCAGGAAGGCCAGCTGAAGCAGGGAATGCACCCGGGGGATGCGGGCTGGGGCGAAGACCAGCCGGACCAGTACGGGGAGCTTGCTACCGAGCTGAGCGGGCTGGCGGTTCAGGGCGAGATTGAGACGCTGCCGGGACGCTATCAGGCCTTTTATCAGGGTTTGGCCGAAGCGATTCTTAAGGATGGCCCGTTACCCGTTCAGCCTGAAGAAGCCCGTAATGTCATCCGCATGATTGAGTATGCACTGCAGAGTTATCAGAAGGGCCGATTGATCAAGATTACGTAAAAGCCGCTGCATCTGGTCCCCAGGTCGTCGTTGATTAACACATAGTTTACTCCGAATTGTGGGATATTAGGTGATGCAACCCTTGTACGTTTTTCATGAGGGGGAATCAATCCATATCACAACAAAGAAGGAGAGAACGGATATGAAGAAACGTGATATCCTTCGGCCGGCCTTATCGCTTCTGGTGTGCTTAGCGGTGATGCTGTCCATATCGGGGGCGGCTTTGGCGGTAGGAAGCGGTCCGTTTCATTTTGGATTCAAAAAAAGCGTCAATGGCCAGCTGCCCTCCATCAACGAGGAGGGTTTTAAGGAGCTCCTGCAAAAATACGACGCGATCTTTATGGGCGATGCCGAGCAGAAGGAGCTGTATCTTACGTTTGATAACGGATACGAGAACGGATATACCTCCCGTATCCTGGATACGCTCAAAGAGAAGAAGGTGCCCGCCACCTTTTTCGTGACCGGACACTACGTAAAGACACAGGAAGATCTGCTGAAGCGGATGACGGCGGAAGGCCATATTATCGGCAACCATTCCTGGAATCATCCGGATGTGACCACGATCTCGGCAGAGAAGCTGACCGAGGAACTGGAGCGGGTGAAGAAAGAGGTTATGCGCATAACCGGCCAGCCGGATATGAAATATTTACGTACCCCGCGCGGCATTTTCGATGAGCGGTCGCTGGCGACCAGCAAACAATTGGGCTATACCAATGTCTTCTGGTCGCTCGCGTATATGGATTGGGACGTGAAGTCCCAGCGTGGTGCGCAGTATGCTTATGATAAGGTAACCGCGCAGCTTCACCCGGGCGCTGTGATCCTGCTGCACTCGATCTCCAAGGACAACACCGAGGCGCTTGGGCGGATCATTGACGAAGCCAGGAACCGGGGCTATGAGTTCAAGAGTTTGGATCAGATGCAGAAGAAAGCCCCGTAAGCACATGCTGCTTACGCGTACAGCGTGCAGAACGCCATCCTGTCAGGATGCCTTCTGCACGCTTTTTTGTTGCTGAATGAAGTTGGATGCTTCGCTTTCAGGAACGAATGTTTGGTATAATATCCTTCATAGAACATGAACGAAGGAGACCATCATGCCTCATACTATTCAAATATCCGTCAGGCCGCTGGTGGAATACGTCTTTCGCAGCGGCAGCATTACTTCCGGTTTTCGCACGGCGACATCCCTTACTGAGGGGACCCGAGCGCATCAACAGGTACAGCGTGATTATGGTGAGAACGATCAAAAGGAAGTTCAGCTTGAAGTAGAGATTCCTTACGAAGATCTGCTGTTTGTGGTGGAAGGCCGCTGCGACGGTCTGATTCAAGAGGAAGAGCGGATCATGATTGACGAGATCAAGTCGACCTCCGGCGATTTGGGTGAGATTACGGAGCACACGTACCCGGTTCATTGGGCGCAGGCCAAAATGTATGCCTATATGTACGCGAAGCTGCATGAGATACCGACGATGGCGGTGAGATTGACCTACTTCCAGGTCCCGAGCGGAGAGCGGAAGCAGTTCGTACAGGAATGGAGCTTCGCTCAGCTGGAATCCTTCGTATTGGAGGTCGTGGCGGCGTATGCGCCTTATGCCAACCTGCTGCGGGAGCATGGCGAGCGGAGGGATCGGAGCATCCGCGAACTGAAGTTTCCATTTCCCGCCTACCGCGAGGGGCAGCGCAAGCTGGCCGGAGCCGTGTATAAAAGCATCGGTGAAGGCAGAAGATTGTTTGCCAAAGCGCCGACGGGCATAGGCAAGACCATATCCACGCTGTTTCCTTCGGTTAAAGCGATCGGCGAAGGCCTGTTATCGCGGATTTTTTATCTGACGGCCAAGACGATCACCCGAACGACCGCGGAAGAAGCCATGGCGCGTATGGAGCGTCAAGGACTCTGCATGCATACGGTCACGCTGACGGCGAAGGACAAAATTTGTTTCAGTGAAGCCGAGGGCTGCGGTCAGATGGGCTGCGTGTTCTCAGAGGGTTACTATGACCGGATTAATGGCGCCATACTGGATCTGCTCTCAAATGAAACGATGATTACGAGGCCCGTTATTGAAGAGTACGCCCGGAAGCATACGGTGTGCCCGTTTGAGTTCTCGCTGGATGCCGCGTACGCAGCCGATGCCGTCATCTGCGATTATAACTATGTGTTTGATCCGCGCGTATCCTTCAAGCGGATGCCGGAGGATCTGAAGAAACGCAGTGTGCTGCTCATTGATGAGGCCCACAATCTGGTAGACCGTGCGCGGGGAATGTTCTCGGCCGAGCTGAATAAATCGGCTTTTCTGGAACTGCAACGAGCATACAAGGAGAGTAATCCCGCGCTTTACAACGCGGCGAAGCGGGTGAATAACCGCTTTAAAGTGCTGCGCAAGGTCAGTGAGGAGGAAGAGCGGATTGTCGGGTCCCAGCAGCCGGAGATGATGGTTGAGCTGCTGGAGGATTTCTCGCTCCAGGCAGAGGCCGAGCTGATGACCGGCAAGAGCGGGGATGAGGCCGATGCGCTTCTGGAATGCTATTTTGCCGTGCAGGGGTATCTGCGCATCTCCAAGCTGTATGACGACCGCTTTGTCACGTATGCGGAGATGAGTCAGAGCGAGGTGTTTCTCAAGCTGTTTTGTCTGGACCCTTCTTATTTGCTCCAGCAAGCGGGAAAAAACTACCGCTCCAGCGTCTTCTTCTCGGCAACACTCATGCCGCTCGGATATTATCGCGACATGCTGGGAGCGGAGGAAGAGGACTACAGCCTCTCGATTCCTTCTCCCTTCTCTTCCGAGCAATTGGATGTTCGAATTTTGCCGTTATCGACGCGCTTTAAGGATCGGGAGCGCAATAGCGAGGCCATCGTCCGGATGCTGAGTGCACTGGTTCAGGAGAAGCCGGTCAATACCTTGATCTTCCTGCCGTCCTATCCCTACATGCAGGATATTCATGAGTCGTTTGCCCGAATGAATCCGGGAGCGCGTACCTTGCTTCAGGGGCATGGGATGAGCGAGGAGGAGCGGGAGGCATTCCTGAATGCTTTTCAGGCGGATGCGGAAGATCCGCTGATCGGCTTTGCCGTGATGGGCGGTATTTTCTCCGAAGGCATCGATCTGAAAGGAGAAAGGCTTTCGAGCGTTGTGGTCATCGGCGTTGGATTACCGCAGTTATCCTTCGAGAATGATATCATCAAGGATTATTTTGATCGCACCGGCAAGAGGGGATACGATTATGCCTATGTGTACCCGGGCATGAACAAAGTGCTGCAGGCCGGTGGTCGCTTGATCCGATCGGAGCAGGACAGCGGGACGCTGACGCTCGTGGATGACCGCTTTCTGAATCGCCAGTACGGGATGCTGCTGCCGGAGGAGTGGAGGCACTACAGGCGCATCTAATTTTTTCTTGAGATGTTGACACTTGGAAATACGAACTCTATAATACGGATATATTAATAAGCTGAAGGAGGCTGATGTCAGATGGTTATGATGCATAGTGGATGGGTCGCATTGACGTTGGTCTCTTTGGACGGGAAATTCTAATGGTAGCAGAGGTGTAAGGCATGTGACCTTACGTGTCTTTATCTCTATACCTAAGAACCCGCAGGAGACCGTGTTTGGTATCCTGCGGGTTTTTTGTGTCTATGCAAGGGGCGTGGTATGACCATGATCGGCTTGGCTGATGGGGATTAATGCCTTCTTCTTGCGTAGATTCAGATCAGCCGCAGATACAAATCTGCGGTTTTTTTTGTGTTTGATAACAACCAATCCAATAACGATAAGGGGATATAACGAATTTGACTAAACAAGACATGACCATGCTACAAGCCTATGGATGGAATGAAGAATGGAGTTTGATGGCAGAGCAGATGCCCCAGCACGATAAAGCGCTGGTACCCGCACGCATCACGGCCCAATTCTCGAAGCAGTACCGCATTATTACGCAAGAGGGAGAGCAGTCCGCGGTTGTCACGGGCAAATACGAATACGAAGCAGCCAGCAAAAGCGACTTTCCCGCTGTTGGCGATTGGGTCATGGTGGAGCCGCTGCAAGGGGAATCCCGTGCCGTCATTCATAAGCTGCTCCCCCGAAAGTCGGCGGTGACGCGTAAGGAAGCAGGAAGCGTGCCGGATGAGCAGATCATTGCCGCAAATATGGATACCGTGTTTATCATTAACGCGCTCAATAAGGATTTTAATGTTCGCCGAATAGAACGCTATCTGATTGCGGTCTGGGAGAGCGGAGCCGCACCGGTCGTGCTCCTTACCAAGGCGGACTTATGTGAATCGCCGGAAGCGTACGTCGCGGAGGTAGAGGCGGTTGCTCCAGGTGTGCCGGTCCATGCGGTAAGCTCCTTGATGGATCAAGGGAAGGAGCAGCTGCAGGCTTATTTGGTGCAAGGGAGGACGGTTGCCATTACGGGTACCTCCGGGGCGGGTAAATCCACCCTGCTGAACTGGTTGTCGGGCCAGGAGATGCAGCGAGTTCAAGGGATACGCGAAGAGGATGCAAGGGGACGGCATACCACGACGCACCGGGAGCTCTTCGTGCTGCCGGGCGGCGCGATTATGGTGGATACGCCGGGCATGCGGGAGCTGCAGCTGTGGGATTCGGAAGAAGGGTTCGAGGCGACCTTTGCGGACATTGCCACGCTCGCCCAGCAGTGCCGGTTCCATGATTGCCGCCATGAGACGGAGGCCGGCTGTGCAGTTCAGGAAGCGCTGCAGGACGGAACCCTGGATGCGAAACGATATGCGAATTACAAGAAGACGGAGCGGGAGCTGGCCCATATCGCCCGTAAAGAGAAGGTCAGCACCCGCCGCCAGAATAAGAGCTCAGGCAAGTCCTCGCGGAAGAGCGACAGAGACCGCAAAGGGACGTACCAGCAGCTTCTGTACGATGACGAATAATGGATGTTACGGAGGTCCGAAGTCGATTTGACTTCGGTCTTCTCCGGGTATATAGTTAGGTAACCAATTAAATTGGCAGGCTATCTATTTATTCGAGAGGTTGCAGAAAAGAGGTGGACCATGGAAGAGGATATACATCCAGATTTACATAAAGAGAACAACCGGTCAGAGGAAAGGGCTTCGCGAGAAGGACTGTGCATGAAGGGCGGCAGGCGAGAAGATAGCGTCGCCGGCAGGCTCTTGTACAGCATTCGCATGTTCCACAAGCAGGAATGGGATCAGCACTTGATTTCCGGCTACACGCCCGGCGAGATTCGCGTTCTGATGGGAATCAAACATCATATCGAGCCTGATGGTCCCGGCATGAAAGTGTCCGAAATCAGCAGCATGATGAATGTTACGTCACCGACGATCACTCAATTTATCAACGCTCTGGAGAGCAAAGGTTTGGTGGAACGGGTGATGGATGCACGGGATCGACGTGCGGTGCGCGTACAGCTTACCGAGGAAGGGAACCGCGTTGTCCAGGAAACCTACCAGAACGTCAGGAACAACTTTAACGAACTGGTGGATTTTCTGGGAGAAGAGGACAGCGTCAAACTGACCGAGCTGTTAACGAAGGTGTATCATTTTCACGAGCAAAAACGCAAACGAAGCGAAACGACATCAGACAACGAGTAGGGGTGGGGGATTTGTTAAAACTGTTTCACTACATGAAGCCGTACCGGACAGCGGTCATTTTTGTCCTGCTGTTCACATTTTTCCAGTGTCTGTCTGATCTTTACCTGCCGACCTTGATGGCAGACATCGTGGATTATGGCATCGTTGAGGGAGATGTGCCTTACATTTGGCGTGTGGGCGGCTTTATGCTCCTCGTAGCAGCAGGGGGCATGGTGTGCTCCATTGCCGCTAGTTATTTGGCATCCAAATCAGCTACGGGATTCGGGAAGATTGTTCGGGGCCGCGTCTTCTCCCATGTCGAGAATTTCACGCTGCAGGAATTTGACAAGATCGGTACGGCATCCCTGATTACCCGTACAACGAACGATATCACGCAGGTACAGCAGGTCACGATCATGATCCTTCGCATGATGGCGATTGCGCCGATGATGTGTATCGGGGGCATTGTGATGGCCGTGTCGAGAGACCCGGGACTGACCACGGTGCTGCTGATCGTCCTCCCTATTCTGGCGCTGGCCATTTTCCTCATCGCCAAAAAGGGGATTCCGCTCTTCAAAGCGATCCAGGTGAAGATCGATACGCTGAGCCGCGTGCTAAGGGAGAATCTGACAGGAATCCGGGTCATTCGTTCATTTAACCGGATGAATCATGAAACCGCCCGCTTTAATGATGCGAACGAGGATTTGACTGCCACCTCCATCAAAGTGAATAAAATCATGGGTGCGATGATGCCTGTCATGATGCTGGTCATGAATTTTGCGACACTGGCGATTGTTTGGTTCGGAGCCCATCGCATAGAGGGCGGGCATATGAAGGTCGGTGACCTTATGGCATTTCTCCAATATGCGATGATGATCATGTTCTCCCTCATCATGTTATCCGTCATGTTTGTCATGATTCCGCGTGCACAGGCATCGGCGGTTCGGATCAATGAGGTATTGAACATGATGCCGGAGATCCATGATCCGAAGCAGCCGGGCGAAACCGGCGTGGAGCACGGCTCGATTGAATTTCAGGATGTAACCTTCTATTATCCGGGTGCAGAGGAGCCGGCCATATCCGATATTTCCTTCCGTGCCGGGCCGGGTGAAATCACCGCGATTATCGGCGGAACCGGTTCAGGAAAATCAACGCTCATCAGCCTGATCCCTCGTTTCTATGACGTAACCTCGGGACGGATTCTTGTCAATGGTACAGATATTCGGGACATGCTTCAGGAGCAGCTGCGCAGCCGAATCGGATTCGTGCCGCAGAAGGCGCTGCTCTTCACCGGTACCATCGCGGAGAATATCCGCTATGGTAAAGAGGATGCAACAGACGAGGAGATCCGGCATGCAGCGAAGGTTGCCCAGGCGGCCGATTTCATCTCGTCCATGGAGGGCGGGTACGATGCCGAGATTTCGCAGGGCGGCAGCAACGTATCCGGAGGTCAGAAGCAGCGGCTCTCGATTGCAAGGGCGCTGGTTCGGAGACCCGAGATTTATGTGTTTGACGACAGCTTCTCGGCGCTTGATTTCAAGACGGACGCCAATCTTCGCGCAGCGCTCCGCGAGGAAACGACGGAAGCTACCGTTCTGATTGTCGCTCAGCGGGTAAGCACTGTCATGGACGCTGATCGGATTATCGTGCTGGATGAGGGACGCATTGCCGGCATCGGCACGCATGAGGAGCTTATGACTTCCAGCGATGTGTACCGTGAAATCGTCACTTCGCAGCTGTCAGAGGAGGAGATCGCATGAGTGAGAAGAAACGGGGAGGACATCCTCGGGGACCGGGCGGTCCCTTTGGCGGCGGCCCACACGGACCTGGAATGGCGGGGGAGAAAGCCAAGGATTTCAAAGGCACTTTTCGCCGGTTAACACGATATCTCAAACCGCATACCGGCAAGCTGCTGATCGTCTTGATCGCAGCTATTCTCAGTACGATATTCAGCATCGTGAGCCCGAAAATATTGGGGGATGCGACCACGATCCTGTTCAAAGGCTTCATGGCCAAGATGCAGGGCGTGCCGGGGGCCGGCATCGATTTTGACGCTATTCGGACGATCATGCTCTGGCTTGCAGGACTATATCTCTTAAGCTCGCTGTTTGCTTACATCCAGCAATATGTTATGGCCGGTGTGGCCCAGCGTACCGTGTATGATTTGCGAAAAGATGTTTACAACAAGCTCGGCCGATTGCCGCTTAAATATTTCGACGCCCGGACGCATGGGGAAACGCTGAGCCGGGTGACCAACGATATGGACAATATCAGCAGCACGCTTCAGCAGAGCTTGACGCAAATGATTACCTCCGTGGTCACGCTGGTCGGCGTCATCGTGATGATGCTCACGATCAGTCCGCTGCTGACGTTGGTGGTTATTCTGACCCTGCCGCTTAGCGTGGTGGTCACGATTGTGGTCGCCAAGCGCTCGCAGAAGCATTTTGTGGCGCAGCAGAAGCATTTGGGTGAGCTGAACGGACATGTGGAAGAAATGTACACGGGCCATAAAGTCGTGAAGGCCTTTGGCCGGGAACGACAGTCCATGGAGCAATTTGATGAGGTCAACGACAAGCTCTATGATGCGGGGTGGAGAGCCCAGTTTATATCGGGTACCATTATGCCGCTGATGGGTTTTGTCGGAAATATCGGTTATGTGATCGTCAGTGTTGTCGGCGGTGTGTTGGTTACCCGCAGAGCGATTGAGATCGGGGATATTCAGGCATTCATCCAATATTCACGCCAATTCACGCAGCCGATTACCCAGCTTGCGAATATCGCGAACGTCATTCAATCCACCATAGCATCGGCAGAGCGCGTATTTGAAGTGCTCGATGAGGAAGAAGAAGTGTCGGAGCATACAGCTCCGGCAGCGCTCAAGAAGCCGCTTGGCGATGTGTCATTCGAGAATGTGAGTTTCGGCTATAAAGCGGACCAGCTTCTGATCGAGGATATGAATGTGGACGTGAAGCACGGGCAAACGGTCGCCATCGTCGGACCGACCGGCGCAGGGAAAACAACGCTCATTAATCTGCTGATGCGGTTTTATGAGCTGAATAAGGGCAAGATTACGATTGACGGCACCGATATTACCGCTCTTCGGCGCGGTGAACTCCGCAGCCTGTTCGGGATGGTGCTGCAGGATACATGGCTCTTTAACGGGACAATCCGGGAGAATATCGGGTATGGGCGCGAAGGCGCCACGGAGCAAGAGATCATCCGGGCGGCGGAAGCGGCCCACGCGGATCACTTCATCCGGACATTACCGGAGGGCTACGATACCGTTCTGAACGAGGAGGCCTCCAACATATCGCAAGGACAGAAGCAGCTTCTTACGATTGCGCGCGCCATTCTGGCCGATCCATCGATTCTGATCCTCGATGAGGCAACCAGCAGCGTGGATACGCGGACGGAGCTCTATATTCAGAAAGCGATGAATGAGCTGATGAGGGACCGGACCAGCTTTGTCATTGCCCATCGGTTGTCCACGATCCGGGATGCGGACCTGATTCTGGTCATGAACAAGGGCAGCATTATCGAGAAGGGGAACCATGAAGAGCTGCTGTCTCAGGGCGGCTTCTATGCGGACCTGTATAACAGTCAATTCAGCGACCAGCATGAGGCTGGATAGCGAGGCGAGGATTGTCATCACAAGAAGACCCATTCGAGTGCGGAGTGGGTCTTCTTTTTTTAGATTTTTTTTTAGATTAATGAATGGTTTTTGGTAGGTTGAGAGTAAGCTGGCAGGCATATTTGATATTGCATTTTCATATGGTTCTTTTATAATGATGTTTATGTTTATATCTTTAAAGGGAGCCATGATCATTATTGAATAAGTCCGAACTGAACCGAATTACGCAAGAGCTTCTACGTCGGTCGGGCAGCAGTGTCACCGTGGAGATGGAGGCGTATTTTCCAGGGGGCCGGTTAATCGGCGGAAAATATGTCATGCATTCGCACAGCGTGACGATGTATACCGAAGTCATACGCCAGCAGTGTTTGCAGCTGTTTGGCACGCTTGAGCCGTTCCACGCCTATTTTGCGGTGGTATTTGCACATGAGCTGGGCCATTCGATGGACATGACCCTGACAGAGCTGTGCGACCGGATGGATCGAACGATGGATGAATGGGATCAGAGGCAGATCGCGCTTCAAATTGAGGAAAATGCTTGGAATAACGCCATACCTTGGATCCAGGATATCGATCCCGATTTCATACAGGTGATCGTGGATCAGTCGCTTGCGGCCTACCGCGAGGAGCCGGCACCGGAAATCGCCTAGGCTTACAAAGGCAATCCAGTCCCAGGTCATAACATGACACAGGCACCCGTCAGGGTGCCTTTTTGAAATTGTAAGAAAGGATAAACTCCAGAGACTTCCCATCGGGGGAGGCATGGAGATGGCTTCTAATATCGTATGTGATACAAGATAAAACCAAAGATGGCAGCCACCACAATGAAGGCACCTGCAGCAGCAAGGGTCATTAAACAATCGGTAAGCAGGCTCTGTTGCCGGATACCGCGCAGCTTCTCCTGTGCTTTTTTCTCCGAGACGTCCTCTTTAATTCGATCCAAATACTCAAGGCCTAGAACCATGGTTTTCCCTCCCGTAACGATTTGTAAGCTTATTATACCAGAAATATGTTATTTCTGGTTGAATTTAGGCCGCAACTGGTGTGTAGTCCCATGTTATAAAAAAGAAGTGAAGCTCGCATGGGCTTCACTTCTTTTTAGGTTAGGAGTCAGGCGATTGCGTCCGCTCAGCTCTCCGGATCCAACTGCTTCAATGGTTCAATGGCCGGCCCTTCGATCACTTCGCCATTATAGCGGTAGCGTGATCCGTGACACGGGCAATCCCATGAACGTTCGCCCTCATTCCATTCCACTTCGCAGCCGAGGTGGGTACAGGTCGTATCCACGAGATGGAGATTCCCTTGATCATCCTTGTAAGCTCCGGCACGCTGACCGTTATGGCGGACGACGGCGCCTTCGCCGGCCTTCAGCTCGGTTATATCGGCGTGGGACATCTCCACCTTGCCGGCAACGAAATCTTTGGCAACCAAAGCATTTTGCACGACAAACGTTTTGATGCTCGGGTCCGCGTGGAAGCGGGAGGGGTCGAAGACGTCGGCGTAACGGTTATCCTTCTCCAAGATTTGATCCGCGATGATGTTCGCGGCCAATGTTCCTGTTGTCATACCCCATTTCCGGAAGCCTGTCGCAACAAAGATCCGGTCCTGATTGGACGTGATCGGCCCGATGTAAGGCATATTGTCCAATGTAATCAGGTCCTGGGCCGACCAGCGGTAAGGAATCGCGGAAGCGCCCAATAGATTTCCTGCAAAAAGCTCCAGGTTTTCGTAATGCTGGTGGGTACAGATGCTGCGGCCCGTCGGATGATTCTCGCCCCCGACGATAACCAACTCCTGCCCGTTATAAGATGCTGACCGCAAGGAACGTGTAGGCTGATCCACGCTTAGGTACATTCCTCCCGGATAAGCGGTTTCGGGTTTGACTGCAATGGCATAGGAGCGTTCCACATGCAGCCGCGTGAAGAACAATCCTTTGGCGTCAATGAACGGAAAATGAGACGCGGATACTGCGTGATTGCAAGTAATCCGGTGACCGCCCCGTTTGGTCAGCAGCGTGATCGGTCCATCGGTTTCGGCCTTTTCGTCCATGGTCGTGTTCTCGTAAATCCGTCCTCCAAGCCTTAGGAACTCTTCTGTCAGATGCTTCAAATACTGCAGAGGATGGAACCGATACTGCCCGGGCATCTTAATGGCTCCCCGAATCGACATAGGGAGGGGAAGGCTTTCCTGCCATTCTCCCGGAATGCCGAGTTTCTCATAGGCCTTGATTTCGTCTTCCAGCTTCGAGAGATACTTGTCCTCCTGCTGAGCGTAAATATGGGCATCCTCCAGCTTCAGCCCAAATTTCTCTTCGTCTCCGCCAATAATATCTCTAATGAATTCAATCGCTTCCCGATTTCCTTCGTAGTAGAGCCTCGTTTTCTCCTCTCCAAAATGATTCATGAACTCATGATAGATCAGCCCATGCTGTGCCGTAACCTTAGCTGTTGTATGACCGGTGGTTCCGTTCAGGATTTGCCCTGCTTCGATCAGCACGACATCCTTACCAGCCTTGGCAAGTAGATAAGCGGTCGTAATGCCGGTTATGCCGGCTCCGACGATGGCTACATCCGTCTCAATATCCTCGGCTAAGCGGGGGAAAGCGGGCAGTTCGGTTGTCCCTCTCCACAGCGACTCCGGATATTGCGGTAGTTCTTGATGCGATGAATTGGTTGGGTTCATTCACGATTCCTCCTCAGTTTCTACGGGCGTTGCCCTTAAACACAGACTCTTGTCTTCATTATTACCACTTGGGAATGATTAGAAACGAGCAGAATTCCATTCGGTATTCATAAGTTTCCTGGAGGATTGTAAATATTTTGGGACATTTGTGCAGAATCTAAAGAAACCGCGGAGATTTGGGATTATGTGAAAAAGAGGGGTGGTATATCATGACCAGCGAACAGCATCTAAATGCGGATCAGGCCAAGAAATGTCTGCAAGAACATTTCCAAGATATCGGGGATATAGAACATCGAGAGCTGAAAAATGAAGGTGGCCATGCGTTACTGATTTATTTTAAAAGCATGTGTGACCCTATCATGATTAACGATAATTTGATTAACCGTTTCTATGAGCTGAACTCCTTGGACTTATACGACCAATTCATCCGATCCTTTCCCTCAAGCCTGGAGCCGAAAGATGAGCAGGAATTGCTTCGTAATATGCTTAGGGGCTGCGTAGCCATATTCATTGGGGAAAACGTGCTCCTGTTTGACGCCGTACTGGTTAATGCAGGCCCCATTCAACCCGCCAGTACAGAGAACGTCATTCAGGGTCCCGATGATTCGTTTACGGAAAATATCGAGGTGAACCTGAACCTGATCCGCCATCGTTACCAAACTGCGAATTTGAAGACGGAATTCATGACCGTCGGGAAAATATCGCAGACCCGAATCATCATTATGTATGATGCCTGCAAAGTGGAAGAAACGGTATTGCAGGAGCTTAGAAAGCGATTGTCCGAGCTCAAAGCGGACATCGTGCAATCGGCTGCCGAAATCGAGAGACATACGATGCATCCTAAATTTCGTCTGTATCCAACACTCATGCTGACCGAGCGTCCTGACCGGGCCGTATTGAATATAAATCAAGGAAAAATTGCCGTGTTGATGGATTCAACGGGGTATGCCCTTCTATTGCCAGCCATTTTCAATGATTTCTTTACGGCGATGGATGACAAAATACAGCTTCCCCCGATCGGCTGGTTTCTCAAGGGGATCCGGTATATCGCCTTGTTTACGACCGTACTTATGCCGAGTCTGTACGTGGCATTCACGTCGTATAATCCGGAAATATTGAGGATGCAGGTTACGCTGCTTATTGCGGGAAGCCGGGCTACGGTGCCGTACCCATCCTTTTTCGAAGTGATCTTCATGCTGCTGGCGATGGAATTTCTGACGGAAGCAAGTGTCCGTCTGCCCAAAGCGATTGGTCAGACCGCAACGACGGTAGGGGGTCTCATTCTGGGGACCGCTGCAACAGAGGCGGGATTAGTCAGCAACATCATGATCATTCTGGTTTCCGCCGTCGCGATAACGAATTTCGTGATCCCGATTACGATGATGAGCTCAGGCATCCGCGTCACGAAGTATTTGTTCATTGTCCTGGCCACCTTCTTTGGCTTGGTCGGCATCGTTTTGGGCATGGTGGCGATGATTATGTACCTTACGAGCCTCCGATCCTTCGGCAAACCCTACTTAAAGATGTTTGCTATGGATTGGAAGAAGAAAGGAGATCAGCGAAGTGGTTAGAAATAAATATTTTTATTACCTCTTCCTGCTCAATGCAACCATCAATCTGATTAATTATGTCCCCCGGATTTTAATTACGGACCGCTTTGACGGTGCGCTGATGTCGATTCTCGTGTCCATTCCGATTGGGACGCTGCTGATGTTTACCTTCGTGAAACTGATTCAGAAATTTCCGGGGCAAGGGCTGCCGGAGATTTTTCGCTCGGTTATGTCCAAGTGGACATCGGGTATCCTGCTTTTTTTATACGGACTCGCGTGGTTTTTCTCCAGCGTCATTACCTTGGTAAGCTTCGTTGATATTACCTCTCGCTACATTAGTCCGGATGTGTCTCCCTATATCGTTCTGATAGGATTTCTGGTGGTGGTTGGACTTAGTGCCAGACTGGACTCCGAGTCCATTATATATGCCCTGGAGATGATTCTGTACATCTGTGTTCCTGTTATCGCCTACATGTCATGGCGTATCTTCAGCAACCCCTATTTCAGCTGGGATGCCGTAAGGCAGATCATTACCTATGCATGGAATATGCCCAATTACGAAACGGTGGCGGCCGCAACCTTTATTTTTACGGGCTACGTGAACATGGTGATATTCAATCGGATCTTTCACCGATTCAGAGTGCGCCATGTTTGGGCAATTGTGGGGGTCAGTATAATTACCCTTCTGGTTTCGATCTTTGCACCCATTGGCATATTAGGCGCTGCGGGCGCAGGAGGACACGTGTACCCTGCCTTCTCGACGGTGGACTCGCTGCGGATTCGTTATTTCATCATTGAACGGATGATATATGTCTTCTACGTGGTGTATATGTGTCTCTCCCTCGTGAATTCCATCATCCACTGGCATGTGGGTAAGGAACTCATTCTGGGAAGCTTCGGATTAAAGGTCGATAAGGGGGAAGCGATGTCTAAACGGAGGAAAATCGAATGGTGGGTGCTGCTCCTCTTTTCCCTGATTACCTTCGGCACGTCGTTTATCGTGAATCAATACATATTAAATGATATGGCGATTGTCTTTCTGGACGTCCGGTTCGCGGGTGAATTTCTGCTCATTGCCCTGTTATTCTATGCGGTATGGAGGAAAAGGAGGAAGAAGGCATGAAAGACCTAAAACGCTGGCTGGTCTGGCTCATGTGCTGCTCTTTTTTGTTGGTGTCGGGATGTGATTTTAGGGATATCGATCTGAGGCTTTTTGTTGTGTCCATCGGTATTGACGTCTCTGAGAAAAGCCCCGATATGAACCGATTTACCTTCAAAATGGCAATTCCTTCGGGAGACCCGAAAACCGGGGATAAAAAATCACTGCTTATTACGCAGGAATCGACAAGTATTGCGGAAGCGATCAGGGAGGTCAAATCCAAGGTGGATAAGGAGCTGGACTTTGGTCATTGCAAAGGGGTCATGTACGGCGAGGCCTATGCACGGAAAAATATCAGCAAAATCCAGGACTGGACCGTTCGGAGGCGGGACATGCAGCTCTTAATGTATCCAGCCGTCGCAGTACCTACGGCAGAAGCCGTATTAAAGACGGATCCTCCAACGGAGCGGATTGCCGGAAACGCAATATTTCTGGCGCTCAGCGAGGAGGGGACGGAATCTCCCTTCATTATTAAGGCATACTCCTTCGATTTGTCCCGCCGAATGTTAGAGGAAGGGGAAGATCCGGTCCTGCCCGTTGTGGAAACTACCGCTGACAAGATCCTGAATATCGACAAATTAGCCTTGATGGATAAGAACAAGGTGAAGGTGATTCTGACGCGGGATGAAACCAGGCTGTTTAACCTGTTGGATCGTCGTAATCTAAGCACGAATTTCGGGACGAAAATTGACGGCCAATTGCTTGAAGTCAACACGGATAGAACCCGAGCAAGATACAAGATCGTAACGGATAAACCAGGGGAGGAAACCATTGATTACAAGATTCGGATAACCGCGATTTTGGAAGAGAAAGAAAACCCTGCGCAATTAGATCCGAAGGATCTGCGTAAGATCGAAGAGCAGTTTAGCAAGGAACTATCGCAAGCTGTGAAAAACGTGTTGGAGAAAATTCAGAAAACGGGTCTGGACCCGTTAGGTTTCGGCCTTCGGTATGGAGGTACGCACTGGAACAACCAGACGGAGATGGAGGAGTGGCGCACCATTTATCCCCATGCCAAGTTTAATGTATCGGTCAAGTTTAAAATAAAGTCGACCGGTTATAAACGTTAAACAAGGCACAACTGTCTATCGTACTGGAAGATGTTACAATAAAGAATAAGCATCTATCTTGTATGAAGGAGGTTTCACATATGGAGTTTAGAAGAGTGGGCGGTAGCGGATTGAAGGTTAGCGATATCAGTCTCGGGAGCTGGCTGACGTACGGGGGATATGTGGAACGGGAGAATGCGGTGAAATCGATTCAAACCGCATATGGACTCGGCGTTAATTTTTTTGATACGGCAAATGTGTATGCCCAGGGGGCGGCTGAAGTGGTTGTCGGGGAAACCTTAAGAGCCTTCCCAAGGGAATCCTATGTCCTGGCCACGAAGGTATTCGGCAAGATGGGGGACGGACCCAATGATCAGGGACTTTCCCGCAAACATATTAGAGAGCAGTGCGATGCGAGTCTGAAGCGGCTGGGTACCGATTACGTCGACATCTATTACTGTCATCGATATCATGAAGAAACCCCGCTAGAGGAAACGCTGCGGGCGCTGGATGACCTTGTCCGCCAAGGCAAGGTGCTCTATATAGGAGTCAGTATGTGGACCGCTGCCCAGATGGAAGCGGCACTGGCCGTTGCGGATCGCTATTTGCTGGATCGCATCGTGGTGAATCAGCCGCTGTACAACATGTTCGAGCGCAAGATCGAAGAGGAAATTATCCCGTTAGGCGAGAAGAAGGGCATTGGTCAAGTGGTCTATTCTCCTCTTGCTCAAGGACTTCTGACTGGCAAGTACGCCTCCAAGCAAGCCGTGCCGGAGAACAGCCGCGCATCGAAGATTGGAGCCGACCGGCTCAAAATGAGTGAAGACCGCATTCAGAAGGTGCAGGCACTGGGCCTCGTTGCAAGCGAGTTGGGTATGACCGTCGGCCAACTGGCCTTGGCCTGGATTCTGCGTCAGAACAATGTAGCCAGTGCGCTGGTGGGTGCCAGCCGTCCGGAGCAGGTGGAAGAGAATGTGAAGGCCTCCGGTATGAAGCTGTCTCCGGATACGCTGACTGCCATTGAAGAAATACTGAAGGCGGATCCGAATTAAGAAAGAATCAGATCATGGATCTCGGGGGCGGAGCATACGCGGTTACGCCCGCTGTCCTTGGCTCGGTACAGCTCGCGGTCCGCTTGTTGCAGCAGCTCCTTGGCATTTTTCGACCGGATCGTATCGGGGTGCACAGCAGCTCCGATCGACACCGTGATCTGAATCTTGGTTCCGTCTTCCAGGACAAAGATATGATCCGCTACGGCCGCCCGGATTCGCTCTGCAATAGCGGCAGTCTCGTCGATGGTCGCTTCCGGGACCAGCACCGAGAATTCTTCCCCGCCGTTGCGGGACACTTCGTCAAAAGAACGGGAATGCTCCCTCAGCACTTTGCTGAGCTGCTGCAAAACGGCATCTCCGGCCGCATGGCCGTAGGTGTCGTTTATTTTTTTGAAATGATCGATGTCCACGACAAGAACACCCAGCCGTTCGCTGAAATGCTGGGCTTCGAGAAAACGTTCCGATAACAGCTGCTCGAACTGGCGCAGATTGTGAAGACTGGTCAAGTAATCCGTCTCCGCATTTTTCTTCATCTGCAGAAATAGTTGATTGGATGTGTTGATATACTCGGTCAGCATGTAGATGACCACCGTGGCGAGCATGGATATGATGAGGTGCTGCGTGAAGACGGTATACACCTTGTGGTGGTCCGGGATATTCATCCACATAATACATAGGAGCACCAGCATGCTCGACATACTCATGAGCAGCATTTTGCCTAAACGTTCCCAATGCATACGAGAAAGCATCCCGCAGATGATGCCGATCAGCAGCATGCCGGCTCCCGCAATGGCAGAGGAAGTTGACATGCCGAACAGGATCAGCCGCCCGAGTGCAATCAGCACGCCGGCAATCAGGGAGGGAAGCCAGCCTAAGTAGCTGGCGATCACGACAATGGCTAGATGCCGCAAGTCCGCAAAAAACCGCGGGTCAATCGGGAAAGAATAGTACATCAAGATGATCCCGTAAATGCCAAAGAGGAGGCCGGCGTTGATCTTAACGTGGATGGACGGTGTCACAACACCTGCTACATATTTTTTGGACAGCAGTCCGGATAAGTATAAGAAAGTCACAAATATACAAAAGTTGGTAAAAAGTATATTGGTCATGGGGGATCATTCCTTTCATGTACCTTGCGCAAGGGCGGCAAGGCGATGAAGACATTCACCCCCTATTTTATCGGAAAATGGAATTGTATGTCGAATATTAAATGTTTTATTTTGTTAATTCTCAGGAGCCTCTAAAGGTAGACGAACCTCGAACATCGTCAGCTCCGTAGTACTGGTCACTTGAATCGTGCCGTGATGGGCATCCACGATGGTTTTTACGATAGCCAAGCCAAGCCCGGAGCCCCCGGTTTGATCAGTGCGCGATTCATCCGCCCGGTAGAACCGCTCGAACAGATGGGGGATTGCGTGCTGAGGGATCGGAGGACCGTAATTGATGACCTGTACGACGGCAAAATTCGGGTCCTGAGATACTTTCAAATCCACCCGCCCGGCATCCCGTCCGTGCCGTACCGCATTGGACAGCAGATTCTCGAAGGTGCGCATCAGTTTATCCCCGTCCGAGGAGATCATGATTTTCTCCGTTTCAGGTGTGAAGACGACCTGAACTCCTTCTTGCTGCCCGGTTAATGAAAAGTCTACGGCCAACTGTGCGAGCAGCTCCACCAAATTAATGTCAACCCGGTTCATCGGGGAGTATCCCATCCGTGTGTATTCAAACAAATCGTTCACGAGTCCGCCTAGGCGCAGCGACTTATCGTACGCGATATCGGTATAATACCGGAGCTCGACCTCATCCTTGTAATGGTCTTCATTGACCAGTCGCAAGTACCCGATGATGGAGGTGAGGGGGGTCCGCAGATCATGCGATACGTTGCTGATAAGCTCGTTCTTGGACTGGACGGCCATGCGTTCCTCCGCCAGCGATAGCTTGAGCTGCTTGGCCATTTGATTGATTTGCGTTGCCATCAGGCCCAGTTCGTCATTGGAGCTAACGATAATCTCTTGATCCAATTCGCCCTTCGCCAAACGCTTTGTACCCTCCATTAACTGATTGATTTGACGAATGGTGCCTTGACTCAGGAGGAGCACCATACAGATAAACAGCACGATGCCGATGATCGTCGGGATGATGGGGAAACCGAAGAAATCCTCCAACGTACGATCAACTCTGAAAAGGGTGTTTACCCAGGGCTCCTTCCAGTATTCCCGGCCGATCAATCGGAAGATCTGCTGCGCGATGAACAGTATGGCCAAGGTCAGGGCTCCGCTGGCAAAGAACAGTGTAATGATCTTCCACTGCAGCTTACGCATGGATTTTGTACCCGACGCCCCATACCGTTTGAATGAGCTTATAACCCAGCTCCCTCTCGAGCTTGTCCCGCAGGTTGCTGATGTGAACCATGACTGTATTATTGGATACGTAATATTTCTCCTTCCAGACCTGCTGGAAGATATCCTCGGCGCTAAAGATTCTCCCCGGCTGGCGGGCAAGCAAATACAGAATCTCGAATTCTCTTGCCGTCAGAGAGATTGCTTTGCCATTGGCCGTTACTTCATGCGTTGTCCGGTTTATGTCGAGCCCATCAATCTCGATCCGCTCGCTGTCCTCCCGATGCAGTTCGGCATTGTACAGAGTGGAGCGTCGCAGCAGTGTTTTGACGCGCGTCGTCAGCTCCAGCGGATTGAACGGTTTAATCATATAATCATCCGCGCCGGTCATCAGCCCCAGTATTTTATCCATGTCCTCACTCTTGGCGCTCAGCATCAGGATGGGTATGGACGAGGTTTCCCGGATTCTGCGACAGGTGTCAATCCCGTTCAGCTTAGGCATCATGACGTCCAGGATTACGAGATCCACCGTCCCGTTATTGGTGGTCATGGCCAGCAGTGCTTCCTCCCCGTCATGGGCTTGGATCACACGGTAACCCTCATTCTCCAGATAGATGGAGATCAGCCCGGAAATTTCCTTATCATCATCTACGATTAATATACTTCTCATTAAATTATCCTCCAGTAAATCCGCCCATTGGAAATGATCATTCCTTACGAACAGTGTACCCTAAATGGAGCCCATAAAGTGCAGCTTGGCCTTCAAAATCGTGAGTTCTATGATGACGATGATTAAAAAAGGCCGGATAGGAGATTCGAAAGAATACCTTGACGTTCAAATCCGTAATCCATCAGTTTCCGAGTTTCCGTAAACCGCTGATCGGCATTCCCGGTCCCCATCACGACGGAAATCAGCCGGTTTCCGCCACGCGACGCAGTCCCGGTAAAGCAATAACCGGCAGAGCGGGTGTATCCGGTCTTAAATCCGTCATTACCTTCGTAAGAATGCGGTTCGCCGGGTAGCATGAGATTGGTGGTATGCAGGGAAAGCTTCTTCTGCGGAACAGGCAAATCGCGCTGGCTGGTTACCTCGAGCAGATCCGGATGTTTGTTGACCAGCCATCTGGCCAGCATGGCTGAATCCCTGGCCGTCATGACGGTATCGCCGTCGGAGGCCGCTTCGGCAAAGGGAAGAAGGTCAGCGGCAGGCAAACCGGATGCATTGGCGAATACGGTGCGGTCCGAAAGGCCGATTTCCTTCGCTCGTTCATTCATGGTCTCCGCGAACCGGGCCTCCGACCCGCTGAGATGCTCCGCAATAGCTACGGCCGCATCATTGGCCGAATGGATAATGAGTGCTTCGAACAGCTGCTTCAGCGTGTAACGTTCGCCTTCATGCATACCGATGCCTGAACCGGGCACCTCTGCCGCATAGCGGCTGACCGGTACGTTCTCTTCCCAAGCATGCTGCCCGGATTGGACGGCGTCCAGCACCAGCAGCTCTGTCATCATTTTGGACATGCTCGCGGGAGGTAAGGGGAGATCGGCATGCATCGCATAGAGCACGCGGCCGGTATCCGCATGAATCAGGATGGCCGAACTGGCTTTGATGGGAGGCGGAATAAATATCCTTGCGATGAACACAACCAACAGAATGGCGACAAACAGTAGTAGGAGCAGACTTAAACGTGCGTGCCCCTTGCGGCGTATTCGTTTGGTTCGAAGCGTGCCGGTTTGCTTCCGGGATAAATCAGGGGATGACGGAAATTGACGGGGATGCTTGGCTATGGAATCCATGGCGCTCGATCGCCTCCTTTGGCGGATTATACAATTCATCGTGTATGTATGTTCTAATTCTAGCCAAACAAGCTAAAGGAATTTTTAATTGAATCTAAAGAAATCTTAAAGATTACCAGCAGCGATTTCGGCACGGGTTGTTGACCTTGGAGAGAATAGGATTTATACTTGATCTAAAAATAAATTAAAAGGGTGAATACCTTGAAATCTTTAAATCTGACGACACAACGCCAAGCGGTGTACGATGTCCTTCGGGAATCGCATGATCATCCGACTGCTGCGGATATCATGAACCGACTGGTGGAGAAAGGTTATAATTTGGCGTACGGGACGGTTTATAATTCCCTGCGTTATTTGACGGATAAGCAGCTGATCCGAGAATTGAAGCTGGGCGAGAGCGCGAGTCGGTACGATGCCCGTACTGACGAGCATCAACATATTATTTGTGAAGTTTGCGGGAAAGTGGACGAGGTCATGACGGAGGTGCCAGAGGATTGGGCTGCTACGGTAGCCGGTGAAACCAACTACGTTATCCATCATGCTCACGTCGTATTCGGGGGGGTGTGTCCAGAATGTCAAATCAAACGGAAGAAATGACGGAACTGGGAAAGGTCTATGCGTTTCCGGATTTCCAATCCGGCAATCTGTATGTTCGTCCGGAGTCGCCGATGGCAATCGGGGATGCTTGTCCCACAACGCTGCGGGCTGCATTGATCAGCCGTTCCCCGGGACGGGTGAACGAAATGTTCATGACCTTGACGGAGAACTGCTTCGAGGTGATGATGTTCCGTAAATGGGAACCGCGTCTGCAGTCAGCCCTGAACACGGGACTGATTATCGCCGATATGACGGGCTGCCGGAACATGGCGGCGTTCAATAAGGAGAAGGAGCTGCTGCTGCCGGAACATTCCTCGATTCCGATCTTGTACCTGGTTGGCGAGGAGCTCATGAGCAAAGCGGGCTCCAGCCTGTTGAATGAAGAGCTTATGGTATGGCCGGCCCGTTCCAAAGATACGATGATGTATCAGGTGCAGCGAACCATTCGATTGTTCTCTCCGGCTGCCGGATTGTCGGGTGGGGAAGAGGTCATGCGTGGCCTCGTCTATAAAGATTTATCCATTGATCGGGATAAAATGACCATCCACCGGGGCAGCACGCCTATTCATTTGACCAAGACAGAGTATCATTTGCTGATGCTCCTGCTGGACAGCGAAGGAGCCGTATGCACGCGTGAGGACCTGATGTGCAAAATTTGGGATACAGATTTTATGGGCGGCAGCAATGTGGTTGACGTCCATATCAAAAGCTTGCGTAAAAAGCTGAGCGACAACGCGGGAGCCCCGCGATACATTGCAACGGTTAGAGGAGTGGGATACCGCCTGGCGGACTAATCCCCCTCCTTTTTTTTGTCCATTCACGAACTCAAAAATGGATTCATCCGAACTTCATATAACGATCATAGAAGGGTCATATAACACTCATGCGACAATCATGATCCAATGGATTCTCCAATGATACAATCAATTCATAAATTTAGATTCAGTCTAAAATCAATTATAGAAATGATGGAGGGTTCATATATGGATAGAATGACAACCAATCAAGGGGCTCCAGTTGGAGATAACCAAAATTCCAAAACGGCAGGGCGCCGCGGACCGACGCTGCTTGAGGATTATCATCTGATCGAGAAAATCGCCCATTTCGACCGTGAACGGATTCCGGAGCGGGTCGTTCATGCCCGCGGGGCAGGTGCACACGGCACATTTGTTGTGGAGAATGACATGAAGCCTTATACGAAAGCGGCCTTTCTGCAGGAAATCGGTCAGGAAACGCCTGTGTTCGTTCGCTTCTCCACGGTGATTCATGGAACAGGGTCACCCGAAACGGCACGCGACCCGCGCGGATTTGCCGTGAAGTTCTATACGGAGGAGGGCAACTATGACATTGTAGGGAACCATATTCCGGTCTTCTTTATTCGGGACGCAATCAAATTCCCCGATATGGTGCATTCCTTGAAACCTTCGCCGGAGACCAACATCCAGGAGCCCGGCCGGTACTGGGACTTCATGACGCTGTCTCCGGAATCCACGCATATGATGACCTGGGTGTTCTCCGATCATGGCACACCAGCAAACTATCGGGAGTTGGATGGCTTCAGTGTCCATTCCTTCAAGTGGGTGAATAGCGAAGGCAAAGTGAGCTACATTAAATACAAGTGGGAATCCGCACAGGGCGTGAATACGCTGAATGCAGACGAAGTGGTCGAAGTCCAGGGTAAGGACTTTAATCACGCCACCCGTGATCTTCGTGAGCACATCGCAAACGGGAATTTCCCGAAATGGCGCCTGCAGGTGCAGCTGATGTCCCCGGAGGAAATGGATGAATTATCCTTTGATCCGCTGGATCCTACAAAGACCTGGCCGGAGGATCGCTTCCCGTTCGTGACGGTCGGCACCATGACTTTGAATCGCAACCCGCAGAACTTCTTTGCAGAGGTTGAGCAGGTCGCTTTCTCCCCAAGTGCATTGGTACCAGGCATCGAGCCGTCTGAGGATAAATTGCTGCAAGGCCGGCTATTCTCTTACCCGGATACGCAGCGTCATCGACTGGGAGCCAATTATTTGCAGATCCCGATCAACTGTCCATATGCTCCTGTGCGTAATCATCAACGTGATGGCTTGATGAATGTGAATCAAGATCCGTCGCCGGTGAACTATGAGCCGAACAGCTATACAACGGGCCCTGTGGAAGACCCTTCCGTTAATGAGAGCGAAGCTCCGCTGACCGGTCATGTCGTTCGCCAGCGCATCGAGAAAACGGATGATTTCACCCAAGCCGGGGAATTGTACCGTTCGTTTACGGAGCAAGAGAAGGATCATCTGCTCCGCAATCTGGTTGACGACCTGAGCCAGGTCAAATCTGATATTCAGCTCCGTGCCGTATGCAATTTCTACCGTGCCGACGCCGAATATGGCGCAAGACTCGCTGCCGGGCTTGGTGTAGACCTGAGTGGATTCATACCTTCCAATCAGTCGAAGTAACGTAATCAGAACTATAAGAGCCAGCCATCTTTGTTTCCGCTGTGCAGGATGGATGGCCTTTATATAGACGGTGATCTCTGATCGCCGCCAAGAGGGGTGCCTTTTTAACAAGGGCGCCCCTCTTTTTATGGAATTAATTACCTATACACACTACATAATGAATGGTTCAAGAGATGCCGATAAGTTGAAGGGAGTATTTTTGTAGAAGACAGGCGAGAGTCACTGCAGTTTAGAAAGGAAAGAAACCCATGAAGAAAAAAAGAGCTAATCGTATTAAAAGAAACCTGATCCTCACATTCCTCCTCGTGCTTCTTGTGCCCAGCTGCGCCATCGGTATTATCACCTATCGTGACGCCAAGGGAACTGTCGAGGATGAAATTCTGCGCAGTGCATCGCAGAGCGTCGATACGGCGAATGAGATCATTAATCACACGCTGCAATCGAAGTTTGATGATCTGAATTATTTAAGTACAACGATGAAGTCCGCGGAAATCGACAAGGAACTTGAAGCCCAAGCGGGGTCAACCATCAATGCACTGAAGCAGTACTTGGGACTACATCCGGATACAGTGGACGTATTTATCGGTACAGACCAGGGCGGAATTATCAAGGCATCGGGGGATAAGCTGCCGGCGGACTATGATCCTAGACAAACCGGATGGTTCCAAGACGCAATGAATGCATCAGGCCAACCGATTATTACTGCCCCCTATGCATCGAACGCAGGCTCACTGATTGTAGTAACGATATCCCAGACGCTGCCTGATGGCAAAGGCGTCGTGGGGATTGATCTCAACCTCCATAGCATCCGGAGCCTGGTCGAAGTGCAGGTAGGTAAAGAAGGCTATACGATGGTGCTGGATCAAAATCACAAATATCTGTTTCACCCCGATTATGATGCGGGGACGGATGCGTTGGCTGAAGAAACCTGGATCTCCAAGCTGTATGAGGAGCCGACCGGTCATTTTGACTATGTCCATAACGGTATCGAGAAACAATTGAATTACATTACGAATGAACGAACCGGCTGGAAAATTGCCGGGACCATGTATGTTAAGGAAGTCGACGACTCTGTTAGTGGCATCCGCCATACGCTGATGGTGGTCATGAGCGTTTCGCTGCTAGCCGCCTTAATCCTGGTGACTTGGAATGTAAGCTCTGTGATTAAACCGATCCGCCGTATGCGCCAAGCGACCGAAGTCATTAGCGGGGGGGATCTAACGCTTCGTTTGAATGGCTTCAAGCGTGATGAGATTGGAGAGCTGGCCGATCACTTCCAGCAGATGGTGGATAGTCTCAGGGACATGGTTCACGGGGTCAAGTCCATGACGGAGAATGTTTCCGCATCTTCCGAGCAATTGTCCGCAAGCGCCTTGCAAAATACAAGCGCTGTCGAGCATGTCACGTCTTCCATTCAGGAGGTTGCGGCCGGCAGCGAACGCCAGTTGAACGCTGCGGAGGAGATTCTGAAGCGCATCCTTCAGGTATCCCGGCATGCGGACGATATTGCGGATGTATTGGAGAAGGTTACAGCGGCCATGAACCAGACGGAGGAATTGGCCCAGGAAGGGAACAAGACGGTGATTACCGCAGCAGCGACGATGCAGGATATCGATCATGCGATGAACGATCTGAATGGTGTTATCCATCAGCTGTCTGAGCGGACTGAGGAGATCGGCGGTATCGCCTCGGCCATTACCGACATTGCTAAGGAGACGAGTCTATTGTCGCTGAATGCCTCTATCGAAGCTGCGAGAGCCGGGGAGCAGGGGAAAGGATTTGCGGTTGTTGCCGCGGAAATCCGCAAGCTTGCCCAAAGGTCGGAAAGCTCGGCAGATTACATATCGGGGCTGATTACAGGGATACTGGCAGAAGTGGAACGAACCATTGAGGTGACGGAAGCCGCCAAGCAGAAGGTGTCGGACGGCGTTGATGCAGCGGACCTAACCGGACGCTCCTTCTCCCGGATCAAAAAGGCCGTGAATACGGTGTCCGACCAGGTAAGATCCACTTCGAAGGCGGCTAAGGCATTGGCTCAAGATACGTCTTCCACGAAAAAGTCCGTTGAGGATATCCGCGGGGTGTCGGAGCAAACGTCAAGTCAGACTCAGACGATATCGGCAGCCTCTCAGGAACAGCTTGCTTCCATGGAAGAAGTGAGTGCGTCTGCTTCAGATTTAAGCCGGTTAGCCGAAGAACTGCAGGAGATGGTGACACGCTTTAAGATTTAGATTTAATAGATTCAATGGCGTGCAGTATGCCCTGATATTTCATGTTGAAGCAGCAAAGGAACTTATATTCCTTTGCTGCTTTTTTGTTTGTGGCAGGAAAGGGGGGCTTTTTGAAGAATAAGACCAAAGTGGCTTTATCTATAGGAGCCGGGCCTTTATACTGGAGTCAACTGCTAGAAGCTGTAAGATTAACGATGAACAAGCTAGAAATGATGAGAGTGGGGCATATAACATGGCACAGCATATGAAAGATCGGATCGTCGCTTTGGCTGGTCCGCGCAAGGCGGCAGACATGGCCAAGCTGGTGGAGAAGATGGGAGGCACTGCGCTCCTTCGCCCGGCCCAGGGAACCGTATTTTTGGATGATGAAGTACTGCGTCGTTCGATCGAAGCTTGGCTCAAAGCGCCTGCGCCGTGGGCGATTTTTACAACGGGAATCGGCCTGGAGGCCATTTATGATACGGCCGAACAGATGGGCCTTTTGGATACATTGAATGAAACGCTGCAGAGCACCTCGATTGCGGCAAGAGGGTACAAAACGGCAAATGCGCTGAAAAAACGCGGGCTGGCACCGATCGTCAGAGATGATGACGGCAGTACGTCGGGGCTGATCCGGTCTTTGGAACCGCATGACTTGTCAGGCAAACGTGTCATTCTTCAGCTGCATGGCGAGTCTGCCCCTAAGCTGGTGGAGTGGCTGGAGAGTCGCGGGGCGATAGTAGAGCAGATCCTGCCGTATAAGCACATTCAGCCGCTGGAGGAGGATGTTTCGCAACTCGTTGACGAAATTGTTGGCGGCAAGGTTGACGCGGTTGCTTTTACAAGCGCGCCCCAGTTTCGTTTCCTTGCGGATTATGCACGTGCCCATGGCAAGCTGGAGGCTGTGCTTGAGGCGTTCCGCGGGCCTGTCCTGGCAGCGGCTGTCGGCAAGGTTACGGCTCAGGGGCTTCGCGAGGAAGGCATTGAACGCATGGTGGTTCCCGAGGAAGAGCGAATGGGCAGCATGATGGTGGCGCTTGGCCGCTACTTTGCTCAAAATCAAGAATAATGTCATGATATAACGTAATGAAGTTGGGGAGATTTCATTCCAGACCAGCTTCTTCATGCATGTTCCTAAGGATCATGTGAAATATTGAGTAGTAAATAGGAGGATGACCGATGGATAAAAGAAAGGCATTGCTGCTTGGCAGCTACACCCACCCGAAGTTTCATCCGCTGCAAGGCATTGATAAACAAGTGACACACCTGCTGAACGACATGTTCACCGTGCAGTGCACGGAAAATCATAAAATGCTGCATGAAAGCAATCTCTACCCTTACGAACTCTGCATCGCCTACAGCGACCTATGGGACGAGCGAGTCTCGCCACGGCAGACCGCAGGTCTGCTGTCCTATGTAAGCGGAGGCGGCGGCTTGCTCGTGATCCATAACGGCGTTACGCTGGCCAATCGTTATGAGCTGGCGCAGCTGATCGGTGCCCGTTTTGACGGACACCCGCCCATGGAGAAGCTGTATTTCGTTCCGGGAGAGACCGAACACGATATTACGGAAGGCGTGGAGCCTTTTGTGCTGGATGAGGAGCCTTACCGGTTCATATTCAGTCCGTTTACGGAAAAAACGGTGCTGCTGCATTATGAATACGAAGGTAAGCAGTGGCCTGCCGCCTGGTGCCATACGTATGGCATCGGACGCGTGGTTTTCTTGATGCCGGGTCACCACGAGCCGTCCTTTCTCCAGCCCCAGCTGCGTTTGATGATTACGCAAGCGGCCAAGTGGGCTGCGCGAGTTCCGGGTTAACAGCCATTTCGAAATGATCGGTAGGAGGGACGCGCGTGAGCGGGAAGATACTAATTGTTGAGGATGAAGCGAAAATATCCCGTTTGCTTGAAATCGAGCTGGAGAGTGAAGGCTATCAGGTCACCAAGGCGGATAACGGGCTGGATGCGCTCGAGGCATACCGCAGTCAGGACGTGGATTTAATTCTGCTGGATGTCATGCTCCCCGGTTTGAGCGGAATTGAGCTGCTGCGGCGGATCCGTGCCCATGATTCCCATACAGCCGTGCTGCTGCTGACAGCCAAGAGTTCCGTTGAGGATAAAGTATCGGGGCTTGATCTTGGAGCCAATGATTACATCACGAAGCCGTTTCAGATCGAAGAGCTGCTGGCACGGATTCGTGCTGCGCTGCGGCTCCAGGGGAAGCAGGATCCGGAAGAGCCGGCGGCAGGAGAATGGCTTACGGCAGCGGATTTGAAATTGAACGAAGGTACGCGGGAAGTCATTCGCGATGGCAGAAGGATCGATCTGACGCCTCGTGAATTTGATTTAATTGTCTATTTGCTGAAGAACAAACGGCAGGTGTTGAACCGCGAGCAGATTCTCGCTGCCGTATGGGGATACGATTATTACGGCGATACCAACGTCGTCGATGTATATATACGTTACGTCCGCAAGAAAATCGATCATGACAGCACATCGGAGCTCATTCACACCGTCCGCGGTGTCGGCTACGTGCTGAAAGAGACCCCATGAAGCTGAGCAGTAAAATCCACCTCTATTCGTCGGTGCTGATGGCGGCCATTCTGATTGTCATGAACTTATCCGTATACTATGTGTTTAGCAAAATGACGGTGGACAGCCAGCTGGAGCAAGCGGAAGCCGAGGCGGGAAGCATTGTCAAAAGTATCGCGCATTCTGCTGCGACCATTCCCATTGACGATCTGCTGCGAAGTTATGTCCCGGCTGACGGAAAGATTCAATTCGTCCCGGCTGACAGCAAGGCGAAGTCTCCTTACGTAACCTCCTCCGGTGAGGATATGGATGAGCTTAAGCTTCCTTATAACACGAATAAGCAGGTAGAGCAGATCCTATATGAAGGAATGCGTTATGTGCTTGTTTCACTGCCGGTCATTTGGAGCGACGGGGCTGTATACAACATCCAAATTTCCCGCAGTCTTGCCGCCACGATGGAGACGCTGCAGGTGCTGCGAATCGTGCTGGTCGCCGTAACCGCAATCGCTTTAGTTCCGGTCATCATTTCGACGCGGATATTGGGGCGTTTAATTGTGCAGCCGATTACGGCTTTAATCCGTACAATGCGGGAGATTCGGCAGAGCGGACGATTCCGGCGAATCGAGCTGAAGGAAAAATCCAAGGATGAGCTGGTAGAGATGGGGGCTGCGTTCAACGACATGATCACGCTGCTGGAGAGCAATCATGCGAGGCAGGAGCAATTCGTGTCCAATGCTTCCCATGAGTTAAAGACACCGCTCACCATCATCGAGAGCTACGCAAGTCTGTTAAAGCGGCGGGGTCTGGACCGGCCGGAGCTATTCATGGAGTCCGTCGAAGCGATCCATTCGGAAGCGATCCGGATGAAGGAGATGACGGAGCAGCTGCTGCTGCAAGCACGCAATCAGGATCAATGGCAGGTCGAACTGGAGCAGGTGGATCTCGTGGCATTATCGGAGTCTTCCGCACGCGCATTTCGCGATGCTTATAACCGCACGGTGGAGGTCGAAGCCGATGGCGGGGTTCTCGGCTGGACGGACAGCCGCAGGCTCAAGCAGCTTTTGTTCATTCTGCTGGATAATGCGCGCAAATACAGTGACGAACATATCGTCATCCAGGTAGGCAGGAAGCCATCGGAGGTTTATATTCGGGTCATCGACCGCGGAATCGGCATTGCCAAAGATGAGCTGGAGCACGTCTTCGACCGTTTCTACCGGGTGGATGAGGCTCGTACCCGCCGGGGCGGGGGCGCTGGCCTTGGTTTGTCCTTGGCGAAGGATATCGCAGAGGCCATCTCTGCTGATCTGGAGCTGGACAGCCTGCCCGGCGTGGGCACAACGGCCACCATTCGGCTTAAAGAATCGAAATAAACTGCAGCAGCCCACTGTTTTCTCATCGAATTCTAACCATGCTGCGCTATACTGACGGTAAAGACAGAATGTGTTTGCGAGGTGATTCAATGCGTAAGAAAGTGAGTGTGCTGCTGGGTGTCATCATCGTGGTCGCCGTTATGATCATCGTGAATGCGGTATGGAGTCCGTTTAACCGTTCGACGGAGGCGATGTCGCAGGAGGAAGCCGTTAGTGGAGTATTGAAACAATATCCGGATGGTGAGATTACAAAGGCAACGCTGGAAGGTGAGATGTACCGGATGGAGCTGCAATCCGATTCCGGGAGGTATGAAATGACGGTAGATGCCCGTCAAGGGGATATCGTGTCCATCAAACCGCTGGACAAAGCGCCAGTGAAGCCAGAGCCGGAGCCGGGCGAAACCAAGGAGCCGACTGACGATCCGAGCACGCCTCCCACGAAGCCCAATGAGAATGGCGAGAAGGGAACAACCGATGGCGAAAGCGGAACTTCGGAACCGCCTGCAACGATGATTACCAAAGAGTATGCGATCAAGCTTTCTTTAGAGAAGGTACCGGGAACGGTAGAAGACGTGGAATATCGCGAGAGTAAGAGCAGCCGTTACTACCTGGTGGAGATTGAGCGGGAAGACGGCCGTGAAGCGACCATTCAAGTCCATGCGATTACCGGTAAGATCATGACGGTGACTTGGGATGATGAGGACGACGATGAATAGATGAGAGGTCTTGTTCGTGTTTTCTCATCGTTTTCTAATCTTTCTCTCCGAAAGCTCTCATGTTGAGAGGGTATATTGGGTTTGTAGAGATCAACAGGAGAGAATATTGAGGAGGCCTAAGATGATGAAGAAGAAAATATGGTGGGCAGGCGCACTGTCCGTAGCTATCGCGGCAAGTGGAGTATACGGCTATAACGCCGTACAGGCGGCAGGAGCAGGACAGACAGCTGCAGCAGGAACCCAGGGAGCGGCCAAGCAACAGCAGCAGCTGATCGGTATGGAAAAAGCCGAACAATTGGCACTGGCTGCTGCCAACGGCAAAGTGGAGAGCATGGATATCGACCGCAAAAAGGGCAAGCTGGTCTACGATGTGGAGATTCAGCAGAATAACCGGGATGTCGATGTATGGATTGATGCCTACACAGGCAAATCCCTTGGCGTAAGAGTAGACCGGGATGATGACGATGATGATCGTGACAACCTTCCAGGCAATCTGATCGGTGCCGGCAAGGCCTCCGCTATTGCCGTTAAACACGTTAAGAGCGGGACGGCTGTGGAAGTGGATCTGGACCAAGATGACGGCAGATGGGTGTACGACGTCGAAGTGAAGACAGCAAACGGATCATCCGATGTTGAGGTCCATGCGGTCAGCGGGAAAGTGATCAAGGCAGAGTTTGAGAAATACGACGACCATGATGATGACGATGATGACCATCATGATTGGGATCATGATGATCAAGACGATCATGATGGGGATGACGACTAAGCCATTCTTCATCTGCATGGCATAGCATCATAAGCGAACAGGCGGGATCACTTTCTCCCCGCCTGTTCGCTTTTTGCATTGTATTTTACATAACAAGCATGGATGGAATGCAATTTCTTGTTATCCGATTCCGGATTGCCCTCATATTTCATGTGAAATCAGGGGAAATTGATAGGGGAGCTTCTCTATACTTATGAAAGCAAGTCCAAGGATAGATGTTTTTACCAGCGTTAAAGGTTATAATGGAACCAGACAACGACCGGGAGGGATATATATGAGTGATCTTTTTAAGAAAGCCATCTCGTTAGGATTGGGCCTTACCGTGGTCAGCAAGGAAAAAGTAGAGAAAATCGTGGATGATCTGGTCAAACGCGGGGAGCTTGCTCCTGCGGAATCCAAAGCGCTGGTGAACCGTCTTGTCGAACGCGGCGAAGAGGAGCAATCCCAGATCAAGACATATATTTATGAGCAGGTGCAGCGCGTGTTGTCCGATCTGGATGTTCCCAAAGAGAGTGATGTCGCCAGCCTGGAACAGCGCATTGCTACTCTGGAGAAGAAGGTTGTAGAACTGGAAGGATCGCGGCAGGAATAGATGGCGGTCCGAATCCGACATGCCGGACGTTACCGGGAAATCGCCATGGCGCTCATGCGTCATGGCTTTGGCTATATGGTGGAGGAGATGGGACTGTTCCATGTTCTGTCGCTGCCTGTCCGCTGGAGTTCCAGGGAACAGCCGGAGACGATTACATTAGGGGAACGCATTCGGCGAGTGCTTGAGGATCTTGGCCCCGCCTTTGTGAAGCTTGGACAGTTGGCGAGTACAAGATCGGATCTGCTGCCAGACCACATTATCCAGGAATTGGTGAAGCTGCAGGAGCGGGTGCCTCCTTTTTCTTCCGCGAGTGCAAGGGAGCTGATTGAGCAAGAGTGGGGTATGCCGATCGACGAAGTGTTGAGTGAGTTTGAAGATAAACCGTTGGCCGCCGCTTCGATCGGGCAGGTCCATGCTGGGAAGCTCAAGTCCGGAGAGCATGTAGCGATCAAGGTTCAGCGGCCTGGGGTAGCCCGAATGATCGGTCGTGACTTGGAGATATTGCGGGATTTAATCTCGATTGCTGAGCGTCACTGGGACTGGGTGAAGCAGTACCGTGTGGACCGGATCGTTGACGAATTTGCCAGAGCGATGATGGCGGAGCTGGATTACAGCCATGAAGCCCGAAACGCAGAGAAGATTGCCTCCCAGATGCCGGAGCATGAATTTATCCGCGTTCCGCTGATTTATTGGGAGTACACGTCATCCAAAGTGCTGATGATGGAGTATGTCGATGGCCTCACCTTAAGCCGGAGGCAGGAGATCGTGGACAAGGGACATGATCTGAAGGCGATCGCCGAGCATTTGATCGATGGGATGCTGCAGCAGATCTTTATTGAGGGATTCTTTCATGCCGACCCTCATCCGGGAAATTTGCTTGTCAGGGAGGACGGCACGCTGGTCTTTCTGGATTTCGGGCTGGTGGGTCACCTCAGCGAAGATATGAAGGATCATCTGTCCGGACTCATTATTGCATTGATGCGGCGGAATTCGGAAGGGATGATCCGGGCGATTTCCAGAATGGGATTGATCCCGGACGATTGCGATATGGATTCGCTGCGGTCGGATATGGACCGTCTGCGGGGAGAGTATTATGACGTGCCATTCGCTCAAGTGCGCATCGGCAAAGCATTGACCGATCTGTTTGCCGTTGCCCAGCGCCACCGGATTATGCTGCCGCCGGACATGACGCTGCTAGGCAAATCATTGCTGACCCTGGAAGGGGTCATCGAGATGCTGGACCCGAGTCTGAGCATTATCGATATGGCGGAGCCTTTTGGACGGAAGCTTCTGAAGAAGCGGTATAATACACGCCGGATCAGCCGGAAGGTGCTGGATGGGGTAACAGGGCTTGCCGAGAGTTTGCTTGATCTGCCTGGACAAGCCAGGCAGCTGTCGGCTCTGATCAGCAAAGGGAAACTGCGGGTGGAGATCAGCGTTCCAGAACTGCAAACGCTGATGCGCAAGATGGATCAGATCAGTAACCGGCTGTCTTTCAGCATCGTGCTTCTGGCTTTCAGCATCATCATGGTGGGACTGATTATCGGTTCGTCGCTCAGCCGGGAGCCGATGATGATATGGAGCTTCCCGGTGATTGAAGTCGGATTCATCGTAGCCCTGCTCATGGTTGCATGGCTGCTGTATGCCATTTTCAAATCCGGCAGGTTCTAGCCGGTAGACTCACCTCTTGCCCGCTTGCGCTGCTGTACCCAGGTCTGGACTCCGATGAGGATCCATTCTATGAGGTGAAAGAATACGGCAATGAGAAGCGCTTGCTTCCAGCCGCCGACAGGAATGCCGGGCACAATCAGAGACGCTATGTACAGCAGAACCGTGTCGGTTACAACTGTAACCGCCTGTTTGATATAGATGGAGGTATCCTTGCGAAGCAGCAGCCTTAGCAGGGCGATAACCAAGGGATGAATGATACCTTCGAAGATCAGGAGCCCAATCAGGAGCGTGAGCGAGAAACCGAGCCATGCGCCTTGAACGTCGTAAGCCAGGATTTCACCTGATCCTGATGGATCAGACATGGGAAACCACCTTGCATATAACATCGCAAAGAGCTCTAACGGTATAATGATAAAGGCCGACAACAGCGGGATAAGCCACAGCTTCTTCCGGAAGGGGACGATAGGCTCCCCGTCGCGTCTTGAAATATAATTCATCATCAGATTGATAAGGCCGAACAGGATCATCAGGATAAGTGCTGACAGGATGATCTGTAGGGTATGCATATCGGGGACACCTCCTTCGCTGGTGCAAACTGGATATCTATATCATTGACATTACCAAAGTCAGGGACTTTTGTCAGTTGAAAAGAAATACAACGAAAACGTTCGTTCTTCTTAGAACGAAATCGAATGACATTTTGTCGGACTTATTATGTAAGTTTGTTGGTTTGCTATATCCAATCGATTTGACGCAACAGATGCTAAATAATTTAAATGAGGTGGAACGTTTGCCGAACTTTCAACAACTGGGCATTGACGAACAAAGAGTACGGAAACTGAAGGAGCAGGGGATTGCCGTGCCGACTCCGGTACAACAAGAGAGTATCCCGCTGCTGCTGCAAGGAAAGGACGTTATCGCCCGGGCAAAGACCGGCACAGGTAAAACGCTGGCGTTCATGCTGCCGATTCTGCAGCATATCGATCCCAAGCGGGCGTATCCGCAGGCGCTCATTATTGCGCCGACGCGGGAATTGGCATTGCAGATTACGGAAGAAGCCAAGAAGCTGACAGCCGGAGAGCCGGACGGGATCAAAATCCTGGCGGTCTATGGTGGTCAGGACGTGGAGAAACAGCTGCGAAAGCTCGAAGGCGGACGGCATTTGATCATCGGTACACCGGGCCGATTGCTGGATCATTTACGCCGGGGCACGCTTGAGCTGGGCGGCGTGAAGCAGCTGGTGCTGGATGAAGCCGACCAGATGCTGCACATGGGCTTTCTGGATGAGGTCGAAGCACTGATCCACGCGCTTCCGTATCGGCGCCAGACGATGCTCTTCTCGGCCACGATGCCTGCCGGTGTGAAGCAGCTTGCCGGCAATTATATGAATGAACCTGTCGATATCGTCATCAAAGGGGCTTCCCCAATCCCGCTGGAGCAGATCCAGCAGGTTGTGGTCGAGTGTACGGACCGCTCCAAGCAGGATGCCCTGCGAGCGATGATCGAGGAACATAACCCTTTTCTCGGGATTATCTTCTGCCGGACGAAACGCAGAGCAACTACTCTGAATGAGGCGCTGCTGGCCCATGGGTATCAATCGGACGAGCTGCACGGGGACCTGTCCCAGGCAAAACGGGAAGCGGTAATGAAGCGATTCCGGGAAGCTAAGCTGCAGCTGCTGGTGGCAACGGACGTTGCCGCGAGAGGGCTTGACGTCGAAGGCGTGACCCATGTCTTTAACTACGATATGCCTCATGATGTTGATAGTTACATTCATCGTATCGGACGGACCGGACGGGCCGGTGGGAACGGAATGGCGATCACGTTCGCTGCCGGTAAGGATCTTAACGATCTACAGCGTATCGAGGAAGGAATCTCCCTTCGCTTGAAGCGCGTGCGCTATGATTCCAGTGCTGGAGGCCTTCGGGAAAGCACCGGCGGCTCAGGCAGGGATACGGGCAGACCGGGAAAAGCAAGAAACGTCTCTTCGCTTGAATCTGATCAAGAACGTGGTCAAGGCAGAAGCCGGGCAGATCGCGGTACGGGTTCCGGGCGGAGCCGCGGTAGCGAGCAGGGTAGAGGAAGAGCCGGATCGTCACGCAGAGATGAGCGTGGATCCGGACGGACGGGAAGCCGTGACGGCCGTCCAGGCGAGGGACGCGGACCATCGTCGGCTGGAGGTCGCAGCAGCGGCAGTCGTGACGGCGGGCGTGCAGGCGAAGGCCGTGGACAGTCACAGGCCGGAACACGCGGCAGCAGCAGCCGTGGACAGTCCAGAACCGAGGGTCGGGGGAATCACGGCAGTCGCGGTGGACAAGGCGGTACACGATCTTCCGAAGGCCGCGGTGCAAGAGGCCAGAGTGGTGGCCGGCGCGGTGGCCGCAGCCGCTAGCAGGTATAGGAGATTTTTGGAAAGCATCTGTTTCAAGCCGGAAGATCCCGTTTAAGTAGAGAGCGTTACCCAGTCAATGACAAGGAGGCGTTACCATGTCTGAACATAATCATGTAGTGAACAAGAACGGTGAGCTGGATGTGAGTAAGGTCAGTGACGCAATGGACCGGATTGATGATGGGGAGAAGGAGAGAATCCTGGCCGATTTTGATGCCTTCCAATCCTATTTGAACAAGCGAATTCAGCTTGCCGAGAGCATTGGGTTGAATGAAGAGCAGCTGGCGCAGGCAGCAGAGAAGGTAGCTGGCTATTTGGCTGCAAACGAGGAGCCCCGCAATTCCGAAGAGAAACTTCTGCAGGAGTTATGGAAGGTTGGAACCCAAGCGGAGCAGCATCAGTTGGCTCATCTGCTTGTGAAGCTGGCTCAGAAACGTACGGCTCCATAAGGCAAAGCGTGAGATGGAAATCCTTCCCGGCCGACCTGCCGCGGAAGGATTTTTGGGTTTAAGAGTAGTAATTAACATACTTATAAGGATGTAAGGATGTAGGGATGGATATAAATTTCTATACATAATATACATGCAATCTAGATCGGCTTGTGCGCGCCCGTCCTCGGAATCCAGATGCAACGAAATGGAATCTAGGAGCAATGAAATGGTATCTATGTGCAACGAAATGGTATTCTAGGTGCAACGAAGTGGTATCTATGTGCAACGAAATGGCTATGACGATGACCAGAACCCCGCCGAACGCCGAAGCTAACGGACATCAGATACGTTATTTCCCTGTTAGGGGGTCCATTTATCGTTCAACGGACACCACAGCCGTTATTTAGCCTGGAAGCAGCCCAAATATCGCCTTTTCAGATGAATAACGGATCTCCTGTCCGTTCGTTTCGCTCCAAAACCCATTTTCTGCGAAATAAGGTCTCCTGAGTCCGTTAGACTTCGAGTGAACGCAGGACGCTGCTCCATCACTCGGCAAGACTTACGATTACCGCTCTTCTGTCGCACTGCCGGACGCGTTCTATCGTTGGCCTAACATACTATTTGGTGATCGTGCGAACTGCTCCTTATATGATCTCCAATGTCTTTTTCATGAGAGCTTTAGAAACAACGAAAGAATATGAGGAGGGAGTTGCCTGAATGTCTCTGGTGATTCATGAGCAGAGAAAGCCCAAAATGCAGCCTTTTTATTGGGTGATTACGTTTGAAATGCACGTGCTGGGAATACTGCTTGGCCTGGCGCTGACACTGGGTCCCTTGATTTTGCTGTACCTCTGGACCAATGTCTGGACCTGGATGAGTTTGGCTGCTATACCCGCCGGTATCTTCATGATGATTCGTCTGTCCAGAAGCCTGAAAGGGCATATCTGGAACAATACGCATCTGGACGAGTATTTGTTATACGAAGATCATATTGAATACGAGAGATGGGACCCGGAAACGAAAGACTCCCTGAAGGGGAGCCTTAGGATCGGTGACATCAAGGAAATATACTATGGGCGATATATCTTTCAATTCAGTTATGCCTATAAGAAGAGTAAAATGACCGAATCCGTGCCTATGGCGGAGTTAATGCCCATTATGTACCTCGTCGCTGGAGAAGGGCAGATGGAACGGGCGGTTGCCATTCCATTCACGGATCCGATGGAGGCGAATCGTTGGCTGGAGGTTATCGGCAGAAGGGATATTCCCCTATACCTGACGTCCATCATCATTCAAGATCTGAGCGATGAATCGGTTGCGTCTTTGCTTCGCGAGGACGAGGATTTGGAGCGTGCCGAATTTGACGGCAATATGGAGCGGCAGTTCCGGCCGTACCTGGACCGTTTGGTACAGGAGAATGAGGAGGAAGACCGGGAATTGACCGAGGAGGAGCTTAATCAACTGGAATATGAGATGAAGCTCCTCGAATACAAAGAGGTGCTGCAAAAGAGAAGATCGGCCTTTCGTGGAACCGGTTTGCTTGCTTGGCTGATTTTCCCGATTCAGTTCGCCATCGGTTTTTGGCTGACGCGTCAGGCAGAGCTGGGTAACGCGGATCCCGAGCAGCCGTTATTCCCAATTCTGCTTGTTGCATTCTCGGCGATCCTGTTCTTCTTCCTGGTGAAATGGATGCGCTGGCTCCAGATCATCATGTTCTCGTTGGTTACCTTTATATCGTTTATGTTTTTGGACTTTTCCGAGATCGAAACGGATCCCTCGTACCAAATGTCCAGCATGCTCCTTGCTATAGCCATGCTGTCATTGCCTGTGGTCGGTCTTTTCTATTTGGGCATCCGGTATGTGCGCAAAGGTCGGGATGCGAAGAACCTGCCCCCGATGCCGGGGCCGTGTCAGCCTCTTTCCGATAACGATAAGGTGGGGATCCAGCCCGGAGACCATCTGTCAACTTAAAACGGGACGAGAAAAACGCACCCTTCACATTTGGGGGTGCGTTTCGTATCGGTACCTGTAGGTTTCCATAGGATGGCTGGTAAAGGTGCTGTCGAGCTTCTTCTTCTCACCAGGAGCAAGGGTTACGTTCTTATACATCTCGGTGAAGACTTCCTCATCGTTCTTATCGTACACGAAAAGGGTAATGTGACCATGAAATGTTTGGCTCTCATGGTAGTTGCCGGCATAGATGACAATGTCTACATCATCCTCGTTTTTATAGGCTCCGGTATGGACCACGATGTAGTCTTTAAAGCTTTGCAGCTCGGAACCCGCCTTCTTGTCCTCATAATTCTGATCCAAATCGGCCAGCATCGTTTCTTCTTTATACAGGGATTCCTGGCTGATAAGGCCAATGGGGATCGTCAGTATGAAATAGAAGGCCAGCGTTGATAGCCCAGTGCTGCGAAGCACGGTTTTTCGGTCATATCCCCCTTTTATTAAACCGATGAAGGCAATCAGTGCCAGCACAATGACAATGAGATGCCATGGGGATACAAACATTTCGGGATACAGTTTCATTTCTTTTCCTCACTTACTGTTGTTGAAATAAGAACCATTCGATATTTTTCCAAACCTTAATCATTACCCTGCTTACTTGCTGATTAAACAGCTGTTATTAGCCTATGTATTATCTCTTGTTTGAAGAGGTTATGCATTCATCATAAAGGATTTGCGGGCGACAGGGTAGAGGCGTTGGAACCGAAATTTGGTTTAGGGCCATTTATTCGGTATGATGGAGGGAGATTGGCTAGGCTGTAGAGCTTGGAAAGCCATGCATCCAATACATATAGACCGGGGAGGAGATTCGAAGATGTCAGTTTACGAATACCATGCAACAAACCCGAAAGGGCAGGAAGTCTCACTCGATCAGTATTCCGGTAAGGTTCTGATTATTGCCAATACGGCAAGCCAGTGCGGACTTACGCCGCAGTATGGAGAGCTACAGCAGCTGTATGACCAATACAGCCAGCAAGGGCTGCAGGTTCTTGGCTTCCCGTGCAATCAGTTTGGCGGACAAGAGCCGGGTACAAGTGAAGAGGCCGAATCGTTCTGTCAGTTGAATTATGGCGTGAATTTCCCAATCTTTGCGAAGATTGACGTGAACGGGGAAGAAACGCATCCGTTATTTCAATATTTGAAATCCGAGCAGCCAGGACCGAATGAAGGCGGAGAGATCGCTTGGAATTTCACAAAGTTTCTGGTAGACCGCGAGGGCAAGGTGGTTCAGCGGTTCGAACCGCGAGATACACCGGAATCGATGAAGGGTGCCATTGAATCCCTGCTTGGTTAGTGGCAGGCAGCAACGATAACATAACAGGGCTGTTTTCTTTGGGGATATTCCTCTGAAGAGAACAGTCCTGTTTTTCTTGGATATATCATTGCATCATTCCGTTAGAATCAGCCTAAGCAAGATCCTTCAAGGCAGCACGTAATAAGATAGGGAAGATCGCTTGAATTAACTCCGTGAGGCCGGACACATATAGCTTACCCTGATACCGAACCTATATTCTTGGTTTAACCTAGGGCATTGGCGCTGGGGTCGTCATACTGTTTAGGTCAACAACTTTTATCATCTTAACTATGTGAAATTATGAACAATCTGTGAATAACACAATTACCTATTGAACTGTGAAATTTATCACATTATAATAAGGACATGAAGTGAAAACATTCACAAGAGATGTTACCCGTCACCACATTCATGCTCAACAAGCGTTACCAAGCATGAATCCAGGCAAAAGAGCTCATCTTAATCAAATATAAGCTTCATACTTGGAGGAGGAAAAACCATGAAAGTTGCAGTTATCGGTTGTACCCATGCAGGAACGTCCGCCATCGTGAATACCGCTAAACTTTACCCGGATGCACAGATCACCGTTTATGAACGTAATGATAACATCTCATTCCTGTCTTGCGGCATCGCGCTTTACGTCGGAGGCGTTGTGAAAGACCCTGACGGTTTGTTCTATTCTTCGCCTCAGAAGCTCGACGAGCTGGGTGTCGAAACCAAGATGAAGCATGAGATCATCTCGGTGGATACGGACAAGAAAACCTTGAAAGTTCGGAACCTGGTCACACAGGAAACTTTTGATGATACCTATGACAAACTGATTATCACAACCGGATCATGGCCAATCGTACCGAAGCTTGAAGGCATCGATCTGAATAATATTTTGCTCTGCAAAAACTACAATCATTCCAATGCGATCATTGAAAAAGCACAGGAAGCGAAACACATTACGGTTGTCGGCGCCGGTTATATCGGTGTGGAGCTTGTCGAAGCCTTCCAGCAGAACGGCAAGCAGGTTACGCTGATTGATAGTGCCGACCGCATTCTGAACAAATATCTGGATCCTGAATTCAGTGGCAAGATCGAGAAATCCTTCCGTGAAAAAGGGATCGAGATGGCCATGGGTCAGACCGTGACTTCTTTCCAAGGCGAGGATGGGAAGGTGAATAAGGTCATCACAGACAAAGGTGAGATCGACACGGATCTGGTAATCCTCTGCATCGGCTTCCGTCCGAATACGGAGCTGCTGAAGGGGCAGGTGGAGATGCTGAAGAACGGCGCCATCGTCGTGGATCAATATATGCAAAGCAGCAAGCAGGATGTATATGCAGCAGGCGATTGCTGCTCCGTTCACTATAACCCGACCGGTAAAATGATGTACATTCCGCTGGCAACTAACGCAGTCCGGATGGGTACGCTCGTTGCACGCAACCTTGTGCAGCCGACGACCCCATATATGGGAACGCAAGGTACGTCGGGATTGAAAATATACGAGCACAACATTGCCTCGACGGGATTAACCGAAGGAGCCGCCAAGGACGAAGGCTTGAAGGTGGAGAAGGTCACCATTACGGATCATTACCGTCCGGAATTCATGCCTACCTTCGAAGAGGTTACGCTGAAGGTGGTATACGAGCAGGAAAGCCGCCGGATGCTGGGGGCACAGGTCATTTCCAAAGCGGATATGACGCAATCCATTAATACGCTGTCGGTATGCATACAGAATCGGATGACGATTGATCAATTGGCCTTCATCGACTTCTTCTTCCAGCCGCATTACAACAAACCGTGGAATTTCCTTAACACGGCTGGACTGCAGGCATTGCCGGCGGTCGAGACAAAAGCACCGGTGCATTCTTAATCCATTCATCAAGAAGACCCCTGAATCGGGGGTCTTTTTCTTGTTTTTGAAGGATTATGGATTTTGACAGCGAATTGGAAAATATCCGGACATGTAGATATCGACTTTCAGGAGGTAGGATAAAGTATGAATAAAAAAGTAATGCTGGCCTCGGCTGCATTGTTCTCCATGCTGCTGACGGCTGCTTGTTCCAATGATCAGGCGGATCCGCCAGCAGAGAGTCCGCCGGCTGTTGTGGATAGCGGGGAGACAGGTCAGACGGGGGCATCGGAAGAGCAGCCGCCTGCAGAACCAACCCAAGGGGAGGATCAACCTGCCGACAATGCAGAGGTGAAGCCGATCGGCGAACCTGCCGCGGTAGGCGATACGGTGGATTATCATGGCACGGTCATTACGCTGAACAGCGTACGTGAGTCCGAAGGGGACGAGTACTTAAAGCCCCAGCCGGGCCATACGTTTAAGGTGGTTGAGATTACCGTGAAGAACAATGGCCAGGAGCCGCTGGTCATCTCTTCCGCGCTATCTTTTTCCCTGACGGATTCGAGCGATCTTAACTATACGGTTCCCATTACGGATGATGTAAAGATGCTGGACGGCACCGTTGCCCCAGGCGGCGAGCTGACAGGTGAAATTCCGTACGAAGTGAAGCAGGGTGTAAAGGGGCTGCAGCTGAGTTATGGCGATCCGATGAAAGAAGGAAGAGCCATTTGGTCAGTGGAATAAAAAATAATTAGCATGGTTGTTTCGGGATTAACGAATGAGGAAAGGATTTTGCGCAGGCAAAGTCCTTTTTTCTATGTGATGGCCAAGGCGTCGCTTTACATGCGGGAATGTTTTCAGTATGATTAAACCGTACAGTCGGTTTTTTATCGTGAGTAGCGTTCATCAACTTTGGATTCATTTTTAGTAAGGGAATCAGGTTTCCGTTTGTGATGGCGGACTATTATTTCCAAACAAGGAGTGCTTACACCGATGTCTTCAGAAAAAGCGCAGCGAAAGCGGGATTTGATTCTGGATAAAGCGAAGGAACTGTTCATCCAGCGCGGGTATGCGGCAACATCCATGGATGAACTGGTCAAGTATACGGGTGCCAGCAAGGGAAGCATCTACTATCACTTTGAGAGCAAGGAAGATTTGTTCGTCAAGCTGCTGGCTAAGCAGAATCAGGAATGGATGGAAGCCTGGAACGATAAAAAAGCCCGTTACGCCAGCTTCGAGGAGAAGCTGTACGGCATTGCCGATCATATGGTCGATGACTTCCAGAATCCGCTGACCAAGATTGCGGAGGAATTCTATATCAATCAGCCGGAGAATAAGACGATTGTGGGCGAGATGCTGGCCATCCTGCAAGGTCCGCGCACGCTTTACCGCGAAATTTTTGCTGAAGGAGTAAGCGAAGGGCGAATACCGGCAGAGGATGTAGAGGAAATATCCATCATATTCGCATCGCTGCTCGATGGGATGTCGATGTTGCACTTTGAACGTTCTCAGGAGGAATCGAGGCTACTATACCGTAAAGGAGTGACGTACTTTTTAAACGGTGTGTTATCAGGTCAAGGCTCTTAGCGTAGTGAACGATAGGAAGATTTATCGGAAACGCTTCTCTTGGTTTACAAGCGGGAGCTGGCGTTTTCATATATATAATTAAACCGAATGGTCGGTTTTAGTAGGGGGATGAACTATGAGGCATTTGTTTGGCAACCGCGCGTTCGTGCTGCTGATGGTTTCGGATTTTATGCAAAATATCGGGATCTGGATCCGCAACATGGCGCTTTTGTTCTTCATTATGGAGAAGAGCAACCATGACCCGGTCGCCGTATCGCTGCTTACCGTAATTGAATACGCGCCCATTTTTGTGATCTCCATGATTGGCGGCGTGCTGGCAGACCGCTGGCGTCCCAAGCGAACGATGATTTGGGGAGACATTCTAAGCTTTTTATCCATACTGCTTATCCTGTTTGTTGTGTATGCAGGATATTGGCAGGCCGTGTTTACGGTGACCCTGGTCTCGGCCGTTGTATCCCAATTCTCGCAGCCTTCGTCCATGAAGATCATCAAGCGCTGCTTGCCGGATGAGCATGTGCCCGCGGCCACGGCTTTGTCCCAGACCTCGATGTCGCTGTTCATCATTTTGGGACCGATGGTCGGCACGACGATCTATCAAGCTTTTGGATTGCAGGCCTCGTTAATCAGCTTGTTGGTTCTATTCGGAGCTTCGGCGATCGTGCTGGCGTTTCTCCCTTCCAGTGTGGATGAACCCGCTAAGAATTCGGAATCGACCGGTTCTTTTATGAAGGACATGAAGGCAGGCTTCACTTACATCGGCTCCAGTCGGCTGCTGAAGGTGCTGCTGGTGGTTTACGTTTTAATGGCGCTCGGCAGCGGACTTGTTCAGCCGCTCGATATCTTTGTCATCACGGAGCGTCTACAGCTGGCAATGTCCAGCGTTCAGTGGTTCACCGCGTTAGAGGGTCTGGGCATGTTGATTGGCGGCGTGCTGGCCGCCGTGATTGCAGGGAGAGTGAAAGGCTCCTACTTGCTGTTCGCCGGCCTTGCCTTCCTTGGACTCTCAACCTTTGTCGAGGTGCTGTCCCAGTGGCCGATCCTGACCGGCACGATGCGTTTCGTAACCGGGGTGCTGATGGCGATGGCGCAGACGGTATTGATGGCCGTGATGATGCAGCAGGTGGAAGAGAAATTTATCGGCCGGCTGAACGGCGTGATGACGCCGGTTTTTACCGGCATGCTGCTCATCGGCTCCGGGTTTACAGGATGGTATATGTCGACAACCTCCATTGTGGTCGTGTATTTCACGGCAGGTGCGCTCTTCCTGCTGTCGTCCTTCATTAGCATGAAACTTCCGATCTCGAACGTTCCGGTTCAGGAAAAGGAAACGCCTGTAACCGTAGAGACTGCCGCCAAGGCATAGGCTTGCAGGTTAGAATGTAATGGTGGTAAACAGGCGAAGGCTTGCAGGTTTTGAGCATGGTGGTTGGTATAAGCAATAAACCAAGCGGTGTCGGGATCATCTCCGACACCGCTATTTTACATGTACCGCTCGCTCGGATCGGACGAATGATCGGGGTCCTCTAGAGGACCCCAAGATTCACCCTTGGACAAGGTACTGTGATTATATTATCCATATGAAGTTAAATGACCACAGTACACTCAAAGATGATCAAGAGGAGCCAGGACACAAGGATGTCCACTCCTGATGCATACGTTCGTGATATAATTCACGTTCTTGTTTTGGAGGCTGCGGTACAATATGGGTAACTGTAACTGTAACTGTAACTGTAACTGTAACTGTAACTGTAACTGTAACTGTAACTGTAACTGTAACTGTAACTGTAACTGTAACTGTAACTGTAACAGAAACATCAGACGCTGCATTCGAGAGATTTCAGGACGGAATGCGGGAGAAATGGGGGAGCGGCCATGGCCTATTACAAACCTGATCGCATTGCGGAGATCACCGTGGAGAACGGGGTGAAAAAAGCGCATAACTCCGTCATGAACGTTATGATATTAGGATTTTTGGCGGGGGCTTTTATCGCGCTCGGCTTTTTGCTGGATATTCGCGTGATTGCCGGAGCGTCTGAGGCTTGGGGAGGCATTGCCGGTTTTATAGGCGCGGCGATATTCCCTGTCGGACTGATTCTTGTATTGCTAGCGGGCGGAGAGCTGCTGACGGGCAACATGATGGCCGTGTCCCTGGCCAGATTCAAGAAGCGGATTTCCACGAAGGACATGATGCGGAATTTAGCTCTTGTCACGATAAGCAATATGGCAGGGGCACTGTTCGTCGCTTATTTCTTCGGCCATGTGACCGGTCTGACGGGCAGCGGCGTTTATTTGGAGAAGCTGGTGGATATGGCGGGTCATAAGCTCGACGACAGCTTCCTGCAAGCATTCTTGTCGGGCATCGGTTGTAACTGGCTCGTAGCGCTCGCCGTGTGGCTGTCCTACGGATCCGACCAGATGAGCGGCAAAATTCTCGGAATCTGGTTTCCAACGATGGCGTTTGTAGCCATCGGCTTTCAGCACGTGGTGGCCAACATGTTCCTCATTCCGGCAGCGATATTTGAGGGATATTACAGCTGGGGTGATTATCTGGTAAACTTCATTCCGGTTTGGCTGGGCAATTTTGTCGGAGGTGCGCTGTTTGTGGGAGCTGCCTACGGGTCCGTGTATTTGAAGAAGGATGATAAAGCTGAGGTCATCCCTCGCGGCGAACAAGATAAGGCGCTGCCGTCTGCGCCGGCTACCGGTACTGCTCAACAGGTTCACTCCGCGCAGAATGTTTCGTAATACCGAAGCCTGGTAAGCCAAGGTGGAGGAAAAAAGCTGAGATCGTCACGCACCCTTAAGGATAGGGATCGGATGATCGCAGCTTTTTTAACGTTGTTGGCGAGTGGATTCCTTGTATAAGTCGCAGAAGGAATAAACCCGCTATTTTTTTAAATGGTAAGGTACCGTGGTGATAATCACATCTCTCCGATAGAGTAAATGTGCGCGAATGAGCAAGCTGGACTGATTGTGCAGGAAGTTATGCCAGCCCTTCTTGGGGATGAACTGCGGGATGACAACGGTAACCTGGTAGTCGGATTCGCTAGCCTTCCGCTGCACGGTATCGATGAATTTGGTCAGCGGCTGAATGATGCTCCGATAAGGCGAATGCAGGGTCACCAGCCGGATGTCCGGCTGCCATTTCTTCCATTTTTCCTGGAAGGCCGCCTCGTCCTCCCGTTCGAACGGCACGTACACCGCGATAATTTGGCCTGCTCCCAGCGATTTGGCATAATTCAGCGAGTTCTCCACCACATGGGTGATTCCCGCCACAGGCAGAATAATAACATTTCCCTCAATCGGCTTAACAGGCTCACAGGTCGTAATTCGCAGCTGGTCTGCTACGGCCTCGTAATGTTTATGGATTCGGGTGAAGATCCAAATGATCAGCGGCAGGAAAATCAAGACGGTCCACACTTGGGCGAATTTCGTGAAAAAGAAAATCATCGTCACGATAAAGCTGATGCATGCGCCGGTGGTATTTATGATCAGTTTGACAATCCATCCTTCGGGCTTTTCCCGAATCCACTTCACCATCATCCCCGTTTGGGAGAGGGTAAAAGGGATAAACACGCCGACGGCATACAGCGGAATCAGATGCTCGGTTTTGCCTTCGAAAGCGAGCAGCAACAGAATCGAGAGAAAACCCAGTATGATGATTCCGTTTGAATATCCCAGACGGTCTCCCCGGACGGTGAACATTCGGGGAATGAATTTATCCTTCGCCAGATTTACGGCAAGCAGCGGGAAAGCGGAATATCCCGTGTTGGCGGCCAGAATCAGAATGAGGGCCGTTGTTCCTTGGATGAAGTAATACAGAAAGTTTCGTCCGAAGGTATGCTCGGCAATCTGGGAAACGACAGTGACTTGCTCGCTGGGGCTAACCCCATAGTAATAGGCCAGGAATACGATGCCCGAAAATAACAGGGCCAGCAAGGATCCCATCGCCACCAAGGTTTTGGCCGCATTATTCGGAGCAGGATCTTTGAAATTCGGGATGGCGTTGGAAATGGCCTCAACGCCGGTCAGGGCAGAGCTGCCCGAGGCGAATGCCCGCAGGAGCAGGAATAAGCTTAGCCCGGCGACAGGCGTGCCGATCGGCGTATGCAGATCCGGAGATGCATGGCCTGTAGCAATGTTGAATACTCCGACGCCAATCAGGATAAACAACGCGAGTACAAACAAGTAAACCGGATAGGCCAATATGGAGGCCGACTCCGTAACCCCTCTTAAATTGAGTACGGTCAAACACAGAACGAACACGATGGAGATGGGCAGATTATAGGCGTGCAATTCCGGAAAAGCCGACGTGATCGCGTCCGTCCCCGCCGATACGCTGACCGCAACCGTCAGGATATAGTCGACCAGCAGGGAGCCGCCGGCAACCAGTCCCGGATACATGCCTAAATTTCGTTTGGAAACCACGTAGGCTCCGCCGCCATGCGGATATGAGAAAATAATCTGTCTGTACGATAGGATAAGTGCCAGCAATAAGACCAGGACCCCGACGGCAATCGGTATGGAATACCAATAGGCAGCTGCGCCAACGGTCATCAAGACGATCAGAATTTGTTCAGGTCCATAAGCCACGGACGACAAGGCGTCGGATGAAAGGATGGCCAGCGCTTTGGTTTTGTTCAGCTTTTGCTCGCCCAATTCCGTTGATTTAAGCGGTCTTCCAATGAGGAATCGCTTGATTGAAGATAACATGGTTTTTCACCGCCGATTAAGATTACGTTCATGATGGAAGCTGACTGAATGGACTTCAATCGGTGTGTTTCATAGGCTGGACATACGAACGGTCACCATTCCTATGCTGGATTTTGGCAAACAAAAAACACAGGTTAGAACCCTGTGTTTGATCACAAGTTCACAACCCTCCCAATCAACGCTGACGAGGTTAGCTGTCGGATTCGGGCGGTGAGAGTCGCCCTACCTGATAATAGTCGCGGCGTACGTTCGCGCTGCATCAGGATTCACCCCATAGTATGGTTGACAGATCCTATAGGTATCCATCCATACGTGTGGTTCCCCCGCTTTCCAAATTGGAAATTAAGCGAATATCATGTGAATATGAAGAATGATATCGAAGCTGAATAGTATATTACGCCTGCTCAAATCTTTTGTAAAACACCCTCCAACGAAAAATTAAGCAGAATTATTTATAAAAAATGACAGATAAGCGCTTACATAATTATGTGGCTTTGACAGGCTTTGTTTTTTGCAGGTTTGCTACAGAAATCATGACTTTCTATGATATGTAAGTTGCAGGTAGCTCGAATGTGATGCGATAGAACGCCAATTCAAACAAATTCGCCATGCCGGTCTCGGGGGAGGAGACATTGGCATGGCGAATTTTTTGGGAGTGGTCCATGATTCGGCAAGGAAGAGAAAGGGTCTGGGTTCCTCTTCGTTGCTCTTGATAGGAATATACCCGGAGTGAAGTAGAGTGAATCACCCGCTGCAGAAAAAAATGTAAGACTTTACTGGAGCCCTGATTTTCTTTTAAGATAAGGGGATATGATTCAGCGTGTACAAGGGGGAATGAACGAAATGACTCAAGCGATGATACATCAGGAAAATGGCGTGTTTCCGGCGGTATGTCCGTTGGATTGTCCCGATACTTGCGGCCTGCTGCTGCATAAAGAGAACGGAAAAATCGTGAAGGTTACCGGCAATCCGGATCATCCGATTACGCAGGGAGCCATCTGTAATAAAGTCCGCAATATGGCACATCGGGTGTATCATCCGGAGCGCGTGCTTTATCCGCTGCGGAGGGTAGGGCCCAAGGGCGAGGGGGCTTTCGAGCGAATCAGCTGGGATGAAGCGATTCAAGAGATTACCGGGCGCTACAAGAAGCTGATCGAGGAGCATGGCTCTGAGAGCATCCTGCCTTACAGCTTCTACGGCAACATGGGGATATTGAGCGTGGACGGCATGGATCGGAGATTCTTCAACAGGCTGGGCGCCAGCCGCCTGAAGCAGTCGATCTGCAATTCCGCAGGCAATGAGGGTTGGAAATCCGTCATGGGGTTTAATGGAGGAACCGTCCCGGAGGATACCGTTCATGCCGATGTCATCATCGTCTGGGGCGGCAACATCGTCAGCACCAATATGCACCAGGTCGTGCTGGCGGAGAAAGCGCGCAAGGCCGGTGCCAAGGTCGTTGTGATCGATGTTCATAAGAACCAAACGGGGCAATGGGCGGATTGGTTCATTCCGCTGTTTCCGGGCACGGATGCGGCACTTGCCGTCGGTCTCATGCACATCATGTTCCGTGACGGGATGGTGAACGAGGAGTTCCTCCGGCAGTATACGCACGGGCATGAAGCCTTGCGTGAGCATGTCAAAGACTATACGCCGGAGCATGTATCCTCCATTACCGGCATCCCAGCAGGGGATATCGAGAAGCTGGCCGAACTGTACGGTCGGGCGGATACTTCCTATATTCATATCGGTAACGGTCTTCAGCATCACGACAATGGCGGCTTGACGGTGCGCAGCATCGCTGCGCTTCCCGCGTTGACCGGACAATGGCTGAAGCGGGGCGGAGGGGCTGCCAAGTCGAATGGCGGCTACAACAGCATGGATAGCGATGCATTGGAGCGTCCGGATCTCCGGCCGAATCCGAATGCCCGGACCATTAACATGAACCGGATCGGCGAGGCGCTTGCCATGACCGAACAGCCGATTAAGTCGGTTTTTGTCTATTGCAGCAATCCGCTGGTGGTCGCTCCTGACACCGGGCGGGTACGCGAAGGGTTTGCAAGGGAGGATCTGTTTACCGTCGTACATGATCTGTTCATGACGGATACAGCCAAGTATGCGGATATCGTGCTTCCGGCAACCTCCTCATTTGAGAATACGGATCTGTTCGCTTCTTACTGGCATCAGTACATCCAGCTGCAGGAGCCGGTCATTCCGGCGCTCGGGGAGAGCAAGAGCAACGTGGAGCTGTTCTCCTTGCTGGGCCGGGCCATGGGTTTCACCGACACTGCCTTCCGCGAGACGGAAGAGGAGATGATGGCAAGAGCGCTCGACTTCCCGGACAACCCTTATCTGAACGGCGTCACGCTGGACAAGCTAAAGGAACACCGCCATGTGAAGCTTGACATGACACCGCTTGAAGCATATCTGGATCGTTTGCCGACGCCATCGGGCCGGATTGAGCTTTACTCCGCGCAGTTGGAGCAAGCAGGTCTTCCGCCTCTTCCAACCTACGTGCCTTTGAAGGAAGGATATGACGGCGTAAGGCGCGGTCGCGGGCACAAATACCCGCTCATGTTCATTTCGCCGCCGAACCACAACTTCCTGAATTCGACCTTTGCGAATGTGGATAAGCACCAGAAGCTGGAGAAGGAGCCTGCCTTGCAGATCCATCCGGAGGATGCAGAGGAACGCGGTGTAGAGGACGGCGACATGGTTACGGTGTATAACGACCGCGGTACTTACGAAGTCCGGGCCAAGGTGACGGATAAAATGCTGCCTGGCACCGTGGTCAGCCAAGGCTTGTGGTGGGAAGGGGAAGGCAGGAAGCAGCGCGCCAATACCCTTACGCCCGACAGGTTGTCGGATATGGGCGAAGGCGCTACCTTCTTCTCAACGGTGGTAGAGGTGAAGCGACATTAATGCTTGATATACCTCGACGAGCTGCCCTTCTTCCGAATGTGTTTAAAAGAAGGGGCTCGTTGCTTGCAGCCGGCAAATGGAGTGAGCGCCCGAGATTCGTTAGAGAAGGGCCGATATGGCAGCAGCGGCCCGGCATTCGCTGTTATGGTAAAGCGTCAATGAGTGTGCTTGCTAACAATGGATCTATCAAGCGATACTAGGATTTGGGCGATAAGAAATGACAAGCAATGTTCATTCTTACAGAATTATTGGAGCATCAAAAAGATGGCGTTCGCCTCTTTATTCAAGAAGAATTAGAAAAAGCCCGCATGGGCTTTTTTTTAACATATTAGAATTTATAAAGTTTTTTGGGGTCCCCGCAAAGTATTTGGAATAAGCATCGGAGCGTAGGCTCCACTTTGTGGGGCTATTTTAGGTTATATGCGTAAATATACTGCTAACGAGGCTGCTGGGAGATAATAAACATGAAATGGTTGGAGCAGTACCCTAAGGAAGTAAAAGGTTTTCTTGTTGCAAGTCTCGTTGCCTCTGCAGGCGGGTCCTTGATGTGGCCGCTGACAACGATGTATGTATTCGATGAACTGGGACGCAGCATGAAGGATGCAGGCTTTGTCATTCTGATTCAGTCGATGGGGGGGATCGCCGGTCAACTCCTTGGCGGCGCTCTGTATCACCGGGTCGGGGTGAAAAAGCTCATTGTGGGCTCGCTGCTGCTGAATGCCCTCGGGTTGTTCACCCTTCCGTTCATCAATGGACTTTGGGGTTTGTTCATCGCGATGATGGGTTTCATCGGATTCTGTAACGCGGTATCGATGCCGGCCATTCAGGCATTTATCGGCTTCCGGTTTGCCGATCGGCGGGGAGAACTGTTTAATGTCATCTATGTCGCCAATAATATCGGCGTAGCCTTGGGAACGGCCATGAGCGGTTTCCTGGCGGAGATATCCTATCATTTAAGTTTTATCTTAAACGGTGTCACGTCCTTCGGATTTGCGATTTTCTTCCTGTCCTACTTGACGAAGCTGGGGGGAACGGGCGTATCGCAAGAAGCCCATCATCCGCAGCCTAAGAGTCCGCTGCCGGCGGGCCCCGGGGCTTGGGCATTGCTCGGGAACACCCGAATCTATCTCTTTATGGGATTGGGTTCGCTCTTCCTGTGGTTTGGTAATTCCATCTGGAACACAGGGGTGTCTCCATTTATCATCTCGGAGGGAATGTCCAAGACGGCATACGGTTATTTATGGACGCTGAACGGGATCTTGATTTTTGCCGCGCAGCCGGTCACGAATGCCATTAAGCGCTGGGCGGCCCGTACAGAGAGCAGTCAGATGACGGCAAGCGCTTTGTTCTATCTGGCAGCTTATGTTGTCATCGTGACGGTGCACAGTTATCCAGGCATGATCCTCGCAATGGTGCTGGCCACATTGGGCGAGATGTTGATTTCGCCTGCGATCCCGGCTTTTATCTCGGATCGCGCAGGGCAAGCCGCTCCGTTCTATATCGGCGTGACAGGCGGCTTGGGTGCCGCGGGCCGGGTGATTGGGCCATATGCGATGGGAACGATGTATGACGGCGGCGGGTTGACGCCGGTGGCATGGTTGGCTGCAGGTGTTGCCGTGTTGTCATTTCTGTCATTTGCGGTACATGCCCGGCTTAGTAAGCACATCCCGCTGCATCATGACGGTCATGACAAGAATGCAGGTCACCTTAACGCCTAGCCCAAGTTTTTAAAAGCTGAAATAATTCCAGGATATAGGATGAAGCAGCAGGCCTACTTCGGAGCTTGCTGCTTTTTTGTCCGCGGTTCAAGCCTTACACCCCTTGTCAAAGAAACGCCTTACAAAAAAAATAAAAAGGATATTGAAATCGCTCTCAGAGGGAGCTATAATGAACTTGTCGAAACGTTTCAAAACAGAATGCGTTTTTTGAAGATATCAAGCAAGCAATTTTTTTATTATGAATACACAAGAGCATGTTTATCCCTAGGATGACCATGGAAAGGTGCTTTATAGGGGGAATGAAGAGACAGTAGGATTATAGAAACAACCTTTATCCGGCGTCTTTATTTTTTCGAATAAAATCGAAACGTTTCGAAGTAAGTGCTTTCAATTCGGTTTTGTATTACGTTTCGCATGGTGGTAAACATTAAAAACGGGGTGAATGTAGAATGAGAAAAAAATCAATATTGTGGACGTTGGCAGCATTGCTGGTGTTCTCCGTCGTATTAGCCGGATGCTCGGGCGGGTCTGAGAAAGCAGACGGAGGTAGCGAAGGCGGCGGAGGCAAGAAGGAACTAAAAGTTTGGCTGATGGGTGACACATCTGACGAAACCTTGATTAAGCAATATGAAGAGAAGAATCCAGGCGTTAAGGTAAGCGTTCAATTGATTCCTTGGGGCAGTGCCCATGACAAGCTGCTTACAGCGGTTGCATCCAAAAGCGGCCCGGACGTCGTGCAGATGGGAACAACCTGGATTCCAGAATTTGCTCAGGCTGGAGCTTTGCTCGATCTGACGCCGTATCTTGAACAGTATCCAAACTTGAAGCAGGAAAATTATTTTGACGGTGCTGTGCAAACCATGAGTTATGATGACAAGGTTGTCAGCATCCCATGGTATGTGGAAACGCGCGTACTGTTCTACCGTACGGACATTTTGGCTGAAGTAGGCTATCCGGAAGGTCCTAAGACTTGGGATGAAATGAAGGATGCCGGCAAGAAACTGGCAGCTAGAGGAGACGGCAATTACGCTATTACCGTTGATGCTAAAGACATGAACTATCTGTCCATGTTTGCTTGGCAGAATGGAAGCGATATGATCGATGAGAACCGGACCCCGCATTTTAACGAGCCGGAATTCATGGGAGCCATGGAATACCTGAAGAGCTTCTACGATACGGGTATGACGCCGCTTGCCAGCGATTTGGATCTGTTTGCCGCATTTAAAGACGGGCAATTCCCGATGTTTATCAGCGGTCCTTGGATGATTCAGGGCGTTAAAGACAAAGCGCCTGAGATTGAAGGCAAATGGGCTACGACGACACTTCCAGCTAAAGAAAACAATGCATCGTTCCTCGGCGGAGCGAACATGTCGGTATTCAACACAACCGAAAATGCAGATGAAGCCGTTAAATTCATATCCTTCATGAGTGAAAAAGAATCGCAGCTGACCAACTATGATGTGGCCAAAAACCTGCCTGCTGTTAAGAGTGCATGGGAAGACCAACGCTTTGAAGATCCGATTTTTGCTACCTTCGGAAAACAGCTCGAAAGCGCTAAGCCTGTTCCGTTCATTAAGGAGTGGGATGCTATCTCCCAAGAAGCCATTGCGGCATTTGAGAAAATTACCTTTGGCGGAGCTGACATCAAAGCAGAAATGGATCTGTTGAATCAGAAAGCTACTGAAATTCTAAACAAAAAATAAAGAGTGCGTCTTAACGCAGCCCGGCTTGTTTCTCCGAAGGATGAAACAAGCCTGACTGCTTCCAAAGAGCGTTATTCTCTAATTGAGGAAACCCACACTTGCAGGAGGTGAATGACATTGCAGAACTTTATCAAGCGCTTTAACCAATATAAGTATCCTTATATGTTTATTGCGCCCGCACTGGTCCTGCTTCTGACGTTTTCAATCATTCCGATCATCATTGCGCTTGTCATCAGCTTCACGGATATTGACCTTGCTGGTCTCGCTAATTATTCAAACATTGAAGGCGTTGGCTTCGATAATTTTATGAATGTATTTAAAGATCCGGTCTTTCTGAAATCCATGTTTAACACCATGTTCTATGTTATTATCGGAGTTCCGCTTGTCGTAATGCTTGCCATGGGCGCTGCATTGCTACTTAACTATGGCACGGGATGGTTGTTTAAGACATTCCGCGTCGTGTATTATATGCCTTCCATTACGAATATTGTAGCGGTCGCGGTTGTTTGGGGTTACTTGTATAACAGCCACTATGGCCTCTTTAACCATATATTGTCCTGGTTCGGGGTTCCGGCTCAGCAGTGGCTGACAGATCCGGCACTAGCCAAGCTATCGCTGATTCTGCTGGCCGTATGGAAATCCATCGGACTCAATATGATCATTTTCCTTGCTGCGCTGCAGGGCATTCCACGCTCCTATTATGAAGCAGCGGAGATCGATGGTGCGAGCAAGTGGAAGAAACTGTTGTATATCACGGTTCCGCTGCTTAGCTTTGCGACTTTCTTTGTCACCATTACGACGCTGATCGGCTGGATTCAATTCTTCGAAGAGCCGCTGGTTATGACCAAGGGCGGACCGCTTAATTCCACGATGTCGATGGCTCTCTTTATTTATAACAATGGCTTCCAGCTGAGCAATTTTGGTTATGCGGCTGCAGGATCGTTTGTGCTCTTCATCATCATTATCGCTGTAACGGTCGTACAATTCGCAGTCAAGAAGAAAGATGTCGAATATTAAGGTTCAGGTTCAAGGTAATGTTTTCGTATCGTAACTGAAGGAGGCTCAGGGTATGGCAGCTAAAAGAATTGAGAAAACAGTCATGACGGTGCTGCTCATTGCAGGGGGACTGCTGATGATGATTCCGTTTATATGGATGATCACGTCCTCATTCAAGCCGGAAAATGAATTTACGGCGGTTCCGCCGACGTTATTACCGAAAGAATTTACGATTGAAAATTATGTGGATTTATTTACGAAGCTGGACTTTATCGTATACCTGAAAAATACGCTTATCATTGTGTTCTGGTCTTTTGTCGGTCTGTTCCTCAATGCGCTTGCAGGATATGCATTCGCTAAATACGAGTTCCCCGGCAATAAGAAGCTTTTCTATCTGGTGCTGGCAACGATGATGATTCCGGGGCAAGTTACCATGATCCCTGTATATCTGCTGATCAATGCAATGGGCTTGACCAACACGATGGCAGGCATTGTGCTGCCTGGCTTGGTCGGGGCTTTCGGTATTTTTCTATTCCGACAGTTTATGTCCACCATCCCAACGGATCTGATTGAAGCATCGAGGCTTGATGGAGCAGGGGAACTGCGGATCTTCTTCCAACTGATCGTTCCGATCACGAAACCCGTGTTTGCTGTACAGGGAATCTTGGCGTTCATTGGCGCCTGGAACAGCTTCCTGTGGCCTCTCATTATGGCAAACGATCAAAAGCTTTATACGCTTTCGGTGGGTCTGCAGCTTCTGAAAGGGCAGCACGGATCTGATTTCGGCCTCCAGATGGCAGGCGCTGCATTTATGGTTGTTCCGATTATCATCGTATTTTCTTTCTTCCAAAAACATATTATTGAAGGATATACGATCTCTGGCATGAAATAAAATAGATAGAGTTTTATAAGTAGTAGAAGGGGCGAAAGGAAATGGCAACGATAAAGGATGTGGCAAAGCTCGCTGGAGTCGCCTTGTCAACGGCTTCATACGCGTTAAGCGGCGACAGCAGAGTGAGTTCCAAGACAAGATCAAAGGTGCTCGATGCAGCAAGGCAGTTGAATTATCGGAAGAACGGATTTGCCATGGATTTGAAGCGGAGCCGCACCAAGACAATCGCTCTTATTCTGACGGATCTATCCGGGCCTTATTATTCTGAGCTGATCCGAAGCGTACAGGAAGTCGCTTTAACCAACGGATATGATCTGATCGCCTGCAGTTCGATGGGTGGCAGAGATTCAACGGCGGTTAAATTTCTGAGAGAGAAAAGGGCGGACGGTGCCATCATACTTGCACCTAATATCCGGGATGAAGTTCTGATCGAGACCTCGGGTCCCCAATTTCCGATTGTCGTGATGGATCGTCCATTGTGCAGCGAATACCTGGTCAATGTGCTGGTCGATGGGGAACAAGGAGGATACACGGCCACCCGTTATCTGCTTGAGAACGGCCATCGGCATGTGGCATACATCAGCGGCTCGCCGGATTCGTACGATAACCATTTGCGTTATCAGGGATATTTACGGGCACTTGCCGAGGCAGGGCTGGAGGAACAGTCGAAATGGCGTCTCAGCGGAAACTTCGTGCGCGAGGGCGGTTACAATGCGACCAAGATGATGATTATGCAGGGGTCGCTCCCGTCGGCGGTGTTCTACGGCAACGACGAGATGGCCATCGGAGGATTGAAGGCTTTTGAGGAGAGCGGCATATCGGTGCCTGATGATGTATCCGTCATCGGATATGACGATATTCAATTAGCCGAATACGTGAATCCGCCGCTAACCACCATCAAGCAGCCTAAGAGCGAGGCGGGATCGCTTGCAGCCCATTTGCTGTTTCAAATATTGGGCGGTGAATCCGTGAAGCAGTCTTATATGCTGACGACCGAGATGATGGAACGGGCATCTGCAGGAAAGAGCAAAGTAGAGAATTAACGGACCGGATTGGAGATGAGGAACTTGGCATGGATCACGTGTAATTTTTATTCCGAAACACTGAAACTGTCTACAGGCATCGAGGTTTTTCTACCGCAAGCCGCTTTGATGCCGTACGGTTCTTCTTCGAAACTGCCGGTGCTTTATTTGCTTCACGGCCGAGGAGCGGATCAGACCGAATGGATGCGCAGGTCGTCCATCGAACGATACGCCGAGAATAAAGGCATCGCGCTCGTGATGCCGGGAGTCGGACGAAGCTATTATATGGACATGGCAAACGGCTTGCCTTACTTTACCTTCCTGAGCGAGGAGCTTCCACAGCTCGTTCTATCCTTTTTTCCGGTGTCCGGACGAAGGGAAGATACCTTTGTCGCCGGAATTTCGATGGGGGGTTACGGAGCGTTCAAGCTGGCCATGAGTTATCCGGATCGTTATGCGGCAGGCGCAAGCCTATCGGGTGGGCTGGATCTCGCCAGTCGTGCTGCAGGACCGGGCTTTCAGGAGCAAGAAATTCGAACCCTCTTCGGCCATATCGACGGTTTACGGGGGAGCCGGGACGATTTGTTGTTTTTGGCCACGGAATTCGCGGCATATACAGGGGATAAACCGACGTTGTACCAGTGCTGCGGGACAGAAGATTTTTTGTATAACGATAACCAAACCTTTAGACGATATGCGGACAGCCTGGGGCTTCACATCACCTATGAGGAAGAACCCGGTGGTCATGAATGGGGATATTGGGATCGCAAAATTCAGCGTGTGCTGGATTGGCTGCCCCTGCCCTGAATTTTTTGTCCGCATCTATTGAAACGTTTCGATTAGATGCACGAATTAGCGCTGATTTCATCGTTTTTTAAATGGTTGATTAGTAAGCAAAAAACCTTTATGGAATATATGATTATATAACAAATAATGATTGATTTCAGAAAATCAAAACGTTTCGAATTAACGATAAAGTGAATGGCAATGACAAAGGAGGATGGGAAATGGCAGATCAACAACTACTTTCTCTGGTAGAGCAGATGACGCTGGAGGAAAAAATTGCGCAGCTTATACAACTGGCCGTCCCTTTTTTCGAAGGTGCTCAAGAATCGGGGCAGATTACAGGACCGATGGAATCGCTTGGCATCACCGATGACATCGTAAGTAATGCCGGCTCCGTGCTGGGTTTGGCGGGTGCGGAGGAAGTGATAGCCGTCCAAGAGGCACATTTGCGTAAAAATCGATTGAAAATTCCACTGCTGATGATGGCCGATATCGTTCACGGCTTTAAAACAATCTTCCCGGTGCCGCTCGCCATGGGGAGCTCGTGGGACCCTAGCCTCGCGGAGCGGAGTGCGGAAATCGCTGCGCGCGAAGCCGCGGTATCCGGCCTGCATGTGACTTTTGCACCGATGGTGGACCTGGTGCGCGATCCCCGCTGGGGACGGGTGATGGAGTCGACCGGTGAAGATCCTTATTTAAACAGTGAATTTGCCAGAGCCTTTGTCAGAGGTTTCCAAGGGGATGACCTGAGCGGGGATCTCAGCCGGCTGGCCGCTTGCGTGAAGCACTTTGCCGCGTATGGAGCAGGCGAAGGCGGCCGCGATTACAATACGGTGGACATGTCCGAGCGTCAGCTGCGGGAATATTACTTGCCTGCATACAAGGCTGCGCTGGATGAGGGTGTCGAGATGGTCATGACCGCCTTTAATACCGTGGATGGCATACCGGCTACGGGCAATAAACGGCTGATGCGCGATTTGCTGCGCCGCGAATGGGGCTTTGACGGCGTGCTGATCTCCGATTGGGGAGCGGTCAAAGAACTGATCCCTCACGGGGTAGCGGAGGACGAGGCAGAGGCAGCGTTAAGAGCCATCGAAGCGGGCGTGGACATCGAGATGATGACGTCCAGCTACGTTCATCATTTACCGGACATGGTACGAGAAGGCCGGGTAGACGAGAGCCTGATCGATGAAGCGGTGCTGCGTATTCTGTCATTGAAAAAGCGCCTTGGACTGTTCGACCGCCCTGTGCGGGGAGCCGATCCACAGGCGGAGCGGGAGATTGTGTTCTGCGAAGAACACCGCCAGGCGGCCCGGGTGGCCGCGGCGAAATCCTGCGTTCTTCTGAAAAACAACTCGCTACTGCCGCTGCGCGGTGAGCAGCATGTGGCATTGATCGGTCCGTTCGCCACCAGCGGTGATATTCTTGGGCCATGGTCATGGACAGGCTCCAAGGAAGATGCGGTAACCCTGGAACAGGGACTGCACGCCAAGCTGCCTTCCGGCGCGCTGACGGTAGCCGAGGGCTGCAGCGTGAGCGCTATGACCGGACAGCAGCTGGATGAGGCGATGAAGGCTGCGAAGGCATCCGACGTGATCGTGCTGGCGCTGGGCGAGGATTCCGAGATGAGCGGAGAAGCCGGCAGCCGTGCGTTTATAACCCTGCCGCAGCCGCAGCTCGAGCTGATCCGGCATTTGAAAACGCTGGAGAAGCCGATGGTTGCCGTATTGTTCAACGGGCGCCCGCTGGATCTGCACGGCGTGCTGGATGAGGTCGATGCCGTACTGGAAGCCTGGTTCCCGGGAAGTGAAGGCGGAGCGGCCGTAGCTGCACTGCTTATGGGGGAGCAGAACCCTTCCGGACGTCTGAGCATGTCGTTCCCTTACTCCGTCGGACAGGTGCCTGTATACTACAACCATTATAATACCGGGCGGCCAAAGGATGCGCCGGATGCGCAGGAACGCTATGTATCGCAATATTTGGACATTCCGAATGAGCCGCTGCTTCCGTTTGGATTCGGCCTCAGTTATACGGATTTTCTCTATGGGAGCATGAGCCTGTCGGCGGAAGAAATGTCCCCGGATCACCCGCTTGAAATCACGGTTTCGGTAACGAATGCCGGCGACAGGGCTGGTGAAGAAGTCGTTCAGCTGTACGTCCGAGACCGATCCGGTGAGGTCGTTAGACCTGTCAGGGAGCTGAAGGCTTTCCGCAAGGTGCTGCTGCAGCCGGGCGAACGCCAGGAAATCACGTTTACGCTGACCGAAGAACAGCTTCGCTATCATCACTCGGATTTGTCTTTCACCAGCGATGCGGGCGAGTTCGACATCATGGTCGGAAAGAACAGCCGGGACACGGAGACCAGACGTTTTCGGCTTCGGAAATAACACGACTCACATCATTTACGCAGAATAGGAAGTGAAACTTGTGACAGCCAATCATGTAATGAACGATGCAAAAGTTGTACTCCAGGCGGGAGAATTGACGTTTTCCTTTTTGCCTAGCGGTGATCTTTATCAAGCCACTTACGGTACGACGATGATCAATCAGCTGCTCTCCAATTCGATTGATGGCGCCCTCAACAATTTGTTTCTGAGAATCCATACCGAAAGCGGCATCGAGGCCGTTCCTATGCTCGGGGTACACTCTAACAGCGCGGTCACTCATGCGGATAACCGGGTGATATGGGAAGGCAGCGTCAAGGGAGTGGATTATAAGGTTCTGTTTACCCCAACGGATACCGGCGCATGGTTCTGGGACGTCGAGCTCCAGGGGAAAGGAATTCAAGCCGACGTCGTGTATGGGCAGGATATCGGCATCGCCCATCCGGGCGCCGTTCGAAACAATGAAGCCTATCTGTCCCAATACATCGACCATGCTGTGTTCGAGAAGGAAGATCTGGGGTATGTCGTATGCTCCCGTCAAAATCAGCCGCAGGGAGGCGTATTCCCTTATCTTCAACAAGGAGCGCTGACTTCTGCCGTCGGGTATGCAACGGATGGCTTTCAGTTCTTTGGTCTTTCTTATAAAGAGACGAACCGGGCTGAGGCTTTATCCAAGGAGAGCCTGCCGAATGAGGTCTATCAATATGAGTTTGCCTATACCGCCCTGCAGTCCCCTCGCGTAACGCTGAATGGCACGGCACGGTTCGTATTTTACGGCTTGTTTAAGGAGAATCATCCGGATGCGGTCACAACGCTTGAATTCCAGGATGAGCTGCAGGCTGCGTGGCAGCAGGCTGAAGCGCGCCGCTTGACGGAGACGGGCAATTCGCTGCCCCGGATCGAGCGATCCGAGCGCTTCGGGGAACCTTTGCGCACATTGCCGCTGACGGAAGACGAGCTGAACGCTTTGTACCCTGTACGCCGCCAAGAGGAGCGTGACGGGGAAGAACTGCTCTCGTTCTTCACGGATACTTATGAGCATATCGTCATGAAGGAGAAGGAGCTCCGCGTAGAGCGTCCGCACGGCCATATCTTGATGAGCGGCAACAATGTAAAGCTGGGCAGTCCTGTCATCACGACAACCTCTTACATGTACGGCGTGTTTAATTCCCAGCTGGTGACGGGGAACACGAACTTTAACAAAATGATGAGTCATGCGCGAAACGCACTGAACGTGCCTAAGACATCCGGACAGCGGATTTATGTCGAGATGGACGGAGAGTACCGCCTGTTGACGATGCCGTCCGTGTTCGAGATCGGCTTTAACTATGTACGGTGGTATTATAAGACCGAAAGCGACATGCTGATCATCACCAATTTCACGTCTGCCGCGGCTCCGGAGGTTACGCTTCAAGTCCGTTCCGAGAGCGGGAGGGCTTATCGTTATCTGGTCACCATGCAGATCACGATGGATGTCAATGAATATGAAGTGCCGTATCAAATGGTTCAGGAAGACGGCATTCTGACTTTCCGTGCCGATTCGGCATCGCTCAGCGCTTCCGTGTACAAGGAACTGCATTATCGTCTTGGCGTGACGGGAGCCGATATGCAGGTTAAGGACGAAACTTGTCTGGCAAGCCATATCGCGCCCGGCAGTGCCTCCCTAACGGTACTTGAGCTTGGCGAGAGTACGGAATGGACCATGACGGTACAAGGCAGCCTTGATGCAGCGAGCGCTCCGCTAGTGGCGCGGGAAGCCGATGAAGAGATTGCAAGCTACCGCTCATTCTATGCGTCCGTCATGAACGGGTTTCATCTGAGCCGGCAGAATGGGCAGGAAGACGGCTTGTTCAAGGTAAATGCGCTGGCCTGGTGGTATACGCATAACATGCTCGTTCACTATTCGGTACCGCACGGCCTGGAACAATACGGCGGCGCAGCGTGGGGAACGCGCGATGTATGCCAAGGGCCTGTCGAATATTTCATGGCTACGCATAAATACGAGCAGGTACGCGAGATCCTGCTTGAAGTGTATTCCCACCAGTATGAGGATGACGGAAATTGGCCGCAATGGTTCATGTTTGATCAATATGCTCATATTCAGCAGGAAGAGAGCCACGGCGATATTATCGTATGGCCGCTTAAGGTGCTGGGCGATTACTTGGCCGTTACGCATGATTACAGCATATTGGAGTCGGTTGTTCCTTACACAAGAAAACACAGCTTTGATTTTACGGAGCAGACGTATACCGTGCTTGAGCATGTGAAGAAGCAAATGGCCTATATCCAAAATCATTTCCTGCATGACACCTATCTGTCTTCATATGGAGACGGGGATTGGGACGATACGCTTCAGCCGGCTAACGCGCAGCTGAAGCAGTTCATGGTCAGCAGCTGGACGGTGGCATTGACCTATCAGACCTTGAACCAGTTCTCCCGCGTTATGGAGGGTGTGGACCAAGTGATGTCCGATGCCATGGGGGAACTCGCGGAAGGAATTCAGCGGGATTTCAATACGTATATCTTGAACTCCGAAGTCATTCCGGGCTTTGTCTATATGGAGAGCAAGGAGCAAAGCAGATTCCTGCTGCATCCGTCCGATGAGGAAACGGGAATCCAGTACCGGCTGCTTCCGATGACGCGCAGCATGATCAGCGAGCTGCTGACGCCGGAGCAGGCAGCAAGCCATTATGAAATTATCCGTGAGCAGCTGTTCTGTCCGGACGGCGTGAGATTGATGAACCGCCCGGCCGTATATGCCGGCGGCGTCAGTACGCACTTTAAGCGGGCGGAGCAGGCGGCGAATTTTGGCCGGGAGGTTGGCCTTCAATATGTGCATGCGCACATCCGTTATGTGGAGGCGATGGCAAAGCTCGGCAAGAACAGCGAGGTTTGGAGCGGGCTGGAGCGCATCAACCCGATCGGCATTACCGAGGTTGTGCCGAATGCGGAACTGCGTCAGAGCAATGCGTATTTCAGCAGCTCGGACGGGAAGTTCAACACGCGTTATGAAGCGCAGGAATCGTTTGATGCGCTGCGCAGCGGACGCGTGCCTGTCAAAGGCGGCTGGCGGATTTATTCCAGCGGTCCGGGGATCTACATGAACCAGCTGATCTCCAATGCGCTTGGCATTCGCGAAGCGGGAGGAGACCTGGTGATTGATCCGGTCCTGCCGAAGACGCTGGATGGCCTGGAGTTCCAATTCAACTATGCGGGGATAGCGGTAACGTTCATTTATCACGTGGTTCGCGCCGAGCAGACCCGTATCACGATTAACGGGCAGGATGTGGCAGTGGATGCTATCCGGAACCGATACCGCGCAGGCGGCGTTCGTATTGCGGGTGCGGATTTCAAACGATTGGCCGGAGAGGGCGACACCGGCTGTGTCGTGGATATTTACACCTCTATTCATGAACAATAATTCCTAACCCGTGAACCTCGTCTGCAAGAAGCAAACCGGTCTGATATAATAGAGAGAATGGTTATCAAAGTGAGGGATGGCGATGAAGACCCGTCAAGAGACATTGACCATCCGGTTCTCCGAGATGAAGGATGCTGCTGCACTCATGGAACTCGACGAACTGGTATGGGATCGCAATACGGCCCCTGCCCCATTGGAGTGGACCTCAAGAGATCAGTATCTTCTGCATTGTCCGCCAGGCACACAGCTCGTGGCGCTGCATGAGGGAGAATTGTGCGGTTACATCGGATTCCGGTCGCCCACAAGCCTTCGCAGTAATCGTCACGTGCTGGAGCTGAACATCGCGGTTCACCCTGCCTATCAACGGCAGGGCATCGGGCAGCGGCTGATTGAAGCCGTGAAGGATATGGCGCGCGTGGAAGGCATTTCGAAGCTGAGGCTGCGGGTGCTGTCCAGCAATCCGGGCGCATTCTCTTTTTACAGGAACTGCGGGTTTCAGGAAGAGGGCAGGCTGATTCAGGAGTTTTACGTGGATGGACGTTACGTCGATGATATCTTAATGTGCTGCTTCTTATCATGATCGCATCATGATATCCCTCTAGGCCGGTTAACGTGCGGCAGAGAGGAGTCATAGGGTTGAACAGTCCGGCAGCTTGCCGGGCTGTTTCGTATGTTAAGGTCAATCAGGGATTTCTGGTTGGCCTTATGTTATTTGGCCCGCCACTTAAAACGGCTTCTGGACAAGGGTACACGCTATTGCATATAGTAGATGAAAAGAAAAGAAGGCGGAGGTTATTTTCCATGACCATGGGCATTGTATCGCTGAATGTGGGAAAGCCTGTAACGGTTGATTACCAGGGAAAGGACCTGTCTACCGGAATTTATAAGCAGCCTGTGGAAGGCCCCTTATTCCTAAGTGCGTTGAATTTCCAAGGGGATGGTCAGGCCGATCTCGTCAATCACGGCGGCGTGGATAAGGCGGTGTGCGCGTATCCTTCTGAGCATTATCCCTATTGGGAACAGTCCTTGGGCAAACAGATGGAGTATGCTGCATTTGGCGAAAACCTGACGCTGCGGGGGATGCTGGAGGATCAGGTTTGCATCGGGGATGTATACCGGATAGGCGACGCGGTGGTGCAGGTCAGCCAGCCTCGATATCCCTGCTTTAAGCTGTCGCAAAAGCATGGCGTTAAAGACATGCCGGCAAGAGTATTGAATACGGGATACAGCGGGTTTTACTTTCGAGTCCTGGAGGAAGGGGACGTCCATGCCGATTCCGTGGTCGCTCAGCTTGAGTCCCATGCTTCCGGCATCACGGTGCTGGACGTGCTTCGAATGATGAAGGATGGGCGGAAGGATGAACGCGGGTTGTCCCGCATGCTGGAGATCGATGCGCTGTCAGCCAGCCTGAAGGCGCAATTCGGCAAATGGCTGGAGATCCTGCGGGACCATCAGGAGTGAGACGCGGGCTCCCAGCCAAGCACTTAGCCAAGGTTATCCTACGTCCTGGAACATATACAGACAACAAAAACCGGCTTGCGTCCTGATCGTAGGATACAAGCCGGTTTTGTTGGGATTCTAGTGCTAAGTGAAGCTGAACAATTTCAATAATTGCAGGAAAAACATCCTTTTAAGTGCGGCCTGTGTTCTGCGAAAAAGCGCCGATGGGACGTTCTTAGAACGTTATCGCGCATTACCTCATCCGCTTCCATTCGCTCTGAATCATGCCGTAGACCGCATGGTTGACATAGCCTTGGGGGAGCTTCTCGGCTTCCCTTATGACTCCCTCCAGGACAAACCCCAGCCGTTCCGGAATGGCCCGGCTGCGATGGTTGGCCGTTGCACAGCGAATCTCCACCCGGTTCAGGCCCATTCGCATCAGCGCGTGATCGGTGAACGCCCGGCATGCGCTTGTCATCAACCCTTGCCCCGTAAAATGCTGATCCAGCCAATATCCGATGCTGACCGAGCGGTTGCTCCAATCAATCTCATGAAACGAGATGGTGCCTGCCAGCTCCTCGCGGACCCAGATGCCAGCCGAAAAGCCGCCGTTCTCGGCCGCTTGCTTCATGGCGCCTTTGATATAATTGACGGTATCGTTGACCTCGGTAACAGCATCCACCCACGGAAGCCACTTGCGAAGACGGTCCCGGGACCGATCGGTAATTTCGAACATCGCCCGTGCATGCTCGATGGCAAGCGGGCGCAATTCAACATGGTCATCTAAAGTGTATCCAAACATACGGTATCTCCTTTGTTCTCCATCGTGAAGTATATGTAGCTTTAACGTGTCCGCTTCACTTTTTGCTCCAATGCGTAAATATCTTCTTCAATGGAAATCATACGCTGATTAACAACCGTTCTGCAGTCGCTGAGCGCTTGATTGTATAGATGCGGCCCTAAGGTTTCCATGAAAAAATCAAGAACCCCTTCTGCTGCCAGATGGCCGAGGGTTTCCCCGCGCTCCGTTTCAAAGTATTCCTGAACCAGTTCAATCAGCTGTTCACGTTGTTCTTTGGGGAATTTACGAGGTTTCATAAGATGATTGCAGGCCTCCTTCCATCGCTGTTTTTCTCTCCATGCTACCTTATTGAAAAGCCCCCGTCAAAACGATTCTCACCGGCATTTTCGGTTGTGGGAGGATCTCTGTGCGCAGGTTTAAAGCTGGGAGCGGGCTGCTTATATGAATCCTCATCCCAAGTCGGCAGCTTGCGGTCCGGAAGTGCCGAATTCCTTGAACAATCGCGGCATTACAGGTATATTTAAGGGAAACACGTTTATACAGGAGATAGACAGAAATTACAGGACGAAAGGTTGATCAACGTGGAGAACCATCGGGGCACCCCCTCCAATTTTATAAAAAATGTTATTACCGAAGACCTGAAGTCCGGTAAAGTCAAGGAAATCGTTACCCGCTTTCCGCCGGAACCGAACGGCTATTTGCATATTGGACATGCCAAGGCCATATGGATCAATTTCACGCTGGCCGATGAATTCGGCGGACGGACGCACTTGCGGTTCGATGATACGAACCCCGTGAAGGAAGACATTGAGTATGTGAACTCCATTAAGGAGGACGTGAAGTGGCTCGGATTCGATTGGGAAGAGCTGCGGTACGCGTCCGATTATTTTGAAGAGATGTACAACCGTGCGGTGCTGCTGATTAAGAAAGGGAAAGCTTACGTGGATGACCAATCCGCCGACCAAATCCGCGAAACGCGCGGAACCCTGACCGAGCCTGGGCAAAATAGTCCCTACCGGGATCGCGGCGTGGAAGAGAATCTGGATCTGTTCGAGCGGATGCGCAAAGGGGAATTCGCCAACGGCGAACGCGTGCTGCGCGCCAAGATCGATATGGCTTCTCCGAATATCAATCTGCGGGATCCGGTCATCTACCGTATCTCTCACGCGCATCATCACAATACAGGCGACAAGTGGTGCATTTATCCGATGTACGCTTTTGCCCATCCGCTGGAGGATGCCATTGAAGGGGTTACGCATTCCCTATGCTCTCTGGAGTTTGAAGATCAACGCCCATTCTATGATTGGGTCGTGGCGGAATGCGAGATGGACAGCACGCCGCATCAGTATGAATTCGGGCGTCTGAATGTGGCGCAGACGGTTACGAGCAAACGCAAGCTGAAGCAGCTCGTAGACGAGAATGTTGTGGACGGCTGGGATGATCCGCGCATGCCGACGATCTCCGGACTTCGCCGACTGGGGTATACGCCTGAAGCCATTCGCAACTTCGTGTTTGAGACGGGGATTTCGAAGGCGTACGGCACGGTGGACCGCCAAGTGATGGAACACTTTATCCGTGAGGATCTGAAGCTGAAGGCGCCGCGTACGATGGCTGTGCTGGACCCGCTGAAGGTGGTCATTACGAATTACCCTGAAGGTCAGATCGAATGGCTGGATGCCGAGAATAACACGGAGAATCCAGAGATGGGGATTCGCCAGATTCCGTTCTCGCGCGAGATTTATATTGAGCAAGAGGATTTCATGGAAGATCCTCCGAGCAAATATTTCCGCTTGTTCCCGGGCAATGAGGTGCGTTTGAAGCATGCGTATTTCATCAAGTGCAATGACGTGATCAAAGACGAGAACGGCAAGGTCATCGAGATCCACTGTACGTATGATCCGGAGACGAAGAGCGGGAGTGGCTTTACCGGACGCAAGGTGAAAGGAACGATTCACTGGGTGGAGGCCACGCAGGCCGTGCCTGCCGAATTCCGCCTGTTCGAACCGCTGTTCAAGGACGAAGAGGAAGAAGCCGAATTGGTGCAGGAGGTTGCAGGCGAAGCGGAAGAAGCAACTGCCGAGAAGTCTTTCCTGGACGACATCAATCCGAACTCGCTGCAAATCGTGCAAGGATTCGTGGAACCGAATATGAAGGATGCTGCACCGCAGGACAAGTTCCAGTTCTTCCGCCATGGATATTTCAACGTCGACTCGAAGTATTCGCAGCCAGGACGTCCGGTATTTAACCGCGTGGTCTCCCTGAAGAGCTCGTTCCAGCTTCCGAAGAGCTAATCAACATAAACCGCATGGACGGCGTAGAAGATGTCTCTCGCGCCCTTATAACGTAAACAAGACTCGAAGATCCGTTACAGGATTCATTCGAGTCTTGTTATATTACGGTGATACCAGCTTGCAATTGGAATGGCTTGCGTACAAACCACGTTCTAACTCGCCGCGTACTCCTCGATCTCGTCGCCTTCGGGATCGTCCGGATGCAGCGGCTGATACCCGTGCTTGCGAAGGTTGTACCACATCCAGCCAAAGCCGATGGCCCCCACAATGGCAAGCATCGTGCCGGTCCAGTACATGATCTGCGCCCCGAAGTTTTGGAACATCCAGCCGCCGGCGAGACCGCCGATGACGCCGGATATGCCGCTCCAGCTTAAGGTATAGATCGCTTGTCCGGAAGCGCGATACGGCGTCGGAACAAACAGCATCGTCAGCTGTACGCCGACATAGAAATAGCCGCCGAAGGTTACGCAGTGCAGCAGCTGGATGAAGGCCACCTCCAGCGCGCTGTTGGCTTCCGCCATCAGCAGCCAGCGGAGGGCGAAGAGCAGGCTGACAATCGTCAAGCAGCCGACCAGGACATTGATTTTACGCTTCAGGAAGCGGTCAAACAGAATGAAGATCACCACTTCGAATATCGACGAGAAGAAGATCGCCAGGCCCACCATCTGCTTGGTACCGCCAAGCTCCAGAATGTATAGGGACATAAAGGTGTTATTGGCTGTGTTCGGGATGGATACCATGATGCCTAATAGAATGAACCAGACAAAATAGGAATTCAGGAACAGCCTGCTGAGTCCTTTAAGGTTAACCGATGCCGACGCCGTTGTTTTCTGGATGGAGGGCAGTGTGAACATGAACAACGCCGCCACCAGCAGCATGATCGAGAACACGATGGAGATGCGTCCCGATCCGAGCCGGTCGATGACAGGTCCTGCAGCAATTGCCGTCAGCGCCCACCCCAGGGACCCCCATAGCCGGAACGAACCGAATTTTTGCTGCGTCCCCTCAATATAGGTTAGAATCAGCGAATTCGTCTGTGAGAACATCGGAGTCTGGAAGAAATAAAAGAAAATCATCGTCATGTATATCATTGCGTAGGTATTCGCCTGAAATACGAACTGAACCAGCAGCAGTGTACCGGTCATCATGATCAGCAGCACGCGTTTAATGTTGGCTGCCCGATCACCCCAGAATCCCCAGAACGGATTTGCGAAGATGGACACAAATGGCGCGATGGCCATCAGGCTGCCGATTTCGATTTTGCTCATGCCGATGTCTTGCAAATATAACTGGAAGAAACCGGTGAAGATGACCATGGTTCCGTAAATGAAGAAGTTGAACAGCTTGAGCGATGTCAGCGAAGGTTGAGCATTGTCCATATTCCGCAAGTAGGTCATTCCTTTCAAACCGAATGCAATCCAAAATCGCGGCAACGAAAAATAAGCCGCTTTCCTTTCAATGTATCACGCATTGAAAAGGGATACAAACCATCTTTTAAATGATTTTCCATTATTCTGGTTATTAACCTATAAACTGAATCAAGTTTTTTTACAACGTGTAAGAAAGGCTGGTAGAGCATATGAGCGGTCAACCCATAGATGTCGGCCTTCCGCCGGACCAGGTGACGGGTATCGTGCTTGCAGGTGGAGCCTCCCGGAGAATGGGGAGAAACAAGGCGCTGCTGCCCATAGAGGGAATGAGTCTAATCGAACGAACCGTTCAGGCGCTTGGCAAGGTTAGCGGACGGGTAATCCTATCCACCAATGCCCCGGACTCTTATCCATTTCTCGGACTGGAATGCGTTCCCGACCTTTATGTCGGGCAAGGCCCGATGGCGGGACTCCATGCAGCGCTCAAGTCATCCCAAAGCACATGGAACATGGTTGCTGCGTGCGACATGCCCCATATCCATGAGCGTTTCCTTCGGGGACTACTGGATCTGGCGAACAAGCAGCACACAGCCGCCGCGGTCATCCCCGTTGTAGATGGTAGGGTGCATCCGCTGCTGGCGGCTTATCGCAAAGAAACCGCAGAAGGCCTTGAACGCAGGCTGATCAAGGGACAATTGCGCATGGTAGAGTGGGTGCAGGAGCTGGATGCCGTCTTCGTGCACGAGGAGCAATTAGAGGCAATGACGGGCCTTGATCCGCGCAGGATTTTATTTAATATGAACACGCCTGGGGAATACGAGGCAGCAGGCGGCCTGCTGAACTCGGACTTTCCTGAGGAACAATAGTAGAGTTTCTCATAGCAGCATCAAGGTGCAAAGGTTGATGAAACCGGTACTCATCCTAAAAAAATCCCCGCCATCTAAATGCTTGGCGGGGATTTTAATATAGATAAAACGACTGCCTTCGGCTATTATACGCACAGCAGATGGTTTATCCGCCGATCTGTGACATACGCCGGACGGTGGGGGTATGGCTTTGCGTTTTTTTCTCGAGCGCGAGCGCCATTTCATGATTCAGCGGTTTGGCGCCCAGCGCTTTGCGGAACAGGTTCGCCACCGCGGAAGGATCATCGACGACGCGGCGCACGTTAAATTCGTCGGACCAGTACAGGCAAGCTTTGATGTGGCCGTCAGCCGTCAGCCTGAGGCGGTTGCAGGAATCGCAGAAATGATCGCTGACCGGATGGATCAGACCGAAGGTTCCTGTAGCTCCAACCACCTTCATATTTTGTGAGGGCCCATTGCCGGATGGCCCCTGCTCTTCTTGAATGGTCCAACCCGCCTCCTGGCACACTTCGGATACCCGGCTCAGCGGCATATATGAATCTCGCCAGGCATCGGATGCTTGGCCGATCGGCATGTATTCAATAAAGCGGACATGAAGGGGACGATCGAGCGTCAGCGCGATAAAGTCGCGAATCTCGTCTTCGTTGAAGCCCTTCATTAACACCATGTTCAGTTTGATGGGATCCAGGCCGGCTTCATAAGCGGCTTCAATGCCTTCCAGCACTTTGCGCACTTGACCGCCGCGCGTGATGCGGGCGTATCGCTCCTCATGAAGCGAATCCAGGCTGATGTTGATTCGGGTAAGTCCCGCTTCCTTAAGCAGACGAGCTTTGGATGGGAGCATGATCCCGTTGGTGGTGAGGGAAATATCTTGAATTCCATCAATGGAAGCAATCATATGGACCAAGGACTCCAGATCCTTGCGCACCAGCGGCTCGCCGCCGGTAAGGCGTACTTTGGAGACGCCCATAGGGGCAAGGACGCGCATGATCGCTGCGATCTCTTCATAGCTCATAATCTGATCGTGAGGTTGGAATTCCACCCCTTCTTCCGGCATACAATAGACACAACGAAGATTGCATCGATCCGTCACTGAGATACGAATATAATCATGGACCCGACCGAAAGAATCTTTAAGCGGTTCGATCATGGAAATCCCCCTTTATAGCATGCATGGTCACATTGTAGCTATTCCCCGTACGGGAGTCAATGCACCTTTTGGGTCATGCCGGCAGGACAAGCTGCGGCAAAACGGCCATTGTTTTGTGAGAAGAATCACAGAAAACGCTTTCGGGATCCAGTATATTGAAGCTGTGGACAAAAGCTTTCTCCCCTTGAAAGCGAGTAGTGACATTCTAGATTTCCGAAAGTTTCCTGATTTTTCCGAAATTTTCGGAAATCATTTCAAACTGCTTTCATTAGACGTTCATCTAAGATATACTGTCAAGGATATCACATCCAACAAGAAAGGTTACCAATAGGAGGTTCGATATGGCGATATCACCTGTTCAAACTTTGGAGGTGCCTGACGTCTGTCACAGATGGCTTGAAAACCGGGGGACGGTCTACGAGCTGCTGATTGATTTTTTGGGCAATTGGCCCAGCTTGTCTATGATTGCGGAATGGAGCCGCGGAAGTGGAATTAGCAAGGCTGCGGAATGTTCGAAGGCCGGTACGGACCTGATGACATATTTATGTGGACGCTCACCTGAGGAATTGGTTCGGATTTGCGAATATGAAGGGGCGGAATACCGTCGATTGCTTCAGCAGTCCAAACAGCGTCAGGCGGCAGAGTCTCATTATACGAAGGATGGATGCGCTCAGGATTTAGCCGATTGTTATGCATCCGTCGGTGTTGCCTTTAATAAACTGCACGGCGAAGCGGACGATCATATAGCCATTGAACTGGAATTTATGACACTGCTTCATGACCGTATGCTGAACAATACGTATTGTGAACATAGCATGCTGCAATTGATGGAGGTTCAAGAGAAGTTTCTGGAGGAGCATCTGTTGTCATGGGTGCCATCTCTCTGCAAAGATTTGAAGGAATCCACGAAAAGTCCGCTGTATCAGTCGGTATTCAGTCTGCTGGAGGAGTTCCTCGCACAGGATCTGAACATGCTGAAGACGTGGAAGCATTCCAGGGAAGCTGTGCTGGTACATTAGCGAGCAAGACAACATCATCGTCATCAAAAAAAGCCCCGGTCTCCTAGTGTAGGAAGCCGGGGCTTTGGTGTTCTACTTAATCTTCGATTCTTTTCTTGCTGAACTTCATCAGGAACTCGTACACGATAGGTACCACTACGAGCGTGAGCAGCGTCGAACTGATCAGACCGCCGATAACCGTAATGCCGAGACCTTTCGAGATGATGCCTGCGCTGTTCTCCCAGCCGAATACGAGAGGCAGGAGAGCGCCGATGGTTGCGAGTGCCGTCATCAAGATTGGACGAAGACGGGTAGCCCCGGCTTCTAGCAGGGCTTCGCGGGTGCTCATTCCTTCGCGTTCCATATGGATCACGCGGTCGATCAATACAATCGCATTGGTCACGACGATACCGATCAGCATGAGTACGCCCATGAGTGCAGACACGTTCAATGTCTCGCCTGTGACGAGCAAGCCGATAATGGCTCCGATGACAATGAACGGCAGTGAGAACAGGATGGCGAACGGTGCGAGACCGCCACCGAATGTAACCACAAGCACAAAGTATACAATCGCAATGGCTGCCAGCATAGCGAGTCCAAGCTGTCCGAAGGTTTCGTTGATTTGCTCGGTGACGCCTCCGAACTGGACGGATACGCCGTCTGGAAGCTCAAGCTTGTTCACTTCAGTCTCCAGGTTGGTGGAGGCCGAACCAACATCGCTGGACAAGATATCGGCTGTGACGGTCACAACCATTTTCCCGTCGATGCGCATAATGGAATCTGGAGTCGTTCCTTTTTCCACCTTGGCCACATCTTTGATCGGTACTTCGATCCCGAGCGGAGAGGTGACGGTTTCGTTCTCGATTTCCTTAATGCTCTTATAGGTTTTGCTGTCCGTCTCAATGTAAACATTGTAAGTCTTGTCCTCAATTTTGACTTCGGTCAAGACCGGACGTTCCCGTACAGGAGCCAGCTTCATCGCGAGTTGTCCTGCTGTCAGGCCAAGGGAGCTTAGCTTCTCTTGGTCGGCAACCAGCGTATACTGCTCGAACGCATCGGACAAGCTGGTTTCTGCATTATCAAAGGTTGCGGTATCCTTGTTTGCGAGCTCTGCGATTTGATCAGCCACCGGCTTGATCTGCTCCAGAGAATCGCCAAAGACGTTAACCGTTAACTGGCTGCCGCCAAAGCCGCCGGCCGCCATGTCCATATTGGACCAAGTACCATCAGGTACTTCCTTAGCAAGATCCTCGACAAGCGCTTTTTTGACATCTTCGAAGTTTTTCGTGTCCGGGTCATACATAATATAGAACAATCCGGAATTGGCCGATCCCATGCCAAGCGGATTGCTGCCCCCGATGGAGTACTGCATCGTTTGCACGCCAGGCTGATCCAGGATCAATTTCTCTGCTTGTAATGCGCGTTCCTCTACATCCTCCAGCATGACGCCAGGTTCAGGGGAATATGTCACCATGGCATATTTGTCTTCCTGTTCAGGAATGAAGCTAACTCCAAGGTACTTCGTCAGGAACAAGCTTCCTGCCAATAATACGATGGCTGCCAGGAATGTAATGGCTTTGTGATTGAGCGTCCATTTCAGAATGGAACGATATCCGCGGGCCATTGCGCCCGGTTTCTCTGCATGATCATGTTTGTTCTTCAAGCCTTTGCGGAACAGGCTGTGCGCCATGGCGGGCACAAGCGTGATCGCCACGACCAGGGAAGCGAGCAGTGCGAAGACCATCGTCAATGCAAATGGCATGAACAGCTCTCCGACCATACCGCTGACCAGGGTAAGCGGAAGGAATACCGCGATGGTTACGATGGTGGAGGACATGATCGGTACAAACATTTCACGTGTAGCGGCGCTAATGAGCGCTCGACCCGTCAATTTCTCGGTCGAGAGGGACATGCGCCGGTAGATATTCTCGATAACGACGATCGAGTCATCGACAACCCGGCCGATGGCAACGGTCATGGCACCGAGCGACATCATATTCAGGGTGATATCCATTTGTCTCAGGCACAGAACCGCAATCAGCAAGGACAATGGAATCGAAATGATCGATATAATCGTCGAACGGATGTTGCGCAGGAAGACCATAATGATCAGAACGGCGAACAGCGCGCCGAATAATGCCTTGGAAAGCATCGTATGAACAGAGTCTTCAATCGGCTTGCCTTGGTCCAGCATGATCGTCAGATCCATGCCCGGATAAAGGCCTCTCAATTCTTCGGCCTTGTCTTTGACCTGATTGACAACGTCAACCGTATTGGCGTCGTTGGCTTTCACGATTTGGATACCGATCGATTCCTTCCCGTTGGTGCGGGAGATGGATTCCGAGGTTCCGATAACTTCAATTTTGGCGATCTCGCTGAGTTTTACGGTTGGAATGCCGGTTGGAACGGCCGGAGCACCGCTTGGTCCTCCGGCAGCCGTACCGGCTCCAGGAGCGCCTTGTTGACCTGCCCCAGCTGCGTCACCGGTAGGCTGCTGCGATGGTTGTTGACCTGCCCCGGCATTCGGAGCACCCGCTCCGGCAGATGCATCTGCGCCGCCGCCACCCGGAATAACCGGAATAGCGATATTCTTCAGATCGTCAATGCCGATGATGCCGCCATCAATGGCAACAGCCTTCTGGGATTTTTCCATTTCGAACATGCCGAGCGGAACGTACAGCGCGGAACCCTGCACGATACCTTTGACGGTATCCTCCGTCAGGCCGAGCTCGTTCAGTTTGTCCTGATTAAACTTAAGCTGCACTTCGTTCACGAATTGTCCGGCTACCTGGATGGAAGCAACTCCGTCCAAATCCTCCAGCTCCGGAACGATGTCATTCTCTGTAATGCGTGTCAATTCATCCAATGCCATGTTGTCTTTGTTCGCAATACTTAGGGAGACAACCGGCATGGAGCTCATGCTGAATTTAGATATGGTAGGTTTCTGGGCGTCATCGGGCAGCTTTACCTCGTTAATGGCTTCACGAACAGCAGCCGTGGCGTTGTCCAGATCACTACCATAATCAAACTCAACCATGACATTGGCTGCATTCTCCATGGAAGTGGAGGTTACGGTTTTGACGCCGTCGATATTGCGGAGTCTCGTCTCAAGCGGTTTGGTGACATCCTCCACAACACCTTCAGGGGCTGCACCGGGATAGATCGCGGTGACACTTAAGAACGGGACGTTAATATCCGGAATGGTTTCTTGCTTCATCGTCAGTCCGCTGTATAACCCACCGAAGCTGACGATGATGGTCAGCAGCCAGATCGCAAACTTGTTGCGCAGCGAGAAATTGATAATTCCTTTCATTAGGCGATTCTCTCTCCTCTCCATAACTCTATGTCTCTAATTTGAACGAATTTCCCTGCATCATGCCGCCGGGCGTAAGATAGCTTTCAAGCACAGTCAAAATAGTGCCTTTGAGCTCGGTATACAATGTTTCGATTTCTTCGATCCCCTCCAAGTTAGCAAGCATTCCTTTCAGAACGGCCCTGCTGGGCTGGAGGGCAAGCAGCTCTTTCTCCATAATATTGAGGGATTCCATCGCATCTTCCCGGTCCTCCGCCTCGCCCTGGATCTGCTTCAGCTCGTTTTTCATCGCCTTTATGACGATCAGCGGATGGCGCTGTTTGCGAACGTCGGTTTGGCATAATTGTCCCAATTGGCCAATCGCCTCCATCGGGATCAGCGGCTCCGGCCGTCTGCGAAGAATGCTGGCTACGATGTCATCGAGCAGCTGGATCTGGTGATCTGCCGTGATTCCAACATTCAAATGAAATCCCGGCATGAACAGAAAGCGGATATACGAACCCAGCATGCTGGCCATAAACATGCCGATCTCCATCGTATACGGCTCTACGTCCGGTCCATAAATGGTTTTAAGCTTATTGTTAAACCACTGCAATGCAGCGAGCATTTCCTGCCGCATGTTTTCCTTGTCAAAAGGGGGTTTCCCCGGCATCTGATCATGGAACTGCTTCAGGAGATATTCCCGGATTTCCAAAAAATGGATCAATAGCACTTCCGTCTGCTTGCGCAGCTGTTCCTTAGGCGCAAGGAGCGGATCGTGGTCGACCCGGAGAATCTCGTCTTTTATCCGGCTTGCGATATGCTCGTAAATGCTCTTTTCCAGTTCCTCTTTGGACTTGAAATGAAGATAGAGGCTGCCTTTCGACATCCCGCATACTTCGGCGATTTCCTGCATGGAGGTAACCGAAGAGCCCTTCGCGGAAAACAGCTGCATCGCAGTGATGAGAATTTGCTGTCGTTTTTCTGCCGTTTTATCAGCCAATCAAAAGCTCACCTCGCTTGAGAACTTTACGGTTCTTGGATTGACCATTAGGTCAAGAATTATTATATATGAAAAAGAACGACCGTTTCAACTTTACTACGGTCGTCCCTTTTCATGGGTTCTGAAAACTTATGAAATTTGTAGAAATTATTTAGCTGATCAATTTCAGACCAACAGCTGAGCACAGAATCATGGCAATAAACAGCACCCGCCGCCACTCCTTTGGTTCCCCGAACAGGAACATCCCGGTGATCGCGCCGCCCGCGGTCCCGATTCCCGTCCAGATAGCGTAAGCAGTCCCCATAGGCAGTACGGTCATGGCGTAGGAGAGAAGGGAGAAGCTGGCGGCAAAAGACACGGCCAAAATCAGTACATAGCGCCATCCCTTTCGCTCCGACACGCCTTTGATGCCGATGACGCCGCCGATTTCGAATAATCCGGCAAATACAAGAGCAACCCAGGCCATTACTTACTCACCTCCGGTTCTGCATGATCCGCCGTAACCAGCTTAAGGCCGATCACCCCTGCCAGCAGCACGCAGATTAGAAGCACCTTAAGCAGTTTAAACGGTTCTCCGAAGAACAGCATTTCGGAAGCGACCGTTCCGGCTGTGCCGATTCCCGTGAAGACGGCATACACCGTTCCGACCGGCAGCCGTTTGGCTGCCTCGATAATAAGATAGAAGCTGACTGCAATGGCGGCTACGGTTCCAAGCCATTCCCAGATGTTAGAGGAATGCTTCAAACCCATAACCCATATCACTTCAACCAATCCAGCAAGCAGCACAAAAACCCAGTTGCGATTCATTATGATTGTCACTCCTTTTATGAAAACACAGTAACCCCTTACGGCTACCAATTCCTATTCTCCTTAAGCCTCTTTATCATGCGTAGAACAGGAGACATTAACTCTTGTGGGTATACCTTTGTTTCGTTACTCCTAACCAATACACGGGCCAAGCGGCCACGAGCCGTCTCATGGCCCGTTCTTCTCCGCCGTACACGGTCTCCAGATGGATTCCATCCAGCAAGGTCATATAGGCAATTGCGGCATTCCGCGGATAACGGATGATGCGTCCGTGCACCGGGCAACCTGCGGCAAGCAGTTTGGACAGGTTCTCTTCCTGCTGGTCCAGCAATGGATACACCATCCCCATCACTTCGTCATACAACGCGCTTGGCGGGAAGAAGGCCATCCGCAAGAAGAACCGGACTTCATCATCCAGGCGATAAGCTTGCAGACGGCTTTCTAGAAATCCGTGCAGCTGCTGCTCCAGCGGCCAATCCGCATGGTCGAGGAAATACGCCACCATCAAGTCCTCTTGACGCTGGAATACGTCCTGAAGCACCTGCAGGAATAAATCCTGTTTGCTTGAAAAATGAGCATAAATCGAGGGCTTCTTAATCCCGCAATCATCAGCGATATGTTTCAGCGATGCCCCTTCGTAACCGTTCTTGGCGAAGTGGGCAAGGGCGGATTGTTTAATGTTGGCGGCACTCATAATCATCCTCCTAACTAACGATCGTTAGTTTAATTTTTAGCAAATAGTTTTAGTGTTGTCAATATATTATTTTTGAGCATCGAGCCTTGTCGTCTCATAGAGAACAGTCTTTAGTTCCTGGGGGAGATCATGTAGAATATGGGTGATCGGCATCGTACATACAAAAGAGACGAAAAACGATGAATAAACAAGGGGTAAACGGACATGAGAAAGGGAATTGAGGCTGTACTGATCACCGCGCTTTTGTTCGCGTTTTATTATTTTGGCATGGATTATTTCGGGAAGACGACCGGGACCATTATCGGGATATTCTCCACCTTAACCGTAGTATCCATCGGATTCATGATTTTTATGGAGAATCGTCATCCCAGCAGCACCATGGCCTGGATTCTGCTGCTGGCACTCGTCCCGATTGTCGGGCTTGTCTTTTATTTTTTGTTTGGACAGAATTATTTCAAACGGAGAAAGTACGACAAAAAAGCACGGAAGGACGGCCTGGTATACACCAGCGAGGTCCTTCGCAAAAGCACTCCGGACGTCTCCTGCTTCAAGCCGGAAGTGCAGCAGCTCCTTCAGCTGTCTGCCCGGCTGGCGCGTACGCCGATTTCCTTCTCAAGCGAAACGCGGGTGCTGACCGATGGGGAAGAGACCTTCGAGGCCTTGATCGCGGAGCTGGAACAGGCAACGCATCATATCCATATGGAATATTACATTTACCGGCCGGATGCCATCGGAACGCAGATCCAGGAAATTTTGATACGGAAGGCGAGAAAAGGGGTTGCCGTGCGGTTCATGGTGGACGCCGTTGGCAGCTTGCAGCTGCCGCCTACCTTTCTGCAGGAGATGAGGGATGCGGGCATACAGGTTGCCGTATTTGGCAGTCCCAAGACGATATTCTTCACGAGCCGCGTGAATTACCGTAATCACCGCAAAATCGTTGTTATTGACGGCAGTGTCGGATTCGTGGGCGGATTGAATGTGGGGGATGAGTATTTAAGCCGCAGTAAGGCATTCGGTTTCTGGCGCGATACCCATATGCTTGTTCGCGGAGAGGCTGTCCGAACGCTCCAGGTCGTCTTTTTGCAGGATTGGCAGTACATGACGGGGGAGCAGCCAAGTGAGCCGATCTATTATTCACCGGATTTGCTGGAGAACCGTGCCGGTGCCGTCCAGATTATCGCAAGCGGACCGGACAATGAGCGAAGAGCCCTGAAAAACATCTTCTTCTCCATGATTGTGTCGGCTCGCAAGTCGGTATGGCTGGCTACGCCGTATTTTATACCGGATGAAGACATATTCACCGCGCTCAGGGTTGCCGCCTTGTCCGGTCTTGATGTGCGGATTCTGTTTCCGTCGAAACCGGACAAATGGCTGCCCTTCCTGGCTTCCCACTCCTATTTTCCGGCTCTGCTGGATGCCGGGGTAAGGGTATATGAATATGAAAAAGGGTTTATGCACTCAAAGCTGCTGATCGTTGACGGCGAAGTCGCAACCATTGGCACAGCTAATATGGACATGCGGAGCTTCCACCTTAATTTTGAGGTTAATGCTTTACTCGTTCATACGGAAAGCGTAGGCAGGCTGGTATCCGATTTCGAGCAGGACCTGGAATCCGCCATCCTGTACGACCGCAATCATACCCGTAAAAAAAGAATCATGACCCGGCTGCTGGAGTCGGCTGCCCGGCTGATGTCACCTCTGCTGTAAGCGGTGGAGGTGGGTAACTGGCGATACATACCGGCCCTTTATGCGCGCACATACATAATATTGAAAGAATTTTAAAAGGTAGTGAAACCCAGCCATTTTTGCAGTTTAAACAGGATGTCCTTCATCCATGTCGTTTTTCCCTGATAAGCCTCGGCTTCGAGACTAAAGGCTGCGCCTTCATTGAACCATATCCGATGAAAGTAACGGTCCAGGTCCTGGGCGAGCGGATGATCCTTAGGTGCGGCTATCCACAGGTTGTTTTCCAAATTGAGATCGGCCAGATTCCGCTTTGTGAAATTGGTTGACCCGCCGGTAATCACGGACTTGCCTGTCGGTTTGGCAATGTACATGAGCTTGGTATGATACTGCTCTGTACCGGTGTTGTACCAGCGAATGGAGATGTTCCCCTTGGATTTCTTGATGAGCTCAGCGGCAGCCGGACGGTTGGGGATGCCGATCTTATCCCGGCCGAAGGCGTTTTGGTTCGGATCCAGAATGAGGCGTATATCAACGCCGCGGTCCGAGGCTTTTAGAAGCTGGTCCATGACGTTGCTGTCAGCCAGATAGAACATCCCCATCCAGAGCGTGTCCCCGGGCTGTGATTGCCCAATGGCCTCCAGAACATATTTATAGATTTTCCCTTCCGTCAAATAACGAACATCGACATCGTTTGCTTGATCAGAAGGTTGCACGGGTGGCTTAGAGCCCGGCTCATACTCCGGCAGTTTGATGGGGCTTGTAAGGTTAACGGCGGCTTGCTCGGCTGCAAGCATATCCCCGATGATGTCCCCGCTCGTTTCGAAGGCGATGTTGGAGTGGAACGCACTGGCGTCATGGATGTTGGCCGAAGTGACCAGAGCGGTGTTCTCGCTGATGACGACTTTACGGTGATTGGCCTTCACGTTCAGCAGCTTCAGATAGGAGCGGACCGTAATATCAGGTGCTTCGCTTGCCATCAGATTGGGGAGTGTCCCCTGGCCCGATTGGCCGAACCACTGGACGAACGTACGCCATACGGCGGAATAGGCGGGTGTGGAGTCCCGCAGCCGGTCGACATCGGTGATGATCACATGAATGCCGGCAGCCTTCATGGCCTCGAATTCCGGCAGCGAATAGGAGCCATACCCGGTATTCACTTCATCGGAAATAAAGAAGATATCCATGTCGGGATTTTTCTTCTTATGGGCAACAAGGCGATGGGCAAGCTCTTCGCTGACTTCGGGGAATTCCTGACCTTTATGGGTGTAGCCGTTGAACAGAAACATATCGATAACCAGGAACTTTCGGGATTCATCGATAATTTGACCGATGCGTGGTCCGATTTCACGATCATGTACCGGTTGACCGTCCGGTCCGGGATAGGTCAGGTCGGTCCACATTTTAACGTCGCTCTGGTAGAGCGGGCTTTCATAGGAGATTCCCTTCGGTAGCGGCTTATGAGTCTGATAGACCATTACGCCGATGAGCCAGAGTATAAGAAGGACAAGGCAGATGAAAATCGTTGTTCGCGTTCGGGAGCTTTTGATATTCGGTTTCCCTGGTACGAGCTGCGTGCCTGGATCGCCTGCATCGGTTGTATGTAGATCCTCTGAATTGCGGTGATGAATGAAATGGTGGAAACCCAATATAGCCCATCCTCCTATCGCTGTCATATACCGTTAATTAACATGAAAGTCCTGCTCTGACGCACTCTTCGTTTCTGCAATTCAGAAAGTGTGAGATTTGGAGCCTGAGTTGATCCTAGGAAGCCGGGGTAGAATGATATTCGGGTTTGTTTTTTCAAAACATGCGGTAGAATGGGTGAGGATCGAGTGGTTTATATTTTTGCTTAAGGATGATGTGCATATCCATGCAGCCGGGACAACCTGTGATGCCAATGATATGCTTATATATGGTTAATTTAAAAGATGAGCGAAGTGGATAAGGAGGCACGGGATGAATTCAGAACATAAAGAGACTGCGGGTAAACCTGCTGAAACCATTTCAGGCAGAGGATTGGAAAGACCCGAGGGCAGGCTGATGCCGGAAGTGTCCACGGGCGAACGGAAAATAGAGCATGTACGTTTATGCTTGAATGAGGAAGTAGGCTCCGTGGGAGTAACCACAGGTTTTGAACGTTACCGCTTCCGTCACTCCGCACTGCCGGAAATCGATTTTGACGATATTAAGCTGGACACTACATTTCTTGATTTTTCCGTACGAACACCCTTTCTGATCAGCTCCATGACTGGCGGAAGCAAAGCCACCGGAGAGATCAATAGACGTCTGGCTGAAGCCGCGCAGCGGCGCGGCTGGGCCCTTGGGGTAGGCTCCGTGCGCGCCGCGGTGGAGAAGGAAGAGCTTGCTCCTACTTTCCGTGTCCGGGAGAGTGCGCCGAGCGTCCCGGTTATCGCCAACCTTGGAGCGGTGCAGCTGAACTATGGTTTTGGCCTTAACGATTGTCAGCGGGCGGTGGATATCGCGGGCGCGGACATGCTGGTTCTTCATCTAAACGGACTTCAAGAGGTGTTTCAGCCGGAAGGGAATACCCGTTTTGGCCGTTTGCTTGGGCGAATTGAGGATCTGTGCCGTACGCTTTCGGTACCGGTTGGCATTAAAGAAGTCGGCTGGGGAATCGATGGTGAAACGGCGCGGAACCTGCTGAATGTCGGGGCGGCCTTCATCGACGTGGCTGGTGCGGGCGGTACCTCATGGAGCCAGGTTGAAAAATTCCGCAGCCCGGATCCGGTTCGCCGCGCTGCGGCTGAGGCTTTCGCCGGGTGGGGCAATCCTACCGCGGAATGCATCGTGGAGGTGCGCGAAGCTGCGCCAACCTGTGCGCTTATCGGCAGCGGCGGGCTGCAGAGCGGCGTCGATGCGGCCAAAGCGCTCTCGCTTGGCGCCGATCTGGCTGGCTTCGGGCGTGGACTCCTGGGATCGGCGGTCGATTCGGTGGAAGCGCTGGATCAGCGGCTCGCCCAGGTGGAGTTGGAGCTGCGGACGGCGATGTTCGGAATCGGCGCGGCGAATATCGATGCGCTGAAGTCAACCAAACGGCTGATTCGTGTTTAAATGGCCGGGGTGATTGGCGGGATCCACATTAAAGTGATGGCAGTATATTCGTGTTGAAGTCTATCGGGTATCTGCTATAATTAATAAGATTGTTTAACAGGCGATTAGTAGCTCCGGCGATAAGAACCGAAGCTGTGTAATACTTACCCATAAAGAAGTAAACCTGATAAGGAGTTGTCACATAAATGGCTTTAAAAGCAGGAATCGTCGGTTTGCCAAACGTCGGCAAATCAACATTGTTTAATGCGATCACGCAAGCGGGCGCCGAATCGGCCAACTATCCGTTCTGTACGATTGATCCTAACGTCGGCGTCGTGGAAGTGCCGGATGAGCGCCTCGACAAACTGACCGAACTGGTTCAGCCGAACAAAACGGTACCGACCGCTTTTGAATTCGTGGACATCGCGGGCTTGGTTCGCGGGGCAAGCAAAGGGGAAGGTCTCGGGAACAAGTTTCTTGCCCATATTCGTGAAGTGGATGCCATCGTTCATGTTGTTCGCTGCTTTGAAGACGAGAACATTACCCACGTTGACGGTAAAGTGAACCCGGTCAGCGACATCCAGACGATTAATCTGGAGCTGATCCTTGCGGATCTCGACAGCGTGGAGAAGCGGATCGACCGCGCGAAGAAGAACATGAAGGGCGGCAACAAGCAGTATGCTCAGGAGGTAGAACTGCTGGAGCGCCTGAAGGAAGCTCTTTACAACGATCAACCGGCGCGGAGCGTGGAGCTGAGCGATGATGAGAAGCTGATTGTTCGTGATTTGCACCTGCTGACATTGAAGCCGGTGTTATACGCGGCTAACCTGAGCGAGGACGGCGTTGCGGAAGCCGACAGCAATCCTTACGTGCAGCAGGTTCGTGATTTCGCGGCTGCGGAGAACGCGATCGTGGTTCCGATCAGCGCGAAGGTTGAAGCTGAGATTGCCGAGCTTGAGGGCGAGGACAAGGCGATGTTCCTTGAGGAGCTGGGGCTGGAAGAATCCGGTTTGAACCGTCTCATTAAGGCGGCTTACAGTCTTCTGGGATTGTACACCTACTTTACGGCAGGCGTGCAGGAAGTACGTGCCTGGACGATCCGCAAAGGAACGAAGGCTCCGCAAGCGGCAGGCGTGATCCATACCGACTTCGAACGGGGCTTCATTCGTGCGGAGGTCGTAGCTTACGATGACCTGGTTGCGGCCGGATCGATGAACGGCGCGAAGGAACGCGGACAGCTTCGTCTGGAAGGCAAAGAGTACGTTGTGAATGACGGCGATGTTATGCACTTCCGTTTCAATGTGTAGCAATTGAACGATTCAAAGGCCATGGCTCCATGTCACTTTGTGCATGGGACCGTGGTTTTTTTGAAGGGGAGAACCTTTATCGTCCGGTCAACTGCCTGCTAGTCAAATACGTCGTTTCATGGTAAAATAAAAAGTCGTTTACACTTCATTGTTGATGCGAAATGGAGTGCAAAAAGACATATCTTCAGGAATATATCTTAGAGAGGTGAATTCCTTTGTTGGACCGATTACAATCCCTTGCGGATCGTTACGAGAAGTTAAGTGAGCTGCTGTGCGATCCTGATGTCGCTAATGATTCCAAGAAGCTCAGGGATTATTCCAAAGAACAATCCGATTTACAGCCTGCTTATGAGGCTTATGTTGAATATAAAAATGTTATTGAAGAACTCGAAGCTGCCAAAACCATGCAGGGCGAAAAGTTGGACGACGACATGCGCGAAATGGTGAAAATGGAGATCGATGAGCTTACCCAGCGCGAGCGCGAGTTGGCGGAGAAGATTCGGATCTTGCTGCTGCCGAAGGACCCGAATGATGATAAGAACGTCATCATCGAGATTCGCGGCGCGGCCGGCGGCGACGAGGCGGCACTGTTTGCTTCCGACCTGTACCGGATGTATACCCGTTATGCGGATACCCAGGGCTGGAAGGTTGAACTGATGGATGTCAACACGAACGATCTGGGCGGCTTCAAGGAAGTGATCTTCATGATCAATGGCCGCGGCGCTTACAGTAAAATGAAATTTGAGAGCGGTGCGCACCGTGTGCAGCGTATTCCGGCTACGGAATCCGGCGGTCGTATCCATACCTCCACCTCCACCGTGGCGGTCATGCCGGAGGCGGAAGAAGTGGATATCGAAATCCATGACAAGGACATCCGCGTGGATACCTTCTGCTCCAGTGGTGCAGGCGGTCAGTCCGTTAACACCACCAAATCGGCGGTACGCGTAACGCATATCCCGACGGGGATTGTGGCTACGTGTCAAGACGGCAAATCGCAGAACTCCAATAAAGATAAGGCGCTGCAGGTGCTTCGTGCTCGTATCTTTGATATGATGCGCCAAGAGGAAGAAGCGAAGTATGCCGGGGAGCGGAAGAGCAAGGTAGGTACAGGTGACCGCAGTGAGCGGATCCGTACGTACAACTTCCCGCAAAGCCGTGTAACCGATCACCGGATCGGACTTACCGTTCACAAGCTGGATCAAGTGATGAACGGGGAGATTGAAGAGATCGTTTCGGCGCTGACCCTTGCGGAGCAGGCTGAGATGATGGAAAAAGGAGTATAACGCTTTGAAGCGGACGATATTCGAATTAACGCCGCAGCGCAGCATAAGAGAAGCCTTTGTAGAGGCTTCTTCTTTTTTAGACGGCATGCGGGTAATGGAACCGCAGCGGAATGCGCAGCTGCTGCTGGAGCATGTGCTGGGATTGTCGGGAACCTCATACTATATGGCGCTCGCGGAGCCGTTTCCGGCGGACCGCCGCCACGCCCTGGAACAAGCGATCAATCGCAAAGCCCGAGGCGTTCCTGCGCAGTATATTATCGGCGAACAGGAATTTTACGGCCGGCCGTTTGAAGTTACGCCAGCGGTTCTCATTCCGCGTCCGGAAACGGAGCTGCTGGTGGAAGCGGTGCTGAAGCATGGGCAGGAGCTCACTCCGCGATCAAACGATAGGCTACAGGCCATCGATATTGGCACCGGCAGCGGGGCCATTGCCATCACGTTGGCATTGCAGTCAAAAGGATGGGATTTGCATGCGAGCGATATTTCGCCTAATGCGCTGGAAGTTGCCGCGCGGAATGCGAAGCAGCTGAACGCCGATGTCGAGTTCCGGCAGGGGAACCTGCTGGAGCCATTCGCGGGCATGGCCCCGGACATCCTCGTCTCCAACCCGCCGTACATTCCGGCGGAGGATATTGAGGGGCTGCAGCCGGAAGTCCGCGATTATGAGCCGCGAACGGCACTGGACGGCGGGCCGGACGGATTGAATCCGTACCGGATCATGATGGCGCAGCTGCCCTTGCTGACAGCCCCGCCACGGCTGATCGCTTTTGAGCTGGGTATGGGTCAGGCCGAGGAAGTGGCGGAGCTTCTGCGAAGTGCAGGGCACTGGGAGGAAATCGTCACGGTGCCGGATTTGGCGGGGATTGACAGGCATGTCTTGGGAATATCCCGTTAATTGTGTTCTGGGTGGATTTCTTTTAAAATAGATGATGGGCTGAGCCGATTACATTATTGCTGTTGTTCAGATCGCTACACTACCTCAATTGGCAAATCAGTGTGTACAGCTCCGGGCACAGGGGGACCAAAGCATGCTTCAGAAATTCAAGAAGATTGATTTTGTTATCGTTTTTGTACTGTTGATGCTGATGGTTGTCAGTATTACATCGATATATAGTGCCACGCTCGACACCACTGGATTCGAAAAACACCATATCAAGATGGCGATCTTTTATATCCTCGGATTTGCAGCCTTTTTCGGGCTCAGTTTGATTGATTATCGGTTATGGAATAAATACGCACTGCACATATACATCGGCGGGTTATTAACCCTTTTGCTTCCGTCCTTCATCGGCCAGACCAAAAATAATGCCACGGGCTGGATTAATCTCGGTATCGTGGATTTTCAACCGGCGGAATTGTTTAAGCTAGTGCTGATTATATTTATTACCTATATTCTTATTCGTAAGAATAAAGCGAAGTTGTCTTTTTGGCGGGACATCGTACCGATTGGGCTCTTGACGTTTATCCCGTTTGCCGTTGTCATGGTTCAGAATGACTTGGGTAATGGACTAAGTTATATTGTCATATTACTTGGGTTGTTATGGATCGGTAATGTGAAGTTTTCGCACGCTCTTATCGGGCTGCTGCTTGTAGCAGGTATTGCTTTTGGTGGAGCACAGGCCTATATTCACTACCATGATGAGATTAAAGAATCAAAAATCATGGAGAGCCGCGGCCACTGGATGGAACGGATTGACCCATGGCTAATACCGGAGAAAGCAACGGCGAAAGCGAGTTACCATACAAACAACGCGAAGCTGGCCATCGCTTCAGGCGGTATGAGCGGAGAAGGGTACTTACAGGGAAGCTCCGTACAATCCTCACGTGTACCTTATACGTATTCGGATTCGATTTTTGTGCAAATTGCAGAGGAATACGGCTTTATCGGTTCTTCCGTTCTGTTGTTGTTATATTTCATCCTCATTCACAGGATGATCTTGATTTCATTGGAAAGCCGGGACAAAGCGGGGCCGTTTCTAATCATCGGTATTGTTGCCATGCTGCTGTATCAAATCTTTGAGAATATCGGCATGTTTATTGGATTGATGCCTTTGACAGGGATTACGCTGCCCTTCATCAGTTATGGCGGGACCTCGCTCATCATTAACATGGCGTGTCTCGGGGTCGTCATGAGTGTAAAACTGCATGGACAAGAAGTGGAGGAAGATATGCCTAATCCTCAAACGTACCGTTCCGCACCACCTAAACAGGCTTGATTCGATTTATCGGATTTAGAATCAAAAGAGATGCTATCGAAAGCAGCATCTCTTTTGTATTTTTTGTTGGTATCTACAGGAGGGCCCGTGAATTGTATTAGAGAAGGAAATCTTTTAGAATAATTCATTAGGGGCCAGTAGGCATACTCCTTGAAACGCTCCATTGTAATGCTGCCGTTAGACGTTTTTAACGGATATCATCTGTATCAACGATAAGCGTTTGTCAAACTTTCTTTCCGAATAATCGTTATATGCCTGTATAGGCAAACCGGGGGGCTAAAAGCTCCGGGCACAGGGGGACCATAAAGCATGCTTCAGAAATTTAAGAAGATGGATTACGTTATTGTTTTCGTACTGGTTTTGATGATGGGTATCAGCATTACGTCGATATACAGCACAACCGTTGACACCAAATTCGAGGGCTCTCATCTCCGCATGATTGCTTTTTACATTGTCGGCTTCATTGCTTTTTTTGGAATAAGCCTGCTGGATTACCGGTTGTTGATTAAATATGCTAAATATATTTACTTGGGCGGATTGGCCGTGTTGGTCCTCGTTATGTTTATCGGTAAGGATATCAACGGCGCCCAAGGCTGGATTTACATTGGCAGTTTAAGTATACAGCCTGCTGAATTGTTCAAGCTGATCCTGATTATTTTTCTTTCCTTTGTATTGGTGCGCAAAAACAAACCGCTGCTGTCCTTCTGGAAGGACGTTGTTCCGATTGGACTTTTGGCATTTGTGCCTTTTGTGCTCGTCATGGCCCAGAATGATTTGGGTAACGCGCTCAGTTATGTCGTGATTTTGCTGGGGCTGCTCTGGATCGGGAACGTCAAGTTCTCCCATGCGCTCATTGGGCTTGCGCTTGTGGCAGGCGTGGCCTTCGGCGGCGCACAGGCCTATATTCATTATCATGATGAGCTGCTGGAATCGAAAATTTTGAAGCCGCACTGGGTGGAACGGATTGATCCGTGGCTCTATCCGGAGAAGGCGACCGCCAAGGCAAGCTACCATACAACGAATGCGAAGCTTGCCATCGCCTCGGGCGGTATGAGCGGCGAGGGTTACATGCAGGGATCGTCGATCCAGTCGGGCAGAGTTCCTTATGCGTACTCCGATTCCATATTTGTGCAGATTGCCGAGGAATTCGGTTTTATCGGATCTTCCGTTCTGCTTCTGTTATATTTCATCCTGATCCATCGGCTGATCCTGATTTCCTTGGAATCTCGGGAGCGTGCGGGACCGTTTCTCATTATAGGGATCGTGGCTATGTTCTTATATCAGATCTTCGAGAATATCGGCATGTTTATCGGCTTAATGCCGCTGACCGGGATCACGCTGCCCTTCATCAGTTACGGGGGAACCTCCCTTGTGATCAGTATGGCCAGTCTGGGGGTAGCCATGAGCGTGAAGCTGCATGGACAGGAAGTGGAGGAAGATATGCCGGATCCGCATGCATATCGCCCGGCGGCTTCTAAGCAGGCCTAAACTTTTCCTTGCGGGAAGCTCAATAACCGCTCCATTCTAGTTTAAAAATGTGGGCATGAAAAACAGACAATCTAAATAATCGAGCTTGGCGAAGATGCGATTCCGAATGGGGATCGCATCTTTTTTGGTTCGTGCCGCACCCATCTATGATTTTTATATCAAATTGCTAGATTCTACGTTTATATCTTTTTCCGGCGGACATACTGATAGCATCATAGAGTTTCGTCATAGAGAGGCGGTTGTCCGAGATGAAAAATTATAGTGAAACCCTCCGTATTATCGTGAAAAAAATGGTTGTGCTCTTATCCTGTATGTTTATGGTCATCATGGCTTGGGAAGGACAGCAGATTGACGCTTCCGTTGTTGGCGGTCCGATCCCCCAGGAATCGATACGTCTTCGCATTCTGGCGAATTCCGATAGCCCGTCCGATCAGCTGGTCAAACGAGAGATTCGTGATTCGGTTGTTGAGCAAATGCAGCTCTGGGTCCTGCAGCTGGAGAACCCGCAAAGCCTGGAAGACGCCAAAGAATTAACCCGGCAGCATCTTCCGGAAATCCGCCAATTGGTGGGTGAAGAGTTGAAGAAAAGAGGAATTACGTACAGTTACACCGTAGAGCTTGGCGTCGTGCCGTTCCCGACGAAGTTATACGGGGGCACGGTGTATCCGGCCGGCGATTACGATGCGCTGCGGATCACATTAGGGGAAGGTCAAGGGCAGAACTGGTGGTGCGTCTTGTTCCCGCCGCTTTGTTTCATCGATGGTGGCAGCGGGGATGCGGCGGCGCAGCCTGTTGACACAGGTATCCAAACGGTTTCTGCAGAGGCTGGTGAAACTTCCCGAGAGGAAGCACCGAAGAATGCAGGCGATAGCGAACCGGAGGTCCGCTTCTTCTTGTGGGATATGTTCCTTGGCATTTGGAACTGGGTGGTAAGCTTGTTCTAGGATTATGAGCGAGCTGATTTTCAATCCTGACCCGGTATGATAAACTTTAATGTAGAAGAGTGCTTTCTCTTTGGCGCGACTGGTTTGAATGGGGACCGGCACGGGACTGAAGAACGAAAAGCGCTTTTTATTTTGGGACATAGGCAAAACTCGCATTGAAGTTTATATATTTCATATACAGAAAGATTGGGATAGGTATGGAACAGAACGGCATGGAACCTAACCAGCAGCGGGAGAACGGCTTCCGCCATGCTGCTGCAAAATCAACTCAAGTGTGGCATGTCTCGAACTCGCTTTCCAGGGAGGGCTTGGGCTCGGAGAAGGAAGCGAAGCAGGCATTGCGGGAAGCGGGGCAGGTGCTCGAGCTCGGCGGAACGGTGGCCTTTCCGACGGAAACGGTCTACGGGCTTGGCGCAGACGCCGGCAATACCGAAGCGGTTGAGAGCGTCTTTGCCGCGAAAGGCCGGCCGTCTGACAATCCATTGATCGTGCATATTTCGGAGCTAACTCAGCTCGACGGCTTGGTCCGTCATGTGAATGAGACGGAACGGGCGCTGATGGCAAGGTTCTGGCCTGGGCCGCTGTCGCTGGTACTGCCCGTTAAACCGGGAGCAGTATCCCCACGTGTGACGGCAGGGCTCGACACCGTTGCCGTGCGGATGCCGGATCACAACGTGGCGCTGGCCTTGATCAGCGCCGCCGGGCGTCCGCTGGCTGCGCCGAGCGCGAACCGTTCCGGTCGGCCAAGCCCGACGCTGGCCAGCCATGTCTTGGAGGATTTGGCCGGGGCGATCGACGGCGTGCTCGACGGCGGCCCTGCCGGGGTGGGCGTCGAGTCGACGGTGGTACAAGTCGGCGAAGACGGCGCCGTCACGGTGCTCCGCCCGGGCGGCGTCACGGCCGAGCAGCTTGCCGCCGTAGCGGCAAGCGTGCGCATGGACCCGGCGCTGCATCGCGCCGCCGGGGATGCGGAGAGCCCGGCGCCGCGCTCGCCGGGCATGAAGTACACGCACTACGCACCGAAGGGTGCGATGTGCGTGGTGCAGGGCCCGCGTGCCGACGCCGTGTCGGCACGCATCGCGGCCGAGCTTGAGGCGGCCGCCCGGCGCGGGGAGGTGACCGGCGTGCTGTCATTCGACGAGCACATCGGTCACTACCGCGCGGACGTTGCCGTCTCGCTCGGCAGCCTGGCCGCGCCGGAGGAGGTGGCCCGCCGTCTGTACGCCGGCCTGCGCCGGTTCGATGACGAAGGCGCGACCTTCATTCTGGCCGAAGCGTGTCCGGAGCAAGGCCTCGGAGCAGCCGTCATGAACCGGCTGTTGAAGGCCGCGGGACACCACATCATCGATGTGAATTGAGCTGCCGAATGAACGCTTTTGGCATCATTTACCCCTTGTCCGCATATGGTGTACAAGACCATGGGACTTGGGGGAATGGGCATGCTGGAGGCGTCTGTCCAATCGGGACAGCTTGCGGCGATTCTGCTGATGGCGGTTGCACTCGGGCTAGACGCATTTTCGCTTGGAATCGGAGTTGGAATGAGAGGCGGTATGCGCTTAGGCCATATGCTGGGCATCAGTTTCATGATCGCGTTGTTTCACATGCTGATGCCGCTGCTGGGTTTATTTGCCGGCCGCTATGTAGGCATGTTACTGGGTCACGTCACAGGGCTTGCGGCCGGAGGGCTGCTGCTTCTGCTCGGCGGGCATATGATGTATAACGCCCTGCGGGGCGGAGAAGGACAGCGAATCCATCCTACCGCATTTTTAGGTATGCTGCTGTTTTCGCTTAGCGTCAGCATCGACTCCTTCTCGGTAGGCGTTTCGCTCGGGATGTTTGTGGATGATGTATTGTTGATCGTGATTTCCTTCGGGATCGTGGGCGGTTTGCTGTCCATTCTCGGCTTGCTGCTTGGCCGTCAGGTAAGCAACAAGCTGGGGGAGTACGGTGAAATGCTGGGCGGGCTGATTTTGGTCATCTTTGGCATGATGTTTATCTTTTGACGTTATATTTGTTACAATAACCCCAAAGAACCTACGAACGGGAGGAATGGGACCGTGAAAAATATACTGTTTGTCTGCACGGGAAATACCTGCCGCAGTCCGATGGCTGAAGGCATGCTGCGCAAGCTTGCCAAACAACGGGGCGTCCCGCTGGAAACGAAGTCCGCCGGTGTCTCGGCCGTGGATGGAATGCCGGTGTCCCATCATGCGGAATCCATACTGCGAGACCAGGATATCCAAGAACGCTTGGTGTCCAAACCATTGACCGCGAACCTGGTGGAGTGGGCAGACCTGATTCTGACGCTGACCCAGTCGCATAAGCAGTATGCGATAAGGCAGTTCCCGCATGCTGCAGACAAGATGCACACTCTGAAAGAGTTTGTTGAGGATGACCGCCGGGTGCTGGATGATCTGCGGGAACAGGATAGTCTGTATGCAGCGCTTGAGCTGGCCAGATCTCTGGGCCGCGATGTCAGCGACCGTGACCGGGAGCGTCTGATTGAGCTGCGACAGCGTATCCCGAGCTTCGATATCTCCGATCCTTTTGGAGGCTCGCGGGAGGAATATGAAGCGACGGCTGCAGAGATTCGGACGGCGTTGTTTCGTCTCTTGGACAAGCTGGAAGCGGATCAGCATAAATAGGGTCGGCTTAGACGGAATCGAAGAGTACATCCGTGCTCAAATGGCTAAAAAAGCCGCTTGCCTTTCACAAGGTATTGCTTTAAGATGAAGGTGAAAAACAAAAGATCCGGTGTAACTGGCGACGAAGTGGATGAAACCACGATGGAGCATCGGAATATACGGCCGGTCGCCTGGGCAAAGAGCATTTGGAGCACAATACGTGCGCCGACTGCTCTTTTTTCGTCTTTTGCGTGGAGTTTGGGTTATAATGAAACAAGCTAAAACGCAAAAGCGAACATACGAGGGGGTTTTTCATAGATGAAAATTGCATTGGGTACGGATCATGCCGGCATTCGTCTGAAAGAGGAAATCGTGGAAGTCATTCGGGGTCTTGGACACGAGGTGGAGGATCTGGGCTGCGGCTGTTCCGATTCCGTGGATTATCCCGATTATGCCCTACCGGTGTGCGAGAAGGTCGTCTCGGGTGAAGCGGATCGCGGCATTCTAATCTGCGGCACGGGCATCGGCATGAGCATTGCGGCCAACAAGGTGCCGGGTATTCGCTGCGCGCTGACCCATGATGTGTTCTCAGCCAAAGCGACTCGCGAGCATAACGACAGTAACGTGATTGCGCTGGGTGAGCGTGTCGTCGGTCCCGGACTTGCCGCCGAAATCGTCAGCGCATGGCTGACAACGGATTTCAGTCATGGCGAGCGCCATGTCGGCCGCGTGAACAAGATCAAGGCCATCGAGGAGCGTTACCTGAAGAATGAATCGCGATAGGTGAACGCGCGCGTAAAGCAGCTGCGGCTATCGTGATAGGGGAATGAAGCATCTTCTGTGAAAAAATCATCGGGAGGACTGTGACATGACGGATATCTCCAAGGTTTCCTTGAACGAACAGACAGCGCGTATTGTCCGCGAACTGGCCGAAGCGGCCGTCTTAGGCCCTGGTAAAGTGCTGGTCATCGGAGCCAGTACCAGTGAAGTGGTCGGACGACGGATCGGTACAGGAGGCGCTTTAGAAACGGCTCAGCAGCTCCTTCAGGGCATTGCCGAGGTTCAAACGGAATTCGGTTTTGCTGTGGCCTATCAATGCTGTGAGCATCTGAACCGTGCGCTTGTCATGGAACGCGAGCTGCTTGAGCGGCTGGGCTTGACGGAAGTGGCGGCTGTTCCCATTCCGGGAGCGGGCGGGTCGATGGCTTCCGCAGCTTACCGCAGCATGAAGGAGCCTTGCCTTGCGGAATCGATTGAAGCCCATGCGGGTGTCGATATCGGCGAGACGCTGATCGGCATGCATTTGCGGAGAGTGGCGGTTCCGTTCAGGCCGAGCGAGCGTTATATCGGAGAGGCGCGCGTAACCGCGGCTTATACCCGCCCGAAGCTGATTGGCGGAGAACGCGCGGTGTACCGGCTTGAGCAGAGGGATGATTCCACGCTGTGCGATTGATTCGAATGAGAACTCGCTTTTTTAATGATGACAACTTGTAGTTTTGAATTTGCAAGAAAAAATAATGATTGATTATGGGAGGATATGAACATGATGGAACATTTGCGGAAGAGTGACCCGGCTGTATTGGAAGCGATGGATTTGGAGCTGAAGCGTCAACGCAGCAACATTGAACTGATTGCCTCTGAGAATATTGTCAGCGAAGCGGTTATGGAAGCCATGGGGACCGTTCTGACGAATAAATATGCGGAAGGCTACCCTGGCAAACGCTATTACGGTGGCTGTGAGCGTGTGGATATCGTGGAAGATATCGCCCGTGACCGTGCCAAAGAACTGTTCGGAGCCGAGCATGCCAACGTTCAGCCGCACTCCGGTGCCCAAGCGAACATGGCGGTATATTTGGCAGCCCTGAAACCTGGAGATACCGTGCTCGGCATGAACCTGGCCCATGGCGGCCATTTGACTCACGGAAGCCCGGTTAACGCTTCCGGCCTTCTGTACAATTTCGTTGCCTACGGCGTGCAAGAAGACACGTTCCTTATCGATTACGACGAAGTCCGCAAAGCGGCATTCAAGCATCGCCCTCGCCTGATCGTGGCGGGTGCAAGTGCATACCCTCGCATCATTGATTTTGAAAAGCTTGCTGCCATCGCGAACGATGTTGGTGCGTTGTTTATGGTCGATATGGCCCATATTGCAGGTCTCGTTGCGGCAGGACTTCATCCGAATCCGGTTCCGCATGCCCATTTTGTAACGACAACGACGCATAAGACGCTTCGCGGACCTCGAGGCGGTATGATTTTGTGCAAAAAAGCTTGGGCGCAAGCGATCGATAAAGCGGTATTCCCCGGCTCCCAAGGCGGCCCACTCATGCATGTCATTGCTTCCAAGGCCGTTGCGCTTGGCGAAGCATTGGATCCGTCCTTCAAGACGTATGCAGAGAACGTCGTAAAGAACGCGAAAGTGCTGGCCGATACCCTGATCGAGGAAGGTCTGAACATCGTATCCGGCGGAACCGATAACCACCTGATGCTTGTGGACACCCGTAATCTGGACATCACCGGTAAAGACGCGGAGAAAGTTCTGGACTCCATCGGCATTACCGTGAACAAGAATGCCATCCCGTTTGATCCGACCAGCCCGTTCGTCACCAGCGGTATCCGTATCGGTACCCCTGCGGTTACTTCCCGGGGTATGGATGAGCAAGCGATGGTGACCATCGCGAAAATTATAGCCATGACATTGAAGCAGCCGAAAGACGAGGCAACGCTTGAAAAAGCAGGCCGTTTGGTGGCTGAGCTTACAGATCAATATCCTCTCTATGCTGAAATGAAATATTAATCACAGTTTCCTTTGCATAAGAAGCCTATGATAAGAGGACCCCGCCTGATGCAGGTGGGGTCCTTTTAGGAGCTATAAACATTCTGGCCAGATTGCTATGCTCTCATTTTCCCAGTCAGGTTGCTTCCCGGTTAGCATCAATATAGGCGAGAATGGAAAACCTAGGTTCAGGGCAGAAGAAGATCCGGTTCGATTATAAGGTCAAAAACTCATGGAATAAAACATGACCCGTGCAGGTGTCAATTGACTAGAGGGAATGATATAATAGACAGGATTTATGGAGCTCACAAATATTTACGCCCATATTGAAATAACATTTGTACTCAAACCGGAGGGACCAGACATGGGAAAATTGGTGATTTGTGATCACCCGTTGATTCAACACAAACTTACATTTATCCGCGATATGCGGACTAACACAAAAGACTTTCGCGAATTGGTAGACGAAGTCGCGACTTTGATGGCTTATGAAATTACGCGGGAGGTTCCTCTTGAATCGATATCCGTGCAGACGCCGGTAGCTGAAACCCAAGGAAAAGTCATTTCCGGCCGCATGCTCGGCTTGGTACCGATCCTGCGCGCCGGTCTAGGCATGCTGGACGGAGTTGTTAAGTTGCTTCCTGCTGCAAAAGTAGGGCATGTCGGATTGTTTCGTGACCCCGAAACGCTTCAGCCTGTTGAATATTATACAAAGCTTCCAACCGATGTTACGGAACGGGAATTGATCGTCATCGATCCGATGCTCGCGACAGGCGGGTCCGCCATCGCTGCGATCGACGTGCTGAAGAAACGCGGCTGTACCCAGATCAAGATGATGAACCTCGTGGCTGCACCGGAAGGTGTGAAGGCTGTCCATGATGCCCATCCTGACGTGGACATCTATGTTGCTGCTCTCGATGAGGGTCTTAACGACCATGGTTACATCGTACCGGGCCTTGGTGATGCAGGGGATCGGTTGTACGGCACGAAATAGAGCCAAGCCAGTCATTCGTACGTCTTGAATATTTGAAAACAAGCAAAGAGGGGTATTTTCAAACATGTCAAAAGTGAAAGTGATGACTATATTTGGGGTCCGCCCCGAAGCGATCAAGATGGCGCCGCTTATTCTGGAGCTTCAACGTCACCCCGAGCATATTGAGTCGGTCGTTTGTGTTACTGCGCAGCATCGGCAAATGCTGGATCAGGTGCTGGATGTATTCAAGATTGTTCCGGACTATGACCTGGATGTCATGAAGGACCGTCAGACGCTCAACGAGATCACCGTCCGCGTTCTGGAGGGTCTTGAGCCTGTTCTGCGTGAAGCCAAGCCGGATATCGTATTGGTGCACGGCGACACGCTGACAACGTTCCTGGCCAGCTATGCAGCCTTTCTGCAGCAGATTCAGGTCGGCCATGTAGAGGCGGGTCTGCGGACATGGAACAAGCTGAACCCTTATCCGGAGGAGATGAACCGTCAGCTGACCGGCGTGCTTGCTGATCTTCACTTTGCGCCGACGAACTGGTCCGCCGAGAATCTCCGCAAGGAGAACAAGCCGGAATCCCGCATTTATGTAACGGGTAATACGGCTACGGACGTGTTCCAGTACACGGTGCGTGAAGGTTATACCCATCCGGTTCTGGATTGGGCGCAGGGCAAACGCTTGATCCTGATGACGGCACACCGCCGCGAATCCCAAGGGGAGCCGCATCGTCAAATATTTGAAGCGGTAAAGCGCATTGCCGATGAATTTGAGGATATCGCCATTGTGTATCCTGTGCATCCGAGCCCTGCCGTTAAAGAGCCGGCTCATCGCATTTTGGGAGATCACCCGCGCATCAAGCTGATTGATCCGCTGGATGTCGTGGACATGAACAATATCTACACCCATACGCATTTCATCATTACGGATTCCGGCGGCATGCAAGAGGAAGCTCCGTCGTTCGGTGTGCCGACGCTGGTGCTTCGGGATACGACGGAACGTCCGGAGGGCATTGAGGCCGGTACCCTGGAGCTGGTAGGCACCCAGGAGGAGAACGTGTATGAACGCATTAAGGTTCTGCTGACCGATCAGGAGCTCTACGAAAAGATGAGCAAAGCTGCTAATCCGTATGGCGATGGACAAGCCTCACAGCGAATTGTCAATGCGATTTTGCACCATTTCGGCATCCGAAAAGAGCGTCCTGAAGAATTTCACAGAATGTTCACAAAGGTATAGTTTACCGTATTCTGATGGGCAAGGAGACAGCATACAGTTGAACTGTACGGTTACCGCGGCGTTTTGCGCAATTTAGACTGCTCAAAACGCCGATTTTACACGGTAAATCCATCAAATCGATTCATTGACAAACTCTTGTTATATTCAGTAAAATGAGTTGGGATTAGAGGTTCATATGAAAAATCCGAAAAGTCAAGATAACCCTTGGTTGATAGCGCTATACATTAGCGGGGCTGGCGGTTTGCTAGCCGCTTACATTCTCATCGGTTTTTTTACCGGGCGATGGCTCATGAATCATTTGGACGGGCCCAGAGTGTGGCTTGCCATTGGTACGCTTTCGGGGCTCTTTGTAGGGATTTTGAATATCGCTCTTCTCATTAAAAAGTTTTTGGGGGCGCAGGCGTGAATGATTTGACTTCCATTGTGAACGCTGTATTTAGAGTATCCTTACTCTTATTGTCTGCCTTGTTTCTCGGATGGGCTCTCTATCCGGAATTCCGCCCGGTTTTTATGGGGTTGATCATGGGCATGGCGGCGGGATTGTTTAATGTACGCTTCCTCTCCATGAAAGTGCAGCAGCTGGCGCAATTGGCTGTCGATCCGGAACCGAAAAAGTACAACTTCGGCTTCATTACGAGATTGTGCATCGGGCTTCTGATTGCTATCTTCGCCGTAAAACTCGAGCAGGTATCCTTCGGCGGTGCAATCGCCGGTCTGTTCATACCCCAATTGTTGACCATTCCTGTCAGCATTGTGTTCAGTTTGAGAAACAATCATTGATCAGCGCTAACTTGGAAAGGGGTGAAAACAATTTTATGCATGATTCACCGATTATCAAACTTGGCGGATTGAATATTGATCTTTCAGCGATATTAATGCTTCTTGTCACCTGTGTGGTGGTGTTCGTATTATGTCGACTGGCGGTACGTAATCTATCTGTCGAAAACCCTTCCAAACTGCAAAACTTCATGGAATGGGTAGTGGAATTTGTGCAAGGCGTCGTAGCGAGTGCGATGGATCTGAAGAAAGGGAAAGCTTACATATCATTGGGGCTTACTCTGATCCTGTTCATCTTTGTAGCGAACTTGCTGGGCCTGCCGTTCTCAATTATCACCGACTTACCGGAGAACTTCGAAGTCTTTGGCCAGCCAATCCTGGCTACGCTCGGACTTGAACATGGCCACTATGCTCACGTATTGTGGTGGAAGTCGCCAACAGCGGACATTTCCGTTACGGCCGGTCTTGCGATCGTTGTGTTCGTGCTCATGAACTACCTGGGCTTGAAGCTGAATCGCAAGCATTACCTGAAGCATTACATCGAACCGTTCCCGATCTTCTTGCCGCTCAATATCATTGAGAACCTGGCAAAACCTATCGCTCTGGCAATCCGGCTTTATGCCAACATTTTTGCCGGTGAGGTACTGATCACGGTGATTCTGAAAACCGGCTTCTGGGGCATTCCATTTATGGCCGCATGGCAAGGTTTCAGTATCTTCATTGGTGCATTGCAGGCGTTTATCTTTACGATTTTGACAATGGTATACATCTCGCAAACGACGATTCACGAAGAACATTGATCAACTCGGACGAATCCGCCGTAACAGCGGTGTTTTTCGAAAGAGATATTTTCTATAGTTTCACCAAATTTCAATTTTGAAACAATTTAAGGAGGATATTTAACAATGGAATTTTTGGCAGCAGCTATTGCAGTAGGTCTGGGCGCCCTTGGCGCAGGTTTGGGTAACGGTATGATCGTAAGCAGAACAGTTGAGTCTATCGCTCGTCAACCAGAAGCACGTGGTCAATTGCAAACAACGATGTTTATCGGTGTTGGTATCGTAGAGGTTATTCCTTTGGCGGCTACTGTTATCGCGTTCTTGATCATGTTCTCTTAATAACAATACAACGGTTTGGCGGGGAGGGCCGATGCCATCCGCGCCTTCGTTTTGTTAGGCACCGCACTTCGTGTTGATGGAAAGGAGTGACCTCAATGACAATTCTATGGGAAAATATGGTAATTACTATTCTTGCGTTTCTTATTCTTTACTTTTTGCTTCAGAAGTTTGCGTTCAGCAAATTGTTCGGCATCATGGAGCAGCGTCGTGAGCTGGTGATGAGCCAGATGAACGAAGCGGCACAGACCCGTCAGCAGGCAACTGCTTATGTAGAAGAGCAGAAGAAGGCACTGGAGCAAGCGCGTCAAGATGCTCACGAAATCATCGAGCGTTCCAGACAAACTAGCAACAAACAAGCAGAGCAAATTATGGAACAAGCTAAGGAAGAGGCGGTTCGCCTGAAATCCGAGGCGGTTCGTGATATCGAGAATGAGAAGAAGAAAGCTGTCGAAGAGCTTCGCAACGAAATCGGCAGTGTTTCCGTGAAAATCGCTACCAAGCTGATTGAACGGGAAGTAAAGAATGATAAAGCTCAAGAAGAACTGGTGGATCAATACCTTAAAGAGGTAGGAGGCAGACCATGAGCCAAAATACAGTAGCAGCCAAGCGGTATGCGCGGGCGCTGTTCGAAGTGGCGGCTCAGCAGCAGAAGGGTCTGGAAGTGGAAGAGGAATTGCGCGCTGTTGTGCATGCCATTGAAGGCGATGCCGACATTCAGAAATTCATCTCCACGCCGAATGTTCCCCAGTCCGTGAAGATGAACGTAATCAGCCAGGCGTTGGCAGGGAAGGTATCGCAGCCTGTATTGAACACGATCGAATTGCTTCTCGACAGAGGGCGTGCAGAAATGTTCGCTGAACTGCTGAACAGTTATGTGAAGATACAAGGTGCGAGCTTAGGATTGGCGGACGCCACTGTGTACTCCACCTACCCGCTTAGCGATCAGGAAAAAGAACAGGTAGCTTCGGAATTCGGGCAGTTAGCCCATCAGAAGATCCGAGTGACCAATGTTGTGGACGAGAGTTTGCTCGGCGGCCTGAAAGTCGTCATTGGCGACAAGCTTTATGACGGAAGCCTTGCCGGGAAGCTGGAACGTCTTGAAAAGTCTTTTAATAGACGAGCATAGTAGATAGGGGTGAAAACGTTGAGTATCAGACCTGAAGAAATCAGTACTTTAATCAAAAGTCAAATTGAAGAATATAAATCCGATATCACTGTCTCTGAAGTAGGTACGGTAATTCAAGTAAGTGACGGTATTGCTCGCGTGTACGGCCTGGAGAACGCGATGTCCGGGGAACTTTTGGAGTTCCAGAACGGCGTGTTCGGTCTGGCGCTGAACCTTGAGGAGAGCAATGTCGGTGTCGTTATCCTGGGACCTTACTCCGAAATCAAGGAAGGCGATCAGGTTAAGCGTACAGGACGTATCATGGAGGTTCCTGTAGGTGAAGCTCTGCTTGGACGCGTTGTCAATCCGCTGGGTCAACCGCTTGACGGAAAAGGCCCGATCGAAGCGACAGCCTATCGTCCGGTTGAGAGCAGCGCACCAGGCGTTATCGACCGTAAATCCGTTCATGAGCCTATGCAGACAGGTATTAAAGCGATTGACGCGATGGTACCTATCGGCCGCGGACAGCGCGAGTTGATCATCGGTGACCGCCAAACGGGTAAAACCACCGTTGCGATCGATACGATCCTGAACCAAAAGGGCAGCGGCGTTAAATGTATCTATGTAGCCATTGGCCAAAAGCAATCCACTGTAGCACAGGTTGTTGAAACGCTTCGCCGTCATGGCGCACTGGAGTATACGATTGTTGTTACGGCTTCGGCTTCTGAGCCGGCTCCACTGCAGTACATCGCTCCATACGCAGGCTGCGCAATGGGTGAGTACTTCATGTACAAAGGCGAGCATGCACTCATCATCTATGATGACTTGTCGAAACAAGCGGCAGCATACCGTGAGTTGTCCTTGCTCCTCCGTCGTCCTCCGGGTCGGGAAGCATATCCGGGTGACGTATTCTACCTGCACTCCCGTTTGCTGGAACGTGCAGCGAAGCTCAACGATGAGCTTGGTGGTGGATCATTAACCGCGCTGCCATTTATTGAAACACAGGCTTCTGACGTCTCTGCATACATTCCAACCAACGTAATTTCGATTACGGATGGACAGATCTTCCTGGAGTCTGAGTTGTTCTACTCCGGTCAACGTCCAGCGATTAACGTCGGTATTTCGGTATCCCGTGTCGGTGGTTCCGCGCAGATTAAAGCGATGAAGAAGGTTGCGGGCGGCATGAAGCTGGATCTTGCGCAATATCGTGAGCTCCAGGCGTTCTCCCAGTTCGGATCCGATCTGGACAAATCAACCTTGGCTCGTTTGAACCGTGGTGCAAGATTGATGGAAATCCTGAAACAGGGTGTAAACCAGCCGTTGTCCGTTGAACAACAAGTGGTTAGCTTGTACGCAGCCGTTAAAGGATATATCGATGATATCGAGGTTGCTGACGTGCGTCGTTTCGAGAGCGAGTTCCTCACGTTTATTGAAAGCAATAAACCGGAAATTCTTCAATCCATTACGGATACGAAGGATTTGACGTCCGACAACGAAAACGCATTGAAAGCGGCAATCGATCAATTTAAGAAGGGCTTTGCCGCTTCGGTTTAAGCTCCTCAGGTAAGTAATAGGAGGGGAGCCGGGGTAAGCCCGGCATCCTCTTTCATCATATGGAATGTAGCTTTGGCTGTGACCAAAGTGGTTTTTACAAAAGGTACGGCTTTGGTCCTAGCCAAAGCTTAGTCTACGCGTACGAAGTTGGCTTTGGCTTCGCCAAAGCTTTAAGGTGGTGAAAACATGGCAAGAGGATTACGTGATATTAAGCGGCAGATCAAGAGTGTTCAGAACACGAGGCAGATCACCAAGGCGATGGAAATGGTTGCTGCCGCCAAGCTGAGAAGAGCTCAAGAGAAGGCAACCTCCGCGCTTCCATACTCCGAGAAGCTGAAAGAAGTGGTTGGCAGCATTGCTGCTGGAACCAAGGGAATCAGCCACCCGATGCTGGAGAAGCGTGAAGTGAAGAAAACCGGTTATCTGGTGATCACTTCAGACCGCGGTCTTGCTGGTGCATCAAACTCCAATATTTTGCGAAAAGTATCGAATTTTATCGCAGAACGCCATCAGTCCAAGGACGAGTATTGCCTGTTTGTGATCGGACGTAAAGGTCGGGATTATTTCCGCCGTCGTGGACTTCCGGTTGTTGAGGAGCTCACCGATTTATCCGATAGTCCGACCTATGCAGATATTAAGACCATCGCTAACGCGGCGGTTCATCAATATGAGCTGGGTCAGATTGATGAGTTATACGTGTGCTATAACCAATTCGTGAATGCCTTGACTCAGCTCCAGGAGATCTCCAAGCTTCTGCCGATGGAGAACATTGGTAGCGCCGAGAACCTGACGGGTTATGAGTATGAACCGTCTCCTGAAGGCGTGCTTGAGGTTTTGCTTCCGAAATATGCGGAAACATTGATTTTCAGTGCGATGCTGAATGCGAAGGCAAGTGAACTGGGTGCGAAGATGACTGCAATGGGAGCTGCAACGAAGAATGCAAGCAAGATGATCAACGAGTTGAACCTTACTTACAACCGTGCTCGTCAGGCTGCCATTACGCAGGAAATTTCCGAGATTGTGGGCGGAGCAAACGCTCAGCAATAATGCACGCTTCGAATTCTTAACTTAGTATTTTAACGGATATGCGGCCATGTCATGAATAGCCGCTTTTACGATCATCGTTCACCGCTAGAGGTGAGCGGGTAGGAGGGAAAACGAATCAATGAAAAAAGGACGCGTTGTCAGCATTACAGGTGCTGTAGTTGACATTGAATTTGAGCGCGGTCATCTTCCCGAGATTTTTAATGCTGTCAAGATTGAAGCAACGCTGGAAGGCGGCCGCTCGGTTGATTTGACTTTGGAAGTATCCAATCATTTGGGTGATAATCTGGTTCGTTGTATCGCAATGTCGTCCACGGACGGTCTCATTCGCGGTATCGAAGCTGTGGATTTGGGCAGACCGATCACGGTTCCTGTAGGTTCCGCTACACTCGGCCGCGTATTTAACGTATTGGGTGAGCCGATCGATAATGCAGGTGCCGTAGTATCCGAAATTAATAACCCGATCCATCGTGAAGCTCCTGCATACGATGAGCTTTCCACACAAGCAGAAATGCTTGAAACGGGTATTAAAGTCATCGACTTGCTTGCTCCATACCAAAAAGGCGGTAAGATCGGTCTCTTTGGTGGTGCCGGCGTAGGTAAAACCGTTGCGATCCAGGAATTGATCAACAACATTGCCCAAGAACACGGTGGTATTTCCGTATTCGCCGGCGTAGGTGAGCGTACTCGTGAAGGTAATGACCTTTACCACGAGATGAGCGATTCCGGTGTTATCAACAAAACCGCAATGGTATTCGGTCAAATGAACGAGCCTCCGGGTGCCCGTCTTCGCGTAGCGTTGACCGGTTTGACGATGGCGGAGTATTTCCGCGATCAAGAAGGCAAAGACGTTCTTCTCTTTATCGATAACATCTTCCGCTTTACTCAAGCGGGTTCCGAAGTATCCGCCCTTCTGGGCCGTATGCCTTCCGCGGTAGGTTACCAGCCAACGCTGGCATCCGAAATGGGACGCTTGCAAGAGCGGATTACCTCTACCAAAAAAGGTTCTGTTACATCCATCCAGGCTATCTATGTACCGGCGGATGACTATACGGATCCGGCTCCGGCTACAACGTTTGCTCACTTGGATGCAACGACGAACCTGGAGCGTAAAATTTCCGAGATGGGTATCTATCCTGCGGTAGATCCGCTGGCATCCAGTTCCCGTATCTTGGCTCCGGAAATCGTTGGTGAAGAGCACTATAATGTTGCTCAAGGCGTTAAGAAAATTTTGGCTCGTTATAACGAGCTTCAAGATATCATTGCGATTCTCGGTATGGATGAGCTGAGCGAGGAAGATAAAGCGATTGTTGGACGTGCCCGTCGTGTTCAACGTTTCCTTTCCCAAGCTTTCCACGTTGCTGAGCAGTTCAACGGCATCCCGGGTAAATATGTACCGGTTAAAGAAACCGTACGCAGCTTTAAAGAGATTTTGGAAGGCAAGCACGACCACCTTCCGGAAGCGGCTTTCCTGTTCGTAGGTACGATTGAAGAGGCAGTTGAAAAAGCAAAAACATTGTAAGCTGACGCTCCGTGATCGGCAGACCGGCACAGTACACTGTGTGAAACTGTGAGGTCTGCTGCGCGAGTTTTCTGCGGAAAACGGTGAGGAGGGATGGAAGTGAGCACCATTTTGTTGGAAATCGTGACGCCGGACCGCCTGGTCTATTCAGAGCAGGTGAACAGTGTTACGGTGCGTGGGGTCGAGGGAGAACTGGGCATTTTGCCTGGTCATATTTCCTTTGTTACGCCGCTTCAGATAGCGCCAGTTTATGTGAAGATCGGCAACCAGAGAACCCCGTTTGCGGTACAAGGCGGTTTCGTCGAAGTCCGCAAAGATAAAATTGTCATCCTGGCGGAAAGCGCAGAGAAAGCGGAAGAAATCGATCTGGAGCGTGCGGAAGCCGCGAAGGAAAGAGCTGAAACTCGCCTCAATGCGAAGGGAAGACAAGATGAAGTTGACCATCGTCGCGCGGAAATGGCTCTGCAAAGAGCGATGAACCGGATTAAAGTGACGCGGAACTAATCGTTTGAACCAAGACAGCTTGCTGCAATCTTGCAGCCAAGCTGTCTTTTTTCGTTTAGAGCATACGGGGATTTCTGCAAAACTGAACCATTTTGCTGCTCAATTGGAAGAAAAACTTCCTATAAATACATAAACGTGTTCTGTTTTCCGGTAAATTGTGTTAATTATTATGATTCTTTCATCTCGTTTTAGGGTCAGAATGGTAGAATCTTCTCTCTGTGATAGCTCTCTACATTGAGGTCTACGAAGCATTTTAGCAGGTCGCTACTCTATTAAATGTACGTTTATCGTATATCATCTAACTAGAACTTTAATAGATTCGCAGCATAACATATAGCATCTAAGAGAGAAGGGAGGTCATCCCTATGGCTATTCTACTCCCGGAACAAATCTTCACGCTGGCACCGGATGTCGGTAAATCGTATTACGAGAATCTGGCTGGCGGCGTGAATGCGTCCGTTACCGTTAATAACCTCTCGAATGCGCCTGTATCCTTGGTTATTACCCGTGTGAATGCACCTGTCGTAACTTATCTCATTCCAGCGGAAAACAGTCTTACGCTGTCTGTGGAGCGTTTGTTGGTTGCTGCTCTCCTGTCGGGTGCATTGCCGGTTTTTGGAACGATTCAAATAGTAACCTCGGACTTCTAAAATGAGGGGTTATAACGACCTGAATATGTTCAAAGCTTTACCCGGACCCTAACTTAGGGTCCGGTAATTTTTTGTAATATAATAAGTATAATAGGAGCATGGGAATGAAACTATAACCATTCCTGGCTTTTTATTGGTTCATAATTGTGCTAGGAACGGCAATTTAGACTTCTGCTAATGGCGTATTATTAATCATTTTCGAGCGATGTCGATAAATTTTATTATTTCCGAGGAAATGTCGTATAGAAAGTGCTGGATTCTTAGCCTCCAGCCAAGTATTATAGAAGAGTCGGTCCTGAACAGGACAGGATAATTTATGAAGGAGGAGGGAGTATGAACCAGGATTTATCTAATTCAATCAGTGCCGTCGGTGTTAACGGATTGTTGTCCATTGTCGTTTCGCTGATCTGTATCGCACTGGCTTGGTGGGCATTACAACAAGTAAAGCTGGATTTGGTTGTCCGTCATCCAAAAGGGCCGCAGGGAAAGCTGTTGCATTTGCTGCTGGCGGTGGTGCTTGGACGATTCGTGGCTGAATTCCTAATTGACTATATTACATGGAGTCAAATGATCCGATATATGTTTTAACGCGGGAATGAGCGTCATACATAACACACGGTGCTGCAGCTAGTAATAAAACATTTGTTGCATGATGGTTATGTGCTTGGCGATATTTTACTCGTCTGTTTTAATTGCAGCATGAATGGTTATATCTCTGTTAGGTTGCTTCAGAAGAAGATGTCGAATAAACGCATTTTATTATGTTAACACTTAAAATAAGAATTTGATCGGGCGGACGGTATGACTTCCGGACTATAATGTTCACCCGGTAATTGTTATGTATTGACAAGTGCTGGTCGGTCATGGTACCTTTCGTAGGTCCATACTGCGGATAACAGATGCTTCCTAAGGTGGCATCATGGATTTCTGATACCTGATGTAGACACCGAATCAGATGTCATAAATAGTTCGAAAATCGCTTGTTGAGCGGAAATCACTAATGTTAAGATGAAAGTTAGGGAATTAGCAACAACTAATCACTAACACACGCAATCAGGAAAATTATGGACGCGGAGGGAAACCATGATGAGCAAATTTATCGTCCGCGGTGGCAAAAGACTGACCGGAAGCGTCAAAGTCAGCGGAGCAAAAAATTCAGTTCTTCCGATCATCGCTGCCTCTCTACTAGGGGAAGTTGGGGAAAGTGTTATTATTGATGCGCCTCCTCTTGACGATGTAATTACAATCAGTAAAGTATTGGAGTCGCTTGGTGCAGGCATTACATATCAAGATGAAGTGATACGTGTGAATGCAGAGCACATAACGACATGTGAAGCGCCTTATGAATGGGTGCGGAAGATGCGGGCGTCTTTTCTGGTCATGGGACCTTTATTGGCACGTTGTGGACGAACCCGGATTTCGCTTCCCGGAGGATGTGCTATCGGCACAAGACCCATTGATCAACACCTAAAAGGATTTGAAGCTCTTGGGGCTGAGATTAGCCTCGGACAAGGATATATTGAAGCTAAAAGCAATGGCAGATTGCGTGGGGCGAAGGTCTATTTGGACGTTGCCAGCGTAGGTGCTACTGAAAATATTATGATGGCTGCTACTTTGGCTGAAGGGATTACGGTAATCGAAAATGCGGCGAAAGAGCCGGAAATTGTCGATTTAGCGAATTACCTGAATGCGATGGGTGCCAAAGTTCGCGGTGCGGGCACGGGTGTGATTCGTATCGAGGGCGTTGAGCAGATGCATGGCGTCAAGCATAACGTGATACCTGACCGGATTGAAGCAGGCACCTTTATGGCTGCGGCTGCGATCACGGGTGGGGATGTGTATGTGGAAGGAGCCATTGCAGATCACCTTGGACCGGTTATTTCCAAGATGGAAGAGATGGGGATTACCATTGAACCGGACGAGAATGGGATTCGCGTTATCGCTGACAAACCATTAAAGTCGGTTGATGTGAAAACTTTGCCTTATCCTGGATTCCCAACCGATATGCAGTCTCAAATGATGGCGCTTTTGCTGGTTTCCGAAGGTACAAGTGTTGTTACCGAAACGGTATTTGAAAACCGCTTTATGCATGTAGATGAATTCCAGCTCATGAATGCGGAGATCAAAGTTGAGGGACGTTCTGCTATCGTTACGGGCGGAGCTAAGCTTAAAGGCGCCAAAGTAACGGCAACGGATCTGCGTGCAGGTGCAGCCTTGATATTAGCCGGTCTCGTATCCGAGGGGACTACCGAAGTGGGCGGCGTACAGCATATTGATCGCGGCTATGTTCATTTAGCGGAAAAGCTATCTGGACTGGGCGCGGATATCTGGCGTATTTCAACGGAGGACCAGAGTTCGGAGAAGGCTTCGAAAAAAGCGGTAAGCGAAACAGAAGACGCAAAAGTTTTCAAAGTTCAACCTACCTGGGTGTAAACAGCACGATGAATCATGATGATTCAGGATAGACCACAATAGAATGTAGAGGAAGGGGCTTTGCCGATAAGGGCGAAGCTCCTTTTTTTGTATGTCATCATCATGGCGGCTATCCCTCATTCTCTCACGTTGAGATTCCGGATGACTAGGAGACTCTTTGCTAGCTTGCTTGCATTCAGCGTCAGCGTTTCTTCATCCATGTGACTTTTTCCTTTCTCTTAGAATAGTTCTATCAAAAGCCCGTATCTCATAAGTATAAGTAGAGCGTGATGGAGCATGAACAAGAGGCATATACCAGGGGAAAAGGCACAGGAGGGAAATGCAATGAAAGATTCAAAGGTTCGGGTGAATGTGAGTACTGCAGGGAAAAAACGAGCGGTCGATGCAAAAGATGTTCTGAATGAGGGAAATACTCAATCATACCAGGTGCCATCCGAAGGATCGGCCGCTCCCGTATTGAAGTGGGATTTTCCCGGTGAACTTGAGAAGAAAGTCGGATCGACTGAAGAACATAACCATGATTCGAAATCGGATAAAAAGGATATTCAGGAAGGGCCGCGCGGGCACCGCGGCCCGGGGAGGGCGCCGGACGCCTTCGGCGAGTCCGGCCACGGCCCGCGGGCGGCGCATACGCCACCGCCCGAACGCCCTGCTGGCGCGCCTGTGCATGGCGCCGCGCCAGCCCCCGGCGGGCCAGCGGCGATGCCGCAGGGCCCGCATCCCGCGGCCGAGCCGCAGCGCTTCGCGCAAGCGGCAACGGGCCGCGTGCCGCGCGGCGGCCGCACGTTCCGTGTGCGGCCTGCGCGCTGGGGGCGCCGCGGCTTTGCCGCGCGGCGCCCGGCCGCCGGCAGGCGGCGGGTGCGGGTGCACCCCGCCGTCTGGGCGGTGGCGGTGCTGCTGGCCTTGGCGCTCGCGCTGCCTCTGCTGGTGGTTGCCCCCGGCAACAACGCACCGGAGCCGCTGCCGCCCGGGCCGGCCCCGCTGCCTTCCGCCGAGCCGCAGGCGGCGGAAGAGCCCACGGTGTCCGTCTATGTAACCAAGACGGACACCGTGGAGGAGCTGCCACTGGAACAATACCTCGTCGGCGTCCTGGCCGCCGAGATGCCGGCCGAGTTCCAGCTGGAGGCGCTCAAGGCCCAGGCCATTGCGGCACGGACCTATATCGTGCAGCGGCTCGCGTCCGGGGACCGCAGCGGCGTGCCGGACGGCAAGGCCGTGGTGACCGACACGGTCAGTCACCAGGCATATATCGCCCAAGACGAACTGACGAAGGAATGGCAGCGGCTGGGGAAGGAAGCCGAGCTGGCGAAGCTTCAGCGGGCGGTAAAGGAAACGGCAGGTTTGGTAATGACGTATGAGGGTAAGCCGATTACGGCTTCTTTTTTCTCCACCAGTAACGGGTATACCGAAAATTCAGAGGATTATTGGAGGAACGAGATTCCCTACCTGCGCAGTGTGGAGAGTCCATGGGATAAACAAATTTCACCAAAGTACAAGACAACGATCACGATGCCCCGTTCGGAGTTCATAGGAAAACTGGCGCTGGCGGATGGAGCCGTACCGGTATCGGCAGGCGGGGATGGGGGGGCCTCTTTTTTGAAAGTACTCTCGTATACCCAAGGCCATCGCATTGAGAGCGTACGGGTCGGCGGCAAGAAGTTTACCGGTCGCGAGGTGAGAGAGAAGCTGGGGCTTCGATCCAGCCAATTCACCCTTCATATGAAAGACGGCGAGATTGAGATAACGACCTACGGCAACGGCCACGGCGTGGGCATGAGCCAATACGGAGCAGAAGGCATGGCCCGCGAAGGATATGAAGCGAAAGAGATTTTGGAGCACTATTATACGAATATTTCTTTTGACAAAACTTCAAATCTTCTCTCTTCAAAAAAATAATAGTGAGATAACGTATAAAAGAGTTGACCCCGGTAACAATGGTTACTGAGGTGATTGCAAATGAATGAACAGAACAAAAATAGTAAACCCCACGAAGAAACTCCTAAAACTGTGCAAGGAGATTCGGCGGTAACGTCATCTTCGTGGAAGAAAGCATTATCCAAACGGTGGGTGTTCCCGGCAGCATACTTAGCAGCAGCGGCAATTATACTAACCCTCGTGTGGGTCTACCAGGACGCCAGCCAAAAAACGCTGGAGCCACAAGGGGAAACAACGGTATCGGAATCGGTTCAAGGCTCTGAGAAGCCTGCTGCAACCGAAGGCAATGACGGAGAGGCTGTAGAAGTGACGGCCAATGCGCAATCGATGATCTGGCCGGTGGCGGACGACGTGGCAGTGAGCATCGTCAAACCTTACTTTGACGAGACGAACCCGGAAACGCATCAAGAGGCGATGGTGCAATATAACGACACCTTTACGCCGAATTTGGGAATCGACTTGGCCGCTGCGGATGACACGATGTTTGAAGTTCGTGCCGCACTGACAGGTAAAGTGACCCGTGTCGAGAATCATCCGGTTAACGGCAACGTTGTGGAAATTACATCGGGTGACACGAAAACCGTGTACCAAAGCTTGAACGAAGTGAAAGTGAAGGAAGGCGCTGAAGTGAAGCAGGGCGATTCCATCGCGACTGCAGGACGCAGTGAGCTTGAGAAGGATCTCGGCAACCACGTGCACTTCGAAGTGTACGAGGGCGGGAAACTGGTCAACCCTGTGAGCGTGCTTCCGCAAAAATAATTTCATTTCTTCGTAGTCATGCGCCCACCGCGCACTTGAAGAGGGCAGGATCTTATGATCCTGTCTTTTTTTTATTGCGGGTTTGGACGGCAAGTCCAACCCTTGCTGCGCCTTGTTTTTTGGACATTTTACACATATCCCTCACCGGCATGTCCAGAAAATAAATGGGTCCAAGTAAGCTTGTCAGCCCTTGAAACCGCGAATATCCCGTCACGCTCCTCATATAATGTACCAAACTATCCACACAGTAGGGAGGCGGGAGCGTGCACGATTACATCAAAGAGCGGACCATTAAGATCGGACGCTGTATCGTGGAAACGAGGCATACGGTTCGAACTATAGCCAAAGAATTTGGCGTGTCGAAGAGCACGGTGCATAAGGACTTAACCGAACGTCTGCCGGAGATCAACCCGGACCTGGCGGATCAGGTGAAGCACATTCTCGAATACCACAAATCCATCCGCCATCTGAGAGGCGGGGAAGCTACCAAGATCAAGTACAAAAAAACCGGCAGCAACCGCGAACCGGTGGCCACGGCGAAATCCTGATTTTTTAGGGCTTTGGTCGCTAGATTGACATTGAATCCCTCCCCTAAAGTATGATATGTTAAAAGCTGGTATAGGATCGAAATATGGGACCTGTTTTGCCGAAGATCATCATCGATTGCTAGATTATGTCGAAGAATGGTTCGGTACAGCGAACAGACTCTTTTACCATAAAATAACACTTTGGGGGCTTTTCATGATGTTGAGCAAGGATATTGGAATCGATCTCGGAACGGCGAACGTGCTCATTCACGTAAAGGGGAAGGGGGTAGTGTTAGACGAACCTTCCGTTGTCACTATTGAGACCGACACCAAACGAGTCCTTGCCGTCGGTGAGGAAGCACGGCGCATGGTCGGGCGTACTCCCGGCAACATTACGGCGATCCGCCCGCTGAGGGACGGGGTCATCGCCGACTTCGAAATTACGGAAGCCATGCTGAAGTACTTTATTGATCGCGTGGGCGCGCGCAGTTGGCACAGCCGGCCCCGAATCCTCATCTGTGCACCGACGAACATTACTTCGGTAGAGCAGAAGGCGATCCGGGAAGCGGCTGAGCGCAGCGGCGCAAGGGATGTGTTCCTGGAAGAAGAACCGAAGGCAGCGGCAATTGGCGCAGGGATGGATATTTTCCAACCGAGCGGTAACATGGTTGTGGACATCGGGGGCGGCACCACGGATGTGGCCGTCCTGTCCATGGGCGATGTTGTCACCGCTTCTTCGATTAAAATGGCAGGGGACAAGTTCGACGAAGCGATTACAAAGTACGTGAAGCAAAAATATAAATTACTGATCGGGGAACGGACGGCAGAAGATTTGAAGATGGCGATCGGAACGGTTCGTCCAGGTGGTAGACAAGCTGAGATGGATATTCGCGGACGTGATATGGTATCGGGACTGCCGTTTACCGTAACGGTGTCTTCCGCAGAAGTACAGGAAGCTCTATGGGATCCGGTGTCATCGATCGTACTCGCAGCCAAATCCGTATTGGAGCGGACGCCACCGGAGCTGTCGGCGGACATTATCGATCGCGGCGTCATCTTGACAGGCGGCGGCGCACTGCTTCATGGTTTGGACGAGCTGTTGACGGACGAGCTGCGGGTGCCGGTGCTTGTTGCGGAGGATCCGATGCACTGTGTGGTTAAGGGAACGGGAATTATGCTGGATAATTTGGACAAGGTCGTAAAGAAAAAGTTCTAACCTTCCGATATAGATGATAGGAACGTGATATTTGATTTTAAATCTGTATCCATACGATGCAGCTACATAAGTCTGCAGTATACAATGGTCAGGCTGAACAGCAGCGAAGAGGACGGAATTGTATTGGAAAAACGGAGTGGTCGCCTTTGATTTCGGATTTCAACATTTTGAGAAGTTCTAACGAGAAATCCGAAAACAACAGCGATTGGAAATACAATCCGTCAGCGAAGCGGCCATTCACGGATCTATTTTGGAAGGGAAGTGCCTTCATTGTTAAGAGGTCTATATACAGCGGCTTCAGGGATGATGACCCAGGAGCAGCGACATAATACGGTGACGCAGAACATTGCTAACGTCAACACGACAGGCTATAAGGCAACGAACAGCGTACAGCGTTCGTTCCCCGAAGTGCTTGTCTCCATGATCGGCGGCAATGATTCGACGAATGCGGGACGGAAGCTGGGCAAGTTCAACACCGGCGTTTACGCTGAGGAGAGTATATCGCTTTATACCGAAGGCGCGCTCCGGGAAACGGGCAAAACAACGGACTTTGCGCTGGTATCCTCTTTTACGGTACAGAATCCGGCAACGGGCCAACCTTATCCGTTTGATGCATCCGGCAGGTACGTGGATGAGAACGGCGAGGTGATTTACCGGCCGGAAGGATTTTTCACCGTTCAGAATGAGAATGGGGATGTTCGGTACACCCGTAACGGCAGCTTCCGGGTTAGCCCCGAAGGCAACCTGTTGAGCGAGAGCGGCTATCAGGTTCTGGATAACAATAACAGACCGATTGTATTGACAGGTCCGGCGAGTGACTTTACAGTGAATGAGCAAGGAGAAATCATGGACGCAGCTGGCAGAGGGACAGGCATCATCCTTGGAGTCAGCATCGTGAGCCAGCCTCATGGACTGATTCGTGAAGGTCATGGCGTGTTCCGTATGGCTGATCCGGACGGGGAAGTGCGGTTTATGGCACCCGGTGATAACGGAGTCATCCGTCAGGGATTTATTGAGGGGTCCAACGTGGATCCAACGCAATCGATGGTGGAATTGACCGCTGCGCTGCGCGCGTATGAAACGAACCAAAAAATCGTTCAGTATTACGACAGAACGCTGGAGAAGGCGGTCAATGAGATTGGCCGAGTCTAAGCTGTGTAAGTAAGTAGGTAGCAGCTGATGAAAATGTGAGCCCACGGGAGGTAAGTGATGAACAACTCGATGATTAGCGCCATGGTGTCGATGAATGCCCTCCAGCAGCGGTTGGATGTCATTGCGGACAATATAGCAAACGCCAATACGGCTGGTTATAAAAAAAAGGAGGCTTCCTTTGAAGATGTGCTGACGCAGGTTCAGCAGCATCACAAGGACTTCGACCGGACGGGCCGTGCGACACCGCTTGGCTATACACTCGGGTATGGCATGAGACTATCCTCCGTTGTGCAGAACATGGAGCAGGGAGCCATGAAGGAAACCGGAAATCCACTCGATCTGATGATTGATGGAGAAGCCATGTTTGCCGTTCAGGGAGATGGCGCGATTGGATATACCCGCGAAGGCGGATTTCATGTATCTCCGGATGCCCGTAATCCAGACAACCTGCTGCTGGTCAATTCACAAGGCTATCCAGTACTTGACGTGAACAATAATCCAATCTCGCTTCCGGCCAAAGGGAAAGTTGCCATTAACGAGAAGGGGCAGATTATCGTGGAGACCCCCACGGGTCGTACGGCTCCTTATGCAACTTTGAAGCTGGTCGAGCTTGAGCGTCCGGAGGGCTTGGTCGCTGTCGGCGATAACCTGTTTGTCGTAGGAAACGGCTTGACGGAAGGCGATGTGTTCGATTTGGCACCGGCGGCTCCGGGCGAGCCTCTTAAATCGAAGGTGCTTTCCGGATTTGTGGAACAATCGAATGTCAATTTGACCGATGAAATGACCAAAATGATGGAAGTACAGCGGGCCTACCAGCTGACGGCACGTGCGCTTAGTTCAAGCGATACCATGATGAACCTTGCCAACACAATGCGAGGGTAGGTGGGCATCATGAGTGAATCAAACGCCAAGAAACGTTCCAAGACATCCGGATGGAAAATCGCTGTCCGTATCATGATTCCTGTATTGCTCGTATTGGCATTATTCGGAGGCATGGTCTTCGGATATGTTGTCCTCGGCGATCAGGAGCTCAGTGAAGTGTTTGAATGGGGCACATGGAAGCATGTTTTTGATTTGATTTTCGCACCGTGACGAGAGGTCAGGGTGAACACAATGTCTTGTGATAAGATGCCAAACTCCCTTTAAGGGAGTTTTCTTTTTTTGGGGTTAAACGGTATAATGGGATGGGACTTGCGTATTAACTTTGTCATTTCATGACAATGGACGGATTTATGTAAAATAACCCCACAAAGTGGAGCCTATGCTGCGATGCTTATTCCAAATACTTTGCGGGGACCCCAAAAAACTTGTAAAAGGGCCCTCTCCTCGTACACAAGTGTCCGGTAGGAGAAAGCCCCTTATCTAAAACCTTCACTTCTGCAGCGGTGAAGGATATCCATCATTTTTTCCGCAGATCCTTCTTTTTATGCATAGGATCTGAAATTCGTTAAGAAAACCTCAAGAGAAAGCATGATACAGCCGTAAATAATACCTCCCGCGGCTTGAGAAAGCGGCACAGCGGCAGCAAATGGAATGAACACCCCTTTTCAAACGCTGTGCTTGGCGGGTACGTACATAAGGAGGATTTTAATACTATGTTGAACATCAAACAGATTCAAGAAATTATTCCCCATCGTCCCCCGTTTTTGCTGGTCGATAAGATTGTGGAGATTGAGGACGGCAAACGAGCGGTCGGCATCAAGAACGTGACGATCAATGAACCTTTTTTTGTCGGCCATTTCCCTGAATATGCCGTTATGCCGGGAGTCCTGATTGTAGAAGCTTTGGCGCAAGTCGGTGCTGTCGCGATTCTTAATGTAGAGAGCAACCGGGGAAAGCTCGGCTTTTTGGCGGGCATTGACGGTTTCCGTTTCCGTGGGCAAGTGGTACCGGGAGATACGCTGCGGCTGGAAGTCGAGATCATTCGCTTGAAGGGCATGATTGGAAAAGGGAAAGCAACCGCAACTGTGGATGGACGTGTTGTTGCCGAGGGAGAGATTATGTTTGCTCTCGCGGATAAGGAGTAATGATCAGACTATTCTTGTTTGGATGAGGAAGGGAGACTTTTTTTCATGTCAGAGATGAGTCAGAGAACAATCGATACGGTACAACGTTGGTTGAATGATCCTTATGTAGATGAGGAGACGAAACAGGAACTGCGTTCACTCGAGCACGACACCAAAGAGCTGGAGGAACGGTTTTATCGTGATCTGGAATTTGGAACGGGTGGTCTGCGCGGCGTTATTGGTGCAGGCAGCAACCGGATTAATAAATATACGGTAGGCCGCGCAACGCAAGGCTTTGCACAATATATTCTGGAGGCTCATGGCACCGCAGAGGGGAAGCCTTCTGTCGTTATTGCCCATGATTCCCGGCATTTCTCGCCGGAATTTGCGTTAGAGGCAGCTTTGGTTTTGGCCGGAAACGGGATTGTAGCGAAGCTTTATCCTTCCTTGCGTTCAACGCCGCAATTGTCATTCAGCGTTCGTCACTTGGGTGCTACCGGAGGGATTGTCATCACGGCAAGCCATAATCCGCCGGAATATAACGGTTATAAGGTGTACAACCGTGAAGGCGGCCAGTTGGTACCGGACGAAGCAGAGAATGTAATTGCCCGGATTCAGGAGGTGGATTCCTTCTCCGCGGTCAAGAGGCTGTCTCAGGCAGACGCAGAGGCTCAAGGCCTGCTGGTGTGGCTGGGCGAAGCGGAAGACCAGGCTTTTGCGGATACAGTGGCGAATGTCAGCGTGAATCGGAATCTTATCGCATCCAAGCTTGGCGAGGATATCCAAATCGTATTTACGCCTCTCCATGGGACAGGACAAGAACCCGTAGAGCGCGTGCTTAAGAGCATCGGTTTTAAGCATATTCATATCGTTCCGGAGCAAGCAGAGCCGGATGGAAACTTCTCCACCGTCAAATCTCCCAATCCGGAGGAGCGTGAAGCTTTCACGCTCGCGATGAAGCTTGGTGAGGAAGTAGGGGCTGACATTTTGATCGGGACGGATCCCGATGCGGATCGCATGGGGGCTGTTGTGAAGAACAGCCAGGGCGAATACGTCGTGCTGACAGGCAATCAATCCGGCGCGATTATGATCCACTATTTGCTGGGTCAATTGAAGGAAGCGGGCAAGCTGCCTAATAACGGTGCTGTCATCAAGACAATCGTCACAAGCGAGATGGGGGCGGCGATTGCCGAGCATTATGGTGCCACCGTGTTGAATACATTGACTGGCTTCAAGTACATTGGTGAGAAAATGACCCAGTTCGAGGAGTCCGGCAGCCATACGTATCTGTTTGGTTATGAGGAGAGCTACGGCTATTTGGCAGGCAATTATGCGCGCGATAAGGATGCCGTGCTGGCCTCGATGCTGATATGCGAAGCCGCCGCCTATTATAAAGGACAAGGCAAGACGCTGTACGATGTGCTGCAAGAGCTGTACGAGCAGTTCGGTTATTTCCTCGAGACGCTGGAGTCCCGGACGCTCAAGGGCAAGGATGGCGTCGCCCAGATTCAAGCGAAGATGTCCGATTGGCGCGACAATCCACCTGGGGAAGTCGGAGGCGTGTCGGTTAAGCAGGTGCTTGATTATGCGGAAGGCCTGGACGGATTGCCAAAGGAAAATGTGTTGAAGTATTTGCTTGAAGACGGATCTTGGTTCTGCCTGAGACCTTCCGGTACCGAACCGAAGATCAAAGTGTATTTTGCCGTACGCGGTGAATCTCTCGCCGATGCAAAGGCCAAAATTCAATCGCTCTCGGATCAAGTCATGGCCCGGGTAGACGCTTAAACATAGATACATTTAATGAGAGAAGAGAACGAAGGGAATTTACGATGGTTGCTGCAAGGCTCAACTCAATAGGGCTGTTGCCCTCCATCGTAAATTTCCATAGGTTCGATGAGGAGGTACTTTCGTGGTTCAGAATTGGAAACGCTGGAACACAGCAGCCCGCAAGTGGCTGTGGATTCTGGTTGTTCTTGGCGTTGCAGCGGCCCTGCCGGTAGGTTATGACCGACTGCAAACAGAATCAACATCAAAGAATGTAGAGCTGGTGTTTGATTATCGGGATTTGTTGGATGTCGCGGCGTATCAATCCAAGCCGCAGGATTTTTTATCCGAGCAGCTGGATCGCCTGAAAGAAGCCGGCGTAATCAGTATGGCGCTTTATGAAAGCACGCTGGACGAGCTGGTGAAATCGCGGCGAATATCGGTATATGACGGGCAGCAGGTCGCCGATCTGACAGGCACGACGGTCTCCCCGAACGAGAATTTTACGTATGTTTCATTCCTGAACGAGGAAAGCGCGACTTTAATTAAACCCATTATCGAAGAAACCTACACGAGATTGGGTATTCCGGTAAGTTCCTGGCAGTTCGATCGTGGAGTGGATGGGTTGGTGCTGGAAACTCCGCGTTCCAACGCGGTGATTAAGCCGCTGTCTCCAGATCCTATTACCATAAGCATGCTGCGAGAGAAGGGCTTTAATATTGTGCCGCGTCTGTCGGACAGTCTTCCGTATGACCAGGCCTATATGGAGAAGCTGATGGCGTACTTCGCGGACAACGGCGTAAAACGAATTCTGTTTGAAGGTGACTCCGCAAGAGGCTTCAACGATGATGCAGACATGAAAAGCTTGGATTCCTTTGGCGAGCTTTTGAACCAGCATGGTATCGGCCTTGTGGCGATTGAGAATATCAAGCGTCCGCAAAAAGGATTTACGAAGCTTGCCTATCTAACAGATTACAATGTAACCCGTATTTATTCCTTAAGCGAGCGGGATGCTAATCTGGAACCTGAGGTTATTGGGGAGCGTTTTGCTCTGGCTTCCAAAGACCGTAACATTCGAATGTTCTATTTAAACGCGGAGCCGAGCCGGGATATGACCAAAGCGTCCGTTACCCACCCGCTGGATAATCTGATTGACAGTTTGACAGGTTCCGGTCAGGCCATTAAACAGATCGAGGACAATGGTTTCACCATGGGTCCTGCAGAGCCGTTTAAGGTGACCGACTCTTCCTTGCAGCGTTACTTCAAGCTTGGGGCTGTCGTGGGAGCTGTAGCTCTGATTTCGCTCATGATCTCCTATTACATTCCGTTCCTTACAATTGCCGCTTTCCTGATTGGGCTTTTGGGCAGTGCGGGATTGTATGTCCTGAAGCCGACATTGCTTGAACAGGCCTTGGCTTTATTTGCCGCGATCAGTGCTCCAACGGTTGCCGTCATATTGGCCATCCGCAAAGTCAATGAAACGCAGCAAAGCATACCGGACATGAGTTCTGGCAGAAGAGTGACCCATTCGATCGTATTGCTGATCAAAACCTCGATTCTGTCGCTTGCGGCTGTACCGATCGTTGTCGCGTTATTGAACAATGTGACGTACATGCTCGTTCTGGATCAGTTCCGAGGCGTAAGCTTGCTGGCAGCGGCTCCGATCGGGCTTATTGCGATCTACGTGGTTCTGTACCGCGGTGGATCGACTTATAGCTCAATCCTGAAATTGCTTAAAGCACCGATCTCACTGACATGGGTTATCGCAGCCGGTATTGTGGCTATCGTCGGTTGGTACTATCTCACCCGTACAGGTAATGCAGGTTCTGTGTCTTCGATCGAAATGACATTCCGTACATTCCTGGAAAATACGTTTGGCGTACGTCCGCGCAACAAAGAAATTTTGCTAGCCCATCCGATGATGGTACTCGGCGTGTTCCTGTCATTTAAATACCGTCATGCCGTTTATCTGCTTATTATCGGGGTTATGGGGCAGCTGTCGATGGTCGGAACATTCACGCATATTCACACGCCACTCTATATTTCGGCCATTCGCGTCGTACTGGGTCTTGGACTCGGCCTGATTATTGGATTGATCGCGATATTGGTATGGCAAGTGGCAGAAAGGATCTGGAAACGATGGTCTCCACTTCTAAGACAATAGTCATTTCCGGATATTACGGATTTAAAAATAGCGGTGACGAAGCGGTCCTAAAATCGATTCTGACCGCGCTGGAGCAAGAAAGCAAGGCAACGGGGATTGTGATCAATCCCGTTGTTCTTTCCATTGATCCCGAATGGACCTCAGCGGTTTATGGGGTAAAGTCTGTACACCGGATGAAGCTGGGGGAGGTTCGTCAGGCAATCAAGGACAGCGACGGCTTGATCAGCGGCGGAGGAAGCCTGCTGCAGGATGCCACCAGCCCGAAGACGATCCCGTATTACCTGGGCGTTCTCAAGATCGCGCAGTGGCTTGGTAAACCGACCTTTATTTATGCGCAGGGCGTAGGTCCGGTCAACCGTAAGCTGTTTTATCCAATGATTCGCTCGATCTTCCGTAAATGCACCTACATCTCGGTGCGTGACATTCAATCAGGCGAACTGCTCCAATCGATGGGGATATCAGAGGAAGCCATTCACGTTGTGCCGGATCCGGTGATGGGCTTGCCGCTGCCGGAAGGCGGGGATGTTCATATTGATTCTAACCCGGGATCGGCGCTTGAAGAGAACGATGTTGCATCAGTTTCTTCTATAGAAGATCATCGTGAATCATCCGAAGAACCTTTAGCTGGGTCTTCGTTATCCAAACGCGAGACAGAAGGGGAAGGTTCTCTGCCGGTCATTGGGATTTCGGTTCGATATTGGCATTCGGAACGCAAAGAGTTGAAAGCTGTTGCGGAAGGTTTAAAGGCATTGGCCGCACAACGTCCGGTACATCTTCGTTTTCTCCCTTTTCATCAGCCGGATGATCTTGAGGCTTCGCAGTTTATTGCTAGTGGCATTGGCGATATTTCCAAAAATGGTTCTAAAGTCAGTTTTTATCGTGATGAGAAGCAGCCGCAGGACATGCTGCGAGAGGTTAGCCGTTGTGATATGATATTGGGCATGCGTCTGCATAGCCTGATCTATGCTGCGAATCAGCGCGTGCCGTTGCTCGGAATTTCCTATGATCCGAAAATCAATCACTTTTTGAAGCGGCTTGGCAGCGAACCTGTAGGAAGCAGTGAATCCCTTGACGCAGATACGTTAAAGGATCAAATGCTGAAGCTGCTGGACGATGCAGCGGCATGGAAGGCGGAGCACGGCGAGCAGATTACCGTATTGAAACAAGAGGCTGCTATGCCTGCACGCCACATTGCCCAATATTTACGCCATAGAGGATGATAAACATGAAACAGACCTATCCATTTCCTACCGTATCGGTGTTCGAGATTCCTTTTTCCAAGCTTAGTATGAAAGATACGGTGAAATTCCTGACAGAGGCTGTTCAGTCAAGGCAGCCCCACCATGTCATAACGGCGAATCCGATCATGGTGATGACGGCCGTCAACCATCCGGAATATAAACAGATGATGCAAAGTGCCGAAATTATCGTTCCGGATGGGACGGGGATCGTCTGGGCTGCCAGTGTGGGCGGCGAACCGCTGGAGGGGCGCGTTACCGGCTTTGAGCTGTTACATGAATTGTTGAAGGTCGGGGAAACCTATAGATGGAAGTTCTTTCTGCTGGGAACCACTGCCGAAGTGATTCAGGAAGCTGCCGAAAGGTTACAAATGCAATATCCGGCTGCGATTATATGCGGCTACCGGGACGGTTTTTTTGGACCTGATGAAGATGCCGACGTGATCGAGCAGATTCGGGCAGCTTCACCGGATATTTTGTTTGTCGCCCGTGGTGCGGACAACCAAGAGCCTTGGATTGCGCAGCATAAACAAGCCCTTCAAGTTCCGGTTGTTATGGGAGTCGGGGGATCTTTCGATATTATCTCTGGCAAACTGAAGCGGGCACCGAAAGTATTCCAAAAGCTGCGTCTCGAGTGGTTTTACCGCCTTCTGAAGGAGCCCACCCGTTACAAAAGAATGCTTGCGCTGCCGAAATTCGTAGTGAAAGTGCTGCGCGAGAAAGAAAACGTAACGAAATCGAGCTAAATGGCTCATTTCTGTGAGGGAAATCCGGGATTTCACCGGAAATTGGTATTGGTTTTTGGACCCGAAGGGAGTATAATTCAACCGGTAGATAATATTGGGGGTCGAATGATTACATGTTAATGATATACATCATCGGGTTTATCGTATCGCTGACGCTCGCCCTGCTCTTAACGCCGCTTGTGAAGAAGTTTGCCGTTAAGATTGGTGCCGTTGACGTTCCAAATGCCCGCAAGGTTCATACCCGGATCATGCCCCGACTCGGGGGACTCGGCATCTATCTGGCTTTTATTCTTGGACTGATTGCAGTTCTTCCTTTTCTTCCGGATAGCCTGTCGCCTCGCGATGCCAACTTTATGAAGGCATTTCTGATCGGCGGTTCCATGATCGTATTGATCGGAGCCTTGGATGATCGTTTTGAACTTTCGGCCAAAGTGAAGTTTTTGGCGCAAATTGCAGCTGCTTGCGTAGTTGTATTCGGATTTAATATTACCGTGGACTTTGTAAATATACCGTTCCAGGACCGATACTCCATGCTGGAGAGCTGGGTATCGATTCCACTGACAATCTTCTGGATTGTCGGCGTAACCAACGCGATTAATCTCATTGACGGACTCGATGGACTTGCAGCTGGTGTATCGGGCATTGCAATCGGCACGATTCTGGTCATGGCCGTCTTGATGGGCAACACCACCGTTGCCTTGCTATGTCTGCTGCTGCTCGGCAGCATTATCGGGTTCCTGTTCTTCAACTTCCATCCGGCCAAGATTTTTATGGGGGATACGGGCTCGCTATTCCTTGGATTCTGTTTGGCCATGCTGTCTCTGCTTGGATTTAAACAGATTGCGATTGTATCCTTTATTACGCCGCTGATCATTATCGGCGTTCCGCTGTCTGATACGTTTTTCGCAATCATTCGCCGCAAAATCCAGAAGAAACCGATTTTTGCTCCGGACAAGGGGCATCTGCATCACTGTCTGCGCGAGCTTGGATTCAGTCACCGTCAGACGGTGTTGATCATTTATGTCATTGCCGCGTTTTTCGGCGTACTGGCCGTCATTCAATCTTCGGCTGCCATGTATGAAGCGAACTGGGTAACCTTTGTCGTCATCTGCGTCATGATGTGTTTTATGCAGATCGGTGCGGAAATCATCGGACTGGTCGGCAAGACCAAACGGCCGATTCTGGGTCTAATCAACCGGATGCGAATGAAGGCAAATCCCGAAAGCCGCACCAAATAGAACTTATTCTTTTTCATCATGTGTCCGGATCGGACATGCCAGCCTCACCCAAAAAGGGTGAGGCTTTTTTGTGATTTTTTCTAAATAATTGAATGTCTGGGACCGATATATGAACTATGCGCTAGAACCAATCTGTCAGTGAAAGTGAGGGGACCCAGTGAACGACGTAACACCCAAAACGGACGCCAACGTCCGAATGATCAAGGAGGCACAACCGTTGAAGAAAAATTTCCGTACAATAGCAAGCCTGTTATTGGCCATTGCTATGTTCTTTTCCCTTATTCCGGCATTACCGGCTTCAGCTGCAAATGGAGCCTTGTTTTTTCACTTTTCCAATCTAAGTACGGATCCGAATTCTCCAACGCCGGAGAACCGGAGCTCCATTACGGTTTCGGGTACCTACAATGGCATTAACCCGAATACCATCTCGTATGAGATTAAACGCTTCGATGACACGACCACGGGCGGCACTGGCGTCAAGCCGATCCTGGACGAAGCAGCGAATACGTTCCAATTTCTGAATGTGCAGCTGAACCAGGGTGTAAACAAAATCATCGTGTCCGGTATGAGCACGCAAGGTCAGCAGATGAGTGCCACGGCTTATGTGAAGTTTTCCGATGTACCGGCTGTTTATGAAGTAGCGCTCAGTGATGGACGCGTTCTGGAAGAGAATGCCTCCAAGCCGGTTGTCGTTACTACGCAGACCATCAGCATTTCCGTCAAAGCGACGAATGGATCCAAGGGTGTTACCGTCAATGGGCAGAATATGTATGCCGGCGGCGGCGATACGTATTACTCCGCAGGGATCCTGCTGCAGAAGGGTGTCAACGATCTGGTGATCGTCGTGAACTCCGAATCGAAATCCCAGACCATCAATAGACAGGTCGTTTATCATCCGACAGGTTCCATAACTGTCAATCAACTGAAGATTGGCGGCACAAATATTGATGGACAGGCGGTTGTAACCGGTACGGTTAACGGCGTCATCTCCGGTTATGTGATCGTGGATGCTCCTCCGGCTGGTACCCCAGCGGTTCCCCCGATTCTTGAAGTATCCGTATTTCCGGTAGGATCCACTAATCCGATCACGACCTCGCCGGCAACCGTAGGTGCGGCAAGCTTGCTGGGCAATACCTTGATGTATCCTTTTACAACGACCGGCGCTACCAGCATCACTCAGAGTGGGGATTATTTTGTACTCACTAAGGATGCTACTACGGGCTTTGATGTGAAGAATTCTTTTACTTACCGCGATGTCAGTGCGCCTACCATTAAGCAGGTGTACCAATTGTACGGCGTAACGGAGAGCGGGGGAACGGTATCGGCTACCTCCCAATCCATTTTCCCAAGCGGTAATGATACCGTCCTGAATGAACTGCCGATCTATCTAATGGTCGATCAAGTCAACGCAGGCAATGTGGAGATTGAATCCAGCAAGGGCGGCGGCACGATCGCCCAGAAGTTTACCTACAACGGCCACACGGTTTTCAAAATCACGAACCTGCCGACAGGTCAGCAAAATCTGATCATCAAGGTCAGCAATGGATCGGGCGTTTCCGATACCAAAGTCATCCCGGTGACGTTCTTGTCTTCTTCTTATATTGATATTTTCAATTTGTACAACAACCAGGTATTTAAGAACAGCTCAGAATTCAACCAAGTGACAGGACGCATTGTCAACTACACAGGGACTACAGGACTTACGATTTCCCTGAACGGTAACACTCGCGATCTGAACGTGAACGGTAACGGGGAATTCAGCTTTACGGATACGACGTTCTTGCAGCTGATTCCAGGTCCGAATACGTTGGTGGTCGCCGACAAGAGCGGGAAAATCTCGACGAAGCTGACCCTGCTTTATTTTAGCGATACCCGTTCAGTTATCAAAAACATGATCCCATTCCCGGTTGGCTCCGCAACGGAATCCGATCCGGACGGATTGTTCAGAGAAACGGCTGAGAATGCTTATAACACATATGAAAAAGCTTTGGGTCTGCGCTTTGAAGTGGAATACACGGATGAGATTACGGTGAACCTCAGTCATCCGACGCCAACCATCTTTGCAGTCTTTACCAAAAACAACGCAGGAACCTGGACTCTCTCGGGTGGTGCCCTGAAGACCCAATTGGATCCCATTAATCCGGCAGAGTACGACCGGTACTTTACCATTGTCAATGGCGCAAACTCCAGCTCGGCTCGCGTGGTGTTCAAAGAGCTCGCACTACCAGAGGTTGGTTTGCAGGCCATCAGCATCGGTTCGCGTTATCAGTCGGTTACAACAACCGATACTATCGAAATCACGCGCGAACGTGCACCTTACCAAGTGCTGTCTCCGAAACTGCCGAACGAAGGCGTGCTGAAACAGAACTTTGTAGAGGTAAGCATCAAGGCTGAAGGAGCTGACTCCATTCTGATTGGCAAAACGCCAATGGTGAAATCTGAAATCAGCGATATTTTCCGCCTTGAAGTCAAGAACCTGAAAAACGGTAAAAACACAATCAAGTTCACGATCGAACAAGGCACCAAAAAGACAAGCGGGCAATTCGTTGTAACTTACACAGATGATGCTACAGAAGGATCTCAGTTTAAAACCAATATTTCGAAGTCAGGCAAAGTGTCCGTATTTAAAGGCGGCGTATCGCTGTCCTTGCCGAAAGGTACCGTACTTCAACAGGCTAAATCAAGTCCTACCGCAGAAGTACCTACGATCAACCTTCTTGGCGAGCATGACATTCTGTTCGGCATTGCCAACCAGATCGATGGACGGACCATTAAAGCCTATAACCGGATCGGTGAAATCGAGAACGGCGTGGAAATGGACGGACGCCTGTCCCTGATTCCAGGGGATAATAACAATGCGTTCCGGTTCACCCCGGCTGCCCATTTCGGATATTCATCACCACTCTACTGGCTGGATGCAGGTTCGCTTAATGCCTACAGCAGCAACATAGAGGACTTTAATGTAAAGGCAGCAGCGCATCCTTACGCGAAAGGCAACGAATTTCATCAACGGTTGATTCCGCAGAATTGGATGGAGCTGTCTCAAAAGGGTACAATTACCTTGAAATATGATTCAGCACTGGTGAATTCGGCTTCAAGCAACTTGGGCATTTGGTGGTATAACCCGTCCCAAGGAACTTGGACCAACATCGGCGGGAAAGTAGACGCCAAGAAGAAAACTGTTACGGCTCCATTCAAGGGGTTTGGTTATTACGCAGTTAAATCCTTACGTTATAGCTACTCTGATGCGATTTCGCATAAGACGGCCCGCAACGATATTGAATTGATGCTGGCCAGAGGATATATGAAGGCATCCAAGACAGATGCATTCGGCGTGTATGATCCAATGACTCGCGGTGAATTAGCTACTATTATAGTGAAGCTGCTGGATATTCCGTTGGATTACGATACGGATAAAAACAAGCTCACTTTTGATGACATTTATCAGGAAAGTGTAGTCAACAGCATGCAGTGGGATTACCGTTACATCGAGACGGCTGCCAGAAAAGGAATTATTCGTGGCATTGCGCCACGGAGCTTTGCTCCTAATATGGAACTGACTCGCGAAGAAGCGGCCAACATGATTGCACGCGCACTGAACCTGAAGATGGGGGAAATCGAAAAAGATAAAGCAGCGCTTCAGAAGCAGTTTGAAGATGTAGGCAATATCAAGTCGAATTACTCTTATCCAGCCATTCTTGCGGTAAGCAAAGCCGGTATTCTAACCGGTGTAGCGAACAGCTTGAAAGAAGGAGAGAAAAAACCAACCTACAACTTTAACCCGGATGCAGTGCTGAATCGTGCAGATACAGCAACTGTCGTTAAACGCATGATGAGCAAGCTCAAAATGCTGTAAGAAACATGAATAAGCAAGGACTTGCATGACAAAAGGAACGAGAGCAGATGCCCAATTTCTAATGGCAGTGCTCTCGTTTTTTCATGCGCGGTTTATAATGAATAAGGTTATTAATGGCATAATTAGCAAGATCTTATGGGTATTATCAGAGGCCCGGAAACCGTTTACCAATATCTATTGTTTTGTAATTTCATGTAGAATACGCTACAATAGCGGAAGCACATACTATTTTTAGAGGGTGAAGATGAATTTATGAAGCCGATATTATCAAAAGCGCAGCTCGACTACATGAAGGCGAAGACCAAGTTCGAGGAAAAAGCCAAAGTGATGGAGAAGAAGATTGAGCTGGCTCGTGCCGCTCATGATGAGATAACTCAGGAAGTCATGGAGGGACTCGTTGTTGAGACAGGCTTTCATGATTCATTTAACGAAATGACAGCGGCTGAGAATGCGTTGATCCAATGGTCACATACTACAATTAAACATGATAAGACATATCGTACGAATAAAACGGAGATCGATCAGATGTACAGCACGCTGCACAGCAATCCAGAGATGCGTGCGCGAATTATCCAGCTTGCTATGAAGATTCGCTAGTATTCTACAAAGGCGCCCAGAGGGCGTCTTTTTTTGTTGTCGTAATATGTAAAAGAGGGGTTGTTATAGGATACGAGTTAACTTCTAAAATTTTTTTTAAAAAAACTTTGCAACTACCGCAACTTTTTGGAAAATCAAACGTTTATAATGTAGAGCCCAACGAGGTAACCAAGATTATCCGATGCAAGAAGATTGTCTATTAATTAGAAAAATGTTCTTTACGGTGTTGGGGACTCGTTGTATAATACCTAGGTAGGATTAGGAATCTATTCTAGTTTGTAGTGTTCTCTCGTTAACAAGATTCTGTGATATCGTCACAGACATCATTTATGATTTATGCTCAACTCGAGAAAGGAGGTGCAGGACAAATGAGTGATAAGAGCTACCAAATTAAAGAAAACAATCAAGTGATGATTCAAGGAGGAGAAAAAAAGGTTATGAAGAAAATTTTATCCGTAGCACTGTCTACAGCAATGGCATTCTCCATGTTTGCTTCTGTTGCATTCGGTGACGATGCGCTTAACACACAACAGAAATTTGATGTACTGAAAGAAAAAGGGATCTTCACTGGTTACCCAGACGGAACTGCTGGTCTTGAAAAAGACATGACTCGTGCTGAGTTTGCAAAAGTTCTGGTTGGCATCATGGGTCTCGAGCCAATCCAAGGCAAAGCATCTTTCAAAGACAAAAACTACAAGGCTAGCAAATGGCCAGCTCCTTATGTAGAAGCAGTTTACGCTGCTGGTCTGATGGAAGGTAAAAACACAACGAAAATGATCTTCGACTTCAACGGTAAAATCACCGTTCAAGAAATGGCGAAGGTTCTCGTTACTGCACAAAAACTCGAAATTCCAACAGAAACTAACAACAACGCTTCTGACTGGGCTAAAGGTTATGTTCAAGCGGCAATCAACGCTGGTTTGGTAGACGCTAAAGCTAACCCTAAAGCGAACGCTTCCCGTTCCCAACTGGTTGACGTTGCTTACTCCATCTACCTTTCTCAACAAAAACCAAAAGTGGTTTCTTACGAAGTGAAAGAAGATGGCAAAGTAGTTGAATTCAAACTTGCTAACAACGAAGTTGTTAAAGTAACTTTGGAAACTGCTTTGAAAGCAAACACAGCTACAGAAGTTAAATTTACACATAACAACTACGAGTACACTGAAAGTGTAACTTGGGTTGTAACTGCAGCTACTAAGATCGAATCTGTATCTGCTTCCAACTACAAAGAAGTTACAGTTAAATTCGATGGTGAAGTTGAAGCTAAAACTGCAGAGAACGAAGATAACTACAAAGTTACTGGTGTGACTTTCGAATCTGCTAAATTGTCCGCAGACAAGCGCAGTGTATCTTTGTTGGTTGCTCAAGAGTCGGCTAACCTTCCAGAGCAAAAAGACGCTAAGTTTGAAATTAATGGCGTTAAAAACTCTGACGGTTCCAAAACTTTTAAAGAAACTGTAACATTAAGAGCGGTTGATACTCAACTTCCAGAAGTAACTGAAGTTGTAGGTCTCGGAACAAAAGCATTCAAAGTAGTGTTCTCCGAGCCTGTTCAATCTACAACTGCTTCTAACATCTCCAACTACAAAATCGACGGTAAGGCAGTATCCGGTTGGGTGAAATTCACTTACCCTAACATTGCCTTCATCACTACTGATCTTGCTGTAGGCGAGCATACTTTGAACGTTCAAGGCGTAACTGACTTTGCTAAATTCAAAGTTAGCCCAACAGATGTTAAGTTCACAGTAGCTGAAGATAAAACAGCTCCAGAAGTGGTATCCGTTAAAACGAAAGATCTGACTAAAGTTGAAGTTGAATTCAACGAGTCCGTGAAATCGGTTGACAAGGCTTACCATACATCCGCTGGCAAAACTGCTGACAAAGTAGAAATTAAAGACAACGTTGTTGTTTTGACTTTCAGCACTGACAGCAAAAAACTGAGCCTGGGTGAAAACACTATTTACCTTGAAGGCGTAAGAGATTACAGCGACAACTCTGCAAACCGTGAAGCTAAAGTTACACCAGTACTTGATACTGAGCGTCCAACTGTTTCCGATGTAAAAGTAGATGTTGAAAACAACACTACAATCTTCACTTTGGAGTTCTCCGAAGATGTAAACTTGACTGATATCCAAAACCGTGACAACTTCGTCCTGAAAAATTCTAAAGGTGAAGTTGTGACTGAGAAAGGTTTCAATAGCGGTAAACCTGTTACTGTACCAACATTCGAAACCAAAAACGGTAAAACATACAAAAATCGTGTAGTTGTTAAGTCCATTGGTACTCTTGCAGCAGGCAAGTACACTTTGGATGTTGCTAACATTCGCGATACTGCTTCCATCGGAAATACAATGTTGCCACAAACTCTCTCTGTTGATGTAACTAACACATCTGCACTTAAACTTGTGAGAGCGTGGGTTGATTCTGATTCCGACAATGACGATCTGTACATTGATGTTCAATTTAACAGAGCTGTTGCAGTTGATGGAAACGGCGATGCATTGGAAATCAACAAATACGGATATGTTACAGGTAATGTTTACAAAGCATTCCCTACTAAAAACGCTCCAAAACCATCATTGAGAAATGCTGAAACAGTTCGTTTGACTATTCCTAAGAAAGACTTCGCGAACTGGGCTACTGAATTGGATAAAGCAGACTTGCGCGTAGTCAACGTTGCAGATCTTAACGGTAACTATTTGACAGATTCGACAATTGCAATTGGTCAAGGCGTACAAATCCCTGTGAAATCTGTTAAAGCAACTGCACTTGATAAAGTGAAAGTTGAATTTAACGGTAACATTACTTCGGTTGTTTCGAGCGACTTCACTTTCGCTGGTAACATCAAAGGTACTGCAGGTGAGCCTAAGTTTGATAACGGTGTGACAACTGTTGAATTCACTTTGGATAGCAAATTGAATGCAACAAATCTGGGTCTCTTGACAACTGTTGAGAAACCTCAAACTTCTGATAATCTCGGTCACAAAATCGAGGCGCTCACAGTTGCAAGCAATAAAGCAATCGAAGACGGTATCGCACCAGAAGCAGTTGAAGCTACTACGGTTACAGGTGCAACTTATGTAGACATTGAATTCAATGAAGAAGTTGCTGTATACTACACTCCAGATGCGTTTAAAGTGTATGTTGACGGCGACTCAGTTACTGTAACAGGTGCTACAAAAGTTAGCGCGAAAGTTGTTCGTGTACAACTTGAAAAACCATACAACCCTACTGTTGGCGGTCAAGTTTCCGTTGCAAAAGGTAAATATATCGTCGATACAAACAATAACGCTGCAGACGCTATTTACAAAGAAATTATCAAGAAGTAATTTATTTGTTCAAAAGAACTGTCCGGAATCATTTCCGGGCAGTTTTTTATTACATACGTTAAAGGAGAAATGAATATCATGAAAAGCTCTTACAAAATGGGACTCGGTGTATTAATTGTAGGAAGCAGTATTCTTGTTGGTTCGTTTCTAAATTTCCAAGTAACCGGCGCCGGCACCACCCCAGGCACCACCGACGATCCAGTCGTCACCAAAAGCTACGTAGACCAACAAATCCAGCAAGCACTAGGGACTACCAACCCAACGAATCCTACGCAGCCATCCCAAGGTGCTGAAGAAGTCAAGAACGTTGCGCTGAAGCCAGGCAAGATTCTGATTGCCGATGCAGGAACGGAGTTCATCGTGCGTTCCGGAAACGCTGTGATCTACACAGAAGTCGCTAGCGGCGTTGCAGATCTGACGGACGGTAAAGACCTGTTAAACGGCGAAACAGCGCCTAAGAACCATCTGCTTTCCTTCCCACGTGAAGGTCGCGGCATCCAGGTGAAAGAAGGACAGACAAGTAATTTGATTGTCATGGTGCGCGGCGGCTACACCATTAAGTAATGATCGGCAACTAGGGTGCGTTAGACATTTGCTGATACCGCTTCATCCTAGAGTGGTCTGGCGAGGACTTTTGCCCGGCTTATTCCTCTTATAATTATTGCCAGTTGTGACAACGTTTTATACGTGTGAGTGCTTTGAAATCGACAAATAATACTTCTGTAAAAACCAATACAGGAGGTGTATGTTCATGGCACGCAGCAGTCGTAACCGTCAAGTTGTACCGGAGAGTCGTGAAATGCTGAAGCAAATGAAATACGAAATTGCAGCAGAGTTTGGATTACCTGTAGGTTATGGTAGCGGTTCCAATGGAGCCGATACGGAATTTGGTTCCGAGTTAGGAACCATCGGAGGTGGGTCTTCCAGCCGTCGTCCTGGATGGGGACATCTAACATCCCGTGAGAACGGATCTGTTGGTGGAGAGATCACTAAACGGTTGGTTCGAAACGCTGAACAAAGTCTCTTCGGTAGACTGTAGTCGTTTTTCAGTTACAAGTGGAACTTATTCTTGATTAAAATGATTGAAAAACCCAAGAAAATCCTTGAAAAACAGCTTACTTACTGGATTGACACCTGGTAACAAATAAGTTAATATGCATGTTGAGGATTGTACATTTCAAACCTTTTCCTGTCGGAAAAGGTTCATTTTTTGTGTAGGACCTCTTGATATATCACATACTATTCATATGGGAGGTTGATCTCATGTCTTTAACAGGGCGACGTTTATTTACATCTGAGTCTGTAACTGAAGGACATCCGGATAAAATCTGTGACCAGATTTCTGATGCGGTACTCGATGCTTTTTTGGCTAACGATCCGAACGCACGCGTAGCTTGTGAAGTTTCCGTGGCGACTGGTCTTGTTTTGGTCATTGGTGAAATTAGCACTAAATCTGAATACGTGGATATTCCATCCATCGTACGCAATACCGTGAAGGAAATCGGGTATACCCGTGCAAAATACGGTTTTGATTCTAATACATGTGCGGTGTTGACATCGCTGAATGAGCAATCTGCCGATATTGCACAGGGGGTAAACGCTGCACTGGAGAATCGTGATCCTTCCCAAGTGGACAAGGAAACTGAGAACATCGGTGCTGGGGACCAAGGTCTGATGTTTGGTTTTGCAACCAATGAGACCCCTGAACTGATGCCTCTTCCGATTGCATTGTCTCACCGTATCGCTCGTCGGTTGTCCGAGGTTCGTAAAGATGGTACGCTGGAATACCTGCGTCCGGACGGTAAAACCCAGGTAACGGTTGAGTATGATGGCAATACGCCAGTTCGCGTGGATACGATCGTAGTATCGACTCAACATGCCGAAGAAGCAACGCTGGAGCAAATCCAGAAGGATATTAAAGAACAAGTTATTCTTCCTGTCGTACCGGCTGAATTGCTGGACGCGGAAACTAAATATTTCATTAACCCTACCGGCCGTTTCGTAATCGGTGGTCCTCAAGGGGACGCTGGTCTGACAGGCCGCAAAATCATCGTGGACACCTATGGCGGCTACGCTCGTCATGGCGGCGGTGCATTTTCCGGTAAGGATCCTACAAAGGTTGACCGTTCCGCTGCTTACGCGGCTCGCTACGTGGCTAAAAACCTGGTTGCTGCAGGACTTGCGGACAAGTGCGAAATTCAATTGGCTTACGCTATTGGTGTCGCTAACCCAGTGTCGATTAGTGTAGATACTTACGGAACAGGTAAAGTGAGCGAAGAGAAGCTGGTTGAGCTTGTGCGTAACAACTTCGACCTGCGTCCGGCTGGAATCATTCGCATGCTGGATCTTCGTCGTCCGATCTACAAACAAACCGCTGCTTACGGACATTTTGGTCGTACAGATCTCGATCTTCCTTGGGAGCGCGTAGACAAAGCGGAAGCGTTGAAAGAACAAGCTGGCGTAAACTAAGGTAATTTTAAGATATGTTGCAGATATAAAATTTAGGCATGTGCTGATTTAATTTTTCTTCTGAAAAAAATCGGTGCATGCCTTTTTTCTGTTTCTCTCTTTCTAATTATGAGTAGAGATGTAACTCAATTGAACCTGAGAATATGACAAAAATGAAATAATTTAAAAAGCTGGCATCCACAATAGGTATCAGCTTTTTTAATGAATAAATGGTAATATAGGAATAAACTTTATGACAAACTAGTTACTTTTACACGATAATATAGTAACATAGGATTGAATTACATAGACTCTCAAAAAATGCCGGTACAAATTGTACAAGACTTAGTGTACGATACGCAAAAGTGTTTTTTTATAACAAAATCGTAACTTTTCCTAAAAAATGAAGTCTATTAATTAGAGACTTTATATGTTCGGCATCTGTGTCGAACGAGAGATGGGAGAGTTACGATTACATGGTTAGTCAGGGGAAAACACTGAAGTCTACAACATCTGGTGTAGGCAAGAAATGGTTGATTATTACATTGGCAGGAGTCATCTGGGTGGGTCCTGTGCTGAGCAGCGGAATACCAGTGATAGGGAATCTATCAACATCCTCGGTAGCTTATGCGGCATCAACATCGGCTAAGAAGCTCGGTGAGGAAATCATTACTTCCGGTGCGGTTTTGATGAAATATCAGTATATCAACAGTGCTGGCGCAAAATCGCTGGCGAATGTCATTCGGGTGGATCTGAACAACAAATATGTGAAATTGGACGTCATGACTGGCCAAGGAAATCAATTTACAACGAGACAAAGCACGGGCGGAATGGCGAAGGAGAACGGCGCGGTAGCTGCTATTAATGGTGACTTTTTTAATACCGGCAGCGAAGGGGCTCCGATGGGTGCTCAGATATCAAACGGTCAGCTGATGTCAACCCCCTCGGAACTTAAAGGCATGTATGCTTTTGGAGTAACGAACGATGGAACGCCAATTCTGGATGAGTTTGCTTTCTCGGGGAGCATTACAGCTGAGAATGGGGCCTCATTCCCGCTCGCGGGTATGAACAAAACATCCTATGCGCCAGAGGGCACCGGATCAACGTATAGCCATGCGAATGCAGCTTATATTTACACAAGCGCATGGAAGGCTGTTGAGCGTCCTAAGAACAGCTCGACAACGCCAACGGAGGTTATGGTAACGGATGGCGTCATAACCGATATTTCAGTAATGGCAGGATTGCCAACAGCGATACCGGAGGGAAGCTACATCTTACGAACCCATGGTGCTGCGGCAGAGTTCGTGAAACAAAATCTGGCAGTTGGACAGAGGCTGGAAGCCGATTATGCTTTGGTGTCCAAAAAATCAGGTAAAGAACTGGACCCATCTACACTCCAAATGATGATTGGAGGCCATACCATTCTGGTGGATAACGGCAAGGCGGCGTCATTCTCTCGAAACGTGAATTCGATTGGAGGGAGCAGGGCACGTACAGCCGTAGGCTACTCCAAAGACGGACGTTACGCGTACCTGATCGCTACGGAGAGCAACGATAACAGCAAAGGCATGACACTGCAGCAGCTTCAGGATTTCATGACGAAGATTGGAGTATGGAAGGGAATGAACCTCGACGGCGGCGGATCAACAACGATGGTCAACCGTCCGTTAGCCGAGATGAATACCCAGCTGACCTTCAACACGGAGTACGGTACCACGCAGCGCAGCATTGTTAACGCACTCGGCGTGTTCTCCACAGCACCTCAGGGCAGCTTGAAGGGCTTGAAAGTAAGCGGCAGCAACACGCTTCTGATCGGGCAAATCGGCACGTATGAACTGAAGGGCTACGATACCTACTATAATCCAATGGAAGCTGGTTCGATTAAACCGACTTGGAAGTCCAGCAATGGCAACCTAGCGGTCAACGGACAAAGCATTAAAGCGACGAAGCCGGGCACCTCAACACTGACGGCAGTAAGCGGCAGTACAAAAGCTACGATGCAAGTCAAGGTGCTGGGCGCGGATGATCTTGTTGCTTTGACTACCGGCGTATCAAGTGCACCGCTGCAGGCTGGAACGAGCGTTTCCGTGCCGGTGACGGCCGTAACGGGCAGCGGCCAGAGTTTGGAGGTTCCGAGCAGTGCGCTGAAATGGGAGTTTATCGGATTTAAAGGCAGCGTGAAAGACGGCCGATTGACCGTATCCTCCGTGAACAGCAATTCGAAAGTCGGTTATGCCATCGCGCGCTATGACGGCTTTAGCACGGTCGTTATTTTATCGGCAGCGGGCGAGAGCACGTGGGAGAACTTCGAGAATGTGAATTACCCGGTGAAGTTCACGACCAATGTGCCGGCAGTTACCGGGACTGCAGCGATCAAAAATGGCAGCGGAGCAAAAGCATCATCTAAAGTCTTGAACTTGACCTATGATATGACAGGCGGATTAGGGCAAAAAATGTACGCTTACGCCGAGTTGAATGGCACGACAGGTAAAACGATTCCTGCGCAGGCTACGGCCATGACGATTGATGTGGAGGGAGATAACAGCCTGAACTGGCTGCGCGCTGAACTCCAAGACAATAACGGGAAAACCGTTTACGTCGACTTGGCAAAAGCAATGGATTGGAGCGGTTGGAAAACACTGAGCATCGATCTCAGCGGATATAACATTGCATTCCCGGCACAGATGAAGCGGCTGTATGTGGTAAACGTGGAAGAAGGCCAGGACGAGCGTGCATTGACAGGAGCTGTATCTTTTGATGATATCCGTTTCACAATGCCGTCTCTATCAGGGAATGAAGGACTTCCAACAGGCAAAGCGGTCATGACCATTGGGCAAAAATCGCTGATGCTGAATGGTTCGAAAGTGGCAATCGATTCGGCGCCAATCTTGAAAAATGGAACGACCTACGTTCCGATTAAGCACGTGCTCGACGCGTTCGGCGGGCAAGCAACCTGGAACCAATCCGCTCAGCGGGTAGGCGTCCTGAGGGGCGGTATGCTCATGGAACTGACGGTTGGCAAGAAAGAATTCATTCTAAACGGTAAGCGCAGTTCGGCGGCTGTAGCACCTATGGTTCAAGGTGGTAGGACTTTGGTCCCTCTTCGTCTCGTTTCCGAGCAATTAGGCCTTAAAGTAAAATGGGACAAGAACACGAAGACCGTTACGATCGAATCATGATATGGTATGATATGTATATGAAACGTTAGAAATGGAGTAGAGTGCGTGGATTATCAAGCCGATGCCATCGACCGTGTCATAAAAAATGCCATCAAAGTGATGGAGGACAGCAAATACCAAATGTTCGAAATATTGGAGGCGTCGCGGCAGGAGCTCGCGTCTCTCAATCATGAACTGCAGCGGACATTAAAAGAAACGACGGAAACCTTAGAGAAGGTAGACCAGCTAGAGCTGAACTACCGCCGTTCCCGGATCCGGCTGACCGAGGTCAGCCGGGATTTTGTCCGGTACAAGGAAGAGGACATCAAGCAGGCGTATGAGAAAGCGACGCAGCTTCAGCTTGACCTCATGATCTACCGGGAGAAGGAAATGTATCTGAAGGCAAGACGAGATGAGCTGCAGAAGCGGGTTCGTAATGTCGAGAACTCCGTGGAGCGTGCAGAATCGATCGGATCTCAGATGGGCGTGGTATTGGAATACTTGTCCGGAGAGCTGGGGCAGGTATCCCGAATCATCGAATCTGCGAAAAACAGACAGGTCATTGGTCTCAAAATTATTTTGGCGCAAGAAGAGGAACGGAAACGCATTTCCAGAGAGATTCATGATGGACCTGCACAATTGCTGGCGAATCTGGTTCTTAGGACGGAAATTGTAGAAAGAATGCTCGCAAAGCAGGAATTTAAGATGGTGCAGGACGAAATAGTAGATTTGAAGGGCCAGGTTCGATCGAGCTTGGAGGAAATGCGAAAAGTCATTTTTAATCTGCGTCCAATGGCACTCGATGATCTAGGATTAATCCCCACACTGCGTAAATACGTGCATGATTATGAAGAGAAATCGAAAATCCGCACGATCTTCGAGACACGGGGAAAAGAGCATCGTCTCTCTTCTGCGATGGAGGCTGCCATCTACCGGTTGGTGCAGGAAGCACTTTCGAATGCTGCAAAACATGCTTACCCGACTTATGTGCTTGTTGAAATCACGTACCAGGCGCAATTGGTCAAAATCGTTGTACAGGACAATGGCCTGGGATTCAATGTCGATTTGCTGGAGCAGAAAAGCAAGGACCACTTTGGGTTAATTGGCATGCGGGAGAGGGTTGAGCTGCTCGAAGGGAGAATGGAGATCGATTCCGCTGAGAATCAAGGAACCAAGATCGTGATTCATATCCCGACGAACGTAGAAAAGAGAAAGGAGTAATCGGATGGAACATTTGGAAAAAGAGAACACGATTATAAAAGTATTATTAGCGGATGACCACCAGCTGTTTAGGGAGGGTCTGAAGCGTATACTGAATATGGAGGACGACATTGACGTAATCGGTGAATGCGGCGATGGAATTCAAGTACTTGAGTTCTGTAATGAAGTGAAGCCGGATATCGTGCTGATGGATATCAACATGCCTACCGAAAATGGCGTTCAAGCAACTGAGAAACTACGTGAAATGTTTCCTGAAATCAAAGTTATCATTCTGTCGATTCATGACGATGAAAGTTATGTGTTTGAAACGCTCCGTAAGGGAGCGAACGGTTACCTCCTGAAGGATATGGAAGCCGAGTCACTGATTAATGCGATTCGTTCGGTACATGAGGGATATGCATTTATCCATCCGAAAGTTACGGGTAAGCTCATTCAACAGCTCCGCCGGATGACTTATGTAAACGAAGCAGGCGCTATGGCTGAGAGCGGTTCGCGTGAGGCTGGAGTCAAGTTTGTGGCAGGCGAGAATAACCCATTGACAAGGCGCGAAGCGGAAGTGCTTAGACTAATGGCTGAAGGCAAGAGCAACAAGATGATAGGGGAGTACCTGTTCATTAGTGAAAAAACTGTAAAAAACCACGTCAGCAGCATTTTGCAGAAGATGGAAGTGGACGACCGTACGCAAGCGGTTATCAACTCGATCAAATATGGCTGGGTGACGTTGTAATCGCCGATCCGAATGCACGGACGCGTCTTACATAGGGAGGGAACTGCCAAGGGCGGTTCCTTTTTGTTATGATTATAGAGTTTATAAATTTTCAGCGAAGCTGAACAAACTCCATAATCGCAAGAAAACATAATTCGAAACGCTGTCTGTCTTTCGTGAAAGGAAACCGATGATGCTCTTCTTAAGATATCAGCACGTATAAACTACGAAGTGGGTTTTATCCATGTCGCAATAAAACATATTTCAAAAGGCGATCAGTCTTTTGTGAAGGTACGCCCCGATAGATGTTCTTCTTATGGTGTTTGAGCCGTTCCCATTAAGTTCCGTGTGGGCCCTGGTTACATCACTGTCACCGTCCCCTCCCGATCAGCATATATTGTTGATAAGAGAAGGAGGTGAGTCTCATGGTTGCCCAATTGCTGTGGATACTCGCGGTGTACGGGATTGCTGTTATTCTGGTTCATATCGTGCATGCCCGTCATCTCAGAAGAGCCGGTGAAGGTACGGGGCGGCGCAGGCATTACGTGCTGATCACGTCCAACCATGAGCGGCAGGTGGAATGGCATTTGAGAGCCCTTTCATGGTATGCCCTGCTAAGCGGGACGCGCGTGCGTGTCACCGTCCTTGATGATCAGTCGTACGATGATACACTGAAAATTGTCCAGAGATTGACTCATTTGTCTGGAATTGAATTGGTATATGGGACTTGGAAGTTCGATGATTCGGCATCACGGGAAAAGGATGCAGATCAGAATGAAGAAGAAGTGATACGGATCGATCTAAGAAACCCGATGGAGGCTGTTCGGATTCCATATGTACAGGGATAAACATCTGCAAGTTGTTTTGGTTACCAGGATCGTATTCATATTGTTAAAGGTGTGAGGCACACTCCTAGCGTAAGCGAGGGGTGTGTTTTTTGCATTTCTGGGGAGTAGGGCAGCTTTCCAATATCCAAATGTGTTTGTTCTTGTTTTGTCTACAGCTGAACCACCTACAGTCGACTCCGAGCTTGGTTCCGTCTAATTCCCCATCTTTTGCAGTGGTACTTGTACCCGCCCAGTTGATGTGGGAATAAGCCAGCAAGAGTGGTTATGACAGGTTTCAACATAGGACTCCGTGAGAAGGATCTATTTCGTAGTGTAGTGGTCTCAGCATGGAGTTGGTAAGTTGTAGATATAAAATCTTGGAACATGTGCCTAATAACGTACCACAGCTTATATGTCTCGAAATTGGAGTTGATGTCATGCGGATTGCCATATATGCCATTCGAACATTAGAGAAATGGAAGTGTTGTCTCTCGCTGGAAATGCAGGTGGATTTTCAATGGTGGTGTGGAGTGAACAGATGGACGGATGAGAACGAGCGCGCTTGCTCATTGGTGCTGTTATCAACACAGGTTCCCCTAGGATGGGCCGTAGTCATTCAAGAGAGATTCCGATCCAACCATGACATGGATCAGTGGGGGAAATCGGATTGGCAAAAGTATTTGTACCAGAGCTTAAGTCCGTTTTTACTCGAAGAGCCTGAAGGAAGCAGATCGCAATGGAGTGTTTTGTTGACGGAGATTCAGCTGTTGGACGGATCGTATATAAATTCCTTTATCGAAAAGAGGAACGTGGTAGAGGGTTGGGCTTTGTCGATGCAGCAGGCAGAGCTGCTGATTCAGTGCATGGCAGGACGAGCCCTGCTTGCCGGCGAGGTCGAGGCCTTGTTGGCGGAGGTCGCCGGGGACACCGGCGACTGGCGCTCTGCGGCTCAGCTTGGCGTCCTGCTGGGCCGCCTGCGATTGGAAGCGGGGCTGGCAAAGCCTGCCCCGCGGGGTGCGCCCGGCTGGCTCCGCCGCCGGGCCATGGCCCCTCGCTGCCGACGATGCGGCAGCGAGGCCCGAAGCCGCACGGCATGCGCCGCGTGCGGCTCGGCGGCTTGCGTCTATTGCGAGGCCTGCCTCGCGATGGGGCGCAGCCGCGCCTGTGCCCTGCTGCTGCATGGCGCAGCAGGATCGGCCGTGCGGGGCACGGCCGGGGGTTCCCCCACCGAGGCCTTGGGCCGGTGGGGGCTTAGCGCAGCGCAGAGCGCCGCCGCTGGCGCTGCGCTGCGGTTTTTGGCGGAGCCGCCCGCAGGGGGCTCCGCGGGGCCCGCCCGGTTTCTCATCTGGGCGGTGACCGGTGCCGGAAAGACCGAAATGATCTTTCCGCTGCTGCAGTCTATTCTGGATGCGGGTGGGCGCGTGCTGGTTGCCGCGCCAAGACGGGACGTGGTGCTGGAGCTGGCACCACGTTTATCTAAAGCTTTTCCCGAGGAGACGGTGGTCACGTTATACGGGGGAAGTCCGGATCGATGGAAGCGGGGGACCATCACATTGGCAACAACGCATCAGCTGCTGCGTTTCAAGAGAGCTTTTGACCTGGTCGTGATCGACGAGATTGATGCATTCCCTTATCATAATGATCCGATGCTGGATTACGCGGCCAAAGGCGCTTGCAAAATAGGAGGTAAGTATATCTACCTGTCAGCCACTCCGCCAACGCCGTTACAGCGTGAGGCAGCTGCAGGCCGATTGCCACATGCCAAAGTCCCCGCACGCTTCCATGGTCATCCGTTACCCGTACCACAAAAGCTGAAAATTTTGACGGTAAACCGCTATCTACAGGAAAAAAAGCTTCCCCCACTCTTGGTTCGTAGTCTAGGCACATCTCTTTCCCGTGGTGCTCAAGTGTTCCTGTTCGTTTCCCGCATCAAGCATATTGATCCTATTCTGGAGCTGCTTCGCAAGGCCATTGCCAATATGCCGATTGAAGGGACTTCATCCATCGATCCGGAAAGGGCAAGCAAAGTGATGTCCTTTCGTAACCGTGAGATTCGCTTGCTCGTGACAACGACCATACTCGAGCGCGGGGTAACGGTTCCTAAGAGTGACGTGTTCATTTTGGATGCAGACAGTGAGCTTTTTGATGAAGCTGCATTAATTCAAATGGCTGGCCGCGCGGGTCGATCCAAGGATGATCCGGCAGGACGAGTGGTATTTGCTGCACTTCAATGGACTCGGAGCCAAAGCTCGGCAGTCCGGCAAATCAAAGCGATGAACAGAATCGCGCGTAAAGGCGGGTATTTACGGCTCAGTTCAGGAATTGTTGAATGAATAGTGATGACATAACAGTGTTTTGTAGTCTTATTTTCCGGTTGAGTGTTGTTCTTTAATCTACCTCTCTGAGAAAGGAAGGAGCATATTTGATATCAAAGGTCTTTAGCCATCTGCTCGGGCATATGCATCGTTTGCTTAAACCGATTGACGAAACCTGCCTCACTTGTGGAAAAACAGGTTCATTCACCCGGGAACTTCCGGGAATATGCCATGCCTGTTATCGGAATATCCCATGGATCATGAAACCCAAATGTCTACGATGCGGGCGGGGGATTGGCTGTCCCGACTGTATTCGATCAGGCATGAACGAGCGGTGCTTTATTTTGAATCGGAGTGCGGTTAACTATGATGTGCAGATGAGAGAGTGGTTGGCCCAGTACAAATATAGGGGGAATGAGCGTTATGCTCCACTTTTGATAGAAATGATGCTACGGGCATACGCAATGCTTCATCGGGAAGCGAACATCCATTTACGCTATAAGGGGTCGCACAATTCTAGCAACACACCATGGAGTGTACATGTCGTCACTTCGGTTCCGGTCAGTGAGGAAAGACTTCAGGAAAGGGGGTTCAATCAAGCAGAGGTGCTCGCACAGGGGCTTGCGCATAGAATTAAGGTGCCTTGTGTTCGGCTGCTGGAACGTAACCGTCACACGGATAAACAGAGTTTTAAGAGCCGGATGGACCGGCTGAAGGATATGGATGGTGTTTTTGGTGCGTTGCAGGCTGTACCCGATGTGCTGAGGTCTATAAGTAGGCAGGCCGCAGAGCATACTCGTTCCCAAGTGGAGACATCGCCAATTAAAGGACCATTCCGTATACTTTTGATTGATGATATCTACACAACCGGGAGTACGATTAAGGCTTGTTCTCAGGTTTTGCGGAGATATGAATCCATTGTGGAAATGCACATCGAGATCTATAGTTTAACCTGGGCTCGTTCGTAAATGATTAAAATAGGAAAAATGTGTGGATTCTGTTACCGAATGATAGACGTATGGCCTAAGATAATGTAATCTAGGGGTATCAAAGGTTCTATGTGGCATGGAGGTTGTTGAGCATGAATCTGGGGAATTGCCCTCGGTGCGGCAAGTTATATACGGTGAATATTCGGGAATTGTGTCCTGAATGCATGAAGGTTATTGAGAAAGAATATGAGAAATGCGCAACCTTTCTTCGTGAGCAAAAAGGTGCAACGATTCATGAGGTATCTGAGGCTACGGAAGTATCTGTGCGGCAAATTACGAAGTTCATCAAGGAAGGCCGGATCTCGATTGCGAACGCGCCAAACCTGGCATATCCTTGCGAAGTGTGCGGAACGTTGATTCGCGAGAGCAATATGTGCGAATCTTGTCGAACGCGATTAACGAGGGAGCTAAGGCAGGCGACTGCTGGCGACCAGGAAAATCAGCCTGGGTCCAGAAAAGACAGAGAGACTTATAGTGCAGTCGATAAACTGCGCAAATACTAACTTTTGAACTATTAACAATGTTTCATATCCGGCCGATAAACTTAGTAAAGCTTATCGGTCTTTTATTTTAAGTGAGGTGAATAGGGCGTGAAGATTAACGAATCGGGACGTGTGAACGGCATCAATTCGTATCAACGGAATATTGAATCTCGGGAGATGCAGCATATCGATAAGAAGAAACGCCGCAAGGATGAAGTATCAATCTCCCCGGAGGCGATGGAACTGAGTGCACAGAGTAAAGTACAGGATCCGGAACGCGCGGAGAAAATTCAGCGTTTGAAGGAATCTGTAGCTAATGGTACTTATGAAGTACCAGTCGACCGTTTGGCAGACAAATTACTCCCGTATTTTCAATCCTACAATAAATCAGGTGAGTCCAAGTGAGTGCTAGGTCTATAATCGAATATATGAAGCGTCAGGATGAGCTGCATCAGCAGCTCATAGAGGCAGGGAAAGATAAAAGGCAAGCCATTTTGGATAATGATGTGGAACGTCTTACAGCGGTCATGACCAAGGAGAACCGCCTGCTGAAGCAGGTGGCGGAAACGGAAGCGCTGCGTCAAGGTGCCGCAGATGATTTTTTGCGTGAGAAGGGCATCCGCTCCCAGCTTCAGCTGACGGTTACTGAAATGACTCGTCTTGTATTTAACCCTGAGGAAAAAACAGAACTGCAGGATGTGCAGCAGCAATTAATGGACAGGCTCATAGAACTCAAAGAGCTGAATGCGATTAACCGGGAGCTAATTGAGCAATCCCTAGCGTTCATTGATTACAGTTTGAATTTGTTAGTCAGTCGTCCGGAGGATGATTTGCTCTATCAGCATCCGAAACATCAGAATCCGGCGGGCAAAGGCCGAAGCATGTTTGATACCAGGGCATAAGCAGAAAGGAAAATGTAGATGAGATCCACATTTCATTTGCTCGAAATCGGAAAGAGGGGCTTGATCGCCCAGCAAGCTGCGCTTAATACAGCTGGTCATAACGTTACGAACGCCAATACGCCGGGGTATTCTCGTCAGACTACCCGCCTGGTTGCATCGAATCCGATTGCTTTTCCAGGAATGCAGCGATCCCAGGCTGCAGGTCAGCTTGGGATGGGCGTAGAAGCGGAGAGCATTCAGCGGGTACGGGACTTTTTATTGGATATCGAATACCGCAATCAGAACACGAATTTGTCGACATGGAGCGTTCAGCAAGAGACGCTTTCTAATATTGAGGGGATTTTTAACGAGCCTTCGGACAGCAGCTTGAGCGCAAGTATTGCGGAATTCTGGACAGCTTGGCAGACGCTGAGCAAGAATCCAAGCGACACCGACTTGTCCGCCCGAATGGCGGTTCAGCAGAAAGCAATCGCATTGACGGAGACGTTTAACCATATCTACTCCCAATTGGATACCCTCAGCAGTAACCTGACTTCTCGCATCGACACTAAGGTAGCGGAAGCTAACAACTATATTGAGCAAGTAGCGGAGTTGACTCAGAGTATTAAGCGGATCGAAGGGCTTGGCGATAACGCAAACGATTTGCGCGATAAGCGGGATTTACTCGTTGATCAGTTATCATTGCTAGGGAACGTAAATGTAACGGAGACCGGTGACGTTTATCAAGTGACGTTTGGCAATCAGGTCGTGGTTGATGATATGGCGTTTACGCCAATTACGAATGCGATTGCCGGCGCATTGACCGGCGGGGAGATCGCCGGTTATGTGACCTCTCGTGATGTGCATGTTCAAGGATATATCGCCCAGTTAAACATTATGGCGAACACACTGGCTACAGGCAAAGTGGAAGTGACCCTGCCGGCTGGAACGATTCTTCCGCCAGGCGTGAACATTCCGAATGCCGTTATGGATGCAAATAATCCTCGCAAGCTTGCTCAGGATGTGAAGCATACGGTTGATGGCCTCAACGGATTACATAAGCTGGGTTATACCCTCAATGAGCCGGCCACCACCGGTGGCGACTTCTTTGTATCTGCTAACGGCGGGCCAATTACCGCTGGGAATATGAGACTAAGCCAGACGATCCAATCCGATCTGAAGAACATCGGGGCTTCCCTGCGGACAGAAATGAAGACTGATCCGACGAATGGTACGACCTCCGAGGTGGTTCTGAAAGGGAACGGCGGCATGGCGCTTCTGATTGCGCAACTGTCAGAACGTACGTTTAACTTCAATCCGAATAACAACAGTGGTTCAGTAACGGACATCACGAACTTTGAAGGATACCTGCAGTCTGTTATTTCCAAATTGGGTACGGACAGCAGCAATGCCAATAAGATGGTGGAGAACGGCACGTTGTTGGTTGAGCATGCAGATACACTCCGTCTATCGATTAGCAGTGTATCACTTGATGAAGAAATGTCGGATCTGATCCGCTTCCAACATGCTTATAGCGCATCCTCACGTGTGGTCACTACCATTGATGAGATGTTGGACAAATTAATCAATGGTACCGGCATCGTCGGAAGATAGGGAGGTATAAATCATGCGCATTACTCAATCTATGATGACTAGCTCCATGATGAGCGGCCTGCAAGGCAACTATCGCAGACTGGATAAATACCAGGAACAAATGATGACCCAGCGCCGGATTAATCGTCCTTCCGACGATCCGGTGGGTGTAGCCAGTGCGCTCCAATACCGTGGCCAAATCACTGCAACAACGCAGTTTGAGCAAAATGCGGAGGATGCAGACTCGTGGCTTAAGTATGGCGATACGGTTCTAACCGAGACAACACAGATTATACAGCGGTTGGCTGATCTTGCGGTCCAAGGTGGGACTGATACCGTGCCAGCTGATGCCCGTAAAAATATTGCTGAGGAAGTCGAAGAATTATATGAACAGCTTGTTTCACTCGGTAACTCTCAATTTAAAGGGAAGTATATTTTTAATGGGGATCGAATCGACCAAAAACCATTTCCAGATGATCCGTCACAAACAGCCTATACTTTGGACCAAGGTGAGGTTAAGTATCAGGTTGGTGCAGGGATAACCGTATCTGTAAACACGCTAGGGGAGCAAGTATTTGGTGCTTATGGTGATCCATCGGGTATATATGCAGTGGTAGATAATTTCAAAAAGGCGCTGTTAGCAAACGATACTACAGAAATTCAGAAGGCTATACCGTCCCTCCAGAATAATTTGGAAACTGTTATTACAGCCCAATCAGAGATAGGTGGTAAACAAAATCGATTGGAATTCACATTAAGTAGGCTTGGAGATCTGAATATAAATTATATGGATCTTCAATCTAAAGTGGAGGATGCAGACATTTCGAAAGTAATCATTGATCTAAAAACCTCTGAAAGTATATATCAAGCTTCCTTGGATACGATGGCACGTATAATACGACCAAGTCTTCTTGATTTTTTAAGATGAGACGGGGGGTATAAATGCAGTTTCCTCAGATTCAAATCCAACAAGGGTATTCAAAGTTGGGTCTTCAAACGACAAGAGGTCAGCAAAGCATAGAACAACCAAGACCTTCATTAAATATGAGTCAGAAGCATGTTTCAATCGAGATTGAAAGTGTGAAGGGGAAACTCGAGATCGACTCTCGTAAAGCCTGGTCTGCTTTAGGTAAAGCGAGATTCGAGGAGGTTACAGATCGAATTGCACAAGCCTCCTTACAGATTTCTATGCAAAACATAGCCGAGATAGCACAAAATGGAGACCGGATGATGGCTATCCATGAAAATGGCAATGTATTTTCTGATCTTGCTCGACAGAATGCATTTAAAGAACGGCCAATTGAGATTGCTGGAGAGCCGGGGTATGATAACGTTGATATTACCTATACACCTGGACAAATCCAAATGCATTACATTCCAGGGGGAGTGACATTCCAACCAGAAGTTCATAGACCGGTTATTGATTATTATCCTGGTAAGGTTAATCCATATTTAATTAGTCAGAATTTTATATTTTTGTCAGTTTCAGGGCAGCAACTTGACGCAGTTGTGTAGCGATTCATAGCTATAATGAACTTTAAGTTCATTATAGCTATTGCTATTTTTGAACTAGGAGGTAATAAAATGATCGTAAATACAAAAAGATTTGGTCAAGTAAAGCTAATAGATTATGAGAAACAAATCATAACTTTTACAAGACCGATATTAGGCTTCTCTAACTTATCAAGGTATGTACTATTCCAAGAAGAATCAGGACCGTTTGAATATCTTCAATCTATAGAAGACGAAGATTTGACATTTGTTATAGTAGATCCATTTTTATTTTTCTCGGATTATGAATTTCAACTTGATTCTCATTGGATTGATGTTCTAGGGATTGAAAACGAAAAGGATGTTAGTATTAGAGTTATTGTTACGGTAAGATCTGCAAACGATATAACATGTAACCTTAAGGCTCCGCTATTAATGAACGAACAAAATAAACTGGCAGCACAGGTCGTTTTAGATAATGGGAGATATTCCACTCGACACTCACTAGCAGTTGAGGTGAAAGGAGAGAGTGAACATGTTGATCCTATCGAGAAGTAAAGGACAGAAAATTATTATTAACGATAATATTGTTCTTTCTGTAATCGAAGTTAGCGGTGATCAGGTTAGAATAGGCTTAGAAGCGCCGTCTAATGTTATGATATACAGAGAAGAAATCTATGATGCGATACAACGCCAAAACAAAGAGGCCATAGAAATTAATGATGATGTTCATTCAATTCTACAAAAGATTACATCACCGCTGAAAAAATAATAATAAAAATTTCAGTTTGCTATAAACAAATATAGTATCATGCCGATAACTATAATATGGGTCGAAAGGCATGGCAGTGACGGCCGCATGCTATGTCTCGATCACAAATAGGGTGAAGCAAGGATGCTAATCACCAACACATTCCAAGGAGGAATTATATTATGCGTATTAACCACAATATCAGTTCTTACAACACTCAGCGTCAGTTGACTTTCAACAATAATAGTTCTGCTAAGAACTTGGAAAAGCTCTCTTCCGGTTACCGTATTAACCGTGCTGCTGATGATGCTGCTGGATTGGCAATCTCCGAAAAAATGCGTAACCAAGTTCGTGGTTTAGAGCAAGCAAGCCGCAACGCACTGGATGGTATTTCTATGATCCAAGTGGCAGAAGGTGCACTTAATGAAACTCATTCCATGTTGCAACGTATGGGTGAACTGTATACCCAAGCAGCAAATGAAACATTGACTACTTCGGATGCTAAGAAAATCCAGGATGAGATTGGGCAATTGACTGAACAAATCGATAGTATTGCTACTCAAACTAAGTTCAATGGTAGAGAATTGTTGACGACAGCTGTTGATGCTAAAGATCTGGAGTTCCAGGTCGGAGCTAACGAAGGTGACACTATAACTCTTACTCTGAAATCTGCGCAGGTTGCTGACCTAACAATTAAAGATTTGAAAGATCTTACAACGATCACTGACGCAGATACATTGAATGATGAAGTAAAAGTGAACTTGACTAAAGTTCAAAAGACTATCGATGAAGTTTCTGAAATTCGTTCAGGTCTTGGTGCTGTTCAGAACCGTCTGGAGCATACGGTTAACAATTTGGGTACAACAGCCGAGAACCTTCAAGCAGCAGAATCTCGTATCCGTGATGTAGATATGGCTAAAGAGATGAGTGATTTCACTAAGAACAACATCCTTACTCAAGCTGCGACTGCGATGTTGGCACAGGCTAACCAACAGCCACAAGGTATCTTGCAACTGCTTAGATAATTTTAGTCGTATGAGGCCGGCCGGATAATCCGGCCGGTTTTTCTATATTTATCCTAAGGAGAGCTGAATGATGAAAGTAGGTAATGACGTTTCTGTACTTCCTTTCATTCAGGATCGAGTACCAGTGCCAGCAGGAGTAGAATCGGTAGCGTTGCTTACACCTATACATCAAGATCGTACCCGGATTCATATGAGTGAAAAGGGATTTGAGGAGTTAATAACAAAAGCCAATAAGGTATTAAAGGATAACAATACTGAATTGAAAGTCTCTTTTCATGAAGGGACAAACCAAATGATGATTAAGGTTATCAATTCAGATACTCATGAGATACTTAAAGAGATTCCACCTGAAAAGTTAGTGGATTTAGTTTACAATCTCTGTGAACTTGCGGGCATTTTTACTGACTATAAGATATAGGGGTGCATTAGAGATGACAATCAGGATAAGTGGAATGGCATCAGGTATGGACATCGATAAAATCGTAACGGATTTAATGAGAGCTGAAAAATTGCCTGCACAAAAACTGTATCAAAAGAAACAATCTTTGATTTGGTCAAGAGATGAGTATCGCAATGTAAATAAAACACTATCTCAGTTAATGAATTCTGCAGATAAATTGAGATTTTCGACTAATTTTTCCAAATTAAGTGCATCATCAAGTAATGAGTCAGTTGTGAGTGCTACTGTTCAATCCGGGGCAAAAGCAGCGTCTTATAGTGTTCAAGTTAATAAACTTGCTACATCTGCAACATTGATCGGCGATGAATTGCCAGTTGGTACGAAATTTGATGAAACCATTCTAGCCAATGGAACCATAACGATCTCAAATGGAACTACTGACAAGGATATTCAATTAGGATCGAAGACAATAAAATCGGTTCTAAATGAGATTAACAATTCAGGGTTGGGCGTCCGTGCAAGCTATGATACTAAGAACAATAGGATAACACTAGTATCGGAGACTATGGGGGAAAAATCAGAGATCGAGTTGACAGGTGATACAGCTGCATTAGGCTTTGCTAGTGGAGTTGTAAATAAAGGGAATAATGCAGAAGTTCTCGTTAATGGACAATCTATATCGATTTCAAATAACAACTTGGAACTAGATGGGGTTTCACTTTCACTCAAGGGAATATCTTCAAGCCCAGTTGTTGTCAATGTGTCAAAAGATATCTCTGCTGTTAAGAATACGATAATGGACTTTGTGAACCTTTATAATGATACTATAGATAAACTTCGTAGTAAGACATCGGAAACATTGTTTAGGGACTACAAGCCATTAACAGATGAAGAGAAATCAGGAATGACCGAAAAGCAAATCGAACTATGGGAGTCAAAAGCCAAAAGTGGTTTGTTGAGAAATGATAGCATTATTGAAGAGACAATTTATTCGCTTAGAAATGCTTTGGCGCAAGGGCTTGAATCTACCGGTTCATTTAAATCACTAAGCGATATAGGCATTGATTTTAAATCTTTTTTGGATGGCGGGGTTACCGAGCTTGGTAAATTGAAGATAGATGAATCTAAATTAGAACAAGCGATTATTGATCACCCTGAAGAGATAGTTAATTTATTTACACAAGTACCTACTGCAGATAAATCGAATCCTAAAGAGCGTTTCGCTCAAACTGGTTTTGCAGACCGGATATATCAGACGCTACAAACCCAAAGTTCCAAGATTTCTAAAAAAATTGGTAACGGAACTAATAGTGAAGCCGTTGATAATAGTTATTATGGTAATCTGTTAAAGGATCTAAATTCAAAAATTTTATCGATGGATGATAGGCTTGAGAGAATAGAAACACGCTATTATAAGCAGTTCACAGCAATGGAAAAGGCAATTCAACAGCTAAACAGCCAAGGTTCGTGGTTATCTCAACAACTGGGATAATTGATTAAGCTTATATATTGAGGAGAATAACAATGATCAAGCAGAATTATCAACTTCAATATCAGAAAGTAAAGGTGGAAACTGCAAGTCCAGGTGAGCTTACTCTTATTTTATATGAGGAATTGTATCGTAGATTAAACCTATCTAAACATCAATTTGTAAATAACGATCTCGATCAATGCAGAGAGAATTTACATCGTTCTCGAGCAATTATCTTGGAACTCATGGTTACCCTCAATATGGAGTATGATTTATCTAATCAATTATACCGGTTATACGATTACTATCTGAGAAGAGTGAATGACTTTATAGTAGGTAGAGAAATAGAAGTCATTGATGAAGTAATTGAGTTTTCAAAGGGCATGGTCAGTACTTGGAAACAGGCTTTACAGATAGTTAAAAGTGAGACAGCCCAATGAGGGAGAAAACTGCGTTTGAAATTTTAAGAAATTTGAAAGAGTTGTACGAGAAACATATCAACGGTTTTACTGTAAGTTCTTATATGGATGACATGGAACAGATAGAGATGCTTTTTCAAAAGCTAACTCATCTGGATATTTCGGATGAAATCCATAATTCAGAAGAATGGAAGGCTCTTTGCTCTCAGGTATATGAAATGAATATCAAGTTAACTGACATAGTTTCTCGAAAAAAGATAGCGATGAATCGTTCGAAAAATGTAGATTATACTTCTTCTAGATATAACTATGATGCTTTTTATATCGATCAAAAAGGATGAAATATTTTAAATGATTAGGAGGGCTTATATGAATCATAAGCGCTGGTTCATCAGTTTGCTTGTTATGATTATTTTTGTAACTGGGATTGCTGTTCAACCATTACAAACATATGCAGCTGATAATTACGTAACAGTAACAAAAACGGTATCTCCTACAAAGATACTGGAAGGGGAAGAAGTTGAAGTAAAACTGGATATTACGGGAACTCCCCCAGTTAATGTGGTGTTGCCTAATGACGTTGTACTTATCATTGATAGATCGGGTAGTATGGGGACAGAAAAAATGGAGCACGCCAAGAGTGCTGCAAAAGGATTTATCGATTTGATGGATTTCACTAAACATCGAGTAGGAATAGTTGATTACAGTGATTCATCAAATCAGTTTGATTTAACTGCTGACCCCGCCGCAGCCAAGAGTTACATCTCTACTATTAATGCCAGAGGAGGTACAGCTACAGGCGATGCAATTGTTAAGGCTAAGGAGATATTGCAAAACCATCGTGAAGGTGCGCAACCAGTAATTGTCCTTCTTACTGATGGGGATGCTACAATCCCATCGTCCAATCCGTATCAATATGCATTAGATAAAGCCAATGAAGCAAAAGAAGCAGGAATTGTTTTCTATACCATTGCCCTACTTGGAGCTAATGATAATCCAGATACGAGTGGACCTAATAAGCTCCTAATGGACATGGCTACAACTTCACACCATCATCATTTTGTCCTGGGCTCCGTGGGCTTATCTGAAATATATGCAGCTATCGTAAGGGAAATTGGACTTGCTAGTGCATATGATGTTGTTGTTAAGGATACGATTTCAAGTAATTTTGAAATTGTCCCAGACTCCTATAATCATAACATACCTCGGCCAACTATTGAGGGTAACACTTTAACTTGGAGATTTTTAGAGCTAAAGTTAGATACACTATCTTTCTCCTATAAAATCAGACACAAAACTGGAAGTAGCGTGGGTGTACTCCCTGTTAATGCAACAGGCTCCGAAATTACATATAAGGATTATGCTGGCGCATCCAAGAGAACGATCATACCTAATCCCAATGTTACGGTGACATATCCAACTCCGGTTATTACTTCTGTTGAACCTAGTGAGGGTAAGGTAACTGGTGGGGATATGATTACCATCAGAGGAGAACATTTTAGAGACAACCCTAAAGTTTCATTTGCAGGAACCTATTCTTCCCAGGTACAGTACATCAGTCCAAACGAGGTTAAAGCAATTGTTCCTCCAGGATATCAAGGTATCGCAGAACTGAAACTTATTAATACTGATGGACAGACTGCTATTGATAGTTATACGTATTATGATGACCCAGTGATCACATTGATTTCACCTAATAATGGACCGCTTGATGGCAACACAACTGTTCAGATTAGGGGCAGTTCTTTCTTAAAAGATGCTAAAGTGAAATTTGGCGAAAGCTATTCTCCAATGGTTACGTTTAACCATAGTGGGTATCTCTCTGCAGTGACTCCGGCTGGGGTTGAACCTGGAATTGTCGATGTCATAGTTGAAAATCCCGATGGGAGAAGTGCTAGCTTACCACAGTCATTTACTTACAACGAACCCCCAAAGATGACGGTTACTTCTATTACTCCAAACCAAGGATCCACAAAAGGTGGAGAGACGATAGCAGTCAATGGTACCTTGATTCAACCTGGTACAAAGGTTTTCTTTGGTGACATTGAGGGATCTGATTATAAATATTCTAGTATCGTGAAGATGTTAGTTACAGCGCCATCCCGAACAGATGCAGGAACAGTCGATATTAGAGTTGAAAGCCCTGATGGCTACTCGGTAATTTTACCTCTTGCTTATACCTATATTGCTCCACCACCGCCACCAGCTCCAACAATCGTAAAAATAACTCCAGCAGAAGGGAAACTTATAGGTGGGGATTCTGTTTTTGTTGATGGATTGAATTTTCAAAATGGTGTAAAAGTATTTTTTAATGATACCGAACTTACGAATGTAACATTTGTTAACGAAACAAGAGTACGAGTTATAACTCCTCAGTGGACGGTACCTGGAAGGGTAAATGTAACGATCATTAATCCAGATCAACAATCTTCGGTTAAGAATGAGGGCTTTGAATACTTAACTCCGCCTCCTGAACCCGATCCCGTCATAACTTCTATCTTACCTGGTAATGGTCCTTTTGCTGGTGGAAATAGAGTATATGTTGATGGGCAAAATTATAAAGATGGGGCAAAGGTATACTTTAATGATCAGGAGATAGAAACTAAGTTTGTTAGTGCAAGCAGATTACAGATTACCGCCCCAGCTGCAATTGTAGAAGGATACGTAAATGTAAAGGTAGTTAATCCAGACCAAAATTCAGCGGAAAAATTGAATGGTTATTCATATGATCCACCAATTATTATTCCGGCACCGGCCATAACAACGATATCTCCAAACTCTGGGTCAAAGGCAGGCAATTATATTATTGATATAAATGGCTCGGATTTCCAAAAAAATGCCAAGGTGATTTTTGGGTCCGTTGAGCTTAATTTATATTCTTATGTTAGTGCTTCTAGAGTTAAGGTTCGTGTACCTGCATCAACAACAGCTGGTCCGGTTGATGTAACGATTATTAACCCTGATGGGCAATCAAATACATTACCTAATGGCTTTACCTATGAAGAACCACAAATTACAATTAGTAAATTGACCCCATCCAATGGACCATTGGCAGGAAATACTTCGGTATATGTGGATGGTACAAATTTCGACCCAGCATTGACTGTTTCATTTAATGGTCAGCCTCTAGCATTTACATATGTAAATGCTACTAGGATTCGGATTGTTACACCTCCTGGAACAGTATCCGGAACAGTACCGGTCGTCTTAACGAATCCGTCCGGGTTAAATGCTGCGGCTCAATTTACTTACGATGCTCCCCCACCAGTACCGGCACCATCTATAACCAAGCTTACAGTAACGAGTGGATCTACAGCTGGCGGTTATATAATGTATATTGATGGATCCTCCTATCAAAACGGTGCTTCTATAGATTTTGGTGGGAATATTATTACTCCACAATATGTAAATAGTAGCCGTCTAAAAATAACAGTACCTCCATCACCAACACCTGGTATCATTCAGGTTAGTGTCGTAAACCCTGATGGGAAGGTAAGTAACTCCGTAAATTTTGAATATAAATAAATTCTTTGAGTAAGGTATTATGGGATCTAGTTGATCCCATAATACCTTTTTTTATCTACTATAATATTAAGGAATAGATTAGACGATATATGTGTAAAGAAAGCAGTATACCGTGGGAGGAAAGAGAAATGAAAGAGATTGTTCTAATGCCGACATTCATGAACTCATTTTCATGTATCGGAAGTGCTTGTGAAGATAGCTGCTGTATAGGTTGGCAAGTGACCATAGATAAAAAGACATATAAATCTTATAAAAATATTAAAAATCTGAAGCTTAAAGGAAAACTAGAAAAAGGGATCAAACGTATAAAAAATGATTCATCCAGCGATTCCAAGTATGCTTATTTCAAGATGGTTGAGAATAAGCGTTGTCCAATGCTTGAAGAAAACAATTTGTGTTCTATTCAGTTGAATTTAGGAGAATCTATGTTATCTCCAGTATGCTCAACCTATCCTAGAATGTTTAACAAGCGGGATCGTGAATATGAATTATCTGCAAAATTATCTTGTCCGGAGGCAGCACGGCTTGCTCTGTTAAATCCAGAAGGAATATATTTTGAAAGAAAAGAAGAGGAAATCAATGAGCAATGGCAATTGATGAGTAGATTGGCAGGGACTGCAAGTGAGAAATACTCATTTTGGGATGTACGTGAATTTGCGATCGATGTAGTCCAAGACCGCAAAGTTCCATTAAGCGATAGACTGATTTTACTAGGGTTATTTGTTAATAAAATGCAAGAACACGTATCTAAACAACAGTTTGAGGCTATTCCATCATTAGTTAAAGAATTTAGATATAAAATGAACGATATAGATTACATGAATAGATTAACTACAATACACGATAATATATCTCTTCAGATTCAGACGATCATTAAGTTAATTACGATTCGAAAAAATGCAGGGCTAACTAACGATAGATATATTGAATGTCTAAATGATATGGTTAAAGGTTTTAAACTTGAAAACCAGAAAGAATATAAGTATGAAGATCTAGAGGAAAATTACTTATTTAATTACGAAAATTATTTTATGCCGTTTTATTTGGAAAATGAGTATATTTTTGAAAATTATGTTGTGAATTATATATTCGAAAGTATGTTTCCACATCCTAATGGTGGAGATATATTTAAACAGTACAAAAAGATGTCGATAATCTTTTCGATGTTGAAAGTGCATTTTATAGGTATCTCTGGTCACTATAAAGGTTTAAATCAAGATTTAGCGATCAAAATTATACAATCCTTTGTACGGTCAATAGAGCATAATGCCACTTATTTGAATAATGTCATGGAGATGATGGATTCAAATGGGTTTACTTCATTGGCACATGTAGCATCATTACTGAAAGATAGACAACATATGATGAAGGATCCAGCTTTATGAATAAAGGAAAATTACCAATTTCGGCGTGTATTATTGTTAAAAACGAATGCGAGCATGTTGAAAAATGCATCAAGTCCATACTCCCAGTTGTTGAAGAGATTATAGTTGTGGATACAGGTTCTGAAGATAATACGAAAAAAATTCTTGAAATGTTGAATATTAAGTTTCACGAATTTAAATGGAATGATGACTTTTCAGTTGCCCGAAATTACTCTTTAAGTTTAGCAACTCAACCGTATATTCTAGTAATTGATGCTGATGAGGTACTTGAATATCAGTCGTTCAATGTACTCAGTGAATACATTTCTAATAAAAGTAGTAGTCCAGCAAAAGTAATTTTAAAAAACCATATAGATACAGGCTGTGTTATTTCAGAAGTAGTTCGTATTTTTCCAAATAATAAAGAATATAGTTATTCGGGGATAATTCATGAACAATTGCTACATTTGGGACAGGAACACAAACAAATGTTTTTTACAGATTTAATTATTCATCATTATGGTTACTCTAGCAAGGAGATTGAAAACAAGAAGAAAATTGATAGAAATATAGACTTATTAATAAAACAACTGCTTTCGGAACCTGATTCTCCATATTTGAACTATCAAATGGCAAAAACCTTTTATGTTAATAAGAGATATCAGCATGCTATCGATTATTTCGAATCCACGTTAACATTATTAGCAAATGTGCAAGTATTACCTTCGTATGTATCAACTGTGTTTCTTTCATATGGATATTGTTTATTGTTCCAGAAAGAATTTGAGAGTTTAGATATGTTGATCAATGATGCTATTGAATTTTATCCAGAATATACAGATTTATATTATCTATATGGTGTCTCATTGATAGAGAGAGGGGCCATTGAAAAGTTTCAGGAAATAAAAGAAGTGTTTGAAATGTGTTATGAATTAGGAGAGGTTAAGTCTAGAGATTTCGAGACGGTGGAGGGAGTGGGATCGTATCGAGCTTTGTATAATCTTGGAGTTTACTATGAAGTTTTAGGTGACCACAACTTGGCGCTAGAATATTATAGTAAGAGTGCAACTTACAATTTCTCACCTGCATTAGATAAAATAAATGAACGCTTAGTTTAGATGATCATCCATCCTTATCCAAAAATAATATATTAGACTATTAATTTGTTTTGATGTCTTTCCGATAATCCGTATGAGGGAAATTATTAATGTAATGGATGATATTCCCTATATTATCGGAAGGAAGGAACATGGATGAGGAAGTTCTTAGACTGGGGCAAGCTTTTAGTTATTTTGGTTTTAATATTCGCTTGTCAAGGGATCAAAGAAACACATGCAGCAGGAGAGCAGATTCTCTTTATGTCATCTGATGGCGCTCATGTGTTCCTTAAAGATGGTACTGGACAGTACTACGTCAATGGTCAGAAAATAACCAACAATAACCGTATAACGTGGAAACGTGAACTTCACAACTCATACGTTGGTGGATCATTTAGCCGTACTCAGACCATCCAGTTGATCAATGACATTGGTGTACTTGACTCTGTCAATTTTGTAAGCTTCAAATCGAAATACGCTGGTGAAGTACCGAATGCGTTTTTACTAAATGTAAGACATGTTCTCATGTCCAATGCAGTATCACAATTTACCGATCCTGCATATGGGGGTACGGGTTGGAGATTTGATTTCACAGATGTATTTGGATTAAGTACGCCTCGATATACGCATTATGACGGCAATCAAGAATATCCACTTGACGGTGATATGTATCTTGTTGTTAATGCTGACAATGGGCAAGTTGTTGATTTCGTATCAAAGTTGAACCCCTACTACTATAGTGGGGCAGAGAAGGCGGAAATTCTTGAAGTTAAGGATGGAGCGACTAATTTACAGCCCCCCACGGGACAGCCGCAGTTAAACATCTCTACGGCTAAGGGCGATAGTGTGACTATCAGCTGGGGGAGTATTCCATACGGAATAGAGTATGAAGTTGAGCATGCCGGTAATATAATTATCAACAATTCAAATTCTATTACCTTAAATGATCTATTGCCAGATACTAGCGGGCAAGTACGCGTAAGAGCAGTAAATAGCATTGGAAAGGGTCCTTGGAGCGATTATATTCATTACAAGACTAAACTCACAACTCCTATAGTAACCCATACTGTAACTTCATCGACACTTCAACTTAACTGGGAGGCAGTTAATGGTGCAAATTCATATGAGGTTGAGATTGATGGAGTAACAACTTCTGTTGGAAATACTAACGAGTTTATTTTGAATAATGTCGTACCCAACAAAGAGTATGTATATAAAGTCAGAGCTGTAAGTGCTGGGAATGAAAGTGACTGGTCCGTTGAGGGTAAGGTTACGATTCCATTTAGTAAACCTCTTGATATATCTACAACTTCGCTTTATAACAGCATAACATTAAGCTGGACACCAGTAAGTGGTGCGACAGCCTATGATGTGGAGTTGAATGGCGCAATAAAAACAAGCGTTAGCAGTGCAACTGCTAGAATAAATGGATTAAGTCCTAATACTGATTATGATATCCGTGTCCGGGCTAAGAAAGGTACTAATATTGGCGTCTGGAGTGATGCAGCAACGGTGAAGACGCTGCTGTCGACTCCAGTAATCACCAATGTTCCTTCGGACACCGAAATCACTCTAAACTGGGCCGAGATAGCGGGAGCAACTTCCTACGAAGTGGAAGCGGATGGAGTGGTCGTATCGGCGAATGGGTTGAGCTATACCCACACAGGACTGGCGTCAGGGACAACGCATAAGTACCGGGTGAGAGCAAAGAGTGATGTGAATGTCAGTGACTGGAGTACTGTGGTAACGACATATACGGTTCCAGGAAAAGTAGGAGTCGTAACAGGAGCACCAACCAGCACAACTATTGTATTAAGCTGGCCGACAGTATCGGGAGCGACCCGCTATGATGTAGAGCGAAATGGGGTTGTGGTTGTATCCCCAACCGGAGCATCAACAACCTTATCCGGATTGCAGCAGGACCAGGACTATACGATTCGGGTTCGTGCGAAGAATACCGGAGGCAATGGGGATTGGAGCGACAGCATTGTCGTGAAGACGCAGCTGGCAACACCGGTTGTCACGAAAGCATCAGCAGAGACGGAGATTACCTTAAGCTGGGCAGAAATTGCAGGTGCTACAGCATATGAGGTGGAAGCCGATGGCATGGTGGTAACGGTGACTGGGACTGGATACACCCATACGGGTTTAAATCCAGGAACTGCGCATACGTACAAAGTCAGAGCAAAAAGTGACACGAATGTGAGCGTGTGGAGTGCAGTGGTCAATGCAAACACGGTTCCAAGTAAGCCAGGTGTCATCACAGGAACCGCAACCAGCAATCGAATCGTATTAAGCTGGCCGGCGGTATCGGGAGCAACGAAATATGATGTGGAACGCAACGGAACGATTGTGACGTCACCAACAACGGCGACAGCTACACTGAGTTCCCTTCAACCGGATCAAGATTATACCATTCGTGTTCGTGGGAAGAATGCAGGTGGGGATGGCGTCTGGAGTGATCCGTTTACTTTTAGGACTACTTTAAGTGCCCCAACTATTACTGTTACTTCTGGAGTTGGCGAGAATACGATCACCTGGAGTGCAATAGGAAATGCAAGCGAGTACGAACTTGATATCAATGGTCATTCTTTTTATGTTGGTGATCAACAAACGTATATTCATACAGGTCTAGTAAAAGGTGTTAGACAGACCTATCGTATTCGTGCGATTAATGGGGTTAATTTAGGTGATTGGTCCAGTTACGTAACAAAAGCGGCTTTGTAACCTTTAAGACCCAATTTAGTAGAGAAGGATCTTCATCATCTCGAATATGAGGATCCTTTCTCTTCTATTAAAGCTCTGATATATAGAAATGCGTTCGTTTTATAGAAAAAACAAAAAATAGCCTTTGCAAAATTCTGTGGTTCACCCCCTTCCTCACCGGGTAAATAACCCTAAACCTATTTTGTCCGCAAACTATTTTCGCCCGCCAACTCAGGCCTGAAGCCAAGTCGACATTTTTCCGGTTTTTTTGCAAAAGAAAACCTTTTCCTTGGTAATTGACACTGGATAAGTCGGGTGCTATAGTCGGAAATGTGGACAATTAGTGTCACACTTTATTTGACAATGAAGGGAATGTTAGTGCATGCAAGGTAAAGTGAAATGGTTCAACGCAGAGAAAGGTTATGGCTTCATCGAGACTGAGGACGGCGGCGACGTATTCGTACATTTCTCCGCGATCCAATCCGAGGGCTTCAAGACTCTGGAAGAAGGACAATCCGTAGAATTCGAGATCGTTGAAGGCGCTCGTGGCCCGCAAGCAGCTAACGTAATCAAATTATAATCATCCCGGCACAGCCGACCTACATAAACGGTATAGATGGTTAACAATTCGAGATTCGCTAGCCCAAGACTCCGGTTCGTCCGGAGTCTTTTTTCTGTGCGCAATCCCCTTGAATATATTGTGCTAAAATTCACAATTCTGACTTTTTACATAGCCTTAACAAAATGCTATAATGAAGGTGCAAAGGAGGAGTGCCCAATGCAATTCACTATCCGAGGTCAACAAATTGAAGTGACCGATGCTTTGAAAGACTATGTTGACAAGAAACTCAGCAGGCTAGATAAGTATTTTGATGCACCCCCCACCTCCGAAGGATATGTCACACTAAATGTCATTCGAGGATTGCACACAGTGGAAGTAACCATTCCGCTCACAGGCGTGGTACTGCGTGCGGAAGACCGAAGCGACGATATGTACGCTTCCATTGACGCTGTTGTGGACAAGTTGGAACGTCAGATTCGCAAGCACAAAACCAAGCTGAACCGTAAGATCAAGCAAGAGGGCGGATTGAAGACGCTCATTGCGGCGAACGGAGCAGCAACCAGTCAGATGGAGGCAGAGCAAGTCGAGTATGACGAGGACAATTACGAAGTTGTCCGTACGAAACGTTTTACCATGAAGCCAATGGACGTGGAAGAAGCGATCCTGCAGATGAACATGGTAGGCCATAATTTCTTTGTATTTTCCAACATTGACACACAAGAAGTAAATGTCGTTTACAAGCGTGATGACGGCAAGTACGGATTGATCGAGCGGGACTAAGCTTTAGTAATATTCCAAGCGGAATGCAGAAGCAGCTGGACCTGATTCGAATTTTAAAACGGTAAATGAAATTGAAATGTAAGATGAGCCTTCATCCGTGTAAGCGGGTGGGGCTCTTTATTTGGATATATACGTTTTCGACGCGGTAGGCATCGTAAAGACGCTGGCATTTGATGGTAAGCCCATCGAAGTGTGCTGAATAGTGCAACCATTATTTTAATGACATGGCTCATAGGGGACTTCGGGAACGTTTCTTAAACAGCTTCAGGTACAACGTCTTGAGGACTTCCTATATAAGAAGATTAACGTTCGGTTAGCCACGATTCAGCGATAGTTCCGGGGCGAAGTTCTTTATTATTTTCGGACAATGAGACATGATTATTTGGCACCCATTTAGATGTAGAGTTTCATTCGCGAAATGAATATACTTCCATTGATTATGACTGGGTAAATGCTCCACGCAACTTTTTTGAGCCTTTCCGCGTCTCATAGAGTAAGGCTTCGCGTAACAGACACCTCTTGTAATAGCACATATTGTTGCGGCATCCCTTACAAACTGTTACAATTTATGCAAACCCTCATTTTATGGGACGGGCTTTTTAGCCTGCATGAAATGGGACCATCATAAGGAATCAATGAATCGATTTCATCATTTAACCCTTTGGCATTTAATGAAGTTGATTCTATCACTTGTTTTGCACGAAAGGGGTTAACCATGCTAGGACTTGTCAAAAAGATTTTCGGCGACACCAACGAGCGTGATGTCAAACGTCTCATGAAGACGGTCGATGTAATCAACAAACTGGAACCGGATTTTGAGAAGCTCTCCGATGAGCAGCTGCAAGCCAAAACCGAAGAGTTCCGTGCGCGGATCGAGAAGGGGGAGACGCTGGAGGAATTGCTGCCTGAAGCGTTTGCGACCGTTCGTGAGGCTTCCAGACGGACACTTGGCAAGCGTCACTATGACGTGCAGTTAATCGGGGGTATGGCCCTCCACGAAGGCAGAATTGCAGAGATGAAGACCGGAGAAGGTAAGACCCTTGTAGGTACGCTGCCGGTTTACTTAAATGCCCTGCTTGGCAAAGGTGTTCACGTGGTAACCGTCAATGATTATTTGGCACAGCGTGACAGCCAAGAGATGGCGCAAATATATAACTTCCTGGGAATGACGGTCGGGGTTAACCTGAGCGGTATGGAACACCCGGATAAACAGCAGGCGTATGCTTGCGATATTACGTACGGGACGAACAATGAGTTCGGCTTTGATTATCTGCGGGACAACATGGTCCTCTACAAAGAGCAGATGGTTCAGCGTCCGCTTTATTTCTGTATCATTGACGAAGTGGACTCCATCCTGGTTGACGAAGCGCGTACGCCGCTCATCATTTCGGGACAAGCTCAGAAATCGACCGAGCTGTATTTTGCAGCTGACCGCTTCGTGAAGCGTCTTACTCCGGAAGAGGATTATACGGTAGACATTAAGGTCAAATCCGTGGCCTTAACCGAAAAAGGCGTGGCGCTAGCGGAGCGTTCCTTCGGGATCGACAACCTGTATGACCATAACCACGTAACCTTGAACCACCACATTGTACAAGCGCTGAAAGCGAACGTCATCATGCGCCGCGATGTGGATTATGTCGTTACCGATGACGAAGTGGTCATCGTTGACGAATTTACGGGTCGTCTGATGGCTGGACGCCGCTATAGCGACGGTCTCCACCAGGCGATCGAAGCGAAGGAAGGCATTGAGGTTCAGAACGAGAGCATGACTCTTGCAACGATTACCTTCCAGAACTACTTCCGGATGTATCGCAAGCTGGCGGGCATGACCGGTACGGCGAAGACGGAGGAAGAAGAATTCAAGAAGATTTACGGTCTTGAAGTGCTGCAAATTCCTACGAACAAACCGAATCAGCGTATTGACATGCCGGATGTGGTTTACAAGAGCGAAGAAGGCAAGTTTAAGGCGGTAGTAGCCGAGATCGTTGAGCGCCATAAAAAGAACCAACCGATTCTGGTGGGTACGGTGTCCATCGAGAACTCCGAGCGATTGTCTGAAATGCTGAAGCGCAAAGGCGTCCAGCATAAAGTTCTGAACGCGAAGTATCATGCGGAGGAAGCGGAAATCATCTCGCGCGCCGGACAGCCGGGATCGGTAACGATCGCGACGAACATGGCGGGACGCGGTACGGATATTTTGCTTGGTGAAGGCGTACAGGATATTGGCGGACTTCACATTATCGGTACGGAGCGTCACGAATCACGCCGGATCGATAACCAGCTGCGCGGCCGTGCCGGTCGTCAGGGTGACCCGGGATCAACTCAGTTCTATCTGTCCCTTGGCGATGAGCTGATGAAACGTTTTGGTACGGACAACGTGCTGAATATGATGGAGCGTCTTGGATTTGAAGAAGATCAGCCGATCGAGAGCAAAATGATTACCCGTGCGGTTGAATCCGCGCAGAAGCGGGTAGAAGGCAACAACTTCGATATGCGTAAAGTCGTTCTTCAATACGATGACGTCATGAACCAGCAGCGTGAGATCATCTACAAGCAGCGCCGTGAGATTTTGGAGTCCCAAGACATTAAGCAAATCGTTGTAGAGATGATCAAGCCGGTCATTGATCGTGTGGTGCAGGCTCACTGCAGCGATGACATTCCGGAGAACTGGGAACTGCAGGAAGTGGCAGACTACGTGAACAGCAAACTGCTGGACGAGGGTGCCGTTACCCGCGAAGATCTGTGGGGTAAAGAAGCCGAAGAGCTTACGGAGTACATCTTCGATCGCGTCATGAAGAAGTACGAAGAGCGTGAGCAAGCCATCGGCGAAGAAATGGTACGCGAGTTCGAAAAAGTTATCGTCCTGCGTGCGGTGGACAGCAAGTGGATGGATCATATTGATGCAATGGATCAGCTGCGTCAAGGTATCCACCTCCGCGCTTACGGCGGTACCGATCCGCTTCGCGAATACCAATTCGAAGGCTTCGAGATGTTTAATGCCATGATCGCGACGATCCAGGAAGAAGTTGCGACCTACATCATGAAGGCCCAAATCGCGACGAATCAGGAGCGCCAAGCGGTTGTGGACGAGAATAAAGTCTCCACGAACAGCAGCAGCGAACCTGCCGAGAAGCGTCCGGTCCAAGTGGCTGAACAGATCGGCCGGAACGACGCATGCCCTTGCGGCAGCGGCAAGAAGTATAAGCACTGCCATGGACAGAACGCTTAAGCGATCCAGCCTAATGGTGATGAATATAAGAAAAGCATCCATTGACGTGCCTTTTTAGAGTAAGACCGCGTTTAGAGGATATTTTTCTTGCGATGATCGAATTTGTTCAGCATCACAACAAACTTCGATAATCCTTATATAGCCCGTCCAGGTTATGGGCGACTTTTCAACTCCCTTAAGAGCGGCAGATGAACCGGGTGATTGTGGTCTATTCCACCGTGATCCGAATTCACTGCTGCGCTTAAGGGAGTTTATCTGAATAAACAGCGAAACATGTTGTGAAGCGATGTGACGTGGATTTTCTCCTAAAATGGAACGTTTTCCATGCTGGAGAGGGTATACTGAAATTATTACGTGTAGATAAGAAAGGACGAGGAAACATGATCGATCCAAGTGTGAAGCAGGACCTGCGTGAAATCAGCAAGAAACTAACCAATCTTAGGGGGTCTCTTTGACTTAAGTTTAAAGCAGGAGATGATTGAGAACTTTGAAGAGAAGATGGCAGCCCCGGATTTCTGGGACGACAATGAGAAAGCTCAGGCGCTCATTGCAGAGATGAATGCCGTGAAGTCATCCGTAGATCAATATCTGAAGCTGCAGGCGGATTACGACGATGCCGTCGTGATGATTGAGCTGGCGGATGAAGAAGGCGATGACTCCCTTGCGGGAGAAATTGGAGAGACGATCAAGGACCTGGTCGGGCGTGTGGAAGAGTTTGAACTCCAACTGCTGTTGAACCAGCCTTACGATAAAATGAATGCCATCCTTGAGCTGCATCCTGGCGCGGGGGGTACCGAGTCGCAGGACTGGGGCCAAATGCTGCATCGCATGTACACGCGTTGGGCGGAGAAACGCGGCTTTAAGGTAGAGACGTTGGATTATTTGCCTGGGGATGAAGCGGGAATCAAAAGTGTGACACTGCTCATTAAGGGTTACAATGCTTACGGGTATTTGAAAGCTGAAAAAGGCGTGCATCGCCTGGTTCGGATATCCCCGTTCGATTCTTCCGGCCGTCGACATACCTCATTTGTTTCCTGTGACGTTGTTCCGGAGATTAACGATGAGATTGAACTGGATATCCGCACGGAGGACCTGAAGATTGATACGTACCGTGCGAGCGGTGCCGGTGGTCAGCATATCAATACGACGGACTCGGCCGTACGGATCACTCACTTGCCAACGGGTGTGGTCGTAACCTGTCAGAATGAACGGTCCCAGATCAAGAACCGTGAGCGTGCAATGACCATGCTTCGTTCCAAGCTCTATGAGCGCAAGATTGAAGAGCAGCAGAAAGAATTGGCGGAAATCCGCGGCGAGCAGTCCGACATCGCATGGGGCAGCCAGATCCGTTCGTATGTATTCCATCCGTACAGCATGGTGAAAGACCATCGTACACAGGTGGAGACCGGCAATATAGGAGCCGTCATGGACGGGGATCTGGATGCTTTTATCGATGGATACTTGCGCAGTCAGATCAAGCAGGAAGTCGAGTAGGACGTTGAGGAGAGATTTGAAGAACTATGGCGCAATCCGCTGGTAATCCATCGATTAACAAAAGAAAAAGAGAACCCCTGATTCCGATCAACGGTCCGCTTCGGCAAACGGTGGACGCCGTTTTTATTATCATCGGCTCCTTTATTATGGCGCTGTCATTTAATCTGTTTTTCCTGCCCAACCACATCGCCTCAGGCGGCGTGTCCGGATTGTCTGTTCTTGCGCAAGCGTGGCTCGGGATTGAACCGGCCTTCACACAGTGGGCGCTGAATATCCCTTTGTTTGTGCTTGGCTTTTGGCTGCTTGGACGCGATTACGGCATCCGTTCCCTGCTGGGAAGCGTGATTCTGCCGCTGTTCGTCTTTTTGACCAAGGACTGGCCGATTCCAACCTCCAATCCGCTCCTGGCTTCCATTTATGGCGGGATCGGCGTCGGTATCGGGATGGGGCTTGTCTATCGCGGCAGGGGATCAACCGGTGGATTGACCATCGTAGCGCAGCTCTTGCAAAAATACAGCGGCCTCAGCTTCTCCCTCTGCGTCGTGCTCTTGGATGCGATTGTGATCTCTTCGGCAGCCCTCGTGCTGTCGCTGGAGCAGGCGTTATACGCGCTGATTGGATTGTACGTGACAGGCAAAGTGATTGATGCAATTGAGCTGGGCTTTAGCTTCACGAAGGTAGCTTACATTATATCCGATCATACGGAGCCGATCACCAAGGCGATTCTCGAGGATCTCGATCGTGGACTAACCAAGCTGACTGCAGAGGGAGGCTATACGGGCGAACACCGGACGGTTCTGATGGTTGTCGTCGGGCAGAGTGAAATTCCCCGTCTGAAAACGGTGGTACAATCGGTGGACCCGAATGCGTTTGTCATCATTAGCAATGCCCATGAGGTATTGGGGGAAGGTTTCCGTAATATCAAGGCGTAACCCAATAAAAGCGGTGTCGAGAGGTTCTCGACACTTGAAGAGACGGTGTATATCACCGTCTCTTTTTTTGTGGAACTGTAGAATCGATAAGGTTTCAGCGAAGCTAACCATTCGATAATCGCAAGCAAAACGTCCTCTAAGCGCGGTCTGTCATCTGTGAAGTGCGTCGATCGTCGACTTTTAAGTAGGGGGCTGATCGATGAGCTTGAATTTTTCTTTATTTTTCTAGTAAAGAGCATATAATGGTATCTAATATTATTCAGGGGGTAGGAGATTATGGAAATCGAACAGATCTACGCTAATTTGCCGGTATTGGAAACCGAGCGCCTGCGGCTTCGCAGAATATCGATGCAGGATGCGGAACATATGTATGCCTATGCCTCTGATGAGGAGGTTGCCAAGTACGTAACATGGGATACCCATCGGACGATTCAGGACAGTAAAAAATTCATCCAGTTTATACTGGTCCAGTATGCCAAGCATGATATTGCCCCTTGGGGGATCGAGCTGAAGGAGGACGGGCGTCTGGTCGGAACGGTGGATTTTGTATGGTGGAAGCCCGAACAGCAGAGTGCCGAGATCGGTTATGTACTCGCGCGGGATTGTTGGGGACAAGGGCTCATGACGGAAGCGGCCTCCGCTTTACTGAAACTCGGATTTGGCGAAATGGATCTTGTGCGCATCCAAGCTCGTTGCATAGAAGGGAACATCGGCTCTCAGCGTGTCATGGAGAAGATCGGTATGACTTATGAGGGAACATTGAGGAAGGGGATCAAGATCAAAGGTCAGCATTGGGACCTTAAATTATATTCCATTCTAAAAGAAGAATTTGAATCCGCTTATTAGCCATTGGATGAACATGGAATTCACATGCATTTAGGACCAAATTTGAATAATCCATTGTATTTATATAAATACGGTCGTATAATAATACATATTTATGAGACGGATAAAGTCAATGAATACCTATGACGAAAGCGTCGTTTTAACGCAGGAGACAGAAGACTTCTTAAACAAGATTTATACAAGCTTGATTGCCTTACGATGGAAAGCCATATCAAGAGCATCAACAGTCACTTGATTTTCCTATATCTTATCACATCAAGGGCAGAGTTCAGGAGACAAGGTGAATCGATCGGAAGTAGTTAAACGGATGAGCATGGCGTAGACATGAAGGATGGATGAATGGGACCTTGCATAAGGTCCTTCAACTGTTCCTTGGGGAGAGGGATGAGGATATGACGGACACAAACACAGTAAGAGTTGCTATTGTTGGATCTACCGGCTACGGTGGCGTGGAACTGATCCGCTTGCTGCAAGCACACCCGCGCGTTGAGATTACATCGGTAATCTCTTCATCGACTGCAGGCGTACCGATATCGGACGGTTTTCCGCATTTGACGAATATCATGACGCGGAACCTGGATGATGTCAATCCAGCGGAAATCGCTAAGGTGGCAGACCTGGTGTTCGCGGCTACGCCTTCGGGCGTCAGTACCAAGCTGGTGCCGGAGCTGTTGGATGCAGGCCTGAAGGTCATAGATCTTTCGGGGGATTTTCGTTTGAAGGACGGAGCTGTTTATGAACAGTGGTATAAACACACGGCTCCGAGTGCGGAACTGTTGGAAAAGGCCGTATACGGTCTATGCGAAGTGTTTGGCGAAGAGGTCCGTGATGTAGATTTCATCTCCAATCCAGGCTGTTATCCGACAGCAACGCTGCTCGGGCTCATTCCGGCAATCAGCGCGGGATGGATTGATGCCTCTTCCCTTATTATCGATGCCAAATCCGGCGTGTCCGGTGCAGGAAGGGGAACGAGCCTGACGACGCATTATGCCGAGATCAACGAGAACTTCAAAGCCTATAAGGTGAATAAGCACCAGCATATTCCCGAGGTTGAGCAGGTATTGACGCAGGTCGCGGGCGAACCGATCACGGTTACCTTTACGACCCATCTGGTTCCGATGACGCGGGGAATCATGAGCACCATGTATGCCACGTTGAATGGTCCTTACACGGAAGAGGATTTCATCGAACTGTATCGCCAGTATTTCAAGAACCGCCGGTTTGTAAGAATCCGCGACTTGGGCGTATGGCCTGCGACAAAAGAAGTCAGCGGGTCCAACTACTGCGATATCGGATTTGCGGTGGATGCGCGTACGAACAGAGTGACCATTATATCGGTCATTGATAATGTGGTGAAGGGTGCAGCCGGTCAGGCGATTCAGAACCTGAATTTGATGATGGGATGGGAGGAGAGCCTCGGACTTACGTTTACGCCGATTTATCCGTAAGCGTCTGGGGATACAGACATGGGAGAAAATATGTTTGCGATTATCGATGGGGGCAGCATCGTAACGCCGCAAGGCTTCAAGGCTGCCGGACTTCACTGTGGACTTAAGAAAACCGACCGTAACGACCTGGGCGTCATTGTATGTGATGTGCCTGCCGTGGCGGCTGCTGTATATACGACGAACCTGTTCCAAGCGGCACCGCTGAAGGTGACGCGTGAAAGCCTGCAGGACGGCAAGCTTCGTGCGATCGTCGTCAACAGTGGGAATGCTAACGCCTGTACGGGCAAGCAGGGCGAAGAGGATGCTTACGCGATGCGTGCCAATACGGCTGCGCAATTCGGTCTGGAAGAGAACGATGTGGCCGTCGCCTCAACCGGAGTCATCGGGGAATTGCTGAAGATGGACCGCGTTTCCTCAGGTATCGCCGGCCTGCCTGCAAGGCTCAGCGGAGAAAGCGAAGGGGCTGAAAGTTTCAGCCAAGCGATTTTGACAACCGATCTCGTGAAAAAAGAAGCCTGCGTCACGGTACAAGTTAACGGTACGAAGGTGACCATCGCCGGGACGGCCAAGGGGTCGGGGATGATTCATCCGAACATGGCGACCATGCTCGGATTTATGACGACGGACGCGGTCATTGGTCAGGAAGCACTGCAGCTGCTGCTGCGCCAAACGACCAACCTGACCTTTAATATGATTACGGTAGACGGCGATACAAGCACGAACGACATGCTGGTTGCGATGGCCAGCGGCCTGGCGGGACACGACATGCTTTCGCCGGAGCATCCGGATTGGGATGCATTCGCAGCCGGCTTCCATTATGTATGCCAGCAGCTGGCGAAGGCGATCGCTCGTGACGGAGAGGGAGCTTCCCGCCTGATCGAGGTTCGCGTAGACGGTGCCGAAAGCGACGATGACGCACAAGCGATTGCCAAGACAATCATTGGCTCCAGCCTGGTCAAATCCGCCGTATTCGGCGCAGATGCCAACTGGGGACGCATTATTGCGGCTGTTGGCCGTGCGGGCCGTCCGGTTAATCCGGAGACGGTCGATATTGCCATCGGCCCGATTTCGGTGCTGGAGCAGTCAAGACCCGTTGCGTTTGACGAGGATGCGGCTCTGATTTACCTTCAGGGCGACACCGTGGATATTGACGTGAAGCTGCATATCGGTAATGGGTCGGCTACGGCCTGGGGCTGTGATTTAACTTATGACTATGTCCGCATTAATGCGGCTTATCGTACGTAGATAAATATTCAGTGGGACGGAGGAGACGGATATGAAGAGCACGATCGATCAAAAGGATACGTTGCCGGTTAAAACATCAGGTGCAGATACGTTCGTGATGAAATGCGGCGGCAGCACGCTCGCTGCGCTTCCTGACAGCTTCTTCGAGGATTTGAAGGATCTGCAGCAAAAGGGAGTCAACCCCGTTATCGTGCATGGCGGCGGACCCGCCATCTCCAGCAACCTGGAGAAACTCGGCATCGAGACCGAATTTGTAAACGGGCTGCGCAAGACGACAGAGGATGTGCTGGACGTCGTGGAGATGGTGCTTGCGGGCACCATCAATAAACAGATTGTACGACGGATTCAAAGCGTGGGCGGCGCTGCTATCGGCTTGTCCGGCTCGGACGGCGGACTGATCGAGGCCAAACCGGTGACGAACCATGCGGAGGTTGGCTGGGTCGGCGATGTGACGTTGGTGAAGTCGTCGATTCTGAACGGTGTGCTGGAAATGGGCTACATGCCTGTGGTAGCACCGATCGGGGTGGATCCGTCCGGTCAGCGTTACAACATCAATGCCGATACGGCAGCTGGTGCCGTGGCCTCCCATCTGGGGGTACACCGGATGATCGTGGTCACCGACGTGCCCGGGATCATGAAGGGATCGGGCGGCGAGAAGCGGGTGCTTCCAACCGTGACGGTGCAGGAGATCGAGGACATGATCGGGACAGGTGAAATCTACGGCGGCATGATACCGAAGGTCAGAGCGGCTATCAGCTGCATTCACGGCAAAGTGAGCGAGGTTGTCATCGTGGACGGAAGCGAACCGAATGTACTGAGCCGGGTGCTTGGAGGCGAAGTGCTGGGAACGCGCATCGTGCGGATGTAGATTTAGATTTGAGTTTGTACGAATAGAGCGGCTTCAACGGAGAAGGTGGAATTGTTCTGGAGAAGCAACGCGGTCGCCTTTGCCCCCGGATTTTAACCGTTGCAACTTTTTCAATAAAAATCTGGGGGCAACAGCGATCGGAAGAACAATCCACATGCGAAGTGGTGTCAGGGGTGTCAGAGTTCAGGAATATTCATGAATCTGTTTTGTCCATATGCAAAGGAGTGTGTGAAGGTCATGGGAAAAGAAACAGCAGTAGGCGGTGTTAAAGCAGCTAATGAAAGCTCATTGTTCCAAACGTACGCCAGATATCCAATCGCCCTGGTCAAAGGGGAGGGCAGCTGGTTATGGGACGATCAAGGCAACAAATATCTTGATTTTATGGCCGGTCTGGCGGTAACGAACCTCGGCCATGCTCCGGTAAAGGTGAAAGAGAAGCTGAAGGCCCAGCTGGATGAATTGTGGCATGTCTCGAACCTGTTTCACATTCCGGGTCAGGAAAAAGCAGCCGAGCTGCTGACAGCCAACACCTGCGCGGATGCGGTCTTCTTCTGTAACAGCGGGGCAGAAGCGAACGAAGCCGCCATTAAGCTGGCGCGCCGCTACCATCAGAAGGTGAAGGGAACGGGACGGTACGAGGTCATTACGTTTACGCAATCCTTCCATGGACGGACCTTGGCTACGCTGACGGCAACCGGCCAGGATAAGGTAAAGGAAGGCTTTCTTCCGCTTCCGGCAGGCTTCAAAAGCGTTCCACTGCATGACCTTCCGGCACTGGAAGCGGCCATTAATGACAACACCGCCACCATCATGATCGAAATGGTGCAGGCGGAGGGCGGCGTGCATCCGGTGGAGCCGGAGTTCCTGCAAGCCGTTACCGAGCTGTGCAAGAAGAACGGATTGCTGCTGATCGTGGACGAGGTGCAAACAGGCATGGGCCGGACCGGCAAGCTGTTTGCGCACGAGCATTACGGCATTGAGCCGGATATTTTCACCGTGGCCAAAGGACTCGGCTCCGGGTTCCCGGTCGGCGCGATGCTGGGTAAAGCTTACCTACGCGAAGCCTTTACGGCAGGAAGCCATGCAACGACGTTTGGCGGCACACCAATTGCAAGCTCCGTCATCCAGGCCACCATTGAGACGATGCTGGAGGACAACGTGCCGCAGCGCGCGGCCGAAGCTGGAGAATATTTGATGACGAAGCTGAATGAGAGTCTGGGCAGCCATCCTTTTGTGAAGGCGATCCGGGGGAAAGGCCTGCTGATCGGCATCGAATGCGTTGAACCGGTTGGCGAGCTGGTGCTGAAAGGACAGAGCCGCGGGCTGCTGTTCGTAACGGCAGGACCGAATGTGATCCGGCTGCTTCCGAATCTGTACGTTACCAAACAAGAGATCGACCAGGCGGTATCGATTGTTACGGAACTTATACATGAGCATACGGCGGTTAGCCAAGCATAGAAGAATCGTACAGCAGCATTTTGGACAATAACAGCATGGTTAAGGAGGACTGAAGGATATGGCCGCAAGCGGACAAGTGAAGGAATTAAGCCTGAAAGGGCGGGATATGATCGAGCTGGACGAATACTCTACGGAAGAGATTCAGTTCTTGCTCGATTCGGCAATCGAGATTAAACGCAAGCAGAAGAACGGCGAAGTCTATCAGCCGCTGAAGGGCAAGACGATTGGATTGATTTTTGAGAAGTCGTCCACACGGACGCGGGTGTCGTTCGAGGCTGGGATGTTCCAGCTGGGCGGACATGCACTCTTTTTAAGCAAAAACGATATTCAGCTTGGACGCGGCGAGCCGATCAGCGATACGGCACAGGTGATGTCCCGTTATCTGGACGGCCTGATGATCCGTACCTTCGGGCACGACAACGTGGTCAATTTGGCGAAATATGCCTCCATTCCGGTTATCAACGGTCTGAGCGACATGGCGCATCCATGTCAGGTGCTGGCTGATCTGCAGACCGTGCTGGAGCACAAGGGTAAGCTGAAAGGCCTCAAGATGGCCTTTATCGGCGATGGCAACAACATGGCGCATTCACTCCTGATCGGCGGTGCCAAGATGGGCATGCATGTGGCCGTGGCCAGTCCGAAGGGCTATGAAGCGGATGCCAGCATCGTGAAGCTGAGCGAGGAGATCGCGGCGCAAACAGGCGGCAAAATCACGATCACCCAAGACCCGCTCGAAGCCGCGAAGGATGCGGACGTGATCTATACGGATGTATGGGCAAGCATGGGCTTTGAAGAGGAGCAGGCTCAGCGGGAAGCCGCTTTTGCGGACTACCAGGTGAATGAGGAACTGGTGAAGGCGGCGAAGCCGGATTACTTGTTCTTGCATTGCCTTCCAGCCCACCGCGGCGAAGAGGTCAGCGAAGGCGTGATCGACGGTGCCAACTCCGTCATTTTTGATCAGGCTGAGAACCGTCTACATGCCCAGAAGGCTTTGATGGTTGCTTTGATGGCGTAAGGCCATTCATTGCAGAGCGAACATTCTCTATGAAAATGCGTCAATGGACGTTTTCTTTAGTATAATGAAGGACAGGGTTGTTAGTAACAAAGAGAGGGAGTTTAACCATGGCAAAACAAAAAATCGTACTGGCGTATTCCGGCGGTCTGGATACGTCCGTCATTCTGAAGTGGCTGAAAGAAACTTACGATGCGGAGATTATTGCCTTCACGGCCGATATCGGCCAGAAGGAAGAGCTGGACGGACTTGAGGAAAAAGCGCTGGCGACCGGCGCCTCCAAAGTATACATCGACGATCTGCGCGACGAATTTGCAAATGATTTCATATATCCGATGTTCCAGGCGGGTGCCATGTACGAAGGGCAGTACCTGCTCGGCACAAGCATCGCGCGTCCGTTGATCGCGAAACGCATGGTGGATATCGCTCGTGCCGAAGGCGCGACGGCGATTGCGCACGGCGCTACCGGTAAAGGAAACGACCAGGTTCGTTTTGAGCTGGGCGTAGCCGGCTTGGCACCGGACATTGAAGTGATCGCGCCTTGGCGCATCGAGGAGTTCCGCAACTCCTTCCCGGGACGCGCAGAGATGATTGCCTATGCTGAAGCGCACGGCATTCCGGTAACGGCATCGGCAGCCAAATCCTACTCCATGGACCGCAACCTGCTCCATATCAGTTATGAGAGCGGCGTGCTGGAAGATCCTTGGTTCGATGCAAGCGCGGAGGACAGCAAGGATATGTACCTGCTCAGCGTATCCCCTGAGGATGCACCGGATGAGGCTGAGTACCTCGAGCTTACGTTTGAGCAAGGGAATGTCGTTGCGCTGAACGGCGAATCGATGAGCCCGCTGCAAGTGATGGAGAAGCTGAACGAGCTGGGCGGCAAGCACGGCATCGGTCGCGTGGATATGGTGGAGAACCGTTTCGTTGGCATGAAGAGCCGCGGTGTCTATGAGACTCCGGGCGGAACCATCCTGTTCACCGCTCATCGCAAAATGGAATCTATTACGATGGACCGTGAAGTGATGAACCTGCGCGATAGCCTGATTACCCGTTACAGCACATTGGTTTATAACGGTTTCTGGTTTGCGCCGGAGCGTCTGGCACTGCAGGCGCTTGTAACCGAGAGCCAGAAAAACGTATCCGGTACGGTGCGCGTGAAGCTGTACAAGGGCAACATTATCGGTGCAGGCGTGAAGAGTCCGGTTAGTCTGTACAACCCGGATATCGCTACAATGGAAGCCGATCCAACGCAAGCTTATGATCAGGGCGATGCGACCGGTTTTATCCGCTTGAACGCACTGCGTTTGAAAGTGGCAACCGGCGTGAACCAGAATCAATAAGTTTACAATAATGAACAGGCTGAAGGCCGTTTTCTTGCTAGGGAGCTCCGCCGATTCTCGCGTAACCGGGATGAACGGGACTTCTTAAGCGGGAAGCGGCCCTCTGCCTTAAACAGAGAGGGGCAAGTGTTGTGAGCAAGTTATGGGGAGGGCGCTTTACGAAGCAGACCAACGCATTGGTAGAGGAATATACGGCATCCATCGGTTTTGATAAGCAGCTGGCTGAGGAGGATATCCAGGGAAGCCTTGCGCATGTGTCCATGCTGGGCAAATGCGGCATCGTGCCGGCCGAAGACGTGGAGACGATCAAGGCTGGCTTGAACAAGGTGCTGGAGCGCATCCGTGAGGGCAGCATCGAGTTCTCCGTTTCGGATGAGGATATTCATATGAACATCGAGAAGAATCTGATCGAGGAAATCGGACCTGTCGGCGGCAAGCTCCACACAGGCCGCAGCCGTAACGATCAAGTGGCTACGGACATGCACTTGTATCTGCGCAACCGCGTCGTGGCGTTGACCGGCATGCTGCATGAGCTGCAAACCGCGTTGATTGGGCAAGCGAAGGATAACCTGGACACGATTATTCCGGGGTATACGCATCTGCAGCGTGCACAGCCGATTCTGTTCGCGCATCATTTGATGGCTTACGTGTCCATGTTCCAGCGGGATATCGACCGTCTGATCGACAGCTATAAGCGCATTAACGTGTTGCCGCTCGGGGCAGGCGCGCTTGCGGGTACAACGTTCCCGATCGACCGTCATTTCGTGGCAGAGCAGCTTGGGTTTGATGGTGTTTACGAGAACAGTCTGGATGCGGTCAGCGACCGCGACTTCATCCTGGAATTCCTCTCGGATGCTTCCATTATCATGATGCACTTGTCCCGTCTGAGCGAGGAGCTGGTGCTCTGGAGCAGCACGGAGTTCAACTTCGTTGAGCTGGACGATGCGTTCTGCACAGGCAGCAGTATTATGCCGCAGAAGAAGAATCCGGATGTGCCTGAGCTGGTCCGCGGCAAAACCGGACGGGTATACGGTAATCTGATGGGCCTGCTCACCGTGCTGAAGTCCCTGCCGCTTGCTTATAACAAGGACATGCAGGAAGATAAAGAGGGCATGTTCGATACAGTGGCTACGTTGGAAGGCGCATTACAGCTGTTTGCACCGATGATCGCCACGATGAAGGTCAACAAAGGCCGCATGCGCGAAGCGGTGAACACCGACTTCTCCAACGCAACCGACATCGCGGACTTCCTGGTTGGCAAAGGCCTTCCTTTCCGCCAGGCGCACGAAGTGATTGGCAAGACCGTATTGTACTGCATTCAAAACAACAAGTATTTACTGGATTTGACGCTGGATGAATTCAAGCAGTTCTCGGAGCTGTTCGACGACTCCATTTATGGTGTGCTTCAACCGGAGACGGTGGTCAATGCGCGTAACGTTTACGGCGGTACGGCAACCGAACAAGTGAAGGCGGCCATTGATCGCAGCGTGCAGACCCTTCAGACCACGGAAGAATGGCTGGGTCTCCGCCAAGGGAATGTTGAGTAACGGCAAAGAATACTTGGCGTGATAAAAATAGAGGTGGATCGGCAAACGTTACATTTGCTGATCCACCTTTTGTTTTGTAACGATGAGATTCGTTGGATGAGGGATTACCTAAAATCCTCTCACGAAGAAAAGTACACCCAGTACACCCCATGGAACCGCGAATGAACCGCAGGCACGTTCATGGCGTGCATATGATGGGTTCATTAGGCTTTCAACGGAAGCCATTTCAGCACATCCTGAATGTGGGTATCCCAGTATCCCCAATCGTGGCCGCCCGGGCCTTCCTGATACGTGAGGTCCAGGGAGGTTGCTTCGCAGGCTTTGCGGAACGCTTGATTGTCTTCATAGAGGAAGTCTTCGGTTCCGCAGCATTGATACAGCAGCGGCTTCGGTCCCTCCGAGCGGTCCACTTCCTGAAGCAGCCAGAGCAGGTCGTTGTCGGTGCCGGTAATGTCCCGATCTCCGTAGACTAAACGATGCTCAAACAAAGCCTCGTTCCTATTAACATGACCCGCCATGTCGAGCGCACCCGACAGGCTGGCAGCGGCGGCAAAGGCTTCGGGACAGCGAAGGGCCAGCTTGAACGCCCCGTACCCGCCCATGGACAACCCGGCGACGAAGTTATCTTCTCTCGCGTGGGATAACGGGAAGAAGGAACGGGCGATGGCCGGCAGCTCTTGGCTGATAAAGGTCCAGTATTTTCCGCCGTATTCCATGTCCGTATAGAAGCTGCGATGCACTTGCGGCATAACGACGGCAATGCCCATCTCGGCCACATAACGTTCGATGGAGGTTCTTCGCAGCCAGATGGAATCGTCGTCGGACAGGCCGTGCAGGAGGAAGAGCGTCGGATGCAAACCGCTTTTGGCATGATTGGTCATGCCGATTTGTGAAGAGGTTTGCTGAGGGAGAATGACGGTCATGGATGTGCTGAGACCGAGCACCTCCGAGTAAAAGTGACATTGCATTAGAGCCATGGATTATGTATCCCCTTTCATTTTTTGAAAATGAGAGATCAAAATGACGAGCCTACTAGGATCATATCACAATCGTTCTCCTTTGCTCCAAGCAAATCTAAAGCCATCGTTTCGACGAGAACAGATTTTAAGTCTGCTGCGTTTGGGTACTATGCTAATCCTCCAGAATATAAAGGCGGCTCCGGATGGAATTGAAACGGATGGGATGGATAAGCGCATAAAACGCCTCGGTCTTCAGACCGAGGCGAGGTTCAGCCATCGGGCTGTTCTATGATGGGCTGCGTTGTGTTATGTTAGAGGGAGATTATGGTTCCATCTGGTGGAGGATTCAAAAGCATAAATTTAGAAGTGTAGCAAGTGTTCAGTTAAGATATAGCATGATGATCATATTTGTGAATCTGGAGGAGTATGTGCATGATACCACATGACGATAAACTGTCTGATCTGAAGATTACGGGAACCGGAAGCTCAAGCGGCGGCCAATACGGCAAGGTGCGAATCGATGGTGCCGGGCAGGTGAACGGAGATCTGGATTGCCGGGAATTAACAGGCAACGGAACGATGAGTTTGAACGGCGACGTCGCTGCCAACACGATTCGCGTGAACGGTTCGGGAACCATTAAGGGAACGGTGGACGCGGAGGAGCTGCATGTAGCCGGCAGCCTGAGTGTGAAGAGAGGCGTGCGCAGCCGGTCCATTTTTATCGGAGGGCATTGCAGCATTCACGGCGATTCCGAATCGAAGAGGCTTGATGTAACCGGAAACCTGAGAAGCCATGGTGACGTGCGGAGTGAAACGGCCACGTTTCATGGGGGCTTCAAGATCGATGGCCGCCTGCATGTAGGAACAGCGGATATTCGGCTGTTGGGCCGCTGCCTTGCGCAGGAAATCGTCGGAGACCGGATCACGATCCGCAAAAAAGGAAAGCGGCTCTGGGAGATGCTGTCCCTGCCATTACGGGGAACGCGGCTGGAGGCACGCATTATTGAAGGTGATGTCCTGGATCTAGAGTATGTCGAAGCCGATATCGTTCGCGGCAACCGGGTGATCCTCGGCCCAGGGTGCGAGATTCGGCAAGTGGAATACCGGGATGAATTGACGCAGCATCCGGAAGCCCAGGTCAGAGCATCGCGGCGGTTTTAAGGGCGACATCGGACGAAGCATCCGGGCATAAGCCGAATAGATGGCAAGGAGGCAGCGATATGGTGCATAACGGAACAGCCGTAGAAAGACCCGGTGTTTCCATAACGGGTGACGGTGTCGTTGGCGGCGGTATTGTCGGCAAGCTTCGGATAAACGGTGAAGGCGTCATTCATGGCGACACGGATAAAATAGATACATTACATTAAAATAACAGCAAGGCAAACAGCCCGGATTCGCGGTTCTTTTCGCGAATCCGGGCTGTTCCACGTGATCTGCAGGTTCATGGCGCGCTGATCCCGTCCTCAACCACTTCCTCTTTCGGCGTTTCATTCGCATCCGGCAGCGGGACCTCATTCGTCGGATTGATGGCAACGATGCTGTTCTGGGGACGGTAGGTATCTTTGGATATTTTCACATTCTCCACGACCTTCCCGTTCACTTTCTTGGTTCGGTAGGTTTCTACCACATAACCTGGTTTCCCGTTCTGAACCACCTGCTTGAGTCCGGGCGGCAGCGAGTTATTGTGAATGATTTTCTCTGGTGACGGCAAGGTTTCAATGGTGGTGGACACAAGCTCATATTCGGTATTGTCCGGGAAAGTCCCGAACATCTTTAGTGTTAAATTACCGTGCGATACCTCCGATAAAATAAGCAGATGCTTGCCTGTATTGTTTCGGAAGCGGAAGTTTATCGCACCTTCGGCAAAGGTGGCATCCTGCCCCTTGGGCAGGTAACTGACCGGAAGGGAATGATTGCGCCGTTCGGTGATCTCCAGCCCGATGAGCAGAGCGGCATGGTAGACCGTGCTGGATACCTGGCAGATGCCGCCACCGATACCGGGAACCAGCTTGCCGTTCACGATAACGGGAGCTTCTTCAAAGCCGTATTCTTTCTTTGCCGTATCAATAATATGAGCATAATTGAATTCATCCCCGGGCTTCAGAATCATGCCGTCTACGGCTTTGGCAGCGGCGGTCACGTTATGAACGCGTCCAGGACCGCTGGATCCGAGACTGGTGGAAAATTCGACGATTTTGCGCTCAATCCCCTCATCCTGCAGCGATTTTACGGTAACGGGGGGCTTTTGACGGATGAGAGGGAGCTGAACCGTAATGATCTCATCCGGATTCAGCTCGGTGAAGTGAGACTCATTCGGAAGCGCAGCGCTGAACCCTTCATAGAATGCCGGCCAATCGATGCGGTATGCCGTTTTCTCCGGGGTATACCGGACAACATCATCTTCGGATATGCTCCGTACCGCATTGACGGGTTCCCCAAAGCGTTCCTTTTGCCAGTCTTCGTTCAGCCGCTCTTTTAACACATCGCGGTCCCAGCCCGTGGATATATGCCACTCCAGCTGAAAGTTACGCCGATAAAGAACCTGATCCCATAATGATCCTTCGGACAGCTTGGCGATAGCTTCCCGAAAATCGGCTGCGTTGAATTGAACGCCGGCTTCCCGGAGAGTGAAGCTTTCCGTGTGTCCCTTGAGAGCGTCCGATTGCAGCTCCACCTTCAACGCTGTCATCGCCTGAAGCCGTTGATCCAGCTCTGACAGCACCTCGTCTGCGGGTTTACCGCCTACCTGCCAACCGGCGAGAACGACTCCCTTCGGGAGTTCCTTCTGGTTCACGTACATCGTCAATAGACCGAAGCCGACCGAGAGGAGAAGACCGAAACTGATGACAATGATGAGACCAAGATGAATTTTTTTCATTCGAAACCACCTTCTTAACTTCGTATTGGCCGCAGTTCATGCACTTGTTCATGTATATGTCACGGTGGGCTTAAACTTTCGGGTACTCAAAAGGTAACAAATTTGTTACAATAGACGATGTCGTGAGGATTTTTCATGGATTTTAAAGGAATTCGATGGAAACTGTCGAAAGTATAATGGCTAATTAAGGATTGGGAAGTGATGAAGTGATCGAAATGCAGGACGTATGGAAGACTTATCCGAACGGCGCTCATGCGCTTCAAGGAGTTTCCGTCAAAATCAATCGAAATGAATTCGTCTATGTTGTCGGACCGTCAGGTGCGGGCAAATCGACGTTTATGAAACTTATCTATAGAGAAGAAGTACCTACCAAGGGGCAAATTTCCGTTAACGGATTTAATATCGGGAAGCTGAAGCAGCGCAAAATTCCCTATGTTCGCCGAAATATCGGGGTTATTTTTCAGGACTATCGTCTGCTGCCCAAGCTGACTGCTTACGAAAATGTAGCATTTGCCATGGAGGTTATTGAAGCGCCGCAGCGTCTCATCAAGAGACGGGTCATGGAGGTGCTGGAGCTTGTAGGTCTGAAATCCAAGGCGAACCGCGAACCTTCCCAACTCTCCGGCGGTGAGCAGCAGCGGATCGCAATCGCCAGAGCGATTGTGAACAACCCCTCCGTCATTATTGCGGACGAGCCTACAGGTAACCTGGATCCGGAAACCTCGTGGGGCATCATGCAGCTGCTGGATGAAATCAATTTCAGGGGAACCACCATTGTCATGGCTACCCACAACAGGGATATCGTGAACACCATGCGTAAACGCGTTCTTGCGATTGAGCATGGACAGATCGTCCGTGATCAGCAGAGAGGAGATTACGGGTATGAATTTTAGAACCTTCTTGCGGCACTTGCGGGAAGGGGCGAAGAGCGTTTTCCGGAACGGATGGATGTCGGTCGCATCCGTTACTTCCATCGTGGTGTCTTTGTTTATACTGGGCGTTTTCATGCTATTAGTCATGAATGTGAACGCCTTAGCCGATAAAGCAGATAGCAATGTGCAAATCAATACGTACTTAAATCTCAATGTGGATGAGAAGCTGCGCGAAACCATCAAGGGTGAAATCGAGGCCATGCCGGAGGTCAGCGCCATCAAGTTCGTGTCCAAGGAAGAGGGCATGAAGGAGCTTGAAGAAAGCCTGGGCTCCGAATGGGTGGAAGGCTTCAGCGAGGCGGACCAGAATCCGCTTCCGGATGCATTCGAGGTTTCCGTTATTCAACCGACCACGGTCGGTTTTGTTGCCGACAAGATTACCGCACTGAACCAGAAATATGCGGAGGAGCCGATCCTGCGAGTCAAGTATGGTGAAGGCACGGTAGAAACCCTGTTCAAGATTACGAAGACGGTGCGTAATATCGGCTTTATTTTCGTAGCGGGACTCGGCTTGATGTCCATGTTCCTGATCTCGAACACCATTCGGGTTACGATTTTGGCCCGTCGCCGCGAGATCGGCATTATGAAGCTTGTCGGCGCGACCAACAACTTCATTCGCTGGCCGTTTTTCGTAGAAGGCGCCATGATCGGCCTGATGGGCTCCATTGTGACGGTCACACTGTTGTTTGTAGGCTACAATCGCCTGTACGCCGCATCGCAAACGGATTTGACGTTAGCGCAAAGTTTAATCCCGCTGGGTGATTTGTGGCTGCTGCTTGGCACCATTATAGTTGGGCTGGGCATCGTCATTGGCATCTGGGGCAGCACCATGTCGATACGTAAATTTTTGAAAGTATAAAACTAGGTAAAGGATGGGGAGCGAAACTTGAAAAAGATCGCCGCAGGAGTAGCAGCCTTATTACTGGCCACCGTTATGATCCAACCGACTGTCGGACAAGCCGAGAAGAAGACTTCAGCCGATGTAGATCGAGAACTGAGAGTGCTTCAGGAGCAGGTCAAGAAAGCACGGTCACAGAAGAACAAGGCAGCGGAAGATAAACAAGAAGCCCAGCATTACAAGAAGAAAACAACGAGGAATCTGAAATATGTGATGGAACAGATCAGCATCGTCAGCAATGAATTGACCAAAATCTCCATGAAGATCGAGGAGACAGAGGATCTGCTGAGAAAAACGACCAAGGAACTTGAAGCGGCGGAGGAGCGTATCGCCTCCCGCGAGAAGCTGTTGGAATCCCGGATTCGCCTCATCTATATGGATGGGCAAGTATCGTATCTGGATGTGCTGCTCTCCTCGACCAGCTTCAGCGATTTTATTGAGCGTGCGGATTCCCTGAAGACGATCGTTAACCAGGATCAGGATTTGCTGGTGGAGCATAAGCAGGACAAGCTGCTGGTCATCGACAAGAAGAAGGAACTTGAAGGACAGTATGCAACCGCCAAGGACCTGTATGGCCAAATGGAGGATCGCAAGAGCATCCTGAACGAGAAGGAACAGGAGAAGCGAGTACTACTGGCCCAGTATGATCAGGAAATTGAGGATGCGGACATCTTGACTGAAGAGCAGGATAAAATGCTGGTTGCCCTGGCAAGCAAACGTTCGGATCTGCAGAAGGAAAAGAATAAGCTTGCCGCTGAGGAAGCTGCACGCAAAGCAGCGGCTGCCAAAGCGGCTGCCGCGAAAAGAGCCAAGGCGACCACCCTCGGTGGTAGCAAAGGTGGCGGCGGATATACAGGTAACGGCGGACCGTTTGCAATACCGGTCTCCGGGGCCAGACTGTCCTCCGGTTATGGGCCGCGGGTTCATCCGGTAACGGGTGAAGTCGGCAAGATGCATACAGGCCAGGATTTTGCCGTTCCGCAGGGAACGGAGATCCGCGCAGCGGAGAGCGGCACGGTCATTTTGGCCGAGTGGTGGAGCGGTTACGGAAACTGTGTTATTGTTGATCATGGGGGCGGCGTATGGACCTTGTATGGACATATCCGCAACGGCGGCATTAAAGTCAGCGAAGGCGACAAGGTGTCCAGAGGGCAGAAGATTGCCGAAGTAGGCTCCACGGGTCAGAGCACAGGACCGCATCTTCATTTTGAGGTTCGGGTCAATGGATCGCCGGTGAATCCTTCGCCTTATCTGTAACAGAATTTCATGACTTATACCATATAACCTTCAGACCGCTGTATAAATATTCCCGGCAAGCCAATCATATACTAGGTGGACGGGATTCCCCATGTGTGTAGCAGTTGAAACGTACAAAGGCGGTGAAGTACTTGCTGAAAAAACGAACGGCTGTCTTTCTGGTCATAGCTGCCATGCTGTGCGGCGTGCTGTTAACGATGGCCTTGACCCAGCTGCCCGCTCCTAGCCAGACCGGAGACGGTGAGGGGCTGCTGGCCAGTATAGCGAACAGGAATGGACTGGAGCAGTCTGAAGCGAAAAAACTGGGGACAGCGATTGACCTCATCGAGAGCAATTATTACAAGGATATCGATCGGTCGAAACTGATCGACGGCGCCATCAACGGGATGATGGAAGCGCTGGAAGATCCATATTCCAACTATATGGGAAAAGAAACGGCGGCCCAGTTTGAAGAGAGCATTGAGGGCTCCTTCTCGGGGATTGGCGCAGAGGTGTCCTCTGTAGACGGCAGTGTGGTCGTTGTATCCCCGATCAAGGGATCTCCTGCGGATAAAGCCGGCATTCGGGCTAAGGACACCATCCTTTCCGTCAATGGCGAATCCTTGCAGGGCCTTGAACTGAACGCGGCCGTCAACAAGATTCGCGGTCCGAAGGGCTCCAAGGCCGTTCTTCAGATTAAGCGTGCAGGCTCCGAGCAGCCGATCGAGTATGTTATCGTTCGTGATGACGTCGATCTCGAAACCGTATCGGCACGGATGGAGAAGGGCGGAATCGGCGTTATTGAGATCTCCCAATTCTCGCTGAATACAGGCGAACGCTTTAAGGAGGAACTCGAGAAACTGGAAAGCCAAGGCATGAAGGGACTGCTGATCGACGTCCGGAACAATCCAGGCGGCGTGCTGTCCGTTGTCATTGACATTGCAGAGCAGTTCGTACCTAAAGGCGAGTTGATCGTTCAGGTAGAGGATAAGGATAAGAAGCGTGAGAAGCATCCTTCCAATGGTGAGGCGAAATCCTATCCGATTACGGTGCTGATGAACAAGGGCAGCGCCAGCGCTTCCGAAATTTTGGCAGGCGCACTGCAGCAATCGGCGGGAGCTACCCTGATGGGTGAGCATTCCTTCGGTAAAGGAACCGTGCAAACGAGCTTTGATAAGCAGTTTGGCGATGGAAGCCTGCTGAAAGTAACGATTGCCAAATGGTTGACGCCAAACGGTACCTGGATCCATGAGAAGGGAATTGAGCCGGATATTAAGGTGTCACAGCCAGAATACTTTACCGTTGCACCGATCGATAAGAAGAAAACCTATACGTACGACACGAATAGCACAGATGTGAAGAACGCACAGATCATGCTTGAAGCGGTTGGTTATAAGACAGGGCGTACGGACGGCTATTTCGACCGGAATACGGAGAAGGCGGTCAAGAGCTTCCAGAGCAAGCACAAGCTGAAAGCGGACGGTATCCTTAACGGCGCTACAGCCGAGGCATTGGAAGCCGCATTGATCGAGAAGATTCAGGATCCGAAAGAGGATAATCAAATGAATCGCGGAATTGCCGAGGTTCGGAAGGAAATCGCCGCTAAAGCGTCGAACAAGTAAGAAGGCTGAATGTTAGCCTTCTTTTTTCTTTTGAGATATCAGAAAGTATACATTTCGAAGCATCTTGAAGCGAAAGGAGCGTGGCAAGCTGTTGGAGACATTGAAACAACTGCTTATGTATGGGATAGATGCAGGCATACAACTGCTGACGCAGCCCTTTTACTATATTTCGATTTTGTTTGTCATGCTGTTTTACCGAAGGCAGGTGTTGGTGGAGCGTAAGCTGTTCCATGTGAAGCTGCATTCCTGGGGATTGCAGACATGGCGAACGTTTCTGGGCGGGCTGCTGGCAGGAATCGGCGTATCGATCGTGGTGGCCTTCCTGGGCATATCCTTAAGCCTGGAAGCCATTATATGCATATGGGTGACTTCCCTGATCCTGATGCTGTTTCATATCCGGTACTTATGCTTTGCCTATTCCATCGGTCTTCTTGGGATCATTCAGGTTGTATTAGGCTGGTTTCCGAATTGGCAGCCGGAAGGCTGGATTGGTCACGTAACAACAACGATCGTTGGATTGGACATCCCTGCGCTGCTGGCGTTATCCGCCGTTCTGCATTTTGCCGAAGCCTTGCTTGTCAGAATACAGGGTTCGGGTTTTGCTACACCGCTGTTCCTTGAGGGGAAGCGTGGCAAGCTCGTTGGCGGTTATCACATGCAGAGCTTCTGGCCTTTACCTTTGTTCTTGCTTGTTCCGGCAGTAAGTGGAGGCAGCGTGCTGCCATGGACGCCATTCTTCGGTGGGGATGCCTGGAGTACCGGCTTTACCATGATGGCACTCCCGGTCGTGATCGGCTTCGGGGAAATGACGCAGAGCATGCTCCCGCAGGAGAAGGCAGGGATCACATCGAAGCGGCTCATATTCTACGGAGCCATTGTGCTGGCGTTGAGCCTGCTGGCCGAGTGGTGGGCACCACTCACGATCGTGGCTGCATTAGCGGCATTATTGCTGCATGAAGGCTTGGTGTGGTACAGCCGTTACGAAGAGCAGCAGCGCAGTCCGATCTTTGTGCATCCGATTCGGGGACTACGCGTCCTCGCGGTGCTTCCGAATAGTCCGGCAAGCGAACTTGGCATTCTGGCAGGAGAGACGATCCTTAAGGTGAACGGTAAACTGATTCACAGTAAGGAACAGCTGCATAGCGCGCTTCGTCAGAATTCGGCCTTCTGTAAGCTGGAGGTTCAGAACCATCAAGGGGAGAGTAAATTCCTGCAGCGTGCGATCTACGCAGGGGATCATCATCAATTGGGAGCTATCGTGGCACCCGACCCGAGGGATGGCATAGCGGTGGGGTTAAAACCTGTAAGCTTGATCACCCTACTGGCAAATAAACTTCATATTCGCAGCAAGCGGGGTTCTTCCGGCAGCACGACGACCGGCGGTTCCGAAGAGGCAGGTTTCCATTCATCATGATATTGGAAGCGGGTCTTTGTCCTATATGGACAAAGACCCGCTTTTTTGATTGCATAAGCGATGAAATGCTGTATATGGAGCTAGCCCTGCACTTTTTTTAGATAGAAAATGGCGATTTGCGTTCGATCCCGAAGATTCAGCTTCCCCAGAATTTCGGTAACATAGTTTTTGACCGTACCTTCACTTAAATAAAGCTGTCCGGCAATTTCCTTATTGGATAGACCCTCCGCAATAAGGACAACGACCTTCTTCTCTGCAGGGGTCAGCCCGAATTGTTCAAGCTCAGCAGATTTGGGGACGGGCTGCGCCGTTGGACGAAGCAGGCCAGTCAGCTTGCGGGCGATGTCGGGATGAATCAGCATGTTTCCATCATGCACTGTTTTGATCCCCTGGATGATGCGGTCCGGCGGAATGTTCTTCAGCAGATAGCCGCTGGCCCCGTTCTGCAGAGCTTCCACGATATAATCATCATCATCGAAGGTGGTCAGCATAAGCACTCGTACATCCGAATATCGTTCACGAATTCGTCGCGTTCCCTCAACGCCGTCACATACCGGCATGCGAATGTCCATGAGCACGACGTCAACAGAAAGTCCGCCCTCCAGCATAGCCAGCGCTTCTTCGCCGTGCTCCGCGACAGCCGATACTTCGATATCCGGGTCCATCCCCACCAGTAATTTCAAGCTTTCCCGAATGAACGGATCATCATCTACAATTAAAACGGATATCATGGATGGCCACGACCTTTTCTATAAAATAAGATACAACATCTTGTCTTGTTAAATTACATAATCTCACGCTTCTGGTAGACAGGCAGCCGGGTGATGACGGTAAAAGGTACGGTTCTCCGTACCTCCAGCGTCCCACCCACCACTTGGGTTCGTTCGAGCATGCTGCTCATTCCGATTCCTTGACGGTCCCGTGCAGCTTCGTGGCCAATCGGCTCCCGAACCGTACCATCGTTGGAAACCTCCATCCTGACGTCCTGGTCTCCGTAATCCAGGATGATTTGGATCCGTTTAGCCTCGCCATGGCGGATGGCGTTCGTGATCGCTTCACGGGCATTTTTGTATAGCACCACCTGTTGACTGGGATAGAGCGGATAGGGGATGCCCTGCAATAAAAGTTCGGTCTCGATCCCGGTCTGTCTGCCTGTCTCCTCCAGCAGCCGATCGAGGGAATAGTCGTCGGTGATCCGCCGGGCCGGATTCATTTGTTTCACGGCCGTTCGCATCTGCTCCATGCTCTCTCCCAGCTGGTCACGGATTTGACGGAGCATATCTATACCGCGCACGGAATCATGCGGAACGGTAAGAAGGGCTGCTTCCATCATCATTTTAACGCGAATCAGGCGGTGGCCGATGTCGTCATGAAGCTGGCGGGAGATGCGGTTACGCTCCTCGGCCTGGGCCGCACTCTCTACCTGATGGGCGAATTGCAGCAATTGTCTGCCTGCCTCGTCCTGCTGGAAATGCAGTCTTTTCAGCTCGTCGTATAACTGAATATGATCCGCTTCTTTCTGATTCATTTCATGGATGTGGTTGAATGTTACCGCCATGAACAGAAACAGCAGATTGGCTGTCGTCAGCAGCAGCGCATCGTAATCGGTAATGGCCATGTTGAGCAGCACAAGGTGACCGAACGCCAGCCATAGCCTGCCTGGCCGCTCGAACAAGGGCAAATAGACGCATAGGGTGGAGATGGACAGGAACACCATCATGAAGCCGAATTGATGGCATAGCCACAGAGATAGTAGAATTTCCAGCAGAGCGGCTGCCTTCAGATAAGCAGGCGATGGCAAAAAGCGGCTTAGCACCGTAATCGCCAGAAACAGCAATATGTACACCATATATGCCCCGTAATCATCGAGCTGCTGCAAAAAGATGTCCGCGGCGGCCGGAAGGAGAATGAAGCCATACCTTAGATAGGTGAGTGGGGATGTCACGTGCGATCAAACCCTTTTCCATAGTGAAATCAAACCGTTCAAACGATTGGCTTCATTATATCACAAGGATGTTTTCGGCAAGGAGATGACTTTCGTCACCCTATAAAGTGACTTCTTCTACCTTAAAAAGCCGGCCATTCCGGATAGAATGAAATCAACAAATGGATACGAGAGATATGAGAAATGGAGTGGTGAATATGGCAGTCTTTTTGCAGATGAGGGATGTCGTGAAACGATATGGAAACAAGCTGTCGGTGGATCATATGAACCTGGAAGTGAACGAAGGGGAAATCTTTGGGCTTCTAGGACCGAACGGGGCCGGCAAAAGCACGTCCATCAGTATGATCTGCGGCCTTCTTCCCAAGGATCAGGGCAGCATCAAGTTGGACGGTATCTCAATTGAAGAGCAGCCGCTGGAGGTGAAGCGGAGAATCGGGTTGGTGCCGCAGGATCTGGCTCTATATGAAGAAATGTCGGCTTGGGACAATGTCGCTTTTTTTGCAAAATTGTACGGACTGCGCGGCCATCTGCTGAAGGAACGGGTGGAAGAGGCGCTGGAGTTTGTCGGCTTGCAGGATCGGGCGAAGGAAAAGCCGTCCACCTTCTCCGGGGGGATGAAACGAAGACTGAATATTGCATGCTCGATCACGCACCGTCCGAAGCTGATCATTATGGATGAGCCTACGGTAGGGATTGATCCGCAGTCCCGGAATCATATTCTGGAATCCGTGAAGACGCTGAACCGCATGGGCTCTACCGTTATTTATACAAGCCATTACATGGAGGAAGTTGCTGCGATCAGTGATCGGGTAGCGATTATGGATCAAGGTCATGTTATCGCCTGCGGGACGCAGCAGGAGCTTCGGGCACGCGTGGCGCATGAGGAAAAAATCATCATTACTGCTGATGGGATCACACCCGACCTGGTGGAGGAGCTGACCATTCACCCGCGTGTTCGGCGCGTCACCCAGAATGATAACGAGATCGAAGTATATGTACCGTCGGCTCAGGATGAGCTGCAGGATATTTTGTTCATCTGCAGTAAACATCATACAATTCTCCGCTCCCTGCAGTGCGAGGAGCCGGGGCTTGAAACGCTGTTTCTCAGCCTAACCGGGCGAACACTTCGCGATTGATCATAACGGCACGTGCAGAGGAATCCATGAAGGAGGAATACCGAAAATGAATACGATGATTATCGCCTGGTTTGAGCTAAAGCGGATGGCGACCAGCCGAACGGTGCTGATCAACCAGTTTTTGCTGCCGCTCATTCTTATTTTTATATTGGGAAACGCGCTTTCGGGCTGGTTCGGAAACGATCAGGAATTTAAACAGCCATCGGTCAGAGTGGGATTTGTGTTGGATGCTGCGGAAGGAGGCCAGCTGCCGGGAAGCATTCAGGCTCTAACAGGCTCGCCGGAAATCCAGGAGATTCTCGTTCAAGAGATGGCAGCCAGCCGTGAGGAGGTTGAAGGGAAGCTGCGCAGGGGCGAGGTCGATTACGCGGTAGTGATTCCCGCTTCCTTAGATGAACGGATGGGTCAGGGAGCGGACGTGAAGCTTGAATTGCTGCCCGGAAGAGACCGTAATCTCAACCTGGTAGCAGACACGATCTTTAAGACCTTTATCGCAGATGCCAATCACAAACAGGCGGAGGTTATCGTCATGGGCGGAGATCAAGTTCTTGCGGCTCAAGCGGCAGCGCCTGTGGAAACCTCGTCTGGCCCGAACGTAACGATTGGGAAACTGAGCGAGAAAGGAGCCACGTATTCAGCAGCCCAATATTACGCTGCCTCCATGCTGATTATGTTTCTTTTGTATTCGGGTCTGATGGCAAGCAGCAGTCTGCTGGGAGAGCGGGAAAGCCGGACCCTGTATCGCCTGCAAAGCGCACCCGTCACCCCCGGAACCGTATTTGCCGGTAAAATTATCGGCTGCAGTCTGATCACGCTTGTACAGGCAGCAGCCATTGTGCTGGGTTCCATGTGGCTGTACGGCGTGAAATGGGGCCCCCACCCCCTGCTGCTCATCGTGGTCTGCGTTTTAATCACATTATCGTCCATGACCATTTCCACGTTCATCACCCTAGTCTCCTCAACGGCGGCAGGAGCCAGAGGGCTGATGCAGGCGATCATTATCGCCATGACATTTGTGAGCGGGGGATTCATGCCGCTTCCCGTGGAATTTTTCCAGAAGATCGCTTCCTTCACCGTCAATCATTGGGCCATGCAGAGCATGCTGCGGATGATGCTGAACAGCGACGTGCATTTGATTGTCACTTGTCTCGGCATGCTGGCGGCCATTACCGCAGCCCTGTCGGCTGCAGCCATGATTACGTACAGAAAGGTGGGATACCATGCATAGCTTAACCATAGCCTGGCATATGGTAAGACGCACACTGGGGCGCAAAAGAGGCTGGATCGTCTATCTGCTGGTTCCTTGCGTGGTCGTTACCTTGACGGTGTTTCTCTTGGGGCAGACCACGGCTGCGAGCATTCTGGTCTCCTATGTGAATGAAGATGATGGCCCGGCAGGTCAGTATCTGATGAATGAGCTGGAGCGCAGCGGCCAATACGTACTCAAGGAGTCCGAGTCCGAGAATACGCTGAGAGAAGACCTGGTGGAGAATAAAAGCACCGTAGGCGTTTATATACCGGAGGGTTTCAGCGACGGATTGATTGTAGGGCAGCGGCCGACGGTTCAGGTATACGAAGTTTCAACCTCAGAGGCTTCGGTGATGATACGAATGACGGCGGACTCTGCAGTTACGCGTCTGAGCGGAACGGCAGCTTTGATTCGGGAAACCTCGGAGCCGGATGTTGACCGAATGCTGATGCTGCAAGAAGTGCTCAAGCAATCCGCGCTGAATCGGGTGGATACGGAGGTCACGGATTTGAATCTGTACGCCAAGCCGGGACTCTCGAACGTGACGGGTTTTACCCTGATGTTCATGATGACCCTCATCTCCAGCGTGGTGTCGATGATGATCGATGACCGGAGGCAGCGAACGCTGTCCCGCATGTATACGGCACCGGTGCGTGCCTACCAGATCGCTTTAGGTAATTTTCTAGGCAGTTTGGTGGTCGGCTCGCTGCAGGTGATCATCGTGCTTGTTCTGAGCCGGTATGTGCTCCGTTACGATTACGGGGTTCCGTTACTGCTGCATTTCCTTATTCTCATGGCCTTCATGCTGGTATCGTTAGGCGTGGCAAGCACGGTCGCTGGGTTGATCCGGAACGGGCAGAATGCAGCCATGATCAATTCCATGATCGTCACGCCGACCTGCATGCTGGGCGGGTGCTTCTGGCCGCTTGCCATCATGCCAGAGTTCATGCAGAAAATCGCCAATTTCATCCCGCAAAAATGGGCCATTGAGGCGGTGGAGATTGCGGCCACGGGCGGCACGTTGTCCGATATCGCACTTCCGCTGGCCGTTCTTGGCTTGATGGCGGTCATTCTGCTGGCCGTCGGCTCCGCTATCCTGCGGCCAAGCGAGAGCGGAGTTGGGCACGGCGCTTAAAACAAGTATGTTGGAAACCTCTTGGCTCATAGGAACGTTGTTAGTGATCGAATCATTTTTTTAAAGCGAAAGCGCCCGGCCAGATCTGAATGCATGTTGATTCAGTCTGCCGGGCGCTTATTTAATATAGGAGACGATGGGTTAAGCATTTTCTTCTAAGGCAAAGCATGGGAGCGAGTTTAGCCAATGGAGGCTATCTCCCTACTCCTTAAGCTGCCGCAACACCGTAATTTCAACCCGCCGATTCTTCTGCTTGCCCTCGGCAGTCGCGTTATCCGCGGCCGGCCTCGTATCGGCATAACCTGCATACTGGAAGCCTTCGGGGTCCAGCTTGCTGTGGTCAAGGAAGAACCTCAGCACGGACATCGCCCGGGCACCGGAGAGCTCCCAGTTGTCTTTGTAACTGGAGTAGCGGCCGATCGGCACATTGTCCGTATGCCCCTCGATGCTCACCGTGGTGTTTAAATCGCCGAACAGACTGGCTAATTTGCCCAGAACCGGAGCGGCCCCGGGTTTAAGTTCGGCCTTGCCGACATCGAACAGGAAGCGGTCGCTTAGCGTAATGGCAATCCCTTGCGGCTCGTCCGCGATGAAGATATCCTCTTCAAGCTGGTTGTCCTTCACGTATTGCTGAATGAGTCCCATAAAGTTTGCCAGCTCCTCCTCCTGGGCACGGAAAGCGAGTTCTCGCTCGGTTAGCGGTTCCGCAGCTGTATCCTTGCCTTCGCCCTCCTCATCGGCTGGAGGCTTCGGCGGAGGATTCTTATGCTTCTCCGTATCGGCTGTACCGGTGAGGCCTGAACCCATCTCCAGTATGCTGTCTCCGCTCTGGAAGGTGGCCTGCAGGGATTGGGTGACGAGTTTGTATTTTTCCGTATCGAGCCGGCTCATGGCATACATCACAACAAAAAAAATCAGGAGCAGCGTAATCAAGTCGGCATAGGTGATCATCCAGCGGTCCCGCTGGTCGCCTTCAGCCTGCTTGCGCTGACGGCGCCGTCTATTCGGCTGTCTCATGCGCGATCCCCCTTGAGGACGGAATGTCCGTGGTGCCGGCGGAAGCGAAGGAGGCTAGCTTTTTACGAACCAACAGCGGGTGCTCTCCGTTCTGAACAGCCATAATTCCCTCAAGCAGCAGCTCCATATTTGCAATTTCTTCTTCGGAACGTGCTTTAATCTTGGTCGCAATGGGCAAAAAGATAATATTGGCACTTGCGACACCGTATAAAGTGGCGGTGAACGCGACCGCGATCGAAGGTCCGAGACCCGTTGGATCTTGCAGACTGCCCAGCACGTGGATCAAGCCCATGACGGTACCGATGATTCCCATGGTAGGAGCATATCCCCCGGCGGACTCGAAAATCTTGGCATACCCTTCGTGCTTCTGCTCGGCGGCATTGATATCAAGCTCCAGGATTTGGCGCACCATTTCCGGGTCGTTGCCGTCCACGACCATCTGCATGCCTTCCCGCAGGAATGGATCCCCGTGTTCGGCCGAGATGCGCTCGAGCGCCAGCACCCCGTCTCTTCTGGCCGTTACCGACATATCGACAATGGCGTCAATCAGCTCGTCCGTTGAACGATTGCTGCGGCCGAAGGCCAGCTTGAGGGCAGCCGGGATGGTGCGGAGCCGGGTAGCCGGGAAACTGACGATGACGGCGGCGATGGTGCCGCCGAATACGATAAGCGCAGCCGCTCCTTGCAGCAGGCCGCTCAGATGCCCGCCTTCCCATAAAAACCCTCCGATCAACGCGGCCAAACCGGCGAGAATGCCAAGAATAATCGTAATATCCATAACGCTGTACCATCTCCTTAAGGAAGTTAATTGTAGATCATGGGTTTGCTTGAAGCTAGTCCGACATGGAATTTGAAGGCTGCCGGGCCCTAGAAGGTGTGGCCCGGAACATTCGCGCTGGAACTTATTGAAATTTTAATTAAACTGTTTGCATCAAAAAAACGTAAAGGGTATAATGAGACGGGAACAAATATTCTTATTCCTTACGTAGACACCACTAATTTCCCATAGTATATCATCGGGAAGTTTCGACATATCTTTTAGCATGAATTTCATTTTAGAGTATGAGGGTGATGAAGGGCAATGAGCGATTTAGTTGTCAGTACCAAATCCTTTGAGATCCAGTCTGAATTCCAGCCGCAGGGCGATCAGCCCACGGCTATTGATGCGTTGGTCGAAGGACTCCGCCAAGGGAAAAAACATCAGACGCTGCTAGGTGCAACAGGAACGGGGAAGACGTTTACGATCGCGCAGACAATCGCCAAAGTAAACCGTCCCACACTCGTCATTGCGCATAACAAGACGCTGGCTGCACAGCTGGCCAGTGAGTTTAAGGAATTCTTCCCGAACAACTCAGTGGATTATTTCGTGAGTTATTACGATTACTATCAGCCGGAAGCGTATATCCCTTCCTCCGATACGTATATCGAGAAGGACTCCAGCATTAATGAAGAGATCGATAAGCTCCGCCACTCTGCAACGAGTTCGCTGTTTGAACGGCGCGATGTCATCATTGTGGCAAGCGTATCTTGCATATATGGCTTGGGTTCGCCGCATGAGTACGGCGAAATGCTGCTTTCGCTCCGGGTAGGCATGGAGAAGCCGCGGAATGAGATCTTGTCGCGGCTGGTTGATATCCAGTATCAGCGGAACGATATCAACTTCGTTCGCGGTACCTTCCGCGTCCGCGGGGATGTCATCGAGATATTCCCGGCCTCGAAGGGGGAACAGGCCGTTCGCGTCGAGCTGTTCGGCGACGAGATCGAGCGGATCACGGAGATCGACGTCTTGACGGGCGAGCTGGTTGGAGAACGCGAGCATATCGCCATTTTCCCGGCGTCTCACTTCGTTACCCGTGAAGAGACGATGCGGGTAGCAATCGTGAATATCGAACGCGAATTGGAAGAACGCCTTGAGCTGCTGCGCTCGGAAGGCAAGCTGCTGGAAGCGCAGCGCCTGGAGCAGCGTACCCGTTACGACATCGAGATGATGAAGGAAGTCGGATTCTGCTCCGGCATCGAGAACTACTCCGGCCCTCTGACCTTCAGGGAGCCTGGAGCTACGCCATATACGCTCCTTGACTACTTCCCGGACGATATGCTGTTCGTCATTGATGAATCGCACGTGACGCTCCCGCAAATCCGCGCGATGTACAACGGTGACCGGGCACGGAAAACGGTGCTGGTCGATCACGGCTTCCGCCTGCCGTCCGCGCTGGATAACCGGCCGCTGAAGTTCGAGGAATTCGAGGAGAAGGTCAATCAGATCATCTACGTGTCGGCTACGCCTGGTCCGTATGAGATGGAGCACTGCGATACGATGGTTGAACAGATCATCCGGCCGACAGGCCTGCTTGATCCGATCATTGATGTGCGCCCAACAGAAGGGCAGATCGATGACTTGATTAGCGAGATCCATGACCGGGTGGAACGTGACGAGCGTGTGCTCGTGACGACCCTGACGAAAAAAATGTCAGAGGATCTGACCGATTATCTGAAGGAAATTGGAATCAAGGTTCGTTACATGCACTCCGATATCAAGACGCTGGAACGGATGCAGATTCTGCGCGATCTGCGGCTTGGTACATTCCACGTGCTGGTGGGTATTAACCTTCTACGGGAGGGTCTTGATCTGCCGGAGGTTTCCTTGGTAGCGATTCTGGATGCGGACAAGGAAGGCTTCCTCCGTTCGGATCGCTCGCTCATTCAGACGATCGGCCGGGCAGCCCGGAACTCGGAAGGTAAAGTTATCATGTACGGCGATAAGATCACCGATTCGATGGATCGGGCGATCAAGGAAACTGAGCGCCGCCGCAGCATCCAGGTTGCTTACAACGAGAAGCACGGCATAACGCCGCAAACGATCCGCAAGAAGATCCGCGATGTCATCGAAGCAACCAAGGTTGCGGAGGGCAAGGCGGATTATCTGGTGGGCGAAGGACAGAAGATGTCGAAGAAAGATCGCCAGAAACTGATCCAGCGTCTCGAGGCCGAAATGAAGGAAGCAGCGAAGAATTTGCAATTCGAGCGTGCGGCCGAGCTTCGTGATGCGCTGCTGGAGCTGCAAGCTGAATAAATTAGGAGAGATGAATGACAGGGGGGACGGCCTAAGTGGTCGTTCTCTTTGTGAAAATATAAGCACCACATGCATGCCATATGGAGTAGGAGATGATATCGTTTGGCAAGTGAAAATATTGTGATCAAAGGCGCACGTGCACACAATCTGAAAAATATCGACGTCACGATACCGCGTGACAAGTTCGTCGTTCTTACGGGGCTTAGCGGCTCGGGCAAATCCTCTCTCGCATTCGATACGATTTATGCCGAGGGTCAGCGCCGTTACGTGGAATCCTTGTCCGCTTATGCACGCCAGTTCCTCGGACAAATGGAGAAACCGGATGTCGATTCCATTGAAGGCCTATCGCCGGCGATATCGATTGACCAGAAAACCACGAGCCGAAATCCGCGCTCTACGGTAGGTACCGTAACGGAAATCTATGATTATCTCCGTCTGCTGTTTGCCCGGGTAGGACACCCGCACTGTCCGGAGCATGGCATCGAGATTACCTCCCAGACGGTCGAGCAAATGGTAGACCGCATCATGCAGTATCCCGAGAAGACGAGACTGCAAATTCTCGCGCCGGTCATTTCCGGGCGAAAGGGCGAGCATAAGAACCTGTTTGCCGATATTGCGAAGCAGGGCTTCGTTCGGGTGCGCGTCGATGGAGAACTGCGCGATCTGTCGGAAAGCATCGAGCTGGAGAAGAACAAAAAGCATACGATCGAGGTGGTTGTGGACCGGATCGTAGTTAAGGAAGATATCGAAGCACGTCTGGCCGATTCGATCGAGACGGCACTGAACCTGTCAGGCGGTCAGCTCCTGGTTGATATTATGGGTCAGGAGGAGCTGCGGTTCAGCTCCAATTTTGCTTGCCCGATCTGCGGCTTCAGCATGGAAGAGCTGACCCCGAGGATGTTTTCCTTCAATACCCCTTTCGGTGCTTGTCCGGATTGCGACGGTCTGGGCGTCGAAATGATCGTGGATCCGGAGCTGCTTGTACCGGATACGAGCAAGAGCGTGGAGGAAGGTGCCTTCGCTGCATGGAGCGGGGGCACGTCGACTTATTATCCGCAGTTTCTGAAATCGGTCTGCGCGCATTTCGGCATTCCGCTGGACAAGCCGGTCAGTACCTTTAGTCAGGAACAGATGAATAAACTGTTGTACGGTACGGGCAATGAGAAGGTTCACTTCCGTTATGAGAATGACTTCGGTCAGCGCAAGGAAGCGCATGTGACCTTCGAGGGCATCATTCCGAACCTGGAACGTCGCTACCGCGATACCAATTCCGAGGGGATTCGCGAATACATCGAAGGTTATATGAGCAGCAAGCCATGCGATGTTTGTAAAGGTCATCGTCTCCGGAAGGAAAGCCTGGCCGTTACAATCAATGATCGCAACATGGCTTATGTGACCAGCCTGTCGATCGGAGAATCCCTGAAATTCTTCGATCACCTGGAGCTTAGCGAGAAAGAAAAACAGATTGCCAATCTCATTCTGAAGGAAATTCACAGCCGTTTGGGCTTCCTTGTCAATGTGGGTCTGGATTACCTGACGCTCAGTCGTTCGGCGGGAACGCTGTCGGGTGGGGAAGCGCAGCGGATCCGGCTAGCCACGCAGATCGGCTCCAGCCTGATGGGCGTGCTGTACATTCTGGACGAGCCCAGCATCGGGCTGCATCAGCGGGATAATGACCGCCTGATTTCGACGCTGGAGCATATGCGGAATCTGGGCAATACGCTGATTGTGGTCGAGCATGACGAGGACACCATGATGGCTGCGGACTATATCATCGATATCGGTCCCGGCGCTGGTATTCATGGAGGCCAGGTCATTGCTGAGGGAACCCCGAAGGAGATTATGAACGACCCTAATTCTCTGACGGGCCAGTACCTGAGTGGCCGCAAGTTTATTCCGGTCAGCAGCAAGCGACGCAAGACCGATGGACGCTGGCTCGAGATTAAAGGCGCGAAAGAGAACAATCTGAAGAATATCAACGTGAAAATTCCGATTGGTGTCTTTACGGCGGTAACCGGCGTGTCTGGGTCAGGGAAATCGACACTGGTTAACGAGATCCTCTACAAGACACTCGCTCGTGATTTGAACAGGGCCAAAGTACGTCCGGGGCAATACCGTGAGATGAAAGGTCTGGAGCATATCGAGAAGGTCATTGACATCGACCAGTCACCGATTGGCCGTACGCCTCGCTCCAACCCGGCGACCTACACGGGCGTCTTCGACGACATCCGGGATATCTATTCCCAGACGAATGAAGCGAAGATTCGCGGATACAAGAAGGGCCGCTTCAGCTTCAACGTGAAGGGCGGACGCTGCGAGGCTTGCCGCGGGGACGGTATCATCAAAATTGAGATGCACTTCCTGCCGGATATCTACGTGCCTTGTGAAGTATGTAAGGGCAAACGCTACAACCGCGAAACGCTGGAAGTCAAATATAAAGGCAAGAATATCGCTGAAGTACTGGAGATGACCGTTGAGAATGCAACGGACTTCTTCCAGAACATTCCGAAGATACACCGGAAGATGCAGACGCTGATGGATGTCGGTCTGGGTTATATTACGTTGGGCCAACCTGCCACCACATTGTCCGGTGGTGAAGCGCAGCGGGTGAAGCTGGCTTCCGAGCTGTACCGCCGCAGCACAGGCAAAACGATGTATATTCTGGATGAACCGACCACCGGCCTGCATGTGGACGATATCGACCGTCTGCTCGTTGTGCTTCACCGTCTGGTGGAATCCGGGGAGTCCGTCCTTGTCATCGAGCACAATCTCGATGTCATTAAGACCGCGGACTATCTGATCGACCTGGGTCCTGAGGGAGGCAGCGGCGGCGGTACCATCATCGCTACCGGAACGCCTGAGGATTTGGTGAAGGTGCCGGAATCTTATACAGGGAAGTACCTGAAGCCAATCCTGGAACGCGATACAAAGCGAACCAAGGAATTGAACAAGGTGGAAGCGGCACGTTAATAGCTGCTCCCTTGCTTCTGCAAGGGAGACCGGATGAATGGACAGTATCTTAAACGAATCTGTTCCATGCTGGAAGTGAACTGTGAAGCACACAGCTTATAACATTTCATATTTCAGCAGATGAATAAGGTTAGTGTAATAACGGAGTCCCCGGTTTGATAACGGGGGCTCTTTTTTTCTATTTTCATTTCATCCTTCAATATCTTCGCATTCCAGGATATGGTATGATCTTGATGATTGCGACAAAATGGAGGGATTGTATGAAGAGGATCACCTGTTCCGTTCTGATAGCTCTGGCAGCAAGTGCTTTATACATAAACTCATCCGATAGCGTTCAAGCAAAAGAGGGTGTACCCGTTTCAGATATGGGGCTCTTCGATGCGCAGGAAGCCATTCTCCGGTTAACTGAAGGAGGACCCCATCCCGGTGACGGTGGTAGGGATCTCCATCCGAAAGTGGCCATCAGCCGACAGGATTTTGTCATATTGATGGTGAATGCTCTAAACCTGAACACGGCTGAGCTTCCGGAAGTCGCTACCTTCAAGGATGTACCTAATGATCACTATGCCTTCTCCGCAATCGAAGCTGCGGTTCATGCAGGGCTGGTGAAGGGGATAGGAAATGGAAGATTTGGACCTGGACAGTTGCTGACACGTCAGGATATGGCTGTGCTGTATCAAAGAGCTCTGCAAGGGACTACCGATCGGGAAACCTCGGACGGGGAAGCCACGCAGCTGGAGCTGGAGTTACATGAAGGCTCCTTCAGCCATTATGCTGAGGATGCTATCGTACTGGCCATGGAGTTAGGTCTCTTTCAGGGATCCGCAGCCGATGTTCTGAATCCCAAGGGTACCGTTACCCGGGAAGAGGCGGCTTTGGCTACAGCGAAGTGGTTGAAAGCCGTGGAGCACATCAGCTCGGATACTGCGGAGGGGGAGGTAGAGACACCACCAGAAACTTCCCGCCCGGTAATCCAAGGTGTCGTAACCTCATCTTCGGGATTATCATCCACAACTCCTGCCGTTCCGGGGTCAGCACAGTCTCATGCGGGGACAGAGACCTTGGCATCTCAGCCGGATTTGCCGATAACGGCACCAATCGCTCCGAAGGATTTGAAATTCCAATATGAGAAGGGTCAGATTCAATTAACCTGGACAGAGCAACAAGGGGAAACTTACAATATTTATTTCAGCGAGAAGTCCGGAACGGGTTATACGTTATTGGCTGACGGAGCGAATGTGAAGTCAGGCGCTTACGTAACATCCGATGTGCGTTTTCAGGAGACCGCCTACTATGTGGTTGAGGCTGTGAACAGCGTCGGCAAGAGTGGCTATTCTAACGAAGTTTCGAGCCGTCCGAATAAAATATCCGATCTTCAGGCCATCCTACATGAGGAAGATGAATCCATTGGTTTAATCTGGTCAGATGCGCAGGAAGGCATAAACTATCATGTATACTACATAGGACCGGACGGAGTACTGTATCGTTTGAATGATGAACCTTTAGTGAGCCGTTCCTATCTTATTCCGAACCGCAATATGTTGGCAGGTCCGTCCGGCAGATATGCGATCCATGTAGTAGCTGTGAACGAACTGAATGTAAGCAGTGAACCGTCCAATGAGGTTGTGCTGGATGTCAAAAAGGAACCTGAGGATCGGATTACGATCACGGATCCTTCCGTGGCATGGCCAAGTGAAGACTTGGAGAAGGAAACGGCAATAGAGCAGGAATCGATTCCTGAGGAGTATGAAGAACAGGAGTGAACGTTTCTCGATCCTGTCCGGAGTCACTTCGATATACGAAGCAGCCTATGCCTGACTCCCTAACGCAAGCTTGATCCCGCCTTTGCCGTGATGAAAGTCATGCTAATATCTGAAAATTTGGTTAAAAATGAGAAATTTCTATGACTTTTTTTCATTTTTAGGGGCGGAGGGCTTGCATCTGGACGGGCACATGGATAACATAGAAGAAGATATGTAAATTTGCCCGAGAAGAAACCCACGAGGAGGTACGTTTCATGATCCTTGCAGCAGCATCGGATGCGAGCGCGACGTTTAAGACATTTGATATTTTCATGATCCTGTTTACGATTCTGATCTTTGTTGGTGTGGTTCGCTTGTTAATGGCCCGCCAAAAAAATAAATTCGCAATCGCTTTCGGTCTCGTCAGCTTATTTGTGTTCTTGTACTCTGACTATGCCATGATTACAGGATGGTTTAACAATTAGGTTGGCCTAGGTACCTAATTTAAAGCGGCTTCATATGACGAATGTAATGAAATACATACAAACAAGACGCCCGTCTGCTGTTGGCAGTATGGAGGCGTCTTTTTGTTTCTTCGGGGAAAAGTTACATGCTCCGCAGGAAAAACGTAAAAGAAATAGGTCTAGAAGCAATGGCTACAAATGGAAAAACATGATAAATTGAGGAGTACAAGTTGGGTTGAGGATGGAACCGGGGGAGGAACAAACGAATTGAAGAATTTACAATGGCAAAAACGATCGGCGGCTGCGCTGCTGGGGGCCATCATTCTGGCAGGAAGCGGCGATGTGCTTATGCATACAGACATTGCGGCTGCAGCAAGCGCTAAGCCCAAGAATACATATGAACAAAATGCGGTGCCGCAGGTGATCAGCCGGATGTCGCCGTCGGTTGTCGGCATTATCGGGAAGGCAGCACAAGGAAGCGGCGAAGTGGATGACAGATATAACCTGGCGCACGGTACGGGTGTGATCTGGAAGTCAGACGGCTGGATCGTGACGAACGCTCATGTGGTGGACGGGCTAACCGGAATCACGGTCGTAACCTCAGACGGTAAATCCTATAAAGCCAAGGGCGTATACAGCGATCCTATGAGTGATATCGCGTTGGTCAAAATTAACGCCAAGTCTCTGAAACCGGCCAAATTTGCCGCATCCGCGCAAAATGCGCTGGTTGGAGAAACGGTGGTTGCCATTGGTACGCCAATCTCTTTCTCGTTAAGAAACTCGGCATCCGTGGGTGTGGTAAGCGGCTTAAACCGGAGTGTAGACGGCTCTTATCGCCTGATTCAAACTGATACCGCCATTAACCCTGGCAACAGCGGAGGGCCGCTCGTCAATCTGAAAGGCGAGGTCATTGGCATCAACAGCAAGAAGTTTGCCGCCGTTGGCATTGAAAATATGGGCTTTTCCATCCCTGCGGAAACGGTCCATTATATTGTGGATCATTTATTGGAATACGGCGAGGTTCGAAGAGCCGGCCTCGGATTGGAGCTGGAAGAAAGCTGGTCCGCCATCGTGGGCCTGCCTTCGGACGACCCATTGACCGTTACGAAGGTGCTGTCCGAGCAAGCGCGGAAAGCTGGAATCCAAGAGGATGACGTGTTATATGCAATTAACGGAAAACGAATCTATTCCGTCGTTGATATCAACGAACGGTTAAAGCCTTTCATCCCAGGCCAGCAGGTTCAGCTGCTGATGCAGCGGGATGGAGATATCGTGAATGTAAAACTGACGCTCAGCCAGGATGGTAACGAAGCTGCTTCGTCAAGCGTTGGGGAGGCCGAGTAATGGTGAAGAGAGAAAAAACGGAATCAAGCCGACGTTTGCGGCAGATGACAGCCGGAACCTTATCGGCTTTAATGCTATTTACGTCGTTGTCACTCCCCGTATGGGGAGATGACGGTGTGCCGGAGAAGCGTATACTGACCGTGCAAAGCGGCAGCAGCACAGCTTCGGTCAATGGCACCTCGTATACGATTGCCAAGCCGCAGCTGAAGCAGGGCGTATTGATGGTACCGCTGGGCGTGTTTAAAAAAGCTTTTGGCAGCGAGATCAAGCTGGAGGGCGAGAACCGGGTTCGACTGCTGCAAGGACCGCATACGGTTGTGCTCGTTATCGGCAACAAAACCGCATGGATTGACGGGAAAAAGGTACAGCTGCCGGTAGAACCGACGATGGTGTCCGGAACGCTGATGGTACCGCTACGTCCGGTTGCGGGGGGGATTGGTGCCAAGGTAAGCTCCTCCCAAGGCAAGCTGTCCATCAGCCTCATGGTCACGGATAAGGAAGAGAAGCTTGACGAGGGCGAGATCAACAATACGACCGGGAAGACCCGAATCGGAAATAGCTATTATGAATGGAGTATGAATTATCCTTCCTGGATGATCGTTGGGAGAGGAACCGACGACGAGAGCGGTGCTGCTTTCAATGATGCGACGGGCCGCTATTATCTTGAGGTTCATGCCTCCTCTCAGAAAGTAAAGCTGAGTCCTGACGATCTGTTAGAACGGCTCCTGAAAGAACTGAGCGATTCTGGAGATGTTGTGCTTCACCAAGAGACGGTCGCAAGCGGACCGTATGCCAGAGTCATTTCCCGCGATGTCGACGGCGTCCTATGGGAAGGCAGGCAGTATTATGCCAATGATCGCGTCTATGAGCTGTATTTTGCCGATGCCGAAGCGGTTCACTATAAGGATATGGACAAACACGCGAGCTTGCTGGGTTCTTTCAAAACGACCTATCAGGCGGGAGACAAATCATTAAAAGACGTCTCCTCTATCGTAGGTGGACTCCGTGAAGCAGGAAATGAAGAATACGGCATATGGTTTGGCATTCCTGCAGGCTGGGAAATCAACAACAAGGATATGTTATACGGCAGCGAAGGGGAAGGTTATCTGTCCGTCTCGGTGACATCCGCTCCCACAGGGGTTGATGGCACGCTCACAGCTTGGGGGCAGCGGCTTAAAGACTGGCTGTCGGAATCCTTTGTCCCAGATTCTTACGAATACGTCGGACTTACGCCTGTCGAGATATCCGGCGTCAAAGGGCAGATTCAAGAGGTTCGGTACAACTTCGGAGATAAATGGGTGACGGAATATGAAGTGATGATCCAGAAGAACGGCTACCGCTATTATCTGGAGTATGCGGTACCGGATGGCCAGGAACGGACGGCTTCCAACTGGAAGAAGGTGCTGGAATCGATCGAGATCGATTACGATGTGGTACCGGAGAACTTCGGCCGCATTGGCGATGAAGGCTATCTGACCGATAAAACCAAGATGAGAAGCAAAAACTCCGAAACGTACCGCTATCATATCGATATTCCAAAGTACTGGGAACCGCTGAATGATCAGTTCGAGCAGGGAACGGTGGAATATGGATTTGCCGGAGGCGGGTTTGAAATTCTTGCTCAGAAGGATACATCCGCAGAATTCATCGTCAGCAACCTGAAGCGTTATTATAATGAAGCCAGCTCGACTTCAGGGACGACGGTGAAATTGCTTGGCGTGGATAACATTACGTTTGCCGGTGTGCCTGCCGTGTCGTTCAAGGTGCATCAGGTGAAGAACGGCGTTGGTTTTACGACTCAGGAAATCGTGTTTGAAAACGGAGATATCGCGTACACGATTACGACGACGTTGAATGATGCCAATGCAACGGAAATGCAGCAAGCCGCCTTGGCGCGTGCGCTGTCCTCGTTTGAGCTGGTGAAATAATCCGCAGGATGGAATTATGAGCTCAGATCACATGGATTAGAATGAATTTTCGATAACACCGATAGCTGTCCTGCTGCACACATGGGGTGCGGATGGGCAGCTATTGTGGTTTAGATAGCGGAATGGTTCACCCTCGTTCGAAAAATATAGAACATACGTACGTTTATGCGATCTGATATGTTAAAATTAAATCGTGAGAGCAATGGATAAGTAATTAAACCAGGCTTGCAGAAGAGGGAATAAGCGGATGAAAAAAACGATAGGCATGTTCGCCCATGTGGATGCAGGCAAAACCACGTTGGCGGAGCAGTTGTTATATATGACCGATACGATTCAGGAGCGGGGCCGCGTGGATCATCAGAGCGCTTTTCTCGATCGACATGACATTGAAAAGGAACGGGGCATCACCGTATTTGCCGATCAGGCCACCATGCATTTTAACGGCTCCACTTATTATTTAATCGATACGCCGGGTCACGTCGACTTCTCGCCGGAGATGGAGCGTGCCATTCAGGTCATGGACGCCGCAGTTGTCGTCATTAGCGCTGTGGAAGGTGTCGAAGGGCATACGGAGACGGTGTGGCAGTTATTGCGTAAGCATGGCGTCCCTACGTACTTGTTTATTAATAAAATCGACCGGGAAGGCGCGGATGTGGCGCGTGTGTTTGCAGAGATTCAGAGCGAGCTTTCCGCAGACGTCTGTATGATCACGGAGGAGGATGTACTGCACGAAGGCGTGATGCAGTCCTCGCTCATGGAGGCTATCGCGGAGCGGGACGAGAAGCTGCTGGAGCTCTATATGGAACAGGGAGTTGAGGTCTCACGGTGGCTGGATACGATGACAGCGATGCTAAAGAGAGGACAGCTATTCCCCTGCTTCAGCGGATCAGCTCTGCAAAACGTGGGCGTGTCCCATTTCTTGCATCAGCTGGATCTGCTGACGGTTACGGACTATGACCCCAGCGTTGATTTTGCCGGAAGGGTATATAAGATTCGTCATGACGAACAGGGCACAAGACTGACGTATATCAAAGCCATGGGCGGAATGCTGCGGGTGCGCGATGAGATGGCTTATTTCTCCGGAACGGAGACGATCACGGAGAAGGTGACGCATATCCGTTTGATCAATGGAGGGCGCGTAACGAATGTCGATCAGGTGCAAGCGGGTGATCTGTTTGTATTGACGGGTATTTCATCAGCTGCGGCAGGCGACGGGCTCGGGACACTGAGTGGTGGCCGGACCGTTTATGAGCTTGTACCGACACTGAAGTCGAAGGTGCAATTCGAGTCCTCCATTCATCCCAAGGATATGCTGCGCGAATTCCGTCTGCTGGATGCGGAGGATCCTTCCCTGTCTGTCCAGTGGGATGAGCACGCTCAGGCGATTCATATCCATGTGATGGGTATCATTCAGCTTGAAGTACTGGAACGAATCGTGTTCGAGCGCTTTGGTTACCGGATCACCTTCGGTGAACCGGAGATTTTATATAAAGAGACCATAACAGAAGCCGTTGTGGGCTGTGGCCATTTTGAACCGCTGAAGCATTATGCGGAGGTGCACCTCCGGCTGGAGCCGGGATTGCGGAACAGCGGCATCGTGTTCGCCAATGCTTGCCATCCCGACGTGCTTCCGGTCAATTATCAGCATCTGGTCGCCCAGCATATCGGTGAGAGGGATCATCACGGGCTGCTTACAGGCTCTCCCGTCACGGACATCAAGATTACCCTGCTGAAGGGACGGGCGCACAACAAGCATACGCACGGCGGGGATTTTAGGGAAGCCACCTACCGTGCATTACGCCAAGGGCTGGAGAAGACAGTCAATATGCTGCTGGAGCCTTACTATCACTTCAAGGTGAAGGTCGATGCCGAGTATATCGGACGGCTGATGTCGGATTTGACCATGGCGAAGGCAAGCTTTGAGCCGCCGGAAACGGTCGGAAACAAGGTGACAGTCACGGGATCGGCTCCCGTATCGACCATGATGAATTACAGCATGGAATTAGCCGCCTACACCAAGGGAAGAGGTACGATCTCCCTGGTTTACGGCGGGTATGGGCGGTGCCATAACGAGGCCGAGGTCATTGAACGTAAAGGATACGATAAAAATGCGGACCCGGAATACAGCTCCTCTTCGATATTTTGCGCGAAGGGCAGCGGTTACGCGGTGCCTTGGGATGAAGCGGATCGTCATATGCATGCGTGAAGTGGCGGAGGAGAATAGGTATGCAGGCAAGATGTGCGCGCTAGTGGAATATTCGCCGATTTCATCTTGCTCGTGACAAGTGAATGGTGCAGCAATGAATTGAATGATATGTAGCGAGGCAGAATGCTGCTGTGAAAGGCAATCATGCGTAACGAAGCCGTTATTAGCAGGATTAAATATCAATGACATTAATTATGTAATGGAGTATATAGACAATCGAGCGATTATGAGTTAACGATGGTGGGCTATATAAGCCCACCCGATGATTCAATACAAATCCGTAATGAAATACGCACGCGAGATATGAAATCATCCCGCGTGCGTAAAGTAAAGAGATTTTATGAAGAGAGCGATCCTTTTTCAACAGGCTGCTGTCGCGTTGGCCGCATTGTCCAATAAGTAATGGCGGTCGTAATCAGCATTAAGACGCCGGTCATTAAGAATACCGAGTGAATGTTAAAGATGCCGCTGATCATGCCGCCAGCGAGTGGTCCAGCCATCCCGCCGATTTGGTTGGCTGTCTGATTGAGGCTGAACGCACGCCCGCGGAATTCGCTTGGCGTATGTTTGACGACAAGGCCGTTGAGCGCCGGGAATACGGCACAGAAGAACGCGCCGTAAGCAAAGCGGATGGCCGAGAATGCCCAAATGTTGCTGAACAGGATCTGGGCGAGCGATCCGATTCCGCCGGCGAGCAGACCGATCAGCAGCACCTTTTGGAACCCGATTTTATCGGATAAGCGTCCCCAGCGGGCCGCAAACAGGATGCTGGCGATCCCGACGATGGAGAAGACAAAGCCGGCAATCATCGAGGTATGCGATGAAGAGCCGCCGATCTGAGCGATATACAGCGGCAATACCGGCTCGATCGTCATGACGGAAAACTGCGTCAGCACCGTAAGCATGAGCACGGTCATCAGCGCCTTGTTATGTCCGGCGACCTTAAAGGTGTTTATGACGGAGACGCGCTCTTTGCTGGGCACGAATTTCTCTTCCTTGACCCAGAATATGACAAGCAGCGTGGCTGCGAAGCACAGCATCCCTGCCAATCCGAATGCCATTCGGTTGCTGAACAGGGAGGCCAGGGTGCCTCCGATCATCGGGCCCATAATGCCGCCGGTTGCGGTTGCCGTGGACATCATGGAGAGGGCGTAGCCAACTTTTTTCTCAGGGGTGTTGGTGCCTACAATGGCGATTGCGCCCGGAATAAAACCGGAGAGAAGGCCTTGCAGCAGGCGGAGAACCAATACCTGATACTCATTCGTGACGAATGCCATCAGAATATAGATGACAAAGAGCACCAGCCCCGCGCGGATTATCATCGGTTTGCGTCCATATTTATCGCCGACGGCTCCCCAGAAGGGAGAGGACAAGGCGCCCGCAAAAAAAGCGGAACTGAACAGCAGTCCCGACCACATTTCCGTATGCTTGGTAACGCCGAGCTCAATCAGAAAAAGCGGGAGAAATGGTATGACCATCGAGAAGCTTGATGAAACGATAAATGAGCCGAACCATAGTATCCATAAATTCTTTTTCCAACTTTCCATGTCTTCTTCATCTCCTGATGTGCGATTTGTTGTAATCCTTCGAGCTTCGCCTCCTGTCTTTTAAATGGGGTAATGATGTATGTATTACATTTTTAGAGATAACCAAGAGCATAAACTTCGAGACTTGAGTCCTTGTTCGCCGAGAAGCTGCAGGAGTTCCTGCAGGAGAATCCGTCGGTTTACCGTCGGATCTTGGAGAAGGCACTGCGATTATCTCGAAAGGAAAGCTTCCTCTACATGCGGTCTGTCATCTTTGAACGTGCGTCGATAGAGGTTTTTCTTTCGAGATAAGAAAATTGTTAATGGACCAATCCATTTATGTATCGTATGGCGACCCCCCAGGGGAGGCCGGGTTCGGATAAAGCAAAACGCCCCACTAATTTGGCAAACTGGAATTAACCAGACTGCCGCACTAAAGCGAAAGGCGTGCAACTTCATCCTACACCACATGTTTTGGATTGGGAAGAGGCGGGGCACAGGGTTAGAGCGGTCGACGGCACTTTTGGAGATGGGTTGGAACCGCCGGGTTATCGCATAAATAAAGGGCTTTCAGGATTCCATAAGACGTGGATACAATATCGTAAAAATTATTTTTTTAGGGAGATCTTATATGAGAGAAACGCTGAAGGATCTATATTCAAATACGTTGTTCCAGCAAGTGACCGACCGGTTGAAAGAGGTTTATCCGGCATTCGATTCGAACCGGTTCATGGAGCTGATTCATAATGAAGCCTGGGGTCAGGAGGAGTTCAAGCAGCGCATCCGTCATATTACGCTGGCTTTAACGGACACGCTGCCTGCTTCTTACCCGGAAGCCATTGGGATCCTGACGCAGGTAGCCCCGCATTTTAGAGGCGTGGAATATGTCTTCTTTCCGGATTATGTAGAGGTTAATGGGATGGAGGATCTGGAGACATCGATGGAGGCTTTGGCGGTATTCACGCATTCTTCAACGGCAGAGTTTGCGGTTCGGCCTTTCATCAACCAGGATCAGGAACGGATGCTGGCTCAGATGATGACTTGGGCACAGTCCGATGATGAGCATCTGCGCCGATTAGCGAGTGAAGGCTGCAGACCGCGTCTGCCTTGGGCGCCGCAGCTGCCGGCTCTGATTAAAGATCCGCGCCCGGCGCTGCCGATCCTGGAGCAGTTGAAAGAGGATCCTTCCTTATATGTTAGAAAAAGCGTCGCCAATCACTTGAACGATATCTCCAAGGATCACCCGGAGCTTGTGCTGGAGATCGCCGCCAAATGGTATGGCAAGCATCCGCTAACGGATTGGATCGTACGGCATGCGCTGCGTTCGCTACTGCGGAAGGGAGATATCCGGGCGCTGGCTATTTTCGGATACGAGGAGCTTGAGAAGCTGGAAGGACTGGAGGTGCGCGAGCTGCGCATCAAACGATCCGTCATAGCGATGGGAGACGATTTGGAGTTCGCTTTTCAAGTGGTCAACGAAACCGGCTATCCGATGGCGCTCCGCATCGATTACGAGATCGATTATATGAAGGCAAGCGGTAAGCTTGCGCCGAAACGCTATAAATGCTCGGACAAGATCTATGCACCGGGAAGCTGGAAGGTGGAGAAGAAGCAATCGTTTAAACCGATCTCCACCCGCCGTTTCTACTCCGGCGATCACCGTCTTCACATTGTTGTGAACGGCAAGCGTTTGGCCAGCATGGATTTTGTGCTGGAGGGCGCGGAGTAAGGGGAGGGCATGTGGTCAGGATGTGCATTGGCAAAACTAGGTGCAGGACGTGCACTCGGAAACCTGTGGTGAAGGATTCCTGGACCGCTTGACGGTTCGAGGCGATTCCGATCTAAAGTTTTGTACATCGTGTGCATTGCTTCCTGTGCGCACGGTGCGTAGTCCGGGGCATGCTTGGATGGCTGTCAACCGTTGAGATGTTAAGGAGGCTCTGACTACAGGATTCGGAGATCGTAATGCAATTTCCCTGGTAAGGAAAGGGAAAGCAATCTCCTTAGGCAAAGAAAAGAGTTAAGAGCACTAGCCCCGCATGGTGATCATGCACCAGTAGCAGCCGCAGAGGATAATGTGAGGCAGGCCTTCCAATGGGAGGGCTTGTTTTTGTTTTTGTAAATAACCGAGTGCCATGCGGATTATGGCAACACTATCAAATGTGTGGAAATCAAGTTAGCAGGTAGAAGAGAAGCCGGACTTTTGGTACACTAGATAAGTTGAAAAGCTTTCAAAGTATTTACAAACAATTGATATAGATGTCGGATGCCCTGTTCTATGAACATAGAGTATGGCTTGCAGGTTTCAATGGAAGAATAGTAGTACACAGCACGCCGGCTTGGACCGGTCTGGGAGGATATAGATGGACACGAAAGCACTACGAAGAGAAGACGTGGAGCTGCTGGCGCCGGCAGGGGATTGGGATTGCATGCGGGCCGCGGTGGCGAACGGGGCGGACGCGATCTTTTTTGGGGTCGAAAAATTTAATGCTCGCGCACGGGCGAACAATTTCCGGATGGACGAGCTGTCCGAAATTATGGCCTTCTTGCACAGTTATGGGGTTAAGGGGTTCCTGACCTTCAATATTTTGGTGTTCGAGAACGAGCTGGAGGATGCCAAGGAGCTGATCGATGCGTGCGTGGATGCAGGCGTCGACGCGGTGATCGTGCAGGATCTGGGCCTGGTGAAAATGATTCGCGAGATTTCCCCGGATTTCCCGATCCACGGCTCAACGCAGATGACGATTACGTCGCCGGAGGCCGTTGAATTCACGAAGCCGTTTAACATGGAACGCGTCGTGCTCGGGCGCGAGAACAATCTGAAGCAAATCCAGAAGATCGGGGAGCAGGCGAAGCTGCCGATGGAAGTATTCGTGCATGGTGCACTATGCGTATCCTACTCGGGCCAGTGCCTGACTTCCGAAATGTGGGGCGGCCGCTCCGCCAACCGCGGAGAGTGCGCGCAGGCCTGTCGTCTGCCGTACGATCTGATCGTGGATGGCGAGCAGAAGCCGATGGGCGACGTTGCCTACTTGCTCTCGCCTAAAGATCTAGCCGCGATCGATCTGATGCCGGAGCTGATTGAAGCAGGCGTGACCTCGTTCAAGATTGAGGGCCGGTTAAAGAGTCCGGAATACGTGGCCAACGTGGTGAGCAAGTACCGGAAGGCGATCGACCGGTATTTTGACGGCGAGGATGCTAGACCGAGCAAGGAAGAGGTGCGCGAGCTGCAGCAGAGCTTCTCCCGCGGCTTCACGCATGGCTTCCTGGATGGAACGAACAATAAAAAGCTGGTTGAAGGCACGTTCCCGAAAAGCCGCGGCGTGTACCTCGGCCGGGTGGAACAGATTCTGCGCGACGGCGTCGTCTGCAAGCTGGATGCGCCGCTGAAGCGCGGGGACGGTATCGTGTTTGATGCCGGGGATCCAACGAAAAAAGAAGAAGGCGGACGCGTCTACGACGTCCGGCGCAAAGGCGTCAAGCTGGAGGGCGAGGCGCAAGAAGGCTGGATCGTCGATATCGTTCCCGGCCGGAGCGACGTGGACCTGCGCAAGCTGCACGTCGGCGACCGGATCTGGAAGACGAACGATCCCGCGCTGGATAAGCGCCTCCGTCAGACGTACGAGACGGAGAAGCCGTACCGGGTATTCCCGGTACATGTACGCGTCAGTGGCCGTCCCGGACAGCTGCTGTCGACCTGGTGGACCGATGTGCAGAAAGGCACGACGGTCCAGGTGGATTCGGAGCTGGAACTGGAGATTGCCCAGAAGCGGCCGCTCAGCCAGGAGATCCTGGAGGAGCAGCTTGGCCGCCTGGGCGGAACGGTGTTCCAGCTCGAGGCACTCGACGTCGACCTGTACGGCGACGTCATCGTGCCGATTCGCGAGCTCAACAGCATCCGCCGCCGTGCGGTGGAGCTGCTCGCCGGCGAGCGGCCGAAGCCGCCCGTGTACGTGAAACGGGCGGTGTCGGTGTATGGCGATGCGGCTGTGCCCGCAGCGCCCGTGGCCCGCGGTGAGGCGAAGCTCACCGCGCTGTGCCGCAGCCTGCCGCAGGTTGAGGCTGCGCTTGCGGCCGGCGTCGAGATGATCTACGCCGACTTCGAGTTCATCAAGCAGTTCCCGGCAGCGGTGGAAGCCGTGCGTGCAGCCAGCAAGCAGATTGCGCTGGCAACGCCGCGCATCCACATGCCGGGCGAGAACGGCTACCACAACAACATCCTGCGCCTCCAGCCGGACGCCGTGCTGGTGCGCAACACCGGTGCGCTGTATTTCTACCTGCGCCACCGGATGGAGAACCCGGGGGCGAAGCATCCCCGGCTGATCGGCGACTTCTCCCTGAACATTGCCAACCACAAGGCGGCTGACCTGTTTGTCGAAGCCGGATGCGACGCCGTCACGCCTTCCTATGACCTGAACATCCAGCAGATGGTGGATCTTCTCGGGAAGGCCGACACATCCAAGATGGAGATCGTCATTCATCAGCATCTGCCGATGTTCCATACGGAGCACTGCGTGTACTGTACGTTCCTCAGCGAAGGAACGGACTTTACGAACTGTGGTCGTCCTTGTGAAGAGAGCCGCGTGTCCCTGCAGGACCGGATCGGCATGTCCCACCCGGTACGGGTAGACGAAGGCTGCCGTAATACCGTGTACAACGCCATCGAGCAATCCGGAGCCGAGTACCTGGCAAACTTCATGGAGCTGGGCGTATCCAGCTACCGTGTGGAGTTCCTCGAGGAAACACCGGAGCAAGTCCACGAGGTCATCGATCTCTACAACCGCGCCTTGCGCGGCGAGATCAGCGGCACCCAGGTGTGGAAAAAGCTGAAGGCGACCAACCAGCTTGGAGTTACGCGGGGGCAGTTGGTGAAGTAAGGAACGGATTGTATACAACATGTCTGACCTTTGAAAGGGTCAGGCATGTTTTTTGTATTTTTGAATAGGATGAGAGGGGCTTTTAATAGGATTTTTGTAAATGGTGGTTTTCTAAGTGTCGTAATTAATTTTCTAATCGTGTGTAAACATCGTAAATAGAGGAAAGATCATGAACTATGTCGAAAAATAGAATATTAAACTTTTAAAGGAGCTAATTTTTTGTGAAAGAAAGAGATGTTTTTTTTGACAATCTAAAATTCATACTTATATTAATGGTAGTGATGGGTCATTTGTTTCAACCATTCAATGGAGGGATAACGATTGGCCCAATATTTAAATTCCTTTATTCGGTTCATATGCCGTTATTTATTTTTATAGCAGGATATTTTTCTAAAAATATCGATAACAAAAACTATAATAAAAAGGTCATAATCAATTTTGTGATTCCTTATTTAATATTTGAAACCATCTATACTATTTTTGATTACTTCATTTTTGAGCAAGAAAAGCTCGAGTTTACTTATTTCTATCCTTATTGGATCATGTGGTTTATGTTCAGTATGATTATTTGGAAAATAGTTACTCCTTATTTAATTAAAATAAAATTTATTTTTTTGGTATGTGTCGTTATTTCCCTATTAGCAGGTTACGCTAAGGATGTGGAATACTATGCAAGCATTTCTCGTATATTGTATTTCTTCCCGTTTTTTCTTTTAGGTTTTTACTCTAAAAGAGAATGGATAAACAAATTAGATCAGCCACGAATAAAAATAGGAGCTGTGATTCTGCTTTTAATATGCTTTTTTCTACTGTTAATGGTAAATGATTCGATTCATGTTAAATGGTTTTTTGGTACACTACCTTATCAATCTTTGGGATATGAAGACTGGTATTCAGGAGTATATAGACTCATAGGTTATCTATTCTCTGTTGTTGTTGGAACTTGTATCCTAACATTAACGCCAACAAAGAAACTGCCTATTATATCAAACTTAGGTAAAAATACATTGTATGTTTTTATTCTTCACGGATTTATTATTAAATATCTTGAACACATTGAATATTATAGAAATTTCACAAGTACAATAGGTAAGCTAATACTCATTGGAATTGGTCTTATGATAACGATTTTTCTATCTACTAATTTGGTAAGGCGTTGCACGAGTTGGATAATCGAACCAAACTTAAGTTTTGTTTTTACAGAGGGTAATAACAACAGTGTGGAGGAGAAGCATAAAAAAACTTTCACTACATTGTAATATAATAACGGAGTTAATACATAAAAAGAGCAAACCAGGTCGTTTTTGCCCTTACCGATGACATAAATCAATTTGTAAAATCCATGAAGATCAAGGACAGTTAATCCACGTTCCTGATATCAGGTGGATTGTCTTTTTATACCTACCTTACGCGCCCTAAAAAGTGAACAACCGGGTATATTTCTAAACAAGTTCCAGAATCTTGGGTATGTGGTAACGGAAAGAGGTGTGTAAGTTTACTGGTTCGTCCTGACAGAAAAACGGTGGCAACAATGAACGATTATGGTTCTGCACAGTTCTTACTTACACCAGCGGATGGGAAAATGAAAGTAAGGCCTGGGGGAACCTACCAGGTGCCTATCCTTCGTCTTTCTATACATACCGAAAGGGAAGCATTTTTAAGATGGAGTACGACCATTACTGGGGTAATCTTTTCTATCTGACGCTTCCCGAAGGGGTGGTGACCATTATGCTCTCCGACTACCAGGAGACATTCTTGGCCTTTTCGCTGAAGCCGCTTGCCTTTGACAAAAACCGATTTTAATCGATGGGTTGGCCGGACTCATGATACAATGTCATCAATATGGGAGACTTACGGGATTGGAGAAGATAAAATGAACATTCGTAAAGCGATCATACCGGCCGCTGGACTTGGTACGCGGTTCCTGCCAGCCACGAAAGCGATGCCGAAGGAGATGCTTCCCATTGTGGACAAGCCGACCATACAATACATCATCGAGGAAGCGGTCGCTTCCGGCATTGAGGACATTATTATTGTGACGGGTAAGGGGAAGAGGGCGATTGAGGATCATTTTGATTCTTCATTTGAGCTGGAACATAACCTAGCTGAGAAAGGGAAATGGAACCTCCTCGAAGAAGTGCGCAAGCCCTCCAACATGGCAGATATCCATTATATCCGTCAAAAGGAGCCTAAGGGGCTGGGTCATGCCATTTGGTGCGCGCGCAAATTCATCGGGGATGAGCCGTTTGCCGTGCTGCTAGGCGACGATATCGTGGAGTCGGAGATCCCTTGCCTAAAACAGATGATGAAAGTCTACGACACCTACCAATCTGCCATTGTAGGCGTTCAGCCGGTATCCTGGGATGAAGTGGACCGTTACGGGATTGTAGATGGACTTCAGAAATCAGAACGAATCTATGAAACGTTGAGGTTGGTAGAGAAACCGTTCCGTGCCGAGGCGCCTTCTAACCTGGCCATCATGGGCCGCTATATTTTGCCGCCGGAAATCTTCGACCTGCTAGAGAATCAGGAGGTTGGAAAGAACGGGGAAATTCAACTGACAGATGCGATCTCCACCTTAGCTCATCGGAGCCCCATCTATGCGTATCATTTTGATGGGATGCGTCATGATGTCGGCGAGAAGTTGGGATTTATTGAAACCAGCATTCATTATGCATTGCAACGGGAAGATTTGAAAGATGATTTGATTGCATATTTAAGCGGGGTTTTGGGGAAAGTTCGGTAAAAGCGATTTTATACACATAAGAAAAAAAGGGGGCAGTTGGGTAGAAGATTTCTACCACGAACTGCCTCCTTTTTAGTTAAAATTGAAGATTAGCAAGTTGTTGAACATTGTCCTTCGCATTCGGATCAACTTGGGTTAGTCTCCCCATAAGGGCATCATCACTCAAGTTTTGTTTTTGTAATGCTGCCAGATACCAACGTACAATCTCCTGTTGGGTTGTCTGCGAGAGATCTTCTTGTATGCCGAGCTTAAGAGCTTCTGATGCTTGCTTCGGCTGATTCATCATGAAGTGCATTTTTCCTGTATGGAGGATCATGTCGGGTGTGTTTTCGAAAGGGTTACCTTGTAGTTGGCCTTCAGGTAATGTAGCTAAATGCTTGATACCTTCTTGTACTTTAACAAAGGCTGATGTTGCCGAATTAAAGTACTTTTCTTTTCCGGCAGTGTCCCCTTCCCCTAAGGCTTTCATTCCCAGGTCATACCCTTTATTTATTATCTGCTCGTACCAATTGATATCCCATTTAAACTTGTAGGCATTATTGATAAGAATTTCATAAGCTTGTTCAGGCTGTTTGTTCATTTCATAACTCTTAACTAATTGATTCAGCATAGATTTGTTATGAGGCTCATCTTCAAGAACTTGATTTAAGAGATTAGTAGATAGTTGGAAAAAGCCTTCATCCTGACTCTGCTGATAAAGAGATTGATACAATGAGTTTAATAGAAGGACGGATTCCGGGTGGCTAGGTCGAATGCTGAGATCTTTGTCCAGTGGTGCCTTAATCTCTTCGAACGATGTACTAACCTGGACAATTTTTCGAGCCTCCAAACCAGCTTCAGCAGCCTGTACGTAACGGATAGAAGTAATTAGTAAAATAATAGAAGCAAGGCCTACAACAGCAGAGTAGATATTTCTTGCTGTCGAATCTTGCACATTCCATTTTTTAATTGGTTTGCTGTTCATTACGGATGCCATGCCACCGAGTCCAAGGAACACAAGGATTCCCATGAACACGTAACTCATGTTAAAGTCCAAAATACTGTGAATCAATATCGACAGTACCAAGATGAGATATAGGAAGTGACTGTTGCGTCCCTCATCATCAGTTTGAACGTACCCTCGGATGTATTTATAGAAGATATACACAATGAATGACATAAATACTAGAAAGCCAATAAGACCAACCTCTATCAAGTATTGAAGGAAGAAGTTATGGGCCTGAGTACTTGTATAGGGGTTGTTCTGATACTGCTCATACAGTGAAGCCCAAGCGCCTCCGCCAGCACCGATAATAGGGTAGTCAGCCAGAACTTTCATGGCATCCTTGTAGAATGTGAACCGTTCAAGGACACTATGTTGGTTGAAGTTAATGTTTTCGAGCCGGACGCTGATATTTTGTGGCAATACTTTTTTGAGATTGGTGCCGATGAATAGGAAGATCAGCAAGCCACCCAAAACTAAGGAACCGATGGGAATCCACATGTTGGAGGCCTTTTTAGCGGACCAATTGCTTAATGCTTTTTCCAGTTTTGGAGCAATGAAACTTTGAATGACCCATCCAAGGATTCCTACAATAGCGGACGCACTGAGCAAAATTCCCCAACCCTTAAGGGCGCCACTGCTGCTGAAGGTTTCATTCAAATTCAACCCTAACTCTGTTACCGGTTTAGAAATGATCAGCGAAGCTACACCCGCTATACCACAATAAAGAATCCACAATAATTGTTTGGCCGGCTTCAGGAATAGGAGCAGCAGAACAAATACTACCGGCAGCATGACCAAACCACCACGAGATAACGTTAAGAGCAACGAAACAATGATGGGCACCAGCATGAAGCTATGAAACGCTTGCCCATACCATTTTCTAGATGTTGTAACAAAAAAGACTGCCGCGAACAAGAAAGCCATTAGAAAAGCTGCATAAGTATTCGCGTACTGAAATACCGAAGTCAGACGAAGACCATTAGAGTCGGTCATGACCGCATGAGTATACGTACCGTTTAAGACCGTGTTAGAAAACCATTTTGCAATAGCACCGGCAGTCTTACCTTGGCCGAACCAATGGAGTAGGCCGAAACCAACAATAAGATATGCTACAGTCATAATTGTACTTTGAATGATTCGGTTCCCTAATTTGTCACGAAGTACATATAATCCAATGATGAACATAATGGCATAAATGCAATTTATGACGACCATATTCATGGCAAGACTATGGGAAGCCGCACTGATGAGTGAGAGTATGTAAGTTAGAGGTAGTAAAAGCACACCCACAGCAAGCCAATCTCTTTCATCCTTGAGTTGGATGCTTTTATAAAATTGTGCAATCCAAAGAAATAATAATAGAGTTGCTAGTATAGCAGCCCAGAAGATTGGTTTCTCGAATTGTAGCTCTTGTCCGTTGAATAGAGCTGTCTGGAAAGGCGTCCAGAACAGAAATAAGATAATTCCTGAAATTAACACCCATAACAAAGCGGATCGCTTTCCTTCTATCCTCGACTCAGCGGCTTTTTTACCGTATACTGGATTCGACAACGTAATTAGCTCCTTTTCTTGTAGATACGACAATATTTTAGCATAATAATTATTCTAATACACATTTAGAGATTTAATTTATGGAGGAATTATGAGAAATCCTATCAGTTATTTTATGGATAAGAAAGATTTAATAATGGAACTAACTAAACGAGACTTATTGCTTAGATATAAAGGCTCCTATCTTGGAGTAGTATGGTCTATTTTGAACCCATTATTTATGTTAGTCATTTATACTTATTTTTTCAGCTTTGTTCTCCAGTCTCGTTGGGGGCAACAAGGAACGAGTACACTTGACTTTGCACTAATATTATTCTGCGGTATTTCTACGTTTAATTTTTTTTCTGAGATTGTCACCAAGTCTCCTTCTTTGATCTTAAGTAATGTGAATTATGTAAAAAAGGTAGTTTTCCCTTTGGAGGTACTTCCAGTCGTCTCTCTTTTTTCTGCATTTGTTCAACTAATAATTAGCTTAGTTATTCTTATGATTGGAAATTTAATCATAAATGGGGTAATTTATTGGACTGTTGTCTTCCTGCCGCTTGTCCTTCTACCTCTTGTGTTGCTCTCGTTGGGCATTGCTTGGTTTCTTTCTTCTGTAGGTGTCTTTTTTAGAGATATTCAACATATTTTAGTGGTCGTAGTCCAAGCACTTATGTTTCTGAGTCCAATATTCTACCCTATCAGTATAATTCCTGAAACATTAAGGCCGATTTATTACATTAATCCTATAGGTTATGTTGTCGAAGATATGCGTAACATCTTAATTTGGGGATCTACTCCTAATTGGACATGGTGTTTAGTGGGGACATTGGTAGGTCTGATTATATTTATGTTGGGTATTGCTTGGTTTAGAAAAACTAAAGGAGCGTTTGCAGATGTTCTTTGATAACGCAATTGAACTTTCAAATATAAACAAATGTTATAGAATTTATAATAGGCCACAAGATCGGATTATCCAGAGCTTCTCGAAAAACAAAAAAAAATATGATGAATTTTGGGCGCTGAGAGATGTGTCTTTCAAGGTAAAGAGAGGCACCACTATAGGTATAATCGGTAAGAATGGTTCGGGAAAAAGCACAATACTTCAAATTATAGCAGGAACACTTAACCCAACATCCGGAGAAAAAACGATAAACGGTAGAATAGCTGCTTTACTAGAACTGGGGAGTGGCTTTAATCCGGAATTTACAGGAAGAGATAATGTTATTATGCAAGGTACAATTATGGGATTAACAAAAAAACAAATCCTTGATCAAATGGAATCAATCGAAAAATTTGCAGGGATAGGTGAATTCATTGAACAACCAATTAAAACTTACTCATCAGGAATGTTGGTTAGGTTGGCTTTTGCCTGTGCAGTGCATGTAGATCCTGATATTTTAATTGTTGATGAGGCATTAGCTGTAGGCGATATGCAATTTCAACTAAAATGTATCGAGAAAATGAAATCATTTAAAGAACAGGGGAAAACGATACTGTTTGTTAGTCATGATTCATATTCGATTAGGAATTTTTGTGATGAGGTAATTTGGATGATGGATGGTCAAGTTCATGCGCGAGGTGATGTGAATACTGTAATTGAACAGTATGAAGACTTCGTAAAATATGGACTTGAAAAAGTAGAAGAGTCTAATGAAAAAGTAGAAGCAATTGAAAGGAAAGAGCATCTTTCCATCGATCAAGTTGTTTTTCTTGATAAGACAGGTACAGTAAATTCGAAGTTTAAAATGGGTGGGAATATATTTGTTGAAGTAACATACACAATCCACAAACCAATTGATGGTCTTGTAGGCGGTGTTGCAATTTTCGATAATCAGGGCACTTACATTTGCGGACTAAACACTAAGATTGACGAAAAAGCTTTAGAAGGAAGTTGTGGAACCTATAAATTAATTCTTGAGTATAAGGAATTAAACTTGTTACCGGGTTCGTACCTAGTTGATGTAGGCTTTTTTGAGAGTTCAGCTCTTATTAGATATGACTATAAAAGTCGTGTGAATTCATTTTGGGTTGAACATCCGGAGTATGTTGCGGAAGGTTTAGTTTTGCTAGATCATAATTGGCAAAGTAAGGTGGTAGCAATCAGCAATGAAGTATAAATATAACATTGATATGTCGAGTGACAATTCTCTTTCATTAATATTGAGACAAGTTAAGCCTGGATCACGTGTTCTAGAGTTTGGACCGGCACTTGGATATATGACCCAGTATCTCAAAGAGGAACTTGGATGCGTCGTATATTGTGTGGAAATAGATGCTGATGCAGCTTCTATCGCTTCTCAGTTTTGCGATAAAATGATTGTGGCAGATTTGGATGAACTAGAATATTGGGGTTCTCAGTTAGGAGAACGGCAATTTGACTTTCTTATATTTGCGGATGTGCTAGAACATTTAAGGGATCCATGGAATGTATTGACATACTCCAAAAAATTCCTTGATGAAGAAGGGAAGGTCTTAACATCTATTCCTAATATAGGACATAATGCTGTAATCATGAAACTGCTCCTTGGTGAATTTGATTATACCAATTTAGGGCTGTTAGATAACACCCATATCCGCTTTTTTACAAGAAAAAGCGTACACAGCCTTATGGAACGTGCGGGATTAGAGATCGTTGATTCTTACGAGTCAGTTCTAAAACCTGAAGAAACAGAGTTAAGGCAACGATATAGTGATTTTCCTAATAGTTTGCAAAAATATCTTCAAAGGAAATCTGATAGTGATGTGTATCAATTTATTAACGTATCCAGGAAAAAGACTGTCAATTCCACGGAAGTAAATAATTATGTGAACGAAGTAAATCTGTACCATCAAGCATCGCTGAAATTTACACCCGATTTTCAAGGCGAAACAGAAGTAGTATCTTTGCCTAGTAATGGTGGCTATACCGAACTAAGTTTTAAGGTCGTGGGATCAGGAACTGAACAACTAAATATCCTGATTGACTGCATTGCACCCGCGTTTTTAGAAATAACAAAGCTTGAATTCCTGGATGAAAACAATAATCTTATTTTAAATTGGTTTAACCCAGCTATCACAGAATCATTACTTAGATATAGTGAAGGTGCAATTAAATTACCGAGTATGCAAACACGGAGATTTCTGATTCTGGATGAGTCTACTCAGATCATTTGTGATTTTCCGGAAATCAAAAGAACGAAGGGTATATTTATAATCACGCTCTGTTTGTCCGAAGATGTTCCTACATCAATTGCCGGAGAAGTAAACGGCATTTCGGAATTGATTGCTTCACAGAAGAATGAAATTGCATCGTTAATAGAAACACATCAACTCAAAGAACAAGAGTTAAGTGAAAAGGACGCTCGAAATAGGAGTTTAATAGATGAGCTAACTGGTATACAGGAAGTCCTGTTGAATGAAAAAGATGAGCTAGTTGAAAAAATGAATAGAGCTGAAGAAGTTAATAAAGTTTTGGTGGAAGCTAATTTGGAGGCGAATGCTCTAGTTAATCAATTATTGAACTCCACCTCTTGGAGGTTCACCAAACCTTTAAGAGTAATTAATGAATATAATAAAGCTCTTTATAGAAAGTCGAATAGTGCACTTAAAAGTATCATAAAACCAGTGATAGTAAAAGCAGAGAATTCAAAAACAATAAGAAAGGCTCATGGGAAATTTTTCAACGTCATGAGAAGAACACCTGAACCATTTAGATCACAATTTAAGAAAACATATTATAAACTGCTTTCCCTTAAAACAAAAATAAAATATAAACCTGAAGCAAATTTAGTTACAGAAGTTAATACAAGTGAAAAAAATGAGTATCCTTTAGTATCAATTATTATTCCCGTCTATAATAATGTCGAATACTTAGCTTCTTGCATTGACTCAGCAATCAATCAAACGTATCGACATATTGAAGTTATTATTGTAGATGATTGCTCACCAGATCCAAAAGTAAGCACGATATTAAATACCTACAAAAATAATAAGAAGGTTAGATTATTTAAGAATGAACATAATCAAGGCATTTCAAAGACACAAAATATCTGTATGGCAAAATCAGAAGGGAGCATTATAGCTTTTTTGGACTGTGATGATATTTTGGAGTTGAATGCTATCGAGAAGTGCTTAGAGTATTGGGGACCTGGAACTAAATATTCCTTCACAAATAGAATTCATATTAATGAGGATTCGGAGGAAATTGGAAGGTTTTCTTGTGACCACTTACCGAAAGATAATATATTTGAAGATCATTTGGATGTTAGAATGTATGCGTCACACTTCAAAATGATTAGTAGGGATGTGTTTCTAAAAGTAGGGGTTTTTAATTCGGAATATGATGGTGCACAAGATTATGACATGGTACTGAGAGTAGCGTTTCATTATCCAAACTCCGCATTTGTTCATGTACCAGAATTCCTATATAAACATCGTATCCATACCAATCAAAAATCAATAAAATCTAACGATAAGCAGAAAAATATGTCTATCGTCATCTCCGATCAAGCAAAACTGCGTCGGTCAATTAGAGATGGTGTTTTTCATAAATTAATATCATTTATAATGATCTCTTTTGGTAAAGAAGATCAAACTTTACAATGTATCCAATCTATTAAGAATACAGTCAAGATTCCACATGAGATTATTCTATTCGAAAATGGCTCTTCCGAATCATGCGTATCATTTATAAAAGACCATATTGAGGGCATACCGGGTGTGAAAGTTATATACAATTCATCAAATTTAGGCCCAGCTGGTGGAAGAAAAGAAGCGATGAAGTATGCAACACCAAATTCATATTATATCTCCCTTGATAACGACATAGAGGTTACTGAAGGTTGGCTTGAAGAATTGTTAGTTCGTGCTGAAGAATCAGATGATATAGGCTCAGTAACTTGTAGAGTGACATTTCCAAGTAATGTACTACAATTTACAGGCGGATATGAAGAAATTTCAGGGAATAGAGTTCAATTCAAGTTGTACAATATTAACAAATCAGTGTATGACCTCTCAACATTAGAAAGATATGATACAGATTGGAATCCGGTAGGGGCAACGTTGTTTAAGGGGTGGTTCCCAGAGGTTGAGGGCTACCCAAATGTCTATGAAGATTCCGCAATTTCATACATATTGCGGAAATCAGGGAAACGACTTGTTAATTCTCCAAACTCTCTATTAATTCATCATCATATTATGTTTGACGAGGAGAGGAATAAAAAGGAAAAAGAGTATATCCGATTTAGATATAATCCTCAATTGATGTTGAGATCATTGGCGCAATTTTATTTTGATTATAAATTAATCATTGATGATGATTATATATATTCCAGTAACAATATTGATATCAGTAAATTATCCGATCAAGAAGTGATTGAAACTTTTGAAAACATCATAAACACTAGGAGAACAGTTATAAAGTAATGAACATAATCAGGAATAAGCGCATCCATAGAATGCTCACGGTATTATTAGGAACTTTTGTTGGTCTGATTATCCTAGAATCTATAGTCAGAGGCAGTTTAACTTTAACATTTGTATGGATCGGCGATAGCTTTGGGGCTTTTATTATCAATTATTTATTATGTATATCAATTCTATTGATATTAGTGTCTGTGATTCCGAACTTTATTGTTGGTTTTAGTTTATATCAGTTGTTAATGTCATTGTTTGGATTAATTCAGAAATATAAAATGAATTTTTTAGAGGAGCCCTTCTTCCCATGGGATTTTATATTTGCCAAACAAATTTTAAATCTCCTGCCTGGTATGTATAAAGAAATAAACTTTATATATCTGCTTTTTTTAGCTGTATTATTAATTGCTTCAATTAAATTCAGGAAGCGAGTATTAGCTGTTAGAATATCCCTTCTAGAAAGGGGAGTAGTATTCTTTTTCTCAGTTTGTATAATTATTTCATTCTGCCTATGGGATAAAATCCCTTTATCAAAAAGTGTCTTAAACAAAATGAATATTGTAAATATTAATTGGGAGCAGACGCTGAATTACAAGGAGAACGGATCCTTGTTAGGTTTTGTATTAAATGTTCCTAATGCAATAGTTGTTCCGCCCGCGAACTATAATAAAGAAAACATACTTCAGATAGTCAATTCCATAAATAGTCCAACGAGTTCGACAATATATAACGCTATGGAAGAGGCTCCTAATATTATTTATATTATGAATGAAGCATTCTGGGATCCAACAATATCCAAAAATATTGACTTTTCAGAGAATCCCCTTTCTTTTTATAATTCCTTAAAAGATAGTAGTACGACAGGTTGGTTGTTATCGCCTCAATTTGGAGGCGGTACATCTAACGTTGAGTTTGAAGCTCTAACAGGTTTGTCCATGCGGTTTTTACCGCAAGGGTCAATGCCTTATCAACAATACATTAAAAGACCGTATCCTTCTCTAGCCGATGTATTGAAAAAGAGCGGTTATCAAACCATCGCTTTACATTCTTATGTAAAATGGTTTTGGAATAGGGATAATGTTTACCGGCATTTTAATTTCGATAAATTTATTGGTGAAGACGATTTTGTTAATCCTGAGAGACGGGGAGTATATATTGCGGATATTGAAGTGTCTAAAAGAATAATTGAAGAAATACATGGAAGCGAAAAGCCTACATTCATATATGCAATAACAATGCAAAATCACTCAGCTTATAACAAAGAATCTAAGTATCCATCAGAAATTGAAATTACTGGTGAAATTAGAGAAAAGACAAAGGAAGTTTTAGAGATATATTCGCAAGGAGTAAAAGATGCAGACGAAGCATTAAAATATTTAATAGATAATATTAACGAGCCTACAATTGTAGTTTTTTTTGGTGATCATTTACCGAATTTAGGTTCGGATGTTTACCAAGATTTGGATTCTGGTGAAAATGAAGGGCTTGAACAACAAAAATATTTAAAAAGTACTCCATTATTAATATGGAACAATCTTGGTAAAAGTATAGATACACACTTAGATGGGATTAGTCCTTCTCTTCTTCTTCCTAAAGTTTTTCAACTAGCAAACTTACAGCCGCCACTATTTTATGATTTTCTTCAAGAACTTAATCAAGAATACATTGGTTTATCCAAAGACCTAATGATTAAAAGTAATGGAGAATTATTAAATGAAGTAGAAGTAGGTAAGGAAGATATTTTGGATAAATACGAATTGTTGGAATATGATTTACTGTTTGGAGACAAGTTTAGTGAAGAAAATTTATTTAAGCAATAAAAAAAGAAAGAAGATGAGTTCATTGAAAGGAATTATATTAGCAGGTGGCACAGGCTCACGCCTCTACCCATTAACCAAAGTTACCAATAAACATTTACTTCCCGTAGGTAAATATCCAATGATATTTCATTCGATATTTAAACTTAAACATGCAGGAATAAAGGATATTCTTGTCGTGACTGGTAAAGAGCATATGGGTGATGTTGTAAATCTCCTTGGAAGTGGCAAAGAGATGGGAGTTACGTTTACTTATAAAGTTCAAGATGAAGCAGGTGGAATCGCTCAAGCATTGGATCTTGCTGAAAATTTTGTTGGTGTTGATCAAATGGTTGTTATTCTAGGAGATAATGTTTTCGAAGATGACCTTTCTAAGTTTGTTGAAAATTTCAGAGAACAGGAGAAGGGTGCTAAGATATTAATTCAACAAGTTGAAGATCCGAGAAGGTTTGGCGTCCCTGAGATACAAGGTAACCGCATTGTATCCATAGAAGAAAAGCCGAATAATCCAAAATCCAATTATGCAGTAACTGGAATTTATATGTTTGATCATCATGTATTTGAAATTGTCAAAACATTGAAGCCTTCCGCACGTGGTGAATTAGAGATCACAGATGTTAATAATGCATATATTGCTAGAGGTGAGCTGACTTATGATGTCCTAAATGGTTGGTGGACTGATGCGGGTACACATGCTTCCTTAGCAAGGGCCAATGAATTAGCTCATGACTTGGTGTTTACAGAGGAATTCGGTAAATTAAAAATTTAGGAGGAGTGGGACTATGATTATCACCTCTATGTCTTTAAATGGTGTTAACCTGCTTGAACCAAAAGTCCATGGGGATAATAGGGGTTTTTTTATGGAGAGCTATAACACCGCTGTTTTAAAAGAACATAATATTGATCATTATTTCATTCAGGATAATCACTCTCTTTCATCCGATGCAGGTGTCTTGAGAGGGTTGCATTATCAGCTAAACCCTAAAGGACAAACCAAATTGGTTCGTGTCCTTTCAGGGGCAATATACGATGTTGTTGTTGATATTCGCAAAAATTCCCCCACTTTTGGCAATTGGGTTGGTGTGATTCTTAGCGAGTACAATAAACGCCAAATACTGGTACCAAAAGGGTTCGCACATGGATTCTGTACACTTGTTCCAAATACACAAGTTTTTTATAAAGTAGATGAATTTTATTCCCCAGAACACGACAGGGGAATATTATGGAATGATCCGGCTTTAGGGATCGATTGGCCAACTTCAAATCCGATTCTTTCAGATAAAGATAAAAACCACCCGTTACTGAAGAACGCAGAATTGAACTTTAACTAGGGGGGACTTCAATGAAACTACTTGTTACCGGCGGTGCTGGATTTATTGGAAGCAATTTTGTTATATACATGTTACAGCAGTATCCCACATATGAGATCATCAACATGGATGCCTTAACTTATGCAGGGAATTTGGAGAACCTCAAATCCGTTGAAAATAATGCTAACTATACGTTTGTTAAAGCAGATATCGCGAATAAAGAAGCGGTTGAGCAAATTTTTGAGCAGCATCAGATTGAGGTTGTGGTTAACTTTGCTGCTGAGTCTCATGTGGACCGAAGCATTCTAGAGCCAGAAGTATTTGTGAACACTAATGTGCTTGGAACTCAGGTTTTGTTGGATGCGGCCAAAAAACATAATGTAACGAAGTTTGTACAAGTATCAACCGATGAGGTTTATGGGTCACTGGGTGAAACTGGACTTTTTACTGAAGAGACGCCCCTGGCTCCTAACAGTCCATATTCCGCTAGTAAAGCAGGAGGAGATCTGCTGGTTAGAGCTTATCACGAGACCTTTGGACTCCCGGTCAATATTACACGTTGTTCTAACAACTACGGCCCTTTTCAATTTCCAGAAAAGCTAATCCCGCTTATGATCTCCCGTGCACTTAATGATGAAGCGCTACCTGTCTACGGCGATGGGTTGAATATCCGGGATTGGTTGTACGTTGAAGATCATTGCAGTGCTATTGACCTGGTTATACACAAAGGCGTTAATGGAGAGGTGTATAACATAGGCGGAAATAATGAACGCACCAATGTTCATATCGTTCAAAAAATACTCCAAGAGCTTGGGAAGCCCGAGTCTCTGATTTCTTATGTAGATGATCGCCCGGGACATGATCGTCGTTATGGAATTGATCCAACGAAAATCATGAATGAACTTGGTTGGAAACCCAAGCATAATTTCGAGACGGGTATCAAAGAAACGATTCAGTGGTATCTGGATAATAAAGATTGGTGGCAACGTATTCAGTCAGGTGTTTATAGGGAATATGTAACCAAGCAATACGGGAAGCGTTTGGGTGGTCATTCATGAGGGTGCTTGTAACCGGAGCACAGGGGCAGCTTGGGAAGGATGTTGTACGTATATTTACTGACTCTAAGCATGATGTGTTAGGGTATGGAAGAAGTGAACTCGACATCACTGACCTGGCTCAATGCCATAAAATCATTAAGGAAAACAAGCCTGATTGCATCATTCACTGTGCGGCATATACTGCTGTTGACGCTGCCGAGTCTGATATGGATCAGGCCTATCTCATTAATGCCGTGGGAACACGAAATCTTGCAACAGCAGCTGAGTCTTCAGGCTCCAAACTGATCTATATTAGCACGGATTATGTTTTTAACGGTCAAGGTAAGATGCCCTATGTGGAATACGACCAGACTGATCCTCAGAGTGTTTATGGAAAGTCTAAGTTAGCCGGCGAAATCCTTACCCAAACACTCTGCTCCAAGTGGTTTATCGTGAGAACATCATGGGTGTTCGGACTGCAAGGGAATAACTTTGTTAAAACGATGCTCCGTCTAGGTCAAGAAAAACCGCTGTTAAAGGTTGTTAACGACCAAAAGGGTTCACCCACCTACACAACGGATTTGGCTTCTTTCTTGTTAGAGCTCGCCTTAACAGAGAAGTATGGAATCTATCATGCGTCCAATCAGGGAACATGTACATGGTATGAGTTCACCCAGGCGATTTTTGAAGAGTATCAAGAGATTCTTGGATTGGCCATGAAAGCCGAACTAACTCCTTGCACAACTGCAGAATTCCCTCGCCCTGCACCAAGGCCGACTAATTCTGTTCTTGATAATATGTCCATTCGGACGAACGGTTTAACTGACTTACCTCATTGGAGAGATGCCCTGAAACGATTTATGCTTGAAGTAAAGGGCAATCCGACATACCTCGATTGAATATGAGAATAATTAAAAGGGCCTAGTCTGTTAATGATTAGGCTTTTTTTGATTATTGGCTTATATTAGGGGGCACCTTTCATAAAAACTAAAGCATCAATTATCTGATATTCCTTCTTTCCCCATGAACTATGCTATAATGTCGATAGATTACTATATTTGTCAGGAGACGTTATGCAATGGATTTAAGCATTTTAATCGTGAACTACAATACTTGTCAGCTGACGGTGGACTGTTTGCGATCCGTGTTTGCATCAGAGACGGAGTATACATATGAAGTCATTTTGATAGATAACAACTCGAAGGACGAGTCGGTTCAGACCATTCGGGAGTTATTCCCGCAGGTCAAGTTGATCGAGAACACGGAGAATACCGGCTTTGCCAAAGCCAACAATCAGGGGATGGAAGTGGCGGAAGGGCGATATATGCTGCTGCTAAATTCCGACACGATTATCCAGCAGGATACGATACAGACGATGGTCGCTTTTATGGACTACAATCCGATCATTGGTGCTTCCGGCTGTAAAATCGTCCTCCCGGACGGTTCGCTTGATAAGGCTTGCAAAAGAGGGTTCCCGACGCCTTCAGCGTCCTTCTATTATGCTTTTGGGCTCAGCAAGCTGTTCCCGAACAAGCCGGAGTTTAACCAGTATCAGTTGGGGTATTTGAATCCGGACGTCGAGTATCCGGTGGATTGTTTGGTTGGTGCGTTCATGCTGGTACGCCGCGAGACGATCGAGCAGGTAGGCGGGCTGGACGAGACGTTTTTTATGTACGGGGAAGATATCGACTGGTGTTATCGCATCAAGCAGGCGGGATGGGGAATTCACTATTATCCTCGGACCACGATTATCCATTATAAAGGCGGCAGCGCCCGGCGCAGGCCGTTCAAGATCATTTATGAGTTCCACCGGGCGATGATACTTTTTCATCGGAAGCATTACCGGCAGAAATACAACATATTCGTTAATGGAGCCGTCTATGCAGGCGTGGGTTTAAAATTGCTCCTATCCTTGCTTATGAACCGGCTTAAGCCCATTCGTCCGGCAACCATAACGCAATCTTCAGGTGGAGTGGAGGTGAAATCATGATCCGCCAGAACCAAGGCTTTTTGACCAAATTGTATATGATTACCGATTTTGCTTTTATCCAACTGGCATTTTTGTGTGCATGGTGGATCAAGTTTGAGAGCAGCTGGTTTCCGTACGAAAAACCGCTCCCTCTTGAAACCTATACTTTGTGGAGTCTAGTTTATGGTGCAGTAGCCTTGTCTGTTGGCATCATGATCTCCTTATACTCACCGAAGAGGAAAAAACGCTTTGCTGACGAGTTCATGAAGATTTTCCAGATGCATTTCATTGGGATGTTCGTCCTCCTGAGTTTAATGTTCTTCGTGAAGGAAGTGAATATCTCCCGGTGGTATCTTGCCATCTACATGATTCTTAACGTAGCCTTCATTATCCTATACCGATATTTCTTAAAGAAATCTTTAAAGCATTTTCGGGAAAAAGGCTACAATCGCCAATTCGTGCTCATCGTGGGTGCAGGTACGCTGGGCAAGAGATTCTTCAAAAACCTGAAGCAATACCCGGAGCTGGGGTATGAAGTCATCGGTTTCCTGGACGATTACCAGCAGTGGGACGACATCGAAGCGAGACGGCTTAAACCTATTCTCGGTTCGGTTAGCGATCTACATAAGGTGCTAAACGAAAAGCTCGTCGATGAGGTCGTACTAGCACTTCCGCTAAATGCGCATCACAAGTATCCGGAGATCATCGCCGCATGTGAAAAGGCCGGTGTTCGGACGCTGATTATCCCGGACTTTTTCGATTACCTCCCGGCACGGCCGGTGTTTGATAACTTCGCGGGGATGCCGATGATAAACGTGCGTGATATCCCGCTGGATTTAGCAGCAAATCGACTGTTCAAGCGAGCGTTTGATATTGTATTCTCGTTAGTGGCGATTATCCTCACCCTGCCGGTGATGATCGGGATTTACCTCGGTATCCGAATAACCTCCCGGGGACCCGTCATTTTTAAGCAGGAGCGGGTCGGGCTGAACCGCAGGAACTTTTATATGTATAAATTCCGGTCGATGAAGCCGCTGCCGGAAGGGGCGCCGGATACGGGCTGGACCGTGGAGAATGATCCACGCCGCACCAAGTTCGGCTCGTTTCTCCGGAAGACCAGTCTGGATGAGCTGCCGCAGTTCTTTAATGTCCTGTTCGGACATATGAGCGTTGTGGGCCCAAGACCGGAACGCCCTTATTACGTTGAACAGTTCAAAGAGGAGATTCCGAAGTACATGGTGAAACACCACGTACGCCCGGGCATCACGGGGTGGGCGCAGAGCAACGGCCTGCGTGGGGACACTTCGATTGAGGAGCGGATCAAGCACGATATTTTCTACATCGAGAATTGGTCCATTCTGTTTGATATCAAAATCATTCTGCGCACGATCCGCAACGGATTCAAAAACGCATATTGATTGTAATTTAAATGATGACGTCTTCTGGCATGAGCCGGATGGCGTCTTTTATTTACCTGTCCTAGAAGCATATTTCGACTAAAGATGCTTACCAAGTGCCGACGCCTCTTATAATGATATCGAATGCTGTCGCTTCCTGTAAGTCTGTGATATAGCCGAGAAAAACTTCGGACATTCGATTCATTCCTCTCACTTAAACATGCATGTACAACACAGCGGACAATAGTAGTCTGGAATGATTTACAAAATATAACTGTAATACTATTATAATGAAATAGTGGACTCATCGATGCATTGCTAGATTATCCATTACGTAGAGTCGCAGATTAGTTATGATGCTCCAATCTCAGTGTTACGGGGATTTCTAATGTTTTCGAAATGATCGTGTTTTCATTTGCCGCTTCATTTGCCTATCAGGAGGATCACATCCAATAAGCATTTTATGGGAGGAATCAATATGGAAAACGCCAAGGTCCAGGATTTCATCGAAAGCAGCCAAGAGCAATGGGACGAAGAGTACAGATCCCGCATGTGGGATTATTTATCGGACATCACGGAATATGCCAGATACTCGGTCGTGTACGGTTACATCAGAAAGTTTAACGGTGACGAGGGCATTCTGGATATGGGATGCGGAGCCGGCCTATTGTTTGAAATGCTGTTAGACAATGAAAAGTCGAATTACACAGGTGTTGACCTGTCCGAGGAAGCAATCAGAATCGCATCCGGCAAAACATCAAGGGACCAATTCCAGAACGCAGACATCAATCACTATGTTCCGCATAAACGCTACGACGTCATCGTTTTTAATGAATCGTTGCAGTATGTGCCCAATACCCCAAGCAAGCTGTTAGAATATGCTCGTTACCTGACACCGGATGGCGTCATCATCTCTTCCCTATATTCTCATAAGAACACCCAAGATCCTGATTATCTCATGGTAGAACATAAGATTGGCGAGATTGAAAGCTGCGGATTATTTGATGTCGTGGATAAAGTCAGCGTGTTTAACCACAATGCGGGTTTGAAATGGTATATTCATCTTTTGAAGACCAAGAGCTAGTGATCAGCAGCAGTATTTATATAAGTCATTCCGTCACTTGGCAGCCCCCAAGTGGCGGTTATTTGTTTTGCCCACCCTTCAACCGGGTATTTACCTAGCAACAGCATTGAACGAAACAAAGGGTGGGGATACCATGAAACGGATCGCAGCTGTCCTTCTATTATTTTCCGCCATTATGATACTGCTTCTGACTCATCTGGAGTTGGAAGAAGAAGCGCCGCAAGGATTTGCAGCCTATCGCCTGATCGCCCATGCCATGGGAAGCATCGGGGAACAGCCCTACACGAACGCCTACGAAGCCATGGTCGTTAACTACGAGCAAGGCACCAGGGTATTCGAGATTGATTTGATGCTGACGGAGGATCGCAAAGTCGTAGCCAGGCACGAGTGGACGGAGAGCATGACCCAGCAGCTGGGTCAGAAGGAGAAACTCCCCGAGGATAAGCAGGCGGCCCGCCTGAGCCATGAGGAATTCATTAATACGCCGATTTTGGAACAATATCAGCCGATGGATATTGAGGGAATTATGGATATGATGGAGCGTCATCCCGATATCTATATCGTGACGGATACGAAGGAGCAGGAGGATCAGGATATTCAGCACCTGTTCACGGAGATTGTAAGTACCGCTAATGAACGGGATCTGAAACTTCTGGATCGGGTCGTCGTCCAAATTTACAATGAGCCGATGCTTGATATGGTTCAGGATATCTATCCGTTTGAGTCTATTATCTATACGCTGTATGCCACGCAGGATTCACCCGCCGAGATCACGGCTTTCGTGCAGGAAAACAGCATTGACGCCGTTACCATGCCGGAGTACAAGGTAAGTCCGAATTTTGTAGCGAAGCTGAGGCAAGCGGGTGCCGTGACCTATGTCCACACCATCAATGACACGAACACCGTGAACAATTATGAAAAATGGGGCGTGTACGGCGTTTACTCGGATCTGCTGACAGAGCCGGAGCTGGAGCAGAACAGTTTGAGATATACCATTAAAAAGTGACTCGCATAGAGGGTGCTTTTCATGGTTTTCCCCCATGTTGCATCGCCCGTCAATTGAAAAGGCTAATTTCATATATAGTGATGCTGAATATTGGAGTCCGTTGTCTCCCAAAGAGACGCGGGCTTTTTTATGATATCAGAAAGTCTAATCTTCGAAGCTTAGCCTATCTGGTATCACAAGAAAATCATCATCTAAATGCGGTCTGGAATTGTATGTCGGAAGACGTTTTTCTTAGCTAAGTACCCGCCCAAATTCCTTTCCAGCGGCCCGGTTCGGATATCGACTGAACGGATAAATGACAATTACCAAAAAAATGTTCGTATTTTATGCGAACATAAATTGACTTGCTTACCGTGCTAGCATAGACTTATTTTAGTATAATAGTAACCCGTGAACGTGGAGGAATGACGCTTGAAAGAGATGATACAATCCTGGAGGCATGTGTTTAAGCTGGATCCCGACAAGGAGATCGATGACGAGACCCTTGATGCGGTATGTTTGTCAGGAACCGATGCCATCATGATCGGAGGCTCAACCGGAGTCACTTATGAAAATACCGTGGACCTGCTGTCCCGAGTTCGACGTTACGAGCTGCCGTGCGTGCAGGAAGTATCCGATCTGGAAGCCGTTGTACCCGGATTTGATCTATATATGGTCCCGATGGTCATGAATACGCAGGATCCGACCTGGATCATGGGCCGGCATCGCGAAGGAATCGAACGCTACGGGTATATGATCCCGTGGGATCTCGTTGTGACCGAAGGTTATATCGTATTGAACGAGAATGCCGCGGTGGCGAAGCTGACCGGAGCAGAGACTTCGATTGAAGCGAGTGCTGCCGCTGCTTATGCACAGATCGCGGACAAGCTGATGAATCTGCCAGTTGTGTACCTGGAATATAGCGGCACGTTCGGGGATATGGAAACTGTCCGTACGGTTCGAAGATCGCTGGATAATGCCCGTTTGTTCTACGGTGGCGGAATAACCAATGCCGAGCAGGCACAGGAGGCTGCAGCTATCAGTGATACGATCGTTGTGGGCAACGTGGTGTACGAACATCTGGTGCAGGCGCTCGAAACGGTCAAGGCCGTGAAGGGCTGAGTGGTTTCTGTATTCCATCTGCAAAAAAATAGAGACGCGTTACGGTAACCTTAGGGTCTATAATTAGTGTGTCTTTTCCATCTGTCTTGTGACGGATAAGCATGTATTTATTTCATTTAAATATTGTAATTCATTAAGCTAAGCAGCGCAGAAATCAGAGTGTCTTAGACACGCAGCAAACTATACCCTATCCATTCTCTTTAATGTAATTGATCTGCCAGACCAGAACCATTTTTCATCTTTTCACCTTTACCCAAGTTTCTCCCTTATCAAATCTACACCTATTAGGAGGCAACACTATGCATTCCATTGATATACACGACGCCGTCAGACGTCTGAATCCACAGCAGCGTCAAGCCGTTGAAGCAACCGACGGACCGCTGCTCATTATGGCGGGCGCCGGCTCCGGCAAGACGCGGGTGCTGACGCACCGGATCGCGTACCTGATCGCCACGCGCAAAGCCGCACCATGGAGCATCCTTGCGATTACCTTTACGAATAAAGCAGCCCGCGAGATGCAGGAGCGGGTATCCAAACTGGTTGGCCGGGAAGGCCAGGACATCTGGGTATCAACGTTCCACTCGATGTGCGTGCGGATTTTGCGTAAAGACATTGAACGGATCGGCTTTACCTCGAATTTCAGTATTTTGGATTCGACCGATCAGCTGTCCGTTATTCGGAACGTGATGAAGCAGCACAACATCGATCCGAAGAAATTCGAGCCGAAGGCGATTCAAGCCGCCATGAGCGCCGCCAAGAATGAGCTGATCTCCCCGCAGCAGTATGAACAGAAAGCCGGAGACTATTTTGAATCTCTTGTAGCCAAGGTCTACACCGAATACCAGAAACGCTTAAAGAGTAACAATTCGCTTGATTTCGACGATTTGATCATGACCACGATTCAGCTGTTTAAGGAAGTGCCGGAGGTTCTCGATTTCTACCAGCGCAAATTCCAGTATGTCCACGTGGACGAATACCAGGATACCAACCGGGCGCAGTACATGCTCTGTCGCATGCTGGCGGACAGCCATCACCGTATCTGCGTTGTCGGTGACAGCGACCAGTCGATCTACCGCTGGCGTGGCGCGGATATCACGAACATCCTGAATTTTGAGCAGGATTATCCCGAGGCGCGGACGATTCTGCTGGAGCAGAATTACCGTTCTACAGCGAATATTTTGAACGCTGCCAACAATGTCATTGGCCTGAATACAGGCCGCAAGCCGAAGAATCTGTGGACCGAGCAAGGTGAAGGACCGAAGATTAAAGTGTTCCGTGGGGATACGGAGCATGATGAGGGGTATTTTGTGACCTCGGAAATTAGCAAGAACATCAAGGACGGCAAGAGCTATCAGGATCATGCGATTCTGTACCGGACCAACGCCCAGTCCCGGGTCATTGAGGAAATTCTGATCAAGTCGGATATCCCGTACCAGATCGTCGGGGGCATCAAGTTCTATGATCGTAAAGAGATCAAGGACATGCTTGCTTATCTTCGCCTGATTTCCAATCCGGACGACGATATCAGCTTGACGCGGATCATTAATGTGCCAAAAAGAAGCATCGGCGACACCACCGTCGCGAAACTGGCGGCTGCAGCCGCAGAGCGGGGCATCTCGATCTTCCGCGTGCTGGAAATCGTAGACGACCTCGGTTTTGCCGGACGGACGCGCAACGCGCTGGTCGGCTTCTACGACATGATTGCCGCGCTCAGCCGAATGGTCGAGTTTCTGTCGGTCACTGAGCTTACGGAAAAAATACTCGAGATGTCCGAGTACCGCCTCGAACTGCAAAACGAGAATACAATCGAATCCAGATCCCGTCTTGAGAACATCGACGAGTTCCTGTCGGTGACGCAAGAGTTTGAAAAGAATAACGAGGATAAATCCCTCATTTCCTTCCTTACAGATCTTGCGCTGATCGCGGACATCGATTCGATGAACGATGACGAAGAAGACCGCGACGACGCTGTCGTACTCATGACGATGCACAGTGCCAAAGGTCTGGAGTTTCCAGTGGTGTTCATTATCGGCATGGAGGAAGGGGTATTCCCACACAGCCGTGCCTCTATGGATAACGAAGAACTGGAAGAGGAGCGCCGGCTTGCTTATGTAGGGATCACGCGAGCAGAGAAGCAGTTGTTCCTGTCCTGTGCACGCATGCGTACGCTATTTGGCCGCACGACGGCGAACCCGCCTTCACGCTTCCTGGAGGAAATCCCGGAAGAGCTGAAGGAAGACACTCAGATGGCGCATGACCGATACCGCCGTGGTAGCGGGGGCAATGTGGGCGGATCTTATGCAGGACGCGGCTTCGGCGGCGGTGGAGGCAGCAACTTTGGAGGAAGCCGCAGCGTGGACCTCTCCCTCAGCGGTTCGACGGCATCCGCGCAAGCCGCACCGAAGAGCCGGGTGACGATGACAACCGGTGCTGCATCCCGTCCAGCGGCCGCTTCCGGCAGCGGGGAATTTAAAGCCGGCGACAAAGTAGCCCATGGCAAATGGGGAACCGGTACAATCGTAGCGGTAAAAGGCAGCGGCAACGACATGGAATTGCAGATAGCATTCCCGGCGCCTGTGGGCGTGAAACGCCTGCTTGCCGGCTTTGCGCCGATTACGAAAGTGGAATAAGGATACAACTAGGAGAATCGGCATCAACGGAAGAACGATCCGAATCGCACGTGATGATAGGCAGAAAATCTTAACGCAACCTATTATGGCCTTATATTATTGAAGGAGGATTGCCCCTGCATGGATTTCAAGGAAAAGATGGAGAAGCTCATTGCGGAGCTAAACAATTACAATTACCATTACTACACGCTGGATCAGCCGCTTGTAAGCGACAAGGAGTATGATGCCCTGTACGACCAGCTGGTAGCGTTGGAGGCCGAGACCGGAGTGACGTTTCCGGATTCTCCGACCCAGCGGGTGGGCGGGGAGATTCTGAAGGGTTTTGCCCCGCACCGCCATTTGGCTCCGTTATGGAGCCTTGATAAGGCTCAGAACATCGAGCAGCTCCGTACCTGGCATGATCGCGTCGTCAGGCTGGTCAATGACTACAATACGAAGAATCCCGGCAATCCACTGCCGAATCCTTGTTATGCACTGGAACTGAAGTTTGACGGGCTGACACTGAATCTGACCTATCAGGACGGCAAGCTGGTTCAGGCGTCGACACGGGGCAACGGTGCGGTTGGCGAAGGCATTTTGGCTCAGGTGAAAACCATCAAGTCGGTGCCGATGACGATCCCGTACACGGAAGGTACGATTGAAGTACAGGGCGAAGGCATCATGAACCTGTCCGTGCTGGAACAATACAACCAAACCGCGGCAGAGCCGCTCAAAAACGCGCGCAATGCCGCCGCAGGGGCGCTCCGCAATCTAAATCCAAAGGTAACGGCCGAGCGTAAACTGAACGCTTACTTCTATAATGTAGGTTATTCGGATGGAATCACCTTTGCTGATCACAAGGAGATGATGGATTTCCTACGCGAGAACCGGCTCAAGGTCAATCCATACATTTTCTATTTTGAGCAGTTTGATGATGTGATGGAGCAACTGGCGGATATTGAGAAACGCCGTTCCGAGCTCGATTATCTCATCGACGGAGCGGTGGTGAAGGTTACAGATTTCCGCATCCGCGAAGTTCTTGGATATACCGACAAGTTCCCGCGCTGGGCAGTTGCTTATAAATTCGAAGCGGAAGAAACAACAACCGTGCTGCAGTCGGTAACCTGGAATGTGGGACGGACCGGAAAAATCACGCCACTGGCGCGTGTAGAGCCTGTTGAGCTTGCCGGAGTTACCGTGCAAAATTGTACGCTGAACAATATCGGGGATATTGAGCGCAAGAACCTCAAGTTCGCGCTCGGCTCACGGGTCTTCATTCGCCGTTCGAATGACGTTATTCCCGAGATCCTTGGCAAAGTAACGGAGGAGCAGGATGGCGAAGAGATCCTGTATCCGGAACAATGTCCATCCTGCGGCTTCCCGCTGGAACAGCGCGGCGCCCACCTCTTCTGCAACAACAAAACGGGGTGCAAGCCGCAAATCGTGGCCCGGATCACGCATTTTGCTTCCAGGGATGCCATGGACATTGAGACGTTCAGCGATAAAACCGCGATCCAGTTATACGACGAACTGGGCGTGAGAGAACCGGCTGATCTTTACACGCTTTCTTTTGACAGTTTGCTGAAGCTGGAGCGCTTTGGGGAGAAAAAAGCCCAGAACCTGCTGGATGCTATCGAGAAGAGCAAGGAGCGGGATCTTGCATCGTTCCTCTTCGCACTGGGGATTCCGAATACCGGTAAATCCACAACCAAAATGCTGGCCGATCACTACCGTGATCTGCACCGCGTGATGGCTGCGACCGCAGAAGAATTGGTCGAGCTGCCGGATGTGGGCGGCATCGTGGCCGAAAGCATTGCTGGATACTTCGCGGACCCGTTTGCCCAAGCGAGCATTCAGAAGATGCTCTCACTGGGTGTCCAAGCGAAAGCGCCGGAGGCACCGACGCCGGTCAGCACCGATTCCTATTTCAGCGGTAAAACGGTTGTGTTGACAGGCACCCTCCATCTGCTGACCCGCGAAGAGGCAACCGAACGCTTGGAAGCGCTCGGCGCCAAAGTCACCGGTAGCGTGTCCAAGAAAACGGACCTCCTCATTGCAGGCGAAAAAGCCGGCAGCAAGCTGGCTAAAGCCCAGCAGCTCGGCATCGACATCCTGGAAGATGAGGAAGAGTTCGTACGGTTGCTAGACGAATCATAATACAATCTGGATATATCTTGCAGAATCAGTTGGACCCCTTAAAAACCGAGGCTATTTCATAGCCTCGGTTTTTCTTTTTCCTCGATTTCCTTTCTCCTCCCTTACTTTCTATGTAAGCCTTAATTCCCTTGAATCTATGACGTTTCCTGGCATTCGTCAAAACCTCCTATACATTCGACTGAACTTAACAAAAACATACAGAAAAGGATGGAGGAATCTAATTTTAGAATCTAGAATAATTTACCACGGGTCAGTCTAATGCCGAAAGGAGTGGATACCATCGAAAGGCAGCACAGATATGCTGATGACATCCCAGACCCTAATGTGATTGGGAAATCTATCTTATGGGAGGGGCAAAGCCTTGAGTAAAAAGTTATGGTCCGCACTACTAAGTTTTTTATTAACGCTATCACTCGTTGCACCAGCGGCTGGGGCCGCTCCGTCAGAACGGCAAGTCGAGCTGGACAATCAGCTCAGTGCCGATGAAGCTAGGCAGATAAGGGATATTCTGAAACAGCGAGCTAAGCTTGCGGAGTTTCCGGTGCTTGAACAAAGCCTGCAGAAATCTGCCGGGGGTCCTACAAGAGTCATTGTAGAGCTGTCTACTGAGCCAGTGGCCTTAGCCAAAGGACTTTCCTCTATTCAGGGTCAATCCTTTAGTTCTTCCGCAGAGGCGAAGGTTGAGGCACAGGTGCAATTGGAGCAGCAGACTTTTATACGCAGCCTGAGCACGAAGAATATAACGCACGAAATTTCGGAGCAATATAGTTACGCATTCAACGGGGTGTCCATGGAGATTGACGGCAGCAAGATTGAATCGCTGCTTGATCTCCCTGGCGTTCTAGGCGTATATCCCGATCTGGAGGTAACGGTTGGACCGAAGGGCGAAGTGAATCCATACATGAAGGATACGGGGCCGTTCATCGGTGCTCCGGAAGTATGGGATCTCGGTTATACAGGTAAAGGCATTAAAGTAGGCGTTATCGATACGGGTATTGATTACGTACACCCTGTTTTGAAGGATGCTTATAAGGGCGGATATGACTTCGTCGACAATGATAACGATCCCTATGAGACGACTCCGCTCGACTGGGAGAATGATCCTTCCGATCCCCCACAGGTCGATGACAGGGGAAGTACGTATTGGACAGATCACGGAACGCATGTAGCGGGTACCATCGGAGCCCGCGATGCTGGCGAATATGGAGTCGTGGGCATTGCGCCGGAAGCGGATATCTATGCTTACCGTGTTCTTGGGCCATACGGAAGCGGCTATTCCAGCTGGGTACTGGGTGGTATTGACCGTTCCGTTCAGGACGGAATGGATATAATTAACCTCTCGCTGGGCAATTCACGCAATGATCCGGACTATGTTACGTCCGTAGCACTCAATAATGCTGCGCTGGCTGGTGTCACGCCAGTCGTTGCAAGCGGCAATTCAGGGCCTAACCGCTGGACGGTTGGATCGCCAGGGGCAGCGGCTTTTCCGATTACGGTAGGAAACTCAACGGGTCCAAGTGACGAAATGGCGGCAACATCGCACTTTTTCACGGATGCGGAATTGCCGGTTGAGCCAATTGATAACAATGAGGGTCCGTTGGAGCTTGGAGCTGAGCCAAAACAGCCCGTTACACCTGAAGTGCAGACGGATGTAGGAGCACAGGCAGACGAAGCAGTTGGGCCAACATCGAGTGAAGTTGCATCACCAATCGATGAGACTACGCCTTCCGTTGATACGGAGCAGGATGCCACGCCAGTTCAATCGGGTGATGGCCCAGAAGAGGGGCCGGTCACTGATGAAGTCCCTGTTGAATCTATCGAGGATGAAGAGGTGCCTCCGGCAGACGTTAACGCTCCGGTTACGGTGGTAGATGCTACGTATAAGCTTGAATTAATGGCTTGGAATCTCGCAGAGGATCCAGAAGTCGCTCTGGATGGAGATTTTGAACTGGTTTATGCCGATCTGGGCAAACCCGAGGATTTCGCAGATAAAGACGTTACGGGCAAAATCGCTTTGATTAAACGCGGCGAGCTCGCCTTTGTCGATAAAATCGCCAATGCGAAGGCAGCAGGCGCGACGGGCGTCATTGTATTCAATCAGAACCCTGGGCCAATTGGTGTTTTACTTGGGGACAGCTTTGCCTTCATCCCAACCTTTAGTATGAGCAAAGAAGACGGCGATTATATCAAGTCGCTGCTCGATGCCAACCCGGATCTGAAAGTGAATTTTACGGATTTTATTAAAAACCGAACCGCCGGCGATGAAATGAATGATTCCAGCTCGCGTGGCCCGGCTAAAAAGACGCTGGACATTAAGCCAGACGTTGTAGCACCGGGAACGAGCATTTTGTCATCCGTTCCGGCCTACGGGAAAGACATTGCAGATGCAGATTACAGCCAATCCTATGATCGCTTTACGGGTACCAGTATGGCATCCCCGCATGTGGCCGGGCTTGCGGCTCTCATTTTGGAGAAACATAACGATTGGACTCCATTCGATGTCAAAGTCGCACTGATGAACATCGCCAAAGTACTGAATACCGAGTCTTACGGTGTAACGGATCAAGGAGCCGGGCGCGTACAAGCACTCCATACCATCCAGGCAGAGGCTCTGGTGAAGGTCCTGGACAAGACTTCGTATCAGGAGAATGGATCAGCTAACCATAAGGAGAACATTACTGGAAGCATTAATTTTGGTAATTTTACCGGAAAAGCTGCTAAGACCGTTCAGAAAAAAATAAAAGTAGAGAGTATTGGAAATGCGGGCGGGACTTTTAATGTGCAAATCAATAACACGCAGGTCACGCCGGGGGTAAGTGTTGAAACGGATAAAAGCACCTTTACCCTCAACGGTCAAGAAGAACTCACGGTAACTCTCCAAGTGCCGGAAGGGATAGAGGGCGTATCGGAACAGCAAGGCTATATTACCTTTACGAATGGTACCCATACTTATTCGGTTCCGTATGTTGCGTACTTTAATCTTGAGATCACCGGCGTGAAGTATACGAAAGCCTACAGTGATACCGAAAACTACTTACCGCATGTTCCGTTAACCGAGACGGGTGAATTGGGCAAGCTCAACCTGGCTTTCGAATTTTACAATCCGATGCAGATTGTCATCGTGGACTTGTATGACAGTCTTAATCCAGGAGCGGGTGTTGACGGCGACGGTATTATTGGCCAAATATTTGGTGCAGAAGCCTATTTTGATGCCAACACCTCATTTACGATCGGCTGGAACGGGAAATATGCCGATTATGAGACCGAGAAAGAGGTAGAGGTTCAGGACGGATTGTATTCGATCGAGCTTTTATCCCTGGATACCGATCTCTTAGTCCACTCGGATTATGCGACGATTCCTTTCTTCGTGAAGAGAGCGGCACCTGAGATCAATACCGAGCTTGATGTTAAAATTTCCGGCAAGAGCCATCCTGCATTATCCGGAACGGTCGATGACCTCTATGTAACGGCTGCTCCAGCGATGTGGGATGAATGGGCCATTGATTTTGACGTTAGCGAATGGCTGGATGCCAGTTATGTCATTAAAAGAGCTAACAAAACCGTTGCCAAGCAAGGTAGTTTCGATGTCGAGCAGGATGGTGGATTTAACATTGCCTTAGACGGATTATCTTCAGGCAACTATACCGTTGAGCTTTCCGTCAAAGACCGTCAAGGTCTTGAAGGAAAAGCGACGGTTGACCTGCAGCTGACGGGCGCGCCTGGACCAGGCACCCCTGATCCCGGTAACCCAGGTGGCGGATCCGGCGGCGGTGGAGGCTCGTCCTCCGGTGGCGGTTCTACAGGAACTCCGTCCACTCCGGCTCCTGAAGTATCGGGGGATGCCAAAGTAACCACCAAGAAAAATGCGGATGGCACAGAGTCTGCAACGGCAGCCTTGTCGGAAGCAGCGATTACTGCAGGAATTACTGGTGACAGCAAAGAAGTGAAGCTGGACGTATCGAAGCTGGATTTCAGCAAATATAGCGAGGTAGCCTTTACTCTCGGCAAGACTGCCGTGGATAAACTGAAAGCATCCGGCAAACCACTTGTTATTACGGGTAACGGATTTACCCTGACGGTGCCTGCCGATGCCTTGGATGATTTCACAACGAGCAGCGGATTCAGCTTAGCGGTTTCTGTAGCTGCAAGCAAAGCGGGATCCGGAAATACTTTAAACGCTGTTTCTTCGATCGTTACGGTGAAACATGCAGACAAGTTCAAACACCCACTTCTGCTGACATTGAACTATGACCCGGCAAAAGTGAAGGATGCACGTAAGGTTGGTGCCTATGTGCAGTCGGAAAAAGAAGACCTGCAATCCGCAGGATTGCTGCAATCGGCTGCGCGGGGATCGATCACGTTCCGCATTAACGGACCGGGATCTTACGTGGCTGCCGAGAATAACGTGGCCTTTAACGACATTGTCGGCCACTGGGCTAAGGATGAGATCGAGGTTGCTGCCTCGCAGCATATCACGAACGGCACAGGTGCAGGCCGGTTTTCTCCGAACAATGCGGTGACTCGTGCCGAATTTGCGACGCTGCTTGATCGTATTTTCGAGACAGGTATCGATTGGGAAACACGCAGCAAAGAAGCGGGGGCGAAGAATCCGCTGACCCGTGAGGATATGGTGGTCATGATCGCGGAAGCGTTGAAGATTGACTCCAACGCAGGCTCATTGTCATTCAACGATACGAATCTAATTTCGGAGGATGCACGTGCTGCCGTAGCCTTTGCTGTAAACCAAGGTCTGGTGAAGGGAGTGAACGGCAACCGCTTTGCGCCTGGTGAGACTTCCACTCGGGCTCAGATATCCGTGATTGTGTACCGTTTGCTGGATTATCTGAACAAAATCTGATGAAAGCCTAAACAGATTCATCTAGAATACAATCGTGGTTAAGCAAAAGAGGAGCTGCTCCATGTCATGCGAATTGACGGGACATCTCCTCTTTTTACTGGCGCTCGCTTTGATACAAGTATTACAATGTTAACATCGTTGCTCCTTTTAAAGTTGGCCCTCGTTTATTGGAACCGTCAACAAAAATGTTGATTATACATCCCGTGATATGTAATATTTCGGTAGCGTGTGAAGTCGGATGAAAGGAGGAAGGGAATGAAATATAATACAGTGTTCTATGTAACCATTGGAATAGTTCTATTTTTTATTATGGTTACGGTGCTCGGGGATATCGCGGCTGAGGATGCTGCTGGAATGATTCGCATGAGCTTCGAGTGGCTGACGAAGTACGTGCTCCCATGGATATTCCTATACTGGTTCATAAAACTCGTCAAAAAAATGAAATAAAAAGACACTCACCAACGCACCATTGTGCAGCCCGATGAGTGTCTTTTTCCATAGTACGACTATTCCTTCGACCACTGGTCCAGCTTGTCATCACCGGGAAGAAGCAGGGCAAGCAGACCAAGCAGCGGCAAGAAGCCGATGGCGATCATAACATTGCCGATTCCCCAAGCATCTCCGAGATTACCGAGCACAAGCGAACCGACCCCACCCATGCCAAAAGCAAACCCGGTGATCAGCCCGGATACTGTACCGATATTGCCCGGATGCAGCATTTGGGCATACACAACGGTGACCGAGAAACTGCTCAATAGGACAAAACCGCCGATCAGCAGCAATACAGCCGCCCAGAACGGGGAGGCGAACGGCAGAATCAACGCAATGGGTGCCGTGCCGATCATGGAGAGCATGATCATATTGCGGCGGCCAAAGCGGTCGGCCAGCGGACCGCCGAAGAAGGTGCCTACAGCTCCGGAAGCTAGAAACAGAAAAATATAGATCTGAGCATTATCAATCGTGATCTTATATGCATCCATGAGGTAGAAGGCATAATAGCTGCTGATGGCTGCGCCATACCAGGAGCGGATAAACACGAGAATGACGAGAACCAGCGTTGCATTACGTACGCTTTTCCGGCGAGCGGGATCGAGCATGCGTCCGGCAGTTTTCTTTTTAAACGTGTAACCAGCTTTCAGCATGCCGTGGTACCAATGGGCAACATAGGATTGCACGAGGATACCAGCCGCGGCAACGAAGGTGAAACCGATCGCGCCAAACTGTCCGAACGGTACGAAAATGTATCGTGTCAAAAGCGGGGCAAGTGACTGTCCGGCATTGCCACCTACTTGAAAGATGGATTGGGATAACCCTTTTCGCATGCCTGCAGCCATATGTGCGACCCGCATTCCCTCAGGGTGGAAGGTCGCAGAGCCTAATCCGATCAGAACGACGGCGAACAGAACCAGGATGTATGTATGTGCATATGCAAGAATGAATACACCTGCAAACGTGAAACACATACCGATCGGAAGCAGAATCGGTGTCGGCCTTCGATCCGCGGCGTACCCGATAACTGGCTGGATAATGGATGAAGTAAAATTAATAGCGAAGGAGATCCAACCGATCTGCGTAAAGGTAAGCAGCAGATTATCCTTTAATATAGGAAATATTGCAGGAATCACGGACTGAATTGAATCATTAAACAAATGCACGAAACTGATGGCGATCAGAATTTTATATACGGTGGCCTGATGTGCCTCTCCGTGCGCAGGACTTGGGGTCTCTTTTGGCTTCTGGAGAGCGATGCCTTTGTCTGCCATTCGGCGAACTCCTTTCTTATAGATATGGTCGGTCTGTTAAAAAGCGATGAACTAACCTTAAAACCTTTTCTATAGGAAATCAATTACATTTCGAGATGATACTTCAGAAATTTGAGGTCTATGATTAAGCACATTCATAGCAAGGCTGCCTACAGACTGGGTTAAATATCGATCTCTATAAGATATAAATCATGATAGGATCGATGTTATGCGAAACTTTACATATTTTCTTTTAAAAATGCTTGCTATATCTTTTGTATCATGGTATATTACTAACTGTCGCTTTTGACGAAAGCTTCTGAAGCTTGTCGAACGGCGTCGAAAAAAAGTGTTGACATCAAGTTAATTACTTGATAAGATATAATCCTGCGCTGCTGATTGAAAATGATCGGCAAAGCAGCCAACAAGTTCCTTGAAAACTGAACAAATGGATCACGTCAATGTAACACAAGCAAACGTTAATACGTTAGCTTTGAAATGAGCAAGTCAAACTTTATTGGAGAGTTTGATCCTGGCTCAGGACGAACGCTGGCGGCGTGCCTAATACATGCAAGTCGAGCGGACTTGATGGAGTGCTTGCACTCCTGAAGGTTAGCGGCGGACGGGTGAGTAACACGTAGGCAACCTGCCCTCAAGACTGGGATAACTACCGGAAACGGTAGCTAATACCGGATAATTTATTTCACAGCATTGTGGAATAATGAAAGACGGAGCAATCTGTCACTTGGGGATGGGCCTGCGGCGCATTAGCTAGTTGGTGGGGTAATGGCTCACCAAGGCGACGATGCGTAGCCGACCTGAGAGGGTGAACGGCCACACTGGGACTGAGACACGGCCCAGACTCCTACGGGAGGCAGCAGTAGGGAATCTTCCGCAATGGGCGAAAGCCTGACGGAGC
>NZ_MKZM01000010.1:0-766693 GCF_002803325.1 Paenibacillus sp. GM2FR | reverse complement strand
GCTCCGTCAGGCTTTCGCCCATTGCGGAAGATTCCCTACTGCTGCCTCCCGTAGGAGTCTGGGCCGTGTCTCAGTCCCAGTGTGGCCGTTCACCCTCTCAGGTCGGCTACGCATCGTCGCCTTGGTGAGCCGTTACCCCACCAACTAGCTAATGCGCCGCAGGCCCATCCCCAAGTGACAGATTGCTCCGTCTTTCATTATTCCACAATGCTGTGAAATAAATTATCCGGTATTAGCTACCGTTTCCGGTAGTTATCCCAGTCTTGAGGGCAGGTTGCCTACGTGTTACTCACCCGTCCGCCGCTAACCTTCAGGAGTGCAAGCACTCCATCAAGTCCGCTCGACTTGCATGTATTAGGCACGCCGCCAGCGTTCGTCCTGAGCCAGGATCAAACTCTCCAATAAAGTTTGACTTGCTCATTTCTTAACTGACGAGAATTTGTTCAATTCTCTATTTCAACGTCCCACCAAAGTGGTTCGTTTTACTCACTCGTTGTTCAGTTTTCAAAGATCAACTTCTTCATTACCGGCGAATCTCGTTCGCGCCAGCAACTCTTATAATATATCATGTTTGTTTCGATAATGCAAGAGGTTTTTTTAGAAAGTTTTTTTAAGTTCTTCTTAAGTTCTCAATACTTTCGGTTTACCTCTATCCCATCGCATCTTGCTTATCGCGACTGGATTTATAATGTATCATATTTTTCGATTCGATAGCAATACATAATTTCTTCCAAATGGTATTTCTTTTATTAATGGCGGTTAGCAGTATTACATTACAGTAGATTCATAGACAGTATGTCAGGCGAGCATACAAAAGGGACCAAGATGAGGTCCCTTTTTGTTTAGCTATAACCAGGCTTTCATTGATGATGTCTTAACCCTTGATCCAGGGATTGTGGCGCTTGCCTTTTGGTGAGGCTTGAGGCTTGCGTGATTTCTTGGCTGCGGTTCTTGTTTTATTAGCTTGCTGACGATGGACTTTGGCCCGCTCCTTGGCATTCTCTTCAATGGTGGTATCTCTGGATGCGGATGGTTCCGTATCGTTCTCAGCTTCACTGCTGACCGACATATTGGATTGCTTCACTTCGAATGAAGCCGACGGATTGAATGCCGAATCGAACTGCTGGTCATTTTGCCGATCATTCCAGTTTTGTTCATATGGATTTACAAATGGAGGATATGCTCCTTGAGTTCCCATGTGTGCGGACGGATAGCCGTATGCCCCAGCATTGTATTCCATTCCACCCTGCCAAGGTTGATACGGTACCGCCATGTCTGGTGCATACTGATAATGCCCGTGCTGCGGCATGTTATAGTGCGGGCTCACTTCTCCCCCGTGGCACCCGCAAGGAGATGGAACATAACCGTATGTCGCCGCTGTATGATGATGCTCAGGATATGGATGGTAATCGGAACCCATATTCCCTGTATAGGATTCCGTGATCGAGAACTGGGAATATTCCAAGCTCATGGGCTGTTCAGAAACACCCGGATATCCTGAAACTACATTTCCCCAGCCTTCATTGTAGGAAACAGGCATCGCTTCCTGCGGTATATGGTGGTACGGATGGACGGCTGTGCCGTAATCGGCACCATGCCAATGTTTAGGTTCATGGCAACCACATGGTCCTTCATGAAACCCGCCGTATGGAGGCATCATAAATGCAGGCGCTTCTTTAAAAGGAAATTCCGGACACGGATGCGGCATCATATGAAGTGGCATCTCCGCAAAAGGCGGACATGGTTCGGCCATGGGATGGATTGGGTGAGGTAACGGCATGGTTTTGACAGGGTACATAAACTCCGGCTCTATTGGTTTATATGGCGGGTTGTACTCTGGTTTGAATTCAGGTTTGAATTCAGGTTTAAATTCCGGCTTGAAATCAGGCATGATTACGGGCTTTTTAAAATCCGGCATGACATCCGGTTTCTTTACTTCTGGCAGGATCTCTGGTTTCTTGACCTCCGGTAGAACGATCGGCTTCTTGATTTCAGGTAAAATCTCCGGTTTGTACTCCGGTTCGAATTTCTTAGGCTCCTCGGGAAAAGGCGAAATTTCAGGAAGTTTCGGCAAAATCGGCGGCTCGGGCTCCTTAACTTCGGGAACAACCGGAGGCTGCTCGATCGGCGCTGTGATTTCTTCCTTTACCCCGGTGTAATCCTTGCTGCCCGGCTTCTTCTTGCCCGGGGTAGAACCACTGCCACTACCACTGCTCATTGAAACTCCGTCATCTGCGCCAGACTCCGCATATACGCCTGATGAAGGAATGTTCACGACTTCTCCCACCAGCAGGGCATTCGGATTTTTAAGCTGCGGATTGGCATCGATGATTTCCTTCAATGTGACTCCCCATGCCTTCGACAATTTCCAGAGGGAGTCCCCCTGCTTTACCGCATGCTTATGGATAATGGGTTGGCTGCCGCCTGGTACCGGAACAGGCTCTGTCGGTACTTTGATTTTGGTACCGACATCGAGCTTATTCGGATCCACCAGCTGTGGATTGGCATCGATGATTTTCGCTAAAGGAACGTCGTATTTTTTGGACAGCTCATATAGGGTGTCGCCTTCCTTGACGATGTGTATCTTCACGCCGCTAAAACCTCCTACACTCTTCTAGGCGTCATGTAATTCGCCCGCTTTCGTTACTACATCCTATGCACGGAATAGGCGATTGACATCCCTCTGGGCAAAAAAAATCCTTTCATCGACATGAAAGGATTGTTTAAGTCGTTTATTTAGCTGTCCTAAAACATTAGGATTCCCACACTTTATAACCGTCTTGATCCACTATTCTGCGGAATTCCTCGAGCAATTGAAGCGTAATTGGACCAGCCTGCCCTTTTCCGATCATCCGTCCGTCAATTTCACGAGCGGCGATGACCTCAGCGGCGGTTCCTGTAAAAAAGACTTCGTCGGCAATATATACGTCATGCATGCTGAAAGGCTCTTCCTTCAATTTAATGCCGAGTTTATCGCATAGATCAATAATCGCCTGACGGGTAATGCCTTCAAGCGCACCAAGGTAGCACGGTGGCGTGGTGACCACGCCGTTTTTCACGATAAAAATATTATCCCCGGAGCCTTCCGTCACATATCCTTGTGCATTCATCATGATCGCTTCATCCGCTCCCGCAAAGTTGGATTGGATCTTCACAAGAATATTGTTCAAATAGTTCAGAGACTTGATTTTCGGATTGAGTGCATCCGGAATGTTACGGCGCTGGGCTACGGATACGGCCTTCAAACCATTGAGATAAGCTTCTTCAGAGTAGATTGCCAGCTGTTCCACAATGATTAACACCGTTGGTTTAGGGCAGCGACGCGGATCCAGACCCAGATTGCCAACGCCTCGGGATACGACGATACGGATGTACCCGTTGCGCATATCGTTGCGTCGAATCGTTTCAGCCATAGCTTCCAGCAGCTCATCATATGCCAGGGGGATGACTAAATCGATGGACTTGGCGGAATCGTACAGCCGATCCAAGTGTTCCTTGCACTTAAAGATGTTGCCGTTATATATCCGAATGCCTTCGAATATGCCGTCCCCGTACAAAAATCCATGGTCAAAAACGGATACTTTCGCATTCTCTTTTGTGACGAATTCTCCATCCAGATAGATCCATTGCTCTGACATTTACTTAACCTCCATTTTCTCACTCTCGTACGCATAGCCCGGATAAGTACCCAGCACACGAACCAAACATCCCAGCGCCTCTATCTCTCCCATGGCAGCGAGCAATAGAACGGAATCCGCTGCGGCCATGACATCGATATAAAAATAGTAATTACCGAGCTTCTTCTTCGTCGGACGGGATTCGATGCGCGACAGGTTCAGGCGCCGCCATGCAAAAGCCGAAAGCACCTGATGCAGCGCTCCCGGCACATCCTCTGGGAGAGTCACAAGAATGCTGGTCTTGATATGCTCCGGCGAACGGTTGACTGAAATCGGCTCGCGTCCAATCAATACAAACCGGGTGTAATTGTTATCATGGTCGGTAATACGCTCGGCAAGCACGTTTAATCCGTGAGTGGCTGCGCCTAGTGAAGTGCCGATCGCCGCCCATCCCTGGCCGGGATTTTCCTTTACGATCTTAACCCCTTCCGAGGTGCTGCCTACTTGCTCCAACTCAGCCTGTGGCGCAGCCTTCGCGAGGAACTGACGGCACTGGGCCGTTGCTACTTGGTGAGACCAAATTTTTGTGATTTTACTGTAATCCATCGTACCGTCATTTGATTGGAACTCGGCAGCATTTCCGATCAGGTTTTGAATGGATGGATAGACCCACTCCACCTGCATCGGCAGATCCACCTCATTGACCAACCAATCCATATGAAGGCTCACGGAGCCTTCGATGGTATTCTCAATCGGGATCACGCTATAATCGCTTTTTCCTTCTACTGTAGACATAAATACATCAGAGATCAGTTTATGGTGGACAAACTCCACCGGCTCACCGTTAAGGAGATAAAGTATCGCTTCATGAGATACCGATCCTGAGGGCAACAAGGCTATTTTTTTCATGCGGTAACTTCCCCTCTAATCATATCCAAAAAGGATCTATTGTTTATATCATCCAAGAGCTGGACGCCTTCCGCAACTGGATTCAATTGGTAGCACGAAGACGAGATTCCTTCCGACTTCATCGTCTCCATTAAATACGCGCTCAATTCTTCTACCCGCGAATCGTTCCGATCCACCAACGCAATCATCGTCGGGCCCGCTCCGCTTAGCGCAACGCCGAGCGCTCCGTGGCTTGTCGCTTCGGTCAAAATCTTGGTCATCCCTGGCACAAGCGGCACCCGATAGGGCTGGTGAATCCGGTCTTGCATAGCGGCACGAATCAAGTCCAGTCTCCCTGCAGAAAGAGCCGCGGTCATCAAGGAGGATCGACTAATATTATATACAGCATCCGCTAAACTGACCTGGGCGGGCAGCGCTTCCCTTGCTTTGGATGTAGCCAACTCGAAATCGGGAATAACCACGAGCGTTCCGAGGTCAGCTGGAGGTTCAATGCGGATATAATCCGCATGGGCTCCGTCCCATACAGCCGTAATAATCCCTCCAAATAAAGAAGCCCCTACATTATCCGGGTGCTTCTCAAGATCCGTCGCCATGTCAAAAAGCTTGGAATCGGGCAGCGGCGAACCGATCAGCGCATTAGCAGCCGCCAGCGCCCCTACAATCGCCGATGCACTGCTGCCGAGGCCGCGGGTAAGCGGAATTTCGGAATACATGGAAATCTCAAGATCAGGAACAGCCTGTCCCGCCTCTTCAAAAACCATCTGAGCCACCTTGTAGATCAGGTTGCTCTTATCGGTCGGCAGACCGCCCATCTCATCACCATGAAGATGGAATACGGTCTGCTCCGACGCCTTCATCTCGATCCAGGAATACAGAGACAATGCCATGCCGAGTGTATCGAATCCGGGTCCCAAATTAGCCGTACTGGCCGGAACCCTCACCCGGACACCTTGGGACAAACTCATACCCGTGCAGCTCCTTCAAGCTTAGCAATGGCATCCATTACAGCTGATTCCGTATCTGATACGACGAGCGGTTCGGCGTTCACGGTAGAAATGGCGATATTCGGATCCTTGAGCCCATGCCCTGTCAGCACACAGACAACGGACTCTCCACCTTTAAAGTATCCTTCGCGCTTCATTTTATAAACGCCTGCGATGGAGGCTGCCGATCCTGGCTCGGCAAAAATGCCCTCACGCGATGCGATTTTGCGGTATGCTTCCAAAATCTCTTCATCCGTCACGTAGTTAATCTGTCCACCGGATTCTTCTGCGGCGGCAACCGCGGTTTTCCAGCTGGCCGGGTTCCCGATACGGATGGCAGTCGCTACCGTTTCCGGATTCGCGATAGGCTCGCCCTTCACGATCGCCATAGCACCTTCCGCTTCAAATCCAAGCATTTTCGGAAGTGAAGATGATTTGCCCGCAGCATGGTACTCTTTAAATCCTTTCCAGTAAGCGGAGATGTTCCCCGCATTGCCGACCGGAATCGCCAGCACGTCCGGAGCTTTCCCCAACTGGTCAACGACTTCGAATGCAGCCGTCTTCTGGCCTTCGATTCGATAAGGATTCACGGAGTTCACAAGCGCAATCGGATGCTTCGCCGTAATCTCGCGTACAATTTCCAGCGCGCGGTCAAAATTGCCCTCGATCGCAATGACCTTCGCTCCATAGATCATCGCCTGGGCGAGCTTGCCGAGCGCAATATTATTGTTCGGAATGATAACGATACAATTTAACCCGCCACGAGCGGCATAAGCAGCAGCTGCTGCAGAAGTATTACCCGTGGAGGCGCACATAATGGTACGGCTTCCCTCTTCCATTGCTTTCGCTACGGCCATCACCATCCCGCGGTCTTTAAATGAACCCGTTGGATTAAGTCCTTCAAATTTGAAATGCAGATCAATTCCGAGCTCTTCGGATAGATTCACAGCTTTGATCAGGGGGGTGTTCCCTTCCTTAAGCGTTAGAAGCGGAGTACGCTCATTTACCGGCAAATATTCTCTGTAGGTTTGAAGCAATCCTTCATACGGCATCTCTCATGTTCTCCTTTTCTTATGAAAAAATTAGTTCTGGTCATTAAATGGATTCTAATTCAATTATCCTTCAACACGGTAAACACTTTTTATCCGGCGAATGACTTCCAGGCCTTCGAAATGATTCAACACTTCATCCATATTGGCTTTGCTCGCGTTGTGCGTGACGATGATAATCTCAGCGTCCGGATTATGCTCGTTCGGCTGCTGAACAACGGATTCCAGACTGACGTTATATTCAGCGAACACCTGCGTAATCTGGGCAAGCACACCTGCTTTATCGTCCACATGCAGCAAAATGAAATTCTTGTACATGATCTGCTCATCGGTTTTGAGTTTCTTCGGTTTGTAAGGAACGATGGCTTTGAGGCCGTTGACGCCGAGCTTCAGATTCTTGATCACGGCAACCAGGTCGGCAACAACGGATGTTGCGGTTGGCATCTCGCCGGCGCCGGCACCGTAAAACATCGTTTCGCCTACGGCTTCTCCGTATACATAAACCGCGTTAAATACCCCATTCACGGCGGCGATAGGATGTCCATTGCGAACCATCGTAGGCTGAACCGTGATGCTGAACTCATCGTCCTGACGCTCCGCTATACCCAGAAGCTTCATCTCGTAGCCCAAACGCTTCGCATAGGCGATATCTTCTTTGGTCACTTGCGAAATTCCCTTAACGGTTACATCCTGGAGCTCGACGTTCGTTCGGAAGCCGAGTGTGCCGAGAATCGCCATTTTGCGGGCCGCGTCCAATCCTTCCACATCGGAGGTCGGATCGGCTTCTGCATAACCCAGTTCCTGAGCTTCGGCCAGGACATCCTCATACGATGCGCCTTCTTGGCTCATCTTGGTCAGAATGAAGTTGGTTGTACCGTTCACGATCCCCATGATTTTCATGATACGATCCGAGGAGAAGCCTTCAATCAGCGTTCGGATAATGGGAATGCCGCCAGCAACGCTTGCCTCGTAAAACACGTCGCACTGCTTCTCTTGCGCCTTGGCTAATATTTCGGCACCGTGGAGAGCCATCAGATCCTTATTTGCGGTGACGATATGCTTGCCGCGCTCCAGCGCTTCGAGGATATAGGTTTTCGTCTGCTCGATCCCGCCCATCACTTCAACGATGACATCAATCTCCGGATCACGGATGACCGCCCATGGATCTTCCGTCAATTTATTCTGATCCACATTGACACTGCGGTACTTCTCCAAATGTTTGACAGCGATGCGTTCTATTGTAATCGGCGAACCGACCTGACTGCTCAAATCCTCCTGGTGTCCCTCTACGATGCGGACAACCCCTGTTCCTACGGTTCCTAATCCCAAAAGTCCTACTTTGACCGGTTTCATTAATACACTACCTCCTGTATCCCATCACATAGATATCTATTTATTCGTCATAACTTAACCTTGGCCTATCATCTGCACTCTTCTAACTCCAGCTATTCGCCTCAATCCGTCGAGTAGATCATCCAGCTCCTCATTCAACCTGGAAACTTCAACGGAAATCACGACATTGGCGATGCCCTGCAGCGGAATGCTCTGATGAATGGTTAACACATTCCCGCCTTCACCCGCTACCAGCCCCAGAACTTCGGATAGCATCCCGGAGCGATGTTCCATATCGATAGAAATCGTTACGATTTCATCACGTTCCAGTTGATTGATGGGGTGGATTCCATCCTTGTACTTATAAAAAGCGCTTCGGCTAAGCCCAACCTGCTCAACAGCTTCATGGACCGTCCTAACGTCTCCCGACGCCAGCAATTTTTTCACTTGCATCGTCTTAACCACAGCCTCGGGAAGGATGTCTTCCCGGACCAAATAGTAGCGTTCCTTCACAAACGTCCTCTCCTCAAAGACTACTGTATTCGTATAGTGGACATTATACTGGATATACCAAGTAAGGGCAATACATAAGTGTCCAGTTTTTTAGATATTCCGATATTTCCTATGTCAACGCTATAGCCTATACTATATCGCAATTCGAATCGGAACACATCGGTATAAACATCAAAATTGTAAATGATGCGCAAGAAAAAGCAGTCTCCGATATGTGGAGACTGCCCATTGAACAATCATGCTTTCGATTTGAATTCAAACGCTCCGCGTTAAATCTAAGCAACAATGATCGTGCCGCAGTACTCGCACTCTTTTTCCTCTTGGTGTGAAATCACGGTTCTTGCACCGCAGCCGGAACATTCCACAGACTTCGATCCAATATCCTGTTGAGTCTCAGCAGGTTCCACTGACTCTCTGTGCAATGAAGTGATCATCAGCACATCATTCTCAATCCTCCCAGAAGGAAGCATGCGCTCCTTGATCATAAAGTTCAAATCCCGGATCACATGGGCTTGGGTTTGATTCGCTACAATCGCAATATGATCGATGTAAATCAGACGCCGCTGCAAAACGGCCTCTGCGTAAATTCTCAACAGCTTTCGGAATTTCTTGTCTGCTAGGTCAGCAGCAACAAGCAACAGCATGGCAGGGACTAATAGGCACAATGCCATCGCTAAATTGCCGTTTAAGAATTCCTCGCTGGTTTCGCTCCCCAGTGATATGATCAGTGAGGTCATAATGTACGTACCGAACAATACCCATCCGATCAGCCTTGCATTTCTTCCCCTGAAACTATGATGTTGTTGCGTAGGTAATATCCGAAACGCAGCAATGATCAAAGCTAATGGAAAGAACACATACGTCAGACCAATAATAAAATAATCGAATTTTGAAAATTTCGGTTTAAAAGGCTTCGCTAAAACGCTCATACCAAGATCTCCTCATTTGTTTCTTAATCGAACGCATGAATAAGGTTAAGCCACAATCACCGAACCGCAATACTCACATTCTTTTTTCTCCAAATGCGTTACGACCGATCTTGCCCCGCAGCCCGGACATTCCACAGATTTCGGACCAGGATCGGGCGCGGCTTCGTTTCGGGTTATTGGCGTTCTAACATCACCTAGTGAATACTGCACTCGCTGGCCACTGCGCGAAACAAATTCCCCTTGCAATGGGGACTGGGACCTCCTCTTCAAGGACGGGATGATGACAACACCGTTGTCCAGCTTTCCGCTTGGCAGCATACGCCGTTCAAACATGAATGTGATATCCCGTACGGCATGTGCCGGCGTTTGTCCTGCTTCTTGAGCAATATGTTCAATCTGGACGAGCCCTCTTTGCAGAATGGCATTCGAATAAAATTGCAGCAAACGGTTGAATTTTTTCTCTTCTTTTTTGGCTATCAACAGCATGATGATGGCTGGAATCAGTATAATAACGCCCCACACGATGGAAGCCGAATAGAGGCCGTCGACATCTTTATCATCCATCGTCGCGAGGATCATAAGCAATTCAAAGATTCCATAGGTTATGACCAGAACCCACCCGAAGAGCCGGTTGTTTCTTCCCTTACACTGATTATGGCGATGGGTGACAAGGACCCGAACAGCCGCCAGCGCGATAATGGAATAATCCATGCCTGTGAATTTCTGTTTAAAGCGCTTCAGATCAGACGCTCTCATATTCCATCCCCTCTATCATCTGCATTAGGTTGATCCCGCTTTTGCTCTCAGAAGTTCCGTGTTGCGATCCTGTACCGTTCTAAGGATGTCGCGGATGATGTGAATCGTTTGCTCTGCCAGCTCATCGCGTTGTTCCGCTTGCGTCTCCCCGATCAGCGCCACTTGATCCTCCAACATCGCGATCTTTTGCTGGATCATATGCTCCACTTCGTATAAAGAGGTGTCTGTGATAGGATCACTATAACGAAGCGTTTCCTCAAGCTCGGCCATCTGCCGGTCTAACGAATGAATGTTCTCTCCGGGCATCTCACCTAGTTTTCTTCGGATTCCCTCGATCCAGGCCACCGTCTCTTTCTTAACCGCCAGATGATCACTTTCCTTCCGTTCATGAGCCCCTGCATATTTTCCCGCCAGAGCTACCAATCCCAAAACAACCGAAAACCCCAGAAAGGTTATAAGATGAATCATAAAATACGAAGATTCAGGCAGCTTAAATAAATATCCCAGCAGAATGACCTCCAGCAAAACAGAGACTGCATAGATTACTATAATGACGCCTGAAGCAATATAAAAAGGAGCTCCTGACAAAGCCGCTTTACGCCCGTGAATGATAAAACCGATAAAGACGAGAATGGCCGATTCGGCGCATCCGAGGGCAATGCCGGATATCCAATAATTCAGCTGAACCATCCCACCGATCAATCCGAACAGAAGAATGGTTACGACCGGAAGCACAACGGCAGCCAGCCATAATCCGTTTCGACTTGTGGTTCTTGTATTCACTCTATTCCCTCACTTTCACTTCACATCAATTTATGTCCGCACTCCATGCAAAACTTCTGGCCCGGTTTGATCTCATGATGACATCCAGGACATGTAAGCGCATGGCTTGACCCGCAGTGCGGGCAAAACTTGGCTTCCGCATCCATCAGTTCACCGCATGCCCTGCAAGGCATAGGAAGCGCTGCACCGCAATCCGGACATTCGACGGCACCGGCCGGGTGGTCATGGCCACATTTAGGGCATGCATGGTACGGGTCACCGCAGTGAAGGCAAAACTTGGCATTCGGAGGCAGTGGCTGCCCGCAATCGTTGCAACGGACGGTTCTCGCCGGTTCGTGCTCCGCTTGTACCTGAAGCGACTGGCCGCATCCGGAACAGAATCGGGCTTCTTCCCCGTTCCGTGTTCCGCACTTAGTACATGCCTTCTGTTTGATTTGCATATCGTTCTTCTCTTGAGCCTCCGAACTTTCAAACATATGCCGGGCGGTCTCATACATCGGACCGACCATACCAAGTCCCATGCCCAGACCGGTTCCCATGACCGCTGCCGGGCTGCCGGGATTCTTTGCCGCTCCCTCAAGCGTATTAAAGGTTCTTTCCTGATGATAGGTATATCCGATGATGTCCATCTCCGCTTTTTTTGCCAACGCTTCCTTAATTCGAACAGCTGCAGGGTCATTCTCCGGTATGTTGATGGAATCCACATAGAAATTCAGCAGGGTGATCCCCATCTCATCAAATGAAGGCGCAATCGCTTCCATGATATGCTTCGATATTTCCGCTATGTAAGCATTGATCTCCACAACGCTGATTTTTTTGCGAACGATATAGGAGGATATGATTTCCGTAATATTGGACATCAGTACGCCGCGATAATATTTAATCAGTGTGCTCTGATCAAAAGTCGGCAGCGTACCGACCATGGTTGCCAGAAATTTTCGCGGATCGCTGATCTGTACGCCAAATTGGCCAAAAGCCCGGACCGATACGATGATATTGTATTTCGGATCTTGCAGCTGGATCGGCGAGCTCGTCCCCCATTTCACGTCCAGTGAACGAAGCTTGTTCACAAACCAGACTTCTGCCGTAAAGGGAGACTTCCCGCCGAAGGGAATATTGATCACATTGGATAAAATCGGGATATTCGCCGTACTCAGTGTATGTCGCCCAGCCGAGAAGGAGTCCAGGGCCTGACCGCCCTTATACAGGATTGCCTCCTGTGTCTCATGAACAATAAGCTGAGTCCAAGTGCCTAACTCCTGATTCGGATAACGCCAAGCAAACACATCCGGCGGCCCTTCATATTTTACAACTTCAATAATAGCCATAGTTCTACACTCCTTTTTACGCCGTTCCTTCCATCCTGATGGTCTAGGGAAAAGGACTATTGTACTAATATTGTATACGATTTACCCGATATGTGGATGCAAAATTTGGAAACCTAAATGGAAAAAGGATATAGGAACAATTTTACAACAGCTTCCATAAACCACTGCGCATATTTACGTGATATCGATTCACGGGGATGCAGCTGCATTCACGAAAAAAAATACCGCCAAGCCTGCTGTTATACAGACCTTGCGGTATTTTTCTTCAAAATGTATTTCTTTTGCGCATCAATAGTAGCTGCTGCCTTCAACAAATTCAAATTCGAAATCGCCAATCCGTACAATGGTGCCTTCTGTCGCGCCCCGTTTCCGAAGCTCTTCATCGATGCCCATATGACGCATCGTTCTTGCAAGCTTCAGAATGGCATCATGCGAATTCATCTGCATCCGTTTCAGCATCCGCTCAATTCGCTCGCTATGCACCACATACATCTCATTATCCCTAGTGACGGTGAAGGAGTTGTCGTTTTGTGCTTTGAATTTATAAACCTTACGCTCCGAAACCTCGGATACTTCTTCAATGGCCGGCTCATCCGGAATGCTTTCGAGCACATCGATCGTGCGGTAAAGAAGTTCCTGGATACCCTGTCGAGTCAGGGAGGAAATCGGCATCACCTCGATGTCCGGACGAATCTCTTTCACCTTCTCTTTGAAGGCCGCTAAATACTCTTCGGCCTCCGGCATGTCCATTTTATTGGCGGCTACGATTTGCGGCCGTTCGACTAGAACCGGGTTGTAAAGCCTGATTTCATCATTGATTTTTTCCCAGTCCTCAAACGGATCCCTTCCTTCCGTGCCTGCCATATCCACAACATGGACAATGACGCGTGTTCTTTCCACGTGCCGGAGGAATTCGTGACCAAGTCCCACGCCTTCATGAGCACCCTCAATCAGACCAGGCAAGTCAGCCATGACGAAACTGCGCCCGTCTCCAACCTCAACCACTCCCAAATTCGGCGTTATGGTCGTAAAGTGGTACGCGCCGATCTTCGGCTGAGCCGCAGATACAACGGACAACAAGGTTGATTTGCCTACGCTTGGGAACCCGACGAGACCTACATCCGCCATCACTTTAAGTTCCATGGTTACGTAACGCTCTTCGCCTTCCTCGCCGTTCTCGGCAAGTTCAGGCGCCGGATTGTTCGGCGTAGCAAAGCGGATATTTCCGCGTCCTCCACGGCCACCTCTGGCAACAACAACCTGTTGACCGTGCCGGGTCAAATCGCCAATCACCTCACCGGTATCATCATCCGTTAAGACGGTACCCGGCGGGATACGGACAATCATGCTATCCGCATTGGCGCCATGCTGACTTTTATTGCGGCCTTTTTCCCCGCGCTTGGCTTTAAAATGCTTCTGGTAACGGAAATCCATCAACGTGCGCAGTCCTTCGTCCACCCGGAAAATCACGTCGCCGCCCTTACCGCCGTCACCGCCGGCAGGTCCGCCTTCAGGAACGTATTTCTCTCGACGGAACGCAATGAGACCATCGCCGCCGTCTCCGCCTTTTACATATACTTTTGCCTTATCTACAAACATGAAATCACCTTCCTCAAGTCACAAACGGCAAATACAAACGATATGAGGTCTCCCCCGGCTCCGTCTGCTCCACCCGAATGCCTTCGCCTTTTACGGATTGTTCAATCTGAAGCTTCAAGCTGTCCGGGTCTCCAAAGGATCCTTCTCCTTGTGCCCATACCATCAGCTCTTGTTCTTGCTGCATAAATGTTAATGTTAATTGCCGGGTATCCCCCCAGGACGCTTTTCCGCTCAATTGAAAGGCTCTCACCATTTGAATGATGGCTTCGGTAAAAGACTCCGCCGTTTGTGGCGATACTTTGTCTTCCAGTTGCACCTGGTCCACAACTTCAACGTCGAGCTGCAGATTGTTGCTGTACGTGCGGTATGAATGTAAATAAAAAACCAGCGAAGGAATGCCCAGCTTCGAGATTCTGCTCTCCGTCGCCATCCTGTCCTTTATTCTTTCCACAGAACCCACTGTTTTATCAAGCTTTCCAAGTTGAATGTAGCCGTACAAAATTTGAAGCTCATTCATCCAATCATGACGATGGTGATTCAGCATCTGAATCGCCCTCTGCTCCACATTCCGAATGATGGCTTGCTGCCTGCGCTCCTCCGATTTTCGGACAAGCCATGCACCGCAGGCAGACGCAGCGACAGCCCAAACCGTTAACACTGCTCCTGCAGCCAAAGTCGGTTTCCATACCATCCATGCTACGGGTATTACGGAGGTTAACCCCGCCCCAGCTGCTATCCATTTCCAGGATTTCATCGCTTCTCCTCGTCTTTCAACAGCAATTGGTTACATTCACCAAATCCCAGTATATCATAGACTTTCAGGACGGTTCATCCCCTGGATGATGATCTTTGCGCATTTTACAAAAAAAGAAGCCCCGGCAACGATGCCGAAAGGCTTCTTCTGTATGCAGCATAAGAAACGATTAAGCTTCTACTGCAGCCGCTACTGGAGCGACATCAACCGGGTAGACGCTCACTTTCTTGCGATCACGACCCCAACGTTCAAATTTCACAACGCCGTCAACTTTCGCAAACAAAGTATCGTCTTTACCGATACCTACGTTCGTGCCTGGATGAATTTTCGTTCCGCGTTGGCGAACCAAGATGCTGCCGCCAGTCACTGCTTGACCGTCTGCACGTTTCACACCAAGACGTTTCGATTGGCTATCGCGACCGTTCTTTGTGGAACCTACACCTTTTTTCGATGCGAATAACTGAAGATCCAATTTCAACATGTTGTCTACCTCCTTCTTCAAGTAGTCAATTCTTGTATTCTTATATACTTGCCGTACGAATCGGCAATTCCCTGTAACATAACAACCATGGATTCGAGAAGCAGTTGAACTTGTCCCGAGACGGAATCGTCTGCCGTAGGCGGAAGATTCGCGCTAAGAAAGCCGCCCTTCATCCGGGTCTCCATAACGGTTCCGGTTAACGCTTCAATGGAATTGACCGTTCCCACTGTAATGCTGGAAACTCCAGCACATACAATATCTTCTCCAGGATTGGCATATCCCGCGTGTCCCGTTACCTTGAAGCTATGGATTCGTCCATCTCTCCCGCGCAGAACTTGTACAGTAATCAATTACCGCACCTTCTTACGCTTGGATTTTCTCGATGGTTACTTTAGTGTAAGGTTGACGATGACCTTGCTTCTTGTGGTAGTTCTTCTTCGGCTTGTATTTGTATACAACGACCTTACGGCCTTTACCGTGCTTCTCTACCTTTGCAGTTACAGTTGCACCGGAAACAACCGGCGTACCTGCTACCAACCCGTCCTCTTTGGATACGGCCAGTACACGGTCGAAAGTCACGCTCTCGCCGTCACCTGCAGTCAGCTTCTCGATGAACAATACGTCGCCCTCTTGAACTTTGTATTGTTTACCACCTGTTTCGATAATAGCGTACATTTGCTTGCACCTCCCTATGTCTCAGACTCGCCTAGTTCAAGGTGTCCGTCCCGAACAGGAACGTCCTTGCTAACCCAACCGGAGCGGTTACAGCATGTGCAGCAAACCATCACTAGACACATACCCAATGATAATATCATATTGCATGTTCATCGTCAACATTATTGTTCGATAACAACGCCTCTGCCCCCGCAAGCTCCGCAAGGCTTGGCAAATGGGAGCGAAGAGCTCTCTCTGGCTTTTTTGCGGGTCATTTCCAGCAGTCCCAGCTTGGTCCAACCCACCACAAAGCTCTTGGTGCGGTCCTTGCGCATCACAGTCTCCATGGCAGAAACAACCTGCTCCCGGTGCTCTTCACGATCCATATCGATGAAATCCACGATGATAATGCCTCCGATATCCCAGAGCCGCAGGATTCTCGCAATCTGCTGCGCCGCCAGAAGGTTTGTCCTCAGTACCGTTTCCTCGAAATTATCCCCACCGATATATTTGGCTGTGTTCACGTCCATGACGGTCATGGCTTCCGTCTGATCTACAACGATGGTTACACCCTCGGGAAGCGTGATTTTCCTTGCAAAGCCGGCTCTCATCTGCTCGTCCAACCCGTAAGCTTGAAAAATCGGACTTCCTTCCGAGTAATATGTAACCTTTGGCTCCATACCAGGAACGGTTTCCTTCAGATAGCTCTTGGTTTCCTCGCCTTTAAGCTTGCTGTCGATCACAAGTTCGTCATGAAGCGGATCAAAGGCATCGCGGAGAAATCGCTGCAGCAGACCTAAATCGCGATGAAGAAGCGTCGGAGCAGGAGAAGATTCGGCCTTGTCGAGAATTCGTGCCCACTCTTTTCGCAGATACTCAAGATCTCCCTTAAGGAATTCTAGAGGCTCGTCCTCCGATACGGTTCGGATAATAATTCCCTCTTCGTCTGTGCGGAGCTGCTCGCCGATACTCTTCAGCCTTGCTCTTTCCGCATCACGTCCGATTTTCTTGGAGACGGCAACATAATCCGCAGTCGGCATGTACACCATGCATCTGCCAGGAAGCGAAAAATGGGTAGTGACCCGTGCCCCCTTGCCACCTCTCGGTTCCTTCATTACTTGCACGATCAGTTCCTGGCCTACCGTTAGCAACATCGAGATGGACGGCTTCTGCTTAGGCTGCTTCTCTAAATGAGGATGGAGCACATCATCAATATATAAAAATGCATTCTTTTTCAGCCCGATATCTACAAAAGCCGCCTGCATCCCCGGCAGCACATTAACGACCCTGCCCTTATAAAAACTACCGACTACACTTTGCTCACGACTACGCTCGACGGCGAATTCTGCTAACCTCCCATCTTCGATGAGGGCCATCTGAATGGTCTCATGCTCACAATGAACTATCATTTGCCTCATGGCTTCACCCCTCAAATGGAAGACGATATTCTATTTTTTTATCCTAACACAATCTCAGATGATATGAATGGATAAAGAATCATGGCCCGCCCTGCGTCTTCCTCATGGTGTCTACGATTTACGCATACCAGGGCGGACCATTTGATGCAAAATAAGAAGAAATCACATGCTGCTCCGGAACGACGGCAAGCAGGCTGCCTCGTCCGCTCATGACATAAATCAGATGATACTTCTCTCGTTTAAATAGACGCATGATATCATCCAAAGGTTTCGAAGAATCTGCAACGATTGGCTGGGCAGGACCAAGTCCATCCAAATTCCGTTCATATATCTCGCTCCGATTGACCAGAAATCTTAAGAACCGGTAATGCACATTCCGGTAGTCTTCAAAATTGGAATACGCTAAAAAGAGGCCGATCATCAGCACATTTAAACGAATACCGCCGCCGGAGAATAACGGCTGCAAGCCATACCCGATCATGATCAAACTGCACAAAATGCCTGCACGGGAAGCCCACAGCAAGGTCGCATGATAAGGGGCGAGCAGGCTGATGACGGCCTGCAGCACTTTGCCGCCGTCCAGCGGCAGAATCGGAAGCAGGTTAAACAGTGCAATGACGAGATTCCCCTGAATGATATAGGATAGCAGCTGCTCGTCTCCCCACCCCGCCCATCTGCACGCCAGAGTAATGCCTATCATGATGACATTTTGCAGCGGACCCGCAAGCGCAATGATGATTTCCTTCATTGCGGTCATCCTGCCGTCATCTTCAATGACAGCAACGCCGCCGAACGGCAGCATCTGAATGGCTCGTACCTTGAACCCCATCGCTGCCGCTGCGGCGGCGTGTCCCAATTCATGAATAAACACGATAATAAACAGGGTCAGCAATTCTAAAAAGCGACCGGTGAATACAGAGGCCAGCATGACAATAACAAAGAGAGGATGCAGCGACAATACCGTTCCCTTAAACTTAATCAAACGGAATCACTTCCGCCGGATCGACACCTCGATCCCCCTCTTTCAGTTCGAAATAAAGAGAAGGCGGGCTGCCTGTGCCTGAAGATGCCAATGTGCCGATAATATCTCCGCCTTGAACCCAATCGTTTACCTTAAGTCCCGTTTCTGCCAGCCTGCTGTATATCCCCGTTCTCTCTCCTGTATGCTGTATGTGAATGGTGATCCCATTCTCAGGATGCTCTTTAACCTCGAGCACGCGTCCGGTCTCTATACTCTTAACCGCTCGGTCTGCTAAAGAACCCCCTCCGGCTTCCAAAACGATGCCTTTAAGATCCACGGCAAAGGATTGGACCACCTTTCCGGAAAGCGGAGGCACTAAAGAAGTCCCGGCATTCACCTTCGTTGAGTGCTCGTCAGTTTGTCCAAAAATCGGAATAAAGGAAGGCGCGCTTCCAAAATGCTCCTCGTACCATACCTGGGCTGCCTGGAAATCCATCTCGTGGCTCAACCCTTCAACAATAAAAGCTTGCGTACGAAGAGCCCACGGCTGCTGAAACGAAAATACTCCCCATGCCAATCCAAACACCAGCGCGCTGACGATGATGCGGCGCACTAAGCCCGACAGGAACGAGGCTTTTCTTGGTGGCGGTTCTCCTGGATCACCTGGATCCAGCGTGCCATACCAACCGCGGTGGCCTTGCTTCCAAAGCCGCTCGGGATCCGGTTCACTCTCTGCAAGACGCGGGGATGGGTTCGTTCTGTGATCCTGTATGAAGCCTGTCTGTTGAAGATTAAGATGGGCAGCCTTTCTCTCGGGAACGGGGGCCCATGACGACTTATCATGCGGCGTCGGTGACTGTTCCCCTTCCAGCAGCTCGCGAATACGGGCTTCTCTTCGGTTCTTGACTGAAGTTTTGATGTCCATTGTTCTTTCCCCCTTGGGGCTTGTTTTCTTACTCTATCCTATGAGGAGATGAAAGATATTTAGAACAAGCCCTATTGAAGAGGTGAACAGAATGTATGCAGATCAGAACCGCGTTGAGTAAGTGTACAAAAAAACCGCTGCCTACCGGCACCGGTTCTTTGTTAAAAGCCTTTAACCCATTCCAAAAAACTTTTTGAATTTGGTGAACATTCCTTTTTTCTGATGGATTTGCATCAGAGGAACGGTATCACCCAGGATACGACGGGCGATGTTTCTATAGGCGATGGCTGCCTGAGAGTCTGGATTCATCACCGTAGGCTCCCCAATGTTGGCCGCTTTAATGACCATTTCATCATCTGGCACGATACCGATCAGATCAATATTCAGCACCTGCAGCACATCTTCAATCTCCAGCATGTCGCCGGATTTCACCATGTTCGGGCGAATCCGGTTTACTACGAGCTTCGGAGACTCTACATGAGAGCTTTCCAGCAAGCCAATAATCCGATCCGCATCCCGCACGGCCGCATTCTCGGGCGTTGTAACCACAATCGCTTTATCTGCACCGGCAATGGCATTCTTAAATCCTTGCTCGATTCCAGCCGGACAATCGATAATGACGTATTCGAATTCCTTTTTCAATTCAAGCACGATATCTTTTACCTGCTCTGGAGAAACGGCATTCTTGTCTTTGGTCTGGGCTGCAGGAAGCATATACAGCTCATCGAAGCGCTTGTCCTTGATCAGCGCCTGGTTAAGTCGGCATCGCCCTTCTGCAACGTCGCACAAATCGTATATAATCCGGTTTTCCAGGCCCATCACGACATCCAAATTACGAAGACCGATGTCCGTATCAACCAGACACACTTTTTTTCCGAGCAGTGCCAAAGCTGTGCCGATGTTCGCCGATGTCGTCGTTTTACCGACTCCGCCTTTACCTGAAGTTACGACGATTGCCTCTCCCATGTTCTACACCCCTTTAAACACATTAAAATCCCGACCCAAACGCGAGATGTTGCTGATCTTATCGATCTCCATGCTTCCGTCCTTCAAATACGCAAACTCCATGACCGTTTCCCGCGTCTCCCATTCATCCGGCGGCCTGCTGATCATCTGGGAGATACGGAGCTGGGTAGGGGCAAAATACGAAGCCGCTATAATCGCTTCCTCGTTTCCCTCTACACCGGCGTGCGCGGTTCCGCGCAGAGCTCCCAATATGTAGATATCGCCGGTGCACGTTATGGTTCCGCCGGGATTCACATCGCCGAGGAACAAAAGATCGCCGTCATGATGCAGCACCTGTCCGGAACGCACCATCCCTGTCTTAAGCGTAAGCTTCTCCTCTGGTATGAGCTCGGACTCAAGCGGCGGCGATTCCACATTACGTATCAGCAGGTTGCCCTTTTGCTTCAATATGTCAAGAATCGTCTGCTTCTCTTCTTCGGAAATTTTCCGGGAACCCAGCTTCACATCCACATGAATGATGGGGCCGGTCAAAATATTCTGATGACTGTGCTCCAGCTTATAGCGCAGCTCGCTGAGCAGCTCCTCCAGCTCACACTGGTCATCAAGCAGGAATACCAGGCCATCTTTGATGCCCTTAATCGTCACATGATTGGATTTTACAGCCATAAGCCTGTCCCTCCCATCCCTATACATTTCGCGCTCAAACCTTCAAGTTCCTGCTAGTCTAGTAAAATGTCATATTGGAGGGTTCAGGATGCCTTCCTTCTCTGATTCTTCGTAACCAACTCAATCTGCTTGCGAAGAGGAACGTAAATCGCCAGAGCAAAGGCAAAATGAACAAGGAGATTGGGTAGCATATGATGAAGCAGTGACCAATTATAAGAAGTCGGATTGAGTCGAAACACCTTATATATGCCAAAAAGCGTACTGTCAAACAACAAGCTCCCCAGAATGACAATGGTCATCATCATGGGCAGCGGCGCCCGCGGGGACTTGAAGACAAGCCCCACCAAATATGCGGATACGCCCATAGCAAACGAATAAGTGCCAATCATCTCGCCGTAATACACGATATCGTGAAGCATGCCAAATAGGAGTCCGAGCACCAGCCCTGTATGGCGATGATAATAAATCGATACAAAAAACAAGCACACCAACACGAAATTAGGGTAAATCTGAAGCTGCAGCGAGCTTGGCGTTAACCAGAAAACCACCGTGCCCTGCAGGATAAACAGCACGAACAGCAACAAGACCAGAATCTGTTTACGTGCCATCTTATTTCGGCTCCTCAGGCGTAAAGACGATGATCAGATACTTCCAATCATCAAACTTGGCAGCCGGTTCGATCGTAGCCGTTCTGCTTTGACCGTATTGGCTTACCTGAACACTCTTCACCTTACCAATAATCAAGCCCTGTGGTATAACGCCTCCGGCACCGGATGAAATGATTTTATCGCCTTTCTTGATCGGATCATCTTCCGTAATCCGCGTCATGAGCAGCGTGTTGGTCTTCTCATCGTAGCTCTCGACGACGCCAAACGTTTTATCCTCTTTCCCGATGGCCGTTACCGAAATCGGCTGCGGATTCGGATCCTGGGCATCCATCGTTGTCAACAGCTTCACCGTTGAGGTGAAATTGCTCACGCTGCTAATGATGCCGACCATGCCGTCCACTGTCGTGACCGACATATTGGGTCGAACCCCATCGCGCTCGCCCAGATCGACGACAAGGGTCCGGTTATTCGGATCCGAGTTGACGCTAAGCACCTGGGCAGTACGATACTCATATTTGTCACGATTTTTCTGGTTTTCTGTAAAATGAAGTTGTTCCGTCAGCGCTTCGAAATTAGCTTTCATGCTATTGTAATTAGCACTCTCACGAGAATATTGGGCTACCGCTCTACGCAGCTCCTCATTCTCTTCATAGATTTCCTTCATGTTCCGCACATCTTCAAAGAAACCCGCTATATAGGCAGCGGGCTTATAAAACACACTTTGCACAAAACCGACCGTATCTTTGACAAATTTTTCAGGCCAAGATAAAGAAGCTCTCGGGCCGAGCGTAAACCCCATAATAGCGATAAACGCTACCAGCCCGATGAGCATAATAAACAAACGCTTATTACCTAGCAGCTTAAACAGTTGCAACACCCTCTAACTTACTGTTTTCTCTCCCAACATTAGGGGTTTACACTTCTATTTTGGTTTCTACCGTTTGGAACGGACGGCAGAGCTGCTCCGGGATTTAAACAAGTGAATGTTCTCGAGCGCCTTACCTGTGCCAATGGCCACGCAATCCAGCGGATTCTCTGCAACGATTACCGGCATGCCGGTCTCTTCGGCGAGCAGCTTGTCCAGGTTGCGAAGCAATGCGCCGCCTCCCGTAAGCACGATGCCCCGGTCCATAATATCCGCAGCAAGCTCCGGAGGACATTTCTCAAGCGTAACCTTTACCGCCTCAACAATCGCATTAATGGTATCTGCCAACGCTTCGCTAATCTCATCCGAAGTAATGGTGATTGTCTTCGGCAGCCCCGTCACCAAGTCACGGCCGCGAATTTCCATCGTTTCCACGGTCTCCAGCGGCATGGCGGAACCGACTTCCATCTTGAGCAGCTCGGATGTGCGCTCACCGATCATCAAGTTATACTGGCGTTTGATATAGGAAATGATAGACTCATCCATCTCATCGCCCGCAACGCGTACAGAGCGGCTGGTTACAATACCGCCAAGTGAAATGACAGCTACTTCAGTGGTACCTCCACCGATATCAACAACCATACTGCCTGTAGGTTCCCACACGGGCAAATCAGCACCGATCGCAGCTGCAAAAGGTTCCTCGATCGTATAAGCTTCGCGTGCACCGGCTTGCTTGGTAGCATCTTCAACCGCACGCTGCTCTACCGCCGTAATGCCGGAAGGTACACATACCATCACGTTCGGATGGCGCGGGAATATGGAGCGTTGCTTCTGCGCTTGACGAATAAAGTATTTAATCATCGTAGCTGTTGTATCAAAATCAGCGATGACGCCGTCTTTCATCGGACGAATGGCACGAATATTGCCTGGTGTGCGTCCAATCATTTTCTTAGCCGATTCTCCGACGGCTTCAATGCTCTTCGTATCTGTACGCAGAGCAACCACGGATGGCTCTCTTACGACAATTCCTTTCCCACGAACATAAACCAGCGTATTTGCCGTCCCCAAATCGATTCCCAAATCTTTCGTAAAACCACCTAACATGATGTATCTCCCTTTCTTCGTCAATCTGAACTATTATATTACATCAAGCCCCGTTCCTTCAAACTTACAAACGATCCGTCCCCGATGATCAGATGATCCAGCACGTCGATCCCGACAATCTGTCCTGCCTCCACTAAACGTGCAGTCAGCGATATGTCTTCCGGGCTGGGCGTCGGATCTCCGCTAGGATGGTTATGCGCGCACACCAGAGATGCACTGCTGCATTTGATGGCCGCTCTGAACACCTCGCGGGGATGAACGATAGAAGCATTAAGGCTTCCCATCGATAACGTTTCCTGGGCAATGACATGATTTTTCGTATTTAAAAATACACAGACAAAATGCTCTTTCTGTAAATAGCGCATCTGTTCACTGAGCAGTTCTGCCGCGTCATGCGGACTGCGAATAATAACCGGCTCTACATGTCTCGATGCGGCTAAGCGCCGTCCAAGCTCGATGCCAGCCTTCAGCTGAACAGCCTTAGCGGTTCCAATTCCTTTGATTTTCGTAATTTCCTCAATGCTAAGATCAACGAGCTGCCGGATGCCGCCTGCTTCCCCCAGCAGACGCTGGGCTATATGTACGGCAGATTCCTGGCGGGTTCCGGTCCGAAGCAATATCGCCAGCAATTCTGCATGGCTTAAAGCGCTCGCCCCATATTGCATCATGCGCTCTCTTGGTCGTTCATCATGGGGGATGTCGCGCAGCAATAGCGTTGGCGACTCCATATATTCCCCTCTTTTCTAAGATTTAAATCAGCAGGTCACCGAAACTTCAGGATACTCCTACATTTCGCATGCCGTTGTTCTATATCTATGAATCGGTGAGTACATCCATCCCCATTTCAGACAGCATGTCCGACAGCAGAGAAAGCGGCAGGCCGACAACGTTAAAATAGTCGCCTTCGATTCCTTCCACGATGGTTGCACCCAAGCCTTGAATCGCATACGAGCCTGCTTTGTCAGCAGGTTCCCCGCTCTTTACATAAGCCGCGATCGCATCATCACTTAACGATTTCATCTTTACGGTTGTCACACGGTGAGCGACCTTGGTACGACCAGATTCCCGGTCGACACAAGCCACGCCCGTGTACACGAGGTGAGCCCGTCCTTGAAGCATGGACAACATCCTTGCCGCGTCAGCATGATCCTCCGGTTTCCCGAGGACATGATCATCTACAACTACAATCGTGTCGCTTCCCACAATGATACCATCTCCCGGATCATCCGTCAGCTTTCGGAGAACCGCTTCCGCTTTACGTAGTGCCAGTGACTCCACAATTCGCTCTGGCGACCACCCTTGCGGGGTGTCCTCGTCAGCTTCACTAGGCATAATCTCGAATGGGATACGAAGGGAGGCAATCAATTCCTGACGCCGAGGAGAGGTGGAGGCCAATATGATACGGCGGTTTCTCTTCTCATTCAAGGGGGATAATCTCCTTTGTCATGTCTTAGAGCCTGCGGTATAACCAAAGCGCTGCTATAATGCCAAGCAGACTGAGCAGGCAAAAGTTAAGTTCAAGGTTAATGTCATAACGAATAATGTCAAAATCAGCTCGAGGCGACCACTTAATCGGTGTAGTCGACGTTAAAAACGACAAAGCCTTAACAGGTTGAAGCGCCTTGGCCAGCCATGTTCCCGTCAGCCACCCCAGCAGCAAAAACAAGATGAGCATTCCTTTGTTTTTCTTCATGCATCCTCTTCCCTCGCCATATTTTGACACCCTAATTATTATACGGTGAATCGATAAGCAATACAAACAGAAATCCGGCAGGGGGAACTATTTCCAGTTCCGAGCCGGATTTGACGTAAATTTGAATTTATAGGCCATCCAGGAGTTTCTTTTGGCCCATGACATAGTTCATCATGCCCGTTTGAATCTCCCACAAATGCCCCTTGGATTGATTTTTGTTATATTCGGAGAGCGCTGTGATTGAACTGTTCATGGATTGCTCCATCGCCGGCAGCACTGCCCCGGTCTCCGGACCCAAGCCGGCGGACAGCAGCTTCATCGATTGGATCCACTGCTGGTGCAAATCTGTGATCGTAGCCATGTTCTCTGACGCCACCGCGCCCGCCTCCTGCTTCCCCAGCAGCGATGCCGACAGCGTACTCAACTCTGATACGAGCTGCCCGCTTATCGTAAAATAGTCCGTCAGCGTCTGCTCCTCGCCCGCAAAGGCAGCTGACTCTATACCAGGCAGCGCGATTTCTCTCACGTATAATTCGACGCCTTCGGCCTTTAACTGATTGCTGAGCAGCTTGGCCTGCTCGCGATCCGGTGATATGCCCGCATACACCCGGTTCTCCTCATCCAAATCTCCGCCGGCGGCAATACCGGACTGCAGCAGCTCCCCTTTGGCCTGATCTGCCCGTTCCGGCGTGCTGAACACACCGTACTGAAGCATATAAAAGACTTGGCCCGGAATGCGTACCGTCGATTCCGTTAAATCGGGTGCGAGTGAAACTCCCTTTCCCCCGGATGAATCAGCCGGTGCTTGATTAACTGCATCATGGCTTTCAAGCTGCCCCGACGCAGGATCCTCGCCTGCATTACCGCCGTTAAACATAGACAGCACCATATACCCAAACAGCAACCCCGTAACAACCGCCGCTGTCACGGACACAGCCATTTTCCAGAAGGAGGTAGGTTTGCGAGAGCGATAATAACTGTAATCATCAGCAGATGATTCATATAGAGCCGACCCGGGACCGAGATTCCAGTTGGAGTCATTCGCTTCGGGGTCCATTTTTCCGGAATACCCGTCATCATGAAGATCGTAGAGATCCTCACGCTCACGTAAATCGTCATATGTATCGGTATGATCAAACCCGTCACCGAACGCCCCGTCATTGTGGACATGATCCAGACGCCGTCTTTCCTCAGCTAATCGCCCCCTGGACCGGTTTTGACGCGATGTTCCCCACTCATGACCGTCCATATCCCGGATGTCCCCCTCATCCCGGAGCGGAGAAACAACGCGCAGATGATCATGTTGCATGCTGTTCCTATGCTCGAACGAAGTGCCCGCATCGGTAAACCGATCTGCCGTTGTGTCCAACTCGTCGAATACGAGATTGCCGTCATCGACTTGGCCATTGCGTCTTACTGAAACTTTTTGATACGAATCCCGTTCCTCACGCAGTTGATCCTTGCGACTGTCTTTTCGCGGATCATGATCGAAACGAATCGTCATCCTTGCTTTATTCATATCCACACACACCTCACTTGTCCTTCTACACCTAGCTATATGATCAAGCTTGGCAACTTATGAGTGTGCGAAAAACAAAACAAACAGGCTGATCAAGAAAGCATCTTGATCAGCCTGTTTTATACTTATCGATTCCGCTTGCTTTTCCTCCGTCCGAAAGACAAAAGCCCATGCGATCCCCTGCTGCAGCGAAGCAGCAAAGCATACGCGCAATCCATTTACTTCTTGCCTTTAATAGACTCTGCTAAAGCAGCACCGACTTTCCAAATATCGCCCGCCCCCATCGTGAGGACCAGATCGCCTTCTTTTACACGACCCTTGAGATCGTTCAGGACATCTTCTTTGGTAGGCAAATAGCGGGCACCGGCATTGCTGTTCTGGACAATCAACTCCACCAGCTTACCGGAACTGATACCCTCGATCTGCTTCTCGCCGGCAGGCGAATAAATATCGGTGATGATCACCTCATCGGCTTCCCCGAACGCGCGGCTAAACGCATCCAGAAGGAAAAAGGTTCTCGAATACCGCTGCGGCTGGAATACGGCGATAATCCGTTTGCCTGTAGCTTTAGCGGCACTGATCGTAGCCTCGATCTCCGTCGGATGATGCGCATAGTCGTCAATGACCAGAATACCTTCTGCTTCGCCCAGCACCTGGAAGCGGCGCTTAGCTCCGTTGAACTTGACAATGGCCTCGACAATCGCTTCAAACGAGATTCCGCCTTTCAAGCAGCATATCACCGTAGCCATTGCGTTGTAGACATTGTGTTTCCCCGGTACGGATAGTTCCACGGTACCCAGCTCCATGCCGTTATGAAGCATCTTGAAGCTGACGTGACGGTCGCCGAGCACCAGATTCGTTGCCGTATACTCCGCATCCGCATGAATGCCGTATGTGGTCACACTGCATTTTAGGTCAGGCAAAATAGCCTGGATGTTGTTATCGTCCGCGCAAACCACGGCCGTACCGTCTGCCTTGATCTGGCTGAGGAATTGTACGTAGGCCGCCTTAAGACGATTGAAATCCCCATCGTAATTCTCCAAGTGATCGGCTTCGATATTCAGAACAACGCCCAGCCATGGATGGTATTGCAGGAATGAACCGTCGCTCTCGTCAGCTTCGGCCACCACATGCTCACCTTCACCGGCTTTGGCATTCGTGCCAACGTTCATAATTTCCCCGCCGATGATAAATGTTGGATCGACGCCGCATTCTTCCATCACGAGCGCAATCATGGATGAAGTGGTTGTCTTGCCATGCGCACCCGCTACGGCGACGCCTTTGCGTTCGTTCAAAAGACGTGCCAGCATCTGCGCACGGTGAAGGACAGGAATGTTCAGCTTCTCTGCTTCGACCCGCTCCACGTTGTCTCTGGACAATGCCGTGGAGTAAACCACAAGGTCAGCGCCCTGGACTTGCTCGGCAGTATGTCCGATGTATATTTTGGCGCCCTTGGCCGCCAGCTTTTCTGTCAATTCTTGCGATGCCACGTCAGAACCCGTGACTTTATAACCCATCTCCAGCATAACTCTTGCAATGGCGCTCATCCCGTAGCCGCCAATTCCTATAAAATGAACATGTTCCGATGTATTCAACAGATATCACCAACCTTTTTCAGAATCGGAAAGGCCCAGGAGGTTGGAACGCACGTCGGCAATCAGGTACAACGTGCCCGACACCACCCCAAGATCCTCCGCTTCCGTCCGTGACTTCAACTCTTCAAGTGCGTTTTTCCAATTTGGTTCTATGATGATTTGCAGTGTATGTTTGGCGTATTTCTCCCTTACCTGCTCTACGATGTCACCAAGCGCCTTGGCGTCCAGTTTCTTCCGGAAATCCGGTTCAGTCAGGATAAGCGTATCCACTATTGGCAGTATATGCTGCAAATACGATTCATGATGCTTATTTGCCAGCATTCCCATCATTAAGTTCAGTTTCCGATACTTATAGATCTGCGGCAAGCTTTTGGCCAAGGTTTCAGCCCCTTCGGGGTTGTGCGCACCATCGAGAACAATCCGCGGGGAGGACTGCACTTGTTCCAGTCTTCCCGCCCAGAAAGTATCCTTAAACCCTGTACGCAATTCTTCTTCATCCACGATAAAAGCCATGTACTGGCGAAGCACTTCCAGCGTCATCATGGCAAGCGCGGCATTGGCACATTGGTGCTCGCCCTGCATTGAGATGTCCAGATCCATGTCCCGGAAAGGACCCTTAAAACGGAAAGTCTGGCTTTCTTCGTCCCCACGCAACCGCTCATAGGAGAATTGTTCATCTACGAGATACAAACTTGTGCGTTTTTTTTCTACCGTCTGTTTCAGAATTTCGACAGCCTCAGGCTGAGTTACCGTGCTCACCACAGGGACTCCGGGCTTGATAATGCCGGCCTTCTCCGTCGCGATCTCCTGAATGGTATCACCCAGAACGTCGGTATGGTCCATTCCGATATTCGTGATCACCGAAATGATGGGATGAACGATATTGGTCACGTCAAGGCGACCGCCAAGTCCCGTCTCCCACACCACCACGTCCGGATAAGATACCTCGCCATAATACAGGATCGCTAGGGCGGTGGACACCTCAAACATCGTTGGTGATCCGAGCCCGGAGCTCGCAACTTCGGCAACAAGCGGTTCTAAGCGATTCGCGAGCGCCAGCAGCGTCTCTTCCGGTATGTCTTCACCGTTATACTGAAACCGATTGGTAAACTTCGTAATATAGGGGGACGTATAGGTGCCAACCGTGAATCCCCCTTGAAGCAGAACCTTTGTTAAAAAAGCGCATGTGGAGCCCTTTCCATTCGTTCCGGCCACGTGAATAAATTTCAACCGCCGTTCCGGATGGCCCAGCAGCTCCATCAATCGCTGAATTCTATCCATGCCGGGGCGGATTCCAAACGGAATCAGCCCGTTGATCCAAGCTACCGCTTCTTCATAGGTATGGAACGGAGCTGCAGCTGCTGCTGCCGAATGATCAACCATCGTTCTCACCTTCTGGTCCAGATTCATCTTGCCCTCAGCCTCTCAATTCTTCGATGCGCGCGATCACTTTACTGCGTTTGTCCGAGTAATCCGCAAGCTTCGCCCGTTCTTCTTCAATCACCTTTTCCGGTGCTTTCGATACGAAACCAGGATTGTTCAGCTTCTTCTCCACACGCTCGACTTCGCTGTTCAAGTGCTGAATTTCCTTCTCCAGACGTGTGATCTCCTGAGCGATATCGATCAACCCGGCAAGCGGCAGATACATTTCAACACCTGTAACCACAGCGGTCATCGCCTTATCCGGCGCCTCAAGCGCAAGGGAGGACTGATATTCCGACGTGTTGCAGAAGCGGCGAATATAATCCGCATTGCGATCGATAATGCTGGCAATTTGCCCGCTTACCGGCTTCAATTGCAGTTCCACTTTTTTGCTCATCGGTACGTTTACTTCCGCCCGGATGTTTCGTACAGCTCGGATGACATCCATCAGCAGGTTCATTTCGGTAACGGCTTCCGTATTCTCAAATGCCTCGTCATAGGTCGGCCATGAAGCCAACATTACCGTCTCGCCTTCATGCGGCAAATGCTGCCAGATCTCTTCGGAGATGAACGGCATGAACGGATGGATCAAACGCATCGTGCGGTCCAGTACATAGGCAAGCACCGACTGCGTCTTTTTCTTGGCCGCTTGATCCTCGCCATACAGGGACAGCTTGGCAAACTCAATATACCAGTCGCACAGATCATCCCAGATGAAATTGTAGAGCAGTCGACCGGTTTCGCCAAATTCGTAGGCATCAATTAGACGCGTAATGTCGCGGGAAGTTTCGTTCAGACGGTGTAAAATCCACCGGTCGGCCGTCCCCAGCTCTCCGGAAATGTCGATATCCGCCGCCGTGAAGCCCTCCAGGTTCATGAGCGCAAAGCGTGATGCATTCCAGATCTTGTTCGCGAAGTTACGCGCTTGCTCCACGCGTTCCCAGCGGAAACGAAGATCCTGGCCCGGCGTACTGCCGGTCGATATCATATAACGCATGGCATCTGCGCCATACTGTTCAATAACCTCGAGCGGGTCGATACCGTTGCCGAGCGACTTGGACATCTTGCGGCCTTCGCTATCCCGGACCAGACCATGGATAAGCGTATCTTTGAACGGCATTTGATCCGTAAATTCAAGCCCTTGGAAAATCATCCGCGATACCCAGAACGGAATAATATCATAACCCGTTACGAGAACGCTGGTCGGATAATAACGTTTGAAATCCTCGCTGTCCAGATTCGGCCAGCCCATGGTCGAGAACGGCCATAATGCGGAGCTGAACCAGGTATCCAGCACATCCTCATCTTGTCTCAGATCGTCCTTGCCCAGCTTCGCGCGCGCTTCCTCTTCATTCATGGCAACAACCACTTCGCCCGTGGATTCGGAATACCAAGCCGGAATCCGGTGGCCCCACCACAATTGACGAGAAATACACCAATCGCGAACATTCTCCATCCAGTGCAGGTAGGTTCTCTCGAACCGGTCAGGCACGAAGTTAACGCCCTTGCCGGATTTCTGCGCATCCACGGCTGCTTCCGCAAGCGGCTGCATCTTAACGAACCATTGCGTGGACAGATAAGGCTCGACCACTGCGCCGGATCTTTCGCTATGGCCAACCTGATGGACATGATCTTCGATGCGGAGCAGTACGCCAGATTCCTTCATATCGTTTACGATCTGCTTGCGGCATTCGCTCCGGTCAAGACCTTGGTACTTGCCGGCAAACTCATTCATCGTCCCGGATTCATCCATTACGGTGATTTGCGGCAGGTCATGTCTCAGACCCATCTCGAAGTCATTCGGATCATGCGCCGGCGTAATTTTAACCGCTCCGCTGCCGAAATCCTTCTCCACATACTCATCGGCAATAACCGGAATCTCGCGGCCTACGATAGGCAGCACCAATGTCTTGCCGATCATGTCTTTATAGCGCTCGTCTTCCGGATGAACGGCGACGGCCGTATCGCCGAGCATGGTCTCCGGACGGGTCGTTGCTACGGTAATGGAGCCGCTGCCGTCCTTCAGCGGATATTGCAGGTGATACAAATGGCCGTTGACCTCTTTGTACTCCACTTCAATATCGGACAAAGCCGTGCGGGCAGCCGGGTCCCAGTTGATGATGCGTTTTCCGCGGTAGATGAGCCCTTTATCGTAGAGCTTGACGAATACTTCCCGAACCGCTTCCGATAACCCCTCGTCGAGCGTGAAACGTTCTCTGGAGTAATCAAGGGACAGGCCGATCTTGGACCATTGGTCACGAATCGTATTCGCATATAGATCTTTCCATTCCCACACTTTCTCTAGGAATTGTTCACGTCCCAGATCGTATCGGGTAACGCCTTCTTCGCGAAGCTTCTGTTCGACCTTGGTTTGCGTGGCGATGCCCGCATGGTCGGAGCCGGGGAGCCACAGCGCATCGTAGCCCTGCATCCGCTTCACGCGAATCAGGATGTCCTGCAGCGTAAAGTCAAGCGCATGGCCGATATGGAGCATGCCCGTAACGTTAGGAGGAGGAATAACAATCGTGTAAGGCTCCGCGTCCCGTCGTTTGCCGGCTTCAAAAAAGCCGCCTTCCTTCCAATACGGATACCATTTTTGTTCGGCTGCCTTCGGATCATACGTCGTCGGCATTTCTAACTGGGATTGGTTTTGTTTTTGATCCATATTTTCGTACCTCCGATACTGTTAATCAGTTTTGCCAACCCGAAATGTTTTAGCCTCCGGGCGTGGCATGGATATCATAGTTGGCGTGAAACAAAAAAAGCCCTTCGTCCTCAAAGGACGAAAGACTGTTCTCTCGCGGTACCACCTTTGTTTCGTGCTTACATGATTCATCCATCGTGTCCTCCCATGAAGAACATGAAAGGCTTACGATCAAGCACGACACTTTACACAGATAACGGCTGCGGCCGGCGAACTCTAACCAGGGTAGCAATCAATCCCTACTCTATCTCAAGTCCGCAACTCCGGGGCGACTTCGGCAAGCTGGTTCCTGCGGAATCTCACAGCGCTTGATAGCAATTCCGCTCTCTGAAGGCCATACCTTCCTACTCTTCCCGTTCAACGTTGTTCTAGCTTATGAAATACCTGTACATATTCTATTCAAATATACCGTGGTTGTTGCATATAGTCAATATTTCGAGTGTTTCCGAACGATCTAGACATCATACCTGTCGATCCTAATAAATCTTATACGTTGTAAAAAGACGCCCCAGCTCGTCCCATCCCTCTCTTCTCCTAACCAAATCCCCGCCAAACAAAAAGCAGGCCAAGGATTTCCTACCTTGACCTGCTGGTTCTTACGCGATGGCTCCCGGCCGATTACTGGGGAATGTATAATACCTGGCCTTCTTCCACATTCTGCTCGGACATGCGGTTGTATAACAAAAGCTCTCGCGGCGTCAGTTGATAACGCTCGGCTATCACGTCGAGTGTCTCCTCACGCTGAACAATGCACATCCGAACCTTGCGGAACGGCGTTTCCTCGCGGCGGTTGCCCAGGAACAGACTCTTCCATTCCACATCCTCGGCCGATGCTGAATCCACCGATTCTTCGATTGCCTCTTCCTCGTCTCGAGCAGCTTGCTCCTGATCCTGGACCGTTCTGCTCGATTGAAGCAAAGAAGAGAAGCCTACGCCCGATGTGCTGTTTGTGCTGCTGTTCTTCGTGTTGAAGGCCACCTTTAACTCCGGCTTGGTCGGAACCTCTTCGGCTTTAACGGAAACCTCCTCCGTTATATCATCCATATTCTCCGAAGGCACTGCTTCCTCAGCAAAAACAGGCTGGATCTCCTCCGTTACCGATGATTCCAGTACCGGTACGGCTTCAACTTCTTCGCCCTTACGCTCAACGACACCCGGGAAACCGGCTGCTGGATCTTCCGGTTCCGGATCCGGCTCGGCGGCAGCCCGTTCGAATTGCCATACACTTGGAATCGACGGCTCAGCTGCCTGAGCTTCCGTCTCGTTATGTAAGGCATATTCGACCGTATCCCGGGCTTCAGGAGCACTGGAGATGCTTACGCTGCTGTCAGAGTCCTGTGAATCCCGTGTTTGGTTCTCATACTGTGCCCAGGATGCCAGATACTGCTGTGTGCGCGCATCCGTCTCTAACTCTTGGGCTTTGGGCTGAGTTTCGTTGAAGAAAGAAGGTGAACCCGAGTTAGCATCTGCATGAGCACCACCGCCATGAAGCTGGTCATACGGGTTGGCTGCGAACTGCTGCTCTCCGTTCGAATAAAAATCATTCGCTTCAGGAGCATGTACCACTGTGAATTCCTCATTGGCCCATACTTGGTCACGGGCTCCCGGAGCTGCCGCCTGAATTCCTTTGAGCGACAGAACCCCCGTAATGTTCAAGCTGCGCTTGGATAACAAATCCACGTCAAAATTCTCGATCTCGACGGCGATGTCATCCAATGATGATACCCGGTTCAGCGGGACCGTGATTTCGACCGGAATCCAGTGTTCGAGCGGCTCCGTCTCTCCTGCTTCGGTGTCACCTTTATACAGGCCTGCAAGAAGCAGATGACCCCGAAGCGTGGCCTGGTCCTGCTGGCTGATCACCTGAATATGCGGGATCAACTCCGCCTCTTCCAATTCTTCGATTCCCGGCAAATCTTCCGTTAAATTAATACGCTCGTAAATATCGAACCGCAATCCGTAGGACTGGTCAAACACGGGAATGTCCTCCTTTTTGGCATATACTATCCGTGATCTGTTATCACGGCATGAGCCTAAGTTTTGCCACTCAATTTATCTATATGCCGAAAATAGGAGAGCATGACTTTTTTGCGATTTGTGCGTGAAAGTTACAGGTTCATTCAGGATTTTGCAAGTATTTCTTATCGGTCAGATGCCTCTATGATCCGCTCTCTTAACTCCATCATATCCTGAGGCCAAGGCGCATTCACCTCAATCCTCTCACCCGAGAGAGGATGAGTAAACAACAGACGCTCGCCATGCAGCGCTTGGCGCGGAAACACCCCTGGTCCTCCGTACAAGGAATCTCCCAGAAGAGGATGTCCCATATGACTTAGATGCACCCGGATCTGATGCGTACGGCCGGTTTCCAGGCGAATTTGCAGCAGGCTGGCTTTGGGATACACCTCAGATGAGAGAATATGCGTGATCGCAGCCTGCCCGGTTAATGACACCCTCCGGCGGCTTGCATGATAGCGGTCTTTGCCTATCGGCAGATCAATTCTCCTCAGATCCTGCGAGACCCTTCCCTGAACGATAGCCGCGTACATCCGGACGATCTTCTTCTCCCGCATGTTCTCGTCAAGCTTGAGCTGCGCATATTCATTCTTGGCGTACAGCACGGGACCGGTTGTATCCTTATCCAGCCGATGAATATGCCGGACTGCCGTATGAATTCCTTCGGCTTCGTAATATGCGGCTACCACATGATTCAGTGTCGTCTCCCGGCTCTCGTTGTCCGGATGGACCGCCATGCCGGCCGGTTTGTTCACGACCAGGCAGAAATCGTCCTCGTACAATACATCAAGCTCCTGCCATCTCGGTTCAATGCCGTAATCCCGATAAGGAAAAAGGACCAGCCGAAGCCGGTCCCCTCTCCATTGTATCCCCTGTTCATGATGAAGCTTGCGATACAGCTTCTCGGGCATACCGACCGTTTCCATAAGCCACTTGGCAGCGGCCTCGTTCCGATCCGGCTGACTAAGCAGCGCCTTGCCCGGCGTCATCTCCAGCCATTCGCCGCGTTTGCTCCAATTGCCCCCATAGCTCATAGGCTCTTGAAGGCGTTGTAGTTAGCTTCGATGGTAGCATCGATATCTTCCACCGTATGAGCTCCCGAGATGAACATGCCCTCGAACTGGGAAGGAGGTACGCTGACTCCCTCTTGCACCATCGCTGCAAAATATCGACGGAAACGATCCAGATCACTAGTCTTGGCCGTATCGAAATTGACGACCGGCGTATTCGTGAAGAAAGGACATACCATGGACCCGATCCGATTGATCGTAAGCGGGATACCGAATTCTTGAGCGTTACGCTCAAATCCTGCCTGAAGGCGGACTCCCCGTTCCTCCAGCTGTTCATAAACAGCAGGCGTCAACAGCTTCAGGGTGGTGTAGCCGGCCGCCATGGCGAGCGGATTTCCGCTTAACGTTCCTGCTTGATAGATCGGCCCTGCCGGAGCAATCTGATCCATCAGCTCACGCTTGCCTCCATAAGCACCGACCGGCAGACCGCCGCCGATTACCTTGCCAAGGCATGTCAAATCCGGCGTTACGCCATAACGTCCTTGCGCGCAGTTCAGATCAACGCGGAATCCGGTCATCACCTCGTCGAAAATAAGCACGCTGCCATAATCGGAAGTGACCTTGCGGAGACCTTCCAGGAATCCTGGCTGCGGAGGGACCACCCCCATATTGCCGGCCACGGGCTCTACAATCACCGCTGCAATTTCTTCGCCGAACCGCTCAAAGGCAAGCTGTACCGACTCCAGGTCGTTATAAGGAACCGCAATGGTGTTGGAAGCCACGCTTTCAGGGACACCCGGACTATCGGGAAGCCCAAGCGTTGCGATCCCCGATCCCGCCTTGATCAGAAGGCTGTCGGCGTGACCGTGATAGGAGCCCTCGAATTTGATGATTTTGCTGCGTCCGGTATAACCGCGCGCGAGGCGGATAGCGCTCATGGTAGCTTCCGTACCGGAATTCACCATCCGCACGACCTCGATCGACGGCACGCGCTCGCAGACGAGTTTCGCCATCTTCGTTTCCAATAGGGTTGGCGCACCGAAGCTGGTTCCCTTGGCAGCCGTCTCCTGAAGCGCTTCAACGACCTCAGGGTGTGCGTGGCCCATAATCAGCGGTCCCCAGGAACCTACGTAATCGATAAAGCTGTTGCCATCGATATCATATACGCGGCTGCCTTCTCCGCGATCGATATAAATCGGCGTTAATCCCACAGACTTAAACGCACGTACCGGACTGTTGACACCGCCGGGAATATATAACTTCGCTTCTTCGAAAGCAGAACGCGATAATTCTTCTTTCCGCAACTCTTGGCTCATACTATGCACTCCTAACTCTTTCGTCGTTAATGGTTACTTGCTGCGCATCCACCCTGCTGCATCCTTCGAGAAATACGTAATGATAATGTCCGCACCGGCACGCTTCATCCCGGTCAGCAGTTCCATCACAATCGCCTGCTCACTGATCCATCCCTGCTGAGCAGCCGCCTTAATCATGGAATACTCACCACTCACGTTGTAAGCGACAATCGGCAGATCAAACTGGTCTCTCAGCAATCTGACAACGTCCAGGTAGGCCATCGCCGGCTTCACCATCAGCATATCGGCGCCTTCCAGCACGTCCGTCTCCGCCTCGCGAAGCGCCTCTCTCACATTGGCTGGATCCATCTGATAGGTTTTACGGTCGCCGAACTGCGGAGCAGAATCGGCGGCTTCACGGAAGGGTCCGTAAAAGGCCGAAGCGTACTTGACCGAGTAAGACATAATCGGCACGTTATAAAACCCGGCTTTATCAAGTCCGGAACGAATAGCTTGGACAAAACCGTCCATCATATTGGAAGGTGCGATGATATCGGCTCCCGCTTTCGCCTGGGATACCGCTGTGCGAACGAGCAGCTCCAGCGACTCGTCGTTCAAGACGTCGCCGCAGGTGTGACCGTCGCGCTCGAAGGTATGCACCATGCCGCAGTGGCCGTGGTCGGTAAATTCGCACAGGCACGTATCAGCAATCACCAGAAGGTCGGGATGCCACGACTTGATGAGACGGGTAGCCTCCTGGACAATCCCGTCATCCGCAAAACCGGATGTGCCCACGCTGTCTTTCGTCTCGGGAATTCCGAACAGGAGCACAGCAGGAATGCCTAGACTTACGATTTCGTCTACTTCCTCTTTCAAGGTGTCGAGCGAAAAATGATAGACGCCCGGCATGGAGGAAATTTCGGATTTCACACCACTGCCATAGGTAACGAAGATCGGCTGAACCAGATCCTCCGTATGAAGCACGGTCTCGCGGACCATGCTGCGAATGCCGGCATTTTGACGCAGCCGACGATGGCGTACGATTGGAAAACTCATGACGTGTACCTCCAGATGATGTCATTTTTGATCATGTATTTAAAAGATAAGGATATTATGGCTCAACACGGCGTGGATCGTTCTCATTCCAAATGCACAAGGCCTTCACCAGACTGTCGACCGTCGCTTCCTCGGCGAGGAGGGATACGTGCAGACCGGCTTCCTCAGCCGTCTGCGCGGTCAAAGGTCCGATGCAAGCAATCGTCGATCCCTTCAACAGTTCGGCAGGATCTGCCACGCCCATCCCCTTCAGCACCTTCAGCAGATTCGTAACGGTAGAGGAACTGGTAAACGTAACCGCGTGAATGCCGCCATCTTGAAGCAGCTTCAGCAGCTCATCATCCTCCTCGCCGCACAGCACGTTTTCATAGATCACGGCTTCCGTCACGTGCAGTCCCATTTCCGTTAGCTTCTCCGGCAGCCACTTGCGTGCCAGATCGCCGCGAGGCAGCAGCACGCGCTGGCCCGGCTGGAGCACTGAACCGTAAGCATCGATAAGGCCTTCCGCCTGGTAACGCTCCTTGATAACCTCGGCGGATATACCGTAATTACCAAGAGCATCGGCTGTTGCAGGGCCGACCGCGACGATGCGGGCCGAGGCCAACGAGCGAATGTCGCGTCCATTCTCTTTCAGATGGCGGAAAAAGAATTCGACTCCGTTCACGCTGGTGAAGAACACCCAGTCATACGTATTCAGCTTGTCCAGCGCTTGTTGAATTCCGGCAAGCATCTCCTCCTTCGAAGGCATGACGGTTTCGATGACAGGAAACTCATATGGCTCTCCGCCCAGATCCTCGATTTGGGATACCAATGCACTGGCCTGGCTTCGGGCCCTCGTGACCAGAATCCGTTTACCGAACAGAGGCAGCCGTTCTGCCCACTTCAGGTGCTCCCGCTGAAGCACCACCTGTCCGATTACGATAACTGCAGGCGGCTGAAAATCAGCTGCCTTGACTCTGTCCTCGATATCCGCCAGCGTTCCCGTCAGCGTATCCTGCTCCGCCCGCGTTCCCCATCGAATAAGAGCCACAGGGGTTTCCGGCGGTCTGCCATGCTTGATCAGCTGACGACTGATATAGCCGATCTTGGCCACACCCATCATAAAAATCAAAGTTCCCGTTGCATTGGTCACCTTATCCCATTGAATCATCCGATCCAGCTTTTCAGGACTTTCATGGCCGGTAATGATAGATAAAGACGAAGCATGGTCACGATGCGTCACCGGAATCCCGGCATAAGCGGGAACACTGATCGCCGAGGTGATCCCCGGCACAATCTCGTACATGATGCCATGACGATATAACAGCTCCGCTTCTTCGCCCACTCTACCGAAGATGGTTGGATCGCCGCCCTTTAAACGGACGACCGTCTTGCCTTCCAAAGCATAATCAACCAGCAGCTGATTGATCTGCTCCTGTTTCATCGTATGCCGATCCGGGAGCTTGCCTACATAGACCTTCTCGGCTCCGGGCTTCATCCACCGCAGCAGCCGAGGGCTGGCTAATCGGTCATACACCACGACATCCGCTTTTTCAATGCATTCCTTGCCTTTCATCGTAATCAGGCGTGCATCGCCCGGTCCTGCTCCCACCAAATAAACCTTGCCTGCCATCCCCTCAACCCCTAACTTGTGCCAGTATCTTCTCCGCTCCTTTAGCTTTCAGCTTTGCAGCCACTTCCACTCCGAGCGATTCAGGGTCGGTTCCTTCGGCGCTTTCCTTCAATACGATTTCGCCATCAGGAGAGCCTACCATTCCTGTTAATTGTATAACGTTTTGTTCTCCGCGGGAATCTCCGGCATCCACATTCTTCAGGACAGCGTAAGCCCCGATCGGCACCTGGCATCCTCCGTTCAGCTCGCTCAAGAACTTGCGTTCAGCCGCAACGGTTCGTGCAGTAACCTCATCATTATAAAGAGAGAGCAAATGCAGCAGCTCTGCATCGTTTTCGCGGCATTCAATACCGAGTGCACCTTGACCAACGGCAGGAAGGCTAATTTCAATCGGCAAGTACGACGTGATCCGGTCCTCCCAGCCCATGCGCTGAAGACCGGCGGTCGCCAGAATGATGGCCTGAAATTCACCGTCCTCCATTTTGCGAATGCGTGAATCGATGTTCCCCCTAATCCACTCGATCTGCAGATCCGGCCGGTAGGCCTTGAGCTGACTGGAACGGCGCAGACTGCTTGTCCCCACCTTGGCACCTGCAGGAAGGTCATCGAGCGTTGTCCCTTCTTTGGAGATCAGGCAATCCCGAGGATCCTTTCTTGCCGGCACCGCGCCGGACACCAAACCTTCGGGCAGAACAGAAGGCATGTCCTTCATGCTATGAACCGCCATATCAATCTCCCCGTCCATCATTGCCTGCTCGATTTCTTTGACAAACAATCCTTTGCCGCCTACTTTGGAGAGCGTCACATCCAATATACGGTCGCCCTTGGTGACGATTTTTTTGACGGTGAAGTCATAGTCCAGACCGTGCTCCTTGGCTAAACGCTTTAAATCATCGATAACCTGTCCTGTCTGTGTCAGTGCAAGAGCACTTTGTCTACTGCCAACTACGATTGTGCGCATCTTTCATTCCTCCTGATTATTCGCAATCCACTGCTTGATTTTGTCCTCACTCCAGGGCACATAGCCTCCGCGGCGAATCTCTCCGAGCATATCCATGCGGTATGCCTTGTGCAAAAGCCGCCTGCGTGCGTCAGCGGACTCCACCTCTTCCCTGATCATCGAACGCATTCTATATAAAAAATCCAAGTAGTCCTCATACTCAGGCCCGAACTGTTCTTCGAGCTCGTCGCGTATATCGCGTGCGGCCATCGGCCCTGCTCCTGATGTGGATACAGCCAGCGTAAGCCTCCCTCGCCGGAGAACCGTCGGGTTGATAAACGTCCCGGCCTCGCCGTTACTGGCCACGTTAACCAATACGCCAAGACGATCGGCATCCTCCGCTATCTTCAGATTCAGCTTGCTGTCATCCGTTGCCGCGTGGACCATAAACGCGCCTGTCAGATCGTCTGATTGATACTTCCGCTTCGTCCAGCGAAGAGCATTCTCATTCGCCAAACGTTGAAGCATTTCGCTTCGTAATATGGGACTAACAATATGTACGCTTGCCCCGGCATTCAGCAGAGTGACGGCTTTACGTTCCGCCACCTTGCCACCGCCGACAATCAAGCATATACGTCCCCTGCAATTCAGCAGGACAGGCACATAATGATCATCATACGCCATCAGCCATCACACTCCTGACCAACTATGGAAAGCGGACCACGTATTGAGAAAGAAATTCAAAATGATGAATCCATACCCGATTAAGGCCCATATGGCTGCTTCCCTGCCTGATCTTCTCCACAAGCGGCGTTTGATAAAATAAACCATATACATCGCAAGCGCCGTCAGGGTGGACAATACTTTGATGTCCAAAAACAGGGTCCACCGTCCAGCCATAGCCACCGACATCACGGCCAAGATGAGTGACATGACCAGAATAATCGTTCCGGCCATCAGCGCTTTATAAGAATAAACATCAAGCTTCTCCAGACTTGGCAGCCTGCGGATCGTATCATTCCATTGCTTGTGCTTCAGTTTCCTGTGCAGGAACATATAAATCGCCGCAAATACAGCCCCGACGGTCAAAGCGGCGAAACTGACACTCGCCAGGGCAATATGGATGAGCAAGAGACGATGTTCCGTCTCCCAGCTGTACAATGCATTGTCTCCGGCTGTGAACCATAACCGATTGACCAGCATGACGCTAAACCCGACGAGGTTCATTAACAAGACGGCAAATTCCGACCGCTTCATATACGCCAGGGCAATCGAAGTGATCGATATGCAGAACGCCAGCAGGAACAGGAAATCAAACAGCGTAAATACCGGAAAGTGGAAATGTCCGCCCTCCATCGCTCTGATGCCGATTCCGGTAAATTGTAACAGCGCAGTAATAACAAGAAGCCCTGTGCCTATCCGCTTCGCCACCGAATTGCGTGAAATGCAATCCGAGATATAAAACAGAAGGCTCAGGGCATAGATACAAATGCCGGTGATATAAATTAAGTTTAACAGCATGGGTTGTACTCACCCTCCTCAAAGGGTGGCTGGGGCCAGAGACACCTTAAGCGGCTTCTCTTCTGCCTGCTGATCTACAGCATTCTTCGTCCGTTCAGCTTTAACGGGTGCAGTTGCTTTCTTGTTGCGGCTGCGGGCTTCCTGCTCATTCTCATGGATCAAGCTTTCCAGCGCAAAGATTTGTGAAAAATAATCCAGTGCTTCATTGCCCTGCTTGCCTCCCGTCATTTCCTTAATCCGGTTAATGGGATCGTGCATCATCTGGTTAACGATGCTCTTGGTCAAACGACGAATGACTTTTCGCTGGCGTTCATCCAGTTCCGGAAGCTTGTTGAACAAGCTTTCCATCGTTTCTTCATGAATGGCATTCGACTTCTCCTGCAAGGCACGAATCGCCGGTCTGACACCAAGCGTCTTCAGCCATGTGTGGAATGCATCCATCTCTTCTTGAATCATCACTTCAATCTTCGCTGCTTCCACCCGGCGCATTTCCATATTGGTCTCTACAATGCCTTCCAGATCATCAATATCGTACAGGAACACGTTGGAGAGTTCCCCAACCGCCGGATCAATGTCCCGTGGCACAGCAATATCAATCATGAACAACGGGCGGGACTGACGCTTCTTCATGTTCTCTTTAACCCGCTCCGCATTCAGAACATATTCATTCGAGCCCGTGGAGCTAATAATGATATCGACTTCATTCAGCAAGTTCTTGGCTTCGGCAATGGTGCACGGCGTTCCTTTGAACTTGCGCGCAAGTTCCTCCGCACGGCCAAGCGTACGGTTAGCCACTATCACTTCCGCAGCACCGTTGGCATAAAGGTGCTTCACGGTAAGTTCACTCATCTTGCCTGCACCGAGAATCATTACTTTTTTGTCGTTAAACGTACCGAAAATCCGTTTACCCAGTTCCACCGCAGCATAGCTGACAGAAACGGCACTCTCCCCGATCGATGTCTCGGAATGAGCCCGCTTGCCGAGCGTAACGGCTTGCTTAAACAACATATTAAACCAAGTACCGGTCGCATTCTGCTGCTGCGACGTCAAAAAAGCATTGCGCACCTGTCCAAGGATCTGCGTCTCTCCAATGACCATGGAATCCAAACCGCAGGTAACCTTAAATAGATGGGAAATGGCTTGTTCATCTTCATATATATAGAGGTGCTGTGTAAATTCTTCACGATTAATGCCGAACCACTGTTCCATAAAACTGCGGATAAAGTAGCCGCACATATGAAGGCGGTCTACCACAACATAAATCTCAGTTCGGTTGCAGGTAGCGACAATGACGCCCTCCAATACGCTCTTGGTCGAATGAAGCTGCTCTAACGCCTTGGGCATGTCTTCTTCCGAGAAGGTAAAGCGTTCTCTGACTTCCACAGGCGCCGTGCGATAGTTCAACCCAACAACGACGATGTGCATTGCATGTTCACCTGCCTATTTCTCCGAGTAGTTTTGCCGTTCACAACGGACTTCCTTGACCTTGTTCATTATATCACAGTATGCTGAACAGCCTTGTCTATTTTATGAAATGTTTATGAAATCCCCATACTTCTTCATTCCATTCATGAAGATTTCTACCTGTAGATCGCACCTTACTATTGTGGTTATAGAACACTGTAGATATACGTGCAATTTACTACGAAATCTCATTTCAGAGAACGAATGCCTGGAATTTCGCCGATCTTCTCATGTCCTCAAAATAAATAACCATGGAAAAATCCATGGTTATCAGTATAAGCATTTTTTTAGAAGGCTGGATTAAACGAGTTCAGCCTGTTTCATCTCAGGCGTCTCCACGGTCATTTCACCGAGTCCGCGCACGAGTTTCTTGGCATAGCATTTTTCAGGTTTCAAAGCGGATACCAGATAGTCAATAGCCAACTGCGGATCTACTGTCTCCCCGCAGGTATAACAGTCAATCGCAGCAAAACCTCTCTCAGGGTAAGTGTGAATCGAGAGATGGCTTTCCGACAGCAACACCAGCACAGTCGCACCTTGTGGTTCAAACTGCTTGGATTGGACGGACAATACCGTTGCTCCACATGCTTCAGCGGCTTCCACCATCTGAGCTTGTAAAAATTCTGCACTGTTCAATAGTTCAAAATCGACTCCCCAAGTATCAACAGCAACGTGTCTTCCGAAAGTTGAGTATTCCATCTTCCGGTTTCCCCCTTCCTAGGAATAAAATGTTTGAAAATTTCATCCGCTAGGACCTACGTCATTCACTTCCCGAGGGAATAATCTCTCGCAACATTACATGTCCTGAGTGAATCCTGGTTCCTATATTCTTTTCAACGAGATTAAAAATAACATCTATGACGCTTAAATGCAACACCTTTTTCGAAAATAACCCATAAATATTTTACAGCTCAATATATGTTCGTCTGAACTGCTTGGTGTCATTGATCAAAGAAATCGATATCATCGTACCCTAAGTTCATAAACATACAAAAAACCGAATTTATAGTTAAATAACACATAAAAAAAGCCGCCCTTTTACAGGGCAGCCTCCTTAGGCTTCTAGCACGAATAGGCGTTGATTAAACCGTCGCAGCCGCTCATCTATGGTCTTCGTAATAAGTTTATCATTCCCTGCTGCAATCCGCTGGTCCAGAAGCACGTTAATATGATGCTGGATGGATTCGATCTCTTTCTCTGCCTCATTGCTGTTGAAGAGTCGCTGCAGCTCTCCTGCCGTATTCTTGTACTCATAAATGACAATGCTGTCGTTCCCGGCGACTTGCGTAATTCTGTGCACCGTTCCCGCATGGTAGTCGTAGCTCATCGTAAAGCCGCGATATATCCGATTCACTTTACCTGATCCCTTAAAAGCCGCAAACAGTTTACGTACGGCATTTGTCAGATGGGGAGTAACCAATCGGCACGACAGCTCACAGACGTACAAGCCATTCTTGCGTTCAAAGGGCAAATGAACTTCTTCCCCGCTCTCATCTTCGAGCACGAACTCCTGCTCTCCGCTATCCATGACTTTTACCCGGTTAGTAACCCGGAAAGCTTGGGTATATTGCAGAAATTGATCCATTTGAATATCCGTCATTTGCATTGTGGCATTAACATATTCTGTGGCTAACCGCTGAGCCATACAAATCTCCCTCAATTCTTTTAACTTACTACCATTATACAGCAGATCCAAGCGGTCTTTCCTGCCGTTCGAATGAGAATATCCATCATATTTCATAAAAAAACGGAATTAGCCGGAATCAGAGCGATATTTCCCGCAAGATGCTCACTTTCCTATAAAGAATACACCGATTCCCTATATTACCCTTGAAAAAAATATCACCAAATCAACCGGATCAAGCTTGATCATAGCCGTCCGTTTCCGAATCCAGATATGTCTCTCCCTCATCATCCTTAGTCCCCATGTGGGACTCCATGATTGCCCATAACTCATCTTTACCCAGACCGAGCTCGGATGAAAACATGACAAAAGAATGATAGGGTTTGAAGCCGAGTGTTTCCTTCACGATCTTTACATGCTTCTGGCGGCGTGTTTTCGGAATTTTGTCCGCCTTGGTCGCGACCACGCATACCGGCCGGTTATAATGCTGCAGCCATTCATACATGCTGATATCGTCTTTTGAAGGCGGGTGACGCATGTCCACAATTAGTAATACAAGCTTCAGTTCTTCCCGGCTGAGCAAATATCTCTCAATCATTTCGCCAAATGCCGCACGCTGGGTCTTGGATACCTTTGCATAACCATAGCCGGGAAAATCGACCAGATACAGATCGTCGTTCACCCGATAATAGTTGAGCTGCTGGGTTTTTCCCGGTGTTGCACTGGTACGGGCCAGGTTCTTACGGGATATTATACGGTTAATCAGTGATGACTTGCCCACATTGGAACGCCCTGCCAGAGCAATTTCCGGCAAGGCGTCTTCAGGATATTGAGCAGGTACGACAGCACTGATGACAAACTCGGCTTTCGTAACTTTCATAATTTAGACTTTCCTCTCTAGTGCACTCCCGCTTGTTCAACGAGCGCATGCTCCAGAACCTGATCCATATGGGATACCGGAACGAACTCAACGTCGTTCTTCACGCTGTCAGGAATATCACGCAGGTCACGTTCGTTATCCTTAGGGAGTAATATTTTTTTGTAGCCGGCACGGTGGGCTGCCAGGGATTTCTCTTTCAAGCCACCAATCGGAAGAACGCGTCCCCGAAGTGTAATTTCCCCCGTCATGGCCACATCACGGGCTACATGCCGTTTGGTTAAAGATGAAATAAGAGCCGTCGCAATCGTAATGCCGGCTGAAGGGCCGTCCTTCGGAATGGCTCCCTCCGGGATATGGATATGGACATCAAGCTTCTCGTGGAAATCCGGATCAATACCCAGTTCTACCGCTTTCGAGCGGGTAAAACTGAAGGCGGCTTGAGCCGATTCCTTCATCACATCACCCAGTTTACCTGTCAAGGTCAGCTTGCCCGTACCAGGCACCACGGTAACCTCAATGGTCAGCGTCTCGCCGCCCACTTCCGTCCATGCAAGTCCTGTTACCGTGCCCACTTGATCTTCAAGCTCGGCCATGCCATAGCGAAACTTCGGAATCCCGAGATATTCCTTAATATCGTCAGCCTTAATCTCAATGGATTCCGATTGATTGGTGACGATCTGTTTGGCGGCTTTGCGGCACAGCGCAGCCACTTGCTGCTCCAGATTCCGCACCCCGGATTCACGGGTATACTCCCGGATCACCTTCATGAGCGCTTCCTCGTCCAGAATCAACTGCTCCGGCGTAAGCCCATGCTCACTCTTCTGCTTGGGCAGCAAATAACGATTGGCGATCTGCAGTTTCTCCAGCTCCGTATAGCCTGGAATGTACAGCACTTCCATCCGGTCCAGGAGCGGTCTTGGAATGTTGTGAAGCACGTTCGCCGTCGTTACAAACATGACGTTGGACAGATCAAAAGGAATTTCCACGAAATGATCGCTGAACGTATTGTTTTGCTCAGGGTCAAGTACCTCAAGCAGTGCCGAAGACGGGTCGCCGCGGAAGTCGGATGCCATCTTATCGATTTCATCCAGCAGGAACACAGGATTCATCGAACCCGCCGTTTTCATGCCTTGAATGATCCGTCCCGGCATAGCCCCAACATAAGTGCGTCGGTGACCGCGGATTTCCGCCTCGTCTCTTACCCCGCCTAATGAAACACGAACGAACTTGCGTTCCAAAGATCGGGCAATGGACCGGGCCAGTGATGTTTTACCGACCCCTGGAGGACCAACCAAACATAGAATAGGCCCCTTCATCTTCTTCACCAGCTTTTGGACCGCCAGATATTCCAGCACGCGTTCCTTCGGCTTCTCAAGACCGTAATGATCCTCGTCCAGCACTTGCTCCGCTTTGACGATGTCCAGATCATCCTCGGTCTTGTTAGTCCACGGCAGCGCCAACAGCCAATCGACATAGTTTCGAATCACGCCGCCCTCCGCAGAGCTCGCCGGCATTTTCTCCAGTCGGTCGATTTCCTTCTCTACCTTCTCATGTACGCGCTCCGGCAGTTCAAGCTCCTGAAGCTGACTTCGGAGTTCCTCTACTTCCCCGGCACGGCCTTCCTTGTCGCCAAGCTCTTTCTGGATGGCCTTCATCTGTTCGCGCAAATAATATTCCTTCTGGGTCTTCTCCATTTGCTTCTTGACCCGCTGGTTGATCTTGCGCTCCAGCTCCAGCACTTCACGCTCGTTATTCAGTATATCTAGAAGTTTCTCGAGCCGTTTGCGAACATCAATTGTTTCGAGAATTTCTTGCTTATCCTTGATCTTCAGTGACAAGTGACTCGTGATGACGTCTGCCAGTCGGCCCGGCTCATCAATATCGGAAACGGCCGCTAGTGTCTCTGGTGTCACCTTCTTCGACAGATTGATATAATTCTCAAACTGAGACAGTACGGTTCGCATTAATGCGGAAACTTCAGGGTCATGATTCTCTTCTTCGGGAAGTTCCCGAGCGATGACCTCATAGTATTCCTCTTGATCCGTATATTCAATAACCTCCGCCCGTTCCATACCCTCCACTAGCACACGTATGGTACCGTTTGGAAGCTTAAGCATCTGGCGTACATTCGCTACTGTGCCAATCCGAAAAATATCATCCTGCGTCGGTTCTTCAATGTTCACTTCCGATTGAGAACATAGGAGAATCAAATTGTCTTCAACCATCGCCTTTTCTAAAGCCTTTACCGATTTCTCCCGGCCTACATCCAAGTGAAGCACCATGCTTGGATAAACCAAAAGACCTCTCAAAGGCAGTAAAGGAAAACGACGACCTTTAGATTTACTGGGTCCCATCGCTTTCGCACCTCCAATGGCTCTCAATGTTGACACTATTCCTATTTTATCAAATCTGCGTATAAAAAACCAACCAAACGAAGCTTAACATCCTCCGGCGTCCGTTATTTTACCATTTCGCGGTGGCGTCGCCTGCAGCAATGAAGCGGAAGAGGATGGAAATACCTCGTTTGCAGGGAGCTGTACAACCTCCGGAGCGAATGATCCACCAAAAATATGGCCGAATACTTCATCCACTGATTCTACCGGAATTACTCTCAAACCGCCGCTCAAATCCTGGAACAGCGTCTGCCAGTTGTCTTTAGGGATGATCACGCGGGTAGCACCTGCTTGAAATGCCGCCTCCACTTTAGCGATGACCCCGCCTATCGGTTTTACTTTTCCATGAATGCTCATCTCGCCGGTCATGGCGACCTTGTTATCGACTTCAATCCCTTTCATGGCGGACACGATCGCCGTGGCCATTGCAATACCGGCGGAAGGACCGTCAATCGGTGTTCCTCCGGGGAAATTGATATGCAGTTCATAGTTTTTAGGCGTAAAGCCCATCGACGCCAGCACGGTTAGGACATTCTCGATCGAGCCTTTAGCCATGCTCTTGCGGCGCAGCTTGCGCGAGCCTCCGCCAAATTCCTCTTCATCGACAACCCCGGTGATATTGTAGGTACCCCGGCCCTTCTCGACAGGAACCGCAGATACTTCAATTTCAAGCAGTGCCCCCATATTCGGGCCATATACGGCTAATCCGTTGACTACGCCAATCTGAGGCTTCTCCGGTATTTTCCGATCGGGCCTTGGCTGAAGCTGGCTGCTGCTGGCTACCCATTCCACATCCGCCGCTCGCAGCGAATCTCGCTTCTCCGTCAATGCAAGACCAGCTGCCAATTGAATCATATTGACCGCTTCCCGTCCGTTAGAGCAGTACTGCTTCACAACTTCAACCGCTTCAGGCGCTGCATTCAAACCAATTTTCTGAATGGCGTCCTCTGCAATCCTTCCAATTTCTTCAGGCAAAAGCGGACGGAAAAAAATCTCCATGCAGCGTGAACGAAGCGCAGGAGCAATCTCTTCTGGCGAACGTGTCGTAGCACCCACCAGACGAAAGTCTGCTGGAAGGCCATTTTGAAAAATATCGTGTATATAGGCAGGTGTATTGGCATCCTCCGAATTATAATATGCACTTTCGAGCAGCACCTTGCGGTCCTCCAGCACTTTTAAAAGCTTATTCATCTGAATCGGATGCAATTCCCCAATTTCATCAATAAACAGGATCCCCCCATGGGCCTTGGTCACCGCTCCCGGCTTCGGCTGAGGAATGCCTGCCACCCCCATGGCACCGGCACCTTGATAAATCGGATCATGAACAGACCCGATGAGCGGATCGGCAATCCCGCGCTCGTCGAAGCGGGCCGTCGTGGCGTCAATCTCCGTGAATTTTGCGTCATATTTAAAAGGTGATTGCGGGTTCTTCTTGGCTTCCTCCATCACCACGCGGGCAGCAGCCGTCTTACCGACTCCCGGCGGGCCATATACAATCACGTGCTGGGGATTTGCGCTGCATAACGCTGCCTTTAAGGCGCGTAAGCCGTCCTTTTGCCCCACGATGTCATCCATCGTTTGCGGCCTTGTTTTCTCAGCGAGCGGTTTCGTTAGCGATATCGACCGGAGTTTGCGGAGTTTATCGAGCTCCTTGCGCGATTCCCGATCCACCGCTGTTTTGCTTGTCTTCTGCCCGCGCAATAAATTCCAAAAATAAATGCCGATGATGACCGCAAAAAACAGCTGCACCAGCATAATCACGATACTTAAATTCACAAGTCATTCCTCCTGTACTCCATTATGTCTTCATCCAAACGTTAATACATGGTAGTATTGCCGATTCCTCGGATGGTAAAACGCTGGAGGGGGAACAAATTGTAAAAGAGGGGATGATTTGATTCAGGATGCGACGCATCCGCTTCTCCGGAATCGATTCGTCCGCTCCGCTGGTGCGACGTGTGGATGGGGGTGGGAGTGTGGGAAGGGCTAAGCTTCATAAAAAAGAAGCTTCTACTGATACGCTACCCCTACATCCTTATAAAACCGAAAAACGGCAGTCTCAGGGTTCATAGAGACTGCCGTTTTTATATAAGCCGAGATATTCTTACAACTTAGTTATCCAGCTCAGACCGTGGATTTGTGCTTGCGGCCCGGGATTTCGCCGGTTTCCTCGTACACCTTCACGATATGATCGATTTCTTTCTTGAGCTCTTCAACCATGATCTCTTCCGGCACCTTACGGATCATCTCTCCGTATCGGAAGAGCAAACCTTCACCCCGAGCGCCGGCAATACCGATGTCGGCTTCTCTGGCCTCTCCGGGACCGTTTACGGCACAGCCCAGAACGGAAACCTTGATCGGGACTTTAATCTTCGAGATGTACTCCTCTACCTCATTGGCAATGGAGAACAAATCGATATCCAGCCGTCCGCACGTCGGGCAAGATACCAAGGTTGCCGCATCCGAGATCAGACCGAAGGATTTTAGCAGTTCCCGGCCGACCTTGATCTCTTCCACAGGATCGGCACTCAAGGAAATACGCATCGTGCTGCCGATTCCGAGAGACAACAGCGCGCCAAGTCCGGCGGCACTCTTGACGGTACCCGAGAACAGGGTACCTGCTTCGGTAATGCCCAGGTGAAGCGGGTACGGAATCACTTCTGCAGCCTTAGTGTAAGCTGCAATCGCCATCGGTACATCAGAAGCTTTAAGCGAAACGATGATATCATGGAAATCCAGTTCTTCCAGAATTCCGATATGATACAAAGCGCTTTCGACCATGGCTTCCGGAGTCGGGTATCCGTATTTTTCAAGGAGATGATTCTCCAGGGAACCGGCGTTAACCCCGATCCGAATCGGAATCCCCTTCTCTTTGCATGCTTTCACGACAGCTTCGACCTTTTCACGCTTACCGATGTTACCCGGATTGATCCGGACTTTATCGATACCGTTCTCGATCGCCATCAGGGCAAGCTTGTAGTTGAAATGAATGTCCGCCACTAGCGGAATATGAATGCGTTTCTTGATTTCCTTAATGGCCGCAGCTGCTTCCTCATTGTTCACCGTTACCCGAACGATCTGACATCCCGCTTCTTCCAGACGGAGTATCTCGGCAACGGTCGCCTCTACATCTGCTGTTTTGGTGGTGCACATGCTTTGAATAATGACTTCGTTCTTTCCCCCAATGGTAAGATTCCCCACCTTGACGGGCCGTGTGTCTTGTCTCAAAAACATGGTACGATCTCTCCCATATAACGCCAAAGCTCCACTCCAATCAACCCGACTGGGTATAATTGGAAGTGGAGAATCAACGTAGATTTATTCCACGTCTAATGCGCTAGAGCACATTAGGCGCTTTCTTCTTGTTTCTTGTCGTCTTCGTTACTTTTGGCTTGCAGTTCAGGAATCACTTTATCACGAACAACCTGCTCCGTAATGACGCAATCCTTAATGTCATCTCTGGACGGCACTTCGTACATCACGTCCAGCATGATGCTTTCAATGATGGAACGCAGTCCGCGCGCACCGGTATTGCGCTTAATAGCTTCGCGGGCAATCTCTTCTAACGCGCCTGGCTCAAATTTGAGGTTTACGTTGTCAAATTCAAGCAGCTTTTGGTACTGCTTCGTGAGTGCGTTTTTCGGCTCGGACAGAATTCGTACCAATGTTGCCTCATCCAGCGGTTCGAGCGTAGACACAACAGGCAGACGACCGACGAACTCCGGAATCAAGCCGAATTTCAGCAGATCTTCCGGCAGAACCATCGTCAGGTATTCACCTGGCTTAAGATCCTTCTGGTTTTCTCCGGATGCATTAAAGCCGATGACCTTTTTACCGATCCGGCGTTTAATGTACTGCTCCAGTCCGTCAAATGCTCCGCCGCAAATAAACAGAATGTTTGTAGTATCGATTTGGATGAATTCCTGATGCGGATGCTTGCGTCCACCTTGCGGAGGCACGGAAGCAACGGTGCCTTCAAGAATTTTCAGCAGGGCCTGCTGAACCCCTTCACCGGAAACGTCACGAGTAATGGACGGATTCTCCGATTTACGAGCCACTTTATCGATCTCATCAATATAGATAATGCCGCGTTCCGCTTTTTCCACATCATAATCCGCTGCTTGAATCAGCTTCAGCAGAATGTTCTCAACATCCTCACCTACGTAACCAGCTTCGGTCAGTGAAGTTGCATCGGCGATAGCAAACGGCACGTTGAGAATTTTGGCCATGGTTTGCGCGAGCAATGTTTTACCGGAACCTGTAGGTCCGAGCAGCAAAATATTACTCTTTTGCAATTCAACATCCTCAATTTTGCTCTGGGTGTTGATACGTTTATAGTGGTTATAAACGGCAACGGAAAGGGATTTCTTCGCTTGATCCTGACCGATTACATATTGATCCAGAATGTCACGAATATCACGTGGTTTCGGAATATCCTTCAGATCCACTTCTTCCTCATGGCCGAGTTCTTCCTCAACGATCTCTGAACACAAGTCAATACACTCGTCACATATATAAACACCGGGCCCCGCAACCAGCTTGCGGACCTGCTCCTGCGATTTTCCGCAGAAGGAGCACTTCAGCTGCCCTTTGTCATCGTTAAATTTAAACATGCTTTTACCACCCCTTAAGATTTGGTCGGTGAAGACAGAACATCATCAATTATACCGTACGCCTTCGCTTCCTCCGCGCTCATGAAAAAGTCGCGGTCCGTATCGCGTTCGATTTTTTCAAGGGGCTGACCCGTGCGCTCCACATAGATTTGATTCAGCTTATGTCTGGTCTTGATGATCCAATCTGCATGGATTTGGATATCGGATGCCTGGCCTTGAATACCTCCGAGCGGCTGATGAATCATCACTTCACTGTTCTCGAGAGCATAGCGTTTGCCAGGCGCTCCTGCAGTAAGCAACAGTGATCCCATGCTGGCAGCCATACCAACGCAAATCGTGGACACATCAGGCTTGATCAACTGCATCGTATCATATATACCCATCCCGGCTGTAACCGAACCGCCAGGGGAATTGATGTACAAAGAGATGTCTTTTTCCGGATCTTCCGCAGCTAGAAACAGAAGCTGGGCAATGACAAGATTGGCAACATCGTCATCGATCGCACTGCTGAGGAATATTATGCGATCCTTCAGTAATCTTGAGTAGATATCGTAAGATCTTTCGCCTCGACTGGTTTGTTCCACAACCATAGGTACAAGACTCATGCGACCAACCTCTTTTCCTTGAAAAATATACTACAGCGTTACAAAAGTTATTCTAACATGTTCACAGCACGATGTCATTTTTTAACCCTGCTTACATTCTATGAACTTGCCAAGAATTATATCCTGCCAACTTGTCTCATTATGTATGTCGAAATTAATAACCAATTCATGTCACAATTAGTAGTAAATTGGCTATTCTTAGTTAAAAATAAGGCACGCATGAAATGTACGTGCCTTATCTAATGTGAGGGCAGCTTTTCGCAGCTGCCTATTTATTATTCTTCAGTTGCTTCTTTCTTCTCAACAGGAGCGCCTTCTACGCTGTTTTCCAGCAAGAAGTCGATTGTTTTGCGAAGAAGCAGTTCTTCACGAAGGCTGTCAAGGGAACCGTTAGCACCCAGGATGCTGCGGATTTCATCAGCAGGACGTTTGTACGTGTCAGCCATGTTTTCCAGCTCTTTGTTGATTTCCTCTTCAGATACTTCGAGTTTTTCTTCTTTTGCGATTTGCTCAAGCACGAGGTTGTTGCGAACGCGTTTTGCAGCATCGTCTTTCATTTGACCTTCCAGATCGGCATTCGTTTGCCCGGAGAAGCTAAGGAACATTTCCAGGTTCATGCCTTGCTGGCGAAGACGGTTGTCGAAATCGCGCATCATGTTTTGAACTTCGGATTGAATCATAGCGTCAGGAATTTCAACTTCAGCGTTAGCTGCTGCTTTTTCAACGGCTTCGTTCTCACGAACGCCTTGTGCTTCTTGCTCTTTGCGAGTCAGCAATTGTTTCTTCAGATCTTCCTTGTACTCGTCAAGCGTGTCGAATTCACTTACGTCTTTAGCGAATTCATCATCCAGCTCAGGAAGCTGTTTGCGTTTGATTTCGTGAACTTTCACTTTGAAGATCGCTTGTTTGTTAGCCAATTCTTCAGCATGGTAAGTTTCAGGGAATGTCACTTCCACGTCTTTGAAGTCTCCAGTAGCCATTCCGATCACTTGGTCTTCAAAGCCTGGAATGAATGTATTGCTTCCAAGCTCAAGGGAATAACGCTCAGCTTGTCCACCTTCGAAAGGAACGCCGTCAACGGAACCGTCAAAATCAATCACAACGATATCGCCAGACTGGGAAGCACCTTCGTCGATAACAGTAAGCTCAGCATGACGTTGTTGCAGACGCACGAGCTCTTCGCTCAGTTCCTCGTCGGAAACTTCAGCAGCTACTGCTGCAACTTCGACACCTTTGTATTCGCCAAGTTTAACTTCTGGTTTCACAGTTACTCTTGCTTTGAACTTGAAAGTTTCGCCTTTAGCGAATTGCTCGATGTCCACTTCCGGACGATCCACAGGGAAGATATCCGCTTGTTCTACAGCTTCACTGTATACTTCCGGAAGAAGGATGTCGATTGCATCCTGGTACAAACTCTCAACACCAAAGCGAGCTTCGAAGATTGAGCGAGGTACTTTACCTTTACGGAATCCAGGTACATTTGCTTTTTTAGCTACTTTATTAAAAGCTTTGTCGAGGGCGGATGCAACGCGCTCCGCATCAACCTCAACGTCAAGAACGCCAAGGTTCTTCTCTATTTTTTCCCAAGTTGCTTTCATTTATGCTTTCCCCTCCAAAATAATTCACGTGGTCGACGCAATAATGTATCACGTACCGAATAACCACTATAGTATAAACAACATTAAATTCTTTTTCAAGGGCGAACCCTTATGCTGCGATACCGTAAACGTTTTCCAACTCTGGCTAATCTTCCACGCCAGCAGCAACAAATTGCTTGAGAGATCGATAGGCTCCCTCATAACGGAACCGCATGGTGTCCGTTATGCCGTAGAGCGGGCGGATTTCCTCCTCATTGCGAAACCCTTTCAAACTCTCCGACACAATGTCATGCAGCGCAGCTGCCCATATGTCAAGCGTGGATTCTTCTTCATCCAGCATGGAATGGTAATCTTCGGTGCCGTAAATCGCCATGATGAACTGGGACCATAATTCCTGTGCAAAATAAAAAAGTGTCGGCTCATGAACCTCAGTCTGATCGGCAACACGCTCCAAAATTTTCGTAATGGCGTCCGGAAAACCTCCCGGGTCCAGAGGAACCGTATCGATCTCAATCTCGACGGCTTCCTGCCCGCGATGAAGGCTCACTTGCCCTTCCATCCCTCTTCTCCGGAGCGTTTGCAGCACCCGAAATTGCAGGAGCGGATGAAGCGGCGTATCATGCAGCCACTCGACCAAAATAGCGTCGATCTCCGGACGGTCCAAATAAGCAAGCTGTTCCAGCGCCAAAATGGTCTGCTCCGTCAGCGGTCCGTTCATGACCGAAGCCAGCAGCTTGTCGGCATATCCGGCATCCTGGGCAACTTTGTCCCTAACCATCTGCCTCGCCATTTCCGCTTCGTCCGGGTCATCCTCCTCGGGCTCTGCTTCGGAATCAACCGAACGGGGTACAGCCTGTTCCGGAAATGCAGCTTCAAGCCAGTCGAGGAGCGAATTCCACTCCTCATAATGCCGTTCATTCTGTCCGCCGCATTTCAGCAGAAAACGCAGAACCTCCATCGCTTCACCGTAACGTTCATTCTCGAGCATAACCGTAAGCTGAATCTGGTAATAATCCAGCGTCTTCGGAAACAGGATGATGTTCTTGTCCTCTTGTTCTTGGGAGTAAGAGTCCTTGATAAGGACACCTCCTTTCTAGTCCTGTTTTTCGTATTCGTTGATTATAGCATATGTACTGCCAAGTTTAAAAAAGGGCGCACGGCCTGCGTCTTTCATGCACCTGGCAACATAAAGACGACGATTCCCATTCATTTTTTGTCGTATATTTTATCAATATAACCCGATATGATACTCGAATAATCTCGTTAATCCAAAAATCTTTGCATCTTAAAATAATGATTGAATTTCTCCGACGTATGTGATAATATATTCTTTGCTCGAAAAAATTCTATGTCCCAGTAGCTCAGCTGGATAGAGCAACGGCCTTCTAAGCCGTCGGTCAGGGGTTCGAATCCCTTCTGGGACGTAAAAAACGCACCGCCTCTTAGGGGCGGTGTTTTTGCGTCCACGGGGATGAGAATCCCTGGTAGGGGGGCGTCGGAGCCTACGCTTCGTTAGGACTACTTCGCAGTCGGCCTGGAAGGCCGTAATCCGACTGGGACGTAAAAAAGGCACCGCCTTTTAAGGGCGGTGCCTTTGCGTCCACGGGGATGAGAATCCCTGGTAGGGGTTCGTCGGAGCCTATGCTTCGGTAGCATTACTTCGCAGTCGGCCTGTAAGGCCGTATCCCTTCTGGGGTACAGTCGGGCATATGACTCCATAGCAGTGCCCCAACATCCCACCACAAACTCTACCGGACCATAGGATCGTTATTTCAGAAAAAACGGTCCAATTTAGAATTTAACGGACACCAAAGCCGTTATTTAGCTAATTTACAGGCAAATCACCCTTTTTTTTCGTAAATAACGGCCTTCAGGTCCGCTACCATATCTGTAAGAGCGTTTTTTCCTCAATTAACGGCTCCTGAGTCCGTTAAGGCAACGCAGCCCTCACCACTTGCTCTACATCTTCTGCAAACAGTCGGTGTACTACCGCCAAGCACTAACTCGATCCGATTTCTTCACGAAAATAGAGGACAACGCCTTCGCTCGCGCGGTCAGAAGTATTTTCCTTCCTTCGGGGGTACGGGTGTATACCAGTTCGGCCGGACCGATATGCTTACGCCACAATTGGGCAAACTGCTCGGCATGCTCTTTTCGACGACCGATTTCCTCCGGCACGGCATGGTAATCCCGTTTGATCACAAACCAGCGGCGCGATTCACGGTATAGAAGGTAACGCGGGTTCTCGATCGGGTCCAGCACCTGCTGCAGCGAATTCAGAAAGAGTGTTTTCTCCTGCGTGGTTCCGTCTTTCAGCCAACACACAACGGTTCCCCCCTCTTCCTCCGCTTTCAACCGGTGAATGCTGGGCTCGGATTCGACCAGCTTCATATCGAACAGAGTCGTATAAACGACAAGAGCAACCTCCCGGATACTCCGCTCCAGCGACTGATGCCGTACCAGCATTTTGATGGCTTTATATATCCAAGGGCTTGATACGAGCAAAGCAACGGCAACTGGGATTAGCACGTTGAACCAGACCGGCGCGTCCGATTGAAGCAAACGCGGTGACGTCATCGCCTCGGTGAAGGTACCAAGCCCCAAACCAACGGCAAAAATGAGGACGGCTTTCACCGTATGAGCAAACACTACAGGCCTAGGGATACTCTCTCGATCCGCCGTCAGTTCTTCCGTCATGGAGCTGTGAAGGGCAATCGCCGAATCCCAACGCTTCTTCAGAAGATTCCGCTGCCTCGCTCGCTCCCATGTGTCGCGGTTATAGTCGTTAATGCTTCCTGCGGTTTGCCCTTTCCGAAGGTCAAGCCCCATGCGCTCCATGCCCGACTCTATGGTCTGGTGCGAGATCGATAAACCGACAAGAGAACGAAATCTTCGCCCAAGCGAGCTCAAATCTTCGCCGCCATCGATCTTGGCTGTATCTACGCATGCCAGATGCCAAATCGCTCCGGTCTTATCCGGGTTCCCGCGCTGGGCGCGAATCGCCCGTCCCCTCATCTGATTAGATAGCATGAACGAGCCTACATACGATGCCATGATCAAGGAATTGATTCCGGGAGCATCCCAACCCTCACCCAGAAGAGCCGCTGTACCGATCAGCACTTGGATTTCTCCCTCGGAAAACACTTCCGTTATGATTGCGACAATGGCCGAGCGATTCGTATCACGAACATCAATCGTTACATAGCGGCTGTCGTGTTCAAGGGGTCGCTCCGATAAACGATGCCCTCGCCGTTCGGCGCAAGCCGTGGCCAAAGGCATAGCCGCTACCGGCAGCACAACAAAGGAGCCTGTCAGAATGCCTATGGGCAGCTCGTGCTCGCGCTGTGAACCGCTTTTCTGAGCTAGCTGCCTTCGGATCAACTCAAAAATAGGGACAACGCCGAGCCGATTCAGCGGCTTCTCGTCATCTACATCCTTCGGCAGGTCCTCCTTGCGGATATAATCGGTCAAGATGACCATCCGCAAGCTATCTTCCAGAATGGAACGCTCGAATTCAAGAATACGGCTGATCCCATGCAATTTAGAGACACTTTGGACCAGCATTTTGTCAAAGGCAGGTGTAGAACGCATATATACCCTACGACGTTCAATCATGCCCAACCGACTGAGCCTCTTCTGCAAAGTCTTTAACTCCGGCAGCTCGCCATTTATATGTGTATCTTTATACAGGATGCCGCCAAGGAGCTCCTCCAGCCACTCCTCAGAAAAGTCGGGCGTTTCCTTCTCTTTCAAGCCGAGCAGCTTCACTGCGTCCTTCCAGATCGGCTGATTGGCAGCACGCAGATAAAACACCATGCTGGAGTAATATCCCGGCGAGGACAAAATTTCCTCCATGTACGTTTCGGATTGTGCAATCCAGGGATGATTGGCGATTTGGTCTGCCAGAAACTGATCCCGCACCAGCTCGTCTCTGACCTGCGCTGCCTGCAGCCGAAACTCCCTTAGTTTAGCTGCCTCCTCTTGAGTAGGCATCGTCAAGCTTATGTAATCCTGATGCGGGCAAAGCTCCCCATGGCGGACTAGCTCGGGGACGCTGATTTCTTCGTCGATGGGACCGCAAAGGTCGATATATCGCTGCCATTCCCTCGGATTGACGTCGTATGGCGGCGTCGCCGTAAGCGCGATTTTCGTTGGCTGATCCAACATTTCGCATAGCTGCATGGCACTTTGCCACCAAGACATCCGAAGATGATGCGCCTCGTCAAAAATGACGGTATGATATCCCCGTTCCTTCAACAGTTCCAGAGCTGCTTGTGCCTCGGTGCCGTCCGTGATATCATCCTCGCGGTCACTGTCACTCCCTACCCGCTCCGCCTCAGAGCCTTCCATGCCCGTATCTGAAAACTCGCGGTTCTCATCTCCGGCTTGAACCACATGCTCCATCTCCGCCGAGTTTTTCTTCCTCGCAGACGTCTGCTGGCCTGCCGCACTTAGCAGACTGTGAAGGGCTTGATAGGTCGTAATCGTTACCAAGGCCGGTCGTTTGAGCGAAGTAGAGATCCATTCGGGCTGGTCCTGCTCATCAAGGAACAGTTCCACGAGGCGGCTTGCCCATTGCTGCTTAATGGTGAGCGTGGGAGCTAATATAATGGTGGGCCGATTTATTCGCAGCATGACTTCCAGTCCCAGAACGGTTTTTCCCGAACCCGGGGGCGCCACCAGATGCAGATGGCGATTCTTCAGATGATGCTCAAGCCCGTCCAATATCCTCTTCTGATAGGAGCGCCAAGGATATCGAAACGACAAGTTACTCGGAAAAAACTTTGATTCCTCCAGTTTAGCTGCACCTCCCTTTTTCATCGGATTGGATAAGGCAGCTGCATGTGAATAAGCGGAAACGGCTTCCCGGAGCCGTCCAGCTCGGAGCGGCCGATTTGCACAAATCCGTATTTTTTATAAAAGGCATGGGCCTTGGGGTTCTGTTCATTCACATCGACTTGCAGCCTCCGCCCCTTCAGCTGTTCGGCGTGCCTTATCAGTGTCGTTCCCGTACCTTGACCGTGATGGCGGGGATCCACAAACAGCATTTCAATTTTGGAGCCATCCAGCCCCATAAATCCAATCGGTTCCTGTTCCGTATTCAAGCAGACCCAGATCTCCATGGATCTCAGCGCTCCGTTTTGCATCATATCATAGTAAAACCCGATATCTTCCTCCGTCAGGAAATCGTGCGTTTGGGATACGGCATGAAGCCATAATTCCACCAGTCGATCATGAAACTCTTCTGCGTAAGGCGCTATATAATGCGTCATTTTTCATCCAGTCCCTTCCAAATCGTTTATCCCTTGAGAATTCATGATATCGTAAAAATTGCTCTATACTATTATAAAGGAATCCGGTGCATTAATCAGAGACTTTATCTTTATCAGGAAGGAGAGATCCGCATTGCCATTATGGCTTGTATACGCATTGCTGTCTGCGGTCACGGCGGCACTTGTCGCCATTTTCGGAAAAATCGGCCTGCAAAACATCGATGCCAACTCGGCAACGGCCATTCGCTCTGTCATCATGGCATTGTTTCTGCTGGGGTCGTGGGGGTTCAGGGGAAGTTCTCGGAACTCGGTGACATTCTGGTTCAGAAGAAAGCATTAAGCTTCATTGTGCTCAGCGGCATCGCGGGGGCATTGTCCTGGCTGTTTTATTTTCTCGCGCTAAAATACGGCAAAGTATCGCAGGTAGGTCCGATCGATAAGTTGAGCGTTGTCATCGCGGTCATTCTTGCCTTTGTGTTTCTTGGAGAAAAGATATCCTGGATTAACGCAGCTGGCGTTGCACTCATTGCCGTTGGCGCTCTTCTGGTTGCCGTCAAATAAGGTTCTACATAAAACCGCTGCTCAGCGGCTTTTTGTCCGTTCATTTATTGATAAAACCTATCAACATTATCACATTTATATATTTCTAATTATAAGATAAACATGTCACAATGAGGATAATTCATAGGTGAAGGGGTGTTGTTATGTCAGAGCAAGTATGGAAAGCTTACGATTATGATCGGCAGTTATCGTTTGTCTCGGCTTATGGAAAAGGAGTCGTAGAGCTTCTTGCGCCTCAACCCGGAGAACGGATTCTCGACCTGGGCTGCGGGACCGGTGATTTGGCTTATGAAATATCCGTTTCGGGTGCATACGTAACCGGCATGGATTATTCGGCAGAAATGATTGAACGCGCAAAAAGCAAATACCCCGGGCTTTCGTTTCTGACCGGAGACGGAGAGAACTTCGAAACCGAAACGCCGTATGATGCCGTCTTCTCCAATGCTGCCCTGCACTGGATGAAGGATGCTGCAGGCGTGGTACGCTCCGTCCATGGAGCCCTCAAACCCGGCGGCCGATTCGTCGCGGAATTTGGAGGCAAGGGGAATATCGACGGAATCTATCAAGCCTTGAAAACGGTGTTCGCCGATCATTATGGAATCGATGCCGACACCAGGAATCCGTGGTATTTTCCTAGTCTTGGCCAGTATGCCAGCCTGCTTGAATCCCAAGGGTTCCGGGTGCATGTCGCCCATCACTTCGACCGTCCCACAAAGCTGCCTGAGGGCAAGGACGGTATGAAGCATTGGCTGCAACATTTTGGCGATCACTTCTTCGCTGGATTCTCGGCCGGCGAGAAGGACAAAGCAATTGCCCGCATCAGCCAAGCTGCCCAAACGACGCTCTGGCATGAGGATGCATTTTACGCAGATTACAGGCGCCTGCGAATCTTTGCAGAGAAGGTTTAGTCATTTGGGGGTTGCTTTTCTAAATAGAATGGTTATAATATGAAAAAAACTTGAAGATATTATTTTCGTTGATTGGGAGAGTAACTGCACTTGACTTTAGTCCAAGCGAGCCGGGAGGGTGGAAACCGGTACAAAGTCGGCCGTGAAGCGGACCCAGGAGATGGCCTTCCGAAGTGAAATGCTGTAGGGAGCCCCGGCTTACACCGTTATCGTATAAAGGTGGTTAAACCCTATCGGTTTAACAACAAGAGTGGTACCGCGAGCACAAGTCCTCGTCTCTTTAGGAGATGAGGGCTTTTTTTGATTTTTCCGACGTGTTTTTTTATTTTGAAAGGGGGATTTAACGTGTTAAGTCATTTGATTACTTCGAGCCTTCAACAAGCAGTAAACCAGGTGTGTGAAGCTTCGGGCGCCAAACTGCCGGATTCCACTCCAGTCCGGGTTGAGCAGCCTGCCAGCATGGAGCATGGGGATTACGCCACCAACATTGCGATGCAGCTAGCAAAGCTGCTTCGTAAGCCTCCGCTGCACATTGCCGAGCTGATTCAAGCCGAGCTTGAGCAGGATACGTCCTACAATCAGCTTGTCTATGCTACGGAGATTGTTGCCCCAGGTTTTATGAATCTGCGTATCGATTGGGAATATTGGGCTGGGCATCGCTTTGAATTGCCTCCGGCAACAAACGAGAAGATTGTCATTGAGCATACTTCCATCAATCCGAACAAATCCGCCCATATCGGCCATCTAAGAAACTCCTGTATCGGGGATACGTTGGTCAGGCTGATGAGGAAGCTTGGTTACGAGGTGGAGGTTCATAATTATATCGACGACCTTGGCAATCAACTGGCAGATACGGTGGTCGGGATGCTCCACACGCCGCTGTCCAAGGAACATGCCCGGTTCGGCGATTACTGCTGGGACGTCTATTCAAGCACCAATAAGGCCTATGAAAGAGAACCTGGGCTGGTTCAGCATCGGACCGAGGTTCTGCACGCACTGGAAGAGGGCAACCAGAATCTATCCTGGATCGGACTGCTCGTGGCTGAGCGAATCGTTAAAGAGCATCTTGAAGAAATGAAGCAGTTCGGCATTGACTATGATCTGCTTGTGTGGGAGAGCAGCATTGTCAGAGAGGGATTCTGGGCGTCGGCGTTCGAGCTGTTGAAGAACACGCCCCTCTTCCATCAGGAAACCGAGGGTAAACTTGCTGGCTGTTGGGTGCTCAAGCAAACAGGAGCGGAAGCCGGGGACGATCCCGAGTCAGACCACAGCATGGATAAAGTGCTGGTACGCTCGAATGGCATACTGACCTACACTGCCAAAGACATCGCCTATCATTTGTGGAAATACGGTGTGCTCTCCAACGATTTTGTATATAAAAAATTCACAGACGAGGTTTGGACGACGAGCACCCATGGCGAGCAGCTCACTTTTGGCAAAGCAGACATAGTCATCAACGTCATTGACTACAGACAGCAGTACCCGCAGGCAATGGTAAAGCAGGCGCTGGAAAGCCTAGGATTCCAAAAAGAGGCCGACAAGCTCCGTCATGTCAGCTACGGCGTCGTTTCGTTAAGCCCTTCTGCGGCTGCGGATCTCGGAATCGATACTTCCGATGGGAAAGCGTCCTATGCGATGTCCGGGCGTCAGGGAATCGGAATTAAAATCACCGAGCTTATCCACCAAGTAGCCAAGTTCATCGAAGACACCCGTTCCGATAAAAACGGTTTGTCCAGTCATACGATCGCAGCCGCCTCCATCCGTTACTATCTGCTTCGCTTTGCACTGCAAACCGAGGTGGTGTTCGATCTGAAACAGGCGACTGAAATATCAGGAAATACGGGGGTATACCTGCTCTACTCCTATGCGCGTGCACTCAGCGTGCTCAATAAAGCTCAAGAAGCCGGTGTTACGCCGTCGGTGCCTGCCCGGTTCCCTGCGATGGAAAAAGCGGAGCATGCGCTGCTTCGCCATATCAGCACCTGGCATGATACCCTATACGCCGCCGGACGGGAACTATCTCCAAGCGCCATCTGTAACTTTACTTATGAGCTGTGCTCCTTGTTTAACAATTTTTATTCGGCATGCCCGATTCTGAAATCGGCGGATGAAGTGCTCCAGTTCCGTGTATGGCTCACTTCCTTATTCAAGAACACGCTTGGCGAAGCGTTGGAGGTCCTGGGACTGCCTACACCGAGCCGGATGTAAATTCCCTCTGAAGAATTAGCGGATCATATTTTATAAAAAAAGCCACCATACTATTCCTGCGAATACGTACGGTGGCTATCTTATATTATTGCAACCCTCTGACGGCCAGTCTGACCTGGACGCCATCTGCTGCCGGCTCTTCCTGCAGGGTCCAATTGACAGCCAACGCTTCTTTCAAGCGAGCGACCTGCTCCTCTTGGAGCTTCAGCCCCTCAATAATGCCTTCACCTACACTAAAATCGGATTCCGAGCTGATGCGGAAGGCTTCCTCCAGCCAGATCTTCAACCCGTTGCGGGTATTAAACGTAATTTTGTATCCCGCGCTGACGGCCTTCTCCAAATCTTCCCCATGCTCGTTTGCATAAGAAAACAGTTCCTCGTAGTGAAAATGACCATTGTTCGCAACTTGGAATCTGTCTACCTCACCCGAGCGCACAGCCTCCAGCAGTTCGGAGGAAGTCAGCCCCGATTTTCTGGCATGCTCCAATAAAATGGCGGTATTCTGTGATATTTTAGTAAGCTGCAAGCTCGATGCCTCCTCAATATAGTTCGTAAAATACTTTTTCCTTCTATTATAAGACGAAAACGCTAGGATGTCAGAAACTTCTCCAACATAAGCTATATCAGGACGCTCCCGTCCCTGTCGGGGTACGGCCTTTTAGGCCGACTGCGATGTAATCCTTACGAAGTTTAGCGCAGGCGTACCCTAATTGGGATTCTCATCCTCACGGGACGTTTTGTCCCAGTCGGGGGACGGCCTTCCAGGCCGACTGCGAAGTATTCCTCCCGAAGCCTATGCTCCGACGAACCCCAAAGTTGGGGTTCATTACCCTTCTGGAATACGCAAAGAAGCTGCCAGGATTGGCAGCTTCTTTCTTTTACGTCCCAGAAGGGATTCGAACCCCTGACCGACGGCTTAGAAGGCCGTTGCTCTATCCAGCTGAGCTACTGGGACATATATGTATGAAAATCTTTTAAACAGTAACGAAGTATATTATATCGCATCTTTTGTATTTTTCAAAGAACTTTTTTTCGGAATGGTTCAAAACAGAATCAGGAGCGGGCTTACTGGGTAATATGTATATCATGAAAATGACTTCAGGAGCGTGATATCATGAGACAGCTTTTATCCTCATTATCGTATTTCAGCATCTTCTTTGCACCCTTCATCCTTCCTGTCATCGTATGGATTTTTTCCCCGGACGCCTATGTTGCCAAGCACGCCCGTCGCGCCCTGTTCTCCCACATATTCCCCGTCATAGCAGCGATACCTCTGATTTACATGGCCGTAACCTCAGGGTCCTTCGGTTCCGTCATCGGATACCTTATCCTGTTCGGCATTATCTACTTCGGGGCATTTGTTTATAACGTGATCATGGGTATTCAAGTGCTGAGGGAGTATGCTTATTGAGCATTTTTCATTTTAAAAGGACCATGCGCTTAACCGCATGGTCCTTGTTGTGTTATTTCGTTGTAATCAGTACCATTTTTTCATTGCCGTCCCACTTCACTTCACAGCCGAGCGCGGATGCCACAAAACGAAGCGGTACCATCGTGGTGCCTTTCACCATCCGTGGCGCCGAATCCAGTGCGACATTTTTCCCGTTAACAACCGCTTGCTTGGAGCCCATCTTCAGCTTGATCTGGGTAGATCCTTTGCTGGAAGAAACGCTTTGCGTCTTTTGATCCCATTTGACCGAGGCATCGAGGGATTCGAAGATCGGGCGCATAGGGACAAGAACGCTTCCCCCTACCATGACCGGTGACTGTGCATAGGATTGGAGTTGGCCGTTGATTTTGATGCGGATCGGCGCCTCTCCGATTTCTTTGCCGGACTGGTCATAATATTTAAGCTTCACACTTTTGACACGCGTATCATAATCAATGCGCAGAGTCGTCGTTTCATTGGCTGTCATGAACATGGAATCCGTATCCGTCCCCAAGGAGCGCCCCTTCGCATCATACGCCGTTGATTTCACGGTCATTCGTTGGGACACATCCCCGTTCTCCACACCGATCGTAACGACAAGTTTATTGTTGATGGTCGTTCTGCCCTCGGCTATGATTTTCGGAGTCTGGCTGTTTCCTGTCAGGAACACCTTGAGATCGCTGATGGCTTTGCCTACTTCCAGCTCAGCCTGAAAATTCGCGATTTCGTTAGATGAAAGGTATCCCGAGGTCGTATTGACTTCCAAAACCTTGCCGCTGCCGTTGCTGCCGACAACAATCACGCCGGCTTGTCCGCCTTTATTCCGGTTCTGAATCGAGCCGGTAACGACAAGCTTTCCGTTCTCCAGGCGGCTGCCTGTTTGAAGCAGCTTCACGGCATCTTCAACCGGATCGATAACGGATACCTTTACGCTTTTGATCAGTTTCGCTGCTTTCAGCTGTACGACGAAGGTGCCGACATCACTGCCGCCAAAATAGCTGTCCGCTGATGTCACTTCAACCGCCTTACCGGAAGCATCATAACCTATCGCGAGCATGCCTACATTGTGCCCGACCGTTGAATTCTGCACGACGCCCGATACGTTGATCACGTTGGTATTCGTATAGTAACCTGAAGCCAGCAGCTGTGCTTGATCGCCTGCGGGTCCTGCAGGAACGACTTCCACCTGCTTAACACGGCTGCCGCTGTCCAGATCCACTTCATATGTACCGATTTCGTCACTCATCATATATTCGGAATCACCGACAACCTCAAGCGCTTTGCCGCTTTCATCATAACCCACGACATAGAATCCTGCTTCCGCACCGGTTCCTCCGTTGCGAATATCCGCAGTTACGCGCATCTTGCCGTTCACCAGCTCATGCGTGGACTCCAGAACCGTGACGCTCTGTACGGGTTCCGCGCTTACCGGCATTTGGACGGAGCCCAATGTAAGCGACAACGCCAGGACACCCGCTCCCCACAGCTTGACCATATGTTTATTCAATCTACCCAATTTCAATCTCCCCTTGTCTAGTATGTTAGAAGTTGACGCTAATCCAACATTATAGGGATGATTCTCCAGTAATCATATAGAGGGAAAGCCCTATTTGTATCTCTTTCATAATCAAGAGTTCCGGGTGGTCCATACTCCCTACCGAAGCTAAATCGGAATCGACAAGACTCCTATCTTTTTTCGACATATTTTGCAGAACTACGTAAACACACTATTGTTTATATAGGATTATTATCATTTATTAGATCACAATAATAGGTCCGCTGCTGGCAGATTAGCATTTAGATCCAAAAGAAAAAGCTTGGTGAAAACACCAAGCTTTACTTTTTCATACCTTTTTTTATCGGCTGCGGTTCGTCATACACGATCCGAAAATCCACGATATTCCCGTATGCGTCCGATTCAATATGGCAGCAGCCTGTAAGCAGCTCTTTCATCATCTCTCTCCCACGCTGCACTCTTGATTTGGCACCGGAGTAGGATATCCCCAAATGTTCACTCAATTCCTTTTGCGACATGCCTTTATATTCGGTCAATTCAAGAGCTTCTCGATATTTATCCGGCAGGCACGGCAGCACGGACTGAAAGCAGGCAATCACTTCTTGATCATAATCCATCTCTGTATATTCATCGACAACAGATAACTGTTCCGGCAGTTCTTCTCCAGGCCGAATTTTCCTGTAATGATCCACGATGCTGTTGCGGGCAATCTGAAATATCCAGGGACCCCGTTTCTCCTCATCCTTTAAATCAGAGACATGGGTGTGGACCTTCATAAACACATTCTGCACAATATCATCCACATCAGCCCGCTCCCGAATCCTAGTCATGACAAACCGTTTGACAGGCTCATGGTACTCCGTCCAAATGGCTGCTGCATCCATCAGAAAGCTCACCTCCGGCATATTCAAAAAAATAATTCGCGTGATTTTTGCGTCCATTCCAACAGACCGACGTCTCCCTTAGTGTAAAACAAATGATAGGAGGCTGGAAAGAGATGAAATACAATTTACTTGGTAATACAGGTGTGCTGGTATCAGAGATTGGACTCGGCACGATGACGTTTGGCGGAGGGGCCAAATGGGGAATGTTCGGCACACTGGACGAGAAGGAAGCAGGATATCTCGTAGATCTGGCGCTGGATGCAGGTGTCAATTTTTTTGATACCGCCAATGCTTACGCTGAAGGCCGCGCTGAAGAGATTCTCGGCAAAACACTAAAATCCAAACGGCATCAAGCATTGATTGCAACGAAAGTTCGTGCGCGAACAGGTCCGGGCCCCAATGATATCGGACTTTCACGGCTGCATATCATTCGTCAGGTAGAAGAAAGCCTTAAGCGCCTAAATACCGATTATATTGACTTATATCAAATTCATAATCCGGATCAATTAACCGATTGGGAGGAAACACTCCGTGCGCTGGATGACCTGGTCCGCAGCGGAAAAATCCGGTACATCGGCAATTCCAACATGACCGGTTGGGAAATCATGAAAACCCGCGGCATCTCTAACTTAACGGTTTGCATCATTTCAAAAGCAGCCAATCGTATTATTCACTCGCCGCAAGGGAGATCGAAAGGGAGATTATCCCTGCCTTAAGGGATCAGCAAATGGGGCTAATCGTCTGGAGCCCGTTAGCGGGCGGGTTTTTGACCGGTAAATATACGCGTGAGCATCAAGGAAGCTCCGAGGACCGCCACACTAAATTGGCTTTTCCACCGATTGATACGGAGCAGGTATACCCGATTCTCGATGTGCTTCAAGATATTGCGCGAGCCCATGAGGCCACTGTCGCCCAAATTTCACTTGCGTGGCTCCTTCATCAACAAGCGGTCACCACCGTTATCGTAGGAGCTAAGCGTACAGACCAGCTGCAAGATAGTTTGGGAGCGAGCGGGTTAATGCTGGATGAAGCCGAGCTTTCTCGACTGGATGAAGTAAGCCGTTTGCCGGTGGAATATCCTGCATGGCCTTTTATGGAACTAGACGAGGATATCATTCGAAAGCACAGACATAACTGAAGTTCTTTTATATATGAAAGGATGGTATGGCGGCATTAACCAGAGCTTACAAAATAGAGATCTGCCGACGGGAATCGGACAGATCTCTTCGCTCTTTGTATATCTCTAAAAATATTGGGGGCCTTCGCTGAGCCGCTGGTTCAGCTGCTCATATAGCTGGCCTGTAGAAAGCAGCTGCTGCTTGAATGCATCCCGTTCTTCCTCCGCGGTGGATTGAACAGTGTTCTCGAACGCTTCGTCCGTGGCATCAACAAAGGCATCATGCATGCTGTTGTCGAACCAATCCACCTCCATGCTGGCGTTGCTGCGCACGATTTTCACCAGCTCATAGCCTCCCAGCGGGGAAGATGGCGTCAGATAAGCCAGCAATGCACTTTCTCCTTCCGCTGCTGGATAGACCTCAACCTCAGCGCAAGGGGCGCCATTTACTTCCGTAATCCGGCGGATTTTTGCATCTCTGATTGCATACATCATACATTCTCCTTCATCAAGATGTGCAGGGACTGCACGATCCTTATTGTTTTCATGTCAAATCGGAGAGCAATCGGAGCTCTTCCATTTGCTGGCGAGTGGCTGGTGTTCCTAATTCGTAGATGGTCCGGTACACCTTGTCCAGGGAGGATTGAAACAGGGCATTGGAGTTTTGTTGCGGTGTATCCGGCCAAGGAAACAAGTACCCTGTCATTTCTTCGTCCTTCTCCTGCATCATGTCCAGCTCAATCCGAACTTGATCCGCCTCTTCGGGCGTTGCTTCGATCTCCCATTCATAAGCGCTCGCTCCCTGTTCGGTCAACACAGAGCGGCTCTGCACGGAAACATAGTAGGTCGACTTATTCATGGACGCATCTCTCCTTCGCTTTGATATTCGTCCTCTTTCTTAGTTTTCGTAAAAGGACAGACATTTTATGCCTTCCTTCGGCATATATCTGTATCACTTTGGCGACGTAGGATTAAAAAGATGGGACAGCGTATGACAAAGACAAAGAGAGGATGAACCGTCATGTGCGGAATAACCGGTTTTATACAATGGAGCGGCGATTTGACGCAGGATTCGCAGCTGCTGGTAAAAATGACAGAAAGTTTGGCTCACCGCGGACCTGACGGATCCGGCACCTGGATTTCCAACCCGTGCGCATTCGGTCACCGAAGACTCAGCGTGATCGACCCCGAAAATGGCGCTCAGCCGATGATCATTCATCAGGAAGAGGAAGTCTATGCCATTGTATATAACGGGGAATTATATAATGCTGCGGAGCTTAAAGACGAATTGGTACGACGCGGTCATCGTTTCAATACCAAATGCGACACGGAAGTTTTGTTAGTCTCCTATATCGAATGGGGCCCCGATTGTCTGGAACGCCTCAATGGAATATTTGCATTCGCGATTTGGGACAGCGTGCGGGAACAGGTATTTTTGGCTCGGGACCGGGTGGGGGTAAAACCCCTGTTCTACAGCTACATTGACGGAACGCTTGTATTCGGATCGGAACCGAAAGCATTGCTTCAGCATCCGAAAGTGGAGCCTGTGGTTGGGGCCGAGGGACTTGCGGAAGTGTTTATTATCGGCCCTGCGCGAACTCCGGGACACGGTGTCTACAAGGATATCGCAGAGCTTCGTCCAGGTATGGCCATGATCTTTAACCGGGAAGGATTGCGCAAGTATACCTACTGGAAGCTGGAAAGCAAGCCCCATGAGGATGATGCGGATCAGACGGCAAGCTTCTTGGGCGATCTTCTGCGCGACACCGTTGAACGTCAGCTGGTATCCGATGTACCCGTCTGCTCCCTGTTATCCGGCGGGCTTGATTCCAGCGCGCTTTCCTCGCTTGCCGTCGATTACTACAAGCGGACGGGCCAAGGACAAGTGCACACCTACTCCGTCGATTATGTGGACAACAACAAACATTTTAAATCCCATTCCTTCCAGCCGGGTGCGGATGCGCCATGGATCAAACGGATGCACGAGGAGCTGGGCACGAACCACCATTGGATCGAATTCGACACGCCCGAACTGGTCGAAGCGCTGGATGTCTCTACGCAGAAGCGGGACCTCCCGGGAATGGCTGACGTTGATGCTTCCTTGCTCCTCTTCTGCCGTGAAATTAAAAAAGGCGCGACCGTCGCCATATCCGGTGAAGCCGCTGATGAAATATTCGGCGGGTACCCTTGGTTCCACCGGGAAGAAATGCTGAATTCCGGTACTTTCCCATGGTCTGTCGCCCCGGATATGAGAGCCGGACTGCTGTCTGCCGAGATTCGGGACTGGATCAAGCCGCTGGAATACCTCGGAGACCGCTATGCCGATGCAGTAGCCGAAGTGCCGAAGCTGGACGGGGAGACCGGGCAGCAGGCCAAAATGCGGGTCATGTCCTATCTCAATATCACCCGCTTCATGCCAACGCTCCTCGACCGCAAGGACCGGATGAGCATGGGCGTTGGACTGGAGGTCCGCGTACCTTATACCGATCATCGCCTGATCGACTATGTGTGGAATATTCCTTGGAGCATCAAAACGACAGGCGACCGTGAAAAAGGCATTCTCCGCAAAGCTCTTGAAGGTGTGCTTCCGGAAGATGTCCTGTACCGCAAAAAAAGCCCGTATCCAAAAACTCACAATCCGAACTATCTGGCAGCCGTCAAAGCGCAGGTGCTGTCCATTCTGGACGATCCTTCTTCGCCGCTGCTTCCGCTCATCGATACGGCACGGATCCGGGAGCTGGCTTCTTCGCCGGATGCTTCCTCCAATCTCCCTTGGTTCGGTCAATTGATGTCCGGTCCGCAGCTGTTTGCCTACCTGGCCCAGGTTCATTTCTGGCTCAAAGAGTATAACGTATCCATACGTTAAGTCCTTATGGTTTACGAAAAATCAAAGAAACCATACCAGCAGTAGGCCGGTATGGTTTCTTTTTATAGCATCCCTATTCGGTTATCGCGCCTGCAAGTCCGCTACAAGCTTGCGCAGGGCATTTCCCCGATGGCTGATCTCCTGCTTCTCCTCCATGGAAAGCTCGGCCATCGTCTTCTCATGGCTTGGCAGGTAGAACAGCGGGTCATAGCCAAAACCGCCCTTTCCGGACGGATCCGACGTAATCCAGCCTTCAACGCTCCCCTCGGCCTCAAGCTTTTCTCCGGAGACCGGATCATACAGCACCAGCACACAGACAAATCGGGCCGGACTTAACAAAGGCTGCTCCGTATCCTCACCGAGCCTTAATTGTTCCAGTTCACCGAGCAGCTTCTCGTTATTGTCCTCGTCCGCTCCGTGCTCGCCGGCATATCGTGCGGAATAAACGCCGGGCGCGCCATTCAGCGCATCCACGCATAATCCGGAATCATCAGCCAGGACAGGCAATCCCAGTGCGTCGCCAACCGCCTTGGCTTTTTTAAATGCATTGGCTGCAAACGTTGCTCCATCCTCAACGACATCCGGCAGATCAGGGTAATCGTACATGCTCTTGACCTCCGTACCGAAAGCAGCAAAGGCATGCGCAAATTCCTTGACTTTCCCTTGATTGCGGGTAGCTACAATTAGCGTGTCTCCAAGTGTCAATGTCATGGGACTATACTCCAGTACCCGCATTCACGGAACCGATTTTAGCTGCGATTGGGCCAAGTGCTTCCTGCTGACGCTCGATGAGCTCGCGGATTCCCTGTTCACCAAGCTCCAGGATCTGATCCAGCTCTTCGCGAGAAAACGGGCTCTCTTCGCCAGTTCCCTGGACCTCAACGAAGTTGCCGCTTCCGGTCATGACCAGATTCATGTCCACCTTCGCTTTGGAATCCTCTTCATAGTTCAGATCCAGCAGCGCCTGTCCGCCTGCAATGCCCACGCTAATGGAGGCCAGGTAGTCCGTAATCGGAAATACCGCCAGTTTATGTTGTTCTGCAATTTTATTTACCGCTATGGCTAAAGCTACAAATGCTCCTGTAATGGAGGTGGTCCGCGTTCCGCCATCCGCCTGGATTACATCGCAGTCCAGCGTAATTGTCCGCTCGCCAAGAGCATGCAGATTCACAACAGACCTAAGCGCTCTGCCGATCAGCCGCTGAATTTCCATCGTCCGGCCACTGAGTTTACCGCGATTGGCTTCCCGTTGGTTGCGGGATTGTGTTGCGCGCGGCAGCATGGAGTACTCAGCCGTCACCCAGCCCTTTCCTTGTCCTTTCAGAAACGGGGGAACCTTCTCATCCACGGTCGCCGTAATCAGCACCTTGGTGTCTCCCATCTCGATGTACACGGAGCCTTCCGCATATTTATTCACATGGGTCGATAAATTCATCGGTCGAAGCTCATCGCTCTTACGTCCGTTAGATCTCATGTTTTCTGCCTCCTACTTCTTATCGCAATCCTGATTAGCATTCCCTATTCTACCAAAGTGCAGGCACAAAAGCACCTTTTCCGGCGCATATTTCAAAGATAGTCGTGAAGCATCAAATCGAAATTTCGTTAATGAACTCCGGACGGCTAACAGCCTCGCTATAATTGCGGCTATCCGTTCCAACCACCTCAGAGAGATCGTTCATCCGAATTTTGACCTTCGCATCGTCCGAATTCTCGGCTACGGTTAACACGACGGCCTGCAGCAGTTCGGTTGGAACCTGCTCTCCCTGCTCAAACATGCTGTCCTGAAGCGATACGGTGACAGCGCCGTCCTCTCCTTTTTCGACCGATGCAACGGTGGTATCATCCGGGATGACCTCGACAAGCCCATCCCCGTACTGCGGTCCCCGGATCAGCTCGTTCAAGGCAGCCTTAACCGCATCCTGTCCGGTTGGAACAAGTCTCGTAACAGGTACATAATACTGAATGCCCTCAGGCGTCACTGCAGAGAAATAGACGGTGACCGGCGAAGAGGAAGTGTACAATGCGTCATCCGCCTTTTGAAGGTTGATCCCCATCGCACGTGAAAGCGGACGGTCCAACGGCGTGTGATTGACCGGCATTTCGGTCAGTTTGACTCCGTCCACCCATACCTGCATCGACTCAATGCCTTCGTGTCCCGTCAGCGTCCACGTCAACGCCTCCAAGATTCTTCGTTCATCTGCCGCTTGATACTCCGTAAAGGATTTATTGAATTCAACGACGGCCAATTTGCTCTCCGGATCGACCGTCACATTATGGATCTGCGTACCGGCAGGCAATACCGCCTGGAATCCCTGTGGAACATAGCCCGCATAGCGTCCTCCGTTCACCAGCACTTCAAGAGATTCTTTCACGGCGCTTGCGCCTTCTACCTTCGGAATACCTAAGGTTACAGGTGCCAGCATTCCCCGCGCATCCGAAAGATAAACCGTTGTCTGCGTGCCAATGTCTCCTTGTGCCGCTGTGGATCCGGCTGTGTTCAGCATCTGCTTCTCCACTTGCGCAGGCGGCGGGTCAATCGCCTCCGATTGCTTCCCGGAAAACACGCCGCAGCCGGACAACACGATCGGAACAGCAAGCAGCCCGGCGGCGGAAAGCCTGCGAAGATTACGTTTACTACGTTTCATGTATTGTTCCTCCCTAACATTTTTTTGTACAGGTTGTACTCCTATGTATACGAGCCCTTTCCAAAAAAATAACTCTCAGTTTTGCCCTTTCTGGACAAAGGGGGGGTGAAAAAAGTACAATCGTCGTAAGCATCTTCATCAACCACGAAAATGAGGTGAGTTCCATCATGGCAGAAAACGATTTAAACATTCCATACAGTCTGAACAGCAAAAAGGTAGCGGAAGCGACACGGAACCTGCTGCATCAGCGTGGAATCAAGCTGGAGGAAATCGCAGAACTGGTGATGATCCTTCAAAATAAATACTACCCGAACTTGACCATGGAAGAGTGCATGGAGAACGTAGATGCCGTACTCAGCAAACGCGAAGTCCAAAACGCGGTGTTAACCGGAATTCAATTAGATATTTTGGCGGAGGAAGGCAATCTCATATCCCCGCTTCAAGAAATGCTGGCCAATGACGAAGGGTTATACGGCGTGGATGAAGTCCTGGCATTTTCCATCGTTAACGTCTATGGAAGCATCGGCTTCACCAACTACGGGTATATCGATAAGCTCAAGCCCGGCATTCTTGAGCAGTTGAATGATAAATCAAGCGGTCGTGTACATACCTTCCTCGACGATATCGTCGGCGCGGTTGCCGCGGCCGCCAGCAGCCGTATCGCCCATCGCAAGCAAGCGGAGCGGGAGATCGAGCTGTTCGGCACAACCGAAGAGCTTCCAAAAGAATAAACCACTCCAAAAAAGGAGATTCGCGCAGAATGCGAATCTCCTTTTTGCCTGCCTATCAGAAGGAAGGAACTCACCGAAACCTATTCCAAGCCGAACTGGGTGATTTCAAAGAATCATAGACGATTGCAGTTAGAAAGCGTCCATCTTTACGGGCCGGAATGATGAGTTTCTTCTATAAATAAGTAGGCTCCTCTCACCTATGAAAAAACGGGCTGTCCATTCACGTAAATCGGTAAATCTATCTAGTCATTTTTGCAAGCATCCATCATATGCTATGATGAAGAACATTCCAATAGAGCACCTATGGAAACCCCGCCAAACCTATGGCGGGGTTCTTTTTTTAGAGTTTGTAATAGAGATAGATTACCTGTTCACACCAACCTTAACAGGAGTAACATTCCAGATGTCGGATGCATAACGGTGAATCGTGTTATCGCTGGAGAAATGTCCAGCGTGCGCCATATTCATAATCGATTTCTCGGTCCAGGCTCCGGTATTCAAATAAGCACGATCGATCTCCGACTGGGTTGCCACATAACTGGAAAAGTCCGCCAATACAAAAAACTCATCGTTATGATCCAGCAGGGACTGGAGAATTTGGCCAAACTCCAACTCGTGACAGCAGAACGGTCCTGAGGATATTAACTGATTCAGCACGCGGGCGATTCTGGGATCCTGCTCATACCGCTCCCTGGATACATAAGCTCCCGTCCTGTAATACTCGAGCACTTCCTCCAGCTTCAAACCGAACAGGAACATATTCTCATTGCCGAGCAGCTCGAACATCTCCACGTTAGCCCCATCCAGCGTGCCGATGGTCAACGCGCCGTTCATCATGAACTTCATGTTTCCCGTACCGGATGCCTCCTTGCCAGCCGTGGAAATCTGCTCGCTCACATCGGCTGCGGGAATAATCTTCTCCGCCAGAGACACCGAGTAATTTTCCAGGAACAGCACCTGGAGTTTGTCATGGACCTGCGGATCCTTATTTACGACTTCGGCAACGACATTAATGAGTTTGATGATGCTTTTTGCCAGATAGTAACCCGGCGCTGCCTTCGCCCCAAAAATGACGGTACGGGGAACGCGATCCGCGCTTGGCTGATCCTTAATCTCGTTATACACGTGCATCACTCGTAAAATATTCAGCAATTGCCGCTTGTAACCGTGCAGCCGCTTCACGTGGACATCGAATATGGAATCGGGATTGATCACGATCCCTTGCTTATTCGCAATGTATTCGGCAAGCCGTTCTTTATTGTTCCGTTTGATCCGCTGAATCCCCTGCTGAAAGGCGGGGTCGGTCTTGAGTGACTGGAGCTGGATCAATTGATGAGGATCCGTGATCCATGAAGTGCCAATACCATCGCTGATGAATTGACTTAAGCCGGGGTTGCTGTGCATCAACCAGCGCCGGTGGGTAATCCCGTTGGTTTTATTGCTGAATCGCTCAGGATACAGCTCATAATGCAGTTTCATAACCTGGGTCTTTAGCAGCTCCGTATGCAGTGCCGCGACGCCATTCACGTGATAACTTCCCACAATCGCCAGATTGGCCATTCGAATCTGGTCACTCTCAATGATGGCGAGCTGAGATATGCGCTCATGGTCGCCTGGATAACGCTCCAGCAGCATCCCGCAAAATCGTTTATTGATCTCTTCGATCATCATATAGATACGCGGCAGCAGCTCCCTGACCATGCCGGCAGGCCATTTTTCCAGTGCTTCGCTAAGCAGGGTATGGTTCGTGTAGGACACGGTCCGGCTTGTGATGTCCCAAGCCTCATCCCAGCCCAGACCCTTCTCGTCAATCAAAATCCGCATGAGCTCCGGAATCACCAGCGTCGGATGCGTATCATTGATATGGATGGCGACATGCTCGGGAATCTCATGATACGTCCGGTCCTGCTTGTCGAACGTTCTGAGAATGCTCTGAACGCCTGCGGAACAGAGGAAGTACTGCTGCTTCAGTCGAAGGAGCTTGCCTTCGTATGCCGAATCATCCGGGTACAAAAATTCCGATATCGATTCGACCGAACGGTTATATTCCAAAAATTTATAATAACTGTTGTGATGATTGGCCGAACGGATTCTGGATATATCCGAAGCGGACTCGGCGCTCCACAGCCGCAGCGTGTTAACTTGACCCTCACCGTACCCGATCACCGGAACGTCGTAGGGTACGGCCAGAACCCGTTCGTAGTCCATCGTGTGAAACACGGTCCGCCCCTCCTGCACATCCACCTCCACGCGGCCCCAGAAGTGCACTTCCACCGCCTTGTCAGCCCGCCGTTCCTCCCAGACGTTGCCCCGCTGGAGCCAGTTGTCCGGCAGCTCGACTTGATGGCCGTCAATAATCTTCTGTTCAAACAATCCGTACTTATACCGGATGCCGCAGCCATGGCCTGCATAGCTAAGCGATGCCAACGAATCGAGAAAACACGCCGCAAGGCGTCCGAGCCCCCCGTTGCCGAGGCCTGCGTCCGGTTCCTGCTCCTCAATCTCTTCCAAATTCCATCCGAGGTCCAGGAGGCCGCTGCGAACCATATCCAGCACACCCAGGTTCAGCAGATTGTTCCCCATCAGCCGGCCAATCAAAAATTCAAGCGAGAAATAATATACCTGCTTCTGCCCGGTATCCCGGTATATCTGGTTGGCTGCCGCCCATTCCCGCCCGACGTATTCCCGGATCATCCCTCCGAGTGTTTTGTATACATCCTCAGCCGTCGCTTCCTCCAGCCCTTTTCCCAACCGACTCACCAACTGCTCCGTAAAGACCTGCTTGAATGTTTCCTTGTTGTTAAACAAAAGAAAGTTCCTCCTGACGGATTCGTATTATTTTGCGATCAAATCGAGATGTCCTTGGCTATGACAAATGGTTTGCGAAAATCCCCTTGAAGTTTATGATCCCGCGAAATGATCACATCTTTATCGAGTATGACGTTCTCCAGCCTCACGTTCTCGCCAATGACGCATTTTTGCATGATGATGGAGTTATGGATGCTTGCGCCTTGTTTTACCTGTACTCCTCGAAACAGAATACTGTTCTTTACTTCCCCGTCAATCTGGCAGCCGTTGGCTACCAGTGCGTTGCTCACATCGGCCGAATTTAAATATTTGGCAGGAACCTCGTACTTGATCTTGGTGTGAACCGCCTGCTTGCGGAACAGGCTGTCGTAAGTCTTCGGGTTCAGCAGATTCATGCTGGTACGGTAATAGCTTTCAAGCGAGTTGATCACCGCATGATACCCAAGGTATTCATATCCCGCAATGTTCAGCTTGTGCCGATTACGCATGATCGCGTCCCGGAAGAAATGGTTGCCCCCATGGGCGATGCAATGATCGGCCATCTCGAGAAACCGCGCTTTCTCCATCACGAACATTTCCATATATACCGCATCATGCTTGTGTTCATAATGAATATCCGTGACCATACCGTCCTCATCGATATCCAGGCGGGTGCAGGAACGGTGCTCTTCCCGTGGTTCATTCACTCTTGTATAAACAAGCGTCACGTCGGCCCCCTGTTCCAGATGGTACTCGTACACTTCATTCAAATCGACCGTGCTGATATGCTGGCTGCCGGAATGCACGATAAACTTCGCAGCTCCCCGCTCAAAAAAATCGAGATTGTTATAAATATGCCGCAGTTCGCCGGCGGACACATCCGCTTCATCATTCCAATCCGGCGGAAGTATGAACAGGCCGCCCCGCTTGCGGTGCATATCCCATGGCCTGCCTTCGCCCAGATGATCCATCAGGGACCGGTATTTCCTGCGAACGAACAGCGCGATATCCTCAATGCCCGCATGCATCATATTGGACATCACGAAGTCGATCAGGCGGTACCTCCCCGCAAATGGGACAGCGGCCCCGCACCGGTAATACGTCAATTCACTCAGCACATCCCGTTCATGCTCCAAATTAATGATACCCATGAGTTCTCTCATCTGCGAATCCCTTCCTAACCTTGATTATTATGGGACGAAGACGACTGAAGCAGCTTCAGGACGTCTTCATCTTGACCGCTTACCAGCACAATCCGGGATGGATCTTCCTCAGGGGGACCGATGACGGTATGATCTTGAATGACCATGTCCTCAGTGACAATCGCCCGGTGTATACGTACATGGCTGCCGATACGGACCTTGGGCATGATGACAGAATCGGTAATGACACTGCCTTCCCCTACCTCCACGCCATAAAAGAGTACCGAATGCTCTACCTCGCCGCACACGGTGCAGCCCTCGTTAATCATGCTGTTCCGGACGACGCCGGTCGGTGAAATATACTCTGCCGGCTGATTGGGGTTCCGGGTGTAGATGCGCCACAGGGGATCGTTTAAATCCAGCTTGGGCTGCTCGCAGAGCAGATCCATGTTAGCTTCCCATAGGCTCTCGATGGTGCCGACGTCCTTCCAGTACCCATCAAAAGGATAAGCGTACAGCGTTTTGCCGTCCGCCAACATACTTGGCAGTATGTCTTTGCCAAAGTCATGGCTCGTATCCGGAAGCTCCGCATTCCGCAGTAAATAGGATCGCAGCAGCTTCCAGCGAAACAGATAAACGCCCATGGATGCCGTCGTGCTCTTCGGGTGCGCAGGCTTCTCCTCGAACTCGAAAATCCGGTAGTTCTCATCCGTATTCACCATGCCGAACCGCTTCGCTTCATCCAGGCTCACCTCGATGACGGAGATGGTGCAATCGGCATCCTTCTCCTTGTGATAAGTCAGCATGCGGTCGTAATCCATTTTATAAATGTGATCTCCCGACAAAATCAAAACGTGCTCGGGATCGTACTGATCAATAAACTTGAGGTTCCGATAAATCGCATCCGCCGTCCCGCGGTACCAGGTCGTCCCGTCCTCGCGTTCATGGGGCGGGAGCACGAATACGCCCCCATTTAACCGGTCCATATCCCAATCGCTTCCTACGCCAATGTAAGAATGCAGAACCAGAGGTTCATACTGGGTTAGCACCCCGACCGTGTCGATTCCCGAATGGGAGCAGTTGCTCAGCGGAAAATCAATAATCCGGTATGTACCCCCAAAATAAACAGCCGGCTTGGCCAGCGTCTTCGTCAGGCCTTTCAGCCGTTTGCCTTGACCTCCTGCGAGCAGCATGGCGACCACATCTTTTTTCTTCATGACAGATTCTCCTTTAGGGGCTTTATGAGATACGAATCCTATAACATGAAAATTGCGGATTGAACCAAGGGAACGCTTCGATACGAATATGGTGGAGTCGATCATGGTGATGAGTGATTAAGAAAAAAGCACTTGAGGGAATGCCTTACTTAAACAGCAAGGTACATCAACTATATGCGGGGAGAGAGAAACTCTGACTCGAATGAGGGAAACGCACCCGACTCAGGTATGAACGCGCCTTTTCTCTATTGAGAAAGCGTGCCGTGGAACCACTTGCCAAGCATTCTGATTGCGGCGGTTATGGGGATAATGAGCTGGCCGATATCAGACAACGGATGCTCCACAATGTAACCCTCTGAATCTATTAAACAAAAAACCGCCCTTTCTACGCATGATGGAAGTCAACGTACAAGCAGACGGTTTTATTCATGTCTAGATTATATCAGGAATGCGGCTGTTTCCGTACAGAAAAATAACACATGCCGTCCTCGTTTTCGATCATCTCGGCTTCCCCGCGGCGGGTCAGCTCGGCGAGATGGGCCAGCGCTTCGCACATGGCGAAGCGCAGCTGGTGGATGCCGAGCTTCTCGCCGAAGAGGGCGGTGCAGACCTCGAAGGCGGTTAGGCGACCGGCAGCGCTCAGCATGCCGGCGATGGAGGCCAGGCGCTCCTCGTGATGGAGGAGGAGCGCATCGATCCGTTCACGGAAATGCGTGAACGGGTGGCGGTGTCCGGGGTACGCCGTCCGGACATGCAGTTCGCGCAGGCGGCGCAGCCCTGCAAGGAAAAGCGCCAGCGGCTCGGCGTCGCTGCCGGGCAGCAGGCTCACGTTGGGCGAAATTTGCGGCAGCACGGCATCGCCGCATAACAGGATGCCGCTCTCCGCATGGAAGAACGACAGATGTCCCGGAGCATGACCGGCCGTTTGCACCGGCACCCATATCCGGTTGCCCATCCGGAACGGCAGGTCCTCGCCGATAAACGATATGTCCGGCTGCGGCGTGACTTGGGGGAAGAAGCCGTTCAGATGCTCCGGCAGCAGGGCAAGCTTGGCTTCCGGCATGCCATGCTGTCGGAAGAACGCCGGGAGCGCGTGATCCATCGTGGAATCCGTTCCCCACATGAGCATCGCTTCCCGATGCGCCCGCTCTGACATCCACACCTTGGCGCCTGACCGCTCCTGAAACCACCCGGCAAGCCCATAGTGGTCCGGATGATGATGGGTCAGCACGATCGAGGCGATGTCGCTGAACCCGAAGCCGAGCTGCTCCATCCCCGCCAGCCATTCCCGCTCCGAGGCAGCCGTACGCGGCCCCGGATCGATGATAGTAATACCGTCATCTCCGCGCAGCACATAGCTGTTCACCCATCTTAAGGGATTGGACAATGTAATCTTCACCTGACTGAGCTGATGTTCTTCTATATGATGAATGTCCGGGCTTGGTCCCTTCTCTTCCTGATTCATCGTAGATGCAACCTCCATCCGCATTATGACTTCAATTCCGACTTCTTCATCATAAGCCTGTATTCGGGATATGTATACAAGGCTGCGCTGATGTTGGTGAGAGGATTGAAATGAGAGTACTACTATGTTTCATTAGAGGACGCTGCACGTACGTATCGTTCCTCCAATCGCTGTTGCCCTCGGATTTTCCTTACTGTATTTATCCATTGTAAAAATCCGAGGGCAAAGGCGACCGCTGCCGCTTTTCCGGAATCGATTCGTCCGCTCCGCTGCTTCGTGCTCGTTCATCATAAAGCGTAGATCGGCTGCATGAACAGCCGCTCCAAACTGAATGGCTCCATAGCATTCACTCCAGCTGCCGGGCTACCTCCTCGCGTGAGCGCTGGATGGCTTCCTCAGCAGACAGGTTGAACTTGATTCCGTCCTCGCCCATCCATTCGACCTCTCCGTTAGCCGCTCCGCGGCCAACGATCAGACGCAGCGGAGCGCCGGCAAGGTCGGCATCCTTGAACTTGACGCCGGCCCGTTCGTCCCGATCATCCAACAACGGCTCCAGACCAGCCTTGTTCAGTTCGCTGTAGATATGTTCAGCCAATTTCATCTGGGCCTCATCCTTAACCGCAACCGGGATAATGTGCACCTTGAACGGAGCGACGGACATCGGCCAGATCAGGCGTTCATTTGAGATGCGCTGCTCGGCGATGGCGGCCATAACGCGGGAGACGCCAATCCCGTAACAGCCCATAATCAACGGTTTCTCCCGCCCGTCGGAATCCAGGTACATGCCGTTCATGGCGTCACTGTATTTCGTACCCAGCTTGAACACATGTCCAAGCTCAATTCCGCGATGAAACTGGAGCGGCGCTCCGCAGCGCGGACAAGGCTCTCCTTCGGTTACATTCCGGAAGTCGCCGGTGTGCTCCAGCGAAAAATCATGTCCTGGGCGAACTCCCTTCAGATGGGTATCTCCCTGGTTGGCACCGGTGATCCCCTCTGCCATAGCTGCTACTTCGTAGTCGACCCATATTTTTAGGGTTAGACCTACCGGTCCCGCAAACCCGACTGGGGCGCCCGTCGCCAGCATCACCTCTTCAGCACTCGCCAATTCAACGAGTTCCGCTTCTAGGTAAGACTTCACCTTGGCCTCGTTCGCTTCGCGGTCTCCGCGGACAAGCACCGTAACCCGTTCTCCGTCTACATGGTAAATCAGCGTCTTGATCAATTCTTGCGGATCGACCTGAAGAAAGTCTGTCAGTTCCTGAATGCTCTTCACATTCGGCGTAAATATCTGCTCTATGGCAGAATGACCGTCAGCCGCCACGAACTTCATATCAGCCTGCTCAGCCGGGACCGCAGACTCCGCACGCTCCAGATTTGCCGCATAACTGCAATCGCTGCACGAAACTACGGTATCCTCGCCGATATCCGCCAGTGCCATAAACTCATGGGTTTCCCCTTGCCCGCCAATGGCACCCGCATCCGCTTCCACCGCCCGGAACGTCAGTCCGCAGCGCTTAAAGATTCGTTCATACGTTTCATACATGTTCCGGTAAGACACATCCAGGCCCTCCCAGTCCCGGTCAAAGGAATACGCATCCTTCATCAGGAATTCACGACCCCGCAGCAGACCGAAACGCGGACGCCGCTCATCCCGGTATTTGCTCTGAATTTGGTACAGGTTGACCGGCAGCTTCCGGTACGAAGAAATCTCTTGGCGAACGATGGACGTCATCACTTCTTCATGGGTAGGTCCAAGCACGAACTCCCGGTTATGGCGGTCATGCAGCCTGATGAGTTCCGAACCGTAAACATCGTACCTGCCCGATTCCTTCCACAGCTCGGCGGGCTGGACAGCCGGCATGAGCATCTCCTGCCCGCCTGCGGCATCCATTTCCTGCCGAATAATGGCTTCGATCTTGCGCAGGACCCTCCATCCCAGCGGCAGATACGAATAGATTCCTGCCGCCGTTTGACGGATATAGCCGCCGCGGAGCATCCATTGATGGCTCAGTGCCTCCGCCTCGGAAGGCACATCCCGCATCGTTGTCATCAATAATTGGCTTTGCCGCATCTTCCTCATACTCCTTCTCATATCCATGAATGAACCTGCCTGAGCGCAAAAAGAGCACATTCGCTCCTAGGGACGAATGTGCTCGTGGTACCACCCTGATTCCATCCTGCCGGACGCAAAAGATGCTCCTTGCAAGATGCTTCATAAGGCGGTAACGGGCCGAACCGGCGCCGCTTGTTCACAGCGGGCAACTACAAGGTAGGAAGGACGCAGCCTAGCGGGTGGAAGCCTTTCAGCCAGGGGCTTCTTTTCTGTCTCACTGAATCTTGCATCCTCATGTCCTTGATGATCGTTATTCACGGGAATTTCATTTTCCAATACATTACAGCCGGACGATCGGAATGTCAAGCATGAATAGGTCAGGCATTTCTAATGTGCGATATGGTCCAGCACCTGCCGCAAGATCCCGATGACATGCTCATCTTCATACGTGTAAAAATATGTATTTCCGTCCCTGCGGTATTTGACCAGTCTTAAACTGCGCAGATAGCCAAGCTGGTGGGATACCGCCGACTGACTCATGCCAAGCACCTCGGCAATATGGCCGACCGGGCATTCTTCCTGCGAGAGCAAATGAAGAATCCGGATCCGCGTCGGATCTGAAATGGCCTTCAGCAGTCGTGACGCTTCCATGGCCTGGTCTTCGTGCAGCAGCTCATGGTGCTCTTTTTCCATAAACTAATCCCCTCTTCTCCATAATGGCTTGAACGATTTCGCGGGCATCCCGTGAAACTCCTGCCAAGAGTGCGGAGCCCCGATGCGTCTGCCAAGGCAAACCTACATAATAGAGCCCTTTCACCGGACTAATTCCGCGTGTATGAATAACAGCCATCTTATGATCCAGCGCTTGATCCACATGAAGCCAATCATAGCTGGGAACAAAGCCGGTCGCCCAGATTATATTCCGAACCTTAAGCTCCGTTCCATCCTCGAATCCCATGCCGGAAGCGCCGGCATCAACGACTCTCTTTTTCAACACCACTTTACCGCACTTGACCGCTTGTTTCAATTCATATCCAAAAATCGGGTCTCCCCGGCGCTTCAGCTTACGTCCCACCCAGGAGGACCCGCTGGCTGATAAAATGCCGAGTTTGTCCAACCACCAGAACATCCCTTTTCCCCCAACCGTCATGGGTAAATACCGCGGCTGCTGACCAAGAGCCAAATACGTTTCCCGATCACCAGACAGTTCAACCGCAATCTGCGCCCCGCTGTTCCCGCCGCCAACGACTAGAACGCCGCCCTCTTGAAGCTGGGAGGGTCTCCTGTAATCGGATGAGTGCAGCTGGACAATATCATCTGGAACCGATGCTGCAAACGTCGGAATTCGCGGCTCCCGGAACGGTCCGGTCGCGATAATCAACGCCTTCGCATGAAATTCCCCCTGATGGGTATCGATGTTAAACATGTCTTCTTCCTTGCGAACGCGCTTCACATCCGTCTCAAACTGAATGGGCAGCTCAAACCGTGCTGCGTAGGATTTCAGATAGGAAGCCACCTCATCTTTATCCGGGAACCCGTCCGGATCCCCCTCTATCCTCATTCCATGCAATGCACTATGAGTCCGCGGCGTAAACAACTTCAGGGAATCATATCTCGTCTTCCATGCATCTCCCGCCTCCGTCCCCCGATCCAACAACAGAAACTTCATTCCTGCCTGCTGCAGCCAATAGCCGGCTGCCAGTCCTGCCTGCCCCGCGCCGATAACGATTACGTCCCATATCATATAGGTATCACTCCAAGTTATATGAATAATTGTTCATATACAGATATAACATGTATCTTGTTCTCTCTTCAAGCATAAAATGGTGATTGATCGTCAAACGCCCGCATGAAAATGGCATAAATATCTAATGAATCCAGTTGACAATACACGCATTCGGTCATACTATAGGCATAAAGTTGCTTCGAGGAAACAATATATGCTCGGCCCAATTTAGTAGGGAGAGGTTAAACTTTATGGATGAGACAAAATATAGGCAGCATTTGCATCAGGCAGCGCTCGGCGAGCGGTTTCTGATTGAACTGGTGGATATCCGCGGAGAGCATAAACGGCGCCTTCTGGACCTTGGATTCGTTCCGGGCTCCGTTATCGAAGTGCTGAAAGCCAGCCCGCTCGGAGACCCCACCTCTTATAGAGTAGCAGGTACCGTCATTGCGTTAAGGAAAGAAGAAAGTCAGTTAATCTGGGGTAAGGTGATGTCATCATGAGAACTTTTACCGTCGCGCTGGCCGGCAACCCGAACACGGGCAAAAGCACGCTTTTTAATGCCCTCACCGGCCTGAAGCAGCACACCGGCAACTGGTCCGGCAAAACGGTCAGTCTCGCAAGCGGCTTTTACGAATACAAAGACGCCCGCTTCCAATTTATTGATCTGCCCGGGACGTACTCTTTGTTCTCCAATTCGGCCGATGAAGAAGTGGCGCGCGATTATATTATTTTTGAGAAACCGGACGTTACCCTTCTGGTTCTGGATTCTACGGCGCTGGAAAGAAGCCTTAACCTTGCGCTTCAAGTGCTGGAAATGACCGACCAGGTCATCGTCTGCCTGAATCTGATGGACGAAGCGAAGAAAAAAGGAATCAAGATTAACGCACGCAAGCTGGCGGATCAGCTCGGTGTCCCCGTTATTCCGATTTCGGCCAGAAACAACGAAGGGCTGGATACCCTGTCCGAGCAGTTGCTTCTGATGTGCACAGGGCAGACTCCGACTATGCCTTACCGGATGAAATATAACGAACAGCTGGAATCACAAATTTCAAGCCTGGAGTCCGAATTAAGAGACATTTTCGGCGACGAATATCCAGCCAGATGGCTGGCCATCCGCTTTCTCGATGGAGACCAAAAGCTGATCGCGACGCTGAAAGACCGGTTAAAGGTTTCGGATAAAGGAGGGATCTCACTTGGAACAGCTAAAGCGCTTGGAAGCTCTAACAGCCGCCATTCCTGCTGAGCAGGTAGAGGATGTTCGGGAGGACATCGTGGGCGAGTTATTCAAAAAATCCCGCGAGCTGTGCAGTGACGCCGTCACCGTGACCAACCGGGAGCTTCTGTACCGTTCCGAGCGTTTGGACCGCATCTTCACCTCTAAGCTGTGGGGATTTCCGATCATGCTGGCCATGCTCGGCGTTATTTTTTACTTAACGATAGCAGGGGCTAACGTGCCTTCTTCCCTGCTGGCAAGTTTCTTTGGCTGGATCGAAGGCTACCTGACGATGGCCTTTCAGGCCATTCATGCTCCCGATTGGCTTCATGGCGTGCTGATACTCGGATTGTTCCGGGGTACCGCCTGGGTCGTCAGTGTGATGCTGCCTCCCATGGCCATCTTCTTTCCGGCGTTTGCCCTGCTCGAGAACTATGGCTATTTGCCGCGGGTAGCCTTTAACCTGGATCGCCTGTTCAAAAAAACGGGTGCGCACGGCAAGCAGTCCCTCACCATGGCGATGGGATTCGGCTGCAATGCGGCGGCCATTATGTCGACCCGGATCATCGAGTCGCCGCGGGAGCGGATGCTCGCCATTCTGACCAACAACTTCGTGCCCTGCAACGGTCGCTGGCCGACCCTGATCCTGCTGGCCTCCTTGTTCATGGCTGCAGGTTTTTCGGGAGGAACCCAGACGCTCGTGACGGCTTCCGTGGTTATGGGCATGGTGCTGATCGGTGTCGTTGTAACGCTCACAGTATCATGGGGATTATCGAAGACTGCCTTGAAAGGCGTTCCCTCCCACTACACGCTGGAGCTGCCGCCATACCGTAAACCGAAAATTCTGAATACGATTCTCCGGTCGACCCTGGATAAAACCATCTATGTACTGCGCAGAGCCATTATCGTAGCGGCGCCTGCAGGCGTACTCACCTGGGTACTTGCCAACATCTATATTGGCGATTCCAGCATTCTGATTCATTTCGTTGAATTCCTTGATCCGTTTGCGCGCGCACTCGGACTCGACGGCTTCATTCTAATGGCCTTTATCATCGGCCTTCCCGCAAATGAAATTGTGCTGCCAATCCTGCTGATGGGATATTTGGCTACAGGCTCCCTGACCGAGGTTACCGATATGTTTGCCCTCAAGCAAATCTTCCTGGACCAAGGCTGGACCTGGCTGACTGCGCTGAACATGATGCTGTTCTCGCTGCTCCACTATCCTTGCGGAACCACGCTCGTCAACATCTGGAAGGAGACTAAAAGCGCGAAGTGGACGTTCCTTTCCTTTGCCATCCCAACAGCAATCGCGATCGGCGTTACCTTCCTGGTCGCTCAGGTGGCCCGGGCATTGGGATGGGTTTAACGACAGGGGCTTGAATCTGTCACATGCAAAATTAAATCTTACATTCTATGAGGCATCCCAAAAGGTTGGTCCAACCTTGGGATGCTTCTTCTTCTGATAGCCGTGCTGCAGATGGAGATGTATAAAGCAAACGAGCCGCTCCAAGAAGTCTCCTTGAAGCGGCTCGATATTTTTTTATCCGGAAATGGATGAGTTCTATGAAACTTAACCTTTCACCGAACCTGCAGCGATGCCTTCCACGATACGATCACTGAGGAATAGGAACATCAGCAGAATTGGCAAAATACTGATCATCAAGGTTGCGCCGATTGCACCCCAATCGGTTGTATATTGTCCGATAAAGTTTTGCACGCCGACGGTAAGCGTCTTGAACATATCCGAGCTGATGAACGTATTCACGAAAATAAACTCGTTCCAGTTGTAGATCATGTTAATGATCGCTGTCGTCGCCAGGACTGAGCCCGTCATCGGCAGCACGATCCGGAAGAAGACCCGGTGAACCGAGCAGCCGTCCATCACCGCCGCTTCTTCCACTTCCTTCGGAAGCGTGTAATAGAACCCGAGCAGAATCATAATCGTAATCGGCATATTGAATGCCACATACGACAATATCAAAGATATTGGATGATCGGTCAAGCCAACCTTGTTGAACATGCTGAACAGCGGGATCAAGGTGGAATGAACCGGAATCATCATGGCGACCATGAACAAGCCAAGGACAAAGGAACTGCCCTTCCATTTCATTCTCGTAATCGCAAAGGTAACGAGACTTCCCAATATGACCGTTAGCGCTGTTGCTGCGACGGTGATCCAAACGCTATTCAGAAAATAGACGCTGATGTTGCCGGCACTCCAAACCTTCTCGTAATTCTCCCAACGCGGATTCATCGGAAGGGACAGCGGAGGAAGATCGAATACTTCCTGATTGTTTTTTAATGAGAACAGCAGCAGCCATACGAGCGGGAACAGCTGGAATACGGCCACGCCGATCAGCACGACATACAGCAGTGTGTAACCCAGTTTGCCTCCCACTCCGTTGCCGGACCGGGCGCGCCCGTCTTGGAGCTGTCCTGTGGCTCCGGATATCATGAAGCATCCCTCCTTATGAATATTGGATCGTTTCTTTTGATGCCGTTAATTTCCGTATGATCCACGTTACGATCAGACAGATCACCAGCAGGAAGAACCCGATCGCGCTGCCGTAACCGAAATCATAAGCGCGGAAAGCCGTATGATACATATAGGACGCCATTACTTCGCTCGCGCCGTTAGGCCCCCCGTCCGTCATGACAAAGATGAGGTCGAAATATTTCAAGGAACCTACCACCGCCAGCACGATCGTAACCTTAATTACTTCCATGATGAGGGGAAGCTTGATCCGGAACGCAATTTGCAGAGAGGTTGCCCCGTCGATCTTGGCGGCTTCCACCAGCGATGCCGGGATGTTCTTCAGAGCTGCATAATAGATCAAGATATAAAAACCGGCATACTGCCACAGAATCGGAATGAACAATGCGAATAATACAAGCGACGGCTCAGCGAGCCATGCTGGCGGGTTCGTGATCCCGATGGATTCCAGAAAGCTGTTTACAATCCCGTTCGTCGGGTGATAAATGCGGAGCCACAGCTGCGCGATCGCAACGGAGGACAGCAGCATGGGTATGAGATAAATTTTACGGAACAGGTTGGCGCCTTTAATCTTGGAGGCCAGCACCATCGCCACGGCCAGATAGATAATCAGGCTTGCAGCCGAGAATACGGCTAATAGCAGGGAGTGCCATGCACTATCCCAGAACTTTCCGTCCTTAAGCAATGCCTGGTAGTTATCGAGTCCGATAAAGCTCATTGCACCGATACCGTTCCATTCGTTCAGTCCGTAATAGGCCGTCAATAGGATTGGAATATAGACGACGGCCATAATCACAAGCAGTGCAGGCAGTACATACAGCGCGATGATTTTTTTGTTGGACATCACTTTATCCAAAGTGTCCGACTCCTTTCTCCATATGGTCTAGAGGAAAGATTTATCCGGCATTGCTGCCGGATAAACCAGGATCCCGTTTCTTTGTTGTCCTAAAGAGTCTTAGTTCCCTTTGGAGATCGCTGCATCATGCTCTTCGGAGAATTTGTCCGGGGTCACGGCTTTGCCGAAGAGCGCCTGGATCATGTTCAGATGTGTCTCGGCGGCATTCGCCTCCATCTGTACATCCGCGAACAGGGTGATACTGCTTGCTTGGTTCATTTCATCAAACAGATCGATGTACAGCTGCGGAAGCTCAAGCGTCGAGGTATCCACCTTCGTTGCCGGGATGACGCCGGCGCCTGTCACGGACTGCTCGCCCCACTTGGTTACGAAATACTCAACGAACTTCTTGGATTCTTCTTTCACCTTGGAGTTCTCTCCGATGAACAAGCCGACACCCGGCCCGCCTACCCAGCTGTTTATATCGCCTTTGCCGCCTTCAACCGTCGGGAATTTGAAGAACCCGACGCTGTCGCGGAATTCCTGCGGAATCTCTTCATTGGTCGTAAAGTTCGGCAGTTCCCAGGTACCCATCATGTACATGGCCGCTTTGCCGTTCAGGAATTCGGATTTCGCTTCCTCGTTGGACAAGCCGTTGAACCCTTTGACAAACGCATTGCCATCCACCAGCGATTGAACCTCGGCAGCTGCCTTTACAAGCGATTCATCCTTGAAGGAACTCGAACCGCTGATTGCGCTGGCCAGCGTTTCTTGTCCGCCGATTCGGTCTGCCAGGTACATATACCAGAGTGACCCGGTCCAGCGATCCTTGTTACCCAGTGCGATCGGAGCAATCCCGTTATCGGACAGCGTTTTCACGACATTCTTGAATTCTTCGTAGGTTTGCGGCACCTCCAGGTTATGCTGTTCGAATATCGCTTTGTTATAGTATACCGGCGCGATATTAAATTCGAGTGGAAGCGCATACGTTTTGCCGTCAATCGCATAAGCTTCGGTCGTGCCGGCTACGAACTTGCCATTAAGCTGACCGCCCAGCAAATCATCTACCGGTGCAAACAGGCTGCCTTCCACGTATGGCTTCAGGAATCCGGCTGCCCAGGTCACCCCTACGTCCGGAAGCTCGTTCGAGGCGGAAAGCACTTTCAATTTATTTTTGTATTGCTCATTATCCAGAACTTCCTGTTTGATCGTCACGTTCGGATTCTCTTTTTGATATTCTTCGATGATCTGATTCACGATTTTGTTCTGTCCTGCAGAAACGCCTGCCGGCCATAAGTGCATGAAGTTCACCGTAACTTTATCGCCTTCGCTGCCGCTGTTGCCTGCATCTCCCGTGCTGCTGTTGCTCGATCCACAACCAGCCGCAACCAGAGCGAGACACAATGTTAGAAGCAGAACCGTCCATTTTTTGTTGAACACGTTTACAACCCCTTTTCTAGTATGTTGTTCGCGTATTGAAACCGCTTTAATCAAATTTTATCAGTGAGGGGATGATAGTATAAGGTCATAATGATTGGGACTAATTCCACTTTTATTAGATTTCTTCTCCGCTATCGGATACGCTATGGCGATATTGACTCGGGCTTACTTCCTCAAGGTCACGGAACACTTTCACGAAATATTTCGCCGTTTGGTATCCTACCTTCTCCGCAATATCCGCGACAGGCAGCGATGTGCCTGCCAGCAGCTCCTTGGCCCGCTGCACCCTGCGGCGCGTCAGATATTCGCTGAAGGTGAGCCCGGTCTGCTCTTTGAACAGCACGCTGAAATAACTGGAGTTCAAATGAAGCACTTCGGCCACTTCCTTAAGCGATACCGGCTCCTGAAGATGCTGATCCACGTACTTCAGCGCTTCCTGCACCTGGATGCTGTAGCCTTTATCGTGCTGTGCCGCCTCCAGCAGCTTGGGATCCACCAGTTTCTCCATCCGCTCAATCCGATCTATTTTTTCCCGGCGTTCCAGGGCCGATTCGACCGCGGTTACCAGCTTCCGCTTATCCAGCGGCTTCAGAAGGTAATCCACGACGCCGTATTGCAGCGCTTTGCGGGCATAATCGAATTCCGAATAGCCGGAAATGACGATAATGACAGGCGGGTGCTCCAGTTCATGCAATCGTTCAATCAGCTCCAGCCCCCCAATTTCCGGCATGCGGATATCTGTCACCACCAGATGCGCCACCTGCTGCCGCAGCCACTCCAGCGCCTCTACGCCGCTTGAAGCCGTCACGATTCTACAGCGACCCGACGACCACGCCTCCAGGGTCTTTCTTACACCTTCCCTCGTTCTCGGTTCATCGTCCACGATCAGTATCGTTTTCATGTTTTTCTCCCTCCCCATCGTTCGCCGGAAAATCATTCGGAATTTGAAATGAGATCGTCGTTCCCTGACCCACCACGCTGTGAATACGCAGGCCGGCTTGCCCGGAAGCGTAGTACAGCCGGATTCTTTGCTCTACATTGGCAATGCCGACACCGCTTTTTTTAGAAGATTCCGCGTATCCTTTTTCCATGGAGGAATATAGGGCTGCCACCGTCTGCTCGTCCATTCCGGGACCGTCGTCGGTAATCGAAATGACCGTATATCCCGGGTGATCGGAGGCGGTTGCCCTTACAATGACGGTGCCTGGCCCCAAACGCTGCTCAACCCCGTGCAGGATCGCATTTTCCACGATCGGCTGAATCAGCAGCTTCGGAATCGGCACGCTTTTGCTGGCTTCATCCGCCTCGATTTTCCAGGATAATCGGTCTAGCATCCGCATTTTCATAATCATCAAATAACGTTCGGCATGATCCAGCTCGTCCCTGACCGATACCCACTCATCCTCGTCTTTGCGGTTAATGACATAACGGAATAAGCCGGACATCGCGACCACGATTTGGGCCAGCTCTTCTTCGCCTTGATCATCCAGCGCCCAGTAAAACGCTTCCAATGTGTTAAAAAGAAAGTGCGGATTGATCTGCGCCTGCAGCGCTTTAAGTTCTGTACGGCTCTGAATGATCTCCTTCTGATACACGACCTCGATTAATTCGTTCAACGAATCCACCATCTGGTTGTACGAATTGTTAAGCTCGTTGATCTCCATCGTCTTCGAGGTGACGGCAATGGGCTTCAACGTCCCCAGCCTTACGCCGCGCATGGCTTTAATCAGATTCAAAATCGGTCGGATGATCATCGTGGTCAGAATAAAGCTTAAGATCAGAAACAGCAGCGCGCCAACGCCCCCGGATACGATAATCGCGGTTCGCAGCACCGATATTCCCTCAGTCGTATAATCGACAGGCGTCAAGATGACCAAGTTCCAGCCCGTTGCCTCGGACTGTTTCTGTACGGCAATGTAGTCTTCATGGCCGACCGTAACCGTCTCCCCTTCGCGGTGCAAAACCTCTTTCGAATCCACCAGGGTAGCAAAATCCGACGAGATTTCATTCCCCGCCTGATCAAACAGTCCCATCGTTTCACGCGAATCACTGCCCATGCCGCCAGTTGAATCCGCCAGCGCAAAATAGTCCTTCTCCAGCTTCACAAGCAAGTACCCGCCGTGGGCAAAGGAATGATCAATCAGCCGGATTCTCCGCACCGCTACCACCACATCCGGATCCCGGGGATCCTGACCGAACCATACCAGCTTCCCCATGCCTTGGTCTGCCGAAGCGATCCAATCGCCCCTAACCCGGCTGGTCAGACTTCCTTCATCCAGCGGAAACAGCCGCCGATAATCCTTCGTATATAACTCCAGCGACCGGATGCCCGTAGCGTAGGCTTCATATTTACGAACCTCCTGCTGCAAGGACTGCCGTTCGCCGAATGTAATCGGCTTACCTGCGGTCTCCTGCGCCAGAAAGCGCTGAACCGTTGCGTTCGTGGAGACTTGGGCCGTCAGCGTATCCACCTGCTTGAGCAGCGCATCTAGCTTACCGGTGGCCTGAACGGCCGTCTGCTGAATATGCTTCTCCGCACTGTTGCGCAGCAAAGCCGACACCTGATCATATACAAAAACCCCGACCAATGCCAATACGATAACCATCACCAGCATAAATCCAAGGAAGATTTGATTCCGCAGTGTATTCAGCCTGCCAAACCTGTTCAAGTTCTGCACTCCCTTTCGATTTGGAACTGTTATTCACTATACACAATCTTGTTGAAGTTAGGGAGTCCTCGCCGTTTTCGGAGAGCTTCAAAGCATATGTACTTTATGACTCAAAAAAAGAGGAGATGCGCAGATTAGTTTCCCCTCGCACTTCCTCTTGTATACCGCCGTGCATCTCACTATACGGGATATAATTCCTGGTGCCGTTCAAGCTCTTTTTTACAATCGGTGCACAGCCCTCTTACCGCACCGGAATCATCCGCATAAAAGATTAATTGACGCTTGCGGCGGCATTTACTGCACGCTTGTCCATGCTGACCGCTGCGGGTTCGCGTTTTTGTTTTCAGATGGATAACATTACGATCACTTCCGCTTTTCTTGCGCCTGAACCGTACCAATACAAGAAGGACAACAACGGCTCCGGCCACCATCCCGATCATCCACCCCACGTTTATTTCACCTCCGACATGTGCAGGCTATTTGTACAAAATAGCTACAGAACGAACAGCAGATTTGTACTCCATGATTACGGATAAACGACGTCGCTACATTTAATTCCAACTACGAACATTTTAACATATCTCTATTTTTAATGGCGGCGCCTGCCCTTTCCCAATCTCAAATATAACCGGATTCCCGGAAGGAAAACACAAAAAAGCCTTCTCACTCCCGTGGCTACGGGAAGGAAGGCTTTCGCTGTGCTTTCGTTCATGCAACCGGCATGGTGTCAGATCTTCAACTCACCGAGTTTTATCAACTCAACGACAGCTTGCGAACGGCCCTTGACGTTTAATTTTTGCATGACATTGGAGATGTGGTTACGCACCGTCTTTTCGCTAATAAACAACTGCCCGGCGATATCGCGAGTCGTTTTGTCCTGCACTAGCAATTCAAAAACTTCGCGTTCACGGTGGGTTAACAAGAACTTACTGTTGTGGTCGGTCCCCTTCAATGGTGTCACCCCTCCTTGCCCGGGTATGTGTGGTCTAACAAGGGTAAGGGATACAGTCAACTCATCTTATGTAAGATCAAGGGGGAAGGTGCGAAAGAGTCGAACAATTTGGGCGATTGGCCTGTATTGGCGATTTTTGTCCTTGCTTCCTCTCGAAGGTTGGTCTATGATGAGGGTGTAAAAATTATTTTCTTTATTTTTTCATAATTTTAAAAATAATTTTCAGACTTGGAATCCCATTCGTTATGCCCAGGCAATAAGCTCACCGGGAACCTTGAAGGAGGCTTGTGATGACACCAATCTTGCATATTATTTCTGTCGAAAAGGAAAGTCTGCCCCGTCAGGAACGACGGCTTGCAGAGTTTATTTTGACAGCTCCATCCGAGATTGTGCATATGGGCATTAAAGATCTGGCAGAGCAGTGTGAGGTTAGCGCTGCCACCGTAACCCGTTTTTGTAAGAACTTTCAGTGTAAGGGGTATCCTGATTTTAAGCTCAAGCTCGCTGCCGAGATTGCTCATGCCGAAATGGCTTCACGCACGGGAAATACGCGCTATCAGGATATCGTTGCCGGCAACCCGCTTGCCGGCATCGTCGAGGCGATTGAATCCAATCATCTGACTTCGATACGGGATACGACAGAGCTGCTCGATCTGGGTCAGCTGGAGCGTGCCGTAGATGCCCTATGCCGCGCGAAGCGGATTGATCTGTACGGCGTGGCTACCTCTTCCATTGTGGCGCAGGATTTTTACCAGAAGCTGATCCGGATCGGCAAAAACTGCACGGCTTTCGCAGATTCCCATATGCAGATCACATCCGCCTCCACACTGACTTCAAGCGACGTTGCCGTGGCTGTTTCATACTCCGGCGAAACGCCGGAGACCATCGATGCGTTAACTTGTGCCAAAGACACCGGCGCCTTCACGATTAGTATCACATCGTACCGAAGCAGTGCCATCTCTGCGCTGGCAGACATTACACTGTATTCATCCTCGTTAGAGGAAGGAATGCGCCGGGGAGACATGGCTTCGCGTATCGCCCAGCTTCACATTATTGACATCCTGTTCATGGGTATGGCCAGTCGGGACTTCTCTACGTATGTTCCCCGTCTGGAGCAATCATATCTTAATGTTCAAAACTATCGCAAAAGCCGAGGAGGACAATAACCAATGAATATTTACACATTCCGCGATGAAGAACAATTTGTGCAAACAGGCGCTAATCTGATCTCGAGCCTGCTTCACACCAATCCGCGCGCCAAGCTGGGACTGGCAACAGGAAGCACGCCGGTCGGGCTCTATGCCAAGCTGATTGAAATGAACCGTCAAGGGCTGGTCAGCTTCGCCCAGACCACAACGTATAATCTGGATGAATATGTTGGCCTTCCGGAGAACCATCCGGAGAGCTACCGCACCTTCATGAACGAGAAGTTCTTCAATCATGTGGACATCCAGATCGAACGGACCCATGTGCCGAACGGAAATGCTGCCAATCCGGAAGAAGAATGCCTGAACTACGATAAAATGCTGGAAGAATTCGGCCCTGTTGATCTCCAGCTTCTCGGACTTGGACATAACGGACATATCGGTTTCAATGAACCTGGTGAATCCTTAAGCGGCGGTACGCATGTGGTTGAGCTGCAAGAGAAAACACGTAACGCCAATGCAAGATTCTTCCCTACCCTGGATGATGTGCCAACCCATGCGATTACGATGGGCGTTGCCACCATCCTGAAAGCACGTCAAATCCTTCTCCTCGTCCGCGGTGAGGATAAAGCGGAAATTGTTCATCGCGCATTGAAAGGACCTATTACCACAGCGTGTCCGGCATCGCTGCTTCAATGTCATCCGAACGTGGTGGTCCTTCTGGATCAAGGCGCAGGGAGACTGCTGGTATGAGCGGCGAACGAAAAGATTCTGTCCAATTGCTGTATGGTCAAGTCCTGACGCCAAACGGCATCTCCGAAGACGGCGTGCTGGCAATTCAAGGAGAGGGCATTTCATACGCCGGTGATGCATCAGGACTCCCTGCCGATCTGAAGCAGGCGGCAACGGAAGTGATCCATCAACCGGATGGCTACATTATTCCCGGTTTTGTCGATATCCACGTACACGGGGGTAACGGCGAAGATTTCATGGATGCCACCAAGGATGTCCTGGATAAAATAACGTCGTTCCACAGCTCCCAGGGCACCACGGCCATGCTTGCTACCACGATGACGGCCCCTAAGGCAGCCATCGACCATGTGCTGCAAGAGGTTAACGACTACCGCAAACAAGACATGCCTTACACAAGACTGGTAGGCCTACATTTGGAAGGCCCTTTTATCAGTCCGAAATGGCCTGGCGCACAAAATCCGGAGCATATCGTCCACGCTAATATTGATTGGCTGGAAGAGTGGGTATCCACTTACCCTGACCTGGTTCGCCAGGTGACACTTGCACCGGAGCGTGAGGGAGCGCTAGAAGCCATCGCTTGGCTGAACAGTCACGGGATCGTGGCTGCTCTGGGGCATACGGATGCCACCTATGAGGAAGTCGAGGCTGCCGTGGAAGCAGGTCTTAGCCATGGCGTGCATACGTTCAATGCGATGACAGGATTGCATCACCGCAAGCCTGGCGTGGTCGGCGCGATGCTGAGTGACGATCGCTTAAGCTGCGAGATAATCGCTGACGGTATTCATGTTCACCCCGCAGCCATTCGGATTCTAGCCCGCATGAAGCAAGACGGAAATCTGATTCTGATTACCGATGCGATGTCCGCTACCGGTATGGCTGACGGCGAATATACGATTGGTGACCTGCCGGTTGTTGTCGAGAACGGCATCGCCACACTCAAGAGCAATAGAGACAGTCTGGCTGGCAGTACGCTGACGATGATTAAAGGCTTCCAGCTGTTGGTCCGAGAGGTTGGATTAAGCATTGAGCAGGCTTCCCGCGTCGGAAGCATAAATCCCGCTACAAAAATCGGCATCGCTGATCTTACAGGCTCTCTTGAAGCCGGCAAGCTTGCTGACGTTCTGTTGCTTTCAAGTGATCTAGAGCTTCAAGGGGTTTGGATTCAAGGACAACGCAAGCATTAATTTGATTGATTATTGCTTATATGGCAAACAAAGCAAAGGAGCTGCCTTTTTAGGGATAATTTCATTCCTAAAGGGCAGCTCCTTTTGGTGTAGAGGTTTTACCGGCTGTTCCGATTACCGCCAAACCAACCGTCATCCGTATCATTTTTCATCAGGTTGCCGCGGGTATCGTTCATGCCGTCACGACCGCCAAGGTTCAGCGGAAATACACGGTTAATCCATGTACCGAAGTCGCGCGAAAGCGTTCCAACCGTGTTCGCTGCATTCCCGTCCGTTCCAAATCGATTAGCATGCTGATAAAAACCCTCATCCGTGGAAACATATACTTGACTGATATGTGGAGCGGTCTTGCGAATTTTGCTCGTAATCTCCTGACGTACATGTTGAGGTACCTCTTCACGATTGTTGCTCATCATGCCCATGTTATTATTGTTGGTTCCATAAGGAACGCCGTTGATGCCTGTTCCCATATAAGTGTTATTTGTCGTACCATTGGTTCCGTTAAGGTTATTGGTACCTGTGCCGTTAGTACCCATGAGTCCATTGGTGCGTGTTCCGTTCAACGTATTATAATTGCTGCCGCCAAATCCGCCATTGGTAGTCGTTCCGTTTACACCGAAGCCCCGGTTATCGGCATTACGGCCCAGGCCTGTTCCAAGACCCGTTGTATTGTCCACTGCACGTCTTGTATCATTTGCCATTCCTCGCAGAAGCCCCACGCTGCCTGTACCTGAAGTGCCAAAGGTACGGTTTCTGACATTCGTTGTGTTCGTGCCCGTCATCGTTCCGTCAGTGGCACGATTTGCTCCAGTGCTCATACCTGTCACATGACCGTTGATGTTGTTGGTGTTCATCCCATCCCTGGACAGCGATACATACGCATTGCGGTTCGTCACGAATACATGGGCTGTGCCTAAACCACTGATATCCGAAACTTTTCTCGACAGCGTTTTGCTGTATTTCAGGTTGGTCAGGTCATGCTGCTGCGTACTGCGGACATTCTGATTGTTACGTACGGAATTCACACCGATACGGCCACTGTCCACATTGTTCGTACGTGTCGTGTTGCCGTCATTGGCGTTACCGCATCCTGCTACTGCAGCCATACTGAGCAGCAATGCCGTGGAGACGGTCAGGTTGAGGGCCTTGGATTTAATCATGATTCATCCTCCATCTCTATAATGAGTGTATTAACATCGTATAGGATGACCTTGTGGCAGAGGTGGTATGCTGAAAGGTTTTAACATGGAAGATTACTGATGATCAAGCCTAATTTTATGGACAAAAAAACACCGATTGGATCGCATCCATCGGCGTTTAAATTCATTTTCTTATGAAGAGGAGCACTGTACCTGTATTCTGGCATCATCCATAATATCGGCAAGCGATCGCTCCAGAAGGTATTGCGGACGCCATCCCAGCGCTTTGAGAAGCTCGGCGCCTTGCTGCCCTCCGGTTCCCTTATTTAATGAATCCAATGAAAGAGAGGCGGATTCAGGGCCCCAATCCATGGGCACCGCCGTCTGGGTCTCCTTAAGCAAGCGCTCAGCCAGCTCTCCAAGCGTATGCTCTTCCCCCGATCCAATCGGATACGTCATGCCGGAAGAGCCGCTCTTCAGAAGTACGCCGTATGCAGCTACCGCATCCCGAACGTCCAGAAAGTCCCTTGATTCAAAACGGGAGCTGATACGGAACAGCGGTAGGGGCCTGCCCGCTTCACAACCGGCAATATACCGGGCAAGCAGCGTGCAGAACCCTGTCGATTCTCCAGGACCAATCAAATTGGATGGCTCTGCCAGGACGATGTGTTGGTTGAACATGCTATGCCAGGCCGCTGCCGACCAACTGGCAAAGGTTTTGCTAAGGCTGTATGGGTGAGGAACGGAGGCCGCGCCTTTTGCGGGATCCACGCTCAGTCTGGAACCAACCATCACCATCCGGCTGTCCGGACAGTGCTGCCGGACGGCCTCCAGCAGATAGATGGTGCCCATAACGTTACTCTCCATATAAGAGGCAGGATGCTTCCATGACTCCGAAGCTGAATTTTTTCCGGCTAAATGCAAAATATAATCAGGAAGGCTTCTTTTGATCAGGTCATTCACCTGCTCACGATCCTCCAGATGACACTCGGAGGATATGACACCTTGTATCGAATCCAGCGTTTTCTTATTTCGACCGGCAGCAACGACCGTGCAGCCCTGCCGAACGAAATAAGCGCAAGCATGTAAGCCTGTAAAACCTGTGGCTCCTGTGATCAGCAGTTTTTTGTTTTTTAATGTTTCTGCTGCCATTCGTACATCTCCTTTAACATTTGAACATAGCTCGGGAATGGATATGTTGCATCAAGTCGCGTGCTGCGCAGTGTCCGATCCTGAACAAAATCGTCGGTCGGGACCACAACCACATCGTGTTTCCCCCATATGTCCTTGAACAACAACAGCAATTCATATTTGCTTACCGGGTTCGGATGCCCTAGATGGATGAGACCTCCCACGTCCTTGTTCATGAAGAATTCGATCGCTTTGGCAAGCTCCAGCGTCGTAACGCCGTTCCATTGTACGGCCCGGTAGCCGGAAACCTCGCCCCGCTGCTTCATAAACCAGTTAAACAGGCCAATTCCGCTCTGCCGGATTTCAGGTCCGATGATTGAGGTTCGAATGGTCAAGTGATCCGGGTCTTGGACCTCGCCCAGCGCTTTGGTTACCGCATAGGAAGTTGCACCATCGGGAAGATCATCTTCCCGATAGCCTCCCTTGGTACCCAGAAACACGCAATCCGTGCTGATATGAATAAGTCTCGCTGAAATGCTACCCGCTAAATTTCGCAGACGATGAGGCAAAAATCCATTGATATGATATGCGTTTATTTTGTCTTCTTCAGCTCGTTGATTCAAGACGCCTACGGCGTTGATGATGATATCCGGCCAAACCGCCTTAACCATATGCTCCACAGCACTCATATCGGTTACATCCAGCACCAGCCCTTGTGAATCACTTCTGTCCCGGGTCGTATAAAAGACATGATGCTTGCCGGATAACCGAAAGTACTGTACAAGCATATGTCCCGCCATGCCATTTCCCCCGAGAATGAGCATCTTCATGGCAAGAATCCTCCGCGGCGCAGAATATCCCGTATTTCGTCCTTGGTCATCAATTGATGCTCTGAGCTGAAGCTGTTGAAAGACACTTTGGACAGGTGTTGATAACGCTCATTCAGACCAGGAATCTCGAGAGTCGGTAATATGACCAAATATTCATCATCGTAAACAACGGTAGTCAGGCTTTCAAAATCACTCATGAGGATTTCATGGATCTTCTCTCCCGGACGAATTCCGGTTTCAACCACGGAGACGTCGCTGCGACCCGAAGCTTCTATAAGCACTTCCGCCAAATCCACGATGCGGCAGGTCGGCATCGTCATAACAAAGATTTCACCGCCGATGCTTTCAATCGACGCTTTGAACAGCAAGGAGATCGCGTCCTTCAAGGTCAGGAAGAAACGGGTCATGTTGTGATCGGTAATGCTGATCTGTCCCTTTTGCCGAATCTGATTCTTGAATACATGAACGACGCTCCCGTTCGTTCCGAGAACATTGCCGCCCCGCACGCAGACGAATTTAGTGTGCGTACTCAACAGATTAGCATACACGATCAGTTTTTCGCCAATCGCCTTGGTCATGCCGTAAAAGTTGGATGGATTTGCAGCTTTATCCGTTGAAATATATATCACTTTTTTCACTTGATTTTCAATAGCCGCCTCAATGACATGCTGGGTGCCTACCACATTGGTTTTCAAAGCTTCATAGGGATGCTCTTCACATACAGGAACATGTTTTAGCGCCGCAAGATGAAATACGTAATCAACATCCTGGCAGGCTGCCGTAAGAGCTTCCTTGTCGCGGATGTCTCCAATTCGGAAAGTGAGTCGCGGATCTTCAAACTCACGGTCCATAGCCACCTGCGTGGCTTCGCTTCTGGAATAGACGATGACCTGCTTAGGATTTAGCGGCAGAAGCTGGCTGATCAGTTCATGTCCCCAAGAGCCTGTGCCGCCAGTCACCAAAATACGTTGATTAGTGAACATTCACTTTCCCTCCAAGCACATATTTTACGACGGTACGCGACACATTGTCCGCTAAATAGCCCTCCGGGCACTTCCAGTCGCGACTCAATTGAGTCATCAATTGGACCGCTCCATGGATCCGGTCCGCGCTCAGGCCGGAAACGATGTTGCTTCCGCAATCCACAGTCTCCGGTCGCTCCGTCGTCCGCCGAACCGTCACTGTGGGTACGTGCATGATGCAGCATTCCTCTTGTACCGTGCCGCTGTCGGTGATGGCACAAAGAGCGTCCTTCTCGAGCCTCACAAAATCAAAAAAGCCAAAAGGCTCGTGGAATTCAATAAGCGGATGAAGACTGACCTCCTTCGCCCCTTCAAGGCGCGAAGCCGTCCGGGGATGCAGGCTGCATATGAGCCGGTGTCCGAACGTTTCCGCAACCGCGTTTAACCCATTTAAAATTTCCTTCAAATTCTCAGGTCGGTCCACATTCTCGGAGCGGTGTACCGTAACCAGAAAATATTGCTGAGGCGACAATGACAGCCGCTCCATGATCCGGCTTTGATTGACCTGAGCTTCATAATGCTTCATTACTTCATAGATCGGGTTCCCTGTCAGAACGATGCGTTGACTCGGTACGCCCTCGCGAAGCAGATGATTCTTACTGTAGTTCGTGTAAGGCATATTGATGGAGGATACCGCATCAATGACTTTACGGTTCTTCTCTTCAGGCACATCAAGATCAAAGCAGCGGTTCCCCGCTTCCATATGGACCACGGGGTATCCCAGACGCTCAGCCAGCACGGCGCAAAGCGCGCTGTTTGTATCGCCCAGCAGCAGTACGGTATCGGGCTGCTCCTGCTCCAATATTTCTTCCATGCGGCTGAACATCACGGACAGCTGGCCACCGAGCGTCGCCTGGCGGTCCTGAAGGACGTAATCCGGACTGCGGAGTCCCATTTCCGAGAAGAATACCCCGCTCAAAGTATTCGTAAAATTTTGCCCCGTGTGCACGAGTACATGCCGCGTTGCATACTGGTCTAGAAGAGGAATGATCAAGCTTAATCGGATAATTTCGGGCCTCGTACCCAAGATTGTCATGACTTTCATATCGGATTCTCCCTTGCCAAGTTAATCACAGATCCGAAGGCGATCTTTCCGCAGCACGACCATTCTTCCCTTATTCTTGAGATGGCAGAGCGGAGGCGTGTCTGCTTTCAAATATGTCAAACGCCTGATCCGACTCTACCATTCCCTCGTCTTATGCCTTCCGTCGCCTTGCGGACGTTCTGCGTTGTCTAAGCTTTGATGCCCGTCGCCTGGTCGGTTTTCCTTCCGTTCTTCTGGTTCTCGTGCGAGGTAATTTCCGGCGCAGTCCCGCTCCGCTGCGTTTCTTCCGGGTTCGCCTTCCCTGGTTGTGCCGTCTCGTCGGAGCAGCCTGATGCTTCGCCGTCCTTGCCGTCGCCTGGAACCACCCCGGATGCTCATTCATCCACCGGGAAACCATCTCGTTCACCCGCACCTGATACATCACAGGACCATAAACAGCCTGCGCTTTCATTCGGTTCTGCATCCCCAAGGAAACTCCCTGATCCGGTTGATCCAGTATGAACCTTACTTTCTCCGCCAAAGAGTCCGTGCTTCCTGGGTCAGCTAGCAGATGCGCACAGCCGACAGCTGTCAACACTTCCTGGAGTCCCCCTGATGCATAGGCAACGACCGGCTTCCCGTACATCAGGCCCTCCAGTGCCGTCAATCCGAATCCCTCCGGTACCACGCTCGGAACGACAACAACATCAAGCGCACAGTACACCTGAGAGATGTCATCCTGGGGACCGGCGAATATGAATCGGTGCTGAGCCCCTGACCAAGCAATCCGATCGCGGCACAATCTCTCATAGTCCAGGTCCAGCACGCTGCCTACAATGAGAAAGACAGCGTCCGGATAGGCATCCTTGAGCGAAAGCGCCATGTCGATGAAATGATGAACCCCTTTGCTCTCGATCAGAAACGACGAGATCATCCCTATTAAGGGTCTGTTCGATGTGATCCCAAGCTTCTCCCGGTAGGCGGCCCTCCATCCCGGCCATGCTTCCTGCTGAATGTCAGACTCGCTCCAGGATGGAGGAAGAACCGTCATCTTCGACTGCCTCACTTCCGGCGGGAAGCTCTCGGCTACCGACTCGGAAATACTGATGATCCAACTGCTGTACTGATGGATTAACGAAGTGGACAAATGGGCATACCCGTTATTTGTAATTTTCTCTGTCAGCTGCCACATCACGGGAATCCCGAGTCGTTTTCCGGCAGCCGCCGGCATAACATGAACGCAGGTATTGGTAAGGATCACCTGAGGTCCTTCACTTGCTATCCATTTCGTCAAGGCCCGGAATACAGGTGTTGTCATTAACTTATCCGCTTCGTTCATAAGATGGGCACCAGGTGTATATACACTGTAGAGCAATGGGATTTTGTAGATTTTCACCAAAATCCCGGATTGTCTGGCCAGCATGGTCAGTCGGCCTTCATTGGGTGCAACCAGAACACATTCGAAGAATGGAGACAACTGCCCGCAGAAGAACAAAAGCAGCTTCTCCGCTCCCGTAATGCTTGACGGATTGGATACGTGTGAAAAAATCAACATTTTCGGTTTAAAGGCCATCGGTATCGCCCGCATCTTCAGTAACCGTGATTCTCGCAGTACCGGATGCGATCCACCTCCTTTTCACCCAGTTGGTACAATATATTAGGGAGACAAAGATACCGCAACGACGCTTGTTCCCCCAACATTCATCTATTTCTGTGTACCGATTAAGGGAAGATGACCGAGAACAACGTATTCAGCCGATGTGCATAGGTATGCTCCTGATAAGTTCTCTCCAGCGCACGATGGGCGATATCTTTACGAAGCTGATCGTTAGTCAGGTAATACTCGATTTTCTCCAGCAGTTCGCCTTGCGATCGGTACGTATCGATCTCAACCCCCGGTGTGTAAAAACGCGCCAGATCTGCACGCTCATCACAGAGTTGAAGCGTTCCGCAGGCACTGATCTCAAACGTACGGGGGTTCGGGGAAGCCGCTGGAATATGACCGCTATTTTGATTAATATCATCGTCATCTACCGCACGATGCAGATTGATGATGATCTTGGCGCTGTTGTATACGTCTGCCGTTTCCGCAGGCCCCATCCACTTGTTGATCTCGATTCGGTTGTTATATCGCCCATATCCCGGGAATCGTTCCCACCAATTGCCGTTAATAAATGTGCGGCGCGCCATCAGTTGATCCATAATGGGTTCAAAGAACTGAATCCGTTTCGGATAGGCTGTACCGACGAAACCGATATCGCGTGTTGCCGCTCCAGGCTTGGCGATCGGACGGTAATGGCCGGGAAATGCAGCGAACGGCAAATAATGAACCTGAGCACAGCCCAAGTTCTGATAATGGGCTACACAGTTCAACTCCAGCGTAAATACATAATCATAGTGATGAATCCAGCCTAATGTCATATCGGTATAATACGGATCGTCGGTCATCCAGACGGCCGTCCGAATTCCCATGGCCCGGACGGCATCCATCTGCTCCACCGGCAGATACATGCCGTCCAGTACCAGCACTAGATCCGGTCTGGTGCGACTTGCTTCCGCTGCTACATCCTGCTTCGCATCTGTCAGCGTAAGCTGACGTACCATGCCATGCAGCGTGCCAATGATCGCCTCGTCAATCGGCGAATAGGGAAATCCTTTTCCCGAGCTGACAAACAAAACATGGATCTCCCGCACAGGCGGGGTGAATACAATCCGGTTGACAATGCCTTGTGATTTCCCCCGGAAATACCCTTCATCGTATCCCGCTTGAAGACCGGCACTCCTGCCTCGTCCATATGCATCGGATACGGCGGACCGACGTGGTCCTGTAACTAAACTTTTAGGCATCCGCTTTGCTCCTCCCTGATATTTGCTTGAACGAAAACAAGTTCATCCTATCGATTGGCCTCAATCAATGTCAGAAGTTCAGGCAGTCGGTGAACATACGTATGTCTTGTCATGGTCGTCTGAAGCGCCCGCTGCGCTATACTTCTACGCTGATCCTCTTGAGAAAGATAATAGGAAATCTTATGTTTCAATTCCGGAACGGAGCCAAAGGTCTCGATATCGATTCCTGGCGTATAATACTGGCTCAGATCCTCACGGATATCCGTGATCTGAAGCGTACCGCAAGCATTGATCTCAAAGGTGCGCGGATTGATCGAACGTCCCGGAAAATTCAGGCTGTTGCGGTTGTCGTCACCGCTATGGGTCGGCCGGTGCAGGTTGATCACAATTTTGGCGCCGTTGTAGAATTTCACGGTTTCTGCAGGCGGAATGAAGCCGCTGTACACAAACGGAGAGAGCTCTTTATAACGGGCAAGTCGCTCCCAGAAGCCTCCGATAATACGAACCTGCTTCCCTTTCAAGAACGGGGCCAATTCATCAAACAGTGCCGCACGGTTGCGAAACGCGTTGCCAATGAAACAAATGTCAGAACGATAAGCCGGCCCTGCCATCGTAGGGGTAAACAGTTCCGGATGAACGCCAAGCGGAAGATAAAACACTTCTTTCACTCCGACGCTCTGATACAATGGAACACAGCTCAGCTCGTGCGTGAACACAACATCAAAATGCTGTGCCAACCCCGGTGTCTCCTCCGTGAAATAAGGGTCATCCACAAACCAAATGGCCGTCCGGAAGCCGAGGTTCCGAAGCTGATTCATCGAATGGCGAAAATCCTCCGGAAATACGTGCAAGCCGTTCATGACCAGAATGATATCCGGCATTTGCTGCAGGGCCACCTCCACCACTTGTTCCGGCGGCACCACGATACATTCCCGAACGATTCGGCCAAGTCCCTTGACCACCCCTTCATCAATGGACTCAAAGCCTTGGGGGACATACAGAATTTTCAGATCGAAATATGGTGAGGGCTCGACTGGAATACGTTCCATCAGCGCACGGCACCCCCCCAAACGGTACCCTTCACTGTAACCTGCCTGGTAGCCCTCCTTCTGACCTGTACGAAACGATAAGCTCACCATCTTCACCCTGTCTCTTATGGGATTTACAAAGGTTCATATAACTATATGCCGAGAGGACGAATGCATCATGGACGACTGTCCCTTGGACCGGGAATTTGGCGTATGCCCTTACGTATCGCCCCCTTGAAAACGGCAAGGAAAAATAAAAAAGAGCGGTCTTTCACGGATCCGAAGCCTTCCGTGAGAGCCGCCCTGTCCGCCTTCATACGGGTGCAGGAGGGGTTTGCCCGTCTTCATAACCTTTTGCAAATCCCGATTTAAATCCTTCGTCATATGCCTGATTATAACCTTGGTTAAACGCTTGGGATGAGGCGGGATAGAACACGCGCCCTCCTCTTCGTAACCGATAGCGACTTCGAATCCCGCGGCGTTTACGCAAACTCAAGCTGCCGCCACGACGCTGTCTGGCACCTTTAACAACCTTCAAGCGTCTTACAGCCAAGGATCGTCTCTTGCTGCCGGCAGGACGTGCACGTCCGCTCTTTCGTAAACCCGTTAGTTTTACTTTCATCCTATCATTAACCTCCCGAGTGCGTGGTTTGTTCCTGGTCTACTATACCGTTGCATGCAATCCTTCCGGCTGCAAGCCATGGGGAAGAAGGAGATCCCCGTTTCGTTCGGTTCAGCGGTATGCCTGTCAGCATCTCCGTCATGACCGACTGGTAACCGGTTAAAAGCCGGATATTCTCAGCAAGCTTTCGCGAAGTCACGTCGGAATGGGCCGAGACCTCGGCGATATTCTCCAATATGCCGGCCAATGCCTCTTGGCTTCTGGCGATGGATGAAATCATAGCTACCCTTGCTTCATGTTCCCGGTGGGTGCGTGTAATCATTAGTCCGAATCTCCAAACTCAAATTCATCAAAACCTCCGCTTGCAGCCTGTTCATCGGTACCTAAAGCCACACGCAGATTCCGGCAGAGCCCTGATCCGATTCGGGTCAGTCCTTCAATCTGCTCCACGATTTGCTCATGCATCACCAGCGAATCCTTCAATCCGCCGGTAGAGGGATCCTGCGACAGTACCCATTCGCGAACCTTTTCAGCTTCGACAGCCTTCCCCTCCAGGATCAGAGAGGTCTCGCGCTGAATGGTAACGGCTGCTTCCAGCATTCGCATCAAAGACTCTTCTTTGCTCACCTGCATTCCCGCCTCTGTCATCCGGTAAGATTACCGGGTTATTCTTCCTCTTGGTCTCTCAGTTCCTTTAACACGATCTCCAGGCTATCCGCTGCGGTTTGCTGCAGATCCGCCATGGCGTTCAAATAAGAAACGATACTGCGATTGATTTGTACCGTCTGTCCTCCTGATGATTTCGGTCCTTCTGCGAGCTGAAATTCATATTCAGGAAGTGAATGTATAATTTGAGCCATGCGAACAGCAGCATGGCGCTGAGCTTCCAAAATCCGGGCCAGCTGCTGTTGAGAATGCGAAAGATGGGCTATCATATCATCGATTTTGCTCTCCACGTCGGTACTCCCCTTCACTCTTCTATCGGTTCAGCATATGCGGAGAACGGATTCTCCGTGCAAAATTCAAATCATAACTTTCCGCTTGCAAATAGGGATGACGCCTCGATCTGTAACCTTTGTTCCGCGGGTATCCGTTCAAGCCATCTGTGCATAAGGTCTTCCGCGGAAAGGATCTCTTCATCCCACATACCGATCTCTGCCGGGAGCGAACGCCTGAAGAGAAGACAGCTTAATGGATTGGACAAGGAACCCGACGGAGCGGACTTCTCCTCATCCGCCCATGCTGCTCCTAACCCCGTTGCGTCCGAACTGGCATAGACCATTTTTAAAGCAGGCTCACGCTCAAGCTCGCTCACCAGAACCCCAAGCCAGTTATCCATGTGTGGTAAAACATTGGCCAATATGGCGATGTACTCGCCAAGTGACGCTGAAATCGCCTTGTTCACTACACAGGCAAGATGATCTCCGCTATTCCCTTTGATGTGACGCACGACTCCTCTACGATCATGAATATACCGCCTCGTATTTGCTGTGGCCCCGGCATCGGCAACAAGCACCTCATAGAGATGGGGAGTCATCGTCTCAATATGCTGTATGACTTGAGCCACTGTATCATGGTGAGAATCCGCGGGGATAATAATGCTTGTTCCTTCGAACACAATGCCCCGGTCCTCCTGCCCAAGCTTTAGCCCGAGAGCATAACCGGCCTGATAACCGGCTCGGTAATGCTCGCCCGAAACTCCCCCCTCTCGCCGCTCTCCAGTATAGACTGTAACCCGTACGGCACGCCGTTTTTTCATGGCAATTCATCCTTCATATGCACAGCCGCCTCCTGCAACGATTCAAAGGTGCCGGCATCGCACCACCACTGCTGCAGGATGTCATAGATTAATCTGCCGTTGGCTGCATAAAGATTGTTGACATCGGTAATCTCCAATTCCCCTCGTTCTGACGGACTGATTCGGCTGATGATATCAAATACGCTATGATCATACATATATATTCCCGTCACCGCATGACGGCTCCGGGGATTTACAGGTTTCTCCTCAATGAAGAGCAATTTCCCGCTTCCATCCTCCGCAAATACGGGTACGCCATACCGATGCGGGCTATCTGTAGGACTGAGCAGTACCATAGCCGTACCGGAAGGCTGCTGTACATAATGCTGAATGAACGGCTTTAAATCGTCCTGAAAGAGGTTATCGCCCAGCAAAACAACGAATTTTTCCCCGTGAGGAATAAACCCTTTCGCAAGCTCCAACGCCTCCGCAATTCCGCCTGCCTGCTCCTGCACCTTATAGGTCAAATTGACACCGAAGCTCCGTCCGTTCTCCAAATATTCGGCGTACAGGCCAACCGATTTGGAGCCGGTAATCAATAAAATGTCATCGATGCCCGCCTGATGCAGCTTGTGTATTCCATATGCAATCATCGGATGCTTTCCTACCGGAAGCAGGTGCTTATTCATATATTTCGTCAGCGGAAGCAGTCGGGTGCCGTTCCCCCCTGCCAGCAATACGCCCTTCATGATGCGTCACCTCTCTCCTCGATGAATTGTAATGGATCAACATTCCACTTCTCTACAAACCGTCTCCGGTTCCGTTCAATCAACTCCTGGAAACCACTCGGGAACCGGGTTCGGAAGCTTGCACTCCCTTCATGATGCACCAGCACATTGCCTGCCACCAGCAGCTTGAACCCTGCAAGGCGAGCGCGATAGCAATAATCATCATCCTCATAGTGTCCGGGCGAGAACATCTCATCCAGGTATCCCACCCGATCCATGACCGCGCGCTTGAACAAATAGCATAATCCCACGATGCGATTCACTTCGTGCCACAGTCCCGGATTCGGTACATTCCAGCGTTCTGCCTCCTGGATGTAGCCTGTTCTGTCCGTATACTCTACCTTCACCTGCTGGATACCGCTTGCGTAATTCGTTACAGGCCCCACGACCCCGATCTCTTCCTTGCTGTATAACGCTTCTTGCAATAACGTCAGCCACCGCGGCGAGACAAATACATCATTGTTCAGCAGCAATAGCTGATCTCCCAAAGCCAACCGGAGACCATGGTTACACGCGATGGGGAAGCCGGTGTTTTCCGGCAGCGAGACAAGCAAAAGCCCTTCCCGTACACAATATTCACCGGTTCCATCCCGCGAGCCGTTGTCCACAACGATAATCTCGTAGGGGACATCGGTGTATGCACGGATATGGTCCACACAGGTGCGGAGCAGATGCAGTCCGTTATACGTGGGAATAATAATACTCGTTAGTCCGCTCATAGGCTGTTCCTCCGTAAGGATAATTCCGCCCGTGACACCTGTCCCCATTGAAGGCGCCCGCCAAGGTCTTTCATCGTTTCTCCTAGGGCTTCGATATGATCGCCAATGATCAGCTTTGCCACTGGATTGTCCTTACCCCGATTCGTCTTTCTTCGCCGGTTTACGCTCAAAACATCCACGGTTTGTACCGCTTCAATCCGAAGTCCATGTCTTATGGCCAACGTCTGGGCTCTGGGTGGGACAGAAAGATTCGCATAACCGATACGCTCCAGCGCCTGCCTTGTCATCGCATGGGGAATAGCTGTTAGCGAATTGGCCTCCAGATCGTCACGTCCCAGCATGCGGTTGAGAAATGTTTTACAGCGGGTAACCTCATCTTGGCGGCTAAATTCCGGCAGCAATGGCATGATATCGTTCAATGCCACATCCACTCCTCGATCTGCCGCAAGCAGATAGGAACTCAGTTTTTCCGCAGGCACCGGCATATCCCCGTCCATGAACAGAACGATGTCCCCGGTGCTCATCTTGGCCCCTAAGGCACGGGCCACATCATGTCCCAGCCGTTCGGGAATGTGGATCACCGTAACTCCTTCAAATGCACGCGCTGCCGAGTACGTATGATCATGGCTCCCATTCTCGACGACGATGATTTCATGAAATGGAAGTCGTTTTAGCTCTCGCAGCACCATCGGAATGGAACCCGCTTCGTTGCAGGCGGATACGATTACGGAAGCTCGCCCTTTCAGAGGCGGCAGCAGCGGTGCCGGGATCGACTGCCTGGAACCTCTGGCGTATCCGCGTCGGAACGATTCCGCCACGCCGGGCAGAACGTGATAGAGTTGACGTTGGGGAATTCCGCTGGAAGCCAGCCATTGACCAAAAGCCATGGATGCTTCCCTTTTGGATGCTCCCCGTCTTCTCCCGGACAGACCTCCCGCACTCAGTGCGAGCCGTTCCCAACGACTGTTCCGTATTAAACGGTACGCTACCACCCGTGAGGAACCTTTTCTTAAACGTCTTCGGCTTTTAGATCCTGATCGACTTATCTTTTTATGAACCCATCTTTGCACGTGCTCACCTCACCACGCTCCGTCTTCGTCCACCATCGTGATATCCGCCTCGGACACCACGCTCTGCCATCACGGCTTCCAGTGCTTCCAAATGATCGCCAAGCACCAGCATTTCCAGCGGATCTCCGCCCGCGATTCGACCGGGATTCAAGCGTCCGACTTCTACGCGATAAACCGCCTCCACACGCAGCCCCCGGTTCACTGCAGCCGCTTGCGCTTTCGGCGGAATGGACAGCTCACTTGCACCGATCGTCTCCAGCGCCCGACGGCTTAAGGCATGCGGTACGGCTGTCATGGACGCACCCCGCAAATCAGACCTTCCAAGCATCGAATTTAATGTATATTTCGCAAGAATAACCCGGTGAACCGGCTGCCGATCGATAGGACCGGTATAATCGTTCAAGGCCACATCAACGCCGGATTGAACCGCCTGGACGAAAGGCCTTAACTCACCGGAGGGAATAACCATATCGCTGTCTGTAAAAAGAAGAATTCGTCCTTTAGCTGCTTGAGCGCCTACACTTCGTCCCACATCGTGTCCAAGCGGCTCCGGAAAAGACAACACCTTGGCTCCCATCCGTTCTGCGACAACAGCGGTCTGATCCTTACACCCGTTCGCAACAACGATAACCTCCGTTTCGGGATGAACCGCCCGTGCTTCTGCTATGACCGCGGAAATCTTACCGGCTTCATTCATAGCTGGAATAATGACAGACACGTAAGGATGGGGATGATTCTCCCGTGGGATCTGTGGTTCCATAGGACGGTAGGTGGTAGGATTAGCGGGTGGCTGCAACGATTCCCTGGAAGGACGCCGAGAAACCGACCTTCTTCGGGGCCTTAACCGCTGCACATTGCGCATACTTGCACTCCTCCTCCCTCGTAACGGTCACTTGCTCCTTGGCAATCTATCCTATTGTATGTTTGCTCTCCTTCACCGTAACGGCATATGTACGGTTATACCCCAACGCTTATCCCCATCCGCTATCTGTACATACAAAAAGGGCGGGGAGTAAGCTCCCTGCCCTTTTTGTACGACCCTATTGCCCGCCTATCGCTATCCATGATAACCATCCGGCTGCAAGCGGATTGCCTGCGGACCTTGTGATGCCGACCATCGCCTGAAGCTCTTTCCGTGACCTGACCCCCGCTTGAAACCCGGGGTCGCTGCATGATACTACCATGACATAATTTTCATCGGCATAAGGGGACGGGAGCGAGACGGCAACATCGATGGTGTCCACGCCTTCAGGAAACATGAAGGGCATATCGCCAAACTGCTGCATTAACGGCCTGTCAGGCATCCCTTGTACCGGATTAAAGCTCAAATGCGCCAAGTCCACCGAATGGCTTGCAATTTTAGAGGAAGTAATCGATTCAGGGGATAGATGAATGCTATATACAGAATAGTCTTCAATCGCCTCGCTTCTTACACTGCGATGTCGAAGATGAGCCGAGTCAATCGTATCATCGGCCAACTCATATTCGGCCGTACCACCACGATCAATACCCGTTCTGTACGCGGATGTCTTGAGACGGCCAGGATATCGCCGGTACGGTCTCTTCCCTCTTCCCCTGGTGATCATCCTTCTGGCTTTGTTCACTGTCGGCTCTCTCCTCTGCTTCTAATCGTTACTTCATCCTATTCGGCAAGGGGGGCGCCTGCCACTGTTCCATCGGATACCCTCAGATGGTTTGCATCAAATGAACCCAGCGCTCGGCCGTATGATCCCATCTGAAGCGCTGCCGCACCGTTTCGCGACCGGCCATTCCGATCTGTCTGCGAAGATTTTCGTCCTGTAGCAGAGTGTTAATCCGCTGCGCAAGTCCGGCTGGAAAATCATCGCTCTGGACCAAATACCCCGTCACTCCGTTTTCCACAATTTCCGGAATTCCTCCGGCACTTGAAGCGATTACCGGCACGCCTGCAGCCATGGCTTCCACATTTACAAGCCCAAACGCCTCTCTGGGTGCAGATGGAACCACTACGATGTCTGCAAGCGAATACCAATCCGCAATGGCCGGGTATGGTACAAAGGGGCGGAAGTTTACCCAATGTTGGTATGGTCTTGCAGTTCTTTTCAATTCCCGTACATAAGCGGTTTCCCGATCCGATCCGTATCCGGCGCTCCCGATAATGAGCAGCAGCACATCCGGATGCTTCTCCATGATCTGCGGCAGTGCTTCCAGCAAATGGTGAACGCCTTTATCCGGAATCAGTCGTCCGGCAAACAGGATGATGCGCCGCCCGCTCCATCCGTAATGAGCAAGTCTGGCTTCCCGCAATGCCTTGGCTGCCGGGCTGAAGGGCGGAGTAAAATGCTCCAGACTGACTCCGAGATGATTAATCGTAATTTTATCCGACAGCTCTGGATGTCTTATCGTGATATCTTCCAGCAAAAAACGGCTGTTCACCACGATGCCGTCCATCCACCTGGCAATGTTCCCAAAGCGCTGCTCGCTCATATACGGAGGCGATATAAAGGTATTGGAGTGGAGATTAAGTACAGTCTTTACATCCGGGAGATGCATCTTCAGACGCTGTGCTAACAGCGGGCGATTGTGTACTTCGATAATATCCGGTCTCCATTTCTGAAGCCTCCGCAGCAGGGAAGGATAATAATTCGCTCCCGATGGCAGGCGGTAACACGGAACGCCGTTGATCGTGTCTTTTGAAGGGAGTCCTTTTCCAAGCACTCCGAATATGCGCACATCCATGGCTCCCTGTGCCAATGGAATCGTCTGCTCCACTACACGCTCGACCGAGCTGCTCCTCCCCGAAGGAATAACAAACGACCCCGGCGTCACAACTGCCACCTTCCGCAAACCCATAACTCCACACCCTTCTCACAACTTATCTATATGAAAAACCACTACTGATATATCATAGGTACCCATCCCCTTGATACCAGCAGTGTTTCATTGCCCTAATTCAAAATAACGCATACCTGACATGTGTATGGCCTGATACCTTAACATATACCGAATCAGGGTCAATTGGTGACTAATCTCCGGTAAAGATTAGGCCAACCACGGGCGACACCCGTCCATCCAGGACAAACTTCCTCCTGCATAGGATGTGGTACAAAGACTCCATGATCTATGGTAACAAGGAGGATGACCATGCATCCGGAATTTGTCGGCATTCTGCTCAACAACAACACGTATCGCAGAATTTCCAGCGGGAGAATCGGCACTGAATCACTGGCTAACTATGAAGAAGCCGCTGCCATGTACGGACTGGTTCCTTGTTTTTTTACCATTCATCATATTTCATTGGATACCGGAATGGTGACAGGATATATACCCATTCCATCCGGGTATCGCCGTGTCTATATTCCCATTCCGCGGGCTATCCATATGCGCGCCATCTACCACAACCGACGCGAACTCAAGCGGATCGAGGATCTGATCAAACAAGGAATCTTTGTGTTTAACGGCCGTACGCGCTACGGCAAGGATACGATACACCATATGCTGGAACAGGATTCGGGATTATCGAATGCCTTGCCGCATACGGTAAAGGCAACGCCCGTCTCCATTCGATCCATGCTAAGCCAGCATGGTGACCTCGTCTTAAAACCATGCAGCGGCAGCATCGGCATCGGTATTATGCGGCTGAAAAGAAGCACCGGGCACAGTCAGCTGACGTATTCCCGCTCCTCCCCATCGGCTAAAGGATGGAGAACCGTAACGTTAGCCGAGGGCAAGCTTCATCCTCTAATTTACCAGAGAATCAAGCGTGCGCCCTTTCTGGCGCAGGAGCGGATCCCGCTGGCAGAATACAGGGGACGTCCCTTTGACATCAGGGTCACGGTACAGCGGGGAGGCAGCGGCAGCTGGGAAATCGCGGGCATGTTTGCCAAAACCTCGCCGCCTCAAACCTTCGTCTCCAACATCGCGCAGGGGGGCTCCGCCTATCAGGTACCTGACATTCTAACCCGCTGTATGCCGAATGCCCCTGTTGGAGAAACCCTCGAGCGCATTGCGGAATTCTCCCTGCATATCGCCCGGATCCTGTCCCTGTTTATTCCGTATGCTGCCGATTTTGGGCTGGACATTGGGATCACCGAAGATGGAAGGCTCTATTTCATTGAGTGCAACGGCTGTGATCAACGGTATGGTTTCCTGGAGGCCGGCATGGGAGAAGCGTGGAAGAACTCGTATCGGAATCCAATGGCTTTTGTCCGCTATCTCTACGATAACGATACCTGGCCCCCGCATTGAGATAAACCGAATGCGTTGGCGTTGATGCTTACGGTTTGATACCATATGCGGGATACACAGGCCATTGTCTGTAACTAACCTCATGCCATAGAGTAAACAGCGTAGCCTTGGATCAACAGAGCTTTTTCATTGCGAGTACAGCGAGCACAACCAAAACAGCCACTGCCTTTAAGAATAATCAGGCGTGGCTGTTTTGGTGTTAAGTGAAAACTTTAATGAGGTACCTGGGATCTAAAATCCCCTTTGCTGGACTGATCGGCATGATAGAATATGACATCCCCGTCCATCAGAGAGAACCGCTTACCATATGGATCATTATACGTGCGGCTGTATCCTTCAAGCTGCCATTGATTCATGAGTGGGCCATGAATGTATTGCAGATGGGGTTTGGCCGTATTGCCCTCCCGGATCGTCTCGATGTTGAAATTGACCACGATATACCCTTTTTTCAGAAAAACCGAGGATTTCTCGTCCAGTCGGTTCGTCCGTCCATAAGCGGCCAGGTCGGTCCCTTTCTTCACTACGTACACGTCGGCAGGAAGACTGTATTCACCGTACCAGCGCTGAATAGCCGCGTTAGCCCGCTCCGTGTCAACGGAGGCTGGCAACCCTGACTTCGGGCCGATCAGTGTTCGTATTTCGGATGGCAGCAGCATCCAGTCGAGCCGCCCTATCCAGGTCTTATTCTTGCTGGTCTTCTCCAAATACTGCCTCAAGTAAGCTGCCGCGGACATTCCCGCCGGGGCTCCGCCGCGGTTGTACAAATATGAAGCGTTATCCTGCAGCTCGCCTTGAGGAACATTGCGCAGCCTTTCATTCAGAACGACATAGCGCTTCTCCGTGTCCTGCGGGGAACCGATCCGAATGAACTTTCGATTTCCGCTATGGTAATACAGATCAACGGGCTGCCGTCCGCTGCCATCTGGATGAACGAAATAAAAACTCGGTGTAATGGAAATGCCGTCTTGTACACCAAACATATTGCCCTTTGTCTTCAAATCAAATTTGAAGTGGTAGCCTGTCTTTACGGCCGCATTCTTATATCCCTGTGCCGGATGCTTGCCCGGTGCGATGGGAAGTGTGTACGGCAGCGAGTTCCCGCGTGCTCCACCGTCAATATCGCGAAGTCCTGTCCAATAGGACGCGCCGCTTGGTGCCGCACTCCCTTTTTGTTTGCGGAAGACCGTCTCCCAGTTATAATCGGCTATATCCGTGATATGGAAATCATATACGCGTCCGATCACTTCGACCGGTTCTATATCCGTAGCCACATGGTGAGCCAAATCCAGATTTGCGCTGGGCTGTGTCGTAAAGTCGGAAGGAGCGTTCTCCGCGATCGTACGGAAGTATACCTGATAATTGCCTTCATCCACCCATACCGGCAGGAAAAACTCCGTGTCCAGCTGATCCGTCGGAATTGTGATCCAGGTGTCTTTTGGATAAAAGGTGCTCCTGTCGCTGCTGTAGACATCGAACGGAAAATACACCTGCTTCGATCTTACATACTTCGCATAGTCCCGGTCTCCGTACCCCTGGATGTTCCGATGCTGACCCGAGGTAGGGATGCGTACCGTAAACGGCCGATCCAAGATGAAAGCAGACCGCTTCGGGTTCGGGGTTGTCTTCTGATTGTGGGCCTGATCATCCGTCACCGACGAATAATTGACTACCGGCGTATGGACGGTGACGGTGTTAATGGCATTGACGGGAAAGGATTGATTAGATCCGCCATTAATGTTGCCGGGTATGAGATCATAATTTATCGTTCCTGTGCTCGTCGTATTCGCTTTATTTAATAATGTATTGCTGATGAGATAGTTTCTGCCGTACAGGACGTCTCTTTGAATCGTCGCAGCCGGGGGAATGATCCCTGGTGTTGGTGCCGTCCCTTGCGCCCAGCTGTCATTCATTACGGTAGATCCGTTAAACAGGACTCTATCATTTTTCACCTGGTTTTGACCTACAGCCGACTCCGCTGCGGATGTAAAATCCGTTGTCGGTAATGCTGGCCTGCTCGAACCGCCTGAAACGGTTTCTGTTCCTAGATCTACTTCTTCGCATGGTGCAGGCTCCACATGATCGTCAACGTTCGCGCTATGATCGGATGTAAGGACAGGAGGGGTGTAGCCGGTTGGAGTAAGGTTCACCGAACCGCCAGGTAATGCATAATTATTAACGGTTGTTTTGGCTAGCTTATATACCTCCAGGTTATCGATTTGCCAGTAGGAATACGGCCTGGTTATCGTAACTTGTTCTACTACCGGAACCTCTTCTTCCATGGGTTCATCAGGCGTGCCGGGATCATCCGGACCCGAACTTGGTTCTCCCGGTATCGTCCAGGTGAGAATATACGTCTTTTTGACGGGAACAGTATAGGTAATTTCCCCCGACATGTTTGCCCATTGGTTCTTATACAGATAATTGAGTCCGAACACATTGACGTATAGGGATTCCGAAGTCGGTATCCCGTCCAGAACATCAAACTTTTCAGAGTCTCGATTGTCCGCTTTGATTACGCCCGTTGCCACGGGATCCATCACCGTATGCGATGTAATGGTTCCCTTTCTCGCCGCACCGATTTGGATTCCGCATGTGTTGGGTGGGCTACCTGGTTCTCCCGGATCTCCTCCACCGGTATTCCCGCAAGACGAGCCTGTTCCAACCTGAATCGAGGTATCGGCGGTTTCATCCAGTGCCTGAGCCGTATCTTTAAAATGAGCAGTAATCGTCGCTTGCCCTGTCGTTGCTACGGCTGTCACTACACCTGACGCATTGATAGTCATGACACTACTATCCGAGCTTCGCCAGGTCAACTTGTCGTGTCTTTGCAGATTGTATGTACTTCCGTCTACCTTCGTTAATTTCGCCGTGAGCTGAATGGTACCGGACGGTGGCACGCACGTCGCGCCTGTGATTTCTAAGCCTGATGTTCCATCTGCAAAGGTGGCTCGAAGGAGTTTGTCTTTGTACATATAAGTGTAGGAATCAAATGACACCCAAAACTTAGCAAAGTACCATACTTGCTTAGCTCCCGGATTTGCCCAGTATTTATTATAAGTGTCATTGTTAAAGGTTTGAGTATAATACATCCTTATACTATCAATTGAAGTAACATCTGCTATTTGACCTACTAAGGTGCTTGGATCCGTTGTCCCGGTGGAGCCATGAACGTCAGGGACACGTGATGTGTTGTCAATTTTAGTATTTGAGGAACTGATATCATTTGTAGAAATAGCGCTATGTTTTATCCATGTTCCTTCCAAAGTATGCCCTGCTTCACTGATCAAAAAAGCAGTAGTACGATTGATAGGTAAAGATAACTTATTATCGGTACAGCCAGGATATTTGGGAAGTTGATGCCCTTGAATTGTTTCTTTTTCTACATATCCATTACAGTTCTTATTATCCATGATAGTACCATTGGTACTTGATGCTTTCCATAACTGACCAAAATCATGACCTGCATCTGTTACTGACCATCTATCCCAGTAATATACGCCACCATAATTGGTATTATCTAAGGATGAAACCTTTAATCTTGTGCCACTTAGAGAGTCCTTCCCAGCCCATGACGTAGAACCAGCAGTGAATCCTTTGACTGATCTGATCGGGTTATTTGTACTTTTATTTATCCACTCTAGTTTTTTTATTATCTTTCCTGCAGGTGCGTTTACACTAATTCTTGTTGTCTCTAACTCCTTCTTAGATGAAAATAATAGTCCACTATATTCATAATCACCAGAAGTTGTTATAAAATCATACGAAATATTTTGAGTAGTTTCAGCGGCATCTATAGATTCAATTGGAGGAAAGTAGATAGAGATAATAGATAATAAAAGAAAAAAAACCGTTATTTTATAAATAGAGCTATTCTTAATCATGTTGAGTTACCTATCGAATAAGCTTTGACTTAGATAGAGTACTTTGATAGATCGGAGCTCCCGCCGAGATTGTTTCTACCAAGACTCTTATGTTTCCATCTGTGCTAAAACCAGTTTTCGGGATGACTAGGCCATTAATATGTCTTTTCGGATCTTTGGATTCAACAAGATAGGCCATATTCAATAGTTCTCCAGTTGGTTGACCGTTATATCCCAGAATCGCTAGATTCAATTGATTAACTGGGTAGGACTTAGGTTTTTTATTTACCGGCAAATGTGACTTTAATACAATAACATAAGCTTGGAGATCATTAGTGAATACATTTTCTTTCGAACCAAACTTCCATACTAGTTTATTTTTACTCGGCAGCAGTTTACGGTTTGGATCTTTCGGATCATTCCAATCAACTGCAATAAGTTCATCTACTTGAGCAACTACTGACCCATCCTGTGCTCCAAACCGTAACTTAGACGTCTTCCATGAATGAATCCCAAAATTTTTATTGTGATTATCAGGCCCATTAAAAATCTCCGGTGCAACCGAGAAAATATTCGTTTTATGCCAATACACTTCAGCCGCAGCTACGGCATATTTATCAACGGGGAGCGCCTTGCCGCTTTTTACCTGAAGCAAACGCTCTATAACCGCAATGGCTTGAGCCCTTGTCGTAGTTCCCGTAGGAGATATTACGCCAGGCGCGGTCCCCGATATGATGCCATCCTTGGATGCAAGATACATCCACTGCTTGTCTTCCACATTCTTATATCCCAGCGCTTTTACCGCTAGCTTAGCCATCTCTTCACGCGTCATCCGTTCCGTTAAGTTACTGTTTCCGAAATCGCCAGCCTTATAGATTCCTGCCGATTCTGCAGCAGCCACGTAAGGAGCATACCAGGAACCTGAACTTAAGGAAGACACCTCAACATTCATGGCTGAAACCGCCATTTTAATAAACTCCGCTCGGGTTACCTGTTTGTTAGGCAGGAATCTTTTATCCGGATAACCATCCACATAACCTCGTTGTATTGCCTCTTGAATAGCTGTCTGAGCCCAGTGGCCTTGTATATCCGCAAAATGGCTCGTCTTTCTCTCACGAGACTCTATCATTTTGTCTGCGTTACTCTCTTGCGCTGCCTCCACCGTGTTCAGATAGAAGCTTCCGACGAACAGGGATAATGCCGTTAATAGACTGATCGAGATCTTTTTCATGAATATCCTCCTATACAAGTTGTGGAATAAACCTATGCCCTTGCTCCATATCTCCTTCCTACGCCCTTGCTTAGGGACATCTACCGCCGTCTCTCACAATTACACATCCATTACATTTTTGGATGGATAAGAGAAATTATAGTTATATTATCATATAATCTTCTATTTTGGTATAATATCCCTATCCTGATTCTAATTTACTAGTACATTCGCATCTCCACAAGATAATGGTTATTTCCCTATAAACTGATAAAAACCTCGACGATAGTCACATGAATATGTGTGCTTTCGTTCGAGGTTTAATTGTTACACGTAGTGGAACCGTTATAAACCGGTGGAGGATTCATCCCGGTCCCCGGCCTGAATTTCAGCTTTTTCCGCGCTTTGCTTATATACAGCAGCCAACACTTTCTCATAAGCGCTTTCAAATTCATCGGGCAGCATCGGCTTGACTTTTTCCAATATGGTCAACAGTTTAAATAACGCCTGTACCTCCTCTTCCGTTAAACCAAGCGGGTACATTGCAAAATGCCCGATAAATGTGTAACCGCGGCCTCGTCCTTGGTGAGTGATGGGAATATGCATGGCGCTGAGGGCATCCATATCCCGATAAATGGTTCTTTCGCTGGTTCCACAACGTTCGGCAAGCTCTCGAGCCAGTATACCTGGTCTTGCTTGTACAAGGGTAATGATTCTCATTAGTCGGATCAGTCGGTCTGTCATATGGCATTCTCCCTATCTTTCTAGTAAATTAGACATATTTTGCTTGACTGCTAAGTAGTACATTCGACCCTGAAATCATTTTTCCTTTTTTATATACAGATTCTTGATTCCTAGTTAATTTTTAAGCCTAAAGTCCCTTTTTCTGTTCGCATTTTCAGAAGATAATTGCCGATATGTATCCAGATACAAACCAATTAGTTGATAAAGGGTTTCTGCTTCCTTCAAATAATCCCTATCCCGAAATCGTATTGCGTATAAAAGCATCTCATCTGCCTGTCTGCGAATCATTTCTTCCCCTCGAGCCAACTTCCCCCGTTCCAGCTCTCTTCTTGCTTGCTCCAGAATGGAAGCATTCTGGTATAACTTCAGCACCTTCTCAACGCGATAATCTGCCCTTCGGTATTTCAATGCCGTATGATTGCTGAATTGAAGCGGTATCGTGCGGGACGGCTGCAAAACCACCTTCTGCTTCTGAACATCCATATATGTCCATAGGGCGGTAATAATGGGATACACGCCCGATTGCCTAGCTCCGACACTCAGCTCAAGAACCAGCTGTTTGGATCTCCCTTCCAGCAAAGAGCCTAAAGACAACGACATGTTGCGATCATTCAGCATCTCACCATGGCATCCATACATATGTTCCACTTGAACGCGTTCCCCTAATTGAAGGTGTAGTTGGACATCTTCAGCCATGCGCTGATAAAAGCCATGAGACTGCGTTTTTTGCTTTGACGTACCAACCCTCCACTCGATCAGCAGAAAGACTTGACTAGTCCCCCCAGCGAATACATGGCTGTGGCTCCATGTAAAATCCGAAAACAAGCCAGACTGCAATACATCCACCTCTTTCCTCTTCTTCTAATAATGTACCAATACAGATGGACATCTTACTGTCACGGAACATATGTTCCTATTGTGAATTCGACAAAAAAAGACCACAGCCCTATCAGCTGCGGTCTTTTAGTTATGCAGATTTTTGTCACAATTCGGACAAGGGAATCTTTTACTGCCTCAAATTTCCTTATTCCTACAATAAAACGGTCTGTACAACGGCTAGAAATAGAACATAAATGCCTAAAGCAACCCCAAAAAATTTAATCCATTGGCTTGATCCCATTCGGTACAATTCGATAACGGCTGCGCTGTTCGCTGCCAATCCGGTCATTAAAGCCAATACAAGGATGAGGAATGCCAGCTTTAACGACATGAAACTGATCAATCCGCTTAAGATAAGCGCCGCTCCGAACGGCAGCTGGAAAGAGCCCATCTTCGCAATGAATTCCTTCATGTCAAGTTTCTGCTTCGTAACCATATTGCCCGTAAACCAGAAAGAACCTAATAAAATAACGGTTGAGAACAATCCCAGCAAAAGCGCCCGGCTCCCCATGCCGAAATCGCTTATCAAAGCCGACATCATGCCCAGCCCGGAATAGAACATCTGCCTGATCCCAAGACCAAACAACCAAAAACCGATGATGCTGGAAGCCATCCCGATGATGCCGTAGAGCATGCCTGTCTGATCCCCTCGCATGTTCAATGCACTCATCGGATTTTTCAATAGATTCAGCAGCACCTGTCCATCGACTTGAACGGCGGATGAGGTTTTGGCATGCGGAGCACCGGCAGCTTCGGAATCTGGACGCCCTTGTTCCGGCTCCGCCGCTGCAGCCGTGTATTTCATAGGATTCCCTGAGGTGTCGTTAACACATTGATGTGTGAGGCCATCCCTTAATTCGTTACCGCAATGTATACAATAGGCCATTTCTTCAAAACTCCTTTTCTCAAATTATGGTTTATGTATATTGGATCATCTTACAACCTAGTATAAAAGAAAATTGTATAAATTTGTAATGATATCTTTCCTAAACCGTCATATTCAGACGAATTCTCTGTTTTATCCCAAGCCCATGCACAAAAGAGCGAAGTTCCATTATGAATCAAACGCAAAAAAACCGGAGGTGTTCTCCGGGTTTTAAAGGCTTTTGATTTCATACACAGCGTCTATTAACCTATTTCTGCTGCCGAAACGGGTTTGGTATCCCCCATATGTCTTGATGTGCGTTGAATGGGAGCGTACGTTACTTTATCAATTAACAATCCGTTACCCACGGGCTTTCCATTCACTGTAATCATAATTTTCTTCACGTTGTTATCTTTCATCATGATCGAAATCTCCTTTTTATCTGCTAGTTCATTTTATGTTCATTTCGTATGGGATGGCTTCTATGCGCTTGCTTGATTACATTACCCTCCACATGAGCAAGTTAAACAACTTAGCTTCTAATAGATTCACTTCCCATGCGAATGTGGGTAATATATATTAATAGAAACCTGTCGAAATTTGATTCGTATTTACTATAAATAATCGAATGGTGGTGATCCCACATGCATAAGCCGACAAAATCCAGACTCATCCAACTTTCTCTCATACTGCTGGTGGCGGGGATCGCGCTGCCGGCCGGTGGACGGACCGCCAGCGCCAATTACTTTAACAATTTGTACGATAATATCCAGCAGTTCTCCGAACTGCCCGATGAAATAAACCAGCTCAAGAGCAACTATAACCAAGCCCTGCAGGAGCTCGATAAAGCCAGAATCGCTTCCGAACGGCTTCAGCAGCAAAATCTGACCCTGGCGGAGCAGAACTCCAATCTCGCGGAGCAAAACCAGCAATTAACCCAAATGGTAAGCCAGCTTCAAGAGGCTGAAGCCACCCGAAAACGTGGGGCGGAGCGTTTAAAGACCGTGGCGATCACCGCCGTGGCATTGGCAGCCGGATACTTTGTCATCATTCGCGTCCTGCGATTCGGCATGCGCCGAACGAACCGTTCTAAATAGGACAAGCTTTTATCCAGATCCCCACCATCCAACCAGGCAAAAGGAGGCGCGGCCATGATTATCCGAATGGAAGATGCAGCGGGCAGCGGAGCGGGACAAGCGGTTACGTTCTCCCTGACTGAAGGGGACACGACCCATGTCCTTCATCCTGAGCAAATCGTTGCCTATCGGGGTCCCTCCTCCGGACGCAGCGACCGTCTCATGAACGTAAAGGGCATATACCGCAAGAAAAAATGGATTCGTGCCGATATTACAGGACCCAGCCAATTTACGGCTGCGCTCCCCCCAGGCTTCAACATGCATGAAATTCAGCTGGAAGGCGAACAGGACATGCTCTATGATTTTCGTCATGTTTTCTTTTACACCCAGTTTGTTACGATGCAGACAAGAATACTGAAAATCAAAAACATGCTGGTCACGCGAGATGCCATTAAGATGAAGTTTTCCGGAAATGGCAGCATCGGCATTCTGACCCAAGGTCCGGTATGCAAAGTCAAGCTGCATCCTACCGAGCCATTGTATGTGGACGCCGGAAGCATCATCGCCTATCCCGAAGCGGCTAAACTGGACCTGACCGTATATGGCAATCATCTCGCCAGCCAGCACATGAACTATCACTGGAAGCTGACCGGTGACGGGTATGTGTTGTTTCAAGCGGGACGCCAGAATCAGCGGCTCGTAGACGAATTAAATGATGAAGGCATCATCAAGCGTTTTCTGCGGGAAGCAATTCCCTTTGGCGGAGTGTTTATCAAATAATCGAGCCGTGTTATAATGGAGGGCATAATCAGACTGCATGCTGGATCTTAACACCCATGCGGTCACAAGGACAACAGAAGACAATCCATGCGCCTATCGCGGTGTATGGGAGAGGTTCGTGAACTCCCTCTATAAAAAACTATCGTGTCTTATTCGGTGCTGCACCCTAAGAATAAGGCTTGTTTTTTTACGGATTCAGTTCAATGAACTTCTCTTTCTTCTACAGGTTCAGCCCTTTTCGGCTGCTCTTAAATTATGAAGGATGAGAGGTTTTTTTATGCTTAAAAATGAAAAAGCGGTCGTTGTTTTCAGCGGTGGTCAAGACAGCACCACCTGCCTGTTCTGGGCGAAGGAACGCTTCGCCGAAGTCGAAACCGTAACCTTCGATTATGGCCAACGCCATAAGCTTGAAATAGAATGCGCGGCACAGATCGCCAAGGAACAAGGCGTGAAGCAAACGGTGCTCGATATGAGCCTGCTTAATCAGCTGGCGCCGAATGCGTTAACGCGCAGCGATATCGAAATTGCCGAAGGCGACGGCTTGCCTACTACGTTTGTGGAGGGACGAAACCTGCTGTTCCTCAGCTTTGCCGCTGTGCTGGCCAAGGGCATCGGTGCAAAACATCTGATCACGGGCGTATGCGAGACGGATTTCAGCGGTTATCCCGATTGCCGGGACAGCTTCATCAAATCGCTCAACGTTACGCTAAATCTAGCAATGGATTACCCGTTCGTCATTCACACGCCGCTTATGTGGCTCGACAAGTCGGAAACCTGGGAGCTCGCCGACCAGATGAATGCACTCGAATACGTTCGTGACCATACGTTAACCTGCTATAACGGCATCAAGGGCGACGGCTGCGGAGAATGTCCTGCATGCAAGCTGAGAAAAGCGGGGCTCGATAACTACATGCAGCGCCGTAACCGTGTATCTGATGGGGGGCGCCTGGTATGAGCCGCGAGCCAGGGGCTTTCCGCATCGTAGAGCATCTGCAGAAGCTTGGCGAAGACATCGATGCCGGAAGCCTGCGTTACCACCGGAAGCGGGTGCTGGTCTCCAAAGAGTTTACCTTTGATGCTGCCCATCATCTGCATTGCTATGAGGGAAAATGCAAGAACTTGCACGGCCACACGTACAAAGTAGTCTTTGGCATCAGCGGTATTCCCAATGAAGTGGGCATTACCGTGGATTTCGGGGACATTAAGGATTGCTGGAAAACGAGTATCGAACCGTATCTGGATCACCGTTACCTGAACGAGACTTTGCCGCCGATGAACACGACAGCAGAGAACATGGTTGTATGGCTGTTTGAAAAAATGGAGGAAGCCCTCCGCAGCAGAGAGTCGTACGAGCAGCAAGGCACACGAACCGAATTCGTTCGCCTGTTCGAGACGCCGACCAGCTACGCTGAGGTCAGACGGGAGTGGATGATCAATGAATAATGTGCATGTTAAGCCTGAGAACGATTCAAATGCCTCCTCCCCTGTCATAGCAGTGGACCGTCCGATTCCCGTGATGGAGATTTTCGGTCCTACCGTTCAAGGTGAAGGCATGGTCGTTGGACGCAAGACCATGTTCGTTCGTACGGCGGGCTGCGACTATCGCTGTTCCTGGTGCGACTCCGCGTTTACGTGGGACGGTTCCGCCAAGGACACCATATCGCGCATGAGCGCAGACGAGATCTGGCAAGAGCTGTACCGGCTGGGCGGCGAACGCTTCGATCATGTCACCTTGTCGGGTGGCAATCCCGCTCTTCTCTCCCAGCTCGGCACGCTTGTGGATGAGCTGCATCGACACGGAATTACCGTTGCCGTGGAGACCCAAGGCTCACGCTGGCAGGATTGGCTGAATGATATCGATGAAGTGACCATCTCTCCCAAGCCGCCAAGCTCAGGTATGGATACGGACTGGGGCAAGCTCGATGATATCGTCTCCCGGCTGTCCGCACGGGCGCCCGGTAGAACCTTCAGCCTCAAGGTTGTCGTATTTGACGATAAAGACTTAAGTTATGCGGAAACGGTCCATGAACGATACCCGAACGTGCCGTTTTATTTGCAGACCGGTAATCCCGATGTAGGTACAGGCGATACCGCTTCGCTGGTCTCCCATCTGCTGGATCGGTACGAGTGGCTTGTCGATGCCGTCATGCAATCCGACCGGTTGAACGATGTGCGTGTCCTGCCGCAATTGCACACGCTCGTCTGGGGCAATAAACGCGGAGTGTGACGTTGTAATAAAAAAATCGCTACACTTGATTGTGCATTTATTAATATGAATAAAGGAGCTATCCCATATGGCTGGAAGACAAAAAGAAGAAATGGAAGACGTTACCCTGCTCGGCAACCAAGGCACAAAATACACGTTCGAATATGATCCCGACATTCTGGAGAGCTTTGACAACAAGCATCCCTACCGGGATTACTTCGTCAAATTCAACTGTCCCGAATTTACAAGCTTGTGCCCGATTACAGGCCAGCCGGACTTTGCAACCATCTACATCAGCTACATTCCGGATATTAAAATGGTGGAGAGCAAATCCTTGAAGCTGTACCTGTTCAGCTTCCGCAATCACGGGGACTTTCATGAGGACTGCGTCAATATCATCATGAATGACCTCATCAAACTGATGGATCCGAGATATATCGAAGTGTGGGGGAAATTCACCCCGCGGGGCGGTATTTCCATCGATCCGTATTGCAATTACGGTCGTCCGGGGACCAAATACGAGGAGATCGCCGCGAACCGTCTGATGAATCATGACCTGTATCCGGAAAAAGTGGATAACCGATAGGAAGCCTTTTGCGTGAAATACGTCCGTTCTAATTACCGTAATGATGATAAAAAGGGTTGCCCGCCTATGGTGAGGCAACCCTTTTTTTGTTAATTTATCAGGAGGAATAAACGGTTACAGGGGATGTTCCATATTCCTAAGCCGGTAATTTAGACGCCGCTTCTTGTAGAGCATTTTCCCTGCCTCAGCCACATCGCTAATCGTCCCTTTGTTACTGATCGAACCGAATACAATGCCGGCAATCGGAATCAGCTGAAACAGCTTCTTCATCCCGAAGTTATCGGTATACGACTGAACGACCTCACGCCAGCCCTGCAGTTGTGAGAATACCTGCTCCGTCACTTGTTCATCATCAAAACTAGCGAGCTCCTCAAGCACCGCTTTTTTCCCCACGATATCGGCAGATGCAAACTGCAAGCACTTCACGATAAACACCCGCTCCCGGGGATCGTTCGGATCATACCCGTAACAAAGCGCCATCTCCTGCAGCACCTTGAGCGATTGACCAAGCACCATCGGCAGATCGGCCGCAATCGTAAAGATGCCCCCGATTCCCGTTGCTGCTCCTTGCGCTGCGGCAAATTTGACGCGTTTTACCGTCAGCGTATCCGCTGCGGTATCCATGACTTGGAGCGGCAGCTTCGCTGCAGATGCCAAAGTAAGCCCGGAAGCCGCTGCCACCCCTCCGTCCTCATCTTCCACTTCCATGTATTCCTCCTGAGCGGACTTTTCGGAAGGGCCGGCACCCACATTCGGACCGTTCAATCCTGCTGTCTGCGCCAAAACATTCAGTACCGACTTCTCGCGAACCAGATGTTTCCCGCCGCTCTGAATAAATCCGCCTACCTCATTCAAGGCGCTTCCGATTTTCTCTTGAACAGCCTTGGGCGTGAGGCGATCCAGCAGCATAAAAGGAATTCTTCCGAGCTTCTCCCAGAACATGACGTCCTTCTGCTCTTTCTCCCATTTCAAAATCTCTTGAAGCTGCGATTCCAGCTGTTGTCGTGATTCCATCTCTGTCATCCTCACTACTCCTATCCGCAATTAAAAATAACTATAAACTGTATACGTTGCGCATTGAAGAAAGACGCAATAAATTTCAAATTTAATCTTACAACATCACTCGCAAGGTGAACAAAAAAAAGAGATCGACCCCTATCCGTCGATCTCCCACCCTATATTCGCAATCCGTCATGAGACGGCAAGCATACAAATGTGAAATTTATTTACCCAAGAAGGCATTCAGCATCCAGGAATGCTTCTGTACATCGCTGACCATACCGGTCAACAGATCGGATGTAGCGTCGTCCCCTTCTTGATCCGCGGCTGCGATCCCCGCCTTCAGTTCACCGGCAAGCTGCTCAAAATCCGCAACCAGTTGTCCGACCATCTGTTCAGCCGTATTCTCATTGGAAACCTCTTGCAGCGTAGCCAGCTTCAAATATTGCGCCATGCTGGCTGCCGGTTTACCGCCAATGGCCAGCATCCGCTCGGCCAGCTCATCCACATAACCTGCTGCTGTGTTGTACAGCTCCTCGAATTTCTCGTGCAGCACGTAGAACTGAGGACCTTTTACATACCAGTGATAGTGGTGAAGCTTTACGCCAAGCAAACTCCAGTTGGCTACCTGCGTGTTCAAAATTTGTTGAAGTTCATCGGTTGTCGTTCCTTGTGTTTGTTGGGTTAAATTACTCATCTATATCGTCTCCTTTGTTATTGTATTTAGACTTATTCTAAATCCTTGTATTAATCATAACAGATTCTTGTCTCTTTTGCAAAGGGAATTGAAACTTATCAGATGAAGATAGGATGAAGAAATTACCTCCTATTTATACCTATCCTAATTTATTTTTAAGATCGATAGCTATGATAGGCATCATATTTCTCCGGCCGCTAAGAACCCTAAGACAACCCCAGGATCGTTTTCATTTCCTTCCGCTTTTGTTTCGGATTCATCACATATAAAGTATCCCCTGCCTCAATAACCGTACTCCCCCTAGGCGTAATGATACGCTTCTCCCGAATAATAGCCGTAAAGAGGATATCGTCCGGCAGATTCAGCTGCTGAATCTCCTTGCCGATAATGGGCATATCCCCATCCACCAGAATGTGGTTGATCTCGGAATCCGCTTTTCCAAGAGCCATTAACTCTAATAAAGTCGGCGCTTTGGCTTTATCCTTCTCCACCAACGAAAGCTTTTGCGTGAGCGGGGAGATCGTGGTGCCTTGGATCACCGCTGAGGTCAACACAACAAAGAACACGACATTAAAAAACAATTCTCCATGCCTGATTCCCGCCAGAACGGGATATGTAGCCAGGACGATCGGTACGGCCCCGCGAAGGCCCGCCCATGAAATTAATATTTTCTCCCGCACGGCAAATTTGGTAAACAACAGGCTGCTGAACACGCCGATCGGCCTGGCAATAAAGATGAGAATCAAGGACAACAACAGTCCTTGCCATACGACTTCCGACAGCTCGTTCGGGAAGACAAGGAGCCCGAGCAGCACAAACATGACGATCTGCATCATCCATGCAAAACCTTGGTTAAATGCTTGAATCGTCTTGCGGTACGTCAGCTCGGTATTGCCGAGCAGCAAAGCCATAACGTATACGGCCAGCAAACCGCTGGCTCCAAGCCATGCGGCAGCGGCATACGTCAGCACCGCGAACCCCAAGGCCGTCACCGGATATAAACCCGAGGAATCAAAATTGATGCGATTGATCACATATACGGCCAGCATCCCGATAAGAACACCGATAACCAGGCCCAGTCCCATCTCCATCACGAAGGAAAAAATAAGACCCATCAAATTTAGTTTCGGATGTTCGATCCATTCGATTAAGGACACGGTTAAAAACACCGCCATCGGATCATTGCTTCCGGATTCAGCCTCCAGCGTCATTCGAATCCGTTTCTTGAGATTCGTTGCGCCGAGAACCGAGAAGACGGCCGCTGCGTCTGTCGAACCAACAATCGCACCAATTAACAGCCCTTCTTGTAACGAAATATCCAGAATGAATGCAGCACATATTCCAACGACAACCGTTGTCAGCAAGACACCTATCGTGGCAAGTGAAATGGCCGTCCCCATAACCGGCTTGATTTCTTTGAAATCGGTCTGCATCCCGCCTTGAAACAATATGACAATCAGCGCAAATATCCCGACCAGCTGTGTGAGCTCCGCATTATCGTAATATATGAAGCGACTGAGAATCATCCCGATGGCGATAAACAGTACTAGGGCGGGCATGCCGAAGCGAGAAGAAAACTTGGTGGTCAGTACGCCTGTCAGAAGCAAAGCGCCGCATAATAAAATCATGGAATCAACAAAACTTGGCAAGCTCATCCCTCCGGTGTCAGTTTCGTAAGTTATATTACCCGAAAATCATCCCTTCCTCGCACACAACAAGTGCCTCTTCAAGAATCGATTCGACGGAGCCGGACGGACAAAGAAGTTGCAAACGTTTACTGGATATTCCACACCCAATGACTTTATACTGGTAACAAGTGACATACATAGGGGAGGCGTCAACGAATGAACATTTCTATTATGAAAAGCGATCAACTACATCAAGCTGTCGAGCTGTCCGACCGTATTTTTCTGAAGCAGCCGGAACAGCCTTCGATGGGGGTATCCTTTCCTCCGATATTTTCGCCGGGAATCAGCCATTCCTACGGTGCCTGGGATCAAGACAAACTCGTCTCATTCATGGGATTCGTACCATTTTCCATCCAGACTCGCGGTGCCCGATTAAATATCTATTCCATCGGCTCCGTCTGTACGGATCCGGATTACCGGGGTCAGCGCCTTGCAGGCAGTCTCCTGGAACAGTGCATCCGTCATGGCGAAGCTTCCGGGGCATCCTTAATCCTCATTTCCGGCGGCAGATCCCTGTATACCCGGGCAGGCAGCCGTTTGTTCGGCCGTGCATTCCGCTTCCGTCTTGACCCGGGCTCCATTGAGCCCTTGCGAGCGGTGACGGGAAAACAAGTGCGCATTCGGGCAATGCAGCCGCAGGATCTATTCCACCTTCAAAAGCTGATGGAGCAGCGGGAAGCCGGTTATGTTACTACGGCTTCGGAGCTTAACAAACTGCTGGGTGCAAGCGCCTACTCCAACGTGATCCGCCTTGAGCAGCAGGTGCTTGTCGCCGAAGAAGACGGCGTGTTGACCGCATTTGCCATCATAGCCGTGCCTGGGACCGTGATGACTCCTTCGAGAGAGTCTACCCTTGTAGAATGGGGAGGAAGTCCTGAAGCGGCTGCACTGGTCATCGCCGAGGCGATCTCTTCCTTCAACCTTTCAGCGCTAACGATTCCGCTGCCTTGGCAGGATAAAGAGCTGGCAGCATTAATCCAATCAGCCGGCATTACGCCTGAATATATTCAAAATGAGGGAACCGTTTATGTAGTTAGCGGCCCACAACTGCTACGCCAGCTGGCTCCTGTGCTGCCTGAGGGGTTGATTCAGGCAGATGGCGAGCATGGTCCTTACCGACTTACCCTGAATAATGAAGCATTGGAACTGGATGATGAGGGTTTACTCTCGATCCTGTTTGATCCGGAATCATCTTATCGGGCTAACGGCAGCGTAACCTTTGAAGCCATCCCTCTTCCGTACACAGCGGGTCTTCAATATATTTGAATATAGTAGGTAGACACTGAAGGTGCATTTGATCCTTACCCTTAACGGGGAGGTCATTTGCACCTTTTTATTCACCAGGTGTTATACCTGAATTATTCTGCCCTGACAGCACAGCACTGATATTCATACCGACGATGGACGTCCGCCTAATTTTAACTGGATATGTGCCCTTCTTCTCCGCTTCCACATAGGATGAGATAACGATCTGGCAGAAAGAGGTGCATGGCTTGAGTCATCATCATCCTAAAAGAGGCCTTCAATCCCAAACAAGCCTTGGTATTCCAGGGCTCTTCCCCGGATACCCGTTCTATCCTTATCCATACTATCCACCTTATTATCCATTCTATCCTTACCCTCCGTTTTATCCGGGATATCCTGGTGGCCACGGATATCCCGGACACGGACACGGGCATGGACATGGTCCATGGCATCCTGGGGGTCCTGGACATGGACCCGGCGGTCCTGGTGGTCCTGGACACGGACCTGGCGGTCCCGGTTACGGGCCGAGGGGAGCGCAGAGACAGCGCAGTAAGCGGTAAACACTCGTTAAACGCAATAATAAACCGCCCGGATTTATCCCGGGCGGTTTGTTATTGCCAATTCATATTTTTAACATTAACCCTTATCGTCTCTTCGAGATCTCATCCCGATCCGGACTAATGGCACCGCCATTACCATCACCATAACCTTGATACAGATTAGGGTCCGGGACCGCATCCTCGGTCGCAGCCGCTGCTTCAGAGCGTGAATCTACTGGCGCACCGGTACCGCTATAGGTGCCTTCCTCACGGTAATGATGTTCATTGAGGGCGCTATTGCTGCGGAATATATCATATACCCGGCCACCATTTGTTTCATCTGCATCCACCATGACCAGAATATGGCCTTCGTCCACATATCCCCCGTACTCCTCCGCTTGTTCTTCCGGAATTCCTAGGCCAATCAAACCACCTACCAATCCGCCCGCGCCAGCGCCTACGGCTGCTCCCGTAAGTGTTGCCGCGATCGGACCAGCCGCGATGATCGGACCAATGCCTGGAATGGCCAATGCACCTAAGCCGGCCAGCAATCCGGTTACACCGCCTAACACACCGCCTGTGGCGGCACCGGATGCCAAGCCCTCAGGGGCCTTGGTGCCGGTCTCGTCCTGAATATGAGAAGATTCTCCGCGATCCTTGGCAATGACAGAGATTTCATCGGCTCTGAAACCTTGCTGCTTTAGATCCTCAATGGCCCGGGTTGCTTCCTGCTCCGTCCGAAAAGCTCCTACAATTTTCTGAGTCATATGAATTCCTCCTAAATGGTCATTTTCGATTTATCGCTGTACATCCCTAACTTAAACGCCAGTCGCCATAATCAAACAATAAAACCGATGTACCGCCTGTAAAAGAACCCGTCGCAGCATCAAAAAAACCATATTTAGCCATTTTATGGGACTGGTAATATTTAACTTTATAAATATTCATGTTAATATAGCAAGTAAGCACTTGTTCCTTATATATAGAATAGGTTGGTGATTCCATGAACTGGTTCAAACCTTTCGAGGACGATCTTGCAGCCGCATTCTCAGTCTGCGAAGCAAGGCTATCCGAGCTCCCTGCTCCCTTGAATGAAATTGGTCTTTCATACTTGAGAAAGTTTGACGTGTTCGAGCAGGACAGTTCCAAAAATTACATTTGTTATCTGCTTCCCTTCTGGATGAAAGAACTGACCGCTCTCCCCGCCGATGTATACCGTCACCTCTCAGCGGCCAACATTATCGGCATGTTATACTACTTCATTCAAGATGACATTATGGACTCGCCCCATGACAGTCAGTCTACCATAGAGCCGAAACACCATCTCGCACTTGCCAACCTGCTGTATTACGAATTTCTCACATCCTATCAACCCTACTTTTCAGCGAATTCCGACTTCTGGTCTTATTTCAAAAACTACACACATGAATGGTCCGAAGGCGTCCTCCACGAAACCCGGGACGATTACTTCAAGCACAACCGAGCCATGATCGCAAAAAAAGCGGCTCCCGTAAAGCTGGGAAGCACTGCCTCATTGCTTTTATCTGATCAAGCAGGCCTCATTCCACGAACGAATGATGTGATGAACCATGTTCTGCTTACCTTGCAGATGATGGACGATTGGACCGATTGGAAGCAGGATCTTGCAGATGGCAGCTACAACTGCCTGCTGTCTCTCATTAAATCGGAATTGGGTCGACCACGCGAAGCGAACCTGACGCTGTCCGAAGTTCAAGAAGCCATCTATGTTAACAACATGTTGAAGCCCTATGCAGACATTGCTGCAGCGACCCACGCCCAGCTCTTATCGGTAGATATAGACGCCCCCCATCTCATCTCCTTTCATCAAACGATGGTGGATGAGCTTCAAGCCGAAGCGAATCATATCGAAAACAGTAAAGAAACCCTTTCTTTTGGCGGGTTAAACTATTATTTGTCTATTCTCAGCAAAAAATAATAGATTTTATATTTGTTCCATGGTATTCTTTAAGAGTAAAAAATAACCAATTTATTTGAAAGGGTGATTCTTATGACGACAGAAGCCATCTTTCAAACACAATTGATTCAAAAAGCTTGGGAGGATCCTAGCTTTAAGGCAAAATTGCTCAGCGATCCGAAATCCGCCATCAAGGAAGTTCTTGGGGTACGGATTCCCGACCACATCGAGATTCGAACACTTGAAGAGAACCCTAACGAGCTGTATCTGGTCATTCCTCCGAATCCATCAGGCGTGATCAAGTCAGAAGCCAAAGAAAGAGCCATCTGGTAAAGACTACATAACAGCTTGGACATTTCATAAATAGATGTAATCCGTACAAAGAGTGGGGACGATCACCGTCATCGCTGCCGCAGCTTAGCGAATTATTCGCCAGCTGCGGGAAGCGTAATGACGGCATCCGTCCCCACTCCTTTTTTACTCGTAAAATAAACGTTTCCATCCATGGCCTCGATAATTCGAAAGGTCACCATCAGGCCAAGCCCTGTCCCCTTGGTTTTGTTGGAGAAATAAGGCTCTCCCAGCCGTGCCAACACATCCGGCCCCATCCCTTCGCCATTATCCACAACATGAATAAAAACCTGGTCCTGCTGGCGATAGCAGCGGATATGAACCCATCCCTCTTCGCCCAGCGCCTCGATGCTATTCTTAACAATGTTGATGAAAGCCTGCTTGAATTTCGAGGAATTCCCCCGAATCGTAATATCCTCCGGAATATCCACGGTGATCTTGCCTCCTTGGAGGTGGGCAAGCGGGCCGAGTATGCCTTCGATATGCTTGAACTCCTCCGAAACCCGAAGCACGGTGTCTTTGCCGAACTCCGGTTTAGCAAAGGTTAAGAAATCCGTAATAATGCCGGAAGCACGGTCCAGCTCCACCAGAGCCAAATCCAAATATTCGCGTTCCGTGGCTTGGGCTTTTCCGGTGAGAAGCTGCAGGAATCCCCGCGTTACTTGCAGCGGATTACGAACCTCATGGGCAACCGATGCTGCAAGCTCACTGATAATCTCCATTTTCTCCGAACGCTGCAGTTCATTGTTGAACATCTCAAGCTCCTTGGAGTATTGAAGAATCCGTTCGTGATTTTTGGCAAAATGCCGCCCGAGAATGACGATCAGGGCAATGATGAAGCTGACAATCCCCCATTTCCATAGAAAGAGATTGTAGCTGCCCCGGGTAAGGAAAAATTGCAGCAGCTCGCTTAAGCCCACAACAGCGAATACCGCAAAGCCTGCATTGAAAATAACAGCGTCCTTATTCCCCTTAACGGCATAATACATGGAGCTCCCGACCAGCAATACAAATTGAACGATCATCACAACACCCATGACCTGAACGGAGAAGAAATAATACAGGTCGAACCATTGATTCGAACCCCATTGATTGACAATCAGAAACAACCCGCAAAACAGCGAGTAGCATATCTGGAACTTGCGGAGTTTCCGCAGCGTGCCCTTCCAGCCGGGCCCGAAGATTTTTTCAAAAAAGAGACTGAACGAAGGAAGTAAGATAAATAATGAGATGTCATATAAATGAGTGTAAAGATTTCCATATTGATTAAAAATCGTATAAAGGAACGGGGAGTATGTAAACACCAGTATGCCTACAGATAAAATAATTAAAGATAGGGATAAAACCGTGACCAAATATTTTCTGTTCAAAAAAATAGTGCAGATCAACATCACCAATGCGATAAATATAAAGGCGCTTCCGAGAATGATGTCCATCAAATTCGACTTAACAAACCGATTAAACATGTCCTGATAATCGCCGACAAGGATTTTCCCTTCAATCATCACATGATCCCTAGCGGTCTCCAGCCAGATGTGAAGATCCTTGCCGAGCATGTCCTGGTGCAAAGGAAGCAAGATGTAATTAAGCTCATAATTGTACGTTCGGGTAGATTCGTAAATCTTCTGGTGGTCCGCATAAACCGCAATCTGCTGTCCGTGGAGCTTATCAATCAAAATGCCAGGGGATGCGGATGCGATCTCGGGAATCCTCATATGAATCCACGCGGATGCCTTGGTATGCGGCTTATAAGGCTTCGAATCACCGGGCGAAGTCTCCATCCAGTCATGGATGTGGACGGGCACATTCTCCGGTATCCCCCGGGATTCCGACCAGAGGATTCTCCACTCCTTAATCGCTGCACGAGCTGCCGTTTCTTCGGTGGCAAAGACAAGCCTGGGGAACCCCTGGCTTAAAATAAAAACGATGATCAGGAACACAGCGATCTTCCATCCAGACCTCATTGACGCACCTCAAACATTATAATGAGTAAAACTCTTATTGTGTTATTCGATGCAACAAAACCTTCCACCTTCTAATATTCGGAAAAATGATAAAATTTTCTATTAAAGATAGAACAAAGAGAGATACCGTTATGGCATCTCTCTCGAATTTATACTTCCCCTTCCTGCGAAGCAGGTATGGACGGAAAGCGGATAATAGCCTCGGTCCCGCTTCCTTTTTCACTAACAAAATGAATGGTGCCACGCATTGCTTCGATGATTCGAAAGGTAACCATCAGGCCGAGCCCCGTCCCTTTGGACTTATTGGAGAAGTAAGCCTCGCCCAGTCTCTCAAGATCCCCGGCGTCCATCCCGATGCCGTCATCTTTGATGTGAATGACCACTTCTTCACCCTTGGCATAGGCCCATATGCGAATAACCCCTTCTCCATCCAGTGCTTCTATACTGTTCTTGACGATATTAATCATCGCTTGTTTGAGTTTGGAAGAATTACCGGTCATGTATAATTCCTTCGCGTTATCCAGCTCGATCGAGCCCCCGCTGAGATTGGCAAGCGGCAGCAGGATGCCTTTCACATGCTTGAGCTCCTCATACACATTCAGCTTGACCTCATTCTCCAATTCTGGCTTAGCAAACGTGAGGAAATCCGTGATGATCCCCGAAGCCCGGTCCAGCTCCTTCAGCGCCAGGCCAAAATACTCCTTTTCCGCCTGCTTGGAATTCTGTGCCAGAAGCTGCATGAAGCCGCGTGTCACTTGCAGCGGGTTTCGAACCTCGTGTGCAACCGAGGCGGCCAGCTCGCTGATGATCTCCATCTTCTCCGATCGCTGAAGTTCGTTATTAAACATCTCCAGCTTTCTGGAATACTGCAGCACTTGCTCATGGCTGCGGACGAATTTACGGCCCAGCATGACAATCAGGGAGACAATCAGTCCGATGATGCCCCATTTCCATAGAACGAAATGATATTGCCCGTCATGGTAATAAAAAGCCGCAAGATCTCCGAGCGTCGCTAACGCCATTATCCCGAAGCCAACAGAAAAGATATAAGCGTCCTTGTTCCGCTTGGAAGCATACAGAATCGTGGTACCGACCAGCAGCAGCATTTGCAGGATAACCAAAATGCCCAGGATCTTTACCGAAACAAAATAGTAGATCTCGTAAAATGAATGATGGCTGACAACATGGGCAACTAGAAATATCAGGCACATTCCGGAGTAAGCTATTTGAAATCTTCGGCAGTAGCGAATGACTCGATAGGGCCCGGGACCATATATTTTCTCAAAATAGTAATACAGCGCCGGCAGCACGGCGAAGAGTGAAATATCAAACACCGAGACCCACACGCTGCCTAAGTCTCCATAGAACGTGTATAGGAATGGCGAATACGTAATAAGCATAGCCCCGCTTGCCAGAATGACGACGCTAAGAGACAACCAGCTGGATACCGTATGCTTTGGCAGGAATAAGCAGCAGAAGAACATGACCACCGCGATAAACATAAACGAGCTGCCCAATATGAAATCTTCCAGGTCATTCTTGATAAAATTTCCACGCAGATGCTCATATTCGCCAAGTATAATATCGCCATCGATACCTAACGTCATATCCCTGACGCCGTTTGTCCATATATAAACGGTCTTACCAGCATCATCCGGATGGACCGGAAGCAGAAGAGAATGATCCGTATACATATAGTCTCGTTTGGCTTCATACACCTGTTCGTCATCCAAAAAAGCCAAAACATCCTGTCCCTTGAAGCGGTCAATCATGATGGCCGAATGTTTCCAAGGGAGAGCGGGCAAAGTAAAACGATTCCATGCTGAATACACCCCATCTGACTTTGGGGGTTCCTTCTTGCCTGATATTCCCGCCAACCAACTTCCCTGCAGGTTGACCGGCGAAACAACATCCCGTTGTTCGTCATCCCACATAAACTGCCAATCAGGTATCACGGTTTGAGAATTCTTTGCGTCCGATTTTCCCGGTGATATGATCGATATAAGCAGCAGCAGCGGCACCATCAGCAGAAGCAGGAATATGTATTTGGGCATATCCTTCATCTTGTCAGCACCTCTAACCGTCTATAGTCAATAAAAGTACGCATCTTCTCCATCCAGATGATTCGACAAACTTCGTGTTCATTTACAATCAATATAACATGAAACGTCTGTTCCGTTTGTAAAATTTTTATTACATAAAGGCAAAATGAAAAGGGATTGCCCTTAACCCTAAGGTTAAAAGCAATCCCTTACGTTTCTAGTGTGTGGAGCTTGAAGCAAGGCCGACTTTATCAACCATCCGCTGACTTTCGTCGTTCAACCCCACGAGCGTGACGGCTTTACCCGCTTCCTTGTACTTATTCAATACCTTGGAAATGGCATTTGTGGCTGACTGATCCCATACATGGGATTTGGAGAAATCAATCACGACATGCTCAGGGTCCTCATTCACGTCAAACAGGTTTATAAAATACATCATCGTTCCGAAAAATAACTGCCCCCGGATTTCGTATATCTTCGTACCGTTTGGCTGAACATGCGGTACCGCATGGATTTTTGCCATTTTCCAGCCGAAATTCAGCGCGCTTAAAATAATACCAATCATGACCCCGATGGCCAGATTATGCGTTGCCACCACGATGATTACCGTTGCCAGCATGACAATGGCATCACCTAGCGGAACACGGTGAAGCGTGCGAAGCGATCCCCATTCAAACGTACCGATCGAAACCATAAACATAACCCCGACAAGCGCTGCCATCGGAATTTGTTTCACGACATCGCCGAGCACAATGATGAGAAACAGCAGGAACACACCGGACACCAGCGTTGATAACCGGGTGCGCCCCCCCGATTTCACATTAATCACCGTCTGTCCGATCATGGCGCAGCCGGCCATGCCGCCGAAGAACCCAGTGATCACGTTGGAAACACCCTGACCGCGGATTTCGCGGTTCTTGTCGCTTCCGGTCTCCGTCATCTCATCCACGAGCGACGCCGTCAGCAGCGATTCTGTCATCCCGACGACGGCAAGAGCCAGCGATATGGGCAATATCGTCATGATCATATCCAAGCTGATGGTTACATTCGGAAGGTGGAAGAACGGAAGAGCCTGCGTAATGTTGCCCATATCCCCCACCGTTTGCACAGGAGCTTTGAACCACACCGCGATGATCGTCATCACGATGATGGCAACAAGCGCCGAGGGAACCGCTTTGGTAACGAGCGGCAGCAAATAGATGATAAGCAGTGTTCCGACGACCATCAAGTACATGGGCCACGATTCGCCCTTGAAATTCGGAAGCTGGGCCAGAAAAATAATGATGGCCAGGGAATTCACGAACCCGGTGATGACCGGCTGGGGAACAAACGTAATAAACCGCCCAAATTTGAGCGCCCCCATCAACAATTGCAAGATTCCTGTAAGAATGGTTGCCGCATACAAATACTCGATGCCGTGCATCGCCACGAGCGGTCCCATTAAAGATGCCATAGCCCCTGTCGCTGCGGAGATCATGCCGGGACGTCCGCCGAAGAATGAAATACTGACAGCAATCACGAAAGAGGCATAGAGTCCTACCATGGGATCGACGCCAGCCATGATGGAGAATGCGATTGCTTCCGGTATGAGAGCGAACGCTACCGTCAATCCTGACAAAATATCCCTGCGTGTGTTGCCAAAGAAGCCTTGTTTAATCCATTGAAACAAAGTCCTGATCACTTCCTGTTCTATTGTAGTTGTTTGACAATCCACTCTCAGGATTGTCCCGGTCCGATAGTCACTTTTTCGATTATAACGGGATCATTTCAAAATATCATTATCTAATTTAGCGGATCTATTCCACGAAATCATTCATTTTCTCCAGTTTGTGTTGGATTTCGTCCCTTTTTCTAATTTGAAAATTTTCATAATACGGCAAATGACAGGGAAAGATAGAACTTGTTTGGTTTTATCATAACCTGAAGGTACCCACGATTCATTCTTGATTCAGCGGGTAAAGTCGATGTATAGAAACCTATTGTGTTTGAACTCAAGGAAGGAGATGGACCCTATGCGAGACGAAAACAATCGGAATACGCTGGCAGACTTGACATATTTGGAATTCGAGGCCAAACGGAAAGTCGAGGATACGGATATGATTCCGCAAGATGATCTGAGAGACGTCAACACCTACACGGAGCAAAGCCTTAGCAGCGAAGACGCGGATCATATCGCGTACGATCAGAATGAAGCGGCACCTGCGGATGCGAAACCGGAGGAACGTTTGAACCCGGATCACAGCGCCATCGATGCATGGGAAGCTACCGGCGCCGATCCCGATCAGCGGACCATTGCCGATGAGAGAAACTTTTCCTTATCACCCTCAGGGCAGGCTGAAGCAGACCGGATAGAAAGGGATCGACCCGTCGATGAAACCTACATGCGCGATGTCGCAGATGATGTAACGGATCGGGAATGGCGGGCCATCGAAGGTGAACCCCCTTCTCGCCCCGGAGACGAAATAATAGGCCAATATTCCGGCGACACGGAGCGGCGCCTTGCAGCTGACGCTTCATTAACCGGCAGCGGGACTGCGTTTTTAAACCAGGACATTTTCAAAGATTACCCGTCCGGAGAAGATGAGTACCAGCCGCTGGAGGATGTACCGGATGCGGACGCTATAGCGGCTAATAGCCCGGTGGACCCCGCCGCCCCGCCAACGGAACAGATGCACGGTACCGATCTACTGAACGGCAGCCATGGTGAGGACGACTAAACCTGCACAAAACCCGCCTCTCCTAATAGGAAGGCGGGTCTTTTCCTTATATGGGTACGATCCTCTATTTTCAGAATAGGATATCTAGCCAGCCTAGAAGTGACATCCACAGCAGGATGCCGATCAAGGTACCCCATATGAGTGCTGTTAATATGTTTCCCTTTCTTTCCATGCCTACGCCTCCCATACAACATCTTTTATAGTAAAACAGTATGGGTCGAGCTATCAGTTCTTATACTAGCCCTACATTTCAAAGACTAGATTTAATAGGAGGAACAGCCAATGAAGAAGCATTCCGACGAGAACCCACGTTTAGTGACCGAACGCGACATTGATGAGGATTTCGGTCTGTTTGTTGAGGATTCATATCCGGACAGTATTCCGATTCCCGACAGCATCAAACACGAGAAGCCGGATGGCAGTGAAACGAGCAACCGCGGAAACTCTTCATCTTCCTGATCCTTCACGCCGGATATGCGAACCTCTACGTTCACCCATGTCATACCTTCCAACATACACTACACCATACGACCCTGGAAGGATGATGCTGAATATGAAAGGATTGCCGATCCATCCCTGCGGCCATAAAATCACGCTGCAGCAGCGACTGGCCTCTTTAACCGGTCATCTGGTAGAAATCAACGCACCGAACACGGGTTTGGAACCCGGACGTTTGCAGCGGGTATTCCCCAAAAATTTCATTAAGGTTCAAGGCGAGCTTTTTGTGCCGTCCAGTCTCAACTCGGTTCGGGTATTTGATGTCAAGCCGCCGGTCAAAACGATGCTGGTCGGTGTGCGGACCACCTTCCCTACCCGCGGTGCCTTTAACCGGATTCGTCTGATCAGAATCGGAGCCGATTTTATTGAATTACTCGCCAAGGATAAGAACCGTTCCCGGATTCTGCTCCCTTTAAACAAAGTGGAGGGCATATTTCCGGTGAAGTAGAGACAGTTAAAAGTCCCTTTCCCTTAAGCTTCCAGACTTGCGACAAGTCCGGAGGCTTATTTTTTGATTATAGATGCGGGCTGAACCCAACTCGATCATCGTTTTCAGCGAAGCTGAATCGATTCTATAATCGCAAGGAAAACATCCTCCAAACGCAGTCTCGCCTCTGTGACATTTCTTCGATAACGTTTTCTTAATGTATACTCCGCTTTTTCGATTTTCAGTACTTGTCCAACCTGTGATAAAATATGAAACAGATGAAACACTTAAGGCTTGATAAGGAATTACACAGGAGGAATCAATGATGTTGAAACGCAGAACACGCTGGATGCCCGCCCTATTCGTCATCCTTGCGCTGCTGCTCGTCATGACGGCATGCGGTCAGAATGACAAGGGAGCCGAAAGCGGCGCAGGCGGCGGAACGGGCTCGACGAACGGGGCCACAGCACCCGAAGCGGAACCCCCGAAGGAGACCGAGGTTAAGCAGAATGTGCCGGACCCGAACGCCAGCCACCCCATTGTCACGATTGAAATGGAGAACGGCAAAACGATAAAGCTTGAGCTTTATCCGGAGGTCGCGCCGAATACGGTGAACAATTTCATCTCCCTGGTGGAACAAGGATTCTACGATGGGACGGGCTTTCACCGCGTCATCCCCGGCTTCATGATTCAGGGAGGCGACCCTGACGGTAACGGAACGGGGGGACCCGGCTATGCGATTCCCGGCGAATTTACGTCCAACGGCTTTCAGAATGACCTGAAGCATACAACAGGCGTATTATCGATGGCCCGGGCACAGGATCCAAACTCCGCCGGATCGCAATTCTTCATCATGGTGGCGGATGCGCCTTCCCTGGATGCTCAGTACGCATCCTTCGGAAAGGTAATCGAGGGGATGGAAACGGCTGAGGAGATCGTGGGTTTGGAGCGGGATCAGATGGATAAACCGCTTGAGGTTCCCGTCATGAAGAAAGTGACGGTCGATACGCTTGGCAAGGATTATCCGGACCCCGAGAAGCAGGAATAGCATCTTTCGGATAATCACCGCATCGGAAGTTTTGGCAATGGTGCGCATCCCGGATTACTTGTGAACACAGTGACATCGGCAGGTTTAACGACACAAAAAAACAAGGACCTGTACGCGGAAACGAGCGTACGGGTCCTCTTTTTTTAAGATACAGCCTATTATTGTCTCTTCTAGGAAAGAGCCGGCTTCTCGATAACATACAAGCAAGTGCTGTCAGGCAGCGTCACTGGCTTCCCTTCTTCATCCATGAATTCGATGCGATCAGCCAATGCCTCGGCATATCCTTCCTGCAGATAGTGCTGCTGCAGACGGATGATCGCCTCGGGGCCTAGCGTCCTGCGTATACACTCCGCATACTGCGTAGGCGTAAAGTAGCCGAACTGCTCCTGCACCTCATGAACATAGGCTTCAGCCCCCCAAGTATAGGTATACAGGAACTCCATGGCATCGTTTACGGGCATGAGTACTTCCGTCTCGGCCAGCTGCTCGTATGTTATGACCCGGCCCTTGAAATCCGAGGCATACCGGGTCAGCCATTCCAGCCCGTCCGCCTCCCGGAAACGAATCCTTCTCCAAATGTCCCCGGGCTCGGTCATAATCCCGTCACGGATAATGATACGGCCGCCGGGTGCAAGCACCTCGTAGGCACTGGTCAGCGCGGCCTCCACAGTGGCGGTATTGAAGCGGGATCCGTCCATCTCAATATACGAATACAACTCATGCAAGATCGAGGAGAAGATGACCGTATCGACACTTCCCGGCTTCACGTAGTCCCTGAGATTCAGCGCGTCCCCCTTCATCACTTCCCATGTTTTATGCTCCAGGCGTTTGCGTTTTTCCAGCGCTTCAATCACGTTCGAGGAGATATCGATCCCGACGGGACGCACATGCGGCAGTCGTTCCTCGATCAGGTCAAGCAGCACCCCGCCCCCGGGACCGATATCCAGCACCGCCGTTCCCGTGATATAATCCAGAATCACTTTTTTGTAATCTCCCGTGCTGTTCATATCGCTCAAGTAACTCTCTTCGTTATGAAAGCGGTCGTAAGCATCTCGGCGCAGACCGAACAGGTCAAACAGGAGCAGAACCGCTTTCTCATAGAGCGGCGACTTCTCCGCCTCGATGCAAAATTCAATTAATTTCTCCGCCGCTTGCGAGAATTCGAAGGTAAAGAATACCGTATCCGGCAGCTCCGGCTTCCATTCGATCCGGTGGCTCAGATGCGGATTGGCCATCACCGGCCCATGAAGGCAAGCCTCCCAATCCGTTTGGCGCAAATATTGCTCAATCATTCTCTTCTTGTATACGTTCAGCTTCTTGACGCCTTTGTAATCGTAATACATATCGTTCATCAGCGGCTCAAAGCTTAAGTGGCTCACCGAACCCGGCAGCAGCTGATCTCGCGGCGCCTCCGCAACTTGCCGATCCGGATCCCTCTTCTCCGTATGGAGAGCAAGCAGAAGAACCTTCACGAACTCATTCAACGAGAAATCCTGCAGGGCAGCTTCCACATACCAGAGTGTCATATCCTGAAATCCATGCAGGGCAGCTGACAGATCACTCTGCTCACGAATGCTTTGCAGCTGCTTATCGAAGTCTTCTCCCCGGGCAATCGAAGCGGACCGAAGACGGCGCAGCCGTTCCTCGTAAGTCCAACGATCCGGTACGGTCCCTTGGGCAAGATTGCGGATAAGCTGAGTTATTTCTTCCTGAACGGAATGCCAAAGCTCCTCCGATACGCCACCGATGATGCAGTGATTCAAGGGGATTAGCAGCCGGATCAACTCATCTGAGGTCAGCCGTCCTTCCTCCGTAAGCTTATGCAGCGGCAAGTTTTCTTCGAAGGCGACTTCCCCCCGAATGTGTTGCCCGAGCAGACCATGGGTAAGTATGAGTGTGTGTACCATCTCTTCATGCGGAGACATGGTTCCATTACGGTCCCGGACATGTCTCTCGTATAGCTGGGCGGACCCGATATTATGAAGGAACAAGTTGATACCCGACTGCTGCCAGCGGAGACGTTCCCGCATGGTTCCGCCCTTGGCCGTTTCCGCCCACACCAGTACTTCTTCCAGCAGTTCTTTGATCCAATAGGAAACAGGCAGCGAATCCAGTATCTTCAATGTCCGTTCTACATAATCCAGCACGGGATTTGCATGGGCCAATTGACCGATGGACGTAATCCGTTCCAGATTCACGATTCGTTCTTCGGCCGATACCAGTTTCATTAACCATGGATGCCCCTTGGCAGCCGCTTCATCCCCCTGCCGAAAAGCGGTTATGATGTCCAGTGCGTGCAGCATAGGTTGTTCCTCCACTTCCTGAAATAATGATGAACACGTTTATGTATGTTTTTTCGCTGCTACGATTATAACAAATTCCTGTCGATAGATCGCAAGCATTTGGTAGCAGCCGATGTTACAGGGTATACTGGTCAACGAAGCCATATTTTTTATTGATGTGAAGGAGTGAGTGTACATGAGCCTGAAAAATAAAACAGCCCTCATCACGGGTGCAGGTAAAGGGATTGGACGTGCTCTGGCGATTGCTCTTGCCAAGGAAGGCGTGCACGTTGGGCTTGTCGCCCGTACGGCAGCCGATCTCGAGCCGCTGAGCGCCCTGATTGTTGAACAATATGGTGTCCGAGCCGTGGCCGCAGTTGCCGACGTTTCCGTGCAAAGCGAGGCTGAGGCTGCTTTTGCAGCGGTAAACATGGAGCTGGGCTCGGTGGACATTCTGATTAACAATGCAGGCATTGCCCAGTTCGGCAATCTGCTGGAGATGGAGCCTGAGGCCTGGAAACGTATCGTCGACGTGAATCTGATGGGGACTTACTACATGACGCGCGCAGCACTGCCCGGCATGATCGAGCACAACAAGGGAGATATCATCAATATCTCTTCTACGGCCGGAGAACGCGGATTCGCCACGGGCTCTGCCTATAACGCATCTAAATTTGCCGTTATGGGACTGACCGAAGCCGTGCTGCAGGAGGTGCGCAAACACAACATTCGCGTGACCGCGCTGACCCCAAGCACCGTTAATACGGATCTTGCCGTCAATGCCGGCTTAAAAATCGGCGACGAGGATCGGATGATGCAGCCGGAAGACGTGGCTGAGCTTGTGCTTGCTGCGCTGAAGCTGCCGCAGCGGGTATTTGTCAAATCCGCCGGGATTTGGACGACCAACCCGCAATAATGACGCGTCGACAGACGTTCCTATTGCTGTAGCCATTCAAGGGTGTTCCCTGGTCATCGACCAAGGGAGCACCCTTTTTGCGTACAGCCCGGGTATAAAGCGTGCCAGCAACAATTGTTCTTTTTTCCATACGGAATCAAGTGTCAACCATCCTTTGTCATGATATAATGACATGGCGTCATACGACAGCCAGATATATACCTTAAGCTACACTCATGGAAAGAAGATGACAACAGCATGATCGCCGATATTTTACTTGAAGTGGTACTTCCCATCTTTGTCCTGATAGGCTTTGGCATTATTATGCAATATGCTTTTAAACTCGATTTGTACACACTCGCCAAAATCAACTTTTACTACATTACGCCCGCAGCCGTATTTATGAGTATGTACGAGTCCAAGATGTCACCGCAGCTCCTGGGCATGGTGGCCTTATTCTATGCGCTCTATATCGGCGTCCTCTATCTGATCAGCATGCTGGTTGCCAAGCAGCGCAAGTTCAATCGGGGGATGAGAGCTGCTTTTACCAACAGCCTTCTGCTCGATAATTCGGGAAACTACGGCCTTCCGATTAATGACCTCGCCTTCAAGGGAGATCCGATGGCCGGCTCGGTACAAGCGCTCATCATGTCTTTTCAGAGCCTCCTTACGTTCACGTACGGAGTTATTTCCATTCAGGGAGCCAAGACGGAAGGATTATACAAACAGGCCATCATCGGATTCCTAAAAATGCCCGTTCCCTATGCCCTAATCATCGGCATTGTGCTGCATGCCCTGGCACTGCCGCTTCCGGTCTTTATTTCGCAGCCGTTAATGTATGCGGACCAGTCCATGGTAGCGATTGCTCTGCTGACGCTCGGCGCACAGATCATTAAATATCCGCTCCGCCTTCGTCGACTCGATGTTTACCTCAGCGTACTGCTGCGTCTCCTGGTCGCGCCAGCCATCGGCATTCTGATTGTGCTGCTGCTCGGCTTAAAAGGTATCCCGGCTCAAGCGCTCATCATTGCTTCAGGCATGCCGGTTGGCGTAAATTCATCTATTTTGGCGGAAGAATATCAGAATGAGCCTGATTTTGCTGCACAAACTGTCCTTATATCGACCATACTAAACGTAATTACGATTACCGGCTTAATCACATTAGCCAAATTTGTAGCTTAACGCTAACTCATCTTTGCTAGGAGGAATTTACATATGAATTTTGATCTTGCGATAAACCGAACCTGTACCGACTGTCATAAGTGGGATAATGTTCCCACCGTCTTCGGCGTGCCGGATGCGCTTCCGATGTGGGTGGCTGACATGGATTTTGCCGCGCCACCCGCCGTTATCAAGGCGCTCCATCAACGGGTGGAACATGGCGTATTCGGATATACGTTCCCGTCCGACTCTTACCGTGAAGCGATTAGCGACTGGATGAAGAAACGCCACAGCTGGAGCATTCAGCAGGAGTGGATTCAATTCTGTCCGGGTGTCGTTCCGGCACTCAGCCTTATCGTGGATGCGTTCACCGAGCCGGGCGATCAAGTTGTCATCCAGACGCCGGTCTATCCGCCGTTCTATAGCGTCGTTCAGGACCATGGCCGTGAGCTGGTGCATAACCCGCTTCTTCTAAGCGAAGAGGGGGATTACTCGATGGATTTCGAAGACCTGGAGAAGAGTTTTTCTACGGGCAAAGTCAAAATGATCATTCTGTGCAGTCCGCACAACCCGGTGGGCCGGGTGTGGACCAGAGCAGAATTGGATCGTCTGGCCTCCCTCTGCCAGCAATACGATGTGCTTGTTGTATCCGATGAAATCCATGCGGATCTGTTGTTTGAACCCGGTGCGCATACGCCATTCGCCGCGCTGTCCGAGGATGCCGCCGAGCGCTCCGTCATCTGTACCGCACCTAGCAAGACGTTTAATATCGCCGGTCTGAACACGGCAAACATCATCATCCCGAATGAGCAGCTGCGCAGCAAGTTCCGCAAAATATTGAACCGATACGCCATCGGCTCCATTACACCGATGGGTGCCGCCGCTACCGAGGCCGCTTACCGCGAAGGCGGACCATGGCTGGATGAGCTTCTGGTTTACATCCGCGGGAATATGGAGCTGGTTTCGAATTACGCACAGAAGCATCTGCCCGAGCTGAAGGTGGTTATTCCGGAAGCTACTTACCTGCTGTGGATTGATTTCCGGGGAATGGGCATGTCCCACGAAGAGTTAAACCGCTTCCTGGTTCAAGAAGCCAAGCTTGGATTAAACAGCGGGGCGGCCTTCGGCAAGGAAGGCGAAGGTTTCATGCGCATGAACTTGGCCTGCACGCGCGCCACCGTTCAGGAGGCGTTGTCCCGCTTGCACAAAGCCATCGAGGTATGGCGGAAAGCGTAAGACATAAGCTCAATCATAAAAGGAGCCGCGCTATATGCGCAGCTCCTTTTGTATTGCTTCTTATATGACGACAGAGACCTGTCGGGATGACATCTGTATGTAATCCAGGTACGACTGTAAATCGGATCTGCAGCTTCGGTCATTGTTCGTTAAACTGTTATCCTGTTCCGTACCTCCGATCAGGCAGTCTTACATCATACTTCCGCTGTCGTCCGCACCTGAAGTCAGCCCCTCCGTCGTTACGGCTCCATTCAGACTGTCACCAGTCGCCTGTCCCCGCTCCATCTGATAACCTGCGTCCAGCATCGAGCCATCCAGCTGATGAAGCTGTTGGCTGACTTGGTCCATCTGCTGGAACAGCTGACGATGTTGATAAGCTTCGGCGTACTCACTCTGCTGCATGGTCTCGTCCATTTGCTCGAATGCCGTTTTGTTATCGCCCAGCACTTGGCGGTACTGATCCGCCGTAGCTGTTCGGATATCCTGCACTGCGTTCATCATCCCATGCAGGACCATCCGACAATTCACCAATTCCTGCCGGACGGCAGAAGAAGTTTCAGGCGTAACCGCAGCCTGGGCGCTTTGAAGCTCGGCTTGGATCTGGCTGAGCTGGCTTACGATCATCCCGACTTCGTTCATTCCCCCGTTTTGCGCTGCAGTAGTCAATTGGCCCGATAGCTGGTTGAGTCTCGTCGACATATTTTGAATATTGCTCATTGCAATTCCCCCTTTTCCGGATAACGTCCATTTTATGAATAGGATGTGATAAACCATGGATTGCTATTCATGTCGTTATCTGGTCAGAAGATCACGTCTGTTGGAATACGGGGCGGGATGCCGATATAATAGAGTAAGCCATCATATGAAAGTAGGTAGATTAAAGAGTCCGCATGATCAAACGCAAAAAAACGACACTTTTCCTAATTGCTGCCTTATTACTCGCCATATTTTACATGCAGCTGCAAACCGCCATACCGGGATTCATCAATGATCTCGATTTTGATTTTAATAGCAATGAAACCCCTGAAATCTCCCAGCTCCACCCGTATGTATTACAGCAAAAGAATGAGCTTGTCCGTCTCACCAAGAAAAAAGGGATCACGATCATTATAACGGACGGTTACCGCAGCCATGAAGAGCAGACCCGCATCTACAATCAGGGCCGCAGCACCGAGGGCGACATTGTGACGAATGCCAAGGCTGGAGAATCCCTCCACAACTATGGGCTTGCGATTGATTTTGCGCTAAGACTAAAGGATGGCAGCGTCATCTGGGATATGGAATATGACGGGAACGGAAACGGAAAGGCCGATTGGATGGAAGTTGTGGAGATTGCCAAAGGCTTAGGCTTCCAGTGGGGCGGCGATTGGGCCAACTTCCCGGATTATCCGCATCTGCAGATCGATTTCGGACTGTCGATTCGTGATTTGAAACGAGGAAAGCTCCCTCCCATGGACGCTTCCGAGTATTCGGAAGCAAAGTGAGATGCTATAGCAATTTGCAGAACTCGATAGGTATGGTATGTCCAGTTAAACGCAGCCTGAACCCATATATAGAACATTAACGGACACCATCGACGTTATTTACGACTTAATGCCATATTCTCAGAATTTAACGGACACCAAAGTCGCTATTCTAATAAAAATATAGTATATATCCGCTTATAGCCGTAAATAAGAGATCCCCTGTCCGTTACGGAGAGAAGAGAGTCTGTTTTTAACGAAATAACGTATACTGAGTCCGTAAGAATTACTGGAATGTTGGTATTACGCGTCATGTTTTATGGAGTATCGAGGTTCGCATACTCTAGTTATAAACTCAAAAATATGACTTATACGCATCCGCGTGTAGATGAGGTCAACCAGATCATGCCTGGTTGGCCTTTTTATCGTTGTTCTCTGCAAAAGCGTCTTGATGGATTCGTGACAAACAACCAAATGCTTGACATTCCATTCACCTTTTGGTTATATAGTCATATATATAAGCATATAACCTTAACAGGACAATGAAGGTAAGGTGGTGATTCTTATTGAGCGGTACCGTGCATCCAGATAATAAGCCCCTGTTCATCCAGATCAAGGAGAAGATCGAGGACCAGATCGTCAATGATCTACTGCTTGAAGGTGAACAGGTTCCTTCCACGACGCAGCTGTCCCAATTTTACAAAATCAATCACATCACGGTGTTAAAGGGCATCAACCTGCTGGTTGATGCCGGACTCATCTATAAAAAGCGAGGTGTCGGCATGTTTGTTGCTGAGGGGGCCAAGGAAATGCTGCTCCGGACCCGAAAGAGCGCATTTGCGGAACATTATGTGGTGCCTATGGTACAGGAAGCGGACAAACTCGGTTTGTCCACGGATGAGCTTTTTCAAATCATAACCCAGTTAAAAGGAAGTGATCCCCATGAATCTTGATGTACAGTTTGACCGCGTATCGGTGACATACGGAAGCGTGGAAGCTGTCCGCGATATTTCCTTACGTCTCCCGGCCGGCAAAATTTACGGTCTCCTCGGGCGCAACGGCGCAGGTAAAACCTCGCTTCTTTCTGTTCTTGCTTCATTTCGTGAAGCCTCCTCGGGGTCGGTTACGATTGGCGGCGAGCAGCCCTTCGAAAATGCCAACATCATGAGGGAAGTCTCCTTCATCTACGATGTCGACTATAAAGAGGAGACCGACAAGGTCAAGGCAGCAATTGAATCCGTAGCCAGGTACCGGCCTCATTTTGATACGGGTTATGCTCTTGAGCTCGCCCGCAAATTCAATTTGCCCCTGGATAAACAGCTGAAGGAGCTCTCCAAAGGCATGCAGTCCGCTTATAACGTATGTATCGGTCTCGCCAGCCGGTCGCCGGTTACCATTCTGGATGAAGTTTATCTCGGCATGGATGCGCCGTCACGCGAGATTTTTTACCGGGAGCTGCTGGAGGACCAGGAGCGCCATCCCCGTACGTTCATTCTTTCCACCCACCTGGTATCGGAGATGGATTATCTGTTTGAAGAAGTCATTATCATTCACAAGGGTCGGTTCGTGCTGCAAGACGATTATGAAAGCCTCACGTCCCGGGGAGTATCCATTACAGGCCCCGCGGCAAAGGTAGACGAATTCATCCGAGGCATGAAGGTGCTCAACGTGCAGCAGCTCGGTTCCACCAAGGCCGTCATGGTCTACGGAGAATTAAGTGAGGAAGCTCAGCTGGCCGCACATCGGGCGGGACTTGAGATCGGGCCGATCTCGCTCCAGGACTTGTTTATCCATCTGACGGGGGAGGAATATTCAGCATGAAGAAGACGTCATCTGCCGTAACCAGAGTATCGACGGACATGTTTATTCATCAAGGCAGCTGGGCCTTGGGATTTCTATTTGTTGTGCTGCTGATCAATATTGGAGTCGGCATCGGTACCAGCATGGGTGTCAATGTTCGCGCAGGAATCGCAGAGGAGGATTTCTTCTCTATCACTTACCGCTCAACCAAAGGATTTATGCTCGTCATCGGCATCATTTCGGCCTACGGCTTTCTGAGCTATTATGTGAGACACGGGATTACGCGCAGGGATTTCTTTAAGGGAGCCGCATTGGCGGCCGTCTATCTATCATTGGCCTTTCCAGTCGTGGTGGGTCTGGTCAATTGGATCATCGGGATGGTTACCTCCCATGATGCCAGCAGCACCTTGCTGCTGCAGAAGTTCGATAACAACTGGCTGCTGATACTTGTCTCCTATGGCGTCCAAATCTTTATCTACTATTTGATGGGATGGATGATTGGATCCGGATTTTACCGGTTTGGCTGGATCCGCGGCTTGGGATGGATCGCCGTAGCCCTCGTGTTGATCGGCTTCATGGATGCATTATGGCAATTCGAGCTGGCTTCCATATGGGAACAGTGGCTGCCGGTCACGACAGCCCTTTCCGTCACGCTGCCGATCTCTCTTGCAGGCTCCGCGGCCGTCATTCTGATTGCACTTTTTCTGATTCGGCTGATCACCCGAAAAGTCACGATCAAAATGTAATATATACGCAAAATAAATGGCTGATCCATGGGTAACAGCATCTACCCCGGAGTCAGCCATTTTATTATCTAACGCCATCGTTTAAATTAAGCGGCGCTGCTCTTCTTCTTATTATAAATATCGAAGGCTACTGCAGCGAGGAGAACCAAACCCTTGATGCCTTGCTGCCAGTCGATGCCGAGACCTACGAGCGACATCCCGTTATTGAGGACGCCCATGACGAGACCGCCGATGATCGCGCCGAAGACCGTACCGATCCCGCCGGTAGCCGAAGCGCCGCCGATGAAGCTCGCCGCGATGGCATCCAGCTCGAAGTTCGTACCGGCTCTCGGCGTCGCCGCGTTCAAGCGGGCGGCAAAAATCAAACCGGAGATCGCGGCCATGACACCCATATTGACGAATACCCAGAACGTGACCTTCTTGGTTTTCACGCCGGACAGCGCCGCCGCTTTCTCGTTGCCGCCAAGCGCATAAATATGACGGCCCATCACCGTTTTGTTCATCACGAAGGAATAGATGATAATGAGCACCAGCAGCAGAATCAGAATGTTCGGCAGACCGGCGTAACTGGCCAGCATGAACGTAAAGGCATTGATCACCGCTGCGATGAGCACCAGCTTCAGGAGGAATAAGCCGCTTGGCAGAACGTCGAAATTGTATTTTTTATGCGACTTTCGCTCCCGCAGCTCATTGATCAGGAAAATAACCGTAAAGACGATGCCGGCCAGAATCGCGATCAGATTGGTGCCGGTGTTGCCGAAATCCGGAATGAAGCCGGAGCTCAGCTTCTGGAAGCCGCCTGGAAACGGCGCAATGGATTGGCCCTCCAGCACGATCATCGTCAGGCCGCGGAACAAGAGCATTCCCGCAAGGGTAACGATAAAGGCGGGTATCCTTACATAAGCAACCCAGAACCCCTGCCAAGCACCGATCAGACCGCCGACAATCAAGGATACGATAACGGCAATGACCGGATGCAGCTGCATATCGACCATCATGATCGCTGCCACAGCGCCGACGAAGGCGGCCACCGAACCGACCGACAAATCAATATGACCCGTAATGATGACAAGCACCATGCCGATGGCTAGTACGAGGATGTAGCTGTTCTGGAGAATCAGATTCGTGATGTTGATCGGCTCCAGCAGCAGCCCTCCCGTAATGATCTGGAAAAATATCATAATGACAACAAGGGCGATGATCATCCCGTATTGGCGGATGTTGTTTTTAAACATTTTTTTGAGTGTCTCCATGCTTAAGCCCCTCCATTCTTGGTCATGTATCTCATCAAGGTTTCCTGCGAAGCCTGCTCTCTGCTAACTTCTCCGGTCATCCGTCCCGCGCTCATGACATAAATCCGGTCGCAGATCCCTATAATCTCCGGCAGCTCCGAGGAAATGACAAGCACAGCCTTCCCCTCATCCGCCAGCTGGTTAATGATCGCGTATATCTCATATTTGGCCCCCACGTCAATCCCCCGCGTCGGTTCATCCAGAATCAGAATGTCCGGCTCGGCGTAAATCCATTTACTCAGGACAACCTTCTGCTGATTCCCCCCGCTGAGGTTCCCCGTCTTCTGGAGAATGTTCGGCGTTTTGATCTTAAGCTTCTTCCGCATATCCTCCGCCACGAGAATTTCTTCCCGATCATTGATGACCATGTTCTTCGCCAGCTTGGACAGTCCGGTAAGCGAGATGTTGCGCTTGATATCGTCCATGAGGATCAGCCCGTATTCCTTGCGGTCCTCGGTCACGTAAGCAAAGCCGTTATCAATGGCCTCGGTGATGGATTGATTCCGGATTTCCTTCCCGTCTTTCCGGAGCGTTCCGGTAATATTCCGGCCGTAAGCCCTGCCGAACATACTCATCGCCAGCTCGGTCCGACCGGAACCCATCAGTCCGGCAATGCCCACAACTTCCCCCCGGCGGATATTCATGCTCACGCTGTCAATGACTTTTCGGCCTGCTTGCAGCTCGTGATACACCGTCCAATCCTTAACCTCCAGGATAACCTCCCCGATCTTCGGGGTCCGCTCCGGGTAGCGGTTCGTCAAATCCCGGCCGACCATGCCGCGGATGATCCGGTCCTCGTTCACCTCGCCGCCTCTCATATCCAGCGTTTCAATGGTCTGGCCGTCGCGCAGAATCGTAATGGAATCCGATACCTTCGACACCTCGTTCAATTTATGGGAGATCAGGATGCAGGAAATTCCCTGCTTCTTGAACTCCAGCATCAGCTCCAGCAAATTCTCGCTGTCGTCCTCATTGAGCGCCGCCGTCGGTTCGTCCAGAATAAGCAGCTTCACCTTCTTGGATAAGGCCTTCGCAATTTCGACCAACTGCTGCTTGCCGACGCCGATGCTGCCGACCTGCGTGTTCGGGTTCTCGCTGAGCCCCACCTTATCCAGCAGCTCTTTGGCTCCCAGCATTGTCTCATTCCAGTTCATGATGCCCTTCTCGGCACGCTCGTTCCCCAAATAAATGTTCTCGGCAATCGACAGATAAGGGATCAACGCAAGCTCCTGATGGATGATAACGATGCCCAGATCTTCGCTTTGCTTGATATTTTTAAATTCGCAGACGCTGCCTTTAAACAAAATATCTCCCTCATACGAGCCGTGTGGATACACGCCGCTCAGTACTTTCATCAGCGTGGATTTGCCCGCTCCGTTCTCCCCGCACAGGGAGTGGATTTCGCCTTCGCGAACCTTCAGATTCACATGGTCCAGCGCCTTCACCCCGGGAAACGCTTTCGTAATGTTTCGCATTTCAAGAATGTACTCTGACATCTGGCTTCACCTTCCTATCGTTTCGTGTTCGCTGCTTAAGACTATTTCAATCCGATTTCTTCCTTGGAATAATAGCCCGTCTCCACAACCTCTTTCTCCACGTTGGAAGCATCAACGGATACCGGAGGGAGCAAATAGGCAGGCACGACCTTGATGCCGTTGTCGTACGATTCGGTATCGTTCACCTCGGCCTTTTCTCCCTTCAGCACGCTCTCCGCCATCTTCACTGCCTGCTCGGCGAGCTGGCGCGTGTCCTTAAACACCGTCTGGGTTTGCTCACCGGCCACGATCGATTTGATGGATGCAAGCTCCGCATCCTGCCCCGTGATGATCGGCAGCGGCTTGCCTGCCGTCCCGTAACCTACGCCTTTGAGCGAGGAAATGATGCCGATGCTGATCCCGTCGTAGGGAGACAGCACCGCATCCAGATTTTCGCTGGAGTAGTTGGCGCTGATCAGGTTATCCATCCGCGACTGGGCCAAGGCGCCGTCCCAGCGCAGGGTTGCAATCTGGGCCATCGTAGTCTGCTTGCTCCGAACCACAAGCTTGCCCGAATCCATATAAGGCTTCAGCACGGACATCGCGCCGTCATAGAAGAAGTAAGCATTGTTATCGTCCGGCGATCCGCCGAACAGCTCGATATTGAACGGCCCCTTCCCTTCCTTCAGGCCAAGCTTCTCTTCAATATAAGAGGCTTGTTGAACGCCGACCTGGAAGTTGTCGAAGGTGGCATAATAACTCAAATGCTCGGTGTTGCGAATCAACCGGTCGTAAGCGATAACCTTGATTCCCTGATCATGAGCCTTCTTGATCACGTCGGTCAGCGTATTGCCGTCGATCGAAGCGATGACGATTACGTCGACCCCTTTCGTAATCATGTTCTCGATTTGGGAAATCTGGTTTTCAATCACGTCCTCGGCGAATTGAAGGTCGGTTTTGTACCCTTTTTCCTGAAACAGCCGCTCCATATTCTTCCCGTCAGCCACCCAGCGTTCGGATGATTTCGTTGGCATCGCAAGGCCGACGTATCCCTTCTCAGCATCGCCGGTTTGGCTTTCGGCGAGGTTGCAGGCCGTCAGGGCCAAGAGCAGCACCGCGATCAGCAATCCTGGCAATCCTCTCTTCATCGGTAGTTCCCCTTTCCGAAAAATGGAATCGAGAGCGCTTACAACCGAAGGGTTCGAAAAGCCTCTCTGTACTAAAAAGGATACCTCCGCTAGGGTGGAGGGGTCTTTCCACGAAAACAACCTTTTTTATAATTTTCATACTTTTGTTGTTCTGGGATTCACGCGGTATGTACAGGGCTGCATAACTTTCCGGCTCCGTTCACACCATGCCCCAAGCGGTTGCCGACATCCAAAAGGGGGAGTCCCAAAAGATCTTAGATCTTGCGGGAGGCCCCCTTGGTTGCTGTTAGAAGACGCTCCATGTACGAATCGTTCCTACCATCGCTTGTTGCCCCCACATTTCTTGGAATGGTTCTGAGCAAGGACGAAATATGGAGGCAAAGGCGAGCGCTGACGCTTGTCCGGAATCGATTCGTCCTCTCCGCTACGCCGTGCAGATTGCTTACTTTTTTAGACGCAAAGAAACCGTTCCTTGGTAAATGGAGGTGTCACCCAAACCACCATTTACGTAAAGAACGGTTTCTTTTGTACAATCAATATACCATGGACCAATTCACCAGACGACCGAATCTTTGTAAGTGCCTATCCCGGCGGCGGTCGAGACTACTACCATCCCAAGATGCTGACCAAAGTTTATCGTCTACGCTTACACACAACGAATTTACTCTTCTTGTCAGATCGCCAATGCCGTCCGCGTGCGCGAGAATGTCATGTTCATATGGATTGCCGGGAGACAGCGTCCAGATTTCCGCACCATCAATCGCTTTCGTTCCGAGCGTATGAAAGACGTACTGAGAAGAATCTTCACGAGCGTGCTTCAGTTTCTCGCCCAGGAGAATTACGTCAATTGGAACATTATTTTGTGGACGGCACCAAGATCAAAGCGAATGCCAACCGCTATACGTTCGTCTGGGGCAAAGCGGTCGTCAAGCACAAAGCGAAGCTCCAGGAGAAGGTCCAGACATTGTTTTCACCATCGCCCCCACTTCAAGATCCTCGCTCAACCACCTACTCTTCCTGAACCGTCGCCCCTTTGCGGTACCGGTTCGGCGATACCCCCATCACCTTCTTAAAAGCCGTGCTGAAATAATGCTGGCTGTCATATCCCACCCGCTCCGCGATGTCCAGGATACTCAGATCGGTGGAATTAAGCAGCTGGATCGCCTTTTGAATCCGCGTCTGGGTCATAAGTGTAATAAAGGACGTGCCCAGTTCTTTCTTTAGCGTTCGGCTCAGATAGACTGGCGAAACCTGCAGCGCCTGGGCAAACGATTCCAGCGTCAGCTCCCGAACGGCATACTGCTCCTGGATGAGCTGCCGGGCCCTCCGTACTAACGGAGACAGCTGCGCATCCTTGAACACCCCGTCCCGGCAGGCTTCATAGGCTGCCGCAACCGCCCCCGCTCCTTCCGATACAAACTCCATATGAACGTTGACAGTCAGCTTCAAGTACTTCTGAATGGATTGCTCGGCATCGGCTGCGATTTCCACATCCGTCTCACCCCATAAACAGATGCCAATCCATCCTGTATGATCACGGAACAAAACACAAGGAGCGGGATGGATCAGCTCGGAAATGATATTCTCCATCGCGAACAGATACAGCTGCCGGTCGCTTTCCTTCATCAACGGCTGCGGAGCCGTCATCTCCGGCCATCTGGCGATGCCGACCTGGGTAGGCTCACTAGGAGGAAGCCCGAGAAACTCCAGCTGCTCCAGCGCCTCCTCCTCATCCAGCAGGCCATGCATCCATTCCAGGCAGAATCGTTCCCGCAGCAGCGGAATATTCTTCTCGATTTGCTCGGAGGCCTTCTTCAGATAACTCTCCTGGATTTGCCGGTCATTCAGTTCATCCCTTACGCTTCCAAGCACTCGAATCAGGTGATCCGCATTCACCGGCTTTAATATATAATCCTTAACCCCGAGCCGGATCGCTTCCTGCGCATAAGCAAATTCGTCATGGCCAGTAATAATGACAAACCGGCATTCGGGACGTTCTTCCTTCATCCGCTTCATGAGCCCGATGCCATCCAGGAACGGCATATTCATATCGACCAGCATAATGTCGATCGGCCGGCTGAGCGCAAGCTCCAGCGCTTCCTCGCCATCCTCCGCTTCGTCAGCCACCTCCATGCCAAGTGCCTCCCAATCCACCGCATCCCGAATACCTTCGCGGATAATCGGTTCATCGTCAGCAATCAGGACTTGATACGTTTTATTCATAGCCTGTCTCTCCTATCATCATCGGAGGACGAAGGGCCGGTATGCAGCAGCGGATGCGTAATCATTACCGTGGTTCCCTCGTTCTCTATACTGTCAATTGCGATTCCGTACTCATCGCCAAACGTTAGCTTGATACGAGCCTGTACATTCAGCATGCCGTAGCTGCGGCTTTCGCCTACCCTTTCTCCCGGAGTCGTCTCCATGGCCGCTACCGGGTCGGCAAGCTGTTTGCGAAGCGCTTCCAGCCGCTCAGTAGACATGCCGGCCCCATTATCCTGGACGCCTAGGAGAAGAACATCTCCGTTCACCTGGGCTTTGATGACAATGCGCCCAGGCCCCCTGCGGGCCTTAATGCCGTGGTATATCGCGTTTTCCACCACCGGCTGCAGAAGGAGCTTCAGCACGTACAATTTCTCAGCCTCAGGCGAAAGCTCCATCTCAACCTGCAGCCTGTCCCGGTAACGCGTCTTCTGTATCTGCAGGTAACTGCTGATATGCATCCATTCGTCGGACATGGGAATGATATCATCCCCTTTGCTGAGCCCGATTCGAAACAGCCGCGACAAGGATTCTACCAGATCCGATACATCGTCCGCTCCTTTCTTGCGGGCCATCCAATGGATCGTATCCAGCGTGTTATACAGAAAATGCGGCTTAATATGCGCCTGCAGGCTGCGCAGCTCCGCTTCGCGCTTCTGCTTCTCCCGCAGCTCGCTCAGCTTCATCAACTTGCGGATCTGCAGAAGCATGCGGTTAAAGCTGCGTCCAAGCATGCCCACCTCATCCTGCCGGTTTCCCCAATAACGGGTCGTCAAATCCCCGGATTCGGCTTTTTGCATGAAGGACATGAGCTGCCAGATCGGTCTGGATATCGACTGTGAAAGCGTGTAGGATGCAGCTACGCCAAACAAGCACACCACAAACAAGAAACAAATCATATAAAACCGAATCTCCCGAACCTCATACACCGATTCGCTGGTTGGAAACACCCCGATCGTCCGCCAGCCGGTAAAGGAGGAGGTGCCGTATATCAATTGCAGCCGCTCTCCATTCACCTCACGGATCAAGGCTCCGCTGTCCTCGTCCGGAAACCACGAAGGGGGGATGGACGGGATGATGGCATCCTCCGGCGTGTAAATGCTCGAGCCGCCGGCCTCGGCCACCATCAAATACCCGCTTTTTCCAAGCGTGACATCCCGGACCGCTCTCGCGACTGCCCGCAGCTTCAAATCGATCAATACCGCTCCGGTTACTTCCCTCGTGTCCGGATCCACAAACGAGCGAACGACCGACACCAGCTCTTCGTTGCCGTAATGAACATGGGTGGTGACCTTACGGTCTGCCGGATGGCCCAGCACTGTAAAGATACCTTCATTTAAAACAGCCTCATGGTACCAAGCTTCCTCCGTCAAGGTGGCAGGACCGCGTGCATACATTTCGTTACTGATGTATTCCCCATCACGATTGACCAGAAGAATGGAGGCGATTTCCGGGTACAGCGTCGTGAAGCCTTGAAGATATCGCTTAATTTCGTAATTTTCCTCATTGTCCTGCTTCACCGAGAACGACTGCGGGCCGGAATTCCCCGTATCTTCGGTCCCTGCGGCCGGCTTATCCCCTTGGATTTCCCCCTGCAGAAACCGCTCCGTGCGTGGGTCAAATCCGATCAAATACGTAATATTCTGGAGATTCTCCATATCATTGTCCAAGGTCTGATTGACCTTACCGATTAATTGAATGGTGTTTGAGGTTACCTGCTGATCCACAATGCGGTTAACCGTCCAATTAACGAGGACGCCCAGTGCGATCGAGGGCAGGATGCCAACCATGAGGAACAAGATGACCAGCTTGTATCTCAGCGGCAAATCCCCGAACCGCAGCCACCGCCAGATGCCTTCGCGCCAGGATTCCGCTCTGTTTCTATTTTGCATAATAATCATTCACATTCTCTCGGGTCACGATCGAGATCCCGGTGTCCACCCTAACAGGAAGCGGAGACACATCGTTGCCGAGCGTCGGGGCCGGTACGGTAAGACCATGATGCAGATGAAATAAATACTGCAGCGACCAATAGCCCATATTCCACGTTCCCTGGGCGATCGTTGCCGCGATGGTTCCATCAGAGATCCGGTCCAGCGTCCCTTTATTCGTATCGAATCCGATAATGGTAATCCGGTTCGCTTTATTTGCGCCGATAACGGCATCTGCCACGCCCATTCCGCCACTGGCCTCCGTTACGAAGATCCCTTTGAGATCCGGGTGTTTGTCCAGCATGTCGGCAGCAGCCTCTTTGGCAACAAGGGTATCCCCTTTGCCTTCCCTGATCTCCACCACGGACATGCCCGGATATCGCTGCGCTAAGGTGTCTCTGAAGCCTTCGGAACGGTCATCATGATTCTGCTGCCCAGGCTGGGTAACAATCCCGATCTCCCCTTCCCGGCCGAGAAGCTGCGCCATTTTATCCGCGGCCGCAACGCCAGCGTTGTAATTGTTGGTCGCCAGGAAAGAATAAGCCTTACTGTCAGGTGCATCCGCATCGAACAGCACAACGGGGATCCCGGCTTCCACGGCTTTATTAATCGTTGACGTCAGCGCTTTGGAATCGATGGCCGATAAGGCGATACCGGCGGGCTTTTTGGCAATCACTTGTTCCAGAACGGTGATCTGTTCCTCCACGTCATATTGTGTAGAGCCGCGGTAATCAACCGATACGCCCAGAGCATCCCCTCCATCCTCGAAGCCCTTTAAAATATTCTTCCAATATTCCATGCCGGATTGAAAAGTCACCATGACATAATTCTCCCCAATGCTGCCGTGCAGGCCGCCCTCCTCCCAAGCCGAAGAACGCTTGTCCTCCAGCCTGTACATGAACACATAGGTGAGAAAAGCCAATAGAAGCGCACCGTATACCAGCATCATCTTCTTCATGAATAAGTCCCCCGATCCTTGATCCTTCGTTCGTCATCTGCAGTTGCAATCGGTTACATAAACGTATAATGAATATACTGCAATTCTTTGAAAAAGATCAAACGCTTGCTGGGATTGGGCTCTGGTCAGCAGTAAAAACAGGCCGTCCACGATTATCCCTACCCGTGTCACAGCCTGTTTTCCGATACTTTAATGATCTTACTTTTTATACAATAAATTTCACAGCCTTATGTAGTCCGCTTAGCCGGATAAATGCTGATGCCGTGCATAAATAAACTCACCACATGACGCGCGAGATCCTCAGGAGTACGCTTGCCTGTCAGAAGCTGCTGGGAGGTCAGTCTTTCAATGACACCGACTAAGCACTCCGCAACAATGTGCATATCGGAATCACCGTCAAAGTACCCGTCCCGCTGCTCAGCTTTCAGATTTTGCTCAATCATGGCTGCCATTTCAGATTTTATGATGACAGAGTCATCCCCAATGAAAAAACCGATTTGCGTCAGATCCGGGTCTTTGCCAAGAAACGCGAACAATCCCGTCAGCACACTCTGCAAACGACCGGTCACATGATCCTCATCGATTCCGCTTTCCAATCTGCTACCCTCGAGCAGAATCTTGAGCTCAGAACGAAATTTCTCCACCAGCTCCTTGAAAACAGCTTCTTTGCTCTCAAAATACAAATAGAATGACGGCTGCGTCAATCCAGCCCGGGAAACGATGGTGCTGATCTTTGTCTGATGGTATCCTGACTTTGCAAATTCATTGGCAGCGACAATCAGTAGTCTAGCCCGGCTTTCTTGTCCATTCGCACCCTTCTTACGCAAAGCTATCCAACCTCCGAATCTAGTCATGATGTAGGTAAGTTACCGTCCATTATACTCTATATCGGAAAGATGCTGCTACACATAAAGTCCAAGCTTAACATGCACGAGACTTTACATCGCCACAAGAACGTTATAACGTAAAAGGATAGCGATGTTTATCGTTACAGCCAAGAAGGAGATTAATACCATGCAGAAACAAACCCAATCCAACTCGGTGGATATGACCGAGTCACATAACTCGCCAGACCCGTCTTCCAAGCGCGTGCTTATTGTTACGGCAGTCGATGCCGAAAAAGAAGCCGTACTACGCGGGCTTAAGGGTGCACACGGATTTGATGTGATCGCGGGTGGAGTTGGTCCCGCGGCTACCGCTGCTGCGACTGCCCGCCAGCTGATTCAAGGCACCTATGACTTTGTTGTCAGCGCAGGTATCGCCGGAGGATTTGCCGGCCAGGCTGAGGTTAGTTCCATCGTCATTGCGGACACCATCATTGCCGCTGATCTCGGTTCGGAAACCGAAGACGGCTTCAGCAGCGTCCAGGAGCTCGGCTTCGGAATGGATCGGGTACAGGCAGATCCAGCCTCTGCCAGAAAATTTGCGGAGGCCTTAAAGATTGCCGGCGCGTCCGTAACCCTCGGGCCTGTGCTGACGGTCTCCACCACGACGGGAACAGCAGCTACGGCTGCACGTCTCCTCCATCGGGTGCCGGACGCCGCAGCCGAGGCGATGGAGGGATTCGGCGTGGCCACCGCTGCCGCTGCAGCCGGTGTGCCCGTGCTCGAAATCCGTTCCATATCCAATCAGGTTGGACCGCGAGACCGCAGCGCATGGAAGATTAAGGAGGCGCTGCTGGCGCTTGAGACCGCAAGTTCATTACTACCGGAGGTGCTACGATGAAAATCGCTTTTTCCCCTTGCCCTAACGACACATTTGTATTTCATGCCTGGGTTCACGGACGGATTCCGGGCGCCCCCGAGCTTGATGTATCCTACGCGGATATCGATATCACCAATCACTGGGCGGCCGAGGATCGAGAACATGATATCTTAAAAATATCCTACGCCGCGCTGCCCTGGGTGCTGGATGAATATGCCCTCCTGCCCTGCGGAGGAGCACTTGGCCGCGGATGCGGGCCTCTCGTTCTGACGGCGGACAAGCTGACAGACGGGAAGGCCCCGGACAGTCCGGCTGCGCTGTCCGGCCGGCGGGTAGCCGTTCCGAGTGAGCGCTCCACGGCTTATCTGTTGTTCCGTCTGTGGGCTGCACAGAACGTACCTGGAGGACTCGGCGAAATCGTGGTGATGCCGTTCGATCAAATAATGCCGGCTGTCCGGGATGGAGCGATCGATGCCGGGCTTGTCATCCACGAGGCACGATTTACCTATCCGTCCTATGGATTGAAACTGATGACGGATCTGGGCAGTTGGTGGGAATCCGATACGAATCTGCCTATTCCTCTGGGTGCGATTGTGGCCCGCAGGTCGCTGGATTTGGCAAGCATCTCAAACTGGATCCGCTCCTCTGTCGAATATGCCTGGGAACATCCCGAGGACTCTCGGGCCTATGTCCTCCAGCACGCTCAGGAAATGGACCCGGATGTCGCCGATGCCCACATCGACCTGTACGTCAATCCGTTTACCGCAGAGCTGGGCGAAGACGGCTATGCCGCGATTTCAGCCCTGCTGAACCGTGCAGCCGATGAAGGACTTGTGCCGCGAATCGATCCCGAGCTGCTGAAGCGTCCATGATACGGCAACCTACCTCTTATGAAAAATCTCAATGGAGGTACGATCTCATAAAACAAACCGCGTATAGTGTTTTCTTGCGTGATCGGAAGATTTAGCTTCACGGAAAGCTTATATATTTTATGTTCAAAAGAGGAGCACCAAGAATCCGACAAACCGGGTCTTCTGGATGTTCCTCTTTTTCATTATCCCTATGAATGCTTCTCGTCCAGCTTCCTTGTTTAGAATTCATTCTTCGATATAAAATCATTCAATCGCCGATAAATTCCGATAATCTCATCCATTGGCATTCGTACCAATCCACTGGAAGAAGGAGCTACAAACTCGTGGACGCCGTCCACGACGGAGTCCGGCTGAATTCCCCAATCCACCTTGGCTTTACCGCTGAATTCGGTATACACGCCCTTGCCGACAAAACAAGCAACCTCCGGTCTGTACTCCGCCAGCTTCTCCCGCAGCGTCTCTCTTCCGAGTCTGTACTCTTCGCGGGTAATGTCTTCGGCCCCCCGTGTAGGCCTGGCCACAATATTGGTAAACCCATACCCCAGTTTAAGCAATTCCCCATCCTCCGAGGCATCATATAAGCGAGGGGTCAAACCGGATTTATGCAGAATCCTCCAAAAATTGTTGCGAGGGTTCGCATAATGATGTCCGACTTCCCCCGACCGCAAACTGGGATTAAATCCGATAAATACAAGAGTCAATCCATAATCGAGATGATCGCTGACTTCGTTCATTCTGACTCCTCCTATCATCGTCTTATTCTGGGTTATCCTGAATTTAGTGAGAGCTCGATGCGGCAGCGCTGTTGTTGCGTTTGCGTATTTGGTGAATGCCCATCACCACGGTAACGAGCTCCCAGTCTCCGAGAACGTTGCTCTCATTCTGCAGCAGATAGGCCCCGGCCTGGAGCCAGCCGCTAATGCGGGAAAAATGGGCGATTCCCCTTCCGGCATCATCCGTTATTTCATATTCATTGGAAAAGGCAGGCGAAGTGATCTCATATACGCCCCGCGATCCCGCGTTGTATTCGAATTTTTTCGTGAAGAAGCTCATTCGCATACGCAGCACGCCCAGCTCTTCCCCGCTGCCGCTCGCGATATGCCACTTGTTGGAGAAGAAACGAAACGAGCCGCTGCATACCGGATCTCCCGAAACGTTATACACGTCCAGCGAGGAGCCGAAAGCGCTCTTCAAATCCAGGCTTCCTATTACACTGCCTTCCCTATCCATAATATCTGTTATACCCGAGCTAAAAAAGTTATCCTTGAAATATAAATGCATACGCCTTCTCCCCTTCCTCGATTCCCTGCATACCTGTTATTCATTACAACGATTTGCACGTTAAATTGTTTCAAATTTTCGGGGGAATCCGGGAACCGATCCTTTGTTCAATTGTCTAATATTCGAGGTGATGCGATTGGAGTACCTGAAACAAATGGTGGCCGTAAATGAAGCAAGCACGGTGCTGAGCGATTTAATGGAGTCCTTCGGCCAGGACGTGTGGAACTATGCGTTCTTCCTAACAAAACGCAAAGATGCGGCTGATGATATCAGTCAGGACGTGTTCTTGAGAGCATTTAAGCACTGGAATGATTTTCAGGGCCGGAGCTCTGTCAAAACATGGCTGTTCACCATCACCCGCAACCTGTCCCTGAACTATCTCAAATCTCCCTTTATGACGAGGGTGTCTCTAACCGGCTGGATCACCTCCAAACAGACTGAACCCTCCGCCGAAACAGAGTTTATGGATGCTGCTGCCGTCTCGCAGATTTGGAAGTACGTGATGGAGCTGCCGCCCAAATACCGGGAGGTGCTTATCCTGGAATCCCATTATCAGCTGCCGCGAAAAGAAATGGCGGAACTGCTCGGCATATCCGAAGGAACAATCAAATCCAGACTGCACCGGGCTCGCGCCCGAATGGAAAAGATGTTGAAAGGAGAGGATGTCCAGTGAAGACCGAACAAGAGCCGCAGCCGCCGGATTGGATACAGGAACTCGCTTCTTCTCCATTCAATGAGCCGATGTTTACCGAGAAGATGAAATCCCGTGTATTGAACAGTGCCGCTAACGGCTCTGTAAAGAAGGGCCGAAACAAACGGAGGTCTCCAACGCGTCTGCGTGTTATAAGCGCATGTGCATTCATGATTCTTCTTCTAGTAGCGGTATGGGGATGGCGTGAGTCTCCTGCGCTTCAACGGATGATCCCCATCCAGGGCTGGGGATACGCAGCCAAGTGGACTCCCCGGAGCGTATATACGGATGATGGCGTGGATAAACTTCAGGCATTTCCGGGCGGGGATGCTGCCGCGGGCTCTCCGGCCGGTGCCTGGTGGAATCTGTTAACCCCAATTCAAGCGCTTGAAGGGAAAACGATCCGCATAACCGCCGTACACCGGGATACGGGAACTACCCTTGAAGAGCTTGCCGAGACGATGATTACCTCCGATATGGCTTACGATAACTTCACCCGGGTCTCTTCCCGCTTTGCCCTGCCGCTCTCCGGGTTATGGCGATTCGACGTGATGGTGGATCAGGAGAAATACGGCGATATCGTGATTGATGTGCCGGACAGCAGCTGGGAGCCGAGCCCGAGCTTCGTTTCGGCTGCTTCTGAAGACCCGGTGGAGTCGATGCTGTCCTCCCAGTTTCCTCCCACTGAAATGACCGGCATTAAGGGACATCTCGGCTTTATTGATCCGGGGTTTATCGCAGGTCACCCCAATAAATATATGTGGCACTTTTGGGGAAGCAAAGAGGAATTAACGGGGGATCTGGTCATCACTGCCGTGAAACAAAATTCGTCAAAGCTCATCGATGTATTTAAATCTCGCGTCACTCCTTATCCTCATAATGGTGCCGATGCCTCATTGCCGACAACGATGTCACTTCCTTCGCCTGGACTGTGGCGCATTATGGTCTCGATCAACGGTCAATTGTTCGGCAGCGTCATTGTCGAAGTTGCTAAACCATAAATTTGGCGATGCCCAAAGATCCATGAGCCGCTGGCCGTTAACATAAGCACGCCTCACGGCAAGCCTCCTAGTCAAACAACGGAGGAAGCCGTTGCCTTGACCCTACCGTTGAAATGAAATGGATTCCATCAAATAAGGCTGCCTCGGTCTGTAGAACATCTACAGAACCGAGGCAGCCTCTTCATGAGGAATATCAATCATTTCATATTCCGCTTATTTCATCAGCCAAACAGCATTACTCCGCGTTCAAAGCTTCCTTCGGCACTTCAATCTTGCTGATTTCGTTATGCTTGGAGTAAGCGCTCTTCATTTTCATATCCAAGGATACCTTCTGACCTTCGGCATCCATTGCCATTACCATGTCCAAATCGGTTGTTACCGGCAGGTAAGACTCCTTCTGTACGCCATAGATAATATGAATGCTCTTGATATCCATTTGATCCATCATGGCTTCCATCTGCGGATCGTTGCCCGCTTGGCTCATCATGGACTTGGCAAGCTCCTTCAGGTTGTCGCCGGAAACATCCGCCGTCAGGACGTATGTGTCTCCGTCCTCCGTTACTTTGAAGTCCTTAGCGAGGGACTTGAACTGCTCTACCTGCTGCTCTGGACTCGCACTGCTCATATCCAGGCTGTCGCGGATCTCCTGCTCCGATTCCTTCGGAACCTGCATCCATTGACCATCCATAAGCATGTAAATGCCGTCTTCCGTTATATACTGCTTCATCTCGACCTTGCCTTCCGGAGAATCCATCACAACGTTCTGCATCATCTCCACCGGCTCGAGCGTAAGTTCCGAATCAAGCGACATATTGACGTCTTGCTCCTGCTTCTCTTCGCCTTCAACCACGATATGCTGTTTAACATCGGCTTTCATCGCAAAGCTCTTCAAATTCTGGGAAGCTTCAGCCGATTTCTGAAGAAGCTCGTCAGCAGTTGGAAGAGCATCCTCCTTCGGTTCTTCTTTAGCTGGCGGCGTCTCTGTCGAAGGAGTCGTCCCTTGTTCCGTTGCCGGCGGCGTTGCGGCGTCCTCCGCTGCTTTGTTGTCCTTGCCGCATGCTGTCATGCTCATAACCAAAATTGCCCCTAGTAATACTGCTGTCCACTTCTTCAATCGAATTTCCTCCTAAAATATGTATTCCGGTTTACTTACCCATTCTATACGATTTGTAACATCGATTGATCAAAATTTCCGAAAAAGGTACACTAGACCTAATTCTTGTCAGGGAGCGTGCTCGATTGGAAAATCTTCTGATTACCGGATATCGGGCCCACGAGCTCGGTATTTACAACAACAAACACCAAGGCATACCTTATATACGCAAAGCAATTGCCAACCGCTTGGTTCCGCTGCTTGAGGAAGGCCTTCAGTGGGTCATCACTCCCGGCCAATATGGCGTGGACCTGTGGGCCATTGAAGCGGCTATCGAACTAAAGTCCCAATACCCCGACCTGAAATGCTCCATTCTGACGGCCTACCAGAATCCCGAGGAGCAATGGAATGAGGATAAAAAGGCTTATTTTCAGGAAGTGATGAAAGGGGTAGACTTCTATGCACCGGTCAGCAAGAGCCCTTATCAGGGGCCGTGGCAATTTACGGCCAGAGACGATTTGCTTCTCCGCAAAACCGATGGCATTCTGCTCGTGTATGACGAAGACGGCGGCGAAGCCAGCCCCAAGTTCATCAAAGAACGAGCGCTGAAGAAGCAGGCAGCGGACGGCTACCGCTTCATCAGCATCGGTTCGGAGGAGATACAGGCTGTTGCAGACGAAGAGAACATGTCGCAGGATTTTTACTAGGCTCGCTTGCTCCCCGGTTACCGCTTCGATCCGCCAGAGGAGGAAATGAGAGAGGAGCTAACTAAATGAACCTGTGGCAATATTACACATGAGAAGCGGTGGAGCATGCGAATTAACAAATATATAAGTGAAACGGGATTTTGCTCGCGCAGAGAAACCAACCGATTGATTGCGGCCGGACGGATTACGATCAATGGCAAGGTGTGTGAAAAAGGGGCGGATGTTGAACTGCACGATCTCGTATTGATAGATGGGAAGGAAATTCCTCATAATGATAGCGAGGCGGTTTACCTGGCTCTCAATAAACCCATCGGTATTGTCTGTACGGCAGCAGAACATGTGGCGGGAAACATTATTCAGTTTGTTAACTATCCATCGCGCATATTTGCCATTGGGAGGCTGGATAAAGCCTCTGAAGGTTTGATTTTGCTTACGAATGACGGAGATATTGTGAACAAAATGATGCGTTCGGAACATAATCATGAGAAAGAATATGTGGTGACCGTGGACAAACCCGTTACGGACGCATTTATTCAAGCGATGTCTCAAGGTGTTGAAATCCTGAACGTAGTAACCAAACCATGCACGGTTTACAGGCAAAGCGAAGATGTATTTCGTATCATTTTGACACAGGGCCTTAATCTGCAAATCCGCAGAATGTGCAAAGCCTTGGGGTACAGCGTGCTGAAGCTGGAGCGCGTCCGAATTATGAATATTACGCTGGATCAACTGGAACGGGGTGAGTGGAGGCATTTGGAGGAAACGGAACTGCATAAGCTCCTGTTTATGTTGACCTAGGCGAAGATGACCTCGTTGCAAGATGCCATCCAGGAACATAAAAAAGCCATTTTTCAACTTTGTCCACACTGGCCAACGAAAGCCCCCAAGGTTTACGTCATAACCCCCGGTATCATGTCAAATTTTTGAAAAATGGCTCTACATGCTTTAAACTTGTTATCTCTATGCCAGCAAATAATCGTCAATGCTGGTGTACGCATAACCATGAGCCGCCGCAACCGCTTCATAGGTTACCTTGCCGTCGATGACATTAATGCCCTTGGCAAGCGCTTTATCATGACGTGCGGCAGTCCGTAGTCCTTTACTTGCTATTCTCAACCCATAGGGTGCCGTTACATTGGTCAGTGCCATGGTGGAGGTTCTGGCTACGGCGCCCGGCATGTTGGCTACAGCATAATGGATAACACCATGCTTTTCATAGGTCGGGTTGTCATGCGTGGTGATCCGGTCGATCGTCTCAATGGAGCCTCCTTGATCAATCGCCACATCCACGATGACCGATCCCGGACTCATCTCTTTTACCATCTCTTCCGTTACGAGGCGCGGGGCCCGTGCACCGGGGATCAATACCGCACCCACAACAAGGTCGGCGGCCTTCACCGTTTCCGCAATGTGATACGGATCGGACATGATCGTTTTGACCCGCCCCTGGAAAAGATCATCCAGTTGACGAAGTCGGCCGGGATTAATATCGAGGATGCTGACGTCCGCACCGAGCCCCAGCGCAATCCTTGCCGCATTGGTGCCAACGATGCCGCCGCCGATAACGGCAACCTTACCCGGTGCGACGCCCGGTACGCCGCTTAGAAGGACACCCTTGCCGCCGTGCGCTTTTTCCAGGAAATGCGCCCCGATTTGAATGGACATTCTACCTGCCACTTCACTCATCGGTGTCAGCAGCGGCAAGCTGCCATCCGTCAATTGTATCGTTTCATAAGCAACGGCACTCACCTTACGGTCAACAAGCGCTTTGGTCAGTTCCGGCTCGGGGGCCAGGTGCAGATACGTGTATAGGATCATTTCCTCTTGAAAGTATTCATATTCCTCTTGCAGGGGTTCCTTCACCTTCACAACCATCTCGGCATTCCACGCTTCGGCAGCCGTTGCAACCACCTTGGCTCCAGCCGCTCTATATGCTTCATCCGTAAAACCGATCCCAAGGCCGGCCCCGGATTGTACGAGAACTTCGTGCCCGGCATTTCTGAAGCTGACGACCGTACCCGGCGTCATGCCTACGCGGCTTTCGTTATTTTTGATTTCTTTGGGAACCCCAATAATCATCCCCATGCCTCCTTAATGGTGAACTTTGCCTATCTAATTGAATTGTAACCATTTTTACCCAAACTGTGTACCTGTCTAAGGTCAGGGATTGTCCGTCCGAATTTGTATCTAGGTATTCGTAGTATATGCAGGTGAAAGATGAACGGAATCCAGAAAAAAACACTTCTGGCAGAGGGATTATAGCGGATTTTTGTCCGTTATACCATCCACGCCCAAAGTGTTTGTTTAATACGCATTTATGAAACTCTAAGTATTTCTATTGTTGATACCTTCGTTAATGTGCAACCGGATTACCTTTTTCGCGATCCTTCCCTTTGTCGGATTCACCTGCGTTTTTGTTTGCCTTCTCCCGATCGAGCTGCATCTCCTCCACCGTCTTCACCTTGAGTCTGGCGGCTCCTTCATACGGACGGGTAGGGATCAGATTGCCCGCTGTTAGACGTGCCTTCGCTTCGGCGATCGAAGCCGCATACTGAGGAAGCCATGCTTCACCGGCTACCAGCATTTCATCGACCAGCTGCCAGATTTCCTTCGGATTACATACCGCTCCGACCAGCGGATCCATCATAAATGCCTGACGAAGCAGCTTGTCATCTCCATGAACCGCCGCTTCAACCGCCAGCCGTTGAACGGATATGCTTACGCTACACACCGCAGCCGGCCCTAACGGCAAGCTCCCTACATGCGGCATGGATATGCCGTTCCGGTCCACGTAACCCGGCGCCTCAATGATGGCATCATCCGGCAGATTGGAGATAATGCCCTCATTCACCACATTAAAATGGCCCCGGTATACCCGGCCGGTCTCCAAACCTTCAATAATGTAGGAGCCGTGCTCCTCTCCCCGTTGCTCCGGCGTGTACTCCATAGCCGGATCTTTCATCCAGTTCGGGAAATCGGTCTCGAACCAGTTGCGTCCCTCGGTACAGACTCGCAAATATCCGCCCGTCTCTCCGTTGATCCAGCTGCTGAGGTCAATCCACTCCGTAATTTCCTCCGGCCGTTTACGGTACCAAGGAACATATTCGCTTAGATGGCCGTTGGATTCGGTGCTGTAATATCCGAAACGCCTCAGCATATCGATGCGAACCTTCTCTGTCCTGCTGTACTCCGGATGTCGTTCAAATGCCTCCAGCAGCCCAGCCGTCAAGTCCTTGCCTTGATGTGAGGCTCGAATATACCAAGTCTGATGATTAATCCCGGCACAGACAATATCGACCTCTTGTTTTTTCAAGCCATACACCTCGGCGATCTGATGATGCCCATGCTGCACGCCATGGCATAAACCAATCGTCCGCACGCCGCCATACTGATTGCATGCCCATGTCAGCATGGCCATCGGATTCGAATAGTTCAATAGCAGAACGTCAGGTGCGCACACCTCGCGAATATCCCGGCAAATGCTCAGCATCTCGGGGATTCCCCGCTGGCCATACATAATGCCGCCTGCACAGAGCGTGTCGCCCACGCATTGATCGATGCCATATTTCAGCGGAATGTCCACATCCGTACGGAATGCCTCCAGTCCGCCCACGCGAATGGTGCAGATGACATATTTGGCATCCTGCAGGGCTTGTCTTCGATCCGTGGTGGACTGGATTGCAATCGACAGTCCATTCTCGGTAATGTCCCGCTGACACAATTCCGTGACCATATCCAGGTTATGCTGGCTGATGTCGGTGAAAGCAACCTCGATATCCCTGAACTCCGGTACAGTCAACAAGTCACGCAGAATTCCCCGGGTAAAGCCGATGCTTCCCGCTCCGATAAAAGCAACCTTAAATGACATTCTATCCACTCCCTAGCTGCAAATTAGATTGTAGTTATTGTAGCAATCGAGCGGTAGAAAGCGTTATCAAAATCATGACCTCTTGAACTCTTCCGAGTCAAAAATCCTCACTTCTTATCTGCTGCGGCATCCGGATCACCATATTTCCAGGCATTCCGGTCCTTCCGCAGCCGATATTCCACCGGCGTGGTTCCCGTATACTTCTTGAATAACATATGGAAATACTGCCGGCTGCCAACACCTACATAATCCGATATTTCATGTATGGGGATATCGGTCTGCTCCAGCAGCATTTTGGCCTTTTCCATGCGAATCATGGTCAGATACTCGGTGATTGTCCTGCCCGTTCCTCTGCGAAATACCCGATGCAAGTAACCGGGATGCAGATTCACCTCGGCGGCAACGTCCTTCACCTGAATATTGCGGTCATAGTTCTGATGCAAGAAATCGACACTTCGTTTAATATAGAACTCGCTCTGCTGCACTTCGCTGCGTTCCCTTTCTTCATACAGACGGGCAATGCATACAAGCAACTGAATAAACAGCATATGCGTCATCATTCTGCCCTCGGTCCCTCTCTGATCGAGTTCAAGCACGAGGCTCTTGAGCACCGGATATACCTCCTCCTGATCCGCTAGCACCAAGTAGGGAAACGGCCGATTCAGGAGAAAGGACACCTCTTGCTCCTCACCGGCAATCTGCCTAAGAGAAAGCGTCCTCCCTTCACATTCCATAAACCCGAACTCCACATTCAGCATTCGGCAGGAGACCGCCTGCTCAACGATTAACCGATGCGGGACATCGGCATCCAGCACCATAAACTCCCCTTTTTTGAGCGTGACGCTCTTTTCCGTATCGCCTACCTTCACGTCAATCCGGCATACCCCTGAAATCATATACATAATCTCGGTTGAATCATGCTGGTGGTAAGGCATTTCATAATCCATCCACTGCTTATAGTAATAGGCGTAAAAGCGGGGGACATAATCTCCCTCTTCTAACATCTGCTGAAACAAGCTGCCATTCACAACACGTGTTCCTCCCTTCGTCCGAGCAGTCCACCATGATTTATGGACAAAAACTTCTATCGACGTAATTCACAGAAGACAGACCGCGTTTAAGAGTATTTAAAGGTGTATTAAAATCTCACAGTGTACATAAATCGTCACTTTATATATAAAAAAAGCCCGGCCCTTTGGCCAAGCTTATCATCAATATGCCAGTGGTGCTACGAGATTTTGAAGGCCGATACGGTATGGTTCAATTCTTCGGCAAGCTCGGCAAGCGATTGTGCTGTTGCAGCCGATTCCTCGCTTGTAGCCGCCGTTTCCTCCGTCGACGAAGATATCGTTTCAATCGCGGTTGCCACCTCGGCAGCCTGGGCTGCCTGCTCCTCGCTGGCGGCTGCAATATCCATCACCTTGCCCGCCGATTCGTTCACCATGCTTGTAATGTAGGCAAAGGCTTCACCGGCTTTTTCCGTGTGGATGACGCCTTGATTCACCGCCTCCACGCTATCGGTCGTATTCTTCTGCATGCCCTTGATGATATCGGCGATCTGCTTCGTGGCACCTCCGCTACGTTCGGCTAGCTTACGCACTTCATCCGCCACCACAGCGAAACCTCTTCCTTGATCGCCGGCACGGGCAGCCTCGATCGTGGCATTGAGGGCAAGCAGATTGGTCTGCTTGGCGATGTCGTCGATGACCTCGATGATCTCGCCGATCCGCTGGGAGTCAGCTTCGAGTTTGGCAACCTGCTCCCGTACCCGATTCATGCCTTCCACCGACTGCTGGACGATGCCGCTGCCTTCCGCTGCAATGCCGGAGGTTTGATTTACAAGCTCGGATGCAGCCGAGGCATCGCTCGCCACGGAATTGATGGCATTCGACCATTCATGGAACAATTCGCTAACGGTTTGCACGGATTCAGCCTGACTGCTGCTTCCAACGGCCAGTTCCTCGGCACCAGCCGACAGCTGCTGTGAAGCCGCGGCTACCGATGATGCGTTCATGTTCACTTTGCCGATCATTTCCTTCATGCTCTCCAGCAGCTGAGCGAATACTCTGGACAACGTGCCGATCTCGTCGGCTCTGCGAAGATAAACCGCAGGAACCTTCTGCGTGAAGTCTCCCTTCGACATGAACTCGCCGATAGCAACGGAAACGCCCAGCGGCTTCACAATGGATCTCGTTAACAGGACCACTACAGCCGCCATGGCCACCAGGGTGGCTGCACCGGCAACGATAATGGAGATGATCAGTGCATCCGACTTCGCCGTAATCTCATCCATCGGGATAATGATAGCGGCAGACCATGGCGTTTCGGTTAATCCGGTCTTGATCGGCGTATACAGCTTGTACAGCTCTGAATCTTCCTCGGTATAGACATCTCCTTCCCGAATCGCATCCAGTATGAGAGGAACCGTCTTGCCGGGATAGGCCTTTTCCAGCGTCTGCCCCATCAATCCGTCCTCCGGCGACGTTACGATCACGCCGGTATTCGAATAAATATGAGCATACCCCGTATCGAACAATCGGAATTGCTCCATTACGCTTTGCAAATGTGCCAGGGAAATATCGACGCCAACCACGCCGACGGTCTTTCCGTTATCGATAATCGGAACAACGAGCGATGTCATCATGACATCTTCGTTGCCTACTTTGAAGACGTACGGATCCATAATGATTTCTTTGCCGCTGTTCTTCGCCAGGAGATAGAAATCGCCTTCCCCTTCGTGCTCATAATCCTCGATTACGGAATGTTCCAGGCCGGACTCCGTTCTTGCCCAGTAGGACATCATTCGTCCCGATTGGTCACTGCCGAGTTTGTTTTTATATTCGCTATCCTGTCCGTCAAAAGCATCCGGCTCCCACAACGTCCAGATCCCTTTCCAGGACGGATTGTCTTCCAGATTTCTTCTCAGTATCTCAGTAACGGCTGCGCGATTCGTGGTATCGCTCTCTTTCATTCCAACAAAGCTTACAGCCAATGTACGCGCGGAGTTCATTACATCGTCGAGCTCTGCTTGTACAATCGCGCCGATCTTCTCACTCGTTGTCACCGCAAGCGTCTTGGCCGAATCCAGCGCTTCCTCCGTTGTAGTCATACTGATATAAGCCATCATGACAGCTAGAAAAATCGTGATCGACCCCAAAATGATAAGCAGCATACGGCTCTGGAGTTTCATTGCAAACAGAGCTCTCAAAGATTTCCATCGTTTCATTATAAGTCACCCTCGCTTCTTCCGGCTGTTAAATTCATTCCACTCTTCTTCGAGCTGCGCCAACACTTCCTCAATCTCTTCCAGTGACAAGAGGTCATCGACACCATATTCAAATAGGTCCTTTGTCATGCCGCAAGCAACCATCCTTCCTACTTACAGACTATATCCATCCAGTAACATAAGCATATACACTTACATACCTTTCGTAACCGAAATTCTCTTGCGTGCTCACGCAAGAATTTTGCGGGCTTCCCTGCGATTGTTGTCGAATGGTAGCGAAATCACCTTTGAACATGTCAAGGGATGCAATGCTTCATGATCTGAATCGGAAGAAGAGCTAGCCTATCAGCCCATCTGGACAAAATCCGAATCCGAGAGGATTCCCATTTGCTTTGCCTTCAGTGCAGCTTCTATGCGTGACTTTACATTCAACTTTTGAAAGAGATTGGTTAAGCAGTACTCGAGTGAACGCTGGCTCATGATCACCGTTCCCGCAATCTCTTTGTTGCTCTTTCCGCGAGCGATTTCCTTGAGAATACTATATTCTTTATCGGTTATAGACGGGGCTGCCGGCGCCCCTGCCGTCCGTTCCGGACCATTTGCGGTCACACGACGAAGCTGCTTCACGAGTGTCAACGGCAGAACGACTTCTCCTCGCAGCGCACACCGAACAGCCGTTACCAACTGCTCTTTGCCCGACGTTTTCGAGACAAAACCAGCCAGTCCGGCCTCCATAATCAAATTAAAATGATTGCTGACTTCAAAGCCCGTATAAATCAGCATCACCGCGTCCGGAGCAATCCGGAGGATCTGCTTGGCCAAATCAATTCCGTTCATGCCCGGCATGTGCATATCAATCAGCATCACGTCAAAATGCAGCGTGCTCACCAGCTCCAGCGCCCGCTCCGGCGTATTCGCCAGCTTCACGAACATATCCTTTTCCTGCTCAAGCAGCACCTTGGTTCCCTCCATCACCGAGGGATGGTCATCCACCAATAAAATTTCGATCATCGTCACTCATGACTCCTTCAGTCTGATATCTTGCTTGCTTTGCTGCCGGCGGAATTTACCTTGCCGTTATGGATATATAGACAGCCAACCCCCCGCTATCCGATGAGTCGAACTGGATTTTGCCGTTCATGCTTCTCACCCGTTCCTTCATGCCGCCGATCCCCATGCTGTTGAATTGGTCCGATTGCTGGCTGGGGTCGATTCCAATCCCGTTGTCTTCATAACTCAGATTGACTTCATCCGACTGGGTGGACAAACGGAGCTTTACCTCCGTCGCGTTCGAATGCTTCGTTGCATTGGCCAGCAGCTCCTGGACAATTCTGTACAGTCCAATCAAATGATCGTCACTGATATCATCATCGAAGTTCGAACAGTCGAACTGTATCGAATAATTGGTGCGCAGCTGGGTAAATTCAAACAATGCCTCGAGCGAACGTTCCAACCCCTCCTCCTTCAGCAGTGGGGGACGAAGCTCGTTGCACGTAATTCGAATCTGATAAATCACATCCAGAAGCCCCTGCTCGATTTCCTCCAGCTGTGGACGCAGATGCTCTGGCAGCTCATGATCCGATGTAATCTGATTTAATTTCCTGTACCATATAATCTGTTCCTGGAGCGCGGCATCATGAAGATCCTGGGACAATCGCTTTCGTTCATTCTCGGATAAATGCAGCATCAGTCGCAGCAGCCATAGGGGCATGATCTGCTGGGATGAACCCAGCTTCTCCAGTTCCCTCGTCAAATCCTCAATGACGCGGAAGTTATCGTACAGAACACTTGCATAACGCGTAATGGTCTCCAGCCATATTTTTTGGGCCTGTATCATAGGCTGAGGAACCACCTCTCCGCCAATGCAAACAATACTGCTGTCCCCGTTCATTTCTCCAATCTTGACAAAATATCCGTCAGACATCTCAAACAGTTTACAGAATGGAATATGCTCGGGACCGCATGTATGGATCGCATGCAGCACCCCTTGTGGCGGATCTTTATGGCCCCCTTGGATCTTGATATGCAGGCTGTGGTGGTTGATCTGTATGAGGCTCACCCGATCCGTCCCCAGCACCTTTTTGATTTCCCGCACAATACGGGCATTCAATTCGCTTATCTTCACCATCCCGAAAAGATCGGAGGAGAATTGATCCAGACTCATCTGCAGCCTGAAATACAGGTCCTCGCTCTCCCGGACAAGCCTTTCGGCCGCAATCCGTTCCCGTTCCGCCCTCTTCTGCTCTGTGACATCCCGAATAATGGTCAGTGCTGTATTGCGTCCTATATATGGGATCGGCGTGGTAATGGCTTCAATATCAATAATCGTTCCATCCAGCCGGACCAGTTTGTTCCCGGCGAGCTCCGAGGTGTTCCCGCTTTCGTACACATGCTCAACCTCCGAAATCACGAACTCAACCTGATCCGAGGGAATGATGTCCTGGAGCGAAGTACTCGCCAATTGTTCGATATCCGTAATGCCCAATAAGGAAAAGCCCGCGGGATTCGCATAAATATAAGAAAAATCGGAGTGCAGGAACATCGCGACCGGAGCGATATCGAGGATATGGCGGTTGATTCGATCACTCTCCATAAGGGCTCGTTCCGCTGATTTACGGGCGGTTATATCCTCAAAAAAAACTTCAATCGTGTCCGATTCCGCATCATACAGTGCCGTTGCCACGACATCGACCCGCTCTCCGTCTACTCGTTTTATGGCTAATTCCTCTGGCACAACCTCCCCTGTTCGAATAAGCCGTGTGAGCCGTCTGCGTGCCCACTCCTCATAGGGATCAAGCACCCAGTCCCAAGGATCTGTATCCAGGATGTTCTCAGGACCCGGCGCTCCAAGGATCCGAAGTCCGGCGGGATTCACGTACATGAGCTTGCGGTCCTTGCAGACTGCAATGGCAATAGGAGATACCTCCACCAGCCTGCGATACCGGTTCATGCTTTCCTTGAGCGCCTGTTCCATCTTCTTGCATTCCGTAATATCATACAGCGCCTCTTCCATGCGAAAGCGGGTGGTAATGTCAATGGCAATGCCATCGGTCCGAACGATTTGACCGGTTTCATTCATCGTCGGAATCATCTTCACCTGAACCCAGCGTACTTCGCCCTCCGCATGGATGATGCGGTATTCGGTATGAACGGCGTCGCCTTGTCGAAGTTTGTCTATCAACGATCGGAACAGCGTCATATCCTCTGGGTGGATCAGCGTTTCCCAGGGAAGACCGTCCGCGAAATCACGTTGTGAATAACCTGTGATTTTATGAAAAGCCAAAGAAGTATTTTGGATCCTCCTTATGCCGAAATCGTACGACCAAATGCCAACATCAAGTGTAAGCAGCATATCATCTAGCAGGCGGAATCTGTCCTCGGCCATGTCCAAGGCCTGATGGCTTAACTTCCGCTGATAACCGCTCCTGTACAAGAAAATCCAGAAAATGATGGTGAGGGCGACTAATGCCAAGATCGTTGCCCCCAAGATGTAAGTACACATGATGTTTGATGGTCTCCTTATGAAGCATACACGCAGTCACGTCTGATGCTTTGCGGTATACCGAATGCGAGCTGCGGGATAACTCAAATGGCAGCCATATCATTTATCGGCAGATCCTTCACAAATGCGAAGATCAAGAATAGAGAAATTTTACCGTAACCACTCGGAGTGTCATATTCACGAAAATAAACGAAGGGAATAGGGACTCTATTCTGTGCGCGCTATAACAAAAATGTCTATCGACGTACTTTCTCAGAGGACAGATCGCCTATAGTTGAATTTTTTAACAAAATAAAGTCCGAAGCTGCGTTACGCTTCGGGCTTTTCCATCATGAGATTTCCACCATTCACGTCGCTCATGCCAAATCCCACTCGGAGTGGATCTTGGGCACATCTGAAATCAACTGCTGGGTATAAGGATGCTGCGGATTTAAGATAACCTCTTCCGCCGGTCCCCGCTCCACGACTTTCCCCTGCTCCATAATATACAGCGTATCGCTTACATAATAAGCGAGCCCTACGTCATGGGTAATGAAAATAATCGTCATGTTGTTCTCATCCCGCAGCTTCAAGAGCATATCCAGTATCGTAGACCTTGAGCATGCGTCGACCATGGAGGTCGGTTCATCCGCAATCAGCAGTTTCGGATGAAGCATGAAGATCCGGGCGATCATCAGGCGCTGCATTTGCCCGCCGGACAGTTCGAACGGGTATTTATTGTGCAGCTCTTCAAACTTCAGATTGACGAAGGAGCACGCTTCCTTCATTTTGCGGAATTGCTCCTCCTTCGTCAGTTTATCACCCTGCAGCTTGATGCAATCGAGCAGCAGTTTCTCGACTTTGTAGAACAGATTGAACGAAGAGAACGGGTCCTGGAAGATCGCCTGAATGTTTTTCCAATAGCGCTTCCGGTCTCTGTGCCGCTTCAACTGCCTTGGCTTGCCCATATATTCAATCGTACCGCTGCTCTCCTTCAGCAGGCCCATGATCATTTTGGCCAGTGTCGTTTTGCCGCTTCCGCTCTCGCCGACAATCGATATGATTTCGCCTTCATGGAAGGTAAAGCTAACATCCTCTACGGCGGTTGTCTTCTGTTTGCCGTAACCGAATACCTTTGTAAGATGCTCTCCCCGAATCAGGACATCATTCCTCTTCATTCGCATACCACTCCTTAAGCACACCCGGTTCCACGATGCAGCGATATATTCGATCCTCCACGGTCTGGCTCGTAATCTTTCCCTTCCGGCAGGCGTCCTGCACATAGGAACAGCGATCCGCGAACCGGCACCCCTCCGGCACGTTCTTCAGATTAGGCGGGGTTCCCGGGATGGCGGCCAGCTTATGTCCTTTCATGCCTTCCTCCGGCACAATGATGGAACCCATCAGTTTTTTCGTATACGGGTGTATCGGGTCAAAAATCATTTGCTCTGCGGTTCCGCGCTCCACGATCTCCCCTGCATACATGACAATGATGTCATCCGTTACGTGATAAAGCAGCGGCAGCTCGTGCGTGATGAATACCAGAGACTGAATATAGCCCCGATCCAGCAGACTCTTCAGCAGCTTGATCACCGCTTTCTGCGAGGTTACGTCCAGCGCCGAGGTCGGTTCGTCCGCTATCAGCACTTTGGGATTCAGAATGGTGGAGATTGCGATAACCGTCCGCTGCTTCATGCCGCCTGACAGCTCGTTCGGATAGGAGTTCAGTACCTTGGTCGACAAATTCAAGGTTTCGAACCGTTCCGCCGCCATATCCCACACCTGCTTCTTGTTCAGCTCAGGGCGATGCTCCTTCATAATATCCTCGACAAAATGAATGATTTTGAGCGTAGGATTCAGGGCATTCATAGCTGCTTGCGGGATATACGATATCTCTCTTCCCGACACCTGGGAACGGAGCTGTTCCTTGCCAAGCTTCATAATGTCCGTACCGTTGATGACAATGGAGCCGCTGCCAAAATGCAGCGGTGGAAAATAGAATCCCATCAGGCTGAGCGCAAGGGTCGATTTGCCGCAGCCGGATTCACCGGCAATGCCAAGCGTCTTCCCCTTCTCGAGTGAGAAACTCACGCCGTCTACGGCATATACATGCTCCTTCAACCGGGTACGGTAATAGGTTTTCAATTCGTTAACTTCCAGTATATTTGTGCTCAAGGCCCCATCAGCTCCTAATCTTCGGATTGAATATTTCATCCATGCCGGTGTTCATCATGTACAAGGAGAAGGTGATGATGGCGATGGAGATCGCCGCCGGGATGAAGGCCCACCACGCGCCGGCAACGGGGGCTTCAAATACGAGTGCCCAGTTCATGATAATGCCAAGGGAAATCGTGTTGTACGGTCCCAGCCCCAGCATCGAGATGGAAGCCTCGGACAGAATGCCCGATGCCGTCTGCAGCACGAAGGCCATGACAACGTAGGAAGCGATGTACGGCAAAATCTCCGAGATGATAATGCGCGGCGTGCTGTACCCGGATATTTTCGCGATATTCACATGATCCCGGTTGCGGAGCGAGGATGTCTGTGCACGTACGGCCCTGGCCGTCCAGGGCCAGCTGGTAATGCCGATAATGACGGCCGTAACAAACGAGCTGCGCGAATCGATACTGACCGAGATCAGAATCAGGATGACAAAGGAAGGTATCACGATGAAGATGTTGGTGATCGCGGTCAGCAGATTATCGATCATGCCTCCGATGTACCCTGAGGCTAAACCGATCACAAGACCGATCACGGTAGCAAATACGCCGGCAATCAGCCCGACCTGCAAGGAGGTCCGGATACCATAGATCAATTCAAGGAATAAATCCCTGCCGAAGTTATCCGACCCCAGCAGCAGCTTCGAATCCGGCGGCTGGTACGCCAGTGCGATCATCTCCAGCGGGTCATTGCGGTTAAAGAGCGGGTAGATCAGCACCATGCCGATCATAGCCAGCAGCATGCAGGCTCCGAACATAAACTTTGGCGATTTGATCAATATGCGAAAGGAACTATTCATATTATTGATCCTCCATCTGAGCGGCCTTGATTCTTGGATCGATCCAGCCGTAGATTAGGTCAATCGTAAAGTTGGCCAGCAGCACAGCCAGGGCGATCAAGAGAGTGCAACCCGAAATTAACGGATAATCCAGCTGACGGATCGCCGTGAACATCCAGGTTCCGATTCCCGGATAACTGAATACGATCTCACAGATCAGCGAACCGCCCACCATCGTACCGATGGATAATGCCAAGCCCGTGATCTGGGGCAGCATCGCATTCCGGAATACATACCTCGCGATCTTGGAATCCCGTATCCCGAGAAGTTTGCTGTACAGCACATAATCCGAATTCAGTTCATAGATGGACATCTCCCGCATGCCAATGGCTTGGCCGCCAATCGTAACCAGCACGATCGATAGAAATGGAAGCGTGTGATGCCTAAGTACGGAAGCGAAAAATTCAAAGCTGAGTGACGGCACCATTTGATAATCGTAGCCCCCGTGCAGCGGAAACCAGTTCAGGGACAGGGCGAACACATACAGCATAATAATGGCCAGGGTGAAGAACGGAATGGAATTCACGAACAAGGCCACCGGGAATATCACTTTATCAAACACGCCTTTGCGGTAAGCCGCAACGGCGCCCAGCACGTTCCCGATCAGCCAGCCAACCAGAATGGCCGGAAGCTGAAGCCCGATCGTCCAGGGAACCGCCGAGGCCAGAATTTCCGTTACCGGTTTCGGATACAGCCCGAATGAAGTGCCCAGGTTGCCTGTCGCCAAATTTTTCAGATAGATGAAGAACTGCTCCCATAAAGGCTTGTCGATTCCGAACTCAATGAGAAACGTCTCATAGACCCGTTTGATCGTATCGCTGTCGGTCATCCCCTGCGTCATCTCGGACACAATCATGCTTACCGGATTCCCCTCAATCATCCGGGGCAACAGGAAATTCAGCGTGACCGCAATCACCAGCGTTAGAAAGTACCAGAAGAACTTCTTGACGATATATTTTCCGTAAACGCTCAAGCAGCTCACCCCCATGGATCACACCTTCGAATTTGGTGGAAAAGAGACCTATATCAGGGGTGTAAATCCGCTAATATAGGTCTTGGTTCATTGAGTTATATGCATCAGTTATGAATCTGATACAGCGACTTGATGCCGGCTCCATCCATCGAAATTTGAGGCGGGATGTTGCTGCCGTCTCCTTCGGTCGGGAACCCTTTCCATACCGACTCATTGACGGTGTCGAATACCCATGGACGATACATGAGCGGAATCGATGGAATCTCCTTCAACCAGATTTGGGTCAATTCGGTGTAGAGCGCTTTCAATTCATCTTCGTCCGTGATTGTAGGAATCTTCTCGATGATGGCATCTGCTTGATCGTTCTTATACCGGCCCCAGTTGTAGAATGCCATTTCGCCCATCGGCGCAACGCCCTTGGAGTACATGATGGTCATGGCACGGTTCCACGGCTGGCTCGGGCTGACCCCGCCGGCAGGCGTGTTCATGATGATATCGAACTTGCCGGTCTGTAAATCATTGGTCCATACGGGCGCTTCCGGGAATTTGGTTCGAATCTCAATACCGATGGCCTTCGCGTTCTGAGCGACAATCTCAAGCGCCGCATTCCAATCCGACCAGCCGTATGGACATTCGATTTCAAACGGGCCGAGGCGGGTTCCGTTCAGGACGCGAATTCCGTCTTTTCCCTTCGCGGCGCCGATCGAATCAAGGAGTGCATTGGCCGCATCTACGTCCGTTGTCCACTGTAGCGGTTTGATGGCCGCCTGGTCTACATATTTCGCTTCGGCCTCCGTATTCAGCGTCAACGACGGCTCCATTGGTGCCGAGTAGCCGCTGATGGCCAGCTCCGAAATTTTGCCGTAATCAATCGCCATGGCAATCGCTCTTCTGACATCCGGATGGTTGAGTCCTTCCTTCGACATGTTGAAGAAGATCGATGGCATGGAGCCGGGCACATAGTATGGAGCGTCTTTGATATAGGTTTTAACCGGAGCCCCGCCCTCCCACATTTTCCATACCTGCGGAATAAACTGCTGCGATACGTCGACTTGACCGCTCTTGAATGCCAGGTCGCCCGCTGCATTGTCTTTATAGATGACATGGGTAATGTATTTGGGAGCCGGCAGCTTGCCAAAGAGCGCCTGACCCCAATAGTTATCGTCCCGGACAATCGTGATCTTCTGATCATTGTAAAAATACATTTTGTAAGGCCCTGTTCCGATCGGGTCCTCGTTGACTTCTTTACGAATGGTGGCAAGGTCGTTATTAGCTTTCTTCTCGACCTCTTCCCATACATGCTTGGGCAGCATCGGCATAACCTCGATGCTGTCGAGCACCGTCAATTTGTTCGGATTGTCCTTATTCAGCTTGATGTTCACCGTTTGCGGTCCATCTGCCGTTACGTCCTCGATGTAGGTCCAGAAGCTGCTCCAGTTGATGTCATACTTTTTGCCGAGCTGGTAGGTATAGACGACGTCATCGGAAGTGAACGGCTTGCCGTCGCTCCATTTGGCATCCTTGTTCAATTCGATCTTCAAGGTCAGATCGTCGGTCCATTCATACTTGGTACCCAGCTGCGGCTCTAACTCGCCTGTCAGCTGATTGACCATAAACAAGGTTTCATAGACGAGTTCCCTGGAGTTTCCGTAGTTAATCGGAAACGCCGGGTTTCCGCTAAGCAGGTTAAAATTCGTAGGTGCCCCCCATTGCAAACCGTTCACGTAAAGCGTTTCATTTCTCGGCGTCGCTTTCGCATCGCCCTGCGGTGCAGGCTCATCACTGCCTCCGGGTGTCTTTACCTCTTCTTTAGGCGGCGGATCTGATGCTGTCGGTGGCGTTACACTCTGGCATCCGGCAGCAAAAAAAGACGCGACCAACAAAAGAATGAACATGGGTCTCAGAACGGTTTTCAGCTTCACTTGTGAACCCTCCATTCATGGAAATGTGTTCGTCTCTTAAATGCTGAGTGTCTGGATCATGTGTGCATCGATTGTCTGCAAGCGTTTTCTTGATGGATTTATATGTTCCTCGTTTCAATCTGAGTACGAATAAATTTTGTTATTTTTATTCAACGTTCAAGGATTTTTCGTTTTTGACGTCGAACTTGAATGGACATGGTTAATCTAGCGGACGATTCGATATCCTTTAAAGGGGTGGGCCTACTGCCTGTGATTAAAGATGTTTTACTGCAGCTTTTGTTTGCGTTGATGCCTTTTGTCGCATACAACATCTATTACAGAAAACTGACAGTCAACTATTCCCGTAATTTTATTATTGTTATTTGTTCGCTGTGCATGCTGTTGTCCATGACCTTTGCTTCGAGTGTTCAAAGCGGGGTGATTTTTGACGTACGGTATGTCATTATGTTCTTCGGCATGTTATTTGGAGGGTTCACGACAGGAGTAATTCTGCTTGTGGAATTTCTAATTTATCGGCTGTACATTGGCGGAGCCGGCATGATCGACGCCATCATTATATTGATCTTCACTTTTCCGCTGTCTATTCTGCTGTCATTCCTGTATCACCGAAGCAAACACAAATTTTGGATCATTTTTATAGCCGGTATCAGCTTCTCTTTCCTTCCGCTACTGGTACTCTATATAACCAAACCCGACTACATCACGAATTACATCATATTTAATATTTTAGCTATGCCTGTTCATAACTCGCTCGGGATATGGCTTCTCGTGACCCTGTTTAACAAATCCGTATCCGACAAAGAACTTTATCTGCGGTATATCCAAAATGAGAAAGCCGAAGCCGTCAATCATGTCGCCGCATCCCTTGCCCATGAGGTCCGCAATCCGCTGACCACCGTGCTTGGATTCCTGCAATTGATTAAGAGCGGTACGTTCCCTCAGGAAAAAACCGAACGTTTTCTGGAGATCAGCATGGAGGAAATTCGCCGGACCGAGCAAATCTTGTCCGAATACCTCTCGATCAGCAAACCTCACTTGCCGTTTCAGCAAAGAATCGAGCTCTCCGCCCAGATCAAGTCTGTCGTTGAGCTCATGACGTCATATGCTAATATGAGCAACGTAACCCTTAGCGCTGACTACCCTCAGCTCCCCATCTACATTTTAGGCAGTCCGGCGGAGCTCAAGCAGCTGTTGGTCAACTTTATTAAGAATGCGATTGAGGCCAGTAAAGACGTCGACAGAGGTACGGTCCACATCACCATCTATGAAGAAGCGGAGCAGGTGGCCATCGAAATCAAGGATAACGGGGTCGGTATGACCCCTGAGCAATTGAGCCGTCTCGGTTCGATCTACTATTCCACCAAAATGAGCGGCACCGGGCTTGGACTCACCTTCTCCTATCAAGCCATCCGTGCCATGAATGGAAGCGTATCGGTACGGAGTTCGCCAAGATCAGGGACCGAGTTTCTCATCACACTCCCGCATGCCAATATAAATCCATAGATGATTTCCGCATGCCATCCGTTAACAAAAAAGAGAGACGCTTCTGTAGTTACCAGAGCGTCTCTCTTTTATTGATGCAGTAATACAATTTCTTTTGCTGCAAAACTTCTGTTGTTTTTGCTTATATTCAACGGCTTTTTTAATGTGATCCGGATAAGATCGCCGTTCTTTAGTTCTTCCAGCTTGATAGTTTCTCCCCCACTTTCCTTCAGGGAAGTGGCTTCGGTAACTAGCACCTCACAGTGATACCCCTCATCCGTGTGGTTCTTCCGGTTACGGTTCACTTCGTCGGAACAATCAACGTTGATCATGTCGTCTCCAAGTGTATAAATTGTAGATTCAAACACGGACACATCCCGGGTACATCCTGCCGAGAACAGCAGCAACAGCAGACTGATGAGTAACCTCAGCTTCATTCCGGGCCCCCTTACGGCTAGTTTCATATGGGATCCAGGAACTCCGATCCCATGCCTTTGTCGTTAAAACATAAGGCTAATCCTCGAATTTTTATTTATTATATCATGGCGACCAACGATAGAATAAATCGAACAAAAAACTCAAGGAGCGAGAATCTACTCGCACCTTGAGTTTGCGTTTATTCCATCTATTTAACTTATTGGTATTTAGGGAGCCAATCACCATGTGCTTCGATCAGATCGTCGCACAGGCTCTTAATGTCATCGATGGACAACTCGGCAGCTGTATGCGGGTCGAGCATCGCTGCATGATAGATATGCTCCTTCTTGCCGGTTGCCGCCGCTTCCAGCGTCAGCAGCTGGGTATTAATGTTGGTGCGGTTCAGCGCAGCACATTGCGGTGGCAGATCGCCGACATAGGTCGGCGTTACGCCGCTGGCATCGACCAGGCACGGAACCTCGACGCAGGCTTCCTTCGGAAGGTTCGTGATCAGTCCCGTATTCATCACGTTGCCGCCGATTTTGAACGGAACATTGGTCTCGATCGCTTCTAAAATGTAGGATGCGTATTCATGGGAGCGGTTGTGCGTCAGATCCTGGTTGTTTACCAGATCCTCGCGCATTGCCTTCCATCCCTCGATTTGGTTCACGCAGCGACGTGGATATTCATCCAGCGGGATGTTAAAGCGCTCAATCAGCTCCGGATAGTTACGCTTGATGAAATACGGATGGTATTCGGCGTTATGCTCGGACGACTCCGTGATGTAGTAACCGAAGTTTAGCATCATCTCGAGACGGACCATATCATGATGCTTCTCCTTCTGCTTCTCGGCCGCACGCTTCTTAATTTCCGGATAGAGGTCCACGCCGTCCTTCGTTACCTCAAGCAGCCATGCCATATGGTTGATGCCGGCGATTTTGGCCTGCACGCCTTCCTTTTCCATTCCCAAATTATCGAACAAATGCGGAATGCATGCTTGGACGCTGTGGCACAAACCTACGGTTTGCACGCCGCCCAGCGTGTTCATGGCATTGGTCAGCACGGCCATTGGATTCGTATAGTTCAGGAACAATGCGTTCGGACAAACCTCCCGCATATCAGCTGCGAAATCCAGCATGACCGGGATGGTACGGAGGTTACGGAAAATCCCGCCGATTCCCACGGTGTCGGCAATCGTCTGTCTGAGTCCATACTTCTTCGGAATCTCGAAGTCCGTGATCGTACACGGATCGTAGCCCCCAACCTGAATCGCGTTAATGACATATTGTGCTCCGCGAAGAGCCTCCTTGCGGTCACTGTATGATTTGACGACACAGGTGCTGCCGCTGGTTTTCTTTATATTATTCAGCATGTTCTCCGAGTCTTTCAAACGGATCGGGTCAATATCATACAAAGCAAGTTCAAACCCCTGCAAAGCCGGTGTCTGCATGCAATCCCCCAGAACGTTCTTGGCAAACACGGTACTTCCTGCTCCGATAAATGTAATCTTAGACATCAATAAATTCCCTCCCTAAACTCCATGAATTAATACGATTTCACAAGACTAACTATATGATAATCGGTCTTTTTTGAATATGGAGCAAAACAAGTGTGATATGGACATTTGTTGTTTCATTAGGTAAGCTAACCCTAACACAGCATCCACTTCATCAATTGATATCCCACACGTTTAAAGGGGGGGCCAAACGCATGTCCATTTTGCCGGACCATACACTCTACACGATTGGTATGAATCCTTCGCCGGGCGGTCACGACCTGAACATCCTGTTCAGCGGGGAGGGAACTCCCGTACCGCGCCACAAAATCGGGCCCATCATCCATGATTACTGCCTCATTCACACCGTCTTGACAGGTCAAGGCATATTTGAGTGTGCCGGCATCGTACATCATTGCCAGGCAGGCGATACCTTCGTGATCCTTCCCGGCGTTCTTTTCAGCTATGAAGCGGACGACCGGAATCCCTGGCATTACAACTGGGTAGCTCTACAGGAGAAGGGGACCAACTTGCTGCTGGCTGATATGGGCATCACACCCGCTAGACCGATTATCCGCTGCACGGATGAAGCCGAGCTACGCTCCCTGGCCGAGATGTATCGTCATCTGCGCATCGGCTTTAACCAATCGGATCACCCCTGGCTTGAGGATCTTCAGGCATCCGGGTGGCTCCGATTGCTGCTCCATAAGCTGGCGATGTTAAACCGCGACCATCTTCCGTCGAACTCCAATGACGTGCCTGATATCGAGCGGGGCGTAAGGCAGACCGAGAGATGGATCTCGACCCAGTATCACCAACAGCTCTCCATCGATCAGATGGCGAAGGCGCTTGGCTATCACCGGGCGCACTTATCCAAGATGTTCAAACAGCATACGGGCCTCTCCCCCATGCAGTACCTCATGAAGGTACGCATCGAAAAGGCCAAATCGCTCATGAAATCGTCCTTCTCCATCCATGAAATTGCCTCCTCCGTCGGTTTCAATGATGCCCTCTATTTCTCCAAGCAGTTCCGCAAATGGACGGGCATGACCCCAAGCGAATATAAATACAGCCTGGAGAAAAGCTCTCCTAAAGCATCATCTATATAGGCCTAGGTACTAATGCGGGTCAAACAAGAGCAGACGAAAAAGCCGCCGGCACTCCTGCCGGCAGCTCTTTTTGAAACGATATAACTTATGCCTGCGCCTCATACAGCTGCACGATCTCAACAATCGTTTGAACGGCCAATACCATATTGTCGGCCGATACATACTCATACCGCCCGTGGTAGTTCTCCCCGCCCGTGAAAATATTGGGTGTCGGCAGGCCCATGTACGACAGTTGAGAACCGTCGGTGCCACCGCGGATCGGTTCGATGATCGGGTTGATTCCCAGCTTCTCCATTGCTGTCTGGGCGATGTCGACCACTTCCTTGACCGGCTCGATTTTTTCGCGCATATTGTAGTATTGATCTTTCATCTGAAGGATGATTCGCTCGGCTCCATATTTGTTTTGAAGCTCCTCTACAATGGAGGCCAGCTTGGCCTTTCTTCCTTCAAACAGCTCCCGGTCATGATCGCGGATAATATAACGGAGCTCGGTCAGCTCCACATCGCCCTCGATGGAAGTAAGATGATAGAAGCCTTCATAACCTTCGGTATGTTCAGGCGCTTCTTCCGCAGGAAGCATACCGTTCAGCTCCATGGCGATTTTCGCCGCGTTGACCATTTTGCCTTTGGCCGTTCCGGGATGGACATTCTTGCCTTTGCAAGTTACAAGCGCCGCTGCCGCATTAAAGCTTTCGTACTGCAGCTCTCCCAGCGGCCCCCCGTCCATCGTATACGCGTATTTAGCCCCAAAGGCCTCCACGTCGAACTTGTGCGGTCCTCTTCCGATCTCCTCGTCCGGCGTAAAAGCAACCCGGATTTTACCGTGCTTCAGCTCCGGATGCTGGATCAGGTAATTCATAGCTGTCATAATCTCGGCAATTCCTGCTTTGTCATCAGCTCCAAGCAAGGTGGTGCCGTCCGTTGTAATGAGTGTATGTCCCTTGTAGCCGTTCAGCTCCGGAAAATCCCGCGGGGAGAGCACCACATTCTGTGCTCTGTTCAAAATGATGTCTTGTCCGTCATATTGTTCGACAATCTGCGGCTTGACACCGGCACCCGTAAAATCGGTCGCCGTATCGATATGTGCCAAAAAGCCGATGGTCGGGATTGGTTTATCCGAGTTTGCCGGAAGTGTAGCCATCACATAACCGTTCTCATCCATCGTTACGTCCTGCATGCCGATTTCCTTCAGCTCGTCCACCAGCAGCTGACCCAGCGTCAGCTGTCCCGGTGTCGAAGGGCAGGTATTACTATTCTCGTCTGACTGCGTATCCACTTGTGCATAGGTAATGAGTCTGTCGATTACTTCTTTTTTCATAAATTCTCAACTCCAATACGTATGGGTATGTAAGATGCACCTCTCAAATCCATCAAGAGTATACCATATTTGGCCGCGCTCAAAAAAAACCGTTCCCCCAAAACCTCGGAGAACGGTTTATGCGAACCATAAAATTCGCGCTTTATTCAAAAGCCGGCAGCGCAATCTCGGAATAGTTCTCCTCGAAGAACTTCTTCACTTCCGGGCTGGTCATCGCCTTGGCAAGCTTCTGAATCGGCTCGGAATCCACATTATCTTTACGGGCCACCAGCGTAATGGTGAAATCGGAGTCGTTGCCTTCGGTTACCAGGGCATCTTTCTTAGGGGTAAGTCCCAGCGGTTTCGCATACGCCGGCGTCATGGCAACCATATCGACGTCGTCGAGGGTACGGGCCAGCATCAGCAGATCGACCTCGGTGAACTTGTATTGGTGCGGATTCTCCACAATATCGGCCTGCGTCGCATGGATGCCGACCCCTTCCTTCAGCTTGAGCAGACCGTTCTTCTCGAACATCACCAGGGAACGACCGATGTTGGAAGGGTCGTTAGGAATCGCTATCGTCGCACCATCCGGAAGCTCTTCAATGTTTTTATATTTTTTGGAGTAAGCCCCAAAAACGGCATTATAGATCGGCGTGACCGGAACCAGCTCCGACCCGTTGTTCGCATTGTATTCTTCCATGTACGGCACATGCTGGAAGAAGTTTGCATCCACCTCTTTATGGGCCAGCGCATTGTTCGGCTGCACATTATCGGACAGAATCTGGATATCCAGATTGATGCCTTCTTCCTTCAGCATCGGCTTCACCAGGTCAAGCACCTCGGTCATTGGCGGAATGAGCGTTGCGACTTTTAATGTAACTTCTTTCGTGGTATCGGATGCAGCGCTCTCCGGAGCTTTGTCCTTGGCAGGTTGCTGTCCGCAGCCTGCCAGCACCAGCAAGAGGGTCAGCATCAGCAGCATTAATTTCTTATTCATCGTTGGTTACCTCCCGGTAAAATATAATTTGTGTAAATACGTTTCAGAAGAATAATTAAACTTTTCTCTTATCCAACAGCCTGGATGCCAGGTTCCCGCCGAACTGGATGGACTGTACCAGAATGATCATAATGATGATCGTAAATGACATAAGCTCTCCCTCAAATCGCTGGTACCCATAGCGGATTGCGAAATCCCCAACGCCGCCGCCACCCACGATGCCCATTACCGTGGAGTACGAGATAAAGCTGATCGTGGATGTTGTCAGCCCAAGCACAAGACCCGAACGGGCCTCCACATACAGGAATTTGTATATCATCTGGAGTGTGGATGCCCCCATGGAAGCGGCAGCCTCCATCACTTCCTTCGGCACCTCCAGCAAGGATTGCTCTACCAATCTTGAATAGTAAGCCACCGCAACGACGGATAAAGGTACGGCAGCTGCCAGCGTCCCAAGGGATGTGCCGACGATCCACCTCGTGACCGGAATCATCATGACAACCAGAAGCAGGAACGGGAAGGACCGTATGACGTTAACCAAGGCATTCAGAATGGAGAATAACAAGCGATTCTCATACTGCTGGCCTTTTCGGCACAAAAAGAGAAGTGTTCCGACCGGAAGACCCAGTATTATAGCGGCAGCAATCGATATGCCCACCATGATGAATGTCTCGCCAATCGCCCGCCATATTTCATTCTGATACTGCAGGACATAGGCGAAATAATCGCTCAAATATGGAATGATATCATTCATGGAATCAAAAATCCCCCACTTTCCCTGCACCGTCCGTTGAAGATCCAGAACCCCGAGAAGCTTCTCCATCGCTTAGCTGATTACGGTACGTTCTGTTCAGACGCCCGTTCTCCATCACGGACACATGGTCGCAAATGCCGTTCACCACGTCCATCTCGTGGGAAACGATCACGATGGTTACCCCCAGCGTCCGGTTGATATGCCGGAGCACCTCCAGAATATCTGCAGTTGTCTGCGGATCCAAAGAAGAGGTCGGCTCATCGCACAACAAGACGGTCGGCGAATTGGCTAACGCTCTGGCAATCGCTACCCGCTGCTTCTGCCCGCCGCTTAGCTGAGCCGGATACGACTTCGCTTTATCCTCAAGCCCGACAAATCGCAGAACCTCCTGGACACGATTCGCCCGCTGGGCCTTCGGTACCTTCGCCAGCTCAAGCGGCATGGACACATTGCCCCATACCGTCCGGTTGCTGACCAGCTGGAACAGCTGAAAGATCATGCCAATCGATCTTCTGGCCTCCCGAAGCTCCCTGCCTCCAAGTGAAGTCAGCTCCTGACCATTCACCACGACTCGGCCGGAATCCGGTCTCTCCAGTACGTTCATGAGGCGCAGCAGCGTCGATTTCCCGGCTCCGCTCGTGCCGATGATGCCGTGTATGCTTCCCTCCTCAATATCGAGAGAGACAGCGTCTATCGCCTGATAACGGTCACTGCCGCTGCCAAAGCTTTTACTGACCTCTTGCAGTGAGATCATCATAATCCCCTCCTTGCACATGAAGAAAGCCCGCTTGGCTATACAGCCTGCGAGCATGTTATGCTGCAACAACTATTGAATCATACCATAATTTTAAACAAAATGTGACACCACTTCATCGCTGCCAGAAAGTGCAAGTCCTCAGGACAAATAAAGCTGATGCCCATACATGCCCGTTAACCGTTCTACCGCCTTATCCAGCACACCTTCCTCAAAGCCCTCCAAACCTTCGATGGCTTGGATTTTGTCCGCCGGGGACATCTCCTTCTGAAGATGCAAGCTCCAGTTCACGATCGCCTGTATGGCATCCTCATGCTCGAACTGGCCGTAATAGATATGGGCTTTGTACAGATAGCTGTCGGCATGCTCGGGAACCAGCTTCAGTACCTCGTCAAAAGCAGCCAATGCCGCATCCTCGTCCTGATCCTTGTAATAAATCTGTCCCAGTCTGAAATAAGCGCCCGGATGTCCCGGCGAAAGCTCCAGCACTTGCAGCGTATCTTCCTTCGCCCGCGCGTAATCCGCCATCGTATAATAGATTCCGCTTCGCAGGCTGTACAGGCTTCCTTGTCCCGGGTTCAAGCTGAGACCTTGAGCGCAGTCCGCTAGTCCACGTTCAAGCTGTCCGGTCTCCACAAAGCAAACGGCACGAAACTCATAAAATCTCGGATTCGACGGATGCGCCTGAATCGCCTGGGAATAAGCATCGATGGCGAGATCCCACATGCCCATCTCCTTGTAAATATGACCGCTGGCCGCCAGGTATGTCGGATGCTCGGAGAAGGACTCCTCCTGCTTAACCGCTTCCTGCAGCTCAAGCAGCGCTTCCTCATTGCGCCCTTGAAGATAGAGCACGTAACTGAGCTTGTTGCGGATCTCGGTCCCGTCCTGGAGCGCAGCCGCTTCCTTCAGAGCCTGCTCCGCAGACGGCAGATCATTCATCTCCATATAAATATCGGCGCGCTGCACATAGTTGGGGGCATCATCATTTTCAAGCTTAAGCAGCTTGTCATTGATCGCCAGCGCCTCCTCCTGACGCCCCAGCCGGTAGTAGCAGTCGGCCATCCAATAGCAGGCCAGCGGGGATTCCGGCTGTCTTGCATACAATTTCGAAATCAGCTCGTAGGCTTGCTCTTCCAAACCATCCTCGCGATAGATCCGGGCCAAATCGAAATACGCCCGGTAATCGTCCGGCGCTGTTTCAATCGCCCACTCCAAATCCGCTTTGGCCGCATTTTTGTTACCGGACCGGTTGAAGACCTCCGCTCTCTTTAAGTAAAGCTCGTATGAATCCGGATACCGCTCAATGGCCTCCGACAGATAGTGCTCGGCCTGTCCCATGTCCCCAAGCTGCACGTACAGGTCCGCCATGGCTTTCCGAAAGGAATACGCCTCCCGCACTTGCCGCTGAAACGTCTGGAATGCCCCATAACTGTAATTGGTGCTGCCTGCGAACAGCGCATATCCGCCATCCGCTTCCGCCTCATACCGATCGGCCAGCTGGATTCCCTCCTGCAGAACACCCACGGCTTCCTGCACATGATCCATCAAATCCAGGGATACGGACAGCATGTAATAATACATCGGAATGGCGCGTTCCGGCCGCCGGATGCTTAGGCGAAAATAATGCGCCGCTTCCGCGGGGTTGCCGCTCTCGTAAAAGGTCATGCCCAGCTCATAGTATGTCGAAATAACCGTGCTGTCGTCCTCTCTTTTAATGCTTTCCTTCAAATCCCGGATCGCCTCATCATATTGGTTCAAATCTTTGTGGGCAATCCCCCGGGTATACCAATTCATATAATTGTCGGCATTCAACCGAATCGCTTCATTCAGATCCTCAATGGCCTCGCGCTCCCGGTTCAGCTCACGCAAAATATGAGCGCGCCGCTCATAAGCGCGATGGCTTCCGCTCGTATCGATCACGCGCCCCAAATAAGCTACGGCCTCTTCCGAATGGCCGCTGTTGTGCAGCAGTTCCGCATAGTGCAGCTTATCATTGAAACTGGTAATGGCACTTTCGCCTTTTCTCATATATTTAAGGGCTTGTGCAAAATCCCGCTTCTTCCTGTAATGGTTACCGATACGGAACCAGATCCGCTTCATCAACTTCATGGTGGCTCATCCTTTGTATGTAGATGTTATTCTTGGGCTCGTATGATTAGAGCAGAGGACTCCATCCTCTCATCTCTATATTACACTTCCTCTATGTCCATTTGCACCCAAATTAAAGAGGAACCCTGCTGGCTCCTCTTTAGGTGTGTATCCTATTATATTGTACAAGGTTACCAAAAATGTCCAATCAAAAAGTTTACATGCGTTATTTAGTGAAATCATTTGATTTATTCTGCTTACGTACTTTTCCAGCATCGTATGCTGCAATCCCCAGTGAAATTCCCCAGATCAGAAAGAGTGCGTACCAGAAGTATCCCCACACCGCCATAGGACTTGCATCTTGAGTGGCATACATGGGGGCAGACTGAACGCGGCCAACCGCTAACAAATACTGCAGAACGAAGTAGATAAATCCCCATAATGACAACAAAACAGAGCCAATTGCAGCTGGAATCGTTAACATCCATTTCGGTAAGCGTAACCCCCACGGCCTGGCGAACGCAAGCGCGAATACAGCTGCCAATAAGGCCAGGGTACCCATCCCCCAGTAACCGATCACATGCGTCCAAAATTCATCAGGTGCTTCCTGGAAATCCCCCGGGAATGCAAACCCGATGCCAAGTCCCCACCAGTAATGGGGGAGGCCATACAGAACGGCGGCAATGCAAGCCGCATACCCGGCTTTCTTCATTCTTGAATTATTCATATCATTCACCTCAAGCTCATCATACTTAACGAAAAGAGCATTAAGGTGACTTGAAGTTTAAGTTTAGATTAAATATGCGAAACTCACTTTTGACTGTGTTCAATAGACCTTATGAATCACATCCTCAAAATCGGGATCTTCCATATCGATATCATCCAGCTCGCCCCAGCGGCCCAGCTCTTTAAAAATATCAAGCGTGTTCATCTCGCGGCGGTTCACCTCTATAGTGACGGTGTTGTCCAGCGCGCTTGTCACCCGGATCGGGACGGAAAGACCGTCTTCGCGTAAAGATTGATCGGGAATGACAAAAGGACCGCGGAAAGTGACCGTAATTACGGTGGGCAGCCCAATGGTGTCCCGTAAAGACTTTACCGTTCCATCATAAGACAGCTCGCCGTTGTTAATGACCATCACGCGGTTGCACAGCTGTTCGATATCATCCATGTCATGCGTCGTGAGCAGTATGGTCTTGCCGAATTGCTCATTGATTAGCTTGAGAAAATGACGGATGTTCCGTTTGGCGTTCACGTCCAGGCCGATCGTCGGCTCATCCAGGAACAGCACGTCCGGGTCATGCAGCATCGCGGCCGCGAGGTCGGCGCGCATGCGCTGTCCGAGCGACAGCTTGCGCACAGGCGTTTCCCAGAACGCCTGTAAATCCAGCAACTCGGCAAACTGTTCGAGTCTGCGCTCCTTGTCCGCCTGATCCACACAGTACATTTTAGCCAAAATATCGTAGGAATCCTTCACCGGCAAATCCCACCACAGCTGGCTCCGTTGACCGAAAACGACGCCCAGGTTGTTCACGACGCTGCGCCGTTCCTTGTGCGGATTCATGCCTCCGATCGATACGTGACCCGAGGTCGGGTGGAGAATGCCGGTCAGCATTTTGATGGTGGTGGATTTGCCCGCCCCGTTCGGTCCGATGTAACCGACAAATTCCCCCTGCCCCACTTGAAAGCTGATTCCCTTCACGGCTTCCTTCGTCCGGTATTCTCGCGTAAACAGGGTTCGCAGCCCGGAGAAGCGCCCCTCCTTCACAACCGGCGTTTTGAACTCCTTGCGAATGTTGTGGACTTCAATCATTGACGCGTTCCTCCTTTAGCTCCCTGTACTTTGATACTTGGTTAAACCAAATTGCCAGAATTTCAGACTTAAGAAAAGGCATAACAGAGCCGCTCCAGCCAATGCAGGCAGCACCCAGGCTCCGAGCTCGCCCCGCAGTATGTATAATGACGGGATGTAATTGACTAAACCGACCGGGACCACGATCAGCAGGATCGATGACATCCATTTGGGATAGAGCGTGAGCGGGTACTGGGCTGCCGTCCGGGCCGCGTCCTCCGTAATGTTTTGAAGCTCGGTGATCCGGGTCGTCCAAAAACCGAACGTTGCCGTCGCGAGGCCGATCGAGAACAGGATGACCGCCCCCGTGACGATAATGTACAGCGATTGCGGTATCGCGCTCCATCCCACCTGACCTGCCGCCATCATGCCATGCAGCGACCACCCGAGCAGAAAACCGCCCTGCAGCACTTCCCCCAGCATAATCCGGAATTTCTGCGGCATGAGTGCCAGCAGTACCGGCATGGGACGGGTCAGCAGCTGATCAAGCTCACCGTTAACCAAGTAGTGTTCAAGATGATGCACTTCATCCGCAAACGTCCGGTAGAGCGTCTTCGATAAGGTCATAACGGCAAACAAATACCCGATTTCATGCATGGACCATCCCTGTATGGCCCCAAACTTGTAGAGCACGATAGCAACCATCAGAAATTCGGAAATTTGAATCAATGCGGCGAGGAACGAAGCCAATATGAAATTGAATTTGTACTGCATGCGGCTTTTGATGCTGGTTCGGATCAGCAGCGCGTACAGAGATAGCCAGGATCTTGTGGTCATCCTCCCTGCACCTCCACTTTCCGTCTTAGGAAGCCTGTAGCCAGCAGGCTGGCCAGCGTGAGCAGCACGCACCATAGGAGTGTGCCCCATAGATAGGAAATGTCATCAAAACCCAGATAGATTCGGGTCGGCACATAGAGCAGATAAGGATACGGCGACCACCAAGCCATCGTCTGAAGCCAACCCGGCAGCCATTCTATCGGAATAAAGAAGCCGGCAAGAAGATTGATCATCGCGTGGTTGCCCCAATACAACCAAGACGATTCCGTTGTCCATAATGCGGATGCGCCGATGAGATAGTTGATGCAGATCGATAAATAGGCGGCACCTGCGAGCGCCATGGCAACATAGAGGAAGGTAGATGCTTTTCCGGGTACATTCAGCGAGAAGGCAAAGTAATACACCAAGTAGATCGGGATCGATTTGTAAACGAATTGGTAGGCGATTTGCCCCCATTCCTTGGCCATCAAATGACTGAACAAGTGAACGGGACGCATCAAATCCAGAGAGATATGGCCGGTTCGCACGGCTTGGGGAATGCCGAGGCCATTCGTGACGAAACTGGAAACCCAGAGCGCAGCTTGCGTAAAGGCGATATAACCGACCATTCCCTGCGTTCCGTATTCTCCGAGCGCGTAGTCTGCACCGAGACCGATCCAGATACAGGCATACATGAAGCCGAACATCGCGCTGGCGATATTGTGCACCATGTGGGCGCCGCGGTACTGCAAATTGCGGGCATAGGCTTTGGAAGCCAGTGTGAAATAAAGCATGAAGCACCTCCGATAAGCATTTTAGATGGCGGACCCATCCACTTCAGACAAGGCGAAAATGAGAGAAGGACAATAGCATACCAGAACGTTCCATTTCAGGCAAGGATTTTTTCGGAAGGTAAATCGTGCGGCCAGCCGGCATACAAAAAGAAGTCTTCTCCACCTTTCCGGTTTCGAAACAAACCGCCTAGGGGTTTGAAGACTTCGTTGTCGCGAAATGAAATTCTCAGGCATCATCATGACTTTGTTGCTCAGCGTCAAAATCCAGTGAAACCGGCTCTTCGAAAGCACCTATCCCGGCTTCAGCTTGTAGGTCATCAGTTTCTGCGTGAAGGGATTATCGTAAATCTGTATGTATGGGAAGCTCGGCTTATGTAAAAGGGGATGGGCCCGGACAGGAAAAAGACGTGACTTGTCAGATCACGTCCCTATGCTTCATCGGCTCCTGAAACTCGCCGAAATACTCTATCAGGAAGGACTGGAATTCCTTCGCGGCCCTGGACAAATATCGCCGCTCCAGCCAAGCTACGGTAAAGGTGCGGTAACAGGAAGGCTTCTCGATGCGCACCATCGCGTAGGGCGGCTTTTCGTCCCCTTTGCACCCGGGTACAAATGCGGCTCCAAGTCCGGCCGATACGAGACTCCCCAAAGCTGCCGGTTCATCCACTTCACAGACGACGTCACGGTTAATTCCCGCCAATCGGCAGAACTCCTCGTTCATTTTTCGAAAAGGATGGCCTGCTTTGTATTCGATGAACGCTTCTCCCGCCACTTCTTGAAGGGATATGCTGGTCCGTCCCGCCAATGGATGTTCGTGAGGCACCGCCAGGAACACCTCGGCCTGGAGAACCGGGATCTCCTGAATGTTGTCTTCGTCCAATGCCGCTGCGGTAAAGCATAGATCGACCTCACCGTTTTCCAACATTTGAACCATCTCCATCATCGAGTCGGGCGCAATCTGGACAATGCGGAAATTCACATCAGGATACCGTGTGCGGAAGGCACCCAGCGCCTTGGACAACCGGCTTAACGCCGTCGTTGCAACGCGAATGCTCCCCCGCTCCATCCCTGCCAGATCCGACACCTCTCTCTTGCCTTCCTCAATGGCCGATAATGCCGTATCTACGCTTTTCAAAAAAGCTTTCCCGAATGAATTGAGTTTGATTTGCCGATTCTGCCGATCAAACAGCTGGACGCCCAAATCTTCCTCCAGCCGGGCAATCGTCTTGCTGAGCGCAGGCTGAGCGATTCGAAGCTCCTTTGCAGCTTTGGTCATGTGCTCCATTCTGGCCACCGTCTGAAAATAATGCAGCTGAAGCAGTTCCACGGTAACTTCCTCCTTTATTGATAACCTAAAGTATATGAATGCATGTCATAATATATATTTTTATTTATTAACTATCGATTGTAGAATAAATCGTAACCAAAGGAAAGGGGGAAATATCATGAACGAACATCAGCAACAACCGCCATCGGCTGAAAAATTAATACGCATTCTGGCTTTTACGATGATTCTCTCATCAATGAGCGCAACGATGTTTAATATCGTGCTTCCGGAAATCAGCAAGCAATTCCAGCTTTCCTTTGCCCAGGTCAGTTGGGTATCTTCGGTCTACATGCTGATATATGCCATAGGCTCTGTCATATATGGAAAATTGGCTGACACCTATAAGCTCAAAAATCTGCTCACTTTCGGTTTGCTTCTCTTCTTTGTCGGTTCCATTACAGGGTTATCGGCACAAACCTACTGGATGGTCCTGCTGGGCCGGATCCTCCAGGCTGCGGGGGCTGCCGTCATTCCGGCAACTGCCATGATCATTCCGGTCCGTTACTTCCCTGCGGAAAGCCGGGGCCGCGCGCTCGGCATAACCGCAACCGGACTCGCTATCGGAAGCGCCATTGGACCGGTGGTCTCGGCTTTGATCGTCAGCGTGTTCCACTGGAGATGGCTCTTCTGCATCCCGCTGTTGATCCTCGTCACCTTGCCTCTGTACCGTAAATATTTGGGCAATGAGCAAGGCCAGGGCGGACGGATCGATTGGCTCGGCGGCGGTCTTCTGGCAGGGACGGTCGCGCTGCTGCTCCTTGCGGTGACGCAGGGAGGCTGGATATATGGCTTAGGCAGCTTCATACTGTTCCTATTATTCCTCCTGCGCATTCGATCGGCTAAAGAACCTTTTGTTCAGCCTCGTATATTCAGCAACAAAAGCTACTCGGTCGGACTTGTGCTCGGCATATTCATCGTGAGTGTCGGTTACGCCTTGCCCTTTCTGACTCCGCAGCTGTTGGCGGATATTAACGGTTTAGCTCCGGGATGGATCGGATTTGTTATGGTGCCGGGAGCCGTCGTTACGGCCATGCTTGGCGGTAGAGGCGGCAAGCTTGCGGATACCAAGGGAACCCGTTATCTATTCTATATGGCTTCTACCCTGCTTCTGCTCTGTTTCGCCCTGTTGTCCACCTTCGCGGGCATATCGCCATTCTTCATTGCACTGTTTCTGATCTTCGGCAATGTTGGGCAAATGTTTATGCAAATCTCACTCTCCAAAACGATTTCCTTGTCGCTGCCCAAAGAGCAAACCGGCGTCGGCATGGGATTATTCTCTCTCCTTAACTTCCTGTCCGGCGCGATCGCGACAGGGGTATACGGCAAAGCCGTCGATCTCGGCACCGGCAGCTCCTGGAATCCGCTGAACTTGTTCCAGGGAGCCTCCACCTACAGCAACATTTATATCATCCTGTGTGCCTTACAAGGTGGAGTTCTTCTGCTGTTCATGCTGCAATTTGGCAGAGCAGGGCAGCGTAAGCTGCAGGTTCAAACAACAGGCTCGAAGTGAGGTGTAAACAACAGGTTGTCACACAAAATCTAATGTTAACAACATCAATAGAAAAACCACCGGAGTAACAATCGGCTTCTTCAAGCCTCTCCGGTGGTTTTGATTCTATTTTAATGCATAATCCAATTCCAATGACATGTTATGTTACATAGCCGCCCGTTTCAGCTGGCTGTTATACAAGTCGCTATAGAATCCTCCCTGCTTCAGCAGTTCATCATGGGAGCCTTGCTCCAGCAGGCGCCCATCCTTCAGCACAAGGATGCAATCCGCCGAGCGGATCGTGTTTAGACGGTGGGCAATGACGAAGCTCGTCCGCCCTTTCATCAACCGCTGCAATCCTTCCTGGATTTTGATTTCCGTTACGGTATCGATGCTGCTTGTCGCTTCATCCAGCACCAGCATGGAAGGGTTCGCCAGAATCGCCCTCGCGATCGCAAGCAGCTGTTTCTGGCCTTGGCTAATGCCGCTGCCGTCAGGCTTGAGCAGCTTGTCGTAACCGTCCTTCATCCGCACGATGAACGAGTGGGCATTAGCCAATTTTGCGGCTTCTTCCACTTCCTCATCGGTGGCATCCAGCCGTCCGAAGCGGATATTCTCACGGATCGTGCCCTGGAAGAGGAAGGAATCCTGCAGCACGAAAGCCATCTGTGAGCGAAGGCTCTCCCTGCGAATCGAAGAAATATCCCGCCCGTCGAGGGTAATGCTTCCACTGTCCGGATCGTAAAACCGGGAGAGCAGCTGAATTAAGGTGGTCTTCCCTGCACCGGTCGGACCGACCAGCGCAATCATCTCGCCGGGTTTCGCTTCAAAGCTGATTCCTTCCAGCGTGTCCCCGTCTTTCTCATAAGAAAACGAGACGTTGTCGAACTTCACCGCACCCTCCACGCTGTTCAGCGTGACGGCGGCTCCTTCATCCTTCGCTTCAACCTCTTCATCCAGCACTTCGAATACGCGTTCCGCACCCGCAATGGCAGACAGCAGCGTATTCCACTGGTTGGCCAGATCGTTCAGCGGCCTCGTAAACTGTCGTGCATAACTCTCGAAGATAATGATGACGCCGATCGTAATATGTCCCTGGATCGCCATAATGCCGCCAATGCCCGCTACGATCGCAAAGCTCAAATTATTGAGCCCGTTCATCAGCTTCGGAATGAAGCCCGATATGCTCTGCGCCCAGAAGCCTGACAGACGAATCCGTTGATTGCGCTCATCGAATTCGCGGACCACCCGTTCCTCCTGGGAAAAAGCCTTAATAATCCGCTGCCCCGACAGCGTTTCTTCAATATAACCGTTCAGATCCCCAAGGTTGCGTTGCCGCTCTTTGAACAAAGGACCGGTCCGCCGGGTAATCCAGCGCATCCCCATCATCATTAGAGGCACGACCAGGAACGTCAGCAGCGTAAGCAGCGGACTAAGCCATAACATGACGGTTAACGTGCCGATTAAAGTCAGCACGCTCGAGAAGATTTGGATAGCCGAGCTGTTCAGCGTTGAGCTCACGTTCTCGATATCATTCGTCAGGCGGCTCATGATTTCGCCCTGCTGGCGCTTGCCGTAGAACGGAATCGGGAGCCGGTGCAGATGCGTGAACAGATCCATCCGCATCCGGTACACGGTCTCTTGCGCGATGCCGATCATCCAGACGTTGTGCAGCCAGGTGGTCACGGCCTGAAGGACATAGACGACGGCCAGTCCAACCAGAAAGTACAGCCAGGCCGAGTCGATGGAGCTGTCGGGATTTCTTACATCATCCAGAAATCTGTCCACCCCGACGCCGAGCAGATAGGGACCGAGCAGCGCCAGGCCCGAGCTGATCATCACCATCAGCAGCACGAGTGCGAGCTTCCCTTTGCGGCGGGCGAGATAAGCCCATATTCTGGAGAGGGTGCCCGACCAGTTTTTGGCCTTGGCTTTCGGCTTGCCGCCACGGCCGCCGCCATCCTTGTTCTTGTCAAGATCGAGCTTCGGTCTTGGGTGACGAAACGGTTCAGTGAATGCCTTGAGCATGCTGCTGCGCCTCCTCTCCGTACTGGGATTCATAGATGCGTCGATACAGAGCGGAGTTTTCCATCAAAGCATCATGGTTCCCTTTTCCAATCAAACGCCCATCGTCCAGCAGCAGAATCAAATCGGCCGAAGTGGTCGAGCTGATCTTCTGCGTGATCAAAAACGTCGTGCAGGACAAATCCTTCAGGGCATCCAGCAGAGCGCCCTCCGTTCGGACGTCAAGAGCACTGGTGCTGTCGTCCAGAATGAGGATGGCGGGCTTTCGCACGAGCGCTCTTGCAATGGACAAGCGCTGCTTCTGTCCGCCGGATAAGTTGACCCCGCGCTGACCCAGCATCGTGTCATAGCCGTTAGGCAAATGCTCGATGGTATCATGGATTTGGGCTCTGCGCGCCGCTTCTTTAATTTCTTCCATGGAAGCATCCTCGCGTCCCCAGGCAATGTTCTCACGGACCGAACCGGAGAAGAGCAGCACTTCCTGAGGCACATAGCCGATGCTGCTGCGCAGATTCACCTCATCAATCGATCCGGCATCCATTCCGTCTATGCGTACTGTCCCCTTCTCTTCCTCGTAAAGCCGTGGAATCAGCTGTACTAACGAAGATTTGCCGGAACCTGTCGCTCCCATAATCGCGATCCGCTCTCCGGGCCTCGCTTCAAAGGAAATATCCGTCAGCACGTCGATGTCGCTGCCCGGGTAACTGAAGCTCACTTGCTCGAACTTCACGCCCCCTTGAATGTCAACCTTTTTATTTTTATCCTTGCCCGCGCTTGCTGCCTCCTCTTCGGTCTTTAGCACCTCCTGCGTCCGCTGGGCGGAAGCGCGTCCCCGGGAGAAGGCAACGACAACCCAGGACAGGGCGGACATGGCACCAATACAGCGCAGGGAATAATTGACTACGGCAACCACTTCGCCGACGCTGGCACTGCCGGACGCGATGTCTTTGCGGCCAAACCACAGGACCGCCATGATCCCGGCATTCATGATGAGGAGAATAAACGGCATCGTTGTCTCCGTTAATCGCAAGGTCGAGACGGTGGTGCTCATCAGCTTGCCCGAGGTACGGCCAAAGCGCTCAATCTCGTGACCCATGCGAACGAATACGCGAATCAACCGGATCCCGGTCAAATTCTCCTGAATGACACCGTTCACCGCATCCAATCGCTGCTGTACATGGCGGAATGCATCCGCTGCCCGCTTCATAATCCAAGCGATAAAAATAAACAATAACGGCACGGTAAGGACAAGCAGCAAGCCCAGCTTCACATTCACTACCAATGCCATGATAATGCTTCCTAGCACGACTAGCGGAACGCGCGTCATAAACCGCAAGCCCATGAACACCGTATCCTGAATCTGGGTGACGTCACCCGTAAGTCTAGTAATCAATGATGAGGTAGCAAACCGGTTAAATATCGAATAGGAGAAGGACTGCACCTTTTCATACAGCTGATCACGCAGATCATAGCCGAGTCCCTGACTCGTATGCGCCGCAAAAAAAGAGCTGGATATCCCGGCTATAAAGGCAATAATAGCGCTTCCAGTTAAAACGGCGCCCCACATCCATACGACGGACAAATCCTGTTTCTGAATGCCGTCGTCAATGATTTTAGAGATAAGCAGCGGCTGAATCAGCTCGACTGTGAGCTCAATCAGCATCATGACCAGTGCCGCAATCGCTGCCACGCGGTACTTTTTCAAAATCGAGAAGACCATTCCCATATGCATTCCTCCGAGGCTGAAGACCTTTTTCATGTTCTAAACATCAATTACCCACTGATCTTCATGTAGTAGCAATATTGGTTCGTACAAGAGCTGGATATGTCTATTATAATATATTTTCTCCTAGAACTTACCGGCTGATTAAAAATATCACGGGAAATCACATTCCAAACCGCAGCTTCTGGCCTGTATCGGGAGCTGTACAACGGAAATGACAAAGAGAGCCTACTCTTCAGGATCGTTTCCTCTCGAATAGGGCTCTCTCGTTGAAACATATAGCTATTCTACCGATTTCAGCGCTTCAATCATATCAATCCGCTTCAGTTTGTAATGCATGGAGGTCATGACAATGGCCGAGAACAGCAGCGTCAGCAGTGCCGCATAGCCGTAACTGATTCCATGGATGGTGGGACTGAACATCATCGCATCCACTTCCGCGGTCAGGAGCACGAACCGGTGCAGGAACACGCCTCCCAAACAGCCCGCTATGATCCCCAGCACGGTCAGAATCATATTTTCGCGATAAATGTACATGGTTACTTCCTTATCATAGAAGCCAAGCACCTTGATCGTTGACAGCTCCCGTATCCGCTCGGATACGTTAATATTCGTCAGATTGTACAGCACGACAAACGCAAGTGCCGCAGCAGATATAATCAGGACAACGACCACGACGTTCATGCTGTCCATCGTATCACTGAAGGCATCACTTACTCCGCTCGTGAAGCTGACCATCGCCACTCGTTCGCTTGCGGTTAACGATTCTCCAAGCCGGTCCTCCCACTCCGGATCGTGACCGTTGTGGTCATACGCCAGCAATTGGCTGTTCACTTCCGGCGCTGCATCAAAAATCTCTTCGTAATATACCGGCGTCATATAGACGTAGTGCATGGCGTAGTTCTCCGTTATCCCGGCTACGCGCATTTCAAAGGGTTCATTGTCGCTGTTCTGAACGGTGAATGTGCTGCCAATCTCGAGATCAAACAGCTTGGCCAGCTTCTCGGTAATGATCGCGCCGTCATCCGTCAGTGACAGCTTCTGCTCCTGCTCACGGGATTTCAGGACGATGAACGAATCGATCTCCTTCGGTGATCGGGGCACGAACAAACTTACATCCTGGGCGTTCACCCCTGGGGCGGCCGCAGTCATCGCCTCTTGGGTCACATTCATAATCCCCGTAATCTCCGGCGTATCCGCAATGCGCTTGTTATAATCCTCCAGCATGCCGCTATCGCCGTTATCATCTTGAAATACAACCGTCGCCTGATGCTGCATAATCTTTCCGTATTGCAGCGGCGCGATATCCCCGATGGAATCCTTGAGACCGAAACCGGTCAGAATCAGGGCCGTGCAACCGGCAACGCCGCAGACGGTCATAAACATCCGCTGCTTGTAGCGGAACAGATTGCGGGCGGTTACTTTTCCAATAAAGCCGAGCCGGTTCCACACCCAAGGAACCCGCTCCAGCCATATGCGCGATCCGTTCTTGGGCGCCCTGGGACGCATCAGCACCGAAGCATTGCTTCGAAGCTCCACCCGCGTGGCCACATAAGCCGTCATGGTCGTACAGAGCACAGCCACAACAATCGAGATGATGCTGTAGCTGAGATAAAAGCGGGTTCTCACATCCGGTAGATTATATAAAGCGCCGTAAGCATCATAGATAATGGCGGGAAACAAGGTGAAACCGATAGCCAGCCCGGCTGCTGAAGCCGCAACACTGGCCAGCGTCGAATAGACCAGGAATTTTTTCATCACATCCCGGTTGCTGTATCCGAGGGCTTTCAAGGTTCCGATCTGCAGCCGCTGCTCCTCGACCATCCGGGTCATCGTTGTCAGGCTGACGAGGGCGGCGATCAGGAAAAAGAATACCGGGAATGCCGTTGCAATGGAAGATAAGCGGTCGGCATTATCGCTGTACTCGGTATACCCTGGATTGACGCTGCGGTCCATGACGTAGACTTTGGGCAGCTCAAGCTGATCCAGCTCCTTCTGTCCCTCTGCCACTTCCTTCTCGCCATCGGCGATCTCCCGCTCAGCCTTTACTTTTTCTTCATTAAATTTCTTTAGACCTTCCTGGTATTCCTCCCGCCCTTGGCTAAGTTCCGCTTTGGCATCCGCGAGCTTGGCTTCCCCTGCCTGTATGGCAGTTGCAAGCTCTTCTGTTCCTTGCTTCAACGAAGCTTCCCCCTGCACAAGCTGACGCTCGGCTTCCCGAAGCTTGGCCCGTCCTTCTTTCAGCTCTGCTCGGCTTGCATCCAGCTTCTGCTGAGCGTGATCCAGCTGCAGCGAAGCTTCGTTTATACCGCTTTGGAACGCAGAAGCAGCCTGTTGCAGAGCCGTGCCGTCCAGTGCGCCTTCCATGAAACCCGCAGTGGCTGCTCCTAGTTTCGGATCTGCCGCCTGAGCTGCCGAGAGCAGCTCTTGCCTCTGCTCTTCCGGTATGCTCTCCGGATCTAAACCGGAGATTTGCTGCAGCGCCTTCGCCAATTGCTCCCCTTGTGCCAGCTTTGGCGCAAGCTCCGACTTCTGTTGATCCAGTTGACTTTGACCCGTCTTAAGCTGGGACCGTCCTTGCTCCAACTGCTGCTGATTCCGCTTCAGCTCCGCTCTGCCTTGCGCAAGTTTTTTTGCCGCGGAATCCAGCTTGGCTTGTCCCTGTGCCAGTTCGGTTTGAAGTTTATTCACGCCATCGCGGTAGGATTGCTCGCCTTCATTCAGCTTGATCTTCGCTTCCATTAACTCTTGCTCCGCATCGGCCAGCTGTTTCTTGGCATCCTCGATCTTGTCCACGGCCTCATCCAGCTTCTTCTGACCGTCGGCACGAATCTCAGCCAGCCGCTCCTGCGGCATAGTCTCCAGTGCCAGTTCTAACGCTTCCTTATGCCGTTGGATCTTCTCGTCATACTCAGACGTATAAGGAGCTAATCCAGCGGTGTCTTGGAAGGTCAGGTAGGCTTCCGTATATACAGATAGTTTAAAATCCTTCTCCGGTATAACGGCGAACACATCCGCCGTCCCTTTGCCGATGCCGCTCGTTCCCCGACTCATGCTGCTGATGAACAGCGGGCTCTTCGCCCTCCCCACGACCGTGTATGTGAGGTGATCAAATGTTGTCTTGAGGTTGACTCCGTGGTCCGGATTGGTGAAGGTAATCTGATCCCCCAGTTTAAATTCGTTTCCGCGGTCTCCCGCGTCGATGACGATTTCACCCGCGGCTTCCGGCATTCGGCCTTCTGTGAGCACATATTGATTCAGATTATTTCCTGGGTCATAGGAGAGTATCTTCGCGATCCGGCCGCTGTCACCGAGGAAAACGTCCGAGCTGTAGCCGGGCTGGACCACATCCACGTCGGCAACCTGCTTCAGCTTTTCTATATCGCTTTGTTCGAGACCCAAGGTGGACTGAACCTTAAGATCCATCAGCTTTAAGTCGCTATAGTAATGATCCGCTGTATCCAGCATATCAGGACCTGTGGCTTTGATCCCAGCAAAAAAACCGACGCCGAGCATAATGATGGCAAAAATGGACAGAAACCGCGCTTTTGTCCGCGATATTTCCCGGAAAATATCAGTCCACAACGCTCTTTTCTTCATGATATGTATCTCCCTACCACTCGATGTTGTCCACAGAAACGGGGTTCGGATTCAAAACCGTATTCCGAACCTTGGCATTGTTGATCTCAATGACCCGATTCGCCATCGGCGTCAGGGCAGAATTATGCGTAATGACGATAACCGTCGTTCCGGTATGGCGGCAGGTGTCTTGGAGCAGCTTCAGCACCTGTTTCCCCGTATGGTAATCAAGCGCACCCGTAGGTTCATCGCAGAGAAGCAGCTTCGGCTGCTTGGCGAGCGCCCTGGCAATCGCTACCCGCTGCTGTTCCCCGCCGGAGAGCTGTGCAGGAAAATTGTTCAGACGATTACCCAGGCCGACATCCCGCAACACTTGCTCCGCGTCCAAAGCCCGGGGAGAAATCTGCGAAGCCAGTTCCACATTCTCTTTTGTCGTCAGATTGGGAACCAGATTATAGAATTGAAACACAAAGCCGACGTCATTGCGCCGATAGCCGGTCAACTCCTTGCTGTTAAACCTGGCAATATCCGTTCCATCCACCAGCACTTGTCCCTCATCCGCGGTATCCATGCCGCCCAATATATTCAGCACCGTGGATTTGCCTGCGCCGCTAGGACCGACAATGATCGCAAACTCGCCTTGTTCGATCTCCAGGTTGATTCCATCATTGGCTACAATGGTGGTCTCTCCCATCCGGTAGCGCTTATATTCATCCTTCATGCTCACAAAAGCCATGTTTACTCCACTCCCAACTCATGGTTGCAATTTCGGCTTGAATCGGTTTGTAATCTTTTTGTAGCCCCAAAGCGGCTTATCCTGCGCTATAGCCGTAGGGCTGTTCACCGCTTATATGGATACCCTTCGGCATCTGTCGTAGCCATGAGGCTATGTCTCGCATGCATTTGTGCATTCTCCGTTGTTAGACTCCTTATTTTCTTACGTTCATTCAACGAAATCGTCCTGTGAACAAGTGTAGCATAAACAAATCGGCTAAAGAAAACGTTGCATTCCCAGCGATGACGATGTCACAGAATGTTCCAAATTCGAAATAGCCAAGCAGCACAAAAAAAGCACTTCTTCATCTGGGAAGAAGCGCTTCACTGATGGTTTTATTCAAATTGTCGAGCAGCTTACGAAGTCCAGAAGGCTGCCCGGTCCTCCGCACGCAACTTGGATACAAATCCCGAAGGGTCCTGGTCCATGTACTGGATCGAATCCACGATCCATCTGTCTCTCGACTTCTTGTATTGAATCGTGGCTAATCCGGAATCCCGGAGACGATGTTCGCTTGTTGCTGTTTCTTGAGTCTGATCGGTCATAAGCTTAAAATAGGGGTCAATCCGTTTGACGTCAAGAGCATGCGTTTCTCCTGGAACCAATGCTTCAAACTCGCTCCGTTCCGGCAGGCGGCTAAGCCGCCACTGATCCAGGAGATAACCTCCTTGGGGATGAAAGAACGAAACCAGTTTGCTGCCATCCGCCATTTCGCGTATTTCATACGTATAATCCTGTTCTTTTCTTACGATGTCCGGTTTGCCGAATTGGCTGTCAACATCGTCTTTGGACATGCCAAATGACATGATGATCCGGTACAAAAAAGGGGAATTGATCTCGTTATGGAGCGTTATTTCCTCATGGACTTTCCCTGCGCCAGGCAGCATGATACATAACAATAACGCGACTACGCCCATCGTTAGCCCTGCTTTACGGGCTTTAAATACCCCGTTCATCCTCAATCGATATGCCCTGTCAACGCCGCTTCCTGGATATCATGGCCCCGGGCCCAATCCCTGAACGAGAAATCAAGCACGCTGCCTTGAGCAAGCGAAGTCATGACTCTTCCTTCTTCGAAGGAGTACGAAAAGGTATGCAGCGTTCCGAACAAATCGTCGTAATCCGTAAAAAATAACGGGGACTTATGCTCCTTAAATAAACCGAAAGCCTCGGTTTGGGTTAACTGTTCAGCATCCAGGCTATCGATGTAACGTTTACGCCGAAGGGAATGCTCGATGGAAGGCCTGTTTTTACCCGTCAACGCTTCATAATGGTTAACGCAGGCGATTGCCGCCTCCTCACCAGCACGGGTGATCACTTGATCCGGGCTTGCTTCCACAACGCCCGTGTTCCCCCCTGCATCCCCGATTGAAAAGTTATAACAAGCCGCATGGGGTATATGGCGCAGCATGTAAGACGCTTCTTCTACGGTAGCACATGATTCCAATATCATCCGAACGCTGATCCATGGTGACAGACCCGTCTGGTATCCGTCAAAGCTAACAAAATGCAGCCCGGCAGCGAGCCCTTTTTCATTTACCCCGTCGTGCCGGCCCAGCGCCTGCAAATTATAGCCTGCGCTCGCTAAGCCTTGATCGGCTTGAGCCATAGTAAAATAACCATCGTAAAACGCAGGCGTAAAATCGTAATTTCTTACGTAATACGAAGGGGTAATCATCGCCGAACAGCCCATGGCCGCAATCTTCGGAACGTCGTATCCCCCTAGGAGAGCCGCCGCTTTGGGAATCGGCATTTCCAAGCCTTCCGCCAGTCCTTCAAGCTCCGATAGCAGCTGCGGGGCAAACTCATTATAAATGCTCTTCAGTTGTTCCGTGTCGATCTCCGACTTGGTGATCGCTTCGAATGCTTTTAATATCGGTTGATTTCGCAGACAGCGACCCAGTTTTAGCCCGTTATGATAGTTATCTTCCCTAAGCTGCAAGATGTGTACCGTGTAATCCGGCATTTTAACCCCTCCACCCAAGCGGTTTCCATATGGGAATATATCCCTAACCCGATTATAGATGCATTTCATCCATCTTCCAATAAAAAAGCTCCGATCCGGCATGTTTACATACTGGGTCGAAGCAGATTGTTATGCGCGGGGCAAGTGTTCAAATACTTGAACGTATTGCTCGTATTTTTCGAACCAGGCATCCTTGCGCGATTCCAGCGTCCTGCCCTCCAGCAGTGCTTCAATGACGTCCAGACATACGTCCCAACCGGCAATATCCTTCGGTGTATGATCCGTAATGTTGGTTATCGTCTCGATCAGCACAAGACGACACCCTTCGGCCTCTGGATGCAGCTCAAAACGCACCCGGTCCTCTCCCCACGTGTATTCCAATACCGATAACTCTCGATAATCCGTAATTTCAAATTCTTCGAACGTTCCGTCCTGCATGTCAAATGTCATTCTCCCGCCTTGGCGCAAATCTTCCACCTTAAGCTCCGAGAACCACTGCGTCAGCTTGTCGTTATCCGTCAGATAGGACCATACCTTCTCAACCGAATGCTTCAGACGGCGTTCAAATCGAACGGTCGTTCCAAACTCGTCTTGCTGTACAACAGCCAGCATTTTTCCCACTCCTTAGAATTGTTTTACTCAATGGATCTTCCAAATCAAACTACAAAACGATGCTTAAGGAGTTTCATCCTCATCCAGCAGCCTCTCCAGATGATCCAGCTTGTTCGTCCAGAACTGCCGGTAGGGCATCAGCCAGTCGTGGATCTCCTCCAGAGGCTTGGCATTCAGGCTGTACACATGCCTTTGTGCTTCTTTCCGCAGCGAGACCAGACCAGCCTCCCTCAAGATGCGTAAATGTTTGGACACGCCTGGTTGACTGAGCTGCATGAGATCCACCATCTCGCCCACCGTGCATTCTTTCACGCGCAGGTAGTCCAATATCGTCCTGCGGTTCGGTTCTGCCAATACTTCAAAAAGGTTATCGTTCAACATGTTTATTATATTACTGTACAGTTATATTTCTGTAAAGTTATATACAAAGGCAGACGCGATCTTTGAACAAACATAACGCCTTCCTTATAATGAATCTATGGATGGTTGAAGGAAAGGAATGACGGAAATGACCGGTATTATTTTTTTGCGTGACCCTGACCTGCCGTTTCTCGAAATCAAACAATGCGATACTGTAGACAATCTTTCATATAAAAAGCATTTTCACGAAGAAATTTCCATTGGCCTCATTGAAAAGGGAGCCACCCGCATATGGTCGGCTGGGAAACGGTTCGAGGCTGCACAGGGGCAAATGGTTTATTTTCCGCCGCTGCTCCCTCACGCTTGCCATCCCGAGAATCCCGCCGACTGGAAGTATACGATGATTTTTATCCATCCCCGTTGGCTTGGTCAAACCCCTTCGGATCATGATTCCCATCAACCCCATATGCCCATCCTGCATCCGAAATATCAAAACGAACGGTCCCGGCATCTGATCCGTTCCTGCAGGACACTGCTTCAGCAAAATGCCACTCCCCTGGAAGTGGAGTCCATGCTTATGGCATTAATGAGGGAGACGGGCCTCCTTCAAGAGGAAGCCGCTTGGGCATCAAGTGGCAACGTTCATACATCCCCGGCTATTCTGCGAGTGAAGCAGTATTTGGACGATCATTTCAAAGATCGCATTACACTAAATATTCTGCAGGACATCTCCGGAATCAGCAAATTCCATCTGATCCGTTTGTTTGCGGAAACCTATCATCTTGCACCCCACGCCTACCAGAATTTATTGCGCATCAATTACGCGAAAGAGCAGCTGCTACAAGGAAAAGCCATCGCCGACGTTGCTTCGGATTCCGGGTTTTACGATCAAAGCCATTTCACTAGAGCTTTTTCCGGCTGCGTTGGCACAACGCCTCTTCGGTATGCAAAAGCAGCGTCATCGTAAACAAACCGCAATTTTATACAAGACCGCCTCGCTTAAACGTTGATAGAATCACGGAAGATCAAAATTATGCGAGGTGTTTTAAACATGAACGATTCATTATCGGAACTGGCTTTTGCCGATGCTTTAAAGTCTGTCGCACGTCATATCCAACTCAAACAATATGTCCAGCAATCCGCCGAATTGTACCCCATACTGCTGCGTGCAGCTCAGCGTTTTGTCACAGGTGACGTGCTGGAACAAGGTTTGTTATGCCGAGATTTACTAAATACAAAAGGTTACCGGACTTCGCTGGAATATATCGGGGAGAACACCTTGACCGAAACGGAATGTACACGGGCCTTCCTGGAGTTCTCCCGGTTAATTGAGGCCAGTTCGAATGGCAGGCCGGGAACCCGAGTTTCGCTCGATCTTTCCCATATCGGATTATCGGTAGACGAGGATTTGGCATATCGGCATCTTCATGGGCTGGCTGGCGAAGCCGAGAAAGCTGGATTGGAGCTGGTCATCAGCATGGAGGAATCGGCCAAAACGGATGCCATCCTTGCACTTCACAGAAAAATATCGGTCCGATTCACGAATGTCGGCATCACGCTGCAAGCCCAGCTTCCCCGGACCCTGGAAGATCTCGAAAGGATTCTTACCTACCGCTCCGGCACGATCCGCATCGTAAAAGGCGCCTATCAAGAACAAGAGGGGGACTATATTCCCCGTTCCGAGGCCCTGACTTCAAGGTATATTCAACTGGTCGATTTATGCATTCAAGCAGGCAGGCAAGTATCGGTCGCCACCCATGATGAAACGATCCTGCGGCATATCACAAGCAACGAAACGTATCGCGAATCGGCTGTCGAGATTGAAATGCTGTACGGCATACGTCCGGACCTGTCCAGACAATTAAAAGATGACGGCTTTCCTACTCGAATTTATCTAACTTATGGTGAAGAATGGTTCCTTTACTTATGCCACCGCATCGCCGAGTACCCGCCGAATATATATGATGCAGTGACCCGGTCGATCCTAGGCGGCACCGACACAATTAAACAATATTGATCAACATCAGTTAGGGAAGAGACGGCGAATACTCGCTGTTTCTTCCCTTATTTATGATCAGGTACTAAAAAATATTTTCGGATTGCCGATGTTATAGTTGAAACTTTATTCCATGCCAATGCGTCATATTGTAGAGGAAAATAATAACAAAGCTAAATTCCAGGAGGTTGAGTGTGTGAAAAGAATATGGACTGCCTTGCTAGCAGCTATACTGTTAATCCCCATGACATTCCAATCGCAGGCACAGGCGGCAGTGAACATCAGCGTCTTGATTGACGGCGTCAAGCTGTATACGCCTCAAGCACCTGTCATGATTCAAGGACGGGTCATGCTTCCGATGAGATCCATTTTCGAAGCCTTGGATGCATCGGTCAAATGGAATCAAAAAACGAAAACCGTCACAGCGACCAAGGATGGCACAACCGTCATTCTAAAAATCAACTCCAAGACGGCCACCATCAATAACAAGACGGTAGCGCTGGATGTTCCAGCGAAAAACTTAAAAGGCAATACCATGGTGCCGGTACGCTTTGTAAGTGAAGCCCTCGGCCAAAAAATCGGCTGGAATTCCAAAACAAAAACGGTCACCGTCAAAACAACGAACAATTCAGGCGGCGGCGGAAATAATACCGGGATCGTACCGGTGAATTATGTGACCCTTCGGGACATCGGCAATGCCGGCGACGGCCGCGATCTGCAGGTCAGCTTCTCCAAATCGTCGACCGAATCTTTAATTTCACATTACCGCGTGCTGATTGTGAAGCAGTCCAAGACGTTAAACCAATCAGAGGCACAGCGCGTGTCCTCCGCAGCTTACACATCGGTGTACCCGTCCGGCTCGGATCCGACGCTGACCCTCACGTCGGGCTCAAGAGATGTTGATAACGACCCGATCCGCGATAACCAGGCTTATAAAGCCTACGTATTGGCAGTCAGCAAAACAGGTGGCACATATGCCCTTTCCTCGGCTTCGCCGTCATTGACGCTGACCAACACCAATTCGGTGAACGGAGCAACCAACGTGAAAGCGAGCGATGTGAGCGACTACGGCGATGGCCGTGATCTGCAGGTCAGCTTCACGCGTGCTCAGAATGAGAGCAATGTAACCAACTATCGCGTGTTTGCGGTAAAAACGAAGGATGCTGCCAAGTTTAATCTGGCGGCTGCCAAATCTGTTCAAAGCCAAAATTACACGACGGTGAGCAAAACCAGTACGACGAATACAACGCTGTCCACGACGCTGAGTTCTTCCGCTCGCGATACGTCAGGCGAGCTCATCCGGAGCGGAGTCGCTTACACCGTGTTCGTCCAGTCTGTGAGCAGCAATGAGAGCGTGCTTGCAAGCAACCTGTCTTCAGGTTCGTCTTCCATCACCCTCAGCACGGGTAATTCAACGGTTCCTTTCATTACGCAGGTGACGGATATCGGTGATGCTGGTGATGGCCGCGATCTTCGCGTAAGCTTTAACAAGGTTTCCAACGAATCCAACATCCACTCTTATCGTGTCTTTGTCGTAAAGGACAGCAATTATAACAGCTTCAACTTAAGCAAAGCCAATACAGCTTCCAGCTATAATTACTATACCCATGTCAACAAAACCGGCAATAACATCACTAACCTGACGCTGTCATCGGGCGCTAGAGACGTGGATGGAGCAACGATTCGCAACGGCGTATACTATCGCGTATTCGTCATGGCCGTGGACAGCAACAACTCCAATAACAACGTGCTGTCTGCTCCTTCGAGCTCCATTATCTTGAGTTCCAGCTACAATGTTGGCGCGGTTACCAGTCTGTCCGTTACCGACGTGAACAACTACAATGACGGACGTGACCTGCAGGTGTCATTCTATCGTCCGTCCGATCAATCGAATATTAGCCATTACCAGGTATTCGTCGTAAAATCATCCGATAGTTATTTTGACCTGTACAGAGCAACCAACTTAAACAGCTATTATTATACGCAAATCAGCAAAAACAACAGCAGCAGCAATTACATGACGCAAGTACTGAATTCCGGCAGCCGCGATATCGACGGACAGCTGATTCGCAATGGCGTCAGCTATCGCGTATATGTCCTATCGGTAGGATATTCGGGCAATAACAGTGCATTGTCCGATTATGCATCCATTACGCTTGGGAACAACAATCAGAACGTAAACCCTGTTTCTACGCCAACTTTGACACTGAACGGCAACAACGGAAACGGAAGCGATCTGAGAGTCGCCTTCAGTCCCGCTTATGGCGAAAGCTACATCGATCATTACCGGATTCTCGTCGTGAAATCAAACAAAAGCCTGAACGTGTCGCAAGCTTACAACAACGCGTATTACACCACGGTTAACAAAACCGGCGGCGCCATCACTCGGGATTTGGCCAACACAACCCGGGATAGCGATGGGGATCTCATTCAAAGAGGTTCAAGCTACCGCGTGTACGTCTTATCTAGAGGCAACAGCTATTCGAATTACAGCAATGCTCTTTCATCGGTTTCTAATGCCGTTACCATTCAAGGCGTGACCCAGGTAGAAGCGGTAAAGGGCGTTACGGCTGCTGATGCAGGCGACAATAATAACGCAAGCGACTTGAAAGTATCGTTTACCAAGGCTGCCAATGAAACCAACATTAGAGAGTATCGGATCATGGTCGTGAAACAAGGCAACGCTGCTAACTTTAATTTAAATCAAGCTAATAGTGTACGTTCTGGCAACTACGATAGTGTACCGGTCGGCAGCATTTTCGATAACGTTCTGAGATCTGGAATAAACGACGTCGAAGGTCAGCCGATTCGTAATTTGGTGGACTATCAAGTATTCGTATTGTCCGTAAGCAACAATGGTTCAATAAACAGTGCCCTGTCGGCACCATCTGCGCCGATTAAGCTTACAGGTACCGCTGTAACGGTTCCTTCGGATGTGTATGCCGGGATTGAAAGCACCAACGGTAACAGCAGCGACATTGTTGTCAAATTCAATCCTTCATCAGGAAGTGTTAAAGAATACCGAATCATGGTGGTACCGGCTAACCAGAGTTTTGGATTAGACGATGCCAACAAAATCACCAAAGAACATTTGTATACGAAGGTAGGTCCATCTCCTAACAGAATCGAGCACAAATTGTCCGCAGGTTTAGCAGATGTCAACGGTGCAGCTATCGTAACTGGTACGAAATATAGAGTTTACATCCTTGCTGTAGCTGATGGCACCGTTTCTACCAACAACAACATCTCCAATTCTTCTTCGGAGTTCGAAATCCCGAACCCGACCCGAGCAACGGGCGTTGCAGCCAAGCTGGATGCAAGCGGGAAGCTTCAAGTCGATTTCAAGAGGGCAATCGATGAGCGCAGCATTACGGCTTACCGCCTATTATTTGTAGAGAAAGATAACATCAAGACCTTCAATCTTAAAGCAGCAGCGGACGCCGCTGCCAAAGAGGATAAGAACGCAACAATAAAACCCGATGGCAAAGATATCTCGACCCTGATTGATATCCCTACTAAAGATGCCTTCGGTAAAGACATTAAAGACAATACGGATTACGCCGTATATGTCCTGTCCGTACTGTCCAAAGATAAGAAAATCGCTTCGAGTGCTCCATCCGCAACACCTTTATCCGAAGCATCCAAAACACTTGTTTTAATTAAAAAACCTTAGTCGAAGGTAACATATCAATCATCTCTAACATAAAGAGCTGTTCCTCCGGTCAATTTTGACCATGAGGCACAGCTCTTTTTTTATCCCTTCCTCCATCAAGCCCCATTCTGGAACTACCTGTACCCTTATAACTAATTTTCACATGATTTTAGGATGAATTATCCGGGTACTTATATATGGAAAAATATGATAATTTATAAATTAGAAAGCGCTTTCAATAAACGATTGGAGGTGAATGTCTACCCTTAAAATCCGCTCATGACAGCTAGAACCTCAACAACCGATAGATACCTCACACGGAGTCACTCTAGTTAAACCATCACTTTATAATTTCATGACAAAGGAGATGCTAATGATAAATCTGAATAAGCGATCCCTATGTTTCTTGGCCCTCATCGCTGCTGTGGTCATCTCGCTATTCCCATCTTCCGCATCCGCAGCAAAAAAAAGAACATGCAAGACCTTTTAGCAGTGGTCCCCAAGCCTACGTCAATGATATGCAGCCCGGCTGGAACCTTGGCAATTCGCTGGATGCCGTTGGGGCTGACGAAACAGCATGGGGAAATCCGCGCATCACCAAAGCCCTGATCGAACAAATCGCGGCACAGGGTTATAAAAGCATCCGCATTCCGGTAACCTGGAGCAACCATATCGGAAGCGGGCCGAACTATACCATCGACGCTGCTTACATGGACCGGGTCGAAGAGGTTGTCGATTGGGCGCTGGACGCCGATCTGTACGTCATGATCAATGCCCATCACGATTCCTGGCTGTGGATCAGCCATATGGAGAACAACCGCAGCGAGGTCGTTGCCAAGTACAACGCCGTGTGGACTCAAGTTGCCCAACGCTTCCGGAAGCATTCCAACAAATTGATGTTTGAAAGCGTTAATGAACCCCGCTTCTCGGATGGCGGGACCACCGACGAGTCCAAAGCCTTTCAGTTGCTGGATGAACTTCATACGTCGTTCCATCGGATCGTCCGCGGCTCTGGAGCGCGTAACGCAACTCGACCGTTGGTGCTATCTACCTTGGAAGCATCACCGACTCAAACCAGAATGAATGAGCTGTACAACACCATGACTAAGCTGAATGACACCAATCTTATTGCCACAGTCCACTATTATGGATTTTGGCCGTTCAGTGTGAACATCGCGGGTTATACCCGTTTTGAGACGGATACCCGGAACGATATCGATCAAACGTTTAACAATGTGTATAACACCTTTATCGCCAAAGGAATTCCCGTCATCCTGGGCGAATACGGATTGCTCGGCTTCGATCAGAGCACCGGAGTCATTGAGCAGGGGGAGAAACTGAAATTCTTCGAATATCTAACCTATTATCTGAAACAGAAGAACATTACCCATATGTTATGGGACAACGGTCAGCACTTTAAGCGAACCGCTTTTACCTGGGCCGACCCGGAGATGTACAACATCATGAAGGCAGGCTGGAGCGGGCGCTCTTCCACGGCTGACACCGATCTGGTTTTTGTGAAGAAAGGAGCTGCCGTCCAGGATAAAAGCATCTCTTTGAACTTAAACGGCAACACGTTAACCGAAGTCCGTACAAACGGACAACGGCTAGTTGCCGGGCAGGATTATACGCTTAACGGAAATGCGATCACGTTTACATCCAGCCTGCTGTCCAGACTGACTTCATCCGGCCAATTCGGCGTGAATGCTGTATTGACGGCCAAATTCAACCGCGGTGCGGACTGGAATTTCAGGGTCATTTTCCATGATAAGCCTGAGCTGCGTGACACGCAGGGTACAACCGATTCGTTCAGTATTCCAACGACATTCAACGGAGATCAGCTAGCCACGATGGAGGCGGTATACGCGACGGGAGGCAATGCGGGACCGCAGGACTGGACCTCCTTCAAAGAGTTTGAATATACGTTTTCCCCTTCCTACTCGACCGGTGAAATCAAGCTCAAGCCTACCTTTTTCAATGAGGTCAGAGACGGGGAAGTGATCCTCAAGTTCCATTTCTGGAGCGGTGAGGTTATCACCTACAATCTTACGAAAAGCGGAAGCAGTGTAACCGGTAGCGCTTCTTAGGAAACCCTTTATAACATTAACGGCCTGTCGGGATTCTTCCCGCAGGCCGTTTTGCATTCACTACGGCTGCAACCCTCATATACGCGACGGCAGATGAGCAGCTGCAAACTGGATGCGATGTGGTTCCTATAATTAGAATGAACAAAAGCTCAAGTGACATCACCTGAGCTTTCATCTGTTTAGGCTTGAGACCTATCTCGCTCAGCCAGATACTTATCGATAATGTCCGAGATCACATTCATGCTGACAGGCTTGCTTACATACTCATCCATGCCCATCCCTAAATATTTCTCGCGATCGCCCTTGATCGCATGGGCCGTGACCGCCACGATATAGGGCTGTTTTTCGGACGATGCCGATTCTTTAATGAGCCGGGCCGCTTCCGTTCCATCCATGAAGGGCATCGAAATGTCCATGAACACGATGTCATACGAATTACGCTCGAAGGCTTCAACCGCCTCGAGTCCATTCTGGACGGTGGTCGAATTGTATCCCAGCTTCTCAATCATTTTCTTGAGGACTAACTGGTTCACCTCATTATCCTCGGCAATCAAAATTTTCAGATCGTTCCCTGAGGAGTGAATCTCGTGAACGGCCCCATTCTCCTGTTGATTGCCATCATTCGACTTAAACGAAAAATCAACCGTAAACGTAAAGACAGACCCCGACTGGTTCGGATTCTTCTCATACCAGATATCTCCGCCCATCAACTGAACGAGTTTTTTGCAGATCGCCAGCCCCAGCCCCGTTCCTTCAACCTGGCGGGTCATATAGTGGTCCACTTGATAAAAAGGTTCAAATAGCTGCGCAACCTTCTCACTCGGCACGCCTATGCCCGTATCCGTAACGGAGAATTGGATAAGGGCCGAGTTTCCCTCGTTCTCGACACACTGCACAGAGATGGAGACGGCTCCATTAGGCGTAAATTTAATCGCATTACTAAGCAGGTTCATTAAGATCTGCCTCAGCTTCGTCACATCTCCGTAAACCTGATTCGGAACGTCCGAAGCAACGGATGTGGTTACCTCAATATTTTTCTCCAGCGCCTTCGGAAGAATCAGATTTAATGTCTCGGACAAAGCTGTCCTTAAGTTAAATGTTTCCTCCATCAGCTCCGTTCTGCCCGATTCGATTTTTGAAAAATCCAAAATATCATTGATGATGTTCAGAAGGGTTGTCCCACTTTTCTTAATGATCTGTACATAGTCCCGCTGCTCCTCATCAAGCTCTGTCTCAAGTATCAGGTCCGTCATCCCGATCACACCATTCATCGGCGTACGGATCTCATGGCTCATCATCGCCAGAAACTCGCTTTTGGCATTATTCGTTTTCTCGGCTGCTTCCTTCTCGATGATGAGCCTCTTCTGCTCTGTCATGTCCTTGGCAATAATGTAGAAACCCACATTCTTGTTATGAATGACAATGGGTGCCAGTGTAGCGAGTACTTCAACCGTATGTCCGTCTTTGTGATGGATAACGTTTATAGCTTTCTCGACAGCAACGAAATCGGCTGTAGGAGAGAGTATACGGGCAAGATTACCTTTACCGATCAAATTCGAAATCTTGGTTCCAATTAACTCCGGAATCTTAAAACCAGTCAGCTGCTCTGCCATCTGGTTCCCGTTAATGATCCCTCCCTCCAGATTGAAGGAGATGATCGCATCATGGTTATACTTCTTCAGCGAAGTGTAGCGTTCAATGCTCTCTTGGAGCTTTTGCTCGGCTACCTTGCTTTTGGTAATATCAACAATTTGCGAAATGAAAAATAAAGGGGTTTGATCCTTTTCGTCACGAACTAGAGAAACATGCATCGATGCCCAGATGCCATGGCCGTCTCTATGTACGAATTGTTTTTCCACCGCAATGGTTGAGGACGTCCCGTCCAAAGACTGAAACAGCTTATCTTTATTGTGAATGCAATCAGAATAAATATAATCGGTTGCCGGCTGTGCCATCAATTCTTCTGCCGTGAAGCCAAACATTTTGCAAGCCGCAGGATTTACGCTGATCCAATTTCCATCTATCGTAACCAGGGCAATGCCAATTGGAGCACTTTTGTAGACATGTTCAAACAAAGCCTGATGGCCAAAAATGTTGATATCACTCATACTCTGCACCTCCTGATACCGATTATTATACATCAGCATCTTCGAAAAGGGGCTTTTTCAGAGTATTTTTATACTGCTAATCATTAGCAGCGTCATCATCGGTAAATTAAACAATAAGCGCCATCCCCTGCATGGCGAAAACTTCCCGACATCACCAAGCGATTCGCTGCCGCTCTCGAAAATACTCCCCGCTCGGTCCATCATCCTCCATCGTCGCCAGCCAAACAGCTGTATCAGCCCCTTCGGCAACGGTTAACGGAGCATCCGCCCCGCCCATATCGGTCTGAACCCGGCCCGGGCATACCGCGTTTACCTTTATGCCGGTACCGGCTGCATCCTGTGAAACGAGGCAGGTTAACGCATTCAGCATCGTTTTGGAGATGCGATAAGCCGAGGATGACTCTTTTAAACCGTAACCCGCCTGCATCAATTCGAAGGCTCCCAGACCGGAAGAGATGTTTACGATACGCCCGTAATGATGCAGCTTCATCAGAGGAATCGACGCCTGCGTCATTCGCAAAGCACCAAAAAAATTCGTCTCCAGCGTTGCGCGCACCACCGACTCCTCTACCTCCAGCACAGAAACCCCCCGGTCCAAAATAATCCCGGCATTGTTCACCAGAACATCAAGGCGGCCGTAGTCTGACTGTATTCGCTCCATCATCCGCGCCACATCGTTGATTTCATGGACATCCGCCACGTGCAACTTTACATGGAGCCCGTCCGCAAGCAATTCTTGGACAGCTAACCCCCCCTTCCCCTCGTCCCGGGATGTAATGATCACTTGAAGTCCTTTGGCAGCAAGCTGCCTTGCAATCTCTTTTCCAATTCCGCGGTTGCCCCCCGTCACGATAGCAACTCGCTTCACTGCCTGTCCGTCAGCCTTGTTCATGATCCCGATCCCCCTTGTCTAAAATAGCTTCCCATGCCGTAATGTTCTCCTGCAAATGGATTTCCGCCTGTTTCAGCAGCTCGATCTGCAGCTGGATTTCATCCAGCTTCCGCTTACCCACCTCAACCGCATTCGGGAGACATTCGATTTTGAGCTGCTCATCAAATGCGCATTGGAAAAAACTCATAATCTCCTTCACCGTCAATCCCAGGCTAAAATACATCTGGATCAGCCGAACCCGCTCAATATCCGTCTCCCTATATTCACGATAGCCGTTATCCTGACGAACCGGAGACAATAGTTCCTTCTCCTCGTAATAACGCAAGGAACGCAAACTTACGCCCGTTGTACGTGACAATTCACTAATATGCACACGAAGCAGCTCCTTTTTCACTCGGTTAACCGCATTGTAAACCATCACATCATGTGAAGGTCAATCCGGAATTCCACAAGCATATATTATTTCAAGTAGTCCATTGCATAAACATAATCTTTTGCCCATTAGGAAAAGGCAAGCTGCGGATCCCAAGTGACTGCACCCATCGCTTTGGCACATCCCCAATCCAATATACGCTGATGGAGCATATGCACCCTAAATCGATCAACAAAGCCTTCCTTAATTGCAGAGCCCTGTAAGTACATCTGTATAAAATGCCGAGCTACTTCCTGTTCCTCAAAATCCCAATACATAATCACCATCTTGGGCAAATCCGCTACTCCATCCCCAAAATATCCGGTCGTAAAATCAAAAATGCCGCTGATTCGCCACTCCTGACAAACCGTATCATACGCTACCAGCATATTGTCTGCCTTGAAATCCCCCATAACAAAAGTGGGTGAGCAAAGCTTATCGAACGCATCCGCCGAGTCACGCAGCACCCCTTCAACCCATTCCGTATCGGCTGGAGTGATCTGGGAATATTGTTTGGCATCCTGCAACCAAAACCGAATTCGATGGTAGAGCCACGCTTTATAAGATCCCTCAAACGGGCGAATCCTTTGCGTTTTCGGGTCGAGCTCGCCATACTGCTCCACTTTCCAGCCGTGCATTTCATTTAACATGTTGGCTGCTGAAGAGGCAATATCGATTCGATCCGCTGCACCAAGCCCTTTTCTAAATGGTGAATCATTCATATGTACGCCATGAAGACGGGGCATGATCGCGTAGCTCCAGCCGAAAATATCGCCGGATTCATCCAGCAGATATGGGGTCGATAAAGGCAGTGATGTATATTCCTGCAAAGAGTCCGTATAAAATTTCTCTTCTGCGAACTGCCCTTCATAAATGGGATTTCCCTTCAATACATAGCTTCCTTTGCTCGAGTGAATGAACAACGTCTGATTTCCTACTCCCTTAGACGTTTTCTCAGCAGAAACGAGGTTCCCTAGATGGTGCCTGTTCAGCATGGTTTGAAGCTGTTCATCCGTTACATGGCCGATGGGCTTGGTTGAGAAAAAGATCTCTGTTGTCAATTAAAACGCCTCCTTCAAAATTCCATCGCGTTGCCAAGCATATATTTATCCGCAAACAAATCCTATGATCAGATGATCCCGAACAGCATAAATCCGATCGTGTTGATAGCAAGATTAGCAAACATATGGACCATCCAGGACGCATAAATATTGCCGCTGCGCTCATTCAACCAGTTAAACAGCAGTCCCGCGACAACCAGACCCGCGATTAACAACAGGAATAGTCCTACGGAGAACCAGCTGGACATCATCGCTATATGGTACACAGCAAAGGCCCCGGCACTGAATAGATAAGCAAACCGTCGTCCGACCTGCTCCTTCAGCGTGAAAAAGGCAAAGCCACGGAAAAAGAACTCCTCCAGCAGTGAATTCGCAATCGATATGTAAAGGGCTACAAACACAAAGTTCCCCGCATTCACTCCCATATTGTCCTGCAAAGCCCCTGTTACGTTGGTGAAATTCAATAAAGGACTCAACAAAAAATATCCGCCGAGTATGAGAGTGAATACGCCGAATCCCAGAAGAAGGGACATCAGGAGGCCCTTTTTCTCGAAGGTGAACAGCCTGCGAAACGGTACCCCGCCGGCGATCAGGGCGTAGCCAATCGGCAATGTCAGAAAGAGAATGATTTTGATGGCGGATTTGACGGCATAATCCGGACGGATCACCGCGTCTACCAAACTCATGGCAAGACAGCTTAGTACGATGATGGTCAGAAGAGAAACGATTTTCCTTCTTGATCTCATGAAAATATCTCCTTCGGCTGCTTATTACGGTTGCTGTATAAGAATTCGATATACGGCGCATAATGCCCTCTACATCAATAGAAAACGCCCCTGTGTCATGAAACATCAGAGGCGTTTTTGCTCATTCATCTATATTCAATTCTGTGATACATAGCGGCCTAGCGCCGCTTGATACACACTCTTAGGCCGAAGTCCGATCAATTTGTCTGCCGGTTCTCCGTTATGAAACACGATCACCGTCGGCATGGACATAATACCGAATTGAGCGGCAAGCTCCGGGGATTCGTCACAATCCACCTGATAGACTTCCAGGCGACCCGCTTCTTCCTGACTCAGCTCTTCCAGAATGGGAAGCAGCACCTTGCACGGCGGGCACCATTTGGCTCCAAACTCAACCAGCGTGACTCCATTCTGTTTAATCGCGCTTTGAAAGCTGGCTGCATCTATTCGTGGTAAACTCATTTGCATTCCTCCGCTTCTTCCGATTCTCGTTCATCCAGAATCGATTGCATGCGTTCCTCCAGATTCATTTTGATATGATTCAGCTGGTGGATTTGTGCCTCAATCTCAGCAATTTTTTGACGAAAAATCGGGAACACCTCCGCGCAAAACGCCTCTTTATTTTTCAAGACGCAATGCAGGAAACCGGCGATCTGCTCGGTGGACAATCCCAGATTCAAATATAACTGGATGGTGCGCACCTGTTCTTCTGCTAGCATCGAATACTCCCGGTATCCGTTCTCGTTGCGAACCGGCGTAAGCAATCCTTGCTGTTCGTAGTATCGAAGCGAACGGATGCTGACGCCGGTACGGGCTGCAAGTTCTCCGATTTTCATGCTTTTACGCCTCCTAGATGAACGATTCGATTTCATTGTAAACCCTGACACTAGTGTCAGGGTCAAGCGGATTTTTGCGAATATTTTAAAAGTGAACGTGTTGGAAACGATAGAGATCTCCATCAAGTGTTATTTTCTTTTCTTGGATTTGCCTTTAGAGCTTGCAGAAAATTTGGGCCAACGATTCGACGGCACATGCTGGAGAATCGTATGGAAGACGGTTCCCCACTGCTCTTCGTTCAGCCTGCCGATAGGGAGCTCTCGATCCACCCCCAGCACTCGGACCAGCTTCGTAATCTGGGGAGGCGTGAACACGCCCAATAAAGCCGCGAATAACGGCAGCCGCGAGTCGCGCAATCCGTAGGCTGCCAGCGCTGTAAACTTCGGCTGATGCTGCGTGGCAATGAGCGGCTTTTTCCTCCGGTTGATGGCTAGAATAGCGGAATCCACTTGCGGAGGCGGCGCAAAATGTTGAGGCGATACGGTCCGCACGAGCCGAATTTCATAATGCATCCTCCAGCTTAAGATACGCGAATCCTGAACAGGCGCTGCCGTAAAACGTTTGGCTGCACCCTTTTCCACAAGCAGCACGGCTCGCTCCAGCGGTACGCCGGGATGATCCAGCAGCTTCGCCATGATCGGCGTGGTGATCGAATACGGAATGTTCGCCACGACGGCAAACGGACTTCTCGGAAGAGGAACCTCCAGGAAATCAGATTGCTTGACGCGAATGTTGCTTCCATCTCTCATCTTGCTGAACAGTTTATCCACAAACCCCGGATCTGTCTCAATCGCGAGCACATGTGCCGCTTTCTCTGCGAGCGGAAAGGTTAATGCCCCTGTCCCCGCTCCGATATCGAGAACGGTATCGGTGGAGCGGATCTGGGCCAAATCGATCATATCATGAATCAGCCTTTTGCTGATTAATAGATGCTGAGCGGAAAAGTTAGATACTTTCTTCCACTTTTCCCGATCATTTTTATTATATTTAAACACAAAAAAGCACCTCATTCATTCGTATAGTAATGAAAAAGGCACAGCACAAATAATCCTTCGCATTTTTACATGAAAATGGATGGATTTAGATGTTCTGTACCCTCATTAACGAATACGTATGAATGCGATGCAACACATGTTAAGACAATCCTCCCTTAAATGAAACGGATAAAATAACAACCACAGTATAACATGGGCGCCTGTCTGGTTCACGGGAGCGTTCTCGTTAAAGGGTTCTTTACCAAAAAAGGAACTTTAAAAGAAGGCAGTTAAAAACCGCCTTCTCTCTTCCCTATCAGCGCCCCAATCGAAACATTCCGATCCTCTTCGGATGCAAGCTCGGATCGAACCAATTCGTCCACGTCTTCGTCGGGATGGGCTCGATAATTCAAACTAACGAATGGTTTAACACCTTACATACTTACGTTTGAAACCAAGCTTCCCTCTCTCGACTTCTTTTCTAATATTTTCGGAAGCGTTGAGGAACTTGCTCTTTTTGTCCCGTTTCATTTCTACCGGCCCTACGGCATTTGCGGTCTCAACCGCCTTATCATGGAGCGGTAAATAGGATACGGCTGCGGTGTACATGAAATTATTCATCGCGGATTTCGTTCGGTCCGGAGACTCGTGAATGGTCTTTTCCACCAGTTCGAGCATGGCCGAGATTTTGCTTTCCGGGAACTCCCGATCCGGTCTGCTGCCGAGCAGCCAGCAGTAACAGCTCCACCCCGCCGACATTCTAAGCTCCTCGCCGCTTGCGATCCATTGATCGGCAACCTGCTGCGCAATATCCGCCTCTGCCAAGGTTACGGCAACCACATAATCGGACAGCATATAAAAATAGGCCGCATCCATCCAACGATCAAAATCCGCTGCCGTCATCGCTTTAGGGTCTGCAATGATGCCGGCAAAGTACATGGCGTCGTAGTTCCCGGTGGCGTAAAGCTGCTCAGCCAGAGGCTGATTGATTTTAATTTTCTTGGCCATCGGCTTCATGGCGCCTGTCGCCACGCCAAAGAGCGGTTCATGCGCCCCATTGGACAGGTACATTTTCTTGAGCCGTTCCTTGCCGAGTACTTCAAGCTCCGACATAACGGATTCTAGATTCATGGTTCGACACTTCCTTCATTGGCTTAGTATATAACTGCCGGATAATCGGCAGGCCGCACTTCATATGACTTGAGTGTACAATAACAATGACGGCCAAGCCTAGTCTCTCTTGATGGAAAGTTCCGGATTCTGTTCAAGGTTATACGCCAAAAGCCGGCGATCGCGTCCCGATGAATATCGGGTAGGCAATCGCCGGCAGCAGAAGTTACATAGCCTCTGGTTGTTCCGACTGGACTTTCGGTGTCACCACCGACACGAGCAGTTCGTTTGCCGAAGAGATCGGCACGACCCCTTCTGGCAGTTTAAGATCCCCAACATGTAAAGAATTCCCGATCTCCAGTTCGCTGATTTCGACGGGAATGGTGGCGGGAATACGGTCCGGAAAGGACTCAATTTCGATGAACGTGCTTTGGATTTGGACGACGCCTCCAAGTTTGGCTCCCTTGGCGGTGCCGATGTAATCGAGATTCACTCTCGTGCGTACAACTTCATTTATATTGATGCGTAAAAAGTCGATATGAATGTATTCACGAGTGATTGGATCACGCTGAACGGACTCCAGCAAAACCGGAAGCGGTTCCCGATCGTCAAAACGAAGCTCAAGGATTCCGCCTTTGCCGTTCCTTGCCCATTTGCCGAACTCTTTGGCGGACAGTTGAATCATCATATTATCTTCCCCTGTGCCAAATACAATTGCCGGAATTCGTCCCGAAAGACGGAGCTGCTTCAGTCCGGTTTTATTCATGGCAGCGCGCGTTTCTACTCGTAAATTTACTCTCATCTCAACAACACTCCTCAGATTATCGTTATTTGGGTGCACTCTCCATCGATCGTCCATTACGAACTACGGATTTCTCCCCCCGCAGCGGGGAAATCAGGAGCACCATTGCATCACCTCCAGACAGACATTTAATGTAAAAAGCTTTTATATATGCGAGAAGGCACCTCGTCCCATGGGGAACGAAATGCCTAATTACTTGCTACCATATCATAGAAAAGGGGTGTTGTCGACCGAGTTGTCTAGATCACCTATCCCGTTGCTCGATCGACCAGTTTGGCTTTATCCATCAAACTTGCACCCTCGATGCCATCTGAACTTTACATCCGATGCATCTGAGACTACTCCTTCTTGTTCAGGCTTAATAGTAAATTGCTTCAAATACTCGTACGTAGGTGGTATTGGCATCGCGATCTGTAACTTGGAGGCAATTTCGATCGAACCGTGTTACAATTGCTTAAACAAGGATATTACAGAAAACCTCCCGTCAGGTAGGTTATTTTGTTTTTATACGAAAAAGAGGAGCTTTCCGCTCCTCTTTGATATTTCCTTCAAAACTTCTCATCTATTTGTCCTTCCGTACACTATCTAAACCCCTATAAAATTCAGACCCTTAGCGAGCCACGGAATCCCCTCGCAGCATAGTATGATTCCGCTCCATTGTGGTACACAAAGACAGTGTCGTAGCGGCGATCACAGAAGATTGCCCCGCCGAGGTTTCTAATACTGGCAGGTGTTACCACCCAGCTCGATGTTTTCACATCGAAATTTCCAAACTTCTGCAGGTCCCGGTATTGTTCTTCCGTTAGAAGCTCAATGCCCATGGCGGCTGCCATTTCAACAGCACTATTCTTCGGTTTATGTTCTTTCCTTGATTCCAGCGCTTCACGGTCGTAACAAATACTTCTGCGGCCTTTTGGACTCTCAGCTGAACAATCATAAAAAATGTATTCGCCCGTCTGGTTGCCATGGCCAATAACATCCGGCTCCCCACCAGTTATCTCCATTTCATGAAGTGACCATAGTTTTTCAGGATTTGCTTCAAGCTTTGCTTGTACGTCAGCCCATTCCAGACCTTGATGGCGGTTCATATTTTTCTCAAAACGAGCTTTCAATGTATGGAGCAGCCCTTCACGTTGTTCTGTTGACAATTCTTTAGCCAAGTTAGATTCCCCCTCATACCAATTCTGAGCCTTGAACAGCACCGCACGTTCCCTTCTTTATCATCAACACACAGCACTTTACGTCTACGGGTGCATTTCATTTAATACTAATGATTCTGTGTAACTCTGCTTTTCGCTTTAGCAACACTGTCACATCTCATCTATTCTTTCCTCACCAACAACGTTACCGCCTCCACATGGCTTGTCTGGGGAAACATGTCGACCGGCTGCACCCAATCGAGCTCATAACCGCCGTCAAGCAGCACCTTGCAATCTTTCGCCAAGGTCGAAGGGTTGCAGGATACGTACACAAACCGCTTCGGTTTGGTGCGGAGCACCGTCTCCAGGAAGCGCGAGTCCAGGCCGGTACGCGGCGGGTCGGCAATGATGACGTCCGGCTTCATGCCTTCCTTGACCCAGCGCGGCAGCAGTTCCTCTGCCTGGCCGACGTGAAAGCTTGCGTTAGCCCGTCCGTTTCGCTGCGCATTGGCCTTGGCATCCTCGACGGCTTCAGGGATCGTCTCGATCCCACGCACTTCTTGGGCATAAGGAGCGAGCCACAGCCCGATCGTGCCGGTTCCGCAGTAGGCGTCGATGACGGTTTCCTTCCCCGTCAATCCGGCTGCCGCCCGGACCGACTCGTACAGCTTGACCGTCTGCTGCGGATTCAGTTGGAAGAAGGCTCTTGGCGACAGCGAGAATTGCAGGTCGCTCAGCGATTCCTGCATGCTCTCGGCTCCCCACAGCGAGATCGTCCGGTCTCCGAAGATGAGCGAGGTTTTCTTCGGATTGATATTGAGTGAAATCCCGCTCACCTCCGGAATGGTAAGGCGCAGCATGCGAACGAGATCGTCCTGCCTCGGCAGCTTGCTTCCGGCCGTGACCAGCGTCACCTGAAGTTCCCCGGATTGAAAGCCGTGACGGACCACAATTGTCCGTACGCCGTCCTTGTTTCCATTCTCTTTGTGAAGCGGAATCCGTAATTCTTCGAGGACGGATTTGACCTTCTCCACGGCTTCATTTACCTTCGGATGCTGAATCGGGCAGCCGCTAATGTCCACGATCGTATGGCTGTCCGCTTCATAGAGCCCTGCGATTACTTCATGGCCCTTCCGTTTCAGCTGCAGCTGCGCTTTATTCCGGTAATCCCATGGGTGCTCCATCCCGAGGATCGGCTTAAACTTCACATCATCACGTCCCGCATACCGGCTGAATGCCTCACGCACAATATCCGTCTTGGCCTCCAGTTGTCCCTCATAGGAGATATGCTGAATTTGGCAGCCGCCGCAAATGCCGAATACCGGGCAAGGGGGTTCAATCCGGTTAGGCGAACGCTTCTCCACTTCCAGAAGCTGTGCCTTGATAAATTTAGGCTGAACCTCTTTTACCTCGGCTTTGACCACTTCATTCGTGATCGCTCCGTCAATAAACACCGCCTTACGGCGGTAATAACCGACTCCCTCTCCGTTAATCCCAAGCCGTTTGATTGTAACGACAATCATGTCGCCGGCTTGCAGTTCATCCGCGTGCTCACGTCCGGATGTTGGCCTTGGCCCATGCACTTCTCGCTTATATTTATCAGACGGTTTCGACTTAGAATACGATGAAGCCGATAATGGATCCCTGTTCTTCCTATGTTCACGCTTAAACGCCGGCTTGGCCCCAGCTTGGCTGGCTGCCGCCCGTTCACCCGGCTTCTTTCCGTATGCAGTTGATTTGTTGTTTTTGGTTCCTTGTCCGGAACGTCGTTGTTCACTCATGCCTTGATTTCTCCATCCTTCATGGTATCGTGTCCAATATACCATGCCGAACCTGCGAATGCTAACGAGCCGTGTTCTTTTTCCCGATGTCATCGGTGATCCTCTGCTTCCTTGACGTCAATATCTTCGCAGCGTAAAACCGCAAAAAAATATTTTTGCAATTCGGAAACCAGAGGTGATCTTCCAGCGTATAATTCCATTATCATACATTCACATATGGAGGTATCTTTTATGTCGTTTTTTAACAAAATGCTAGCCAGTGTAGGAATTGGAGCTGCCCAGATCGATACGCATCTCGAAAAATCCTCCTATTATCCGGGTGAAGAAGTACGCGGCGTCATTCACATTAAGGGAGGGAACGTAGAACAGACGGTTGACCGCATTTACTTGAAATTGATGACGGAATATACCAGGGAAAGCGACGACAAGAAGTACATAGAATCCTATACCCTTGCCAAAATCAATGTCTCCAGCCGCCTCACGTTAAAGCCTGGCGATCATCAGGAAATCCCCTTCTCTTTTCCTCTGCCGCTGGAAACACCGCTCACCATTTCGCGGCAGCCGGTATGGATCCATACCGGCCTCGATATCGATAATGCCATCGATCCGAAGGACCGTGATTTTATCGACGTTGAACCGAATGCAGGCGCATCCGTTGTCTTTGACGCCGTGGAAGGACTTGGCTTCAGCTTCAAAATGGCAACATGCGAATATCACCCGAGATTAGGCCAGGGCGTTCCTTTTGTGCAAGAAATCGAATTTTATCCTGGCTCCTCTTATGCCGGCCATATCAAAGAGCTTGAATTGATCCTCTATCCGGAGCAGGACGGGATTTCGATTCTGGTCGAAGTCGACCGCAGAGGCAGAGGGGTATCAGGCTGGCTCCAGCGATCCCTTGATATGGATGAACAACACTCCTGGGTTACCCTGGATCAGCAGGATCTGGAGCAAGGTCCATCCCATGTGGCCCAAATTATTGACCGTGTCATCCGCAGATCGATCTAATGAAAAATGGCCCGCAAGGCAGGTCGCTTGATCCCAAGTGACTCTCCTGCGGGTCATTGTTTTAGATACATGATATCGCTTGTCAAATAAAATAATGCGGGTACTTCTCGCGTAAAATATCCTGCTCCACAACGACAAGACGCAGATGACGCTCCATCACTTTCATGGCCTGCTCCGCTTGTTTATTGACGATCAGCTGATACATTTCCTTATGCTGCGAGATGATATGCTCCCAGTTTGAATCCTTGGACAGGCGAAGCAGCCGCAGACGGTTGAAATGAATGTTCAATTGCTGCAGCATCTTCCAGGTCCGTTCTTTGCCCGTACCCTCAAACAGAATTTGATGGAACTCCTCATCCAGCTCAAACAGCTTATAGAAATTATGGTTTCCCGCGCATACGTCCTGGAGCGCAATATTGGTTTCCAGACGGAAACGGAACTCTTCGGGGAAAATTTCGCAGGCAAGCGCCACAATTTCCTTCTCGATCTTCTCCCTGATAAATCGGCCTTCCTCAACATGCCTGAGATTAATACGGGATACGATTGTCCCGCTTTGCGGAATGATGTCGAGCAGTTCCTCCTCGGCAAGCTTCATGAACGCTTCCCGGACCGGCGTTCGGCTGACGTTTAATTCATCCGCAATTTCCTTTTCCGAGATTTTCGTACCCGGTTCCAGCTCCAGATGGAATATCCGGTCTTTCAGCAGCTGATATGAATACTCCCTGGTAGAGCCTTTAATCTTTTGCTCTGTTGACATATATCGTTACCTCTTTCTCCTATGCTCTATGTTCTCTTTGCTTACGTTATAAGCATCGGCTGATATCACCGCTTCATATGCGGATGGCTCTTCCGATCACTGTTGAAGTGATTCCTCACTCTATATTACCTGAATCAATGGCACGGGCGGTATATAATGTACGGGAATCCTCGGAAAAAGCTTGCGGAGCAGCTCGGCCGTGCAGGTCATGCCGGGCTCCTCGCTGGCGGCATGGCCAATCAGGAGCATGGACGGGTTCCGGCCTTGGGTCGCTGCATCGCCGATGTATTCGGGCGTCTCCCATTCCGGGCCTTCGCCGGCGATAAGAAGATCCAGCCGCTCATTCACGCAGAGGGGAATGGCATGCGACCCGCCGCCCCGGTAGCCGACGGCAATGCCGACTTTGGAGCATGTTCCGCTTCGATTCCCGACATAACGAAGATACGGAAGATTCAGCTTTCTTTTTATATCTTCTGCAATATCCTGAACCGTCATTTCTCCGGGCAGCGTGGCAATAGCCGCTGTCGGAAGGTACTTATCGATATATGGTTCCCAGTCCAGCGCCTGAACCAATCCCTGTGTAATCATATCGGGAACATACCTGTGAGGCCCATCATGAAACCGGTAAATCGTCAGATGGCCGGATTCGATCAGGCCTATTTTATCCTGGTATACAGGGCTCGCCTGTATTCCTTCCACCCCATCCTCATGATGGCTGTAAAAGACCCCCTCATGGGTGATCACAAGATTTGCTCCCGCTTGTATGGCTCTCTGCAAAACCGAATGTGAAGCGGCGAACGTGACAGCAATGCCGTGAACGACGGCATCGGCGCTTCCGGCTACAATCCTGTCCACCGTGGATTCAAGGCGTCCCGCTGGTTCTGTTAATCGGTTGATTACGTCTTGAACGATCACGCTCAATTTAGAACAACCTCCTTGTCGTCAACATGGCTGGATCATCGCGACCGTCCGAATCTACAAACAGGCTGCCTTTCCATAAAGAAACGGCAGCCTGTCGATCCGTTGGTTATTGTTGCTCTTTATAATTTTTATACGTTTTATTTGCAATCTCCAGGTATTGTCCCACGCCCTGGCTATCCAGCTCTTTCACGAACTTGTCATACTCTGCGAGATCCCGGTCGCCCAGAATGAACTTCAGCGTGTTCTGATCCGTGTAGTCCTTCAGCGGCGTGCTCAAAAGCGTGACTCGCTCGCGTTCTTCAACCGAATACGGAATCGGCGGCTCCGGCTTCACGACCGTTTTTGTTTCGCTCATGCTCTTCTGGAACTGCTGCTCTTCCTCGCTGAACATGGATTGAAGCAGCTCGGTCGTACCGCCGTAAGCGAACACCCCGCCCGAGAATCCATGCTCGATCCGCAGATCCTTTGTACCCTTCGGATTCAGTCCGTTGTAGTTAATGTCGTCCATCAGCTTGCGTACGCCGCCTTCCTTGGTATACGTCACGCCTTCGACGCCCCACTTCGCGAATTCCTGTCCCTCGTCGCTGTAATAGAGCCAGTCGATAAACTGCAGGATAGCTTTAAAGTGCTCGCTCTCTTTCACTTTGGAAGAGATCATGACCCCGTTCTCAAGTCGGCTGCCGGACATCAACTGGCCGGCCGGGCCGCCGGGAACCGTGATTTTGCTGATCGCATACTTTCCTTCGCCCAGCGTTTTGTCCATATCATTGCGGTGCTGGACCACGGTCTGGGAGTTGCCGTTAATGATGAAGGATTTGCCGGTCACGAACTTTTGCACGGCCTGGTCGTCATCTTGGGTAAAGCTCTCTTTGTCCAGCAGTCCTTCGTCCACCAGCTTATGGAAGTAAGCCAGCATGTCTTTATATTCATCCGTTGCCGCTGTATACACAAATTCGTCCGAATCTTCCTTATACGTAAGCCCGCTGCCGAAGCCCCATCCGCCTTTGGTGCCAAAACCCGTAGCCGCGATGTTCAGCGTACTGTTGAATTTGAAGCGATCGGAGAACGGCGTAACGTCCGGGTACTCCTGCTTCAACTGCTTCATGGCCGTGTACAGCTCATCCCAGGTAGTCGGAATCGCGATGTTATGCTTCTCAAAAATATCCGTGCGCACGATCAGCGTATAGTCCGGCCATACCGCTTCATGCAGGCCTGGAAGCACATAATATTTCTTGTCCTCCTGGCGAAGTCCCTCCAGTTCGCTTTCCATATCCCATTTTTCGATCTTGTCCTTGAAATTCGGCATCAGATCAATATAATCGCTAATCGGCAGAATCGCGCCGGAAGCCACGAACGCGGATTCTTCCCCGGGGTAAGTCTTCGGAATGACCAGCGGCGCATCGCCGGAGCTGATCAGCAGGCTGCGCTTTTGACTGTAATCGCTCATCGGCACGATCGTCGGCTTCAAGGTCACGTTTGTCATTTCTTTTAGTTTAGCAAAAAGCATCCAGTCCTGCTTGTAAGGATAAGCCGGCTGGTCACTGTAGAGGATGGACAGATCGAACGGCTCCGTTGCCTTGAACGTATCGCCTACCGCGTAAGTTTCCATGGCGCCCTTATCCTGAATCTCGGCCTCTTTGCCGCCTGTTTTATCGGTACACGCCGCCAATACCGCAACAATCAATGATATCAATAAAGCTTTGCCAGCAAACGAACGAGGACTTTTTTTCATGTTCCTATTCCCCCCAAAATTTCAATAATGGCCAATCGGATGATCCTATTGCTTGACGGAGCCCAGCATGATGCCGGTTACGAAATAACGCTGCACGAACGGGTAAATCGTCAATATCGGCAAAATGGTCAGCACCATGGTCACCGATTTGATATTGGCGGATATCTGCGTCAGATTATCGGCCGAGGTGGCACCGGCGGAAGTCACGCCTGTCGCGCCCGCTATCATGTTCCGCAAATAGATCGTGACCGGGAAGAGCTCCTTCTGATCCAGGTACAGAAAGGCTGGAAACCAGGAGTTCCAGTGCCCGACGGCATAGAAGAGGACCATGGTCGCGATGACCGCTTTGCTTAAGGGCAGCACGATCCGGAACAGCATGCCGTAGGTGTTCAGGCCGTCAATGGCCGCGGCTTCCTCCAGCTCTTCCGGCATATTTTCAAAAAAGGATTTCATGATGAGCATGTTGTAGATGCTGATGGCTCCCGGGATTACGATGGCCCAGATCGAGTTGCTGAAGCCTAAGCTGTTAATGAGTACATAGTTCGGGATCAGCCCACCGTTGAAGAACATCGTGAATACGGCAAACATCGTTAGAAACTTGCGGCCGACCAGCCTTTTCTTGGATAAGGCATAAGCAAAAATCGTCGTTAAGAACATGGAGATCGCGGTGCCGACCACGCTGTAAACGACGGTGTTTTTGTAATTCGTCCAGAACATGGCGTCTTTGGTCACGGTTTTGTAGGTATCGATATTAAAGCCCCTGGGAATCAGGTTGACCTTCCCTGAGTTGATATACGACTCGCTGCTGAAGGATTGAGCGACTACGTTCAGGAAGGGGTACAGCGTGATAAAGACAACGAACAGCAGGATGATGGCATTACACACTTTGAACACCTTATAGGATCTTGACTCCTTCATATACGCTCCCTCCTTACCATAAGCTTCGATCCGTCAGTCTTCGCGAGATCGCATTCACGGAGAAGACCAATATAAGTCCGATCACGGACTCGAACAGTCCGATGGCTGTGGCATAACTGAAGTTGTTGGATACAAGACCGACCCGGTACAAGTAAGTCGAGATAACGTCGGCCGTCTCATAGATGACCGGATTGTACAGCAGCAATATTTTCTCGAACCCTACCGCCAGGAACGCTCCCATATTCAGAATCAGCAGCGTCACAATTGTCGGGAGGATGCCCGGAATCGTGACAAACAGCGTTTGCTTCCATCGGTTGGCCCCGTCAATCCTGGCCGCCTCGTACAGGGATTCATCAATCGTCGTTAACGCGGCCAGATACAGAATCGCGCCCCAGCCCATGCCCTGCCAGATTTCCGAAGAGATATAAATCGTCCGGAACCACTCGGCCCGCTGCATGAAATTGATTCGCTCTCCGTTAAAAAGCTCCAGCAGCGAGTTAACGGAGCCATTGACCGACGTTAATTGCAGGATCATCCCGGCAACGATAACGATGGACAGAAAGTGCGGGAGATAAGAAGCCGTCTGGACGAATTTCTTGAATCGCTTGCTCTTCACCTCATTCAGCAGCAGTGCAAAGATGATGGGGACCGGGAACGTAAAGAGCAGGGATAACGCACCGAGCAGCAGGGTGTTCTTGAACACATTCCAGAACGCAGGGTCATGGATAAACATGTTGAAATAATGCACTCCTACCCATTTCTCCCCATAGATACTGCCTCCGGGCATAAATCGCCGGAAAGCAATCACATTGCCAATCATCGGTCCGTATTTAAAAATGAGCAGGTACATCACCGGTAATATCAATAGGGAATACAACTGCCAATCCTTCCGGACGAGGACAGCAACGGTTTTAAGTCTGGGTGGTTTCTTGGCCGCTTTCACGGCTGGCAAGGAATGATTTGCAACTTTTGGCTCCATCAACGTTATTCACTCCAATCCGTACGACCTCTTCTCACACCTCTTCATTCTTGGAATACGGCCGTGTTTCATGATCCACTTTCATTCAATAAACCCAGGAAATCGCTTTCATTTATTGTGGCTATAGGCAGGCTGTAACCGTTACGGCAGGGTAATGTCCCGCCTTTATTAATCCCCCCTCCAATATTAAGCGCTTACAATGTTCGTTTAAAAAATAGACTCCCGTATCTTGAACGTTAGACTAACAAAGTGATCCAGCTGCTTCTCTCACCTATGTAGAGAGTCATATTTCACCATACTAGTATAACTAGTATGGTAGTTGGTTTTATTTTAATGGACGTTTTCCACAATTTCAATACATTTTTCTCTCATTTATAAAATTCCCATCCCAAGCCTCAAAAAAAAGCCGAGAGGGCATTCAGGCTTTGGCCTACTGCTCTCACGGCTTTCGGATTCCTTTCCTACTGAGGTATTTCATCATGCATAAAGGGCAGAAGTCTTCGCTTCTGCCCCTTGAGGTTTCCCCCTGCCACCTCTATATTTACTTCAGCTCCGTCACGTTGCCGTCAATGCTGATGCTTTTGATGTCCATATCTCCCAGAAAAACGAGGTTATTCTTGCTGTCCAAATTATACAGCCACTGAAACCCGCTCTTTGTCGTACTGGTCGAACTAACACGAAGCATCATTTCGGATCCGTCCGCAGCGATCACCTTAACCTCCGGCGTATATTCCGGTAGTTTATCCAGCTCACCGTCGGTACGCTTGCCTTCGATAGCCACACCGATGGAAGAAACACTAATGGTGCTGAGAGATAGTGCCTCCTCATTCTCATTAATCGCCAGATTCAGGCTTTGCTCTCTTTGCTTGCCAGGAGAAATGGTGAATTGAACATCCCATGGCCCTTCAACAGCTTGGGTGTCGTCCGCCGCTGTGATTTGATCGGCTGTGATCCGTGCTTTTAGCCCGTCGAGATCATTCGCCGCATCCATCTCAAATACGCCGACAAGCTTTTTGTTATCGTCAAGAAGCTGCTGTCCCACCATATAACTCACATCATGTTCCATTTTCAACTCAAGTCCGGGTATCGAAACACCCGCGGGGAATGGCGTACCATCCTCTTTCGTAAAGCTGACCACCAAATAACCGCTGTTGCCGACATAAACTCCTTCTTCAACATTCATGGTCACCCCGGATACAGTATCCGTTCCTTGTATAGGTGATCGTTCATCTTCCGCGATGGACGCAGATTGACCGAAGAACTGCTTCAAGCTATCCATATATTGGCTCGCAAAAGCCGTCGTGCTAAGTATCATGATCATCGCGGCAGCGATAACGATACTGGCTTTATATTTTTTTACTTTCCTGTTTTTATACACCTTAGGTTCCTCCTCTTGAATCTTGCTCATCGCATTGCTCTTGATTCGTTCCATATCGATCCTCTGCGTCAACTCGCGTTCCTCTTCCTCCGTAAGGAGGAGATCCTCCAGCTCCTGATTGTCGATATTGGCCATAATATCTACAATTCGCCGCTTCACTTGCATCCATCCCCTTTCGCTATCGATTTGAAGCTTCATTTCTATAGACACGGTCCATATAGAAAATCCTACGGGCTCTCGGTTTCATAATGAATGCGCAGTCTGTCCCTTGCCCGGCGGATCCGGGCGGTGACGGCTTTCTCCTGCATATTCAGCCTGCTTGCAATATCGCGGACTTTCTCCAAATAGAAGTACCTGCGGATGAAGATTTCACGATCCGGTTCGCCCATCCCCTGCACCATGCCGCTTATCGTTTCCTTCTCCTGACGGAGAATAGCCAATGCCTCCGCAGAGGGACAAAATACGGCATCATCCTCCAATTCGGATTCAATGACCCGCTGTCTTTTGCGCAAGGCATTCAAGGTATGATTACGCGCGGATATGGCCAGATAAGGCTTAAGACTATCTCCGCGCAGGATGATTTTGTGCCCGTCTGTCCACAGCTTAACGAGGACATCACCGGCTATTTCCTCCACATCGTAGGAATTAAACCGCCCGCCTGCCACCTTAGCGACCACCGCGGCTATGTAGCGTGAATAGCGGTCAACCAATGCTTCAAAACATCGCGGATCTTTCTTCGCAAGCCCATCCAGCAACGTTCGATCCTCCATGGATCCTCCCCCCTTAATAACCGTCTCCTCTGGTTGAACCAAGCCATAGATCAGGCGCTACTATATAAGACACCTATAATTTCGAAAACCCTACACATCTTTCGAAAAAATGATCCTTTCGCCAGGCAGGCCCATTGGAATAACTTTGTAACGACAAAAAAAACCGATCCAATTCGGATCGGCTTTTCTGCAAGCACTAATGAAATTACTGTAATTGTGGAGAAGCTTCCGATTGCTGTCTGGATATGATAAACAGCACGATCCAGATCAGCAGGAATCCCAGAAGCTGAGGACCTGTCACGATTTGCTGGAATACAATCCAGTTGATGAGCACGCCAACCATAGGAAAACTCAATTCCGCAAGTGTTGCCACAGAGGCTTTGGTCGTGGTTAATCCTTTATAATAAACCAGCAGGCTCAGGAGACCGGGCAGCAATGCCTGGCCGATCAGGTTCAGCGATACCAAGGCAAATGCCCCGGTATTCCAGGCTGGCATATTCCATGTTGCCCCCTCGCTCCATGTAATGACGGTCAGGAGCGGCAGTGCCAGCACGAAACGCAGTGAGGTTACCGTCTCGTATTTCAGTTTGCCTACCATCAGGCGCCCCATGACGGTTGAACCGCCCCACAGCGCTGCTGCGCCTAAGGACAAGAGGCTGCCAACTTGAATAAACTCGTTCCAATGCCCAATCGGCAAGGTTAAACCGAAGGTCAGTAAATACGTGCCCGCCAAAGCGATGCTGAGCAGAATCCCGAAATGGCGCGGAAGCTTCTCTTTCAGAAGCAAGCTGGCCAGAATGATGGCAAACAGCGGCTGCAGCTTCTGAAGCAGCAGGACGGCATTCAGATTGCCGCTCGACAGCCCCATCGTAAACAATACGGTAGCCAATGCCGAGCCGCCCCAGGATATAAACAGCAGCGCGCCGACATGATTCCAGCCAAGGCCTTTTAGTTCCTCGCGGTTCTTCCACAATACAGGGATTGCGATCAGAGAAATGATGATATGTTCCAGCAAAACGATCTGAGCCGAAGTCAGATTTTTAAGCAGAATGACCCGGAATAACGGGTCCACGCCCCACAGGGCGGCTCCCAATACGACGAGCCAAAACCCTCCTTTAAAACGTCGACTTGCCTGTGCGTCGGAACCAAAGGGTTTCACCTTGACTCCAGTATTCATATTACTCATCTTGCCCTCTCCTGTCTTGAATACGGAGGTCTTACTAGCAGAAAGCCCCCGTCATCGACATATGTCGACGTTACGGGGGCTGATCAAATAAGCCTGCGCCCGAATGGAAAATTTCGCATCCACGGCAAACTCATCTTTGATCTTCTCCCATCCGGACTTTACCGTCGGCCTTGGATTTGCACCAAGTCAGTCGCTGCATACTTGTTCGTGCCAGCATGCAGCGAGTCGCGGGCTGAGTTTCGTTCACGCCGGAACGAACCATCACCGCCGGTTAGGAATTTCACCTTACCCCGAAGATCCATATTCATGTTTTATTTTCTCATGCAATATTCTGATTGACCGATAATTCCTATAAGCTTAGTTGATGTATTGAAATTATAGCATGAATCCTTTCATGTAAATACATCTATTTTCAAAATAATTGAAATTAGACTGGAATACAATGAAAAATCTCACGTTCAACCAAGACTTACTGAGAATTATACAGCAAGTATCAATTTGTTACCAGTATGTTTTTCTGCCATTTTCATTTTAGGTTATATCAAATACCTTGTAGTTAGAACGGGTACCGACCACCCCAGCTTGAAGGCAGAGCAGATCAAGGGCGTCCTTGGTGTTACGGCCCATTCCTCCGCCTGCCCGAGGCAACGACAACGATAGGTTTGATGAACTGGCGGCAGATTCACTCTCGTACTGCTTCGTCTCGCTTAATAACATTTTGCTTCCATCCGGCCGAACCATATACTGACGCAAATAACCGCCTTCCCTTACGGTTATCAGCTTTCCCTTGCCCTCTTCTTCCTTCGTGCTCTTCTGGAGCAGCTGTTCAAATCCTCCTTGGGCTGATTCAGCGTTCAACCGTTTTACAGGACTCCAGTATGTATATGCAGACTCAATGCGCATGAACTCACATCCTTCTCAATCGTTATTCTATCACTTACAGATATTATCGGGTACCAGAGCACTTCGCTTTAATCGCTCGCCATTTACATTGGTATAAAAAACGCCCTTAAGGTTTTAGCAACCTTAAGGACGGTCTTTTACTTCTAATGGATTCCTGTTTCGCTTAGTTCATAAACTTCAATGCAGCCAAAGTACGTTTCAGAACAAGTGCCGCTTGGGCGCGGGTAACCGAATCGAGTGCTCCGAAATGACCATGATTGTCGCCCTGCACGATGCCTTGCTCCGTAAGACCGGCTACATGGGGAGCCGCCCAGGCAGGGATGGATGCCTGATCCTTGAATCCGGTAGCGGCATTTGCACCCTGATTCGGCAGGTCTGTCGGACTTACCGCCTCCATAGCACGGGTGATCATCACAGCCATTTCTGCCCGCGTCATGCCTGCATTTGGCGAGAAGTCACCGCCGGTGCCACCCTCGACCAAGCCGTAACGCGACGCTGCGCCGATCTCGCCGGCATACGCGGCGTCATCCTGGACATCCTTGAATGCTCCGCTCTCGATGATTGGACTAAGTCCCATTGCGCGGACCAGCATAGCCGTAAACTCGGCGCGTGTGATCACCTTGCCCGGTGCATACGAGTTAGCGTTGACTCCGTTCACGAGCAGCTTGGAGGCCATGGATTCAATTTCCGCTTTCGCCCAGTGGCCGTTCAGATCCGTAAAGGTTTTCTTGTACTGCAGGAGTGCATAAATGGCGTTTCCGGCATGCTTCACTTCGATGGCCGGTTTACCGTTCCATGTCGTCGCGGCAGCCGGTACAAATCGGAAGGTTCCCGCTTCTGCGTCATAGATTACAGCAGTGACCGAATTCGGAGCTTTCCCTGCCGGCAGCGGCAGGATACGGCTGATGACACGCTTCCCGAAATCCTTCAGTTCTTGCTCTGCGCCTGGTGCTCCAACCGCTACGCCAAACTGAAGCGCTCCATTCGCTGCCATCGAGGCACCCATGGAAGCTGCCTTGCTTGTCATAGCATCCACCACCCTGCTGCCAACCGGGGTCATGGATATTTTCACTTGGATGCTGCCGGAGCCCTGCGCCGGCTCCAAAGCCTCATCCAAATGTAGAGCCGTTATCGGAAGACGGAAGGCACCAATTGCAGTCTCCAGCACCAGGGTCGCATTCGAATTCCGCTCCATGGCCTGCTTCAGACCTGCTGCCGAAAGGGATAGCTCGGCGGCACGGTTCAACTCCGGAGCCCGAATAATCAGTTCCTGCTGCCCGTTCGCAGACAATCCGGCAACTGCCTTCTGCCATGCCTCTTCCTTCACCGTAATGTGGTCCACAGCTCCGCTTGCAGCGCCTATCATCAGATCCTTGCCTGTCATTACGTTTGGCAATGATGTGTCTCCGCCCGAGGAAGGAGGGTTAGGCTGAGATACCGGCGGTGTTACAGAACCGCCTCCCGAACCACCTGATCCTGAACCTGATCCCGGTGAGGAGCCGTCGCCAGGATTCGCCGGTTTCTTCTGCTCCGTAATTCTTCCCTCCACCTTCGGCGAAACCTTTCCGCCCAGCTTGGTCACATATTCCATGAAGATTTCATAATCCGGATAACCCAGATCCTCGTTATATTTCCCTTCGGCAATCGCTTCGGCAAAGGATTTATATCCGTCTCCGCCCTTGGCCACAAAGCTGTTTGTTGCCATCCGGTACGATTCGGTCAATACCAAAGGTTTGTAGCTTCCATCCTTCATAATCTGTACATCGAACACTTTATCACCAGCCGGGGCGTTTGGATCCCATTTAAATTTCATCCCGGCGATTTGCGGGAATTTTCCTGGCAGATCCGCCAATTTGGCACCGCTAATTCCGTTTTCCAGTCCGTCTTTCAGCTGCTGTCCTGTGACGTCCATGACAAAGAGCGTATTTCCAAAAGGCATCACCGTACGCAGCTCGCCCATCGTGATTTCACCTTCATCAATGGCTGCGCGAATACCTCCTCCATTGGTGAGAGCAATATCGGCGTTTTTGAGCTCTTTGGCTTTTGCCAGCATGCCATCCGCAATCAGATTGCCCAGGTTTGTCTCCGTGGAGCGGACATTCTCGCGTTTTCCATCAAGCGCCACTCCTGCAGTACCGATAACCTGCTTCATTAGCTCTTCCAATTCCGCTTTATAAGGAGCCAGCATATTTTTAGCCTGCGTGTCTTCCGCGACCGTATGGTCTACCGGAATCAGCTTGCCGCCGAGTTCGCCGTCTCCGACGAGAACATTGCCTTCCTTGTCAAACTGCAAGTCGACCCGGCCGAGATATTTCCCCCATTCATTCGCTTGCACGATGACGGTTGGTGTACCGTGTTCATTGTCCGTCACCACTTCCGGTGCATTGAGCGTTGTGTGGGTATGGCCTCCAACAATGAAGTCGATGCCTTCAACTGCTTCGGCAAGCGCCTGATCTTTGGCGTACCCAAGATGCGACAGACCGATGATGATGTTTAGCCCTTCCTGCTCCATCGCCTTTACGGTTGCACGAGCTGAGGTCACCGCTTCACGGAATACCACATCTTTACCCGGGCTCGACGTCTCTGCCGTATCCTCGGTCGTTAATCCGAATACCCCGACCTTTTGACCGTCCACCAGAAGCGTGACGTAAGGATAAACCCCGTTATTTGCCGTCGTCTTTGGCTGATCGGTATCGATCAACTCCGGCTTACGAATCAGGTGCGAAATGTTAGCATCCTGACTCAGATCCACATTCGCGCTGACAAGCGGGAATTGCGCCTTGCTCACAAAATTTGCAAGCGTCTTGGTGCCTTGATCGAATTCGTGATTACCGAACGTCATCGCGTCATAACCCATATAGTTCATGAAGGCCAGATCGGCCAATCCAAACCATTTGGTAAAATACAGATCGCCTGAGAAGACATCCCCTGCATCCAGCAGCAGGCTGTTTCCGCCCTCGCTGCGGACCTGTTTAACCAATGCAGCCCTTCTGGCCACTTCAGCCAGATGTGCATGCGTATCGTTGGTATGCATAACCGTTAATTTCCATGGCTCTCCTTCCGACGAACCATCCGTTACCTTAACCTGTACTACCGCCGACCCATAACCATCCTTGCTCAAGACGGTGATCACGGCCTCACCTGCGGAGACTGGCGTGACCAGACCGGTTGGATCCACGGAAGCCACCATTTCATTGGAGGAACTCCAAGTCAGCTCGGTTGAGCCGCCTTGGATCGGCTCCACGATTGCCTGCAATAGTTCCTGTGCGCCGCCTGGACTCAGTTTCAGCGATGTCTTGTCCAGCGTAATTTTGGTTACCTGGAGCTCCAGCAGGGCCACCGTCCCACTGACCTCATTAGCGACCAGCAGCAGCGGCCGTCCTGTCTTGCTGTCCGCGGCCGGAATAAAGTCCAATCCCTCCGGCCCGGAATCCGACTCAATTCCGCCGTTAAAATCCCGTGTATTGATGTAGTTCAGAAACGCAGGGTCGGATGGATTCGTTACATCATACGTCATAACCCCGCCAATGCGTTCTAAGCCGACAAAAGCCAGCGTCTTCTGTCCTACCTTACCTACCGTCACATATTCGGGTTCTGGACCTTTCTTGGCGCTGCGGCTGTCCAGATCGGTTTTATCATTGCTGGCATTGAAATGATTCGGTAAGCGCTCGGCCGTAATCTTCTCAAAATCACTGCCACTGTCGTACACCTGGGACATGTCGGCTGCATCCCATATGGAGAATGAACGACCTCCGTACAGATACAGTCCCTCATTGCCCATATCGCTGGCAACTTCAACCTTGTCGTAGGCGGTTCCCTTGTCTGCTAGAAATTGAGCAGCCGGAGACAACGGATCCAGATTAGGCTTCATTTTGCCAACGTTACTTTCATTGCTTCGCTCATCCCAGCCTGTTGCATCGCCTTCGTTCGCAGACAGAATATACTGCTGTCCGTTCACGCTGTAGGTCGCGATTCCGTCCGGCATATACATTCCGTAAAAAGGAACGTTCTCAAACTTGATTTGTCCGTCCTTCAGAAGGTCGAGCTGATTCTCCGGTTGATTGAAGTCCTTATACCCGAGTCCCTTGACCGATTGAATACGCTTCGCGGCGATATCGACCACGGCGACTGCATTATTCTCCTGCAAAGCAACGTAAGCCGTCAACTCGTCCTCGGACAAGGAGATGTATTCGGGCTCCAGATCATGAACAGCATCACCCTTAGTTCCGGTGCTGCGAATTTGCCCGTCCGCTTCCACAGGTCCGCGAATATGCACCTGATCGTCAATGATCGACGGGTCATCAAACTTCAAATGACTTACTTCGCCTGATAAGGTGTCGATAATCGTAATGCTTCCTTCTGGATCAGGAGCGATCTCCGTACGAGGCTCGCCTTCATCCGCTGTCAGGATATAACGGCCATCGGACGTATACTTGACCATATCCGGCTGAATGCCGGTTTCATAAGATCTGATCAAGCCACCGTCATAGTCGAGTACCAGAACCTTGCCTGCTTTTGCATGATCCTGCTCCTGCACAGCGACCACAACCTGCTTCGTCTTGGTGTTGATATCCACGCTGGTGAGGTCCCCATACAGAAAACCGCCCGTGCTTGCCAACGCTTCCACATCGATCTGCTTATCCTTCAGCAAGCTGCCGTCAGCGTCAAGAGACACGATTTCGAGACTTGCCGGCTGGGTTGAACCATTGACTAGATAGAGCTTCCCGTTATCTTTGTTGTATTTTACAATTTCCGCAACGCCGCCATCCTTATTGGAGGTACCTACGGAATAATGCCCGATCATTTTCATGGCCAGCTTGTCAGCCACCGGATCAGTGCGTTTTCCCAATACTTGCAATTTCACAAGTGACTGAGCCGTTGCAGGTACGGCTGCACTATCTTGTACCGTTACCTCAACCGTATATTCGCCCTCTTGTCCAGCAGCAGGCGTGCCCGTAATGGATCCTGTATCGGATGTAATATCCAAGCCTGCCGGTAAACCCGTTGCCGAGAAGGTATACGGTGCTTGTCCGCCATATACATCAACGGTTACTGTATATGTTTCTTCTGCATGCGCATCCGGAAGGATCTTATCGGTAATGCCGAAATCAACGGCAGCGATAGCTGTGTCTTGCGATGCTGTCTCCATGCTGGCCGTCTGAAGTATCTCTTGTCCCTCTTCAGCCATCACGGTGCCTGCCGAAAATAGGGAGGCCATCGTGATTTCCGCCGCCATCAACAGCGAGACTACTTTCATGCTTTTATGCTTCAACTCCATATCCCCTCTTCTATCCTTATTTAATTTCAAGTGTAAGGAAGAAGTGTTAACGCATCCTCAATAAAGCTCGCGGTTTGTGTAAAATGGACGCCAAACAGCAAAAAAGCCGCGACAGCCATGCCGGGCTTCTATAAGCGGCAGCTGTATACTAGCTGCCTGCCAACCTTGAAATCACCTTCATATGTATTGTGATACTCCACTTATCAGAACAAGTACCAGCATCCTCATCGCCTTTAATCAATGATTCCAAAATGCCTCATTGTTGCTATGCTGATCAAAATAACCCAACGTATGAACAGGATGGCCCACATGATCAAAAAGCCCTGAATCAACCGCTCAACCATCCATTCAACCTTGTTATTGGAAGTATATCTCCGTCTCGGCTTCAAAAACCAATGAGTTAACCCTTTAAAGACACCCAATACGATAAACGCGATTCTCACCCGTTTGACACTCCCTCCTCTCAGTGATGTAATTCCCCAAAATTGGTTGTCATTTAATATGATCTTATCACTCATTTTGGGATATTTCACCAATGACTTGGAGTGATTAAAAAACGCGATACGGGATCATCCCCGCACCGCGTCTTTTGACTTTCTTATATCTGTTTACTCCGCCTGGTAACGCTCATAAGCGGCCTGGTAAACCTCCATGTATCGGTCCAGTCCCATCTTGTTGAGTGTATTCACATACTCATCCCATTGGCTGAACGAGGCCGAGCCGTTCACGAATTTCGCTTCCATTTCCTTAACGTAATCCTCAATATCTTTACCGATCGAGGACATGACGTCCGTCTCTTCCAATGTAAAGTTAAAATTGTAAAGAATCTCTTTTACAGCATACGGCTTTGCTTTTTCGGCAGCGGCCATTGCGTTAGGGCGTGTCTCCGAGGCTTTGAACCATTGCTCCCGCACAAAGCCCGGATAGCTGCCCCCGAGCCAAGTGAAATTTTTGGCCAACGCCTGATCCTGCGTTAATCCGTTTGGATTCTCCGTAATCTCTTTCACATATTCGAGCTGACCGTCAGCGTTTTTCGTATAAGTCTCGCCTTCTTTACCCATGAAATAGAACTGGGCTCCTTCATCCCCATAGAAATAATCCATCCAGCGGATCGTGGCTTCCGGATTCGGGTTCTTATCGGTAATCGCAAATGCACCCACGTGAACCATCGGCACTTTGACGTGAGAATAGAGCTGATCTCCGTGCGGTCCCTTAAGCGCCCCTAGCCCGATGTATTCTTTGCGTCCCATCACCATCTCCGGATTCGGCACAATCGTGGAGCCGAGCAGGCCCTCCTGCCCTTTCGCATTCAATGCTCCGCCTTCAATCGTGAATATTTCTTTATCGAGCAGTCCTTCCTGATGCAGCTTGTTCACGAACTGCAGCATTTCCTTGTACTCCGGCAAAGCCTTTGTGAAGCGCAGTTTCCCTGTGTCTGGATCTATGTCCACCAATTTATGGCCAAGTCCACTTGTACCAAGTCCCCAAGAGCCTTTCAAGTGATCGATGATCCCGGTAATGCCTGTTGAAGCGAATGGAATCTCATCATGCTGTCCGTTACCGTTCAGATCGGTTTCCTTGACGGCCTTCAAATACGCATAGAATTCTTCGGTCGTCTGCGGTTCTTTCATCCCGAGCTGATCCAGCCATTCCTGATTAATCCATATCGGTGTACCAATCAACATGGAGAGCAGCTCAGGATCGTAGAAAGAAGGCAGGGAATAAATATTGCCGTCCGGCATCGTAAGCCCTTTTCGAATATCCGGGTACTGTTCCATCATTTTTTTGAAATTCGGTGCATATTGATCGATCAGATCGTTCAGCGGTATAAATACCCCTTGCCCCCCATAGCGGGTCAATTCTGCGGAGCTCACCCTTGCCGAGTAGAATACATCCGGATAATCACCGCCTGCCAGCGCCAGGTTCCGTTTCTCGGTCAGTGTATCGAATGGAATGAGGTTCCATGTTACATTCACATTCGACATCTCTTGATAGGTTTTCCATACGAGGGTGTCCTCGAATTTGCTTCCGTTCGATGGCGACTTGCCCGTGAAGAATGTCAGGTTGAGGGGCTCGTTCACAATCGGCATCCCGGTTTCGTTAAAATTAGCCTGAGGCGTTTCCCCCTTATCCGTTGCACCTTCCCCGCTTTTACTACCACAGCCTGCCAGCAATCCGGCTGCCAGCACGGCTGCCAATGTAAGTGAAGCCCATTTTCTCATCACCATAAATTTCATTTCCTCCTCATAAAATATCCGTAATCAACCTTTAATTGCACCAATCATAACACCCTTCACAAAATACTTTTGCAGGAACGGATACAACAGCAGCATCGGCAGATTCGTCACAATGACCGCCGCATATTTGATCGCTTCCGCATCCATTAGACTTCGTGCCAGTGAATCATCACTGATATCCACCATCTCCTGCATTTGTCCCTGAACCAAAATTTCACGCAGGAACAGCTGCATCGGATAATTCGCACGATCTGACAAATAGATCAGCGCACTAAAATACGAGTTCCAGTGGCCCACGGCGTAGAACAGCACCATCACGGCCAGTATCGGACCGGATAACGGCAGGACAATGCGCCAAAGCACCCGCATGTTGGAAGCTCCGTCAATAAACGCCGCCTCCTGCATCTCCTTCGGAATGGAGCTTTGAAAGAAGGTCCGCATGATGATGATGTTCCACACGGATACGGCCGAAGGGATAATGATGGCCCAAATCGTATCCAGCATCCCCAGTTCCTTCACCAGCAAGTAATTGGGGATCATCCCCCCGCTGAAGAACATGGTGAATACAATAATTGCCGTGAAAATGCCGCGACCGTTGAAATCGGCTCTGGAAAGCGGATAAGCAGCTGCGATCGTCATCAGCACATTCAGCGCGGTTCCCGTCGTGGTATAAAGCAGCGTGTTCAGGAATCCCTGCATAAGATCCGAATTGGCAAATAATCGTTCGTAACCGACAAACGACAATTCCTTCGGCCATAACCATACTTCCCCCCGCATCACCGTTTCCGGAGCGCTGATGGAAGCAATCAGAACAAAAAATAAAGGATACAGTACAAGGAGCGTAATAAAAGATAGTATAATGTAAATAAATACGCCGGCTATTCGTTCACTGCGGCTTTGCGGCATATGCCATCATTCCTCCTTACCATAGGCTGTTCTCGCTGACTTTTCGGGCAATCCGGTTTACGGTAATCAGCATGATAAAGTTAACGATGGAGTTAAACAGGCCGACCGCAGCCGAAAAGCTGTACTGGGCACCCAATATACCGCTCCGGTATACGTTCGTGGCGATGACGTCGGACGCTTCCATATTGAGTGAATTTTGCATCAGGAAGATCTTCTCGAAACCGACGCCAAGAACGGAACCGATGTTCAGAATGAGCAGAATCGTCATCGTGGGCGCGATCCCCGGCAGATTAATATGCCAGATTCGCCGGAGCCAGCCCGCACCATCCACCTTGGCCGCCTCATGCAGCTGCGGATCGATCCCGGCGAGCGCCGCCAAATAGATAATGGAGCTCCAGCCCATGCCCTGCCATACGCCAGACCATACGTAGATGCTCTTGAACCAGGAGGGCTCCGTCATGAATGCAATCGGCTCTCCGCCGAAGGAGGTGATAATGTAATTGACTAGGCCGCTTACTGGCGACAGGAACATCATGATCATGCCAACGACGACGACCGTGGACAAGAAATGAGGTGCATAAGTTACCGTTTGTACGAATCGGCGAAACCGGCCCGATCTGGCTTCATTGATCATCAAGGCCAGAATAATCGGAATCGGAAATCCGACCGCCAACTCATATAACCCGATACCCATCGTATTTTTAATAATGCGCCAAAAATAAAAGCTGTCAAAAAAGCGCTCAAAATGTTTGAAGCCCACCCATGGGCTATCCACGATCCCTTTGTTAGCCATAAAATCCTTAAATGCAATTTGGACGCCATACATGGGTACATAATGAAATACAATGAAGTATAACAGAACCGGTGCAAATAAAGCGTATAGCTGCCAGTTTCTGCGCATCTGCATCATTGATCTCCGCCAGACACTTTTCTTTTGAATTTTTGAATGCGCTTCCACATTGCTTAGCTGACGTTGCAAAATCGGCAATCCCCTCTCTTTCGTCTATGCATCTTCGTGTGTCCCAAGGTCCACGTTTGCATCATAAACGACCCGAACGCATAAGGGGTATTGACCATTTTAATGATGTCTTGCCTTTCATTGGATGGATGGGCGAAAGCGCCATTTTCCTAAAGCAATGCTTAAAATCTAAAATATTGACTATCCATTTTTTACGAACGATTAACACGAATCGGGCACAATCCTTAACACTTGTCCTATATAATGTTGTGAAACCTTGGACGTCAGAAAAATACAAAGGGGGGAAGGCTGTGAATTGGATCAGACATAAAAGCCGCAGTGTATTCTTTAAGATTTTTCTGAGCTTTCTAGCCATCATCGTGTTATTCGGATTTTTCTATACGGTCATCTTCCAGCTTTTTAAGACCAGCCTGCAGAAAGAAATCATCGATACCAGCCAGCAGGCGGTTCACGATACGGCAGAGCGGTTCAACAACCAATTCAGCAGACTGCAGGTATTAATGTTCGATATATACAATCAATCCGAATTAATCGGCTTCAATAATCAGCTTCGCCACCAGGCCGGAAACGAAGTCAATTACTTGAAGGCACGTGATGTGATGATGCAGATGCGGAGCGATATCTATAATCCTCTGTTCTTTCTGGAGGACACCCTGATTTATCTCCGGGAGTTTGATTTTGTCCTCAGCAAATCCGGTAGCGGCGATGCTTCCTATATGTTGGGCCGATCCTACATGAGCGCTGAGTATCCCTATACATTCTGGAAAAACTATACCGACCATCATGAATCCTTCAAACTTCTCCCTGCAGCAACCTACCGGATAAACAACGATTGGTCCGAGAAAAAACTGATGCCCTATATCTATAAACAACCGAACAGCCGCTATGAGATCATTGCTCTCATTGATATCGATAAGGCCGCTCAATCCTTCTTCGGCGAGTCGGACGATCGTGCCCTGGCGATTCTGAACGCTGAAGGAAAAGTATTGTACGCATCGAACTCCATTAATCAAGATCAGCTTCCGACGTTTGAAGCTGGACAAAAAGCGGTGCTGAAGGATGGAACCTACTATTTTGCGGAAGCCGGATCCGACGGACTGGCTTATGTCTCGGCCGTACCTTATAGCCATGTCTATTCTCAGTTGAGCCGGTTAACCGGCGGTTTGCTGCTCATCTTCTGCCTGTCGCTTGGCGTGGCTCTCGCCGCTTCCTATTTCCTCAGCCGCAGATTGCACAAGCCGGTAAAGCAGATTCTAACCACCGTTCTGAACAGAGCCAGCAGTTCATCGATGCCGGAACCCGGAAGCATCACGGAATACGATCTGATTCAGAACCGGATCCAGGAGCTGTTCAGGGAAAAGGAAGAAATACGGGATCGCATGAACAAGCATAAATCCGTTCTAACCAGTTACTCTTATATCAGTCAGCTGAAGAGCATCAATACCGATATTAGCGAGTGGGAGGATTTCCTGTCGGATGACGGAAGTTTCATCGTGGTTCTGTATCACATCCGTTTCCGGATGAATCCGGTTTATGAGCTCCCCCTCCAGACCGATCAGGCTGTCCGCCATATGCTGGAGCATATTCATCTGATCACGGCTGAACGCTACCCGGGATCCCATACGTTCCAGATCGAAAAAAATGAGATCGTATCCATCTTCAAACGGGAGGAGGCTGCCCGCCTGGAGGAACTGCTGCTGGAAATCAAGGACATGTTAAATGAAGAAAAGGAATTGTTCCTGGTCACGATTGCAGTCAGTTCCCAGGTGAGCCATTCGTCCGAATTCAATCAAGCCTACCATCAAGTCAAAGGACTGACCGCGCAGGCACAACTCATGGAGGAATCACAGATGGTAACCAAGCAGCGGGTGCTTCCAACCACCGTCAACCTGAGCCCGTCACAGGAAAAAGGACTGCTGGACGCGCTGCAATCCGGCAGCGACAGCCGCTCCCTGCAGATCATCGATCAGGCGCTCGAAGCGATGCAGCGTAAGGAGGCGGGCTTTGCGCAATTTCGTTTCTTTGCCGATTCGGTCGCTTCCAAGATTCTAAGTTATATGGAGATGGCCCAGGTTGATAAAACTTCCGTCCAATCCTTGAAGAAATGGAGCGCAAGATTGGCAGAATGCCATTGTTTATCTGATTACCAGGGGGTATTCCGTCAGCTCGTTGAAGCCTCCTGCGCCCTCATTCGCAAGAAAAAGGATACCGGCGAAGAGCCGCTCATCGCCATGTTCATGAACATTATCCATAACCAGTATGCCGATGATCTGTCTCTCGACTATTTGTCAGCCAAGCTAAACCTGTCGAGTGCCTACCTCTCCGTCTATATCAAGGAGAAGACCGGTCTTAACTTCAGTGAACATCTGCTCGGCATCCGTATGAACAAAGCGAAGGAACTACTGGCGTGCACGGACTTAACCGTCAATGAGATCAGCCAACGCGTCGGGTATCTCAACATCACCTCCTTCAACCGGACGTTTAAGAAGGCTACTGGCATGACGCCGGGCGCGTACCGCCGGCAGCATGTGGTGCAGACCCATGCGAGCGGATCATGAACTGCGGCTGTGACATAAGAAAACCTTCTCTTTCCTGGAAGGCCCGGGCATATCCCCGGCCCTCCAGGCGGAAGAGAAGGTTTTTTCGTTTTATTTCGCTCACACGCTGACGGTAAACAAACGGATCTGTTTCGCTCTAATCAGCCTTCATTGTCTTTTCCGTTTGTACTTGCCCACGATGTCCCCGATGTCCCCTTAAATTCTCTGCAGGGAACAACCGCTTGCTCCAGCGTGCCAGCAGGATCAGGATCCGGGCATCCACGAACCTGTAGAACCCATGGGCAATAACAGCGATAACCAAGAACGTAATGATGGTGGTAAACAGTACGTTCAACCCATAGTTCAGGAATTGATTGAGATACAGAAATATAAAGCTCCCTAGGGAACAAATAACGGTAAAGTGCACAAGGTACAACGAAAAAGAGACTTTTCCCAAATAAGCAAAAAACCTGCGGCTGAATATCGACTGCATTCGGTTCGAATTCAACAGGACCCCCAGGATCAGGAATGATCCGATAACATGATAGAACACAAAAAAGTCGAAATCGGAAGCCCCCCATTGAAGAAGCGAATATATCGTTCCTTGCGGTGCGACATAGGGATAGGAGCCTGCGTAAATACCGATACAGAGAAGCAGAATATGAATCCAGGGCCGACGGATATAAGCCAGCCAGTCCCTCCCGCTATTCTTTAAATCGCTTAACAGCATCCCCAATATAAATCCCAGGTAATAGGAATCGATGAATACGCAGATAAGGACGGCATAAACGGCATAACGAATCCCATGACGGCCACAAGTGACTAGAAAAACAAAAATCAGAAACGATCCAAACAGCTCGTATGTCATCGTCCAGAGCACGGGATTGTATTGCGATCCATACGTGAAAAAGGTATGAACCAAGCTTTCCTTCAGCATGATTAGCAGATTGGCGTCAGCCATAAACGGATCGGGCATCGAAGATAACGTCATTCCACGTATTTTGTCGTAGGCTCCGAGATCCAACACGATGATCAGATAAGCAAGGAAGACGGATACCAAGGCGGGTACGGCCAAACGAAAATAGCGGCGAATGGCAGACGAATAAATGATGAGCCTGTCTCCGGTTTGAAAAAATCGATAGCTGAGCACATATCCGCTCAACACAAAAAACAGACAGACAGAGAAGTTGCCGTTAAACAGCAGATTGAACGGTGTGCGCGCGGCAATCTCCTCCAAAGCGAAATGCTCGATCTCCTTCCTCCCCTCAAAAACCGACGGTGCAAACACCTGGAAAAAATGAGATACGACCACAATCAAGGCAGCTAAACCTCTCAAGCCATCCAAATATACAATTTTCATAACAACCCCACGTTCCCCTAGAAATAGGATGTTTGCGAATGCGAAACATATTTCACAGGGCAGGAAGAGGAATGCTGTACACGATTCGTTTTTCAGGGATAATCATCTTTAAGAAAATCGCTGACTCAGGAAATGAAAGCGTTTTCTTAATCTGAAGAAATTCAATAGGGGAGGGTAAAACATTGAGTATTTATTGGAGTCAGGTTGATATTGAAGAACTAACTGGATCAGGTGTCGTTTATTTTAACTCAAAGATGGAAATGTTGGAAGGTCTTCCGTGCAAAATGTATAAATTGACCTATCAACAGAGCTTATGGACGCATTGTCATGATTATTTTCAAATTTGGTATGTGGCGAAAGGAACATTCCAACACACCGTTAATCAACAGGCGTACGAGATCTCCAAGGGTGATATTTTTGTTATACCACCGTTTACCTTGCACAGCGTCAGCATTTCACCCGATGAAGACATCGAGATTTACGGATGCGAATTTATGCCAGCTTTCGTGAACGAGAGATTTCAGGAAATGCCAGCAGATCATGCTTTTTTCGATGTGGGGTTTCTGGAATACTTTCTGCGCCAGGAAATGAACGCCCAGTCCAAAATAACGCTGGACAGCGTTACCGACGTAACGGTCCAGAATGTCTTGAAGGACATGCTGATCGAATACGAGAGACGAACCCCTTTTTTTCAAATCTCGCTCAAAGCGAAGCTCCTTGTCCTCCTCTCGATTCTGGTACGGCAGGTCAACGGTGAACTGCTCCGGGAAGGATTCGAGAAATCCGAGAAATACCGGGGAATCATGACGAGAGTCGTTGATCACATCCATAACCACTATCAGGAAGATATGAATCTGAATGATCTATGCACCCTATCGAATTTATCAAGGTCCACGTTCTGCATCCTCTTCAAAGAATGGACAGGCAAAACGTTCAACCGGTATCTCACCGACCTGCGGATTCTACAAGCCATGATGATGCTGAAGCAGCCGGAGTTATCCGTGACGGATGTTTGCTACTCCACCGGTTTTAATGAACTCTCCTACTTCTGCAGAATCTTTAAAAAGTACACGGGCATCTCTCCCACCGACTTTCGTAAACAAGCGATCAAATAGAACGTTCATTACCATACGATAATCCTATTTTTGAACACGATAGTGAAATGAAATGATATTTTTACATGCTACGATATCCATAATTCTTACAAATAACTGGATCAGGGCCGGTTGTTTAGTCAACTGTTTTGGGGAGGGAAATTGATAGAACTTCGATTGCGTTACACGATTGTACACGAATGCTCAAGGGGAGGAAGAGGAATGAAGAGGAAGAAGAAATCTTTGATCTGGAGCCTTATTCTATTGATCTCTATCGTAACAGGATGCACAGGCGGCAATCCGCCGCAATCTGGCAGTGATGGTGACAAGCCATCCGAAAACCCGCCTGCGCAGGATGCCGTAACACTCGACTTCTGGTACGGCTGGACCGGACCGGAAGCGGAAGCGCTGGAACGATTGATTGCCAAGTGGAACTCGGCCAATCCCGACATTCAAGTGAAGGGTCTATCCCAAAGCGACTATCAGAAACAGCTTACCGCGATTACGGGGGGCAATCCTCCGGACATCGCATCTCAATTCGGACAAAATGTCGTGCCGTGGGGGCTGCGCGGCGCCATGATGCCGCTTGATGATTATATAGCGGAGGACGGCGTGGATCTTAAGGACTTCGTGCCCGCTGCCTTAAGCTCTTCCCAGCATGAAGGGAAGACGTATGCGATCCCGACGGCCATGCACGTATCCATGCTGTTCTACAACAAGGATATTTTGCAGGAAGCCGGCTATGACGGTCCACCGGAAACGATAAGCGAGCTAAAAGAATATATCAAGAAGCTGAGCATCGTGGAGGATGGCGGGCGCCTCCAGCGGCTCGGATTGTGGCCCGGAATGGATGCGTATACGTTCAGCTATGCCTTTAACGGATCGTTTTATGATGAAGCAACCCAGCAGGTGACGCCGGACCATCCGGGGATCCAATCGGCCATTAAGCTCTCGAAGGAAATCTGGGATCAATACGGTTCCGATAATCTGGACCGATTCTCATCCGGGCTCGGCCAATACATGTCGGCACAGAATCCGTTCTTCTCGGGCAAGTATGCGATGACGATTGACGGAGAGTGGCTGCCCACCTTCATCAAACAATACGCGCCTGATCTGAATTATGGCATTGCGCCGATTCCTTATGATGAGAACAACCCGGAATTGAAAAACTCCGGAAATGTGTCTACCAGCGTATTCTATATTCCGAAGGGCGTCAAAAACCCGGACGCGTCCTGGAAGTTCATCAAATGGATGACCGAGCCGGAGCAAATGGCCGAATTCACGGCTGCCCTCGGGAATCTCCCAACGAGAAACTCTGCCTTCTCCAATCCACTCTATGAGGATGTGCCAGGGTTCAAGGAATTTCTGGACTACTCGGCAAGCGAAAACCTGAAGTCCTTCCCGGCTTCTTCCTACGCGAACGAGTACATGACGGAATTCAGCGCACAATATGACGCGATTCTCCGAGGCACCGTCAGCATGGAGGAAGGCTTGAACAAGGTGAAGGCCAAGATTCAGCCGCTGGTGAAATGATGACTGAACGAAGCAGGCTCTGTCCAATACAGCGATGTATCGGACAGGGCTGCATACTAAAAAAACTTAAAGCGGAAGGAAAAGCGCGAAGATGAGAGTCTCTACAGCAGCGAATCAACAGAAGCCCGTATCAGGCTGGTCCAGGAAGGAGCGTCATTATGTATATCTTGGCCTGGCGTTCGCCTCTCCTTGGATTATCGGCTTTCTGGCTTTTACGGTCTATCCGTTCTTCGGTTCGCTCTACCTGAGTCTGACCGAATACGATTTATTCAGCCCTCCCAAATGGGTGGGGCTACAGAATTACGAGCAGATCTTTGCGGATGACCGCTTCTATAAGTCGCTCGGCAACACCTTTTTCATGGCGTTCATATCCGTGCCGATCACGCTGGCCGTCTCTTTGCTGATTGCCGTAATGCTCAATTTCAAAGTGAAGGGGATCAATTATTACCGCACGATCTTCTATCTTCCGTCGGTCATACCGATCGTCGCAAGCGCTCTGTTGTGGACATGGATGCTGAACCCCGACTTCGGTTTGGTTAACATGGCACTTCGCACTCTCGGTTTAACGGATCCGGCGTGGCTGCTGGATCCCCGTTATACGAAACCGTCTCTTATCCTGATGAGCCTGTGGGGCTCGGGTGCAGGCGCATTAATCTTTCTCGCCGCTCTCCAGGGCGTGCCGAGACAATATTATGAAGCGGCTCAAGTCGACGGAGCGAACTGGTGGTACCGGTTCTGGAAGATCACGGTTCCCGCCCTGTCCCCCATCATTCTTTTTCAGCTCATCATGGGGTTAATCGGAGCCTTTCAAATCTTTACGGAATCTTACATTTTGGCTGGCGGCAAGGTGGATGGAAGCGGCTCTCTGGGCGGTCCGGAACAGTCTCTGCTGTTCTATGCGGTCAATCTGTATCAGGAAGCATTTGTCTTTCTGAAGATGGGTTATGCCTCAGCGCTTGCCTGGATTCTATTTATCATCGTATTGCTGATTACGTTCATCCTGTTAAAATCGTCAGGCCGCTGGGTCTATTACGGAGGTGAGTAACATGGCTGTCAAATTGCGAGTGATCTTACCGCACTTGGTCCTTATTCTATTCGCAGTGATCTTCCTGTTCCCATTTGTATGGCTGGTGATGACCTCGTTGAAGACGCCGGAAGAAATACTCATGTTTCCGCCGAGTATCCTGCCTGAAACATTCCAATGGTCGAATTATAAAGAAGCGCTTCAAGCCATTCCTTTTACACGCTATATGATGAACACGTTTCTGATCTGTATAGTGAATATCATCGGTCAGCTATTCTCTGCACCGCTGGTAGCCTACTCGATTTCCCGCATTCCTTGGAGGGGCCGAAACATTATCTTCACCATCGTGGTGGCGACCATGATTCTGCCGGCTCAAGTGCAGATGATCCCGCAGTACATCATCTTCACCAAGCTCGGCTGGGTCAATACGATCATGCCGCTGACCATCGGCGCATTCTTCGGGGCACCGTTCTTCATCTTTTTGCTTCGGCAGTTCCTGCTTGGCGTACCGACCGAATTGTCCGAGGCTGCAAAGATTGATGGGGCTTCGGAGCTGCGAATTTATGTGAGGATCATCATGCCGATCCTGAAGCCGGCTCTGGCCACCGTCGCTTTATTTTCTTTTGTATGGTCGTACGTGGATTTCATGGGACCGCTCATTTATTTGAACGATTCGGCAAAATGGACCATCACCGTTGGCCTGCAAAGCTTTCAGCAGGATCACGGGGCGCAGTGGGAGAAACTGATGGCGGCTTCCACCATCATGGCGATTCCCATGATCCTGATCTATTTCTTCGGACAGAAATATTTCATGAAATCGGGATCGGCGTTGACTGGGTTTAAATAAACTGGACCTTCGGAATGAATGCCTTCTCTTCCATAGTGGCTCGGTCCTGCTACCGGCTATGAACACGGAAGAGAAGGTTTTTTACGTTTCCAAATCGAAATAAAGGGATATGGAAGAAACCCATATCAACAAACCCAAAGGATGAGAATCATGCCTCCTCGTATCACGACCATGACCGAATCGTTCGCCGATCAAATTATGGAATGGAACTATGAACCTCCCTATGACTTCTACAACAGCGAGCCGGATGAGGAGTTTCGGAAAGAACTCCTTGAGTGTTCCTATTACGCCATACTCGATGAGGAAGGGCAGCTCTTCGGCTTTTGCTGCACAGGCTCATCTGCCCAAATTCCGATTGCGATCCCGTTAGGTGCATATGACGAGGATCTGCTGGATTTCGGTCTCGGCATGAAACCGGAATCGACCGGACAAGGCCGGGGAAAAGAGTTCCTCTCGTTCGTGCTGTCATCCATCGCTGAAATTCACAATCGCACATCGTATCGGCTGACCGTTGCCAAATTCAACGAACGAGCCATTCGCTTGTATACCCAGCTGGGCTTCTCGAAAGTAACATCGTTTGATTATCGCGGCACTACGTTCATAACGATGGTCAAGATGCCGGTCTCTGAATTGTGAAAAAAAAGAGGGTGATCCCGCTGCGGGATCACCCTCTAGTTCATTATTGGCAAATATCGCGAATTCCCGGATTGGGTCATATCACCCGAGGAATAGTCGTTTCCACTCCAAGCAATGGAGCTGTAGCCGATTCTTAACCGCTATTCAATAGCGATGTAAACGTCCACCATGGTATGGGCAGGATCAAACTGCCGCATGTCATACCGTTCGTAATCGCCTGTATACGTCCTTTTTTCGGCTGAATGCTGGAAGTAACTCCAAATTTCATACCACACCTCAGGGACAATTTCCATCAAAGGGCCACGTCTTGTCCGGAATACCATGTACTTGGCTGCTGGGACGGACGCCTGCTTCAATTCCTCCGAAGAAGCTGCAGCAGCCACGTCTTCCTCTATCCTGTTGCCGATAATCAAGGTGTATTCCCCGGATGCGTCGCTTTCGTAATCGGTGTACAAAGCATATATGGCTTGATCCTTATCCGATAACCGTGCCTGCAAACCGCCTTGGAAATACTGGTCCCATAACTGCGGTATCTTACCTTTCGGTCCTGCCTCCGCTTCATTTGTCGTTCGAACGCCGACACCCTGAATGGACATGGCGGGTCTTACCTCTATAAATCGTTCACTCTGATTCTGATTGCTATCACGCATATGTATCCTCCTTAAAATGAATATGTCTCTATTCTAAAGAGGTAACGTGGACATCTATCTGTCCTGGTTATCGTAGCGCTGCATAATCCATTGTGCTCTTCGCTTCACTTCCTCGGCCGCTTCGCCCGGCTGCTCAACCAGCACCTGATTACCAAAGCTTAGAATCATGCCGTAAAACCACTCATCTAATTTGTATAACACGTGAACGCGTAAAGAGCCGTCCGGGTTGACGGTTACTTGTTCCGGCGGAAACATATCCGCCACCCGCTGACGCGCGGCTGCTTCGAATAACAGCACCGTCTCCTGCTCCAGCGCGCTCGACCAGGAGGAATCCCATTCCAATCGTTCCTCGCCGGGCCATAGCCTTGGCTCATACGTCTCGCTCAGCATCGTTAAATCCTGCATGCGCGACAACCGGAAGAGGCGATGGTCTTCCCGCTCCAGACAAAAGGCTTGTACATACCAAATATTGCCCTTCAGAATCAGGGATGCCGGTTCAATGGTTCTTCGCTCCGCGCTGCCCTCCGCATCGATATACTCCATCACGACCCTGCGCTTTTCTTGAATAGCCTTTTTGAGCAAGCTCACAGCGGGTTTCAGTCCTTGACGCTGTCCCCAAGGCTGAAAGTCCATGATCACAGGTTCCCTCCGATATTCATCGTCAAGCCCCTGCTCTACCCTATGCAGCAGCGCTTTTACCTTCTCAAGCAGGATGCCCATCTGCTGATCATCCAGTGCGCTGCTCATCCCTTTGACGGCTGTAACCAGCGCACTCATCTCCTCGGCGGACAGCCAGTACTTGTCGATCATATAATGCTCCATAATTTCAAATCCGCCGGATATTCCCTGGTGGGCAACAATCGGAATCCCGGCTAGGCATAGCGTATCCATATCGCGATATATGGTTTTGCTCGATACTTCAAACCGATCAGCCAACTCTTTGGCGCTCAGTCTCCCCCGGTTCAGAAGCAGGACGGTTATGGCTAATAGCCGGTCTATTTTCATTGCATGCGATCCTTTCGTTCTCGATCATCTTATGTTCTTCCTTAACTCAAGCTTAACAGATTCGGCATGTGTTCATGCAACCGTTAGGTCAGGTTCAGATGCTCGTTAGCCTGTTATGCTACAATGATAGGCACGGCAATCAAGCCAAAGGACGGGATGAAACGATCCATCCCCAAGAAACGTAGACATACATAAAAGAGGCAAAATGTACGAATCTGTAACATCAAGGAGGAACATACATATGGACAATCGACTTGACGCCATGCGCAGGTGTCACCCGGACTCCGTAACGATCTCGCGCATAACGGGTTTCATTACGGATGGGGTTATTCTACTCGCTGCAGCAGCCTATCTAATTATGGCTGCTATATTCGGGTGGACTCTGATTCCGGGCTGGATCACCATCGGACTTCTGGTACTCGGAGCCTGGTTTACTTGGGCCGTGCCCTCTTTCACCTACAAACAATTCGGCTTCAAGGTAAGCGAGGAAGAATTGGAGCTTCGCTCCGGCTGGATCTGGCTCAGTGACACTCTTGTCCCGATGACGCGGGTACAGCATGTCGAGCTGGAACGGGGACCGCTCCTTCGTAAATATGGCTTAGCCAAGGTTAAGGTCGTTACCGCCGCAACGACACATGTCATCCAGGCGCTCAAGCTGGAAGAAGCAGAGGAACTGAAGAAACAGATCGGCGAGCTGGCCAAAGTGGTGGATCACGATGAATAAACCGACAAGACTTCACCGCCTGTTCATCCTGTTCCCGCTCGTAGGCAGTGTAAAGTCACTCATTCCTATCGCCGCTCTGGTATCCATCAAATTCCTTAACGGAAAATCGCTGCGCGACATCCCCTGGTACTGGCTGTCCGCCGCCATCGTTATCCTGGTCTCGCTTCTGCTTCTGTACGGGTATCTGAAGTGGAAACGCTTCGTCTATACGCTGGAAGAAGACAAAATCCTCATCCGTCGCGGCGTTCTGTTCCGTGAGGAACTATCCATCTATACGGGCCGCATTCATTCCATGAATATGGAGCAGCCCTTGCTGCAGCGTATATTGGGGCTTACCCAGGTCCGAATCGAAACGCCGGGCAAAACGGAAGGCGGGGGCATACTGCCTGCCATCACCAATAGCGAAGGCGAACGACTGCAGCGCTGGCTGCGCGAGCAAACCCGAACAAGGCAGACGCAGCGTGAGGTTCACCAAGCCCATGAAAGCCCCGACCCATCCGATCAGAGCCTTCCCGTTCAGACGGAGGGGCCATCTGTTCAACCGCCGGAAACCCGGGAGAATTACGAATCCGTTCAACCGTCGAATCATAACATGGTATACGGAAGCGATCTTTTGAAGGACTCCGATTCGGGCGTCGTTGGCAGAAAGAATACAAGCGCTGCAATCACGGCAGAAGAGGAACGCAGCACGCTGCTGCAGCTATCCTCCGGACGCCTGCTCATTGCCGCGCTTTCCTCACCCAACCTGTCGCTGGCTTTAGCCTTTGTGGGCGGTATTTTATCTTTTGCCGATGACCTGCTCCCGGATCGGATGTACCAGTCGCTGTTTCAGTCGGCAGGGAAGCTGCTGCCCGGCAGTTGGATCAGCATTGCTGCTGTGGCGCTCATCGTATCCTGGCTGCTCTCCGCCGTGCTCTACACGATCAAATATGCGGGATTTACCGTCGAACGCATCGGGAAACAAATCTCAGTCAGCTGCGGTCTGCTGGAGAGAAAAAGACTGCTCTTCTCTCCCGAACGCGTGCTGGCCATTACCGTTAAAGAAGGCGTATTCCGGCGCTGGTTCGGTTACGCTGAAGTGAAGGTTCATGTGCTAACGTCCGAGTCCGACAAGCATTTCATGCTTCATCCTCTACTGAAGACTGGCGATATTCCGGCACTGCTGAATCGGGTTACGCCTCAATTCAGCGCTCAGGCCATTACCGCTTCGCCGCCGCCCCGCGCAAAATGGATGTACCTGCGGTGGAAGCTGGCTTTTGCCGCGGTAGTTAGTGCCCCATGCATTTGGTATTTTGACAAGCTCGGTTTGTTATCGCTTCTGCTGCTTCCGCTCTCGTTAGCTTGGGGACTCCTCTCGCACCGGGATTCCGGACTTAATGTAACAGACAAACAGCTAACGATCCGCAGCCGTTTCATTGCTATGTCCACCAGGTATATACGCAGGCCGCAGATTATCGCCATGGAGGTTAGCGGTACCCGCAGACAGCGAAGAAGAGGGCTTCTATCCCTTCAAGTGAAGATGATATTCAGCGAGATCAACGAAAGTTTAAGCGGAATGGATCAGCGAGAGATCGAGGCTGTTCGGGCTTGGTTCCAAAAGAAAAAGGGCGAGAACTCCGCATCTGCTGAACGGAGTGGTCCCGCCTCATCAATTGAACACTTATAAACGTTCGGTCTCCGTTCTTCCTGAACGACCAAAGCCCGACAATCGGTAAACCATAAGGGTTATCACAAGAAATACGCCATATACGCCGATGGTGATGATGATGTGGGAAGGGTCAGTCATGAGATGATCCCCCACCATCGAGAACAGCAGCATGGCTGGGATTTTGCCTAACGCGGACGCGATGCTGTATGATGCGAACGTTACCTTGCTCAGAGCCGCGTACACATTGATGACAATGGAAGGAATAAACGGGATCAACCGGGTAAACAGGATGGTCAAAAAGGCGTTCTGTTCGAACATCGTTGTCACTTTTCCCAGCCTGTTATAACGGTAAAGCACCCGGTCGCCCCATTCCTGATAGCCGTATCGGATGAACATAAACATAAGGATGGAAGCGGCGGTGGAGCCGACCCAAGTGACAATTCCGCCGATGACCGGCCCCAGGGCGGCACCGATAACGCCTCCAACCACCGGATAAGGGATCACCGGAAACAGGGCCATGACGACGGCCATGAGCATCATCAGCATGATACTGTCTGTCGATCGAATCCATACCAATATGACATCGCCATAAAAGTAAACAAGACCACCTACGGCGGCGTAAACCAATGCCATTCCTAATTTCTTGAACATGCACCACACTCCAGGTCATAATGCACCTATTGTACCATGCAGCATGTCCATTGGAACAAGCAGCAAAAGGGACATCCCAAGGCAATAAGCCGGGGATGTCCCTTTTTTCTTGAAGCGGACCGTCCGTTCTCTAAAGCGACATCTTGCTAGGGAAGAAGACCCGCCGTTAACCGGTACGGATTATATCCTATCGCTATCATGTAAAACTCACGGTTTGCTCGGTTTCCCCGGTGGATTCACCGGGGGCTTTCCAGGCTTACCGCTTTGTTTCACTTTCACCGTGACCGGTTTGCTTGCGGTACTCTCGTTATGCAGACGATCGACGGCCGTCACAACATAAGTGTAGGTTTGTCCCTTTACGACGGTATGATCAACAAAGGCCTGCGTCGTACCGGCGGTTTTTCGGAGAGTCCCTAACAAATGCGACGGATCTTGAACACTGCCGGTTCCTCTGCCATCAAAACGATAAACCGCATAATACGTCTCATCATCCGTCGACCTCCAGCTTAGCTTCACGCCATCCTGCTCGTGATCAGCCTTTGGCTTCTTGGGCGCATTCGGCGCTTCCGAATCGATCCAAGGCATCGCCGGGATCAAGGCCGGATATCGATATAGATCGTTCTTCAGTCTGTCCGTAAACCCGAGCGCATTATCCTTAAACCATTTGGAGCTGAAGTACATGCTGCCCCGGACTTCCTCAAAGTTGCGGTTGTAATGGATCTGGTTTGGCATCTCTTCGGGGTTGGACCAATCGGTATTCGACCCGATTTTGTATACGGCTTGTCCGCTGTATAGATGAACGTTCTTGCCGGACACGATCCCGCTCCACCAATCGATCAGCTTATCGTAAGCGGCAGCGGAATAACCGATATTCCAATAAATCTGAGGCGTGATATAATCGATCCACTCTTCTTCAACCCATTTCTTCGAGTCGGCATAGATGGCATTGTAACTCTCTAGGCCATTGGTTTCAGAGCCGGTCGGATCGCTGGATTTATTCTTCCAGATACCAAACGGGCTGATGCCGAATTTCACGTAGCTCTTCTCTGCCTTGATGGCTTTGTTCACGTTCTGAATGAATTGATTGACGTTATTTCTTCTCCAGTCTCCCTTATTCGTAAAGGAGCCTTTGTATTGGTTAAAGGTATCCGTATCCGGGAAATCCACGCCGGTTACGGGATACGGGTAGAAGTAATCGTCAAAATGCACGGCGTCGATGTCGTAATTCCGAACGACCTCCATGATGCCGTCGATAATAAACTGCTGTGCCTCCGGTATCCCTGGGTTGAAATACAGCTTGCCGCCATATTCTTCGACCCACTCCGGATGCTGCCTCGCCGGGTGGGTGGCTACAAGTTTGTTAACGTCCCCTTGAAGACTGATGCGGTATGGATTAAACCAGGCATGAAACTCCATGTTCCGCTTATGGACTTCCTCCAGCAGGAATGCCAGCGGATCGTACCCCGGATCCTTACCCTGAACTCCCGTCAGCCATTCGGACCATGGCCCGTAATTGGACGGGTAGAATGCATCCGCCGTCGGCTTGATCTGCATAATGACCGCGTTCATCCCCGCATCCTCCAGCTGATCAAGCAGGCTGATAAACTGCTGTTTCTGCTGATCCGGATCGGTGACTCCTTTGGCTGGCCAGTCAATATTGTCGACGGTTGCAATCCAGGCCGCTCTCAGCTCGGCTTTTGGATGCTCAGAAGCTTTATTCACCGTGATGTAGAGGGAACTGGTCTTTCCTTGGAATGTGGCTGTTACTCTAGCGGAACCTATCTTCAAGCCGGATACCACTCCTTTATCATCAACAGCGGCTACATCCGGATGACTGCTGGTAAACGTAACGCCTTCCGTTATGATCACCGGCTCTTCCATCCAGGAGTAGGTTGCGGACACCGCCGTCTCGAAGGAGTCTCCAACCGTAACCGCTGTAAGACCTTGAAGTTCGATGCTCTGCAGAACAGGAACCGGATCCGTCACCGTAATGGCATGCTGTGCGGTTATTCCGCGGTACGAAGCCGTAATGTCTGCCGTTCCTGCGGAAACTGCGGTCAATTGACCGGCTTGGTCTACCGATACAACGCCCGGCTGATCACTTACATAGCTAATTCCTTCAGTAAGCCATACAGGGTCCGTCTGGTTTCCGTATACGGAGTAAACCACACTGGTTCTCATGCTGCCGGTAAGACTGGTTTCCATATGAAGCGGCCCGGATAACAGCAATTCTTCAGGGGCTGGCGCATCCTGCGTAATATGAAGCTCATACTGAGATTTTGGTGCATCTCCGTATTCCGCCGTTATGGTTACCGTTCCCGGCGCCAATGCTTCAATGGTGTCGTATGTAGCGCCCGTGACAGTAGCGATGTTATCGTCACTGCTGGTGAGTTTCACGCCGGTTGTTAATAATGCAGGTTCCGTATGTCCTTCATAGGTTGCATATACTTGGGGTTTCACCGTTTCTCCAACGCCCATGGGCGCCAGCCCGCCAATGTCGAGCCCGTACACCTGGGAAGCCGTATAGAATGCGGACAGCCTGTCGAAGTATACGGTACCTTTGTTTTTATTCGTATCCTTTAATTCGGTGATATAGATTTGATTCACTTTGAGAGGAGCCTTGATGGTAGAGGGAACGTTAAATTTGACGTATTTCCAGCCCTTCCAGCTAAATCCGGAGGTCGACGTTAAATCCACGGCATGCTTGCCGCCGGAAGAATCCTGAAGCTGGGCCCGGAGCCAGTGGTTCCCGCCATCGCCGTAAACCCACAAACCGAGTGCAGTCGGTGAACCAGAAACGCTTCTGCCGGTAGAACCGTCCGGGTCTTTGAAGTTGAGGTAAGCCGCCGAGGTGCCGGATTCGCTGCCCACAAAATCATAAGTTAGAGCTACAGCATGATGACCGTAATAGATTGGCTCCGGCCTCCCTACTACATCCAGTTGGGCCTTTCCCCTTGCGGAAGACGCGGACAAATTTGTTATCGATTCAAAATCTTCGATGACGACAGCCCCTGGCTCTCCGGTGCTTGCGTACGCATCAAATGAATTACCCCAAGCGGAAACCGCCGAGCTGAACATCACGGCTAACGCCAGCGTCATGGATAGAATCGACTTGCTGCTACGATAGACACGCCTTTTGATTATCATTCACGAATTCACTCCCTTTAGTATGAGTGCTTGCTATCCAAACTGAAGTCCAATTCCAAGCGAAATCGGCTGCCGCTCACCTCCTATCGATCTGCTAGAATAGATGATCGTGATGGTCTTACACACATGTTCATCTCTATCTCTATCATATTGAAATTTTATTTCAAATTTCAATAGTTTTAATAAAATATAATTTTATAAATCAGGCAGGAATTTCAGCTGTCCATGACGTAGGGAATCACAAAAAAGAAGCCAACACGGGACAATCCCCCGTATTGGCTTCTTCATTCATTCAGTTCACGTATCAAGAAGTCCGATTATCAGCTTCACGGCTTAACCTTCCGAAGGATACCTCAATCCCCACTGCCCCCGGATTTGATCCAGCAGCCTCATAATCGCAAGCGACTCGTCCAGCGGCATCACATCGCTCTCGAGCCGTCCTTCCAGCAGGCAACGTCCCACTTCGTAAGCCTCGAAGCTATACCCTTTTTCCTGACGGTCATCTGTAACAACCAGCGGTTCCTCGCCATCTACATGAAGCGAAGCGGAGGTTGCATTCAGGAAAGAAGGAATGTGAATATACCCGTTGGTGCCATAAATATAAGCTTCATTCGTCAGTCCCAGCCGGATCGCCCCGTTTAACGAAGCGGTCTTGCCGGATTCATAAGACAGAATAACCGAGAACTGCTCATCTACGCCCGTCTCGCCGATATGCGCGGTACTCCATATCTTCTCCGGCTCGGTTCCAAAAATCATGGAGGCAAACGACACCGGATAAATACCCGCATCCAGCAGCGCGCCGCCGCCAAGTTCCAGGTTCAGCAAACGGCCCTGCGGATTCCAGCCGCTCCGAAACCCAAAATCGGCCTTCAGCAGCCGAACATCGCCGATAAGCCCTTCGTTCAGCCATTCGCGCACCTGCCGGATCGGCGGAAGGAAACGCGTCCACATAGCCTCCATCAGGAACAGCTTCTGCTCCCGTGCAGCCGCCACTACTTCCTCCAGTTCATCCCCGTTAATCGTGATGGGTTTCTCGCACAGGACGGCTTTGCCGGCATGAAGACACAGTAAGGCATGCTCCCGGTGCAGCGGATGCGGAGTCGCTATGTACACAACGTCGACGTCGGGATCCCCTACGAGCTCCTCGTAACTGCCATAAGCCCGCGGTATATCATATTTCGACGCAAACTCACCTGCACTGCTTGCCGTACGTGAGCCCACGGCCACAAACTGAGCATTCTCCACATACGCCAGATCGGCTGCAAACTGCTCCGCAATCCAGCCCGTCCCCATAATTCCCCATCTGATCTTACCCGGATTCTGCATCATCATTTACTCCTCCTCATCCTCTTCCTTGATTGGCCTTGCCTAAAGCTTGTAGAAGCTGTCCCTCTCCACCTTGCAAATTCGCAACCCAAAGCTTTCATACCACTCGTTCTTGCCCCGTTCCTGCGCTACCTGATGAGCGGCATTCTCCTTCCATAAACGAATGGCCTCCAGGGAGTCCCAGTATGATACCGTAATTCCCAGGCCTTCGTCCCGAGCTGACTCCACGCCCAAATAGCCGGGCTGCTGCGCCGCAAGCTCTGCCATTTTTTCGGACATCGCCCCATAACCCCGGTCACCCTCTGTGCGCTTTGATACAAAAATGCAGGCATAATAAGGCGGCTTCGGCGTATTCGCGTATTCCGTCATCTTCTTCCCTCTTTCCGGTTACCAGATTAGCCATTACTTCGATTTACATTCACTCATTGACCATGTAATCATTATATCGAACTTTCGTCATTCTTTAACCTAAAAAAGAAACCGCCTCTCTCCTCTGTGATCATCTACAGGAGAAGAGAAGCGGTATTCTGCCTTCTAGCCTTTACTTCAGTTTGTGCAACAGATTATAGATGACCTGCGCGCTTTCCGCACGCGTGGTCAGGCCTTCCGGTTCAAAGCGGCTCGGTGTATGGCCCTGAACAAAACCGAGGGCATGCGCAGTTTCTACCGCTACCCGAACCCAGTCCGGGGATGAAGCAAGGTCGGCAAAATCGCTGCCCGCGCTGATGTTCTCCTGCTGCTGTTTCATTGCGTGGGCATAAGCGCGCACCAGCATCGCCGTCATTTCCTGACGTTTAATCGGGGCGTCCGGATCAAAACGGTCTTTGCTAGTTCCATTCACGATGCCTGACTCGGCAGCTGCGGCCACAGCCTCTGCGTACCATTTGCTTGAAGCTACATCGGCGAACGGCGCAGAGCTCTCTGCCTGAAGATCAAGCAGACGAACCAGCATCGCCGCAAATTCGGCCCGGGTCACTTGCTGAGCCGGTGCGAAGCGGTCCGCGCTTACGCCTTCGATGAGCTGCTTCGCGGCCAAATCGGCAATCACTTCCGCGGCCCAGAATGAAGATGGCACATCGGCAAAGGTTTTCTCGTAATCCAGCAAACCGTAAGCGCTGAAATGGCGGATTCCCGCGGCCATGCGGCCGTCTTTGTTTACACCGCCAATATACTCCAGCTCACCATTGTCGGACAAATAGTATATGGCAATTCTTTTGCCGTTAGCTGCATTAGATAATGGCAGTTCCAGCGTGATCGGATGATCGAATTCCGTTAAGCTGTGGACTTTGCCATCCGCTGTCGTTAATTGAAGCTGGAACTTCAGCATGGCTCCCGCTGAAGTCAGCTTCGCACCGGAAGCGCGGGCAGCTTGCTCGATAAGCTCCTTCTTCTCCGCATCCGATAACGTTTCGGCACTCAGTTTCATCGTGCTCTTCTCAAGCTGCCCTGCATCTGCAAGGGCGCCCAGTTGGCGAAGCACTTCGGCCGGGATCGTTAGGGACAAATTCTTCGCTTCAAGGTGGATCGAACCATCCTTGAGGATGTCTGCTGCATTCCCTGGCAGCGTAATATCCGTAAAGCTTCCATCCATCGTTATGACAACTTGCCCGTTCGAGAGCTTGGCAGCCAGCTCGCTCACGGATAACGTGACACTGCCTGACGGCGGCGTTACCGGCGGCGTTACTGGTGGTGTAACTGGTGGTGTTACCGGCGGCTGCACGGGCGGGTCTACCGGCGGCTCCGGTCCCGGATCGGGATTCCCCCCGCCCCAGGCGGTCACCTTCAAATCATATTCCGACTTGAACCCTTCGTAGGTTGCCGAAATAACGGTCGCCCCTTCTGCCAAAGCTCGTACCGAGCCCTGTTCATCAATGGAAGCTACGTCCGGCTTACTGCTCGCATAGGTAACACCTTCGATTAAACGGATGCGGCTGCCGTCGGTATAAACGGCCTCCGTAACCGTGTTATCCGTATCCCCGATCTTCAGCTCGGATTTGCCGCTTAAGCGTATCGATTCGATGCTGCCGTTCGGAATTCGATCTACCGTAATCTTCACGTCTGCATAAACATCCGGCGCTGCCGTGCTGGTCGCTCTTACGACCGCGCTGCCCAGACCTTGAGCCGTCACGACGCCGTCTGCGGATACGTTGACGACATCATTCGACGGTTCGGAACTGTATACGGACCACACAACAGTTCGTTCAGCCCTGCGCGGCTTCACTAGAGCCACCAATTTTTGGCTCTCGCCTACAGCTAGCGTCAGTTGGTTTGGAGTTACTTCAATCCGCTGCGGTTCCGGCTTCGTATCCGACTTCGCCAGCGTAAACTCATCCACGACGCGTCCGTCAACGGTTTTGGTTACATAATAAAGCTCGTCTCCTTCCACTTCCACAGAAGCATACATCTGAGTTGGTTCATCGTCGACCACCTCATGCCAGCCTCGCTCCGTGTGAGAGTAGAATTTAGGCCCTGACGATCCCGCTACGACGTAGGTTGTGCCCTTCCCGTCCGCGGCAATCTGGTTGTTCATCATCGGGTAAGAACGAATATATATATGATCATGTCCGTTTAACACGAGATCCACGCCAAATTTCTCCAGCACCGGCGCCCACAGACTGCGTACCTCGGCGGAATCATAGATACTTCCATAAGGCCCGCGGTGGAACATCGCGATGGTCCATTCCTTCGTATTGTTAGCCAGATCCTGCTGGAGCCACTTCTTCTGCTCCTCCAGCTGATACTCGCTGTTCAGCATAATGAAATGAACGTCCTTGTAATCAAAAGAGAAGTTCGTTCCCTTCAGGCTGTCCAAGCCATTGCCCGGCTGATTAAAGTGAGCCAGGAAGTCCCCGTTTTCCTTATTCCCCATCACTTCATGGTTGCCGATGGCCGACACTAACGTCGTATTCAGGAAATGCTTCTGGGCTTCATCGAACCAATAGTTCCACTGCTCCTCCAGGAATCCCTTGTCCACCATATCCCCGGCATGGACCATGAATTCGGCGTCCGGATGCTCGGCTGCCGCCTTGTCGATTGTATTCCCCCACAGCTCGAACTCTTTCGAGGTGGAAGCCTGGGAATCGGCAAAATACAAAAATTTCGTTGTGTCTCCCGCAAGCTCCGTTGTTTTAAAGGAGCCTTGTGCACTGTAATGGCCTTGGCCGTCACCGACTCTGTACACATACTCTGTGCCCGGCTCAAGTCCGGCCGCTGTCGCTTTATGGACACGGACGGTGCCGAGATCCAAGGTATGGTACAACTCGCTGGCACCATTGAATTTCTGGACGTTCGGCGCATCGAAATCCGTTAATTCGGACCGCTTGACCAGTTCCACGACGGTCTCATCCGTCGCCGGGTCCGTGTGCCAGTTCAGCATCCGCGACGTGGTCGGATCTTCTCCCATGCCCACGCTGATGTTGAACGGAGTAGGACTTCCAGCCAGCGGCGAAACCTTAAACTCCAATGCCGGGCTATATTGATTGCCTTTGACGGCCTGCACCGTATACGTCTTGACCTGGGACGTCAGCGCCCCCGTCTTCAGGATACCCACTGCATCCGTTGTGCCAACCGCTGCAGCGTCAGCCATGATCTGGACGCCTTCCACAGGCTGACCTTGGGCATCGGTCACTTCAAACACGGTTTCGTATCCCTGTACCGCTCCTTCCTCATTCCAGCTCAGCGCATAATGCGTTGCGATCTGCGATTCGATCGGAAGACCGTAGAACGAGAATTCGGTACTGCCCGTATCGGTGAAGGATACCGCTCCGGACGTGAGCGATATGATGCTGCTGCCGGTTGCGTTCTTTTTCACGTCGTACCGGATTTGGCCGATCCAATCCGTATCCTGCAGGGATGCGGTATGGATGTCCTTCCAAGTCACTTTCACCACTCCTGTTGTAGCGTCAATGTTCGCACTAACCTGGGATGGGCTCAGCTTGTCCCCCGGTATGAGCTCCAGATTCTCCACTTTGGTGGGATCGAATTGGAAATCGACATGGCCGCTGCGGATTTGGGATGTCTTCACACCGCCGATATCCAGCGTGTAACTGCCGCCAACATAGATCGTATTCGGCGTATCGTACACCACCTTGGCTGAACCGGTATTTACGTTGAAGTTCCATTCCTTGGTCGTTTGGTTGCCCGACAAATCACGAACGGTGACTTTTGCTTGATGAACGCCATCAGCGAGCGGAACGCTTGGCGTGTAATGGATTCGTCCTTCCGGCGGATACAGGGTATGCTGCACCGGACTGCCGTCCAGATAGAACCGGATTTTGTCCGGATCAATTAAGGTGGTTCCCGGGTGTGCCACAGGATCATAGCCTGCATCCTCGGCATACACGGTAATGGTCGGCGTGTTCTCTGTAATCTCCGTACCGTTAGCCGGAGAGAATTTCTTTAAGATCGGCGGATCGATATCGTCATTGGCCGGACCGTACAATGCACGAATTTCGTCCACGTAAATGGCACCAGCGTCTTTTTTCGCCGCCTGGGTTTCCATGTAACGAACCGGCATGTCCATCACCAGCGGAAGCGTTCTTCCTTTGGGCACGGACGCTTCGAGATACTTCCATCCCTTGAAATCGACGCCGATCGTCTGATCGGTAAAATCGAGCGGGATCGCTCCCTTGCTGTCACGAATCTGGGCACGGAGCCAGTGAGCATTGCCATCCCCGTAGACCCACATGCTGATTTTCTCCGGATAACCCGGAATTTCGATATTGTCCGCCGTACCGTTCGTCTGCAGATAAGCGCCGGAGGTACCCGTCATTCCTGTAAAATCATACTCCAGCTTCAAAGCGCCATTCCCGGATCGAATATAGGTCTCATCGGTTTCAATAGATACCTTGGTCGACTTGTACTGCGCTCCGGCGCTTGGTTTATAACGGCTAAGGCCGTTCTCGAAATCCTCGAGCATCACCGGCGGAAGCCCGACGTTCACATCGATTGAAGTCTCAATTTGACCGTACTTCACGAAGATTTTGCCGCTGACGTCCTGCTTGTCCGTGGCGGTAAACGTCCCGTTTCCGTCAATCGTCCCGATATCGCCTTCGGTACGCCACTCCAAACGGCTATTGTCGGCCTGTACCACTTGACCATTGCGAAGCGCCGTGACCTTGAGCGTCTCGGTCGAGCCGGAAGAGAAGGTCTTCACCGCGTCCGAGAACTTGAGCTCAGTCAGCTCATCGACGATTTCCAATGAGGCTTTACCTGTCAAATTACCGGATTGTACGGATACATCGGTCAATCCAGATTGGTTGCCTGCCTTAAACGTCCCGCTGGCGTCGATTGTCCCATAGGCTGGATCAACGCTCCAAACCGCGGCCTCCGTCATTTTCGCCGGATGCAGATTTTGATCCACGGCCGCCGTTTTGAAGGTAGCGGATGAACCAGTCAGCACTCTTTCCAGTGTGGGCGCCACAACAAGTTTATTCGCCGCTCCTTCAGGTGCCTTGTTCACCAGCAAAATGCCGTTGGCCGTCTTGCGTTCCCCGCCGTCCGACGGCGAGTTGAGCACCTTGCGCTCCGTTTCTCCCGGCAGACGGGCAACGAAGGTAGCCGAACCGCCTCCGTCCAGATTCAGTGCGTTCACTACGCCAAGCTCCTGCAGCATTTCGCCAAGCTCGATGTAGTTAAGCCCTTCACTGAACCCCGGCTGGCGGCCATCGACCTCGAACAGCACGACGGAGCCGTCCGCTTTGGTGCCCACCACCGTTCTCGGGTGTACAGCCGGATCGGTATGCTGCTGCACGACGCCATCCTTGACCAGCATCACGGTGCCGCCAATCGCCATCGTGACGTCCTGCCACTCGTTATCCAGCTGAAAACCAGCCGTCACTTCATCCCCTGCCTTCAGCCCGGCAAGCTTGCTCCGCTGCGAGCCCGAAGCGGACAATACCACTTGACCTTGGCCGATCGGCAAATTCCCCTGATCCTTAACAACAGAGACCACTTTCATCGTCAAGGTCTCCCCGCTGGCGACCCTGCCGCTCACGATATCCAGAATCACTTCGTCTCCCAGATTATTGGTCATCGTGGTGGCATTGAATTTTTCGGTATAAAGAACAAGTGCGTCCGTCCCTCTTAGACGGTTGATGGAGGACAGGCTGCTGACCGTTCCGCCTACCGTCACATTTTTCGTCAATTTCGGACTGCCGTACAGGCTGGTCCCGTCCTGTTTAATGCCAAAGGCGTTCCGGCCGCTGGGCGGATCCGTCAACAGCTCTCCGTCCCCCATGAACAATCCGAGCGGAATTCCGGTGGACATATCGTAGAAATCTCCGTTCACCGCCGCGATGACGCGATTGCCTGCCTTGTCGGCATCCGACGCCATTTTGCTGACTCCCTGCATGCCGTATACCTTGCCATCGGTGAGACCCGGCTGAAGCTCCAGATTTCCCTGCGATGGATCAAATTCCACCATATGGACCTTCTGCTCGCCGCTGCCTTTTTGCATATTCGCCCACGTGTATGTAGCCCCCGGCCCGATCTTCATCTGCCGCATATCAATGACCGATGCAGCGGCAGCCACTGGGTCGGCAGCAGCAGCTTGTCCTGCGGGAAACAGCAGCGATAGAAACATCACACCGCTGAGCAGCGATGATATTCTCTTTTTGCTCCTTAACATGTACATGAATTCCTCCTTCTCTATGCTTGGACTCTGGTTCCTCTCGGTTGTAAGTCCGCTCATGAACGAAAGACCTACTCGGGAGTATAGCGCTCGCTTGTTAACTCCACCTCCAATCTGTGTTAAGACCGAGTTAACTCTGCCGGTATCGGCTTTACATTCAGTCATTAGCTGGAAGGGCTGCAAAAAAGTATGCTGCCGATTCGTATTCACCGCTTCCGACGAACGAAATTAACCCGTCTTCTTCCCTTCATCATATTGAAATTTTATTTTAAATTACAATACATTTTGTAAAATTTTATTTTATTTTTTTCGGCAGGAATTTCCGGATGGGCGGCGTAAGCGGAGCTTTTGTCGAATGCGGGGAATGAAAACAAACGCCTCGCCGCCAGTTTCCGACTTATTTTTACGGCGAGCTTCCAAAAAGCGCATAAAAAAACAACCGCAGCTTATAGCCGCAGTTGTTTTCAAGATTCCCTATTATTTTTTGCTGACGTTGCCGTTGGCATCAATTTTTGCATTGTAGGAGAGTTTGTTCAGTTTCGCGATGATCTCTTTATTATACTTCTTGTCCATCAGATTCGGCTGACCTTGAAGAATCTTCACCGGCGTAATTCGGCTCGTGATCTTGGAGCCCTGAATCTCGACATGCACCATCATCGACAGCAAGGTTTTGTCTCCGCCCCGGGTGGAGCGGTTGAACACAAAGTTGCCAAGCGAATAATAAATCGGCTTGTTCTTGTAATATTCGATGCCCATCAACGTATGGCTGTGCGATCCGATAATGATGTCGGCCCCGGCGTCAATCATCTTCTTGGCCATCGTGCGCGCATATTCTTCCGGATAGTCGGCGAATTCCTGGTTCCAATGGATGTATACGATCGTATAATCGTTGGTTTTGGACGACTTCTTAATATGGGTCAGCATAGGCTCCATCGTGTAGGCGGAGGCAGCACCCGGGTGGTTCTTGCCCGCAATCCAGGAATTGCCCGACAGCACCCGGCTGACGCCCAGCACCGCGACTTTCTTCCCGTTAATGTTCTGCACGTAAGGCTCGAAGGCCTCGTCTATATTTCGCCCGGCACCCGTATACCCGATCTTCTGGCGTTTCAGATGCGTGATCGTGTCCAGCATGGCCTGCTGGCCATAGTCCAGGATGTGGTTGTTCGCCAGCGTGACGCCGTCGATTCCCGCGTATACCAGGCCCTTGAGCGTGTCCGGCTTCGAACGGAAAGCAAAGGTTTTATCCGCAGCCTTGCCACGAATGGAGACCGGCGTCTCCAGATTGGCAAACGCCATATCCGCCTTTTTCAAGATGGGGGCTACCTTCTTAAAAGGATATAGGTTACCGAATCTATCGATCTGGCTTCCCACATATCCGTCTAACAAAATGTCACCTGCAAACACGAGATTTATCGGTTTTTCCTTCGACTTGTTGGCTTGAGCGGTTGTCCCTGCTGCCGAAACGATGCTGGCCGGGATCAGCATAACGATAACCAGAATGAGGCAAAATAATCTTTTCATATCCATGCCGCCTTTCCAAATAAAAATCCTGAGAAGCTAGTTATTCACCTCGTTTATCCTATCATAAATTGATATAAAAGGGTAATTATATAAAAGAAACCATTTAATAGAATTATGTAATGGTTTCTAACCAGTAGCCCTTTCAGCACTACGCATGCGGATTATTCTTCCGATCCCTGTTGCCCCAAGATTATTTTCAAACGGATTACAAGTGGTGAAAATCCAGGGTCAAAGGGGACCGCTTCGCTTCTCCAGAATCATTCCGCCTTCTCCATTGAGGCATGTCAACATCCAAATCATTCAAATCTATCTTTTTCTATCCATAGTCTTAGACTTAAAATGCGAAGAAAAAGTTTCAAATTTTGCAAATCATATTGAAAACAATGTAAAGAGCTTATATATTTAAACGTATCGTAAGTGTATCTTTAATTTTAATTACGTTTTGTAATATTCACACGCGGTTAGTCTTACATATAAGTAAAACTAAAGGAGCTGCAATCCATGAATATTCACGCTGCGGGCGAGAACTCAACCCCCATGATTGATGATACGGACCGTAAAATCATTGCGATTCTCGGAAAAAACGGGCGAATCTCGTACACGGATTTGGCCAAGGAGATCGGTTTGTCCCGCGTGGCCGCGCAGGCCAGGGTCAATGCCCTGATTGATGACGGCGTCATTGAGCGCTTCGCGGCCGTCATTAATCCGGAGAAAGTGGGGATTTCGGTGTCCGCTTTTTTCAATGTGGAGGTTGAGCCCAAATATTTGCAGCAAGTGGCGGACACACTGGAGAACGAGCCATATGTCACCAGCCTGTATCATATGACCGGTCCCAGCAAACTGCATATGCACGGCTTGTTTGCCGATCATAAGGAAATGGAAATGTTTTTAAACGAAAAGCTTTACCCGCTTCCGGGCACAACCAGCGTGGACACACAGATTCTAATCAAGCGCTATAAAAGCCGAATGGGCATCAGACTCTGATTTTCGACAGAAAGGACTCCTACCCTTGGATGATAAAAATAGCAATCCATACATGGAATTAACGTTCGGCATGTTCCGAACCGGCATACTTGGTTATGGCGGCGGTCCCTCCGTCATTCCGCTGCTCCGGCATGAGGCCGTCGTTCGTTACGGCTGGCTCAGCGACGATGAATTCGGAGAGGTGTTGGCTCTGGCCAATGCGCTCCCGGGTCCGATCGCTACGAAGATGGCCGCCTATCTCGGTTACCGGGAAAAAGGGGTGCTAGGCGCGGTGGTCGCGGTTCTTGCGCATATCCTCCCGACCTGCATCGCGATGATCGCGCTGTTGTCGGCGGTGACGTTCCTCAGCAGTTCCAAAATCGTGGCGGGCATGATTGCCGGCGTTACGCCGGTCATTGCGGTCATGCTGGGCACGATGGCTTACGAATTCGGCGAGAAGGCCGTGAAGGGACTTGGCATTTACGCCGGGATCGGATTTTTTGTAGTGTCGTTTCTCCTGCTGGAAAGCATCCAGATCCATCCGGCCCTCGTCATTATGCTGTTCCTTGCCTATGGCACCGTACATTTCAAAACCGTAGCCAAACTCAAAAAACAAAGACGGGATAAGGAGGGGGCCGCCTAATGGAAGAATGGCTTCAGCTGCTGATCAGCTTTTTTGTCTCCAACGTGCTCGGCTATGGCGGCGGCCCTGCTTCGATCCCGCTCATGTATAAGGAAATCGTCACGAATCACGGCTGGCTGACCGACCCGGAATTCTCCAACATGCTTGCACTTGGCAACGCGCTTCCCGGGCCGATTGCCACCAAAATCGCCGCTTTTGTCGGGTACGACGTATCCGGCTGGATGGGCATGACCCTCGCCCTCGCTGCTACGGTCATCCCTTCCGCGGTAGCGCTCATCTGGCTGCTGAATCTGCTGCAGAAATACCGCACGTCGCCGGTGGTCAAAGGCATGACCCTGCTGGTTCAGCCGGTCATCGCGATCATGATGCTGACCTTGACCTGGCAGATCGGCAAAAGCTCCGTCATCTCCATCGGCCTCCTGCAGTCTCTCGGTATCGCCGCTGTCGCCTTCTGGGCCATGAACATCCGTAAGATCCACCCGGCGCTGGTGATCCTGGCCGCGTTTGCTTACGGGGGATTGGTGTTGTCGCAGGTGGTGTGAGGGGGATTGTAGAAAACAACTATAACCCGTTCGGGCAAGTCGCTGTAACTAAAAGAGCGAGTTTGAGGGGCACTTGCCCATCAATACTCGCTCTTTTTTCTAATCAAGAGCCATCCAAGCATACCCCGGACTACGCACCACGCATCGTACTTATCCCCCGATTAGACCAACGGGGCAATCAGCAGAAATCACATGTGAACCGGACGTCCAAAAATATGATCGTCATATCATTTAATTTGTCCCGAAAGTCCTCTTGCTCTATGGTCGAAAGGACTTTCTAACGGACACAGAGTAACCTTATTTCATACGAAACAGCCCCTTCGGTAACTTTAGCGGACCCAGAATACCTTATTTCATACAAAACAGCCCCTTTGGTAACTTTAGCGGACCCAGAGTACCTTATTTGCTGTTTTAATCGGTATTTGCACCCATAATTCGCACAATAGCGGATCTGGAGTCCGGTACATTGTAAAAAATCGAGTTATGATCTTAAATAACGGATCTAGGGTCCGTTAAAAGCTGACACAAGTGACTTGAGTGCCCATGGCTAGTAATGTTACCTGCAGCCCCATTAATTACATCCCTTCAACTCCCCGCCTGCTTCCTCCCCATCACCACCCCGATCTTGCCCTCTTGGACCTCCACCTTATACTTCTTCACCCGGATGCGGTCGCTGAACAGCGACTTGCCGGTCTGCAGGTCGAACTCCCAGCCATGCCAGGGACAGCGGACGATCTCGCCCGCCCGGCCGTATTCGTAATCATACACCTCCGAAGGAAGCGTCGTGCCGGAGACCAGTCCTGCGCAGATCGGCGCTCCCTGATGCGGACAGTAGTTCAGAATCGCATGATACTCGCCGTTGATCCGATAGATGCCGATTTCGCGCCCCTCAATGTTCACGACCGCGTGCCCGCCCTCCGGAACGTCCTCCTCCGCCAGCACGTAATGTACCGCCATACATGCCACCTCCTTGCCTATGCGCCCAGCTTTGTAGGGTTTGACTTTGCTTTGACTTTGCTTTGACTTTGCTTTGACTTTGCTTTGACTTTGGTTCAACTTTGTTTCGACTTTGTTTTCTACTTTCTTTCGACTTTGATTTCGACTTTCTTTCAACTTTGTTTTTGACTATGTTTTCGACTTTCGTTTGTCTTTCGTTTGTCTTTGGCTCGCCCTTCTTTCGCCTTTGGTTTATCTTTGGTTTATCTTTCGTTTGTCTTTGGTTCGTCTTTGGTTCGTCTTTGGTCTGACTTTGGTTTGCCCATAGCCCCAGCTTCAATTATTCGTGCTAGGTTCATACGGATACCGTTCATCCATTTATCCATTCATCCATTTATCCATTCATCCATTCATCCATTTATCCATTCATCCATCCATCACCCATTCCCTCAATCCAACCGGTACAGCTGCCTCGCATTCTCATAAAAGATCTTCCGCCGAGCTTCCGGTTTCAGGCCCCGCAGGACATGGCCCGGCGAGTCGAAGTCCCAATGCGGATAGTCGCTGGAATAGAGCAGCATGTTCTCTGCGTCGATCATGTTGAACAGATCGATGAGATGCTGCGGATTGTCGGGCTCCTCAATCGGCTGCGTCGATAAGTAGCAGTGATCCCGGATGTACTCGCTTGGCATTCTCGTCAGCCAGGGCACCGTTGCGCGCAGTGCCTTGTAGTTTTTGTCCAGCCGCCACATCAGGGCCGGCAGCCAAGCCACTCCGCCTTCAACCAAAACGACCTTAAGGTTCGGATACTTCACGAACACGCCTTCGCAGACCATGCTCACCAGATGCGCCATGAACATTTGGGAGAGGCAGGTGTGCCACTCAATGTAGCGGGTCGGGTAGCCGGCCGCGGTGGGAGCCGTCGAGCTCCCGCCGCCTTCCGCTCCCGGGTGGATTGCGAGCGGAAGGCCGTTTCGCTCCGCTGCTTCATAGATCGGGTGATAGTGGCGCTGACCCAGCGGCGAACGCGCCGCACTGGAGATCATCACTTCCACGATATCCGGATGGCCGCCGATCCGGTCGATCTCGCGTGCCGCCAGCAGCGGGTCCTGGGTGGCTACCGCCATTGCGCCTTTGAACGCTTTATGTTTGCCGAGCCACTCAGCAATCAGATAATCGTTATAAGCCGAGCATATCGCTGCCGCATAATCCGGATCATGCGTGGAGGAGATATTGTAGACGACGCCCGTCAACACGGCGTAGTCCAGATTGTAGCCTTCGATCAGCTGCTTGATCATATAATCGGGATCGGAGCCGGCTTTTCCTCCCCCCGGAGGGATCGAGTCTTTTTTCATCACGCCGATCGGCGAGTAATACCCTGATCCTGCATATCCGATGCCAGATGCCGCTACCCGGGAGCGCCAGGGCTCCTGCAGATATGGAAGCAGCGCCCTGTCGTCCTGCTCGTTATGAACGTCAACATCGATAATTTTCATATCGTCCATTGCCTGATTCCTCCATCTCCATCGCGGATTACTTGCCGCCGTATGTGCGAGTATAGGCGGTGTTGTACATGGTAAGGAGTTCATCGGAGCCGAGTTTCTTGGCCTGGTCAATAAACTGCTGATAGGTGGAATCATTAATCGGGGTTTTGCCAGTTACGAACTCCGTCACCTTCTGTTCAAGGAATTTGTTCAGATTGTTCAGCTTCGATTTCTCGAGCTCCAGCTCCTCTTCCGTCTTGACGATCTGTTTCGGTGCCGGCACGATGTACTGCTCATATCGGGCGTTAATATCCTTGCTCTTCTCACTCAATCCGCGCTCCCACACCTCACGGGATTTGGCGTTATTCAGCGTAATCAGGTCATACCATACGCCCCAGTCCTTGCGCAGCGCATTAAACGGAGACTCGCCAAACTCCTTGTTATATACCGCTTTGCCGTCCTCCATCGTATACGTTTTGCCTTCGATTCCTAGGGACAGATAATTCGTTCCCTCTTCGCTGACCAAATAATCGAGGAATTGGACGGCGCGTTCCTTATCCTTGACTTTAGCCGAGATCGCTCGACCGACGGTGCCAACGACCGGACGGGAGAACTGATAGTTCTTGATCCCTTCGGCGGCAAAGGAAGGAATCGCATCCAGCTCATACTCGGCCGTACCAGCCCCCCTCGCCTTCGCGACAAGCGACTCCAGATCGGCCTTCCAGAAAAACGTCACCAGGGATTTGCCCGTTAATATCCGCTCCTCCCACTGCGCTTGCGTCAGCAGCGAGAATTCCGGATCCAGCAATTTTTCCGCATACAGTTTATTCAGATAGACCAGCATATCCTGATAGTTTTCATGGTATGGGGCGAATGCGTATTGGTCGGTGGTCGGATCCAGATTATAGAAGCCGCTGATGCCCGTGAAGATACGCCCGAAGGTCGTATACAGCCCCGTATCGCCAACGATCGCGTTCGATATGAGCGGATAGGAGTCCGGCACCTTTTCTTTCAACGTTTTCAGATATTGATAAAATTCATCCACGGTGGTCGGGGCCTGTATCCCGTGCTGATCCATAATGTCCTTGCGGGCATACCAGATAAAGTTGAAGCCCTTGCCCTCCGCATCCCCTTCCAGGACAGGTACGGTATACAAGCCTCCGTCCGTGCCGGTTGCCAGCGCCTTGGCTTCAGGATATTTTTCGTAAAATGCTTTAAGATTCGGTGCCCGATCCAAATAATCATTAAGATTCAGAAACACCTTCTCCGGCCCATGCTCCCTGCCGTCCTGCGTCGGCACCTGGATAAAATCCGTAGCCGTATTCGTGGCAATCATGATCTGCCTTTTCTCCTCAAGCCCTTCCTGGCTTACGATCTGGAACTTCACTTTGACGCCCGTCTTAGCCTCGATCTCTTTGAAAATCTCCCAGTCATCCCGAACCTTGCCCTCCACCCGGTCGTATACGAGCCATGAAAAAGTAACCGGTTTGTCAGGACTTAACGTCCCCGAATCGTCCTTGCCCCCGCTGGTGCATCCCGTAACCAGCATCGCGCAGAGCAGGATCATGGCAAGCGCTGTTCTGAACCCCTTTCGCCGCATTCCCTAACCTCCTTTTTATCATCACAACGTATAGAGATGGATTTACTTGAAATCCATGACTATCCTTTAATGCCGCCAATCATCGTGCCCTGTACAAAATATTTTTGGATAAACGGATAAACGCATAGGATCGGCAGCGTACCGATCATGATCATGGCATATTTCAACGTCTCCAGATGCGTCAGGTCGCCCTCGCCCTGCACATTCGTACCAGCGATCAGGATGTTGCGCATCATGATTTGCAGCGGGTACATCTCCCGGTCATTCAGATAGATCAAAGCGCTGAAAAAAGAGTTCCATTGATTCACGGCCGTGAACAGGCCGATCGTGACCATCACCGGTACGGATAGCGGCAGCACGATCCGCACCAGAATCTGTATGGATCCGCAACCATCGATGGCAGCCGCGTCCTCAAGCTCCTCCGGCAGCGCCTCGAAGAATGTCCGCATAATGAACAAATACCATGTGCTGATCAGCGACGGAAGGACAATTGCCCAGATCGTGTCCAGCATCCCCAGCTTCTGAACGATCAGAAAGGTCGGGATCATGCCGCCGCTGAACAGAAGCGTGAATGCCGCCATCAGCAAAATCACTCTCCGGCCGGGCAGCCACCGCTTCGCAAGCGGGTACGCCATCGCGGAGGTCGCAATCAGCGTCAGCACCGTATGCAGGAATGTGTACCGGATTGTATTCCAGTAACTCATCCAGAGATCGGGGTTATAGATAAGCTGTTCGTATGCGATCAGCGTAATCTTTTTTGGCCACAGCAGCACGGCGCCGCTTGCGACCATGGCATTATTGCTGATGGAAGCCGAGAATACGTACACCATCGGATAGGCCATCACCATGATCAGCACCATCATGAACAATACATTGAATACGTCAAACAGCTTTGAGGCGAAGCTTTCCTGCTTTTTCATCGCGCACCTCCCTTACCACAGGCTGGTCTCCGAATATTTGCGTACGATCCGATTGGCCGCAACGACCAGAATGAAGCCAATCGCCGACTGGAATAGGCCCACCGCGGTGGCGAAGCTGAAATCGGCATCGAGGATGCCCCGCCGGTACACAAAGGTGTTGATAACATCCGAGGTTTCGTAATTCATCGTGTTGTAGATCAAGAGTATTTTCTCGAAGCTCGCCTCCATGAAATTACCGAGCGACAGCACGAACAGGATAATCATGACCGGCACCATGCCGATGAACGTAATATGCCGGACCTGCTGCCATCGGTTCGCCCCATCCATCTTGGCCGCTTCGTACAGCGTCGGATCGATTCCAGCAATCGCAGCCAGATAGAGAATGGTGCCCCACCCCACCTTCTGCCATATTTCGGAGCCCACATACACCGTCCGGAACCACTCCGGCATGCCCAGAAACATGATCGGCTCGATGCCGAACAGCTTGACGAGCAGATGGTTCACCACGCCTGTTGTGGGAGAGAGGAAGGTAACGAGAATGCCCGCAATCACGACGGTAGACAGGAAATGCGGCATATAGCTGATGTTTTGCACAAACCGTTTGAACCATTTGCTCTTCAGTTCATGGAACAGGATCGCCAGAATGATCGGCGCCGGAAAATGAAACAGAAGATCGTACACATTCAGCATGATCGTGTTGCGAATCAGCTTCCATGCATCGGGGGTGACATAGAAAAATTCAATCAAATGCTTGAATCCGACAAACTTGCTTCCCAAAATGCCTCGGCCGATCGAATAGTCCTGGAAGGCGATGATGATGCCGTACATCGGCGCGTACTTGAATATCAAGTAATACAAAATGCCGGGCAGCATCAGCAAGTACAACGCTTTATGCTTTCTCAGAACATAGCCGATCCGTGATAGCTGCGCCAATAATCCCCACCTCCGATTGAAAGCATTTACATTCGTTTGTTGTTGTCCCCACTATACGAGCCGTGCCTTCCTCGCGTAAAGCAAACATCTTTTCCTTGAGACGCATGTTTTGCAATGCCTGCGCCGCAAGGCTTTCGGCCTGTTCCATGCAAAAAAAGAGACTTCAGAAAATAATGCAGTCTCTTTTTTCCTACTGATGAAAACTCCGGTATTTGGCTGGGGTAATGCCTTCATATCGGCGGAAAGCCCGAATCAAAGAATTTCGGCCCCAATACCCGACCTTTTCGGCGATTTCGTCTATTTTCAAATCCGTTTCAAGCAAAAATTGCTTTGCCTTCATCAGCCGGTACTTCGCGATATATTCCACGTACTTCTCACCGACCTCCTCCTTGAAGGTACGGCTGAAATGCCCGATGGACATATTCATCATGCCGGCAAAATGCTCAATCGACAGCTCTTGATCATAATGCTCATGAATGTATTCCACAATCTCCATAAACTGTTGACTCCGGCTGCTGGAAGCCGGCTTCCGGAACAGAAAACCATGAATGTCCACGAAGCAGCACGTCAGCTCGTCCCATGTCATGCAGCGATTCATCCGTTCGAACAGACCCGAGTAATACGGAACGTTGAGTTCATTGCGCTCCGATTCCACGGCCCGAATCCAGGTGTTGAGCACATCGGCAAGCAGATATTTCATCTGCATGGCGGAGGCATCCTTGCCCTTTCCCTCCTCCAGTAGAGCAAGCACGGAATGAAGCAGCTTGTCATACTCCCTCGTTTTGTACTGATTGAGAATCCGCTGGACCTCTTGTACGGATAAGAAAGGATCCCACTGCTGCAGCTCCCGGGAAGGCTGACTGCCGCAAATCTCCACCGCGGAATGCAGCCCCCGGTACTTCAGCATGGCTAGAGCAAGCTCATAGGACTGGTGCAGCTCTTCGATGGCATGAACGGTCTTTCCGATACCGATGGTCGCTTTATAATAAGCACCGTATTCCAGAAAAATGCCCCGAATCTGCTCCGCTGCTTTTTCCGAATCATCCTCCGTGATGGGACCATGCTCAACAATGCAAGCCATCAGATCCGGCCTTGTTTGGCAGATCCAGATCATGCCGGGTGCCAGCCGGTGAATCTTGTCCTTCAGCTCCGTCAGCAAAAAAGTCTTGGTGGATTCCGATGCCGAATCGTAAACGGTTGGATCATAATGGAACGAAATGCACAGGACGGTTCTCGCCGCCTTATGGCTGTAGGCAAATTCAATCTCCTTGGCGTAATACTCAATCGATAAGGCATCCCGGTATTGCCCCAGCAGGATTTTCGTAAAAAACTGCTCCTGCACGATCGGCAGCATCCCGTTCACCATCTGGAACAGCTCTTTATTCTCCGTCATGATGAACTGGGAGTAGCGTTTGATGACATCAAACTCGTTTCCTTCGTGGCCGACCTTCCCGCTGGGAGCGTGATGCAGCTTCAATCCATCCTTAATCTCCCGGATCGGCCGGTATAAGCGCCGACTTAAATAATATGAGGCGAGCGCGCCGACTATGAGGAAGAATAGGAGGAACAACCAGCAGATCCATCGGGTCATATAGACCGGCTTCATCAATGTTTCTAAATCGATCATGCTGATATAATGCCAGGACTCGTCGAAGCCGGATGCCATGAAGGACAGCCCCATCTTGTCCGATATCGTGAATGGCGAAGCAACGCCGTCCGTACGTATTCGCTGCTGCAGGGTAAGCTGGTCCTGCTCGGTCAGTCCGGTCTGGGCTATCACTTTGGCTCCATCATCTACAATCGCTGTGCCTGTAACCCAGCTCTCCGGAATATGAATCTGCTCCTCTAGCTTGTCTCGTTTCACTTCGACCAGGAGATAGACTTCAGGAGCCGCGGTATTAAACGGGTAGCTCATGGATGCCGTCAAAGTGTCGGGGGAATCCATGAAATCCATCATTTTTTTGCCGGATAACTCGGCTTCCAGCTGATGGCGGCGGTTCAAATCCAAGGGATAACGGGAATGGAAATAATACGCTTTATTCGTATAGGTTTCGGCATCGATCATCAAATCCTGGTGAACAAAATAATAATACGCCCTCTCGACGAGATCATCCGATTCCAGCTGCTGCAGCTGCTCCCGCAGGGAATGAAGCAGTTCCGGAAGCAGTTGGCTATCCGGCGAAGAAGCCATGGGAGCGAGAAGCACGCTCCGTAATCTGGAGGTGCTGAGGATATTAATCATGCTCGTCTTTAAGGATTGAAGCTCGGTGTCCGTCTGCTCGGAGAATCGGTTCATCATCACTTGATTGAAACGCTCGGCATCCTTTTCAATGATGCGAACGACCAGCACCTGGGCAAGAACCGATGCCACAATAACGGGAATGAGAATGAGGAGAAAATAGTTGGCGAACAGCCTCCAAAACAGGGTGTTCCTTCTGGGAGGCGGAGAATCGGTATCTCCCGGCTCAGGTGATCGGTTAGGCGGCGTCCTTCGCTTCATGAATGTCCCCCCTTTGTTATTTAAAATTGCAAGCAGCAGGGCTTGCATTTACGTCTACTATATTTTGATGTAAGTTATATTATTCGCTGCACCTTCCTTGCACGGAATTTGTACTGAAATGACGTTTACCGGACATGTTTGCGTCCATAGCAAAAAGAGCCAGGAATCTCCTGGCCCTTTTCAGAAACGAGAATGTCTTTTTTCCTTGCTCGTGTGCACTTACTCGTATTCAAATACCGCATCCGGCGTTAGGGTGACATTGGGCGCATAACTCGGCATCTGACCGGTCTCTTGCAAATATTGCTCAACAATGCGAGCAGCATCTACCAAGGAGCTTAGCAGCCAATCCTCATAAAGCTTACCGAATTTCTTATGAAGCCATTCAGAGGTATATTCATTCGAAAGGGTGAACAAGGAGTAGATTTCACGGACGGTATTGGTATGCTTCCGACCGTAATCATCCGTCCAAGTCACTTTTTTATTCAAATCCACTTTGCGGATATCTTCCGTTTTGGTGGACAGAATGCCATTCTTGTATTGGTAATAAATGCGCAAGGATTTTTCATATTCATGGCCTTTTAGCAGTCTCCAACCAGCCATGCTTCCGGTCGCAGGGACCGATGACATTTTGCTTTTCCCGGAGTTTCCGGTGTTGCCGCTGCTCGTTGCTTTCTTCGGCTCGCCCTTTACAATGAATTGTGCCGCACCCAGCGTCACAGTCATTTGCTGCTTGGATGCGTCCCACTTGAGTTTTGCACCCAGTGCTGAGGTCAACAGATCGGCAGATACAAGCGTCTCCCCCTTGTGCTGGATTGGAGCGCCTTTCATATTCACGGTTTTGCCGTTGATCTTCGCCTGCTTGCTTCCTGCCTTAACGGAAAGCTTGGTTTCTCCTACGGTAATGTCAAAGGTTTTGGAAGAAGCCTGATATTGAATCGAACCTCCCATGGCTTGGAATACCGGCTTCAACGGCAGGTAGGTGATCCCCTTCTCCTGCTTGGCATTCTCCAGCGGCTTGCCAAGTCCTGAAACGATTTTCACCGATTGCTTCTTGCCTGCAACTTCCACCGTCAGCGTGGCTTCGCCCACACCCATAATTTTGTATGTGCCTTTATCCGTTGCCTTGATTAAATGCGGCTTATCTATGGACAAAGCGATCATATTCGCCGGAATCTTGTGCTTCTCTCCGCTGCCGTACTGAAATTCGACCGTTGGCGTGATGGAACTCCCCACCTTCGGCTTGCTGTTCGATACCTTTAAAGTGACAGTAGTAATGCTCGGTACCGTCACATCGTATAGCTGTCCATGATCATACTCCGTCCAAGTACCATCCGATAACCTTGCAAAAAAGCTTTTGGAACCTTCAATTCCCACGATCTCTTGAACTCCGCTGATTCCGTTCAACGGGCTCGTTTCAAATGTTTGCGAGAACACATCCAATCTGGCATTCCACACCGTTCCGTCTTTTTTGACGAAAATCAGTTTCTGTTCTTTACCAAAAGAAATGTCAGCCCCGTCGCTAATCAAGTTTTGGGACAGGTAAGTCGTGCTGCCGTTGACACGAAGTGTACTGAACAGCACAAGTCTTCCATCATTGTATAAAATAGCGGCGTAATCGCCGGCAACCTTGATTTTGCGGATCGCGTTCACGTCCACTGCTTGACCCAGAGTCACAGGCTCCGGCGTATAGGCACTATTGTGGTATAAGATTGTCCCCGACTGGGTAACGCCGCCGATAATTCCTTTATTCTCATCAAAAACGGATATTCCCTCAAAGCCTTTTACCGCTTGAGGCTTGGAGTCAACCATGCGTTGAACGATGCCGTCAGTGGTCAGCCAGTAACCTTGTCCAACCTGCTTTACATGATTCACACCCGCCACAACCTGATATCCCGTTTCCCCCCACTTAACCAGGCCACCCTGGTTATTAACGCCGAATCCGTATCCGCTGGAGCCTGCGATTAACTTCAGATCTCCACCCATCGGAATCGGGATTTGGGTGATCGGAAGGCGGCTGTACGCAACCCAGACTGTGCCATCCTTCATCAAGGGTGTGCCATCCGGCAATAGCATTGCAATCTTCGAGCTTGCCTTATCCTGCTGGCCATATGCTGCCCCGGCCGCGGTCGGGATCATCACGCAAACCGCCAACAGCAGAACCCACATTTTCTTGAACATGAACGAACCTCATCTCTTCTCAGAATGTAAGTCTTTCAAATCTAGTTAATTTGAACCAGGAATATTATACCATTCAATAGAAATGAAACAATATCAAAATTTCGCAAGATTGCAATCCACAAAAAAACACCCCCAGCATCTGTTTCCAGACGCCAGGGACGCTTATCGTTCATCATCCACTTATTCCATGCGTTCAAACACCTTGAATCTTCGATCTTCCTGCAAAGCCACCAACATATCATCATCCACTACGTAGATTTCCGTGCCTACCAGCAGTTCATTCGATGATAAATGCGTATCCGGATATTGGTCCGGCTCGAGCTGCTTCTGGATGGTGCCTGCCAAGGTCAAATTCGCCTCTGCAAAAGCCTCCGCACCCTCGATGCCTTTTCCTATATACTCTTCATCATTGTACTTTAACAAAAGACGCATAACTGGCCGACGGTTTACTGCCGCAGCCCATGCACAGGATCAACAATAGGCTGATGACCGGAATCCCTGTTATCTTAAGCCTCTTGCCCATAAGTCTTCCTCCCTTGCGGCATCATCCATACGGTCTCATCATCTATCGATAAAAGCCAGGCTATAACAGCTCATCCAGGCGTTCCTTCAATCTTTGCGTATCATAGCGAATAAAGGCTCCATTCACCGTACCGACGAGCACTTCATGATCCGTTACGTTCAGCGCACCGTTTCTGGCATATAACTCTCGCAAATCGACGTTTCCGGTGATCACGTTATGCAATCTTCCCAAGCTTCTGCCGTCCTCCTTGTTCAACACCACAAGATCGCTTCCCCAACTCAGAAGCAGGTACTGATCCAGGATTCCATAGCTGCTGCCGACCAAATGGGACAGATCGTCACTGGCTTTGGCAGTAGTCTCCATCTTCCATATAATGCTGCCGCTCTCTTTATCTACAGCTGCCGGAATGCCGTTCAAGGTAAGATAGACTCGCTCCCCCTCGATGACGCCGCGGGCGGCCTTGCCTTTCACGGTCCATAATTCCTTATCTTCCAGGCTGTCATACAATACGCTTTCGTAAGCGGTAGCCCCGCTGAAATACTCCCCATTCAGTGCACGCTGCACCAATAGATACCGCTCATTCAGCACCTCGAACCGTTCCATCTCACGTGCTGGATATACGCTTTTGCGCTCGCCGGTTTCCGTATGGAGCAGAACCCATTCCTTGCCAAGCAGAACCCATCTTGTGGTCATATCCGCAGGAGATACCGGATCGTAGCGGTAGCCTCCGGTAAAATAGGGATCTCGGGACGGATCGTCCATGAACTTGTTCCCGACTTTAATATCCCATGCCGCTTTGCCGGTTACGGGATCGTAAGCGGTAAGCTGTCCGTTCTGCTCGATGAGCACGTACGGATCATCCGTGCCTTGGTTCAACAGGCGATGTTCACCGGACAACGTTTTTTTCCAACGCAGCTTTCCGGTTTCCTGATCCAGCACACTTAGCACGCTTTTGGTTTCGTTCATGTTCAAAGCTTCATCCAGAATAATCGTATCGGCTGCAGCCGTCATCGTCAGGCCAAATTCATGCTTCGGCTTAACCTCCCATAACACTTGTCCATCCGACAACCGGATATGCCGCACGCGGGCTACATAATCCTTAACCTCCGGGTTATAAGCCGAGTACAGGGTAACATGCTCCCGCTCCTTGTCCGTGACAGCCGTATACCAGCCAAATCCCGCATCCTCCTGCCACAGCTTCTTACCGTTGCCGCGGTCTATCGCATACAAGGAAGAGTTATCATGCATTCCGCTATATCCACCATCATCCCCCTTGAGGAGCAAAACCTCGTCGTTTGCCTCAAGCAGGAAGGTGAAATTCAGATTGCCCTGATTTCGCCAGTCGGGCTCGGCTTCTAGAGACTTCAGCGGCGGTACGGCGGCAAAACGATAGGTAAACTCGTAATCATCGCCAGGACTGTAACTCCGCTCAAAGGAATCGGTCCCCGGAATCGTCCATTCGCTGGCCGTCAGCTTTCCGGACGGAGAGAACGTCACGGTATAATGGGCATCCCGCTGCTCATATCTCCAGGTCTCCCCGAGTATCATCGGTTTATTGGAGCTCATCTCCTGATTCCGCGATGTCTCCCTCGCCTGCGGTTCGCCAAGCAGCTTTTTCACATAAGAAGAAGGGGTGCCTTTCTTGAAAAGAAACTCCGTCAAGTTGCGTACCGCATCGGTCGTTACTTCCGAATTTCCATCGAGAAGCCCGTCAGGCATCGCCTTCTTGGCGGTCGTGTCCTTGCCCCGTACCCACATCATGGCCGAACGGTAGATCCGGTAATCTTCCTTCCACTTGGCAGGACTAATCATGACGCCGTACCAGTCCTTCCACTGGGCTACGGCGATGAGTGACGTTCCGGTTTGGGATATCGGCCATTTCACTGTGCTTCCGGGAGCAAGATATATACTGCCGCTGCTGCGCAGTTGAAGCGAGAGCGGGGAAATTGGTTTCACTTGGGCAGCTTCCTTGGAAACATACCATGTCGGGAGCCACAGGTCTCCCCGGGAATCGGATTTGATTAACGCCATTTCCCCCTTCACGGAGTGAAGTCGGAGCGATTCTCCCTTGGCCCCATAATAACTGACCTTGAGATTTGTCGGATTGCTGTTCTTATTAAGCGCATTAGGGAAAAAAGCTGCCTTTTGCTGAAGCATGACGCGTTGACCGGATGTAAAGCCCCCGGCTCCGGCAGCATCGGCGAATACGGTACGAGCGCTCTCCTGCGTCTGCTGAGCCGGAATCCCAACAAGTGAAATACAGACGGCTGCCGTTATTCCGATAAATAGTCGCTTTCGGATCGATACGCGTAAACTCACAGAAACCATCCTCTCCCATACAAGCATATATAATGTAAACGCTATTATAAGGCAATCTGTTCCAAAATCAAAACAAAAAAACTCCCTTCCAGGAAAGGAGCCTATCCTAAATCTCTTTATGGTCGTCTACATTCACGAAAAGTTCTCGTTAAAATAATTTCTGCTACAACTTCACAATCAGCCGTCTTCCCTGTATTATCGAACCTCCATACGCCAACTTGCTTCGGATAGGGTATGGCCCTCCGTTTGCCTGCCTGTCATTTTTCTGGTGCGGTTTGTCACCCCGTTTGCTATTTCCCCCCATAACTCCCCCAGAAAGGATGCTGGAGCCATCGACGTGCTTCTATGGATTGCTGTTGCCGTCCCGCCAATGGATCGATTCTCAATCCGCGGATCTTCGACGGACATCTTGAGCTCTGCGCATCCCGATAGCAATATGACACCAACCATCACAATGATTGCCGGCCATGCCATCGTAATCCTAATGCTCCGTTTCACATGTTGTATGGATTCCATCCCGACTGCCTCCTTATGTACGTTCCTAAAGGAAAGTATAAGGAACACATCTTATCAATCCATGGTCCAAGTTCTTAACGAATGCTTAAATAAAGCTGAACAATTCCATATGGACCACGCAGAAGCAGGCGGGACTTCCGTCTTAGAATCATATAAAAAAACGCCCCCTTCGAGGGAGCGTTCGCTTGGATATCCTCTGCTGCTATGCAAAGGTAGAAAAACCACCGCGCGGCAAACTTGAAGAAGCAGCCACTATACGACTTTAGGAAATCGGGTTTCAAAAATCGTCCTCTGCCGATCGCTCCGCACCCGGATTTCGCCGCCCTGGACTTCGACAATGCTCTTCGTAATGGCCAATCCCAAGCCGGTGCCCCCTGTCTGCTTCGAACGGGAAGCCTCCACACGGTAGAAGCGGTCAAAGATGAACGGCAAATCCCGCTCGGGAATCGGATCGCCATAGTTGGTGAAGCTGATGCTCACCTGATTGCCATCGCTGCGGACGGCGATGTCGATCCTTTTGCCCGACTCACCGTAACGGATCGCATTGGTTATCAAATTCTCGTAAGCCCGGACGAGCTGGGCGCCGTCTGCCCGAATAACGAGGTCTTCCTCTGCCGCAAGCTTGCATTCCATCCCGGATTTCTCCAGGGCGGGAACGAATTCCTCGATCAGCTGTCTCATGAACTGAGCCATATCGATCTCCCGGATATCCAGCGGAAGCCCGTTATTAATCCGTGTGTACTCGAATAAATCATCAATCAGCTTCTTCAGATTTTGCGCTTTCTCATAAGCGATATTCACGTAATATCGCAGCTCCACTTCATCCTGGTACCGGTCTTCCTCGATCACCTCCAGAAAACCCAGTATCGATGTAAGCGGCGTCCGCAAGTCATGGGAAACTCCCGTAATCAGATCATTCTTTGTTTTCTCCGCGTTGCGCTCCTCCAGAATGGATTGGTGAAGCTGCCTGCTCATCTGGTTGATGCTCTCAGCCACCTCACCCAACTGGCTGCCTGACTGAACCGGGATGTCGGTGTCGAAATTCCCCTTGGCAATCTCGCGAAGCCCGTTCCTGATTTCCTCCAGATAAACGTTCAACTGTTCGGTCATGCGGTTTATGCTGGAAGCGACGACGCCTAATTCGTCTTGGGATTTGAGCTCGATTCTGGAATCGAATCGTCCCGCCGTGATGTCCTGAAGACCGGTCTGGATTTTCTGCAGATCAAGGACAAACCACTTCGTGCTCATATAATAGCTGACAAAAAAGAGAAGGATGCCCGCAACCAGCATAACCGGATCCGAGCCAATATGGTTAATGATCCAGACTAGCGGCGGCTTGATTGCCGGAATAGAGAGTATCAGCGTACTTAACGCATAGAGTATGATAAGCAGGGCTGCCGTGATGCCGATGCTGGTAAGCAGCATAAGCAGCATCTTCAGGCGGATGCTATGAAGCTTCATTACTTTCAAGTTAGTCACCTCTGCTTAAGTTTACTCTATTTTGTAGCCGATCCCCCACACTGTCTTAATATATTCCGGCTGCTGCGGATCCTTCTCGATCTTCTCGCGCAGCTTGCGAATATGTACCATGACCGTATTTTTCGATTCCATGAACGGTTCATTCCACACCTCGGTATAAATCTTGTCCATGCTAAGCACGAGTCCGCGATTGATGGCCAGCATATGCAGCAGGTCAAATTCGCGCGGCGTCAGCTTAATCTCAACGCCTGCCACCGTTACCCGGTGGGAAGCGACATTTATAATCAGCTCATCAATCTGAATTTCGTTCTCATCCCTCACCGAGCTGCTGTTCAGCTGTTTGTATCGGCGGAGCTGTGATTTGATCCTAGCGATCAATTCCAGCGGGCTGAACGGCTTGGTCACATAATCATCCGCGCCGATGCTGAGCCCGGCGATCTTGTCAATCTCCTGACTCTTGGCGGACAGCATAATGATCGGCGTGTTGTTCTCCTCCCGGATTCTCATGCATGCCTCAATGCCATCCATCTTCGGCATCATGACATCGAGGATGATCAAATCCACTTTATGTTTTTTTAGAATCTCCAGCGCTTCCAGGCCATAAGATGCGGTGAGGAGCGTATAGCCCTCATTCCTGACGTAAATCTCCATCAGTTTCAAAATTTCGGTTTCATCATCAACCATCAATATCGTAACTCCAGACATGGCTCCTCCTTGATTAAAAGCGGCAGTCAGCATAACGCTTTTTACGTCGTCTTGCACCATGGATGTGCAGACTGTGCGTTGCTGCTGTTTTGGTTTTTCTTCGCCACGGCCATGCCCTCGTCAGGTATACATCCTTGTTGGCTATCGCCATAGACTATGAACCGGAAAGCGGCACAGCCGGCGTATCGGTTGGTTTAACCGATCTCTTCGCCTTCGGAATATTACCGAATATCACCCATGAACCCGGTATATATCGAACCGTCAATTCCACGACGATCCATGAACATCCTAAGGCTGCCGCAAAACCGCCTGCATACCATAGATGGGTCAGCATCGAGTTCCCCGTGGTTAGCGGGAATTGACGGTAGACGAGCAGAAAGAATGGATGAATAAGATAAATCCCGAAGGACACGGCCCCCAGTCTCTCCAGCGCCGGCGTCCATCCGCGTACTCCGGCCCGGTAGAACAAAATGGCGAACTGGAGCAGGACAAGCGTCCCAAAGTAAGTATGCATATTCCACAGCAGCTCATACAGCGTTGAATTATATCCGGTTCCGTGAAGGCGGTTGTTGTAATAAATGTAAACATGGCCGAGACCGGCAGCGGCCCATGCCATCCACAGCATCGTCCAAGCAGCGATGCGGTAAGGCTGTGCGTTGGCACGGCTGATCACAAGCCAGGCCTTCAGTTTCGGGTAATAGATGCCGATAAAGGCGCCCAGCATGAAATAGGCAATGTAGGACAATGCCCAGCTCCCTTTATTCGGTACCTGCCAGTAGTACTTATTCATCAGTATAAACGTCCACTGGATCACCAGTCCAATCGGTATCGCCCATTTTGCAAGCTGGGGGACCTTCTTGAACAGCCACAATACAAGCGGAAACAGCACATAAAACTGAATGCTGATAAATACGAAATATAGATGCGTGTACGCTTTGCCAGTCAACAGCTTTTGAACAAAGCTCTCCATCGTCTCGCCGAACGGCCTGCCCTGATAATATAAATAGTGCAGGAGTGCGAAGTAGAACACGGAGAACAGCGTATACGGAATGATAATATACAGCAGTCTTTTTTTGTAAAATCCGCCGATCAGCTTCTTTGTCGTGGGACGGTCATAGTAATTATAGAAGAGTACCAGACTGCTCAAAAATATAAATGTCGGCGTTCCGTATTTCATGAAGATGTTCATGAAATTGTACAAAAAAAAGTATTTGGAGTCCGTCATCGCAGATACGGCATACGATGTGGAGTGAACGGACAGCACGCCGATGATGGCGAATGCGCGTACCAATTGCAGCTCGGGAAGACGTTCCCTTGGTAAAGCGTTTATTTTGTTCATGGCAGTACCCTCTCATCTTTTAAAATCCGATTATTCTCGTTCTTCGCGAAACAGATTCATCTAGTATAGTAGACAGTTCTTAACGCCATACTTCCAAATTCTTATCATTTGCTTAAGATTATGGTCCTTCCTCCTAATAAAATTCTCCTTGATCATAAAGAATCCTTGGACTTACAATAAGAAAAACATCTATCGACGTACTTTCTCAGAAGACAAACCGCGTATAGCGGAAGTTTTTCTTGCGAGATAAGGATGGTAAGCCTCTGAAGTTTATACTTTCTTATCTCTTAAAAATAATAATCTTTTCCGAATTGGGGGGAATTGGATGTTGCACTTGATCCGTATCATTCGAAGTAGCTAGGCTCGGGTTCATAGAGGACCGGGCCATGTCCAAGTTATAACTCGTCGCCATTTTGGCTTCGAACGAATGAGGGTCAATCTGTTTACAGCATCCCATTTTATCTAATGTGGAAGGTGGACAATATAAATGAATTCACAGGAATACAAGCAGTTTTATGATATCGTAGGAGCCTCAAACGGGTGGGACTTCAGCCAGGTCCGATGTATCTCGGAAGGTGTAAAGTGGGATTTTTACGATCAGGTCGGCAAATTATGCCAACCATCCGACGTTGTGCTCGATATCGGAACGGGCGGCGGAGAAAGCTTGTTATCCATCGCTGACAAAGCAGCATCGCTGGTTGGAATCGATCTTTCGCATGCGATGATCGAGACAGCCCGGCGGAATGAACGGAACGTATCGGCTTCCAATGTACGCTTTATGCAGATGGATGCAGAGGCGCTTCAATTCCCGGAGGCGTTTTTCAATTTGATCTCATGCAGACACTCCCCTTTCCGTGCATCAGAGGCGGCAAGAGTATTAGCAGAGGATGGCGTGTTTTTGACACAGCAGGTTCGCGAATGTGATAAAGCCAATCTGGCTCAAGCCTTTGGCAGAGGACAATCCTCCCGTGAAGACGGTGCCTTAAAGGATCAATATATGAAGGAACTTCGGCTTGCCGGGTTCCGCGATATCCAATATGCCGAGTACGATGCGGTCGAATACTATGAGCGTGAAGAGGATCTCATCTTTCTGCTCAAGCACACGCCCATCATCCCCGGGTTTGGACAGGAGGAATCGGATTTTCGCATCCTGCAGCAGTTCATCAGAGACCATCGCACAGATCGCGGAATCCGAACGAATTCCGCACGGTTTATGATAGTGGCACGGAAATAACCGGCTCCTCTGGAAATCCATAACCCGCAGCATTCCGCTGGTAAACAGAAAAAGCGCACAAGGGTCGAAGCCCTTGGCGCTTTTTTTAGAGAGGTTTCCCAGCACATAAAAAAGCAAGTCCCTCGCAAAAGGAGGAGCTTGCTTTCGGTATGGTTATCATCTCATCGACCAAGGAGCGCTATTAACCGTTGACCAGCAGTTCTTTCAGCTGCTTGATCTGCTTACGTTCGCCCGCTAGTACCAGCGTCGATCCCGCTGTCAGGATGTCGTCCGGACCCGGATTGATTTTCTGCTCTTTCTTGTTCACAATCGCTAATACATTAGCACCTGTACGTTGACGAACCTGAAGCCCTGCAATGGATTGTCCCACGCATTTGTAATGCGGCTCGATGCGAGCCCATTCGATGATCAGGTCTTCAAGTGTCACCTCGATGGTCTCCAGCGCTTTCGGCTTATACGTCATGCCTCCGATGATGCCGGCGATTTGTCTAGCCTCATCATCCTCTAATGTAATCTGGGAGATGGTCTCCTCAGGATCGTCATCTTCAAAATGGTACAGCTCTCTACGGCCATCGTCATGAATAACAATAACCAGCTTATCCCCTGATCTCGCCTGAATAAGGAACTTCTTCCCGATACCCGGCAGATCAGATTCGCGAATAATACTCATGTGAAAATCCTCCGTTCTGGGGTTAATTCAATCTCTAGATTATATAGATTAGTTGGAAGAAAGTAAATCATCCCGGCATCCTTACACTTTCCTTTTTTTTACTTTCTCCACAGGTTCGCTCCATTTGAATATTTTATTCACTCCACGGTAGACACGTTTTGATTCCTTGGCTAGAAGAGGCCCGAGGATCGCAAGAATCAGAACATAAAGCGCCGAGAATGGTTTCAGCACGGCGGACAGTCCGCCAGCGAGTCCCAGATTCGCAACGATGATCGTAAACTCCCCGCGTGCCATGATAGTCAATCCGATGTTAAGCGACGACTTATGCGACAGTCCGGCCTTGCGTCCCGCGATCATGCCTGCTACAAGATTACCAATAATGGTCAGTCCCACAGCACCGAGTGCCAGCCATAACGCATTCCCCAGCGTGGTCGGGTCGATGCCGAGACCGAAGCTGAAGAAGAAGATCGCGCCAAAGAAATCACGGAAAGGAATGACCAGCTGTTCGATCCGTTCGCTATGATCCGTCTCGGATAAGGCTAGTCCGAACAGCAGCGCGCCAATCGCTTCAGCTACGTGCAGCGTCTCAGAAAATCCAGCAATAAAGAACATCGATGAGAAAACAACGATAATGAAAATTTCGCTGGACGTTATATTCAGCAATTTGTTAAGTATAGGTGGACCTTTTCTCGCAATAACAAAGAACAACAGCATATAACCAATGGATATACACACGGAGATAATCGTTGCCCCTACCGATGTGGCCCCGCCCAACAGCAGTCCGGACATAATCGATAAGAACACCGCAAGGAATATATCATCGAACAAAATCATGCCGAGTATTAGCTCCGTCTCCGCATTACCGGTGCGCCGCAGATCCACCAGTACTTTGGCCACAATCGCAGTAGAGGAAACTGACAACATCCCTGCTATGATTAACGTCTCGTACAGCGGCATGTTGATCACAAATCCGTAAGCCAGGCCCAGGGCAAAGTTCAATATGACATATACGGTTCCGCCTACCACGATGTTTCGCCCGGACTTGATTAATTTCTGAACGGAGAATTCAAGACCAAGGTAAAAGAGCAGGAATAGAATACCGATCTGTCCCAGAAAATCTATGATTCCCTGGCTCTCAATAAATTTAAAGTCTAGAATTCCTATCGTTGGTGCATGCGGACCTACAAGCATCCCGAGTACAATCAAGAACGGTATAATCGAGAACTTGAGCTTTCCTGCAATTATGGAGGCTATAGCAACCAGAATCAGAGCAGTTCCAACCTCAAACATCATATGGTCCATAGAAGACCTCCTCCTCCTCAAATTTGACTTCTGGCAATCATTTCTATTATACATAAAAATGCATACATTTACAAAGCAACGGCAATATTCTTGTTTGAACACCCATTGCATGCTAAATTATACACATGAAGTACAGGCTTAATTTTATTATCGATTTTATGGTTTCCAAAAAATATAAATTATATCCAAATTCTTTACCACACGAAAGAAGATGAATATTTATGCATTATAATGAATACAATACCAGGTAAAAAAATCCATATATTGCGCGAATCAAACGGCCTTCTGGACTATCACCTTTCTCTTATTTCACACGAAAAAGAAGCCCGGTGGCTGCAACCACGGGGCTTCCGGCTATTTTCAAATGATTATTTAAACCAACCTTTTTCTTTAAAACGCGTGATCGCTTCGATCCGGTTGCTGACGCCAAGCTTATCAAGAATAACGGAAATATAATTCCGCACGGTACCTGTCGTAATAAACAGCTGGTTGGCAATTTCCTTCGTATTCTTGCCGTCCGCTATCAGGCCCAGCACTTCCTTTTCCCGCTCCGTCAGCGGATTCTCTTCACCGGAATACGCTTCATCCACCAGCTCGGAGGCGTATATTCGTCTGCCTGCCATAATGCTCCGAATGGATGCAGCCAGTTCCTCGCTTGGGCTGTCCTTAAGCAGGTAGGCGTTGGCGCCGGCCTTCACGGCACGCTCGAAATACCCCGGCCGGGCAAAGGTCGTCAAGATCATTACCTTGCAGCCAAAGCCCTTTAATGCTTCGGCAGCCTCAAGTCCGTTCATCATCGGCATCTCAATATCCATGATACAGATATCCGGTTTATGAAGTTTGACAAGCTGTACGGCATCCTTCCCGTTCCCTGCCGTCCCGACCACTTGCATATCTTCTTCCAGATCAAGCAGTGAGGCCAGGGCTCCAAGCAGCAATCGCTGATCTTCGGCTATGACAATTCGGATCATATTCCCGCCTCCTTATCCGGCATTCTGAGCACATTAGGTACACGAAGGACCAGCGTAGTCCCCTCGCCGGAAGTGAGCTCCATGCTTCCGTTTACGAATTCAAGCCGCTCTCTCATTCCCCGCAGTCCATTTCCGCGGTTTCTCGCATCGGTCACGAACCCTGTTCCATTGTCCTTCACCCTCGCAACCAGATCTGTTTCCGTGGATTCGATCACAATGGAGCACGCCGTAGCATTGCTATGTTTCACTATGTTATTCACGGCCTCTTTCAGGCACATGCTGATCACATTTTCATTCATTAACGACAGATTTTCCGGCTCCAACGTTCCCTCAAAGTTCAATTCAATCTGGGCAGCCTTTAGAATTTGCTGAATGCGGAAAATTTCATCCGTGAGCCGGGTCCCCCGCATCCGTGTCACCATCTCACGCACTTCCTGGAGTGCCGTTCTGGCCGTCTGGCGCACATCGTTGATCTCGGCCTGAGCTCTTTCCGTATCTTGCGTCATCAATTTACCGGCCAAATCACTTTTGAGGCCGATGAGAGACAGCTTCTGTCCGAGTGTATCATGCAAATCGCGGGCTATCCGCTGACGTTCCTCCAGCTTCACTAGTTCCGAAATCCGTTTGTTGGCATCCTCCAGCTGACCCTGCAGCTGATCATTCTTATTCCGGTTATAGTTCGTCACGGGCAGCAGAATCACCCCGACTACACTGACAAGCATAAATGGGAGCTGCGTGATAAAGAACGGATTCCGCGTTAACAATCCATAATTGACCGTAATGATGGTCGTGACCAGATGGATGGAGTACAGCGTGATAAACCCGGCTTTATTCTTGATGTTCCCGATGAAAAATGCGAGGAACAACGAGAAATAGATATACCCGAATACCAATGACATCGTTATCGATATTAAAATTTGCAGACTCGTCCAGAAGTAGACGAGCCAGCCTTTGGCCAGAAATGAAAGCACATAGAAGGCGAAGAACATCACAATCATCAGTGTTCCGAAGACAACCTGGTAGGTAGAGGTCGAACGAAAGATGAAATAAAACGGAAGGATGTAGAAGACGACCCATACATAAGGGCTCAGCCCCGTACTTTTATGAAATATCTGATACCATTTCTGCATGGAGTCCCACCTTCTGTCGGTTCAAGCTTTTGTCCTCATTTCTACATAACGGACCCGTATTCTTATTCATTTCTATTATAATCTCGTCTCGAACGGAATTACTCGCCCTGCACTCTAGGTCTGCTGCTCGCCAGGCTCTTCTCGGCTTTCGCCAATACCGATTCCTGCGGTTTACGGAGCGACTTCTTGGCTTCCCTAAACGTGACGAACACCTTTTTCTCTTCATCCCACAGACGGAAACGAATAGACTTCAAACTGGTCTTGAGCGTAATTGTCGTTGCCTTTTGCAGCGGAGGAGCTGCTTCATGCGCCTTCTCCAGGTTATAATTAGGAACCTTCGGGCTAAGATGGTGAACGTGATGGAAGCCGATGTTGCCGGTGATCCATTGCAGGACCTTCGGAAGTTTGTAATAAGAGCTGCCTTCTACGGCTGCATTGATATAACTCCACTCTTCATCATGCTCATAGTACGTTTCTTCAAATTGATGCTGTACATAGAACAACCAAATGCCAAGCATCCCCGATACCATGAATATAGGAGCTTGAACGAGCAGGAATGCCTGCCATCCAATCGCCCAGCACAGCAATGCATACAGAGCAACAATCGAAATATTCGTTATATAGTTACTGATCTTCTCCTTGCGTCTCGCGCCTTTACGGTTGAAACGATAGGTTATCAGAAAAATAGCAATAGGACCCAGTCCAAACATCACAATCGGATTACGGTAAACCCGGTAGTATAGACGCTGCCAAAAGGAAGCCTCCCCATACTCTTCAACGGTCAATACCCACATATCGCCGATTCCCCGCTTATCGAGGTTGCTGCTCGTGGCGTGATGAATCGCGTGCGTGTTCTTCCATTGTTCGTAAGGACACAAAGTAATAACGCCTGTAATCGTACCGAGAATTTTGTTCGCTTTGCGGCTTTTAAAGAAAGATCCGTGACAGCAGTCATGGAATATGATAAACGTCCGGACAACAAACCCCGAAGCAATCACCGCTATGGGAATGGTAAGCCAGTACGATACGGATAAGCTTAAATAGGCTGCATACCATAGCAGTATCAAGGGAACCAGTGTATTGAAAAGCTGACCTATACTCGCCTTTGTGTCAATTTCTTCATAAGGGGCAACGTTCTTTTTCAAGCTGGACAGTTTGTTATCGGGTTTAGCCATAGTTGTCTTCCTCCTCGAAATAAAGCGTAAAGACATTCTGAAGTTATCACGCATTTGTCTAATCTAATTATAGATAGGATGTCACGCGTGTCGTAGTCATAAACGTCATTTCGGGAGTATGACAAATATCATATATCGGTCCGGGAATCGGCCGGAAACCGCAGTCCGACCTGGCGTCTGGCTTCCTCCATGATTTCAGCCGTAATGAGTGAGTTGGCATGGGTATTGATTGCACTTTCCCGTTCGCCGCATTGGATTAAATCGATAAATTCCCGGGCTTCATAATACATCGATTCATGGGTCTGCAGCTGGGTGACGTTCTCAATGGTGCCGTCTCTATAATGGATCTTCACATCATAAGGCTGATTGATCTTGTCGATAATCATCGTGCCGTTCTCGCCCTGAATTTCGGCAGGTGCATAGGAATCGCTGATCTTGGAGTGCATGATCACGGCATCCATCTCGGGATAGGACAACAACAGGCTGCCCTCGCCATCAACCCCGGAGGATAGCATATAGCCGGAAGCTTTGACAGAATCCGGTTTACCGAACAGAGTGACCATCGGGTACAGGCAATAAATCCCCAAATCCATGAGTGAACCGTTGGAATACTCAGGGTTGAACGCATTCAGTACCGTCCCCTGCTTGAACGCGTCATAGCGGGAGGAATATTGGCAATAGCTTGCAAAATAACGCCGAATTGGGCCCAGCTTGTACAGGTTGTCCCTGACGGTCTTGAAGTTCGGCATCAGCGTCGACTTTAACGCTTCCATTAGCAAAACGTTGTTATTCTTCGCTGCTTCAATCATGGCGGACACTTCGACTGCATTAGAAGCCATCGGCTTCTCGCAAAGGACATGCTTCCCGTGGTTCATGCATAATATCGCCTGATCGACGTGATAGGAATTCGGACTCGCTATGTACACCGCGTCAATCTCGTCATCCTGCAGCATCGTCACAAGATCCGTGTACACTTTGGGATCCGCGTACTTGGCCGCGAAAGCCCTGCCCTTCTCTTCCGTACGGGAGTATACGGCAGCAAGAATAAATTCTTCCGTCTCCAGAGCGGCTTGGAGAAACCGCTCGGTAATCCAGTTTGTGCCGATAACGGCAAAACGGATGTTCATCCCTAATCCCTTCCCTTCTTATCTGATTGTGATTGATCTTTCGCTTTTCGTTACATCCATCCTTCAAACGTTGAAATTCGCTCGCGTGCCGAATCCGGAATCGGCGTGCTCTTGCCGGATTCGGTATCGATGAGCACAATGGTTCCACGCCCGGCCGCCTTTAAGGCGTCGTCCACCACGATCGCATACTGGACGTCCATGGAGGAGCGTCCGATCTCAGCTACCCGGACATGAAGCTTAAGTGCGTCCTTCAGATACAATTGAGCAAGATATTGGCACTCCAGATCCGCAACCACCGACACCTTTTTGTCGCTGAACAGATCCTCGGTCAATCCCAAGTTCTCGAAATACTCAATGCGTCCCTGCTCAAAATACATGAAATAACTGACGTTATTGACATGACCCAGCATATCCGTTTCGCAGTACCTTATCTTTATCGGAATTTCAAAGTGAAACGTGTCCAGCCAAGCCTTGGGATCCGGTTGTATGAAGGTTGTTTTTTTCATGATGAGTCCCCTTTCTCTTTATAAGAGACAAATGTATGTACAATTTATAATCAGTCTTATACAAGGATAATGAATACAAGTTGAGTCCGTCAACTAAATAACCATATCATGGATAAAATGTCGGATTCGCCCGTAGAATAAGGCTTGAAATCCGCTTCTCTCATAGCTTGCCTAAATGCAGCTAGCCATGAAAAAAGACCACCCGCTCCGGAGCAGGATCACTGGAGGGATGGTCTCGATAAGTATGAATGGAACAAAGCTCGGTTAAAAAAAGCGCAGCTCAGGCGATCAATGCCGCTTCTTATAGTAGGTTAAAGCAAGCGCCAACGCCAGCACGGCGCCCTTCACGATATCCATCGCATAATACGGCACGGACAGCATGATCAGACCATTTTGCAATATACCGATCAATACTGCCCCAACAAAGGTTCCGAGCGCGTTCGGCTTGCCCGCTCCGAATACGGAGTATCCGATAAAGGTTGCAGCGACGGCATCCATCAGATAAGGTCCGCCGGAGTTGACTTCGGCCGTCATAACCCGAGCCCCGAGGATAATGCCGCCGATGGCGGCAAACAAAGCTGAGACCAGATAAGCGATCAGTCGGTATTTACTCACCGGTATCCCGGATAATGCCGCGGCTTCGCGGTTGCCCCCGATCATGTACATGTACCGCCCGTGTTTCGTATAGGTCAGAAACAGATGGACCACGAGGACCACGAGCACCATAATGATGATGATCCATGGCACCTGCCCGATCTTCTCAAACACCGCCGGAATTTTACCGGTGGCAAAGTCTCCGCTCGGCAGGATCATATTCTGGGAAATGGTAGCGCCGCGGGTATACGTGAGCGCAACGCCCTGAAAGATAAACATCGTCGCCAACGTCATCAGCATATCATCAATTTTGAAATTGATGACCAGGAAGGCGTTGATCAATCCCACGACCAGACAGAACAGCAGCGTGAGACCAATGCCGATGCCGATATTTTGCCCGTGCCAGACAAACATGGAAATGACCAGCGCGTTCGCCAGGGAAGCCGTCGAGCCAACAGACAGGTCAAAGCCGCCAACGGCCAGCGATACGGTCAGCCCTACAGCAATGATCGTCACGATCGAGATCGAACGGAGTATGTTAATAATGTTGCTTGTATTCAAAAAGTTGTCGGCGACGGTCCCGAATACCAGAATAAGTACGAATACCGTAATCAACGTGCCGTATTTATACAGAAAATCAAAAGCGAAACTAGCTGCCGGCTTCTCCTTAACAGGTCTTGCTGTATTCATGTCAACCCGCCTCCTGTGCAATAAAGCAATATTTCCTCTTCGTTGGATGACTGCGTAATTAGCTCCTTCGTGATGCCGCCGTCATACATCACATACACCCGATCCGTGATGCCAACGATTTCGGACAGCTCGCTTGAGGCGTACAGCACGCATTTCCCCCGCTTGGCCAGCTCGGCCACCAGATGGAAAATGTCCCTCTTCGCGCCAACGTCAACCCCTTTGGTCGGTTCATCAAAAATATACACATCCGCGTCAACCAGCAGCCACTTGCCGATCGCCACCTTCTGCTGGTTGCCCCCGGACAGGTTTCTCACCTTGGCTCGCTCATTCGGCGTCTTAATCCCGAGCGACTCGATCATCTCCCTCGCCGCCTGCTTTTCCTTGCCGAAGCTAAGCCAGGATCCCCACTTGGAAAAACGGGACAGCACCGCAGCCGTTAAATTGACGGATACCGGCTCTTCCACGAAGACGCCTTCACGACGGCGTTCCTCAGGGACCAGCGCAATGCCATGCGAAACGGCATCGTGCGGCGAGCGGATGCGGAGCTTATTTCCGTTCAGCGTGATCTCGCCGGTTGATGTGTCGGATGCTCCGAATATCGCCCGGCACAGCTCGGTTTTCCCGGCCCCGACCAGTCCGGCCAGACCGACGATCTCCCCTTTGCGAATGTGCAGGTCAACGCCGTTGATTTTGCCTGGGTCCAACATGTCCTTCACCTCGAACCAGACGGTGCCGATGTCTCGTTCAATATGGGGAAACTGCTGCTCCATCTTGGAGCCCAGCATGTACTCCACCACTTTTGGCTGTTCGATATTCGCAATGCGGTCGCTCTTCACCAGCCGACCATCCCGCATGATCGTAATATCATCGCAGATTTCATACAGCTCCGGCAGCCGGTGCGATATGAAAATAATGCCGACCCCATCCTGCTTCAACTTGCGCACCAGCTTGAACAGCTGCTCCGTCTCGCTGTGGCTGAGCGGCGCGGTCGGTTCATCCAGCACCAGAATCCGGCACTGCTTGGAAACGGCTCTTGCGATCAGCACCATCTGCTTCTCCGCCAGCGTCAGCTCGGAAATCAGCTTCTTGCCGGGAACCCGGATATTCATCCGTGCAAGAATCGATTCGGCTTCCCGATGGAGCTCCTTCCAGCGGACCAAGTGCCGTTTGCCCATATCGTGAACCGTCCGGTCAAGCATAATGTTCTCCCCGACCGTCAGGTTCGGAATGAGCGCCGTATCCACCTCTTGATAAACGATCTGAATGCCCAGGTCCTTCGCTTCCTTCGGTGAACGAATGTCCGCCTTGCTCCCATCGATCCAGATCTCGCCCTCGTAATGGTTGTACGCTCCCGACAGAATCTTCATCAATGTAGATTTCCCTGCGCCATTCGCGCCGATCAACGCATGTGCCGTTCCTGCGGTCGTCTGAAAATCCACATCGGTTAACGCCTTAACGCCCGGAAAAGAAATCGATATGTGCTTCATTTGAAGTAAGGGTGCCGTATTCGACGAGTGGGTCGAGGCGGCAGTTGTTGGCTCCATCACGCTTCGCAAGTGTATTCTTCCCTTCAAATAGGATAGGGCGCCCCTATCGATGACCGATAAGAGCGCCTGTATGAATATTGCTGTTTATTTGCCGCTGGCTTCTTTCAACGCCTTCATCCAATCCTCTTCGAATTCGGTGCTTGTCCCCCAGCTAGGGATAATATCCGCCAGGTTGACCATGTTGACCGCTTCAGCTGCACCCGCAAGGTCGGAGCGCTCAATCAATACAGGCTCCAGATTATGCGTAGCAGGTGTTTCCTCGCCGGCAATCTTCTTAGCCAGCAAGCGAACGTTGATCGCGCCGATCGTTTTCGGGTCTACGGCCGCCGTAGCTACCCAAGGGCTGTCCGGCTTCTGGATCAGCTCCAGGTCTGCGTTGGATACGTCGATGCCGTAAATCTTAACCTCGGTGCGTCCCGCTTCCTCCAGCGCTCTGGCTGCGCCGATGGCGAATGCATCCCAGGTTGCGAAGATTGCATCGATTTCGCCCTTCGGATATTTCGTTAGGATGGCGGATACCGCATTTTGCGTTTCCAGGGAAGTCTGGTCGCTCGCTACGCCAAAACGCTCCACTTCCTTGATGCCCGGATTGTTCTTCAGCGTTTCCTGATATACGGCATTGCGTCGTACCATCGGCGGGAATCCGTCTACCCAGAGATAGACAATGTTGGCTTCCGGCCCCTGCTCTTCAACCAGCTTGTCCAGCGCCAGCTTCGCGAGCTGCTCGTCATCCTGCGAGGTCTGGGTTACCCCTGCAATGTCGCCGATCTCTGGCAAGGAGTCAAATGTGACGACCGGAATTCCTTTTTCGGTAATCTTCTTTACGTCCTGCACCGATGCAGGATCGTCGCCATGCGATATGATAAATCCATCGTAGTCGCTGTCAATGGCTTGTGCGATCGCATCGTGGAATTTGGCGGAGTCTCCGTTCGCCGAGAAGGTATCTACCTTAAACCCGAGAGCTTCGCCTTCCTGTTTCGCACCTGCCAAAAATTGCGCCGTATGATCATCGCCCCCGATTTTCCGGACGACCATCAATTTCACCGGATCCTTCTCGGCAATGCCTGCCGGCAGGTTCTCGACCTTGTCCGCCAGATTGCCTGCCCCGCTACCGCCGCCGCTGCCCGATTCGGCACATCCGGTTAAGACGATCATAAACGCGAGCACCAGCGTCGTTAATTTCCTTACATGTTTACTGCCTTTCATGTTCTCTCTCCCCCTGTTTTCCGTAAAAAGGACAAATATTAATACAAGTAATCCTATAGGATTTAACTGGAGGCGTCAACCATTATTTTTCCGCTTTAATGCATTACACCACATAGGCAAAAAAAATGAAAGTGATTTCTAACTCTCGTTCGGCTTTCGAGAAGCTATCATTTTTAAAAAAGTCAGGCCCTTACGACATATTCAGAATGAAGCAAACTCATCAGAATACGATCCACATACGAGCCGTTCTTATACGCTTCATCACGCAGAATTCCGTCCCGCTGAAAACCGGCTTTTTCATAACACCGAATTGCGCCGGCATTGGTAGCATCCACGGTAAGATACACCTTGTGCAAATTCAGTCTCTCAAAAGCGAACTGAACGAGGACTTGCGTAACCTCCGTGCCGTAGCCTTGTCCCCACACGCTTTTATCTCCGATCCATATCCCGAATTCCGCTTTGCGCGCCCAAGGATCGATCTTGAACAACTGAGCATTGCCGAGCGGCTTCCCGTCCAGGTTGAGCACAGTGAAATATGCACCTGACGGGTCACCCTCCGCATATTTCTGTGTCCGTTTCTTCACGGTTGCCGGGGTTAAAGGCACCCCGGTACCGGATGGAAGTGTAGAACTCACTTCAGAATCCGTAAGCCATTGATATCGTTGCTCCCAATCCTCTTCGACGACTGGTCTGAGAATTACCCGTTGCCCATACAGCATAACGTCATCCCCTTTGTTTATATATGTATCGGTAGCTCCAAGCCCCTATTTCATACTCTAAGTTCAAATCTTATTTAAAAAGAGCTTCGGGACGCAGTGATTCACGCCCGAGCTCTTTCTAATTGATAAGCCGTTCAAGATAATCCCGAGTTGGTTGCCTCTAACTTCGGCTCTTAAATCTGTTAATCCAAACGAATGCCCATTGTTTCGAGCCAAGCCTTCGCGATCAGGCCGTGTCCGGCAGGTGACGGATGCACGCCGTCCGGCGCCCAGAAGGCAGCTTCGCGGCGTACCGACGCAGCAGCGAACAATCCGTCCAGCGGCACCAGCAGCGCTCCGTATTCCACCGCCAATTCGCGAACGGCCGTGATTTTCGGATCCAGATCCTCGCGCCATAATCTGCGATCCTCCGGATGCGGCAGCACGAACGGTTCAACCAGAATCAGCTTGGCGTCCAGTGCCCCTTTAGTGCGTTCGATCAATTTACGGTAGCCGGCTTTATAATCCTCGGTGCTCGTCGGGTCCCCGCTGTCATACCGGCGCCAAGTGTCATTGATGCCGATATAGATGGATACCCAGTCCGGTTTCAGGTCCAGGCAATCCTCCTGCCATCTGTCATTCAAGTCGACAACCCGGTTTCCGCTGATCCCTCTATTCAAAAAGGTTACGTTTAACTCAGGAAATTTCATGCCGAACAACGAGTCGATCAATAGCGGGTAGCCGTTCCCCAAGCTGCCGGAAAAGTTCCGGTCACGACCGCAATCCGTAATGCTGTCCCCTTGAAATAATACGACATCCCCTTGCTGCAAACGATTCATTCCACTTCCTCCTCATCGGTATGTTGCTATTGTGCGTACCATTGGAAATTCGTAGGCTCATGTCTCGTGAGAACGCTTCCTAACATTTAAATATTTGCCGTGCAGGGCTCAATTCCTTTTTATAAACCAAGCAAATCATTGATTATGACCGAATTTTTTTGGAATCCCCGTTAGGTGAATAAAACGTCTATCAACGTACTTTCCCGGAAGACAGACGGCATCTAGCGGAAGTTTATCTTGCGAGCTCAGGATGGTCGACCTCTGAAGCAGATACTTATTATCTCATAAAAAAACCTGCCCCGACTTCGGTCGGGACAGGTTCTAGTATGGTTCGATTAGGCTCCGGTCGGCATGGCCACCCAGTGGCCCTCCGATACTTCCACAAGCTCCGAATGCTCGAGATTATATTTGTCCTCTCCGGTGCGCTCTTCCAACAGTACCCGTTTCTTCTTGGATTCGATCTTCGGATCGGGTACCGGAATCGCCGCGAGTAAAGACTTCGTATAATCATGCTGGGGATTGGAGTACAGCTCTTCGCTTTCCGCCAGCTCCACGATTTTGCCCATATACATAACGGCAACCCGGTCACTGATATGCTTCACCATCGACAGGTCATGCGCAATAAACAGATAGGTCAAGCCCAGACGGTGCTGCAGCTCTTCCAGCAGCTTCACGATCTGCGATTGGATCGACACGTCGAGCGCGGAGAGCGGCTCATCGCACACGATGAATTTCGGCTCCACCGCCAGCGCCCGGGCAATCCCGATCCGCTGGCGCTGACCGCCTGAGAATTCATGCGGATAGCGCGTGGCGTACGCCGGATCCAATCCGACCATATCCAGCAGCTCCTCGACCCGTTTCTTCCGCTCCTGCTTACTGCCGGTCAATTTGTGAACATCCAGCGCTTCGCCGATAATGTCCACCACCTTCAATCTCGGGTTGAGCGAAGCATACGGATCCTGGAAAATCATCTGCATATGGCGCCGCATGGCCTTCATTTCCGAAGGAGATAGGCGATTCACGGACATTCCCTGATACAGCACTTCTCCACCGGTCGGCTGATGAAGGCGAAGGATAGCTCGTCCCGTCGTCGATTTACCGCTTCCGGATTCCCCGACGACCCCGAGCGTTTCCCCTGCCTGAATGTGAAAGCTGATATCATTCACCGCTTTAAGCACATTCCCTTTGCCCATATCAAAATATTGCTTCAAAGACTTAACCTCTAACAGCGGTCCTTTGTAATCCGTGCTTGGCACGATGATCGGCGCAGGCTTTGCTTTCTTCTTCTCGTCCAGACGCGGAAGCGCGTTTAACAGCTTCAAAGTATAGGGGTGCTGAGGATTCTCGAAGATTTCCTCCGTGGTTCCCGTTTCCACAATCACGCCGTCCTTCATCACCGCCACGCGGTCGCACATGCCTGCAACGACGCCGAGATCATGCGTGATCAATATAATGGAAGAACCGAAGCGCTCCTGCATATTTTTCATCAAATTAAGGATCTGGGCCTGAATGGTTACGTCAAGCGCCGTTGTAGGCTCATCCGCAATCAGCAGCGCAGGTCTGCACGCCAGGGCGATGGCGATCATCACTCGCTGCCGCATGCCGCCCGAGAACTCATGCGGGTACTGGTTATAGCGCGCTTCGCTGTTCGGTATGCCGACCAGCTTCAGCATCTCAAGCGCCTGCTTCTTCGCTTCCTGCTTGGACAGCTTCTGGTGTTTCACCAGGCTCTCCGATATTTGTTCCCCGATTCGGATCGTCGGATTAAGCGAAGTCATCGGATCCTGAAAAATCATCCCGATATCGCGTCCGCGGATGCTCTCCATCTCTTTCTCGGTTTTCTCCGCCAGGTTCTGGCCAAGGAACAGGATCTCCCCATCCTTCATATAGGAAGGCGGAGACGGCAGCAGCCGCATGATCGAGCGCGCCGTGACGCTTTTGCCGCTCCCGGATTCTCCAACGATCCCGAGAGTCTCCCCTTTCTTCACTTCAAAGCTGACCCCACGCACCGCGTGAAATTCTGAATCACGGGATTGAAAGGCTACACTCAAATTTTTAACCTGCAATATCGGTTCCAACTCTGCTCACCTGCCATTATGCATTTATGTCATTAAAGTAATATCATCTACAACTCTTATAATCTATTGACTTTTAAAATAGGCTAAAATAAAATATACTATATCACTCGGAATAATGCAATTTGAAACAAGGAGGAAAGGCAGCTTATGGGGGGGACAGAAGCAGCAAGACCAAACAGACTCATAGGTTTGATAAGCAGCACATACAGTAAGATCCTTCTGAATCCTTCTTATAGATACTTACTATTATTATTGGGAGCGCCCGTGAATCTCGTGGTCTTCCTATTTTATTTGGTTCAGAGAAAGAAGGACGACTACACAGCGGCGGAGAACCGCATACGCAGCGAGATGCTGGCTGCCGGATATCTGGAGGCCCTACGCTCCGAGATGATGGAGCAGCAGAAACGCAAGCACGACTTTTTCAAGCAAAAAGTCAATGAGGGGCAGCTCCGGCAGGAAGTCGACAAGATCGTAGAAGCAAGGTTCCAGGAAGTCCTCAAGGAACGGACCGCCAAGGAACTGAAGCTGAACAACCGTAAACGGTTGACCATGGCCGATACGTTTGGTTCTCTTATCGAGAATCCGTTGTTCTTCATTATATCACTTATTCCAGGCTTGCTGATGTACATCCTTATTTTTTTGTACAGCAATCCTTACCTGAAATATATTCTGGAGAGACTCGTGATGACGGTCTTCGTTATCTTTGGCGTAGCGGTGCTCGTCTTTACGATTCTCCACTTGTCGCCGTTCAACCCTGCAGCCAACATCCTGGGCGAGACGGCAACACCGGAACAGATCGCGGCTTTTAACAAAATGCACGGACTGGATCAGGGCTATCTCACGCAGCTGTGGAACAACATTAAAGGAATTGCCTACTTCGATCTCGGCAAATCCTTCTCGGGCAATGAAGAGATTACCTCAAGCATCGCCAGAAAGTTCCCGATTACGCTGACGCTTACGGTCATTTCCCTGATTATCGCGATTGTGATCGCATTGCCGATCGGGATTATCTCGGCTACGAGACCGAATTCGTTTTTTGATTATACGTTTATGTTTATCGCGCTGATCGGGCTGTCCATTCCGAATTTCTGGCAGGGACTGATCTTCATCCTGAATTTCTCGATCAAGCTGCAGTGGCTCCCTGCCACCTTTAATCCGGAGAACTGGTTGTCCATGATCATGCCGGTGATCGTGCTCGGTACAGGACTTACCGCTTCAGTAGCGAGAATGACGCGCTCCTCAACGCTGGAAGTTATTAATGAAGATTACATGATAACAGCCAGAGCGAAGGGGCTCAGCAAGGGTACCATCCTGATGAAGCATGCTGTCCGCAACGCCATCATTCCGATCATTACCGTCATCGGACTTCAGTTCGGCGGGATGCTCGGCGGCTCTGCCGTTACGGAGAAGGTATTCAACATCAGCGGTATCGGCAGCTACATCGTCGATAAACAATTCATCCCTGACATTCCGGCCATTATGGGCGGCGTAGTGTACACCGCCATTACCATATCGCTGGTGAACGTCATCATTGATATCTTGTACGCGTTCTTCGATCCACGGATCAGATCCAAGATGAAACAATACTAAAGCAGGTGTACTCATGATCAAGAAGCTTCTTTCTAAACAAGAAACCAAACACCAGCTGAAATCCTCACACGAGTACAGTCAAGCCAGCTTCACATGGGTTATTTCTTTGACCTTAACGGTGATCCTGCTTCTGAACAGCTTTGATTTCACTGGGGGAACCATTAAACCGTGGGTGTTCACCGCCTTTGCGGTATACGCATTGTTTACCATCATTCAGATTATCATTACGCTGTTGATCCGAAGAGATCTTCAAAGCCAGGGAGAAATCCGGCGCTCGACGAGGATCCTGGGTTACATTCAGCTGCTGAGCATTGTCACGGGAAATCTGTTTACCGTCACTTTCGGTTTCAATCTGATTAAAAAGCAGAAGCCTCCCGAATATACGATTGCCGTCTACATGCTGTTAACCCAGCTGTTTGTCATCGCGATATCGGCGCTGAACCTGTTCAAGCCTTACGTCTCGAATACGTTTCTGCCGGCGATGGCCGTGCTTCTGGTTGTAGCCGTCATTCAGCTGATCGCGCTTATCCTTGTTGCCAGGTACGTCAAAGCGAATTACGCGCATCCCGCATTGACCTGGCTTGCCTTTCCGATCATACTGACTGCGGTAACGGGCAATATTTTTGCTCTGGTGCTCGGCATCAACCTGCTTGCGAAGATACGCAAGAACGGTAATCCGGCGATGACCCGCTGGGGTGACGTGTGGGTGAAGCTTACTGCCAACTCGACAGCCATGTCCGGACTGTTCTTTGTAATCTTCCTGTTCTGTCTGTCGGTAACCAGTCTGTTTACCTTCGATTACAGCATTGCGATCGATAACAACTATAGCGCCATCCTGCAGCCGCCAAGCCTGGTGTACCCTTTTGGTACGGACAACTTCGGCCGGGATTTGTTCTCCCGAATCGTATTTGGAGCCCGAATCTCGCTGATCGTCGGATTTGCTTCTACAGCCATCCCGGTTGTCATCGGCGGTGTTCTCGGTGCCATCTCCGGCTACTATGGCCGCCATACCGATAACATCATCATGCGTTTGCTGGATGTGCTGTACGCCATTCCGGGCATCTTGCTCGCCATTGCGATTATTGCTGCATTCGGAGCCAACACCGTCAATCTCATCCTGGCACTCAGCGTAGGCGCTATACCGACTTATGCGAGAACCATGAGGGCGAACGTGCTTCTGGTCTCCACCTTTGAATACGTCGATGCGGCCAGAGCCTTCGGCTCCAGCAATTTTTCGATTATATTCAAGCATATCGTTCCTAACTCGCTTGCACCCATGATTGTGAAATCCACGCTAACCATCGGTGCAGCCGTCATCTCGACGAGCAGCTTGAGTTATCTGGGTCTCGGCGTTGAGCCGCACATCCCGGAATGGGGCAATATCCTTAAGATCGGAAGCACGTATCTTGAGACGCATTCCTACTTGGCCATTTATCCGGGTCTAGCCATCATCGCGCTTGTCTTGTCCTTCAACTTCCTTGGCGACGGACTCCGGGATGCCCTTGATCCTAAGCTGGATTAATGCTTCAGTGCCCTTGGCACACTAACTAATGGTTTCAAAAAATATTTTATATAAATATATATACAACTCAGGAGGGTATCACCAATGAAAAAGAGTTCCTTGCTGTTACTGTTTCTCACGCTAGTCATCGTACTGGCCGGATGCAACGTAACAACCAAAGATGATGCACAGCAAAATCAGCAAGAACCAGCGGATACAGCCACGGACACATCTGCTGTTAATATCGAACTGCTCGGCATGAGCTCTAACGAATCGGATGTTAACATCATTCGCGACCAGCTCACGAAGAACGGCTTCAACGTGAAGCTGAATCTGCAGCCGGACTACGGCAGCTTCAAGGCACAACAGGATGCCGGCAACTACGACGTCGCGCTGTCCAGCTGGACTACCGTTACGGGTAACCCTGACTATGCCGTTCGTTCCCTGTTCAAAACCGGCGGCGACTACAGCATCATGTCCGACGAAGAAGTGGACAAGCTGATCGACCAAGCAGCTACGCAAACGCCTGAAGACGCTGTTGAAACCTACAAACAGCTGGAGCAACGTCTTGTTACAGACAAAGCTTACATCGCTCCACTGTACATTTCCTTGAAGAGCCAAGCGTTCAACAAGGACGTGCTGGACGAGAATTCGGTCCGTCTTTCGAAATCCCGTTCCCTTCCTTGGGAAGCCGTTGATTTCAAAGACCAATCCAAGCGTGCTACGCAGCCGCTGATTCTGTCCCAATCGATCTCTGAACTGACCTCTCTTGATCCGATCAAGGGTAATGACGGTTCCATCAACATCATCAACACCAACATGAACGTACGTCTGATCAACCTGACCGATGATGACAAAATCACATCCGAAGGATCGCTGTCGTATAACCATGCCATTGGCGAAGGCAACTCGGAATACTACTTCATTCTTAGAGACGATATTAACTTTGCCAAAATCACGAACAAAAAAGCTGAAGATTCCGGCGAACGCGTAGGCGCCGACGATGTCATCTTCTCCATGAACAGAGCCAAAGACAAAAATTCGGTGCCTGATCATCGTACCTACACGCTTCACGAGCACATCAACACGGTTGAAGCTGTAACGGATTTGAGCGCACTGGAGAACACCAAAGTATCCGGCGGCAGCGAAAGCGTCAAGGATGCTCTGGAAGCCGGCTTGGATACCAAGATCACTTCCCTTGTTGATGACAAGAACCAAGCAAGCACCAAAGACGGTAAGTACCAAGTCATTAAATTGACGACAACCGAGCCGTTCCCGCAAGTATTGAACTACCTGGCTCACCAATCGGCCGGTATCGTGTCGAAGAAACAGGTCGAGTCCATCAACACGTATGACGTTGAGAAATTCGACGTGAACAAAGACATCCCTTACGGCGACCAAAATACGGTAACCGAAGGCGACAAATACAACAATACGCTGTATGCCAGCGGTCCGTACATCCTGTCTTCCAAAACGGACTATGAAGCCACCTTCTTCAAAAACCCTGGCTACATGAAGGGCACGGAGCACGAACCGAAAATCGAGCAAGTGAAAGTTCGCTTTATCAAGGATGCGGACAGCACGCTCTCCGCACTTCGCAGCGGCGAAATTCACCTGTACTATGGCGTGCCTGAAACGAAATACGATGTGGTTAAAGGCGACAGCAAGCTGAAGCTGCAAACCATCGAAAGCAACGCCGTCTCCTACTTGCTGTTCAACACGAAAAACCGTGATGTAGCAACAAGCGACGATCTGAGAAGAGCGGTGCTCTACTCCATCAACCAGGATGAGATCCTGACATACTACAACAACAACAAAATCAAAGCCTACTCCACCGTCAGCCCAATCGTAAAAACCGGCAACGAGCTGGTCGCCGATCCGGCGAAGGTGAAGGAATTCTTGAGCGCATATAAAGCGAGCAAGTAAAAAAGAGGACGACATTAGCGAATAGCTGATGTCGTCTTTTTTTGATGCGAGCTTTATATGCGCTATTTCTCACTTCCAAAGCAATGGGAGTGAGAAATTCTTCTGCATCGCTCCAGCTTTTTTTTACATCGCTCCGCATGCGGATGATTCTTCCGATCTCTGTTGCCCCCAGATTTCTATGAATGAATGGGCCAAAGTAGAAATCCGGGGGCGGTTTACGCTTACGATGCAGCTTTCTTTCAGAAAGCTTTCAGGAGACCGCTACCCGCTTCTCCAGAATCATTCCGCCTTCTCCGCTGGAGCACTACCTTAAGTAGTCCGTTGTTAGCTCATGTTTCGATACATCTCACATTAGCCATAAAAAGGGACGAATGATAGCCGCGGCGCAGCTACTCTCGCCTTTTTTTGGGGAGGGGGGAGTGAGAGGAAGCCCCCCTGTAATTAACATATACAGGGGGGCTTACCAAGATTGATGCCTTGGATTACAGGCGCTTGATATCATCTACAAGCTCGGGCAAGCCCTCGCAGAAATAGTGATCGTCGCCCTCGTATTCTCGGGTGACAGCTTGGGGGAGCTGCTTCGCGTAGTGCTGAGCGTTTGCGAAAGGCACCACGGGATCGTGGCGGCTGTGGTACAGGTACAGACTGGATATGCGAGGCAGCATGGTGGCGAAAGAATCAGGCAATCTAAAATCTTCACTCCGCCAATCGTCGTCTTTCTCCCAATAGGGGGCGGCGATCAAAAACAGTCCAGAGACGGTTAGCTGGCAGTCTTCTTCCGAAAGATATTTCAGTAGCACGGAGCCGCCTAGGGAATGACCTATGAGCAGCACCTCCCCATCCCATGCCTTGATTTCATTGGCGATCTGCGTTTTCCACGGAATGTAATCCGGATCCGGCATGCCGGGGGATAAGATATGGTAAACTTCCCCGAGCTGTTCTTGTAGATGGGCGATCAAGCCGCGGCTTCCTTGGTTAGGACCTTGGGGTCCTGCGCTATGGATGAACAAAACTTGTTTTTTCATGTTCAGTCTCCTTCCCGATCCTTGCTTATGGGTATGAGCATGTCCAACAGGATGTGTACCAACCTAGAATATCCTATGGAGAGGGGTTCGACTTCTTTTCATTTGCTGACATTTAATTGGAACGGGTTTATTCCTTGCATCTTGCCCGGAAACGCCCCCACTTGGTAATCATGCTTAAGATCAAGCAGCGAGGATTCGTTCTCTATCAGCCTCAAATCTACGTGGTACTCCATCTAAGACAAACAAAACCGCCCCTTCACCAGAAACGGTTGAAGGGGCGGCTCTTTTTAGCGGATCGATTATAGGATGAATTAAACCGTCAGCACCATCGACGGATCGATACAATCGGCCATGGACCGAACCACGGCCCGGCCTGGCTTGCCCGGTACGAATGCCTGCTCGCCGTCATCGCGGCGGCTGAAGGAAACGGTCATCGGGATGCCTGGAATCAGGTCGAAGAAGTTATCGCTGTAGAAGCCTTCCGCTTCCGAGGACAGCCATACGTGGCGGGCGAGCACACTGCTCTCCAGCACAAACGTCGTGCCGTCGCTTCCCTCGACTTCTTTTATGCTGATGGTCGGGCTGTGCAGACGAAGATGCTTGTCATTCACGAAATAGAATGTTTTACTGTCAAGCACGTCTCCATCCTGAAGCCATTGCGCCAGGAGCACGACCTGGGATGCATCATGTCCGCCAAGCAGCTCATCGGCCACCGCGCGGAATACGACGAGGGACGCCTGCTCTTCCGCACGGATCGGCTGCTCGGATATATAGAGCTCTTTTCCGTTAAAATCGAATAACTGAATCTTCAGTGTGCCCTGGACCGCTTCTGAAATATCGGATACGAGATGGACGATGATCTCTTGTTCTTTGGATTCGATCGTGACACTGACATCCCGGAAGCTGCGCTTAGCCACATACTGCAGTGCTTTCCATCTGCCGAGGTAATCCATGCCCGCCCACGAAGCGACCGGCCAGCAGTCATTCATCTGCCAATACAAGGTGCCCATGCAGTACGGTTTGTTGCGGCGATGGGCTTCAATCGCCATCTTCATCGCTTCGCCCTGCTGAATTTGGCTCATATGCAGGAAAGCTTCAAAATCCTTCGGCTCGTTATAATATTGATCCATGTAAGTCTTGATCAAGCGGTTGCCGGCACCGTTCTTCTGGTGCGCCAGCATGACCTTGGACTCCAGCTCCATATCGCTATCTTCCGCGTATGTGCGGACCGTCTTCGGTTCCGGGAAGGACTGGAACCCATATTCGCTCATGAATCGGCCAACATAAACATTGTAGTTATCAAACGGCTCCGTGTTATGCCACACGCCCCAGTAATGGATATCTCCGCTCGTTGTGGACGGATTGGCATGCTGCTCCTTATCATGGCTGAGCGATACCAGCGGAGATGAAGGCCAGTACTCTGCTCCAGGTGCATAACCGGTTACAGCCTCCGGCAGAATTCCGTGGAATACCTTTTCGTAGTCGCTCCAGATCTTTTCGCGGAGTTCTTCGGTATATTGCTGCTTCCAGCCCCAACCGGCCTTCTCTTCATAGTGCGCCCAAGCGGAATCTATCTCGTTGTTGCCGCACCAGAGCACGATGCTCGGATGATTCCGCAGCCGGATCAGGTTCTCCTCCGCTTCCAGCCGGACGTTCTCCAGAAACGCCTCATCGCCCGGATACATGCTGCAAGCGAACATGAAGTCCTGCCACACCATGAGTCCGTATTCATCACAGAGATCGTAGAATACGTCCTCTTCATAAATACCGCCGCCCCATACGCGCAGCATGTTCATGTTGGACTCCGCTGCGGACGCAATTTCATGACGGTATCGCTCCGCCGTCACTTCCGTTATGAAGCTGTCATTCGGGATATGGTTTGCCCCTTTGGCAAACACGGGCGTCCCATTGAGCTCAATGTAAAAGGAAGTACCGCGGTTATCCTGTTCCCGAACGAGCTTCACGCTGCGCAGGCCGGTTCGAACCTTTTTCTCCGCAACGGTTCGTTCTGCTTCCACCAGCTCGACATGGAACGAATACAGATGAGGCTCGCCCAGGCCGCGGCACCACCACAGCTTCGGCTCCGCAAGCGCAAGGCTCAATTCAACCGAATGACGGCCCTCATCCAGCCGAACATCCTGTTCCCATGTCTGGCCGCCTGCACTTACCCGAAGCACGCCTTGCCAAGCATACTCCGCCGCAATGGAGGCAACAGCCGTGACCCTGGCCATTTCTGCCGTAACCTCATCCTGGCGAATAAACAAATCATCCAGCCTGACTTCGGACCAAGCCTCTAGCCTGGCCTCCCGCCAGATCCCGCTGGTCACGAAGCGCGGTCCCCAATCCCAGCCGTAATGATAAGGCGCTTTCCGGGCAAAAATACTCACTTTCTGGTCGCCCATCCCGCCAACCTCGGACTGGTCATTCGAAGCAGGCAGCGGATATCCGAGCTTCTCAAGCTTCGGCAGATCCTCCTGGATAGGGGAACGGAAGCGGATTTTAATCACATTTCCCGAATCCTTGAGCTGCGATTTCACATCGATCCGCCATGAACGAAACATATTATCGGCGGAAAGCACCTTGGCCCCGTTCACGTACACATCCGCGTAGGTATCCAATCCGTCGAATACGAGTTCGATGCGGGATTGGGCGCTCAGATTCGAATCCACATCAAACGACGTCTCATATTCCCAATCCTTCTTATCGATCCACTGCAGGTCATGCTCATTCGTCCCGTAGAAGGGATCGGGGATGATGCCATTCTTCAGCAGGTCCGTGTGAACGCAGCCCGGCACCTGGGCCGGCAGCCACTCGGATTCGTCGCAAGCTTTGAAGTTCCATTGATTTAAAGTCATAACGTTAAAATTCATGATAGTCTCTCTCCATCTCTATATATTGATTTTGATGCGGTTCGGGTCATACTCCATACAGATATGGCTTCTTTCGCGTATCAGCTTGTTCTCCACGCTACGATCAGCTTCCCGGCGAGCGGCAGCGGCCTACAACTGGCATGCCTTACAGATCAAGCCGTCAGCCTTTCAGATCCGGAAGTTCATCCAGCGTGACGGTAAACGGATGATGATAGGTGCGAATCAGCTGCAACTCATCCGTATACTCTTCGGAATACCTCCGGTTATTTCCTTCCCCTGTGAACACAAAGTTTCCATACCATGTGCAATTCCATGCCCACGGGCATCCGTCTGCCTGCATGAGATCGGGGTCGGGTATGACGCCGTTCTCGGTCAGGGCAATGATTTTCCTCGTGTCCGTATACGATAATGCCCTGCGGAACCGTTCGGATTGCGAGCTGTAATCCCGGGCAGGCGGATAAATGTCCTCCCCGATGATATCGACGTAGGAATCACCCGGATACCAATCCTTGTGCTGCCCGTTCCATACCCAGATCAGGTTGTTCAATTCGTGGTGATGCGTCATGCGTTCGTACATCAGCTTCCAGAGCGCAATGCAAGGCTCGGGGCCTTTGGCCCCCCACCAGAACCACCCGCCGGAGGCCTCGTGAAGCGGTCTCCACAGCACCGGGATGCCGGCATCCTGCAGACGTTTGAGCTCGACAGCGATCGTATCGATATCCCGGAGGATAAGGCCATACTCTTCCGACGAAGGCTCCGACATCGCCCTTGCGATATCAAAGGTTGTCGCATTGGTGTAAAAGCCTCGGCCCCAGGTCCGATCCGGCGGCAAATCGATCAGATCCTTCGGGGCATTCCAATGCCAGCAGAAGGTCACGATCCCGCCGCGCTTCCACCACTTCATCGCCAGATCCGTATCTTGACGCTCGGCCCCTCGCTCCACCCGGGATGGGGAGTAATTCATGAAATCGAACCCGCCGACGGCCGGGTATTTGCCCGTGACCTCGTGGATCATCTCGAACTCCGGCGTTGACACAACGCCAATCTGCTGCCCGGTCAGCATCCGCTTGCCGTAAATGCTGCACAGATAGCCCATTAACCGTTTCGCTTCATCGGAAGCGGCCGGGTTGATCAAGTCCGGTTGGACCTCATAGCGGGTGCTGCTTGCTTTTGTCATGCGATTCACTCCTATCCTGTAATTGCCGTATGGATGAAAGAACCTACAGATTTCCTTCACCGTAACCCAAATGGCACAGCCCAATTCCAGCAGCATACCTATCAAGCAAGCACGATACCTAACTCACGCCCTCCACTCATCCAGCGCACACGGCATCTATCTTGCAATACAATATCTATCCTGCGATATGATATCTATCCTGCAACACGACATCCATCCTCGGCAGCTTCTACCCGACAACCCCCGTACGCTCCACGCTCTCCACAAAATGGCGCTGCACGAACAGATACAATCCGATCAGCGGCAGAATGGCCAGCAATATCCCCGTATCCACCACGAGTGCCACATAGTTCGGATCGGCCTTGGCCGATGAGCCGAGCCCCATCAGTGCCGGGAGAAACTGGTTGGCGTCCGCCGGCAGTGAAGCGATTTTCAGCGGCATGAGGGACTGTTCGCTCATAAAAAGCGAGGTATAGAAGGTGTCGTTATACTGCCAAACGAACGAGAACAGCGTCACCGTAATGAGCGGCGGGATCGCATTGGGAAGCATAATCGCAAAAAACGTCTTGATCCCGCCTGCACCGTCGATCAACGCCGCCTCCTCAATCTCCTTCGGCAGCCCCCGGAAAAATTGACGGAAGATATAAATGAACAGTCCAGCCTTTAGCCCGGTGGCCGTAGCCGAAGTAATGATCGAGGGCCAATAGCTGTTTAACAGATTGATACCCTCTTTTCCGGTAAACAAGTGAACCAGCCCCAGAATATCAAAGCTGCGAAAGTGCAAATACATCGGTACCATCAGCGTGCTCATCGGGATCAGGATCGTCAGCACCACCAGGCCGAAGAGCAGGTTGCTTCCCGGAAAGGTGAACCTGGCAAAGCCATACCCGGCAAGCGCGGTCGACATCGTGGTCAGCAGCATCGTGATGAATACGTAAATCATCGTATGAAGCAGCAGCGGCCAATAATCCAGCAAGTCGAGCACGAGCTTGAAGTTATCCAACGTGAAATGCACCGGAATCATGTAAATCGTCGGATTATAAATATCCTGTTTGTCTTTGAACGCGACGGAGAACTTGGAGATGATCGGATAGATGATGATGAATGTGATGCCGATGATCAGCAGGTAGCGGAACACCGCCCATAGGATAGGCAGCGCCTTGTTCTTGAACCGGTTCATTCGTTCCTGAGCCGCTTCGTCCGAGCGATCCCGAATCGATGCCATACGGACCTCCTTTTTTCCTGCACCCGTCAGTCAGGAATCTCTTTGCCATTAATTTTGATAAAAGGTTTTCCTCGATACGATGATCCCCATGATAATCAGCAGCACGCTGATGACGATGGTATACAGCCACGCCATCGCGGCACTGAGTCCGAAATTCTGCGTCTTGAAGGCTGTCTCGTAAATCGTCCGGGTCACCGTGCTGTCTGCAAACGAATCAATGATGGTATAAATCATGTTTGTCAGGATGAGCGGGCTCACCATCGGAAACGTGATTTTCCAAAAGGATTCATAGGCGGTAGCCCCTTCGATCTTCGCCACCTCATACATCGAGCCTGGCACGGCCTGCAAGGCTGCAAGAAAGATCAGAATCTGCACGCCCGAGCTGCTGATGATATCGTAGATCCTCATGACGGCCCCGATAATATACTCGGTTACGGTAATCGGAAATCCGGCCTCGGATAAAATGCGAACCATCGACAGCACATTGAATTGCCCGGAGGCTTGCCCGAGCTCCTCCGCCACCGTCGCGTTTCCGACCAGATTGATCAAACCCGAGGTTTCCGCTGCGGAAATCGCGCCTGACGCCAGGATGACCGGCAGGAAGAAAATCGCCCTGGCAAGGGCTCTCCCCCTGAATTTCTGATTCAGCAGAACGGCCGAGAACAAACTGAAAAACAAGATCAACGGAACGTCCACCACCATGCCCAGTATCGATTCCGTCAAGATCCGGTTGAAATTCGCGTCCACGAACAGCGCCGTGTTGAAATTGCTCCATCCAACCGACTTCAGTTCATAGCCTGCGGGGGAAATGTTCAATTTACTGAAGCTGAACAGAATCGACTGTAACAGGGGTCCGGCAAACAGAAATATGAAACCGATCAGCCATGGAGCGATGAAGAGCAGGCCGAGCATGGATCTTTTCTGAGTCAGGGACAATCTCATTTTCATGCCCGGTCACCCCCTACGGCATAATTTTGCGGTCCCACTAGAGTTCCGTTCACATCGACGGCTTGATCGGTATAATTGATCAGAATCGACGTGCCGCTCTCATACCTCACTTCAACGACGCCGTCAGCATGCCGTATATGCTCCACTATCCGCTGCGTCCGGAGCGGCGCCAGCACCTCACTTAGCTCTTGATACAAGGAAACCGCCTCATCGAACCAATCCTTGTAATGGGTGGCGTACATGTCATCGAAACGCGTGTACTTCAGCTTCGAGCTTGGCTCATAAGACCACAGAAAGTGTGGAGCCGATCCGAATTCCAGCGACTGCAGAAGCTGCTTGCGCAGGTTTTGCTCATTCAGGTTATTGACCGATGCCCCTGCATAATCCAGATATCCGTGAATGACCATTTGATAAAAGGGGACTTCCTCATCTGTCAGCCCAAATCCGCTGCTCGACGACGGTACATCAATCACGTGGCTGGCATAAGGCCAGCTGTATGCATTGGCACCGGAAACCATCGTATCCGGGTAGGCCTCATGCAGCTTCTGCAGCTGATCCGTCACGATAAACTTCGCGGTTTCTCGGAAAACCACCCGCTGCACCCGGTAATCGGAGCTCAGGATATCGCCCAGGTCCCGCAATGACACGGCCCCCATGCCAAACCGTTCATATTGCCCCGCAAATCGGTCCACGTAATAGGGAAGCTTCGCCGGCGACATCAGGTTGTACGTGCCGTAATACGAGTCCATCCGGTTCGTGTTCCGATCATACGGATGCAGCGCTGCCGTTTCCCTGGTCACGTAACGGGATGCATCGGATGACGGCGTAAACGCCCCATCGTCATGGTAGACATGCTGGAAGGCGATATCCGGGTACAACCCGCCGCCGGCGTCCTGCAATTGCTTGGACAGTGCCTTCAGCTCGGCGGCGCTTCCAACAACGCTGTCTGTCTTTACCTTCACCGGAGTTTTGTGATGGACGCCTTTGCCAAACCATCCGAGGTAACGCATTCGAAGATTGGCGATGCCCTCGCCTTTCAGAAGAGCGGCAATCTCGCCTGCCTGCTCGAAGGTGGTCATCGAGACGACGGCATCATACGGCACGCCCAGAAAAGATTTCCGTTTATCCACGCTTCCCAGCATATCGAGATAGAACGGGATGCCCTCCGCTTCTTCCAGGGGAGCCAGCTTGTTTTCCTCCACAAGCGTTTCCTGATATAAGCGGGCCATGCCCGAGTAGCTGGCCTCGTCGCCGGACAGGAAACGGTATCTTACGGACAGCTTTCCGTTGTAGAGCTTGTCATTCAGCAGCTGGATCTCCTGTATCGTGCTGCCGGTGTATAGCTCCAGCATATCCTCGCCGCGTAAGGCAAAGCTGCTGAATATATGATTGTACGAGTTCTGCTTCCCGCCGATATCGGCGGACACGCTCGCGATGGCGTCGCCTTCTTCAATCACGGCAAACCAGCCGCGATCGCCGCTCTTCATGCCGAACACAGGCATCCGTGCCTGCTCCGCCACTTGCCCGCGGCTGCTGCTGTTATTATTCGGATCGGTGCCGTATATTCGCTGCACGTACTGCTCTTCCTTCACTTTGCCGTTATTCAGCTTAATCAGACTGCCGCTGCCGTCCGGCACCAGCATGTATCCCTCGGCCTTCGAGCCCGCCGCGCCGAAATAGCCAAGCAGCTCCACGCTGCGCAAACGGTGGCTCTCACTTTCCGTTACCTGATCAAGCGGTATGGAAACGATCAGCGAATCCTCTTCCAGCCTGTATTCGAGCGGAACCTTGAACTGCGGTTTCGAAGAGGCGCTTGCGGCCGCTCCTCCACCCGCTTCGTTATCGTAGGCAAGATCCTCCGCGGTGTAGCCCGCTTGTTCAAACGCCCCCAGCATTTTTTTCAGCACCAGCTCCTTCTTGATCTGGTCATCCAATCGCTCCAGCATCGCGGGGTTATCCTTCAAGGGGTAGTACCGGGCCTGAACGTATCTCGCCAGGGACTCATCCAGCTTGCTGATCACCTTCTCCTGCAGCCGGTCCTGCGAGATGTATTTCGGCAAGGCATCGATCCCGAGCGACACATCTCCCAGCGTATACGTGACTCGAATTCCGTTGTCCAAGCTTTCCGCCGTGTGGTTCCCGTTCATCACACTCCACGTATAATTCGGATAGGTCTCAAGCGTGCCGATCTCATCCCGGAACGTCAGCGTCAATTGCGAAGATAGCACTTCCTTCTCAAACGGCGAGGCAATTCCGTCCTCCATCCGGTCTGGCGGATTGCTGTACCATACCGTGTCGCTCCGCTTATCCCGTACCGCCACCTCGGTCGTTTCCGGATGATAATACAGGGCAAGCGCCGCCGTCTCCGCCACCAGATCCATACCGGGTACGCCGTCCGTCGAATCGTTCAGGACGGTCAGCTCACCGCCCGGCGTCGGCTCGGCTGCCGCGGTACGGTAAGCCGCCACGTCTACCGCCGGTGCTCCCCGGTTCACGTAGAACAGAAAGCTCGCAGCCATGCACGTTATAACGGTACATGCAAGCACCGTGTACAGCCATTTTCTTTTTTTCACGGCCCACGGCCTCCTTATTGCCTGAATAGGATCTCTCGGTAAACGTTGACAACGAACGTGTAAATCTGCTGCAGCATGCTCAGGACGAGCGTGCCCAGAAATACAATAATGCCCATGACGATCAAGCTCAGAAACATCGTGACGATCGTTTTGCCTGCGGAGTATTGATGAACCGTCATCGTACCGACAAAGAGCAGCCCGATAAACCAGATCGCCGCTACCAATGTGAGCAGATAGTAGAATACGGTCTCTTCCTGGACCATGAACCGGCTCGCCAGCGTCATGGGCGGATAAATCAGAACCATCGGAATCAGGGCATACGCGCTGGCCATCACAATCTCTTTAAACTTTCCTTCCCCGCCCATGAGCGTGGTGACCGACCAATTGGAGACGCACCACAGAAAGAACGGGAGCACGAAATAGATCAGTTCGTCGATGCTGCTCAGCGTCCTCGGATCATTGTAATTGACCAGAAATCCCGCATACTGCCGCTGCAGAATCATGGCCATGACCACAAGCGCCAATACGACATAAGCAACTCCGAGGCGTCCTCTGTTCTCATACTTCAGGTCCCAATACCCATCGAAGGGGTGCACGATCAAATGAAGGGGGAATCTAAGATAATCCTGTTTCATGCTTCCCTTCCCTCCTCTGCTTTCGGTATCTCACCGTTCTATAGACCGCATAGAGCAGCACAGCGCTGGTCCCAACCGATAAAAAGGTGCCGAAATGCTCCTTCATGACCTCTCTGCGATATCGTTTATAAGCAACGGAATAATTTTTGCGGTCCATACCTAACTCAAAAAATCGAAGGGCTTCCTTGTTCTCCCCCTTCATGAGCTTCGCTTTCCCGATGCCGATATAAGCGATGTCATAGTTGGCATTCAGCTGAAGCACGCGTTCCCAGTACCTTTCCGCCTCCGCATCTTCTCCCCGGTAATGATGGCGGACAGCAAGGTTAACCTGCTTCCCGAACTCGGTCGGCTCGAACATGATAATGCTCGCTTTTCCCCGGTCCAGCACAAGCTGACGGTCTCCAAGCTGTTCAATTGCCGCCGGCGTCTTAAACACGCCCAGCTGATTCCCGATGCCGCCGTAGACATACAGCAGGTTCCCGGTCTCATCGTAAGTGAATACGCGCCCCTGGGTAGAGTCCAGCGCGCTGTATATCCCGTCGCCAAGCACTTTAATATCAACGAACTTGGAGGGACCTACCGTTCTCCGATAATAAATATCCCCGGCAACCGGAAAGTAGCCAAAGCGTTTCAGCACATCCTCACCCGACGGATTGAGGCGTTTAATCGGCTCCTTGGAGCCGACATCAATATTCGTGGCATAAACGAACCCTTTTCCGTCGATATCCAGATTGGAGAATTCGGTCGGGATGAACAGTCTCATCTGGGCCTTTTGCGCGCTCGTCGATACCAATCGCCAGAAATAATCGCCATAATCGCGCTTCACCTTAATCGTTCCGACGTAGCCTAGAAAGGTACCGTCCTCCTCGAACTGCATTATGCCTTCGTAAACGCCGCGTGCGACAACGAATACCCGCTTGGCTTCATCCACCGTTACTTTCAGCGGAATGAATTGAAAGCCTTGAGGCAGCACATCCGACTCCGGCTGCTCGATGATCCGGACAAGCGTGCCTTCCGCCGTTAATACGACAACCCGCTGGTGGTCCGTATCCGCAACATAGATTTGCTCATCTCCGTCAATGAAGATGCCGGTAGGGTTCGCAAAACCGTCCTCTTTCCCATCATTCATAAAAGTATCGATGACACGAACGACCTTCCACGTTTCATCGAGGCAAACAATACGTTTGTTGCCACTGTCCATCACGTAGATGTTTCCGGCCTCTGACACATGCATATCGCTGGGCTCCAGAAACTCCCCGATACCCAGATCCTTCCCTGTCACGGAGCGAACCGGCAGATAGGCTGCAGGCACGGCGACCGTTTCCTCCCAATAATTGTAGATATAGCTCTCATACGGAGCACTGGCGGAGACGCTCCCCGGCATCAGGCCGGTTAGCAGCAGGGAGGCCGCCGCGAGCGATAGCAACCATTTTTTCGCTGACATGTGATCCCCCCTAATCCTTCATTCCGGATGTGGCCATCGTCTCGATAATCCGGCTCTGCGAGAACAGAAAGAGCACAATCGGCACGCTCATCAGGATGACTGCCACGGCTGCGCCTGCGCCGGCCCGGGAAATACCGCCCAGAATGATCTGATTGGAAGCATAATGCAGGGTCTTGAGCTGCTCGCTGTAAATAAAGCCGTTGCCATCGGTTCCCCACAGGATCTGGAACAGTAAAATGATCAGCGTGAGCCAAGCCGGCTTCACGTTCGGCATCACGATGGACCAGAAGATCCGGTATTCGCTGGCTCCGTCGATCTTGGCCGCCTCCAGCAGGGCATCCGGTATCTGCTCCATGAACTGCTTCATCAGATATAACCCTAGCGAATAGCCGAAAGCCGGTATAATGACGGCCCAGTAGGTGTCGATCAGCCCCAGCCACGACAGGATCATATAGTTCGGCGTCGCCGTAACGACCGGCGTGAACATCAGGGACAGCACCACGACCTGGAACAGGAATACCTTGCCCGGAAACTTATGCTTGGCCAGCGGATAAGCCGCGGCGGAGGCAAAGATCACATGCCCGACAATGCCGACCCCGGTTATGAAGACCGTATTGAAGATATACCGCGAGAACGGTACCCAGGACTGGCCCAGCAGATTGATCAAATCGGAAAAGTTATTCCATGTTGGATTGCGGACAAACAATGTGGGCGGGAACAGGAAAATTTCGTCCAGCGGCTTGAACGCATTGTTGATAGCGTACACCAATGGCAGCGCCATGAAAGCGCCGAACACCGCCAGCAGCGCAAACAGGGAGATGGTGCCCATGAAGGAACGGTTTACCCGTTTGCTGCGAGCTTTAAGACTTACGTTCAGCAGGCGGCTGCCCCGTTTTTTCGGAAGTTCGTATGTAACCCTCATGCGTCTACTCACCTACCTTGCGCAGCAATTTTTGGACGATCAGGTTGGTTCCCACCATCAGGATGAACAGCACGGTCGCAATCGCCGACGCAAAGCCCATCTCGAAGCGCGTCGTGCCGAAATCAATGAGATGCGTTACGATCGTTTCCGCCGCGTAGTTCACGCTGGGGAAACCGGCAAGCGCAATCGAGACGTCGGCCACGGCAAACGATGTCGTTAGCTGAATGACCGCGCCGAACATGAGCTGGGGCCGCATCGAAGGCAGCGTAATGAACCACAGCTCCTGCCAGCGGTTGCGGACCCCGTCCACGGCCCCGGCTTCGTAGAGCGTTTTATCTACGGTCTGAAGACCGGCGATGAAAGCCAGGAAGCCGGTTCCAAGGCTGAGCCACAGCTGGACCAGAATGATAATCGGCATGATCAACGCTTCGGTCTTCAGCCATTGGATCGGCTCCAGAATGATGCCGAGCTTTATCAGCATACCGTTCGCTATGCCGTAGCGGTCGCCCGAGAAGATCATCAGCCAAATGAAGTAAATGTTCCCCGAGATCGAAGGCGCATAGAAGATCAGAGTCATGAACGCCCGCAGCCGCGGACCCAGCTCATTGATGACCCAAGCAAACAGAAAGCAGGCCAAATAGCTGATGGGTCCTGTTATGGCGGCGAAGAGCAGCGTGTTCTTCAGCGCAACCAGAAAGATATCGTCCTCCAGGAACAGTCGTGTGTAATTATCCCAACCGACAAACCGCGGAAACTCCAGCATATTAAAGTACGTAAAGCTGAGAATCATCGAAATGACGACCGGAAACACGGTAAACAGCGTGAACAGGATCATATAAGGCGCAAGCAATATATAGGAATGCTTGCTGGCCTTCATCTCCGCCAGCTTCCGCTTCCACCAGGATTGCGGCTTGACGGGGCGGATAGCGGCGGGCATCGTAACCTCAGGATCCTGAAGGCTGGCATTATGCAATTTGGACTCCCCCTATTCCTGCAGCTCGCCGAATTCTTCTTGCTTGGTTCGGATTTCGTCGTGAATATACTGCACCGAATCCATCAAGGCCTCCCGCGGCTCGATGCCGCTGATGACCGCACGGTAGAAGGCATTGAACAAATGTCTGCCCGTGGAATAGCCGCCCGGCACCTCGGGTATTCCCTGGACCCATTCAAATTGGGATTTCAAATTCTCATAGTCGGCTACCGGCCATGGCAGACTGTCCAGCGCCTTGATGTTGGCGGTCGGATAGCGGGCCGCCGCCCCCATAAGTCCTTCCATCTCGCGGCCAAAGTTCGTCTGTGTTGCATCGCTGGTCCACCACTTCAGGAACTCCCAGGCTGCATCCTTGTCCTTCGCATCGTCCAGCATCAGCACGGCGCTGCCGCCGCTTGGAACGGTGCGGTCAATGGTGCCGTCCGTCTGAACGGTTCCCGGTACGGGCGCGAAGCCCCATACGCCCCGGATCTCCGGCGCGAACACGGACAGCTGGTTATAGGTGGTATAGTCGGAAATACCGATTGGCATCTGTCCGGTACGGAATCGGTTCGCAAAATCGTATTCCCGCTCCAGCTTGTAATCCGTGTAATATTCCGTCCATTGTTTGAAGGCCTCCAGCCCAATCTTGGAATCCAGATCCGATTCCTGATCGTTGTTGCGGTAAAATTGTCCGCCGGATTGCATCAGGAGCGCGGCATATAAAGAATTCGGCGGCAGCGTGGTCCACTGATCCGGTGCCTGCGCCACAACGGGAAGACCAAATTGCATATGATTTTTGTTTAATACGGCAAGCAGGCTGGCCACATCGTCCCAAGTCTTCGGAACATCAAGACCAAGCTCTTCCAGCACATCCTTCCGGTAGAACATCATGTTGAAGGTTTGGGTCTCGGGCAGCGCGTACACGCCGTGCCGGTATCGGTAAGGCACCAAGGCGCTATCCCTGAACCGGTCCGCTACCGATTCGAAATCATGGAATTGCGTCAGGTCCGCTGCCGCATTCCGCATGGCGAAGTTCACCGGGAGGTCATTGCCGATCTGCATCGCGACCTCAGGTCCCTGACCTGACAACGTTGCGGGGAGCAGCGTCCCCATGTTCACCAGCTTTAGATTGACGTTGATTCCGGTCTCCGGCGTAAAGGTCTCATCAATCATTGCCTTGATGGTATTGGCCTGATCCCGCCCGCTGCCGATCCATACCGTGATCGAACGCTGATTCTTCTCATCCGAGACATTACCGATATTGTTGTAATCGATGAAGAAGGAGCTGAAGAACGTCGACACTTCATGCTTCACCTTATCGGTTGCCCCCATTCCGCTCTTCGGCAGCTTGGCATCGGCTGACGCAACGTAGAGGGCATCGATCTCGAGCGGCTGCTCCCTTGCCTGCTGCAGCCACGTTCCGAGTCCGCCGCTGTTCGTCTTGTAAGCCTCCAGCCTGCGCGGAATCGTATCCGGCTTCTCGATCATCTCATCCAGCTGAAGCGCCATGGTCTTCAGCAGGGCCTCCTGGTCGCCGGATTGTCCCGACAGCTCAACCAATCTGGCCGCGATGGCTTTTAATCTGTCACTCTCGTACCGGAAGATTTCCAGCAGCTCCGGTATCCGCTGCTCTACGCGGTAATCCCGGAATTCATCCGGATTCGTGCCGGTGATCATCAATATTTTGCGATACATGGCATTCAGGTTAAGCAGACTATCCTCCACCTCATGAATGAGCGGAGCGAATTCACCCAGACTCGCCTCGAGGCGTAACACATGCTTACCTTGCTCCAACCGGAACAGATAAGGTTCATCGCCCCCAAGCACGTCCATGCGATATCCATTCTTAAAGCGGAAAGCGACGTGGTTCATTTCTTCAAACGGAACCTTCCCGTCGATCGTCAGCTTTCTCGTCGAGTATATGCCCCTTACAAAATTTTGCTGCGATTTGAATGCAATCTGGTAGAGCCCACTCTCGGGTACATCCAGCTCCCATTCGATCCACTGTCCGGGCAGCCGCCAGTTGAAGCCGCCGATGGTATTGATCCGTACCTTCGACGCGCTGTAGGGACTGACGCTCGGACTCGAACGCTCGCTTAACGGATACAAGGTCGGCGAGGATTTGGCGACTGCGTCCTCACCCTGAATTGTAAGCACGGTTCCTTCGATTTTCCGAATCCCTTCATCCTCATACTGTTGATGCAGCTCGGCGTACGTCAGCGGGCCCTCCTGCTTAAAAAGCTTCAGCTCTCCGATCACCATCGGCTCCCTTGCTGCTGTAAGGGACACGGTATGTTCCCCTTTTTCAAAGTAAAAAAGAAACGGCTCCGTAATGTATCCGTCCGCATCCTTAAGCACTGCCTCGACCCAGGCCGGACGTTCGATTTGTTTCGGTCTCAGGTCATTGCCCTGGTTATCCTGATCGATGCTGTCCTTGGCGTTATCCCATATCCGGTCAAATTGCAAATAGGCCGCCTCCTGAAAGGGAACCTCCCCGTCGATGCGGATGGAACGCTCAATGGAGGAGCTCTTTCCTTCCACTGGATAATAGAGCAGGGACAGATTGTACAATCCCTCTTCCTCCACATGAACCTTCCATTCCACCTCACCCTTCTCGCCCGTAAAAAGCGAGGTACCCGAATGACCCTCATAGGCTTCCAGCTTGCGGAATTCCCCGCCCTCGGCACGGCTGTAATCGACAGCGGGAATCGTGATTTCACGATCCGGCCGACTCTTTTCGTCATGATCCGACAAATACTGGGCATAGGAGAGGCTTTTTCCCGGCTGCGTGCTGAGATTGACCAGCGATGCGGGACGTTCCAATGAAAGCTCGGTCCGGCTGTCTTCCGCTTTTCCGACGGATCCGAGTTCACTTCCCCCTCTATTAAAGAACACAATCAAAGCGGCCATGACCGCCAAAAGAATCCATAATCGGTTCATCCATTTTTTCAGCTGCGTTTGAAGTGTCAATGTTCATCCCCCTGTTCAGGAGAAGGGGGCGCGGCTTGCGCAAAACGCCCCCGTCCATCTTATTTGCCCATTTTATCGACAGCAGCCTGTGCCTGTTGTTTATATTTCTCGGCCGTAGCGGCTACCGATTGATTGTTCACGATAATATCCTCAATGAAAGCGCCCGTAGGGTAATCCGTGTAAGCCTCGTCAACCGTGATGACGCCGGTTCCGGCAATATGCTCGCGAATCATGTCGATGTCTTCCTGATTGGTATAGATGCTCTCCAGGTAATCCTGACCCGGATATTCCTCTGTTGGCGGTATATCGAACGTCTCTTCATAAATTTGATAGACGATGTCCGGATCTTTCACGCCTTTTGGAATGAACTTCGCGGATGCGGCGGTATTGGCATACGTTGTTTCCGCCGAGCCTTGCGGACCGCTAGGAATCGGAACCACGCCGACCTCGAACGTAATGTCGCCGAGCATCCATTCCGCTGCCGTAAACATGGCTACATCGCCGTCTTTAAAGGTGTTTGTCTCTTCCCAGTTTGTTTTGTTGCCGCTCTTGACTTTAACAACCTTCTCCACGTTGTAGAGGCGGTTCACAAATTCGGCTGCTTCCAATGTTTTTGGATCGGTCAAGCCTTCTTTGCCATTGGAGTCATCAACGATTTTCCCCCCGTTAGCAGCGGTGAAATGCTTTACCGCATCAATCGCCCAGCCGGAGAAGCCCCATACGTCCGTTTTCCCGTCGTTATTCGTATCTTTGGTTGCCTGTTTGGCAATTTCCATGAGTTTATCCCAGTTCCATTCTCCCTTGGCATACAGCTCCTGAAGATCCGGGAGGCCGTTCTTCTTAAACAAATCACGATTGTAATGAAGTCCGAGCCCGATGGAGGTCGGATTATCGAATCCGTATTCACCTCCGCCAATGGAAGGATATTTCGTCTGCAGATCGGCTTCGTTATTAATGTTGTTCTGATCCGTCGTAAACTCGCTGATCGGCAGAATCTGCCCCTTCATAATGGCCGGCAGTGCCGATTTGTACTCCAACTGCACGATATCGGCAAACGGCTCGCCTGCCAGTACGCTTGTCGTGAATTTGTTCATGTACTCCTCAAAAGGAACGTTGACGAACTCAATCTTGCAATTGTACTTCTTCTCGATCTCAGCAATCTTCTCCAGGCGGGCTTTCTCTCCGGCTGTTGTGCCTGCCGGCTTCAGGTCCCACCAGGCAGCGACCTTAATCACGCGGCCGCCTAGATCAACAGGTTCTGCCTCAGGTTCAGCGGGTTCTTCTTTTGGAGTCTCTGTCGCGGTTTCCGTGCTAGGAGCCGGAGTCGCAGGCGGTGTCTCTGCTTGTTTTGCCCCTCCGCCGCTGCAGGCCGTAATCAAAAATAATAAACAAACAAGCAACAAAGAAAGCCCTTTCATTTTTCTCACACCAAAAACCTCCCTTATTTGTTTAACACCCTGTTAACTGCTGCATGTACCCCTAAGATGATGTTGAATAGATCGATTCCCGGTGCTCCCTGCTGCTCCCCTCGGCTCCCCCCAATCCGTTATCCCTGTTTGCCAAAAAATATATCACCCTATTTGTGATTTAGTCAATATAAATTATGTTAATAATAACAAAAAACCTAATTAAATTGTTGTAATTAACCTAAATATTTAGTGATAACGATTACAATATGAATCTACACAGTTCGGCTTTATTCGATATAATTCCATATATATCAACGGTTTACTTTAATTCATCTGGACAAACCGCCCCTTATAATGCCACTACATTTGTTATTTTTTTGTTATGAATGTAAAAAGCCCCGATGTCATGAAGACATCGGAGCTAACATGAAGATATGACATTACAGCTTATTGTTCATCCGTATCGCGTGTTGCGTTATTCAAATCCCTAACAATGACATCTGCTTGAATTAGAAGCCGCTCGTAATTCGAATCCGGGTTCAGTATTCGCCAGAGCAATTGATCAACGGCACGCATCCCGAGCAGTTCCTTATCGATGTTGACGGTTGCCATAATCGGCAGGTTATCGTACGTATTATCAAATCCGGTCACCTGTACACGGCCTGGTACGTCGATGCCCTGATTCCTGAGCGCCTCCATGGCGAACATGGCGGTGATATCGTTAGCGCACACAAACACTTCCGGAAGCTCGTTTCCGGCAAGAGCCTTTCCTAACGCTTCGTGTATATTCTCAATCTCCGGGCTGATCAGGGAAGGCAGCTGCCGATGTTCGATTTTGTAATCGGCCAGCGCGGACGAGAAGCCGATCCAACGCTCATAAAAGCTCTGGGCATCTTCGATATTGCCGATGAACTGATATTTTCTATAACCTCTGCTGATCAGCTTGGTCATGATTTGTTTCATGCTGTGCATATTGTCAGTGAACACCGTGTCCGATTGGAACGCCGGGTCCATGTGGTCCACCATGACCACGGGAATATTCAGCTTCTTGATGTCCATTAAATTTTGGGTGGATACAGATCCCACCGTCACAATTCCGAGAATCCCCTGGGGATTTAGCAGAGTGAACATATGGTCGTTCGAAGGCTCCGTCAGCGTCAGAATGTCCAGTCCCTTCTGATTCAGGCGGGCGGATATGCCGTCAAACACCGGTCCCCAATAAAGGGATTCCCGATTTTGATAACGGACATTCGGGAACAGGACAAGCACCGCCCCCGCCCATTTTCTGTTCTCCGGATCTTGAAGCTGCTGGTTTTTTCCCGCCGCTTGGTTCGGCTGATCCTTAAAATATCCAAGCTGTCCGGCTGCCTTCAGAATCATATCCCTGGTCTGGGGACTGACGCCCGACTTCCCCGACAAAGCACGGGATACCGCGAATTTAGACACGCCGGTAAAATCGGCAATTTCCTGAATCGTCACTTTCGTTTTCATCGTTATCAACCTACTTAAGTGCGAATTTGTCGTTCAATTTCCGTGTTATTATTGTTAGTTTTTGTTAGGTTACTGACATAATATTATTTGAAATAATCGTCAAAGTCAAAGAATATCCTGCATTTTCTTGTTTTCATTTTTACAAAAACAAAAGCCGCCCTTATGATCATGTTCAGACCATGAGAGCAGCTCTTCTCCAGTAAGCGGTAAGATTTACGATATTATGGTTTCATCACGAGCAGTGGTTCCCATTGCAAGCCTTCTCCGGTGATTTCGATCCGAAGATCGGAGATGCTCTTCAGTGCCTCCTCGCGGCGTGTCTCGAGTGTGACCACTGTTTCCTTGTAAAGCTCCCCTATCTTCTTCTGCGTGCCGCTTGCCATTTTCGCTATTTCGGATTTTCTTGCGGCGTTGCTCTTGGAGATCGCGGTTGTCTGTTCCTTAAACAGCTTACTGTATTGGCTCTTGGCTGTTGCCTTGCTGATTTTCCCCTGTTTGTACTTCCACATCGGACTGTTCAGGTACGACGTACTGGACCCGTTCCGAAGCTTCCACATCGGGCTGTTCAAATAACTTTCACTGACCGTTTTGTTAAATTTCCACGCGGAGCTGTTCAAATAATCCGGGCTGATCGTCTTCTTATAGGTCCACATCAAGCTGTTCAAATAATCCTCGTTCATTTCTTTGCTTAGTTTCCAGAGCGTGCTATTCAAATAACTCCGGTTTGCAGCATTCGCGTACTTCCACATCGGGCTGTTCAAATAACTTGGATTGATGAACCGTTCATATTGTGTCAGCTTATCCATTAAGTCCCGGTTTCCTTCATGCTTCAGCTTCAGCTGCTCCAAATCAGCTTGAAGCTTCTCATCCCACTGCTTTTGATCCTCCAGCACTTTTTTCTCCAGCTGATCCAGCGACGCATGGCTTGTTTCATAAAATAACTTATATTTCTTGTCCGCTTGCTTCTGGTAATTGTTATAGGCGTTTACCGTCTTCTTATGATAGGATTTATACTCGCTCCATACTTGATTCATCCATTTCTGATCCGCTGCGTGAACCGTTGTTTGCGGGATCAGGACCGAGACTGCAAGCAAAAGGCTGCACAGGGTCAATAAGGATTTTCGCACCAATCTCATCAAAATTTCGCCCCTCTTCTATAGATCGTAAACAAGGGATATTTTACCTAATGGCTTGGTATCTTCCAATAGGAATTCCGAACCCCTAACTTTTAGACTATAGCTGTCTTTTTCCACGCTCGAATATTTCAGGGTACAGCGTCCTCCATTCCCTAGCTCCTTCGCGAAAAACATGTCTTTCTTTCGCAATTCCATTTCCAAAGTGGAGGATTTATGCACTTCCTTAGTCCTGTAGTCACTAAGTATCGCTTAAGTTAGTTAGCTAGTTATAACAGCCCATCTTTGACAAGAACCGCTTCCAGACGCTTGACCGCTCGAAAAACACACTTATACAATGTATTTTGTAGTATTTTAGCAAATTATAGATGGAGGATTGCAGATGTTGAAGTTCAGGACACTATGTGCGCCTATACTCCTGGTTGTCTCTTTATTCGTAGGGGCTGGCAGCGCTTCCGCCGGGGTTACGTTTCGGGATATTGATAATCACTGGGCAAAAACGACCATCGAATGGGGCGTCGATCAAGGGATTGTCAACGGTTATGCCAATGGGATGTTCATGCCCAACCAAAATGTGACCGAGGCCGAATTCATTCGTATGCTCGTTGTCGGCATCACGGGCAAAGACCTGCAGGAGAACTATTTGACCGAACTATGGTCGGATAAATATTATCATTTTCTGCACTTCAAGAACTATCCTGTTCACGGATTCGCAGACAAAACCAAGCGCAGCCAATACATAACGCGGGCCCATGTGGCCGAGCTGATATCCAGCGCCGACGGCGTGAACTACGACGGGAATCAAGCGATTCAATACGTTTTGGGTAAAAAATACGCGCAGGGCCGGATCAAGGGCGAAAACACGATTGAAGGGTATGTAGGCAGCGGCACCATCACGCGCGCTGAAGTGCTTCAGCTTATCAAGAACCTGACCGATCGTGGAATGTCGAACCTGTATGATCGCCCCACTGTGCCAAGTGCGGAGGCGATGCTTCCGAAGCTGCCAACGCCTTGGGATGTGTACCGGGATGAGATGTATCTCGTGATTCGTCAGAAGGTATTCTCGAACTACAGCGGCTACAGGATCTATGACGACGGGTCAAACAAAATAGTCATGACCAGCACAAAGCAAACCGGCGAAACGGATTATGCCGTGTCCGTTCAATTCGAGCCGCAGATTATGCAGTTCAGCGGAATCGCGCTTTCCAATGCCGCCGATAAAACGCAGCGCAGCATGCTGATCGAGCTCCTCCAACTGTATGGATTCCAAGTCGATTCCTCCTTCCTCGCGAAGATAGACTCCGCCGAGAAGAACAAAAAGGTGATCGAGCTGAAAGTGAGCGGCAAGACGATCGTGATCGATCCGCTTGTGGCAAGCCCCGCCGGGCATGTCCACATCTACTATAAGTGGTGGGATGGATCGCGGGCGTAGATTAGGAAACTGGATTTTGGCTTTAACCGAAAAAGGCCCTGACGATTTGCCGTCAGGGCCTTTTTATTATACCTGCAGGAGTAGCATCTGCTTCTAAGCTTCAACTTCGGTTGAGATATTCCAGTTAACGCCGTATTTGTCCGCAACGATCCCGTAGGCCGGGCTCCAGAATGTTTCCTGCAGCGGCATAACGACCTTGCCGCCCTCACGCAGCGCTTCATATATCTGCTTCGCATGTTCGGCTGCATCGGTCATGATGCAGATCTGGACCTGATTGCTGGATTGGACCGGTTGACCGGGAAACGTATCGGATAACATCAAGACCGTCTCGCCGACCATAAGGTTTGCGTGGGATACCCGATCCCGCGCGCTTTCCGGCAGCGGAAAGTCCGGGTTGGCCGGCATCTCGCCAAAAGTCTGAACCATGACGACTTTGGCGTCCAAGGCCTTCTCATAGAATTGAATAGCTTCCTTAGCATTTCCATCCATAATGAGATACGGATTCATTCGAAGTGTCATGCGATAGTTAACCACCTTTTATTTTGATAACTCATATTATCTCCTATGGTGGACACTTTAGCAAAATACGTCGGAGATCCGGGCAGGAAAAATACTTCCCCTTATTTCCAACCATAGAGAAGTGCGAAGTCGGCGGTTACCTCCATCTCTCCACCTGACATCCGTTCAATAACCTCAGGTGAAACGCTCCAGGATAACGGCGTCATATGAATCAGCTGCTTCGTCTGCTCGGAATCCAGCATGATGCGATACCGAATCTCTTCGAACTCGATCCGTTCAAAATGTCGGCTGAACAGCTCCATCGTGCCGTCATTGGAATACGTCTCCTTACCTGTACCTGTATAAAATAAAGCTCGAAGCTCCTGCAAATACAGGCTCCCCGGAATGACCTTCACCAACATTCCGTCACTCGTAAGCAATCGCCTGAACTCCGAATAATTGGAAGGGGACAAAATATTCAAAATGTAATCAAACTGTTGGTCAGCAAACGGGCTCTGAGACAGGTCAGCCACGCACCATATAGGGTCCGGGGATGTCTTGGCGGCCATTACGACCCCCTCTTTGGCGATATCCATGCCCACACCGAGAATGTCCGGCACCGTGGGGTGATCGAAAAGCTTACGTCCAATGGCGGATAGATGGGAACCCTCTCCGCAGCCTGCATCGAGCAGTCTCAGAGGTTTGCCGGATTCCGGCGGCTTCCGAGACTGCATCCTGATCAGACGATTCGAAATCCCTTCAATCATCGGGCCAAAGAACCCGCTGCTGTTAATCATTTTTCGTGCCTCAAACAAGGCCTTATCATATTTGGTTTTGGATCTGTTGGACAGCAGGTTGACGTACCCCTGTCTCGATATATCATAGCTATGCAGCTTCTCGCACACCAAGCTTGCCAGCTGCTGAACTCTCATGGAACTGCCGCAGATCGGGCATCTAAACATCTTCTCATGTTTCGATAGCCATTGTGCTTTTTGTAATAACCTTTCATTTCTGGACACAGCAAAAATCACCCTTTCATTCGATCATACGTAATGAAAAAGGCACAGAAAAATAAACTCAAGCCGCAATGTCAAAAAAAAAGGGCCGAGCCTACTTGGATCTGTACCTCACATTAACGTAAGCGAATGAAATGGATCATAATCATGGCAACGAACACGCTCCAGTTATCAATTCGGGCAAGAGATCTGCCCTATTCCCATTTTAAACACGCTGTGAAGCGTTGTAAACCCGCCGGCCTATAGTTCTGTTTTAGCAAAATAGATCAAGAATAAACTCCCCCTACGGACTATGATGAAATTCTTGAGACTACATCCACTTCCTCGGTCAAAAAGACAAATATTGAAATCAAAATGACATATATATATTGCAAAATGACGTGAATACTATTACAATGCAGGTATCCAGAAAATCTCAGGAACGTATCTCTAACCAAACGAAAGGAATGATGAGCTTGAATTGGTTTAAGAAAAACTCGGTTGAGGATGAGCGTATCGTCAATTTGAAGAACAAGTTATATAAAGAGGTGTATACCTTGATCATGATCATATGCAGCATTTCCGTCATCATCAAATCTTTTGCGCTGCCACGGACGGAATCCGTTTGGCTGGAAATGCTGATCATGCTGGGAGGAAGCTTATATTTTGGTATCCGCAGCGTAGCGCTGGGAATTTATTCGGATGAAGTGGAGGTCCATGACCAGCGAAGCAAAGTTTCGTTCAATAAGCGCAATGTGCTCTGGTGCTTTGCCATCGGGTTCATATTAGCTCTTTACTGTGGAATCCGCAGCGCAATCTTGTACGGAAACAACAACAGCGCCACCGAGATTAAACATTTTATCATCGTATTCTTCGCTACACTTATCATCAATGTCCCGCTCTTTGTTATAGTGAGCTCGGTGATCCACTACGGCGCCAACAAGGTAAGCCAGAAAATGTCGCAGAACGATCCGTTCGACTCGTAGAAAGGGATATCAGGGTGACTGTCGCATGAAAAACATCAAATTGAAGATGGCCCGCGTCGAGAAGGATTTATCACAGGAAGAACTGGCCCAGATTGTCGGTGTCTCCAGGCAGACCATCGGCCTGATCGAGCTGGGGAAATACAATCCGTCCCTCAGCCTGTGCGTTGCCATATGCAAGGCATTATCGCGTACGCTGAACGATCTGTTCTGGGAAGAGGACTAAGGTAGGCCATACAGTATTATAGTTCTTTAACGCCGCCGGACAGTAATTGCGGCGATGTTAAGGAGGTGATGCCAACGCTTCAAGACAAGAAATAATAGTGTTGATATTCTCTTCGAAACGTTCAACCACCACAAAACATATAACTGATCATCATCTTATAAGGAGTGACCCGCATGCCGATACATAAAGCTAGAAAAGCATTCACCGTGTTTCTGCTCACCGCTTCCCTATTGGGAACCACCTTCATCTCTGAAGGAAAAGCAGATGCTTCTGCCGCCGATTCCATCCAAGGCCAGGTTACGGAGGTTAAGACGGCACGTACGTCGGATGAAAAGATTGCCGAGTGGGAGAATTGGGCCAAAGACCATGTATACCGACTGGATACGATTCAGCCATCGAACGTGGCCAACGGCTCTAACCAGTATAAGGATCTGGCCATGCTGAAGCCCTTGCTGCATGACAAACGCATGGTGTTCCTGGGGGAAAGCTCCCACGGCGTTGCCGAGTTCAATCTGGCCAAGACCCGTTTGATCCAGTTTCTGCATCAAGAAATGGGGTATAACGTCCTGGCCTTTGAGAGCGGCCTAGGAAACAGTTCCTTGGCTTATGGCCGGGCCGGACAGCAAAGCGCCGAACAAACGATGAAGGATTCCATCTTCGGCGTTTGGTGGTCCAAGGAGATTTTGCCGTTGTTCGACTACATTAAAACAGCACAACAGAGCAAGCAGCCGCTCGTGCTGACCGGTTTTGACATGCAGCTGCAGTATCCGCTGTTGGATGGGCAATGGCTGCAGGATCAGGCCATGGCTAAGCGCCTATCGGAAGCTGAGAAGAAATTGTCCGACTACTCTCTTGGTAGGGATCTTGCCGCTTACCGCAAAGAGAAACATCAGCTGATTCAAGTATACAAGGATGCTCTGGTGTCCTTAAAGACGGAGGCAAACGAAGTTCATATAAAGAAGCTGTACCCGGATAACCCCAAACTGTCCATGCTGCTCGAGCGGACCCTGAACGACCGAATTCGGGTAGCCCGGGAGTATGTAGAGCTCTCCATCCAATCAACGCTTGGCATGGAAAGCGGCGATTATGCCCCGTTCCTGGAATCGATGGAATGGCGGGATCAGGCGATGCATGACAATCTCATGTGGCTGGCAACCGAAGTATACCCGACGGAAAAATTCATCGTGTGGGGACATAACGACCACATCCGTAAAGCCCAAACCGAAGTGATGGGTACGCCATATCCGGTTACTTTAATGGGGGAAAAGCTCTCGGAGGAAATGAAAAAATACAGTTACGTACTCGGCTTGTATCCGGCCAGCGGACAAACCGCAGATAATATGGGCAATGTGCATGACGTTCTGCCGGCAGAGCCGGGATCCATGGAATCGATCCTGTCGGCTGCAGGCTCACCGTATACCTTCGTTGACCTGCGTTACCAAAAGCGTGAGGCAGGCAACTCATGGATGTTCGAGCCGCGTTTTGCCTATAGCTGGGGCATGATTCCGGAAAGCTTAATCGCCCGTGACCAATACGACGGTATTCTGCTTATTGATGACGTAAACCCGCCGCAATATATGAGATCTCCTGCTTCATCCAAGGCTTCTGTGTCTGCTGAAGACTAAGGCGCTATCATTCTTCTTTGTCATATAAGAATTTAATAGGTTAACATGCCAAGCATCCTCTGATGATCTGCTTCAAGAGCCCGAAAGCTGTAAGCTCTTGGAAAGGACCACGGGGATGTTTTTTTCTTACACTTTGTTCTTACATGGTTATTGGATCGAGATGTTCCCCGAGGAGGTTTTGAGTTTCACCTTATGCTGGCCAGCACCGGAGCGCCCTTCCGTCTTCCGGTTGCTCTCCTTTCTGTCCTCCAAAGGAACGGCAATGGACCGGCGTCCGTTTCCGGATTGCAGCATCCATGTTGCATCAGGCGTTTCTTCATCGAGCTGTATGTTCACGTTTCCGCTAGTCGCCGATACCTCCACATCGTTGTTCAAACGGGTAAACGCAAGTGAGATATTCCCGCTTCGACCCTTTACCTGGAGGCTGTGGTTTTGCAAGCCGGTTCCCGTTACTTTGCCGGAAGAACCGTCTACGATGACCTTCCCCGCATAATCCTCGGGAATTCTCACGTGAAGCTGCGGCATTCGCCCGATATTCAACATCCGAGTGATATCGTTATCTAAACGAATCTTCATCCGATGGCCATCCTGATCAACAACGGCCCCCGCAGAATTGCCGCTTTGGAGCAGCGAAACCTCTAATACCTCCACATCCGCTGTCTCCACGAACAAGGTCGTGCTGCCATGGTCGATCTCCAGCTCTTCAACCTTCTCAAGCGTTACGCGTTGGAGCTGCTCTTCTTCGCCCGCTGAACTGCATGCACTGAGTAAGAATACGCCAAGGATCCATAGGATAACAGCTGGTGCATATCGTTTCATTGCTTTACCTCCACCCCTTTTCAACATTGAAGCCATTGTACAGGATGACGCCGCTTCACTTTCAAGCGATTTTTCAAGTTTGGTAAACAACAGGAAAAAAGACACCGCCATGTGGCAGTGCCTCCTGCTAGTTCAAGGTAGGGACCCTATGGTTGTCCATCTTTTTGGTCGTACCACGATAAAGTTGGACGGGTTGGAGGGTATCCGTGCTGCTCCCTAAACTGCTTACGCACTTCGGTAAAGTCATGCCAGCTCTTCCCGCTCCCCGGATGATTGGCATGATGTACGATGCAGCGAAACGCATCCTCCACGCAAGGATCCACCCAGAAACCGCTGCTTGCTTCCATCCGGTCCGTTAAAGAGGCAGCGTCTTCATCCTTGATATCTTCCAATGCGAAATACCCCAACTGGACTACGCGTTCAGCCACTTTCGGTCCGATCGAAGGAACTGTCTGAAACTGTGCCAGTCCCCGGATATATTGGGCGCGGCTATCCGAAACACCAAGCACGCCGGACAATAACTCGATATCCATTTGCGCAATATCGATGAGCTTCATTTTGTTTGACCGCAGCTTCGCCAACTCCTCGCCAGTTAACGGCAGCTTCGGCGATTTTCTCGGTACATGCCGCTGCATCCTTCTCACCCCTGTTCTCACTCTGCATACATACCTGACGTTTAATATAGATCGAACATATTTACTTCATAGCCTTGGGCTTTCAGGTAATTGAACATTTGCGCCCGATGATGCTGGGCATGCGTGACGATTTCAATCAGCCACTTGGCTTGGGTTGAACCGTGCTCCAAATAGAAGGGTCTCGTTGTCTTCTGCAAAAATTCTTCATCTGTCAGCCCATTCATGTAGGATTTTACATCGGCAAGTCCCTTTGTCATCCAAGAGATCAGCTTGTCCTTGTCCGTGCCGTCAGCGGCGATGCCTGCCTCCAGTTCCCGGATCTCCGCTTCGCTCTTCTCTTGGAGAATCAACAGGTCCGTCGCAGGCACCGAAACCAGATGATGCACGAGCTCCTGCAGCGATCTCATATTGTGGGCAGGCCTGTAATCCCAATGCTCTGCCGAAATTTTGCCGATCAGATTCGAACTGGTACGAACGATAAGCTCCAGCTCTTCGAACAACAGCTGCTTCATTTCATGCAATTGATTCACGTTTCATCACTCCATTTATTAGTTATAAGGCGGCTCTGGGTTCTACGGCCAGTATAGCGTATAATAGTGACAACTATTGTCATAGTCATCCAACGATTCGGAGCTGATCCTATGTCCAAATCCAAACGTCTCATCGAGCTGATGATGACCGTTAACCGAATGCGAAAATTCACCGTAAGAGAACTGGCCGATCAATTCGGCGTGTCGTCTCGCACGATCTTGCGGGACCTGCAGGAGCTCAGCGAACTGGGGGTTCCGCTCTATTCCGAGGTAGGACCGCACGGAGGCTACCAGGTGCTGAAAGAACGGGTTCTTCCGCCGATCGCCTTCAGTGAGGAAGAAGCCGTTGCAATGTTTTTTGCCAGCCACGCCCTGCGTCACTATCTATTTCTTCCCTTTGAAGCCGAGTCCTCTACTGCACTTCAGAAATTTTATTATTATATGCCTGGGGATGTGCGCGACCGGATTGACCAGATGAAGAATCGGGTGGATTTTCTGACGCATACAAGGCAGCAGAAGGCCGAATCTCTCGGGGCTCTGCTGGATGCCGCCGTCGACCAGCGGGTCGTTACGGTGTTGTATGAGAGCAGGGAGGGCTATGCCGCGAGAAGCATCCAGCCCGTGGGCATCTATGCAAGCAACGGCTTCTGGTATTGTCCCGCTTATTGTTTTCTGCGCAATGATTTTCGCCTGTTCCGCTGTGACCGCATGCAGTCCGTGGCCTGTGATACAACCGGCATCGAGCCGCGGGATCACCGCCATATCCATCTGGGTAACTGGAGGGAATACGGGACAGAGAAATCGGTCTATATTCGCATGGTCGTGGATCTGAGCCGGGAAGGCGTTCAGCGCTGCGAATCCGAGTTATGTCCGGTTCCCCATATCGATATGCAGCCGGATGGAAGCGGACAGCTCGATCAGAACGTTCCTGTCAGCGAAATGTTGTATTTTGCTAAATTTTTTATCGGATTAGGAAATGAAGCCACTGTGAAGGAGCCGCAGGAACTGGTGGATCGCATGAAGGGGATTCTGACGGAGATGATGGTGAAGTACGGTTAGAGGCAGCTACCTCTTATTTGGCAAAAGGTATGGATTATTTTATCGGAATCTTGTATCCCTGTAAGTTTGACGAAAAGAACATGCCTTGTTACAATTTCATCAACAATTAGGAAAAGGATGAGGACGATGGTTCGTCGTTTGATCAGGTTTAAGAATGTGGCTACTGTATTGAGCTTCTAAGTAAACGATATATTCTACTTAGAAGCGAGGAAATAGAATGAAACAACATCAATTTGAACACTGGTCCGAAATTAAGTATTTAAAGGATATTGTCACGAACCCTATGATTAGTGTAGGAGAATACTCATACTATTCTGGATATTACGATCATCATGATTTTGAAGATGGCTGCGTTAGATACCTATGGGGGGATGAAAAATCCAGAAGGCTGTTTAATCCCATCGAAAACCATGGTTGGCATATCGATAAGTTGATTATCGGAAATTACGTATGTATCGCAAGTGGCGTCATTATTTTAATGGGCGGAAATCACAACCATCATCCGGAATGGATAACCGTGTACCCGTTTGTAGAGCAGATTGAAGCTTCTTACGCGCCAAAAGGTGATACCGTCATCGAAAGCGATGCCTGGATTGGAATGAATGCCATGATTATGCCAGGCGTAACCATAGGCGAAGGCGCCATTGTTGCGGCTGGTTCGGTTGTTACTAAGGATGTCCCGCCCTATACGATCGTAGGCGGTAACCCTGCCAAAGAGATAAAGAAACGCTTTGCGGACGAAGACATCGAAAAGTTAATGGAAATGCGATGGTACGATTGGGAACGTGAGCAAATTGAACGAGCTGCTCATATCTTGTCCAGTTCCTCCATCCATCGATTATATGACTTTTATCAAAATGAAATAAAACCCTACGTTTAAATTTCAGATGCCTCATTAAATAGGAATGCAAAAATCCCTTCTTGAATTCAAGAAGGGATTTTTGCGTCTTGGCCTTAGACTTTTGTTCATCGTTCAAAACGCCTTGCATCCTGTTCATGGAAATCTAACTTATGGACCCAGCATTAGATATCCTAAAAAGGTGTAGATAAAATAAGAGCATAACGCAAGCCCATTGCTGGCTATTAATAGCAGGTCCTTGGCTGAATCGGTAATTCCATAGGAACGGATAGATAACACGATACCGAACGGCGGAATAACGACAGTGGATAGCAGTCCGTAAAAGTGAAACCAATGCCCATCGCGGACAAACAAAATTTCGATTGCGAATAAGAGGATAGGCAAAATAAACGTCCATGCTGAGATTTTACGCACAACGGGAACTCTCCATTTCGATGTCATGCCTCTCTCCTTCTGTCCGTAATGAGGAAAAACCCAGATGTTACTCTGGGTTTTTCAAGTATCTTCTCTATATTTTAACATTTATTGGGCCGCCCGGTAAACCGAACGCCCTCCCTTGACGGTCTCCACAATGCGAAGGTTCCCCTTATGCTTCTCCAGAAGCACGAAGTCGGCCTGCGCCCCTCTCCTCAGCCCATAGCTTTCCGTTTGCCCTACCGCCTGGGCGGGCAGCATGGAAGCCATGTCCCATGCTTCAGGAAATGTGCACAGCCCCGACTGAGCCAGCCGCCATACCGCATCGGCAAGCATCATGGCCGAGCCGGCCAGCAGCTCGGGTTTGCGGGCGAGATGCAATCGGCCTTCGGAAGTCAAGACGACATGACCACCGATATGGGTCTCGTATTCGCCTGGCGGCATTCCGCTTAAATAGACGGCATCGCTGACGAGCAGCGCTTTGGACGGCTTGGCGCGGAGCATCACCTTGATGACCGAATCCGGCAAATGGTATCCGTCCGCGATGATCCCTGCCCACAGCCGATCTTGCGCAAGCTGCTCCCATATATAATTCGGATGGCGAGGCAGTGTCAGATGCGCGCCATTGCCCAGATGGGTGGACATCGTCGCTCCAGCGTCCACGGCTTCCCGAATTTGCTCAGGTGTGGCGGCAGTGTGCCCGATCGATACAACGATTCCCGCCTTCGCGCACGCCCGAATAAAATCCGCAGCTTCCGGCCACTCCGGCGATAGGGTCACGATCCGAATCCGGTTCCCCGATGCCTCCTGCCACCTTGTAAACAACGACCAGTCCGGCGCTTTGATATACCGGGAATCGTGCGCGCCTTTGGGCCCTTCCTCCGGAGAAAGAAAGGGTCCTTCCAAATGAATCCCGCCAATGGTCGAACCGACCGTTTCATCCTCCAGGCAAGCCGCGTCGATAACCCGCAGCAACTGTTCGATCTCTTCGTTGCCATTGGTAATGATGGTTGGGTAGTACAGCGTTACCCCCTTTTCCCATAAGCGCCGGGTTGCCTGGATGACCGTCTCCGTTGTAAGCGGCAGCGAATTGAAATCATGTCCATAACCGCCGTTAATCTGAAGATCGATCAATCCGGGAGCAATCCACATCTCCCCGTCGCCGTCGTAAGGAAGTGTCCGCTCTATCCGGCCGTCAGGGTTCCATGCCAGCTCAATCGTCTCACCTGTTGCATAATGTCGGCCCATACGAACAAGGCCAGGGCTATCCATTCCGGATTTCCCCATACGACTCCAGGTCCACGTACAGCGTGCAATCCGGATGCCGCCGAAGAATGCTGGCGGGGCAGGCCTCGCTTATCTCGCCGTGCAGCGTCCTTTGTACCGCTGCCCGCTTGCTTGCACCCGGAACGACGCAGAACAGATGGGCACCTGACATTAACGCCGGAACCGTGAGCGTAAGCGCATATTCCGGAACCTCTTCCAAGCTCGCGAAGCAGCCGTCATTCACCTGCTGAAGGCGGCAAGCCTCGTCCAGCTTGACCCGCTTCACCCACAGCGGATCGGTGAAATCCGCAACGGGCGGATCGTTGAAGGCGATATGCCCGTTCTCTCCTATGCCCAGGACCACCATATCGATCGGCTCAGCAGTTACCAATCGGCTGTATCTGTCGCACTCCGCTTCAGGATCATTCATACCGTCGATCAAATGAACCTCCCCCGGAGATACCCGATCAAACAGCTGCCGGGATAAAAAGTTCCCGAACCGCTGAGACGCAGACGAAGGAAGGCCGATGTATTCATCCATATGAAAAGCCGTGACCCGGCTCCAGTCCAATCCTTCCGATTGAACCAGCGCCGCCAGGCATTCGTTCTGTGACGGGGCAGCCGCAAAGACGATGCGAATGCGCTCTTTCTCGGTCAGAAGACGCTGCATGGCCGCGCGGATATCGGCGGCAGCCGCTTTTCCCATCGCTTCGCGCTGGTCATAAACGCGGACCTTCAGTTGATCTTGAACTCTTTCAATAACAGGCTTTATGCTTTGCCCAGTCTTCATAAAGTCACCTCCAGCCGTTACAACACCGGCGTTCCGGTCTGTAGTTGAATTTCCTTGCGCTGCCGGGAAGCCTCGTAGGTGCCGAGAATGATCTCCAGAGAGTGCCGCCCGTCCTTCCCGGTGACGACAGGCTCGCGGCCTTCGCGAACGGCAAGCGCCATATCTTGAATTTGGAGACGGTGGCCGTCAGGTATAACTTTAAACGGTTCGAAATCAGGCAGTTGAACTTGTTCGCCATCGATCTCAAGAGATACAATCGTATCTTCTTCGATGACAAGCGCGCCCTTCTCGCCATGAATGACCAGCCGCTGCCCTTTCCCGTCGCAGGCTGTCGTCGTGATCTCCATGACGCCGAGCGCGCCGCTCGCAAATTCAAGGGCTGCGATCACGGTATCTTCGACTTCGATATTGCGCAGCACGGCTTTGGCTTTGGCAGACAAGGATGCAACGGGTCCAACGAGCCATTGCAGCATATCCACCGTGTGGATTCCCTGATTCATCATCGCCCCGCCGCCGTCCATCGCCCAGGTCCCGCGCCAGCCCGCACTGTCATAATAGGCTTGATCTCGGTACAGCATGACATACGCCGAGCATAAGCTGAGCTTCCCGAGGCGCCCTTCTTGAATGACCTGGCGGGCATATCGGGCCTGCGGGGACATACGCCTTGGAAAAACGGTTGCCAGGAGCACCCCATTCTCCGCACATACCTCAATCATGCGCTCGACATCGTCAAGCCGGATCGCCATTGGCTTCTCTACCAGCACATGCTTGCCCGCCCGGGCAACCATCGCCGTCTGCTCTGCATGCATACCGCTTGGCGTGCAGATGCAGACTACCTCTATATCCTCGCGTGCCAGCAGTTCTTCCAAGGTATCGCAGATATCTCCTCCGTACGTTGCAGTCAGTTTGACCGCAGATTCCCGTTTCGTATCGAATACGGCGGCCAGCACGGCTTCCTCCGTGTTCATGATGCTCCGTGCATGAATGTCCGCAATAATCCCGCAGCCGATAATCCCGAATCGAACCGGCAATGTTTCCTCCGTCATGTATCCTACGCCTCCTCGTTACGTTCAGTTTGCAGCAAAGCCGCATGCTTTCCCTATTCCCGAATCAGGATCCGTGCTTCCTCATCGGCTATCACCGTCGCCTCCGAGGCTTTGTAAATATCGTCATGCGTGATCACGCCCGCTTCTCCCTTCACCCGGTTCAGAAAATCCTGCGAAAGGGAGAACGGCGGCGGCTTCAAAGGCATAGAACGCAGCTCCTGATCGGTGATAACAAGCACAACCTCATCGCTGGACAGCAAAGGATCGCCTTCCAGCCGAATTTCGGCAATGCCTCGCGTCCCCGTAATGAATATCCGGCCGTCTCCCCAAGTCCAGCTGCCGGCAGGTGTATGCCAGTCCGCGTAAAGCTGTGCCGTTATGCCGCCAGCCATAAATACCTGCACGCCGGCCGCATCATAGAAAGTCGGGTATTCAGGCAGCATATGCTTCGCCAGATAACCGGATGTCGTCTCGACTTCCCGGCCCGTCAGCCACCTTAACAGATCGAAGTCATGCACGAAGAGATCGTTGATGATGCCGCCGGACTGCGATTTGTCAAAATGCCAGGCCGGGCGGGCAGCCGGATTCAGCCGATGCGGCTTGCGCATCGAGATATGGACGATGTCCCCCAATTCTCCTGCCCGGATCATCCGATGAACGGTATGCAGGGATGGACGGAAACGCTCGGTCAGCATCATGCCTACCTCGATCCTTCCACGCTCCAGAACATCGCGCAGCCGGATGAGTCCCGCTCGATCCGTCACGGCAGGCTTGTCGATCATGATCGGTTTGCCGTGCAGCTCACACAGCTCTATGACGTCCATCTTCTCATCATTGATGGCCGCGCAGCCGATGATTCCTACGCCTTCGTCTGCCAGCATCGACTCGCGATCCCCCGTCAGCTCCAGGCCGTACCGGTCGGCGAGAGTGCGGGCGAACGGCTGATTGTCCGGTTCGTATACTCCTGCACATTCGTAGCCCAGTGCCAGCATCTCCTCGATAAACATGCCGATGTGGGCATGCTGGCAGCCGATGATTCCAAATTTCCGTGCTTTTCCGCTCATCTGTTTGACACCTCCACAGCCTGCAGCCACTCCTGGATGACCCTCAGATCATAAGCGAGCCGTTCCTTCGGTGGATAGGGAGCGGCACATTCCAGCGTAAGCCAACCCGCGTACCGCTGTTCCCGAAGTCCCCTGAGCAGCCCGCCGTGATCCACTTCTCCCTCACCCAGGCGGCACTGCAGGAAGAATTCTTCCCCGTGACGGGTCAAATTTTTGAACGTTCCCGGCTCGCCCACTTGGCCGATCCGCCGTTCATCCTTGATGTGCACATGAAACAACCGGCTTCCAAGCTGCCGGACCGATTTTTCCCCAAATTCCGTGTCCGTGATGTACATATTCCCTGCATCATGAATCAGGCCAACCTGATCGTCACCGATCAAATCCAGCAACCGCAGCGCGCTGTCCGTCGTCTCCACCAGGCTCTGGTTGTGAATCTCCAGCACGATCCGTTTTCCCGCAGCACGGGCTTCCTCTGCGCATTTCCGAATCCAGAAAGCCGCCTTGGCATAATGATAATCCTCTGCTAGGAAGGCATTTGGCCCTCCCTGAAAGATCCGGATCATGCCCGCCTCCAACATCACCGCGCGTTCAAGCAGGCCCATAAACTGATCATAGGCCCCGGCACATTCCGCATCCCCGCTTGTCGAGAAATGACCCATGTAACCTGCCAATGCCGGAATCTCCATACCGTGCCCATCCGCAAGTGCCTTCATTTCGCGGACCCGCGGAAGCGATGCCTCCGGGCTCAAATGCGGTTCGCGGCAGGCGATTTCGACCCCGTCAAAACCGAGTTCGGCCGCAATCGACATCGCTTCATGGATGCTGTAATCGATGAGTGATCCGCTGAATGCCGCTATTTTCATCTCGTCTTTCATCCTTTCCTTCACAGACATGACCCTTCCCGGGCCGATAGTAACGTTCCATTATTTAATCCCGGCCATATTGTGGTTCTGCACAAAATATTTCTCGGCAAACAGGAATACCAGCAGAATCGGTACCAGGCTGACCAGTGCGGCTGCAATCATAAGCTGTTCATTGCCGGTCCACTGGCCTGATAAGGAGAGAATGCCGATGGGCAGCGTATACTTCTCATTCGAGGTCAAATAAATGACAGGCGTCAGAATCTCGTTCCACTTGCCCATGAACGTAAAGATCGCCAGCGTCGCCAGCGTAGGCCTGGCCATCGGAATGAAGATCCTCAGATAAATCTGGAACGGATTGCAGCCCTCCATTTTGGCCGCTTCCTCATACTCTTTAGGTATATTCATAAAAGCCTGTCGCATGAGGAAAATCCCAAACGGCTGAGCCAGCCATTCGATAATCCACAGCGGCGTGAGCGTATCCAGCATGTTCAACTTATTAAAAATGATGAAATGCGGGATAATGATGACCACCGCCGGAATCATCATCGTTCCCAGCACCATCACGAACAGCGCACTTTTCAGCGGAAAGCGCAGTCTTGCGAACGCGTAACCGACCATCGAGCAGGAGATTAATGCGCCGATGACGGACAATGCGGCCACGAAGATGCTGTTTAGCGTGTAACCGCCAATATTTCCAAGCCGGAACACCTCGGCGTAATTGGACCATTGGAATACCTCGGGAATCCAGCGTGGCGGAACCGTTGTATATTCCTTGTAGGTTTTCAATGAATTCATGAGCGCCGACAGAAACGGCACGATCATGATGAGCGAGCTGATCCCGATCAGCACATAACCGATACTTTTTCCCAGCAGCTTTCTTCTCATTTGCGGCTCCTCCTTCCCCCGATGCGGTTCCCAATCTGCAGTTCCATCTTGACCGCTTGATCAGTCATAGTGCACCCACTTCTTCTGAGCCCTTAGCTGTATCAGCGTCAGCAGGAACAGGATCATGAACAGCACCCAAGCAATGGCGGAAGCATAACCCATCCTTATAAACGTGAACCCTTCGCGATATAAATACAGCATCATGACCAAGCTGGAGTTATTCGGGCCTCCAGCCGAGCTGATGTCGCCCCTGCCGGTCAGCACGTAGATCTGTTCGAATGCCTGGAAGGTAGAGATCGTGCTCATGATGACAACCAGGAAGGTTGTCGGCGAGATCAACGGAACCGTAATGTAGCGGAATTTGCGCAGGGCTCCTGCACCGTCGATCTCCGCGGCTTCATACAGATCTCCGGGAACGCTCTGTAGACCCGCCAGGTAAATGACCATGATATAACCGATCCCTTTCCAGACCGCAATGAAGACAAGCAGCGGAATGGCCAGCTTCGGGTCCTGCAGCCAGCCTTGCCCTTCCAGGCCAAGCTTGGCAAGCAGCGTATTCGCCAGACCGAAGCGAGGATTGAATACGGCGTCGGCAACATACAGGATGACGGTCCAGGAGGAGATCACCGGGATAAAGTGGGCCATCCGAAACCATTTAAGCCCTTTCAAACGCTGGTTTAGCGCAACAGCCAGCACGAGCGCAAGAAAGGTCTGGAGCGGCACGAACAGAACCGCAAAATACAGGGTATTCCACAGGGAACGCCAGAACATCGAATCCTCGGCCATTCGCCGGAAATTATCCAATCCACTCCACTCGGGCGGATTCAGCATATCGTAATCGGAAAAGCTGAAGTACAGGGATGCGGCGAGGGGACCCGCCACAAAAATGATAAAGTGGAGAAGATAGGGGGAGGCCATGAGCAGCCCCCATCTCCCCTCATGATCCCATTTCCGTTTTCGGGCGGGCTTTCCGTGCGGCATCGGATCGGCTTTGAGTGCTGCATTGTCATTTAGCGTATTGTCCATTTCACTCCCGCCTTTCTTCCACCCTTGGTTTTATTTTTTATAAAAATCATCGAGAACCGACTGAACGGCTGCGTCCGCCTCGCTTAACGCCTGATCGATGGCTGCATCGCCCAGGAAGGCACGCTCGGCATGTTCGTTGAATTTGCCCACCCATTCTTCCCAGACCGCGTTATTGTCGAGCGTCTGTGCGAACTCCAGGCTATCGAGGAATGCCTGGCGGTTTGCCGGCTGCTCTCCCGCCTTGAGGAACACTTCGGATTCCGCTACGGATTTTTTCACGGGCACAGCTTCTCCAAGCTCGGTCCACTGCTTCTGCACATCGTCTTCCGTAGCCCAGTATTTAATCCACTCCCAGGCAGCTTCCGCTTTCTCATCGTTCGACTTCTGATTAATCACCCACGAGTTGGCGATGACCGGGGATACCCGCTTGCCGTCAGGTCCCTTCGGCAGCAGCGTCACATCGTAATTCAGACCGGCTTCATTCGCCGCCTGCACCCGGGCATAGATGCCGATCCGCATGGCGGCCGATCCGCTAGGGAACACGGCGGTATTGCTCTGGAAGCTCTTCAGGTCAACCGGATCGGTAATGATGCCGCGCTGCATGCCGTCCACCATCCATTCGAACGCCTGCTTGTTCTCAGGGGAATTGATGATCGAGTTCTCCGCCTTCTCGTCAAGGGCACCGCCTCCGTAGGATTTCATCACGGAGAACCAGCCCTCGGTAATGCTGAAGAACGTAAGCCCGAACTGGTTCACGCTCGCGGCGTCAAACCCGCTGTCCTCGGCCGTTTTCCCACTGGCATCCACGGTCAGCTTGGCTGCCGACGATTTCAGGTCTTCCCAGGTCCATTCATCCGAAGGATACGCTACGCCCGCTTTATCAAACAGCTCCTTGTTATAAAACAGCACGCCGACCTGAATGCCCTGCGGCACGCCCCAATAGCGCCCGTCCGCGTCCTTGTTGAAATCGAGGCCGTAGTACTCGTCGGCTTTCAGGTCCCTTGCGATCCAATCCGTCAGATCCTTAGCCGCGCCCCGCTGGGCGTATTTCATGACGTAGACGCCGTCGGACAGCCATACATCCGGCGCCTGGCCGGCCGCGATCTGCGTATCCAGTTTCTGATAGAACTGCCCGTATGGCGCGCTCTGCGTCTTCACCGTAATGTTCGGATGCTGTTTCTCAAACTGTTCAATCAGCTCCTTCATCTTGGCATCGGAGCTGTCGCTGGAATAATATCCGAGCAGGATTTCTACCTTCTTCCCTTCCTCGTCCCCGGTGCCCGGAGATGCTGTGCCGTCCTTACCTTCGCTGGCATTCCCGCATCCGCTTACAATGATGGATATAAGCAATAAGGCCGTTACCCAGCTGTAGAACCCTTTTCTCTTTTTCACAAATCCTCGCCCCCTGATTGATTGAAATGGATTAATGAGATTGTAGTTGATAAAGACCGAATGCGCCCATGTGCTTTCTTAGCCCACTTGTGATTTCTTGCTGCGGCATCATGGTTTTTTATTTACAACTTGTGTTTTTTTGCTACAATGTTCCTTACATTCCCTACTTCAATGCGAGGAAGGCGGAAGAGCGATGAACATCCAAGGCGTTTCCAGCGGTAATCTGACCATTAACCAACGATTGTTCGTGCTGATCATCCTATTCATTGGCCTCCCCTTCTTTCTGCTCGGCAGCTTCTGGTACCAGTCGTCTACCGAAGCGATTGAACAGTTTGCCGCAGGCGCCAACAAGCGTATCATCGAGCAAACCAATGTCTCGCTGGATTCTTACATATCCAATCTGGAGAATTCCACCTATCCCTTTATCCACAACCCGCAGATCCAGCAATTTCTCTCAACTACCCAGCTTACTCCCTATGCATACTTTCAGCTTGCCAAAAAAGTGGAGGACGACTTGTTTGCCCAGATGATCTACGGCAGGTCCGACATTATCGGAATCTCGCTCGTCGCCGAGAACAAGCGGCAAATTACCGATTACGAAAGCGCGCCGGGGCTGCTCGATATGAGTGAAATCCGCAAACGCAACCGATCCTTTCAAGCGCAGCTGGATCAATTCAACGATTTTCAAATCATCGGCCTCAGCCGGGTAGGAAACACGCCAGCCCTTACCGTGGCCCGAAAGCTGTATGACAATTCTTCCTTTCTCTACAAAGGCTTATTGATTGTCGACCTCAATCTGAAGCAAATCGGAGCCATCTGCTCTAACGATTCGCTGGGCGGCTTTGACGTCTGGATCATGGGTAAGGATGGGCAGATGATTTACCACCCGGATCCGAGTCGGGTCGGAACGCAAGTTGAATCGGGGCTGTTAACGCGTATTCAAAACCGGGACTCCTCCTTCTTCCGGCATCAAGATGCAGCTTCGGGCACTGAAAAGATGGTCCTGCATGAACGCTCGCAGATCACCGGCTGGACGGTCGTCGCCGACCTGCCGCTGAACAATCTCATCGGCGGTTTGATCACCCAGCGTAATTACTCGCTTGCGGCCGCAGCTGTTCTCATGATCATTGCACTGGCGCTCGTGGGCGGATTCTCTTTGTCTTTGACAAGGCCGCTCTCCATGCTCCAAAAGCTGATGGCCCGCGTCGAGCGGGGCGATTTTGTGCTTCCTACCACAATGAATCGGTTCCGGAACAATGAAATGACCGCCGTATTCCAGAGCTTTTACAGCATGACGGGAGAGCTGAAGCGGCTGATCCGGGAGGTCCAGGATTCCCAGCTGAAGGAACGGGAGCTCATCATCAAGCAGAAGGAATCCGAGCTCCGCTCCATGCAGTCCCACATCAACCCGCATTTTTTGTACAATTCACTGGAGATTATTAATTCATATGCCATCGCGGACGATCATATGGAAATCAGTCGCATGACGCGGGCGCTGGCCCACATGTTCCGTTACAATATCGGCCATGCCGGATCCGTTGTGCCGCTGCGGGAGGAGATGACGCATGTCCAGTATTATCTCGATCTTCAAAGCGCCCGTTTCCGCAGGCTCCAAATCGATATGGACGTGAACGAACGGGACCTGGATCGCGTGAGCGCCGTCAGGCTCACGCTGCAGCCAATTGTGGAGAATGTGTTCATCCACGGATACCGAGGCAAGAAGCCGAGCTACCTCGGGATAAGCACCCGTGCGGAGGCGGACTATTTTGCCATCATCATCCGGGACAAGGGGATTGGCATGACCGCGGAAACGCTGCGGCAGATCAGGCGAATCCTGCAAACGCGCGAGAAGCCGGGTGAAAGCATGCTGCGTAACAACGGGGAGGAACCCACCAGCGGCATCGGGCTCTTGAACGTGCATCAAAGGCTTCAGCTTACCTTCGGTGCCGAGTATGGCCTGCACCTTGTCGAGTCCGTGCCTTTGGAAAGCACCATATTTGAAATCAGACTGCCATATAGGACTAGCGAGGAGGGACACCATGTACCGGATCATGATGATTGATGACGAATACGCCATTCATTTAAGTTTGCGAAAGCTTGTTGAGAGGTCTGGTCTTCCAATTGCGGTCGCCGGCGAAGCCGAAGACGGGTTTGAAGCCCTGCAAATGCTGGAGAATAGCCGGCCCGACATTATCGTGACCGACATTTGCATGCCTGAAATGGATGGATTGGAATTTATCCGCCGTGTCAGAGAATCCCATCCACAGATGCATTTTATTATCCTGTCGGGCCACGACAACTTCGAATTTGCACGCCAGGCCCTGCGCTATGGCGTTTCGGATTTTCTGCTGAAGCCCATCGACCCGGCGCAGTTCCATACAACGCTGGAACGTGCCTGCAGGGAGCTGGATAACCGGAAAGCGCGATTCTCCAGGCAAACGGAATGGACGCTTGCGCAGCAGCGCTATAAAGCCAGGCTCGCTGAGCTGCTGTATTCTGCCGATGAGCAGGGAGCATTGGAGCAAATCCGCGAGATCATGACCCTTTTTGAGACGAGGGGACCGGAAGAAGTGAGCTTGTCGCGATACGCCCATATGCTGCTGCAGGATCTGCTGTCTGCTCTTGAAGAACGCGGTTTGCTTCTTGCGATGGACATCGGCGAGGATCAATGGCCACAAGACGATCCCCTGGCCTGCAACAGTCAAATACAGGATAAGGTCAAGGAAATGCTGGCATTGATTAAGGGCTCCCGAAATCTGGGGTCTCGCCACAATATTCAGAAAGCCAAACGATACATTGAAGAGAATTATGCGATGGAGGATTTGTCCTTACAGGAGGTGGCTGATTCAGTGGGGATGTCGGTCACGTATTTAAGCCGTACCTTCAAGAGCGAAACGAATATGAACTTCGTGAAATACCTTGTGCAGGTCCGCATGGAAAAAGCGAGGGAATTGCTGGCGGAATCTGAGCTTTCCGCCCAGGAAACGGCCTACCGCGTCGGCTTCTCGGACTATGTCCATTTCAGCAAGACGTTCAAAAAATTTCATGGCCTCACCCCTTCGGCGTACCGAAAGCAGTGCAAGGCCATGAATGGAGGATGAGACGGGCAGGAGCTTATTCAGCTTGTTCTCCCGTTCATCCATGCTTTGGCTCTGGCAAGAAGCTGCTCTACATATGCATGCTTCTCATTGGAATATTGGAGCAGGGTTCGGGTCCCTTGCGTAACGATCCGTCGTTTGATCTCGCTGTAACGCTCGGCTTCCACCGCATGTGCTCGCAAGTACTCCCTGATCATGATGTTATGATTCCACATGTCGCCACGGTATGACACAATATGAACGTTATAGGCATGCCTACCTCTTTTGCGGAGATATAAACGGCCGGGGATCCCCGCTTCGCCTAAGTCCTCATAACCCATAGCGGTCAGCTTGGGGATGATTTCATTCGCATGCTGCGTGTTCTCCACGCCAACCAGAATATCGATAATGGGTTTGGCCGTCATCCCCGGTACGGATGTGCTTCCGAAATGTTCGATGGCGGCCGTATAAGGGCCGATCTCCCTGATTAACGTCTGGTGTTCGTCGCTAAACCGATCCGCCCACTGCTTGTCGTAGGACTCCAAATGAATGGCTTCATCAATCGTCATGAAGGATCCTCCTTCGAATTTGGTACGTGCGTGCTGCTGGTGAAGCTCCTCGAACAAAAGTAGCAGGCCCCCATAAGAGGCATAGGCACGGTTTCAGCTCATGCGCACGCACTCACCTATGACTCCATCATGCCCTTTAGGGTTTTAATCGGCAAGAGCCAATGTGCTATTGGATTATGGCCAAGCATACCTTAATATCGACTTTCCACAACGGCAGGTGCCAGAACCTGCTCCACATACCTGTCGGCCTCTGCCCGAAGTGTTTCATCGCTTACCCGCTCTACGTTATAGGTTACGAAGGCAGGTAGATATTGGACTTTGCACCGGTTCAACGTGGCTTGAATCGGCCGCAGCAGCTCACTGGCGGTATACCAATTGTCCCCGCCTGCACGATACCCTTGTTCTGCCCCTGCTGCGGTCGTCGCCAGCATGAATTCCTTGCCCTTCAGGCTGTTGCCTTCGGGCCCGAACGCCCAGCCGAAGGTCAGCACGTCATCGAACCATTTCTTCAGCAGGGGCGGGCAGCTGTACCAGTAAAACGGAAACTGGAACACCACCCGATCATATTGAAGAAGAAGCTGCTGCTCGCGCTCGATATCGATATTCCAATTCGGATACTCCTTGTAAAGATCCCGGACATCTACATTTCCATTCGCATACAGCCCGCTGTGCTCGATCAGCGCTCGATTCGCACGCGAGTTGTCTAAATTCGGATGAGCTACAATCACCATGATTTTCATATTCAGGTCTCTCCTGTCTCATTTGGTTTGTTTGACACCCCCATTATGTTTCGGATCGGTTTCGTTGAAAAGTACGCTCTTTTTATGTACTTAGTCGGTTTTAGCGTACCTATTCATCCCATGCATAGTACGATAAAACGTACTAAGTACGAGAAAGAATAGTACTGGGTTTTAACCGAATACTGTGCTACATTACTAACATCAAATGAACAAAGACCGATGGCACACTTCCTATGGGAGATGAGAATATGAGAACAACCAAACATGAACGGCCTAACACTGACGGCATCCTGACCACACTGCAACTAATCGGCGGCAAGTGGAAGCCGCTGATTCTGTTTATACTGCTCCAGGACGGAACCAAGCGGTTCGGGGAACTCCGGCGGCTGCTTCCGGGCGTGACCCAAGGCATGCTCACGAATCAGCTCCGTGAACTGGAACAGGATGGGCTGGTCGTACGCAAGGTATATCAGGAGATTCCGCCTAAGGTAGAGTATTCCATCTCGGAGCATGGAAAGAGCTTGGACAGCGTACTCACCGACATGTGCACCTGGGGGTTTCAACATTTGGATTATGTCGACAAGGTCAACGGACAGCCTGATGAGAGTCACGGGAAAAACGCAGGCGGGCTGTAGACGAAAATAGCAGGCCAGCATGAGAGGCCTGGCATTGCTCATACATCGAGCGCATGCATTTACTCACAGCTGCGCATAACGGATTCGTGTCTGCCAGACGCCTCATGTTACCGTTGGCTTCCCCCTCCCTCTTCGCTTCTTCAGCCGTCCCTCTTGGGATCAGCTTCACTGGCTGCTCCTCTCCAGGCTGGTATTTAAAACCATAACCGAATCGCTCTCCTTGCTTCTCTTCACCTATCGCATAATCTAATCGAATATCTGCCAACGGTTGACCGTAGTTTGAAAATCGATTGCAGAAATTCACTTCCAGGCATTGCTTATTTATGTCGATACGATATATATTTATATCGTATCGACATATTTTTAGGAGGAGCTATATGTATGAGATTTATGTTCTGGGTGAATTGATGACCGGAGATAAACACGGTTATATGCTTCAAGAGATCCTTAAAAATGCAGGCGGCCCTTACCGCCAGATTAGTTCCGGTACGTTATATCCCCTGCTCTCCCGGATGGTGGATCACGAGTGGATCCATCTTCGTCTGGATGAATCCGGCGGAGGCAAACGCCCCCGGAAAATCTACGGGATTACCGATTCCGGACGGAAGAAGTTCCTCGACCTTATGGAGAACCCCCTGGAATACAACATGGATACGGAGCAAATATTCCATTTCAAGATGGTGTATTTCAGGTATGTTCCAAAGAAGGTTCGGCTCGCTTGTCTAGAGCAGTACTTGATTTATCTGGAGACCAACCTGAAACATGTGACGGACTTTGAAGCGGAGATCACGTTTTATAAACCTGAGCCTGAGAAACAGCGTCTTCAATTGCTGAGGGTGCTGGATCACCGGAAGCAGATGGGAATGACGAATATCGAGTGGATCAAGAATGAAATGGCGGCTGTCAATTCCGAAGAGGACTAGCGTTCAAACGTTTTATACATTGGACATAAGGAGGGATATAGGATGGAACGTTTATGGACGAAGCCGTTTATTCAGATGACGGTCGGAATGTTGTTTCTGTTTACGGGCTTCTATCTGCTGCTGCCCACGCTTCCGCTGTATATCAAGCATTTAGGCGGCTCCGAAACCCAGGTGGGATTGGCAGCCGGTGCGTTCACGCTGACGGCTGTGGTCTTTCGCCCGATGGTCGGCGGATTGGTGGACCGGTACGGCAGAAGAGCTTTTTACGTATGGGGTCTTATCTTCTTTGTTCTTTCGATGTATCTCTACGATTGGGTTGGCAGCATTCTGCTTCTGCTTGCGCTGCGGATCCTGCACGGCGCGAGCTGGGCTTTCTCGACAACCTCCATCGGAACGGTCATTACGGATTTAATCCCGACCTCCCGTCGTGGGGAAGGCATGGGCTGGTACGGTATGGCGATGACGGTGGCGATGGCCATCGGCCCCATGCTGGGTACTTTTATCGTCAGCGGGTATTCGTTTCGGACGTTGTTTCTTGTCGCTACCGGGCTCTCTCTGATTGCCTTCATACTGGCCTACATGACCAGAGCCCCTTATCAAGCCAAACCTTCGGCAGGGCGAATTCAGTTGGTCGAGAAATCCGCTCTCCCGGTCACGGTCGCCATCTTTTTCCTGGCCGTCGCCTATGGGGGAATTACGACCTTTCTCCCGTTGTTTGCCGAGTCCATCCGGGTCAATCCGGGAACCTTTTTCCTGGTGTACGCCGTCGCTCTTACCTTGATCAGGCCCTTTGCCGGGAAGCTGTCGGACCGTTTCGGTGAAGCGGCTGTCATCATTCCGTCCCTTGTCGTAACGGCGGCGGCTCTGATCGTCTTAAGCCTGTCGAGCGGATTGCCCGGACTGATTACAGCTGCCATTCTGTACGGTATCGGCTTCGGTTCGGCCCAGCCCGCTCTCCAAGCAGCCACCCTGCGCATTGCTCCGGAGAACCGGAGAGGCGCAGCCAACGCCTCGTTCATGACGGCGTTCGATCTCGGCATCGGACTTGGCGCCATCGTGTTGGGCCTGGTCTCCGAGCGTATCGGCTATGCATATCTGTTTACGGTAACGGCCGTGTCGGTTGTCGTATCCTTAATCATATTCGCGGTCTTTGTAAGAAGACTGCTTTCGCCCGGCGTTGCGGACAAAGAGTGATGGATATCCGATTTCAGGCAAACACGCCGCGGACCGGGACTGCCGCATAAGAGCGTTCTGTCTGCCCGAAAGCCGTTCCGCAGGGATGACCGAGCTTCCGAGCTTCCGAGCTTCCAAGCTTCCAAGCCTCCAAGCCCGCCGGCCTCCGAGGTTCCGACTTCCGACCCTCCGGCTTCGTAACCTCCGCGCCCGCTTCCGAATAGGCTAACGTATCTGATGTTAGATTGGAGCGATGGTACGCATGGCGCAATATGTACCGCCGGTGAACATCCATACCCTCACGCATACGGCACCCGGTCTCGTGATTCATTATCCGCAGGTATACGGCCTCCTGAATCCTGGAGCAGAAGAAGCCATCAACCGGGCCATTATTCTTCAAATCCAGGATATGCAGCGTGAACAGCAGCAGGTTCAGACCGGCACCAACCCGCAAACGACAGGCACCTTTGAGATTAAAACGAACGAGCGCGGCATTCTTAGCCTCGTGCTGACCAACTACACCTACTCCGAGCATATGGCACACGGGTATACGGTGACAAAAGGACTGACCTTTTCCACGGCTAACGGACAATCCTACGCTTTATCCGACCTGTTCCGTCCAGACTCCAGCTATCAAACCGTCTTGGCCGCCGAAGTGAACCGACAGATCAAGGAACGGGGCATTCCCGTGCTGGAGAACCGTCCGGTTACCGTTTCGCCAAATCAGGACTTCTATCTGGCGGATAAGTCCCTGGTCATCTTCTATCCGCTATATGCCATCACGCCATACTATGTCGGCTTTCCGATGTTCCCCATATCGGTATATGACCTCTTGAGTATGGCGCCCGAGAACGGATTGTTATCGGATCTTGCCGCGGACGTGGTGTAACGAGCCGTACCGTGTTCAGGTGATTATGCAGAAAAAAACAAACCCGATCCCCTGGTACCTTACCAGCGTTTCGGGTTTGTTTGTTATCATCGCATGAGCTTAGCTGCGACGGTTACACCATGATTTTGCAAATATCGTTCGTGAATTCCACCGGATCGGCAATCGGCAAGCCTTCGATCAGCAGCGCCTGATTGTACAGCAGATTCGTGTAGAGCTTCAGCTTATCCTGATCGGCTTGCAGCGTCTTCAGGGATTGGAATACTTCATGGTTCGTGTTAATCTCCAGCACCTTGTCGGCTTGGATATCCTGTCCGTTCGGCATCGCCTTCAATATTTTCTCCATCTCGATCGAGACATCGCCCTCCGTGGACAGGCATACCGGATGGGATTTCAGTCGTTTGGAGGCTTTAACGGATTTTACCTTGCCAGCCAAGAGACTGCCCATGGCTTCAAAGAGTTCCTTATTGTCGTTATCTTCAGCTTCATTCTCCTGTTTGTCCGCCTCGGAGTCGAGGCCAAGATCGCCGCTGGATACCGACTTGAATTCCTTCTCCTTGTATTTCATGAGCATCTTGATTGCAAACTCATCGACATCGTCGGTAAAGTACAGAATTTCATAACCTTTATCGAGCACCATTTCCGTCTGCGGGAGCTTCTCGATCCGGTCGATGGAATCCCCGGAAGCATAATAGATATATTTCTGATCTTCCGGCATTCTCGACACGTACTCATCCAGCGAGACCAGCTTCTTCTCCTTGGAGGAAGTAAACAGCAGCAGATCCTGAAGATCTTCCTTGTTCATGCCGTAATCGTTATAGACGCCGAATTTCAAGCCTCTGCCGAAGGATGCGAAGAACTTCTCGTAGTTCTCCCGCTCGTCCTTCATCATACCCTGCAGCGCGCTTTTCACTTTGCTCTTGATGTTCTTTGCAATCAGCGTCAGCTGACGGTCATGCTGGAGCATCTCGCGGGAGATGTTCAGCGACAGATCCTCGGAATCAACCATCCCTTTCACGAAGCTGAAGTAGTCCGGCAGGAGGTCACCGCATTTGTCCATGATCAAGACGCCGTTGGAATAGAGCTCCAGCCCTTTCTCGTATTCCTTGGTGTAATAATCGAATGGCGTATTCTCTGGAATGAACAAAATCGCGTTGTATACCACGGCACCGTCCGCTTTGACGTGAATGTGTTTGAGCGGTTTATCGAAGCCGTAACGCTTCTCATTGTAGAAATTCTCGTAATCCGCGTCGGTCAGCTCGCTTTTATTCTTGCGCCAGATCGGCACCATGCTGTTGATGGTCTGCTCTTCCTGGACTTCCTCGAACTCGTTCTCGGCATCTGCCTTAGGACGCTGCGTTTTCACGTCCATCTTGATCGGATAACGGATGAAATCGGAGTACTTCTTAATGATCGCTCTTAGGCGATATTCTTCCAAGTACTCGTCATACTGATCGTCTTCCGTGTTCTCCTTGATCTTCAGCACGATCTCGGTTCCGACAGCTTCCTTCTCGGCCGGCGTAATGGTGTATCCGTCCGCGCCTTCGGATTCCCACTTGAATGCTTCGTCGCTGCCGAGGGCTCTGCTGGTTACGGTAACAACATCGGCCACCATGAAAGCGGAGTAGAAGCCAACGCCGAACTGGCCGATAATGTTGTGGCCGTCCTTCGCTTCATTCTCACTCTTGAATGCAAGGGAACCGCTCTTCGCGATGACGCCGAGGTTATTCTCCAGGTCTTCCTTGGTCATCCCGATCCCCGTGTCGGTAATGGTCAGCGTACGGTTTGCTTTATCTGCGGTAATCTTAACGTAGTAATCTTCTTTATTAAAGGTCAAGTTGTCGTCGGTCAGTGCTTTATAGTAAATCTTGTCGATCGCGTCGCTGGCATTTGAAATCAGCTCACGCAGAAAAATTTCACGCTGCGTATAGATGGAGTTGATCATCATCTCGAGCAGCCGTTTGGACTCAGCTTTAAACTGTTTTTTCGCCATGAAAAAATCTCCTTTCCAATCTGAACGAGGTTTCTTTTAGCACTCTTTACAGCAGAGTGCTAACACTCCTTCTATTTAAACATGTACCAATTTTTGATGTCAATATGTTTCAAGACTTTCCCTGGAACAAATACGGGTTCAGCCTGTAGCGGTGAAGCCGACGCCGTAAGATGAATATGAAAGTGCATGCTGCAATCGGCAAAAAAGCCGCCTAAAAGGGAATTCCCCTTTTAGACGGCCCTTCATTCATGGCTCGATACCGCTGTTTAATCTCTTGGATAAGACCGGACGAATCCACCATACGTAATACAGGCCGCATAGGAGCAGCACGCCGGCCGTGGCCAGAAAGGGGAGCCGATAATCCTGCCTGGCCAGGATCAGTCCGGCGACAAAGGTTGCCCCGGACGAGCCTAGACTTCGGAAAACCGACCGCATGCCGGCATACAGATTTCGTTCCTTCTCATTGAAAGCCGACATCAGCAGACTGTCCAGCAGATTGGACAGCATGGTCACGCCTCCGCCCCGCAGCAGAAACAGCCCGACAAACAGCCACACGGGGAGAATCATGTATAGAGCGGCAAACAGCAAAATATTAACGATAAATACCGAGATGATGGCCGTGTTATAACCGAACCGCTCCATGATGTAAGGGGTCATCAATGAGCATATAAACAGCAGGATCGCGCCGATGGCAAGAATTAGAGATACCTGGTCATCCATCCAATCCAGGCGGAACTTCACGATGACGTTCAGGAATGAGCCCGTCATCGCGATGCAGCCGCCGAGCAGCGCCGTAAATACGGCGAACAGCCACAAGGTCCCGGAGGATAGAGGCCCCGTTAACCTGGAGATTCCCCTCGAAGGCGAAGCAGCCGCCGCTTCCTCATCCACGCCCCTGTGCTCGGCAGGCAGCCAGAATGCCCGGATGATGCCGTGAAGCACAAGCACAAGCCCGGTCAGCAGAAGAGACACCTCATAGCCCCTGCTTCCTTCAAATCCCTTCGAGATATATCCGGCTGCCAGCGTTCCGAGACCCGTGAAAGCCGTAAAAACGGCAAACATCAAGGAAAATGCACGGGCCTCCTCCTTGCGGGAACGGCAATAATGGAAGAGAAGCTGAATCTCCGTCGTCTCCACAAGCGTCAAGCCGGCAGACACCAATATTTGAGCGGCATAGAACCACAGCAAATCATCGCTGACGGCAAACAGCACATTGCCTGCGGCGATAAAGAATACGCCGGTAACCAGCAGTTTTTTTCTTCCGGTCCGGTTAGCGAGCAGGGATACCGGAATGGCGAGCACGCCCATGATCAGAATGCCCATCGACACCAACGCGCCGATCTCGTCTTCTCTAAGCCCCCGGAAGAGCAGATGCAGATTCAGGACGAGCGTATAGAGGCCGATTCCGATACCATAGAAAGCCTCGCTTATGAGGAACCGGCGCACCCCCGTAGACAGCTGCAGCAGGTCTTTGATGTAAAAGGACATGTTATTCCCCTTCTCCAGAAAATCCGATGACGATCTAAAATGAAATCAGTCGGTTACTTGTATAATTCCGCTTCCGAGCGCATCCGCCGACTCAGTCTTACCGGATCGGTATCCTCGGCAGCGTACGCCTTCAGGAGAATGCGGAACGAGAACGGCTCCGGCTTGATCGAATGCTCCGGAGACTGTGCCGGACCGCAGCTGTTGCTGCCAAGTCCGTTCTGTCGGTAATCCAGATTCAGCGTAATGAAGCTGCGTGGAACAAGGTCGCTGGCATGCGCCGCGGACTCCACATCCTGATCGGTGTACCGGCTTGCACTGAAATTCAGGACAGGCTCGCCAACGGCGAGGAGCCCCAATCCAGCACCATCCGCGAGCGAGATCCAGCGGACATCCGATCGGTTCCCATTCTCCTGCGGATAAATATACGGCGTGAACAAGCCGTCCACCGTGCTGCGGTATTCCCCGAACCGTCCCGCTTCCAGGCTGTCCGGATAGCTTTCCCCAGGTCCTCTGCCGTACCACCGGACATGTTCCATGTCTCCCGCGACTTGCATTTGCAATCCGATTTTCGGCAGCATGGCGGGCGGCGTGCCGATCGGCTCACCCTTCACATCCATGATAATCAGGCCGCTGGAAGTGATCGTATAGGTCGTTTCGCAGCGGAAGCCCCAATCATATACCGGCGGCGCAATCCGGGAAATAAGGCGCACCTCCACGCTGTCTTGGTCCAGTCGCTTCCATTCGAAATGATCGATCCGTTCAGAAAGTCGGTCCAGATGGGCCTTGCGCCAATCCGGAAGCACGTACATATCGTTATCAATCGGCGGCCGCCAGAAATTCAGCGCCGGTCCGCCAAGCATGATTCTTTTGCCATGCATGGACAAGCTTTGGAAGCCGGAACGGAGGGTGCTGAGTGAAAGCTGAAAGCTGCCATTCTTCACTTGAAGGCTATGCTTCTCCTCGCTAATCTGTAAAGGCCCCCGCCGCAGGGCAGCCGTTGACTCGAATTCGGGCATCGACGATTCCCGCAGCATAAGCTGGGACCACGCAACCTCATGTCCCCGTTCCGCCCAGCGGCAGTCCGCAGCCAGCGAGAGGGATACCTCAAGCCACAGCTCGGCATAAGGACTCACGCCGATTGTCGCTTGCTCCAAGACCTCCAGGAGGTTTAGCTCCGCGCTTGTGCCTGCTTCGATGCGGGGAAGCTCCAGTACCCCGCTATGGACAAGCTGTCCATCAGCCAACACCCGGTAATGGGCCGCCAGATGATCCAGCGAAATGAAATCATAGCGGTTTGCAATGTGCAGCAAACCCTGATTCGGCATCGTCATACGGACAGGCTCTATGACCTTTTTGTATTCCAGAAGTCCGGGTGAAGGCGTACGGTCCGGACGGACCAAACCGTCGATAACAAAATTGCTGTTGTTCGGCACATCGCCATAATCGCCGCCGTATGCATAATCCTTCCTGCCGTCCGGGGTCCTTCTGCTCAGCCCGTGATCGATCCACTCCCACACGAAACCGCCCGCAAGGCGGGGATGCGATTCAAAGGTATCGAAGTAGGGACGCAAACCTCCAGGCCCGTTGCCCATCGCATGCGCGAATTCGCACAGAATATGCGGCTTGGGATGATTGGTCATTTTGCCGAAGCCTTCCATCTTCTCGACGGAGGAATACATCGTGCTCACCACGTCGCACACCTCGGCTTCGCGATCCTCCTCGTAATGGATCAGCCTCGTCGGATCATTCTCCCGGCACCACTCCGCCATTGCGCGGAAATTGCAGCCGAAGCCGGATTCGTTGCCGAGGGACCAGAACAGCACGGACGGATGGTTCTTATCCCGCTCCACCATCCGGCGGACACGGTCCACGTAAGCTTCCTTCCAATCCGGATCGTCGCTTAATCGGGAAATGTTGCCGAGCGGCTCGAAGCCGTGGGTCTCCAAATCCGTCTCTTCCATCACGTACAGTCCGTACACGTCGCACAGCTCGTGGAACCGGGGATCATTCGGGTAATGCGCCGTCCGCACGGCATTGATGTTGTGCTGCTTCATCAAACGGATATCCTCCAGCATGATGGACAGGGTGACGGTTCGGCCCGTATCCGGATGATGGTCATGGCGGTTGACGCCTTTAAGCAGGATCGCCTTGCCGTTTACCAGGAGCTGTCCATCCTTCACTTCAATGGAGCGGAATCCGACGCGCTGCGCCACCGTCTCCAGCGTTCCCCCTTGAGCATCCCGCAGGATGATCACCAGGTGGTACAGTGCCGGTGACTCGGCAGTCCATAAATCCGGGCCGGCCACCTCGATCTCAAAATCCTCCGCAGCGGAGTGTGTGACGTCCTTTTCGACTGAACCCACCACCACGCCGGTTCCATCCAGCAGCTGCAGCCGTACCGATCCGGACTCTTTTCCTTCCAGCTCCAAATGCACGTTCAGCTTGGCGTTCAGATACTTCGCATCCAGCTCGGTCGTTACGCGGAAGTCGTTGATGCGAAGCGCCGACGGCTCGGCAACCAGGTAAACATCCCGGAAAATGCCGCTCATCCACCACATGTCCTGGTCTTCCAGATAGCTTCCATCGGACCACTGATACACCCGGACGGACATCTTGTTTACCCCGGCCTTCAGGTAAGGCGTCAGATCGAATTCCGAGGTCAGCCGGCTTCCCTGGCTGTAGCCGATAAACGACCCGTTCAGCCACACATGAAACGCACTGTCCACCCCGTCGAATTTGACGCAAATCTTTTGGCCGTCCCAATGCTCCGGAAGCTCGAACTCGCGTACGTAGCTGCCGGTCGGATTTGCGTTCGGCACATGCGGCGGATCCACGGGGAACGGATAGTACAGGTCCGTGTAATGCGGATGCCCGTAGCCCTGAAGCTGCCAGTGCCCCGGAACCGGGAGGTCATCCCAGGCCGATACATCGTAATCCTCTTCATAAAATCCTTCAGGAGCAGTCTCCGGCTCCTCGGCATAGTGGAACTTCCACACCCCGTTCAGCGATTGGTACCAAGCCGAGCTGCCTCTGTCATAACTTAATGCGCCGTCCGTATCCGCGAACGGAATGAAATAAGCCCGGCTCTTCACCCGGTTTCGTTCCAGCACGCTTAGGTCATCCCAGTCGCGGCCGATACGATGGTCCTTCATCATGTCTCTCCATCCTTTCCAAGCAGTCTAAGCTTCTAGAGGTCGTTCAAAAAGTCATCGTTCCATGACTTTTCGAACACACACTTCTATGTTCTGATGCTGCATTATGCTGCATATCCATCGTGAATGCCTCTTATCACCGGCACGGTTACCCCTTGATCCCCGTCGTGGCAATCCCGCCAACGATATAACGCTGCGCAAAGAAAAAGACGGCAAGCGGCGGAATCGAGATCAGGCAGGTGATGGCCATAATGGATTGCATATCGACGCCGTGCATGCCCTTAAATTGGGATAACCCCAGCGTCAGCGTATATTTCGTCTGATCGTTCAGGAAGATGAGCGGACCTAGATAATCGTTCCAGCAGCTCATCATATGGAACACGGCCACCAGAATGAGCGAGGGTCCCATCAGCGGCACGATGATCCGCAGCAGAACCATCATTTTGCCCGCCCCGTCAATGGTTGCCGCTTCATCCAGCTCCTTCGGCAAGGTCATGATGAACTGGCGCAGCAGGAAAATGAAATAGGCGGAACCGAACCAGGACGGTACGATGAGCGGTTTGAGTGTATTGATCCAGCCCAAGTAGTTGAATTCCATATACTGCGGAATCATTGTCACTTCCCACGGAATCATCATGGTGGCAAGCACGATCAGAAACAGCGCATCCCGTCCCTTGAACTGAAACCGGGCGAACCCGTATGCCACCAGCGTGCACGATATGAGCTGTCCGAGCGTTGAGAGCAGCGTCACGATCAGCGTATTTTTCAAAAACAGATTAAACGGCTGAATGCTCCAGGCTTCCGCGAAATTGCTGAATCTCCACACGGAAGGAAGCCATTTCGGAGGAAACAGATACAGCTCCTGCTGCGACTTCAGTGCAGTCGTGATCGCCCAGAAGAGCGGAGCAATGAACAGCAGGGAGCACAGAATGAGCAGTGCGTACGTGATCACCTTTTTCATGCGGAACGCCCCTCTCTGCCGGCAGGTACGCCTGCTTTGTTACGCTTCGGCTTCGCTTTCTCCTTCTTCGTCTTCATCTCACCCTCATAGAACACCCAGGCCTCCGAAGACTTGAACACGAGGAACGTCAGCGTCAGCACGATCAGGAACATGAACCAGGCATTGGCTGCAGAATAACCCATCTTGAAATACTTGAATGCATTCTCATACATGTACATCGCATAGAAAAACGTCGACTTCAGCGGACCACCGCCGGTAAGCAGAAGTGCCAGCGTCAGCTGCTGGAAGGCGGCGATGATGGATGTAATCAGGTTAAACAGCAGGGTTGGCGTGATCATCGGGATGGTCACATTGAAAAACTGCCTGATCTTTCCCGCCCCGTCCATCGAGGCCGACTCGTACAGGTCCTTCGGAATTCCCTTGAGACCCGCCAGAAAAATAAGCATCATGGAGCCCTGTCCCCACAGGCTTGCAATGACCATGGCGACCAGGGACCACTTCGTATCGTTCAGCCAATCCGGGCCTTCGATGCCGACAAGCGATAAAAAGAAATTCAGGATCCCATAATCCCCGCTGTACACCCACGACCAGATCATGGCGAGGGCTACGCCGGAAATGACCGACGGCAGGTAAAACGCAGTCCGGAAGAACGCGCTCCCTTTTACCTTCTGATTCAGCAGCATGGCGAGTCCCAAAGCCACGATGATGTTCAGCGGCACAAACAAAGCCGCGAATTTCAGCGTAACCAGCAGCGATTTCCAGAACAACGGATCATTCGAGAACATCTCCACATAGTTGTCGATGCCGACAAAGGTCACTTGGCCTACGATCGGCCAATCAAAAAACGAAATGACGAGGGAAAACAGCAGCGGGCCAAGCGTGAATACCAGGAATCCGAATATCCATGGAAAAATGAAAAGGTAGGGCACGGCCCCACCCCAACGTTTTGGTCCAAGTCGCTTCGGGGCCGCTGTCTGCTGTTGTGAGTAAGGCACTTGAGTGTGGGCCATTTTCGCGAACCTTCTTTCTTCGATTATTTCAAATAGCGTTCGCTATCCTTCACCGCCTGGTTCAGAACCTCCTGGGCATCGCTGCCGAACATGACGGATTCCACGGCTGCCGAGAGCTGGCGGTTTACTTCGTTCCATTTCGGATTCAGCAGGAAGGCCGGCGTATTGTCCGAACGCTCCAGCATCGTGTAATACGGCTTGTAGAGCGGATCCTGGTCCTTCTTCAGCTCGTTGACCACGCTGACCCGGACCGGAAGGTCGGCCACACGCATTTTGATCGCTTCATCCGATACGTAAAACTTGATGAACTCCCACGCCAAGTCCTTGTTCTTGGAGTCCTTCGCAATCGACAGCGCGGATTCGGCCAATACGCCTTTCACAGGCTTGCCCTCGAAGGCCGGCATCTCCACCGTGCCCACATCGATTCCGGCTTCCCTGAAGGATTCCAACGGCCAGATGCCGCTCTCCCACATGGCAATTTTGCCGGCTTTGAAAATATCCTCCCCACTCTGCTGCCCTTTGCCTCCAGTCAGGACGGCCGAGCCGTTCTTGAGCATATCGCCCAGCATCTGAATGGCTTCCGCCGTTTCCTTGCTGTTCATGTAACCTTCAATCGTTGTGCCGTCCTCCGAGATGAAGGAACCGCCGTTGCTCCATACGAACCCTTGAAGGTCATACGTATCGTTCTCGGCCCGAACGCCGAAGCCGTACTGCTTCTTGGATTTATCCGTCAGCCTCTGGGCGATTTCCTGGAACTCGCTCCAGGTCCATCCATCGCTCGGGTAGGCAATGCCCGCATCGTCGAACATCTTCTTGTTGTAGTACACCACCCGCGTCGTAAAGCCCGCCGGGATTCCGTACAGCTGATTCTCGATCTTGCCGTAGTTGAACAATCCTTGGTAAAAATCATCGATGTTCAGATCCTCGTCCTTGGACGCGTAGGAATCCAGCGGCTCCAGGGACTGGTGATACGTCGGAAAATCCCACATGTACATCACGTCCGGCGGATTGGCTGCGCCAAAACCTGCGGCCAGCTTCTGATCGAATCCGTCGGCATAAGCCTCCACCTGCACCTTGGTTCCGGGATGCGATTCCTCGAACTTCTTGGCGATCTCCTGCTCGATTTTCAGCGCATCTCCCGTATCCCAGGTAGCGAAGCGAAGCGTCGTCGCCGTGCCCGATGAATTGCCGTCCGGCTCCTTCGATGCCCCAGTCCCGCCGCTGCCGCTGCATGCGGCCAGCAAGGATCCCATTAACGTCAAAACCGAAACCAATGCGATCCATGACATTTTCTTTTTCATATTGTCAGCTCCCCTAAAGTATTGAGTTGATATGAATTGAACCGCTTTCATCATAACTCGGATGAAAGCGGTTCAAAACGTGCGCTGATTCGCAGATGATCGTATTTTTGTTCGAACTTGCGCCCCCGGGTGTTCATTTGTTTACTATGATTCCCCTTTTTGTTCGGCACGGTATTGGCTTGGCGTCTGACCCGTGCAGCGCTTGAACCATTTGCTGAAATACTTGCTGTCTCCGAGCCCCGTCTTCTCGGCGATCTCCTGCATCGTTAAGGAGGTTTCGCGCAGCAGGCCATAAGCGAGGCGAAGCTTGCGTTTATATTGGAACGCGATGAAGCTGTCGCCAACCGTTTTCTTGAACAGGATCGAAAAGTGGCTGCGGCTCAGCCCCACCTTCTGAGCAAGCTCCGCTGCCGACCACTCGTCCGCGGGATGCTCGTGCAGCAGATGAACCGCGTGCAGGATCGGCTCCGGCCAATGCTCCCCGCTCAGACCGTACACCCGCTCCAGCTCGGCTTCCTTGTGCAAGGATTGAAAGGCTTTCTGGACATCCTCCGAGTCTTGAAGACCTCCCCGCCAATTCCAGGTTAGCTTCCCGCAGCGGCTCTTGGTCTCCACCAGCAGGCCGTTCGCCGCTTCCTTATATTCCTCCGGTACGGCCCAATAGCAGCTGTCCGCGCCGTACGGCACCAGCTTGCTGAAGTGCAATCCCGGCTCCTCGGAGCCCTGCTCCTGCAGCAGGCCCTCCCAATTGCCGCTGCAGCCCGCCGTCTTGATCAGATACAAAGAGATGGGCTTGCCCTCCCCCTGCCCCGCTCGGGCGCAGAGCTTATGGAGCTCTCCAGGGAAACGATCGCTATGACCGTTAAGCCAAGCAAACAGATGGGCGGATACCTGTTCTCCCAACTCGTACCCGTAGGCCGGCATGTCGGCCAGCTCACGCTGGAATTTTCCCAGCATCGCTTCGAGCTCTTCGTCCTCGAAGGCGGTTTTCAGCAGATAACCCGAAGCGCCGAGCCGCATCCCCTCCTGGGCATATTCGAAATCCCGGTGGCAGCTGAGCAGAATGATCCGGGTTTCCGGCGCGATTTCCTTCACCTTCCGCGACAGCTCGATCCCATCCATCTCCGGCATGACGATATCCGTAATGACGACCTGCGGTCGAAACTCCAGAAAAGCCTCCCAGGCCGCCTGACCGTTGGGGCTGTCCGCCACAACCTCCATCCCGAACCGATCCCACGGCACCGTGGAGCGGAGTCCCTTGCGAACAATGCTCTCATCGTCGGCAATCATCACTTTAATGTCCCCTGCTTTCATCATCGAAAGATTCCTCCTTTTTCGGCCAACGTATGGTGATCGTTGTTCCTTCTCCCTTAACCGAATGCACCTTCAGTCCATAGAGCGGGCCAAAATGCAGCTTGAATTTCTGGTCGGCGTTACGCACGCCAAGCCCGCCGCGACCCTTCCGCTTCATCTCCGGCGAGAATAACTGCGTCAGTTTCTCCTCCTTGATGCCGGCTCCGTTATCGCGAAGCGTGAGCACCAGCTCGTCATGATCCTCCTCGACCTTGACATGTATTTCTCCCTGACCATCGGTAAAGGCATGGAAAAAAATATTTTCAAACAGCGGCTGAAGTGTCATCCGTGGAATCAAATAAGGCATGAGCGCCTCATCGCAGTCCTGCTCATAACGGAACACCTTGCCGTACCTGATCTCCTGGATTTTCAGAAAGTGACCGATCATGCGCAGCTCCCTGTTCAGCGTAACGAGCTCCTGCGAGATATTCAAATTCCCTTCCAGCACCATCGTCAGATGGTACAGCATCTGGCGAATATCCTCCGCACCTTGCAGCCGGGCCTTCCACTGGATGGAATTGAGTGTATTGAACAGCAGATGGGGGTTGATCTGATAATGGAATGCGCGCAGTTCAGCCTCTTTTTTCAGCCGCTCGCTCTGCTCCACTTCGCCAATCAGGGTCTGCACCCCCGTTACCATCCGGTTAAAACTCATATCGAGGCTGCCCAGTTCATCCCTGCCCTCGATCGGCGTACGGGTATCCAGCTTGCCAAAGCTCACCTTCTGCATCGAGTCCTTCAAGGTCCGGATTCGCGAGGTGAACCGGGAGGAGAACAGATAGGCGATGCCAAAAGCGAGCAGGCAGGAGACGATGGCAACAACCATCGTATTCGCCCGAATAACGCCCGAGGATTGATAGAACGCCTTGGCGGGAATTCTGGCTTCCATGGTCCATTGGTTGACATCGATCGCCCGGGTCCAGGTCACATCGTTGTCATGGGGCGTATACGGAGCGTCCGTCTCATATACGACCGTGCCGTCCGGCGAAGTAATAAGCAGATGGGCGTGCGTATCCGCCTCGAACTTGGCATAACTGCGCAGCAGCTCCTCGGCGTTCTCCTCAATCAGGATGACACTGCCGTCCTGAGCCTTGTCCGGGTGGTGGATCGGTACGGCCAGCCCGATGACCGGCACGTTATCGTTATCGCCGCTCTTGATGGAGTGATCCTGTTTATAAAAGCCGAGCCAATAAGTCCCGGCATATGTCTTCGGCCTCGTGTTCCACATCGGGATATTGCCGAGTTTATTCACATCCAAATTGTTCTCCCCATAGTAATAGCCGGAGGTCGTAATAATGTAGATCCCGGCCGTCAGCTGAGTCCGCAGGGACTTCAACAACGATTCGAAATCGTTCTTCTCCATAATGTCGCCGTAGGTGGACGGCGTCCCGCTTCCAATACCCGAATGGCTCGGGTCCAGTAAATAGGAATAAATCGTTTCCGCCGTCTGCTTCATCCGCCCCAATACCGAAGAGGTCTGCTGCTCCAGCTGTGCTACGGCATTATCGCCGTATTTGCCGAACTGGGAGTTAATCACTTTAGCGGATTGAACATAGGAAAGTCCGCCAAGCGAGAACAGCGGAATCAGGGTGACGATTAAAAAACAAGTAAGCAGCTTGGTTCGTATACTGTGATAGGTGCCGGTGAACAGCCGGCCCACACGATCTTTGATCCCCTGAAGATTCATGGTTACTCTCCCCGTTGTCGTATCGTATCGTGAAACTTACGTCCACTCGTTCGCCATGCGGTAGGACCGCTATCCCGTCCGTGATACCGCTTTCATTATAAACCCGAACAAAGGGCTTGTAATTAGGCGGCAACTGGAAAATGAGAGGAAACGGAAAAAGCACCTCCCCCGCAAGGCAAAAGCCCGGGAAGAAGTATTTGTCCGTCATCGTTATAGAGGTTGTTCAAAAAGTCCGCTTTTGATAAGAAAACCAATCGAGGCCAAGCAAGGATGAGCGACCGCGATTCAAAAGTAGGTTTTCTTGCGATATAGAATTTCATCAGCTCTGCTGATAACGAATAAATTCTATATCTAACACGAAGCGAAAAGGAAGCAGCTTCGGTGCTGAAAATCGACCTTTTTGAACACGCACTTACAGGGTGTATTCATGTCCAAGAATCAAAAATACGCTGGAGGTCCAGGTGAACGCCCGATCGCGAAGCCCCGCTCCGGTCAGGGCATCAAAATTCTCGGCCATGCCGCTGAGACTGACCATCCGGCAGTACCGCTCCGCAATCTCCGTGGCCAGCTCATTATCGCCGGCTGCGGCCACCCCTTCGACCAGCAGCATCGTGGAAGGGGCCCAGATCGGCCCGCGCCAATATCCGTCCGGCTTGTAATATGGGCTGCTTACGCTCTCGGTAGCCCAGCCGTTGCTCGTCAGGAATCGGTTTTCATCTCGAAGCCCTTCCAGTAGAGCCGTACGGATAAACTCGGGTAGGCGCCTTCCCAGCAGGATCGGAACGAACAACAGCAAGCTGTCTCCCTCGGACACCTCATGCGTTCCCGAACGACAGGCCGTGAACCGGCCATCCTTCCAGAAGTGCCGAATCAAACGCTCCAGCGTATCGTCCGCTCTCTGTCTCCACTGACTGGACTCCTCGGTCAGGCCCAGCAAACCCGCGATTTCGGCCAGCGTCTCCATCTGAATAATCAGATAGGCGGCAAGGTCGGGGCTCTCGACGGGAATGCCGTTATTGAACGCCGTGCTGTTGTCCCAGCCTGAATCGTTGCCGTGGTTATACTGGGGAATGCCGTCGCCGTCTTGGTCCCGATGCGTGAACCACCACTCCGTCCATTTGGACAATGGGCCATAGACCTCGCGCAGCTGGGTCTCCTTGATGAAATCGGTCCGACGCATCATCCAGGCCAGCGTCCAGCCGTGAATCGGCGGTTTGTTGCAATTCCAAAGCTCGTATTTATCGTTCACGAAGTCCGGAATCAGGCCGCTCTCATCCTGCCGGTCAAAAAAGATCATGAATTGATCCCAGGCCAGCCTGGGATTATGCCGCACGAGGGCCATTGCGTTAAAGCAGTTGTCCCAGCTCCAGATGTTGGTCATCCAGTTCTTGGACATATACATGGCTGGGCGGGTCAGGTAGCCTTCGGCCGGAACCACGCAGGACCAGGTAATATAGGCGGCGAGTTCCCTTGCTTCCTGCCACCGTTCAGAGACGGTGAGGGTGTTGTTCAGCCAATGCCCGTAATCTTCACGGACGCTTTCAACCGCATCGTCGAAGGACTCCCATCTGTCGCGCGGCTTCAAGACCGTAATGAATTCTTCAACCGCAAATTCCGCACAATTGGTTGCAGGATCCACGGAAAAATCGGCGGTTACCCGCGAGCTCTTGATCTCGTTCCATTCGACCTCCATGCCCATCTGGCCTGCAAGCCGGGTCAGCATGAAGCGGCAGCCATGCGTGAAGCTGTTCACTTCCCAGCTGTCCGGATGGGTCTCATAGGCGTAGTCGTACGCTGCCGGAAAAAAGGTAAGCCGGATGCCGCAGCCTTCCGAGCGGAATCGCACGGTCCGGGAGTCCGATAAACAAATGTCCGCATGGCCCTCCGAATCGGCGGCCGTTAGCCTGATTTTGTCGGGTGATGCAATAGGTTCGAACGGAACCGGCTCGCTCTGCCGGTTTAGCAGCTCTATCAGAAACGCCTCGCCAAACTTGTCATCCCCTCCGCGGACGGTGCGCAGGTAAAGTCCTTGTCTGCGGTCCTTTGCCGCGGGCAGGAGGGAAATGGCCAAGAAGGACTCTCTTCGGCTGAAAGGTACGATATTCAGATCAAAATTCATAAGACAACTCCTTCGCTGAGGTATCGCTTTCATTGTAAAACTTCTCATGGAAAGAGAGGACTGCCGGATGTCTTGCCATAAGAGGGATATTGTTTGCCGCAGGCTCGCTTGAGCGAGGGAGGTGTCATTTTGTTGGATAAGAGGGGGTATAAATGTCATGGCAGCCAATAGCGATGTGAAGATCCAATAAAAAACCGCCGATGATCCCTTTATCGGCGGTGGGCGTGATGAGTGTGCAGCGTATGAGCAGGACAACTACGATTGCTTCTATACCGTTATTAATCGTGGGCATGTATCTGGTGAGCCATGATGTCGCTATGATCCGCTTTGCTGCCTAAGATCGCTATGGCCTCTGCCCGTGCTGCCTCCAATACTGTTTTTTTCCGTCATCCCGCACCGTAATTCCCAGCTTCGATAATTCCTGTCGGAGATCGGCTGCATCTTTTTTATCCTCGTTCTCCATCGCCTTCTCCCGTGCCAGGAACAGCGCGTTCATGCTGGGCGTCAATCCCGGCGAATCGGCAACCCATCTGACGTAATGATCAGCGAACGGATCGCGGTCTCTCCAGGAGTATCCGTGCCGTTTAAAGGCTTCGGCCACGACATCCCGTTTGGCTTCGGGTTTCTCCCGATAGAGCTCCTGTCCCTCGTTGCCCAGCAGCACCAGCTGCTTGCCGTCCAGAAAAACGGCCGACACCTCTTCTCTCGCAAACGTATGGTCGACTTCATGAATGCGGAGCTTGATCTCCTTGTCGGACAGGCGCACGGCAAGACTTTCTTTGATGGCGACATGGGAGAGTATCATACCCGCGAGCAGACCTAGAACTGCGGTCACGATGACAACCCACGGTCCTTGTATGGATGCGATTAACTCCAAGGGCCCTTGAAAAGGCACCCAAGCCAGGCCCGTTGCCCAATCCGCAATAGCAGGTATAAACCAGCCGATCACCGCGCCTAATAATGGCGGTACCGCCCAAACTAGGATCCGGTCAGACGCGGACAATCCAATGTCACTGTATTCCATCCCATTATTCAATGGTATCCGCTCCTTTCCTGAGAACGCTGTTCACCGCTTCTTTCCAGACGGTTTGATAGTCCAGCGGAATCTCCATCATGATATAACTCGTAATATTATCAATGACCAGAGCCAGAACATAGGCCTTGGCATCTGCATGCTGCCGATCGATAATTCCGAAGCCTGCTCCTAACCGCATCAGCTCCCGAAAGCCGTCCAGGAACGATTGCTGCATGGCAGCTACCCGCTGGCCGTAGTTGGCATTCCGGTTTGCGGTCAGCATGAACTCGCTCAATAGGCGCATCACCGGCACAAATGCCTCTTCTTCCTCCGGAAACATGCGCAGCCCGCCCTCGTACAGCTGCTCTGCAAAGTTATGCTCATTCATCCCGGTCAGGGAGAAATAATGATCGAAACGATAATCGCTGAACATATAATCAAAGACGCGCTCCACCAGTTCATCCTTGGATGCAAAATGGTAGTAGATCGACGGTTTCGTAATGCCAACTTCGCCGGCAATCATCGCAAGGCTGGTCTTGTCGATGCCATGGGATGCAAACAATCCGATGGCAGCCTCGACGATTTGCTGCGAGGTTAAATCTTTCTTTTTCACGATGTCATCCGCTCCTTTTTTACCTACCGATAGGTAAAATTTTAAGCTGGATGATGACAGGTGTCAATATTTTTTAACTATCGGTAGGCAAAAAAAACTAAAAATCGCCGATGCTTATCGCATCGACGATTCGTATAATTTCGTTTGGTGCCTTAACCGGCTCAACCGATTAGAGCATTCTTCTTCCCATCATGATGATGGTATTAAGCAGCGACTTCCACTTTCCTTCGACTGTACGTGCAGTCGTTGCGGTGTTGACCGCTGCATTGCGTTTCGATCGCAATTTCGTTGCCATCCGGCATCGTTCCAATTCCTGACGGAGATCGCGAACATGCTGTTTGGCAATATCTTCATTATTGATATTCATGGTTTCATTCCTCATTTCTTTTATAGCGACAACATTCCGACATTACCAATACCTGCAAGCTCTTCTTCCGTCCCCTTCACTATAATACTTCCATTGTTTGCCCGAAGGTAAGGGTATAAAATGCCTTTAATTCTTTTTTCCCCTACAACAACTTCGCCGAAAAGATCCAGGGAGGACACGGAAGCCTTAATATCTTCCTCAGTCACGTCATCGTCCAAGGTCAACGTCCCGTCAACAATGAAGCTTGCCGGCTGTTCCAAAGCCAGCAGCTGATCCCTCGACCAGGTCTCCTCACCGTTGATGAACACAAACAGCCGCTCATAACTTACGATCTCCGTATTTAGGTTGGGGCAGCGCTCCCAGACCAGATCCTCGATCTCCTCGCTGCAAATGATAAAGGAAGTCGACTGTATCTCCGACACGGCCTGGCTGAAGGCGTCTCGGGTCACGTCCGCCTCGATAATGAGCGGCTTATTTGTGTAGAGCTTATGTCCTTTGAAGCGCCGAACGGTTCTTCCGTTTAGCCTTAACGGTTTGGTTACATATTCGAATTCTGCCGGGATCACCTCGACCAAGCCATTTATCGTTTTCAGTTTATCGTAGAAATAAGGGGATTGATGTTCATGGATAATCACCTTGCCGTTAACTTGGAGGCTGTCAATCCGGGCCGTGAACTGCTCCATATCCAGCTCCTTATCCAGATGAACCATGCCGTTCAAGACCAGGTTCATGGGCTCGTTGCTGGAGGCCAGGTACGCGTTGTTCAACTGTACCTTCCCGGACTCGAACCTGGGTTCGTATTCGTAAGCGTGAATCTCCGCGCTGGCTCCTCCCACTTTGAGGAGGGCTGAGGTAACGGCAGCGGCCAGATGCCGGGGAGCATAGACCTCGCCGTTGACCACCAGATGCAGTGCGCTGTTTTGGAAGACTTCAAGGGATACTTCTTTATCGATAATGACCGTGCCGTTAACGAATACGCGGTCCGGCTGCTCCAAGAGCTGAAAATATTCCTCGCCCAGCCGCAGCGTGCCGCTGTAATAGCGGTGTCCCTCGGGGATTTCAAGCGTCTTGCCGATATTGCCTGCGTTTTTCAACAGCGTGAGGAGGTGTGCCGTCTCTGCCCGGTATATCACAAGGCCCACGTTTCCGATCCGCTCGATGCTTGTTACGGTTTCCTCCGTGGCCTGCGTAAGATCCAACATCCCTACATTCTCAATGATTCTGCTCATTTCATATCTTCCTCCCATAGTTTTCTCAACTTTTTAATGGCGGTTTGCAATTTGTAACGAACCGTGGCTGCCGGCATGCCCAGCTGTTCACCGATTTCCTGGCTGGACATCCCGAGCCAAAAGCGCTTAAACACGATATCGCTCTGCGATTGCGGCAAACGGGCGAGCCATTCTGTCATTTCAATATTGCGGCTTGAAACGGGGAGCTCGGCGACATCCAGATCATCCTCCCACGATACGAGCCGCTTCTCCCGGCGGCTAATATCGATCATGCGATTTTTGACGACTCTGAAGAACCAAGCCTTTTGCTTGTGAAGGGGCAGAGCTGCCAGGTTCGGCTCATTGATGGCCTTCATAAAGGCATCCTGGACCAGATCATCCGCTTCATAAGCATGCTTGGCAATGGATCTGGCATAACGCTGGACATCGTCCTTCAGATTTTCATAGAGATCACATACTTGCATTAGCCAACCTCTCACTTTTCGTTTTGTCTTTTCTGTTAATATAACGTTTGGGCAAATGAAACTGATGGATATTCTCGAAATTTTTTTCGAGCCCATAAAAAAACACGCCAACCGTCTACGCAGTCAGCGTGTTTACCTATAATTAATCCCACATGGAGAACAGTACCAGCAGAGTGGCTGTGATGCCGAGCAAGATCGAGTGCCTGGAAAACCAAACCGAACGTATCTCTTCCTTCATACTTACATCCTCCTTATTGTTTTTATTTAACCTGATGATTCATCTTCCCTGATCTTTCAATCCCACCAGCTAAGCACACATACCAGCATAACCGCTACCAAGAAACCGTCCATAAATTTAAGCTGAAGTTTAGCCATTGGATTCACCTCCTTTAAAGAGTCAATCACTCGACGAGTAAGATATTATTCGTTTATTTACTGATTGATTGATCAATTACTAATTCTCGTAAAAAAACTTCTGCATCGCATCGTTATATCGTGGCTGCACCACGCTCTGCGTCTTCTGCTTCCCGAGCACGTTTGCCCATTAAACTCCTCATCGTTGCCGTAATCGCCTGCTCATGCGGCGTCCATTGAATCGGGCCGATCAAGCGTTCATATTTTTTACCGCTCAGCACCAGCGGCTCCTCGGTCAAATACAGCATCTCAACCACTTCTTTCATCACCGGATTGAATAACCCAATCACGGAGAGCCCGATTCGTCCCAGCGGCATCACGGCCTTGCGTTTTCCGGCAGCCTGCTGCGCAATCCGCACCAGCTCATGGCCTGAAATCACGCCCGGTCCGGGGATATGCCAGTTCTGCCCATAGGACTCCTCTCTTGTTGCAATCTCCACAATCATCCGGGCGGCGTCCGGCAAATAGACGTACTCGCGGGGAACGCTCATATTGCCGATGAAAGCAGTTGGCTTGCCTGCCGCAATGGCTTCCATCGTGACGGATAGATAAGATGCCTGCGCGGAAGGACCGTAATAGTCAGGAAGCCGTACGATAAGAGGCTTCGCCTTATGCCAGCGCGACGAGAATATCAGTTGCTCGTAGGCCAATCTTACTTTGCCCTTACGGGTATGCGGTTTTTTGGGATGATCCTCCGTTGCCTTTTCCATTACGCGTCTGCCATAAGGATAGATTCCATCGACAACGACAACCTTTGCACCCAGCTTCTCTGCTGCTGTCATGACCGATTCCCCCAGCGGCAGCAGCCTGGACTCCATCTCATGATAAGGAATGTTTGCACTGTGAAATATAACGTCAGCTCCTGCCCCGGCTCTTCGGATATCCTCCGGTTTAAAAGCATCCCCTATTTCTAGCGTAAGCAGAGGGGAATGGCCCAGCTGCTCAGCCAGCTCGTTGAGCTTCTGCTTAGAGCGGCCGAAGGCCACTGTTTGGACCCCACGCTTTACCAGCTCCACGGTCAATGGGGCTCCTACGCCACCTGTTGCACCCAACACAATCGCTTTTTTCATCATCAATCTCTCCTTAATTTTATGTTATTTGTTATTATTGATTGATCAATTACAATTACTTTTAAAAAATGCCCTTCTTCCACCGCGCACTACCTTGGCGGTACGCGGTGTGGCACTTCAAAGCGCGCTGGGCATTCTCTATCTGATGGGCATCATATTCGGCATATCCATCGCCATGGCTACATTGCACAGCATGCCCCGGGCCAGAAAATCGGAGGTTTTCTTATCGGCATCCTCAAACCCCGCTCGCACAAAGGCATTCTCCACAAGATTCTTTACCTCATTCATTCCCTGCTGCATCGCTTCGCGAATGGGCGCTTCCTGAATCGTCTGAGCCTGCATCTGGAGCAGGATCTCGCTGCGATGCGATTGCACGATTCCTTCGTATGCCTGAATCAAACCCAGCTCCAGATTCTCTGGAGAAGCGGATTCAATCACCGTTTGAAATGCCTTCACAATGCGCTCCCAGGAAACTGCCAGCGACTCCACGAGCAGCGACTCCTTGGTAAAGAACCGATAAACGTAAGGCTGGGATATCGCTGCCCGTTCGGCTACCTGAGCCGTGGTCGCGCGATAATATCCGATCTCTGCAAACACTTCGATTGCTGCCGCCACGATATCATTCCGCCGATTCGCAGAGGTCGACGCTCTAGCCATTCTACCACCCTCCCTTCACTCATTTCATTTATTTATTGATTGACCAATTACTAATTAAACTCAGTATATACGCTCCGCTTTCTTTTTGCAACTACTTTTTTCCGAATTTATCGAATTCAACATCTGGCTATAAGCTTGCGCATAGGGAAGGAATTCGCTAATTCCTATCGAACTGTTTTATGAACCGCGAATAAGGCGGTTGCATGTTAAAGACTTATTCTGCAATCGATCAAGGAGGATGAATCATGAGTCATGAAGGTCAACAGCAATTCGAACGATGGCATAGACACCGTACGGTCTTGCTTCAACTGCTGCAGGACGTACAGAACGAGCATCTGAATTATAAACCGTGGGATAACGCCTATACCTTAGGCGTATTAGCTGTTCATATTGCGGCGTCCTCGGATATGTTCCTGCGCTCCATTGCAAAAGGCTCATTCTCTCCGCCTTCGATTTCCACCCAGTTCGAAACCATCGATGACATTAGAAATATCGTGCAAGCTTCAACCGAATCGTCTACGGCGGTTTTTGCTGAATTGTCCGACAGCCAGCTCGAGCAGCCGCTGGAATTTAACGGGTTCGTTGTCCCGGGAAAAGTGTGGCTGGGCAACATGGTCGATCACGAAATCCACCATAAAGGGCAATTATTCACTTACGTGCGGGCCGTCGGAATCGAAAAGGTTCCCTTCTTCACGGTCCAGCCGCCAAAGCAATAACGATAGGCACTGCTGGAGTTGCTGCTGCAAGTCTCTAGTACTTCCCCAGATTCATCATACTAAAACAAAAAAGCCGGATTTCCTGCAGCTTGCTCTCAGGAAATCCGGCTTTCTTGCCCTTACTAACCCTGCTTCGCCAGTTTCACCACAGCCTGTAGGGCCGTGTTAATCTCGCGTTCCACCGCGTCGGCGACCACATTCGTGTTCGGGTCGTACTCGGCCGCGAGATCGGCGTCGGCAAAGCCGTCCATCGCCACAATCGCGCCGGCGCGAACGCCGCGGATCGCCGCAACGACGTACAGCGCCGCAATTTCCATCTCGACGCCGAGCGCGCCCGCTGCTTTATATTTCTGGTGCGGCACTTCCTCAACACCGTTAAAGAACACATCCAGGGTTACGGTAATCCCCTTGCGCACCACGCCATCACCGCTCGCGAGGGCGGATTCGTACAGCGCCTCCGCCACCTGGCTGTCCGCAACCGCAGGAAAGCCGTCCGGCACCAGCTGCTTCGTCAGGCCGTCCGTACGGATCGCCGCGGTGCTGACGACAAGGCTCCCCGCAGGGGTGTCCGCACGATAAGACCCGGCCGTCCCGACGCGAATCAATGTCTTAGCGCCCGCGCGGATCAGCTCCTCGAAGCAAACCGCAGCTCCAGGGCATCCAACGCCGTGGCTGGTTACCGCCAGCTCAACGCCTTCATACGTCCCCACGAAGGTGCGGTACTCGCGGCTGAATGCGAGTTCGCGTGCATCTGCGAACTTACGGGAAATCGTCTCCGCGCGTTTCGGATCACCGCAGACGATCACAAATTCAGGTATATCCTCTGAGTTCACTTGCAAAATAGGCATCAACATATTAGTCAAACTCCTTACGTGTCCATTCGTCTTCGGGTATATCCAAGGCTTCGCCGCTAAACCGCTCTTCCTTGAACGGGTCCGCTTCATTGTGGAAGCCGTTGCGTTCCCAGAAGCCCGGGCGGTCTTCCTTCATAAACTCGATGCCGCGCAGCCACTTGGCGCTCTTCCAGAAATAGCGGTGCGGCACAACCGTGCGCAGCGGCCAGCCATGCTTGTCCGTCAGCGGCTCGCCGTTAAAGCGATAGGCCAGCAGCACATCGTCCTTAAGCAGATCCTCGATGGGTACATTCGTGTCATAATCGGGATCGGCATGAAACATGACATACTTGGCATCCGGCTTGATCCCCAGCTCCGCTATGAAATCCCGGAACAGGATTCCCTCCCATACCGTATCGAACTTGGACCAGCGGGTGACGCAGTGAATGTCAGTGTTCACGGTTACCGTTGGCATCGCCATAAGATCTTCATAGGTAAACGTCCGTTCTTCTTCGACTTCGCCGAATACCTTGAGGGTCCATTCCGACATGTCGTAATGAGGAACCTCCCCTTCGTGCAAAATCGGGAATTTCTCGGTCAGCGTCTGCCCCGGCGGCAGCTTGGCACGCTGCTCCTCGGTCAGGTTGCCCACCGCCACCGGCTTCATTTTTTTCAATCGTTCTGCTTTTTTGTGCACCAAGTTCATCTCCTTTACGCTTTGTCGGCTTTCGCATCCGCTTATCGTCTGGATGACTTCAATCACATCACAGGTTGTCGCGGCGCGGCATACGCGCCTATCTGGAGCTTGTGCCCTGCTTCAGCGCGTCCTGCTGGAAGCTTTTATCCTTAAAGAAGAACATCGCCAGAATCGTGACGACATAAGGCAGCATCTGCGTGAAATGCGTAGGCAGCGCCAGCCCCTGGAACCGGATGCTGAGCGCATCCATAAAGCCAAACAGCAGGCTTGCCGCCGTCACCCCTAGCGGACCCGATTGACCCAGCATCGTCGCTACGAGCGCGATAAAGCCGCGTCCAGCCGTCATGCCTTCCGTAAACATCGTCACCTGTCCAAGCGACAGCTGCGCGCCAGCAAGCGCACATAACACGCCGCTCGCCAGCACGGCTCCATACTGGTACCGTCTCACACGGATGCCCACGCTTTTGGCAGCGAGTGGATTCTCGCCGGCAGCCAGGAACCGGAAGCCATTCTTCGTGCGATAGAAATAATACCACATGAGGCCCGCAATCAAAAACGACAGATAGACAAGCGGCGTCAGGCCGGCCAGTATCGGACCGATCACCGGAATATCCTCGATAATCGGAATGTTCCATTTTGGCAGCCCGACCATCGTATTGTCATAAAATGCACCTTTTACATCAAAAATAGCCCGTAAGCTAAACGTGGTCAATCCGGCCGCCAACGCATTCATCGCGATACCGACCACAATGACGTTGGCCTGCAGATTAATGCTGAGATACGCAAAGATAAAAGAGAAAATCGAAACAATTGCAATCGCGAACAAAATCGCATAAAAGACGTTGCCGAAGAAGTGGTTCCCCACCACGGCGGAAAAAGCGCCCAGCAGCATAAAGCCTTCCAAACCGACGTTGAACAATCCGACGCGCGAACACAGGGCACCGCCGAGGGCCGCAAGCAAGATCGGAGTGAGCACGCGGAGGGCCGAGTTGATTAGAGCAAGATCAAACAGCTGTTCCATCGGATTTGTTCCCCTTTCTGCGCTTCAGGAAGCTGTATGTGAATCGGGCGGAAATAAACAGAATCAGCACGGATTGGATGATCGCTCCTACCTCAAGCGGCACTTCCGTATTCCGCTCCACGCCCATACCGCCTGTCTGCAGCGCGGCCAAAAAGATCGATGCAACCAGCGTGCCGATCGGATGCGATCCTGCCAACAATGCAGCCATAATGCCCGTCCAGGCATAGTCGGCCGTAGATAATGCACCATCGATATAACGATACTGGGAGCCCAGAATTTCAACGGCCCCGCCAAGTCCGGCCAAGCCCCCGCTGAAGAACATCGCGCCAAGCATCATCGGACCGCGCTTAACGCCGCCAAACAGGGCAAACAGCGGATTGCCGCCAAGCATCCGTACCTCGTAACCGATCACGGAGCGCTTCAACAGCACGAATATAATCAACGCGGCCAGCACCGCGAGCACAAAGCCTACATGCAGCGGCATGCCGGAGATCAGCTTCGGCAGCCAGACGCTGTTATCCAGCATTTCGGATTGCGCCATCGCAGCGGAGCCCGAGCGGTCCTTCAGTGGATAGGCGACCAGATAGCCCGCAAACAATACGGCCACATAGTTCAGCAGCAGCGTGGAGATCAGCAGGTTCACCCGGAACCGGGCATCAAAATATCCGGCCATCACCGACCATAATCCGCCCGCAATCACACCCGCAAGGATGGCAGCGATGCACACCAGCCAGCCGGGGCCCGGCATATACAATCCGACCAATGCGGCAGCAAGCGCGCCAAACACCATCTGACCTTCGGCGCCAAGGTTAAAGAAACCTGCCCGAAAAGCAAACGCCGCGCCCAGACCGATCAGAATGATCGGGGTCGCCCGGGACAGCGTATTCGTAAAGAAATACATGCCGCCGAAGGCACCCTTCCACATCTCCGCGTAAGTCTGCAGGATATCGCCGCCGGCAATCATGATCGCGATGGCTCCGGCAAGCAGCCCAACAATGATGGCGGCAATCGGCTGGAGCAGCGGAAGCGTAAATTTTGTCCATTTATTCATTACAAGGCTCCTCCCGCCATCAGCAGTCCCAACTTCTCTTCTGTCGCTTCCTTCGCCGACAGCTCGCCCGCGATCCGGCCTTCAAACATAACCAGAACCCGGTCGGACAGCTTCAAAATTTCTGTTAATTCCGACGATACCAGCAGAATTCCCGTCCCCTCTTCACGCCGCTTGAGCAGCTCGCCATGGATCGTCTCCATGGCCCCGATGTCGACGCCCCGCGTCGGTTCGGCAGCGATCAGGAACGGGGTTCCCTGCTCCAGTTCCCGTGCGACGATCAGCTTCTGCAGATTGCCGCCGGATAGATATTGCGTGCTGGTCTCCAGAGATCCGGTCTTGATCGAGAACTTCTGAACCCATCCGGAAACCAGCGAACGAATGTCCTTCAGATTAAGGAAGCCGCCCTTCTGCAAGCGACGGTGGTGCCCCATAAGCCCGGTGTCCATCACGGTTGCCGTTCGATTAGCACCCCATACATAGCGATCCTCCGGAATATGGGCTAATCCGTGCTCCCGTATTTCCCGTGTCGACATGCCGGTTACGTCCTTGCCCGAAACGGCAATCCGGCCGCTGTCCGGCTGAGCCAGACCGGAGATCACCTGCAGCAGTTCGGATTGCCCGTTGCCTGAAATACCGGCAATCCCGACAACCTCGCCTGCCCGCACTTCCAGGTTTACGCCGTCCAGAACCGGCTTTCCTTTCGTTCCGCGGATCGAAACGTCCGATACTTCCAGCACCTTCTCACCCGGCGTGATCGGCTTGCGATCTAGCTCCATGAGCTCACGGCCGACCATGAGACGGGAAAGCTCATGGGCATCGGTGTTTCCCTTCTCGACTACGCCTGTGACGGCGCCGTCACGGAGCACCGTGATGCGATCGGCCACGTCAAGGACCTCGTTCAGCTTATGACTGATCAGGATAAAGCTCTTTCCCTGTTTGGAGAGCTGTTTAATGGCATCCAGAAGCTCCTGAACCTCAAGCGGCGTCAACACGCCCGTCGGCTCATCCAATATAATGATCTCGGCGCCCTGATACAGCACCTTCAGTATTTCAACCCGCTGCTGCACGCCGGGGGCGCTGCTGCTAACGGTGGCGCGCGGGTCCACTTTCATGCCGTATTTTTCGCAGAGTCCTTCCACGATCTTCACGGCTTGCTTGCGGTCAAACCCGGCACCTGATCCCGGCTCATTGCCGATTACGATATTCTCAGCGATCGTAAACGTAGGAAACAGCATGAAGTGCTGATGCACCATACCGATGCCGCCTTGAATCGCGTCAAGCGGGCTTGCAAACGAAACTTCCTTGCCATTCAGCCGAATCGTACCCGAGGTTGGCTGCTCCATCCCGTACAATATCCGCATCAGCGTTGTTTTGCCTGCACCATTCTCCCCGACAATCGCATGAACCTCACCCGCGCGCAGCGAAAAATCAATGCCGCGGTTTGCGCTAAACTCGCCATACTTTTTCGTAATATTGTCCATCTGGAGTAGCATCGAGTCATTGCCTTCCTTTCGCTTCTGAATGAAAGACCGACTGCTCATGTGCAGCCGGTCCAGGTGAGAACTAATTTTGTTCCAATGCGTTCGTTACTTTAATCTTTCCGGCGATAATATCGTCGGAAATCACCTTAAGCTGATCTACGATGTCTTGTCCAATAAATGGGTTAAGCGGTGTTTTGCTCTCATGGGTTACGTAGGTAAGACCCACGCCGCCTTCTTTCAGACCGTAATCACGAATATCGAATGAGTATTTGTCTTCTGCAAAGTCTTTAACCGTTTCGTAGACAACAGCGTCTGTCCCTTTCAATTGTGCAAGCACAACGTGCTCGGGATCCGTGCCCGTGTTATCCGTATCTTGTCCTGAAGCGTAGAAGCCTTTCTCTTTCGCGGCTTCGAATACGCCCAAATCACCAACAGCGGAAAGGCCTGCAACGAAATCGGCACCTTTGGAGTTCTGCAGGAGTGCGAGTTCCTTCGCTTTAGCCGGATCTGTGAAACCGCCGACGTAGTTAACGAAAATTTCAACGTTAGGGTTTACCGATTTTGCACCTTCTGCAAAGCCGGTCATATATTTATGCATAATCGGAATGTCGTCTGCAACCACGTTGCCAACCTTGTTGGTCTTCGTAGCCAATCCAGCTGCTGCACCAAGCAGGTAAGCTGCTTCATGTTCACGGAATACGACGCTGCGGACATTCGGCAAATCCACGACCGTATCGATAATGGCAAAAGGCACGTCCGGATTCTCCGGTGCAACCTTCTTCAATGCATCTTCCATCTGGAAGGTGGATGTGATGATCAAATCATATTTTTCGGCAACCGCCGTACGCAGGTTTTGCTCAATCGAAGCCGGGTCTGTCGATTCAATTGTTTTCACTTCAACATTGAAATCAGCAGCAGCCTTCTGCAATCCTTCGTCCATCAATGCAAAGAAAGGATTCACGCCGATCTTCTCAGGGAGAACAAGTGCAATGCGTTTCTTATCTTGAGATCCATTCGAACCGCCATTAGCTGCACCACTGTCAGTAGACTTATCATCATTGCCGCAACCTGCAAGCAATCCAACGGATAATACGAGTGTTAATAGAATTGACCATGTCTTTTTCATTTCCTGACCTTATCCTCCTAGATGAGCACTTTTTTATACTATTATCCTATGGTATAGACAAGCAGATGTCAAAACAAAAATTTTAGCGTTTTATGTAGTTTAATGTGTTTTTTAGCAAAAATTTGGTGGAAAACTGCAGATATCACAGAACATTACCTTATCCAAATGTCGATAATGTTCGGAATTTGCCAACATTTGAGCAAACGCTTTCGACATGAATCCGAATGAAAACGCATTATTTCAATTTTTTGGAATTCTCCAAACCTATATCCTTTCACTCCTACAAAAAAGGATGCCTAATGGCATCCTTCATGTATCATCTCTTTTTAGATGAAGCAACATATGGAAAGGTTCCTCGAACCTGCATCCATCAACCCAGCCAATCTGTGTTTAGTATCAATCGATCAGCTCTGCGGCCTTCAATAACCGCTGCAGCATGACGGCGGCCTCGCCTCGGGACAGCTTTTGCAGCGGCTTAAGCCCCGCGTCGGTTCCTTGGGCAATTCCTTGTTTCACAAGGACTGCCGCAGCCGGTTTGGCCCAATCGGACAAGTCCTCACGGTCTCGGAAAGAGGAAAGGACGGTTGCTGCTTCCATCTCATTCACGGCACTCGTTATTCCTGCCAGCTTCATCACTCTCGCCATGACCGCCATGGCCTCTTGACGCGTAATGCCTTGATCTGGACGGAAACAGCCGTCCTCATATCCCTGAAGAAACTCATACTGCACGGCTTGTGCAATGACGCCGCTATACCAGTCGCCTGCGCTGACATCCTGAAAAGCAGGGATTTCGCCCTTCGCCTCAGGCAAACCGAGTGCCCTCACGATCATGGCAGCAAACTCCGCACGGTTCACTTGAGCATTCGGCGCGAAATGAAGCGCCGCAGACTGATTCGTACTTGTGCCTGCCGCAGCGTCGACAAGTCCGTTTCCGTTAAGGATCATTCGCGAAGCAAGATCGTTCACGGCATCCTTGGACCAATGAAACGAAACATCGGCAGCGCTCGCTTGATGAGATATGAAAGCAACGGTTCCAGCAGCTAGACGGTGCAGAACGGCCTCGCTGCTTCCATCCTTCTTCATCTCTATTCGCGTCGGTATATGATAGAAAACTCCGTTCTTATCCAACCCAACAGCTGTATTCATTGGGGCAGACAGTCCCTGTGGCCAAGAAATTCGGTGCTCCACATATTGTGGAAACGGATTTAATTGCAGGGATATGTCATGAACCTTAGCTGTAATCTCAAAATCGACTGGCAAACCGACAAGGGTTATGCCCGATTGCAGCGCGGCCTGCTGAGCGGCCCTTACCTTAACTGCATCGCTGGCAGCCATCGTCAGTATCACCGACATTTGATCCGCCGCTATCGGCTGATCCAGACTTCCCGACTTCTGCCAGCGCGATGACGCCATCACGGCAGCAGGAACATGGTAGGTACCGAGAACGGATCGGATTTCAATGGTGCCCTGCTTAGCGTCAAGAAGGTCAATTGCAGCACCGTTTATTTCCAGGGAGACATGATCTGCAGGCTGTGCAAGCGCAATAACGATGACCGGATTGTAGTCCACGGTCTTTAAACGGGCTTCCAGTTTTGCCGTATCCAGCTTCATCGAAACGACGGTATGTCCATCGGTCTCATGGAACAAGCCTGTAACCATCCCTTCCTGAGATTCATCGTTTAGCGTAACTCTGACATTCACCCTATTCTCTGATGGCGTCGCACTGCCTGATGAACCTGAATTAGCGTATCCCGAGCCGGATCCAGTACCTCCAGGAGACGAACCTCCCCCTGGTTCTTCAGGCGTTCCACCTCCGGTTGATGACGCTCTTGTCACCATCAATCTGTATTTCAGGTGCTGGCCATCCGGGGCTGTCACAACGATCTCGATGACATGGTTGCCGACGGAAACCGGCAATTCCGGGCTCTCCTGGCCGGAGAGGATATCGATCGGCCCCACTTCCAAATCCCCGGCTTCCCCGTACACGCTGACCGTTACCTGCACACGGGCGTCATACACCTGGGCAGTCACCGTGAGGCGATCATTTTCGTTGGCTACCTGTGCCTTGTAATCGTAGTGATATCTATTGAATTCAGGGCTCAGACCGACTTCCCCTCCAGGTGAATTCAGCCCCAATGCTTGCAAGGTGGCGTCATACGCCGGGGCAGCAGGTTCCCTGACCGTAAAGCTCCAGGTATCAGCTCCTTGAATTCCGGTGAAATAGGTGCCCGAATGGTTACCGGTAAAAGCCCCGGACTCGATCTCGACATAATAGGTCGTTCCATAGTCGAAGGCAGTCGACGGGTCTAGGGTCACCGTATTCCCGAGTACCGCTACTTTACCTGCATCGGCTGCATCGATGCTCTCCACAACGCGCTGATCCGAAGCTTGCCTAATCGTAATCGATTTACCGGACACAACCGTCACGTCTTCATTAAAGACAACCTGCAAGGTCGCATCTCTTTCCACGCCGACAGATTGATGAGCCGGCATATACGATACCGCCGTAAGTTCGATCGGAGCCGGGTTCTTGTTCCATTTGGCATACAGCGTGACATCCTGCGTACCGAAGGTAAGCTTGCCGCCGGCCGGATAATCGATCCCGCTTCCGTCGGCCTCCGTATTCCAGCCGACGAAGGTAGATCCATCCTTGCCCAGTTGGCCTGTATTGCCCGCCACAACCGTTTCGTCGCCTCTGGCAAACAAACCGCTGCTTACCGGAACATTCCCTGCGGTATGTCCATTGCCGTCATAGGTTAACGAGTAGATTTGCGGCCATTTGGTTGTCACCTTCAGCATGCGGTATGCGCTTTTCCTGCCCACGACATCTTTGGCAATGACGTTAAAATAATAATCCGTGCCTTCCGTAAGTCCGTTGACCACAAGTCCGGTTTGATCCGCCGCGTAGCTTCCGACCGGCATTCCGTTCCTCTCCATTTGACTGACATCCCCGACGTTCGGGCTGCCGGATAGATATAACAGATATTGCAACTCGTGCTGCTCCGTCATATTGTCCGAGGCTCTGGGCCATTCCAATCCAACCGAGTCGGCCGTGATGCTGTACGGATTCAGCATCCCGCTGCCGATATCCGGCGCCGTGGTATCCAGCACGGCCTTCGTCAGGGTAGGAATATCCCTGGTATTGTTGTATGTGCCGTCTCCGATCTGGCCTCCGGAATTCAAGCCCCATCCCCAGACGGTTCCATCCTTCTTCATGGCCACACTATGAAAGCCGCCGGCGGAAATCTCGCGTACATGCTCGATCCCTGGTATAGGGACCGGAATGAGGCTGGAGACATTCGAACTCAGGCCAAGCTGCTTTCGACTGTTATCCCCCCAGCTCCATACATTTCCTGCCCGGTCCACTGCAAGGCTGTGATAACCTCCTCCCGCAACGGCTACGATATGCTGCAGGTTTCGAACCTGCACCGGTCTCGTCCGGTGCGTTCTCGTACCGTCCCCAAGCGTGCCGTACGTGTTGCTTCCCCAGGCCCATACGGTACCGTCTTGTTTAACGGCCAAACTGTGGGAACCCCCGGCAGCGATCGCAATGACGTCCGTCAGCCCGTCAACCTGCACCGGAACGTATCGGTCCGTCGTCGTCCCGTCGCCAAGCTCCCCGCTTCCGTTCACGCCCCAGGCCCATACGGTACCGTCCGATTTCAGCGCAAGACTGTAGTATCCCCCAGCCGCAATCGCCTTCACATCGCTTAGACCGGTCACCGTAACCGGAGCGTTTTGTTGTGTCGTCGTTCCATTGCCCAGCTCGCCGTTGTCATTTTTCCCCCAAGTCCATACGGTGCCGTTCTCGGAAAGCGCCATGCCGTGATAGCCCAGTCCGCCCGAGATGGCCTTGATCCCGCTTAAACCCGAAACTTGCACGGGAGCGTTCACATTCGTTATCGTTCCAATTCCTAACTGTCCGTTCTCGTTTGCCCCCCAAGTCCATACCGTTCCGTCCTGCCTTAGCGCCATGGAGCTGCGGACGCCGGAGTGAATGTCAATGACATGGTTCAAATTCTTCGCCATGACCGGAGTCGTCCGGGTATTCCAGGTGCCATCACCCAGCTGCCCCCTGTCCCCGTACCCCCATGAGTAAACTTCACCGCTGCTTACGAGCGAAACGGTGTGATAGTAACCGGCAACAAGCTTCGGCGCAACCGCGTTGGCCGCGAAGGCTTGCCGGTATCCGAATACCCCATCCATCTGCATCAACAGCAAAGCTATACATAGCAGGATTTTCCCTGAACGCTTGATCATAATCTCCTCCCTATTCTTCAGCGCCTGATCAACCACATTCCCGGTCGGGACCGCGGTACCAAAGATGCTATCAAATTAATAGAAGGGAAACGATTGACAAACGTTAACTTTTCATCATTTTTTTCATATAATCTAGTTATCTTGACTCAAATTTCGTAAAAATAACGTTCGTATATTGCGAGGGTACCTATGAAATTACTGACCAATTCACCTATTCTGAAAATGAAAATAAGCCTTCCCGGGTTAAAAAAGCATCTCATTCACCGGGATCGACTTATTCAAGCGATGACAGCAGGCCACAATGGACAATTGACTGCCATTATTGCCCCTGCCGGATACGGCAAATCGACGCTGCTCGCCCAATGGGCTCATGAAAGCAACGAACGATGCGCTTGGGTGTCACTGGATGAACGGGATAACGATCCCGTCCGCTTTTGGCGATACGTTGCGGCCTCACTGGCCTCGGTTCTTCCCAGGCAGCAAGGAGAGCGGCTTATGAACCATATGCATCTGCTGCCAAGCGCCTCGATTGAAACCTTTTTGGACACGCTGATCAGTGAATTATACGAGGAGCGAGAAGCCCTCAATCTCATTCTCGAGGACCTGCACAGCATTCACTATAAGGCAATCCATGAGGGAATATCCTACTTGATTGATTACCTCCCTGAGCATATTCATCTATTCATCTCATCCCGAACCGAGCTTCCATTCCCCACGATGAAAGGGATGGTTAACCATGAGGTCAACCATATCGGCATGAAGCAGCTGGAATTCACCTCCGATGAAACCGAGCGCTTTTTCCGGCATGAATCAGACAGCAGCCAGCCCCGTCTATCTCCGATGCAACTGGATACATTGCTTAATCAAACGGAAGGCTGGATAACCGGGCTCCAGCTTGCCTCGCTTTCCCTTCGAGCCGGCAACGATCTGGAGCCATTCGTCGAAGATATGAAGGGAAATCAACTTTTGATCTCAAAATATCTGTTTCAGGAGGTGATCGGCAGGTTACCTTCCGAGGTGCTCACTTTTCTCCTGCAGACCGCAGTCCTATCCGAGCTTCATCCTCAGGTGTGCGATGCTGTAACCGATCTCAGCGAGAGCCGCCCGATGCTGGAGGAGCTGCTGAAGCTGAATCTGTTTCTGGTTCCACTGGATGATCATCACACCTGCTTTCGCTATCATCATCTGTTCTCGCAGTTTCTGCTGGACCTCCTGCTGCGTGAATATAACGGGGAATATATAAAGCGTCATCGGCTTGCCGGGCAATATTACATTTCCATCGGTTCAATGGATGAGGCCATTAACCATATGTTTGCAGCACAGGATATGGAGAGTGCCGTGAACTTGCTGGAGCAGCATATGCAAACCGTGCTGGAACGGGGGGAAATGGCTACCTTGCTTGAATGGTTTGACCGCATTCCATCCCCATTTTCGATTACACTTGAAATGTCATTAGCACATGCCTTTATTGTGGTTCTGGCAGGGGATCTGGAGCGGTCTGAGGTCATGCTGTCCCGGATTGAAGAAACGTGCGCCGCACTCGCGGCATCGGATCGACGGGAGCAGCTCCGAAGCAGCATCCTGTTCGTGCGTTCCAATCTTGTTTTTCTAAACGGGGACTTCGGTAAATGGTTCGCTTTCAGCGAAGGCATCCTCGACAACCTGTTGCCCGACAATCCGATATACTACCAGTTTGATTACAACCGACGGGAGCCTTACGTAAGACGTACACCGCTTGGCATGAAAGGAGCTCTTTCCGCCGATACGGAGAGGATCGCACATCTGTTTACCGGTGTGCTGGAATCCCATGGATGGGAGCATTCGCTCATGAATTTATATGTCAAGCAGTCCTTGTGCGAGGGGTATTATGAATGGAACCGGCTTACCGAATGCCGTCAGCTGCTGGCGCAGATTCGAAACGCGCCCCCCGCCAAAGAAACGATGGGTTTGTTCGTGCCGCTTCATATAACCGATGCCAAGCTGTACGCTGCGGAGGGCAAGTTTCATCTGGCCCATTATGCTCTGGATGAAGCGTGGACCGCTGTCCTTGCCAGGAAAGCAATCTCATGGCTTGCTCCATTAAAGGCTATACGGTGCATGCTCTATATCCGGGAAGGGCGTATATCCGAAGCCCGGAAGGAAGCTGCAGGCCTCCCCATTTCCGTCAAGGACAGACCAACCTATAGCCGGGAAACCGAATATTTGGTTCTCGTTCGCCTATTAGGCAAACAGCGCAGAGAAGCCGAGGCGCTTCACCTCCTGGAGCTGTTAAAACCCCAGGCTGAGCGCGAACAGCAGCGATCCAGCATCATAGAGATCACAGGCCTGCAAGCGCTGATGGAATATCAGCGTGGTCAGCGAAAGCAGTCCCTTCATCTCCTTGGCGACGCATTGCGTATAGGAGCACAGAACGGTTATGTCCGTTCCTTCCTCGACGAAGGAGAGGATATGTACCAACTGCTGAGGCTGTACGCAAACCACCAAGGACAAGCAATCGACTTAAAGCCGGAGCAGCATCAACTGCTTGAATATGTACGCATACTGTTGGAGTATTTCCCTGATTATTCTCAAGCGGATCCTTCATCCGATAAGGTATCCACGCCTGTTCTCCCGGAACAACTGAATCGGAACGAAATGAATCTTCTGCGTCTGATCCGGCAAGGTGCCGCCAATAAACAGATGGCCGCTGCACTTGGCCTGTCCGAAGGAACGATCCGGGTATATTTATCCAGACTGTATGGCAAGCTCGGCGTGACTACCCGCACGCAGGCTCTGGTTAAAGCCCAGTCATTAAACCTGCTGGAGGATTGATGCGGGGGCCCCAATACCATACCCCAATACAAGAATTGCTTACGCGTCGCTGAAAACTTATACATTCTGTAATCTCTAAAAAAGGAACTCCGGTCGGTCCGTGGACCCGGGGTTCCTTTTACTTTATCGATTTTCCTTAAGACAACCGTCTATCCATCATGAGCTGAAGGATCGTATCCATTTGAATCGGTTGACCTTTACGATCGCCACAAAACACTTCAGAATCTGATCGGACTTCAAGCAAATGAATATGGCGAGCGGTGATAAATGGAACACGAACGCGCATAATGCCGATGAGGGCAGCACGATCAGCCACATAAAAATCAAATCGTTGTAGAGCACAAAACGGGTGTCTCCCCCGCTTCGCACAATGCCCGTCAAGGCCGGCATCTGATAAGCGGTTCCGACTACGGTGATCGACAACACCGTCATGAAATGCAGCGCGAGGGTTTTCGCCTCATCGGATATGGAGTAGAAGCCCAGCACAAAATCCTTAATCACAAACAGCACAGCGCCCGTCAGCAAGCCGAGAAGGATATACAGAATCTGCAGCGTTTTGGCATAGGATATGATTTTGTCCATCAAACCTTCTCCGATGGTCTTCCCAATCAGCACAGCCGTTGCGCTGGCCGAAGCGTATACGATGACCGTCACCATCTGGAAAATCGTTGTGGCAATGCTGTTGGCGGCAATCGCCGATTCTCCCATATGCCCCAGGATGGCGGTTTGTGCCGCCATGGCAAGCCCCCATATCGTGTTGGACAGCAGGATCGGGGAGCCTACACGAATGTATTGTTTGAAGAGCTCCATATCGAACTGCAGGAAATCCTGCATCTTCAGCAAGATTTTACGATCAAACCGCTTAATATAAACGATGACGATCACGCATTCAATGATCCTGGCCGTCAGGGTAGCGATAGCCGATCCGGCCACGCCAAGTTCAGGAAAACCCAAATACCCGTAGATGAGGATATAGTTCAGGCAGATGTTGATAATCAGGGTCGATAACGATACCACAAAGCCGATTTTTACCGTTTCCACGCTTCGCAGTGAAGCCAGCAAGGAATTGGTGACGGCAAAAAAGATATAAGAGAAACAGATGATTCGTAAATAGTCCACGCCGGCGGCTATGACATTCTCTTCCTTCGTAAACAAGGACAATACCTCATGCGGGAAAAAGAACACGATTGCCCATAACACAATACTGAGAAAAATGGCCATGCGCATGCCGATGCTTGCCGCTTTTTTTGATGGAGCCTAGATCCTTCGCTCCCCAAAATCTGGACGACATGATGACCAATCCTTCGCATACGCCCAAAACCAGCATGTGCAGCAGGAATTGGATCTGGTTCGCGAGGGCAACGCCTGATAGCGCCGATTCACTGTATCCTCCCAGCATGACGTTGTCCGACAAGTTCACGCCGACCGATATCAGGTTCTGCATCCCGATCACAAGCGTCAGCCAGAAAAAACTTTTGTAGAACCCTTTTTCGCGAACAAATAAACTCATGTCAGTTAACCCTTCTTCGTCTATAAGATGATGAATCTCTAATATATATGAAATTACGCAAATGAACAGAACAAAATGGAGTGAGGCATCCTTTCCATAGATTAGTAGATTGATAGAATTAAAAACATAATAACATTATAATGTTTTTGCGTTAAAAAACTAGTCATCAAGTTGGAGGATGCTGCGAATGCCGGTATTCGAACTTCGACGGTATCCTTGGTGATTCCACAGCAAATCCCCTGCCTATCGTCACATCTCAACCCGCTTGGTCGCGCTGGAGGTTCCCTTCAGTGTCAACCGCGCGTAACATCGTGGGATTTCCTGACTATGTACAAAACAACATACCGTATATATGATGGCAGTGTAATCCAATCCCAATGATATAGAGGAGAATGTGTATGACCGTATGGAAATATCCGTTATCTCGCAGCATGATCCAGCGAAGTATGATTGCAGCCCTCGGCGCTGCGCTCCTCATGACCCCGCTTCATGCCTTTGCAGCAGATGAAGCGCCCCAAGCCGAGGCATCACCAACGAAAACGCCATCCAGCACCCAATCCAGCCCCTCGGGTCCAGCACAAATCACGGAGAATCCCATCCGTTCCCTGGCGATCGGGGAGCACCGGCTAATCAGCCGCAAGGAGATCGACCAGAACTGGGACGGGCTCGATCCGGATTACACACCGGAGAAGGCGATCGCAGCCGTTAAAGCGCTGCTCTCGGAGGAAGATTTCGAGGCGTTGTTCCCTTACCGGCTAGGTTCGGCGGAATGGTATAAAGTCGCCAAGGGCAAAGAATACTACAAAGCCGATCAGACGGACTATTTCTCATACGATAATCTCATCCACGCGGTCGCGGAGGTCTCCAATCTGAAGATCAAGATCAACACGCGGCAAGGAACCCCTTCCGCGCAGGAGATTTACCGATTAGACAAGGACGCCCGCGTTGAAACACTCGTTGTGCGTTCAGCTGACTTCCATGCGGCTGAGAACCTTAACCAAGCGATTGAAACCGTTATCATTGACGGTGGCACTTTCCTGAAGGAAGGCTTCAAGAAGGACCGCAAGCGCGAGCTGGCAGCCTTCCTCGCCAATCTGTCCCACGAGACGGGCGGAGGCTGGGCGACCGCTCCGGGAGGACCGCTCCGTTGGGGGTTGTTCTGGAACGAGAACATCGCCGGCCGGACCGGCGTCAACAAGGATGCCTTCGTCGATCCTGACAGCGCTGAGCTGTATCCCGGAACACCAGGCAAACGCTATTATGGACGGGGACCGATCATGCTCAGCTGGAACTTCAACTACGGCCTGTTCAGTTCCATCATTTATGGAGACAAAAGCGTGCTGCTGGACCATCCGGAGATCGTTGCCGCTGACGGCAAGATCGGCTACATGACCGCCATCCTGTTCTGGATGACGCCGCAGGACCCGAAGCCTTCCGCCCATGACGTGATGGTTGGCAGATGGAAGCCTTCCCCGCTCGAGAAGTTCAGAGGGCTGGGCGATCCCGGCTTCGGCACGACCGTGATGGTCTTGAACGGCTTGGAAGCCAACCTCGGTGAAACCGAGGGCAGCCCGGTACAGCGGCGCGCCGGCCATTACCGAGATATTACAAGCCGTATGGGCGTTGATATTACCGGTGAGAAAGTAGATACTTTGGGAATGAGACCCTTCTGATACGAAACCGGTCTCACGGATAGGCTGGAACATATTTGATGGTATCATCTAATAGTCGCCCTCTGGCAAATGGATGTTTCTGCCTCCACTGCCACAGGGCGATGCTTCGTTTCAGCAGGCCTCATACCAGCCGCTGAGAGATCGCAACGCGCTGAGCTTTCGGTAAACTTTTCAGCACCAAATCATAGGAATGATCAATCATATCGTGGAGGTCCGCCTCCGTTAAGGAACCATCCACGGCAACCGTATTCCAATGTTTCTTGTTGAGATGATACCCGGGCTGCACGGCTTCATGCTGCTGGCGTAAATTCTCCGCGATCACCGGATCGCATTTCAGGGAAATATGGCTGACCTTCTCTCCTGCCGTTGTGGTAATCAGGGCAAACATTTTGCCGCCAACCTTCATGACGATCGGAAGCGGTCCGAACGGATAGTCCTCGACCGCAGCTTTCTTCGAAAGACAGTAAGCAATGAGTGGGCTTCGCACCTGGAAATTCTCTCCTTCTAGATCAGATCTATTTGATTATAGTAGATGACGTTCCCCTGTTCAATTCCGTTCCTGTTTTGTTCATGCTCCGTTCATATAACTCTTGTATATTGGGACTGATTCAGATCCAAGGGGGCGATTTATCCATGTTGAAATACAGCAAGTGGCTGATGCGGATTGCCGCAATCTATATGCTCATCGGCGCTTTGATCGGAGCGGACATGGCAGGAAAAAGCAACTACAGCATGGTTGCAGGCCACGCCCATATTCTGGTGGTAGGCTGGCTGACCTTATTTGCCTATGGCATGTTCTACTACGTGTTTCGAGAAAAACTCAGTATGAGAAAGACGGCCGCGCTGCACTTCTGGACGAGTATTCTCGGGGGCGGGATCATGCCTCTCGGCATGCTGATGTATTATCAGACGCAGAATACGGCAACCCTGCTGGCCTTTATCATTCCGGCGTCGATTCTGCTTGTCGCAGCAGTTTTATTTATCACCTTATTGTTTTTCGATAAAAAATTGTTTTCGAGCACATAGCTTGGCTCAAGGCCATCGTGGAGGCTTGCTCTACTTTTTCCGCATATGCTGAACAAAAAAAGAGAGGTGAGCCTCTTAACTATGAGCTATAAAAGCAGTACCATCAAAAGCAAGTGGAAGAAAACGAAATGGTTAAACGAAGATGCTTACTTCAGGCAGTACGTGCCGCACACGCTGCCGTTCAGCAAAAAAAACCTGAATTCCATGCTGGCTAGCTACTCCACAGTGTTCTGTAAACCCACGGATGGTTCAGGCGGCAGGAACATTATCCGGATTCGCAAAACAGACAGGGGCTACACATGCCAGCTGAACACGACGAAAACGTCGTACTCAAGCTCATCTCAATTGTACCGCGATCTGAATCGCTTTGCGGGGAGCAGACCTTATCTCCTGCAAAAAGGAATTCGCTTGGCCAAAAGCAATGGCAAGCCGTTCGATATCCGGGTGATGGTCCAGAAGACTAGGCAGGGCACCTGGGTCAGCACCGCCCTATTCACGAAGGTGGGCAAACCGAACAAAGTCGCCACCAATTATAATCAGGGCGGCTCCATCGGCACGTTCAAAAAGACGATGAGCGGTGCCAATTTCGGCCCGGCCTTCACCCAGCAGCTCGAGTCCGAACTCAAGGGACTCGGGATTGCCGTGGGCAAAAATTTTGACCGCCACTATCGCGGCTTCAAGGAACTGGGACTGGATGTCGCCGTGGATGCAAGCGGAAGACCCTGGATTCTCGAGGTTAACACCAGACCTCAAATTTATCCGCTCAAAACGTTAAAAGATCACAGCCTGTACTATAAGGTTCTGTCTTACGGGAAGCATTATGGACGTACGAAATAAACAAAGATACTTCAGTCGCTTAAACAAAACGGCCGGGCATAATGCCCGGCCGTTTGGCTGCAACCTCATTTATAACTTTATGTTCAGTTACCTCGAAGAGCGCTTATTATTACGGCTTGCTGGCTACCACTTCAATCTCAACAAGACCATCCTTCGGCAATCGGGCAACCTCTACGGCGCTCCGTGCCGGATACGGTTCGGCAAAGAAAGAAGCATACACCTCGTTGACTGCTTGAAAATCGTTCATGTCCTTCAGGAAGACGGTCGTCTTGACGATATGCTCCATGCCGAAGCCGGCAGCTTCCAGGATCGCTTTCACGTTAAGCAGGGAGCGTTTCGCCTGTTCTTCTACCGTCGGCGCGAATTGCCCCGACGCATCCATACCAAGCTGGCCGGATGTAAACAGAAGATTTCCGTATTGCACGGCTTGGGAATAAGGGCCGATTGCTCCTGGAGCCTGCTGGGTTGCGATGGTTTTTCTCTCTAGTTGTGTCATGGTGTTCTCTCCTCTTTAGCGCATAGATTCACGCATATATATTAATGATTTGTTGCCTAGTTCCAAAGAAATATCCATCCTGATTCATCCTGCATGAATTGGAGCGATACAGTTCCTGATCCATCCTGCATGAATGGACCGATGCAGCTCCTGCATCATCCGCATGAGGCTAGTTCCGGTTCCCGTTATGCGGCTTTTTCGTATTCCTTTAGCATTTCCTCCTGCTGCTCGGGGGTAAGCTTCGCAATACCGAACCCGGTAAAACCCCAGATCGTCGCAAAAATAATGCCAGTCCAGCACAGCACCGCCCAAGGTAAATAGGATAGTGTCGCTACGCCCAGTGTACCGGCCATATAGGCACCCGCTGCCGTCCATGGCAGAATCGGTTCGGTAATGGCGGCGGAATCCTCCACCGTACGCCCCAGGTTCTTCGGATGGAGACCGCGCCGGATGTAAGCCTCACGGAGCATCTCGCCCGGCATCAGAATGGAGACCTGCCCGTTACTGGTCACACCGATCATGGTCAAGCCTGTTGCAATTGTGGCCAGGATCAACGATCCCGTGGAACGCACATGCTTTAAGAGCTTATCGACAATCAGCTCCAGCGATTTGGTCAGCGATATCGTGCCGGCAAATGTGATCGCGCTGAAACAGATGAGCAGTGTCCCCATCATGGAACTCATGCCGCCCCGGTTAATGAGGCGCGGAATGTCCGCAATGACGGCGTTCGGATCAAAACCGCTAACATGAACCATCGCGATATCGAATCCGCTTACAACCGAAGTCACTACGTCTTGCAGCGTAAAGCCATGAAATATCATGCCGTTCGCCATGGCCACGAACGATGACAGCAGCATGACGGGAATCGTAGGTTTCTTGGTGATCGAGCCGTACAGGACAATCAGCACGGGCAGGATCAAAAGCACGTTCCAATCGTATATCGTTGCCATCGTATTCATGATCTCCGTCACCTTCTCGGGAACCCCGGTGCTGGACACATGCGTGTTCAATCCTGTGACCACGTATACGATCCCCGCCACGAAAAAGGACGGCAGCGTTGTATACAGCAAATGGCCGATATGCTCATACAGATTAACGCCAGTGGACAAAGCCGCGATGTTGGTTGTATCCGAAAGGGGCGAAAGCTTGTCCCCGAAGTAAGCACCCGCTACAACCGCACCCGCCACAGCCGCAAGATTAGCGTCCATTCCGGCGCCAACCCCCATGAAGGCAACCCCGATTGTCCCTGCTGATCCCCAGGAGGTGCCCGTACATACGGAGACCACGGACGTCACGAGAAAAGCGGTAATCAGCAAAAACTGCGGATCGATGATTTTTAGGCCGTAGTAGATCATCATGGGGATGGTACCGCCGACCATCCACGCGCCGATCATAAATCCGACCACAATCAGAATGAGGATGGCGGGCATGGTTTTCGCAATTTTTTGCGAGATGGATTCCAATATATCGTTGTAGCTGTAACCCAGCTTGATCGCAATCAGGCCTGCGACAATGGCTGATACAATAATCAGCGGTTCGGGCGGCAGCTCAAATAATACGTAACCAAGGCACAGCAAAATCACCATCGTAAAAATCGGAAGCAGCGCCAGAAACATGGTCGGCTGCTTTATCGTTCGTTCCTCTTTTGGCTTAACCATTATGCATTCCCCCTGGATGTAAATAAGAAAACCTCTATCGACGTACCTTCTCAGAAGACAGACCGCATATAGCGGAAGTTTTTCTTGCGAGATAAGGATGGTGAGCCTTTGAAGTTTATTCCTTCTGATCTCTTAAACTTTGGTTGTTAACGATGCAGCGGATAAGCCGCGGCAAGCCGCTTCAGGCCTTCCTGCAAGACAGGGCGCGGCGCAGCCACGTTGACCCGGATGTAGCCTTCACCGCCAGGACCGAAGGATGAACCGAAGCTGACGCTGACGCGCGCTTTTTCCTGGATCCACTCCACCAAATCCTTTTCATGGCTGCTCACGGCCGTACAGTCGATCCACAGCAAATATGTCCCCTCTGGTTCGATCACGGCCAGCTCAGGCATATGATCCGTTATGAAAGTTCGGGCATAAGCAATGTTGTCTTTGATATAAGCTCGAAGTTCCGTTAACCATTCATCACACGATGTGTATGCGACTTCCAGTGCAGGCACGGAGAAGAATGTGGGATTATGAATCCCCGCCTGCAGCAGACCGTGCTTAAACTGCTCCCGAAGCGCAGCATTCGGAATGATAATGTTAGCGATTTCGAGACTAGCCAGGTTAAAGGTTTTGCCCGGTGACGTGCAGATAATGGAACGATTCGCAACCTCTTCGGACAGCTTGGCGATGATGGTATGCTCGTGTCCCTCATGAATGAAATCAGCATGAATATCATCGGACACGATCAGTGCGTCATACCGGATGCAAAGCTTCGCCATGCGTTCAAGCTCATCCCTCGTCCATACGCGGCCCACCGGATTGTGAGGGGATATGAGCAGGACCATCTTGACCCCTTCCTGCATCCGCCGTTCCATATCGTCAAAATCGATCTCATACCTTCCGTCTACAAGCCTTAGCGGGCTTTCAACCAATATCCGGTCATTTAGCGTAACCGCTTTCGCAACGGGCTGATAAACAGGCGTGTGGACAAGAATTCCGTCTCCGGCTTCCGTGAAATTCTGAATAATGACCGAAACGGCTTGCACAATGCGCGGACAAAATACGATCCAATCGGGCTCGACCTGCCAGTCATAGGCCTTATCGAGCCAGGTACGGACAGCTTCGAAGTAAGGCGGAAACGGATCGGTATATCCGTAAATGCCGTGACGCGCTGCCTCTGCCACCTTATCTACCACCATGGGCGGAGCCGGTAGATCCATATCCGCCACGGAGAGAGCGATCATGTCGCTCCCCATGCTCTGCGCCATCCCGTCCCATTTTGCGCTGTTCGTGCCAAACCGGCTGACGACCTTGTCAAAGTTATATGTCATGATGTCACCTTCCATTGTTTCAAGATGCACTACTTGAATATTAAGGTACAAGCCGCTTATTTCAGCTTCTGCAAATAGCGATACACGGTAGGCTCCGATATGGATAAAGCCGCGGCAACCTTGGAAACTCCGCCCTTCAGCAGAAATACGCCCTGCTCGTTCAATTCCTTCACAATCTCGATCTTCTCGTTCGAAGATAAACGGTCCGCCGGAATGCTGATTTTGCCTAGGACGGTCTGGATGATGTGCTGAAGCAAATCGTCCACGTTCCCCTGCAGGTATTCGGTGGACGGCTTGTCCTCCTTGGGTGCATCCAGGGCTGCCGGCGGCGTAAGCGATCCTCCCTGCAAAATGCTGTTGATCCAGTCGGCCGCAACCTCCATATGCGTGATGTCGATGTTAAGGCACATAAGGCCGACCAGCTCGCCGCTCCCGTTCTTAATAAAATACGTAGACGATCGGAAGGTCTGCCCCCGCGCGCTGGAAGCTTTGTAGTTCGCGATGAACTGCTCTTCGCGGTAGGCCTCCGCCTTCAAAATCTTCAATACGAGGTCTGTCGAGGCATCGCCGACCCTGCGTCCGCTAATATGGCCGTTCTCGATAAAGATGATGGAGCGTTCCGGATCGCTGATATCGTGAACGACCACCTCGCATTGAGGTCCGATGATCGCCGCGATAAAAGAAGCAATCGGAAAATAGCTTTCAAGCAGCTGCTGGTTTCCATTCATGAAGAGCCTCTCCCTTCTCTGATAAACCGTCATGTTTTATGTGTGTCATCACTTGCGATATAATAATTAATTATCATGATAATATTATATTATAATAATAAACCGTTTACAATACTCTTGTCAAAAAAAGTCGATCGCTGCTCAAAACACCCTGCAATCGTCAAATATTGTTCGCCTTACTACAGGATTTTGGCTGAATGCCATAAAAAAGGCTCTTGCGAGCGATCAAACATGACCACCCGCGAAGAGCCTTTCTTACAATCATATGAGAAAGCGCAGTATCCACATCCTAGCTGCATGCGTTTCCTATGTCGGCCATTCCTTTCGTGACTATATCCGTTAGGCTCCCCTGCCTGCTTGCAGCTGCAGATCCCGCCATACCTTCTTGTTGCTGTATTGTTTATCCGTGCTGATATCTTGTCCGAACCATGCCGGCGGGACAAAGCCATCTGCAGCTTCCATGGAAGGAAACTCTACTTCCAGCACCAGCAAGCTTATCTGCGCATAATCATCGATTTCGATGATCGTGCTGCCCCATCGGGCGGTTACCCGTCTCTTGGTCAGCGGAATTGCGCCATGTGCCTTCACCACTTGGTCATAGAGTCCTTCGGAAATCGCGTACTCCACTTCCTCCCTGGCAATCCCCCACCCTTTTTTGAACGTATGGGTGAATTCAAGCTGACCCGTTTTCAAATCCGTTATTTTGCGGACCCGAAGCTCCTGATCCCTATCCAGCGCCAAATACGTCTGCTCGATGAACTGCTCTTTTTCGACCACGATGGTTCCTTCCGATATCAAGTCTTCCGGGTAAGCCTCCAAAAGGTATTTGCGTTCGATTTCAATCGCCATAATCGTCATATCCTCCAATCGATGATCCCATCTGTGCTGATTCCATTATAAGGATCGATCACCGCAGCGACAAACAAAAACGATAGAAGGGATGCGCAATCCTTCTATCGTTTCGTGTTCATCGTATTACTTTATCAATTTTCTGTAAGCCTTGATCGTCTGCGTGTGCATTCCTTCATGATACAAGCTGAACACAAGGAATTCTCCCACGGTTTGGAACGTCAAGGGACCGATCGTCAACGGATGAGCCGACGCTTGGTCCAGGCGATTCGAGAAGGTTTCGCGGATACGGGTCGTTTGCTCCTGCAAAAGCTCCACCAGTTCGGACAGTGCAGGCGGCTTCGACGTCCAATCGGCAGGTTTGGTTCCGGTTGCGAACCAAGCCTCGAATCCTTCCGGAAGACGGGGCTGCTCGCCGGCCGTTGCAAAAGCGAACTGCTCATGCACGGTGTAGATATGTCCCAAGTTCCAGCGAATGCTATTCGCAAATCCTTCCGGGATGATATCAGCCTCTTGCTCCGTTACATTTTCGATCGACTTTAGTGTCGCTCCTCTGGCAAAATCCAATTGGTTAAAAATCGCTTCATTCATATGATAATCCCCCTTCCAAATCGTACGTAACTATCCTATCGTAATATTTGGCCAATCGCAAGGAGCCCTAAGGCTATTTGCGCAACTTTAGATTTTAGTCACAAACTTCTTCATCGATTAGGCTAAAGAAACAGTAAAGCCTGGAGCTTTGAATGAAAGATTCACTCAGGGTCCAGGCTTTATGCATGAAATAAAACTATGCTACTCTCGCAATAATGTGGTTACTCTCGAGAACCACTCGAGCTTCCTCAGTGGCAGGGCGATACCCCTTTTCCAACAGTTCTTTAATGTAAATCTTGTTATACACGAATGAGAATATGATTCCGCTAATCCAAGCTCCTATTCCCAACGTAAATGGACCGACGACGGCAGAGATAATAAACATGATTACTGCCCACTTCAGATCGCCTCGAAACAAAGCCGGGAAGAAGGCAAAGAACAGCGTCGTCCAGCTAAAGCCTACCTTTACTTGTTTAGTTACCCCAGCATCATTTTTCAGATAAATCTTCATGATTCACACTCCAACGATTAGTGAAAAAAGAAGTCGTACTCCAACATCTGAAGTAGTTCTTATGTAGTATATCCCATGGCTAATCCGAATCTTTTCTCCTAAGACCATATTACCATTTGATGGGATGGAAGTTAATCACTTTTTTTAGATATTGTCGAAAAAAGATGTAGAATCTTACATCTATATCTTTCTTTCGCGCTCGATCCATTTGAACCGATTCCGGGAACATGTTTATACTATAGGAAATCTATACATAAAGGAGTGGATCAAGATGAACTACCGTCGTCTTGGCAACAGCGGACTGAAGGTTTCGGTGCTCGGTCTTGGAACGAATGCTTTTGGCAAAAGAGCCGATCAAGAAACATCCACCCGCATCATAGACCATGCACTGGATCATGGCATCAATTTCATCGATACCGCCAATATTTACGCGGGTTCGGAATCCGAGCGCATCATTGGACAAGCGCTTGCCGGCAAACGCCATAACGTTGTATTAGCTACGAAAGCCGGTCTTGTGAACGGCCAAGGGCCGAACGAACGAGGCTCCTCCCGCTATCATCTGCAGCAAGAGCTGGAGAACAGCTTGAAGCGGCTGAAAACCGACTATGTGGACCTGTATCAGATCCATACGTTTGATCCCAATACTCCCCTTGAGGAAACCTTGCGTACGCTGGACGACATGGTAACATCGGGCAAGGTCCGATATATCGGCGCTTCCAACTATGCCTCCTGGGAAATTATGAAGGCGCTTGGGATCAGCGAGCTGCGCGGATACACCCGGTATGTATCCACCCAAACGAGTTATTCCCTCGCCGACCGGACGCCGGAACTAGAGCTAGTCCCCCTCTGCCTTGATCAGGGCGTCGGCATCATCCCGTATTTCCCGCTGGCCGGCGGCATTCTCACCGGCAAATACGGTCAGGGCGCAAGCACGCCTGCCGGCTCCCGTGCGGAAACGGACCCCAACTTCAATCGCTTCCTGGAAGATCGCAATCTGAAACTCGGGCAGCAGGTCAGTCAGCTGGCTGCAGAGCATGGTCATTCCCCAAGCGCCCTGTCCCTAGCCTGGCTGATGAATCGCCCTGCCGTCTCGACCGTTATTGTCGGCGCTACGAAAACCGAGCAGCTGGACGATAACCTGAAGAGCCTGGAGATTGAGGTCGATGAGGCACTGGGTTCCAGCCTGGATGAAATCAGCGACGACTTTGTGCATGCCAAGCCGTTCGCGACTTATCGGTTGGGGTAAACACAACGTAATAAAGCCTTCTCAACGAATTGTTGAGAAGGCTTTATGTGTTTTAGCATGACTCCCTACTTCAAAATCTCTTCAATCCGAGCCTGAACCTCTTCGCTAAGCTCGATACCGGATGCCTTCGCATTCTCGGTTACCTGCTCCGGACGGCTTGCGCCGACAAGCGCACTGGCTACGTTCGGCTGGCGCAGAATCCAGGCAAGCGCCAGATTACCTACGGATACCTCAAGCTCTGCCGCAATCTTCTCCAGCTCGCGAACCTTCGCGATTTTCTCCTCGGTAATGCCTTTGCGCATCCATTCCAGCTTCGCGGCACGGCTGTCCTCTGGAATATCGGAAGCGGAGGTATACTTACCTGTCAGCAGACCTTGTGCCAACGGTGAGAATACCACCTGCCCAATCCCGGAACGCTCGCTCAGCGGAATGATTTCCTTTTCGATGTAACGCTCAAACATATTGTAGATCGGCTGGTTAACGACAATGCGGTCGAGCAGGTAGCGATCCGCTACCGTCAACGCTTCCGCGATTTGCGATGCCTGCCATTCACTGACGCCGACATAGAGCACCTTCCCCTGGCGGACGAGGTCATCGATCGCCCGAAGCGTCTCATCAAGCGGCGTTTCCGGATCATGACGGTGGCAGTAGAAAATATCCACGTAATCATGGTTAAGCCGCTTCAAGCTGGCATGCGCCTGCTCCATAATATGCTTGCGGGACAAGCCGCGGTCGTTCGGGCCATCGCCCATGGGCCAAAATGCCTTGGTCGCCAGCACGTAAGACTCGCGCGGATACGCTTTCAAGGTTTCGCCAACCAACACTTCGGCTGCGCCCTTCTCGTAGACATTCGCCGTATCAAAAAAGTTAATGCCAAGATCATAGGCCGTTTTAATCGCGTTGACCGCATTCTCGCGTTCAACATAACCACCATATGTAAGCCAGCTTCCCAAGCTGATCTCACTGACCTTGAGACCTGTACGTCCTAATCTTCTGTATTTCATGGCAAATCCTCCTTCAATAGAATAACTTGGATGCTACATTTGCTATTTTATAGTAGTTCCTATTCTCAGGGAAGAAGTGAAATGTTCTTCACTATATTATAAGAAGGATAGCTGATATACTTGAGTATAGTTAATAGAATACCGGAAGGAGCCTACCGTTATGGGTAATAAATCGAGCAGTTACATACCGAAAACTCCCGATCATATCGAATGTAATATCGAAAAAACGCTGCTGGTCTTAGGCGGGAAATGGGCATTTCTCGTCATCCGCGAGCTCTTTGGGGGCACGAAACGATTCGGCGAGCTGCAGCGGCAAATCCCGAATGTCAGTCCGCGGGCACTGACCACGACGCTTCGCCATCTGGAGGAACAGGGCGTGCTTGAACGCGAAGTATTCCCTACCGTTCCGGTTACGGTGGAATACACGCTGACGCCGAAAGGCATGGACCTGCATGTCATCTGCAAGGAAATGAAGCTGTGGGCGGCGCGATGGACTTAAATTCAAGATAGCCTGACAGCGTCCGGCACACGCCGGGCTCAGCGGTTACGGTTAGCTCAAAAATAAAGCAGCGGCGGATTCCGTTTTTTCAACGAGAACCGCCGCTGCTTTTTAAAAGCTTGCTATTTTTGGATTGTAGATTGATTTAATCGTTATTGTTTTGATTGCCTCTGGATTCTCCGCCCTTGCGACCGATTTCCTCATAGAATTCCTTATCATGGGACTCTGATGTGGCTTCTCCGCCTTTACGGCCGATTTCTTGATAAAACTCCTTGTCGTGATTCTTGGCCGTTGCTTCGCCGCCTTTGCGTCCCGCTTCTTCTCTGCTCATTTTGCTACCGTTGTTGTTAGCCATTGTTCATCACTCCTAAGTTGTTTTTTGTTGCTGCTATGTCATGTATTTAACCCATCTCTAAAATATTAAACACTACTTCTGGGTTCCTTCATTCACCACATATGGACCTGTGCCAAGCGTGGAATGCTGGTGTTTGGCGGCAGGATTTAATACGGGGGCGTCGCCATATGCTGTCGGATTTGCCACGTATTCGAAATGGCCGGTACCGTCTGGCAGCGGTCCGTTCGCCCAGCGTCCCGCACTGCTCTCCTCGCCTACGGAGAAATTCATGAACTGGCGGGTAGCTTCTTCTACGGCACGTTCGCGCGGAAACGAAGCAGGAGCAATCGGGCCTTCAATGGCCTCAATCTCTTCGATCGCGGCCAGCCACTGATTTTGATGCATGATATCGCGGGCTATCATGAAGGACAACATGTCTCGGACACCCGGATCCGTCGTCTGCTCGTACAAGCGTACGACCTGGAGCAAGCCTTGGGACTCCGCGTTCAGATTCGCACGGAAGTCAGCCAACAGATTTCCGCTCGCGATGATGTATTTGCTGTTCCAGGGATAACCGTTGCTGTCCGTCGGCGTCGCGCCCAATCCCGATACGATGGCATGCTGAGGATTCATGCCTCCGAGTGCGGCGGCAATCAACGGATCCTTCGCCGCTTCATCGACTTGATCCGCAGGAGCACCGTCAAGAAGCTGGGCTATCATCGTACTCAGCATCTCGACATGACCAATCTCCTCGGTTCCGATATCCAGCAGCATATCCCGATATTTCCGGTCTGCCCGGCAGTTAAATCCTTGGAAAAGATACTGCATCATAACGGACATTTCACCATACTGGCCACCCAGCACCTCTTGAAGCTTTCTTGCATATACCGGATCCGGCTTCTCAGGTTTTGCCCGGAATTGAAGCTCTTTCATATGAATAAACATCAAAGTCGTCCTCCTTCGTATAGTGATGGTAAGTCCGAGTATTTCTTACCCGGTTCGATCGATATGAAACTGTAATTCACCATGATGATCTCGATTCTATGTACCCTTAAAAAGAATAAAAGCCGCGACCCGCGCGGCTTAATCACCCTAAATACGTCAGATGCGCATACGCCTCCGCAGCCGCATGCAGATAATAGGCCAGCCCCGTCTGCTGCTCCTCCAGCATCCGGAGATGAAAGTCATCACTCAGGAAAAACCTCGATTGATCCGCAAAATCTGCAGCCGTAAAGGAATGGCCCTGCTCATTCATAAACCGAAGATGATCCCGAATCGAATCCCGTACTCGCACATCATCGTGCTTGATCCCCGTTTTCAACGCATTCGCCATGCCTGCCATAAAAGCAGCCGCTTCCCTTGCCTGCTCGTTCATGCTTGAAACATCGACAGGTTCACCCTCAAGCAAATCCACATCATACCGCTCTTTCAGATGTTGATTCTGCTCTGTCAATGCATCCTTCCATTCTTCTTCACTTTCAAAGCCTTTGAACAAATCTTGGGGCTCCATGCGCTTTCCCTCCTCCGTACTGGTTAAGGATGTTCTTAAGGTTTTTAGAATTGCCTTCAATCGATCTGCGCGATCCATCAGCAGCTTCTCCTGTAGTAACAGCATCTTCCGCCGCTCAGGGGTTTCCTCCATCAGTACCTTGATTTGTTCCAACGGAAAGTCCATTTCCCTGTAAAACAGAATGTGCTGCAATCGCTCCAGCTCATCCGAGCCGTACAAGCGATATCCCGCCTCGCTGATCTCGGCAGGCAAGAGCAAACCGAGTTTATGATAATGATGCAGCGCTTTAATAGTAACCCCGGACAGCTCTGAAACCTCTTTTACCGTGTATAACATACTGTTGTTCCCTCCTTCGATTTCCAGTTTAAGGTCTCCCCTTGGAGGAGAGTCAACGAAGTCATTTCTTTTGAGGTTTATGGAATCTTTAATCTCGCTTCTCACGAGAAAATATGATTTTTGTTCGTTATTTTGCTAGAATGGTCAATTATGCAGTTAGTAAAACAGAAAGGATGTTATAGGAACTATGAAAAGGAAATGGTTAAAATACACCATGCTCTTATTATCCGTTGGAATCTTGGGGATTATCTCGTACTATACCTACGCTATCATACAATTCTCAAACCAAATTTCGACCGCTTCGAATTCGGCGGAGCAGGCGGAAACCTCGGGCGCCGTGTCGGAGGAAATCATCGAAATACCCAAGTGGGAAGGTAAAGAACGCATGAATATTCTCCTGATTGGAGGAGACTCCCGGGGAGACGATGCCGGCAGATCCGACACCATGCTGGTGGCCTCCATCGATCCTGTCACGAAAAGAGCCCATTTATTCTCGATTTTGCGGGACACCTATGTAGACATCCCCGGCCATGGGAAAGGACGACTGAATTCGGCATTTGCTTACGGCGGAATCGAGCTGACCAGACAAACCATCAGTGATCTGCTGGACCTGCCCATACATAAATATGTTTACACCGATTTTGTCGGATTCATCGCCCTGGTCGATGCCATTGGCGGAGTCGATATCGAGGTTGAGAAAGACATGTATTACACAAGCAAAGCGGACAAGCATATGTACGACATCGATTTAAAACAAGGGCTGCAGCATCTCGACGGCAAAATGGCGCTCCAATACGTCCGGTTCCGGCACGATGCGAGATCCGATTTTGCCCGTACGGAACGACAGCGGATTCTCATGACGGAGGTTGCCAAGAAAATGCAGACCACGGGCTCATTAATCAAGCTGCCCAGCATCCTTGATTCCATCGCGCCATACATTGAAACCGACTTAAGCCCCAAAGAAATGCTGAAGCTGATGGCTCTGGGTTTTGATGTGAATTTGGATAAAATCGACCAACAGCAGCTCCCCCCATTCTCCCTGCTGACAAACGAGAAAGTCGGCCGGGCACAAGTGCTCGGCGTAGATAAAAATAAACTGCGGCAGTATGTGAAGCAGTTATTCGAAAATGACGCTGCTCAATAAAATAGCAATCACCCAAAGAGGGCGAAAGCCCTCTTTTTTTCGTTGATATATCCTATACGGTTCGTGGACGCTCATTCAATAAATCCGATGGCGCGCTGCCGGTGACCCGTTTATAAATTCTATAGAAGTAGGAGAGGTCCTGGTATCCGAGAAATACGGCAATCTCCTGTACCGTCAGCTGCGATTCCGTTAACAAATATACTGCCCTTTTCATCCGCTGGGCGTGCACGTACTGGCTGATGGTCTGCCCCGTCACGCTTTTAAAGAGGACCGCTGCGTAATTCGGGGTTTTGCCGATGGCATCGCCCAGCTCCTCTTTCGTTATTTTCTCACGGTAATGCCGCTCAATATAGGACTTCATCCGTTCCACATGCAAGTGCTTCTCCGGCGTGATGACGCCCTTGTCCAGTTCACGACTGATATAAATCAACACTTCTGTCAATAATGCTTCTATCATCAAAACATAATAAGATGGGCGTTCCTGCCACTGCTGATGGATCACCTTCAACCGTTCGCGGATCAACTCATAACCACCCGGTTTAAACTTCAAGGCTTCTTTCCGATCCAGCACGGATAATTCCGTCGATGCACCTTCCGTCCATTGAACGACGATCTGCGTGTGCGTCACGGTAGGGATGCTTTTGCCATAATACGGAACACCGGCTGGAATAAGCAGCAATTCCCCTTTCTCCATAATCTGCTTATCGCCATTCACCCAATATACGCATTTTCCATATGTCATAAGGCTTAAGCGCCATGCTCTATTCTCATTGTCAGCTTCTTCATACCAGTCGACACCACTCATTTGCCTTACTTCAACCGGAGTGATCATAACCCACCTCAATTGCAATACTATAATCCATTCATTGTACTATAGTTCATATCACGATTCGACAAGACAGGCTACAATGTGATCATTAGGGAGTTTGAATAAAGCTCGAATGCTGTAAAAAAATGAAGAGTGCAACTACAAAGGAGGAACAAACAGCCATGCTAAAAACAAAAATTATTTGTACGATGGGACCCGCGTGCGATTCCATCGAGCTGTTAAAGAACATGATTCAGGAGGGTATGACGGTCGCCCGATTGAATATGGCACATGGCGAGCCGGAGGATCACGTGACCCGCATTCGGAATGTTCGCCAAGCCGCATCCGAATTAAACACGTATGTACCCATCATGATGGACATTAAAGGACCCGAAGTACGGATCGGCAAGCTGAAAGAGGCTTCCTGCACGCTAAAGCCAGGTGAGGAGCTGATCCTGACTACCGAAGAAATTCTGGGCGATGCACAACGCATCTCGGTCAATTATGCCGAATTAAATCTAGTGGTTAAGCCGGGCGACCGTATCTTGATCGATGACGGCCTCGTGGACCTGAACGTTATTCGCGTCGACGGACCGGACATTCTTTGCAAAATCATCAGCGGCGGCGTCCTCAAACCGCGCAAAGGCGTCAACCTGCCTGGGATCAAAACGACGCTGCCCGGGGTTACCGAACGCGACGTCATGCATATCGGGTTCGGACTGGAGAACAACATTGAGATCATTGCCGCTTCTTTCGTGCGCCATGGCGATAATATCCGGGAAATTCGCAGCATCCTGAAGGAACGCGGCGCGGAGCATGTACAGATCATCTCCAAGATCGAAAACGGAGAGGGCATGGAGAACCTCGACGACATCATTAAAGCATCCGACGGAATCATGGTTGCCCGCGGCGACCTTGGCGTCGAAGTGCCGATCGAAGAAGTGCCGATGATGCAAAAAGAAATGATCGATAAATGCAACCTGGCCGGCAAACCGGTCATCGTGGCCACGCACATGCTGGAATCGATGCAAGTCAATCCCCGTCCAACCCGCTCCGAGGTGAGCGACGTGGCTAATGCCGTGATCCAGGGCGCTGACGTTGTCATGCTCTCGGGCGAATCCGCTGCAGGCAAATATCCGGTGGAATCCGTGCGTACGATGGCGGCAGTCGCTCGCCGGGCCGAAACGATGATCGATTATAAAGATCAATTCGCTTTCAAATCCAGACAGCAAGTAGCCGATATTACCGAGGTTATTAGTCAGGGTGCGGTTAGCTCCTCCCTCGTGCTGAATGCCAAAGCTATCATTACGGCAACGGAGAGCGGATTTACGGCGCGGATGATTTCGAAGTATCGGCCAAAAGCACCGATTATCGCGGTCACGCAGCATGAAGAAGTGCTGGCCAAGATCTGCTTGCTCTCCGGTGTCATTCCGGTAAAAGGCGACAAAGTCACAACGACGGACGAAATGTTCGAATCCGCGACCCGCAATGCCATCAAGACAGGTTACATCGAAAAAGGCGACATTATCGTATTATCTGCCGGCGTGCCGATCGGTCAATCCGGTAACACGAATCTGATTAAGGTTCTGCAAGTGTAACAGGCAATCTGAAACAAGACCTCTCTCGTAAATATATTCGGCGCCAATCCATCTCTCTGGGCATATAACTAACTCAGAGGACTACGCGCGAAGGATACACTTCGCTGCCGTAATGGATGAACCGAGCATGTGATCGGGAGGTCTTGAAATGGTTGTACCGCATTATTCCATGGGGGGCCAGTGGCAGAAGCCTGCCGCCCCTCATTGCAAGCAAGTCCATGGCTATACAAGTCCGTACCAGATGCTCTTCCACTGGAACCGCCTGGACTGGAACTTCCCAAATCCTGCAATGAAGCAGCGATTCGAGGAGCATCAGCATTGGAAGCACTGCATGCCCGCAGGCATCAAAGTAGACCGGCAGGGACGCTTCTACGTATCGGTTCCGCGCTGGGCGGAAGGCATTCCCGCTACGCTGAATACCATTGTGATGGTGAACGGCAAGCCTGTGCTGGAGGCTTTTCCAAGCTGGGAGTGGAATACGCCGGGAGATGTGCGGATGCTGCAATCCGTCCTTGGTTACGAGATCGATGAACATCATCGGATGTGGATTCTGGATCAAGGAAAAATCGCATATGATACTTCCCCCGAGGGCTCGCAAAAGCTGGTCATCTGGGATCTGAGCGCTAACCGCCTGCTCGATTCCATTATCATTCCGGATGATATCGCCCCGCCCCGTACGTCGTTTCTAAACGACATCGTGGTAGATAACCGAAACGGTTATGCCTATATTACCGATTCGGGCTCCGGCTGGCCGGACCATCCGCTTTATGGGGGAATCATCGTCTACAATATGAGAACAAAGGAATTTCGTCGCGTCCTTGACAGTCATTACAGTACGCAGGACGTGCCCCGTTTCCGGTTTGAGATCGATACCGAGCCGGTATACCGCAGCAAGCCGATTCGGGTCGGCGCCGATGGCATAGCACTATCCGCGGATCGCGGAACGCTATTCTACTGCCAGGTAACGGGACGCAATCTGTACGCTATCGATACAGGGCTGCTGCGGAATTTCAATATTCCCGATGCGATCATCCGGGATTCCGTTCAGACCTTGGGCAGCAAAGGAACGACAACCGACGGCATGCATGCCGACAATAAAGGCCATGTGTTCTACACCATGCTCGAAGGCAAAGGGATCGGTTACTATTCACCGTACACCCGCTCGTTCAACAAGCTGCTGTCCGATGACAGAATGCTGTGGGTAGACGGAGTGGCTTTTGACCAATGCGGCTCGATCATCTTCAACAATAACCGCCTGCACCGCATGTTCGAGGAGCCGCAGAACATCGACTGGGACGATCCTTACAATCTCATTGTATGGAGAGCCTACCTCGGGCCGGATGTGAAATCGTATTTGTATGGTTGACGTTTAAGAAAAAAGGGTTAGGCAGATCGGGCACTCATGCCCTCTGCCTAACCTTTTTGTTATATAGCTGCAATGCCTGGCCGGAGCGGCCGCAATATCGTGTCCCTACTGGCGACACGGTCACGTAAGCCTCGCAGTCGATGACCAGCGTAAGCGATGTGCTTATCCGGCTCGATCATCCCAAAGCGACTGTCTCCTTCACTACTTTCGGACCTTTACCACGGCTTCCTAAACCCCTGCCTATCGTTCTCGCAGTAGCGCAGCAGCTTCATCCGTAGCCCCTCATACCAAGGGGGAACATCCGTCAAATCGCTGTCCTCCAGGGAACGCAGCACTCTGGCAAATCCGTACAGCCGACCGAATCGGCGAAATCTTGGAAACTCGCCCTCCAACTCGTGATCCAAACTGCGGATGGAACGATACCCTCTCAGGAAAGCCCGTTTCTCATCCTCCGACTCGGTATCCGCAAGAGCCGTCACGATATCCATCGCAAACCAGTGGTACATGGCATCGTCAAAATCGATCACGCGGAACGAGTGTTCCTTTGCTTCATAAAAGATATTATCCAACTGAAAGTCATAATGGATTAGGCCATACGTCTGTCTCGACGATGGCATGAATTGCAGCCAGAGGCTAACCCGGTGAAGCTCCTCTACAGCATCCTGCTCCTCGGGATGCCGCTGCAGCACCTGATCGATCATGCGCAAGATGTCCTCTGCGCTTTTTCGCTTTACGGTCCCCGGTTCATATTCGCTAGAAAGCGTATGCAGCCTCGCGAGCGATTTTCCCCAATCCTTGCACTGGGTCGCCGTGAGATTGCCATCTAATGCAATCCCTGCAGCAGCGGAAAACACAACGCCGTGATAATGCCCCTCGGGCGCCTGAACCGTTTCGATCCAATTGCCGTCTACGGACGAAACCGGCGTGACGCAAGGGTATCCGTTCTTTATCAGATACCGCATGAATTCCAGCTCGGCCGTCATCTGCTCGACCGTGCTCTCCTCTTCATAATTAAACCTGAGGAAATGTCGCTCTCCATCACTCTCAAAAACATACACAAAGTTGGAGCTGGCCCGCCAGAATTTCAGCGTTCCTTCGTCAAACTCCCAGTTGCGGATGAGCTCGCGTGCTACAGCATCTCCGCGAACACCACGAACCATCGTCGTTAACTTCATCATCTACTCTTTTTCCTCCCACTACAGCCTAAAGAGGACTTCACTTCAACTTAAGTAACAAGCCCTCTCATCTGTACACCATTGTGAATATGAATCGTATTCAACAACGTCACCCCTTTCCGCACTAGACGCAAGCATGAGTCTTGCCTAATAGGTATTGTACCGGAGCCATATGTGGAGTGGATGGGAGAGAATAAGTATAGGGGAAGTTTACGAAGAACATGGGGAGCGACATATTGACGAAAACGGTATCTGCCGGCTTGCTCTACTCAAACAGCCGCGCGAATTCACCGTACCCTTCCCGAACCATCTCCTCCTCCGGCACAAAACGCAGCGCCGCAGAGTTTATCTGATAATGCAAACCGCCAGGCGGAGGCCCGTCATGGTACAGGTGACCGAGGTAAGAGCCGGACAATCTGCCATAGAGCGAAGTGCGTACCTTGCCGCCGCGAAGATCTCCTTTTTTGCTGATATATCCCTCATGCAGAGGTTTCATAAAAGCCGGCAATCCCGTTCGGGCGTCATATTGGTCGGTTGAGCTGAATAACGGGTCTCCGTTCACCACGTCCACGTAAATCCCCCGGCTTGTGTTATTCCAATACGTATTATCATAAGCAGGCTCATCCAAGCCTTCTTGTGTCACTGCATACTGGAGCGCAGTAAGACGTCCCTCCAGTTCTGCCTTGTCCTGCTTCCGATTCCAATGCCGCTCGGCAAAAGAAGCTCGGCCGGAGCCCTCATAATACCGGTTGTAGTCATAACGATGGGTATTATAGTAATTCTGGTGAAGATCCTCTGCGGGATAGAAGGGTCCTGCCGGCAGGATCGGTGTCACGATCTTTCCCTTGAACCGCCCGCTTTGCTGCAGATCTCGCTTGGAGGCTTCCGCCTGCACGCGCTGCTCTTCATGATGAACAAAAATCGCGGTCCGGTACGACGCCCCGCGGTCCATGAACTGGCCTCCCGCATCCGTTGGATCAATCAGGCGCCAGTAGATGTCCAGGAGCCTTGTGTACGGGAATACATCCGGTTCAAACCGGATTTGCACAGCTTCGTAATGACCCGTCGTCTCCGTTCCCACTTCCTCATAGGTTGGATCCTCCGTATGGCCGCCCGTGTAACCCGAAACCAAGGAAAGGATACCGGGAAGCTCGTCAAACGGCTTAACCATGCACCAGAAACACCCGCCCGCAAACGTCGCCAATTGCGTCTTTCCACTTGCCTGATTCAAGGCAGTCCCCCCTTTCATGTTTGTCTATTTCATTATGATACTAGTGTAGTCTTGAGGACTCAATCGCAGCAAGTATCATAACTTTTCACTAGTATTTTGTGCAATCGATCCGTTATTGAGGTCTAGAAAGGGGTATGATAAGATAAGAATAGCAATAAGGAGCAGCCGGCCTATGGCTACTCCTTTGTACAAACATCTTGAGTAGGATTTCTCCTCCAAGATCAAGTCAGGAATGAGAAAGTAACCCACTTAGGCGCCAACCTTAGGAGTGGGTTACTTTCGTCGTTTATCGATGTAAGTCAGCAATGCCAGCAGGAAAATCCCGAAGGTTATCACTTCACCGAACGAAACGTTCATCGCACAACCTCCTTTACAGAGGAGTGCGCCCACTCAAGGTGTGTATGTACAATCCAAATTATAACATTATATTTGCTCCCTCACAGACCTTCCCCAGCTACAGCTGGCACCCTGCTGCTGCATCAAGAACGAGTAGCAATACGCTCCTCCGGATATCGTGGTACTCGTCAGCATAACCTCTCCAAGCCGTTTCTCCTCTATGAGGACAAGCGATGAACGGGACCATAGCCTGCATTCGCCCGCCCTATCGGCGCGAATCTTCACCTCGGTCAGTTCACCTTCCTCCCAGCACATGTCGACAACAAAGCCGCCGCGGGCACGAAGGCCCTTCACCTCACCGCTGCTCCACTGCGAGGGCAGGGCCGGGAGCAGCCTTAACTCTCCCGAATGCGACTGCAGCAGCATTTCGGCAACGCCGGCAATCCCGCCGAAATTACCGTCGATTTGAAAAGGCGGGTGGCAATCCAATAGATTCGGATAAGTTGAAGAAGCCAGCAAATTCACAAGATGCTCGTGCGCTTCCGCGCCCCGCTGCAGCCTGGCATAATAATTGATGATCCAGGCCCGGCTCCAGCCGGTATGGCCGCCGCCATTCGCAAGTCGTCGCCCCAAGGTCTTGTTCGCTGCCTCGGCAAGCTCAGGTGACTGAACGGGATCAATTTGCTCTCCCGGATACAGGGCGAACAGCTGCGAGATGTGCCGGTGTCCGGGATCGGCCTCCTCGTAATCATCCAGCCACTCCATGATCCCACCATGCCTTCCAATCCGCGGTACCGGAATTTCTTGCAGCGCCGTTTGAAGCTCTTCAAGGAAAGTGTCCTCATCTCCGACAAGCTGACCTGCCTCCAGACAGGCCCGAAACAAGGCCGTCGCAATCTGCGCGTCCATAGCGGGTCCCATGCAGAGGCTGCCGACGGCTCCGTTCGGAAGCACAAATCGGTTCTCCGGCGAAACGGAAGGACCGGTTATTCGTCTGCCTTCCTCATCCACGGTCATATAATCCAGCAGGAATATCGCCGCTTCCTTCATAACCGGATACGCTCGTTCCTGCAGGAAATCCGCATCCCCGCCAAACCGGTAATGCTCCCATAGATGAAGGCACAGCCAGGCGGCTCCCATCGGCCATACGGTACAGGTCATCAATATTCCTTCAGGCCGGGTCTCTCCCCAGAGATTGGTATTGTGATGCGCTGCGAAGCCACGGCAGCCATACATCTCGCGAGCCGTGTCCCGGCCATTCGGGAGCATGCGGTGAATCAGGTCAAACAGCGGCTCGTGGCATTCCGCCAGGCCCAGCAGCTCTGCCGGCCAATAGTTCATCTGAATATTCACATTGATTGTATACTTCGACTCCCAGGGCGGGGTGAAGCTGTCATTCCATATGCCCTGCAGGTTCGCTGCGAGAGATCCGGGTCTGGAGCAGGAGATGAGCAAATAGCGCCCGTACTGTACGTACAGGGCAATCAATTCGGGATCGCTCTTCTCCGCAGAGGCACCTTCCGTCTTCACTCTATCCTTCAGCAGATTCAGCCGCTGATCGGTAGACAGGGATGATAAATCGTCTTCCGCTCGGTTCGAAGTTTCAACTTGATCTGAACCGAAGAGTCGGTCCTGCCCATTCGGAATGATATTTCCACTTTCGGTTAAGCCCGCTCTATTCACATCTTTCTTACTGGAACCGAGAGTTAGCGAGAAGCGTTCAAACTTCTGCCGATATTCCTCCAAATGACGGCTTTCCAGCTGTTCGAACGACATGCCTGCCGCACGATCCAGCTGTTCGAGACATGCCTGGCCCGGCTGCTGACACCGAAAGGTCGTCTGGGCTGACAGCAGCAGCGTAACGGAATCCGCCCCTTCAACCGAGAGGAAATCACCGATGGTTCGTACGTTACCTCCCTCAGCGACAGCACGCAGCGCCGTGCAGAAGGAGATGCCGTCCGCGCCGCATTCGCCCTTCATCAGCAAGGTATCGTGCCCTAACGACTCCGTTCCGCTGTCAAAAGGACGTCGCATCAGGTTCGCCGCAAACGTCAACGCCCCCGGCCGATCGGCAAACAGGCGAACAACCATCACGCCATCCGGCGCACTGGCAAAATACTGCCTGCGATAGCCTATGCCGCGCGAAGAATAGGATACGGTCACCATGGACCGCTCCAAATCCAGCTCTCGCTCGTAATGCTCCACCGCTTCCTCCGCACCCAAGAACTGGAGCAGCAGATCGCCCAGCGGCTGGTAGGGCTGCTCGTATTTCGGGGATGAAGTCATCGCCATCCGTGCCAAATGCTCGGCCTCGGCCTGACGTCCATCCCGCAGCATCTGCCTGATCTCGCTCAAATATTCGGTGGCGTCCGGGTTGGCTCCCCTTCCCGGACCACCATACCAGAGGGAATCTTCGTTGAGCTGCACCCGCTCAAGCGAGGTCCTGCCAAAAACCATGCCGCCCAAGCGCCCATTCCCGATGGGCAATGCCTCATTCCACTCCGCAGCCGGGGAAGCGTACCATAACCGCAAACGCCGACTTTCAGATGTGTCAGGCTGCCGCCATGCGGTTTTATCACCTACCGCTTCGAACTTGCCGTACTGCCCTGCACGATCAAGCTCCGCATGATGTCTCCGGTGAGAACGTTCCGTATCTCTTCCTGTTATCTCCCTCTCCACCTTCATACACGTCTCCTTCTTCGCGAAGAAGGGGACGATCAGCGTTTCCCCTGATAATCCCCTGTTCGCTATATATAATTAAGGCTGCGCTGGTATATCGATCGCACCGCCGCCCACAGGCGTACGGGCCAGATTATCCACCGCTTGCTGACCCAGACGGTCCGTCAACTGCTGGACGTATAGGCTCTGGAGCGCTACATGCCGGTCGGCGTATTCCCAATAGCCGTCCTCACGCGGTCTGGAATCATAATCGTTTGGAACGAGCGGTTTCACGTTCAAACCGTCTTCCGTCGGGATGTGTCCGATGACATAGTTTTGTGCCGTTGGGGGCTTCTGCGCAACAAGCCCTCCCTCGGTATTCCACATAACGTAATTCGCTCCCGCCCAGCCATGTCCGCTGCCCAGCCATCCGCGGTCGCGGACGCTGATACGCGCACTGACGTTGTCGTACAGGCCGCCCGTGGACCAGCGGTGATGCGGCTCGCTCGTATTGTATTCGCGAGTGGCCTTATTGTCGTACATGACATTCGGTCCTTGTACGCGGCTCTCAATGACATAAGCATGACGTGAAGTTTCCGTATAATTGCGCTGCACCAGATTTAATTGCCCCTGGATGAAAAAGCTGTAACGACGACCGCCGGTAATCACGCTGACCATGTCGTACATTTCGCTGTCCTGCACGGTGACCCACTTGGCCTGCCGCCCGACCTGCACCAAGGCGTAGGAGAAATGGTAGCCGTCCACCTCGCGCACCCAGGCATTCTTTACGCTGTTCATCATAATGAAGCGCTCCGCATGTGCCTCATCGGAATAATACGGGGTATCCAGAACATCGTTATCCATCTTGGTATCGGTCTTGCTCGGATCAAAATCGGATATGGCGCGCATGTTCTCGATCCCAACCTGTTCGATTCGAGATTCATCCGTTGCCTTGAACAGCCTGCCACCGCCCCATTGACGTTCAATGGCATTCGCTAATGGAGCATCCACCGTAATCCGGTTGCCGTCGATGGCCGTAATGACGCGGTCAAAATCCAGATTGAACGGGGACCACTGCTGCGTTCCCCCGGTCCCTGGCCGCATGTAGATATGATCCATGCCGATCTCATGAATCCAGCGGTCATTACCGATTCTACGAACAATGACGGAATCGCCCACCTGATAGGCCGAGGCATTCTGCACATGGAACGATCGGGATCCTGCCGGAACGTACAAATCCTGCACGTCCGTCTCCGTCCCGTCCACAACAGCGGCACCGTTCGTTCCACCGACAACAATCAAATTTCTGGCCGTTGTTCCCGTGCCGCGGATAATGGTGCCGTCCTCACTCTTGCCTTCACCCCGCAGCACGACCCCACTGGCCTGAATGTTAAGGGAACCGCCAACCAGATATGTGCCTTTCTTCAGCAGCACCGCCCCCCGGAAACCATCTGCGTCACGCGGCAGCCGGGACACCTCATCAATCGCCGCCTGCAGCATCGCCGTATCATCCCCGCCGGTCGGCTGTACGGCAATCCTCGCCTGAACGTTAGGTAGTTTCACACCGCCACCCATATAACCGACGTTCGAGAAATCGATGATCCGGTTCCCCTTATAATCGGGGACATATACCATCCTACCGTCTTTTCCGGTATAGGCGATTTGGCTCTGACCTTCAGGAATTCCCTTCTTGGGCATGACGGTGTAAAACAAGCTGTCGAAGTAGGTTCCCCCGTCTGTGGTTTGGAAAGTCATCCGCACCTCGTACGTGCCCGGTACCTTCATCCCACCCGGAAGCGTTATCGATTGCGTTACCCCTGCCTGCAGCGCCTTCGTGCCCAGCGAACCTCTGGATTGACCGTCCTTGAACCATCTGGCGGATACGGTTCCATCCCTATTAGGAGCGATGGTTACGACTGGCAGCTCCTCGCCATCACCCAAGATCGCCGCCTTGCCAATCTGCTGGACCAACGCCTTATGCGTGAACGAGCTGAAGGCAATGTATTTCGCATCCTGGAACTCCTGATCATCCTTCACCACAATCCAGAAATCCGGTGTACGTATCCCTTGACCGTTGATGCTGGTTTCCGCATATAACCGGGTCGCTCCTACCTTGACCCCCGTTACCGAACCTTCGGAAGTCACCGCAGCGCTGGTTCCCACGGCGTGATATTGAACCTGGCCTTGAGGCAGCGAAATCCATTCCCCGTTCCCCCGTTTGCCGCGCGCCTCCACGGCAGATGTGCCTCCAATGTCCAAGGTCAGTTCCTCATTGTTGGTATAAGGGGTTCCATCCGGCTTCACGAAGGCCAGCTCCGTTACATCGGACGGAATCCCTTGATCCCCATCCTGCATATAAAGCTCCAACTCCTTTAGCTGAACATTGAGATTTCGGCTTAGCAGCAGCGTTACCCGAAAGTGGGAAGCGCTTACGGAATTAAACGTCATCACTTCCTGACCGTCCGCTCGAATGCCCCCATTTTTCGCATAGGCTCTGCTCCAAGACTCACCGTCACGGGAGTAATCGATCTCGATAGTTCCCAAATGATCTCCCCGGTTTAAATCCAGGACGACCTGGTTGAAGGACTGCTCACTCCCCAGATCCACCTGTATGTATACATTCATGTCCTCACGGTCTGTGCTCGCCGGCTGCCAGTAGGTATCACGGCTGCCGTCAACGGCTTTCCCTGCTTCACGCCCGCTGATCTCGGAACTGGCCGTCGCCTGCTTATTCCATGCCAGGTTGACCCGCTCCATTACATCCGGAGCGGCCGTTTCCCCCTGTATTGGCCGATTGCCGAACGAAAACAGCAGAATACCCAGCAGCAGTATGAACCCTCCTCTTCTTACCTGCCTGTTACGCTTGCGTACCTGTCTCATCAATCATCACCCATCCTTTGTCATAAGTAGTGATTACGATCCACCCGCGATTACAGGTGCCCTCCTTTCAAACGCCTCTTGATATGCTTCTATGATAAAACAGCGGCTGCTCGCCGGACCATGCCGTAACTTGCGGAATGGCCGTGTTTTTTTATGGTGTAACACAACGTAAGAAAACACAACCCGGAGCGAACGGAGCCGTATGCTAAGCCTTTGCATTGTCCGTTACAATGAGGCTGCAATGGATACGTCATTCTTGTAGCGACAAGGAAGGAGTTTCGTTTATGGATCATGAGCTATCCCAGTCTCTGTCAGCGCCGTTTCATGCACAGCTTCATTCACCTGACGGGAATCTGCATATCACACTGGAACAGGAGCCTAACGGCCCCCTTTTTTACACGGTGATGAACAACCGGTATCGCGTTCTTGAAAGGTCGCCGCTCGGGCTGATCACCGACCAATACAAACTTCAACAAGGCATACGTATACAAGGGGTGGAGCACAACACAATCACAGAGCGTTACGAGCTTGTAACCGGTAAGCAAAAATCGCAGTCTTACGAAGCAAACGAATTAGTGCTTCTGACTTCGGTAGAGAATCATCAGGTGAGAATCCGTTTCCGCGCTTTTCATGACGGCGTCGCATACCGGTATGAGCTGCAAGGAGAAGGGGATATTCGTTTCGAGAACGAGCTCTCCGGCTTCCATCTGCCGGAGGACCGGATGCTCAACGTCTGGGCTCAGCCGTTCATGCGGTGTTATGAACGAACCTATGACCATGCCATGCCGGATCATCTTCGGGGAAGGCATTTCGGTTTCCCGCTGCTGGTCCAATCGGCAGAGGATCATTGGCTGCTGCTGACTGAAGCAGCCGTGGACGGGAGGTATGGCGCCAGTCATCTCGCAGCGGATGAGCAAGACGGCCGGAAGCTCCGCATCGCTTACGCCCCGGATCAGGAAACGCCGATTGCCGCCAAGCTTCCGCTCTCGACGCCCTGGCGTGTCATGATCATCGGGTCGCTCAGGGATCTGGTGTCTTCATCGCTAACGACTCACTTATGTCCCCCACCCGTGCTGCAAGACACCTCTTGGATCTCTCCCGGCAGAGCGGCCTGGTCCTGGTACGCGGAAGGCGATTCCTGCGGGGATATGGAAATTCAACGGCAGCATGTGGATTTTGCCGCCGAGATGGGATGGGAATACAGCGTCGTGGACGGCGGCTGGGAGGGTGTGCTGGATGCGCCTCAGCTCATCCATTACGCGAAGGCGCGCGGCGTCGGCATCTGGCTGTGGACGCATTATAAAGGGCTGAACACGGAGGAACTCCGTGAAGAGAAATTACGCCTGTGGGCATCTTGGGGCGCCGTTGGCATCAAGGTCGACTTCTTCGACAGCGACAATCAAGAGACGCTCCAGGTCTATGATGCCATTGCGGAATCCGCTGCCAGGCATCGGCTGATGGTCAATTTTCATGGTTCCACCAAACCAAGCGGCGAGCACCGGACATGGCCTCACGTGATGACAAGAGAAGGCGTTTACGGTGCGGAATACTACCGGGCACAGAGTGAAGGGCCTAATGCGGTTCATCTCTGTACCTTGCCGTTTACGCGGAACGTGATCGGGTCCATGGACTTTACGCCGGTTACGTTCAGCAGGCGGACCACGACAACCCAAGGGCTTCAGTTGGCCCTGGCCATCCTCTTTGAATCCGGCATCCAGCATTATGCGGATGCGATATCAGTCTTCGCCGATCATCCGGGCATGCCGCTGCTGGCCGCTGTTCCGGCCGTCTGGGATGAGACGCGGCTGCTGGAAGGTTATCCGGGCCGATTCGTTACGATAGCAAGACGATCAGGTGTCGAATGGTTTGTCACCTCCATTTGCGCCGCCGGAGGACGAGACGTCCATATCCCGCTGGATTTCCTTGAAGATAATACGGCATACCGAGCGGTGATCTATCGGGAACAAGCGGAAGCGGACGAATATCGATATCGTTCCGTTCTTCCTCCCATTGAGGTTCACACGGAAACGCGCTGCGCCAAGGATACCATCAAGATCCGTCTCAAGGTGTACGGCGGCGTATCCATCCATCTGACGCCGCAAGCGGAGAACAAGTAAGTCTTGGGAGATAAGAAGGGGAAGCCTCAGAAGTTTATACCTATTACTTCAAAAAGTACAAGGCCTGACCTCCAATACGGAGACAGGCCTTGTGCTAAACACGCGGCGGACACGGCATGACCATGCGGATGGTGGTTCCCGTTCTCTCGCCTGCCGAGGTTACACGAAGTCCGTAACTCTCACCGAATACCAGCTGAATCCGCCGATGCACATTCAGCAGCCCGATGCCTCCGGTACCGCTAAGGTTTAGGGAAGATTCAGGCGAGTGATTCACGTGGTCGTACTCATAGGATAACCGTGCCGCAACCTCGCGCAGCTGTTCATCGGTCATGCCGATGCCGTTGTCCGTCACGCTGACCCAGAAGGAATTTTCATCGCACCCGGCAGCGATGATGATGTGCTGCGAGGCCTCGATGCCGTCCGGAAAGGCATGCTGGAATGCATTTTCAATCAAGGGCTGGAGCGTCAACCGCACCATTTTGTACAGGAGCAGCTCATGGGGAACCTCAACCCGAAGATCAAACTCCAGATCGTGCCGATGCTTCATGATCGTCATGTAGTTCAAAACGTGCTTGAGCTCATTGGCGACCGTGATCTCCTCCAGCGACGTCAGCAAGGAGTACCGCATCATAAAACCTAGTGAGGACACCATTTCGGTAATCTCCGACGAGCCTTCGACCTCGGCATAACACACGATGGTCTCCAGCGTGTTGTACATGAAATGCGGATTGATCTGGAGCTGAAGCGCCTGGAACTCGGCTTTTTGCCGTTCGATAATCGTCTTCTGCTGCTGCAGCTCGGTCTCGTATACCCGCTCGATTAGCTCCGACAATCGGGTCACCATCAGATTATACCGCTGCATCATTTCCGTCAGCTCGTCCTCGCGTTTAGGAAGCTCCAAGGGAATCCACCGCCCCTGCTCCGTCTGGCGCATCCCGCGGATAATCGTCTGGATGGGCTGGGTAATGGAACGAGTGAAACGGTAAGCAAGCAGACAAGCTGCAATGAGACTGATCAAGCCGATCGTCCAGACCGTAGAACGAATGCTGGCTATCGGTTTGCGCCACTCCTCCAGCGGCAACGAAGCAACCAGACGCCATCCGGAATAGGGAGACATCCGCGACATGAACACTCTCTGCTCTCCATCGGCCGTCGTATATTTGAAGGATTCCTCGTCTGCGCCCATGATGGCGGCCGTCAGCTTCGGATCCTCGGCCGGCGACGAGGCGTTATGCTCCAGTCCCTCCGGCTGGTAGACGACATGGCCGCTGGCATCCGCGATATAGAAGTATCCGCGTTCGCCCAGATCAATTCCCTTCCAGAGAGAGGATAACTCCTGGGAACGCACTTCCATGGCTAGCACGCCTTTTTCCGCTGTGGAGGATAAGCCCTTGATCAGTCTCGTCATGCGTACCACACTGCCGCTACGTCCAGGTATAATACTCTCCGTATGAATCATGAGACCGCTTTCATCTTTTGTGGTATTGCGGAGGTCTTTCAGCTGCTTCGCCTTCTCCTCTGCACTGAATACCGGTGCCGTAAAATCAGAACCGAAGCTATACGTGGCATTTCCGTTGTAAGACAGGAGATACATGGTCAGCAGCTCGGGCCCCCGGTCCATGAGGGGACGGAATACCGTATCCTTGATCGTGGAGCTGATGTGATAATACTCGTAATGATCCGCCGGGTTAGGCAAATCTACGAATTTCTTCAATTCCCGGTTGGTCAATAAGGAGATCATCGTACGGTCGTAGGATTTAATGTACAGATCGGTATGGTTTAAGGCATTCTGCACGATTTGCGACATATGCCGGTCCAGCTGGCGATCCAGCTCAGCTGATGAGCGCGTGTAGGTAACGATGCCGATCAACAAGGAAGTCAGCACAATGATGGACACAAAGTACAAAAACAATTTGCGGTACAGTTTATTTTTCATCCGTTAAAGCCCAGCATCGTCCGATATTCCGTCGGCGTATGTCCTGTTACCTTCTTGAACATTTTCGTAAAATGGGGATAATCCTCGTAACCGACGTTCGCCGCCACGTCGATGATTCGCATATGCGGCAGGGCCAGCAGCTCCTTCGCCCGCTCCATTCGCCGGTGAATCCGGTACCGGACAAACGTATCGCCCGTCATCTTCTTGAACATTGCGCTAAAATACGTCGGCGTATAACCGGCCATCTCTGCCACTTCCTCCAGGGTGATCTCCTCGGACAGATGCGTGTCGATATACGATTTCACTTCATCGAGCGGGTTCTTGAAATTCCCCCACCGCTGCGTCACCAGATCCGCGGTCATCTGCTTGACCCTTAACTCAAATTCGTTCAACAGCTGCTCCTGCACCGTGTGGTGACCGATCGGTTCAATCACCGAAACCTCCATATACCCCTTCGAGACGAGACGACGGAATATCATGCCCACTGCGTCATCCAGCAGCTGCTGGAGCTGCGGGACGCTGAGTCCCGCCGCTTGCAGATGCGCCCTCCAATCGACCAACAGCCGATCGAGCTGTTCGGTCTGCAGCATCCAGATCTCCTGCCCGATATTTTCAATCCAATCGACATAGGAAGCCAGCGAGACAATGCCTTTATTGCGGTGTTTCACAATCGCGTCAAAGGTTTGGTGCAGCACCACGCCGGTAACCGGCTTTAGCAGATAATGCTTCACCCCGTAAGCCAGACATTGCTGCGCATATTGGAATTCGCCATAACCCGATATGACGATAATTTGAATATGCCCGTACAACTCATGAAGCTCCTGACACAGCTCCAGTCCGCCCATTCGGGGCATCCGGATATCGGTCAGCAGTACATCCGGCTCGAATTCCTTGATCAGGGAGAGCGCATGCTCACCATTCACGGCCGTGTCGATGGCATCAAACTGCAGACGGTAGGTCTCCGCCATCTTGACCAGCCCTCTTCGGATTACAGGTTCGTCGTCAGCAATAAGCAACCGCATATTATTTTAGCCTCCTGTATGTAGAAGAATAAGGTATGAGGCAAACATTGAATGGAACAAGAAGGTATCCGCAGCGGATACCTGTGATGGTAAGACCGGCGGATACCTAGATTTTTCATCCTTCGCTCATTCGGGTTAAAACGCTTACATATCGGATCTATTGTACACGATATATGGAACAAACAGGAGATGCCCTACTTCCTATCTTGGATGTTATCTCGTACGGTCTACTACATTCTCCTTGTTCTTCCAGCGCTCCGTCGCTTCCTTGATGATCTCATCCCCGCCCTTGGCACGGTATTCCTCCAGCACCTTCGGCCAATCGGAGATCGGCTGCTTGCCATAGATCATCTTCACCATGCTGTCCAGGATGAATTTAGGTCCCGTATCTCCGGTCGAAGCCAGGTCCGGGAACTTGGAGAAGCTGTTCAGATTCGCCATGAACGTAATGCCGCCGCGGCCTTCATTGCTCAGCACATCGCTGAACGCCTTGATCACGTCCTGGCCATCCTCGGTAAGGGCCGTCTGCTTCTTATTATAGGTCAGCTCATGAACGAACCACAGCTGGTTGGCCCGGAAGCCCGCTTCGTCGACCTCTTGTTTGGTCACAGGCCACTTATAGTTGACATTCCCGTTCTCCATCGTGTAATTCTCGCCTTCAATCCCGAAGGAGAAGAACATATCGGCTTCCTCCGTCAGCATCCAATCCAGAAATTTAATGATTTCGATGGCTTTCTCTGTTCCCACCTTGTTATTGATATAGTACGTGGTCGATACCGAGCTGTATAAGCCGAGTCCGCCCTTGCCGTCCGGTCCGGTCGGGGATGGGTAAATATCCACCTTCATCGAAGGATCCACTTCCTTCAGCTTGGTGCGGAACCCGATCAGCCCCTCGCCGTTGGAGGCCCACATCCCGGATTTGCCGGCATTGATATTGCGTCCGTAATCCTCTTGAGAGAGCGAAGCGAAATCCTTCGGAATCAGACCCTCATCATACATCGTCTTATACGTCTGGAGCGCCTTGGTCATGTTCTCGACATCGAAAAATTTCGGTACGACCTCCCCATTCAGCTCCATGAACTGGAACGGCAGCACATCGTATGCCCCAAGGAAGGTATCCGCATATTTAAAGCCCTCACGGTACTGGTAGGGGTGCTCTACACCCAGCTTCTTAAAGGCACGCAGCATATCCAGGTACTCTTCGACGGTTTTAGGCGCTTCCTTGATACCGGCCTTCTCCATGAGATCCGTGCGAATGAATGTGGCGCGGCGCGACGGATTTTCCAGCCAGGCCGGAATGCCGTAGATTTTGCCGTTATAGGATACTTCCTCCCACGCTGCAGGAGTGACCATTTTCATCAAGTTCGGAGCATGCTCCTTGAGGAGGTCATCCAGCGGCATGAACACCCCGGCTTCCACCGAGCCCGACATGGACCCTGTTGTTGGACCTCCCCGCATATTTCCCACAACGTCCGGGATTTCGTTGCCTGCAAACATCAGACTCATCTTCTGATCAAATTCCTTGTGGGACATCAAGCGGATATCGAGATCCGTGTTCGTCATCTCCTCCAGCTTCAGCACCCATTTGTCCTTATTGATATCGGGTGACGATTCGATGTAGGTGTTGCCGCCCGTGGAGAAAGAAATCGAGAAGGACAGCTTGCTTGAGTCTGTACCTTGCTTCGTTTCTTCCGGCTTGGGACTGACAGCTCCTTCTTCCGGTTTCCCACCGCATCCCGCGAGCAGTGAGATCATCATGACGCTGATCAGTAAGACCGTCCAACTTTTTTTCATCAACCTCTCCCCTTTTTCACAAAAAATAGACAAGTGGCTCATTCATGAGGTAAGCGCTTTCGTTAAATCCATTTCATCGTAGCTCATAACCCTCATATGCAGTATTGGCGTTCTTATTATGGGATTGTGTTCTTTTACGATCAAGATTTGATCGAACCGATGAGCATGCCCTTAATAAAATATTTCTGCAGGAACGGGTAGACCAGGATGATCGGCAGCGTTGCGATCACAATCGTGGCCATTTTGATGCCCTCCGGGGACATGTTGGCCAGATTCTCAAACGTGGTGTCCATCTCTCCCATCTGATCGGTGATGACGATCTCTCTCAGACGAACCTGGAGCGGAAACAGTTGACGGCTATTGATATAGTATAGAGCGGACGAGTATGAATTCCAATGCGCAACGGCGTAAAACAATCCCATCGTCGCCATGACCGGCTTGGACAAAGGCAGCACGATGCTCGATATGATCCGCAGCTCCCCGCACCCGTCGATCCGGGCCGAATCAATGATTTCGTTCGGAAGATTCATGAAGAACGAGCGCATGATGAACAGGTTGTACGCGCTGATCGCGCCGGGAATGATCAGGGCCCATACCGTGTCCAGCATGTTCAGCGATTTAATCAGCAGATAGTTCGGAATGAGCGGCGCGCTGAAAATAAAGGTGACCAGCACGAGCATGAGGATGACCTTTCGCCCCCGATATTCATTGCGCGACAGCGGGTAGGCCAGCGAAGCCGTTGCGATCAGGTTGATCCCGGTCCCCACAACGGTCACGAATACGCTGATCATAAACGAACGCCACACCGAAGTATCGTTCAAGACGATCGCATAGTTGGAAAGCGTGAACTCCACCGGCCACAGGCCAACGTCTCCCCGCGAAATGGCCACATCGCTGCTGAGCGATTGCGCCGCAACGTGCAGGATCGGGAATATCATGGCGGCCGACACGACGGCCAGGAAGATATAGTTGAACATTTCGAATACGAATTCGCCTTTTGATCGTTTTATCATGTTTTTCGGTCACCTGCCTAATATAAGGAATTTCCAGTCGTTTTGCGGCTTATAGCGTTTCCGCCCACAATGAGCAGCAGCCCGATGAGAGATTTGAACAGCCCAATGGCCGTGGTGTAGCTGTACTGCTGTCCGAGCAGACCGACGCGGTAAATGTACGTATCCAGAATATCGCCCTTATTCTCGTTCAAGGCATTCAGGAACACAAATACCCGCTCGAACCCGAAATCGAGGAAATTGCCGATGTTCAGCAGGAACAGAATCATGATCGTGGGCAGAATCGACGGAATCGTAATCGCCAGGGTTTGGCGCCACCGGTTCGCGCCGTCTACGCGTGCAGCTTCATACAGGTCCGGATTGATCCCGGCCAGCGCTGCCAGGTAAATAATCGTTCCCCAGCCCGCTTCCTTCCAAATGCCGGAGCCGATCAGAATGCTGCGAATATAGCCTTCCTCGCCAAGGAAGTAAATCGGTTCGAGTCCCACCCACATCAGGATCTGATTGATGATGCCCGTGGTCGGAGACAGAATGCCTACCGCAATCCCCCCGATGATGACCCAGGACAGGAAGTGAGGCATGTAGATGACCGTTTGCAGCACCCGCTTGTACAGGACAAGACGAATCTCGTTCAACAGCAGGGCCAGAATAATCGGGATTGGAAAAGCGAATACGATGCTGTACATCCCGATCAGCAGGGTGTTCCAGAAGATCCGCAGAAACTCCTCGTACTGAAACATGCGGTAGAACTGATCCAGCCCCACCCATGGGCTTTCCCATATGCCTTTGAATAAGTTATACTCCTGAAAAGCCATGGCGCTCCCGAATAAAGGGACATATTTAAATACCAGAAAATAGAGGATGCCCGGAATCGAGATGAGGTATATCGCCTTGTACTTGCGAAAGCTGGATAACCATTCCCGGCTCCGCGCTGACGGTGTTAGCCGCGTGCTTGGGTTGATGTTCGCCATAAGGACCTCCCGTTGTAAGTTTTCCTTCGTATTCATCGTATAAGCGGAGGGCCTTGCCAACAATGGCGGCATTTGTTTGTCGATGTGTTTTTTTATGATTGTGTTTAAGAGGTTGTTCAAAAAGTCCGCTTTTGATAAGAAAACCTCTATCGAGGCCACTTCAAGGATGAGCGACCGCGATGCATAGGTAGGTTTTCTTGCGATATAGAATTTCATCAGTTCCACTGATAACTCATAAATTCTATATCTAACACGAAGCGAATCAGGAAGCAGCTCGGCATCGAATCTTGAATTCAGCCGGGCCAAAGGAGAAGCTTCCGAAGCATGTTTCCTGCGGAAACATTTCAGGTGCTCGTACCCAAAACAGCAGATGCTTTCGAAGGCGTTTTCTGCGAAAACGTGTAGCTCCGCTCCTGACGTCCCTAGCTTCATCCAACTGAAGCGTTTTGAAAAAACGCACATCGGAAGCATAAGCTTCGGTGCTGAAAATCGACCTTTTTGAACACGCACTTTAAGATGGGGGATTTGAGGCGGAATAGAGAAAAAAGCCCTGCTGCTAGCATGGTCTATCCGACCATGGTAAGCAGAAGGGCTTATGAGGGAAATGAACGGTGAAGTAAAACGCAGCCGTACATGAGAGCATGGGCCGCTGAGAGTAATCGGGCATTTCTCACCGCACACACTCCCAATACACGGTGCAGCATCGCATGACGGAGGGCGACCATCCGTTTCAGGTGCTGTTTATCATGCTTCGAATCGGATATGAATCGCTCTTATTCGTCGTCGTTCTCTGTAATCTCCCGAATCGGAATCGCCATATTCCAGGTCTCCGTACAATCGTAAAACCCGCGGCTCCCGTCCGAAGTCGCGGCAAACATCCAGGCCGGACGACCGTCCTCCATGAGCAAAAAAGGCCGTTCCAGGTTGCCCATCAGCCGCTCCGCACCATCATCCCACAGCACTCTGCGGGAATACACGGGTTCCCCTGGTTTGGTTGTCATCTTCCATTCTTCCCCGTTCGCTGACCACGCATGGACTCCGCTATAGCGCTCCCCACAGATGGAGCCGTCCATGTCCTTGGCAATCATTTCGTACCCGCGTGCCGTACGCCAAATGAAGGGGTCTTCAATATGAATCGCTGGAGGAAACAGCGGTTCAGGCTGACGGTTGTAAGGACCGTACACCGATTCGGCGCAGGCCAAGCCCAGCTGCATGTTGCCATAGGAATGCCCTTCATAGGGACGAGATTTATAGATAAGCTTCACCGAACCGTCCTCATGAACACAGGGGGCCGGATTAGATACCAAGAAGCTGTCAAAATGATTCGGACGCGGCAGCAGAACCGGATGATCCCTTCGAGTCCACGGGCCGGTTACGGAAGGGGCGGTCGCCACGCCGATCCGTTTGTTCGCCCTGGCTACCGCGACGAGCGGATCATTCGGAAGCAGCGGCTCCTCTTCTTCAGGCAGCGGAAACGGGAACGTCGTGCCCATATAATAAAGCACGTACGTGCCGTCCACCTTCACGATATGCGGATTGTGCACGCTGCATCCGTCCCAATAGGCCGGAGATCTGGCTCCGAGCACCGTCTCCTCGTATACGTACGGTCCGGCCGGATGGTCGGAGACCGCACGGACGATCTCCGAGGCCGCAAGCCAGCCGGGATGCATGGGCAAGGATTTCGGCCAGCGCGAAGCAAACATATGGTACCGGCCATCCTCACCCTGGATAACGCTGCCGCACCATATCCAATATCCCGGCATTCGAAAGCCTCCTGCTACCGGTGCAGGATCAAATACGATTTTCATTGATTCCTCACTCCCTCTCCATTGGCAATAGCGTAACCTTGCGCAAATTCATTAATGAATCAGAAACCAGCGATAGTCCCCGGACTTCAAGACGATGTAAGCCTGCCGAGAGAATCGTCAGTTGACCTATCTCAAATTCTCCCCAGCATCCGTCCCCACCCGTATCTTTAACGGTACAAGTCAGCTTCTGTTCATCCAGGGACAACTCAAAATGCCCCCCCGCCTGATCCGCTGCAGCGGACAAGGTGACGATCACTCGACAGTGAATCGGCATCTCTTCCTCGGAACGAAATGTCCATTGAACAGCCGCATTTGGAGCTGTCCAGCCGGTAACGCCATCATGACCGCGTTTTCCATTATCGTATCGCAGGCCATCGCCCCAGGTAACACCATCATATGCCCAGAACGTATTCGGCATCCGGGAAATAAACCTTGGAGTGAGATGCGTCTCCAGCGCTCCATCCAGCTTTAGCTTGATCACCGTCGCATAGGCGTCCTGAGGTACCGAACGCACATCAATCTGCCAGTCCCACGGCCCAAGCTGTCGGATCGGCAGGTTGTCCTCCTTCGCCTTCACTCCGATAAGCCTCGCATACTGAACTCGGCTGGCAAGACCGGGCAGGATCAAACGCCCGTCCTGCGGCCATTCTCTCACCAGCAAGTACAAGAGATTCTCATCCGGCTTCCATGTGCAATATCCCCACTGCGGCGTACCGATCGGACTGCCGCTCGTGCCGTATATCGCCTCGCCGTTCCGTTCCAGGAAGCTGCCCACCGTCTCCAGCAGGCTTCTTGACGTATCGTCAATCGTCCCGTTTCCGAGCGGCCCCACATTCAGTACCAGATTACCGTTCGTGGCTGCCACGCGCAGCAGCTGTTCGATCAATTCATCCGGACTCTTCCAATGGTCATCGTCATATCGGAACCCCCAGGAATCATTCAGCGTATGAATCGACTCCCATTCAGGCTGCACCGGATGGAACCGGAGCTGGTTATCATGCGGATTGCCGTAATCGGCAAATCGGTCATCCCGCAGTCGCTTGTTAATCAAGCAATCCGGCTGTAGCTTGCGTACCAGATCATAGAACCACACAGCGTGCTCGTCGCTGATCTTATGACCGCAATCAAACCACATCAAACCAATCGGACCGTAATCGGTAAGCAGCTCCTCTACTTGAGGAAGAGCTTTCTCATGAAGATAACGCTCGAAGCGTTCCCGCTTATCGTCATCTTCGATCCATTCCTCCAGTTGATCCCAGGCGCCGATGTTATCCGGGTAATCCAGCGTGTTCCCCTGCGAATCGGGGTGATGCCAATCCATGGCATGGGAGTAGTAGATTCCAAGGCGAATCCCCTCCGATTCGCAGGCCTCTGCAAGCTCCTTGATCGGATCCCTTGGAAAATGAGCATGACGAGTAATCGAATAATCACTGACCTTGGAATCGTACATTGCAAACCCATCATGATGCTTGGCTGTCACGATAAGATATTTTGCCCCGGACCGCTTGGCCAGCGATACCCACTCGTGCGCATCAAACGCTTCCGGGTTCATCCCGGCTGCGGCCTCCGCATACTCGGTCACCGGAATCTTTCCCCTTAACTGGATATGCTCCGCATAATTGGCATCCACCCGTTCGCCGTTCCACTTCCCGCCCAGCATCGAATAAGGCCCCCAATGCACGAAGAGCCCAAAGCGAGCTTCGCGCCACCAGGCTATCCGACGGTTACGATCATGATCATTTACCCGCTTATTGCTTATGAGAGCATCCGACCTTCCCTGCTCCAGTCCTGCCCCATCCATATATTCATCCCGCTTCATGTTTATCCCTCCTCACGATCCTCAGCGGTCCGACAGTCTAGTAACCTCCATTATAGAAGTAACGCTGGTGCAGCCTCTTTGTTTTTTTGGGTTGGGGTTGTGTTTTGTTGAGGTGTGGATCTATTTAAACGTCAAACCAACAGACCAGTCATGACCGGCCTGTTGGTTTTTTGCAGATTGTTTAAGCTCTAACGCTCTACGCTCATTGCTCCCTTAAACCTTGATTCGATGATGATGCAGCAGCTCGCTATTCCGATAATAGTCGTCAATTTGCCGCCGCTCATCCTCCGTAAATTGTTTCAAAGGCTGGCGTACCTTTGGTGAGGATAGTACTCCCTGGAGGAATAAGACATACTTCTCATACGCGATGACGTCAAACCTTACCATATGCGATACGACCTCATTCGCTTTCGACTGCAAAGACTGGAGAAGCTCCATATCCGGTCTCTCCATAGCGCTAATCTGAGCGTGCATCTGAACAAAAGGTTCAGGCATCATATTGAAAGTGCTTCCGATCGCGCCGTCGGCTCCGGCATAAGCCCCGCTTAAATATACCTCGTCATGCCCGTTATAGATCATGAATCGCTCCCCGCATAACGCTCGGATCTGCTGCATCTCAAACAGATTCAGCGAGGTGAATTTCACGCCCACACATTGAGAGTTACGGCTCATGTGGCTGTAAAAGTCCATGGTTAGACTCACGCTGGTAGCTCCCGGATAATGATAGACGAGCATGGGCAGCGGTACGGCGGTCATGATCGTTTCATAATGCTCCCGGATCTCCTGCATCGTGACTTTATAATAGAACGGGACAACGGCCGATACGGCATCCACGCTTAAGGCTTCGGCATGCCGGGCTAGCTTAACCGACTCCATGGTACTTATGCAGCCGATATGCGCGATAACGGTCACTCGACCCTTTGTCGTCTTTACGACCGACTCAAGAACTTGCTGTCGTTCTTCCGTCGTCAGAATAAATCCTTCCCCTGTGCTTCCGCCAACGTAGAAGCCTTTAATTCCCAGCGAGATTTGATGTTCAACCAAACGAGACAACGATTCGAAATCAATCGATCCGTCTTCATGCATCGGGGTCAACAGTGCCGTAAATATGCCTTTAAATTTGCTGTGTTCTCCAGATATCTGGTTCACAAAACGTCCCCCTCATGTTTACAATGATTTCAATAAAAAATCATCCTCATAAAAGCTGTACCCGCGGATTTGCGCTCTAGGCGCATCATCCGCAATATATTGAACGACATAAATCTCCCCGTCTTCGAACTGTACCCAGCCCGAATAACCAAGGTCTGCAACTGGACTACGGTCGTAATCAATCGGCATGATTCTCGTCCACTGCTCCCGCCGCTCTATCGCCTTTGCTGATTCCTGATCCGTAAGAGCTGCGAAGAAGTTCTGTGTCCAGGTGCCAAGCCAGCCCTTACCGCCTTGCATGAAACGGTACGCAATCATAATGTTCCCGCTCTGAAGCATCCCTGCAACGGGACGATGACAACCGGGGAGAGGAACACGATACGGTCCGTTCCAAGTCTGGCCCTGATCATGGGATATTGATTTATAACAATCCAATCCCTGCCCTGAGTTCTCCCGGAGAAACGCAACCAACGTTCCATCCGGGAGGGGAAGTATACTTCCTTCACACAGCTTCAGATCCGGATGAGAAGCCACAGTGACAGGTCCCACCCAGTCCGCACCCTGATTATCGGAATACCAGAGCCGCTGCTCGCTTACCCCCGAATCCGGGTTTCGCTCATGGGCCGACAGCAGCCAGCGTCCGGTTGCAAGCTCACACAGTTTATCCGGAACGATACCGGTAACGGGCGTTTCCATAGGCTCCGACCAGTTATTCCCCTCCGCGTCTCCGATCCATATATAATTGCGGCCCCCGTTCTCCTTTTTCGCCGATATCAGATCCGCCACGATAACCAGCCGGTCGTCCCGAAGCCTCGATATGCGTGCACAATTCCAGTACGGAAGTCCGTTCGTCAATGACGTGAACGGTTGTTTGTCACTCCAGGTTCTCCCTTTGTCCGTACTTTCCGTCAACATCAGGCGTGTAGCCGACCGGTCTCCGTGGTGAGTGCATTGGGAAAATACGCATACCAGCTTGCCCGCGGCCGTTAGCGTTACGTCCGGCCATGCCTCATACCATTCCGTGTCTCTGCTGATTGCAAACCTTTCAATCGCCATCATGTTCATCCTCCTCATTGACAATTCTCGCTACTTCGATGATTACCGTCTTTGTCGTTGTATGTCCGGCATGATCTCTTGCTTCATAAGTGATGCTGTACTCCCGCTTCTGTCCGCCCGGGTTGCTCGCGGCCATCAGCTCAAAAGATGTGTCGCCAGTTCCAACCTCCGCACCACGGACGATTGAACTTGGATCCTGTACACCGCTGCCGGTAACAGATACCAGTGCAATCGAAGCGATTCCGGATGATTCATCCTTGGTGTGGATTTCCATCTCCACCGGCACCCATTTGCGATTGGGTGGCCAGATAACGTTACGGTTCGGAGAAATCGTGATATCCGGTACCGTCTTGTCGATGGACAGCGTAAGGGTACGCCCCTCCTCCACATTGCCTGCCCCGTCCCGGCTCCGATACTCCATCGTGGTAATCCCTTCTGCAGAAACAGGGACCGCTCCTTCATATGCCTTCCATTCCCCGCCGTCCAGTCGATATTCCGTACCCGTTACCTCAGATTCCTCATCTGATGCCGTTAGCTCCACCGTCACATCGGAGGTGTACCATCCATTCACTCCACCCGGCTCATCCGGAGTGACTATAGCTTTCGTTATCGGTGCTATCGCATCGGATGGCAGCTGATACAGCTTCCGGACGTCGGACGGATCCAGCGCGTGACGATAAATCCGCACATCGTCCAGACTACCGTTCCAATCGCGATTCGCCACTGTGCCTTTATCGAAACCGACGAATGGCGGAGCGTCTTCGTTCGACACATTCATGGCGGAACCGTCGAACCTCGCCGACGTCGCCGCCAGCTCACCGTTCACATATACGAGCAGATTACCGCCTTCCCGGATCCCCACAACATGTGTCCATTCCCCGGTTTTAACTAGACCCGAAGGGGTTGCAATGCCAATCTCCCTGTTCAGCGGCAGTCCGTTCAAATTCATTCGAACCGCACCGTTCTGTTCGACCGACATCCACCACTGCGGCACACCCCGACCCGCCGTACCGTACCACATCAGCAGGTGTCGCTGCCGAGACAGCGTCTCCGGGTTGACCCAAGCCGCAAAGCTAAAATCGCCAGTCCCAAAATGGAGATCCTGAGCTTGGGTGATCTCGACGTGAGAACGCTGTAAGGCATCCAGATGAAGAATATGGCCCTGCCCATCGGGACGAACCGCCCCTGGTCTTACCGCCGCACCGTTCTTCAGCAAACCGGTATGACCTTTGCCTGTCACATCCGTCACGCTCGAATCATCCGTCTGCTCAAAATCCCAATGAAGCAGCAGCTCCGGACGAGGTCTGGACCTATCCAATTCAATCGAATAGGTGCGTGTCTGACTCCCCAACCTGGCCGTAATGAAAAGATCTTCAAGTCCGTCAAGCCGAACCGCTCTTGGCACTCCTGAAGCCGCCGGCTCGCCCGCTATTTCAATTTCAATTCCTTCATTTGATGTAACCGGCTTCACCGTCACCTCTTCTGTTCCTTCATACATCGTCAGACGATAATGTCCGATGTCACCCCGAAACACGGGAGACAGCGAGCCTTCCGAGAACATCAGATCGTCCAGATGCGCTTCCTCCGCATCGAACCAAGCCAAATTGAATTTCGCAAACATGATTTTGTCATATGGTGTGTAACCCCCGCCTTCAAACAACAGGCCAATCGTTCCATCCGGTAGCACGGTGAGCGAAGAATAGGCGGAATGCCCGCTGTATACGGTCTTTGCTTCCGGCCAGGTGGCTCCGTCATCATAACTGAGCCGGACCGTCATATTTTCTCTAACGTTCTCATTGGCCGGATTGGCGAAAAGCAGCAGCTTGCTGCCCAGCTCATTATCGGCAGGCATGTAGCGGACAATGCTCGCCTGCACAACAGGATCAATCAGCTCGGGCGTATAAAAAACCGGTGACCAGGTTGCCCCTTGGTCGCTGCTTGTCGATATCGCCCTCCGCTTCAGCTCTTTGTTAGCGGACAAACGGTCGTTCCGCATCAGCGTGCCGTCCGTCAGCTCCACAACGGTCGCCTCGTTTGTGTCCGCTTGGATATAGCCGCTCTGATACCAGGTTAAGCCATGGTCATCACTTTGAATGTTTCGTCCGATCGCCGGAATCACCAGCCTCCCTTGGTTCGGCCCATGCCGGAGCTGAATCCCGATTGCAGGTCCCGTTGCATCCCACCTTATATTGGATGGCTGCACCTCCTCGAAACGGTTCACCGGTTCCGACCAGGTGACTCCGTCATCGTCACTGTATGAGCTCCAGATCGTACGCACGCCTCGGCTCGTTCCATTGTTGATCTCTTCAATCGTGTCGTCGCCATAATTATGGTTCATAAATAACCATATGCGGCCATTGCTCTCATCCTGCACCGCCGTCGGATTCCCGCAGGTATCCGCACTCATGTCGCACACCGTTTGGAGCGGCTCCCAGGTTGTGCCGCCGTCCAAGCTCCGCTTCAGCACAAGGTCGATATCACCCGTATCGGAAGCGCTGTTTTTACGTCCTTCGGCAAACGCCAGCAGGGTTCCATCCATGGTCGTCAATATGGTCGGAATGCGGAACGTATGATACCCCTCCGTACCAGCCAGAAACAAATCGATATTGCGAAATTGTGGTTCCCCATCGGCCACAGCTTGGGCCTCGGCAGCCTCACTTACGCCAACAGGTCCATAGGGAATGTGGGCAGCAATTAATATAAGCATCATCCAGCCAATGAGTAACTTACGAAATGGAATCAAGTTTATAAACCCTCCTATCCTTTAATAGAGCCAACCATAACTCCCTTAACGAAGTATTTTTGCAGGAACGGATATACAAACAATATTGGCAGCGTACTGATCATAATGACCGCGGATTTCAGCGTGGCCGCCGGGGGCGGATTGCGCACGTATTCCAGTTGGGCCTCATTCTGTGTAATTCCGGTCAGCAAAATGTTGCGCATGATGACCTGAACCGGCATCTTGTTGACATCATTAATGTAGATCGACGCCCCGAACCAATCATTCCAATGATGTACCGCATAGAATAAACCGATCGTGGCCATCGCCGGCATGGACAGCGGAATGACAATCTTGAACAGAATCAGCAGAGGGGTAGCCCCGTCAATGACGGCGGATTCCTCCAGCTCCTCCGGGAGTCCCATGAAGAAATTCCGGAGAATAAATAAATTCCACGCGCTGATCAGGCTGGGAAGGATAAGCACCCATAGCGTATCTTTAAGCCCCAGCGTATCCATCAACATATAGTTAGGGATCAAACCGCCTTGAAATATCATCGTCAGAAATATGAACAGCACAAGGCCGTTTCGTCCGGGCAAGCTCCGCCGGGCCAATCCATAAGCCAGCATGGATGTAAATAACAGATTGAGAATGGTGCCGACCACGACTCTGAAAATCGTAACCTGATAAGCATTTAAAATGATTTTCCCCCGGTTAAGCAGCACATCGTAGGCTGCGAAATCCAGCCGTTCCGGTATAAGCACGAACGCTCCGCGACGCATGGACTCCTCAGCGCTGATAAACGACGTTGACAGCACCGCAAGGAACGGAATAACAAACATGAGGGACAAGAAGATCAGAAAAACAATGTTGGCAACATCAAAAACTCGTTCACTTGTTGTAGGCTTTATTCCGCTCACCATATCCCCCCTTACCAGATTCCCGTTTGGTTCATTCGCTTCGCAATATAATTCGCGCCTAGGATGAGCACCATCGCCAGCAGATTTTTAAAAACACCGACCGCTGTGGCGAATGAATAGTTAAGCGATGTCAGGCCTTCTCTATACACATACGTATCGATAATGTCGGCCACCCCGTACACGGCAGGCGAATACAGCAGCAGCACCTTCTCGAAGCCCGCATTAAGTAAGCCTCCGATCGACAGAATGAGCATAATGACAATCACATGCGAAATGCCTGGCAATGTAATATGCCATGCCTGACGGAACCGGTTGGCACCGTCGATTTTGGCTGCCTCATACAGCCCCGGGTCAATGCCTGCCATAGCTGCCAGATATAAAATCGTCCCCCACCCGACGGTCTGCCACACATGGGATATAACGAGGATGGATCGGAAGTATTTGGGTTCTCCGAGGAACAGAATCGGCTCTCCGCCAAAAAACACGATAATCGCATTAAGCAGCCCGTTATCCGTGGACAGCATCATCATGATGAGACCTGCCACCACGACCGTCGAGATGAAATGCGGTAAATACGAAACCGTTTGAACGATCCGTTTGAACAGCCCGTTCTTCAATTCATTCATCAAGAGCGCTAGAATGATCGCGGACGGAAACCCGAACAACAGGTTATAAAAGCTGATCAGAAACGTATTGCGAAGCACGTTCCAGAAGTAATAGGAATCAAAGAAACGGACAAAATGATCGAAACCCACCCATTCCCCCGTTAAAATCCCCCGTACCCCTTCAAACGGCGAAATGTCTTTGAACGAAATGATAACGCCGAACATCGGCACGTAATCAAATATAAGGAAATAAAGGATCCCGGGCAGAATCAGGTAATAGTAAAATCGATGCTTTTTAACTGCAGCCCAGCGGCTTCGTTTCTTCAAGGCCGGCGGGGCAACAGTTGCAGTGTTAAGCTCCATCACACACGCAGCCCTCCCGTCTTATTTTTTCAGCTCAAAAAATTGCTTCGTGTACTCATCGATCCACATCTGCAGTCCGGCTTTGTTCAGCTGCTCAATATATTGATCGAATTCACTCAGGGGTCTTACGCCGGTCACGAACTTAACGAGCTCCTCGCTCCGCAAACGGTCCAGATCTTCAAGCATCGGGACATTCTGCTTCAGCCGTTCCTTGTCATATACGACGGTTGCATCCAGTGGCATTTTGGCTGCACTCACATTGGTAATCTCATGATTCAGGTAATCGGCATGCATCTTCTTCACGGGATCACGGAATGCGTATTTGTTCTCCGTCGCTAAGCCCAGAGAAAGCATATATTCACCGGCATACCGGAGATCCGGGCTAAGCAGCTCGATCTCGAACTTGTTGTCATCGAGATACTTCCAATTCTTCCCGAAGGCTGCATTCAGCGTATTGGTTGGCAAATCCTTGTATTGATGGTTGATGAACTTGATGACAGCTTCCGGATTCTTGGCTTTCTTGGTAACCAGCATGCCCGTCGTGTTTCCGCGCGACGCTGTCATCAGCTTACCGGCAGGACCGGTTAGATCCTTAGCAATCGCATAATCGGCTCCCTCCGGGAGATTCGGCTTGATCTGCGGGAACAGCAGCGTAATCCTGGAATACCACATAGAGGAGGTTCCAACCCGGTTGGTTTTTAGCAGCTCCAGCGGGTCGAATTTTGCAAAAGCTTCCTTATAGATGTAGCCTTTCTGGTACCAATCCGCCATCTTGGCCAAATAATCCTGATAGCCGGGCGCAAGCTCAACCGGTTTGATTTTGTTGTCGGCCGGATCAAGCCAATTACTGTTGCCGCCCTCCACGTAGGCGCCCATCAGCGCATTATTCATACCGCCCAGATCGGTCATCATCGGGATTGTGTCCGCCTTGCCATTACCGTCCGGATCGCCCTCCTGGAATGCCTTTAATACCGCTTCGAGCTCATCAATGGTCTTTGGCATTTCCAAATCCAGCTTCTTCAGCCAATCGGTACGAATCCAGACCGGGTAATGAACGGACGGCAGCCCCCGGGGAATGCCCCAGATCTTCCCGTCTTTATCGGTCATATAATCCCAAGCTTCCTGAGGCCATGCCTTCAGAATGTCCTGGCCGTGCTGCTCCAGCAAATCGTTTAGCGGAATGATAGCACCCTTCGAAGCATATTGATCCCAATCCCCCTGAAATACGTCCACCTCATCCTTGGACCCAAGCAGTAAATTCAACTTTTCGCCCTCGGAGCCTTTTGGCGGTACGATCGCAATCGGTTCAATGCCAAGCTCATCAATATACATCTGCTTCATTTCCTCTAGCGCATCCGGAATACTGCCTTCCGGTTTCTGATTCAAGGCCCCGGTATTCTGATAAATATAAATTTTAGCCATCTCCCCGGAACCCTTGTTTGAATCTCCGCTAACCTCCTTGGATCCGGCAGAGGCTCCATCGCCTCCGCTCCCTCCCGATCCTCCACCTGCACATGCCGCAAGCGAAAGCACCAGCATGGCGCTCAGCGTTGTATGAAACAGCTTCTTCATTCTTATTCCCTCCTTAAATTGGGTTGGGTCCGCGTTTCCAACATGGCCGGGACCTGCTTCAGGAGACAGCTTATCACGACATGTAAGCGCTTAAAATGTGAAATGCTGTACTTTTATAACACGATTTCTACTTATCAAATATTTGTTACGAAAGACAAAAATCCCGGTACTCCTTCTCTGGGAGTAAGAGGCCGGGATCGATACTATGAGTATATTTTTTTGTATTCGCCGGGAGTGATCCCGGTTATTTCCTTAAACACCTTAATAAAATAGTGGGCACTGCCGAATCCGACCTGCTTTCCGATCTCATTGATCTTAAGCCTGCCTTCCGCGAGCAGACGCTTGCTATTATCAACCCGTACCTGCTTCAGGTAATCAATGAAGGGCTGACCGGTGCTTTGCTTGAATAGTCTGCTGATATAAGCCGGGTTCAAATTCAGGTGCTCGGCAACCCACTGTAACGAGATATCTTTATCATAATCGTTCTCCAACATTTCAATGACTTTGGCAATGTGCTGGTTGCCCCTAGCGTGAATCTCTTGACGTATGCATTCAACCCCGCGCGTTATAAGCGATTGAAACCATGCGACGATATGATCCATCGAGCCCAGATCGAGCAGCTCTCGGTATGGATCTGTTCCCTTCTCGAACAGAGTTTCGATGCCTGTTCCAAACGAGCTGAATGAATACCGGATGGACGTGAACAATTGAATGAAGATCGGCTGGATCTGGTTGTAATGAAGCTTGTGTTTACAGGCCTCGATCTCGGCCACAAAGGCGTCGAATATGAAAAGAGCTTCCTGCAAGCAGGCAGTCCGGATACAACTGTTGAGCTTTTCCTCAAGCTGGTTCGGATAATGAAAGGTTTGCCCATTATCGGCACGGATATCGTCCATGGATATCACGTAACCTTTTCCATAGAGAATACGGTATTTTAACGCCTCTGCCGCTTCTTCATAAGCAAGGGGGAGCTCCTCGATCCCACTGCAGATACTTCCGACGCCAAGTGAGAACTGCACGCCCAGCCGTGCATTCACCTCATCGAGCAGCTGCTGTGCCAGATGGAACAATTGCTGACGCCCTTTTCCGGAAAGGTTAAAAACAACTGCGATTTTATCCTTCTCCACATTGACGACGAAAAATGCAGTACCCAGCCCCAGTACCACGCTGTCCTGCAAGGCATCCATGATCTTGATCTTGCACAGGTCCTGCGCCAGCATATCCTCGCCGTTAGAAGCCATCTCTTCATCAATGGACAGCAAGAACACAGACAGCTCATGAAGGCTGATAGGGAGTCCAAGATAATCCTTCTTTGATTCAATTTCCTCAAGACTCATCGTATGCCGCTGCAGCAGCGACAGCTTGAAACGTTCCAATTGAAAGGGCAGGCTTTCCTCCAGCCTTTCCTTATAATAATTGCGCTCATCAATGGTGGACCTGACAAAGCTGCCAATGACGCTGAGTTCATCATCCGGCCCGTTAGATTGCTCGCTGACCAGCTGGATTTTCCCATCGCTCCTCCCCTTCGCAAGTGCATTCAAACGGGAGATCGGCTTATACAAGCTCCTGGAAGAGAAGTAGGAGAGCAGCAGCGAGAACAGCATTAAAGCGCCGGCAGAATACGTAATCGTCTGTTTGATGTCAATCGTGCCCTGCGTGTACACCCCCATATCGGATATGTTGACGAAGGTCCAACCCAATAGCGCGGAAGAAGAGTAGCTAACCAGCTTCTTGCTGCCATTGAGCTCGATGGAATACGATCCTGACTTGGCTCTTTGCAGAGCCTCGGGTAATCCAATTTGCTGAACACCGCCCGTCATTGAAGATTGGCTGCGGAATACGAGATTTCCAGATGAGGACACTACGTACATGTCGTCACTCGCATTCAATTTGCTGATAATATCCTCATAAATCATGGCCGCATCGAGGTTGACGATGATGGCGTTGTTGGCTTTTTTGGATTTATAGATCACGGACAGGAGATCCTTATCCCCGTCAGGATATTGCTTCGCGGTCCGAGTGTCCAAGAAGACAGGATTCACCTGCATGGTCTGCACGGCGTCATACCAGTCTTTATCATAAAAATCCTCCCTCCGAAACTGACGATTGGAGCGGTCTTTATCTGAAGTGATCACTAGGTTCTTGCTGCTGTCATAAAAGTATACGGAATCCACGAATTGATCAGAGAGTTTGAATGAGTTCATCGTGAGGAAGGTATTCTTCTTGGCTTCCAGATAAGCGTAGAGCGCCGGCAGGTCTTCCTCCGGAATCTCCCCTTGAAGCCCTTCGTAGTAAGCCCCGTTCGGGAAATTCTCGAAGCTAATGAAAGAGCGGTTGAGTGCAAGCAAATTCGAATTTTCCTTAATCCGGTTCAGCAAAATCTCAAGGGTGTTGATCGTCTGGTTCAAATATTGCAGCTTGTTGTTACCCGTCTCTTCTTCTACAATGCCGGATACCCTGTAATATGCAAAAATATTGGAGATCAAACTCGGAAGCACGGTAATGAGCACCGTCGTGACAATTAACTTCAGAAAAAACTTACGCTTTTTCATGCTTCCCACGGAATCGATCCAATTTCTTATTTGAAGCATCCTTATCCCCCTTGGCCCGAATTATGAAGACACAGCAACACGGAACTATTCAGGGCAGCGTATTGAGCACTGATACAATCCTGACTCAATTATAAAGCGCTTACAATATGTACACAGATTATACCTTATGGGCTTGTTGTTAGGTAGGTTTTATAGGCGCATATCCATCCATAATATATTGCTGGGCATGTAAAAAAGCCTATTCCTACTCATACTTCGAGTTGGAATAAGCCTTTGAAATAAGAGATCTAAGATCCCCCAATACCATGTGTAAATTGCTGAACGAGCGGTGGTTCAGCCAGCGTGGAATCATCATCAGCATGCACAGGAACATTAATAGAAATAACCATACAGAATGCAATCAAAAATAACACTATTTTTCTTTTCATTTTATTTTCACCTCACTGATTAGAATATTATATCTATTTTGTATTTCCACAGATGCAACATGTCTGAACTGCTCAAAAGATTGAACACATTTCAGAATGGCGTCATCTTTATGAATATCAATGGCTACTGCCAAACCATCTAATAAATAAGTCAAACCATCCTCGTACCTTTGTCTGTTCAGATAATAGGATGAAAGTTCGATCAAAAAATGCGTATACCGATCTTCTCCCACTTGATGGTGGTACGTTTGCGACTGTCCCTTTATCGCAGTATACGAAGAAATCTTGCTTTGAAATTTCTGCAAAATATAATCTACGTTAAAATGATACTGATTAGCCGCCTGGAGAATTTTAGTCAAAGCAGGAAGAATCTCGTCTTCTTTGGATTCAATATAAGCCACATAATCCGGCAGAACCTCGACCTTACCTGACAACAGTTGGTATAGATATGTATTTGCCACAGCCCACATTTTATATTGCTCTTTAATTCGATGAGCTTCTTCAGAATCCTCCTTGACCCAACTCAGTTCTGAATATAGCAATACATATCGTAATGCCTGCTCATAATCTCCTCGTTCATCACAAACACCCGAACGTAATAAATACGAGTATATAATATATAGAAACAGCGGACGTTTCGGTTCCTTCTGGAGACAATGACTTTTGGTCTGTTCATATTTATAAGAATATTGGATAGTTGCCTTTCGTCCCATCTTTTCTGCAATTTCCTCAACCTTATCCCAATATCGAAGAGAACTATAAATATTAGCCAAATCCTTCAACGCATCAAATTGATCCACTTCATCTAAACGCTCGACGAATTCCTCAAATTTGGTGGCTGCCCTAAGATTCTTTTCCTGATCATGACCTAATGAGATTGTAAACAGTCGATAATGGCACAGAGCTAACCGTTCAGAATGTTGATATTTCTCACTTTCGGCTACTGATTCGTATATCATTGCGGCTGCTGAATACTTGCCTTGATTAAACAAATCCTCTGCTGTGTCAAAAAGAAGTGGCACATAAGCTAGGTTATCCGTCATGTATCGAACAACCTTCTGAATTAATTTCAGCTTATCCAGTTCGGCACAGCGGTACAAAAACGGCTTTAGTCTTCTCCAATTCAGCGGATAAGCAAAACATTCATCCGCATACAGCTCGTAAAAGCTGCCTTCGGGAAGTCCCATGGCCGATACCATTCGATCTAATTGCTGCATAGCAATGGGGCGTATCCCTTTAATAATAGTGCTTAACGTCCCTGAGTTAATTTTTGATAGTTCCGCAAATTGATTTATAGTTAATCCCGTCTTTTTCAGGTGAAAATCCAATTCTGATCGTATCGTGGTTGTATGTATCAATTCAACAACCTCCAATAAGAATATCCGCATTCGGAACATCCATAATTTAGTACATCAATATAATAATAGTAATAGTATAGATTAATTTAACGCCTGTCAATTAAAGCATAAAGCTAGCTTCCCGGACAAAACCACTTTGTTTAGGAAGTACCTTTAATCCTATCCTACTATATTTGAATATATTTACAATTTATCACAAAAACCTTATAAGGACAATATTTTATGCATAATGAATCTTTTAGTGACTCCATTATTAACTACCTTTTGTCTACACTTCTTATAAGAGGAGTCGATCATATATGGATAAATCGATTGCAGAGAGATTGGGCATTATCATTCGAGAAATTAGAAAAAGTCAGGATCTAACCCAAGAGGAGCTTGCCGAGAAAATTGGTTCCTCTTTTAGTTATATTGGCAGGCTGGAAAGAGGGGAAGGCAATTTCACCGTGCAAACCCTCGAAAAAATTACAACAGCGCTTAATCTGGACTTCTTTGACTTTATGTCATTAGGTAAAAAAGATAATGAGGTCATATTTGAAATTAACTCGCTGCTACTACAGCAAGATGAAGAAAACCAGTTAAGAGGATTAAACATCCTTAAAGAGTTGTATCGAAAATAAAAAATGAACATTACAAACGAGATCTATCTTCCTATAAGATCTATTGGGTCAGCATTTCAAAACGATATAACTAACTCCTGATTAGACGGGAGTTTTTTTATTTGTTTACCGAATTGATAAATGAACTTGTTTTGAAAAAAGATTGATCAAAACAAACTCTACTATGCATGGAATCAGATTTTCCAAAACATTGTCCAGGCTTGAGGTCCTGAACTAAAACGTAATTTGTGCACGCAAAAAAACAGAGCGTTAATTGAATCAACACTCTGTTCTATTCAGACATTATTTTTTGAAAGTCACCTTTTTAGATAATCCATCTTCCAGGTTCATTTCACCTTTATGGCGAACGAATACATTTTGGTTTCCTTCAAATTTTGGAGGATTCTTCGGATCATAGTCAACCCAGCGACTTTTCCCATTTCCATTACCATTTCCTTTTACAGAATATTCCATATATTGCGTAGCACCAATGAGCTCATTTTTCTTATCATCAGCTTCAACATGAGGTGGTAATTGAGCAACAGTACCCTGATGCACACCCAGCTCTTTAATGATTTTATCTGTTTTATTATCATACGCTTTTATTACTACATCATTTCCGTTCACTTCAACCTGAAGGCCCTGTTTAAAATCATTGCCCGTCGACACTTCACCACCATTAGGCCCTGCCGATGCCCAGCCCGCTTGAATCCCAGCTGTGTTCACAACCGTAAAACCACGCTTATCTCCACCATCGACTACCTTTTTACCTGCCCAATCCGGAAGATTCAGATCCCAGTGACTATGACTTGTAAAGAGAATGACTTGCGGATAATCCTTTAAGATGGCTTCTAATTTTTCTTGGTCTAAGTAATCACCTGTATAAGGGGATTGATTGGAGCCTGAAATACTATCCTTCAGAATATGATGACTAAACAGAAAGATGGGTTTATTTGGATCGTTCTTTGAATATTCTTCAAGATTCTGCTTTAACCAATCAAGCTGCTCATCACTAAGGTAAACCTCATCCCACAAGGATTTATCATGGTAGTGCATATATTTTTCGGTTCCTAAGAAAAGGAACGGATATCCGTCTAACTCTTTTTTATGGTAGACTTTCTCCTCGCCAGTAAAGTTATAAAAGTTTTGGAACATTTCGGACTCCGGCGTATGATTTGGCCACGTGTTTTGCGCTAATGTGTTCGGTGTTGCCCATTTTGGTTTGTAAAACTCATGATTTCCTATGCTGTACCATACATTTTCCGGATGAGGATTATGATCTAACACCTGTTGTACGGCTTGATATTCAAAATCCCACCCTCGGTCTGTAATATCACCATTCACGATTAATGCTTTTGAAGTTGGGTTTACCTGTTTCATATCGTGAAGCACATGCTTAAAGTCATTGTAATCCCCTTGAATGTCACTAATGACATCAAAAGTAAGACCTGGATTTTTTGAAAATTGATGTTCATCCAGTTTTGCTTGAGCTGATCCTGAAAAAGCACCTATATTGAAAATCATAGATGCTGCCATCATACCTGTTAGTAGCTTCTTCACAATTATTCCTCCTAGTTATCATCATTTCAGAATATCATCCGCTAAGGATATAAGTTTCTATATTATAGTAAACAGGAAATATTAAGGTAATATTCTCCTAGAGTAAATAATGCACAAAAATATGTAAATAAACCAAAGCTGCAACAATATTTAGAGAAAATTGTTGTTCCGCTGATGAAGATATTACCTTCTCCCTAGCTCCAGTACCCATTGTTTGATATCATCGCCTTCCAACCTTCTTGGATTCTCTTCAGATCCAACAAAAATTTGGCTGACACTTCATCAATTCCGCTAACTTCTTCAAAGCCAGTTCCTTAGAGAAGTGCTCCATCAAGCAGGGCTTTTGTTAAATCACCTTTAATAAACTTTGCGCTTAGATTTGCTCTTCGAAATGATGCTCGCCTCGAGTCTGATCCAGATATGTTAGTAAAGCTAAGATCTGCATCATCAAAAGAGGATTTTTAGGGATGCGTAATCAAATAGTGGTTAAGAGCAAAAGCGCCTAAAGGGCCTTGGCTCCCTGCTGCCCCAGATAGGCCGACTTCCCCATCTCATTCATTCGCTCTTGCTCGGCCTGTATCCTTTCACCGAATTTCTCGCGGGTGTCGCCAACGTCAAATGCCATTTTGGCGCCCCATATGGTCGTATTCAAGACCTCCTCGGCAGTCCCTATTGTAACATCGTAAGCCATCTGTTTACCGGTTCCGATCGGATCTTCAACCAAGGCGTTTGCCTTATCTTCAACACACGACGCCAGCATCTGAATCCGTTGATTCAGCGTGTTTTTGTTCGCTTCCAGCTGATCAGAGGACCTGTCGAATTGATCCGACACTGCCAGCAGCACCTCAGGAGGTACAAGTATCTTGGACATACGTCAACCTCTTCGTCATTTTGTTAGATAGTCATTCTACTTCATTTCAAATAACTGGAAAAGGTTCCAAGGTCCTCTTTATGTGGAGTAACAACTCCGTCGAAAATTCCCTAACCCTGCATAGATCTGCAAAAGCATGCAAAAAAGAGTGCCGCTTCAGCCGACACTCGGTAGTCTTGCGCACTGTACGTTAACCTGTAGGTGTTCCCTAACTCTCCCATCAAAATCGTTCACGAGCCTATTCTATTATATTCTTCTGATTTTCCTCCTTCTTATTTCCGAAGCAGATTAAAAATCGCCTCCAGCCGTATGCTGTGATTGCATGACTCGCAGGAATAGTTCCCTTTCCGGTTTTCCTTGAAATTTTTATATCCTATGCTTCCTTCGTACAGCCGAAATGTCTTCTTGCAGCAAAAGCATTCCACCTCATAATAAATCAACATGCTCTCTCCTCCTTGGGAGCGTTCTTATTTGCGCGTGGCGTGATCAAAGATCGTAATCAGCTCCTGTACATAAGCCTTTACGTGAAGATCGGGGTTTCTCATCAATTCCAGGCTGAATCCATCGATGGCATGCCGGATAGCGAGAGCCATGACTCGGGAAGATAAGGGGGTGAATTCACGAAAGGTTCCTTCCTTCACCCCTGCATGCAGAATCGCCTCAATCGGTTGAAACACACCTTCATCCGTATCCGCCGAAAACCGAGGCTTCCCCTCCTTCGTCCTCATGCCCGTCACGATCTCCACAACGGCAAAAACCATCTTCCGATGATCCGCGATAAACTCCACATTCGCTTCAATATACTTCTTGAGCCTGTTTTTCGGAGATGCTTCGTCACGCAGGATGGGCTGCACAAAGGACTCATAGGCGATATAATACTCCGTCACCACCTGCTCCAGGAGCTCATCCTTCCCGGCAAAATGATAGGAAATCACCCCTTTGCTAACGTTGGCACGCTTGGCGATTTGACCTATCGAAGCTTGGGCATAACCGACCTCGGCAATGGTTTCGATCGCACATGCCACGATCTGCGCACGGCGGGCCTTCTCAATAAACGACATTTCCTTCTGGTCATTCGTTTTATTTTTAGTATTCATGGTTACATTTTAGTACGATTGTACAGAAAAAATCAATAAGAAGCCTGCCCATCTTTTCGGAAATGGGCAGGCTTCTGCCTGAACTCATATAGATTGCTGGATCCTGACCGTCCGCGATGCAAAGTAGTAAGCCGCGCTTACATGATTTACGCAGGCTCAGATTTGCTCACGCGATCCGTGATCACGGCGATAGCTCCATCTCCGGTTACATTACAAGCCGTACCGAAGCTGTCTTGCGCAATATAGAGGGCGATCATAAGCGACGTCAGTGTCGTATCGAAGCCCAGCATGGACTCCAGCAATCCGAGTGCTGCCATAACGGCGCCTCCGGGAACTCCGGGAGCAGCAACCATCGTAATGCCCAGCATCAGAATGAATGGGAACATCATGCCGATGGAAGTCGGCATCCCTGTCAGCAGCATGACGGCCATCGAGCAGCTTACCAGCGTAATCGTGCTGCCGGATAGATGTATGGTTGCGCACAGAGGGATGACAAAATCAGCGACCTTCCCACTGACTCCGTTCAGCTTGGTTTGGCGCAGCGTAACCGGAATGGCAGCGGCAGAAGACTGCGTGCCTATCGCCGTAAAATAAGCTGGCAGCATGTTCTTCAGCATGGCAAACGGATTCTTGTGTGCGACTTGACCCGCAACCAGGTATTGTATAATCAGGAACAGCACATGCAGGACAATGATCATAATGAATACTTTGGCGAATACCGACAGGATCATGGTCACTTGCCCGCCATAGGTTAAGTTGGCAAACACGCAGAGGATATGATACGGCAGCAGCGGAATGATGATCGAGGCGATCAGTTTCTCAACAATCTCCCGGAAATCCACCATGACCTTCTGCAAGGCTTGTCCCTGGATTACAGCCGCTCCCAGCCCCAGCGTAAAGGCAAGCAGCAGAGCAGTCATCACCCCGAATACAGGCGGCATGTCAACTTTAAAAAAGGGTTCCAGCAGCGCCTCTTCCGGATTGGTGTAGGAATTAACCAGACCACCAACCTCCAACATATATGGATACAATAGTGTCGCTGCCAAGAACGCCAACAGCCCCGCGATAATGGTGGAGAGATAAGCAAGGCCCGTGGTCACGCCTAGCAGGCGACCGGCTCCTCTCCCCAGCTCCCCGATGCCGGGAGCAATGAAGCCAATGATAATTAAAGGTATGGCAAAACCAAGGAAGTTTCCAAACAACCCGCTAAAGGTAGCTAATCCGGCAACCAGCCATCCCGGCGAGAACGATCCGATCGCAATTCCTAGCGCAATGGCAATAAGGATTTTCGGCAGTAAGCCGAGTTTTTTCATGTTCATGCTGCTATCACCCACAGATGTTATTTTCGTTTAGTGTCCACTCCAAACGGACGAAATTCCATTGGACACGGAATGAACAAACTTTATCATATTTTGGATATCATTGTCATTATGCAAAATATGACAACGAAACTTCACCAGTAATAGATCAGATGAGAGGCATGGGCATCAAATAAATCATGGAAAAGCGATATGCCTACTCCGGTTCAAGCACGCGCAAAATTGAAGCCAGCCCCGCTCATTTCTGTGCGGGGCTGGCTTCATTGGAGTGGCTTCATATACAACCCTGTCACTCAGCGTCTAGAATTAATGCACCTGATCCAGCAATTGATAGGCTTCTTCCTTCGTTGTCACCGCCAAGAGCGCTTCTCTGAAATCATCATCCATCAGCTTGCGGGACAACATTTGCAGCACTTTCAAATGTGCATTCTGTTTACTATTACGCGGCACGGCAATCATGAAGATCAGTTTGGCATCGCTCCCGTCCAGACTCTTCCAGTCGACACCATCCTGCTGGATACCAAAGACCACGCTTGGTTTCAGGACAGCATCCGATTTACCGTGAGGAATCGCAATATTCATGCCGATGCCTGTGGAGCTTTCTTGTTCCCTAGCTAATATGGCCTGTTTAAAATCTCCGTCAGCTCTTACCGCACCATTCCGCTCCAATACACTGATCATTTCGTCGATAACAGCATCCTGTGTCGTTCCGACCAGATTCAGATTAATGAGATCCGGTGTTACAATATCCGTCAATTTCTCAACTCGGATAGCAGGTGTTTCCGTTGCTGTACCGTTATTGATCACGGTTGAAGCCACTTCGGTTAAGTCCGCAGCTATGGGTGCAGCTGCGTTAACTGCCAACTCTTCACCTGCTCCGGCAGGATTTTCTATCGCTTCGGCTCCTTCTCCAACAACTGCCGGAGTCTCAGCTGCAACCTCTTTCTTGAGCAGGCTCACCATGATAACCGATACGGCTGCGCCGACCATGACAGCGAGGAAGAACATCAACACATGATCCACGGCACCGAGAACGGCTACAATCGGACCGCCATGGGCTACGCTGTCACCGACACTGCCCAACATGGCAATCACTGAACCCGTCATGGAACCGACCATGATACTCGGAATGACGCGTAGAGGATCTTGTGCCGCGAATGGAATCGCTCCTTCGGTAATACCGAACAATCCCATCGTAAATGTTGCTTTTCCAGCTTCACGTTCCGCAGGTGTAAACTTCCTTTTGTTCATCATGGCCGCCAGTCCCATGGCAATCGGAGGAACACAGATGGCAACGGCAATTTGGCCCATAATCACATAATTCCCTTCACCAATCATGGCCGAGCCGAACAGGAACGCAACCTTATTCACGGGACCACCCATGTCAAAAGATATCATCGCGCCCAGAATAAGCGCCAATAGAATCGAACTTGTGCCCTGCATTCCCGCGAGCCAGACGGTTAACGCTTCAAACAGATTCGCAACCGGAGCACCAATCACAAAGACGAAGATTAACCCTACAACTAGTGACGCCAGTACCGGGATAACGATAATGGGCATAATCGGCTGCAACGACCGAGGAACCTTGATCCTTTTAATAGCAAGTGCAACATAACCTGCCAGGAAACCGGCAATAATCCCCCCGATGAATCCAGCTCCCGCTTCACTTCCATAAAAGCTGCCGTTCGCAGCAATGAACCCACCGACCATACCTGGTGCAAGACCCGGCCTGTCCGCAATACTCATTGCGATAAATCCGGCAAGGATCGGAACCATGAAGGTAAACGCAGCCGCACCGATACTCTCAATCGTTTTCCAGATCGAACCTTCCGGTATAACCAGCCCACCCGGCGTTTTCACGCCGCCCATCGTCAGTGCGATTGCGATGAGCAGTCCACCGATCACGATAAACGGCACCATATAGGATACACCGTTCATCAAGTGACGGTAGATCGGATTTTGTTTAGGTTTGTTCTCTCCTGTCATATCTTCAGCCGACTTGGACTGTGCCTGATAGACGGGCACATCCCCTTTTATCATCCGTTGGATCAGCTCTTCCGGACGACGGATGCCATCCTGCACACCAACCACAAGCAGTTTTTTACCAACAAACCGGTCCTTTACCACCGTCTTATCCGCTGCGATAATAATGCCATCGGCTTCACGGATATCCTGCTCCGTGAATTGATTCTCCACGCCAATGGAGCCTTGGGTCTCGATCTTCAACTCAACGCCCAGCTTCGCGCCTGCCTTCTGCAGATTCTCAGCAGCCATATACGTATGTGCAATTCCGTTAGGACATGAAGTAATCGCTAATATTTTCATGATTGTCATTCTCCTTTGCTGTCATGTTCCCGCTTACATTTATAGTGTACACGCTGAAAACGCTGTTATCGGATGAACTTTTTACCGGAACTTCCGGAAAAATAGGTTTATTTCGCAATAAAATATCCCCACAAAGTGGGCCTATGCTACGATGCTTATTCCAAATACTTTGCGGGAACCCCAAAAAAATGATGAAGCAGGACGTATACGTCCTGCTTCATCATCACGGTTTCTACTACTAATTTTACCCTTTTAACGTATTCAGCAATCGCATCACGTCCGTCTCCTTAGACAACGCACGGACCAATGCCGGCTGCTCACTGATCCGTGACAATTCCCTGAACAGCTGCCTCATCTCTTCCCGCTCATCGTGCTTAACCGCGAGCAAGAACACAAGCTCTACCTTCTCGGCTCCCCAGGTAATCGGCTGCTTCAATGTAACAACAACGATACAGGACTGTTTAATCCACTCCGAGCTGCCATGAGGGATGGCAATGCCACCCCCAATCGTCGTAGCAGACATATTCTCACGAACCAGCACACTTTCCGTGTACCCAGCCTCGACATACCCCTTGTCCTCCAGCATTTGCGCAAACTTGGCGATTAACTGTTCTGGACGCTCTACCTCCTGCTGAGGAAAGACGAGAAAAGGTGTCGTATATTTCAAAAAGACCGATTCCTCAGCCGCCCTGCTGTCCGGCTCATCGAGCCCCCGGATCGCTTGCTCCAGCTTCCGCTCGTCACTGGCCTCGAGCAGAGGGGAAACGAGGATATAAGGTGATTTTAGCTCGGGCAGATCAACAGTTGTAATGACAAGATCCACCTCATGAGCTGCCAGATAATCATCAACTTCCGCTTTGGACATCGTTGTCTCTACATGCACGGACGGGAATCTCCGTTCCACCTTCGCGAGAAGCAATTGGGACATCCCGACGCCCATGTGACACACAATAATGACCTTTTGAGGATGGCTTTCATTCTGGTGAAGCCGTTCCACAGACGCCTGAAAGTGCAGCGTCAAATATGCAGCCTCTTCTTCGGGAAAGTGCAGATGGAGCGCTCCCCCTACCTCTTCCAATGCCATGATGACCCGATCGAACATATAGGGATACATCTTTTTGATCTCAGCCAGCATCGGATTGGACACAGCCAGACCATAATGAAGACGGTGCATGGTTGTGTACAAATGCACTTTCAACCCGTTCAATAATACCTGGTCCTTGGAGAAAGGGATCATATTCAGCTCCGACATCCGCCGAATCAATTGCTCAACCAATTGGGACAGCAGGGGGTGGCTATCTGCTAGATCGCTCCGCCGGGCGCCTCCATCCTCCTGCGTGTATCGGAACTTCCCGCCAAGCAGATGCAGGGTTAGATAAGCGGTTTCTTCCTTAGAAAAAGGGACAGCGAACAGTTTTTGCAGCTTCTTCAAAAAGTCTATCGCCCATGCAAATTCCGCTTTGTTCTCCAAAAAGGCTATGTCCTGCCCAGAGAGCGAAATCGGCTGTCCCAGCTTGGTCCGTTTGACCATGAGCAGAATATGCAGCATCAGGCTTTCAAAGGTTTCATCGGTGAAGCGAAGCTGATGCTGCTTTTGCAACGCCTTCAACTCATTGAATACGGTTGCAATCTCGTGCGGTTCATACTGGTTACGCATCATCTGTCCCGTCAACTCCGGACGGTTGATCAATTGGTTCAACCGCGCCAGCGCCATCCGTTTGTTCTTCTCCGAGCCCTCAATCATGAAGCCTACACGCTGCTTCGTCATTAAGCTCAGATCAAAGCTGCGCAGCCAGCCCTCAATCTTTTCCATATCCCGACGGATAATCGCCTTGTTCACGTAAAACGGTGAAGCCAGGTTCTGCAGGGTTACGGGCTTCGCGTTCATTAAGAGCCGATAGGCCAGGTGCAGCACCCTTTCCTCATCAGATTCATCCTCGGTGGTACTCTCGTTGGAATACAAGCGGTGGAATAAATCAGCCTGATCCGCTTCTCCGATCTCCAGATAGATACCAAGTCCCGGCCTTTTCACCAAATGGCCACTGGAGTGCTTAACTATATATTCTTCAATCACCTTCAGATCGTTTCGGATCGTCTTCTCCGAGCACTCGGTCTGATCCGCCAGATCCTGAACGAGCCACAGCCGGTTCGGTTCCATTAACAAATTGCGAAATATCTCTTTTTGCCTATTATTCATTCCGATCTCCTATTCAACTTATTTGGAGAGCTCACTCATCGTGGAGCAGGTACATTGTCCTACGTATATCATATCCGGGTCTTTATGGCAATCTGATCTAGGATGTTACACGAAAATGGATGAAAAGAATGGCATGTTGACGGAAAAGCTGAGCCTATACAGTAATTTAAAATCTGACGTAAACAAAACAAGAGTGCCGCAGAAGCTTCGGCACCCTTGTTCATAATCCGCATATAATCCTCTTACATCTCAAGTAATTCGTTGGTTGCACGGCGTATCTTTCCTATAAAAGCCTCCACAGCCTCCCGCGCCGACTCCGCTCCCGTCACGGCGGAGATCACCGCGACGCCATCTGCACCCGCTTCCATGACTTCCTCCACGCGCTCCACGGTAATCCCGCCAATCCCTACGATCGGCAGATGGATTCCAGCTTCGCGCAGTTCACGAAGAATCGCTGGGCCTTGTGCAGCCTTGGCATCATCCTTCGAGACGGTTGGATAAATCGGTCCGATGCCAAGATAATCGGCACCATGGAGAAGGGCGCGCCTCGCTTCCTCCACGGTATGGGCGGAGACACCCAGAATCCGGTTGCCGATCCGCTCCCGTACGGAAGCCGCGCATTCGTCGTCCTGGCCGATGTGCACACCGTCGGCGTTCAGCTTCAGCGCCAGCTCCACATCGTCATTGACGATGAAGGGTACGCTCGCTTGGCGGCACTGATTCTGGATCCGGCGAGCCAGCTGGACCATCGGCTCCCCAACAAGCGCGCCATGTCCCTTCTCGCGGAACTGGACCATGGTCGCGCCGCCAGCCAGTGCCTTCTGCACAATTCGGCTTGGCTCTTCGATACAGTTCACGCTGCCGAGTACGAGGTACATCCGTAGATGCTGCCTCATCATTTCGGGTGTCACTCTCCCCGTCATCGCAGCACCTCCTGACGGCGGCGACGATACGCCCAATGATTCGTGGGGCCGTGTCCTTGCCCCAGGTTTAAGCCGTCTTCAATGGCCGCTTGGATGAAAGAGCGTCCGCTCTGAATGGCATCGAATGCGCTCAAGCCTTTGGCCAAGCCTGCGGTGATGGCGGCAGAGAAAGTGCACCCGGTACCATGCGTATGAACGGTATGAATTCGTTTGCCGTATAATTCCGTGAAGGCCATACCATCGTATACAAGGTCCATGACGGGAGGACTGCCGGGATTTCCGAATCTGTCGCCATTCTTGATAATTGGGGAGCGTCCCTCACTTAACTCCCCGTTATGGCTGGCAGTTCTCGTTTGGCCAGACGTTAATTCGGACCTAGGCAACTCTTCCTGCTGCGTATCCGCCATTATATCTGGTTCCCTGTCTCTTTGGTGATCCGCATCTTCATGACCGACAAGCATCCCCTCATCATGGCCGCCCTTGATCACAACGATCTTGGGCCCCAGAGCATGAATACGCCTCGCTGCTTCCTTCCGATCTTCCATTGTGCGGATACGCATCCCCGCCAATACTTCGGCCTCCGGTATGTTGGGGGTGACAATCAAGGCCAGCGGCAGCAAATCTTCTCTTAAAGCCTGCACCGCTTCGCTTTGCAGCAGCTCCGCTCCGCCTTTGGCAATCATTACAGGATCGACAACGACCTTCTCCCAGCCAAAAGCCCGAATCCGGTCAGCAACCAGGCGAATGATCTCGGCGTTGAACAGCATGCCCGTCTTCAATGCATCTACTCCAAGGTCCGGGCCTACCGCTTCCATCTGCTCGGCGGCTGCTTCGGGGGGCAGTGGATATACGCCGTGAACCCCCAAGGTATTCTGCACCGTGATCGCCGTAATCGCCGACATGCCGTATACGCCGAGCTCTTGGAAGGTTTTCAGATCGGCCTGAATGCCGGCGCCTCCGCCGCTATCGGACCCGGCAATCGTCAGTGCCCGGGGCACGCGAGTCTTGCTCATCGTGTGCCACCTGCAGCGGTCGCTTCTGCTTCCCGGACAGCCGCATATCCTTCCAGCGAGTCTGGATGGAGCTTTGCCAGCTCATCCAGGAAAGCGATCTGGAAGCTCCCCGGTCCCTGGTCTGCCGTGCGCTCTGCGGCTTTTGCCGCCGCGGCCCCGTAGAAGGCCAGTCCCGCCGTACCCGCAAGCAGCAGGTTTGCCTCCACTGCGGCAAAGGCACCCAGCACCGAGGTCAGCAGGCACCCTGCGCCGGTGACCTTCGTGAGCAGCGGGTCACCGCCAGTAATGATACGCACTTCACTTCCATCGGTAATTACGTCCTCTTCACCGGTAATGGCCACGATCGTGCCTAATTCGCGTGCAGCCCGCACAGCCAGCTCGGCATGATTGCTGCCTGCGCTGATGCCAGCGTCTACGCCTTTGATCTCGCGGGCTTCCCCAACAAGGTGAGCGACTTCAGCCGCGTTTCCACGCACAAGCGAAACCTTCACCTCGCTCAGAATCCGCAAGGCCGACTCCGTCCGAAAACGGGTCGCGCCCGCACCGACCGGATCCAGCAGGACCGGGACGCCATGGGCATTGGCCGATTGCCCCGCTATTATCATCGCATCTACCAGCTCGCGGTTCAGCGTGCCGATGTTCAATACGAGTGCGCCCGCGATGGCGGCCATATCCGCCACTTCCTCGGGCGCGTAAGCCATGACCGGCGACGCGCCCAGCGCGTACAAGCCGTTAGCCGTAAAATTCGTAACCACCACGTTTGTCATATTGTGAACGAGGGGGCTCGTCTGCTGTACCTTCGTTAAAAGCGCCGAAACCTCTTTTTCCCATGCATGCATATGAATCAGCCTCTCTTATCTATAATGGAATTTATGTGCTTGATACAGTTTCTCCTTACAGCACCGCAGCCTGCAGCTGCACCGGCCATTCCTCCTGCTTATATGCCATATCCCAGAACATATACTCCAGTTGGTAGCTCAGCATGAAATGCTCCGTCATCCGTTCCCGCTCGGCTGCCGTCGCACGCTCTGCCCATTCATCGACACGGTTGCAGAACTTGGCTGTCGCGTCTTCCCCCCGGTTGCCGTAGAAATAAATCCAGTCATAGAACGGATGGGACGCATCCGGCTTCACTTCATCCAGCAGCCTGCGGCCAATCTCCAGGTACGTCCACGGGCAAGGAAGCAGTACCGCCATAATCTCGCCCAGACTGCCCTCATGCGCCACCGTCAGCATATGACGGATATAATGATGCGCGGACGGAGCAAGCGGATACCCCTGAAGCTCTTCATAGGTCACCCCGGCGGCTGTGCAAAAATTCTGATGCGGGTGCACCTCGCTGTGCAGGATGAACGAAATCTGTTCGTTAAAGGTCACGATCTCTTCCCTGCTGGTCGATTTGGATATGGCGATACCGTAAATCCGCATGTAGGCATTCAAATACTCAAAATCCTGTTTTACATAGTGAATCAACTGCTCCCGCTCCAGATTCCCCTGGGCAATGCCTTTTACGAAGGGATGATCGAAGATTGCTTGAAAAATACCTTCCGCCTGCTGACGGAGCTCTTGCGTGAAACTCATTTTTGTCCCCACCTCCAACATATTGAAGAGCAGGAAGTCCGTAAGTCACGAGTTTCCAGGCAACGCTAAAAAGCCGCCCCCGAAAACTGGAGCGGCTTCGTCAACAAGCCCGAGTGCGCCAAAAAACGCACCGAGACCTCATATACGAAGGCTCCACTTTCCTACGCTAGTACGAACTAGATCAGGTTCAAAGGGTCCAAGATACGCTCTTGTCTCAGCCGCTAACGGCTCCCCTAGTGGACTTCCTATTCTTTTGTCTAATACTGTACATAGGTTTGTGGGTCGTGTCAAACGTGAACCGTTCGCGGACAGAACTCCACGCTTGAAACCTTTACATGACCGGGTGATCATAATGTTCTACGGTGGCGGTGGTTATTTTGCTAAATTAAAAAGCCGTATGCCCAAAACTTGTTTTGGGAACACTGACGCTCGGTTGTCATATATGCCCCCGCATAATGAGTACATCAGAGCAGCTCAAATAAATGAAATTTAAGGGAGCGAGCGTATTTATGACGAACCCATCGAAAGCGGTTAAACCCATTCCGGATGGCTATACCTCCGTGACACCGTGGATCATCTCAAGAAACTCCGCAGCGCTGATCGAATTCCTGCAGCAGGCTTTTCAAGCCGAAGAGTTAGCCCGCGTCTATGTTGGCGATGGTATCATCGGCCATGCCGAGGTGCGAATCGGGGACGCCGTCGTGATGATGTTTGACGCGAAGCCGGAATGGCCGGATAGCCCGGCATACCTCCGTTTATATGTTGAGGATTGCGATGCCGTCTACCAGCAAGCGCTGGCCGCAGGAGCCGTCTCGGTCACGGAGCCAACAAGCTTGTTCTTCGGTGACCGGGTGGGACGGGTACGGGACCCGTTCGGCAACTTATGGTGGATTCAGACGCGAATGGAGGACCTCACTTCTGAGGAAATGGAACGACGAGCCCAAGACCCGGAATACATCCGGGCGATGGCCTATGTTGCCGGAGCGGACATTGTGGTGAAGATTTCGTAAAAAGGTGGAAGCGAAGCAAAGGCGTCATTACAGGGAGGGCACGGATGGATTCGTGGATGGATTCGGGTCCCGGGGATGCTTGGATGGCTGCCAACCAAAACGATGTAGAACCGCATGATTTTAAGTAGCTATGGTTTAGTGGTAGAAAACGGGGGAACTCAGAGTAGATAGCTGAGGCCACTGCTCGTCGTGGTGCTAGTGCTGGCCTTGGTGCTACTGCTGGCCTTGGTGCTACTGCTGGTCTTGGTGCTACTGCTGATCTTGGTGCTACTGCTGATCTTGGTGCTAGTGCTGATCTTGGTGCTACTGCTGATCTTGGTGCTACTACTCATCTTGGTGCTAGTCCTGATCTTGGTGCTAGTGCTGATCTTGGTGCTAGTGCTGATCTTGGTGCTACTACTGATCTTGGTGCTAGTGCTGATCTTGGTGCTACTACTGATCTTGGTGCTAGTGCTGATCTTGGTGCTAGTGCTCGAGGACAAGCGGACTGAGGATACGTTATTTAGCCAAATCGGGGTTATTTTCGAGAGCTAGCGGACACCAGATACGTTATTCATAGAATATGATGGCAAATAGGCACCTTATTGCGGTAATAAGGGATCCTGAGTCCGTTATATTTAACAATTGGGTGCGAATCAGGAAAATAAGGGAACTGGAGTCCGTTAACAGGTGGTCTTTTTGCTACTGCTCATCTTGGTGCTGCTGCTCGTTTGCTACTACTATCTTGGTGCTAGTGCTGGCCTTGTTGCTACTACTCATCTTGTTGCGACTGCTGGCCTTGTTTGCTACTGCTCGAGGGCGGCAAGCGGACTGAGGATACGTTATTTAGCCGAATGGGTGTTATTTTTGAGAGCTAGCGGACACCAGATACGTTATTCATAGAATATGATGGCAAATAGGCAGTTTATTGCGGTAATAAGGGATCCTGAGTCCGTTAGATTTAGAATTGGGTGCGAATTAAGAAAATAAGGGAACTGGAGTCCGTTAACAGGTGATCTTTTTGCTGCTGCTCATCTTGGTGCTGCTGCTCGTTTGCTACTACTATCTTGGTGCTAGTGCTGGCCTTGTTGCTACTAGTCATCTTGTTGCGACTGCTAATCTTGGTGCGACTACTCATCTTGGTTCTAGCGCTCGTTTGCTACTACTCATCTTGGTTCGACTGCTGGCCTTGTTGCTACTGCTCGAGGGCGGCAAGCGGACTGAGGATACGTTATTTAGCCGAATGGGTGTTATTTTCGAGAGCTAACGGACACCAGATACGTTATTTATAGAATATGATGGCAAATAGGCACCTTATTGCGGTAATAAGGGATCCTGAGTCCGTTAGATTTAACAATTGGGTGCGAATTAAGAAAATAAGGGAACTGGAGTCCGTTAACAGGTCAGGGGTAGCGGCAAGAAGCAGGGGGAGTTGGTTATGCTGTGCTGGCGTACAGTGTGGCATGCAGTTACATACCAGCGACACAGCGATGCTACCGTGCAGATATGCTGCCAACGCAGCCGTACCGGCGACGCAGCGATGCTACCGTGCAGCTATGCTGCCAACGCAGCCGTACCGGCTACACAGCGATGCTACCTTGCAGCTATGCTGGCGACGCGGCGGTACTGGCGACGCGGCGATGCACAAAAAAGGAGTCATCCCTCAAGATCTCAGATCTTGAGGGGTGACTCCTTTTTTAGCTTTTTCCTATGCAGCATTCGTTTTCATTCATTCATTACTGAATGCCGTAAAACTCCTGCAGCTGGTCAATCATCAGATTCGCTGCCAGGATGCCGCCTGCTGTATTCCAGATGGCATCATCCACTTTGTGGGCTTGGCCGTTCTTGACGACGTTCAGGTTTTTCCACAGCGGATCGTTGATCCATTCCTGCTCGGTTTGGTTGGCACCGCCATCCCCGGTTTCATAAGTGAAGTAGAACAGTCTGTCGGCATCTGCCTCAGGCAAACGTTCCTTCGTAATCTCGTCAACGAAATCGTCCTTGGCGTTCTTGGTCATGTCGTTGCGGGCGATACCGATTTTCTCGAAAATGACGCCCGAGAACGTATTGGTATGGTACACGCGCGTCTTGCCTGCCATGAAACGGACCACGGAGACGGTCTCATCCAGCTTGCTTCCGGCCTTTTCTTTGAAATCCTGAATCCGCTTGTCGTATGCAGCCAGGAGCTCTTCGCCTTCAGATGCCTTGTTCAGTGCCTTGGCATACAGCTCAAAATTGGTCTGCCACTCGCCGCGAAGATCCTCGGCAAAAACAGTCGGCGCGATCGCCTTCAATTGCTCATATACTTTCTCCTGACGCATTTTGTTGCCAATAATCAGATCCGGCTGCAGGCCGGCGATTAGCTCGATGTTCGGCTGGCTCTCTTCCCCTACAACGGTAACGCCTTCCATCTGGTCTTTAATATGCGGATACCATGGGTCGCCTGTCCAGGATCTAACGGCACCTACAGGCTTCACGCCCAATGCGAGAAGGGCCTCTGTTCCTTCGTTCGTGAGAACCACCACTTTTTGAGGCGTTCCCTTGATCGTTTCCGTACCCATCGCATGCGTAACTTCATACGATTCGCTTGCTGCGCTTTCATTGTTACCACCTGCAGCATTCGTTGTGTCGCCGCCGGTACTGTTTGCGTTTTCTTTCGCTGGGCTTGCTCCGCACCCGGCAAGGATCACGATCATGATGAGAGCCAGCAAGCTAAACTTGAGGCCTCTCGTTGATTTATTTGCCATTCCTTTTCCCATACCTATCTAAATCCCCCTTGTGTCATATCCCTCTACTTGAAAATCATTATCAATCACTGATTCAAAACTATAAAGGGTTTTATGAAAAATATCAAGATATTTATGAGAATGATTATCAAGATCATTGACAGATGGGGTCCCTTCACCTAAAATTCATATGAACTTAATTATTCATGGACTTAAGAAAGTGAGCATATATGCGCGTATTCGGACTATTCATATCGCTATTGGCGCTGGCTGCTGCCGTTATGTGCAGCATCGCATTCGGAGTAACAAACATACCTCTTCATCAGGTATCGGAATCGTTCACTCACTTCAACGGGAGCAACGAGCATCTGATCATTCTCACAGCAAGACTGCCCCGGGCGCTCATTGCGCTTGCCGTAGGAGCAAGCCTGGCTGTTGCGGGCGCGCTCATGCAGGTTATCACCCGCAATCCGATTGCATCCCCCAGCACGCTGGGCGTGAACTCCGGTGCGGCCTTCTTCATTATTATGTCGGCGGGTTGGCTGGGCATAAGCGGACTCCAATCCCTTACCTGGGTCGCGCTGATCGGGGCCGCGGTAAGCGGCGGTATCGTGTTTTTCCTGGGCAGCATCGGCAGGGACGGCATGACGCCGGTAAAAATCACCCTCGCGGGTGCCTCCATAGCCGCCTTCTTCCATTCCTTGACACAGGGATTAATGCTCTCCGACGGCAAAATGTTCGATCAGGTCCTGGTATGGCTGGTCGGCTCGGTAGCCGGACGCGATTTGAACCAACTTGCAGCCGTGTGGCCGTACATGACCGTTGGCATGCTGGCTGCACTCCTGCTGGGCCGTCATCTGAACGCCCTCTCCATGGGAGACGACATCGCCCAGAGCCTTGGGCAAAAAACAGCCCTCATTAAGCTGTTAGCGGCAGCGGCCGTTATTTTGCTGGCCGGAGGTTCCGTTGCCGCTGCGGGACCCATCGCATTTGTCGGAATCATCATCCCGCATATCGTTCGGTATTTAATAGGAAATGATTATCGCTGGATTCTGCCTTACAGCGCGGTGCTTGGCGCACTTCTGCTGGTGACGGCCGATCTCGGCTCCCGATACATTGCCATGCCGAAGGAAGTCCCGGTCGGCGTGATGACTGCAATCATCGGCGTGCCGTTCTTCGTGTACATAGCCAGGAAAGGAAGACGAGCACAATGAGTAAACACCGCATATTCCGCTCCAGGAACGCTAAAGTATCGTTTATGCTGGAGAGAAGAACACTATGGGTATGCCTGATCCTATTCGTGCTTTGCATCGCCGCCATGATTCTTAGCACAGGAACGGGAAGCCAGTTTGTTTCGCCGCTTCATGTCATTAAAGCATTGTTCGGCGATGCTCCGCCCATGGAGCAGGTCATCGTCATGCAGCTAAGGCTGCCCCGAATTATCATCGCCGTGCTGATCGGAGCCGCTCTCGCGGTGGCGGGGGCTATTCTGCAGGGCGTCATCCGCAACCCCCTGGCCTCCCCCGATGTCATTGGCATAACGGAGGGAGCATCGCTAGGAGCCGTTCTCTTCATCTTCATATTCACAGGCACCGTATCGATCCATTGGATGCCGCTATTCGCCATCCTTGGTGCTTTTTTCATTACCGGACTGCTGTATGTGCTTGCGTGGAAGAATGGCGTATCGCCGCTACGGCTCGTCTTGATCGGGATCGGGGTATCAGCCGCCATCAAATCGATCTCCTACATGCTGATCATATCCGGTCCGCTGCAGTTGGCCGACCGCTCCCTTACCTTCATGGCAGGCAGCATTTACGGCATGTCCTGGGATAAGGATGTATTGACCCTGCTGCCTTGGGTAGCTGTACTGCTACCGCTTACCTGGCTGCAGGCCCGGAATGTGAACATCCAAGCCTTGGGAGACGACGTTGCAAGCAGCACCGGCGCCCAGGTTCAGAAACAGCGGCTGATCCTGATCGGACTCAGCGTCGCCCTGGCCGGAGCAGCCATCTCGATCGGCGGCGCCATCGCCTTCATCGGTCTGATGGCACCGCATATGGCCCGCAGGCTGGTGGGTCCATCTTTCGGGAGCGTCCTGCCGGTCAGCGCACTGATCGGTGCGATTCTGCTCCTTGTCGCGGACTTGGTAGCTCGGACGGCATTTCTGCCGCGCGACGTTCCGGCAGGTGTATTCACCGCCGCGATCGGCGCGCCGTTCTTCCTCTACTTGCTGTATCGTAACCGCAATCGATTCTAGAACCGAAAGGAGCTGGCGTCATGAATACGCTGGAAGCAAAGGGATTGGGTCTGTCCTATGGGGGAGACTTTATATTCGAAAATCTGGATTTAACCGTGCCTATAGGTAAAATCACCGTGTTTATCGGCAGCAACGGCTGCGGCAAGTCCACTTTGCTGCGCTCCATGGCCAGGCTGCTGAAACCGCAGCGCGGCTCGGTTGTATTGAACGGAGCCGACATCGCAAGCTTGTCCACCAAAGACGTGGCGCGTAAGCTCGCCATTTTGCCTCAAGGACCAACTGCTCCGGAAGGGCTGACGGTGATGCAGCTGGTGAAGCAAGGGCGCTATCCCTACCAGAGCTGGCTGCGTCAATGGTCACGCGAGGATGAGGAAGCAGTCACGGCGGCCCTGACATCCACGGGTTTGACCGAACTGGCTGACCGTACGGTTGACTCGCTATCCGGCGGCCAGCGCCAGCGGGCTTGGATCGCGATGACGCTGGCACAAGAGACGCCGCTCATTCTGCTCGATGAACCGACCACCTATCTGGATTTGACGCACCAGATCGAAGTACTGGATCTGCTGTATGAATTAAATGTTCAAGAACAACGGACCATCGTCATGGTGCTGCATGATATCAATCTGGCCTGCCGTTATGCCGATCATATCGTCGCCATTCGCGACGGGAGCATCAAGGCAGAGGGCAAACCGGGAGATATTATCGATTCCGAGCTGATGCAGACCGTGTTCCAGCTGCCGTGTGAGATCATTCCGGACCCACTGTACGGGACCCCGATGTGCGTCCCGCGCGGGAAGGGCATGCGTCGGCCTTCAGCCGTCAAGCTGGAATCGGCGGAACCCAAACCCAAACAACCAACAACGCCGACTCCAGCCCCAGAACTGGCACCGGTGTAGTATAAAGCGCAATTAAGCCGACTCCCTTTCGCATTCAAGCGGCAGGAGCCGGCCTTTTTGATTTAGGCGTTTCTTAACAGTATGGAGCTATGATCTAAAACAGGTTTCACAAAAACATGATACGAGGGGCAGCCGGGATGGCAGAGACAAACGAGTAAGCGTATCTGCTTTAACCCGTCCATCATTTTTGAAAACAAATGCCGACGCGAATAGAAAGACATAAAAATATGCAAAAAAAAACGCCCCCATGGTGGAAGGCGGTCCCTGTATTCAAACGTAACGATCACCATGCTTCTACTGCTGTTGCTCACGACTGCTCCGCTATCGATTCATCATGACCATTTACCTAGGCGCAGGTCTCTTTTTCTCTGACGATGCGGGAGTCCTTTGAACAGCTTGGATTTTTCACGTTTCCGTTGTTCCAACAGGTTCTTTACCCCTCGCATCAATATCCGGTACCTCATCTCATCCTCATGGCCGAACTTGCGCATTTCGTCAAAATACTCGTCTGTCATCCTATCACTCCAGCTGTATAAGTCTATAGAACTAGAGTATAGGACCGAACTATACAATTTCTAAACAAAACCGGTAACAGGCTAGGCCGATGGCGTTCTATGGGTGTAAAGCGAGAATTTCGGTTTCCCATTGATTGACAAGTATCATACAATGAACAGCAAAGGAGGATATCGCTCATGTGGAGTACATGGAAGCTGAACCGGCCGGTCTGGGCAGGCATCGCCTCAGGCATTCTCCTCGGGCTGTTCCTTAAAATGATCGAGCACATCACCTCGGTGAAGGTCTATACGCTGCTGCTGAACGTTGATTACGTACCTGTCCTGAAGGAACTGAAGCTCTCCGAACCTATCGAGCTTGCGCTGCATCTCGTCATCTCCGTCCTGCTGAGTATCGCTCTGGCCGTCTTTCTGGAGCAGAAGAATTGGCCTCGCGGGCGAAGTTTATCCTGGGTCTCCCTGGTCTGTATGGTCGTAGGACTTGTCCTGTATCCGACTACGGTCTTGTCCGTTCGCACACCGGAGCTGTCCGACTTCGCTGCCCTTCTATTCTGGCTGGCAGGTCATCTGCTATACGGCATTGCATTAGGCTGGCTGCTGACAAGTTCACGTGGAATCTCTGCCAAGATCGGGAAAGCAGTCATGCGAAAACGCCGATTTATGGATTAACGCAAAATGACCGCTCCACTTGAATAGGAGCGGTCACAGCTATGAAACCGAATGCGCACATGCCGCACTCTGTTATGGATCCTTCACTTTGGCGATGTTAGCGTCCCAGGGACAGGTCCTGGTCCACCTCGCTATCGGATTCCTCATCCTCGACGTTCGCGTCGTCACCGGATGCCGCTACGCCATCCATGAAATCTTGGATCTGACCGCTGTTGCGGGTCAACGTAGCAACGGAAACCTCATGCTTCTTCGCGATATCGGACTTCGTTGTTGAAATGTTAAGCGATGAAGTTACTATATATTCTAACGCACTTGCATATCCGCCCTGTTTGCGGTACTTCGGATTGGCTTCTCTGGAGAAACTGTTCCAGACCATCAGGAGGCTGAACACTTGAAACAGCTGCTGATCATCCTGCAGCTCATAATCCCGGCAGATCTGAGGAAACACAGACTCCGCAAGCTCACGATGCTCATCAGCGTTCCAGTCCATCCATCCCAGCTTGTCGTTAATCATCTGCCGCAATTGATCGACCTGTAGCTTAGGCTCTGCTGCTCTCGCACCAGGGAACTGGATGACTTTACCGTATACCGTGCGTTCATCTCTTTCAAGACAACATCTTTTGTACTTTTTCCCGCTTCCGCAGTGACATAGATCGTTTCTTCCTAGCTTTTTCATTTCCTAGCTCCTATTTGAATGATTTCTTCTATTATACATGGAAAATATGAAAATGCGCACCTCAAGCCTGTAGACCCTTAAGGCATGCCGGCCTTCCGCGTCATAACACTCTCTTACAGGGGGGGCTTCCGATAAGAAGGTGTCCAGGCAAGCTAGATAGCAAAAAAGCGCGGGTCCCTTCTATGAAAGCCGCGCCCCTTCATATTATTCTATAATATCGTCATAACGCAAGTAGGATGTAACAAATTTGTTAGAACCTATAATAGACTTATGCCATTTTTGGTAAAGATTCCATAGATTCGCGCCTTAAGGCTCATTGGCCTGGCCCAAACGTCACAGATAGCGACCGAGCATCCCCACCACCGAGTCGGCGCACATCCGGTATCCTTCCTCGTTCAAGTGAAGGTGGTCATCCGACAAATAACCGCTCAGATCCTCTTTGACCCTGGCGTTCAGATCATGAATCGTAATGCCCATTGGCACAAGCGCCTCCATCGCTGCCTGATTGTAGGCATCAATCTCTTCATTGCTTCTGCCCTCGGATTCCGGATGCACCGGCGTCGTCGTGGCAAATACGATATGCGCATCTGTCCGCTGCAGCTCGTGGGCAATCCGCTTCAAATTGTTTACATAATCGGTGATCGGCGTCAGCGTTTCGACCATCGGAGCCTCGTGGTGCACATCCCACAGTCCATTGTTCCAATGGACGATATCAGGCGTCCCCAGCTCTTTCATCCAGAGATTGACGCCCCACAGCGTATAAAACGAAAAGCGCCCGTTCTCCCCCGGTGCCACAACTTCTGCAAGGCCAGCCAGCCTTTCCCTAACGTAAGGCTCATATCCCTCCCGGATGGAATCGCCCAGCAACAAAATCCTCTTCATGTATCCGCCTCCTCTTCAATCCATATTATAGAGTAATAAAGTAAAACAGTCTTACCCTGATCATCCAGAGTAAGACTGCAAGAACAGCACGAGACGGAGCCCGTTATATCCCCCGGACTAGTATCCCAGTGCGGTTTTGGCTTCTTTCCACTTTGCATTCAGCTTGTCGAACGCTGCCTGCAGGTCGTCAGCCACGATATATTCCTGAACATAATCGCCGGTGCCGATGCCGATTTGCGCTTTATTGGCGATTTCGTTAAACTTCGGATCGGTCGCTTCGCTCTCGATCAACGTAGGATTAAACGATTGGAATTCGGCAAGCTGCGGGATGGAGGACTCTGCCGACTTGATGATCGGCATGAAGCCGGAATCCTCCACATAGCCGGATTCCTTCACGAAGAAATCGACCCAAGCAGTGGCAAGCTCTTTATTCTTGCTGTCTTTGCTGACAGCGATGAAGTAATCCGAACCGAGCGGTGCGTTGTACTTGCCGCTGTTATCATACGGGAGCGGGAAGAAGCCGATATCCTCCGAAGCTGCTCCTGCACCGATCACCTGCGGGATTACCCAGTTGCCCAGAAAGTACATCGCCGCTTTGCCGGCAGCCACTTCGCCCTTCGAAATCTCCCAGTTGTTCGTGTACAGGTCTTTCTCTACCCATTCGTTCTGCACGAAGGTGCGTCCGATATTCGCAAGGATCCCCCAAGCATTATCCACCTGGAACGGCGCCTCCTCGGTTACCTGCTTCGAGGCGAACTGCGGATCCCCGTTCACGTACCATGCCGAATTATCCGCCCAGTTGCCCATGGTCCATTGGGCCCCGAAGTTCATGTACAGCGGAATGATGTCCGCCGCTTTCAGTTTCTCCGCAGCCGCGTAGAGCTCATCCAGCGTGGCTGGTACTTTATCGACGCCTGCGGCCTCGAATGCTTTCTTGTTATATACGATCCCTTGCGTATTCACACCCGTAGAGATTCCGTAGCGTTTCCCTTCGAATAGGGTATTGTCCGCAAAATAGACATCCTCGAACATCGCATCCGGCAGCGGCTCAAAATATTTACTGTACTCCGAGGTGGCAAGACCGGTCGGAATCATCAGCACGTCGCCGGCTTCACCCGTGGTCAGACGGACCTGAATATCCGTCGCATAGTTCGTCAATCCTTCGAATTCAATTTCGGCCTTCGGATATTTCGCTTTAAAGGCTTCCACGTATTTGTCCAGCGTGCCGTCATTCACCAGGTCGGTGCGGTGCGTCAGCACCTTCAGCTTGCCGCCAAGCTCCGCTTCGCCGGATGCCTCGGTTGGCTCGCTGCCTGCGTTATTGCTCGGCGGCGTCTCGGTACCTGCGTTATTTGTTTTATTCCCTCCGCAGGCGGCCAAAATGGATGATACGGTTAAGAGCAGAAGCAGTGCCATCGTGAATCTTTTTTTCATTTCGTCTTCCCCCTGTACGTTGAATGTGTTGCGCTTCCTGCATCCTCATGAAGCGTTTACTGATATCGCTTACATTTCAAATGATAATCGCTAACACGCCCAAAACAAATGAAGTGTTTTTGTTTTTATTGTCATAAATTATGCTAACACATCATTTTCTTGTTAGGCTCCAGAAAATCTCCCCTCTATAGCAAAATCGCACCGTGCGTTAAGCAGCATGCGGTGCGATGCTAAACCTCTATTCTAACTGTTCAGATACCGGGCTTAACCTGAGATAGCCCAACGGATTCCAATTTAAACCCGGATTCCGGCAGCATAATAATTCCTCACCGTCTCTCCGGCCTGCTTGCCGTACATACAATAATCATCATTCAGAGACGCTTCCTCCCCGCTGTACAGCCGTGCCGGCCAATCCCACAGCATATACCCCTGCATCCACTCTCGCTTGGCGCAGGCCGCGAACATCGCTTCATAATACCGCCGCTGTTCCTCCTCCGACGGGCCGCCGGGCAGCGACCAATCATTCGGGCGGGCTGCAGAGCCCTCGCGGCTTGGACAGCCGGCTTCCATGAAGAAGAACGGCTTGTTCCATCGGCGGACCGTGGCTTCGATCCGATCCAGCTGCTCCTCCCACTGGTCGATCGGATAATAGCCGCTGGAGGAGATGATATCTACCGCATCCCACCAGCGCACGCGCTCCTCCTGATATTTATCGCAGTTATACGTCACCAGCCCGCCATAGACGCTACGGACATCCGCAATGAGAGCTCGCCACTCCGCATCACGCTTGTCGGCCTGTACCATCTCGCAGCCCACGCACAGCATCTCGCAATGCTCTTCCTCTGCAATTTCAGCATAATGGCGAATGAATTCCCCATAGGAGCGAAACCATTCGGCCCAGCTCGGCTCACCCGGAACCTCCTCGTCGAAGAAGGTAATGTGGGCCCGCCACGTTCCGTTCCCTACATTAACAACTGGCTTCAAGCACACCTTGAGGCCCATGCTCTTCGCCTTGCGGATGGCCCATCGCACCTCATCATCCGTCACCGTCGGTTCCTCCCGGAACGGAATCTCCGTCGACTGCGGCGTTGACTGCACGGCAGACAGCGCAATGGCCACCCAATTCACGTTCATCTCTGCCATGCGTTCCATGGAGAACGCAGCTTCAGGCCCCGTCCAGGATCCCCGCACGCCGGTCCATCCCCATGTCATGCCGCATACTTTTTCCGTCCACGTGTTCGTCGAGTTCATATATCGAGTCTCCTCTTCTTCATCGTCTAGTGTTCGTTATTTGACTGCTCCGTTCGTAACGCCCGCAAAAATGTACCGCTGCATAAACAGGAACAACACGACCGTCGGAATGAAGATAATCAGAATGCCTGCCGAGATCACATTCAGCTGCGCCGCGTTCGGACCGATGAAGGAATAGATTGCGGTAGATACCACCTTCAGGTCCTGGCTTGGCATATACAGATACGGCGTGTAAAAATCGTTGTAAATCGAGATGCTCTTCAGAATGACCAAGGTGGCCGTAGCCGGTGCAAGCAGCGGGAAGATGATGGATCGGTAGATTTTGAACAGGGACGCTCCTTCCAGCATGGCGCTCTCATCCAGATCCCGCGGGATGCTGTTCACGAATTGCAGATAGATGACGATCTGAAGCACATCGGCTCCCAGGTACAGCAGAATCGGCGCAAACATCGTGTTGTAGGCCCCCAGGCTCTGAATGACGCTGAAGGTAGCTACCTGCGTCGTGACCATCGGGATGACCTGGGCGACCAGGTACATGCCCATGATCGCTTTTTTCATCTTGAACTCAAACCGTCCGACCGCATAAGCGACCATGGTGCCAAACAGGATATTGCCGACCACCGAAATGACCAATACGATCAGGATATTGCGAAAGCCGAGCCCCAGATCCCCGATATCGATCACCCGCTTGAAGTTATCGAAGTTCAAGAAATTGTCCGGCAAGTTAAGGCCGGATTGATAATACTCGACCTGGGTCTTGAACGCTCCCACGAAGATCGAGTAAATCGGAAAGAACACCACAAACAAAGCGACAACCAGCGTGAAATAGTTAAATATCGTAAAGCCGATCGAGCGTTCCCTTCTCATGATTGCTTCTCCTCCCTGAACAGCAGCTTCCGCTGGATGACAATGAACAGCAGCACGATAATCAGCAGCACAACCGCCATCGCCGAGGCCAGCCCGAAGTTCTGATACTTAAACGCCGTATCCACCGTCTTGATGACAAAGGTCGACGTATCGTTAGCCCCGAGCAGCATCACAAACGGAATATCAAACGCTTCGAGTGCGCCCGTCAAGGTAAGGATGAGCATTAACTCCAGCACGCCCCGTATGCTAGGCAAGGTGATATAACGGAACTTCTGCCAGCCCGATGCCCCGTCGATGGAGGCCGCTTCGTACAGGTCGCCCGGTATCGACTGCAGCGCCCCGATAAAGATGACCATGTTCAGCCCCATGTACTTCCACATCGAGATGAACGCCAGGGCAAAATTCACGATCCCCTTATCGCCCAGCCAGCTCTGCTGCCAGGACTCGAGTCCCAGCGCGCCGAGCAGCGTATTCAGTGAGCCGTATTCCATGTGGTAAACGTTCTTGAACATGATGACCGTGGCTACGCTGTGCAGCACGTACGGCAGGAACAAAGCGACCCGGAAGCCGTTCCTCCCCTTCAGCTTGCTCGTCAGAATGACGGCAAAATAGAGGGCAAACACGACCTGGATGAGTCCCCCGATCAGATAATACAGATTGTTCTTCAGTGAACTGAACACTTCGGGCTTCGTAAAAATCTCAACGTAATTGTCAAAGCCGATAAAGTTCATATCCCAGCCGAGACCCGACCAGTCCGTCAAGCTGTAATACAACAGCGATAGCGCCGGATAATACGAGAAGGTCAGGGACAAGAGTACTGGAATGGCAAGGAAACCGAACAGAATAAGATAGCGCTGCGTTTTATAACTGAAATTGAACACGTTCCCTTCCTCGCTTTCTGGATGAAATGGTACCGTTTTCAATCATTATAAAAGACAGCGCCGCGAAAAATAATAGACTTTGTTTGGTTTTATTGTCCTCAATTTAGATAACAGTCACCTAACAAAATCGCGGTACTCCTTCGGCGTTTTCCCCGTCATTTTTTTGAACACTTTATTAAAATAAGCCGGGTCCGGGTAGCCCACGCGCTCGCCAACCATGTATGTTTTGAGCCCGTGATCCTCCTTCAGCAGCCGCTTGGCATGCTCGATTCGCACGGCGATGCAGTAGTCGGTAATCGTCTCGCCCGTTTCGGTCTTGAACAGCTTGCTCAAGTAGCTCGGGGTCAAATAGACCAGATCGGCGAGGTGCTGAAGCTCCAGTTCCTCGGTATAATGCTGCTGAATATAACCCTTGATCGTCTCCACGGCCCGATGCTCACTCTTCCCTTGATCCAGAAGCCCGGCGGCCTGCTCAACAGCGCGCTTCAGCCTCCCCGCGAACGAACGCCAATTCTCGCTGTTCCCCGGTTCCAGGTTCCAATCCACATCTCCTGCGCCAATGCCGCGCTGCTTCATCTCTTCCGCCACATGCGACTCCAGGGTCAGGCAAGCCTCTTTCAGCTCGGCCCAGCCGGGCCGCAGGGAAGCCAACTCATCCAGCCAGGAGTCCACCGCGGCCGACAAGCGTGTATACTCACCGGCACGCAGTGCCGGGAGCAGCTGTTTATCCAGCGAACGGACAAGCCGGTAGCGCTCTTCCTTCTGAACCGGCGGTCTGCCTTCGCCTCCTGAGCAGCGCCGTTCGTCGCTGTACCAAGCCTGCTCCAGCACGCTAGCGGCTTCCATATAGGCTTGCGGCAGCCATCGGCTTCCACTGAACACGCCGCTGATGCCGAGTTTCGCCGAAGTCCCCGCGGGAAGCTGCTGCAGCAGCATGGCAGCCCATTCTCTCGCCATATTCGCATGGCTGGACTCCGCGATGGACACCAGGATCGCCTGCCTTCCTCCTTCGCAGCCGATAATTTTCCGCTCCGCCCCCCAAGCCGACGTCCACGCAAGCAGTCTCTCTTCCGCCATCTCCGGGAACGTGCGAAGGAGGAGCACGGCATAATATCCGTGGAACAGCGCCTGCTGATCCAGCCGGTCGCAGACCTCCTGGAACAGATGCTCCGGCATTTTTCGCTGATCCGTGCCTAACAGGAAGCTGACAAGATCGTCCGACTCCAGCTTGCGCTCGTTCTGCTCTCCCTTCACCAGCTCGTCAACGTTCTCCAGCATGCGCAGCAGCTCTTTCATGTTGACCGGCTTGAGCAAATACTCCAGGGCTCCCTGCCGCATGGCGGTCCGTGCATATTCGAAATCGTTGTAACCGCTGAGCACGGCGAATTTGGTATGGCTGGCCAGCTGCTTGATATTCGCCATCAGCTGGAGCCCGTTCATTTGCGGCATTTTGATATCGGTAATGACCAAGTCGGGCTGGAGCTCATGCCATTGATCCAGCAGCTCCTGTCCGCTTGCAAACGTCCCCACGACGCGGTATTGCTCGCCTGCATCCCGTATCAGCTTGCCAAGTCCCAGCCTGATCCGTTCCTCATCATCCACCACGGCGATGTTAAGCATTCGCAAGTCCTCCTGTTCTCGGTTCTTCTACATGTTCCGCGGGAAAGGTAATCCGAACGGTAGTGCCCTGCCCTTCCTCGCTGTCTACGGAAAGGCCGTAAGGCCTTCCGTATCGGAGTTGAAGTCTCTCATGCACATTTCGCAGCCCGACTCCCCGGCCGTCCGTTCCTTGGGGCTGCGCCTGATCCAATATGCAGCGCAGCCTGGCAAGCGCTTCTGCCGACATGCCCAGCCCGTCATCCGTAACGGTAAAAACATGGTTCATGCCATCCATGGCGTAGGTAATGGTCAGATGCAGCAAGGGTTTGTTCTCGTCAAAGCCGTGATTGACGGCGTTCTCGATGATCGGCTGAAACAGCAGCTTCATCACCCGAATGGAATTAGCTGCCGAATCATCCGGCAATGTCAACACGAACCGCTCACCGTACCGGTAATTGAGCAGCTCGATGTAGGCTTTGACATGCTCCCACTCGTGCCTCACCTCAACGACCTCGCTGCCGGCATGAATGCTGTAACGGAGCTGCTGCCCTAACAGCTGAACCATATCCCCTACCTCGTGATCGTTGTGAAGGACGGCCGTCATCCGAATCGTCTCCAGCGTATTGTAAATAAAATGCGGATTGATCTGGTGCTGAAGACGCTCCAGCTCCGCCTCCTTCTTCCGCTTCTCCATCGTGTAAATATCGTCGATGAGCTGTTTGATGCGTGCCATCATCCGGTTGAACGAGACCCCGATCAGCGAGGCTTCGTCACGCCTTCGGACCGGGAATACCACATCCAGCTTGCCGGTCTGCACCTGCTTCATCAGATGGACGATGGATCGCAGCGGTCTTGTCAGCGCATAAATAAGAATAAGAGAAATGATGAGCGCAAAGCTGGTAACGCCGACAGCCGCCGTGATCGTAATCTTGCGGGTCTTAAGCGCATCCTGCATCAGCTGCCGCTCCGGCACCGTAATCAGGATCAGCCAGCCGGTCTGCTCCGATTTCCGGTAAACAACAAGCTGCTGCTCGCCGTCGACCTCAAGACGAAAGCTTCCTTCGTGACCGGTGGCCTGAGCAAGCGCGGCATTATCGGTCATGCTGCGGGACAAATATTTCTTCTCGCTGTCATAAATCACGGTCCCGTTGTCATCCAGGATGAAGGTGGTGCCGTGGGTGGTCTCCTCCAGATCGGTGACGATGTTCTCAATGACGCCGATGTTGGCATCCACCACAATGGTGCCGATGGAATGGTAGGATTTATCGATAATGTCGCGGACAACCGTAAACATATACTGCTTGCTGCCGGCGGACACGGCGATCTCCTGCGTGCTGACCAGTACGGGCCGTCCGCCGGCTTCCGTGGCGAGCCTGCGCCAGTTGTCATAATACTGCTGCAGATTCGAGCGGTTGCCGCCGCTTTTGACCACGTAATACGGGTTGCCGTAAAGATCGAACAAGTACACATTACTCGTGCCTTCCTTGATGTTGTTCATGAAATAGATGCTCCGCTCGACCTTGCGCGTAATCTGGAGCTTCAGCTCACTCTCGTTCACGCTTGCAGGTTCCTTTGATTCCCCTTCGGCCTGGTAGTAGCGGTTCGACATCTCAAGCCCTGACTGAATTTCATTGAGGTACGAGGGAATGATCGAAATTTTCATCATATCGGTGACGTAATCGTCCAGCTTGCCCATCATTTTGCTCGACAGCTGGGACACGTAGGCGACCGTATTGTTCTCGATGGTGGCTGTATAGCGTTCTGCCGCAAAATACGTGATGAGTCCGATCGGCAGGATAATCAGAAACAGAAAGACCACAAACAGCTTCCGGTCCAAGCGTCCGGCCGGCCGCTCCTTCCATAGACGGGTGATGTAGCCGCGCATATTCACATCACTCGACCTTCTTGGCATAAGCCGTGGATTCGCGAAGCATAAAGTCGCCGGCAAGCAGTATTTTTTCCAGCGGACTGTCCGGCTGCTCCACTCGTCTCATCAGCATCTCCACTGCCCTGCGTCCGAACGCCTCCTTGTTGACGTGAATGGTACTCAGCGACGGGGCCGCAAAAGCCGCATCCTCAATGTTGTCAAAGCCAGTAACCGAGCAGTCTGCGGGCACCTTGGTGCCCAGCTTGCCGAGCACCGTCATAACGCAGATGGCAATGGAGTCGTTCGCGCACACAAAGGCCGTCGGCAGCTCATCCATCCGGCTTATAATCATCTCCAGCGCATCCGTCATTTCGGAGCGGTTGTCCCCTTCAAAGCTAAGCAGCTCCTCATTCTGATCCAGCGGTAAGCCCTGCTCGCTGAGAACGGAGCGGTACCCTTGATAACGATCCGTGAAGCTGCGCGAGAACCGGACGTTGCCCACGAACTGGAGCCTTCGATGTCCGCACCCCGTCAGATAATTGGTTACCCGTCTCATGCACTCCACATTGTTCATGAACAGGGAGTCCGACGGAATCAGCGGATCTTCATGATCGATCAAGACGAAGGGGATATCCAGGCTGCGGATTTCGAGCAGCAGCTGTGACGAGATGAATCCGACGCCGATGATGCCTCTCACCCCGCTCGGATTAATCAGATTCGCAAAGCTGTCCTTAAATTGGTCGGTCACGATGACCATCCCCGTCTCCCTCAGCTCAAGCCCACTTGTGATGCCATCGATAATTCGCCCCCAATACAGGGAATCCCGCGTCTGGTAACGGACATTCGGCACAAGCACGATGACGGTCTCCTTTGCGGCTTGGCTGCCATCGGCGTTGGTTTCGCTCTTCTTGCCTCCGGCCTTCGGCGACTTGTTGGCAAAATAGCCGAGCTGGGTCGCGACGTTCACGATTTTCTCCCGGGTCTCCAAACTGACGCCGGATTTACCTGAAAGCGCTTTAGAAACTGCGAATTTTGAAAGGCCGAGATGATCGGCAATTTGCTGCATCGTGACTTTTCCAGCCATAACCTGCACACATCCTTTAGCGTAATCTTTTGTTATCATAACACCCCATTTATTAGGCAAACAATCAAAAGTTTTGAATTAGACGACGGCACAGATAAAAGCCCGTTCCAGCCAGGAACGGGCCCTTTAACGATTCAGCTTATGAACGTTTCATTGCGCTAATGTGACTTCACCCATACGCTAACATTTGAACCTGTTAACTGCCTTATCGCCCTGCTGCAGATGCACTATCGCCAATCACTTGCCTGAGCACAGGCTCAAGCCGGTCCGCCATCAGCTTGAAGCCGAGGTCCGTCGGATGAACCCCGTCAACCGTCGTTTCCCCGGGATCATCACCTAACCAATCCGATCCATCGACAAACGTTAGGTTATGATCTCCCGCCTCGGTCAGCTGCCGGATAAGATCCATCTGGAACTTCTTCCGCGCAAGCCGCCCTTCGAGAATCTCCGGCTTGAACGACTCGGCTCCATGGCGGATGCGGGATATCAGGATGATGGGAACCTCCGGATGAACCTTGCGGTAAGTCTCGATAAATAGAGGCAAGGTCTGTCGATAAGACTCAGTGCTCCCGGCGTTACCCTCGTAATCAATGACGAGACATGCGGGTTCCGGAATTTGAGCCGCCAGTACCGCAAGCTCCGACTCCCCTTTTCCGTTGCCGGAGAAACCCAAATTGATAAACTCCAGATGACACCTGCGGCTTAAGATGTTTGTATACGACATGCCGGGCCGTGACGCGCATCCGCCTTGCGTAATGGATGTTCCGTATACAATCACTTTTTTGGAAGAATCATAGGATTCCGGTGCCCAAACCTCGGCCCCTGGTTCAAGTCCAATCCATATCTCTTCGACGCCCTGGTACAAGGGCATATTCAGGAGGAACGACCGTGCCTCGCTTGTCCCGGAATCAAAGATGCTGCTCTCATACTCCACCTGGCCAGCCTGAAAACGAGCCGTTCCCGCATGCAGCCAATGGCCGGGGCCGCCGATATACGCATCCACGCCGCACTCCCCCGTTGGGGGCATGTGGTACATACCGGATCCAGCGGTCAGACGCACGCGGACCGACACGCTCCGCGAATTCGAGCGAAAGCGGATCTGACCACCCGATGTGCAGTTCGCTAACGCATCCACCTCAGGTCGGATGTAAACATCCGGTACCGCAGGCAGTCTGCGATATATGCGTTCTGTATGGAACCAGCCAAATCCGGATACCTGAAACGGCCCCCTCTGGGGGGAATACCATATCCGTTCGTCCGCTCCATGGTTATCGATCTTCATGTTCTGATCCAACTGATAAGGGGATACCTTCTCAGGTTCAGGAACATTGTTCTGCACAATTCTCCCCTCCCTATGTAGTTAAGAATGAATAGGAATCCAAAGCGCTTATCTTCTTCTCAAGTGTTATATCGCCTCATCCGCTCCGGTTTCGGAGCCATTGAGCCATAATATCAGAGCCTTCCTACCGGTCCCATGCGGTGGCAACCTCTTCCTTCAGCTCCTTCAGCAGTTCTTCCTTGTCGTCTCGGTAGAACATGTTGTAGGTGTCAAACGGGATCATTCGTCCGTCGGGATGCATGATGTGGACGCAGGATTTCTTGACGGAACGGACGTCGAAGTTATGGGCGTCCAGGAACTGCATGATAATGACCCGGAAGACGTTGTCATAGGTAATCTGCTCCGGCACGGCCGCCAGCGGCAGACAGCAGAGCAGGCTCTTCAGGGAAAGCGCAGAGGATTGCGGCGAATGGCCGGTCGACAGCAGCTCAAACATTTTGCCTCGGATCACCGGATCCTGCTCAAACACAATCGTGTTGCTGTCGCCCTCGAGCAGGATTTCCGGGTCGATCATCCGTGTCAACGGCAGCACTTCCCCGCCCAGCTTCAAGGCGTAGCCCATGGCAAGGCAATCCGGGTGGCAAGGAACCGGTAGAATGTCCGCATCCGTAAATACCTCGGACTGGTCGATGATCATCCGCCGCACTTCGCTCACGGTCAGCCGGTCGGTTGCCGGATCATACCCCTCCAGCCGGCCCGCAGCCTGAATCGGCTGAATGGTGACGCCGCGCACCGCTTTTTGCTGAAGTCCATACTGAATGATATCGCCGATTTCGCCGTCATTGAGGCCTTTCTTCAGCGTGACGACCAGTGTCGTGGAGATATTGAATTCATTCAGATGGTCGATGGCTTGCTGGCGGATGCGCCGCAGATCGGCCCCTCTCAGCTCCTTCAGCACATGCGCCTCAAAGCTGTCGAATTGCAGGTAAATTTCGAATCCTGGCATGTACTCGGCCAGCCTCCGCGCAAAATCGCGGTCCTGGGCAATGCGGATGCCGTTTGTGTTCACCATAATATGCTTGATCGGACGGCTCTTGCACATGTCCAGGATGTCAAAGAAATCCGGATGCGTCGTCGGCTCACCACCGCTGATCTGCACGATGTCAGGCTCCCCCTCGTTCTCCACGATCCGGTCGAGCATGAATTCGATCTGCGTTAGCGACCGGTACGAGGTACGATGCGGCGACGATTCCGCGAAGCAGATCGGGCACTGCAGATTGCAGTGGTCCGTGATCTCCAGCAGCGTGAGGCAGCTGTGCTGCTCATGGTCCGGACAGAGCCCGCAGTCATAAGGACAGCCGTAACGGATCGGCGTATTCCAGACAAGCGGCATTTCGGACGGCTTGATAAACTTTCGCGTCTGATGGTAATAATCGGCCTCTGTGGCGATCAGCACTTTTTCCGGACCGTGAACGAGGCATCTTTTGAGCATATAGATCATGCCATTCTCCTCGATGATCTTGGCTTCCACTTTGCGGTAACAGGTCGTGCATATGCTATTCGTCAGTTCATGATACAGATAAGGCCGGTTTTTTGGCATAATCAAGACTCCTTTGGTCAACTTGGAAGATGGGAACCCGGCATGAAGCGGCGAAGCCGGTTTCTGCCGCCGATCAGCCATGCATAATAGATGAGGCCCGCGATGCAGGCTAATTGGATATTGTTCAGTCCCAGGTAAGGATGCGGCGTCGGTTTGATCCAGTCGATCACCAGGCGGAACAGCAGATACCCGGCCATAAACCATTGAAACATCCGCCCGGACACGTAGCCCTCGCGAGTGGATCTGCCGCGGCTTTGGCGGTACAGCGGAAGCAGCAGCAAGGCCAGCACGATCAGGAACAGGATCTCATACAGCTGAGTCGGATGGCGATAAACCCCGTCGCCAAAATCCACGCCTGTGAACCAGGTCGTCGGCGTGCCATAGGTATGGTCATCTAGGCCGGTCAGAAAACAGCCAATCCGTCCGAGTCCCAGGCCCAGCATCAGCGGGTAAACAAAATCGTCACCCGTGGAATGCTTCCATCCCACCAAGCGCTTTGTCAGCTCGACGCCGATCAATCCGCCCAGAAGACCGCCGACAATCGTCTTGCCTCCCCATAGCAGGTGGAATTGGCGCAGCTGTTCCCAAGTGGCAGCCGGATCCTCCAGCCAAAATAGCAGCTTGGAGCCAATGGCCGCGCCGGCGATGATTCCAGCCAGAATCTGCAGGCTCATCAGCTTGGTCATGCCGCTCGGCCTGCGGGTCCATAAATACACGCGGAAGCCGATAAAGTAAGCCAGCGATTCAAACAACACATGTGGATGAATCCGCCAGGAACCCAGGTACAAATAAACAGGAAACTCCATCTGTCCACTCCTTGAAATAATAACTGAATTGAAAATTGCGCTTGTCGGAACTAGGGACACGTGCGTTAATAAGAAAACAGTATGGCTCCGCAGATCGTCAGCAGCAGCAGCGCAAGACCGCCCAAGATAGCCAGTATGGAGACGATTACGGTCACCCATACGTTCCTAGGTCGTCCCGGCATGCCGGGTGCGGGGTTCATCTCACCGCAGCGATAGCGGCAGCGGCCTGTCTCCGGATTATGGCATTCCTCGCATACCGGCTTTCCGCAGCGCGTGCACTGAGCGACGGCCTCCCTCTCGGGATGGTTCATGCAGCGGTAGACTTCCATCCAATCACCTCACTTGGCATTTAACCCTTATATTCCCTATTGTAAACGTTGTCGGGGAATTAAACTACCAGATTCGTTATGACCGTTGTCCACTGATCATGAGGAGTTTCAGTCACCTCAACTGGAGCTTCCAAACTGCGAATTCGCGTTAACAACATAAAAAGGCAAGCCATCTGCCTCATTCGAGCCAGTGCTTGCCTATCCATTCCAGTGTTCTATCCGTCAGCTCGTGGGTGCATCCTGCCAAACATTAAACTTGTTGCCGTCGAGATCCTTGAATTTGAACTGCAATCCGCAGGAACCGTGATCAACCAGCGGCTCGACCATAAGCGACATTTATTCTGTCAACGATTACAACCTATCCCCGCGCCGAGTAATGGACTATATTGAACAGCACTGCAAGGACATCTGTACCGTGAGCAGTGGTATGTTAAAACTTTTATCGAACAGAAATATTCATAATATTTCGGCTGACGGCAATCAGGTAGCGAAGTATGAAAGGACATAGTCATGGCAGGTCTCAATATGAATATTTTTAAAGTGTCTGTACGGCTAGCTCTTTGATATGCGTTTATCAGCAACCTCTCGGTTATGTCACTTGTTGCTGGTCTTCTTGATCAAGTCCACGCCATCGTATGCCAGACTATCCACACTTGCAGCCTTCTGCAGTAAGTAATGATCAAAAAAGTTCTTCGTATAGTCTGTAACAAGATTTCGCATCTCCATAGCATCCCGTTCGCCTCTGAGTTCCTCATTAACACTGGTAAACACGATGTCGCAGTAATCTAAATGCGCAGCACGATCAACAGAGAAATAATAGGTTTCCATGCTATTGTTAGCGCCAATTATCGCATTCATGTTATAGTTAGGTTCACAAAACAGCAGCAAGAAGGGTTTCTTAAGGTCGCTGTCCTGAAGTCCGAACGCACCGCTATCCAAGCCAATCCCGCAGGCGAACCGGTCGTCGTCCCGGCAAACAATCGCCGTCGTAGGCCCTCCATAAGAATGTCCGACTATGCCCATGCCGATGTCAAGCAGCAGTCTGCCCTTAAAGATGGAATTCAGCTCTCCAGAGTCCAGTCTGTAAAGATAATCGGCTGCATACCTTACATCTTCTGCCTGTAATTCACTATACTCTGTTACCTTGGCAAGTATCGGCAGTGTAAGCACGTTACGGCACATCTCAATGGCAGTTTCATCGTCAGGCCGCATCTCCATCTTACCAGCCAACGCCAGCATCTCCGGATCTTCGGAAAACGCCAAAATGACATCCGAAAAATCCTTTGATACATTAAACAGGCGCCCATCTTTACGCTTATACATCGTGCTATTCTGATGGCCGATGCTTACCACAACATATCCCATGCTTGCCAAGTCTGTACAGATCACTGTACCCCATTCTGGAGAACCGCCCCCGCCGCAAACATAGAATAACACCGGATAGCGCTTTTCCTTCCCGGAGAGAGCAAGGTCGTCGTAACACTGGGTCTTGATATCTATAGAGAAAACATCCTTCAACGCAGTGAGAAGTGGCTGCTCATTAAACATCTCGTAGACTTCAGGAAACATGTACGTTGATGTAGTCTTACCTTCGCTGCTGTCGGACGGATAGTACACAAACGCCGTCAGTTCTCTTTTTGAGTGATCTGATGCCGTGTACTCAAAATCCATCTGGGTTCGACCGACAGTATAGCCGCCAATTGGTTCTGGAAATGCGTCATAAGTTTTCATATTCATGTTCCCCCTTAATTAATAAAAGTGGCGAATGTGAAGTACATAGATTGCGCTATAAGCGCTTTTCAAAACTGCAAAACGATTACATCCTATCTTCAGTGAATCATATCTACTCCTTGGCTTTCTTGATATCGCTAACCATTTCAGAATATTTATGATCTTCAAGCAGCCCATGACTCATAAAGTCAGCAAAGTACTTGCTAAGCTTATGTTGCAGCGTAGAGTCCTTAATATCGAATTCCCTAAAAAACATGACTAAATTAAACTGCATTGACTCAAACATAAAAGAAATCAGGTCATCGTCAATATCAGGTCGGAGATATCCATCAACCCTCATTCGGCGTAAAATGTCCTTGATCAAAGGGAATGACTCGCCCTTTAGCACATTCAGATATACTTTAAGCAAAGTGTTCTCAGGAATGTTTAAAAATGTTTTAGTGAGTTTGATTTCCAACTCATTCAGCGGCTCGGTCACAGTGCCATTAACGTTACCGAATAAGGTAGTAAGGAAAAACCGGTAAAGGGAATCTTCATGACTGTTATTAAAATACTTAGCTCTTTTCTGGGTGACATTACGTACTAAGAGACAATAAAGGTCATCTTTGTCTTCAAAATATCGATAAAATGTTCCAGGGTGCATAGACAAACTATCCAAAACCATCTTCATAGTTATATCCTCGTAAAGATTATCAACAAAAAGATGCATAGCGTTATTAGATATTTCCTCGCGCCTTGCTTCATCTAAACGATAGAACGAATTTTTTGGCATAGATTACTCCTTAATATGAAGTGTGAACTCATTCACACCATACCGATAATCCATTCACATGTCAAGTCGTATTGAAATATTAGTATCCATATAAAAGATTAAAACCATTGCATAGAACATTATCCTTCCTAAGAGATAAGTTAATGGAGTTGTTTCGTTTTTTTATATGACCTTTGGTTGTGAGAGAATTTTTGTAGATAAAGGGAGTGGAGTTAAAAAGAAAAGGGACGGATTAACTGAGGCATTAGATTTTGTTCGAAGCGGAGACACAATCGTTGTTTGGCGATTATCGACTTGGAAGAAACATGCAGGAACTTATAAGTGTTGTTAATGATCTGAATGAAAAAGGGATTAGTTTTTATAGACTGCAGGAAAATATTACGATGGATAAAAAAATTTCCACTGGGGGTATGGAAATAATGCTCGAAGTCACGGGCAAGATGCTGCTTCAAGACTTCTCTGGCACGTCGTATTCGGCTTTCAACGTCAGATACCGACCTGTTAAGGAACTGTCCGATCTCTTTCATGGACCACTCGCTTAAGTAGTGCAGCACGACAACGGATTTACTCTTCTCCTCCAATTCTTGCAAGGCCCCCCAGACGGAATCATGGATCACATATTGTTCCAGCCAGGGCGTGATAATGTCAGATGGTGGAGCCGTTTCGTGCAGCGGGAGCGTTCGCTTGCTTCTTTTGGCAAAATCGAGGCTGGTCCGGTGCGCAATCGCATATAGCCAGCTGCCAAGCTTGGCAGGATCGTTCAGCATATGCAGGTTACGGTAACCCTTCACAAACGCCTCCTGTACGGCATCCTGAGCCTCGTGGAAGTCCCCCAGTACACTGTATGCAACGGATAGCAGGGGGTTGGAATACTGATTGACAATCATCCGATAAGCTTCAAAATCCCCCGCTTTAGCATCTTCTATCCGTTGTTGGGATAGCGGTGAATCCTCCTTCATTTAGGATAGATCCTCCCACCGTGCCCACATCTCTTGCGGATTGAGCTCATACACCCCGTTGTCTCTGAACATGAAATGATGCATGATGAACTCCCGGCGAAGAGTCGCAAAGTCCTCGTGGTAATCCTGAATAAACTCGTTGATTTCCTTCTCGGTGTACTTCCGTCCCTTCTCCAGCCGGGATACCAAATGCGTAAGCACGATAAGTTTCTTCTTCAGCTGGGCAGGAATGCTCTTCAGCTTTCCTTCGGAAGTGAAAAAATTGTTCACAACAGCGTCCCTCGTCCGCTGATCTTCTTCCTCCAAGCGCTCCGGAACGCCCTCGGGCCTCACTCTTTGGTAGATTAGATTTTCCGTAGCAGTTGCACTATTTTTGATGAAATAATGGTTTAACGAGAAATAGATCGTGTTCTTATCTCTGCGCTCTTTGATCAGGCTCGCTTCCCGCAGCTTCGCTGCATGGTGCGTGATCGTTGCCGGCGTGACACCGATCTTCTCGGCCAAAACCTGTCCGTTCAATTCGCCTTCGGCTAGCAGGATCAGCATTTTGATTCGCGTCGGATCTGCAAGCGCCTTATGATAACTAACTACCTTATCCAATTGCATGGATATGTTCACTCCCTACACAATTTGACGAACATCTAATTTGCGATTCATTAAATTAGATGTTATCCCATCTGAAATTCAAAGTAAACCTCCTCAATCTCACGCACATTAAATAGCCCGCTCCATTTTCGAAAGGAGCGGGCTGCTGCATGACTAACGTTTCTCAAGTTTCGTACTCACATGCAGATAACCGACGAACCGATTCTTACACGACAGCTGCGTCGACTCTGGACTGATCGGCATTCTGGCATCTCTTGCATACCTTCATCGCCGTGCCGTCCGACTTGTTGGCGACGTAGAGGAGCTTGATGCGAGACGTGCTGCATACCGGGCATGTGCCTCGGCCACGAGATGGCATGTTCCAGAGTGCGCGGCCCCGTTTTGTTTTGGCCATGTTTCATATCCCCTTTATTTCATAATCTCTCTAATGTTGTTGCGAACCCATCACACAGCTTGTCCAAGATGCGATTTCCCTTTGTTAAACGAATCGTAGGAAATACAGCCTGATATCTGTGCAACTCCATTATAGAGGACGGCCTGCCGCCAAATATAGGGAATAAATGCTTATGAATTCTTTTTTACATAGGTGGCTTCAAGCCTTCACGCGGTCATGAAACCAGCTCCTCCTTTATAATCCAATATTCCGCTTGAGGCCTTGATAGCTTCCTGACTCCGGAAATCCTCGCTTAACGATCGTTGTAAACTTCTCGGAGAACCCATGGCTCGCTAAATCTGCGATGGGGACCAGGACCACATCGCCGATAGGATTGAGATCGAACTCGTTCGACGGAAGTCGGATCTCACCCTCCAAACGTTCCAGCAAAAAAGTAATATGTAACAGTGAGGGCGATGAATCCGGTTTATCGCATAGATATAGAAGTTTCTTCACTTTTGTGATTAGCCCGGTTTCCTCTTCCATTTCTCGAACCATGGCTTCTTCCAGGGTTTCCCCCTGCTCTACCCTTCCTCCGGGCAGCGACCAGCCACGTTCTGACGAAACACTCTGTTTGACCAGCAAAATACGTTCGTCTTCAATCAGGATTCCGGTCACTCTGACCTGCAACAGATTGCTCATTACCACACCGCCAATTCGTTGGATTCTTCTTTCCATGAAAAATACTTAGGTTAGCTTGCGCCGTGCCTCCTCCGCTCTTTGCACACTCTCCTTCGTCCAAGGCGGTGCCTTGGGGTGATTCATGATCTCGGACAGCGTCATCCACTGTACCGACTCGACCTCGTCTGGACTCTTGCTGTAAGGCGTCCCCTTATCATACTCGCACAGGAACACCATGTTGATGACAGGACGGTCATCGTCCGTTACAAAAGAAGAGCTGTAGACATACGTGACGTTCTCCTTCACCTCGACGCCAACTTCTTCGTAAAGCTCCCGCTTCACCGTGCGCTCCAAAATATCCAGCGTGTGCCCCTCCCTGTCGACTTTGCCTCCGGCTAACGATAGTGTTCCTCCCGCATGTTCTTCCTTCATGCTCCGCGTAATCATCAGCCACTGCCCGTCCTTGCAGACGGCCCCTTCTACGTTGACGATAAACATGACACCCCTCCTCCAACAACCTTTGATCTTACTTTACACGATTCCGGCGTCGGTTGACCATTGACTCTTACCTTACAGGAGGCCGCAAAATAGGTTCCAGCATTAAATCTGTAAGGAGGAATATCATCATGCCAAGCTCCATCCGTTTGCTCCACAACGGCTTCGTCCGAGCGATCCTGATTTCCAATGTATGCTCCCAGCTCGGAATATGGATCCGAAATTTTGCCGTCCTGCTGTATGTCATGGACATGACAGGCGGGAATGCTTTTGCCATTTCCATGATTTCCGTCGCCGAATATGGACCCATCTTTCTGTTTTCGTTCATTGGGGGTGTATTGGCCGACCGTTGGCGTCCTAAAGCAACCATCGTCTGGTGCGAGATACTCAGTGCCTGCTCCGTCTTCATCGTGTTTCTGATGCTGGAATCCGGCTCGTGGGGCGCTGTATTCTTCGCAACCTTATGCTCTTCCATCCTGTCGCAGTTCGCCCAGCCCTCGGGCATGAAGCTGTTCAAAATCCATGTGCGGGACGAAGATGCTTCCATTGGCATGTCGCTGCTGCAAACGCTGTTCTCTCTCTTCATGATCATCGGTCCGATTCTGGGCACATGGGTGTTTCAGCAATGGGGCATATCGGCTGCCCTCGTGTTAACGAGCGGATGGTTCATGTTATCTGCCCTAGCTATGCTGCTTGTGCCTAAAGACCAAGAGGCATCTATGAACACTGCAACAGCAGCTCCCTCCATTCTTCAAGATATGACCGCCGGCATTCGTTATGTTGTATTCAAAAGAGATTTGCTGCGGCTAAGCCTCTGCTTCATGGTTGTGGGTCTTGGGGTGGGACTGATCTCCCCGCTCAGCGTGTTTCTGGTGACCGAACGCTTAGGCTTGTCCGCTCAGGACTTGCAGTGGATTACCATCCCTTACGGTGTCGGCGAAATCCTGGGTGGGATCGTAACGTTTATGCTCGCTTCCCGAATCGCTCCCGGTCGGTTACTGATGTTGGGTTTAATCGTGAACGGCGCAGGCATTCTCCTGCTGGGTCTGTCGACAATCCTCTGGCTGACCATGCTCTCGCAATTCCTGATTGCGCTGCTGCAGCCGGCTATTTTTATCGGGAACCATACCTTGGTCATGCAGCAAACGGAACAAGCCTACATCGGTCGGGTCACCGGAGTCCGTACGCCGCTCATGACCGGAGCCATGCTGATCACAATGGGATGCTCCGGCCTATTGAAGCAGGCTATGTCACTAACCTACGTATACGCTTTAGCTGGTGCATGTTTTCTCGCTGGATTCTTGATGATTCTTCCACTTCTTCGTCATGGGAATCACATGATGCCTGGAGGTGGCGAAGCAACCGAAACTTAACCTCCTGCACAGATCAAAAACCGAGCGAAACGCGGGTTTCTCCACGTCTCACTCGGTTATTTGCTTTTTCCTAATGGCGCCTTAATCCGCGTCGTCTTCTTCCTCAACCTTTAGGATTCTTCCCGATTTCGCGAGAATTTCAACTTCAAACAATCTGTTGTCGGATGTCAGAATAAATATTTCATAGACCAACACGCCATGCTCCAAATCCATATCGACATGAACGATTTGACCCGGCACACGGGCAAGTGCTATTTCTTGAGCTTGCTGCATGGAGACTCTCTGCCTGGTCATCGGCCCTGGTACATGATAGTAATTACCGTACATTCGAAAAGTAACCTCCTCAATGAAAAAGTCCGCTCATGTACCATATGAGAGGAGCTGCTCCTTGGTGCCTATTGACGTGCCTTCTTGATTCATATCGGCACGGTTATTTATATTTTAATCGCGGTCTGGGTATTATTCCGGGAGGAACGATCCGTTATAATGAACCATAAGGCAGGATGATTCCTAGAAAGAGGTGCTTATGAGCTATCACGGATCCGATTTTTATGACAACGACGCGAACTTCGAGAAGTACATGGAGCGGCGGCAAGGGCTGGAGAACGCCAACGATACATTGGAGAAACCCGTCATCTGGCAGCTGCTGGGGAATATCTCGGATCGGCATGTATTGGACCTGGGGTGCGGCGATGCTGGCTTTGGCGTGGAACTGCTCAACAAAGGCTGTGCTGCGTATGTGGGGATTGAAGGCTCTCGTAATATGGTGGAAGCCGCCTCAAGCAACCTGACCGATTACAACAACGGAACCGTTGTGCATACGAGGATTGAGGACTTTGCATATCCCCGCGATTCCTATGATCTGGTGCTCTCCAGGCTCGCCATTCATTATCTGCAGGATATCGAGCGCGTCTTTCAATGCATTCATCAGAGCTTGAAGCCAAACGGTAGGTTTGTCTTCTCCGTCGAGCATCCCGTCATTACCTCCACGCTTCAGCCGTCTGGCACACGAACGAACTGGGGCGTGGACCATTACTTCAGCGAAGGCTACCGGGAACAACAATGGCTCGGCGGCACCGTTCATAAGTACCATCGAACCGTGGAGGATTACTTCCGGACGATGCAGGAAGCCGGCTTTACCGTGGAACACCTAAGGGAATCCAGACCTGTGCGAGAACATTTCTTAAACGAAGAAACCTATGAGCGCAGGCGCAGAATCCCACTGTTTCTGTTTCTGGCGGGGAGAAAGAGCGCATAACTCCCATTCCATTCCGAAAAAAAAGCACCCTTCCACTTCATAAGTGGGAAAGGGTGCTTTCTGCGTCACTATCGTTATTTCTGCTTACGAGGATCTGCCGGTCTTGCTTCCTTTATTAAATCCCTCGGGCTTGCGCTTACGGGCTTGGCCATCCATAGGTTTCTGAGCAGCTTCCGATTTGAATTTACGTGCCATCTCTGAATACGGATTGCTGACGGCTTCCGCCTTCGGCTTACGTGCCGAATTCGTGCTCGAATGACGAGCCGCATCTGATTTCGGCTTACGAGCCGTGTCGGTCTTTGGCTTACGGGTGGTATCGGCCTTCGGTTTAGCCGATCTAACCGCTGCTGACTTGGCTTTGCCGGATTTGGCCGAGCCCGATTTCGGCGATCGGTCTACCTTGGCGGCTCTTAATGAGCCTGACATCGGGAAGGCATGGTCCTTCACTTCGGGAATGGACTTTCCGATTAACTTCTCGATATCCCGGAGAAAAGGCACCTCGTCCACTTCGCAGAACGATATCGCCGTTCCGCTCAGTCCTGCACGCCCCGTCCGGCCAATCCGGTGAACGTACGTCTCCGGAATGTTCGGTAGGTTGAAGTTAATGACATGCGACAGCTCGTCGATATCAATGCCTCTAGCGGCAATATCCGTCGCGACCAGGACGCGGGTCGCCCCGCTTTTGAAATTGTTGAGCGCCGTCTGGCGGCTGGTTTGCGATTTGTCGCCGTGAATGGCCTGAGCCGTAATATTCACCTTGTTCAGACCGCGCGCAACCCGGTCAGCTCCCCGCTTCGTACGGGTAAAGACCAGGGCCGACACGATGGACGGGTCCTTCATCAGTTCATTCAACTGCTGCTGCTTATTCCCGGTTTCCAGCAGGTACACCGATTGCTCGATCCGTTCGGCCGTAGAGGAGACCGGCGTGATCTCGACTTTTACGGGATTGTGCAGCAAGGTTTGGACAAGCTGAGTAATTTCCGCAGGCATCGTGGCCGAGAAGAACAGCGTTTGTTTTTTGCTCGGCATTTTGGCGATAATACGCTTCACGTCATGGATAAAGCCCATATCGAGCATGCGGTCGGCCTCATCCAGCACCAAAATCTCCACATGCTGCAAATCGACGTGCTTCTGATTCATAAGGTCCAGCAGTCTGCCTGGCGTAGCAATGAGGATGTCCGCTCCTTGCTGAAGCGCCCGTTCCTGCGTCTTCTGCGAAACGCCGCCGACAATCGCGGTCGAACGCAGCTTCGTGAACTGGCTGTAGGCTTTGACGTTATCCGAAATTTGCAGGGCGAGCTCCCGGGTAGGCGACAATACCAGGGCGCGAATGCGGCGCCCCATGCCTGGTTTAGGGGGTTGCTGGTTCAACAACTGAATCATCGGTACCGAAAAAGCGGCGGTCTTCCCTGTTCCGGTCTGCGCGCAGCCCAGCAAATCTCTGCCGGCCAACACAGCCGGGATCGCCTGAGCCTGAATAGGCGTTGGCGTCTTGTAATTCTCCTTCGCTAAAGCCTTGAGAATCACGGGGGATATATTTAAATCTTGAAATGTCATGGGGTCTCCTTTAAGGTAAATACCTATATTGTCTCATCACGTAACATGGGGCATCTCATGATCGAGTCTCCACAAGCCGTTCCTTTACGTCATAACATATAAGGATACCATACATCGGTATAAAAAAAGAAGCGGAATTTTTCTCCGCCTCTTGTTTAGGCCCCAAACCGCTGCCGATACCCGCATTTTCTGCATAATTCCTCAACGGCTTCCCGACGTGAAAATCCGTCCACCAGGTTGTTCGCTCGCTCCCCATCGACGATGTCCGAGAAGGACTTCTGATGAATATTGCCCAAATTGATGACCCCTTCTCCGTCCAGACAGCACGGGACAACCGTCCCGTCTACGAGAATGGCCGCCTGGCTGCGAAGCGCATGGCAGAAGCCTTTGCCTTCATCCTCCGGCGCTGTTAGACTTGGCCACTGGAACTCATAATCCTGGTTCAGATAGACATGGTCGGCAACCTTCACGCCACCGCCGGGTTCAACCTTTTCCTCGATTCGGTAGTCCAGATTGAATTCCTGCTCCAAAATTTCGAGTGTCTGGCGGTTACGGCTCTTCTCCAGGTTCGTTTGGTTGTCCTGCGTCAGATTCCACAAACGGAACGAAAAGATGACTTTATGCTCCTCCGCGGCACGAACAAAGGAGAGTATCTCCCGCAAATATCCCTCACGATTGGTTGAACCAACATGTCCGTCGAAGCTGTGGAGCGAGAAGTTCATCTGTCTCAATGCTGGCTTGCCCAGCAGCTTATGCCGGTTCTTCGCGATCAACGTACCGTTGGTCGTGATATTGACCTTGAACCCCTTTTCATGGCTAATATCCAGCAGCTCATCAATCTTCGGATGGAGCAGCGGCTCTCCCTTCACATGCAGATAAATGTAACTTGTGTGAGGCTTGATCTCATCCAATCTTTTCGCGAAATCTTCCACTTTAATGAAGTTGGCCTTACGCTCTGTCGGCGGGCAGAACGTGCAGGCCAGATTACAAATACTCGTGATTTCTATGTAAACTTTCTTAAACGTCTTCAAGATGTTATCCCCAATCCCATGTCTATGATCGTATGACGATTTGCCAGCTTGGTCGCTTGCCGATCCTACATATCGTACCATAGGCGGGCTTCTACAGCTACAACTACAAATGCGATCTGGTGCCATTCTGTATAAAACGAAAGAAGAGGGAGCACCCTCTTCTTTCGTTTTTTCTAATTAACGTTCATCGTTAATGTTGAATTCGTCACTCTTGAGCATCAAACCATCTTTTTGACGGTTTCTTATTTATCAAAGTCATACTCAGCAAGTTCTTCAAGCGTCATGGATCTTATTGTAATGGAAGTACCCGGGGGGTCTCGTTTGGCTGAGACTTCCTAGAGCCCTCGTCTACAGGACGAGTTTCTTTCGGATCATCTACAACATCGTCTCCTTCATTCTCAACAATAGCTACAGGACGAGCTTCCTTTGGATAATCCACAACACTGCTTCCATTCTCAGCTACAGCTGCAGGACGAGTTTCTTTCGGGTCATCTACAACATCGCTTCCGTCATTCTCCACGACAGCTACAGGACGAGCTTCCGTTGGATAAGTTACAACGTTGCTTCCTTCATTCACAACTACAGGTGCAGGACGAGTTTCTTCTGGCTGAGTTTCAACATAGCTTTCTTCATTCTCAACCACTGTCTCAGAAGGTACCGCTTTAGGGGCCGCTTCTGTTGGTCGAGCTTCAGCATGACTCTCCTCATTCCCAATGACTCTGGGCGTATGGTTAGAAGCCCATGCCGCTGCTGATGTGCTAATTACAGTAACTAAGAATACTGCTGCTATCGTGAGATACAATGCTTTCTTTTTTTGTTTCTTTACATTAAGCATCATCATTAATCTCCTTTTTAATTGTTTGCCGTCACCGGATAAGGAAGCACAAAATTGCACGGGTAAATTCCTCGATCCTGCTACGACGCTTAGAATCGTCTCCCCATACCGTTTTCGCTCGGCATGGGACATCTCTTTTACGACTTCTTCATCACAAGACAGCTCACTCCATACGTGAATGTCCTTGCGAAGAATGTGTACCAAGGGGTTAAACCAATGTAAGGCACTTGCTCCAAGCGTGAACGCTTTGACCCATAAATCTTTCCGTTTCAGATGGATCAACTCATGACGGATCACCATGTCCACGTTAACGGTATTCTCGATAGGGAGATAAATGGTGGGTTTCCGCAGGCCGACAAGAACAGGAGTCCGAATGATGGAGCTGTAGAAAAGCCGGACGTTGCTTTTCACACCAAGGGCTTCCTTGATGAAAGGGAGCTGTTTGGCAGCTTCGCTGCTTATCGGAACAGTGGTACGCGTATGTTCTAGTTTCTTTAAAAATCTGCGATAACAATACATCTGCCATCCAGCAAAAGTTATAGCACCAATTGCCCATAAGACAATGAGGGGAAGGGCTACGTTTGCTGGAATGGTCTGTTCTGGGATGAGCTGCTCCGAATGAGTCGCTAGATATGGACCGGGCAGCGCATGTTGCACAGTTGAAGGCAACTCGTTCACGATGGGGACGGTTGCTGTTCCATCGAATATAAAAAACGGTGAAATCGATTGAATACCAAGAACTACGGGCAAAAGATAAAAGCCTACGGCCATTATGCTAATTCCATAGCGCCACTTTGTAGGAACGGCATGGATCGATACGATCCGCAGTACAAGAAGGCAGGCTACGACGGCACTTCCAGCAACGGTAAGGGTAAACAGCCATTCGAGAATAGTATTCATAAGCCCCCCTACTTTTGCGAAAACCATTGCTTCAGCTCTGCAATATCTTCATCTGATAGCTTTTCACCGTCATACAATGCTGAAATTAGGTTTTTGACCGAGCCTTGATATAATCCGTCCAGGACGTGCTGCGCTTCCAAAAGCTTATAATCTTCAGGCGAAATGCGAGGCATATATTGATTTGTCCGTCCATGCCTCGTAGCCGAAAGTGCCCCTTTATCCACTAAACGCGATAGGAAGGTGGAAATGGTCTGCGCTTTCCACTCTCTTCCTCTTCGGGCAAACAGACCTAGCAGTTCGGTGGATGTGACAGGCGGTGTACACTCCCAAATCACCTCCATTAGCTCCATTTCAGTATCCGATAATTTTTGAACCTGGTTCACGGTGAACACCTCTTTACGTCGTTATGCGTCCATAACGAACTTAATCACTACACGATGTAGTGATTAAAACTTACTACAACGCGTAGTGATAAGTCAAGCGAAGATAAGTTTAAATTTACTACTACATAGAACTAATACGTAAAAATTAAAGAACCGCGCGGGAGCGCGGTTCTTTATCTAAACATGCAGCTTCAAATTATCGAGGGCGTCGGATTCCCCGGGTCCTCTTATTTGTACTCGTACAGATGGTAGTGTTAACGCCGTTTATTTTGAATCGTTGTCGTCATTTTCCACAGTCTCGCCTGCTTTGTTTCCCAATGCTGCGCCTGCGATACCACCAGCAATCGTACCGATTGGACCCAGAATGGAACCTACAGCAGCACCCACGACGCCACCACCCGCGGTTCCTAAAGCTTCTCCAGCGTCAACACCCATGTTGGTCGTGTCGCGATCAGAATCAACCTTTTGATTACGATCATTCTTATTAGCCATCCATCTCACTCCCTCGACATTGTGATAGGAACAGCTCCTTCTTGCCAGACGTTGTTCCAGACCATATCTTGCCCTAACCGATCTAAGATAATTCTATAAAATATACCTATTCAGGTCCTGTCTACTCCAAATTAGGTTGCGAATTTTAGACGATGTTTGCGGATTATGGGATTATGTAAACGGTACCAAGCTTGCTACAATGAACATGCAATTACGAAATGAACTTTTGTTCAAGGGGGATTATACATGAAAAAGCTGTCGATTTTACTGTTAACCTGCGTGTTGATCATAGGGGCGCTGAGCGGTTGCGCAAGCAGCGATTCCGATTCGGGATCGTCGAATAAGCTCGTCATCTACAGTCCGAACAGCGAGGAAATTATCAAAACCATCATTCCAATGTTCGAGAAGCAGACCGGGATTACGGTTGAGCTTGTAACGGCTGGAACCGGCGAAATTATTAAGCGCTTACAGTCCGAGAAGCAGAACCCATACGCTGACGTGATGTTCGGTGGTTCTATGGCGGGTTTCCGTGAAAATGAAGCTTTATACGAGCCTTACGTATCACCTGAAGACAAGAACTTAATGGAAGGCCACCGCAATACGTCGGGCTTCGCTACCCCTTATATCTCGGATGGCAGCGTGCTGCTCGTGAACAAAAACCTGATCGGCGACATCAAGATCGAAGGCTATGCGGATTTGCTGAACCCGCAGCTCAAAGGGAAGATTGCTTCCGCTGACCCGGCAAGCTCAAGCTCTGCTTTCGCACAGTTAACCAATATGCTGAAAGCGATGGGCGGCGATTATGAGAACGAACAAGGCTGGAACTACGTCGGTCAACTGATCGAGAACCTGGACGGCAAAATCGCGAGCGGTTCCGGTGCCGTTCACAAAAGCGTGGCGGACGGTGAATATGTAGTCGGCCTTACCTACGAAGACCCTTCCAGCACCTATGTAAAGAACGGCGCTCCGGTAGAAATCGTATATCCGAAAGAAGGCGCCGTATTCCTGGATGCGGGATCTGCCATTATCAAAGATGCGCCGCATATGGACAATGCCAAAAAATTCATCGACTTCATTCTGTCCCAAGAAGCACAGGATGCGTTCGGAACGCAATTAACGAACCGTCCGCTTCGCCAAGACACGAAGCTTGGAGACCATATGAAGCCTTACGAAGAAATCCACATGATTGATGAAGACACGGACTATGTAAGCGAGCATAAATCCGAGATCGTTGAGCGTTATGTCGATTTGTTCACTAGCGTTAAATAAACTATAGAATCAGGTGACAACCATGAGCGTAACCATAACCATTCAAGACTTAATCAAAAAATACGGTGACACAACCGTCATTCCCGAGCTGTCCCTGGAGATCAAGAAGGGTGAATTCTTCACCCTTCTCGGGCCTTCCGGGTGCGGCAAGACCACACTGCTGCGCATGATCGCCGGCTTCAACAGCATTGAAGGCGGAACGATTCATTTTAACGATCGCGTCATTAACCAGGTGGAACCGGGCAAGCGGAATATCGGGATGGTCTTTCAAAGCTATGCGATCTTCCCTCACTTAACCGTCAAAGGAAACATCGCGTTCGGACTGGAGAATCGAAAGTTATCCAAAGCGGAGATTCATGCCAAGGTGGATGACATCCTAAAGGTCGTTCAGATTGAGCCCTATAAAGATCGCATGCCGAAGAACCTGTCAGGCGGCCAACAGCAGCGCGTTGCGCTAGCCAGAGCGATCGTGATCCGGCCGGATGTCCTGCTGATGGATGAGCCTCTATCCAACCTGGATGCCAAGCTTCGGGTCGACATGCGTAACGCAATTAAAGACATTCAGAGAGAAGTCGGGATTACCACCGTCTACGTCACGCACGATCAGGAGGAAGCCATGGCGGTATCCGACCGCATTGCGGTCATGAAATCCGGCGTGATTCAGCATCTCGGAACGCCACAGGAGATTTACCAGCGCCCTGCGAACGTATTCGTTGCGACCTTTATCGGACGTACCAACATTATCATGGGCAAATTAACGAAATCGGCAGGCAGCAGCTATGCCCTGCAGTTCGGTTCAGGCTATTCGGAAGAACTGTCTAACATTCAAGTTCCGAATGCATTGGCTCAGGCTTCCGCTCTGAACGTTCAAATCTCGGTTCGGCCGGAAGAGTTCATTCTGACCGAGGACCAAACCGGCATGAAAGCAACGATTGTACACAGCGTATTTTTGGGCCAAAACACCCATTATTTTGTAGACTTGGCGTCCGGTCAACGCGTGGAGATTACGCAGGAATCGAAAACGTCACATATCCTTGAACCTGGTCAAGTCATCTATCTCAAGGCGAAAAAAGAGAAGATTAATGTTTATGATGCAACAGGCGAACTGAACTATACAAGGGGCGCTCGGCTATGAGAGAGACGCGCAAACGATTTGATGTCTGGACCAACATTTCGTTACTGATCTTTGTGTTCTACATTCTTTTTCTGGCCCTGCCTTTGTTTACGATGCTGTTCAAGAGTGTGTACAACGGTACGACAGGCGATTTTTCCCTCGCCTATTTCACGAAGTTTTTCAGTAAGCCCTACTATTTAAACGCCCTATTCAACAGCGTGAAAGTCACCGTCAGCGTAACCTTGCTTGCCGCCATTATCGCAACGCCGCTGGCGTACATCATGGCAACGGTGAAGATTAAAGGCAGTTCGGCTATTCGGGTCATGATTCTGATCTCCTCGATGTCGGCTCCTTTCATTGGCGCTTACTCCTGGATCCTGCTGATGGGCAGAAGCGGCGTCATTACCAAATTCGTTAGCAGCACATTCGGCATTACGATGCCGGATATCTACGGATTTACAGGGATATTAGTGGTCTTGACCTTGCAGATGGTCCCTCTGATTTTCATGTATGTATCAGGTGCACTGAAGAATATGGATCAATCGCTGATGGAAGCTGCCGAGAGCATGGGTTATACAGGCTTTGGCAAAATGCGCAAGGTGCTACTCCCGCTCATTACGCCAACCTTGCTGGCAGGCGGACTGCTCGTCTTCATGCGCGCGCTTGCCGATTTTGGTACGCCGATGCTGATCGGCGAGGGATACAAGACCGTTCCTGTACTGATCTTTAACGAGTTCATCAGTGAGGTCGGCGGCGATGATGGCTTTGCAGCGGCGATCAGCGTCATTGTCGTTCTCTTCGCCACAACGATATTCCTGCTGCAAAAATTCGTAGCCAATCGTAAATCCTTTACGATGAGTGCACTGCATCCCATTGAAGCCAAGAAGAAAAAAGGGATCGGCAATATCGCGGCTCATGCCGTTATCTATCTGTATACGCTAATCGCGCTGCTGCCGCAGCTCTACGTCATCTATACTTCATTCCTGAAATCCAACGGCCGAATTTTCGTCGAAGGCTTCTCACTCCAAAGCTATCGGGATGCCTTCAGTAATATTGGCGGGGTCATTCTGAACACGTTCTTCTTGGCCATCGTGTCGCTGGTCGCCATTATCCTGTTAGCGATACTGATTGCTTACGTAACCGTTCGAAGAAAGAATGCGCTAACCAATACGCTGGATATCTTCACGATGTTCCCGTATATCGTCCCGGGCTCCATTCTGGGGATTGCTCTCTTGATCACGTTCAACAACAAGCCGCTGGCCTTAAGCGGAACGGCCGTCATCATGATCATCTCATTTGTCATTCGGCGCCTGCCTTATACGATTCGATCCAGCGCAGCCATCCTGCATCAGATTAACGATGGGATCGAGGAAGCAGCCATCAGTCTGGGGGCCTCCCAGATGAAGACGTTCTTCAAGATTACGCTTCCGATGATGCTGGCAGGCGTAGTCTCCGGCGCGATCCTAAGCTGGATTACCATCATTACCGAATTAAGCACCTCGATCATTCTGTATACAGGCAAGACCAAGACCGTAACGGTTGCCATATACACCGAGGTCATTCGCGGGAACTACGGCGTGGCGGCAGCCCTATCCACAATTCTTACCGTCATTACGGTGGTGTCACTGCTTGTCTTCCTGAAGCTCTCTGGACAAAAGGAAGTTTCCATGTAAATGTAATGAAATCATAAAGTAGACTACATCCAAGTCGGCACCTGCAGCATGAAGGCCGGCTTGGATGTATTTGGATGATCTGCGGCTACCGCCAGTCGGTATAATAGGATCGAGGGGCTTATCGCAGATGGAGGGCAGCATGAAACATACACACTATCGCAACTTCAAGGAATCAACCCGTCATTTATTTCGCATCTATACGATGATCCCGTTCTCCATCTTAATCGTATTGTTTTTGGCGTTCACGATTATTAATGGCAGAATGAACCTAACCCAAAAAACGACCGAAGCTGCCCAGTCCATCAGTCAGTCCATATCCGGCGTTTATCAGCAGTACTACGAGGAGATTAATCGGATGGCCGTCTCTCCTACCGTGATCGATTATGTAAGCTCGCATTTGGGCAGCGAACAAGTGTACTCCGCATTTTATGATTTCAACAACCAGCAGAAGGTCAAGAGCATTTTTCATATCGTCAATACGGATGGGGTCTTCCTGGCAAGCTCTGCCCCGGCGGATTCACTGTATTCCAATTTTGCCTTCGGCAATCTCATTCATCGAATTGATCAGCGGCCCGGCGACACGCTTACCGAAATGAACAGCTTTCGTTATTCGCATGATCGCGATACGAGTTACACGTTTGGTAAGGCCATCGTTAAGGACAAGCGGACGATAGGCTATATCATCTATCAGCTGTACGAATCGGACATTCAGAAGGTGATTTTCAAACAAAATAATGAGATCGCCATGATCACCGATGAACATAATACCATCATTGCCACGACCAGCAATGTGACCAAAGGCGTTCTCAACAAATTCAGCCCGAAGGTCGATAACAAGGGACATGTTCTGCTGAACGAAGGCAAATATTATATGTATGCCAAGCGAATCCCTGACACGCCGATTCAAGTCATTACGCTGAATTCCTATAAATCGGAGCAATACACCTACTATACGGTTTCTTTCTTTGTCCTCGCGGCCAGCCTTCTGCTGTGGGTCTTGATCCAGTTCCTGGCGAACAAAATGTCGACCCGAAATTCCGAATCGATCGATAAATTAATTCATGCCTTGGCCCAGCTGCGCGAAGGAAACTTCAATGGCTATGTCGACATTCAGACGAACGACGAGTTTCAAATTCTCGGCGATGAGTACAATGTGATGCTGGATCGGTTGAAGGAATTGATCGAGAAAAATAAAGAGCTGTCGGAGCTCCGCACGATTATTGAGGTAAAGCAGCTGCAATCGCAGTTCCATCCGCATTTTATTTTTAATGTCCTTGAAACCCTGCGCTATGCTATTAAGATTGACGCGAATCAAGCCCAGGACATCGTGCTGATTCTCTCCCGCTTGCTTCGATACAGCATCGGACATGATCGCAATGTCCAGCTGAAGAATGATATGAATTATGTACGGGATTACCTGAAGCTGCAGCAAATTCGGTTCAATGATCGGCTGGAATATCGGATTACCGTAGCGGAGGAAACGCTGGATGTATACGTCCCCAAGCTTCTGCTGCAGCCGATTATCGAAAACGCTATCAAATATGGATATGAGAATCAAAGTGATGTGCTGATTGAGATCAACATCTACACATCAACCGGCAAGCTCATTCTGGAAGTTCGCGACAACGGGCAAGGCATGAGTGAGCAGACCCTGCAGGAAGTGAATCAGATTCTGCAAAGCCAGACGAATACGACGCAGCATATCGGTCTGTACAACGTTCATCGTCGTTTAGTGCTTTTATATGGCGAAGAATCCGGCATTCACATTGACAGCGCGCAAGGAAAAGGTACCTGCGTGGCACTTACAATTCCTTACGAATGGAGTGAATATCATGTTTAAAGTACTGCTGGTCGAAGATGAAGATATGATTCGCAGGGGGATACGGTTCAGCATCGATTGGCTTCAATACGATTGCATCGTCATTGAAGAAGGACTGAACGGGCAGGATGGCTACGAGAAGATCTGCGAGCTGAAGCCGGATATCGTCATTACCGACATCACCATGCCGATCAAGGACGGCATTTCAATGATTCGGGAAGGTTTGCAGGAGCATACCTTCAGCAGCATCATTATCTCCGGTTATAATGAATTCCACCTTGCGAAGCAGGCACTCCAGTTAGGCGTCACCGAGTTCCTGGTGAAGCCCTTAGAGGATGAGCAGCTGGTCGCGGCACTCGAATCAGCCAAAGCCAAAGTGGATTTAATCCGCAAATATGAAGTGATCTCGAATCATCCGCAGGAGAAGGAAGAGATTCTAAACAGCAAATTTCTGGAGAAGGAAACCAAGACCTCCAAATACGTGGCCAACATGATCGCCTATGTACAGGAGAACTATGCCAAGAAGATCAGCATTCATGACCTCGTGGAGGAGATCGGCTTAAGCGCCTATTACCTGAACCAGAAATTCAAGGCAGAGACCAGCTACACCTTCAACGAGTTTCTCAATCGTTATCGCATTCAGAAATCGATCGATTTACTGAAGTCAGGCGATAACAAAGTCTATACCATCGCGCAGGATATCGGATTTAGCGACTACAAGTATTTTATAAGCATCTTCAAAAAGTACGCCCATGTCACGCCGAGTCAGTATCAGGAATATTTCGAGGAGAAGAATGGATAGATTAGGGTAATCTAGATACTAGAGGTACTCTATCGCACTTATATATTTGCACACACCCCTGCTAGGCTTGAGCAGGGGTGTAGAATCTTTATCTATGATTCCTGTCGTTCATACAGCCGGTACATGGATAGCTCACCACGCATTGCCACCGCTTGCGCAAAGGCTTCCTTCACGTCCCGTCCCTGCTGAACGATCTCATAGAACAGCCGGAGAACGAACATCAGCGCATCGTTGCCGTCCGGATAGTCATCCGGCCCGATATACATCCTGCAGCCCTTCTCCAGGAAGGCGTCGGCCAGGGCGGGATCCCCCAGCGAGCAGCCGTTCGCGATCACCGTCTTCCCGTCCAGCTTCGCATAACGCTTAATTTCGGCAGGCCCGAAGCCGCCCTTCGGCTCATCCTCCTCGTATACCTCTTCGCCGAGCTCCGGCATGATCAAGCTGCCTTCATCCCCGTGAAAGTTCAACAAGATCATATCGGTGCCTTCATATATATCATCCCCTGACAAAACGGAGATCAGATCATTCGGCCTTCCGATCCAATATGTAAAAACGCGTACCCCGAAATACTCCAGAGCCGCCCTTACGGCTTGGCTCTCCATATCGCAATCCGGTCCGACGACCAGAGCGACCTGTATAACCTGCTTACTCACTAGCACATCAGCTCCTGACAATTACATAGATTTGGAATTGGAGCCCCATTCTATTATTGCCGGCAACATTTCCTTTTTCAACCAGGCGCGGTTCATCATACTTTTCTCCATATCATCCACCATTGCTTATCATACGAATCGACTTCGATCTCTTCCAGACCTAGATTCGCTTCGCCGATCCAGCTTCTAGCCAGTTGTATATAGTCGTTGTGAAATTCGGAGGAATACCCCATTTCATCATATCCGGCATAGGTAATGTTATCGAATATCATGTATCCTCCGCTTTTTAGCTGCTTACAGCTTGTGTCTATGATTTGGATAAACGCCTGATACGCTGCATCTTTTAGCGTTCCTTTGCGATGATACTCCATCACAGCTTGCAGCATTTGAGGTTCGATTGACCACCAATCCTGATTTTCGGTATCTATGCCCTCGCGGTTGGCGATAATGGTCTGAATGATATCATTAATGGCATGATGAAAAGCCACAACGTCAAAAGAGGACTCTGGATAATATAAACCGATATTGGCGGCATCGTCCCCAACAACCCGTATGTTGACGTCCATTCCTTTCGTTTTCTCCTGAAAATTTCGTGTCAGATCCCTGTTGAGGTTGGCCGTCACATAGGACCCCGCTTCATGGGAATAGGCGTCTACAGCCTTGGGAACGTAAATGACATCGCCTGCACCGACTTCCAAAAGACTTAAAGCACGGGGCATATGCAGCTCCATGAAGAGATTCTGCCAAGATGCTGAATAATACAGTTGAAGATATTCGAATACCCTTGGCTTGGATATGTTTATCGGCACTGCTAGTGTGTCTTTCAATTTGTTTTCCAATTGGACTGCGTTCATCTGTTCCAATTCAGAAATCGTGTCCTGCGAAAAGTCACGTTTTAGGATATCGTTAAACAAGCCGGCACTCGTTTTCTCTGCTAGCGTCTGCATATTCATCAGCGTATCCCTCTCTTCTTGTGGTTTCTAGAGTATATTCGAATATATGGTGTTTTTTCCTCTTTTTATTATTTGAAAACGTAATTTATTAATATAAACGCAAAGAACCCGAGAGAGGCACTTTTTTCAAAGTATCCCTCTCTCGGGTCTTCGTTCTAAAAACGTGGATATGGCTGTTCATTAGCCAACCGCTTGCGCCGTTAACTCACAATATGAGTGCCGGCCTGTTTCCTGATGGCATCGCTTAAGCTTTCCGGGTTTGTAATGATAACTCTGCGCCCCGGCTTCTTAAGAAAATTGAGGCTCGCCTCAATTTTGGGGAGCATGCTGCCTTTTGGAAAATGCCCCTCTTTCACATACTGTTTAATCTCGTCAACGGTGACTTCTTCGAGCGCCTTCTGATCCGGCGTACCGAAATTCACGAATACTTGGGGCACGCCCGTTGTGATAATCAGCGTTTCCGCATCCACCTGCTCTGCCAATAAACTTGTGGCAAAATCCTTATCGATCACCGCATCGATGCCTTCGTAGGTATGCTCCTTCGTCTTGATGACGGGAATGCCTCCTCCGCCGACGGCAATCACGATACAGCCGGACTCGATCAGCGAACGGATAGCATCCTTCTCGACAATATCAATGGGAGCAGGCGAAGGAACAACCCTTCGATATCCCCGGCCCGAATCCTCAATCATCACCCACTCGGGATGCTCGCGCTTCAATTCCTCGGCTTGCTCCAGGGTGAAGAAGGAACCCACCGGTTTCGAAGGCTCGCGGAAGTTATGGTCGGCTTCGCTGACCTCAACCTGCGTGATGATGGTTGCTACCTTTTTCGTGATGCGGCGGTGGATGAATTCATTCGTTAACGCCTGCTGAATTTGGTAGCCGATGCCACCCTGCGTATCCGCCACGCAGTTCACGAGCGGAACAGCATTCATGCCGATGACCTCGGAAGCCACCTCGCTCCTTCTCAGCTCGAAGCCTACCTGCGGCCCGTTTCCGTGCGTAACGACCACGTTGACGCCGGCTTGCACCATATCCGCAATGTTGGCTGCAATTTCGCATACCGCTTCGTACTGATCCTTAATCGACTCGCGACCCTTATCCTTCACTAACGAATTTCCGCCAATGGCTACAACTACAAATTTATTCATGACAATCCTCCTGGTCGTTCAGCCGATTGCTCCAGCTGCGTGATCCTCTATGACGAGCCGTAAGGCACGGGGACATAACAAGCTATAGCGTTTAGTATCCAACTCATCCCTATCGTGCCCGAGGCTGTGGAAAATTCCGAAAAGAGGCATTGATTCTGCAGAATTATTTTCGTGCGGCAGCCGTTGCTTTTTCTTTCAATCCTTCGGCTCTGCCATGGTTCGGATGAACCGTAAGCACACGTTCTATAAGCGCCATGGCCTCCTCCGTCCGTTTAAGCTCCAGCAGGCTGCAAACCTTCTCACAGTAATAATCCGCATGATCCGGACCGTATTCGATTGCCTGGTCAATCTGCTCCATCGCCGCCTCATAGTTACCAAGCAAATTTAAGGATTGGCCCTTATGGTAATGATATAGCGCATTGGTGCGATCATGCGTGATTGCATGATCTATCGCATCGGCAGCCTCTTGGTGTTTACCGAGCGATCTCAGGCTGTTCGCCTTGTGAAAAGAGAAATCATAACGCCAAGGCTGCTGGGCTAACAGCAGATCCATCACGATGACGGCTTCCTCGTGCCTGCCCAATTCTCTTAAATAATTGGATTTATGATAGCGGTAGAACGTTTCCTCCGGCTTCCGCTCAATCGCTTTATCATATTCGGCAATGGCTTCTTCAGGACGCTTCATCATCCGATAAGCATTGGCGGTATAGAAATAGAAGTCGAGATCGCCGGGATCAAGCGACAGCGCTTGATGATAAGCTGCCAGAGCCTCGTCATAACGTCCTAATGCTCCGGAAAAATAACCTTTGTAGTAGTAGAGGTCGGCAGGATTCCCCTCTTCCCCCAGCGCGTTGTCTATGATCGAGATGGCTTCCTCATATTTCTCTTCCCTAGCCAGCTCTTTCGCTCTTTGGATGCTGCCTGGGAAACTTACGCCTTGTTTGTTGAGAATCTTGATTACCTTATGCTGCTTCATCTCTACGGCATGCTGGAGGGAAGACTTTCCGTCACGATCCTTCAAATGCACGTCGGCCCCTGCTTCAACCAAAAGCTGAATGATATCAGAGTACAGCCGCCCCCCGTTCCCGAGAATAACCGCCTCCAGCAGCGCAGACCATCCCAGGTTATTCACATGATTAACGGCAACGCCTGCTTCCAGGCAAATCTGAACGGTTCTTAAATATCCCTTTTCGCTTGAAGGCAGCAGCGTTGTTCCCCCAAACCGGTTCACGCTTGTGATATCCGCTCCTCCGTGAATAGTCAGCCGCAGGATTTCATGAAAACCGTTAGCTCCTGCACAGAGGTATGGGGTTAACATGGTGATGTCTCTTGCATTCACGTCACTGCCGGCTTCGATTAGCTTTTTGGCGAGGGAAACATGGTTTTTCTGTGTTGCAGCCATTAGAGCCGTCCGGCCCTGGCTGTCCTTGTGATGAACATCGGCACCACGCTCCAATAACTGCTCTACCGCAGCCAAGTCTCCCCGGTCGCATGCCAGAATGAGTTCGTCATTCATCGCTTCCGCATTCATCGAGTGACCTCCTCATTTTATGTTTGCAATCCTTATTTTGCGGACCTGCATATTCCGCTATTATTCTGACTGCAGTTGGTTTGCCGGATCGCGTAGATCGGAAAAATGCTTATAAACAAACAGTGCCGCAACCATCAGGTATGCGTATACGAACGGCATCAGTGTTTCTTGGGCAAATCCCACCGTAGGCGCATGGATAATGCCGAACAGGGATAGAACGGCTGCGATGACCGCGAACACGGCAGCCCGCAGCGGCTTATTCAGGATGGCGAAGATGGCAATTGAGCCCCAGATTAAACTGCTGAGCGGTGCGCCGTTCCCCAGATGATTCAGACCGTTATAATAAACGCCTTTGCTTAACAACAAATCGATGCCAACCTTGGAAGCCGTCGTCTCAGCAGCGTTAAAGATGTTATTGGCAAGCGTTAAAGCCCAGTTGGCGATCCAAGGGAATAAAGTGATGAAGATAACGGGCACTTCATTCTTAGGCGTCTCGCGGACAACCTGATTGGCCGTGACCACGCCGACATAGACCAGGATCGGTACAATCGCGACAACCGGAATGATGGACAGGAGCAGCGCTCCAATTCCAAAGAGCGAGATGATTAACATGGCAAAGCCGGATGCAATCGTATACCCAAGGCCTGCGCCGATGGATTTCCAGCCGGCGTGCCCGATGTACACGGTAACCGGGAACGGGTTGCCTGTGAATGCGCCGATACTGGAAGCCACACCGTTCGTCAGCATGACGTTCCGGGTATTGTAGGGATCTCCGGCCGCATGCGCGCTCTCGATATTTTCCAAGTCAAAAATATAGTTGGCGAGACCCAGAGGAATAGCCGATGCCAGATACGGCAGCGCATGAGGGATTCCTTGGAACAGGCTTGTAATGTGAACTTCAGGCGGATTAAAGCCCAGTGTAGACAACGCCGTCGTAATCGCTTCCGGATTTTGCAATCCGAATACCCAAGCCAGGACGGTACCGGCAATTAGGAGCAGAAAACCGGTCGGGATTTTTTTGAATATTGGAGATTTACCAAACCAGTTGATAAAGATGATAACCAGTACGATAAAAGCGACAATCGGTGTTTCGAATGATTGCAGCATCGGGTTCATGGCAAGCAGCAGCAATCCAAGGCCGGACAAACAGGACAAGAGAACGGTTCTTGGAATTACTTTTCGGAGCAAATCGCCCAAGAAGGAACCCACAACCAGGATCATGGCTTCGAAGAAGCACCATACCAGACCGATCTGCAGCGCAAACGTTGCATCATTGGTCTGTCGGAATACCGGAATCAGCACCAGAAAAGTAACGGTAAATATCGATGGGGCGCTCGGACCTGACGGCAGTGCGGTTATGTCACTGCGGCCCGTTTTCTTTGCCAGCCTATATCCAAACCAACCGTAAGCCATGCTTGCGATAAAGATAGCGAATCCGAAGGCAGGGACTACTCTTCCGTAGACCATATCTTCCGGAAAACCTACAACAAAAATCAAAAGTGAAATCATGGTCAGCAGATTGGTTAGATTATTGGCAAGCAAGCCGAAGAACGCAGCCCAATCTCCTTTTTTCCATAACATTTTCATGAGTACCTGATCCATATAAATGCCTCCTTAGATCATTACACTTATAGTGCGTGTTCAAAAAGGTCGGTTTTCAGCACCGAGAAGATTGGATAAAGCTAGGGACTGAGGAGCGGAGCGTACGTTTTGGGTACGTGAGCACCGGAAGGACCGGCTGAATTCAAGATTCGATGCCGAACCAGCTTCCCGATTTGCCTCGTGATCAAAAGCGGACTTTTTGAACAACCTCTTATAGAACTAGCACTTCAGGTACCCTTCAGGCATTAACGCAAGCCTGAAGGGCCACCATTCTATGACTGCGTGCGCTGGCTAAGAGCTAGTAACGCCTGTTCAAAACAATCCACCGGAGGATGCGTGATACCCGCTCCAATCATTCCGATTCCCGGGTCTTTATGCGCGATGGCCGTATTGATGACAGGCAAGATGCCGGTTTGGACCACTTTGCGAATATCAATGCCCGTTGGAATGCCGCTAAAGTTCAATAAAGGAATCGTGACGTTCGGATTTTCCGTGGTCGTAATCTCCTTCATCTTGACTGAATAATTCATGGCTTCATCCACGGTTCCGCCGACAAGCGCCACAATCGCCGGAGCGGTTGCCATCGCAAATCCGCCGATACCGTAGGTTTCCGTGATCGCGCTGTCGCCAATATCAAGGCCTGAATCCTCCGGCTTATAACCTGCGAACATGGGACCAACCACCTTTTGCGCGGGTCCGGTGAACCAGGTATTGCCTGGCATGCCGCTGACGCGAATGCCGAATTCGACGCCATTGCGGGCCATGGTGGTCACAATGGTGCTGTATTCAATCCCGTGCGCCGCATCCAGTGCGCATTTACAGAGCGCCATCCAGGTCGGGCCGGAGAAGTAATCGCTGCTTGCCACAAAATCAAAGACCTCAATTTGCTGCTCGGTAGGGAAGTCCGTCCGCAGAATCAACGGCGTTAACGCTTGGATTAACAGCGTCGTGCCGGCATTGTTGCGGTTATGGCATTCATCTCCCATATGAAGCGCCTGCGACAGCATGAGACGAAGGTCGATGCCATTCTCGGAGAACTTCATGGCATCCCGGAGCATCGGGCCCAGCACGTCTCGCATCCAGTTCAGACGGGCGATGACCGTTTCGTCATTGGCGCCCATCCGCAGGATTTTGGACAGCTGCTCGCTCAAATTTGTGTACGCGATATTGCCGTATGTCCGGTTCTCCACGATGTGCATGAACATGGAGGCTGAGGTTACCCCCGCCATCGAGCCTACGCAGTTATGCTCATGGCATGGCGAGAACGTGATTTCACCCGATGCCGCAAGTTCCGCCGCTTCATCCAGATTGCGGGCCAAGCCTTCGAAAACCAGTGCGCCCGTCACCGCGCCCTTCATCGGACCGCTCATTCGCTCCCACGTAATAGGCGGACCTGCGTGCAGGATCGTCTTTTTGGTCATGCCCGGCACGACATGAATCGCCTGATCGAAACCGATCAATACCGGCTGGGAGTTGATGATCCGTTCCACGGCCAGCTTGTTCGCCGCTTCGATTTTCTCCTGAACGTCCGGCTGATCCAGCTTGTCAAGCAGTGCGATCACTTCTGGCTTGCCGCCGCCCGGCGGTTTCCACTCCAGGTGGGAGACCTTCCCTTTTTGTTTCAAAATATCGTCTTTAAACATTTCCAGACCCACATTGATTACATGAAGCTCGCTGTTAAACAGCTCGTTGATTCTGCTCATGTCATACTCCTTTCTCGACGAAGCCTCTGGCAAGAAGCCCTGTATTCGTACTGCTGCTGGCATAAGTAACTCCCGCAGATACCAGTTTATTTAACTGGTCTTCTACAGACGGCGTATCGAGATCCGTTCCCAGTACATAGCCGATAATCTCCAGATGCCTTCCTTCTTGTTCGGCCGCCTGCTTGGCTTCCAGAATCGCCGGGAGCATGACCCCGACCGGATCCTCGTGCGCTCCATATCCAAGAACGAAATCCATTACGATAACGCCAACCGACGGATCTTTAGCTTCCTGCTTGAATCTGGCAATCCGGGAAGAAGGATCGATCATCGGGTGAGGCTTGCCGTTGGTGAACTCGTCATCTCCAAAATCGATAAACGTGTGGCCCTGGCTCACATGGATATCCTGCAGGCGATACTTCGGATCCTTCGGAATGTTGCTGTACACATCCTCGTATTGCTCCATCGCCAGGTACATGGCTTCGTCGCACAGCGTTCCGCCGCAGAACAATCCACGGATGTATTTTTGCTCCGGCGTCAGCTTGGCCTTGATCTCCTCGATGAGAGGCAGGTTCAGCGGATGCTTATCGATGGTACTCTCGTCTACGCCTGACAGGATAACGGCTTTCAACGCCGCTTCTTTCGTTGTTTTGGCAAAATGTCCGCCGGCGTTCACGACCGCTTCTTCCGTTCCGCCGATAAAACACACCACGACAGGCTTGCTCATGTTCTTGATCTCGGCAAGCACCTTCTCCTCCACGCTCTTGGCCGGCGGCTTCGAGATCAGGACTATGACCTTGGTTGCTTCGTCTTGGTTAAGCGCCCTCATGCCGTCCAGCATCATCATCCCGCCAACCCGTTCGCTTAAATCGCGTCCACCCGTGCCGATCAGCTGGGAGATTCCGCCGCCAAAATCATGAACCTGAACGCTGACCTCCTGGCTTCCCGTGCCGGATGCGCCAACGATCCCGATGCTTCCTGGTCGCACTTGATTCGCAAAGCACAGTCCCACGCCTCCGATGATGGCCGTGCCGCAGTCCGGTCCCATCATGAGCAAACCACGCTCATGCGCCATATTCTTGAGCTCGATCTCCTCTTCCACGCTGACATTATCGCTGAACAGCATGACGTGGAGATCATTCTCCAGTGCCGTTCTGGCTTCTCTGGCTGCGAACAGTCCGTTTACAGAAATGACGGCCAGCTTGGCTGAAGGAAGATTTCTCGCGGCTGAGTCGATCGTCGGGAACGTGAGTTCACTGTTTCCTGCCTCGCTTCCCTTGCTGTTAAACAGGGCTTCGATGCCTTCGTAAGCGCTTTCCACGAATTCCTCAGAGACCGCTTTAATGACGATCATCAGATCGCTTCCCTTGGCTTCCTCCAGCTCTGGGGTCATGAGACCGACATTGGCCAGTACTTCCTTGTTCATCTGCGTTCCCATTGCGATAAAGGCCTGATCCACGCCTTCCAATTGATTCGCTTTGGTTGACAGTGACATCAATGAAACGGAATCAAAGTACGTATTCTTTTTAATCACAACTTTAGTCGACATGCTTTACCTCCCATTTCTTTCTATGCTAAGCTTCAAGCCATTCACGAGCCCGAGCGCGATATCCGTTCCTGATGTAGAACCGATATCAAGTACCCTGGATAAGCCAGATATAACTTCAGTCTTACTGCCATGGATCATATGGTGCATGAACCCTCCAATGGATTCCCTTGCCTGGCCGCTTGCGGCTTTCTTTAAAGCCATATAGCTAATCGGATTGCTCCTATCAGCCGCTGCTGCCACAACTTGCTCGCACACATGGCGGATCTGGAACAGCGGACCATCCGTTAGATTCATAACGGTAAACAATCCGACCAAGAAATCGTCGCCCGACGGAGTCAGACCCGGACCCAAGCCTATTAGTTGAATTGCATAATGGGTGGCAAAACTGACCTCGCCTTTGGATAGCGCTTCAAGAAGTCCCGTCGAGCGCTCCCTCAGCAACCTCTCCATTTCCTGATCAATAGAGTTTACGGTCTCAGCCGATCGCTTCATCCCGCCGGCCTTGCCGTGAATCTCAATAAATGAAGCCGCTGCAGCTGCATTGCTCCTTAGGACTCCCTCGTCATCCGCATATGACGGAAGCTTGCTCCTCCATACGCGGACGTCCCTCAGCGTAAGGACCAACGCCTTCCCGACGTATAGTCGATCGTGCTCCGCATAGACCCGGTCTCCAACGACCAGCCCCCGATCGGAAAAGCTGCCCATGTCCGTGATCAGCGTATTCGGAGCATTGTCCATCTGACGATTGGCAATCGTGTATAATTCATCGTTCGTCCGGCATTGCAGGTTCACCGTTCGGTCAAAAATACTGTGTACGTACCCATCCCATTTCAAGCTGCTCATGTCTTGAAGAAACTCCGCGTCGCACGAGATGGCGGCGCTTACAATAGTAACGGACTCCGTCTTCGCTATCTTCCCGTAACTTCCCGTTTTATCGCCTCCTTCACTAACGAATGGGCAGGTAACGCCCTGCGTCAGGCTATCCCTTTGAATGCTTCATTCACCTTGAAACCGCCATGCATTCGGTTGTAGATAAAGGAATTTAAATGCTATACTGAATTCAAATTCAGCCGGTATATAAACGTAGAACATGTAACAGGTGAATAGCTTTCCACGGCCAAAAGGATATTTTGTGAATTATATCACAGTTAAAGTTACAAACCGCTCCTGACACCCTTATTGTAATCCAGGGAGATGCTCCGGTCATTGTACAGCGAAACTAAAAACATGCCGTATTCGCTGTGCACATTGCACAATGAAGATCGAAAAACAAAGGTGGGTGTTAAAGAATGCTAACCATCAGGGACATCCTTCAGATCCAAGCGATCGAGGGCATTAAGCTCGTTGCAGGCACAGCAGGAATCGATCACCAAATATCCATTGTGAACATTATTGAAAATCCGGATGTATTCGATTGGCTGGCTTCGAATGAGCTGCTCTTATCCACCGGATATATTTTTAAAGATAGCCAGGAGCTGCAGAATCGGGTCATTCATGAATTGGCCGCGAACAATTGCGCGGGACTGTGCATCAAAATGAAACGCTATTTTGACCGAATTCCGCAAAACATGATCGATCTGGCGAACAAGTATGGGCTTCCACTGCTGGAGCTCCCTTTTGAATACACGCTGTCCAAGGTGATCGCGATCATTAATGAGAAGACCAATGCCGATTATGACGCTCTGAATCGCAGATCGCTCGATCTGCATAATGCGCTGTTCAAAATCCCGCTGGAAGGGGGCGGCATCGAACAAATTTCAGCGGAGCTAGCCGACATCGTCCATAATCCGATCCTGATTCTTGATCGGGATTGGAATTTGCTCTGCTATACAGATCATCCGGATAATAAGACGCCGCTGCATGAGTTCTTGTCCCTCCAGAAGAACAGGCCCATCTTTCCGTCCGGGTTTACCGAGGCGATCCCGACATACGTAAGCGAAATCAAGAAATCGATCCAGCGCGACTACAATCACAAGCATCAAACCTTTAAATGCCGCATCATGCCGATCTCGGTGTCCAGCCATGTGTACGGATACATCGTCATCTTCCAAACTGTTCGCAAGCTGACCGAAGTCGATAATTTGGCGTTAGAGCACGGCTCTACCATTCTGGCCCTCGATCGCATGAAGGCGAAAGAGCTGGAGGAAGTCAAGCTCAAAATCCGGCATGATTTCTTTGACGACCTGTTGTCCGGCAGCATCACCTCGACCGAGACGCTGCATTCGCAGTCGGATTTGCATGGGCTGAATATCAACTATACCTATTACTGCATGGTTGTCCATATCGAACCGACCTTGCTGGACAACTACAAGGACATCGTGTACCGAAAATACGAGCTGGAGCATATGGTAAAGAAGTGCGTCAATTTGATCCACGGCTTGTCCAGCAAAGCCAACGGGGAGCTTACCTGTTACTACCGAAGCCAGCAGATCATCATATTAGTCGGGAAGAACGAGCATAAACCTCCGGTTACGGTCCATGAAACAAAGGCCTTCGCGAATGAACTGGTCGAGCTATTGACCCGAGAAATGAAGAAAACACAGTTTCTAATCGGCATCGGCAGCCAGTATAAAACGTTCTCTTCCCTGCATCGAAGTTTCTTCGAAGCCCAGGAAGCCATGCGATTGATGCAGCGATTCAAAGACATTCGGATCATATCTCATTTTGAAGACTACGCCGTCTATCATTTTCTCGATTCCAATATCAAGCCTGCCGAGATGGAGGAGTTCTTCCACAACACACTTGGCGTCATCCATTACCATGACCAAACGTTCAACACCAGCTTCATCTCCACGCTGGAATACTATTTCATGCACAACCAGAACGTGACGGAAGCGGCCAAGGCGATGTTCATCCACCGCAACACCTTTATCTATCGCATCGACAAAATCAAAGAGCTGTTGAATTCCAACTTAAAAAACGCGGACGAGCTATTCCAGATTCAATTGGCGCTCAATCTCTATCGGCTGCTGAATAAAGGGTAGTCTACGACAAAAAGACGTGATAGGAAGGATCGCCCCGGGCGATCATTTCCAAGTCACGTCTTTTTGGTGATTGTAAGGCTGAGCGGAGGGCTTAGCTTTCATTCTTCTAATAAAATATGATTCCCATCGAAAATACTATATCTATGTCCCTTAAGAATTTCAGCAAAACACCCCGTATCCCAAACATGTGATGAATTTTCTAAATATACACTGCCTTTAGAAAAGAAGCAAAGTTCATTATCACCATTTGATAAAAATAAAGCATCTGCGCTATGGTTTTTCATCAAATTAAATACCAATGCTAACATAAACTCAAAAGATTTATTGCTGTGCAGGTTGTTTATGAATCGGAAACTTAATGCACTTTCGTACACAAACTCATTTTGCAAAAACTGAGTATCATAAGCGTTATATGGATATGCTCCAGATTCTGTTAAGTATAGTGTTAAACCTAGTGTTTCTTCAAAAGAACGAATTTCAATTCCTCTAGATAACTCTACTACGTCAATATTTTTATATCCCATGGACTCGAGTTCTTGAATTAAAAGAGATTCAGGCATCATTTTTCCGATTCTAAGTGAATACTCAATAGCCATTTAACCACTCCTTATTACGGTAAAAGATGAGTAACATTGCCTTTACCATCAACTGCAATTAATTCCCTCAAACCAGCAATTGGCCAATCTGATAGTTGCTTTTTTAACGCATTTATATCACCTGTCCAATCTGAAAGATTTAATACCACTCTATCCGTCTGACCTGCTTCCACTTTCCCTTGTATACTTGAACCTATATTTCTTGGCGAAGTGTTTGAATTTGGAGAATAACAGTCATAAATTTCTCCCTCAATCTTATAATCAGGATTTTTTGTTGTGTTAGGAAGATTCGGATTTTGCTCAACTTGATATCCATTTTTCGCTAATATTTCTGCAGCCTCGTTTTCGCGCTCCAAAGCTCGTATATTCCCTGGGTCAGGATCATTATAATTTATTTTTGTTTTAGTTCCTAAAGGACTCGCATCAGGATTTGGGAGACCACTAGGTTTTGTTATATCGTTCGAACCAACTATTTGCGGCCCTCCAACCTTCCCCCCATCCCCACCCGAATCATGCTTCAGGTGAGGGTGAGTCTTCACGCCAAAGCGGCGTCCGACCAAGCCGGCGATCGTCATGGCTGCTTGCTGTCCGGCAAAATTGAACGCACCGCCCGACGCCTCGACGTCTGCGGCGAATTTCTCCTGGGTATCGGCATCAAAGATCATTTTGCCTCCCCAAACCGCCGTGTCGACGACCTCTTCGACTGCCCCGATGGTCATGTTATAGGCCATATCCTTAGCGGTGTCAAGCGGATCTTCTACTAAGGAGGTCGCCGTATCCTTTACCGAATTGGCCACGGTCTTGGCACCGGTCTGCAGCCCCTGCCAGAAGTCTCCCGCATGGTCCCAGAACGTTTTGGGTTCATTAGCAGCGCTCGCTGCAGCTGCCGTGAGCATGAGATCTTCATGCATATCGGCTGAAATAAACCGAAAGGCAATGGTTTTCAACTCCTGGCCGATGATCCGCAGATGTTCAATCGTTTTATTCATTTCGCCGTGGGCGTGCTGAAAATCTTCAAAAAACCGCGAACGGGTCGTTCCTTCCCACGAAGACATCATATACGTAATCTGCTGGTCCAGCCGATTCTTGGTCGTTTCCAGCTCTTCCGCTGACCTGGCGGCTTCCTCCGATACCCGAATCAATACCTCGGGCGGAACCAGTATTCTAGGCATTTGCATCCTCTCCAATATTCCATTGGACCTTATTGTACCTATCTTCTAGGATATGGAAAAGGTTCCAGAGTCCTTCATATCAAAGGCATTAGAGTTTACAAGCTGGAGGATTGGGGCCTTTCATGTTCTAATATGGTTCAGAAGCCCCAATATGCTCTATTGTCTCTAGTATAGTGACAGCCTTGGTTGACATTAGGATGTATCTCTAATCAAACAGATCACAAGAAACGCACCTCCTACAGAGATGCGTTTTTCCGCTGGGAATCCTATGCAGGAGCCCGCATAAACGGGCTATTTGATCCTATATCTTATCTAATGTGCTCAGAACTCTGACCTCACCAAATCGCTTAGCACAAAAGCCAGATGTTTTTCTGCCAAACGCGTATGGCGGTAAAAGGTGGCTCTGCTCATATGGAAGGAGGCTGCGAGCTGGCTTTTGTTCCGGTCCTTGCGCAGATAACTTGCGATTAGAATTTCCTTCTCCAATAGCGTCAAAGGTTCCATCGAACGTGCGTCAGCCAGAATCCCTTGGATGATGTCCCTCACCTGCATCCCGTCCCAACCCAATCGCCGAACGATAGGGAGTACCTCCAGCTTGTCCGGGTCGAACAGCCGTTCCAGCATTTGCTTCATTACGCTTCTATCAATGGTCGGGGGAAACTCATCCTCCCGTTGATATGTCGGTTGACCTGCTGCTGTCTCTGTTTGCCGGATGATCCGTTGAATCCACTGATCAAAGGTTGTTTGCCTAAAATCAAGCTCCCATGTCGTCAATTCGATGCCCTTAGATCCCGTCGCTTTCCCGGACGCTTTGAATCCCAGAATCGACAATAAGGAATTCAACTGGGGATCCGCCGCCGCCAATATCCCCCGCAGGCCGCCAGTCATGTGAACCAGCCATTGCTGCATCAGCAAAGCCCCCAGCTCTTCGGGACGATACAAAGTCTGTTCGGAGTTTACCGCGGATAACAGCACGAATATCGTATCGGCTGCCTCCGGAGGAAGCCGATGCAGCGAAGGAACCCCTTCTCCCAGCATCCCCCTGCACCCAGGCGCATATCGTTCCAACAATGGCAAACTCAAGGCATGCAGCCATACGCCTGCGCAAAATGCCAGTGGCATGCCTTTTTCATCCCGCACGATAAAGATCCCTTCAGGAAAATGAGCTGCAATCTCCTCCAGCAAAACCGGACAATCGTCAGGTTCAACCAGTTCAGACTGCCAGTCGGAACCGAGAATAGACGCCTTCAAAAAACGCTGCAAATACGGCAGTTCCTCCTGCCTGAACGGTTTCTGTTCGCCGGGCTTCAGGCTTGACGAGAAATTGGCATACGCATGGGCCGAGGGAAGAAATTCGCGGTACAGCTCCAAGATGTGGGCACTCAGGCGTGTCTGCATCCGTTGATCGACCGAATGGAATCGTTCCGCCAGCAGGACGAACACCTGATGGCGAACCGCTTCGAATTGTTCGGGGTTTCTGCGAGCGAAATCATCCCGTAACATTCGAGCGACGACCTGGTGCAGTAATATCCCATCCACCGTATCCCGTACAAACGAAAGTGCCCTCAGATGATAATAGTCCGCCTCTTCCAAGGGTGCGTCCAACAACCGGTTCAGCAGCTTCTCGTCGGCTGCAGGCAGAAGCGACAAAACCGTCAGCGCACGGTACACGCCGGGAGATGCCGCTTCCCGCAAAAATTCGGCGCTCAATACAGCCGGAACCTCTCGCCATACATCCCAATGTTCCGCAGATTCGGATAGCAGCAGATCCACGGTCAAAGCAAGCGACAACGGATGGCCTTCCGTCTTCTCGGCAATAACCCTTTGCATTTCCACACCCAAGCCGCTGCCGCCTAAATAATCGTAGACCTCTTCTCGCGTAAACAGCCGCAAAGGGAACCTTTGGATTCGGGATTTCCATTCCGGATTCGTCTGCCACTTGAGCGGCAGTCCATTGCGCGAGGCACATACGATCAACACGCGGGCGGACTTTAACTCAGGGAGAAAGCTGGAGAACAGCCACCCTTCCAGCTGTGCGATCTCTTCACCATTGTCGATGAACAGCACGGTACGCTGCAGCTGAAGCTCGTTAACGATGTATGGCAGCAGCGCGTTTTCCGGAGCCCTGGTTCTGCCGTATTCGGTTGCCAGACTCATCTCCAGACTCGCAAGAAAAGCGCCCGACGTCGTTAAGCCCCCTTGCCCGTCCAGCCAAAGAGAACGCACCGAGGACTGCCTTGCCGTGCGGGCCATCTGAAGCAGCAGCGTTGTTTTGCCAATACCGCCAATCCCTGATATTGAAAAAATGGATGTCTGCGCCCGGGAATCCGCCAGCCAATCCGTGAAACTCTTCATTTCCCGATCCAAACCGATGATGCGATGTTTTGCAATCTTCTCCATTCGTTACATCCTCACTCCATCCGCTTCTCGCCCGTTGAATCTTATCACGAATAAACCTACTAATTTTTATACTATACTATTTTTTGAATCTACGAATAGGCTCCATAACAGAATAAACGCAAAAAAACGAGCACATTCTTGGCTGGAATGTGCTCGTTAACTATGCGGCTGCAATTAGTTGATGAAATTCAAGTAGAGCAGCATTCGGTTTAAGAGAACGGTGCTTTGGGCACGCGTGGCAAACGCCTGCGGAGCAAACGCAGCATTCCCGACGCCTTCGATCACGCCTGCGGCCAGCAGCTCGGCAGCCGGTCCCTTGGCCCACCCGGATACCTGGGCATGGTCCGCGAAGCGTTCCAATACGGAGGCATCCGGCGGTGGAAGCTCGCCGGCATATCGAACGGTCCTGCCCAGCATAACCGCCACCTGCTCTCTCGTGACCCTAGCGTCCGGTCGGAACGAACCGTCAGCGTAACCTTCAATCAAGCCGGCCGCGGATGCGGCGCCTATCGCACCGGCATACCAGGCTTCTTTTGACCCCACGTCCGAATAGGAAGAAAGCTGCGGCTTCTCGGCCAGTCCGAGTGCACGCACGAGCATCGCGACGAACTCGGCGCGGGTTACCGTACGGTTAGGATCAAACGTGCCGTCAGCCGATCCGTTCACGATCAGCTTGTTCGCCATGCGCTCGATGTCGCTTTGCGCCCAATGTCCTTGGATATCCTCGAAGGTTCGGTTGGAGCGAACCGCGGTGAACACACCGTTATATGCGCCATAAAAAGTCGCTGTCTCCCCTTCAAAAACGGAAGGGACGAAGCGCGGCTTCCCTGCGCCGTCTACCCATACGACGGTGGTACGGTCGGGTTCTGTCGCAGCGTTCATTGAGAATGCCCTCTTCAAATACGTGCCTTCCGCTTCAATTCTTACATCGCCGTCGCTGTATAACTCAAAGCTCGTCGGCTCCGCCAGCATGTCATAGCCTTGACGGGTCAATTCCTCATCCAGACCATGGCTTGCGGAATCCGTCATTCTCGCAATAACGACCGTTACCGTCACTCGGTTCGGGAGGTCACTTAGCACGTGCAGCGGAACGCGGTAGCTTGCCCCGTTCACCCCAAACCGAATGGCTGCATTCGGCTTCGCCGCAAGGAGAACCTGCAGTGCTTCAACAGGAAGATCGACCTTCACCACCGGATCCTCATTGTCGATGTCGATGACGATATCGTCCCCGCCAGCGACCCATGACCGAACCATCTCGGAGCCCGGTATCACTCTCAGAACGGTGCGTCCGTCGTGCTCCTGCTCTTTTTTGGTGGTTACCCGAACTTGTTTGCCGTTGATCGTTACGACCGTCCTTGGGTCCGGTGTAGGGATAGGGGGAGGAACAGGAGGAACCCAGCTATAGGATGGGGATTCCGGTTCTGAGGTATTGGCAGCTCTCAAATCGATGCGTCCTACGTCGACCGTCTCCCCAGCTAACACATTTACGGTTGTCGCGTAATCGTTATACGTTGCTGCCGTCACTGTGAGTGCATGGCGGCCTGCCGCTACGTTATTCAGCGCAAATCTCCCCTCGGCGTCGGTCATATCCTTCGTTCCGCCCACCGATACCGCCGCACCGGCCAGCGGTGTGTTCCCTGTACCGTAGACTGCGCCGATCACCGTCCCCGTGTCCACTGGAGCCGACTGGACCGTCACTGCTGCGGTGGCCGTGAACCCTCCGTCGGCGGTTGTCACCGTAACGACCGCCGAACCTTCCGCGATCGGCGTCACCTCACCGCTCTGATCCACATGAGCGACGGCTGGATCGCTGGAGTTCCAGGATACCGTCTGGTTCGTCGCATTCGCCGGCGCAAGTACGGCTGTCAGCTCCTGTGAAGCACCTCTTGCCGTAAGGGTCAATGCTGTCCGATCCAGCGTCACTCCGGTCACGCGGACTTGGTCTCGAATATGGATGGCTTCCACCTGTACGCTGCTCCATGCCTGAATGCGCTGCAGTGTATCAAACTCAAACACCTGAAGATATTGACCCGGGACTAGATCCAAAATGTCCGTGCCTAGCAAGTACGAGTTCGCTTCAGCAGGCAGCGCATCTCCCACTAGAGGACGCACACCGGCATCTGGTCCGATCAGATAAGCAAACGTATGCCCCGGATCGCCCGAAACAGCCATCACGCTTGTTGAGCCGATCGCGCTCCCCGGACCGATTGAGAAGCCGTCGATGTCCGGTGCTGGTTCATCCACGTACAGAGTCAATACCGCGCTAAAGGTGTTCTGACCCCCATCGGTTGCCGAGACCGTTACCGGGAACGTGCCGCTCACCGCAGCGCTGCCTTCGATCCTGCCAGAGGCAGTCATCGTTAGGCCATTGGGAAGCCCAGAGGCACTCCAAGTCAGCCCTCCCCTTGAACCATCGAAAGCGTCAATCGCGCTCGAATAAGGATCTTCCTTGACCGCCCGCGGCAGATCGGTTGTCAAGATGACGGGACGCAAAAAAGGATAACCTCCATTAACACCGGCATCGACGGCCCACGTATTCGCAAAATCCCAGCCGCCATAATTGGAGGCAGTCTTCATCTCGTTGGTGGTTAGGCCTGTGAGATGCGGCGCCCCCAATGTATCCCCGCTACCAACGCCGATGGCTTGAGCCGATGCAACGTTATCGTAATACGAAGCGTTGATCGATGCATACGTCATGATTCCGATAAAGCCGCCAACTGTGTAATAGGTGACGCTTCCGGATTGCATGACTGCAGTCGAAGAATAGCTATTATCGATCGTTCCGTATATCAATTGTCCGGCCAATCCGCCCCCAAAGAAATAGTGATCGCCCGCCGTGTTCGTGACCGTTCCGGTGGCATACGACTCAATGATGCTGCCTGCTCCCTGAGAACCGGCCAGCCCGCCGGCATACTGATTGGAGGCATTGCCGCTCTTAACGGCAGCGGATGAAGAGGAACGAAGAATGGTCGAATCGCCATAGGCCGTCCCGACCAACCCGCCTGCTACGCTCACGCCCCCAGTACCCGTATTACCGCTTGTAACCGTGCCCTGTGAATGCGAGTTGATGATGCTGCCGCCCATCAGATGTCCCACCAAACCGCCGGCATAGCTGCCGCCGTTGACTTGTGCGGAAATGCTTAGATTACGGATGGTCCCCGATACGCGGCCGAAGAAGCCGACATACTGTAGAGCTCCTCCATCGATGGTGAGACCTTCGATCCGATGTCCCCTTCCGTCGAAAATACCGCTGAAGACGGTCGCTTCATCGGCTATGGGCAACCAATCGTACCCGGTCATATCGATGTCGTCGGTCAATCGGATCTTCCGATCCAGGTAAGATGCTTGATTCCGATTGATATAAGCCAGTTCTTCTGCGGTCTTGACCCACACCCAACCGTCCGCTTCGGCCGGGACCGAGTCGTTTCCGGCCCGGACCACTGGCAGAGCGGAAGTCAAGGGAGCATGCACCATCGAAAAAATGAGCGTTACTGCCAGCATGATGGACATTTTTTTCATAAACAGGTTTCTCCTTTGCATCAGTACAATCATCGATGAGTCATAGAAACACGACGTGATCTGATAAAATTCAACAACTTCAATTAAGTGTAATATAACAAGGGATAAAGACTGTCTCAATTTTGTTTCAAGTTCAAGGAGGCATGTTATAACAGAAAAACCGAGCGAATACAGGGAGCGGCCCTGAGTTTTCGCTCGGCTAAGATATTGCTTGAGGTTCCATTGCTTTTACGATGATTCCGCAACATCCATCAAACAAATTTGTAGGCGGAGCCTTTAAAAGTTACACCGCTTTCACATAACGAAACCCCTGTGCAGCAAACGCCCCCGTAGTTGGAAGTACGATTTTTTTATTATCTTCGCTGAAAGAGCCTCCTTCTGCATCAATGCGAGAGTAATGTCTCATGATTACATATCCATGGTTGCAGTTTGGGCAGACACCTATATTAATGACGTAGGTTTCTTGAAGATCATGGGCTTCATTGTTTTTGAAAATATCATATCGATTGACGATGTCTATAAAAGCGTTGAAATTATCGGATTGGATTTCTTGAACAAGAACATCGTGGAGCTCAGTGACTCTCTCAAAGGTGAGCTCTCCCAGCTTGTGTTCTGTCACATACGCTCGTTTGCATGCCGTACAGTGCAGCGTGCCCTGCTGGGAGAACCAGCCTGGAAATGTGCTACCCAACAGGAATCCGACAAGGCTCAAACTCCAACTGAACCAGTTGGAACCTGAGGATGAATTCATTTCAATGACCTCGCCGCCACGGTGTATGAAGCTTGTTTCGCCAGTCTTCAGTTTAAAGGCAAGGTAATTGGGAAACGTGAGGACATTTTCCTGCTCATCGGTGTAGTTGCGGATAGGTTCCCCTTTAAACTGATGATTGATCGTATGGTCTTCAGTTACATACGTTGTTTGATATTCACCATATTGAATCAAGAAAAAGGTGATGAACGCCATGAGTAATGAAACCGCATAATGTTGCCTGGACGGCTTATAGCCTCTGCTTACGATTCGCCAAGTATAAACCGACGTTGAAATCATACCCAAGGCAATCGCACCCAAAGGAAGAACAAACAAGATGGAATACGAATATAACTCGAAGTCCGTCAGACTCAATATGCCGAGGGCAATGACTACCGACAATAACATTCCGAACAGACCGATTAGGTATGCAGGTAGAGCCTTCTTGGCGTGCTGCTCACTCTTGTTAATCCTAAAACTCATGGAATCACCTTCGATTTAAAGTGGATTCCCTATTTATTCGCTAACCTTCCTGTAACTCCTCTAAGAGCTGCTCCGCCTCCTCTGTTCATTCAGCAAAACAGCCACAAAAAGGTTACCTTCCATGGCTGTTTGCACTTGCTCTTATTCAGTTTCCTATAGCACTCGACTACTTCTTAATAAACACAATTTTTACGCCAACCACCTGATCCTGCTCATTCACAGCCTTATACACGCCGTATGCACCATCGCCCATACCGGTTCGAGATACAACGCCTCCATCCAGAACGCCCGCTTCTTCCCCGCTCTCGGTGATGTCGCAGCACGCGTAATACCATTCCGTATCCGTATCCGAGGTGTCCGATGTCGCATCCGCGTCAGGAATCCGGTACTTTTGAATATCAAAAATCCCAACCTGCCCGCTATCCACCCCAGCTACAAATGGACACTTGATCCACTCCAGGAATGCCCCCTGTTCAGCTGCCGAATGATGGTAAGCCGTTAGCTTAGCGTTGGCTTCGCCCCAGTCCGGGATCTCCACCTTCTCCACTTCCCCTACCCAGGTTCCATTCAATACGGCTTCCAACACACCCATGATAATAATGTTCGTATCCAATTCATAACAAGGATCCGCGACAACCAATTGCCCGGAATTCACTTCAAAATCGCCCAGTTGAATGATCAATGAAGATACCTCCAATAACTCCGTATGATGGTTTTATTTTAGCACGTATGATGCGGAGAGTTTAGAAGAACCGCTCCAATATAACCGAAACGAAGGAGCGGTTTGTAAACAGTAATGGACGATTAGTGAATTAATAAAAAACGCACCTCCCTAAAGAGATGCGTTTTTCACTGGCACTCATATGCTGCAAACCACATGTTACCTGGAGCTAGTCAGGTTACTCCGGGATATTTCCCCCGGCCACACGGTCGCCGGAATTGCCCGATGGATCGGTTACGCCGTCATCTTCGCCGGCATGTATGATCAGCGAACGTCCCAGCACCGAGTTCGGCTGGTTCTTTTCAAGAGTTCCATGCTGAATGATCATCTCCGCTTCCGCGTTACCGTCTGCGCCTACGACCAGGTTCGGCATGTCGCCGACATGGCTTCCTTGCGGATTCTCAAGGCCATGATGCTTGTCGGTTGGATTAAAGTGCCCTCCGGCAGATTTAAAATCTCCACCTTGGATCACATTCTCATGTACATGGAATCCGTGCTTGCCGGGAGTGAGGCCCGATGCGGTGATCTTTACCTTCACCCCGTCATTGATCTGTTCCAAGGTAGCGGAACCAACAGACTCGCCCGCCGCATTGTACAGCTTGACCACAGGAAGTCCCAAAGAGATCGTCCTGGAAGCTTGTTCCCAATACACCGGTTGGCCAACCAGATCAGAAACCATGCGTACAGGCACATAGGTCGTGCCGTTGTGAATAATGGAATCCGGGGCCGCCGTCCCTTGGTTCATAAATTGGCCGGCAGGTGTCGAATGGTCCTTGCCGTTGACGTAGTAGCTTATTTTAGACGTCGTGTGTTTAATCGCTTCTAAGGTTCCTTCGGGATTCGCAGCCGCCAGCGAAAATCCTGAAAACAGCATGGCTCCAGCAAGAAACGCTCCGGCCATATGTTTCAACTTGTAGTTCTTCTTGTTCACTTCATCGCCTCCTGATGATGGTATCCATTCATCTCCCAATACCCTGATTTTATACATCTCAACCGTCATATTATGGGATTTGGGGCTTTCGGCGTTAATCATTGATTCCCAAGACAGGTATAGGGATCGAATAACCTACTAAAAAGAGAAAGATTCACTCCGCTAACGGCGTTAGCGCCCCTCTTGCAAGATGAGTTCTCTCATCCGATCAGAATGTTTGGCCGAGGCCACATATACAGCTTCCTCCCCATCTTTGAAACCGTAGCTGAACACACTTTCCTCTCCCTCTTCCCCTAGCCACAGCTTGATGGCATGAATTGGAGATTGCTGGGCATAGATGACCATCACATCGTAATCCGGGGCCGTTCGTTTGGCAGCATCCGCCTGCTTGCGAGCAGTACGGATCGCTTCCTCAAATACCCTTACAGCCTTCGTATCCTTGAAAGACAGCAGTGTATCCCCGTTCATCTCGTCCCACGACTCAAATGCCGAAATCCGGATTTCGACGACCTCTTCGTCCAGAAGCTGCATCGTTTCCCAACCGGGGCCCTTATCGCAGCCTGTTAATAGAGCCGTCATATAGAGCAGCATGATCGTTAAAAAGTGCCTCATCAAATCGTCCTTCCTTATACTCAAAATCCTGTTAATGGATAACCCCATGCAGCTTCAGCTTGTCCATCAACATGGTGTTGTACGTCTCATGGTCATAATGGGAGTTGTTGATTCGCTCTTTATTCAGTCCGAGCCTGTCCAAGATCCTGTACTCCAGCTCGCGCCGAGCTTCCAATACTTGCAGAGTCCCTTCGACGCCGTCTAGACCGTGATGTTTGCCGTAGCCCTGTCCAGTGTAGTAATGGGCGAACCCTGAATACCAAGTCTCCGGGCGTTCCCGAATGGCCTTGCGGAAAGCGTATTCCAGGTCGTTCTGCTCAATGTAGAACAGTAGGGGATTTAGCGGAAGAATCGCTTTTTCCAGCCCCAGCACGTAGTCCGTCACTTGGTCTTCCGGCTCATCGTGCTTCACCATGCCGACGGTCACCGGGTTCTGAATGAAGCAGCACTCAAAAATCATGACAACAGGTTCATGCAACGCCTGCTCCGCAAATGCCTCCCACCGTTCGGTGATGAGTCTCCTATTGAGGTCCAGCGGAAGCTCGTAAATATCCTGCCTGGACAAGGAATGATATAGGTCATCCGGAAAAGAGGTACCGTATTCGTTCTTCAGCTTCTGGTAGGGCAGGAGATACCAGCTGCCTTTTTTGGCGGCCCGTTCGATCCATATTTCTTTAAAGGAGCCTGCGGCTTGCAGCAGCCGCCCGAATTCCTCTTCAGCCAAACACGCCGTTCCCTCATAATCTGCCGGATGGTCAACATCCCCTTCCATTACAAGTCGGGCTTCGATGTTTCGTTCGGTTAAAATATCATAAATCATACGGGATGTCGTCGATTTACCGAATCCCGGCAGACCCTCGACCATGATCAATTTTGTCTTCATTTCAAATCCCCTTCAAATCTCTAAAATGATTGCAGCTTCAGTTATTCTGTGGAGGCCAGCTGATATCCTCTTCTAGAAGGATCGACCTTCTAATCTTCGTGTAAAGGACGATCTAACAAAAGAAACTGGCGTCAATATGATTGACGTCAGTTCCTCGTTAAAAGTCGATTGGGGATTCCTTATAGAAGATCCGTCCGAGTGCTGCCTTGTTCCCTTAGACTAAGAGCCTGGTATTCTACTTTTTGGTTATCCCCATTTTATCCTCAACGCAATCTGGAATTCTCCTCGCGAAGAGGTAATAATCGATCCACCGCTTGCTTTTGGATTCATTAATAATCTCGGTTAATTTAGATACGGTTACTCCCTCTTCCTTGCATGAATGAAGCATTTTGTTATTCCCCAGGTAGATAGCAATATGAGCCACCCTCTTTGTCCCTTTTCTCCTGTAACGCCATCGATTCGTAAAAAACAACAAGTCTCCGCGTTGCAGCTCCTTTTTTTCTACCTTCTTACCAAGCAGACTTTGCTGGCGGGAGGTACGGGGGAGAGGTATGCAAAAATGACTATGCAGATATTGAACAAATGAACTACAGTCAAATTCATCAGTCTGAAAAGGTTTTGCTCCCAAACGATAAGGTGTTGAAAGATATTTATACCCTTTCTTTATGATCATTTCTCTTTTATTTTTGATGTGCAATTTTGACTTTGACTTGGCTTGTAATTTCACTGTATTTCACTCTCCCGAAGAGTTAAGCCGGGGATCATGGCTTCTTTTTAGTCGTCCGCTGTTATAATGCCTTTGCGCTTGAGGACTTGTATAATCTCCTGCGCTCTATGCTTATACATATGCTTTCTGACCGTTATCTGGCCTTGGTGTTGAATGGCTTTTCTTTCAGCAGGATGGTTCAAATAATAGTGAATGACTCTTTTCATCTCTTCTTTGTTCCCGGCAGTAACCAGGTCTTTTCCGGGTGTAAAATAACGCCTTACCGCAGGTGTATCACTCGTTAGCATAAATTTCCACCGAAAGCGCGAATGATCCGGCTCTTCGCGATATAGCTTCGGATAAGCATTCGCGATGAGAGCAATCTCCGAACGGTATTTGTGCTGTTTTTCTTGAATGGAGTTATTCGTTGGGAAAGCCCTCAGATCCACCTGGGATGGCTTTCTAAAAATAAGATGCGAACATTCCCTGTTCCCTTCGTCCATAGACTTATCCATAGATTATGCACTCATGTTCGGGAATGTCACTTATGGAACAAGTGATTCGTTTCAACGATACTGCAACAGAGACATCAAGTATTTAAATCGTACAAGAGTGGAGACGGGATATCTGTTGTGGAAACTGCTGCAACGAGACCTTAGTCCATAGAGGATCGTTGTAGGAGTGATTGCCAATCGCATGACCTTCGTTATGAATTCTTACACCAACCAGCATCTGAAATAGTTGCCCTTGAGCGCCTGAGATTCCATCCTGTGAATGATTTAATGAAGGCGGGAGTTATGTTGGAGACTGTTGAGTAAGGATGAATGATCGCTATATTCTCTCATATCTATTCGCCTTTAAACTATGGACATCTCTTTTTTAACGGACTATAATGACAAAAGCGCTCCAAAAAACGAACATTAAGGCGGTAAGTATGAGTAAATATATGTTATTATTTCAAGGGACTTCTTTTTCAAGCAAATCTCCCAAAGAAATTCAAGTATTGAGGGACTATCTTTACTGCGTCAATACGGGCGGCATAATTGAGCGAGTCGTAGCGCCGGAAGACGCCGACTACCAATCCCTGCTGGATACATATCAAGGCACCGACAGCTTTCATCGTTTAGAGGAAGGACAGTATTTCTTGCCCGGTTTTGTCGACTTGCATGTTCATGCGCCGCAATGGGCTCAATCCGGAACCGCATTGGACATTCCGCTCTATGATTGGTTGAACACCTATACCTTCCCGCTGGAATCGAAATTTTCCGATCTGGAGTTTGCGCAAAAGGTTTACGACGATGTGGTAAGCACCCTGCTGGCCAATGGAACAACGACGGCCCTTTATTTTGCCACGGTGCATAAAGAAGCCAGCTTGTTGTTAGCCCAAATCTGTGCAAGCAAAGGCCAGCGCGGACTTGTCGGAAAGGTCGTCATGGACGATCCCGAGCAGAATCCGGATTACTACCGCGATGCGAACACATCCACAGCGCTGGCGGATACAGAGGAATTTATTATCGCTGTACAGGAACTGGCCAAGACCACAAAACAAGGCGTGTATCCCGTCGTCACCCCACGCTTCATTCCAAGCTGTACCGACGAAGGGTTGAAGGGTTTAGGCGAGCTGGCAGCTAAATACGATACATATGTGCAATCCCACTGCAGCGAAAGCGATTGGGCGCATGGTTATGTGAAAGATCGATTCCAGAAAAATGATGCGTTTGCCTTGCATGATTTTGGCCTGCTGCGTGATAAATCGGTGATGGCTCATTGTAATTTCCTTGATGACCAGGATGCCGAATTATTCGCTGACACCGGCACCGCGATCGCGCATTGCCCGATATCCAACGCATATTTCGCCAACAGCGTCATCCCGGTCGCTCGCTTCCATGCCAAAAATGTGGAGATCGGTTTAGGCTCGGATCTATCCGGCGGCTTCTCGCCCAGTCTCTTCGATAACATAAGACAAGCCGTGATGTCTTCGCGGATGCTGGAAGATGGCGTGAATACCTCCCTTCCTGCGGAAGCTCGCGGCGTACCCGAGTCGCGGATTACGGTCCATGAGGCATTCTATCTGGCTACGGCCGGAGGCGGTGAAAGTCTGAGCCTGCCGATCGGCCGCATTCAAGAAAACTACGCGTGGGATGTACAGGTGATCGATACGAGACTTCCATCCGCGAAGCTGCCGATTTTTGATGTGAATGAAGACGTACAAGATATTTTTCAGAAGATCATGTATCTGGCACGTCCTGAGCATATCCGCGAGGTGTGGGTACAAGGGGAAAAGGTTCATACGCGTTAAGAAAGATAGAGGTTGTTCAAAAGCAATTCATCCTAACATTCGAGGTGTCCAGCGGAGTGAAAACACAAGCAGAAGAGCTAAATGACGCGCAAACAAAATCACAGCATTTAACGGTTCCTCCCGACGGTAAGATTTCATTCGGAAAATCCGCCATTCTCGGTTTACAGCATGTCGTCGCGATGGACGTCTATGTCGTCCCTTTCCTGATTGCCATGTTAATCGGCTTGGCGCCCAATCAGTCCAGCGCATTGATTCAATCCACGTTTATTGCGGCCGGGCTAGCCACGATCGTGCAAACGTATTTCTGTATGAAGCTGCCGATGGCGCAGGGTCCTTCCTATGTTCCACTCGGCGCGATTGTCGCCATTTATGCCGCCAGCGGCGGCGGGGAGATGGGTTGGAGTTCCGTGCTGGGCGCGAGCTTGATTGGCGCGATCCTCGTGATTATTTTAGGATATACGGGAGTTTTCAATAAAATCGTTACATCCTTCATCCCGCCCATTGTCGGAGGCACGATCATCTTCATCGTCGGTCTGTCGTTATTGCCTGTTGCTATTCGAGACAATATCTACGGCGCCACGGACGCTACCATCAATCAAAACGTGCTGCTGGCCCTAATCTCAGCTGGTGCACTCATCCTGTTCGTGATCCTGGGTTCTTTGTTCCGCACGAGAGGCGCGATATTCCGAGTTACGTCCGTGATGGTCGCATTAATTATCGGATGTATCTCGGCCAACTTTATGGGTGTGCTGGATTTCAGCGCTGTTGCAAACGCCAAGTGGTTCAGCATGCCGCAGATTCCGTTTAAGGATTTTGGCTTCTCGTTCGACCTCTCGGCGATCATCACCATGATCATTATTTATCTCGTACTGCTGGCAGAAACGACGGGTACGTGGTTTGCCATCAGCAACGTCATTGATAAACCGTTAACGGATAAGAACATTAACCGTGGGGTGATTGGTGAAGGGATTAGCTGCCTGATTGCTTCAGGACTCGGCTCCACGCCGGTTACCGGCTATTCCACGAATGCAGGCATTATCTCCATCACGGGTGTGGCCAGTCGTCGAGTCTTTCTGGCGGTAGGCGGATGGTTTGTCCTCTTCGGGTGTTCCGGCAAATTAGCCGCGCTGATCTCCTCGATCCCAACCGCGGTCATCGGCGGCGTATTCGCCATCGTCTGCGGCATCATCTCGATTAACGGGATCCAGGTCATGAAGAACGAAAAAATCGGTGAAAAAGAAATGTACATTATCGCCATACCAATGATTTTGACGTTAGCGTTAGTACTCATTCCTAAAGATTTCTTGTATACGTTGCCTACGTTCGTACAGTATTTACTCGGATCACCGATTCTAGCTGCTTCGCTTGCAGCGATCTTGTTGAATAAATTGCTGCCTAGTGCGAAGTAAGTTGTAGAGCAAGGCAGTTGGAGTTGTATGTAAATTAAACGGAGCTGTCCCTAAAGAGACTACGTTTGTCGTAGGCTTTGGGGGTGGCTTTTTTGTAAGGGTAATTCGGTTATAACCAGATTTCGGAACCAGCCCATAAGATAGGCGCTCTTCTATTATTATGGTATAATTAACCATAACAACAGAATGGCTAATATGGGCGGTCGGCTAGTCTCCCGGAAGGGGGGTGATGCCTGTGGAGGTTAAGGATGCTCTGACATTAATGATCCAATTCGGTTCGCTGCTTGTCACGCTGGTCGGGTTGGTCGTAACCATTGTCTTAGCATTGAACCAAAACAAAAAAAATAGGCCGCCCGTAGATGGGGTAACGACCTATTTCTAGTCCCTATAACTGCCTACCGCCCTTAAAAGCGGCTGTTGTTAGGAGTGAGGGTGTTAGCAGCATCCTCACTTCACTTTATTATATACATATTGTACCATAATATTACCCAGTATTGTAAACACAGAAAAGTCCAAGTAATCCAAAAATATAACTTGCTTCCTCAATCCATCACTGTTCTGACAGATTCGTTCGAAAAGTAGGCAAATTGTTTACTTTCCCCATCTCCCTCAGCAACTTCTCCAAACTAGCTTGCTCAAAGGACGCCAGGTATACAGCCAACAGTTCATCCGTCTCCTCCTCGGATACGTCGAGTTCAAATACGATCAGCACATCGTCCTTTACGTAGATTTTCCATGCATTCAATTCTGACCCCTCATCTATCTCATGCTCCCGCTCCAAATATATGCTTCTGCAGTAGTCGGACAAGCTCCACAAACTCTCATCGAAAATAGCCCAAAACGGTAGCCGATCCTCGACGCCTAACTGAACAAGTGCCTTGCCAGCGAGAAAACGTTGAAGCGACTGATTTTCCAGCTGCCAGTCGGGGTAATTCCATACGCAAAGATAGACCGGTGGATCTTCCTGCTCCAAATCCTGAATGCGGATCCCGCAATAGATTACGGATTCCTCCACTTGATAGAAAACCAGAAACGCCTTATCTGTCGTAAAAAACGTGTCATCGGGAATGAACAAATCCTGCAGAGGTAGCGGTTCATATTGGTTATTGCACCCTTGGGTGATATATGGGGATCGTCCCAAAATCTTATAATATTCCCGCAGCACCGTCGGCAACGGGAAACCCAAGCTCTGTTCCTTTGCTTGAATGTCTCCCTCAGAAATGCCGTGGGCCTCCTTGTGATGCTCTCCTAATACATGGAGAAGTCCTTCGATATTCGCTTTCATTTAGTTGGGTCAACCTCCTCGATGTATATCGTTCAACAAGCTTCTGCGAGTTCTTCTAGAGAACATTGATACGCCCATTCGCAACGATTTCAATTAATTTGTTCATTCAATGTTCAGCATAATAATAGACTCTCTTGTCCTGACCCATTTCGTGTCTTATAAACTCACGAATTTAATAAGTCTGATGCTGAAACCTTTTTCCAGCCTTCAAGTCCTATTAAATTTAGTATCCATTCTTTTTCGGAAGCATCAAATTTGTCGATATCCTTTTTAAGACTCCCTTCAAATTCCTTCATATAATGCTCATTACTCGTATCCGTAACGTACATGTAATTGACATCTTGAATGGTATCACCGTTGCGAAATTGAAACTGAAAGACATACATTTGTTTAATTTCTTGAATATTAGGCAGCTGTTCGGATTCTCCACTCTGTGACCATTGTGCAGCAATCTTCAACAAATCAGGATCATTTTGTACATTGATCAATTCGGGTTGAACCCAACTGGAATCATTACGGTACATATAAATATTTATCATATCCAATGTAATGGATTCTTCTATTCGCTCCTGATTTCTTGGCGAACAGGAAGTTATGATGGACGCAACAAGAACAACATACAACAAGACTATTTTTTTGTTAATATGAAACACTCCTATAAATCTTCATCAAGTAAGTATTTTCCGTAATGAGAGAGAATTCGTAGTGCACCATATTTTAACATAACTTCAGCATAATTCAGGTTGACGAAACTAAAATCGAGAAGTATAATCAAATCCATATTAAACTTATAGGAATTATTAATCATTAAATGATACCGACCATTCAAATGGAGGTCACAGCCTCAGCAGGATATTCTGCTGGAGTTGTGGCCTTTTATTTTTACCATCCTATTATTGAAAGCTAGGTGAGTTGAAGGTGATTCGAAAGTTCATTTCCAATCCCATGATCGGAAAATGCATGCCTTGGGTTCTCCCCATCTTACTAATCGTTCTGTGGTCCATATTATCCAATCAAGATGTGATATCCAGGAAGATCCTCCCCCTGCCTCAGGACGTTTTATTTTCTTTCAGAGATTTGCTGTTATCAGGAGAATTAATCGAGCATATCTCCATTAGCTTTCAAAGAGCGTTCATTGGCTTCTTAATCGGCGGGGGGATCGGTCTTGTACTGGGCTTTATTAACGGCTTATCGTCCATCGCCGAAAAATTTTTGGATACGACGATTCAAATGGTACGCAATATTCCTCATCTGGCGATGATTCCATTAGTCGTTCTATGGTTTGGCATTGGCGAGGAGTCGAAAATATTTTTGGTCGCGATCGGCGTGTTATTCCCGGTCTACATCAATACCATGCACGGCATTCGCTCCGTAGACAACGGATTGATCGAAATGGGGAACGTATACGGGCTGCGCTCAGCTTCGCTCTTTTGGAAAGTCGTTCTGCCTGGCGCACTTCCTTCCATTTTAGTCGGACTACGCTACGCTTTAGGCATCATGTGGTTGACCCTAATCGTATCCGAAACGATTGCTACGAATTCGGGAATTGGCTTTCTTGCCATGAACGCAAGAGAATACATGCAAACCGACATTATTCTTCTTACCATTTTGCTTTATGCCTTATTTGGAAAGTTGGCCGATTCCATAGCTAAGTTGTTAGAGAAGCGGTTTTTACAATGGAACCCGAATTATCAAAAGTAAGTTTGAAAGGATGTGTCGACCCTGAACTCCTCTACCCATGGTGTACAACTTCATATTGCAAGATTACAGAAAAGCTTTGGCGAACAACCTGTGCTTCGAGGCATTGAGCTAGACGTGAAGCCAGGAGAGTTTATTGCCGTTATCGGGCGAAGCGGCTGCGGGAAAAGCACGTTATTGCGCGTGATCGCCGGATTGGAACCGTCCACGTCGGGAGAAATATGGATCAATGACCAACCGGTTCAGCATGTACATCCCGAAACTCGGATGATGTTTCAAGATGCAAGGCTTTTGCCTTGGAATAAGGTCATCGATAATGTTGCGATCGGACTTCGAAAAGAAGACCGTCATAAAGCCGAAGCCGCTTTAGAGCAGGTTGGGCTGGGTGCGCGAGCCAATGAATGGCCATCCGTGCTGTCCGGCGGTCAGAAACAACGAGTCGCCTTAGCAAGAGCGTTAGCCAGCCATCCTAAATTATTGCTGCTCGATGAACCTTTAGGAGCGCTGGATGCATTGACCCGTATTGAAATGCAGCAATTAATCGAATGGCTGTGGCAGCAGCAGCAATTTACGACCGTCTTGATTACGCACGATGTCGAAGAGGCTGTCCTCTTGGCCGACCGCGTGGTGCTCATTGAAGAGGGCAGCATCGCTATGGATCGAATTGTCCCTTTCTCACGTCCGCGTCAACGGGGAAATGCCGAGGTGGCAGCATTCATCGATAAAATCCTTAAACGGGTCATGGGCATAACCGAAGTGGAAAGCCGAAATGAAGCAGAAGACCTCCCCTATCCCTTAAAGAAAGGGTCATAGGTTCTAGCATATGCCCGTTTGTAAGGCTTAATGGATAACCATTTCTTGAAGGAGGTGGATCAAAAGCGAGCGATGACCGGACGTGAAACCGAAAAAAGAAAGGAGCCCTGAAGCATGCCTAACATCGATAAACCGCAAGAAATCGTGAAGGAAATTAGGATTACCCGCTGCCCGGTTCCGACAGCAGCCAGTTTGGCCCTTGACCTAGGGCTGCTTCATCAGGAGCTTGAAAAGTCCGGATGTACGGCGGCGGAACTGACAAGAGACGCCAATCACGCTTTGCCTCATGCGCATTTTAATCACACCTTGCCTTTCCTGGTGCGGGAAGGAGGAAATATTCCGGCTTTATGGGCGCGCTCTACCGGGAGTGATACACGGCTGATCGGACTTAGCTGGGTCGATGAATATCAAGCGATCCTTACCCTTCCCGACTCGGATATTCAGGAGCCTGGCGATTTGCGTGGAAAAAGAATCGGAATTCCTCGCCATCGTTATTTAGAGATTGATTTTCGAGCGGCCCAAGCACTTCGCGGTTTTCATAATGCGCTCTCGCTTGCGAATCTTACGCTGGATGACGTAAGCATCGTTCATCTTGAGGCGGTTCCTGAAGGAAGAAGGGATTCATGGAATACCGAGATCGAGGCGCTGCAGCGACGCGAGATCGATGCCGTTTTTGTCAAAGGAGCTACCGGGCTTGAGACCGCCCGTACGGTCGCCGTGAAGGAAGTGATCGAGCTTGGGTTCCATCCGGATCCGCTGGTGCGAGTCAACAATGGCGTGCCCCGAACCGTGACCGTCGATACGGCATTGACGGAGCAGGAACATGTCGTTGAACAGATTCTCACTTCTCTGCTTCGCGCCGCGGATTGGTCCAAAGATCATCCCAATGATTTCATTCGGGTCGTTACAAAAGAAACCGGCGCTTCATCCGAATATGTGGCCTCCGCTTACCGTAATATTTCGCTTCGACCGGCACTACGCGAAGACTATCTAACGGCCCTTGATGCCCAAAGCAGGTTCCTGTTCGAGCATGGTTTCATCCCGAATCCCGTGAACGTATGGGACTGGAGTCTTCCAGAACCATTAGCCGCGGCTGAACAAAACATACCCAAAGGAGTGTCCTCACATGACTCAAAGTAAAGCAGACGTAACCATCGGCGTTCATCCCAATAATCATTCGTTATTTGTATTGCGCCGCTTAGGCTTTTTAGAAGAGATTCTTAAAGACCATAACGCATCCGTTGCTTGGGTCGATTACACCGATGGAGCGAAGACGCCTCTACGTATCGCTTCGGGAGAAATCGACTTTGGAGGTACAGGGTCTACGCCGCCGTTAACCGCGCAGGCTTCGGATATCGATATTGTGTACGTTGCGGTATCGAACCCTCGTACAGCTAGCGGAGCCTTAGTCGTTCGCAAAGAGTCGCCGGTGCAATCCGTTGCGGATTTGAAAGGGTTGCGCATTGCGCTTTCCGAAGGGTCCTGGCATACGAGTTTTCTGGCAACCGCGCTCGATAAAGAAGGCCTTCTATATGATGATGTCGCTCGTGTTGATATAGGCAATGAGGGTGCCAATGCATTGCTGGCCGGCGAAGTGGAGGCTTGGGTCGGCAACGATCCGCAGCTGACGGAACTGCATAACAAAGGACTCGTTCGCACGCTAGTGCCGCTTGAGTCCCATATCTCTCACCGTTCCGTATGGTTTGCCGATCGGGATTTTGCGACCAATCGACCGCAGCTGCTCAAGGCCGTTGTCGAAGCTCTGCAGCAGGCCGATGGTTGGATTCAAGAAAATACGCGTGAAGCGGCAGAGCTTTTTGCACGGGATTTGCCCCATTGGCCTTCCGTGGATTCATGGGAAGCGGCACTACGGCGGAGGCCTTGGGGGCTGCAGCCGATTACCGAAGAATTCATAACTGAACAGCAGCGGGTTGCCGATCTGTTAGCACGACAGCACATTTTGCCTAAGAAAATTGTCGTTTCAGATGCCGTTTTGCCTGTACCCGTAGAAATTGGAGGAGAATAACGTGGCTGCACATAAAGACAACGTTGAAGTGTATTGGTATTTAACAGCGCCGGATGGCCGCAGCCCTTGGTCAACGGAGGGCGCTCGCAAAATCGATTTACCTTACCTAAGGCAGATTGCCTCGGCTGTAGACCAATTAGGGTTTACCGGTGCACTGCTTGCAACGGGCCCGCATGATACGTGGGTGCTTGGATCATCCCTCATATCCAGCACGAACAACATGCGTTTTCTGATCGCTGTTCATCCACCGTTGATTTCACCCGTGCTGGCCGCGAAAATGGCGCAAACCTTCGATGATTTTTCCGGAGGACGCGTATTATTAAACATCGTGAACGGAAACACGGCGCAAATGCGCGCCTATGGTTCAACGCTTGGGCATGATGAACGTTATGCCTACACGGATGAATGGATTCAGGTGTGGAAACAAGCGGTGGCCGGAGACAGCCTGGACTTCCATGGCAAGTATATAACGGCTGAAGGCAAAGCCTTACAGCTCACCTCCACGCAGAAGCCAACGCCGCCCCTGTGGTTCGGCGGATCGTCGCAAGCTGCTCATCTCACGGCAGCCAAGCATATCGATACGTACCTGAGCTGGGGGGAAACGCCTCCGCAAGTCGCAGAGAAGATTCAAGATCTTCAAGCATTAGCTGCAGAGCAAGGGCGTACCATGCGATATGGCATCCGGCTATATCTGATCGTTCGCGATACGGATGAAGAAGCTTGGCAAGAAGCGGATCGGCTGCTGAAGACGATGGATCCGCAGACCGTGGAAAACATGCAAACCATCCTTCGAAATAGCGATTCGGTGGGGCAGCAGCGCATGCTTCGCAATCACAACGGCCAAATTCCTACAGACGCTCGAGAGCTCGAAATTTATCCGGATTTATGGGCCGGGATGAGTCTGGTAAGACCAGGTCCGGGCACAACGATCGTAGGCAGTCCGGAAACCGTTCTGGCGCGCATAAGAGAGTATCAAGATGCTGGCATTTCAACCTTTATATTCTCCGGTGTTCCATTGCTCGAAGAAGCTTACCGTGTAGGAGAATACATCCTGCCCCATCTTCGCATTGACCATCAAGCGGCAACCACACCGAAGCAAGAAGAACAGGAGAAGGTTTTCACTTGGGCTCATCAAATCCATTAATTGATCCGGCAAAAAGGGAAGTGTCCTATGCGAAAAATAAGCTTACATGTACTATTCATATTTCTGTTAGTTACGTTAGCGGCTTGCGGTAAAGCCGGTCAAGCGAAACAAGCCAATGCTGAGGATGAGGCTGTACCCGTTCGTCTTGGCATACTGCGCAGTGCCCAGCCATTAAGTCTATCCGATGAAGGCGGTCCCCTCTATAAAAGGCTGGAAGCAGCCGGAGCGAAAGTTGAAAAAACAGGCGGTTTTGCCGCCATGTCGCCGGCGATCGAAGCGTTAAACGCCGGTTCCATCGACATTACGATCGGCTCGATTACGGCGGCCATCAGCGCACTTGTCGGAGGCTCCTCGGAATTCACCATTTTTACCAAGCAGCAAGGCGATCAAGATAATCAAGGCATTGTGGCCAAACCGGAAGCGGGCATTAAGGGTCCTTCCGACCTTCGAGGCAAGAAGATAGCTGTAAACCGCGGCGGTACGGGCGAATACCTACTATACAAAGCGCTGGAGAAAGGCGGACTCGATGCAAGCGAAGTCGAGATTGTCTATCTTCCGCCAACGGAAGCAGGTCCCGCTTTTGAAAGCGGGCAAGTCGACGCTTGGGCGACATGGGGTTCGTTCACGGCCGTGGCGCTCGTCGACTTCGGTGCAGAGCTGGTCATTTCCGCAGGCGACATCGAATCCGATAATGATACGGTGTATATTGTGCGAAACGGCTTCCTGAAGGAGCATCCTGAACTCGTGTTTGAAGTGTTCGAAGGCTTGAATGAAGAGTCCGCGCTTCTGTCCGAGGACATCGATCACACCGTCCAATTAATTCAGGACATCCAAGGCGTCTCCGAACCCGTTGCTCATCAACAATTAGAAGGCTCTTTATTCCCGCTAGACCCTATTGATGACACCGTCCGCCAACGTTGGCAAGAAGTGGCCGATTATATGTTTGAAAAAGGGATTATTCCGAATGAAGTTGATGTTATATCTAATACGGTGGATGTGAGGACGTTGAAGTGAAGCCGGTTGAGGAAGCTTAGAGGAGCAGTGAGCATCAGGCAGTGTTCGGTAAAAATTCCAATATGCAACCTTTCGAGGGCACGAGGTCTGCTTAGGACTTGGTGTCCTTTTTTTCATGTTCAACGATATCAATCGGCCGGTCCATGCAGAAAGTGGTGATGGATCTGTAAGTTCTGGATTTGGCTTTCGGTTAAAGGTAGCTTACCACGCAGGCCATTAAGGATCTTTGATCCGTCTTCTCCTTCACCCGTCCCTAAGTATCGTCCTAACTTGCATTATGCCACGAATTCCATCAACTTACTTTTGATAGCTTCATTTATTAAACATGATCATACATGCAGTTGAAGGAGGATTGGGAAAGGCGTGATTCGCAAAAAGAACAGATATGTCATAGCCATCTTCATGGCCTTCGCTGCCCTTTTTACCGGCTGCAGCACGTCCGTCAAACAAACCGTCCCGCAGAACACGGACCCTGAATCGATTTTAAGCGTAATCTATGATTTGGAAGGCATCAAATCCGCTGGTTCAGTGAAGACAGAACCTTTGACAGAAATCTCTGAGATCGAGAAGAAAATATCAGCATCCGCTACCAATACGTTTTCTTGGTGAAAGATGCCGTCAATCAGAATAATCAAGCCGTTCCGGATCGGCTCTATGTCGTTTCTGCGGTCGAGAATACGAGGAAGGATCACGAAATCAGCCAGTACATCGACGGCTCCATCAATTGGGAAATAGCCAAGCACGATCCGCGGCACCTTCCCATTACCGTAAACATATGTCCGGATGATTCCAAATCTCCTTGTGGGGCTGATGATTCGAAGACATATAAAGCGGATGCGGTTGTTTTTTCGTTGGACCAATTCCCCGCATTTCGTTCGCATGGCAATGTCGTAGATATTAGTGTTAAGTATGCATTAGGTAAGAATAAAAAAGAGCTCCGCGAGCAATTTCTAAGTGATTCGGGGTTGCAGGAGACTGACGATGCTGTCGTCACCCTAAAGCTGCTGGATACATTCGTGAAATAACAAGAAGTACAACGGAATTATGAATCCGTTGATTCGAGGGCACGAGGTCTGCTTAGGACTTCGTGTCCTTTTTTCTGCTTTACGATTGACCTAGCATTGAACAAAAGAAATAGGTTGACCGTGAACGGAAAATGACCTATTTCTAGTCCCTGTAACTGCCTATTGCTCCAGTATCAATACAATAGGCCGAAATTACCTTTTTTAGTTTCCTTCCAGGCGAATCCCGGCCCGGTATTTCCTTAGTTGATGGCAAGCAAAGCAGGAAAGCCAGCACCAAAACTATCGCCGTAGATTTCTAGGCTTGAAATCATCATCATCGTCGGCCGTCGTCACACCCACGAGTTGCCTCATTTGGCTATCTCCAATCGGGCATAACTAAATCCTACCCTAAAATTTCAAAGTCCAAGTCTAAATCTTTCATAAAAAACTGTTCTCATATAATACGAACATTAATTGCATATCCAGCAAAACAAGATATAATTATTCTTATAACAGCAGAAATCAGCTAATAGGTGGTCAGCAAATCACCCGAGAGGGGGTGATGGCATGGAAGTATATCAAGCACTCTCCTTAATGTTCATGTTCGGTATGTTCATTCTGGCATTTCTTACATACACCAAAAAGAAATAGACCCCCCACGGCAATGGAACGGTCTATTTCTCCGCTAAAACCTTTAGGCTTTCCGCTTTGTTAGCGGCTGTTGTCTAAAAGAGTAGGATGCTACCAACATCTCTACTCTTTTAGTTTATACAGAATCCTCTAAATTATGCTTGAAACTTAACCAGAGAATCCCTTTTATTTGTTATCCTCTTACAAGCAAATTTTATCATGCATTGCGTTATATTGTATAGACTTAGTATATATGATATCTTTTGAAGTTTATATTTGTTAGAATCCCATCTAAATTTTTCTAACGCGTCTTATAGTTCTGTTGACATGAGTTTCATTGGATGCGTCAAGTTCGTCAAGCTCTTTATACTCACTTGCATGTATCCAATGAGGGGTTCCCTGATCAGCAATAGACCATATATGAAGGATAAAATTCCTTATCTCGTTCAATGAAACTACTATGTCGTCAACAATACTCATTGAATATACAGAGTGCTGTTTAGAAAATGAATAATGAGTAATTTTGTTTCTCAATTTGGCAGCATCCCAGTAACCATCAGGAAGTGGCGCCTCGTTGTACCCGTTAATTAAGAGTAGTTGTTTATACTTTTTACCAATTGTCTTTATTTCATCCGGAGGATATTCATTCTCTTTGGAGTAGGCAGTTAAATTTTCATAAATTTCTGTTTGAACTCCTGTCCAATTTGTATCACCAATTCTCCTTAGGCTTAATGCAATCAATTTAGATAAATCTGATTCTGCAGACAAACACATACTAAACATTGCAGCGCGAGCCGCACTCCACATACCATGATACCTATTTGATGCAAGACATTCCCTTGCCTCCTTTACATATTTCAAAGCGTCATTAAAAGCTTCCTGTCCCATATTTACAATTCTACCTTCTGATACAAGACTACTCACTAATAGTCATCTCCCTTAGACTAAATTCTCATCTTCTATTCCTTCAAAGACCACAACAACTCCGCAAAACGTTTCTGGGATCTTGCGCCAAATTACGCAAGACCATAAAGTCGTAAGGAGTTAGTTCCATTAATTCTAAACACGTGTAGCCGAACCGATGTAATGCATTCATCATACGACTATCAACAGTGCTGCCATCCAAAGACTCAAACAGAACTTCGCGAATCGTCTTATCATGGAGGTGTGCTGGCAATGATATCAATTCTCGGAGAGGTGTCGAATTATTTTGATGTAAAAAAACCAATTGGTTGAGACTCTTCATGAAGTACTGCCCGTGATCTGGCCTCTTTGACTTTCAAATACAATGAATCATATTGCGCATCCTGATTATTTTTTCGAGGCAAGTAATCAGATAATCCAGACCGTTGAAAGTCAAGTCTCGCAGTTAAGCCATATTTATCCCCCTTTTTCAACCAATTAAAAATATTAATCGGCATTCCTCTAGCTAATTTTAACATTCATAGATGATAATCAGTATTTTAAAACACATAGAACACAAAGGAGAATTAGATGGGCAATGGAATATTGCCTGCTCTAGGTAGCTTATTGCTTAAAGCAGGTTGGTCTCCCGACGAAACGAGCTGAGGGATCCCAATTAGTGAAGCAAATCCGGCTAATATCAAAAGTTATAATTCCGCTCAGGATCCCGGAATGGCAGTGTGCGGATGAAAAAATACCGTTCGTATAAAGGTATGGTTGGTAAGATAGCACCTAATATTTCGAGCGTGACTTTCATGCGAAGAAGCCCAATGAGAAGTGGGTCACGGATATAACAGAAATTAAATGTTGTGGAGAAAAAGTATATTTTTCTCCCATGCTCGATCTGTTTAACGGCGAAATTATTACGTATACGATTGATTCAAGGCCTGTATACACTTTAGTTTCCAACATGTTGGATCAAGCATTTGAACGATTTTCAGCTGAAGATAGCCCTCTCATTCATTCTGATCAAGGCTGGCACTATCAAATGAAAGCCTATCGCCATGCTCTTATACGACGTGGTATCCAGCAAAGTATGTCGCGCAAAGGGAATTGCTACGATAACGCCGTATATAGAAAGTTTCTTTGGCACAATGAAATCTGAATTCCTATATTTAAAAGAATTCGATAGTATTGAGCGGTTTAAACAAGAGCTCTTTATTTATATTGAGTACTACAATCAAAAGCGTTCAAGGCTAAACTAAAGGGAATGAGCCCGGTCCAGTATCGAACTCATTCCCAGAGTGTCGCTTAATATAATAAATAACTGCCTAACTTTTTAGGGTCACTTCAGAATAGGTTTAATATTCCGGTGGTTTTCGTATGCGCCGCGCTTGTACATGAAGTATTTTATAGCCCAACTAACTGACTGACTTAGATTTATTGATTTCATCAGTATAACTCTGGCTTTTTTCTTTTCTGAACAGAATATGTTCTATAGTGGCCTTCGCAAAAGTGAAACTAATCACGAATGGAAATGAAAGTGTTAGAAAAACAAGGTTTGCTGCATCTCGAGAAGTAATTCCGTCGTCACCTGATGCTGGTGAAAACAAATATCTTAGAAACCCTAAATCTGATTCTGGAACTACTATAATATAAATCGCAACGAACAAAGAAACACTACTTGCAATTGCTTGGTTCCATTCAAGTGCTACCTTAGCTCTTTTTAAAAAATCAATATCTCTATTATCAAGTAACACCCACAATACACAGGACAATGGAATTAATATAAAAGGTGAAATCAATATGACCATACCATTCCCTCGCGTTAATACGCCAAGCATGAAACAGAAAAACATCCCTACAAATAATGGCTCTAATATAAAATAAAAGAACATTATTGCGAAGATATTTTTTTGTCTGATCGAAGAATATCTTCTTTTTATGCTTTTGAATACATTCACTATATGTGTAAACCTCCTTTAAATGCCAATGCGTGGTTTATCGGTAATGTATAAGCGTTATTCTTCCATATTAAGTATTACTGGTTCCAAGGCGTTAAATCAAGGTTTACTTATTCATTCCTGCCTTATATTCCCTCACACGCCGGTAAAATGTTGGCTTAGTTAGTCGGGAATTTTTCATGGCCATCGTTGCTGTTATTCTTCCTACCTTCCATTCTTCGTACTCTGGGATAAACGTTTCGTCCACTTTTTTCCGTGGTCTACCGAATGTTACTCCAGCAGCCCGTGCAACTTCAATCCCTTCTGCTTGCCTCTTTCTGTTTTTCTTCCGTTCCTGCTCGGCGACGTAAGCCAACATGTTTAAAAACTGATCCTCCAAAAGCTTCCCGATGTCCCCCATCGTCTTGAATTTTCTACTATCAAACAAGGCTTCATTATCCAAGCAAACAATATCAACATTTATTTCACGAGTGATGTATTTCCATTCTGTTATTTTTCCGTCGTAATCGCGCCCTAATCGATCCAACGCATCCATATAAACCAAGTCTCCCTCCCGGATCATCATTCGCATAGCCTGATAACGCTGCCGTTCAAAGTCCTTGCCGCTCTGCTTATCAACGAATATACGATCCTCGACACCAAGCTCCCTAAACTTAACAAGCTGTCGTTCTGGATTTTGGTCCTTCGCACGTACCCTTCCATATGCTAACTTCAACTGTGCCACTCCCCTAACCGTATCAAAAAGTCCCTTATGTTAACGAGACGTTTCAAAATCAATTCTAAGGCATTTTGATACGTAAAAAAGATTGTTATTTCTTTGTCTCAAAAGCACGCTTTTCGATACACCCTAGCAATCGCTCGAAGCGGGCACCGTTCCGAATTGGACTTGTTTTTTTGGTGGGAAGTCGAAGGCAAAATGAAAAACGCCTTTAACAAGAGCGGCCTTCTGGCTGGTTTTTTCCGCAACCAATCCATCTCCCCTTTGTTATGAATATAAAGCAAAAAAACACCTTTCGCGTAGAAAGATGTTTTTTTCTTTTCTTGAAAGATACAGTTACTGTATCTTATTTTTTCTCCGTAACAACCATCCCTGTGAACAGAATGATTATTCCGAGGAACCCTAAGTTATAAAACGTTCGTACGCGAATCCGATCAGATGCCGGCACTTCTAAGTCCCGGCCACATAAGATCGGGAGGCATTCCGAATGACCAATGATCCGCGGACACAAAAAAATGGACAGCATCAATGTTGCCCAGCACAGGAAGCTTATGCGTGAATGGGTTAATCACTAGAAAAACATTGAAATGTCGGTGCTGGCTGATGACATGATACAATAAAATTTACTTTGTTTGAATTAAAAAATATCTGAAAAATTACTTTTACTTTAAAGATACTGAAAGTTTTACTAAACGCTGAGATACTAAAATGTGACCCATAAAAAAAACTTCAAATCTCAACCGACTCTGGGAAATCCATAATTCCTTGTCATCAATAATTGATATTTCATACTAATCGAGAGGACGGGGGTTAGCCGCCCCTTTCTACTCGATTTACTAAAACGTTTGCTGACAAGAGGGGTCCAAATTATGAGCATGGGGGTGATTTTCGTTCCCGAATTACTTGCATGAGGTACTTTATTTGAAATAAGCACTATGCGCATGAGGTTTATGTATTTGTGACAAAAAAACTTGCATGAGCTATTGGTATTCAAATACGATCTATTTCTTCATCTGCTGATTCAGTATGCCTTTTTAGCGCACGAGTTTCGATTTTAGAGTGTTCTATTGTTTAAGGAAGAGGGTAATATAGGGCAAAAGAAAAACCTTGACCGAGTGACGAGCACTCGATCAAGGTTATACTAATTATTCTACGGTTACATTATCACTTCTAAATGTCATTATTTTTATATCTCCTTCACCTTCAAAGACGATTTTTATGTCTTTCGACGTTGAAGAAGAATCCACATCCGTACAACTGATCTCCAAGATTGAATCGGAATCTACCGTATCATTTGTTGAATCTAAATGATAACTTTGTACATTTTCAAAAGTAACCTTAATTACTTTCATTTCATCTTCCTCGGGACTGTAATTTTTTTGTCTCCAATTACAGAGATCGATATCGAGAACCAGTTTCTCGTCATTAATACTAATATTTTCTAATAGGCTGTCATGCAGATCGTATTCTTCAATAAAAGTAGCTATTTTCATACTTACTCACCGTCCTTGTCCTTTATTACAATATGAGAAGCTTTCGAACCTTTACCCACAGGATTTCCGTCAATATCAAAATAATAATCGACTTTTTTATCGGTATAATTCGGATTGTGGATATGGTAATGGTCTACCGCTTCAAATCCTGTTGCACCTTTCTTTCCTGGATCATAACTGATTTTTACACCTGTTTCAGGATTATAATATTCCCGAGACATGGTATTCTGGGCTTTCCTTGGATCAGTTACATCCTGCCAGCCTTCTTTGAGCAATTGATCTGGTGTCTTTGTTCTTATATCGTTGATCATGTTGCCCATGGCTTTACCCGTACCCTCATCCCCCGACTTCTTACCGTCACCATCACCACCACTATCGCCACCATTACTGCCACCACTACCGCCACCAAGATCATCATGCTTTTTATTCAGCGGGCCTCTCCCCCTAATTCCAGCACGGTTGAGAATAGCGCCTCCAAGGATCATAGCCGACTGTTGACCCAAGTAATTGGACCAGCCGCCTGCTGAATCGACTTCTTTCATTGTGTCTGCCACGATTTTTTCACGATATTCGTTACTAAAAACCATTCGGCCGGCCCATATCCCCGTGTCCCAAATATCCTCGACCGTCCCGATGGTTGCATTATAGAGCATCTCTTTCCCGGTTCCAAGCGGATCTTCGTACAAGGATATCGCCGTATCCTTTAACGAGTTCCCTAACTGGGCGGCCCCGATCTTTACGCCCTCCCATAGTTCCCCTGCTTCTTGCTTCACGGTGTCCCATGCCTTCCCGGCTTCCTGCTGCACCGAATTCCAGGCTTCCTCCGCTTTTCTCCCGGCATCCTCTACGGCACCTGCGGGTCCCCTCATCATAGGGTACGCTCCCAGCACATGCCCAGCAACTTGGATCGATTGTCCCCGCTCATCTGCTGACTTAAATCGTTGGGCAATCCCTCTCAGCTCCAGGCTTGTCCGATGGATATGCTCAGTGGTCTGCGTCATCTCCCAATGCGCCTGCTGAAAATCCGCGTAAAAACGGGATCTCGTCGTACCTTCCCAGGCAGACTCCAGCATATGAATGTTCTGGCTCAGCATGTGTATCATTGCTTCCAGTTGTTCATGCGCCCTGGAGCATTGCGCTGCAACGTGCAGCAACATCTCCGGTGTGACCAAAATTCTACTCATAACAACCTCTCCATCTTGCTTTCGGGATTGAACCCGATCTCCGATCATAGTTAACTTAAATATTTTACTCCATTAGAATTATATGGAAAAGGTTCTCGAGGCCTTGCTATGTCACTTTATGACTAGGATCTTTTTCTCAGTTGGTAGCGGGACTTTATTACGAGCGGGATTCCCAATAACATGACCATTATTATAGGAGTTGTAGGAGGAAGGGAGTCACGGAACATGACATACCGAAAAAAAGGGTGGGAATAGATGGATTAATTTATCCTTTATTATTCTCGCCCTGCTTGCTTGCACTGAATATCTGTTTAGAAAAGAATAATTTGTACTTGTCCTTAGGTCCTATATTTTAAAACGGAGTGGTATGATTGGTAAGGCAATTCTAGCAGGCGAGATATTTGGAGAAGGATCTCATCCGTTCTCTTGATCAGGTTCATTAGATGTGTAGGCTTCATTTTACTGATTAAAGAGCTCTCCTGTGACAAAAAGGATAAAGATTGTATAAATATCAACGACTCGGCATTCATCCCGGAGCCTTCGGGGAACATCCGTAGCATATCTTCGAATAAAATGTCTGACTTAGGCTGTCTTCCCTCCTCCTTTATATATAGGGCATTTAACATGGATTTTAACGCCCTGTTGCATAATAATAAACTGACGTAAAGCAGATTTCTATCCAAGAAATGCATGGATAATTTCATGTATTCTTGTGAGCAGTTGGCATGAAGAACAATCATATCCTGGTAAAAGCGGCCTGCTTCTTTCTTATGTTGGGGGGATGAGAGATGTGTATTTAGATTGGCATTACTGGTTACCATTGATTTCATATTCCCTTCACTCCCATTTACGAAGAATATAATCTAGTAATCCAAATCACCGTTTCCATTATCTGTATTATATCACTCTGATTGTTTTGTAGGCAATAGCCTACAGAAATTCCCTTATAGAACCGCATAAGATTAGTTTAACTATCAAATAAGGGGTTATCGAACGTGGCTAATAGTGAGAAATCCATAGAATTGCTTGCCTTCGGCAGAGCTCTACGAAACCTTCGGAAAGAGAAGAAACTTACCCAAGACGAGCTAAGTCTCTATTCCCGTGTAGACCGGTCCTATATCAGTGAGCTGGAGAACGGCGAAAAAGCGCCCTCTCTGCTAACGATTACCGCATTAGCAAGGGCGCTTCATGTTAAGCCTTCGGTTCTAATTGAGGATTATGAGAGGGAGATGAAACTAGATACCTAGGAGGGACTCCCTCGGACTTTTTCAACTAAAGATTAGGGAAGTATTTCCTGAATCTCCTTCATCAGATATGTATAAGACATCGTTCTTGGATAGTAAGCGTTAGGGTGATGATAACGAATAAAGACCGTTTGGATATCGGCCCACATGATGTACTCCAGGCCGCCGGGAGTCTGCTTAAGCTCAAATATATGGGGACCCGATCTTTTCAATAGCTCATGGACACCTTGGAATATAACATCGCCACAGCATAGAACCAGGTCGGGATTGACGACCCTGATTTGTTGAAGAAGAAGCTCGCCAGTCTCCTGTATATGGCGCTCGACATCTGTATGATTGGCCTTGGCGCCACCTGCAATCTTCTTTACATTTGCAAAATAGACTTTCCTGAGGAACTCGTCCGCTTCTTCCTTGACTTCTAGATAACGCTGCTCAACTTCGCTATATTCTGGGAATCCATTCAGGATTCCATACGTCCAACGAAGGAGTACTGGCCAGGTGCTGCTTTCTTTTAGATACCCCTTCTCTCTTACAAACTGCTGCAGGTCCCATCCGGCGTCCGAAGAATTAACCTCTTTCAGCAGTACCATCAATTTAAGCGTTGCTCCTGACCATGCTTCCTCGTCCACATACCCATCCGGAATGAAAATCCCCTCGGTGCACGCATCGTGCATTCTCCATTGCCCAAATAGTTCATCAAGTTGGTTGTTTATGTTCATCGTTTTAGAACTTCCTTTGATAAATATTTAATCTATTACTCCTCATCTAACTGAAAATGCTTTGTCAGACGCTCGATCGTGAATTGGTTTCTCAATTTACATGCGGAATTTTGGTTCGCGAACATCCCTTTTTCCCAGATAGCTTCATGCTTCGGAAGCGTCTCAATCCAATCCACGCGCACCACATACTCGCAGAGATCAGGATCATCGACATCCTTATCCATGCTGACCTGTAAGTCGGCCTCGAGCAGTGGTTTATTCTCCCCTTCGACCAACACTTGAAAATTCTTAATAGGCACCACTTCATCGGTAACAATACCTACACCGACATACCCTACCTTAGGAATACACGCAAAGATCCGGGCACCAGGCTTAAGGAGATTCAGTGTATTGCTGTACCACCTTCCTTGCCCAGCTGAAATGAAGCAGTATCGTCTGCAGTCCTCCCAGTTTCGATGAATTCCGTCTCCCAACGAAACGTAATAGTCTTTTCCGTTCCAAGGAGCCTTTCCTGTCTTTTTGGACGTCACGCTGGAAACTTTCGCTTCTACTTGGTTGGGATCAATGAGCCAGTTCCTAGCTAAATACTCGTTATCTCCATCTTTGAAATAATGGAAGAAGAGAGCATTCACAGGTACACCGAAGGTCGTCAAATAATTAATAATGCGTTCAGTGGACGGATCCAGTTCAGCTGATACGATAATTAATTCGTGCAGCTCATTTAAGGCATCAGGAAAATCAGTCTTGAAATGATCTACAAACTCTTGCTCCAGCTGCTTTCCTGGATTTTTATCACTATAAATACGAATGATATCCGTGTAATCTAGCTGTTGGACCCAGGAGGCATAATCCAGCGTTTGCGCAACAACTTCACGAGGCGTCTTGTTACGCTTAAGCTCAATCACAACCAAATTACCTTCGGCATTCATCGCTAAGATGTCAATGAATTTTCCGAATGCCGTACTGATCTGCCTGCCGATAAGCATCAAGGAAGGGTCAATAATGCTAATATCATCGGCAATGACATCCTCGAGCTTACGCTCGGTTTCTATACTTGAAAAATGGATCTTCTCCACCTTTTCATTGATTTTCCACACTCCTAGTTCGATGGGCATATGAGCTGGCTCCTTTTCCAATCAGTATTAAATGATTACATCACTTAGGAACGTTGGCGATAAAAGATTAATAAAATACTTTCCAAATATTATCGATCAAATATAATAGATAATATTGCCAATCCCTATTGGATAATAATACCTACATGTTATCAGAAAGGACAAAATCAAGAAATGAAAAAACTAGCAATACTAATCGCATTTATTTTTATCCTTACAGTGACATCTGCCTGTGGAAAAACAAGTGACCAATTAAATACTTCCCAAGCATTACAGAGCAACGAGGAAAAGCATCAGGAACAAAAGAACAAGGGGGACGATAGCTTAAACATTCCACCTGACAACGAGGAAACTACAACTACTTCCCACATTAGTCAGCAAGAAGATACACCGAATAATGTTGAGACACAGCCAGATCATGTAGTCCTAGATATTCCGACGTCCGACTCTTTAATTCGTTCTCCTGAAGGAAAGAATTTATCTCAAGTTGAGTGGAAGCCTGGTGCGCCCGATGTGACTTTGCCTATAAGATTTGGTACAACGGAGGCTGAATTAGTTCTAGGACTAGATCACCCTAACGGGACTAAGGCTGTGATGATCTTCCCTTCTACTTCCGTGGGTTGGCAACTTGACCTGTATAGTATGGATACGGAAGTATTCGACGAATACGGGGAATTACTGGAGGGTTATAAAATACAAGCCGCTCTCCATGATTTTGATCAAGATGGCATTAGCGAATTAATCGTCACAGCTGGCAACTCAATAATTGACTTAAGCATTTGGGTATATTCCTTTACGACCGTTGGGGACTTGCAGAAAATCAATCCAATCAAGCAGGAATTATCAATTACTGGTCAATCGTACATAGTGCTTGATGGTGATGAAATCATTGCCCCTTATGGATCTCAAGGATTATTCGATTATTATAAATATGTGGATAAAGTGTTTATGCAACCCGTTTACTAGTTCATTGTCTACTTTTATGTTTAACCTCCTACAAAAAATTGCCGCTCTCCACTTCCATTAGTGGTACAGCGGCAATTTTTTTATTGACTATTTTTTCGCCTTCCCAGCACTCCCTGCCCTCTCTACATGTTCAGCCCGAACCTTGGGATCAGTGATATTGGCTTCGTTCAGAGATTGATAGATCTTCAGAATATCCGAATCCGTCAGAACGGGATCCGTCTTCTCGGCTTGAATTCGGTTCATTTTACGCTGAATATATTCGGATAGCTCAACGTCATACACGATCAGCTCATCCGACTGGATTTTTCTCAATTCAGGGTCCACGCTAAATCGGCAACGCATCGTGAATGAAACGAGAGATATATACCGGATCTTTTGGTAGTCGGGGAGTAAGCTTTTAATTGCTTGAATATGACCGTAATTCTGCATAAACGGGTTGTACATTTTAAACCGGTTGCTCACTGTCCAAGACTTATTGTCCCTGGTCCCCTTAATTTCTCCGTTGTAATTCTTCGTCTCAATGACAAACAATCCATGCGGAGTGATCACTGCGTGGTCGATCTGCGAATACCCGGTACGAGACTTCGGATTTGCCACCATTAAATCACTTACGTATTTACACCCTTTAGGAAGCTGATCTAGCTGAATGTTAATCTTATGCTCTCCCAGCTCTCCGACTCGGGTCGGCTGAACTTTAGGCTTAGGTTTGCTGCTAGATGTTTTGGTTTTAATAGGTTGGGTAGGCTTCTTATCTGAAGTATCTGATTTGAATATCGACATTAATTTTTTTAGCATGAGAGGGCTCCGTTCTATAGGTTTATATTATTCAGCCGGTCCGTTTCTTCTTTCTCCAGGCATTCAACTTGTTCTCGAGAGCGATCCCGTTTATTAATTGAATGTTTAATCGTTCAGCGTCTCTTCTGGCGTCCTTGGTAAAATTACTTGTCGTTACGATCCAAGCATCATAACAACCATGAACTTGCTTTCCCGCTTTCAATCGAAGCACAATATCATTTCCGACATTTTGCTTCCAGCGTTTACACTGCACGGCAATCTTATATCCTTCTTTTCCTCGAAGAATTAAATCCATTTCACTATCCACCCGAACCACCAACTCGTTCAACCACATATCCTTGGTCTTTGTAATACATCTCCATAGTCTTTCAAATCCGTTCCAAATAGATTATGAAAATCCGCTGTAATAAAAAGAGTATTCGTCAATCCCCTTGAATTCTCAGCAGCATTTTGCTGTGTGTTGAACTTCGAAATGTCCCCGTATTTCCTCTGGGCTCAAATGTTACTAACATTTTCCTTTACGTATTGTATCATTAAGAATTGCACCTGAGAGGATTATGGAGCATCTCATTTAGAAAATATGGACCGGTACTCTCCTGAGCTACACGTTGCAATTCTTTTTCGAGATAAGTAAGCTAGTACATCGTCCACTCTCCTTAACAACCTCTGAAGATGAGCGGTTTGGATTTGTTGAAGGAAGGCAGTATCTTTGTAACTTGCTAGAATATGAATTGAATGAATAAACATCACAGTATCCAAATGAGGGCCTGACTCCCTATTAAAGCGATTTTTAATCATAAGTAAATATAATATATAATACATAATCGACCAGGAGGTGGGCGGCTCTCCCCCCCCCCGTCCTCTCACACCACCGAACATGCGTAGCCGCGCACGGCAGTTCCAAAAGATTAACAATGCTCACGGAAACGAGAAAGAAAACTATTCAGCCCTCCCTTCGCTCTCAATAGGAAGTCGGAAGGGCGTTGTTAGTGTCGCGGGGCATTTCCCAAGCACCTCGATGGGGATTTCTTATCCTAAAAGCTGACCGTTCCGGTACTCCCATATCTCTCAGTTTACGCAAGCGCGTAAGTACTCCCGCACCATGGCCTCTGCTGACTCCTGTGGGTTCAGCGGAACCTCTTGGTTACAGTTACTTCGGATTTATTTCCTCACATAGGCCACCCAGATAAGAACGTCATCTTTCCGCCCGCGACCGATGGAGTTTACAGTGATAGCCCTTGGCGGCTTGGGATTTCGTTGTGTAGAGGCAACTCATCCGACTATCTTTTCCTCTAATCCAGTTAGTGTACCTAGGCCCGTGCGTTTGCCTTCGGCTTCCTTCAGACTCCATCTCACGTGGACACCCTTGCCCTCGGCTAACGATAGGCGCTCGCCAGTCCTCGTTCGGACTTTCACCCTAGAGATGACGCCCATGCTGGGCGTACACAAAAAAGGTTCCAGCCAAAGAGAGCTGAACCCTTGCTTTTATTGATGCCGAAGATGGGCTCGAACCGGTACGGTAGTCACCTACCGCAGGTTTTTAAGCCCTGAAGTAATCTCCTTACCCCTTTTCTACACCATGGAAAGCTCGAACACAAATACATTAACCACGCGGGTAAAGGCGTTTTTTATGTTCCATACTCTCTGCGCTCAGAAATTTGTATATGCAGCGATGTTAGCAAAAATGGTAGCAGAAGGATTTGTGGAGGATCCTTACGCATCTGCTCATATTTAGTCCAATCACTTTAAATTTTGGAAATTTGTCCATTCTGAGTAAGCTTAGGACGAATCCTATAGGTGTTTGCAGGCTTCTATACAGAAAAAAATAGAGGGAGATGTTAAGCAAGACAAGGGTTTTGGATAACTTTCTATTCGGAAATCAAGCATTAGCAATAGACAAGATTTCAACCAAATTATTGACGATTTCAAGAAAACTAAGCTGGAATATCCATATTGTTATGAACTACTACCGCAGCTAATTCCGGACCATTGCTTGTTTGCCAATAGTGAAGATGATATTCATAATCTATATCTCGCCTCCATGCTTTATCCTTCTCCCTAGTAACTTGAGGACTATTCCCACTCTCATCTTTCCTTAAGGCATGGGTATTTGTCAGATTTTGATTTAATATAGTATCTGCACAAGATCTTAGTAAAGTCTTAATCTTAGATTCTTCATGATAGAATCCAAGTTCTCTACAAGTATCTAAAAAATGATGACCAAATCTCCAATTTGGAATTTCTGAGATATCCAAATTTGAAGATATAAGCCTTTGTTTAATAAAAAGATTCATTAATTCATAATACTCCGTTATTGTTGTTGCATTTTCCCAACTTTTAACGACGTTGATATTAGTTATTAACTCAGATAAATGGGTGTAAGAATAAACTGTATCATCTATTTTAATAGGGTATTCAAGATCAAATGATTCATCATTTGTAAATTCACATTCATGAATTTCCCCTTGAACCATAATTTCCTTTATAGAATCTCTAGTAACAAAATAACTTTGTTTCCCTTTATTTAAAGTAATATTCATCAGAGACAATACAATCACTATTTTTTTATATTCCTCAGAGTACATTGGGGGACGTCTTTCCAAGTGATCATTAGGAAAAATAGCGACATTATCTACTAAGATATCAACTAAGTTAAATGTTTCATCGAATGAAGGTTGTTGTAAAAAGCCCTCAATAACTCCTATAATATCTCTTGGCTGATAGAAAGTACTCAGTCCCGTTTTTAATAATGCATTTTTTAAACTGTCCCAATAAGGATAGTTATTATGGTCCATAAGTATATCACTTGTTTGTTTGCTAATTACTACATTGGATAATGGAACATCTTTCAACTGTCTCCAAAGTAAAATATTATCGAGATAGTTTTCAAACTCGTTTATACTAATTTTTTCGTAATCAGATGGATACGCTAATGTATATGGATCAATAAAAATACAGTTCATATCTACCGTTGCTCCTTCTTTCTTTTAGCAATTGCAGCTTTTAAAATAGCAGCTGAATTTTCTTCATTCTCATCAAAAAATCCCTTTGGCCAATCTTCAATAACACCAAATTTATTGATTCTTATTGGTTTGTAATTAGAGCCGCCTAGCTCTTTTTCAACAAAATATAATATAATAGAATCCGAGAAATTCGGCTCATCTGAGACAACAGTACGATATCTCAACCTGTTAATTAGATACTCACTGTGAGTTTCCACTATACATTGTTTTTCCAAGTATGACATTGAGACATAGAAATCAGCTAGACGTGTTTGTACTCTTGGATGAAGATGTAACTCAGGCTGTTCAAATATTAAAGTTGAATTTTTATTAGCTAATAAAGATAAAACTAATATTGGGAGCACTTGACTGACTCCAACACCAACATGGGTCAAATCGTGCCACTTATCTTCTGAACTAACACCTACTTTAAGCTCATGTCCTAGCTTTCCTCTATCATGTGTCTCAACTTTATTTACTACTCCCATATATTGCAGCCATTCAAGAACAGCATCGATCAAATAATCATTTTTTATTGTTTTTTTATTTAACTCTATGTCTTCTGGTGAAATATAGTTAACTTTAGTTTGCTTATGTATCTCTAATACTGCTGCAGTATATTCTCCTTTAAACCCAACATCATCTGAATCAGTTGAACCAGCATGAGGATATATCGCTTTTGGTTCATCTCTTAAAGGACCTAAATATTTAACATTATTATTAAAATACTTAGTGATTAATTCTAAAGAATAACTAGTTAATTCGGCGAGATCAGAATTAATCAAAGCATATTCTGTACTAGCACTAAACGCTATAGAGTCTTTTAGTTCTGCATGTAATCCAAGGACAGAATTACTATATTTCCTCTGATCATCAACCAATAAAGTTTCATAACATCTTTTCAATTTATCGAATGAAAAAGCAGATTCTGCAAATTTATTGAAAGCTTTTTTATGAGTATTAGCTCGTTTTTCTGCATAGTTACTAATGTTTTTACAAAAAACTTCACTTAAACATTGGATAATTATATTATGGAATTCTTTAGTTACATATCTATCAAATCTATCGAAATCATTTATTCTATAGTAAAAACTGCTATCAGGTTGAGTGCAAATATTTAACAAGTTAATTATTTCATCCTCAATTATGTTATAAACAAGCGTTATCTTGTTCGGCAAGAAATGTTCTAACGTAGCTCCTACTGCTTTCCCGTTTACAGGTTGGTTTCTTTTAATTCTTCTACTATGGTTTACAGTACTAACTTCATATTTTAGGGTCTCTTCAAAAGTATCGAGATATTCATTTGATAAATTATATGAACTTAGAGCATCAGAATTACTTCTACTTTCTATAGATATCTCTTCATACTGATTACCTGCTGCTTTAGTCTTTATATCACATTGTTTTAGCAATGGATATAAGTTGGTTGTTTCATTATTACCATCATATGTAAATTCATAGTTAAAGTTAATAAAGATATCTTTAAGTAATCTCCTTGGACGACCTGCCCAAAGAACTCTGCGAGAAGACTTGTCGGTTGGATCATCAAAGTGAAGCTCAAATCCAATAGAGATATCTTTAGATTTAGCTGATACTATATCTTCAAATGACCCTAACCTTACTATGTGACCGTTCAAAATAATTGGTCTTTCTTTAATAGGATTTTGTAAGGTCTGAGCAGTTAATAACATACTTTGAATAATAGTGCTCTTGCCAGAGTTGTTGGCTCCAGTAAAAACTGTTAGTGGAGCTAACTCTAAGGTGGTTTTTTCACAAACGGACTTAAATTGTTTAAGAGTCCAACTTTTTAACATGAAATACTCCCTTCACTAAACCATTTTAATATATCATTCTAATTATTACCTATCATTGAGTAATTCTATAACCAATCCTCTGGAATTAAAGCTTCATTTTCCCCTCTCCATCTTTCCACTACATAAATGTCTTGTTCTGTGCCGCTCCAAGTAATTTCATCAGCATGTTCTATAATAATCAATTGAACGGAGTGTTTTGTAAGGCCTAAGCAGGTTGAAAGGGCAGTAAAGATTTTTTGTACACGTACTATATCTTCTTGTCTAAATGCAGGAGGGGAAGCACTTTGTTGTCCTTCCACAGCTTGATCTTCTGATCTACTCTGTACAATTTTCTCGGGAAAATATACTTGACTGGGCTGGTCAATGATAAGGAATTGAGGCACAGGATTCCACTTCAAATCAATAAAAAACTCATGTAAGGCGAGTAGAGTGGCTACATGATACCCCATCCAGTTAGCACCACTACCAATTTCCCAGAGATAATCTTCTCTTTGCCCAGATTTTTTTTTCAAGGTTAAATTAGTTATATCAAGTTCAATTGGCTGATCTGCATCTTCAACACCTAAAAAGTCCGCATACCTATTTATTTTTTCTGAGATTGTATTTAAAGCTAATTTAAGTTTTGCCTCTATACTCTTAGGATCTATTTTTCGCCTTAAAATAAAAATTTGTTCTTCGAGTGCTTTTACTTCGGATTCTAAGTCATTATTTTCATGTGTTAATTTATAATCAGATAATGATTTTTCTAGACGTCCTATAAATCGAAAAATCTCTTGTTCAGTTTGCCTGGATCTTCTTACTTCCTCTGATTCTATTTCTAATTCAGTTCTTTGTTTTCTAACGTAGTTCAGTGAACTTTCTAATTCTTTTAGTCGAATTCTTAGTTTTACAATTTCCCTATCTAACATAGCGGAGGATTTTTCAATATTATTTGATGTTGAACTGATTTTAGATTGATAATTGTAAAGCCGATGCATTTCATCATGTGCTTTACTGTTTTCAGAACCGCAAAATGGACATATTGTTTTAGGCTCTAGTAACTGAACTAACCAATTTGACGGTTGTAACCTTTCTTTTTGCGCATCAAGAGATTCCTGATAGAGCTTTTCCGATTCAAAAAGTCTTGTCATTTTATACAATCTCTGTCTCAGAGAGCCGATTTCATGAGAAAGATTAAGTTCTTCTTTAAATAAATTGCTTAGCTCTGTTACAGCAGCTTGTGTATCTATATCCTTAAATGTTAACGTCTGTGATTGAATTCTTTTTGGTATCTCTGATAATTGAGTAATATACACTTGCGTAGACCAGCCTAATTCCGAACTAGAGGGATTTAAGAGTAGTCCGTATTCTTTTGCTTGCGCGTAATAACTTTTCACATTATAGAACCAATGTGAAGTTATCTTTTTTAGTTCAGTAAGCTCGTTCTGCTTCTGTTTATGCTCCTTTTCCAACTCTTTCAGTTGTTGTCTTAGATATAATATTTCTTTATCAATTGCGCCAAGGACAAGTGGGAATATATTTTTCAATCTCTCTCTGTTTTGATATGTATCAGCTTTATAAAAAAGAGTATATGGGTTTGCTACTATATGTTGAGGTTGGAACTGAAAAGCTGAAAAGTCTCTGAAACTAGCTCTTTTGTTTGAAGATTCAATATCATTCTCATCGGATAGTGTCAGGAAAGGAAGGGTAGCAATTTCATTAAGTTTATTTTTCAAAAATTCAACATTGCGTTCTGCTTCAGGCCTAGGCATTTTTTCCAGGTCTACATTTTCAAAAATGAATACGTCACCACTTTGGCTATGTATTCCTGGCTCTTTACGAGCCAGTAATAGCAGCTCTTCTTTGATTGACACAACAATACCAAACCACTCAGTTTTTTCTCTTATGATACCTACAGGAATTGTACATTTAGAACTCCCTAAACAATAATCAATTATGGGAATTATTGATGATTTTCCTTTTTGACTATCACCAGTAATAACATTAATTTTTATCAGATCGAAACTTAAGATCCTTTCTTTTTTACTTTTGTCCTTTGGCCACAATATGATATGTTTTATCTTAAAATCCATAATTAAAACCTCACTTTTAACAGATGACATAGTTCAGAAAAGTCAATTGTTGCAAACCAGTAACCAAGTCGATCAGATGCTGCAATCATTCGCTTAATACTTTCGGTTTCACTGTATTTCGGAACAGAAGTCCGAACTGGTATAAAATTGCAAGTTTCCTGTTCATACATTAGTAGTTTGCTTGAGATGCACATATTGATAGCACTAAAAGTCATTTTTGACATATTTTGAACTCTCTCTTGCAGCCCTACAAAAAAACTCCTATTGTCATTTAGAGCTACAAAGAATCCTTTCTTAAAATTTCTCCTGTGAATAGAATTAACAACACTCTCATTAAAAACTAGAGGCAGAACCATCATAAGAGCTTGTAAATCCACACCTTTATTTTCCTCAGTCGTGGAGTAATACTTTACAGAAAACGACCAAAGAACTAAAGAAGCGAGGGCTACATTTTGAACGATTTCATACTCATCTAAATGCTCCAATAGTTACTCTCCTTATTTCAGCAATAATTTAAATTCAGGGTGCCATCCCAAAGTTAATTGCTTATTATTGGCAAGCCTATGATAGCTGCCTCGTGTCAAGTAATATTGCTCTGTAGGTTGATTTACTAAAGGTTCTCTATGATCCAATGTCTTCGCAAGAATTTCCATTCCCATATCTTCGCCTAAGATGCTGGCATCTGTACAGGTTTTTAGTGATCTTTTATATTTTCGATCAAACTGAGCAAAGATAATCTCCCACCTATCCAATAGATTTTGGTCAAATCTATCCATTTCTTCTTTTGTAATCTCTCCTTCAATACTAAAACGGGTTCTCTCATGATTGCATCGTAAATAATCCTCAATAGAGCTGATAAGAAGATTATCATCTTTTTCTAAGGCCAGTAAGTAAAGCTGTCTTACGAATAACTCATTATATTGAGTTTCTTTATCCACTAGTGAAAGAGAGATTAGGGATTTATCGGTCTCAACAAAGCGCTTAAGATTATATCTGGTCAATATTTTTTGGTAGTATTCTGTAAAACTGTCTCTGGATAACCAAGCTGGTCTATTATTACGCCAACAGTGCATAGCAGTACTGTGAACCCATCCCAACAAAGAATTATAAATTTCTTCAAAAGGTAGACTTTCTGATACATGTAATAGTGATTTTATTTCTTCCTTTAATTCTTCTCCATGACTACTATTATTGCCATCACATAAAATAATTCTGCTTACTAATTTCTGTAGGAGACTGATATCATATTCGCAAACTTTATCAGCATACTTCTTAATACCGTCAGGAACATTAGCAGCAAGCGTTCTTATTGTCTCTGAACACACAACGCAATCTTGATCTGATTTTGCTTGTGCAATCAATATTACTAAGCCATCTTTAACTATTTTGTTAGTAACCAAATGAAATTCGGTATTGTCTAAATCAAATTCAGGCTCCGCAGCGGCTTTAAGCCATATGCATAAAGTATTCCATAAATCTTTACTATGATCACCGAAGGGAACATTATTTGAAATCGAATGTTTGTCCTGTTCGTAAACATTGTTTTCTCTGTCCTTAGCAATTCTTACTACATCATCTTCCGTTTCAATCCCAACCAATGCCCCAATCCTGCTTTTTGCCAGCCAAAATACAGCTCTTTCGGGTTGGAACAGATAGCCAGATATACTTCCAGGAACAACGTGTTTATTCACATAGCTAGAAATGGCTAATCTCCTCCTATTCATATTTAATGCTTCTCCATTGAGACATTCTATACTTAAATCCTTAATTATCTGAAGTGGTGAGAAATCTTGACCATAGACTTTAGAACTATATCGAGATACATAATTCGCCAAAAAGTTACCATGACCTTCCAAACAAGCGTTCTATTTAAGGGAATTGTGTAAACATGTCGCAAATTTTAAATTCTGAAATCTATAATATGTATACGATAGTCAGAATTTGTTAGGGAGGTTAGAAACTATAGGACAGGTCACGGAGAATGTTTTAAGAGAATTAGTTCCCGAATCATTACGGGAAATCAGCGACAGCTATACAATTCAGGAGCTTTTCGAGCAATTTCCTACAGCTACAAAAATAAACAAGGGTTTCAGCCCAATTTAGCTGAAACCCTTGTTTTCATTGATGCCGAGGACGGGGGTCGAACCCGCACAGTAGTCACCTACCGCAGGATTTTAATTCCTGTGCATCTGCCAATTCCTCAAAACCAGCGTAGATACTAGATTCTACGCTATCTATAACCCGTTAACTCAATAGGATTGATAACTTGATTGAGTTCATAAATCCTGTAAGGATATTTAATTTTATCAACACAAAACCAGTAATGCACAACCATTAAGATCATTATGAATACTTTAATCTTTCAAACATTTGATTAAGCTCTGCTTTATTTTCGAGATCGTATTTCGCATTTGTTAAGAATATAACAATTAATTCAGATACGACTTCTTCAAGCACCCCCAAATCCTCTAATCCTGCCTCTGTGGAACCATGGTGTGTAATTTTAGATCTTATTTTATATAATCTCTTCATCTCTTTAACTAAATTCAATCTTTCATCAATTTTCTCACCTTGTACGAATGCTACTCTCTCACTTAATGTTGCAGTTATAGGTGCATCATCGTTTGTATTTAACAAGCATTCGATTGCAAGCATTAACTTTAAAAATCTAGATGCTATGTCATGGTCAATCCTCGATTCACCAAACCACACTAAGGAGCGCATAACTGATTTTCCAATTTCCGTTTGTGAATTATTAAAAAATGCATCTAGGAACATACTGAATTTTTGGACCCCGTATTTTTTGGCATCTTCCCTAAAGGCTGGGTCAATATCAAATTCTTCCTCTGCAGCTTCCTTTAACCTCCAATCAAATTCCATTTCACCTTCTAACGCTGTTACACGTAACTCATCTGTAGATGTTCCAAAGCCAGGTAACCCTAACCCTAATGACTCTTCATCCCAAGTTAAGTAATCAATCAATCGAAGAAAATGTAGAATATATTTACTGCCTTCAACAGCCAATTCCATAGCTTTTAGGTTGTCTGCACTTTTGATTCTAAACTCCAGAGCCGTGGGCTTGAGGTAATCTAGTGATTCATATCTTCCATTCCTTAATAATTCATGTGGTCTTTCTTCTGAGATTGAAACAATTTTGGTATATATGCCAAAATCATAAGACTCAATGTACATTCTAACTCCCTTTATGGGAACATATACTATATATTCTCTAGCATTTTCAAGTTTCTTTTTTAGCTCTTCAAGATGTAGCGCAGCATCTTGGCTTACTTTCTCAGATTCAAGTAACGCCTTAATCATAGAATTAAGTGTAATTATTATTTGAGTGGTGGATAAGTTATTTGCTATCTCAACATCTTTAAGAAACTTATTTAATGTATCTTTAAAAGATTTCGCCCTCCAGTATTCCATAGGTATGTATACATTCAGGTATTTAATTGAAGACGCTGCTGTTACCAGTGGAACACCCTTATTCTCGTTAATTTCCCCAACGGTTCTGATCAATGCCTGCTTTAGATTATTAGTATTCATTGGCCCTCCTTTTTATTGACTACGTCGGATCATTAAACTACAGTGTAGTTACTACACACTAAGGAGCTTATCAATGCCTGAGTTTAGATATGGTAACACATTGATCGAATATACCCTAGAATTTAAACATGACGCTAAAGATATCATTATCTCTGTTGACTGGATGGATGGCGTCAGAGTCATAGCCCCTCCTTCAGTGGACGATATAAAGCTTCAGGAAGTGTTGCAGAAAAAGTCGCCATGGCTCATGAGTAAGTGGTTTGATTTCGATGAGATCGATTTACCACCTAGTCCCAAGGAATATGTAAGCGGTGAGAAGTTTCTTTATCTCGGCAGAGCGTATCGCTTAAAGGTTCAGAAGGAAGCCAAAGAATCCAGGACTTCATTACTATTTCAAAAGGGCCGTTTTATAGCTACAGTTCCAACGAACACCGCACAGGGAGAGGTTTCTGAACAACTTCGTTCACTGTTCATCAATTGGTACGTGCTACATGGGCAAGCTAAACTTCATGAGCGACTGAAAATATACGTCCCCAAGATGGGAGTATCCCCATCCAAATTACTGTTGAAAGATCAGAATATGCGCTGGGGATCCTGCACGTCAGATCAGTCCATTTATATCAATTGGCGAATCATGATGGCTCCCATGAAGGTTATAGACTATGTACTAGTGCATGAAATGGGCCATTTAAGGTACCCGAACCATTCATCAGACTTCTGGCAATTCGTACGCTCTATATTGCCTGATTACGATGAGCGGAAGGAATGGCTGCGGATCCATGGCCCATTATTGACTCTTTAACCAAAAAGCTACTATTTTTTATAATGCACCTCAGCCAGCGCCATCAACTTCTGGGTTAACTCTTCAATTTGGTCTTTAGGACATTTCGTTACGCGAAGCTGCCGTTTAACTTTTTGGCGCATTTCTCTTTTCACGTCTTCTTTGCTGGTCCACTCAACAACGGATTGTTCAACGATGATCTCCGTAATGATATGTGTCAATTCTTTTAAGGCTTCCTTGTCATCTTCGACTGGAAGCTGTTTTTCTAACATTTGATAAAACGGATATTGTTCCCTTGTCAGACCGTGAATCTGGCTCTTTGCTGCGTTGTCTCTCATGTCGTTGATCATTCCACGAAGCTGCTCTACCAACTCAACAATGTCCATCTGATGTTGTTTCCGAGCCTCGATCAGTTTCTCTAGCTTCTCTTTTAATGAAGTGTAGTAAACAGGGTTTTCTTGAATCTTGACCCTGATCTCATGACGAATTGCATGCTCCATCTCGGAAGCTTTTGCTTCACCGCCATTGAGCTCATCGACTTTCTTCTCAAACTTGCTGGACAGAATATCAATCGGATCGTGTAAAATTTCAACAGCAGAGGCTCGCATGTGCTCGGCAATAAGCTGTTTTACTTTTTCTCCACAATCCGAAATATCCATTGCTTCGTCGCGATAACGGGATTTCGCAAGCTGCCGAACCTTTCCCAGGAACTGTAGATCAGCAACATAAGGCTGAGCTTTGGGATTAGGCATAATCATGTCCATACTTGATGCAAAGCGCTTGAATGCCAGATCAAACTGCTGACGCACATCTTCAGGCTCTAGAAGCTGAATACATGACTCCACATCCTGACGAATATAGTCAAAAAACTTCATAGCTGCTCTATGCCTTGTTTGAAGACGTGGAAGTTCACTTTCTACTGGCATTAGAGCACCTTGTATGTCTTGCTTAGAGAAAATAGCCAGCGCCTTCTCCAAGAAACGCGATACACCAAAATAGTCGACAATTAAACCATAATCCTTCTTCTCGTAAGTACGATTTGTTCTTGCAATTGCTTGAAGCAGATTATGTTCTTTAAGCGGCTTATCTAAGTACATAACCTGTTCAATCGGTGCGTCAAATCCTGTAAGCAGTTTATCGCAAACGATGATGAAAGCAAGTTTGTCCTCGGACAATGGCTTCTTAAAGCGGGCTATAATGGACTTCTCCTCATCTTTGCTAATGTGGTGTTTTTTTAAGTTTTCCTTATCGTCGTTCCCACCAGAAAACACGATAGTAGATTCAAGATCGCTGAGCTCGTCTAATTTTTCTTTGTACATAACTGCCGCTTCACGTGATACAGCGACAATTTGTGCCTTAAATCCGTTTGGCATGATATGGGTTTCATAATGCTTGATAATGTCCAGTACAATCTGTTGAATTCGCTTTGGTGAGGCGACAATGGCCTCTTCCGTAGCGTATTTCTTCATGATTCGCTCTCGCGTTTTTTCGTCATACTCACGAAATTTGCGATCGAACAGCTGATCCAATGTTTCACCCTCTACATGAAGCTGCGTTAATCTGGCTTCATAGAAAATGGGGACTGTCGCACCGTCATCTACTGCTTGTTCAATTGTATACTTGTCAATGTATGGTCCAAATGTACGAGTTGTACTCTTGTCTTCCTTATCAATCGGTGTCCCTGTAAAGCCCAGATAACAGGCATTTGGCAGCGCCGTACGCATATTCATAGCTAAACCTTTATATTGTGATCGGTGGCTCTCATCAACCATGACGATTATGTTTTCTGCGTCCGAAAGCTCAGGGAATTGGGCTTCTTCATTACTCGTTTGGAACTTCTGGACAAGGGTCATGACAGTGGAGCCTGGGCCTTGCTTTAATAGTTCTTTAAGCTGAGCCACACTTGAAGCTTGCTGTGGATTAGCAAAACCACACCGACGGAATGTATTGGTAATCTGATCATCCAGATCAGATCGATCGGTTACGATAATGATGCTTGGATTTTTCAGAGACTCAATACGGCGAAGCTTTACAGCTAAATAGAGCATGGTTAAGGATTTGCCACTGCCCTGTGTATGCCAAACGACACCACCGCGTTCACGAGGTGATTTTGCTGTCATGAGGCGATTAACAGCTTTGTTGACCGCGCGGAACTGCTGATATCTAGCCAGCTTCTTTATCATGCGTCCGTTCTCAGGTTCGAAGACTATGAAGTTTTGGATGAGATCCAGTAGATTATCTTTGGAGAGCATTCCCGCAACAAGAATATCTTGAGGCGTTGGATTATCGCCTACTTCAGGTGACGTTAATGGATATGGATCTTTCCACTCTCCAAAATGCTTAAGGTGAGCACCAATCGTACCTGCTTTGGCACGGTCATTGCTCGTTGCTATCATGAACTGGTTGTAGTGGAATAAGTGCTCACACTGATTCTGGTATCTATTTAGTTGCTTAACCGCTTTTCCGATCTGTTCATCTACGGCGACCATTGGGCTTTTGCATTCAATAACTACAAGGGGTATACCATTCACATAGACGATGAGATCGGGACGGATCGTGCCGCTGGCATCACTTATGCTGAATTGGTCAACGATGAGAAACTCATTGTTGAGCGGGTTATCGAAGTCGATGATTTTTACCGTTTGATTTTTCTTGCCTTTCCCCATGTCTTGTTGAATGGATGTATAGTTAACCAGAGTGTTATGGAATGCCTCGTTAGCTTCCATAGGGCTCTTTGCTTCAATGTGAGTAATTCTCCGTACTATCTTGTTGAGACTCAAATGGTTAATCCAAGGATTAAGGAGTTTAATAGCTTTAATAAGACGTTCCTGCAGGATAACTGTACGTGTTGACTCGCGCTCTATATCTAAAGAGGGGCCATGAATATGTTCATAGCCCATTTTTTTGAGTTGCTCAATCAGTCTGTTCTCAACAAGATGTTTCTCATTCCATTCACTTATTGAGGTCATTTGGTCACCGCCGCCTCATGGTCCTCCACCTTGACGCGAACTTTACCTGTTAAGAGGACTTGCATAAGACCTTTCTTAAGTTTATTGAGTTTATCGAGTTTTTCCATCTCCACAATGAGTTTTGCATCTATGGATTCAAATATCTTCACTATTTGCCTTTGTTCCGATACTGGCGGGCAAGGGAATAATAGGCTTTTCAATATTTTCCCGTTAATTACTCCCATTGTTCCACCTTGACTTAATGCTTCAAGTTGCTTGTAAAAATAAGGCGATGACATGTAGTAGTAGTAATACTTTACATTAGCCTTTGAACTATCGAATGTTACTTTTAGTAATCGAGGATTAATGATTCCAGGCTCAGCATTTTCAGGGACAATTGCTATTTTACCAAAAGTACCTACCAAACTAATTAACAAATCGTTAGGCCTAACTTCGAAAGATTTCAATTCCTTAAACTTTTGATCATCAATGTAATAATCACCTTTGCTAAAATCCTTGGCAATTACTTGTTCTTGCCCGTACACCCTGTATCCATGCTTAACATAAAATTCTTTCTTCAAAGATGAACCAAACGGTCCAGGCTTAATAGCATTTCTGTTTTGCTCAGCTAACTTTTCAATATAATAAACTTCCCACTTCTCAGGAACGTCACCAATCGCCGTCTGCTTGAACTTTGCATGTCCAATCCCTTTGGTAAGAAGTTCCTGCATGAGCCCCTTCTTGACTTTCTCCGTTTTTTCAATAATGACTTCTGTTTTGGAGATGGCATTATCAACGGAAGTAAGGATTTCAGCGATTTTACGTTGCTCTGCCAAAGGGGGATATGGTACTTCCATATTTTTAAACACCTGATAACTTATTTGCTTTCCGTCTCTTATTCCTACTACTGAACTATTTAACTGACTTATAAACCGTTGGGATTTAAAATATTGTTTATAAAAGCCTTCCTCCATTGGAACCTTATGCTTAATTACAGTATACGCAGGGCTGACAAGCCCCCTATATTCAGAAAATTCCAACCCGCCTTGGAAGCTACGTAGACTTATAATAAAGTCTCCTCTTTCAACAAGTTTATAGTTTTTTGTATTACCGTCTGGCATTACTACTCGTCTTTCTAGCATGCTTCTTGGTAATACACCATTATCTTGAGTAACAGAGAGTAGTTCCTCCCCCTCCTGGTTTTTAATGGAGGAGTTTTTAAATAGTTCTTCTGTTTTACGGTGCTGCCATTCACTCAACATACCCTAACTCCTTCAAGTATACGTACATGGTGGCTTCAATCTCGGTTCGTTCATGTTCCAGTTGACGCAATTCAGCCAATGACTCTTCCACATTAATTTGCTCTTCTTCATCAGTCGAATCAATATATCGGACTATATTAAGGTTAAAATCATTCTCACGGATCTCTTTGAGATCCACCACTCGACAATACTTCTCTTGATTATCCCAATTGTTATATGCCGATACAATTTTCTCAATATCTTGATCACGAAGGGTGTTCTGGTTCTTCCCCTCCTGGTAGCCATTCGAGCCATTGATAAACAGCACTTGCCCTTTCTTTTGCTCCTCCTTGCTACGATTAAAGACAATAATGCTTGCTGGAATACCCGTACCGTAAAAGAGGTTAGAAGGGAGTCCAATAATTACTTCAATAAGATCCTCTTCTAACAATCCTTTGCGGATAGCTGCTTCAGCACCCCCACGGAACAGAATACCGTGCGGCATAACAACTCCTGCTTTCCCTTCATGATTTAGAGTCGACACCATATGCTGTACAAACGCCAAGTCCCCTTTATCCTTTGGAGGTAGACCAAAACGGAAACGTCCTAGTGTATCTGCCTCTGCTTCTTCGCGTCCCCAGTTGCTTAAGCTAAACGGAGGATTTGCAATTACGCGGTCATAGAGGATAAGCTCTCCATCCTCAAGCAGCTTAGGATCACGTATTGTGTCTCCTTTAGCAATCCAATGATCGCTTAGTCCATGCAGAAGCAAGTTCATTTTGCAGATCGCCCAGGTGTTCAGATTGCGCTCTTGTCCGTGAAGGGTCAGGTTACGCGGATTGCCACCTTTTGATTTGATATAATCGACAGATTGAATAAGCATACCACCAGATCCCGCAGTTGGATCACAGATGCGCATGCCCTCTTCTGGTTTAATGAGCTTAACAATCAACTCAACAACCTTGCTTGGCGTATAAAACTCCCCGCCTTTTTTCCCTGCATCATCAGCAAACATTTTGATTAGGTATTCATAAGCACGGCCAAGCATATCTGGTTCAGATAGGTTACCATTAGAAAGTTCTATAGCCGTGAAATGTTGAATAAGACGCTGAAGTAGTTTGTCAGGCAGCTTTTCCTTGTCATTAAAGTCAATGGTAGCTAGTACCCCTTGCAGAGATGCATTTTCTTCCTCAAGCGCTTCGAATGCTTTGTTGATCGCGTCTCCGATATCTTGAGTCAGCGTCTGTATTTGCTCCCAGCGCGCACGTTCAGGAACGAAGAACTGATGCTCATCCCGATCATACCAACCGTAGTCGTCGCCTTCTTCCTTCTCTATACGCTTCGCGGTTTCGACAAATACGTCGTTCAGACGCTTCAGAAAGAGCATTCCAAAAATATAGTTCTTGTAGTCAGAGGAGTCGATACTGCCGCGCAGGATATTAGCCGATTCCCACAAATGTGATTCTAATTGTTGAAGTGTAAGTATGCTCATATTGCCTCCAGTATACAACTAAGTCATAAGTACTATTATACTTCTATACTTCGACATGTTAACACATGTCCCTTCAAAATTTATGGAAATAGAACTTAAAAACAAAAAAGCACCGGGGGTGTTTCTAAATATGAGCTTTACTCGTCATACGGATTGCCCGGATCTTTAATAAGCTGCACGACCATCCCCGGATTCAAAAAACTTGCGCCAAAATAATACGATGCCCCGGTAATTGCGATATAAATTTGTCCCATGCACGCCTACTCTCCATTTCTAACTGAAACTCATATTTTATGTACTCCAGAAATTCAGCCTCGATCGTTGATAACCCTATTCTATAGTTCTGAATGAACATCTGTTTGTCAGCGAATGCATGTTCCTGAAATTAAAAAGCCCATGGATTAATCCATGGACTCTGCTGAATATCCTATTAACATCTCTACGAATTTAACATCAGCCGGAGCAAATTCATACTCTCCAAGCTCTGTTGGATATACCCACATATACTCGTCATGGTCAACTAACATTATTTCTCCACTCACAAAATTAGCCTTGTGGGCATATAAGCGAATATGTGTCGATCCATAATTATGATCATGTTCACCATACGACTCATACGGTTGAATTTGAATATTCATTTCTTCTTGCAGTTCTCTCTTTAAACAATCTTCAACCGATTCATTATGCTCGATTTTGCCACCGGGGAACTCCCATAAGCCTTCTTGCGCCTTTCCCATCTTACGTTTGGCTATTAAGATTTGACCCACTTCATTTTCAATGATGGCCGCTGCTACCACGAGCATCGACTCACCCCCTACCCAATAGCTTTATTTGCTGCCGGCACTAATTCCGGAGGCATCTCTTCTCTCAATCTCCACACAATACTCATTGGCTTATTGCCTTCATGCTTCACATACTCGGCTTCTCCTAAGAACACAAAGGGCGAAGTGTAATTATTCTCCTCTTTGTATTCACGGACAAATAATGCAATTCTGTTCTCCGTCTGTCTATGATGGATATATCGCTTAGCCGTATTCGTTTCTTCCGAAATACGACTTTGTGTTTGCCAGTGAAACAGGTGTTCATTTATGGCGTAATCTTCATACAAAGTAGAAGGAGAAAAGTCCTTATCGGATTTATTTAGCGTAATAAAGAAAATATCCGTTTTCTTATCCTCGAAATATTTCACACCCTCACGAAAGGCTGGGGCCTTCTCTTCATTCCAAAAACCAAAAGCCGCCAAAATTTGGTCCGTTGAATATGTACAATGTAAATCTAATGGACATACGAATGGGAATTTATTCTTTTTATCAACAAAGTTAATGTGTGCGTAATTATGCTTTAATATTTCAACGATCTCATCCCTGAACTCTTTACAGGAAACAATAGACTGAACAGCCTGGTTAATGTCCAGAAACCCTTGTTTCTTCGGTTCTGATCGGTAGAAGGTATAGTAAAACATATTTAACATCAGTCGTTCTTCTTCTGTACGTGCGGTTTTCCCAGGATCCTCAAGATAGTCGATTAAAAAACTTAGAAATCTCCTGGAGTTTATGCTTAATAAAGCTGGAATACGTTTTATCAGATACTCCATATTCTTGAATTCGAATGGTTCGATCAGATCCGCCTCAGCCATCAATCCTCGAAATGTCCGTCTCCCATTACGTCCACCATAAAACTCGTAAAGACTCATTCCGTGATACTGAGTAAAATGATCAAGTGTCAGGCTTAATCCGGTATCTTCTGTAAAGTGTTTCAGCTTCTCAATCAGACTTCTCTTATTGATTGTGGTTTGCTTAATATTTCTCAGGATGTATTCCTGAGCTTGCCTCTCAAGCTGAATAAAGCTTCCACGTGGCAGGCTCGAGAAACCATTCTCGACATAATGCTGTATTGAATGCTTTGTTTTTCCAAGCAATGCTCTAAACTTCTCCTGGAAATTATATTCTTTATGGACTTGCCCAATAAAATCAAGAACCGTTAAGCATTCTTTTCCTTCTGCCAAACGAAGTCCACGGCCAAGCTGTTGTAAGAATACGGTCAAGCTCTCTGTGGGACGAAGGAATAAAACCGTGTTAATCTCCGGTATATCTACCCCTTCATTATAAAGGTCTACAACGAAGATCACTTTGATTTCCCCTGACACTAATCGTCTCTTCGCAGAGTTACGCTCATCGTTGCTTGACTTTCCATGCAAGGCAATCGCGGCTATCCCCGATTCATTGAAAACTTTAGCCATGTAAAGTGCATGAGCGACACTCACGCAAAAACCAAGGCCCTTGACTTCATCCAAATCGGTTACATATTTCTTTAGACTGTTTATAACTTGGCTTGCCCGAATTTTATTATGGGAATATAAATTTTCAAGCTCATTTAGATCGTATCCTCGCCTTGACCACTTGACCTGAGACAAATCGACACTATCCGTCACACCGAAGTAATGAAAGGGACAGAGCAGTTTTCGATCAATTGCATCTGTTAGGCGAATCTCTGCTGCAATTGTATCATTAAAGTAGTGCAAAATATCTTTCCCATCCATTCGCTCAGGCGTAGCTGTCAAACCTAATAAAATTTGTGGCTGATAATATGCCAGTAGCCTTTGATAAGAAGGGGCCGCGGCATGATGAAACTCATCAACGATGATGTAATCATAAAAATCCCGAGTGGTTTTTTCAGTAAGTTTTAAAGTATTGAAGCTTTGAATACTAATAAATAGATGATCAATCGAATCGGCCTGGTTACTCCCTACGTGAAGCACTCCAAAATTCAGGTTTTTCAGTATAAAACGGAAGGTGTCTAAGCTTTGCTTTAGAATTTCCTCACGATGGGCTACGAAGAGTAATCTCGACTTTTGATTCCGGTCGGCAAACCGTTTGTAGTCGAAAGAGGAAACAACCGTCTTTCCTACTCCCGTAGCCGCCACTAGTAGATTTCTCGTTCTTCCATATATCACTCTCTGAGCCTCGAGCTTCTCAAGGATTTCCTTCTGGTAATCGTAAGGCGTAAGGGTAAATGGGAAGGTTAACTGATTTCGCTCATGTTCTTTCTTTTTGCCAAGTGCCTGCTGGAGAAGCAATTGATGCTCCTGATCCGCAAAGGAAAAACTTTTAAATTCACGATCGTTCCAATAACTCTCGAAGGTTGCCTCTATTTTCCGTAGGACGTCATAAGAATCCTTCTCCGTAACCTTTAAGTTCCATTCTAAGCCACTCGTAAGAGCAGGATTTGAAAGATTAGATGATCCGACGTAAGCCGTAGTAAATCCAGTGTCTCTTTTAAACAAATATGCCTTCGCATGTAACCGTGTTCGCTCTGTATCGTATGAGATTTTGATTTCTGTGTTCGGGAGATTACTTAATTCTGTCACAGCCTTGTAATCCGTCGCTTCCATGTAGGTTGTTGTTATGACACGTAACTGGCCTCCATTTGCCGTGAACTCCTCTAACTGCTCCATTAGGAAACGTAGCCCGCTCCATTTTATGAAAGATACCAACAGATCAACCTGATCCGAAGTAATAATCTCTGCTTTAAGCTCACTCATCATATTAGGCTCAGAATGGGAACCCGTAAACAATGAACTTTGTGACAAGGGGGTTGTAGGACGATGAATCTTAGACTCCTTGATGCCTCGAATATGATTTAGTTTGGAATAGACATAGGTTAAAACCTCACCCTGTTCATCAAGCTGCCACTCCCTTAATTCTTCATTGTCCAGAGTATTACGTAGAGTGGCAATAATTTCATTGCAGGCACGTACCTGTAACAGGAGTGCTTCATCATCATTGCTACTTTCCCGAATGATTTTCAAAGCTCTACGAATCACGGTGCCTAAGTAATTAGAGAGCACCTTGCGCGCTTCCTCCGGGTCTAATGGCTCAATCCCAATTTCGTATAAGGAACTATCCAAAGTCAATAACTGTCTTCTAGTAAGATTATTTATAATCTGCTCATAAAGGCCCTGTTTCATATGGCAGCAACTCCTTAATTGTTTGAGCTAGCGATTTAATATTTGAAAACCCCCTCATCACTGAAGGGGTTCCTGCTTGCTCTTTACGTTCAAAATGATGATGCAGCCTATATAGGCAGGTTTCTTTTGTCCACCGGTGCAAAGTGGATCGATGCTCAGGAGCAGCTTCAATTTTTAGACTAAACACACCATCCTCGAAGCGGGTCATGCTTCCTTTAGCCGAACCCCATTTTGTCATTGGCATCCGCTCGATGAGCTGGCTAACGCCGGTCTCATTGTATTCCCAGAGACGCTTCGAATCCTTATCGGAGAAATCGATTCTTCTCCGGTATTCCTTTTCTGTTAGATAGCTGTGGAAGAATGGCGCTACCTCCTGAGGAGTAACCGGTTCTGCCCAGTGCTCAGGACCACGCTCAAGCATATACAGGAGCACGATCATTTTATAACTCTTGGTCATGACGGTCTTTTCGACATCACGCATCCAAGACTCATATTGATAATAAATCTCCTCTTCTTCCTTCGTTAAGCACTCGGCCCAGAGGAGAAATCCGATATAAGAACCGAATTCATTCCGATATTCCCAGCTGTTCGAGCTCCCATGCAGGTGAAGCTCCAAATATGTAGGGATGCGACCGAGCTCATTCTTGAGATCCAGGAAAGAACGGTGCAGACGCTCGCGATGCGGCAGTTTCTTACGGCTTAGTTCATCCAGTAGGTTAACAACAGACGTCTCCAAATGGAGTTCACATCCATCCGGTACAGTCGGGATAATCCGTTCCTTTGCCGTTTTCTTTCCTTCACCATCATTTCCGAATAATCGAAGCTTCACGTCTGCATTACGATAATTACCGATGAGGTCAATGATTGTGCAGTGCGTCTTTTGCTCCGATAACCGCAGTCCCCGGCCAACCTGCTGTGTAAATACGGTTAAGGATTCGGTCGGTCGGACAAAAAGCAGCGTATCCACACTAGGAATATCTACTCCCTCATTGAACAAATCTACAGTAAATATGATTTCTAGATTTCCTTTATCTAGACGGTTTATTGCCTCTCCCCTCGTGATTCCTATGGCTCCTGAGTGAAGGCTGACTGCTGCTACTCCTTTGTCTTGAAAATAACCCGCCAAAAAATCCGCTTGTCGAATCGATGAGCAAAAGCCAATCGTCCGTGTTTGCTTATGCTCGTTCCAGGCATCGTAGATCTTGTCTGCCAGCGACTCTCTCAGCTGAGCTGCAGTCAACTGTTCGTCATCATAATGCGTTCCGAGCCACCGAATTGATGAATAATCTGTATCGTCATAGACCCCGTAATATTGGAACGGGGACAACCAGCCACGACGGATGGCTTCAATGAAATGAATCTGGTAGGCGACGTTGCCATAGCAAAGGGCATACACATCCTTCCCATCCATTCGATCTGGGGTTGCCGTAATGCCCAGTAGAAATTTCGGTTCAAAATACTGGATAACCGATTGGTATGAGTTTGCAGCTGCATGATGGAATTCGTCCACCACGATAAGATCAAATCCGTCTGGTGCGAACGATTCACGATGCTTCTTCATCCCTAACGTGTAGATTGAGGCAAACACGCAATCCGCGTTCCCTTCTTTTTTGACACCGTTATAGATACCGAAAGTTTTGTCCGGCATGATGCGCTGGAAATGACCGTTTGGCTTGATAGAGAATTTCTTCTCGATGCGCAATAAACAGCACCCGTTGAAAACGCTGGGCGAAAAAGCCTGCTAGATAGGTTTTTCCGAGTCCGGTTGCCATGACGACCATAGCTTTGTCACATTCTTCTTCTAACGTTCTGAAGTTCCCATACTACGCCATAGCCTTGCCTCCAACCGGGGATCGATATTACGTAATGCCTGCAAACCTTCAGGCTGCGTAACGAATAAATAATCCCCAGCGAGAACCTTTACTTCAGCTCCCCGTTCGATCGCACCTTTCAAATGGGGCGCTAATAAACGCACCCCTGATTGCATAACGAAGGAAGTCATAATATAGATTCCAGAAGCATTCTGCATCCCGGTGATTAAATCATCTGCTAAGTTTTCTGTAATCAGTTTGACATTAAGCGTTGTCGTCGACATCGATTAGATACACCCGTTCTTGGAATCCGCCTCGAGCTTTCGCCTTCTTCTCTCTCAAGGCTTCAAGCTCTTCCCATGTTGCTCTATGTACGACTGCCAATGCCCGGATAACCTCAAGCATATCTGCAAGTTCTTCCAATGACTCCTTTGAGCTTTCAGCGGCAAAGTATTCCTCCGACTCTTCTTTAAGCTTTATGATCAATTCTTTCTTATACTCTTCCTCATCCAAGATCCGTGTGCGAAATTCTTTGCCCGTAGCTTCAATGACTTGGGGAATCAGATCCCGAACTAGCTTATTGTAAACCGGCATAGATTCTCATCCTTTACATGGTTAATTATGTATTCATATTGTATCATATCAGAAAATCCCTTGAAGAAGGCTTCCTACGTGTAATGAGGAAAAACTCAAATCGTTACAAGAGCAATAAGAAAAACCACTCCTCTTAAGTAAGGAATGGTTACCGTGAATCAAGACACTAGTCTTGTAGAATCTATTTGGTTTATCATCTAAGGGCTCAGCCTTCTCACACACCTGGAGTCAACGAGCCTGAATCCTGCAGCAGCTCATCCAGCCACAAATTCCTGATGCAATTTCACGCCAGAATACAGCATAGCATCCACTAGCTCCTTATCCCATACTCCTATAGACTCCCGCAGTTTCGACAACTCCAGAATGTGAGCGATTCTTTGTTCCTGATATAAGATATAATCAAGATAATCTTCACATTTCACCCATCAAAGCGGAAATTACAATAAACGAATGGGAGTGATCACAATGCAATGGCGAGAAGTGCGTTCGATTTATCCCGATCAATATGTCTTGTTAGAAATCCTTAATTCACATACCGAAGACAACATACAGTACGTTGACGAGGTTGCTCTTGTTCGGGCCATTCAAGACCCTTCTGAGGCGACCAAAGAGCTTCTAACGTGCAAAAACAACAACATCGTCTACCACACGGGCCAAGAAGAAATTGCTATCGAATTGAGAAATCCCCCTTTCTATATGAATCGCTAGCATGCTAATTGATTATGTCGCGAATCTGTTGCAAACCTCTATGACGATTCGTTTTCACCTTACATAATAAACCCTCCACTAGTTCCTTCTATCATCTTCCGTTGCGTTAGCCATCAAAAAAAACGCACTAAGGCTGCTTAGTTTTGCTTTCAATCGTTCTAAATCCCTACCACTTGATCCCCCATCAATTGCGGCCGTACATCCACAAAGCCCTCGCCCGGCTTACGCAGAGCTTCCAAAACTACCTGCGCGTTATACCCGTCATGAAAATCATATATGAGACCGGACTCTCCGTTCAAAATCTGAATGATTTGCTTCAGGATCGGCAGCGGGCTGACGACATCATCCACAGATATAGGCTGCAGATCGGAATTCTTGCCGGTTCGGTACAGGTTGCACCAGTTCTCCAATGCCAAGGTTCCTTCCATACCGTGGACCACCAGGGAGACACGCTCCTCCCCTTCCCGTTGGTCGGTTCCCGACAGGCGAATCTCGATATCATTATGTAATCTGAGAACGGCCTGGACACGGCTTTCGGACTGATTCGAATCCGGCGGAAACTCGATCTCGCTCTTCACATGCGTAATCGGTCCGAACACCTGCTGGATCATCTGGATCCAGTGAATGCCGACCTCCAGCAGGTATCCGCCCTGCTGTCTTGACGTAATCCATGGATTCTGCTGCCAGGCCCTCGGCCACTGCGGAAACTCCAGGTACAGATCCATGCTTTGAATCTGGCCGATCGCCTGCTCCTCAAGCAATTCCCGCAGCTTCAGAACAGCCGGGTCGAGCGGAAGCGAGAAATGAACGGCATGGAGCATGTCGGCCTTCTCGGCCAACTCCATCAGACTCCGGGCTTCGGTCAAGCAGTTGGCCAGCGGCTTCTCGCAGAAGACGTGGATGCCTTTCTCAAATGCGATCCGGGCCACATCATAATGCAGGGACGGCGGAACCGCGATATACACCAGGTCAAGCGGCACCTCGTCCAGCAGCTGGCGATAGTCGGTATACAGCCGTGGACGAGTCTCTGCCTCTGCGACTTCCCGGTGCAGACTGGATTCAGCACTGTCGCAAATGGCGACCAATTCGATCCTCTCTGTGTATTGGGGCAGTAAGCGGTGAATCATATGCCGGCCCATATGCCCTAAGCCGATAACGGCCATTCTTTGTTTATTCATCCTGTTCTCCTATTCATTCACGATTGAATTTTTCCATTGAATGCCACGTCCCCTATTATAGATCAAGGTGCTGCCGCCCGTACACTTAGTTATACCTAGAAACGGTACTGTTCCGTTATAAACCGGTGGATCTTCCTTCTCCAGATCCTGAATGTGGATCCCGCAATCCGAGCCCGATTGATCCCGCCTTACAGGATAAAGCCGTCAAGCGAACTTGACGGCTTTTATCTGTCTGTATGATGTTCCAGGGCCCATTACAGTCACCACCATTACGCCTTTGTGCTCAAGTAGACAGCTATATCCTGAATCAGATACGTTCCTGCCTCTTGGCTCCCATTGAATGCTTGAATCACAATTCGAATCGACTTCGCATGCTCTTCTTGTGTAAGCGTGATTTCGTGCGTTTCTGTCTCATCCTCACGATGGCTCCATGCAACCTGCCCTGACTCCCCCACTCTACGCCAATCGGTTAGTCCATCAGGAGATACTTCAATATCCCACTGTGTCGGACCTTGCTTCAATCCAGCTCGTGTCGTTAACGATACCGTATCCAATACTTTCGGTTCCATCCAATCCAAATAAATATAGTGAGGTAATGACTCTTCCGGTTTGCTGATTAGAGCGGTATTCGGATCGCCGTCATTGATATAACAAATATGCGATTGTGCGTTGTACAAATCTCCCCAGGTAATATCGTTACCTACACCGCTAATAGCAAACCGGGCGAGATTGCCTTCTTTGCCTTCCATCGGAATGAGCTCCATAGGCATCCCTTCACACTTATACACCCTTAAATAATCAACGAGGAATTCCTTCGGATACGGAATGGATCGATCCAGGTCGCCAATCCATCCTCCATCCCCATCATTAATTTGCAGCAAGGTAACCATCGGATAATCCGGTGACTGATCAACTTCCCAATATAGCTCATGATCCAGATAGAATTTCATACCGGATTCATCCCACTCAAAGCCGTATACGTGAAAATCTTCAGATAAGTCCACATCCGTTCGATACGGAATATGGGCATACTTCAATTTCGTATCACGCAATGAATGAAGCGTTGTATTCAGTAAACGCGTATCTTTGCCTAACAATTCGAAAATGTCGATTTCGGCATTTTGCTCTTTCTCATTTTCGAAACCGATCATCCACCAAGCTGAATTAAGCCCGCTCCCTTTCGCCACCTTCGCACGTACCTCGAAGAAACCATATTTCGTCACAAGGTTCATGAAGGCACGGTCATGATGGTTTAGCCCGAGATCATCACCGTAACGGTGCAGTCCATCTCGCATCCCCGTAACAATCGCGGATACACGCTTATGCTCATCAGGCAGCTGTAACACGATACAACTATCCCGGAATTGATAGGTCGCCTCTGCTTCCTCTAACGTCTTCCAATGGGATAAACCGTAGGGGGAGAACTTCGTCTGATCGAGCGTTGGGCCATCAAACTCTTCATGAAATACGAGGGTCCAGCCTTCCTTATGCAACATATCTGTCATGATTTACTCGCTCCTATTCCGTGCATCCATTTTGTCTGAAACTCTCTTACTGTTTATTCATAGCATCTTTAATCTTGATCGCAGATTCCTCTTCCAGCACACGGATAAACTCCGGGATGTTCATGTCCGAGGTCGCAAACTTCTGCATAGCCCCATTCAAATCAACGTATTTATCCCATACACTTGCTCTAGCAGGAGGAAGCGCAAACTGATGTTGGAACATGGCCATTACATTTTTACCTTGATGATCTGGATTATCTGCACCAAATTGCTTGCGAATTTCCACATCCGATGTGGCCGGTATCGTGCCTTTTCTTGTAGCCTTCGTTTGATTCTCGATGGAAATAATCGCTTGAAGGACTTGCAGCGCTGCTTCTTTCTTCTCGCTATACGGGTTAATGACGGTAGGGGCCGTATGAACGGCTGGAGCAGTCTCTGGGATATCAGGCCAGGATGGTATCGGCAGAATGTCCATGTCTTTCTTAAATTCTGCTCTTTCCTCCGGGGTCTCCCCTCCGAACCAAGTCAGGAAACCATGCCAGTTGATTTCCATCGCAGCTGTTTTTTGCATAAACTTATCTTTTTCCTCCGGATTGTAGATGCCGGGAATACTATATATTTTTTTCATGAGTTCCATATACTTTGTAAACTTCGGATCCTTGGACAATAACACCTCCCCCGTATCAGGATCCGTCAATGTTGTGGATAACTGTAACAGTGCAGCATCCACCGTATCCGAGCCGAACTCCAGTCCTACGTATTGATTTCCATCTCGGGTACCTGTCGTCTTCTTAGCTAGGTCAATGAGTTCATCCCAAGTCATGTTGTCCGTCGGATAAGGAACACCAAATAGGTCGAATACTTCTTTATTGTAGAAGAGACCATAAATCCCTCCATTGCCCGTCAATCCAATCAGCCGTCCTTCAGGGTCTTGGGAGCGAATCAGAGCAATAAACGACGGGTCCACTGTGCTCAAATCGATCCCATACTCTTTTACCATCTCATCCAGCGGCTGTACCATATCAAGATCGAGCAGCACATCCACCCCAAGGTTGGGCGTTAGTAGGTCCACAACCGTCCCTGCGCTGTTAATCTCCTGGATCCCTTCAGCCGTTCCATTCCAATCGACATATTCGAATGTAATATGGGGAACCAGCTCCTTCATATCCTGAACAAAATTGTTCTGGAAATTTTCTTCCCCCCATTGGGTTGCTACCTTTAACGTAACGGGTTCATTCGAGAATTGCTTCACTTCTACAGGTTCAGCTTCCTCCGCTTGTTCTTCCGTGTTCGCATTCGTTCTTTCGGTGGATTCGGTTGTATCTGGCTTATCACTTGTTACTTCACCGCTTTCTCCTGATGAACATGCTCCCAGAACGAACATGAACAAGAGACACATCATGAACAGCAGACCCAGAGTTCTTTGACCACTTCTTTTCATACATAAACCCTCCCATTGTCATTAACTCATAATACCGATGTGAAAATAATGGATTAAATCAATGCAAGAGCCATTCGATCCGGATTTTTTACCTTTGAACAAGCGAATCCAGAATCAACTTGAACTATTCCCTATCCTTCGGAAGCGTTCTCAACCCGGTCTTTAATTCATAGTTTACTCGGCGAATCTTTGGAAGTATTTAGCCCAGAGTAACACTTTTATAACAAAAATAACCCCCTAAGATTCTTCTAGGGGGGAGACGATATCGAGCGACGAAATAAGCGTTGCATTAAACTGACTTAGGCTGATTCCCATTCGTTTTTTGAACATCCGACTAAATGAATGCAGCTCCGTATATCCGACCTGGTTCGCAATCTCGCTGATCGAAAGATCGGTTTCAAGCGCGAGCTGCTTCGCCTTCTCTATACGAATCGTAGCCAGATAATCAGACGGCGTCATACCGTAACACTTGCGAAATTGCCGTATGATATAGTTTCTGCTCAGCCCCGTCATCTCACTTAGCGTATCCAAACGAATCGTCGTACTATAATTTTCTTTAATGTAATTACAGATTTTCACCATCTTTGCATTGATTTTTGTGGTTTGCTTCGCTGTTCCATCAACCGGATGGTTATTAGCCAAATCATATAATATTTGTAACAGCAGTCCTTGCGCAAGCATATTGCTTGACAAGGAATGCTGCTGGATGGCCTGGATTAAGGGGATGAGTTTGCCTAGTAACGATCCATCTGGATCGCTCCCCTTAATGTAGTCTTTTCCAAACATGAATTCTATTGGCGACTTTGACATTCCAAAATGAAATGAAATGGTTATTCCCACATATGGATCATGTTTAGAGGGTTGCAATGAACGAACAGCACCGGGGCGAATGATGTAAATATCCCCTTTTCCAAGCGGACACTTAACGCCATTCATCATATTATCCGCTTTCCCATCAACTCCATATAGAAGCTGATATTGACTAATTTGTTGAGGTATCATAAACCAACCCGTTGGAGGTTTGTACATATGGGCAAGCGTAATATAAGGTGGGTAATAGAATTGATCCTGCAATAACGGGATCGTTTCCTCTGGATCCAGGACTGGAAGCTTATCATACATCAAGAATTCACCTTCTCCGCTTTTTGGCTGCTTAATCCCTTTCCTTTACAATACAATAATCCCCATAGAGATAGTGTGAAGATTTAATCAGCAAAATAGTCCAACACGTGCGCAAAGCTATATAGCGCCAAGAACCTGAGACGATGGCCTCAGGTTCTTAACCAAATCGTATGCAAGCGACCAGAGGTTCTTATTGCCCTTACTCTTTCTTTTGTTTCTCTTCCTTGATCTTAATCGTCATTTCTTCTTCCAGCTTACGCAAAAATTCGGCGATATTCATATCCGAGTTTGCGAAGTCCTTCAGTTTCTCGGTAATCATACCTTCAGCTAATCGTTGATATTGCGATTTTCTACCTTCAATGACTCTTGCGTTTTCCGGGAAGTACGCTTTTACATTTTTGCCTTCGTAAATATCCTTTTCGCTGCCGAATGCCGCGATAACTTCCGGACTCTTCAAAACCGTCGGATACCCTGCAGCGGAGAACTTCATCTGCATATCTTCCGCAACGACTTCTTTCATCCACTGGAAAGCTGCATCTTTTTGCTCACCGTATTTATTCAATACATACATATGGGCTTGCGTTGGTGTCGCTAACTGATCTTCCCCTCCCCAGATTGGCATGAGAACCGAATCTACATTCGGTCGAATGGTTTCAGGAATCCCCCATTCCAGATATGTCGGCCAAGACACTAACATCGCAGCCGTTCCACCGGCAAAGAAGCTTGCTTGTTTATCCGGATCACGTTCATATACCCCTGGTATGCTATAGAACTTTTTCATCAATTCGAAATATCTTGTAACTGCCGGCTCCTTCGTAAGCAATACTTCATCGGTTTCAGGATCCACAACATTCGTAATAATTTCTTTAAGAGGTGCGAGCGCTTCGCTTGTCAGGCTGTTCGTATAGCCCATCTCCAGACCACGGTAGTTTACACCATTTCGTTCTCCGGTCAACTTCTTAGCTAACTCAAAGGTTTCATCCCATGTCATATGGTCTGTCGGGTAAGGAACGCCGAACATATCGAAAATCTCTTTATTGTAAAATAACGTAATGGTATCAGCAAACGTAGGTACACCTACCATGGAACCCTTATCATCGTAGGAGCGGAACAAGGATATGACAGATGGATTGATACTGGTTTCATCCATTTCGTATATCTTCATCAAGTCATCAATGGGCTCAACCATATCCAGCTCTTTCAAACCATCAATTCCTTTGGAGCTGTAAATAATATCCGGGATGACACCACTAGCGTTCAATTCTTGCAATGCTTCCGAAGTGGAATCACCTTGAATCCAATGAACGGTTATATTCTTACCTTCTGCTTTAAGCTTATCTTCAATGGGCTGCATGAGAGGAGCAATCTGATCTATGCCCCATTCATGTTGAATGGTGATCGTTGTCTCCTCGCTGAAATCCGTCACAGCTTTACTCGTCCAATCCACTTCTTCTTCCTGTGCAGCTTCTTCGTTAGTCCCAGCAGGCTTCGCTTCGGATGCAGCTTCCAGTGCTTTATCTACCGAATCATTGCCGGTACAACCTGAAAGTAATGTGGTTAGCATGAATACAAAAGTAATGATTAGAAAAATCGATTTTCTCTTCATTCATAATCCTCCTGTATTATCCCAAATGATGGATCCAGGTCTACTCGACCAAACCTGTACGTTCAACACTCTCAACAAAGTAACGCTGGGCAACGAGGTAAAGAATAAGCGGAGGCAATATAACCAGGAAGCTTGCACCCATTTTAATCGGTTCAGCTAGATATTCCGGCAGTCCTCCATTCGTAATAAACGTCGTCAACTGACTATCGATAAATGACATCTTCAGTGCTAACGGCATATCGCCGCTTGAACCCAGGAACATCCTAGGGTAGTACGTGTCATTCCAAGTCCAGACGAACGAGAACAACAGGACGACGAGAATGGCTGGTCTTGCCAACGGAAACATAACGCGTACATAAAACCTCAAAGCACTAGCACCATCGATCCGTGCCGCTTCTTCCAATGCTTTAGGCTGCGTGGAGAAGAATTGACGAAAAATGATGACAAAGAGTGCACCCTTGACACCGAACCCAAAAATAGAAGGCAAAATTAAGGTTAATAAATGACCATTCAACCCAAGCTTCGTATACACCATAATCGTAGGCAAAATAACAACTTGAGGCGGAATAATGAATGCCAGGAAGACGAGGAATAGAATCGTCCTCTTGAATGGGACATCGAGCCTTGCCAAGGCATAGCCCGCTAGCCCACACGAAATACAATGGAGCACAGCAGTCGAAATCGCAATCAGTATACTGATGGAGAGAGACTTCGGATAATCTAAAAGCTTCCATGCTTCGACCACATGACCTAAGTAGACGGAAGACGGAATCCACGTCACGGTTGGATCAATTAAGTCCTTGGCACTCATGACCATCTTCACGAGCATTTTTAAAATCGGGTTCATATACACATAGGAGGTTACGATGAATATGCCGTACAAGACTAGTTTAAATAACAGCCCTTGATTCATCTCTCGACCTAGAATCGTATACTTCACTTGCCGTAATCCACGTTTCGTTGTGAACTTTTGTTTCACACGCGTCGCTATTTCAACCTTCATGTTCTGCCTCCCTCCTTCACTAACGATTTGCTCCGACATGTTTCCGGTTAATTCTACTGTAGATGAGAATGACAATTCCCAAGAATACAAGAATAATAGCGAAGTAAATCCATGCCAGTGCACTATTAAATCCGTAGTTTCCTGTATTAATCAAACTAATGACAGGATTGGACGGGAACGTAAACATATCTACAACGGTATAAATTAAGTTCAGCAGGATAAACGGTGACATCGCTGGGAGGGTTATTTTCCAAAATACTTCCCACGGTGTCGCACCATCGATTCGAGCTGATTCATACGCAGATGTTGAAATGGTCTGCAGCCCTGCAATAAAGAGCAGAATTTGCACCCCGGAATACCATAAAACGAGGACAAACTGATTCAATACGGTCTTTACGGGTTTCGCCCAGGAGCTATCCCCAAGGAACATATCCATGTAACCGCCAATATTAAATCGTTCAAGGAATCCCAGGTTGCCTTCCCCTTGATTAATAAATGACATCAGCACAGCACCCGTAGAGAAGATAACCGGTAAGAAGAAGATGGCACGGAATAAAAATCGACCGGGCAGTTTTTGGTTCAGCATAATAGAGATCATCAAGGCAAATATGACGATAACCGGGATCATGATGACGACTTCTTGAAAATACGGAATTAACTTATCGTATAGATCCGAGCTGTTAAACAAGATCTCCCGGTAATATTTAATGCCAACAAAGTCGTACACAATTTTTTTCGGCAATATTTTTACCGTGTGAAAGCTCATAAAGAGTGAGAAGACTAACGGAAATCCTAAAAAAGCGATAAATCCGATCAACCACGGTGCAATAAATAACGACCCTTCCAGCTTTCGAGATCTCTTAGCAGAGAGTATTCGCTTTGGGGCCATACTACGCACCTCCTTTGCTTACGATGTAGTCTTTGGCTTTCACAACAACATTCCCGACACGAACCTCTTGATCGTTATAATTCACGATGACTTGCTTCCCGTTACTGTAAGTTGTTTCAAATACGCCGCCTACGATTTCACGATGGCCTGTAATGAACTCGTTCTGCACATCACCAAGTGCTTCTTCGTACTTTTGATACTGTGACACGATCTCTTCAAGCCAGTCCTTGTAGTTGGTACTGTAGAATTCATGCAGAGAAAGTGATTTAAGTAATTCTTGTGATGAAGCGTTCGTAACGACAAACGATGGTACTGCGCCGTATTCGATTCCCTTTAAGAAATTGTCCGCATAGTCATCACTCAAGTTCGCATACTCGAATGAGTATGTTGTCAGACCATGAAGAGCAATTTGGGCGAATGGTATGACACGATCGATAAACATGTCATAAGAGAAGTTAGAGGCCATGTTGTCCATATGGCTGATATAGGGGAAGGTGTATGCGTTACCTCCTGCCCCTTTTACGCTGCCGAATGTTTCTTTAGCCTTCTGAAACAATTGGGTCTGAATTTCCTTTGATTGTTCTCTTGTCGCTCGATAGTTCTCATTAAAGTCCGTATTCAAGAACGATCCGATTCCTTGACCGTATACATAGCCATTGATTCCTAATGATTTCGCTTCTTGGAGATCTTCTTCTATAACACCTTTCATAAATTGAGGACTGACAAACGTCTTCCGTCTGCTATCCCAATTCATCGATTCAATGACAGAAGAAGCTAGGTCACGAAGACCGTCTCTATTCTTCCGAAATCCGTCTTTACCGCCTCTGTTATACGTATAGGAAGAGGCATCGAGATAAACCCCATAGCCCTTCGAATGAGCGAAATCGGTAAATTTCTTCATTCCCTTGTTACCGCCAAGTTCATCTGGAACGGGGAAGTCACCACCGAACTTACTGTATCCATCGTTCTGCCATCCGAGGTAAGTGATATCCATGTGATCCACACCGAGTGCAGACAACTCCTGGACGATAGCTTCAGCCTCTTTCGTGGTTGTTAATGGTAGATAGGAATCCCACAAAAATCCGTCTTCGGTATCGCCGCCAAGTAAGTGCAGCTGAAGCCGCAGCTTCGCTTGTTCACCTTCTAACGGTTTCATCGCAGACTCTCTCATCAATAATTCCCGATAACGTTCAGCTAATGTAACATAGCTAATTTCTTCATCTTGTTCATCGATCATATAATAACGGGTCGCACGATCCGATTTCGTTATTTCTTTGCTATACGTCAGGTAACCGTTAAGTTTCTTCGTATCTGTCGGTTGGAAGAACTTGAACCGGTACTGATACTCTGGTGCAACCCAGTTGAATTGACTGAATGATCCCGAAGGTGCTGCAACCACGTTCGCGTACTCTTCACCTTCTGTAATGACTCCTAGGAGTGCTTGCTTATTCGATTTAATCCCGAATACCGGCATGGTAATCGGATTACGATCAGACATGGTATTGCGGTTACTGTATGCCCAATCGTCGCCATAAACACGTTCCGTATAGAGGTTTTGTGTACCCGCACGACGTTCTCTGAAATCAATTAAAGCGCCCGGACCGTCTGGAATGTATAGAAATCCGTCTTCGTCATCCGAAGTTTGTGCACCCAAGAAAGGGAATAAGCGAATGGACGCTAGGCGAGCCATCGGATCTTTCTTGGGCTTCGGTTTCTTGACTTCTTTGCCGTCCTTATCAACCGCAGCTGCCGCCGGCTCTTCCTTCGGAATGACTTTCTCATCCACAAGACCTTCAGCCAACACTTTCGTTTCCACGAAATCTTCGCCGAGCTTTACTTCTACAGGAATCATGAAGCCAAGATCCGGCATGTCATACATCACTTTAAATCCCTGATCCGTTACTTCGAACTGGCTTATTCCCCCTTTTTGAGCATAAAGGTTAGTCTCCTTCAGCAAATCTTTACGCAGATTAAACTCTACATAACGGAACATAAAGGGTGAAGCAAGATGCAACTTCCATGCATCCGTATTCAGCTTATCCTGCCAATCCTTCGGATTAGGAAAAGAGCGCCATACTTCTCCTGTCGTTTTACTTGTTACGGTAAAATGACCGGTGGCCTTATCCGCTTTAAGCAATAATTTCTCATTTTCCGCTATCCTTTGAAATTGGGTTTCATCCGGCAACTTTCCATTTGATTTTGCAGGGGTTACTGTCTTTGTCGTACTCGTCTGAGGTGCCCTTTTGGTCTCCGTTTGCGTTTCAGTCTGTGCCGTAGTTTGAACCTCGGTCTGCTTCTTATCGGTTGAAGCGGATGCAGCAAACATAAAACCGACGAGCGTCGACGCGAATAAGACGCAGATCGCAGCTACCATGAATCGTGTTTTGGAGCGTAATAAGCGCATCACATCGACACCTCCTGATAGATCGTGTAAACAAAGTTGCCAAATTCGGATGTGAGTCCGATTAAGATGAACACAAGTACCCACATAATGGTCATCGTGATGACCGTAAGTGTAATGTTCAATACCGTTTCGCCAACGCCGTAGTTTTGCAGCGCTTGAATGTTCCAGAAGAATAATAGCCCGCTCCACAAAAGCATACCTACCTCAATAGAGCTGTAAATGGATGCTTCGCTTTGTGTAAAGATATTCGAAATAAGAGCAAGCGGGATCCCGAGTAACACGACCGGGAACAATGAATAACAGCTTCCAACGAATACATCTTTAAACCTTGCTTCACCCTGCTTGATCGAACCTACCAGATAGTTACATACCACCCATGATAACCATACGGCCAAGAAGACTGTGAGCATATAAGTTGAACCTTTTGCATAGACCGGCACTGGATTATATGTAAAACTCGTATAGAACGATTTCACCAGAAGCATGACCACCGTTAATATGAGAATAACGAAAGCACTAATGTAGCCACCTTTATTCAAATATCTCAAATCACCAAATCCGTCTATGGGATGTTTCAAAATGTAGAATACATGCTTTAATTGCTGGAACCAGGTTTGACTGTTCAACTTATTCGATTTCGGCATCATTCGGAAATTGAATTTTCTCTTGAGCTTGATAAACACCCATAATACGAGGCCGGCTATAATAGCAAAGTTCGCCAAGGTCGAGAAGTTTTTCTGGAACCATTGCAAGCGAATTTGCCAGAATGAGTCTGAGTATCCCTCACCATCTCCTGCAAGCTTGAACAAGGCTCTAGCGCGCTCGTACTCACCGCGAGAAAATGCGGCCTGAGCGATTCCTTTATAAGCTGGAGAGAAATGAGCATTCAACTTCAGTACTTTGTTCCAATATTGCTCCCCTTCTGCATACTTTCCTTCCTCCATTAACTTGTAAGCTTCGTGAACCGTTGCTCCAAACTCAGTCGGTTCATAGACTTGAATGAGGCTCAGCGCCTCATCCAAAATATAAAGGCGTTTGTTCGAGTTGGTTTCTACTGCAACAGGTGCCGCTGTTAATCCAACCAGCGAATTACCTAAGGCCGAACGGCCCGACCAATAAAATAACATCGTTCCGTTTGCATCATACTGGGAAACAATATTCCGTGATTTATCAATAATCGTTACATTACCATTCTGGTCCAATGAGACATCGGTAAGCTGCTTCTCAATCAATTCGTCCGATTCTACGGAAGCTAAGGAAAACAATCGTTCATTGAACGACATCTCTTTCCATATATTTTCGCCGCGAATGTTCAATTTCTTGACTTGCTCTGTTTTGGAACCGGAAACCGTATAGATGAAGCCTTGATCATCGATATCTATATTCCGGATCGTTACAGGCAGCAATCGAACTTGCCGACTCAATTGCTCTTTCGAATAGAACTGTCTCCGAATGATATCCATCAGCGTTACTTCCGTTTTATTCGTACCGAAGAACTGGTCGAATTTCCCCTCAGGGGTAAATTGAATGATCCCGTGATAACTCCCTTTCGATACAACATAGATAAAGCCGCGTTTATCGATAACCATATTTGTCGGTTCATATACAAAGGATTCATTAATAAGTGGTGATTCAGGACGACCAATTTCATTCAATAATTTCGCATTCTTATCAAGGTGAACCACCCGCTTATTCCCTGTATCCGCAATGTAAATATCGCCGTTACCGGCCACAAACACACCCTGTGGTTGATTTAGCGGACTTTCTGGCAATGTGATTATCCGAACGAGCTCACCATCTTCATTCAGATGAACAATCCGATTATTATCGGTATCCGCAATATAAATATCATCGTTGTCTGCGATGAATAGATCTTGAGGGCGTTGCAGCGATGTATACTCTACTTCACCCTTTTCATTGACTACTGGAATTTCCTGCGCTAATACGCCGACCGGAGAATAAGCAGATTGCGTCATAATCGTACGTTCATAACTATCTTCTGTGAAGGTACGATAAGGAACATCAGCGCTTGCGATCATCGGGAATCCAGTCAGTGCAATCAAGCAGACTAGCCAAAGCACATATTTCGATTTGCTTTGATGGTTGCGCACGGTACACCTCCCCCATTCCTCTGCTTATTTGATCCCCGAATGCGCCATAGTCGTGATTACTCTTCTCTGGAAGATCAAAAAGATGATCAATGACGGTAAAAACATGATCAATGCTCCTGCCGCCGCCGCTCCCTGTCTAGCTACCGAGTTACTTAGCCCAGATGTTAATGTGCTCATGTAAAACGGGAGCGTCTTCATGGAATCTTCCTGCATGAATAAAGTTGAAGTCTCTACGTTCCCCCATGCCGATTGGAAAGCAAGGATTGAAATCGTTGCAATGGCAGGTGTAACGATGGGCATAACGATGCGTAGGAAAATGGTGAATTCTTTCGCGCCATCGATCTTCGCGGCTTCCAGCAGCTCGTTAGGCACTTGGTCCATAAACTGCTTTAATAGGAATACGCCCACTGGCATCGCGACAAGGGGCAGTACGTGACCCAAATAAGTGTTCATAATCCCTAGGCTTTGAATGACGATAAAACGCGGAATGGCGATGGCTTCTGTTGCAAATAGCAACGACAGCATAATTAAACCGAGCACTATTTTCGATCCTGGGAACGGATGCTTTGATAAAGGATAGGCACACATCGCTCCTGTGATCACCATGGCAACGCTAGACAACAAGGTAACCACAATACTGTTGAATACATACCTGGATACCGGCACAATGGTGCTTGCCGTCATGGCAAACAGTTCCGAGAAACTCCCCGTTGTCGGCTCCCTAACAATAAATGTGGGCGGGAACATGAATAGCTCGTGTAATGGTTTAAATGCATGGTTGAACAAATAAATAAGCGGAAGGAGCATGAAAATGGCAAGCGGTAAGATACAGATGGCAATCCATATTTGTGCTCGATCGATCAATCTCAGAGCTAATACAAAATCGCTCCATTTTATCTTTAATTTCCGCTGCATGGCAGTCATCCGTGCCTCTTGCATTATTCATCCTCCTTCGGTGCAAATAAATAACCGAAAAATTTACTTAACACATAACACATCAGAAGAACGACGATAGAAATCGCACTCGCGTAACCGAGTTCGAAACGAATAAAGCCATAGTCATTGATATGATCAATTAATAATTGACCCGCATAATTCGGGGTCGGGTTCGTACCCGACAATTGAACCCCAATACCACCGGATTTAATCGTATGAACGATCGCCATAATGGCTGCGAACATCATCTGCGGCTTCATCATTGGAATGGTGATGTACCACACTTCTTGAAGACGACTCGATATACCATCAATTCGTCCTGCCTCGTACAATTGTCTATCCACGTTGAGAATACCGGCCAAGATGGCCAAGAAACCAATACCCATGGATGACCAAATCGAGACAATGATCATAATATTGAGCAAGTAGTCTTTATCGAGTAAGAATAAAACCGGCTGATCAATGATTCCCCATTTGAGCAAAAAGCTGTTAATATAACCCGATCGGTCCCCGGTAAACATAACCGTCCAAACGACTGCCATCGCAACACCTGCAGATAACGAAGGAGCATACATGGCAAGTGCATACCAAGTGCGCATCGTTGTTGGCAACTGAGCAATTAACCAGGCTAACAAAAAGGCTAAGATGTAACCAACCGGCCCTACGAATACGGCAAACTTAAACGAGTTAGGCAATACATACTGCAAGAAAATAATGTCCTGTGAGAATAAATTCTGATAGTTAAGCCAGCCACGCCATGATGGAAAATCAAAGGCATTAAAATAGGTGAAGCTTAACAAAATACCTGAAACAACAGGAATCAGAATAAATATGATGAACATCGCCATAAACGGTAAAATAAATAAGTAAGATAAGCGGTACTTCCACATGTCTTTCAGTAAATAATGGATCCGTTCCGAAATACTAGGCTTCGTCTTACCGAGCTTGGTAGGAGCTCCGCTCATCTTCTCAGAAAGGGCTGCTGCATTATCTGTCATTCAGAATCGCTCCTTCCCAAGGTTCTGTAATCCGGATCAGATCGAGTTTCTTCAATACTTGCCCGTTTTCATCGATATAATTGAACTCTTGCTGTTTACGCTTCATCTCCCGGTTAATTTCTTTAACCGCCTTCTCTAATGCAATCCTTGGATTTACTTGATCAATGGCTGCATTGTTCCAAGCAAAACCAAGTTCTCGAGCCGTCATATATCCTCCCGGTACATTGGGCCACTCTTGCATCCACTGCCATTGATCCAAAATAACGCTGAGATCCTCCTGTTTCCAAGGCATATTCGCAAACGCATGAACATTAGCTGAATTCCAGCGGAAGGTTTCACCGCGATATTGCTCCAGATTAAGTCCAAACTCGGTTTGAATATCTTCGGACATGTACCATTTCACAAAATCCCAAGCGAGATCGCGTTTCTCTTTCGGTGTATCATTGAAAAGAACGTTCGCTGTCGGTGCTCCCGCGGCAGCCCATCTTGCAATCGTACCGTCTGCCTGTTTGGTTCCAGGAATAGGAGCAATTGCCCATTCATTCATAATTTCCGGTGCTGCGACAAGCAGCTGCATGTATGTATTGAAATCTGAAATACCGATCGGCATGGTTCCATCTCTAAACTGTTGATAAAAACTGTTCACTTGTCGTTCCATCCCGTACACATTGAACATTTCCGTCCATTCTTTGAACGCTTCAAAAGCTTTCGGGTCATTCAATGCACTCGTCAGTCCGTCCTTCGAATACAACTCCACGTTATTTTGGAAGAACAGATACGAGAAGTTATCAGGCGGGATATAGAAGTTACTTTCGTTCTGCAATAACGTCGGCAGGATCTGGTATACATCATCCCAAGTATCCGGAACCGATAGGCCAAGCTGATTCATAATATCCTTGCGATAAAACATAATGTTAAAGTTATTCGTCTCCGGTATACCATAAACGCCACCGTCATAACGGTAAGGCTGCATAATACCTGGATGGAATTCATCTAACAATTCCTCCGAATCCGGGAACTTTGTAAAGTCATAAATGGCATTACGTAATGCATAATCAAAGATCGATGCACTCGGTACCCCAATCGCTATATCAGGTAATATCCCGGCTGCTTTACCGAGAACTACTAAATCTGGCGATTGGACCAAATTGATATTCACTTTAATGCCATGCTCTGGTGTAAATCGTTCATTGGCAAGCTGCTGCAGCTCATCGACGTAATCACGCCCTTTGAACATCCAAATATTCAATTCATCTTCTGCATTCCGATCAAGCTGATTCTTGCTTGTAAAGGAATAGAACAACGTAACGATCGAGTTCCATAATTTCTCGAAGAAGTTCGCCTCGATTTTAGGCAGTTTTGTATCGGGGGCAGCTACATAAATTCGATCAATTTGCAGCGGGGTATTCATCAAATCCACACGCTGGGCCTCAATCTTCTCTTGCATCGTTCCAATGGTTAACTGACTATAAGGAATTTCATTCGGATCTTTCAATAAATCTTCCAGATCTCGCACACTGGACTTAAAGGATTGTGACACATTGTCTCTTACCTTGTTGATGGCGAGCATTTCATCTGTAAGTTTGTTGAAGCTATCCCTTAATGCTTCAAGCCTCTTGGTCATACCCGGGATATCTTTCTCGATATTCCATACGCGATACGCATCCGTGCTGTTCCCTGTGGCAATACGAAGTTCTCTGGAAACATCGCGAAGTTCCTTCGACATTTGATCGATGTCGGCTATGACGGGGATATAAGGCTCGACAGTGGCTTCCATCTTGATCGAATGCTTCCCTTTGGTGAAATAGAAATCAAATGATTCCCCATCCGAATTAGCAAGCGTTACCTTTTTCCAGTCGCTGTCATACGGAAACGGATAATTTTTCATTTCGTTAAAAGGAATTTCACCGTCAATATAAATATTTCGGAATACCGTAGCATTTTTACGCAAATTTTGTTTCACACGGAATGTCAGATGGTATACGCCATCTTCCGGAACTTCAAAATCCCAAGTCACCGCTTGACCGCCTTTGTTCCAGCCCGTACCACCTATCGTATTAAATCGAACGAGATCGAGCGACTTAGGCTCAGATAACGGACTCCGATCGTATTGCGTTTGAATCGAAGAGGAGTTTTTAAGACAGAACTGCTCACCCTCGATGACAATGGCTTCCTTACTGCCGCTCGTTCCATTAGCTGGATACGTTTTTTTCACGTCTTCATAATTAACAATGTCTTTAGGTGCTTTTAAACGGAATGATTTCAGCGCGACCGACTGACGAATCGTCTCTATACGAATCGTGTTTTCCCCTTTGTTCAAATGCCATTGCAACGGTTGGCTATAAGACCCCTCAGAATCACGAAAAGAAGTCGTTTTCCAACCCGCTTCTTCGTCAATTAATGAGCGGATTTGATTCCCCTCTTCATCATATTTCTCAGGCCTCACTTCAGAAAATCGCCGTTCCAACGAGACGGAATGTGCCTCTCGAAACGGATATTCCCCATTAATCTGGACACTCATGATCACCGACTGGCGACCGAGCCCATCCTTTGAAAGAAACGGGTGATAATCCGTAGCCAATTCATATAAGCCTTCTTGATCTACATTTACTTTGTACTCTACCCAGCCTTTAGGCTGAGACCATAGAAGAACATCATTCTCGCCTTCATAGGAGCCAACGGAGACGACCGCATCATCCGACTTCGCATGATACGATTTAGCGTCGATCTCAACCTCCTTCGTTCCCACCTTAACCTTCTTCTGCTCCCATGCTTTCGATATGGTATAAAAATAGGGTTCATGGCTCGAAAAATCTTGAGTAAGTGCATCCGGACTGCTAGTTTCCGCAGTCTTGGGATCCCCTTGTGCGTTACCTGGCAATACCGGATTACCTATAAGGGCTACGGATAAGATAACGAGCAATAATCGGTTAAGAAATTTAGTACTTCTCTTTACCATTCGTATCCCTCCATCACTTTGTTAATAGAATCCCTGTATCCTTATGGAAAAATAATACTTTGTTCATATCCACTGCGACAGCAGTTCTCATTCCATCATCAAAGTGATAGCGTGGGTGAGCGCGGGCAACTAAATATTTCTCCAACCCTATATTCATATGGTAGTAACGGTCCGATCCAACAAATTCACTTAATTCCATCGTTCCGTTAATAATCGATTGTGGATACGCTTCCAACATGATTTCCTCAAAGCTAATGTTTTCTGGCCGCATTCCAATAATGATTCCTCGATCTACAAGATTCATCTGTCTTATCGTATGAGCTTGCTTCTCTGTGAGCCTGAGCCCGAAGCGCTTCGTATGGAATTCAAGGAACCCTTCACGCTCTTCAATTTTACCGGTCACAAAATTCATCGGCGGGTTTCCGATAAAGTTGGCTACGAACAGATTAGCTGGTTCATTATAAATGACCTCTGGCGTATCTACCTGTTGAACAATCCCCTTCTCCATGACCACAATACGATCGCCCATCGTCATCGCTTCGATCTGATCATGGGTAACATAAATCGTCGTGACACCGATTTTTTTGTGAAGGCGAATAATTTCCGAACGCATTTGCACGCGCAGTTTAGCATCCAAGTTGGAGAGCGGTTCATCCATAAGAAATGCCTGTGGTGTACGAACGATCGCCCGACCTAGTGCAACACGCTGTCGCTGACCGCCAGATAATTCTCTTGGTTTACGGTCCAAATAGTTCTCAATTTCGAGTACACGGGCAGCCCGTTTAACCGATGACTCAATTTCATGTTTCGGAAGCTTTCTCATTTGCAGACCAAAGGCAATATTATCGTAGACAGACATGTTCGGGTATAACGCATAGTTTTGGAATACCATCGATATATCACGATCTTTAGGCGGCATATCATTCACAATGGTATCGCCAATGTAAATTTCGCCTTCTGAAATATCCTCTAATCCCGCTAGCATACGTAATGTTGTCGACTTACCGCATCCTGAAGAACCTACAAAGACAAGAAATTCCTCATCCTCAACTTCGAGGTTAAAGTCTTTCACCGCGTATTCTTTATATTTCCCGTAACGTTTGTGAACATGATTAAATATAATTCTCGACACTGGAATTCCTCCTTTGCAGATCCCGTTTTTCCCCAATCCTTACTTATATAAGTTGAACTAAAGATTCTCAGCCGGAGCATCACTACGAATACGGATTATTCTTCCGATCGCTGTTGCCCCCAGATTTCTATCAATCTATTAAAAATGGTTGAAATCCGGGTGCAAAGGCGACCGCTACCGCTTCTCCAGAATAATTCCGCCTTCTCCGTTGAGGTTCTTCTTTTCATTAGTTCAATCTAGATAGTTTGAATCTTATCTGGTCCGGGAACCTCTACTGTCCCTTAGCCATGGCATCTTTGATTTTCGCCTCGGATTCTTCCTGTAATACTCTTAGAAACTCTGGAATGTTCATATCTGACTCCGAGAATTTCAGAAGACTCCCTGAAAGATCCACATATTGATCCCATTTGCTGATCGTTGTTGGAATGGCTGGCTCACGTGAGAAGAATGCGCTAATATCCATACCTTCATACACTTCAAGTTCCGCGCCAAACTCTTCGGAAACTTTCGGATCGGTTAGTACAGGGCGGTCACCAATTCTGGCTAATTTAGTCTGATGCTCGGGAGATACATATTCAGCAAGAACTTGAAATGCTTCATCTTTATGCTCACTGTGTTTATTAATAATGAATGGATGCGAGAATGAAGCTGGTGCAATATTCGGTAATTCCGGCCATACCGGCACAGGTACGGATTGAATATGTTTCGCGATTTCCGGATCTCCAATGCCCCATTTTATGTATCCCGGCCAAGATACGATCATAGCGACATTTTTATTTTGAAAGGAATAATCCTTTCTGACTTCCGGATCATCACTATAAATGCCAGGGATGCTGTAGAACTTCTTCATCAGTTCCAGGTATTTCGTAACCGCCGGTTCCTTCGTTATCAATACCTCACCGGTCTCTGGGTCTGTCAAGTTCACATTCAATTGTTTTAGAGGCACCAAGGCTTCTGTTCCTGCAAATCCAGGGCCCATCTCTAGCCCATGATATTGGATGCCGTCCCTTTCACCCGTCAGCTTCTTCGCAAGATCAACCACAGCATCCCACGTCAGATCCTCTGTTGGATAAGACACGCCAAACAGATCGAAAACCTCTTTGTTGTAAAACAACGCATAATTGTCGCTAGCCGTAGGCATCCCTAGCAATCTGCCCTCAGAATCGACTAATCGCCAGTAAGCTATTATGGAGGGGTCTATGCCACTAAGATCAAATTCATGGGATTCGATCAAACCATCGAGCGGTTCGATCATATCTAGCTCTTGTAGCGCGTCGATTCCCCAATTGGCAAAAATGATGTCGGGAACGATTTGTTTCGCGTTCAGCTCTTGCAATGGCTCCAATTGTGCCTGGGAGTCAACTAATTCCACGTTAATATTCGGAAGCTTCTCATCAATATCCTTAAAAAGTTTATCGAACGCCTCTTGTCCCCATGGATACAAAATCTTGATGGTAACCTCATCTGTCGATACGGCCTGCTCATCCTCTGTTTTCGCATCTGTGGATGGCGCATCCGTAGATGGTGTATCCGTGGCTACCGTTTCCGTTGTGTCTTCCTGTTTGCCACCACCATCCGTACTGCACCCTGACAACAACATTGAAATGGATAAAATAAACACTGACAGTAGGACTAATATGCGTTTCTGCTTCATATAACGCTCCCCCTAATGCATTTCATGTTTATTTCTTGGATTGCTCTTCCTTAATCTTGATTTCTGACTCTTCCTTCAGCACACGTGTAAACTCCGCTATATTCAAATCGGTAGTCGCAAACTTAGTAAGTGCCTCACTGAACGCGACATGCCGATCCCATGGACTTTTACGTGCGGGTGGTTCAGCAAATGGATTTTGGAACATCGCAGTCACATTTTTGCCTGTATACGTTGGATCGTCTGCACCGAACAATTTCCCATCCTCTTGGCTTAAGGATACGGAAGGCGTTCCCATTCTCATCCGGTATTGTATCTGGTATTCAGGGGAGATCACGTAGGTTAACACTTGTAGTGCTGCTTCCTTATGTTCACTGAAATCATTGATGATCCATGGATGAGCGCCTGGTTTAGGAGCTAATCCCGGCATATCTGCAAACGAAGGAACGGGAACCATATCCATGTTTTTCTCATATTCGACTCTCTCTTCGATTTCTCCGCCAAACCAAGTTAAGAAGCCATGCCAGTTCACGACCATTGCAGCTGTTTTGCCTTCAAATTTACTTTGTTCTTCTGGATTATAGATGTTGGGTATACTGAAATATTTCTTGAGAACCTCCATCATCTTTGCAAACTTAGGATCTTTATCGAACAATACTTCACCCGTCTCCGGGTCTGTATAGTTCATCGATAGTTGATTAAATAACGCCGTTGGCATGGCCCCTAAGTCAAGACCACTGTATTGAACACCATCCTTCTTAGCGGTTAGCTTCTTCGCCAGGTCAAGAAGTTCATCCCAAGTCATATTGTCAGTCGGATATTCAGCCCCTAGCAGGTCAAATATTTCTTTGTTATAGTACAATGCGAGGACATCGCCAGCATCCGGAAGACCAATCAGACGTCCTTCTTTGTCCCTTGAACGCAATTCCTGAAGCAGTTGCGGATTGACACCACTTAAATCAACGCCATACTCAGCAATCATGTCATCCAGACCGAATACCATTTCAAGTTCTTCAAACGGTGCTTGACCGGTATAACCTAATACAATATCTGGAACAATACCCTGCGCGCTTAATTCCTGCATATTCTCAGCCGTTCCGTTCCAGTCAACATGCTCGACGGTGACATGGGGGAATTGCTCTTGAATCGGATCAATCATTCTAGGTGTGAAATAGTCGATTCCCCACGGCGTCGCTATTTTCAGCGTTACGGGTTCATCGCTAAATGGTTTGACAGGCTCTTTCGGTTCCTCTTCCTTACCTTCCTCCGTGTTTGTATCCGTATTATTGGTATCCGTCGCTTCAGATTGGCTTTCCGGTTCATTAGCTGTATTATCCGAGCTGCTGCAAGCGGTTACAAAAATGGTAAACATAAGGCACAGTATCATAAGTACATTCCACATTTTTCGGTTTATCATCACAATTCATCCCCCTCACATATATGAACTACAAATTTTTAAAAAAGCATCCCCCCGTACTGTAAGGGGTTAGTTACTTCTCTGGCTGATGCTCAGATTGTTCTCGAGTCCCCCCCACATAGTAGATAGCCATTTGGCGGATTGAAGGCACACCATCATAATCTGTTATTTCTAATTGAAGACCCCGAACTTTAATCGCAGGGATGCGAATAATTGCTTTATGCCCAATGTTTCTTCCTTCGTACACCGTGATGGACCGATGTGTTTTTTCAGTCGTGACGTTAATCCGGAAGCTCCGTACATGTTCTCCGTTCGCTAAGTCCTCTTGAATCAGGATATGATCGATTAGATGAGGTTTCGTTGCCTCATAAGACCATCCTGACTTATTCTGCGAACACTGTTCGATTGAAGCAATAGGATGATCGAATCTTCTACGGATCTCATCACCCATTGCCTGTAACTGTGCTGTGTCTTTCGCAGGTAACAGACCTTCTCGATCCGGTCCGATATTTAATAGCAAGTTAGCGCCTCGACCTACCGAATAATAATACAAGCCCATAAGTTGATCCAGGCTCTTGATGGTGTGCTCATCACTGTCACTGTAGAACCAATTCGCCCGCATCTGTACATCGCATTCAGCAGGTAACCATATATGTTCACCCAATGCATCCTTCTGCTGGGTTAAAATCGAGAATTCCGTTGCATCTGTAACATTCCAGCAAGGAATCGGTGCAATTCCGTCTTCATTACCTACCCACCGGAAATTAGGATCGCCCATATTAAAAATTAAAATATTCGGCTGCAGCCTTCGAATCTCACCCATAATCCTTGCCCAATCATATTCATGGCCTTCAGAGCCGCAACCGTCAAACCACAGAATATCAATGTCTCCATAATCTCCAAGCAGTTCCGTAATTTGATTAACAAAGTAATCATCATATGCACGGGCATCCTGATTATAAAAATCTGCCGAGCCGTCAAATGGAGAATAATATAATCCGGGTTTCACATCATACTTACGGCAAGCGGCGACGAACTCCTTCACCACATCCCCTGTTCCCTCTTTCCATGGGGACTCAGCAACCGTGAATGAACTATATTTCGATGGCCAGTTAGAGAAACCGTCATGATGTTTGGCTGTCAATACCGCGTAGTTCATCCCAGATTCTTTAGCTGTTCGAATCCACTGCTCGCAATCTAACTGAACCGGATTGAATGCCGAAGGTGACATCGGGCGCTTATCAAAATCAACATACCCCTCATAGAATGTACGCAGACCAAAATGCAAAAACATACCAAACTCCCAGCCCTGATACTCTAACTGCCTAAGAGTAGGTTTAATCATCGAATTCGTTATCATAAAGACCCCCCTCAACTTTTTTTCTAATCTTAACAATTCTGTTGTGAAGGTGGTGTGAAGATGCTGCGTATTTCATGTGATGATCCATAACGATAAATAGCAGTAAGGACGAGTGTCCTTACTGCTATTTAAAAAGATTAATTATGTATCAGGGATTCATTACATTTATTTATGTAGACGCTTTGTTTAACAACAACTGCTGCATGAAGGCAATTTGAACAACACCCATGACAACGGCACAGATAGGGATCGCCACAACTACTGCTGCCGGGCTCCATAAATAGTGAAGCAGCAAGCTAATGACGCCTGAACTGATCATCATGACAATAATAATCCCTGACGTGTTAAAACTTGACGCTTGAAAATAACGTCTGCTCTGACGGAACGCTGCATCAACATTCAATTGATCGACAACAATACAATATTCTACATAAATAAAGATGATCCGGAGAACTACAAATATAACGAGGGACAGGAACAGTCCGATAACACCTAGAAACGCTGCCAATAACGTTGTAATTGCTGTCTTTGCTGCTGTTATGATCATAAACAAGAAGATAAAGCGGACCGCGTATTTTTTGCCGTCCTTCATGAATTGGCCGATTGAAATGGGACTGCCTTCCACAACATTACGCAAAGAAGCGATATAACCCCCCTGAGCAAAAGCCATCAGCAACAGCATGAAAATAACGGGAATCCACGCTCTCACGGATACCGTATCACCCATAAACTGCATTTGATTGATGAGCTGCGGAATATTACTCACATAACTGACCGATGGAATCCCCATCTCCAGAATAAGACGTATGGATAGTGAAGGTACTCCAATAAAACCAACAATCATAAGCCCTATAATGAATGATAGCGCATCCAAAATAATCGGATACATAATAATTAATGGGTTTCTGACTAGCAAGCGGAATGTTTTTTTCATGATGAAGTAAAACCTCCGTCACAACTTATATGGCGAATAGGACTTCACCAGCAGCTCGTTTTTGGGCGATCGGACTAACGGAATATCAATTCGAAACATCGAACCCTCACCTATCTTACTTTCTGCTTGAACAGTTCCCCCATGAGCTTCAATCAGTGCTTTAGCAATACTTAATCCAACTCCAATTCCACCTGTATCTCTAGTACGGGCTTTATCTGCCCGATAAAACCGGTTGAAAATAAGCGGCAAATCATGCTCAGATATCCCTATGCCGTTATCTCTACAATAAATAGTAACCATTTCTTTGTGATCAATCGTGACTCCCACATCGATGCTCCCTCCAATTGCCGTATACTTGATCGCATTGGATATAATATTCGTCATAATTTGGACGAAACGGTCAGGATCTACTTCCACGTGACAAGGGGTATAGATGGTATGCAGGGTAAAATTTATATCTTTGGATTTAGCTAAGAAGATTAAATTCTCGTAAACATCCTTCACCAGATTACGGATATCGATTAATTCGGTATCCAGCTGGAATTTAGCTCCCTCTGCTTCAGACAATTTTTCCACATCATCCACAAGGCGGCATAGCCGATCAATTTCGGCGTAAATCCGATTTAAATTCTCTTCATTCGCTGGATAAATCCCATCAATAAGCGCTTCCATTCTGGATAACATCGAAGTTAGCGGAGTACGAAGTTCATGCGTTAAATCTTGCATCGATTGTTCCCGCCAGTGTTCTTGGTTATTCAAATCTACGACAAGCTTATTCATCGAAGTAATTAGCTGATTCAGCTCCAACGTTCCCGTTTCCGTAATTAAAGTGTCCCTATGCCCCCCAGCAATACGTTTCGCCTGAAGGCTGCTTAAACGAAGCGGCTTCGACAATCGCTTGGCAAGAAGATAACAGATAACTACTATAAGACATAATAAGATGATGGCAACACCGCCGCTACCTCCCAATAAAGCAGACGAAAAAAACGATACGGAAGGAAGATTGAAATCATGATCCAAATCAACCGTAGCATCCAAAACTCCGATTAACTGGCCATCGACATAAATCGGACTGCTCGCCGTGAAGGGCCGGCCATATTGCTGAATTTCCAGCCCTGAATCATACAGCACTTCTTCATGGTCCGGAGCATAATAACGTACGCTCATTGAATATACATTAACTGCCTGTTTAAGCCAGTCCATCTTCTCGATCGATAGCTTGCCCGGTTCTAGATGAGTGCGCAAAGTAAAGGCAATTTTCTGCGTTTGATCCTCTACAAACTTCATCTTATAAACCTCTATGGAACGATCAAATGAAACACGGAATAAGAAATAGGCCGCTAACAAAAAGAACAAAGACGTCAAACTAAGGGTGATAAAGAGAATGCAGTGGGTCTGGCGTAATCTATTCCACAGTTCCATTAGTAATCTTCATCCGGATGGAACGTAAATTTATACCCCGCACCAATTTTAGTTACAATATAAACCGGATTTTTATGATCTTCTTCAATTTTTTTGCGGATATTTTTAATATGCGTATCTGTCGTTCTCCCGTCCCCAATATCTCGATAACCTTGAACTTCATAAGATAAATCTTGTCGACTGTATAACTTATTTGGTTTTTTGAGCAATACACTTAACAGCTTAAACTCTGTAACCGTTAAATTCACGAGTTTACCGTTTACATATACTTCCTTCGATTCAAAGTTGATTTGAAGTCTTCCTTTGTTAAATCGCATCACAGTTCGGCTATTTATAGAGAGCATATTCATTCTTCGCTCCAGAGCTCGAATTCGAGCGATGACTTCTTTCATACGGAAAGGCTTCGTAATGTAGTCATCCGCACCAAGATTAAGACCATTAATCGTATCGATTTCTCGAGCCTTGGATGTAATCATAATGATCGGCATGCTGGAAGACCCTCTTACTTTCCGACAAACTTCTTCCCCTGGTATGCCATGAATCATCAAATCCAGAATTAACAAATCAATTTTAAAGTTATGAATTTTTTGCAGGGCATCATTACCATCTTCCGAGGTATATACCGTCCAACCTTCATTCACCAGATATGATTGTAATATATTGCAAATTGATTCATCATCCTCAACGATTAAAATGTTCATGCTATATTTCTTCTTCCCCCCATAATTTAGTAAACTCAATATCCATATATTCTATCACCTAACAGCCTTCCCTAAAATAAGCAGCATGAATTAAAAATAAGAACAAGAAGAAGTAGGCATTTCTTATACAAGCCTGCTTCTCCTTATTTAATCATAATCTGGTATAATGCATGACTTTATTTCTTGCTCTCTTTCTCTTTCAATAACGCATCATATTCTTCTACCATTTTGCGTAAAAATGTGTTTATGTCTTCCTTGCCGTTCAATTTAATAAACTCTGCCGTCTTATCATCAATAATGTTGGCTTCGTAATAGAAAATGTCTGGACCAAAAGGTGAATAGACCGGTTTAGCCGGTTCTCCTTTATAGGCAGCATCAATGTTATAAACGCCTACATTATCTTCGCCCGCCATATATTGTCGTATTTCAGCGTTCTTAACCACTGGAGGAGCTCCGCCAATGGATAAATTCTTCTGGTTCTCATCAGAAACTGCGAATTCTAACACTTGAAACGCCTCTTTAATGTGTTCACTGTTCGGGTTAATAGCCAGTGTAAGCGGTACGTTGTTTGGCAATACACCCGGAAGCTCGCTCCAGCTTGGGTACGCAGACATACCGAAATTCAAACCTTCTGTATGAGCATATAAATTAGCACTGTTTACAAAGGACAGGATCATGGCAACATTCCCTTTTTCAAAGCCAAAATCATCCTTCTCTGATTCAGCGGGAACATTGTCCGGGATACTCACGACACGATGGATTAAATCAAAATATTTAGCGAAAGCAGGATCTTTCTCAAACATAATTTCTCCTGTTTCCGGATTTGTACCAGGAGCGGATAACTGAAGCATCGCTTGGGATAGGCCACGTGTGGCTAAGCCAACGTATTTGCTGTCACCATGCTTTCCTGCAAGTTTCGCTGCCTTATCGAGAACTTCATCCCATGTTGGTGTTTCACTTGGGTATTCAATCCCCATCTTATCGAAGATATCTTTGTTATAGAATAGATTCACGACAACATCTTCAAATGGTAAGCCAAGTAATCGGCCCTGCTGTTCCGGATCACGTAACCGAATGGCATCAATTGCGCCATCACGGAATTTAGTCAAATCCAGCTTACTTTCAGCAATTAAACTATCCAAAGGATAGGTCATTTCCAATTCATCTAATGTCACGAACGGATCGGTTACGAGCATAATATCTGGAGAATTATTCGCGGCATTGGCTTCCTGGATTTTCTCAGCAGATGCAAATGCACCAATATGTTCGATTTTAATATTCGGGTATTTTGCCTCTAGTGCATCCGAAAGTCGGCTTTTAACTTCTTCCGCACCCCAAGGTGTCATAAATTTAATCGTCACTTGCTCACCTGAATCGGTTACATCTTCTGTCTTATTCTCATCCGATTTGACTTCACCACTACTTGTGCATGCAGAGAGAAAGATTGAAACAAGGAACGTAGAAATAAGTAACATAAACCGTAGTTTTTTGAACTTTTTCATAAAATGCCCCCATTCGAATTGTAGGCTCACGATGTAAGCCCTTACACTAAATCGTACAGAATCTACTTTTAGTGACGCGTCCCCTCCTTTGGATATGTCAGATGAATGGATTAGATATAATGTATCAAAAAATTCATAATCCGGTGTGAATTTCCAGTGATTATCATGTGTGTTTCGTGTGAATTTTTAATATAACTGTGGACAAAGGACTCGCCTTTCGTTCCCTTTCCATCGCTTCAAGCATTTATGACCGGACTCCCCTCTTTGGATAAAAAACCTATCCCGACAAAGACCGGGATAGGTTCTATCTTTCTGGGATCAGGGCCGCTATCCGCCGGGCTTGCAGTATCCGAATGCATCAAGTATGTAAGGTGTGCTCCAGCATCCGTTCGGTTTGGGTCTTAGACATATTTCGCTGCGCAGTTACCAGCTTGTAATATATTCCTTGCTTCTCGATCAATTCTTCATGGGTCCCGATTTCTGCTATGATTCCTTTATTCAGTACAAGAAGTCGATCCGCATTTTTCAATGTGGCCAATCGATGTGCTATGGCAATGGTTGTCCGGTTCTTGGTGACACGCTGCAGTGCTTCTTGGATTTCCGACTCTGTCTCGATGTCTAGCGAAGCCGTTGCTTCATCCAATATTAGGATTCTAGGATTGTTCAACACGGCTCTAGCAATGGCAAGCCGCTGTCTTTCACCACCTGAAATGTTGTTCCCGTTCTCCTCCAGTTTGGTATCATAACCGTCTGGGAACTGGCTAATAAAATGATGAGCATTGGCTATTTTTGCAGCCTGTATCACTTCTTCCATCGTTGCCTCCGGTTTTGAATACTTGATATTATTCATGATCGTTCCACTGAACAAAAATGTCTCCTGCAGCACAACCCCGATTTGAGAACGTAAATCCTCCTGCTTGATATCTCTAATATCCACACCGTCGATGCTTATCGTTCCTTCATTGACATCGTAGAAGCGGGAGATGAGATTGATAAACGTAGATTTTCCCGATCCCGAGTGACCAACGAGTCCTATCATTTCCCCCTTCTTGATATCGACATCGATGGACTTGAGCACGGGTTCATATGAGTGGTATCCGAAGGTAACATTCTTAAAGCTTATCATCCCATCGATCCTGTGCTTCGTGGACTTCGCCGTGTCGATGATCTCCGGCTGTTCATCAATGACGGAGAATACACGCTCTACAGAGATTAGGGCGTTAGCGATCCATCTAGGCATATTCATTAACCATCCAAGTGGACCATAGATCATGGCTGCATAACCCGTAAACTGAACTAATTCACCAAGGGACAGCCTCCCGCCCAGAATCATGTTACAGCCTACTAGCAATACAAAATATTGTCCGATCTGGATCAAGTAATGAGAAATAGGCGATAAATAACTGTATACTTTTTCACTTCGGATTGTAGCTAAGGCATACTCTCGATGATAGGCTCTGAACCGCTTAATCTCCCGCTTCTCTTTACCGAATGCTTTGACCACGCGGATCCCGCTCAGCACATCATGCAGGAATGAACTGGCTCTATCATGAACCCGCCACTGCTTGTGAAAGAGCTTTCTAAGCACGACCTTCCAAACAAAATATTGAACATATACAACGATCGGCGCCGGCAAAATAATAATAAGGGCAAGCTTCCAGTCGGTATAAAATAGCAGGAAGCTCACAGCGCCCAGCATAATGACTTGGTAAATAGCCATTGAAAATACTTCTTGAATCAAATTTCGGATGCGGTCTGTATCAGAATTAATTCGGTTCATGATATCGCCAGCACGCTGCGAGGTTAAGAATCCAAGCGACAAGCTTTGAATCTTCTCAAAGACAAGATTACGCAAATCCGCTGCAATTCTTGAGCTTACACGAGCCATAATTCTACCCCTTAATACCCCTAACAGCTCTCCTGCCACTAAACCAAATGCAATTCCCGCGATAGCCATTAGAAATATCCGCGTACTTGGGTTTACGCCGTCTGGCGGCTGCAAAGCCGAATTCACGAGTATTTTTTGAAAATAAGGGCCCGTTAATGTAACAGCCGACATGATTAATAGAACGGCGAGTGCCGTGATCAATATTTTCCAATGTAACTTCGAAACGTCCCAGAGCTTCTTAAAGGCTGCTCCTTTATTCATACACTTCGGACATAACCTAGTACCTTTAACAAGGTAGCCGCCACATTGTGAACATACACTCTCGCTCTCATTGTTGTAGATTCGGATCTTACTGTTCGAAGCCATGTAATTCAGAATTTGAGCGATGTAAGAGAGCCTTGCCGCATGCTGCATCGTGCACCGGATGATGATCCTCGGGGTCTGCATATGCGTCGCCTCAATCATCACATTTCCGATTAAAGGAACAACCTTATAATCATGTGCCTCATGAATACCACAGGTTTCGGTAACTGTCCCATTGTCTACGTGGACCCACTTGGTCTCCCCAATCACAAAGTAACCATCCGTTCTTCGGCTGTCAAACGATAAATCGGCGGGGACGCAATACGTAATATTTTCTCCTAAGGCTTGCTGAACAGCTAGAAGATCTTGCTCTGATAGCTTATATTGAAGGTTCATCGCAGCCTCCCCTATATATACATTTCCACCAGTCGATATTCCTTTTCGCTTAGATGCTTGATATCCTCGATGACGAATCGGTTCCCATACACATCGATAATTAATAGTTTGCGATCGGTCACGAGCTTCACATTCCCTCCGCCGCTGCGAACCGTAAACCGTACACTCCCGGAAACGGTTTCTGTCTCCCAGTAGGAGTACCCGAATTCTTCTTTAATTCTGATCAGTTTCGTTATCTCAGGAGCAAAATATCTCATTTTTATTTGCGCCTCAAGCAGGCTAACGGTATTCTTCGGAAAATCTTCATCCAAAGACTTGATGATGCCAATCTCTTTATTCTCACTTGTGCGAACCGATATATATTCTCTTCTATTGGTGTGTGGGAAGGAGCAGTGCAAATATACCGCCGGATATTTTTCATCATTCACTTGAACCATAAGCATTTGGCCTTTCGTTTTTGTAAACACTGTGTTATCAGCCGTTAAATAATTCATGCCCGCTGCGACAGACAAATCGGATTGATTAGGTTCCGTGATATGCATTAAAAGATTAACCCACCCTTCTCATGCTCAGCGCTTCATCATGCTTTTGTACTAAGCCATGGTATATGCCTTTTATCATCATTAATTGTTCATGTGTCCCTTCTTCAACAACCTTGCCTCCATCCATAACCAGTAAGTAATCCGCATTTCTTAATGTAGACAACCGATGTGCAATCGCTATCGTCGTTCTGCCTTGAATTAACGTTTCAAGTGCTTCTTGAATTTGAAGTTCCGTCTCGGTATCCAGTGAGGCCGTTGCTTCATCCAGGATTAAAATTTTGGGATTATGCAGAACCGCTCGTGCGATGGATATTCTTTGCTTTTCTCCACCAGATAGAATATGACCTCCAGTACCTACGATCGTGTCATAACCATCAGGCAGCTTTTCAATGAAATCATGCGCATTCGCAATTCGAGCAGCGGTAATGATGTCATCCATCGAGCATTCTGGATCAGCGTAAGCAATATTCTCGGCGATTGTTCCCATGAACACATATAGTTCTTGCGACACAATCCCGATGTTTTTGCGCATCGTGTCGATTTTGAGATCTTTCACGTTAACTCCGTCTATCACGATTTCACCATCTGTAACATCATATAGGCGAGAAATCAGATTCACGAGTGTGGATTTACCGGCACCCGAATGTCCCACGACACCGATCATCTGGCCTGGTTTTGCATGCATTGACACATCTTTCAGTATCAACTTGTTCGGCTCATAACCGAAGGTGACATGGGAAAGTCGAATATCACCATTCAAGCGCTCCAGAGGAACCGCATCCTCCCTTTCAACAACATCGGAAACGGAATCCTGTATTTCAAAAATGCGCTGTGCCGCACTCATACAGCTGGACCACCAATTGACAATGTTATTCATAAACTGCAGTGGACCGTACAGCATGTAAATATAACTTACAAAAGTCATGATTTCACCGAACGAGATACTACCTTGCATGACCCTCCAACCACCAAAAGCCCAGATTAAGATGCCCCCGAATTGAGTAACAATCGTTAATATCGGGAAGATTGTACTGCTCATCAGGTTAAAGGACTGTTCCGATTCAGAATAAGATGAATTTGCTCTCTGGAAACGCTCAAGCTCTTGACGTTCTTTCCCAAATGCTTTTACGACTCGCGTACCCTGTATCGTATCACTGATCATGGCGTTGAGCATGCTCACACGTCTGTGTCTCCGCCAAGACAACCGCCAAAGCTTAGGGAACACCCATCGGATCAGCAGCAAGACAAATGGAATCGGGATGAAGCAGATCAATGTGAGTTTCCAGTCCATAATCAACATAATGGTTGTAATACCGACGATATTCATGGCATTGACGATAAAGTAAGAAATGCCATCTACGAAAAAATACTGCAATTCTTGCGCATCATTGCTAACCCTGGTCATGAGCTGTCCGGTTTGTTTTTTCTGAAAAAAACTAAGCGATAACCGCTGCATCGCAGCGAACACGCTTGCCTTCAAGTCAAATACGACATTCGCCGCCAATCTGGCATTGATCATGCTAAATAGAACCCCGAACAATAAGGAAATCGTTCGAAAACCGAAAATGAGTAGGATCACGAGACCTATTCGTCCAGCGAAGTCTCCGGTATTCCCAAGTGCTTGGTCGAACAATACCGTACCTTGCAGATAGGGTATGGCAAGACCTGTAGCCGAATTGAGCAGCATAAATAGAACAATGAAAAACATCAGAAGTTTATACTGTCCAGCAAATCTTAGCAGCCTAGAGAAGATGGCATGCTTCTTCATACATTTCGGACAAATTGGCCTGCCTTCTTCGGGATATCTCATTCCGCATGTTGGACAAGTGATGTTCTCCTGACGATCTTCAACATCTTCATCGCGAATGTCTTCTTTCTTCTTCATCTTAGTAAAAATCGAGACAAACTTGGCAGCACTCCCCATCTGTCCATTCGTAAATGCTCCGATGACCCGCTCCTCATCCTCTTTTAGAACAAGGATACCGGAGGCGATTAAATTGACGGTGAATGCGGTTTCAATATTGTCAATATCAATGGACTCTACATTCGCCTCATCCCCTGGGTAAGATACAACAAGCAACTTTTCCTTGCTTAGAATTAAGTACGTGTGTGCGTAGCCTTCGCCATCTATGCTTCGATCACATAACATCCAATAGATAACGTTATAGGGTTCATGAGATTGTATCGCGACAATCACTTCATGCGGTAAACTCTTGATCATGGGCTCCCCCTTTCTTCATTGCAATGTATAGAAATAATCCTTGAATTAGAAGTCAAAAAGGTATTTATCCCCTGTAAATATATTATCAACTAAGATGTGAAGATAGTGTGTGTTCTTAGGTCACATCCAGCCAAAGCTCGTACCAGTTCAGGAAGTTCGCTTCATAGGTGAAAACCGCCTTGCAGCTATCCAGGTCGACATAGATCACTTTGCTCCGGTATTCCCCTGTATCCTCTCCATTCCTGAGGAAACACGAGGCTCAAGCAAACAAAGAACCCTTCCGAAGAATCCGGAAGGGCTCCCACCTCACATTTTTTCTTCTTCTGCGCTTACAATTGCTGAATCAGGAAGGAATTTTCCAAAAGGCAAAAAACAAACAGACCGCCATCCAACTGTGGGATAGAGGTCTGTTCCTAAGTACGATACCTGATCTTGTCTGAATGGAACTGATTTAACTTAAAAGCGTCTCTGAAGCTAGCGTAAACCCTTCAATCGCGACATCTTCGTCGACTTCAATCATGATGCAGCGTTTACCTTGGAAATTCACCTGTTTGACATACCTTAAATCCTGCGGGCTAATCGAAATCGTAGCTACCTTGGTTTCGATCTTAATGGATTTGGAAGTATACTTCGGCATGACGCTGGTTGCTTTCATTTCATAGTTCTTGTTGTCCACGATGGTTTCGAATGCCCGCTCCACCTTCTCGGTTGTTACGTCCTCCACACCGCTTGCGTTCAATACGCGCTCCAGATCTTTATAATCCAGCTTCGGAGGTTCTTCCTCCTTCGTCTCTTCGTTCATTTCGATCACCCGGTTGATTTCCTCGTACACCTGGGCAATGGTGGCTGAATCGAGCTGTTCGCCGGCCACTTCCTTGACGATATCCTCGAAGATCGCTCGCTCTTCAAGTGCCGTCACGGATCTTTCTCCGTTCAAGACCTGCGCGACAAAATGCGGATCCGGAAAATTCGATTTTCCCGTACAATACAAAATACGATTCACATCGGAATAATTGTCGGTCACGCTAGGATACAGGAATCCTTGCTCCGGCGTGCTTAACTTGATAATCGGATCTACAATGACATTGTACTTGAACTCCCGCTCCACATAATCGAACAAGAGCGTCTTCCGTTGTTTCTCCGTAGAATTCACGCTGCATAAAATGAACGGATGGGCGAACACCTCGTTCTTCTCGCTCTCTTCCGCTTCATCGTTTCTCGCCTTGGTCGGCAAATAATACTGTCCCCGCACGAACGTGACCACCATATCCCGCTCATATTGGGCATCCTTCAGCATTCGATCCACCAGCATCAGCATCAAGTCCTGCCATTCTTCCGGATCACCCGACACGAGAGCTTGGTGGAGCATGACCTGCGCCGGTTCCTCCGCTGCTTCCTGAAACCTCAATTCGAACAATTTTTGATCCAGTTCGCCGGTCAGCAGTTTTTTGAAATTACCCATGTATAACTCTTGCTTCTCCCGATCCACCAGCTCGAACGGCAGGCGCTCCCAATGATAGATTTCATTCGTTTCCTTCGTAATATAGACATTGAGAATATCGTAAATATTCATTAAATCGTGATCCAGCTTAAATTGCTTGCGTATATTGGCAACTTCTTTTTTGTTCATATCGGATTCGGCAGCTCCTTAGATATATTCTAGCTTATATAGTATAAATTATTGGAACGTAAATTGGTAAGTGATCTTGCGGCTTGCATTGCTGTGCCTAAGGTCCATTCTCCCGTGCACCTGATCCTCTATTGTTGCATATTTAAATACCTGAGTCGAGTACATAACCTAGTGGGAGCCCATACCAAAAAGAGATATCCTTTACTCGAAGGATACCTCTTCTAGAAACCCGAACCTATTCATTCAAATAATCTTTGATGTTTATGAAAAAATCGGTAAAAAAACTGTACATTGTCCAGTTCAAACCATTCTGCCGTTTGCAAAATCTTGGCATCGAGATTGTAGATCTTCGCATGAAGTGTACCCAGAACAAAAGGAGAGTGCGTAGCAATAATGAATTGACTGTCAAAATAACGCGCCAAATCGTTCATTTGCTCGGCCAGCTTGATTTGATTCGCCGGCGAAAGCGAAGTTTCCGGTTCATCCAATAAATACAGTTTCCCGGGAAGCAAATATTCCTCAAAAAACTGCATCGAGCTTTCCCCGTTCGAATACTTCTCCTGAGCGAATTGAATGATATCCATCTTCTTCTTGAATTCATACGACTGCCCCAGCTCTTCTACCTCAGCCTTGCTCTTTCCCTGTACGAACTGTTCATGCAGCAGCCCTTCGCGAAGCGCGCTTTCCTGCTGTATTTTCTTGATTTCATACAACAGATCCTCTGACTTGACGTACCGGCTCCCATCGGGAAGCTTATATAGGGGACGCTCCTGATCATCATGCCCGAGTTGATAGCTGCTTTCCTCGATAAACCGCTGAACATAGATGCTGTGTCCATAAGTGGCCATTCGCTCAGCGCCCGCCATTCCCAATTTGTTGGCGATCAGATTCAGCAAGGTGGATTTGCCGGAGCCGTTACTGCCGTATAATACCGTGATTCGATCAAACAGCAGAACTTCCCCTGCCATGTGCCTGAACACATGATCGGGATATATATTCGGGTTGCTGGAAATGGTCGAAGAGAGTTTGAAGTTACTTAAATATAGCATCAACTCGCTCACCTCCCGGAAAATTAAATAATGCAAGTTTGATATTCATACCTGGCTATTCTATGGATGCAACCATCCACCCCAAACAGCCCTTCTATTCAAGCACGGTCTAAATATCCAGTGCCGCCAGACGAATCGCCTCATGCTCATGATTCCGGTAGAGCATCCTGGGAGTATATAACTTCTTCATCAGCGAAGGCTTCTCCTGTTCGATGCGACATTTCAGACCGACTTCGCCTACGGAATCGGCCTTTTGCAGCCTGCTTGATGTATAGAAGAAGCTAGGCATACAATTCATATTCACGACCTGATTCGTAGTTTCTGCTTTTGAACAGAGGAACACGCTGCATACAAAAAGAGATGGCTCGCGGGGTCCATTAGCGGCCCTTTGAGTCATCCCTTTTAGCACAAGATGATACTGATACATATCCGAATTTAGTTATTCCAATATTGCTTGGCAATCTGTTGACCTTGATCGATTTTTGCCCATTGCTCGGCTTCGCTTAGCTCGTTACCGCCATCGCAGGACGCAAAGCCGCATTGATGCGAGAGCAGCAGACGATCCTTATCAATGATTTTGGAGGCTTCGTCAAGCAGACGGATGACGCGTGCTTCATCATCCAGCGTATTGGTTTTGGAAGACAGCAAGCCCAGAACAATCTCCGTTTCCGGTCTGTCCTTGAAAACCTCCAGGGCTTCAATCGAACCCGCACGATCATCATCCCACTCCAGGAAGAAGCGGTCATATTTCAATTGCTTCAGGAACAGGTTGGCGATTTTCGCATAAGATCCACCGCCCATGTTGCGGGAATCGTAGTTGCCGCGGCAGTTGTGTGTCCACATTTTCAAGCCCAGGCTATGACCGAAGTCAATCACGGTATTGTTTATATCAATAAATTCGGTGGCGAGACCCTGTACTTCCGCTTGATTAATATGCTCCCCTGTAAACGGAGAGTTCGGGTTATCATCTGCAAACAGCTCCCACAAGCAATCATCGAATTGCAGGATTTTGCCGCCAGCCGCAGCGAATTCCGCCACAAATTCCTTATACGCGCTTACAAGGCCCGCTTTGAGCTCCTGTTTGTTCTGATATACCGCATCGGTGCCGCCAATGTTATCCGACCAGGAAAGCTCACCGAAGATATGGGAAGGAGACGGTACGCAAAGTTTCGTTTGCTGATCTCCAGCCGTATCTTGCAGCTGTTTGAACAGCTTAATGAAGTGATGATTCTTTCCGCTCAGTTTGCCAGTAATGCGCAGGCCAATATCTTTGCGTGTTTCATATTTCGAGGTTCCGTCCACATCCCGGAAAAAGTAGCCATGGTCCGCGATATAACGCTGGGCTCCGCCAAAACCCCATACAAAATCCAGATGCCACATCGATTTGGAGAATTCGCCGTCCGTAATAACCGACAGGTTATGCTCGATTTCCTTTTTCACGACCTGTTTGATCGCCTCGGTCTCGCACTCGGCATACCCTTCGAAGTTTTCATAGAACGGATACTGGATATCATCACGATGTTCAATTTGCGTTTTATATTTCAGCAGCTCTTCGGGCCGCAACAAACTTCCTACGATCTGGAACTTATCAGTCATGTACATAACCCCCTCGTTGTATAGCGATATCATATCACGACGAGAGGAGTTATAAGGCATACCAAAATCTCATAACTAGTTATAGCTAAAAGCTATAGCAAGAATGACGGATGAGATTTCCAAAAGAAAAAACACAGCCAAGTCGGCCATGTTTTCCAAACATGTTATTTGTTCTCCTGAAGCGCTGTTGTTTCTCCAGTCTGTCCATTTAATTTCCGCGTTCATCTACCTCATCTTGATTCTTGCTTCCAAACTCATCGAGCAGCGCACGTACTTCACTTGTTGACTTTGCGTTCATTAAGTTATTTCGGAGTTCACTTGCCCCTCGAAATCCACGGACATAGATTTTGAAGAAGCGGACAAGAGCGCTGAAGGAGCGCCGCATCTGTGCTGAATATTGATCATAGAGATCCAGATGCAGTCGCAGCAGATCAAGCAATTCCTCACTGCTATGATCCTTCGGCTCCTTCTCGAAAGCAAACGGATTATGAAAAATACCACGCCCGATCATAATGCCATCCACACCGTATTGTTCAGCAAGCTTCTGGCCGGTCTGACGGTCAGGAATATCCCCGTTAATGGTTAGCAGTGTATCGGGTGCCACCTCATCACGAAGCTTCTTAATCTCCGGAATCAGTTCCCAGTGAGCGTTGACCTTGCTCATTTCCTCTCTTGTTCGCAGATGAATGGACAGATTCACAATGTCTTGTTTCAAAATATGGGTTAACCAGTCGCGCCATTCGTCTACGGCCGTGAAACCGAGCCTTGTTTTTACACTGACGGGCAGTCCCCCGGCTTTGGCGGCCTGGATAATGTCCGCTGCAATGTCGGGACGGCAGATCAGCCCGCTTCCCTTCCCATTCTCCGCTACATTCGCTACAGGACAACCCATATTAATATCGATGCCTTTAAACCCTTCTTTCGCCATGCCGATACTCATTTGACGAAAGTATTCCGGCTTATCTCCCCAGATATGGGCTACCATCGGCTGTTCATCCTCTGTAAAAGTCAAACGTCCGCGCACACTGTGGTTCCCATCCGGGTGACAATAGCTCTCGGTATTCGCAAACTCCGTAAAAAACACATCCGGTCTGGCTGCTTCACTTACGACATGACGAAACACAACATCCGTCACATCCTCCATGGGCGCCAGTATAAAGAAAGGCCGCGGTAAATCACGCCAAAAATTATCTGTCATATCCAATACTCCTCTATACATACCAGGACAAATCTTTATCCCAAAATAGTAAATACAACCTGTTCATGTCCTTGCTTTTTCTTCACTTATAGCATGTTTAAGCAGCGTAAATCAAACGGCAGTATATGTTAATCGTAGCAGTGAAAGCACTCCTAAAGCGATGTGACCCGTCAATGCAAGTTCATGCTCATCACGCACGGCGCCGCAGTTCATAAAAATACTGCACAATCGGATGCTTTAACTTCATCTTCTCGGCCATGTTTACAATCCGCTTTTTGCCAACTCGTCTGTCTACCAAAGCTAGAATATTCAATAAGATATCATCGCTCTCCATGCTTTCTTCTATAGAAGTAGATAAGAACTTATTCGCTGTAGCGACAAAATTGGATTTACTTAATGCAGCCTGTGCTGACAAAAGCTCCTTTGCAAGTACGGACACTTTTCTATTTCTTGCAATGACGATTAGACGATCCTCCGGAACGGTCCCTTTGGTTTCCTTTCTGACGGCTTCCAATTCATCATCGCTGATCGGAATTTGGATACGGGGATCATTCTTAATTTCCAGCTCCGTCTGATACCACCTTATGGAGCTGGTTTTATCACTCATATGGAGTACGTTCTTTTTATCAACCGAAATATAACAAAGCCCTGCTTTATCAGGTAAATAACGATAACCGGTTGCGCGATATTCAACTCTTCCAGCTAATGCAGGACTGAGAAAACTCTCCAGCTGTTGCTTCAATTTGCTCCAGGACATGGTTCCTCCTATGTTTTCAAACCCTGAGGGGTGCGGTATTCATCTGCACATCTTATTCAGTATGAATAAACCCCTGCCAAAAAACAACCCATAACATGTCCCGCATATTGAATGGAATATCGGCTTCTAGGTTCGTTTAGACAGCTCATCAAGGCTTCCTTCTCTGCCGTTCCCCTAATGTCCGACCGTTTTTTCCAAATATTGCAACAACAAAGACCATAAATCGTATACAATGATCGTATATTAGAACCAGTATACATACATTTGATAGTACCGTATGAAAAGGAGTACTAAGGATGGAAGATTATTTACCTTATAAATCGAAATATTCCAAGTTCGACCGTGTCATCCTAACACTCGCCTTCACATTATATCCCGTCGGTCTCTTGATGACATTATTCCGTGTACTGGCGACTCATGTTCATCACGCTCGCAAGGGAAGAAATCATCGACTGATTGGATGGCTTTTGGTTTATACTTTTATTTTAATCATGGGGTTATTTATTTTAGCTTTTGACTTTAACAACCCTGAGGATGTTCAACTTTTTTGGGATTCTGCCTGGATATATGGAATAATGCTTCTAATTCCGGCTATCGTTTTTTTCATATTGGGCCGCCGGGCAGACAGTAAATTCAGCCTATTATTGCACCAGTATTACCACCTTGTTATGAACAGAAGGATCAGAGAAATGGATCATATCGCCGTAGAGACGAAACAATCTCCCAGTCACGTCATTCGAGACTTGGATTTTATGATCACTGAGCACATGCTGCCCTTCGGCCGAATTCAGAATGGCACCCTCGAACTTGAGCCCGAAGAGTATCATGAAGCCTATGATGCTGATTATGAACAAGAATATGTTGACGAATATGGTGATGAGGAATATGAAGACAACGAATACGAATACGATGAAAGCGAGGATCGGGGGCGCGGACCTAGATCCATGGAATGCCCGAGCTGCGGAGCCAGGATCATCGTGCATGCTAATGATGAGAAGGAATGCGACTATTGCGGTAACGTGATTAGCGCGTAAAATCAAGATACCCATGCCGTATTTTCTAAGCTCCACTTAAGAAATATAGACGAAGTACCAAATACCAAGAACAGACTGCCGCGGCAGTCTGTTCTTGGTTTTACTAATTTCATTCCACGTGATATGCAGCCAAATTGCGGATCAAAGGCTGCTCCACGCTGGAAAGAATACGAACCCGCAATTGATCGGCTTCGACGGTGTCGAACCGGTCGATTTTTTTATGCCCGATCGCACTTCCAGGTACAAGCTCTTTCCATTCGCCATAGCTGAATGCTTCGAGCACATATTCACGCACACGCTCCCCATGGGCAATGTCTTCCATGATGATGACGTGATTGACTGGCTGAATATACTCCAGCTTCAGAAGCAGCTCGGTTCCTTCTCCACTCGTTTGGCCAACCGGCAGCCCGAATCTGCGGCGGATTTCATCTCCGAATTCGATGACGCGCTCCACATCCACTTCAGGCAGCAGTCCGCGGTTGTCCGGGGATATATTCAAGAGCAGCGTAGCGCCATGACCGACCGAGCGGTAATAAATATCCAATACTTCCTCCAGGCTTCTTAAGCTTGCTTCATCGTCAGGATGCCAGAACCAGTGACGCTTGCGGATCGGAACATCGCATTCAGCCGGTACCCAAGACGGAGTCCCTTCCATCCAGGTCATCATATCGCTGGTGAACATGCTCTCCTTCGCCGTGGTGGCCGTATTCCAGCACGGATAAGGCGCAACGCCGTCTTCATTCCCTACCCAGCGAATCGTTGGGCGCCCCATATTAAAGACCATCGCATCCGGCTGGTATTTATCAATCAGACCGATGATTCTGTTCCAATCGTATTCCCTGCCTTGGGAACCGGCTCCGTCGAACCATACTTCGACCAGCGGTCCATACCCGGTCAGAAGCTCCGTTAATTGCTCCGCATAAAAATCGTCATAAGCCTCTTTATCGGGATAGCAAGGTTCATGCCGATCCCAGGGGGACAGATATAATCCGAACTGGAGCCCTTCCTCTCTGCAGGCATCGGCAACCTCACGGACGACATCTCCTTTGCCGCCTTTCCATGGGCTGGACTTCACGGAGTAATCGGTCGTTTTCGTCGGCCACAGACAGAACCCGTCATGATGCTTTGCGGTCAATACCAGATACTTGAAGCCTGCGCGTTTTGCGGTCCTGGCCCACTGCCGTGCATCCAACTGCTCCGGATTAAAGATTTCCGCTGAATCCGTTCCGTCTCCCCACTCCTGATCGCAAAACGTATTCATACCGAAATGGCAGAACATACCCAGCTCCATATCCTGCCATGCCAGCTGCTGCGGAGATGGCTTTGCAAGTTCATTCATTGAATCATACACCTGCTTTCTATGAAAATGATGATCCCCTGCGCAAGGGAGACCCGTGTGCAGGGAACCGATTTAGCATTATTTTCCGGCATCCAATGCCTTTTGATAGATTTCCAGGTACTGGTTCAGCTGCATGCCGTCCAGCCCTTTCACATATGCATCCCATTCTTTGTTAATATCTTTGGAGCCTGTAATAAACTGGGCCATATTGGATTTCACGTAGTCGACAAGCGTTGTCTTGATCTGAGCTACGAGCTCGGCATCTTCAAGTGCTATGAACAATCCCGATGGATATTGCTCCTTGGATTGATACGGTTCATATTCCTCGGAGACTTTATTCAGACGGGTACCGTATCCATCGGGAGCGAGCGGATCCTGAGGAGCTGTCCAGGACGCGCGATAAGCGTAGGTTCTCAGTGATGGACCGATCTGCTCCCAACCGTCATTATGCGTCGGCTTTTTGTCGGGGATAGGAATAGCTGTATATTTAGCCTGCTTTCCATCCATACCCTTTTCTCCGGATTCAGCTTTCCGCCACCCTTTGCCTTCAGGGCCATATTCCTGCAACACGATCGCTTCTTCCGTATACAGATAATCCGCTAACCGGATGGCGGCAATCTGCTGCTCTTTCGTCGCTTTATTCGTAATCGCAAATTGTGAGACAGCGATTCCCGCAAAATTCAGCGTCTGCTGCACACCATTCGGGCCTTTTAGCGGAGGCAGGGCAACATAATCTTTATGACGCGGCGCCTTATCATCCATGCTGTAAGCATAACTAATTAATGCAGTTGATAACGTACCCATAATATTGTCCGGTTCCCGGTTGGCCATTTGCTGAACAGCATCGGCATTCTGGGTAAAGGCTGCGGGATCAATTAATCCCTCTTTGTACAATTGATTCAGATAAAGGAGGCCTTGCTTCCACTCTTCTTTGTTTGCCGTAAAATCAACTTTGCCATCCATGACGCGGAGGAACGTACCCGAACCCTTGTCGACGTAATCATCAAGGATAAACGAGTTCATCAGGAAGGCGGAGACGTTGCCTGCCCACATTTCATCCGAGCCTGTCAGCGGGAGTTCATCTTGTTTACCGTTGCCGTTCGGATCCTTCTCTTTGAACGCTTTCAGCACCGTATAAAATTCGTCAGTTGTCGTTGGAACAGGCAGTCCCACTTGATCGAGCCATTTTTTATTGATCCACATTTTGAGCGCATTGTCACAATGGTAGCATTCATTGACCTGCGGCAATGCATAGATGTTGCCGTCCGGAGTCGTGATGGAGGCTTTCATGTAAGGGATATCCTCCATCGCTTTCTTGATATTGGGTGCATATTGGTCTATCAAATCATTCAGAGGGATAAACACGCCCTGCGCCCCATACTTCATTTGCTCTTCCTTGGTCAAATTCCCTTGGAGAATGACTTCAGGATAATCGCCGCCGGCCAGCATGAGCTGCTTGCGGTCGTTCAAAGCATTTTCCGGTACAAGGTCCCAAGCGATATTGATGTTCGTCTTCTCTTCAAGATGTTTGGTAAATAGGTTGGTATCCATGTTTTCGATTGACGCAAACTGAGGCGCGAACATTTTAATGGTCATCGGCTCCTTCACGATCGGATAGGAACCAACAGCATTAAATAAATCTTCATTGGCAGCACCGTTGTCGGCCGTCTTGCCATTTGACTGATTGCCGGAATTGGTTCCGCCGCAGGCACTAAGCAGCAGCATGCAAGCCATTAGGCAGCTAATGATACCTAGCCAGTTTTTCTTCTTCATGCTCTTTTCCATCGAATATACCCCCCGTTTATCATCCGTATTTCGGGCGTTTGGCCCTTTCCTATGCTTTTACCTCCACCAGCTTTTGCCGTATCTGAATAATGTACAGCCTCACCTCCTTGAAACCATGATCGCTCTGTCATGATCAGCCCTTTAGCGAGCCGATCATGACGCCTTTGACAAAATGTTTCTGGACGAAAGGATATATGATAAGCACAGGCAAGCTGGCAACAACGATCAAGGAATATTTCAGCAAATCCTTGAGCCCCTGCTGCGCCTGCATCTGGCTCACATCCGCCATCATGGAAGCATCGACTGAATTCAGAATTAGAATGTTTCTGAGAATGATTTGAAGCGGGAACAAGTCAGGATTCCTTAAGAAGATCAGTGCATCAAAATAAGCATTCCAATGCCCGACTGCATACATCAATGTCATGACCGCAATAATGGGTTTGGACAGCGGCAGGACAATGCTGAATATGAACCGGATGTCACTGCATCCGTCCAGCTCCGCGGCTTCCGCCAATTCATCGGGAATCGTGGTTTGGAAAAACGTCCTTGCGACGATAACCTGGAATACCCCCAGTGCCCCCGGTAAAATCATGGCCCACCGCGTATCCAGCAGATGGAGATTCTTAACGACGAGGTAATAAGGAATCAGTCCTCCTTCGAACATCATCGTGATCACCAGCAGAACCATGAAGAAATTGCGGCCGTAAAGCGACTTCTTCGCCAGCGGATAAGCCAGCATAATCGTGAGCGTTACATTGATGAGGGTGCCGACAACGGTATAAAAGAGGGAATTCAGATAGCCGACGCCGATCTGCGGATTATTGAATACCGCCTTGTAGCCGTCCAGCGTAAAATCTACGGGAAACAGCCAAACCTTGCCCGATGTAACCGCCTGAGGCGAGCTGAAGGACGAGCTTACGATGTAGATTAATGGTACAGCTACGGCAATAAGAACCAGGGTCAAAAACAGATAGATCAAGAACATGAAGAGGCGGTCGCCTTTCGATTCACGTATAGCGGCTTTTTTGAACATAGGGTCTCCTCTCTTTCCAAAGTTGCTATTGTTTACTGGCTGCGTAGAACAGGCCTACCACAAGCTGCTGTTCGACAGCTTTCTGGCGATGTAATTGACGGACACCAGCAGAATAAGATTGATGACCGAGTTGAAGAGACCGATCGCCGTTGAGAAGCTGAAGCTGGAGCCCAGCAAACCAACCTTGTACACATAAGTGGATATGACTTCCGATGTGCTTAAGTTAAGCGGATTTTGCATCAGGTATATTTTTTCAAAGCCTAGTTTCATGATGTTGCCCAGATTGAGAATGAGCAGAATGACCGATACGGGAATAAGGCTTGGTATATCGATGTTCAGAATCTTCTGGATGCGGGACGCGCCATCTACTTTGGCTGATTCGTACAGCTCCGGGTTAACGCCGGACAGTGCCGCGATATAGATAATCGCTCCGTAACCTGTAAATTGCCAAACATCGGACCAGACGTAAATGGACTTAAACAGGCCCGGTATACCCATAAAATTCGTATTACTCATACCTAACATCTCGAAAAATTTACTGATCATCCCCACATTTGGCGTCAAGTTGACGATAATGATCGAAACCATAATCACCGTAGATATGAAGTAAGGGGCATATGAAACCATCTGTACCGTCTTCTTGAATAGGCCGTTGCGGATTTCATTCAGCGCGAGTGCCAGCAGGATCGGTGCGGGAAAGCCTACAATCAATCCGTAGAAGCTAATGCCAAGCGTATTCTTAATGTAGAGCCAGAAGTTCGGCGAATCGAAGAACTGGCGAAAATATTTCAGCCCGACCCAGTCGCTGCCCCAGATTCCCTGGATGACGTTATAATTCTTGAATGCGATTACAATACCGGCCATCGGTATGTATTTGAAAATAATCAAATAAAGCACGGGTAACAAGAGAACGAGATACAGCTGCCAATGACGCTTAATTTGTTTTCCTCTGGACCTTCCTTTCTTCACTTCTGGCAGCGCTTTCAGTATTGTGGGAGGTTTCGGTTCCAGGCTTGGTTCGGTTTGAAGCCTAGCGTTCAGTCTCGGCATGCGGGTTAGCTCCTTTCGTCCATTCCTACTTTCAGGTCCTTGCGATGTAAACCGAGTGTATACAACAATGTCATCCGGCAACAAGAAACAAAAATAAAAACGACTAACCATTTTCGCCTGGGCCTCCTCATAGAAAGCGAATCGGGGTTCATTCCAGGCGGACGGAACGCCTTAACAACGGGTTCATTCTCAATCAAAAAAGGCAGCGATCCATGATCGCCGCCTTAACCGTTTTCTACTGCTGAATCATTTTCTCCCCGTTCCTTGGCCTTCCGGCCATTCCGGTATTCGCCCGGGGTAACTCCAGCTGTCCTCTTGAAAACGCGGGTAAACGAAATAGCATGGGCATATCCGACCCGCTCTGCAATCTCCTGCACGGAATAGTCCGTTTCCGTCAACAGCCGCTTCGCTTCCTTCATACGGATATCAATCAGGAAATCAACGAACCTTTGTCCGGTATTTTCCTTAAACAATTTGCTCACATATTTGGCGTTCAGCTGAAAACGATCCCCCAGCATTTCAAGGGACAGATCCGGATTGGCATAGTCACGCTCAATTAAATCGCATATGTTTCTAATGATGCTGGAGTATTGGTTGTCATGATGAATCTGCTTCATCTGTTCATAATGCTCCGTCAGCACTTGTTTAATTTCCTGTCTCAGCTGTTCCAGGGAATAGGAATTGTCTACCTTTACCGTCAGCTTCGGCAATTCCTCCTGTATCCACTTGTTGTAAATTTCCTTGCCTAGTCGCGACATTTCGCTGCCGGTGTAATAAACCAGATAATTCATCAGGCTGAATATTTCATCATTGGTCAAGAAGCTGTTCTTCAGCTGTTCAAACCATTGATCGTAATCCTCGCTCCACTGCTCCTTCTGCATTCTGAAGGACTGGATAATTGCACGAATCTCACCTAAATGCGTATAAACCTCGACAATGCCATGGCTCGAAATATCCTCGCTGCGGATCAAACGATTCTCACCGAGCACAATTTTATACTTTAAGGCTTGCATCGCATCTTTATAGGATTGCGGAATATCGCCAATCTGATCTGTCGACCGACCCATTCCCATCGTAATTGTAAATTTCAAGTTTTGGTGCGTCCATGCCAGGATTTGTTCCGCAATCGGAACCAGTACGGCCTCCTCAAACTTGTCCTGATCCCGTTCTTCAAACAGAATAATGGACAGGTTGTGAGGTGATGTCCATTCCGACCACAGCCGGCAGTCCCATTTCGAAGCGATCTCATCCACGACCGTCCGCAGAGTGAATTTAAGCAGATCTTGATCGGTCTTGGAATAATCCCGACAGAAATCCCCGTACTTATCAATCTCCAGGATGAGCATACGATATCGATCCAGTGGCAGCGGCAAATTCAGTCGAGCCGCTTCAGACTTCCATTCGGATACAGATAGAGGCGAGTCCCCTTCGATCAGCTGGCGGAACATAAACCGGGTCCTGACATGGAGATCCTCCCGGTATTTCTCCTGATATTCCTTGGATTGTTCCAGTATGCTGTCAAAGGCGGATTCGATAAATGCGAATTCATCCAGCTTCCCCTTACGTCGGCTACTGCTCACCACCGGAAGCGAATAGCTGCTGAAACGGGCAGCGATCTCCTCAATGGGCTTGGAATTTCGCCTGGAAACATAAATCATCCATAGGAAGCCGATGGCAATCATGCCAAGACCTATGATAAACCAAAGATTATAGAGATAAGAGACAGCGCTTACAAAACCGTTGTTCAACAAACCGCTTCCATAGTTCCAATTCGTATAGCTTGATACATACTGGGAATTGACTTGGGATGGCGGACGATCCGCTTTGGTGCCGAACAAATGATTTCCGGAGGTATCCTGAACCTGAATGAAGCTCATGTTGGAATCCAGCATCTCTTCGGTAAGCTTGTTCAAGGATTCCGTGCTCACATTGACAACGATCATGCCTAAGTCGTTTTTCATATAAGGCGATCCTCTGACCAGGCTGACCACCTGTTTGCCGCCCTTCATTTTAAATTGTTCGAAATTTCTCGCGCCTGTCCATTTCGGCGTTTTCGATACTTGATATTGTTCAATAAATTCATGGTCCGGATATGTACTTATGTATCCATTCGTGGCATTGCTGAGCACATAGCCGTCCGAATTCCTCACCAGATAAATCGAATCGATCAAGGGATAATAATTAATAATCTCCTTGAGCTTCTGAACAGCTTGAATATTAATATATGGATCGCCAACGGCAGATGATTTGAAAAAATCATTCAAAGCCTTGCTGTTGATGCTCTCGAGGACGATCATATTGTCGATCACCTTCAGCGACGTGTCCACCATGCGCATCGCTTGCAAGGAAAGCGATTTATTGGCATTAAGCGCCTCCCGCCGGCTCTGTTCGCTGAACAGCTGAAAGAAAACAAAAAATATAAAGGTAATCACAATGACAAAAATGGGCATATAGGAGAGCAATAGACGCTTGTACCAGGATCTCTGCATGATCAACCCTCCCACCGTTTTTTCACGAATTTTTAATTATTATAACTTAAAAAGCACCTTTTGGGTTATAGTTCTCCATAGTCATAACGATACGCCCATACCTAAACAAAAAAAAGAAGCGGGACAATGCCCGCTCCGTTGTTGTAAACCTAGTATGCTGAATTGAATATTTTATAGCAGCGGGTTCTCGTGTTTCGCTTTCAGAATCGACCAGCGCCGCTCCACTTCTTTTTCAAATTCGCCGAGCATTTCTTTGTTTTCTTCCTTGAGCAGATGTCTTGATTTGCCCATGTATTTTAGCCAGTCGCTGAGCGGCACCTGTTTTTTCTTCGCTTCAGGATCGTACGTAATGTTCGTTTCTCCTTGCTCCACTTCATACAGTGGGAAGAAGTTTGAATTCACGGCCGCGCGGACGATGTTCTCCCCATCCTTGTCGCTCGATTTCCAGTTCAGCGGGCATGTGATCAGCAGCTTGCCATAGACGGTACCTACATTCTGGGCGTACCACTGCGCTTTTGCCGCCTTTTTCACAAGATCCTGCGGGAATGCTTCCGTCCCCGTGAATACATACGGAATATGCGCCGCCGCCATCATTTGTACCGTATCTTTATGATGGAACGCTTTGCCCTGCTGCTGTTTGCCGACACCGGACGTACTGGTCATGTGTCCTAATGGTGTGGAGTACGAAAGCTGCGCACCGGTGTTCATATAGCCTTCATTATCATATTCCAGAATGATCAGATTATGGCCCCGCAGCGCCGTCCCGATGGCCGAACCCATCCCGATGTCCATGCCGCCGTCGCCGGTCACCATCACAAAAGTGAAATCCTCAGGAACTTCGATTTCCCCACGGCGTTTCTGCTCAAGGAACGCTTCTACCGTGCCGGATAAAGTCGCCGGTCCGTTCTGGAACAAATTATGAATGAAGCTCTGCTTATGCGAGTTATACGGATAACCCGTGGTTGTGATATAAGCGCAGCCAGTATGGAATAAAGTAACGACATCGCCTTCAATCCCTTTGAAAAAGAGCTCCAGCGCCGGGAAAATGCCGCAGCCCGGGCAGGCTCCGTGACCGGAAGCAAACCGTTTCGGTTTCGCGGCAAGCGCCCGCATCGGCGGCACTTTAACGGATAGTTTACTTGTCTCTTCATCTACCTTTACGGTGATCAGGCCCGATTTAAAGCTATCTCCATTCATCGGGGCAATGACCGGCTGCAGTCTCTGCTCCTCAGCTCCCGGTGTTTGGCCGTAATAATCAAACGGTACTTTGGCATAACCGAGCTCCATGGCCTCAATCGTCAAGGCAAAAAAAGCTTCCGCGTCATCCGCGTAATAGTCCTTCCCGCCAAGTCCAAATATGCGGGACAACACAATTGGCTGCGGACCACGGATTTCCTGCAGGGCCGCTTTGACCTCATGGGTCAGATTGGCCCCGTGCGCACCGTAAGAATCGGCACGTTCGCCAACCAGTAGTGCTTTGACACCTATAAGCGCCTCGCGAATTTCTCTTGCCGGGAACGGCCGGAGAATATTCGGACTGATTACGCCCGCTTTAATTCCTTTCGCCCGCAGCCGATCCACGACGTCTTTGGAGGATTCGGCCGCCGAATTGAGCAGGAATAAAGCCACCTCCGCGTCTTCCATTCGGTACAGATCAAGCGGCGAATAGGATCTTCCGGACAAAGCTGCGTATTCCTCTGCCACTTCCTTGAATACCTCGCCCGCACGGTACATGGCGTTGGACTGTTGGAAGTGGTTGTTCATCAAATCGTCGCCGTTCATATAAGCCCCAACAACGATCGGGTTGTTCTCGTCCAGCACATGTGGATATTCAGGCGCCTTTTCCCCTACAAACGCCTGAACGGTTTCCCGGTTCGTAAATATGTGTACCCGGCGTTTCTGGTGCGATGTAAAAAATCCGTCATAAGCTACAATGACCGGCAGGCGCACGTCTTCATGTTCCGCGATACGCAGCGCCATGATATTCATGTCATACACGGCCTGCGGTGAACGAGCGGTCAAAATCACCCAGCCGGTATTCAGGCCGTAGTAAAGATCCGAATGGTCACCACGAATATCCAGCGGTCCGCTGACTGCACGCGTCACCAAATTCATGACCATCGGGAAACGTGTGCCCGCCTGCACAGGAAGCTGTTCGATCATATACAGGAAACCATTCGCGCTGGTAGCATTGAATACCCGTGCTCCGGCTGCGGCCGCACCATAGCAAATCCCCGCCGAGCCATGTTCGCCGTCAGCTGGAATCAGCTTGATGTCATGTTCGCCGCGTGTACGCATCATGTCAAGATATTGGGCAATTTCCGTAGAAGGTGTAATCGGAAAATAACCCATAATGTGATAGTTAATCTGGGCAGCCGCCATGGCAGCCATTTCGTTGCCCGATTCGAAGACTGCCGTTTGAGCGGCCGCCAGCTTGTTCTCCGTTGTTTCTTGAATTTGCATATTCATGATCGGACTCCCTCCGCAGTTAAATAGGGAAAAAATTGCGGCACACGGTGCTGCTCCGCATAATGCGGCTCTTCTAACATGGCGGCCAAAGCGGTGGTCGGACAAGCTTCGATACACTTCAAGCAGCCTTTGCAATACTGATAATCGATGCCTTTCATAAACATCTGCATATTCCCGCGCTTATCCGGCTTCTTCTCCCACACGATGCAGAAATCCGGACATACCGTATCGCAGGCGGCACAGTGAATGCAGTCCTCGATCTTGTACTCCGGCAAATATCCCTGCCGGGAGCCGCTAAGATCCTTCAGGACACTGTTCGCCGTAACGTTCAGAATCCCGCCCAGCTCCTGCGTTTCATATCCAAGAATCGGCTGCGGTCTTGCGAAAGCGATTTGGTCTATAAGCTTTGAGCCGTTTCCCAAGGAAAGGAACAGGACTTCGTTATATCCTCTGTCAAAGGTCCTCACATTCGCTTCCACGAGGTGGGGCAGCTTTTTCTCAAATGTTGAACGGATCACCTGCCGCATATCGTCCGGGTTCAGGAAGCTGCAAATCCGGAACAAAGCCCCCAGCATGGCCGTATTCACTTTCGTTTTTTCCTCAACGGAAATGTTCAGTGCATCAACGACGGCCAGCGTTCCCTGGGTCATGTTCAGATCCACGGCCACTTCGGAAAGGTCTCGCGCCGTATTAACAAGCACCGTTCCATCAGGCTGTAATCCGCTTATGACATCGATCGTCTTATACAAGGCTTCATGAAATACGCCGACGACATGCGGCTGCTCAATGGGACTGTGATCGCGGATTTCCACCTCGGGAGCGCAGAACCTTACGAAACTCTTCACTGGCGACCCTTTTTTCTCCGAACCATAGCTGGAAAAATTCGAACCGTTAAGTCCGGAGCCGGTAACCCCCGCTTCGGCCAGCATTTTTCCGGCCAGATTGGCGCCAAGCCCGCCGATGGATTCGAGACGGATCTCGAAAAATCCCAGTTCATTCTTTTGAGGTAAAATCGACATGTTCTCTCCTCATTTCTTCTTAGGTCATTAATTCCAGTTTAAAAGAAGAAACGGACGGGGTTTGTGATTAAACTCACTACTTAAGAAATTGTGATTCCAATCACTATGTCGGTTGTGGGAGCGAAGTATACTGTCTTCAACAGTCCAATTGCGAGGCAATCTTAAATTGACCTTACGACAAATAATCACGAAATTGGAGGAGAAATAATGAATAACAACGCGACAGAACAGACCTTAACGCATCAACCGTCTATGTTCTGCTTTCAATGTCAGGAAGCATCCAAAGGAACAGGCTGCACCATTGTCGGCGTATGCGGCAAACCGCATGATGTGGCAAACCTGCAGGATTTGCTGATTTATCTGCTGAAAGGTATCTCTTTTCTCAGTCTGGATGTCCGGCTGCCGGAGGTGCTTGAACAGCGCGTATCGCTGTTTATGATGGACTCCTTGTTTGCAACGATTACGAACGCCAACTTTGACCGCGAGGTTTTTGTGGGAAGAATCCGGGAAGCGATCGAGCTCCGCGGCGAGGTGCGCACCTATTATAACGAACAATATCCGGAAGGAACCGCCAATCTCCCTGATGCTGCCGTCTGGCAAGCAGATAACGAAGCTTCTTTTGATGAAAAAGCACGTACGGTGGGTGTCCTCTCGACCCGCAATGAAGACATCCGCTCGCTGCGCGAATTGATTACTTATGGCTTGAAGGGGATGGCTGCTTATACGTACCACGCGCTGCATCTGGAGAAGGATGATCACGAATTAAACCGTTTTATGCGCCGTGCGCTTGCCGCCACGCTTGACGACAGCCTTGAAGTGCAGGATCTGGTCGCTTTGACGATGGAAACCGGGAAATACGGCGTAAACGCCATGGCGATGCTGGATGAAGCGAACACCTCGGTTTACGGAAATCCGGAAATTACGAAGGTCAATATCGGGGTAAGCAACCGGCCCGGCATTCTCATCAGCGGCCATGATCTGAAGGATTTGGAGGAGCTGCTGAAGCAGACGGAAGGAACCGGCGTGGACGTGTACACGCACAGTGAAATGCTGCCTGCCCACTATTATCCGGCATTCAAGAAATATGAGCATTTTGTAGGCAATTACGGGAATGCCTGGTGGAAGCAGAATAGCGAATTCGCAGCTTTTAATGGACCGATATTAATGACAACCAACTGTATCGTTCCGCCGAAAGAGAGTTATAAGGACCGTATCTATACAACAGGCAACACGGGGTTTCCGGGTGTCCGCCATATTCCAGAAGGAACAGACGGTGCTCCGAAAGACTTCTCCCTACTAATCGAGCAAGCGAAAGGATGCCCAGCTCCAACGGAGCTTGAAACGGGTGAGATCATCGGCGGTTTCGCTCATGCCGCTGTGATGAACGTGGCCGATCAAGTCGTCGATGCCGTGAAAACCGGGGCGATCCGCCGCTTCTTCGTCATGGCCGGCTGCGATGGACGGATGAAATCCCGCAGCTATTACACCGATTTTGCGGCTGAACTTCCTAAAGATACGGTCATTCTAACGGCAGGCTGTGCCAAATACAAATACAACAAACTGGATCTAGGCGAAATCGGCGGTATCCCGCGGGTCCTGGACGCGGGTCAATGCAATGATTCTTACTCCCTCGTCGTGATTGCATTGAAGCTGAAGGAAGTATTCGGCCTTGAGGATATTAATGATTTGCCGATTTCCTACAACATTGCCTGGTATGAGCAAAAAGCGGTGATCGTGCTGCTGGCCCTGCTATATCTTGGCGTTAAAAATATTCATCTGGGCCCTACGCTCCCTGCATTCCTGTCGCCTAACGTTGCCAAAGTCCTCGTGGAAAACTTCGGCATCGGCGGCATTACCAATGTGGAAGATGATATGAAGATGTTCCTTGGTGCCTAATTAGTAGTCGAAGAAAACCTGATAAAGAAAAAAGGGCATGGGTTATGAAAGCAATGATCTGCTTGGTAACTCATGCCCTTTCAAATTAAATAAGACGCTTCCACTCAACAAGCAAATCCTTTCACGTCTCGCTATTTTTCAATTTACCTATCAATGTAACTTAATTCTTACCACCATAGCCCTTGTAAGTAGCGTAAACTGCATCTGCATATTGATCTGCCAGAATCGGACGGCCATAAGAATCGGTAGCTCCCGGATACCAGTTGTCTCCACCGTTGTAGTGTAATAATCCGTTGTAGATATTTCCAAACTTCGTAATCTTCTCATTTAAAATTAATGCCCCCAGATATACCTGATCTTGTTCACTACTATGATTATACGCACGGCCAAATTTTGAGCTGAATTGAGATAAATACGCATTGCGTGTGTTTGGTTCTACCTGCATCAATCCGTCGCCGGCCGATGGACTACCTGGTAAACCCGCTCCAAAGCTGCTTTCCTTTTTGATAACGGCACTTAGCAATAAAGCAAAATCTCCGCCTTTCCCATAGGCATTGTCCGCATTCATGACATATGTCCATATATGGCTTGGAACCTCGGCAGGCTTTGTTACTGTAGGAGGTGGTGAACCCGTATAAATCTTGACCGATGACATTTTGTCATTGATCGTGTTGCCAACCCAGGAAGAATCTGAAGTAAAGGTCCACTTGGTTCCTCCAAAATTATCATTCTCATATACTTCAACTGTCCAACCGCTTGGAACCTTAAGAGACGACATCCAGTCGTTCGGAATTCCGTATGCGTTCAACTGAGACAGTGTATAATTGCCTATCCCGAGTGTCACTGCTTTTCCTCCATAGTTTATATCTGCATAGAATGTTACTCCGTTCGTTGTCGGTGGTGTGGTTGGTGGCGTAGTTCCGCCGCTTCCGCCTTTCTGCCATAATGCAGGGACATTGGACGGTTCCCAACCTACGAGAGAAGTATGTGCCTGAAGACAGGTATAAGTGCTTCCACTATAGGTTACTGTGTCATTTACTGCATATGCGGTATTTGGAGCCCATGCTCCTCTAGCGGCTGCGCTCACTGACGGTAAGGCTGTGCAAAATGTGGATAGAAATACTACTAAAACTAGCAAAAGTGATACGGGATTAAAAGAAAACCTTTTATTAGTCATTTTTCAAACCTCCTTGTTTTTTATTTATCTGTAGCGCTCCCATGAGACATGCTACAGGTTTTAAATTTACTATTATATTACTTTATTTCCATTTCCTAAATTAATTCCACTGTTTTTAATAATACGGTAGGAGGATATGAAGATCGGGACCAAAAAGGCAATTTAAGTCGTGCTAAAAACAGAAGAAAGACTATGGAAAAATGAAGGGGGAAGGATTCAATAAAAAAACCGAGGAAAAACAGGAGTGGATACCTGAATTTCGCCCGGCTTGTAACACAACTTTAGGCTTTAACACGACTTTATCTGCTTTGAGATGACTTTAATTGCCTTCCACACCTATCGCACTAACAGTGCGCAACACTCCACATGCACCGTATGCGGGAAACCATCCAATTATCAGCCCTTCTGTTATATTGCCAAGAAACCGCATGATTACAAGTTTTTTTCGCTTTCGATTATCTTTTATTGCTGGGTTATAGTGGTGTTTGACATCAATATTCACATCAATTTCACATCAAGAACATTAATAAATTTCCGTATGCATGATCGTCCACATGTTTTATTATGGGATTAGATATATAGTTTTTTTTAAAAAAATCCTGATGAGATTGGAAGAATCCGATATGATGGAGAATATTAAGGAAAATATCAACGTGGGTGAAATTTGGTTTGCCGATCTAGGCAAAAAAGAGGGTAGTGTTCAGAGTGGTAGACGACCGGTCATTGTGATGTTTAATCACGATTACTCACCTTTGATTGGCATTGTTCCATTAACATCAAAAGTGAAGAAGAAGTTTCCTGTTCATGTTGATTTTTTCACTTATGAAGGACTAAAGGAAGATAGCACAGCTCTTGTTGAACAAATTACCACTCTACATTATTCGAATTTTAAATTTAAAATCACTGAAGTAACTCCTAAAAAAATGAATTTATTAAAGAAAGCTTACTTGATTCATACAGGTATAGAAATTCCACCAGAATTATTATAACTTTGAAGATGTGAAAGGTGAAACGTCACTTAAATTAGGAATAGGCAAAAGAAAGAGCGCTATCTAAGCGCTCTCTTGTCACAAGCTTCGATTCTCTGTTTACTTTTTGTAAAGAAAGATCTCGTCGTCCTCATAAAAATCAATCGTGGTTTCTTCCTCCTCTTTCTTCCTGAAAATAAATCCTTCCTGTTCTGAATGACAAACTAGTTCCCAACCTTCAATTGATAACTCTTCCAACGCATGAATAAGGCTACTATCTTCGAAATCGATTGAAAAGTCCTCCGATTCAAATGACCAACAATCAAATACTTGTTTACCTTCCTCTACATTAAATTTCATTAGTTTTTTCAGTATTCCATGGGGTTTATATTTAACAGTTACTGTCTCAGTATGTTTAAGCAAGTGCAACACCACCTATAACATAATTTTGCTGATTCGATTTATTTTTGAAACTGTTCATTGTGTTCTTTTTTTCTATCTTCAATCCACTTGATTAAATCCCTTTTATCAACTCGCCTTGAGTTTCCTATTTTGAAATTTGGTATACCTCCATACTCAACATTCACCTTGAACAATTCATATATGGTTGCCCTTGATACCCCAAGATACTTTGAGATTTCTTCTGCTGTTAATATATCTATGGCCTGTGGGAGATCTGGTTCATTAGGGATCTTATCACTTAGGTGTTTTTTTGTCCTTCTTTCAACTTCTCGTTCAACTTCTTCATCAATATATCGTTCAATTTCTGATGTAATTCGACTAAGTAATTGTTCTTTGGAATTCATTTTCTCCCTCGCTCTTTGGTCTCGTCCCACCATTTTAAAAATTCTTCTCTGTCTGAGTATAATGATTTACCGATCCTAAATGCTGGGATGCCGCCATGGTCTAGGCTCTTATTCATTAGGTCATACACTGACCGAAGGTTAATATTTGTGAACTGATGAATGTTCCTTGGTGTTAGATAGTTAGGCAGTTCTGAACGAGACAAAATTCTTTTCGGATTCTGAGTTATGTTGTCTTCTACGTGTTTATTTTTCTTATCTAAATCTCTAGCCTCTGCCCTTTCTTGTTCTCTCTTTTCAGCCATTACTCGAACTCCTTTAGCAAGAAGTTTTAAAAATTCTATTTCATATGGTTCTAACTCCTCGCTCTTTCTCATGACATCATACACCTACCTTTTTTACGATTAAATCAAAGACCAGGGAACTGCCAACCGGCAGGGTCATTAATATGTGCAATAGCACATCTTTTACTCCTTGTTGTCATCGATTGTGGTTGATCATTATCATCTTTCAGGTACGACAATACCGATAGTATGTATACTGAAATGTAGTTTTTAATCTGGTCACTTATAATTATCGTAATACGAGGAAGAGAGTTCTTCTTTCATAGTTTTCTTTAGTTCTGATAATTCTTCACCAACTTGATCATTTATTCGATCTCTTTCTCTGTAGGACCCAGGATCAGGATATTCTATATATAACAACATCTCGTTAAGAAGATTAGTCGTCTTCTTAGAACCTTTACTAACTTGATCCGACATAAACAATTCGGAAAAAAGGATAAGATTAATAGATTCCTGTAAGCTTTTTCTTGCTTCTTGAAATTCAAGGTTTCTCAGATACAATCTCAAATTATCTATTGCACCTTTTTTATTTCCAGCACTTAACAATGACGAAATTGAATTTTTCTTGCCGAGCGGTATGTTTTCCTTTTCCATAAACATTAAAAAGTCTTGGTCATTAAACTCTTCAAAAGACAAGGATCTTTTTAAGCCATACAAGCTGCTAATATTACCATGAGCTATGAGTAAGAGCTTATACACTTCAGGGTATAATGAATGCCTCTTAACTGAATATTGATTGAAATCATGAATCTGTCTTTGCAAATTAAACCTTAAGGAATCATTCAATTCATTAATTTTTTGTTTATGCGTTTCTAACCTTTTATCACTTGAATATTTGATAATCCCTCCAAGTATTACTGTGATTAATGTAGAGACGACTGTTGAAGTTAATATAGTTACCCAATTTATATTCATTAGATCATGATCTCCTCATAATAAATCATCACTTATGGAATCAAACTTTCCTCCATATTCTAATACCCATTCACGCTTTACTGTATTACCATACCTCTTTTGAATGGTATCCCCCTTTATCGTGGTTCATTTTTTTAAAAAAATCATTACAAAAAACTCGTAGGTAAAATACTACCTACGAGCCTACTTAATGATGGCATTATTCAATTTTTTTTGCATATCAAGTCACGTTGAATCGCTTTAATCGTTTCTTTGTCTAACATTCTTTTTTGATTGTCTATTTGCTGTGCACGGGCTAATATCTCTGAATATTTCCTTTGGCTAACGTTACCGTCGTTTAGAGCCTTTTTAGCGGAAGATCGCATTAATATGCTATTCATAAATATCACTCCTCTACTCTATATTAAACATTTTCTTCATTTGCCGCAACTTCCGCATAGGAACTATATTCAATGTGTGCCGAGTAATATGAATTCATGGCTCCAACAATAACTGCGCCATATAGTTCTGCTATGTATTGACTCTCTGTATTCATGGGGCTGACCCCATCTATTGTTAATACTCCATTTTCGATTGGGACCGCGATAAGAGAATTATAGTTACTACGTGAATCCTCGTTTCTACTCCAGTCTGTATCTATCGTGACGTTGGAAATATTCTGAGCACGGCCAGTCCGCAACGCTCTTCCTGCAACTGAATGATCTTTATGTAACGTCCTAGATTGAGAGTAATTCGAGGGGAAACCGGCACTAACAAAGGCTGGGTGCAATCTTGTTTCGTCGCTATCAAGAAGCCACAAGCAACATCTGTGATGATCTCCAGAATGAAATTTAATATCTGAAGCTAACGAGTCAATAGTTCTTTGTATCAAATTATAACTTTCTGTCATTTTTATTTCAGGGTTTTGAATAAAGGACAGATCGTTTAAGTCATCAATAAATGATTTCACTCCGAATACTATATGAGACAAATATAATGCTAATGCTTCATTTGTTTCTTTCGCTGCTTTAAGATCCGCTAATTCATTACGGAGGTTTTGCGCCTCTTTGTCGCGTTCAATAACTGAATCCACAGTTTGTGAGAACTTTCTAACCCCAAAGATCATGAACCATAAAAAAAGTGCCAATGCAACAAGTAACATAGCTCCAGCAACATGAAAATGCCAAGGATATAGTTTACTAAAAAACTCTTTTAGTATATCAGCCAATATTCCCCCACCCCATTCACCCGAAAACAATATAACTCTTATAACTTATCACGAGTGGAACATTCTGTAAATCGTTTATTACTAATTAAAAAGCCGCCATATACATAGGCGGCAAGTTAAGTTGCGCTGATAATTCAATCTACGTTTAAACTTTCTACGGCATCTAATATTTTTTGCACTTCAGCTGCTGCGCTTTTAAGGAAATTATATTGTGCCTTAAGAGTATCAACTTGTCTCAATATCCCTTGTTGTTGTGTACGATACTGACTAATTTCTTTCTGAAGTTCATCAATCGAAAATTTCTTTTCAATTGTTTCTTTTATAACAACCACGCCATCTTCATACACATGCTCTTTGGAAATAATCTTTTGCTCAGCCACAATCAATACCTACTTATAATCCAATCACTGGAAGGTTCTTGGAGATATTAAGGTGTCCACACTCCATTAATATAATTGTTTTTATTCTGTAAATTCGTATTGCTGCTGTTAGAAAGAGTGTTGATAAAATTATTAGTCATCATTAATTTATCTGTATAAGATATAGCCATCCTTCCACAATAATTATTTGTTGCTAAGATCCTATCGCACACAAATGTAACTGCCTCTCCAATGCATATATCTCCAGTTCCGACTTTACTAAAATTGTTGTAGCACCTGTTGCCTTCAACAATGCAATCATCTGAGTTGTATACCCATAACCCATTTCCACCACAACCTTCAATTATATTATTAGAAACCGTGAAATTGGAACATCCGTCTGTACCAATTCCATGTCTACCAGTGCCTCTTACAATATTTCCTGAAATAATACCATGTGTGTTACCTGCATTGACAAGTATGCCGCGTGACTGGTCAAGAGAATATCTCATGTTTGTCATCACGTTATTAGTGATCGTATAATTACCAGGACCTGCCCCGTCAGCTGGTTGGATTTCAATCCCTCTAAAGCAGTCCTCTACCTGATTATTAGAGATTGCCACATCACGATAATTTAGAGGTTTTATGCATATTCCAGACATGCTTTTGAAGGTATTACGCAATATTGAAATATTATTGTGTGTTAAATTAGTTTGCGAAGAATGGCTCCCAATACCGTCGATACCATTCTGAAATAAGCATCCTTCGATAGTAATGTTGTAACACATTGTACTATCATATGGTCCAAACCATGGAAAAGGAGCTTCTAAGGCAAGGTCAATTTGAATATATTCGGTGCCTCCAGCAGAATAATTGTCAAAAACACAGTTTCGAACAACACCATTTTTCACAGCATTTATCTCAATTGAGTGATAAATTTGTGTATTTATACATTTCACGTTTTCAATTAGTATGTTTGTGCAATGTCCAAAGGCAATACTAGATGCTGCAGTCGTATATTCATCTTTGCTCCCATCGAAAACACCTCCAGAAATAACTACGTTTTTATTTGCGTTGTACCCTCCAATAGTGCCGTCTGATTTATTTAGTATTATTGCGGTTATTTCTGCCGATCTCTTAAATATGGAGTTAGCTGTTGATAGTAAAGTCGTATTTGATCCGATCCTTAGTATTTCGTTAATCAGATACACCCCAGAAGGAACAAATACTACTCCACCCCCATTTAATTCAGCGGCATCTAATGCTAATTGAATGGAAGCTGCTGAAAATGTCACTCCATCTCCAACTGCTCCATAATCCAGTACATCAAACCAACGTTTATTTGCTTTTCCTTCTAACCTTGTATCAGACGCATTGAGACGAGCTGATAAAACTGAGTATCCGCCGCGGGCATCGACTAACTCTGTGATATCATCTCCAGATTGAGCGACAATCTCGCTAATGCGTTCATTTACATTGTCGATAGCTTCTTTTACATCATCGCCCGGAACCAATCCAGCGTATGTGATGTTTTCGGCTTTGTGTGCTGCTGTTGATTTTTTATGTGCGTCTAATTCACTGTTTGTATTAGATAATTCATTGTTTATTTTATTGAAATTACGGTTAATTTTGGGATACATTTGTCTCAAAGTATCAGGTGGATTACCGTTGTCTGCACCTCTAATGATTTCGATGTTTGCCATTTTATATCAACATCCTTCCAATTTATATTCATTAATGAAAACTACCTGTTTTTAGTTAACGATTACCTAGCTCACTAATAACATTAATTAACGTTGATTTATTTTTTACTTCTGTGGTCACTGTCTCAAGCGATTTCGGATTTAAACATAATCGATCACTATATGTTGCTATGTCCTTTCGAAGGCTCTCCATTGCCGTGTATAATGGCACTTTACGATCATTGGTCGCCCCCGCCTTATTGGTGTATTCCTCCGTAAGTTGAAAGCCGCTTTCCTCAAACTGTCTTTCGAATTCCTGGTATTGGAACAGCATCCCAGCAAAAATGTTAATTAGCTTTTTGTACTCCGGTTTATATATACCAAGTGCGGTCATTTCCTTTTGTATTTCCTTTTCAAGCGCCTGCTTTGTCTTTGGCATTCAAACACCCCTTTTTCTCTAAATTTCAGTCTATTGGAAGTGGCTCCCCATACCGGTCCCCAGGTTTTTCTAGAAAATAGTGTCACCCAGGGGGGATACCTCTGCTGCTCCTTCAAAGGATTTAATATGAATCTTGTCGAATGTATTCATGAACCAATACATGTAGGAGTGAATGAGATGTCCCGTAACCCAGCTAGTATAGATTCAGGTAATATCAAGTACAGCATTGAGAATCCACATCTATTGAAGTTCGATATGAACATTCACCACACTACTTTCTATGAGCTTGTTGGATTAAAAATCAGAGCTACCGTTAACATGAACTCCGATCAGGTAACAGCCCTAGCTATCTATGCGCCCAATGGTGATGAGATACATCTGAATGATAAGAATATAGACAGCGGTGATTTAAATGAATTCCATCGCATCCTTATTGAGCGCATTGAAGCATTGAAGGCCGTGTAGGTAAACGAGGGCCATTATCTTCCTTAGAGCATGGCCCTCTATATTTATCTATTAAGGATTAATTAGATCGTATGCAAATGGTACTGTTGTAGCTGGCTGTTCATTGTTCACATTGATTGTAATGAACGATTCAGGATTCAGCGGAAGGCCATCATAATCAGCTGTGCCTTTGAAAACTCTCTCATCCGTCAAGAACCCAACATGATCTGATGATCCAATCTCTCCGCCTCTACGTTCTGCCAACAGATACTTCTCCAGGTAGCCACCTACAATGTCTCCTTCAGGAATGAAGTCTAGGAATTCAATATTGGCGTTGAGTGCTGGGAAGAAACCTCCATTTGCTGTTGTAATTAAGCCGCCGCTAATAGCTAGAGATTCAGGAAGGATTGAACCTTTCCATGTCTTTTCATTCATAGCCAACACCATACCGTTATGAGATCCATTGCTGTCGGCATGAACCGTTTCTTTAATGAGAGCTTTGAATAGCTCCACACCAGTTAATGTTGTTCCGTTCAAACTCTTGATATTCGATGTATGGAGATCCTTCCACTCAGGAGCATATTCCGGGTAATTGCTTGGCTTCTGCAACTGTCCCAATCTTGATGCAAACCCCAACGGCATTCTATTGCCTGTTCCGTATATGATCGCCTTGTCTAGTGCGTATCCGATTGCTTTCATTAACATAAACTCTGCATCCTCAGATAGGGCATCTTCATTGGCATCTTCTAAGTTAGCTTTGCAAACAGGGATATACCCTCCAAGCTTGTAACTTTCAAATTCGTATCCATTCAGACCAAGTTCGAGTTCGTGAAGAGCTGCACACGCTTCAGTCCAGACTGCTTCGATCACATTGTCTGAAATGATTTGTCTTCCACTACCTTTAACCGGCTTCAATCGAACATATTTCAGAAGCTTTGAATGTTCATAAAGTCCATCTCGAATTACATTCAGCACGGTTTCAGGGATTGCTACCTGCATGTTTCTAACTTCACTTAGCTTTTTATAAAACGAACGAACTTCAGGTTTATTCAGGTACTCAGAACGCCGGGATCTTGTCATTACATGATTTCTTATTTTCATTACTTCTTCGCCTCCAAAGGTTTGTGATTGTTGTTTATTGGAACTGGCTTTCAACTTGTTTCTCAACTGCTGTCTTCTTTCTTCTTGTGAAAGAACTGATTCTGGCTGTCTCTTTGTCGCATCAGGTTTTTTAACCCCTCTGGTTTTCATCTGCTCTTTAGCCTGATCGTATTGTTTTTTTCTAACTTGCACACCTGTTTGCTCATATTGCGGATAGGTACAGACGGATACTTCAAACAGTTTGACCTTTCTAATAATCCATTTAATTGATCCATCCTGACGGAAGTCCGTTTCCTCATCTAGGATGTTGAATCCGAAACTACAGCCGGTAACATCATTCCTCGCGCCCCTGTGGTAAAGGTTAACTGCATCGGCATCATTCGGATTGATTTTGATTCGTCCCCACAGGCCCTTAGCATCAGATTTAAGCTCCAATGTACCGGACTTGTTGCGGCCTAGGACCAATGAAGTATCATGGTTTACCAAGGCTCTTACATCATCATTTAACGCATCTTCAAACGCCCCAGGAGCAATTGCCTCATATGCTCCTTCCCACAGCATGGTTTCCACTCCATAAAGAGCGAAGTAACCTTCGATGAACATATCGTTTCCACTCGAAGCTGCTCTGGTGTGCAGTTTAATATCAATGTTTCTAGTTTGCTTTAAGTCTTTGACCATTTTTACCCCTCCTGAATCCACTATTTCTTCGTTTAGCTTTTTGAGCGTAACGAGTATTCATTGCTTTATCTTTAGGTAGCACCCTCTCAGATTTACATGTTGAGCCTAAATATCTTGCCTTAATATCCATACCTACTCACCACCCTTCAAGGGTGGCTTTTCCATAAGCCCCTTCCAGAAGTCGAAGTCATTTAGCGGTTTGCCAGAAATATCGTTTTCCCGTTGTTTAGAGAATTCGTGTAATAGGTTCAGACGTATCATGAACTTGTCAAAGTCTTCTGGTTTCTTCCGGTGGAACTCATGGAATATCATCCTAATCAAAGCTTCCAAAGTGCCGATCCGTGTTCGATCTGTAGAAATGGTTGCGACGCTATCCTGGAATCGAATCTCAAATGTTCTGAGTTCCTTTTTCATTTTCTAACCCACCTATCTATGACATTCCTCTTTTCTTCGTAATGAATTGTGCGTAGCTCTTGGCCTTCAGCAGCGCAATTTCAAATGAAACATTTTCAACTATCATTTTCTGAGCATTAGAGTGCAACTTTCCCTCTTTCCATGTTTCACGCCATGAGCTCCATTTCTCTCCCACAGGCATTATGAATACATGAGTTGTCCGATGTAGTTCACATGTATAGACTTCGCCTGGACACAGAGTGAGGAACCCTGCGGCCCTCGCCCTCTTGTCCATTTGTTCTATCTCAGCTTCATAGATCAGTTCGTCAGCAGTAGGCATGATATCACCTTTTCATATTAAAGATTAAGAAAAAGGGGATTAAGGGGATATACTCAACAACTCCACTAATATCAATGGTTTGCGGTTCGCTATTTTTCAGAAATAAAGTTCTGAATAAGTCCGGGACTATGTCCATTACGCTATTTCCCCTGAATCAATATTCAACTGAATGACTCTTTTTGGTCTGCCCTTTCCTCGAATGGTTCTAACACTAACAAGTCCATTCTCCTGCATTTTTTTCACCGCAGTTTGTAGATCACCACTCTTCACAGTTCCCTTGAATAGATCGTTAACATCTGTCAGACTTAGACCTTCTGAACAATCTTTCAATCTTGTTATTATCTTCGTGATAACTGGATCATCTTGGACTTGTTGTTCACCAAAAATGAATACAACGGACTTGTAACAATACTGCCAAACAGCCAGTGCTGCTCTTAAATGCTCTACTCTTACAAGATGCGACTGATCCAGCAAGGCATATATACAAGCAATACGCATTAGATAAGGGATAACCCGGCTTGTAGCTGCCCCTATTACGCCGTTAGCGTCCTTTTGGATTGGTTCATAGATTCTTCCCCATAACTCAGCAGCGGCGTTATCTCGCTCCATGGGAAGGATGTTTCCGTTGTCGTCTCTCGGCATTCCATTGGATGCATAATCCAACGTATTTTTGATTCTCTCTACAATTGGACCGACATCTACTTTATGGAATTCTCCGCCACTTGGAAGAGATTTCGATTGCTGAACATATAGCCACAAGAACCGGTTTACAAAGCCGTTATGGATTTCATTCCCCGTAAGAAGCTTTCTAAGTTCTTCCGGTGTTATATGTCCTAGAATTGATATATGGGTGTCAGTTGCCTTCATAGGATTCTTGGTGAGTGTGCGAATGTCCCCACTACCATCCCAAGCATTTCGTATAATTGCCGATAGCGTATTACCATCTCGCCGCAATACATTCAACACGGATCCGAATTCACTCTCAACGATCAGCAACCGTTTTTCCTTAACGCCTGGATCCGTTATTACTTCTTCATACTCACCTGTTGGCTTCCGCTGCTTCCCCGAACCTTCATACACGGGCTGTTGCTCGACAACCTCATCACGCACCGCATATATCACACCTTCACCGCTAGAAAGCCCTGACTTCTTCCGTGCGTTGAATTCTACATCCACAGCATTCATTAGCTTGAGGACCGGTTCTAATGATGTTCCTTTCTTGCCTCTAAAGGTCGCGCCAACAAGAACTGAGAACAGCTTCATCCTATGTTCACCGCCCGAAACCATAAAGTGCGGTCCAGTTCCTACCATGTTTCCGAACATCGTCAGAAAGTTGATGAGCAATGCGGCAGGGTCTGCTTCAGTGTGTGGATCGATTAATCGGACAACATCTCCGGCCAAACCATGTAATGCCATTTCGCCAAGTTTTCCGTCCCATTCAGCGACCGTATCAAACACGAACTCATATTCGGACTCGTCAATATCCTGAAGTTGTGTTAATCTGTTGTTAGATGATTTAATTTCAATATCTGATATGTTCTTTTTGCCTTTGTATTGTTCAGTCACACCTTCTAAAGCTTTTGATATGGTTCGGTTACGGTAATCTTCCCGTTCCCATTTTTCGCGCATTAGGCCGCTTGCTCGGAACAATCGGTCTATTTGCTCTGTATTTCTGGTATAAAAGGCAAGCATATTACATAAGGCTTGTTCTGCTTCGCTCTGACTGTTGTAAGAACTCCACCGACCGGAATATAACCTTTCGAACTTCTCACCATGCTTAGCCTTCTTAGCAGCTTCTAGGACTTCCTGATCTTCTATCGTCACAGCCGATTCTATGACAATATTTTCATTAGGTTTATTACCGGCAAACAACAGATCATAGAGCCATGCCAGTTCGCTCTGTCGTTGTTCAATACTTGTTGGTGTCTTTGCCACATGATCACCAGTTACCACAAAGAACCGATCTTGGTCATACATCTCAAACTTCCCCGTTCGATTTCTCGGTCCTGGGATTCTTCCTTTTACAATTACATGTAGGCCATTTTTGCTTTGACTACGTTCAGTGTAGCTATCCAACGATTTTACGATTTCGACAACATCCTCTTGTACCTTCCCATCCACTATGCAGTTATCTATATCAATCCCTGTGAACGGATCTCCTTCAGAAAATACATATCCTATCCCTAAAAGAACCCCCTTGTTCTTGTTGTACGCCGCTAATACTTCCTCAAAGCTTGCCCAACGATTGGGATCGGTAGAGGATGCTCGCTCTCCATCTACAGTGTAAGGAACCTTGGTTGGCTTATCTGACCCTTTACGTTGCTCGAGCTTCGCTAAAACCCATTGGTTTCTTTCCTTTAATTCCGTGGGTATTTTATCGATGTTCATGAACGTCACCGCCTATGCCTGTTTCATTTGTTGGAGCTCACCACGCAGCCAAGACTCTATCACATCTCGATGGAACAGGATCCGTCCCCGAACTCTTGCATGTGGGATCTGTTTTTCCCTGGCCATGGTATACACTGTTGTTTGTGACACTCCAATCAACTCAGCGGCTTCAGCAACAGTTAATGTGATTTTCGTCATCTAACCCACCACCTTATCTAGTTTTAGTCGCAATTCTTCCAATACATCTTCTTCTCTTCCAAATCGAACATGCTCCATTGAAGTGCCGTAAGCACGCAACAGAGTTACGGCTGAAACTAGATTAGCTTTGCCACTATCTTGTTCCCAACGTTTCAAGGTCCGTTTAGTTACCCCGGCAATTTCGGCTGCTTGATCCAACGAAAATCCACTATTGATACGTGCCATTTTGAGTGTGATTTGATACATGTGAATCGCCCTCCTTTTGTCTATTCTGCTTGTGGCTCATCCAACACGACAATCAACACTCCATCTGCATCCAACCAATGATCATGAATGACATATCCGTCACGAATGTAGTTCAGTATTTTTCCGAATTTGGGAAGGAGATCTAGGGCTTCTCCCATCGGATACATTTCAAATTTCAAGTGTTCTTCTTTTTCCAGTCGCTCTCTCTGTTCAGCCGCGACTTTAATTTTTTCAAGCAGATATTCGAATGTCTCACGATCCTTGTTAAAGAGTTCCGTAAGAACATTCCCCACAACCGGTGTTAGCTCTTCTTCAACATCCAAATCTGACAGTTCTCCGCGCTCAGCCTGGCGAATTACCTCTAAACATTCGGACATCATGAGAGAACCAATATTGTCTTGCAAATACTGTGCGTAAGTAATCTTTTCCATGTTCATCTTCCCTTTCTACAATTTATATTTTGAATTGCAATAAACAGCTGCCGCTAATTCAGGACCTACAAAATTAAACGAGTGAAGAATGTCGCCAATGAGTTTTTTAGTCGTCTCTTCATCCATTCCGATTCTGACCGCAGCCATAACCGCGAAACCAAGACAAGAATTATTGTTCCATTGGAGTTGATCTGATCCATCCACTAAACCGGCTTGATATGTGGCATTCAGTCCAGATTCGACCTTATCCAAAAGTTTCATCATTTCCTGGGAAGGGCCTTGAGGAAAGTAAGTCTTCTCTAATGATTTTCTAAACTCCTTAATTACTTTTTTGGATTCATCCATGAATTTTCAGCTCCTATTATTTGCATTATCATTCGTGTCCTTTTCGACTTCTTCACTCATACCTGGGTTGTATGGCTTCTCATTCAAGACAAAATCACCTCCTTCTCTCCACAACCTTGTTTGAGCACTAATAACAATTTGTTTATAAATGCTGATAAATTGTTCAGAAGTCTGATCAACTTGTTGATATAACGATATCAGACGCAAAAATATAAGTCAATATATATTGTTGAATATATTTAGCAAATTGTTTATACTTTTAATCAAAACTAAAGGAATTGGTGATAATTTATGATAAAGTGTAATCTGGCTGTTCTAATGGCTGAAAGAGGTATTAATATTTCAGAGTTATCTGAGAGAACGGGGTTATCTCGCAATACACTAAGCGCATTGCAAAATAATTCTGGAAAGGGAATTCAATTCGATACAATGGATGCTATTTGTAAGCTATTAGACGTTCTTCCAGGTGATTTATTTACTTATGCTGATGTGGAATTTAATTACATTTTCACCCACCCAAATAAACACCAAACTAAACCCGAAGATTGGGGGAGAATAGCAATAGCTAAATATTCAGGTTTTTACGAGGTAGAGATTTTTCATAACGAGACAATAATTACAATGTTAGGTTTGTTAAACACAGAAAACTACCCGAGACGTACACAAGTTGTTTTTTCCATTAATGATAAATCCCGCCTCGAGAAGATTCCTTTGATTTTTAGACAAGAAATTTTCAATAATATCACTGACTTTGCATTGAATGAAATAAACGTCACATATGATCTCCCAATTAAAATAGATAAAAGCTCTATGGAAATAAAATTCATGGATGATGAGTTTGTAAGAAATGAAATTAAAGCTTTCATCCATTCTCAAGACGGTGATTTGGATGAATATTTAGAAAAAATGTAGTACTTATCAATCAATTAGTTATTATTCACTTAATCAGAAGTAATTTTAGGAAAAAGAAAAGCCTATGAAGCCTTATGCGATAAGGGGCTATAGACTAACTCCCCTTATTCCCCTTATTCCGTAACAATAATAAACTAACGTGGAGACATTACGAATGCACATCAATCAATTTCCACAAGAAACACAAGACTTCATTCATGAACTCTGTGCTAAAGCAATTATTAGAGCCATCAAAGAAGGAAAATATAAACCTATTAGAAGGGACGATAAGAATGGCTAACATCCAAAAGCGTGGTGAAAACTCTTGGTTTTTTACGGTGTATACTGGCAAAGGACCTAGTGGAAAATATGGTCGCAAAACCAAAACCATCACCGTGACGGATGAAGCACTACTCAAAACAACAAAGAAATTACAGAACTACTTAGATGATGAATATTCTAAGTTTAGGCAGGAAGTAGAAGCCGGCGAATATATCACTCCACAGAGGATGACTTTCGATGCCTTTATAAAAGAGTGGCGCTCAAAGTATTCCGTTAAGCATCTGGAACATAAAACAAGGATCGCTTATGAGTCTCACCTAAAGAAACGGATCCTTCCTACTTTCGGTCATATGAAATTAGAGGATATAAAGCCTTTGCATATTGTGGACTTCTTGGAGAGCTTAGATAAGGATGGCGGCAGAGGGGACAATAAGAGCGGTGGACTATCATCGGGAACAATACAAATAAATCACCGCGTGTTGAAGAACATATTCTCCCGTGCTGTGGAATGGAAGATCATTAAAGCTAACCCTGTAATGTCCGTGAAGAAGCCAAAGGTCGTCAATAAAGAAATCATTCCATATGACGAACAAGAAGTCTCTCAGCTGCTCCAAGCGCTTGAAAAGGAACCTTTCCATTGGCGCATGATGATTACCTTGGCCCTAACAACGGGTATGAGGCGCGGGGAACTACTTGGTTTAGAGTGGAAACATATAGACTGGAAAACTGGCGTTATTGATGTATCCCAAACGCTGGTACAAGCTCTTAAAGGCGAAATCATAGTAAAAGAACCTAAGACCAAGAATTCTCAGCGTAAAGTGTCTTTGCCCAGCTCTGTCTTGGAGGAACTTCGCGAATACTACGCCCACAGGATCAAGGAACGTGATAAGCTTAAGGACGCCTGGAATGGTACGGATCGGGAAGGAAGGGAATGGAATTTTATATTCTCACACACTGACGGAACACCGTTTCACCATGAACGACCTTATCTGTGGTTCAGACAATTCATTCAAAAGAACAAGTTGCGGTACATTCGCTTTCACGATCTACGGCACACATCAGCAACACTACTCATTAACCAAGGTGTACACGCTAAGATTATTTCAGAGCGGTTAGGTCACGGCAACATCACAACCACAATGAACATTTATGGCCATGCTCTCCGTTCAGCTGATCAAGCTGCAGCTGATAAATTCGATTCGCTGTTTACTTCTCGTAAAGATAAGCAAGAAAAAAAGACACTCGGCTAAATGCTGAAAGTGTCTTTTTTTGTGTCGAATTATCACCATTTACTGGGGATTAATTAACTTTTTCACATCAATTTCACATCAAAGAACCATTTTTGATGCTGTATCAATCAATTTTATATATCTGTACCACCGATTAAATCCTTTATACAAAGGAGATTTCAACCCTGTATTAATTTTTCAACAACAAAGCAACGCTTTCGATATGTGTCGTATGCGGAAACATATCCACCGGCGTTACCTCCACCGTCCGATACCCGCCATCCTCCAACACACGCAAATCCCGTGCCAGTGTGGAAGGATTACAACTCACGTACACAACCCGTTCCGGCTTCATCTCAAGAATCGTCTCCAAGAGACGCGGATCGCACCCTTTACGTGGCGGATCGACCACAATGACATCGGCCTCGATGCCCTGCTCTTTCCAGCGCGGAATCACGTCTTCGGACGCGCCGACTTCAAACTCCACATGCTTCATACCGTTCAGTTCTGCATTGGCACGCGCATCCTCGATCGCTTCCTTCACGATCTCGACCCCATACACCTTCTTGGCAAGCTGGGCCAAGAACAGGGATATCGTCCCGATGCCGCAATAGGCGTCGATCACGGTCTCCTCTCCGGTTAACCCCGCATACTCCACCGTCTTGCCGTACAGCACTTCGGTCTGAGCCGGGTTCACTTGGTAGAAGGAACGCGCAGAAATCGCGAACTTCACATCCCCGATATAGTCATGGATGACTTCACGTCCCCATAGGACGCGGGTAACATCCCCGAAAATAACGTTCGTCTTGCGTGTGTTCACGTTCTGGCAAACACTCACCACAGCCGGGAGCTCCTCACGGATCGCAGCGACCCACTCGTTCACCCGCGGAATCCGCTCGCCATTGGTCACGAGCACAATCATCATCTCCCGGGTAGCAAAACCGATCTTCACCACCACATGGCGAAGCAGGCCTTGACCTGTCTCTTCATTGTAGGCGGTGATGCCTAGCTTCCGCCCGATGGCTTTGACGTGGCTGACCACTTCGTCGTTCTGCTCGTGCTGGATGAGGCACGTCTCCATGTCCACGATCCGGTGGCTGCCCCGGGCGTAGAAGCCGCCGACCAGGCCGCCTTCCGTTACGCCGATCGGCACCTGGGACTTGTTGCGGTAGCGCCAAGGCTCGTTCATGCCGAGTGTCGGACGCACGAGGATCCCCTCTTGATCTGATCCAACGCCGGACACGGCAGGATTCGCCCCATTGGTTTCAGAAATCTCATTGTCCACTCCACCATCTGTGCCACTCCGCTCGTCGCCCACACGTGCCTCTCCAGCACCACCTGCCGCCTCACGCACCACCCGCAGCTTCCCGATCCGCTCCAGGTTGTCAACCACCAGCTGGCGCTTCCACTCCAGCTGTCCGGCATAACTCATATGCTGCAGCTGGCAGCCGCCGCATTGGTCGTAGATGGGGCATGGGGCCGCGATGCGGTTCGGGCTCTGCTTGACCAGCTCCAGCAGCTTGGCGTAGCCATACTGCTTCTTGGTCTTGAGCACCTTCACCCGGGCCTTCTCGCCCGGCAGGGCGCCCTGAACGAACAGGGTGTAGCCGTCCGCACGGCCGACTCCTTCCCCGTCATGGTTCATTCCTATAATATCGATCACGACCTCGTCGTTCTTCGCCACCGGCAGGTCCAGGAGGGCCGCCGAAGCCGCCGGCTTGCCGCGGCGGCGCGTGTCGCTTCCCTTGCGGTTCTTCTTCATGATGTGCTGTTCACTTCTTTCCGTTCAACTTGTCCCTTACTACTCTATATTCCCAATCGGAACACCATCCATAATCAAAGCGGATGATCTTCCGTTAACCTTCACTCGCTTAAACAACAAAAAGCTCCCCCAAGGGAGCTTAGCGCACAAGCTCACGTCCATCATTATACGGGAGCCTCGTATGTTATTCAATCCATCCAGCCTGCAAATCCAATCATTTACTTACAAGAGCCTGGAGTCTAAGCGGCGATCCTCGGCCTGTTCCATCATTTAAAATGACCCATCGCCCCAATCGCCTATCCATCGCTAATGCTAACAGTCCACACACTGAGCCATCGGCAGCAACCATCACGCCTTACGCGCCCCGATGCCTTACGCCTCTCTACCAGCCAAACATCTCAGCCAAAAATCCTTAAGTGCTGCGGCAGAACGCGGAACGTGCCTGGCAGGACGCCGCCGAACTCGCCGTCCAGGTTCAGCTGAACCGGTCCCGGAGATACGACCTCCATATAGTCGGTGCGGAAATGCACGACCCTCTTGTCATTGATATGCTCGCCGCGCAGGGCGAGCGTAGCCACGCGTACGAACTCCGCCAGATTGCACTTGCGCAGGGCAATGACGTCGAACAAGCCGTCGTCGATGCTCGCGCCCGGTGCGATTTTGTCGAAGCCGCCGACCGAGTTGCTGTTCGCAATGAGGAACACCATGAACTCGTCATGGATCGCCGGATGACCGCTGGCGTTGATGATGAGCTCCTGCGGCGCGAGGCTGACCATTTTCTCGATCCCCTTCAAATAATACGCCAGCTGCCCGATCATCGTCTTCAGTTTGCTTGGCACCTCGTAGGTGAGCTCGGTCAGCGTACCGCCGCCCGCAATATTGATGAAGTAACGATCATTCGCTTTGCCCACGTCAATCGGACGCGTCTCGCCCCGAATCACCAGATCGCAGTACTCCTCCCAGTTCTTCGAGATGCCGAGCGCCCTCGCAAAATCGTTCGTGGTGCCCAGCGGGAAAATACCGAGCGGCGGGAGGTTATCCCTGCCGGCCATCCCGTTGATGACCTCATTGAGCGTACCGTCTCCGCCGGCTGCGATCACCAGATCGTATCCGCGTTCGACGGCATCCGCCGCTTCACGGGTCGCATCCCCCTCTCCGGTTGTTGCATGACAGGAGGTTTCGATGCCAGCACTGTCCAGACGGTGCAATATATCAGCAAGCCGACGCTTCATTTCCTCCCGGCCGGAGGTTGGGTTATAGATTAACCTTGCATTTCTCATTAACGATACGCCACCTACTTATGATTTCAAGGATAGAAGAAGAAGCTTGGCCTGCGACTCCATCCACTGCGGCAGCAGCGGGTGCGGAAGCAAGGTTCTGCCGGAATATCGGCATTCCAGCCCCTCGAGTCGATCGGGTATAACCTTCTCCGTAAAATACCCCTCACTTAAAAAAAGCGGAGCTACGATCACATCGCAGCCGCGCTCCATCCATGCTGTCACCTTGTCCCGAACATCGCCGGGACTTAGTAAAGCATAATCTGCGCTTGTTCCGCTTACCTCGCTAACTCGCTGTGCCAAAGAGTTAATACCCTTTTCCCAGCGGCTGCGAAACAGATCATGCCGGCTGCCGTGTCCGACGAGGAGAATAACCTCCTTGGCCGGGTTCACGGACAGCTCTTTTACCTTATCCCATACCATAGCCGCAATCTCGGGGTCGTCGTCCATCGGCGTGCCAAAATGAATCCGGGACTGGACCCGAACCGGCGCCAGGTCCGTCTCCATGTCCGGAACGACCTTCGCTCCTATAGCATAAGCTATTTCGTCGACATGTGTGCTGCCGGACGAGACAAATAGCGGAATGACCACAATGTCGGTGACACCCTGGTCTTCCAAGGCCGTGATGCCGTCCTGAATCAGACGGCCCTCTACCAGTTCCAGGTACGAAGATACGACCGGTATATCCATACGGAACGCCAATCTGTGGACGGCTTCGTCCACAAGCGACACCCATTTCTGTTCACGCGAACCATGACTAATAACCAGCACACCCGGTTTCGTCATATTTTAACGTCCTAGACGCTCCAGCGTCATTTTATAACCGTCATTGCCGTAGTTCAGGCAGCGCTTCACGCGCGAAATCGTTGCGGTGCTGGCTCCCGTTTCTGCTTCAATCTGGTTGTATGTGCATCCCTTGCCCAGCATGCGCGCCACTTCCAGCCGCTGCGACAAGGACTGAATTTCGTTAACGGTGCAGAGATCATCGAAGAATACATAGCACTCTTCCACACTGCCCAGGGTTAATATCGCTTCGAATAATTGATCGATGCTTTTATCATTTAGCTTCTTTAATTGCACTGGATGATCATCCCCTATTGTTACTGTGTATAACACTCGCACTCCCATTGTACCCGAGCGGAACTAGTATTTTCAAGCATTAACGATTTCACGCACTACAGGACAACCATTACCCAGGGGCAGCATCCCTTATGCACGCTCACATTTCACCACTTCAGTGCTCGCCAAAATCTTCCTGGGCGATCGCCCGATTCCGCTCCTATCCCGAAAATCGGGACATCCGCCTAAACCCATCGCCCGCCCGTATCATACAGTATAGTATCTTAACTCAAAAAGGAAAGTGATATCATGACGCGTCATTCTCACTATTATCACCGCCGACCCACTAACAACCAGCGTTCGCTTAATGAATATGAATCACTGCCGCAGGCGCCATCGCCATACCCTGGCATCACGCCATACAGCGATTATCCGGAAGTCGGTGAAACCGCGTTATATCCATATACCGACGGTGTAACGGACATGGAGGCTTCAGCTTCGGCTCTGGCTCCATCCACGAATTCCGGCGGAGGCGGTCTGGCAGGTCTCCTCGGCGGTGGAGGCGGCAGCGGCGGTGGAGGCGGATTAGGCAAGCTCCTCGGCGGGCTTGGGGTCAACAATATGAGCGACATCAAGGGCCTCATCGATCGGATGGGGGGCATCGACGGCATCGTGAACAACATTGGCAAGGTACAAAAGGTCATGCAGGGCTTCCAGCAGCTTGCACCCATCGTCTCTCTGCTTGCAGGCGCACTCGGCAAGAAGAAAGGCGGAGGTGGCAGCGGATCCTCACCAAGCGCATTTACGGACCAAAATGAAGACGGCTACGAATATAAACCTAGAAGACGCCGTTCCTCGGGAAGCCGGCGCCGCTCCGGCTCGCGCAAAACATCCGGTAAAGGCAGACGTCGCCGTTAACCTATGTAAATCGGTAGACTTTAAACCTTTGCCATGAGTTTCAAAAAACACCGCAGCCTCTGATCATCGAAGGATATCTGTCACGATTGGTTTAGCATATACGTTTGAAGCTCACCATAGGCGGGATCATCCGAACCATCATACATCATGCAGCAGGCTCCAGTCGGTTACCTAGACTGGAGCCATATCCTTTTCATCAACACGATGAGATCCTCATCAGCGCGTCCAGTCCTCTTCGGGGCCGGCTTCTTTATTCTCGACGCTTTCGAGTGATTTTAACCGGAACCAATAGGAACCGCGCAGACCGGAACGCAGCAGCATCATAATGCTGCCCACCAGATACAGAACGGTCGGAATCCGCTTCATATGGGGATAGAACATGAGAATGCTGCCTGTGATGAACAACAGGCCGGTCGCAATCTCGCTGATGACCATGCCCACCTCATAGCGGTTCGTCACGGCCAGCTTTCGTTTTCGTTTCCATGCCAAGCGAAGCATCCGGCGCCGCAGCCGGGAACGCAAAGGCTCATCTGGATGATGCGATGAACGCTTCTTGGGATGTGGTCTGAGCCTAAGTTTCATATGCAGTCCCTCCTCTGCAAGCCTTTACCCCTTACGGAGAAACAAGAAACCCCAGCGATTTAGCATTGGTCTTATGGTGCAGGACAACCTTCCCCTCATCAGATAAGGACTTGGCAAGGACTTGGACCGACCGATACGCTGGCTAACCAACCTCTACTTCCGAATGGCATCACCATGTTCACGCCAAAATGAACCTCTCTATTTAAACCAGCCTCTGCGCATAAACCACAACACCATGCCGCCGCCGAGCACAAACATGAGAAGAAGCACGAAGAAGTATCCGTAATGCCACTCCAGCTCCGGCATGTTCTCAAAATTCATCCCATATATCCCGGCAATCAGGGTGAGCGGCATGAAGATGGTCGTGATCACCGTTAAGGTCTTCATGATCGTATTCATCCGGTTCGAATTCACCGATATGTAGCTGTCCCGAAGATCCGCCGTCATCTCGCGGTCGGCCTCGATCATGTCCGCCAGCTTCAGCAGATGATCGTAGATGTCGGAAAAATAAGCATGGTGCGCGTGGTGCTCCAAATGCTGCGAGTTCACGATCCGGTACAGCAGATCCCGCATCGGCACGACCGTCCGCCGCAGGCGAAGCAGCCTCGAACGCAGCGCAAACACCTGATTCATCAGCTCCTCCACTGAATCCTTCTCGCCTCGGCTCTCCAGCTCCGCCAGCTCATCCTCGATGGCAAACAAGCTTGGGAAGTACTGATCCACCAGCTTATCCATGATGGTATATGCCGTGAAGCTTGGACCGTCCTGGCCCAGCGGACCCTTGCGGGCGATCGAGGTGACGCGTTCCCAAGCGTCATTCATTTCGGGCAGTGCCTTTTCGTGGAAGGAGACAATGAACGAAGGTGCAAGAAACAGATCCACCTCGACGGCTTGCAAGGTATCCGGCTGAAGGGCATGGAGGACAAAAAATTGCATCTGTTCGTAATAATCCAGCTTCGGCCGCTGCAGGATATGCAGGCAATCCTCCACCGCAAGCGGGTGAAAATGAAAATAGCTCTCCAGCATCCGTGCCTCCTCCGGCGTGGGCTCACTGAAATCGGCCCAGATCCAGGCATAATCCTCGATTCGAATCTCTTCGAGCGGAAGCCCGATTACGGCTTCATAGCTTGGTGTAATCGCTAACGTGCGAATCATGATCAACACTCCTTCCTGTGCACAATTCGGTTTCATTAAACAAAAAAAGCCAATCGATTCCTGATTGGCCCACTACTATCCATGATCTATGTGTAATTATGTTTTAGAAAAGAATTTTAAAGATGACTCCTGCCAGTACAGCCGTAATGGGAATCGTAATAAACCAAGTCACCACAATGCGGCCTGCCAGGGACCATTTCACGGCGGAGAAGCGTTTTGCTGAGCCTACACCGAGAATAGCCGAGGTAATCGCATGCGTTGTACTGATCGGCAGATGAAGCAGTGTCGCCGAGAAGATGACGGATGCGGCCGAAAAGTCAGCTGCGAACCCGTTGATCGGCTCGATTTTGAAAATTTTCGTACCCATGGTCTTGATGATCTTCCAGCCGCCCACCGAGGTTCCGAGCGCCATCGCTGTCGCTGCCGAAATTTTAACCCAGAGCGGAACTTCCATCTCCGTCAATTGACCGGAGGTAACCAGGGCAAAGGTGATAATCCCCATCGCCTTCTGTGCATCGTTGGTACCGTGCGTGAAGGATTGGAGTGCTGCCGTAAAGATTTGCATCGTACGGAAGCCTTTATTCACCGTATGCGGGCTGCGCTTCGCAAAGATGACCTTAAGCAGCTGCATGACCAGATAACCGATCACAAACGCGATGACAGGCGATAGGACCAACGCCAACACGATATCCTTAAATCCGCCGTAATTCAGCATGTCGCTTCCCGCGCCGACGAATACCGCACCGGCCAATGCCCCGATCAGGGCATGGGAAGAGGACGAAGGCAATCCGAACCACCAGGTAACCAGGTTCCAGATGATGGCTGCAAGCAATGTTGCAATAACAACCTCGATCCCGTTATCCAGCTTGGTCGGATCCGCGATGCTGCCGCCGATGGTTTTGGCAACCCCTGTGAACATCATCGCACCGATGAAGTTCATACTGGCTGCAAGCAAGATGGCTACCCGCGGCTTCAAGGCCCGGGTTGATACCGACGTTGCAATGGCATTCGCCGTATCGTGGAACCCGTTGATGAAGTCAAATGCAAGCGCCAAAAAAACAACAATTACTAATACTAACATCGTTGTATCCATTGTTCAGGACTCCCTTACGAGTTGCGCATAATGATGGATTCCAGCATATTTGCCACGTCTTCGCAGGTGTCCGTGGTCGTTTCAAGACGTTCGTAAATCTCTTTTTTCTTGATCAGCAGAATCGGGTCAGAGACGGTGGCGAACAGATCCTTGATACAGATGCGCAGCAGCTCGTCGCCTTGGTTCTCCAGATCGTTCAAGCGGATCGTGTACTCACGAATAGCCAGAAGTTTTTTCTGAGAGAGCAAATGAATGGCCTTCTGAATTTCGTAAGCCGATTGACGCAAAATTTCGGCAAACTGTACCATGTACTCGTCAGGTTTCCCCAAATTGTACATATAGAAACGGGATGCCGTTGCTTCCAATCCGTCCATCACATCGTCCATGCTGGTTGTCAGGTCCATAATATCGTCGCGTTCGATTGGCGTGATAAACGTTTTGTTGAGCTCAGTAATGATGGTATGCGTATAGGTATCACACTGGGACTCGTATTTTTTCATTTCATTGGCAAATTCAAGCACATCTTGAAGATTGGAAACGTGCTGCGAAAAATAATCTGCGGCTTGTACCACCGTATCGGCCATATTCTCCAGCGTTTGGAAGAATATATCCTTCTTCTTCAATTTCATACTCTTAACCCCTTTTTTCGATAAATTGCCGCGAACGCCCTCAAAAGATAGACAACCTTGACTATCTTATCACATCCATGGCAGGGTGTGTATAGAAAAGTAACACTCAAAAATGTAAGGAACTAACAAAATAGAAGATGCATGGATATCGCTTCAATTCCCTTGCCTATTAACATCTCCGTAGGCGTGCAAATTATCCCGACACAGCATCCTCCAACCACTTCTTGCGCATCAAGGATTCGAGATTGTCACATGGCTTTCAAAAGAAGGCGAATTCGGCACAATGTTGAAATACGTTGTTCCTGGTACCAACGGCACTTCTTTGCCGTCCTTCACGAAACGAATCGCATCGCCCGCTGCACGTACCCACTGCCCCTCGATGACTTCTCCGCGCTGGAACAGCATCGCTTTCCCGCCCGTTTCCACATTCACGGCAAGCCGGCCCACATCATCCAGCACTTTATGATCCGCCCCGAGCACGATGACATTCGCGGCCTCCAGCTGAACGTTATCGTTGAGATCCACATGCGGCGATCCATTGACCCACCGTTTATACGTATTGGACGAACCGTCATACTGATAAGCCACCACATAACTGTCTAGTAAAAATTTGATTTCTACCTTCTCCCCGGGTTCACCGGAAACAACACCCACTGGCGCCGTTCCCTCTGCACCATCGCCGCTTGCAGCCGTCGGCTCGGAATAGAACGAATATTGCGGCACCTTCACGTCGTTGCCATAATTGAGCTTCGCTGCTCCTTCACGGAGCTTCTCGTCGCTGGAATACAGATTATGCGGCGCTTTGCGGTCCTTGGCCCTCCAGAAGTAGGCGCCTGCATTTCCGATCTCGTCCATATCCTGCTTGCCTTGCTTTTGGATGATGCTATAAGCTTCAGGGCTGCCTCCAGCATGTACAAGCACCCCGCCGTAGCTCTCGCCTAGATTGATCAGATAAGGACGAATGCTGCGAATCGGCCCGATCTTCTCAATCCCGCTCTGGCTTTGGAATATGCCGATCAGTCGCGTGATCCCTCCCTCCGCCAGCACTTCATATACCATGTCCGCTTGTCCCAGACCCGACTGCGGCCTTGCCGCCGGTGCGTTATTGATCATAACGGCCAGCGGCCGCTGCGTCAGTGACGCTTCTAACGGCATTCCGGTCAGCGGTGCCTTATATGGAGAGGACGCTTCCTCTTGAGGCACTTCGACCGGCTGCTCGACCGGAGCCTCCACCACTGGTGCCGGCGTTGGTTCCGCCTGCTGTTTACCGCCGCCGCTGCATCCGGACAGCAGCAATACTGTCGCCATGGACAACAAGCTTGTCCTCCACGCGAATTTACGGAAAGACAAAGACCCTTTGCTAAACATATGGTTTCCCCCTATGAACGCTCCCATTACTCATTACCCTAAATTTCCAACCTATTTCCCCAAAATTCCCAACCGACAATTCAACTTTAGTTTACATTTAATCACAAAATCCGTGCTTTGTCTGTATCGTCCTTTGTCTGTATATAGAAGAGGAAACATCCAGATGAATATCAAAGGTAACCCGATTTCTTAAAGCAAGTCTTCGATGTTCACTAAAGAAAAAGACCTGACACCGCAGGTCCTTTTCTTCTTTGCTTAGTCAAAGGCTATATTTTGGACATATGTAATTGGAGTTGATCTGAATTCCCCTCTTTTTTTCTCTTAAATTAAGGTCTTCCATAGTTTAATATTTCCCATAACTTTTTCCTGTTTCTAGGTGTTTATACTATTAGATCCACAATTAATAAGGTTCAAAATACAAAAAGGTAGGATTTATTATGTTAAAGAAAATCATGAGGCTGGCTTTGATACCATTACTTGTTATGGGACTAACTCTTAGCGCAGTTGGTATGGCATTCGCAGCGCCTGAAGAAGGATTATCCGATCTTCAAATTCGAGAAAAGTTGAATGAAATTAACGATCGTTATGAGGTCGGAGAAGAGTTAAGTGAGGAGGATGCGAATTTTGTGAAGAAGCATGCTACTTCGGTCTCTAAAAAGAGTGTACAGCCCAGCCTCCTATGGCAGAAAGTAATAAAACTTTTCCTGATTCACTTGGTGTTGTAGGTGGATTTGGATTTATCAATATAACACCGACCCTTTTGGAGGATCTTTTAATGGTCTCATTAATACCCAGACTTCTGACCTCAGTAAACGTAGCAGTATTGGAGCGCCACGGAGGCCTTAAAAAGGAAATCAACGATAAATATAAAAAAAGGCGCCCATAGCCAGGGCGCCTTTTTTGGGCAAAGATAACTCCTATTATGTTAGGAGCAACCCCACATCAATGATACGGCTTGCTAAAGCCAAGAGGTCACCGATCGTGAGGGTCCCTTCGATTTCTCATCGCCGGCATCCCTCAGAGCGGTAGTTGGCCCCGATGACCTCATAATGATACAATACTTGATCTTCGAACGACTCACCGTTCAATGCATCGTAATAGGAATAGTCCCCTACCCTAAATTCTTATTCCTTAATCCGTCGAATCCCTCGCGCGATTTGCTCCCTCTCATATTCGCTCAGCGAATATAGTACAGGTGCCCTAGGAATGTCGAACTTCAGATGAGAATGAGGGATTTCCGTCAATAAGGTTCCAATGGGTTGTTGACCATTCTTACTACGTATCACGTTCCAGAATATTCTAGACCTATTTTCCTCGGTTCCCCATTTTTCAAGCGAATTGCGAAATAGCAAACATTTCCCGATGATGAAATCATGCTCCTTGAGGGGCTCCATTGCTTCGAACCCGGCGTCTTCAAGGCTCTCAAATAGTGCGGGCATCAACTGATCCAAATAGAGCCCATAGGCAGCATCCTCGATTTCACGAAAAGCGATCGTTAACTCATCAAACATCGAATCGTATCGTGTTTTCCATACCGATTCAATATATTGATTACCTGCCACACAAATCTCCTCAATGGTCATGTCCGAACGCAATACTGGTTTTACTGTCATATAAACTCCTCCTTGAATTGGATTATTTTCATCATACAACATGAAAGCCAATTGGAAGGTTTAGGAGGTAAATATGAAGGAAATCAATAAAAAATCCAGAATTACATTACAATGGTTTTAATGTTGTGCATTTTTTACGAAGGTGGGATCACATGAGCTTTCGACCCAAAAGACTGGCAGAGAAATACGGGTTAAGTAGCAGCACTCTACGGAACTACGAAGCGAAGGGGTTGATACCTCCTGCAGATCGATCTTCAAATGGATATCGGATGTACACAGAACGGCATGAAGCTTATCTGGCATGTATTCAAGCCATGGCTGCCGCATTCGGTATGGAAGTAACGAGCGAGGTAATGCATTGTCTTGGGCGAAATGAGTTGGATGACGCATTGTGGATCGTCAGGGATCGAGAGGTTATGCTGCATCGGGAAAAAGTAAGTTTGGATCAACTGGTAAGGGAGTTGAAATCGTGTTCTGAAGGTAGTCGAGCTAACGACTCTAACCAATATTTCAGCATCCACGAGGTTTCCAGACGAACGGGGGCTCCTAAATCGGCAATCCGTTACTGGGAGCAGAGCGGCCTGTTCACTGCTAAGCGAGACCCTGATAACGATTACCGTCTTTATAATGAATCGCATCTTTTTAAAATTAGGATGATTCAGGTACTGCAGAGCTCCGTTTATTCCGAGGAAACCGTAAACTTAAAACAATCCATTGCACGCTTAGAGCTAGAGAACATCGAGCATGCGATGAAGCTTTCTGAAAGTATTCAAGCTTACCTGCACAAAACGATCAAACTTCAGGCGCGAGCTCTCTATTTTCTATATCGCTTGATTCAAACAACAGGCTTCTCGGAAACAATCGAGGACAATCTTTAATCCTTTCTCCTGTGCTGCCTGTTACTTTATAGGTTTAGGGTTTTATGAAATCCATCATGAAATGGATGTGCTAAAACATTTTGGACAAAAAGCTTCGTCTTGATCGCATCGCTGATAATGTTGGAGTCAACAACCCCCAACAATGATCGTTAAACGTAACAAACAGATAATGGATAACATGATGACATAGATATAGCAGTACTTTATGGCTCTAAGCAGAAAGCAGGTGAATGGCAGCCTGACAGCCATCCAAGCGTGCTCCTAACTAGGCATCGCGCACCCAGAAATCGGTGCCCACATTGGATATAACCCCCTCTGCGGAGCGCTCATACCGAAACGTTCACAACTTTGTGATATTTATCACGTGTATTGTGAATATTTTCACTTATAATAAAGACATAGAGAAGGTGATCACTTCCCAAGGCAACAAGAACCAACAACAACGACATTAGAAACAACGTAATGTCCTAATCCAAAAAATCAAAACTCACTTAAGGAGTGGTTTATATGTTTAACAACTGGCTGAGAACAAACAAATGGGCAATGTGGCTGCTGACGATCATTCGGGTCTACATCGGTTATGAATGGCTGACAGCAGGTTGGGGTAAATTGACAGGCGGCGGATTTGATGCCGGGGGCTTCCTGCAGGGTGCGATTGCCAATGCAACCGGCGATCACCCCGCCGTACAAGGCTGGTGGGCAGCGTTCCTCGAACACGCGGCACTGCCGGGCGTGAAGCTCTTCAACTTCATCATCCCGCTCGGTGAATTCCTGGTAGGTCTCGGACTCATTCTCGGTACCTTCACCACCTTTGCCGCCCTAATGGGACTGGTCATGAACGCCGCGTTCCTCTTCTCGGGCACCGTGAGCACCAACGCCCAAATGCTGCTGCTTGAAGTGCTGATCATCGTCGCTGCTGCCAACGCTGGTAAAATCGGTCTCGACCGTTGGGTACTCCCTTACCTTCGTGGCCTGTGGAATAAAATGACCCACCGCGGTCATGAGCCCAAAGCGCCGACAACTCATCTGAAAAAGCGAACAGCTTAACATCGTAACGATCATACAAAGACGGTGGAGAACTCCGGTTCTCCGCCGTCTTTTTTTCATGCCAAGAACCTATGCCAAATCGCAGCCTATGCGAATACTGTATTTAAATACAGATTTTTGCAAATATGAATAATTTGTTAGGATACGACATTATATAGATCGTTGCTGTTTTTTCGGCTTTCGTCGCAGCTTACGAATTTCAAATTTGCAAAAATCTGAAAACAAAAAAGAGAATGATTATTCATTGGAGGAGTGGTGCTGGTGTTTATTCAATGGTTGCAATCAAGCAAAATCGCAATGTGGCTGCTGACGATCATTCGGGTGTACGTCGGGTATAAGTGGTTGATGGCAGGCTGGGGTAAGTTAACGGGAGGTTTCGATGCAAGCGGATTTATGCAGGGGGCCATCGCCAAATCCACGGGTGAGCAGCCTGCGGTTCAAGATTGGTGGGCCGTATTCCTAAAACATGCCGCGCTGCCCGGCGTCAAATGGTTCAACGTCATCGTTCCTTTGGGCGAATTCCTCGTCGGGCTTGGCCTCATTCTCGGCACATTCACTGCGTTCGCCGCGCTGATGGGGCTCGTGATGAACGCCGCGTATCTCTTCTCTGGTTCCATCAGCATCAACGGTCAACTCCTGCTGCTTGAATTCCTGATCATCCTCTCGGCTGCCAACAGCGGAAAGATCGGGATTGACCGCTGGCTCATGCCCTACCTCCAAGATAAATTCACGCGCAAAGCAAAAATCAGCAGCGACCCGTCCTCTCTACAGAATCAAGCGATCTGAAGTTACAAGGAATACGGGAGTAAACTAACGAAAAAGCCAAAGTAATCACAAGGCGGCCGCTTGCTTCTCATCATGAGAAGTTCTCGCCTGGCTACTCCAACTCGTTTCATCTGTCTTACAGAAAGTTTGAAGGTTCTCCTCTCTCCGATCTCTTACTGCTTGCCTTCATCAATAAATCTACGGGTGATCGCGGCCATCGGTACCGGTCATCCGTGTCTTATAAACAATTTGCCCCTTTTAACAAATTCACACCGAACCCAATGATTCTAGCGATATGATATCCCTCCTTCCTCTATCCACACGCTCCACGTACTAGGTGCTGCTTTGCGCTTACTACTTACTGCTTACTGCGTACTTCTTTTTGCTCTCTTACTACTTTGCTTATTACTGGTTTTGCATTTACTACATACTGCTTTGTTTATTGCTTACTGTCTCTGAGCTTACCACTTCACTGGCTGCTGGTTTTGCACTTACTACTCTCTTCGTGTTTATTACTTACTGACTTTGCCCTTACTTACTCACACTGCATACTACTTACTACTTACTGCTTCCATACTGCTTACTGCTTACTGCATACTGCATACTGCTTACTGCTTACTGCATACTGCATACTGCTTACTGCTTACTGCTTACTGCTTACTGCTTACTGCTTACTGCTTACTGCTTATTAGCCTACTGGCAACCATCCTGCAAGCAGCCATTCTTCACTATCAGCATCATACTGTTAGCTTACACATCTCCTTGTCCTCTATTTCTCCCCCATTCTATATTGCGCTTGTTATCCCTACCGCTTGCCACCTGTAACTTACCACCTGCCAACTCACGAATATAAAGTTTTTTATGATATTTATCACTAATGTGATTTAAATCACATATATTGTGATTTATTTCACTTATAATAAAGACATGAAAGAGATGATCATCTTCCTAAAGAACAGCATCGCAGAACTTAGGCACATCCGAGAATTGGCAAGGAAGCTTTCATAAAAAAGAAATCATACTTTTAAGGAGTGGTTTATATGTTTAACACCTGGCTGAGAACAAACAAATTGGCAATGTGGCTGCTGACCATCATTCGGGTCTACATCGGTTATGAATGGATGACGGCAGGTTGGGGTAAATTGACGGGCGGATTTGACGCAGGGGGCTTCCTGCAAGGCGCGATTGCCAAAGCAACCGGCGATCACCCCGCTGTACAAGGCTGGTGGGCAGCGTTTCTCGAACACGGAGCACTGCCGGGCGTGAAGCTCTTCAACGTTATCATCCCGCTCGGTGAGTTCCTCGTAGGGGTCGGTCTGATACTCGGTACCTTCACCACCTTCGCTGCTCTGATGGGACTTGTGATGAACGCCGCATTCCTCTTCTCGGGCACCGTGAGCACCAACGCCCAAATGCTGCTGCTTGAAGTACTGATCATCGTCGCTGCTGCCAACGCCGGTAAAATCGGTTTCGACCGTTGGGTTCTCCCTTACCTCCGCGGCCTGTGGAACAAAATGACCCATAAAACAACCAAGGGCGACGGAACCACGCACACACCGTTCAAAAAACAAACGGCATAACACGGTAAGTAGCTAACTGTAGAAGATAAATTCTACTCTATTGATTAGACAGCCCGACTTGAGCAATCAAGCCGGGCTGTTTTTGTTGTGGCATATGTTGGAGCTCATACGTTCGAGCTTTGTCATACGTTGGAGCTTGTCATACGTTGGAGCTTTGCCATACGTTAGAGCGTTGTCATACATCCGAGCGTTGTCATACATCCGAGTGTACATACGACACTCAGAGCGATTACAATTTAGCGGACTCAGAGAACCTTATTTTGACCAAAAACACCATTTCTTTAACACTAACGGACCAGAGATCCGTTATTCACCGAATTAAGCCATCATTTTACGGATTACCAGCAACTTAACGGATTCTGTGTCCGATAAAACCCGCAAAAGCGAGCCGATAGCGAAAATAGCGGATCTGAGGTCAAAGAGTGTTGTACTTACTTCCGAGCGTTGTACTTACGTTCGAGCATCTTTCATATGGCCCTACCTAGCGATTTACAATTTTAGCGGACTCAGAGAACCTTATTTTGACCAAAAACACCATTTCTTTAACACTAACGGACCAGAGATCCGTTATTCATCATATAAGGCCATCATTTTACGGATAATCGGCAACTTAACGGATCGTGTGTCCGATAAACCCCGCAAAAACGAGCCGATAGCGAAAATAGCGGATCTGAGGTCCGAAGAGCGTTGTACTTACGTTCGAGCGTCGTCATACATCGAGTGTACATACGACACTGCATAGCGATTTACAATTTTAGCGGACTCAGAGAACCTTATTTTGACCAAAAACACCATTTCTTTAACACTAACGGACCAGAGATCCGTTATTCATCATATAAGGCCATCATTTTGCCGATTATCAGCAACTTAACGGATTCTGTGTCCGATAAAACCCGCAAAGCGAGCCAATAGCGAGAATAGCGGATCTGAGGTCCGAAGAGTGTTGTACTTACGTTCGAGCGTTGTCATACATCGAGTGTACATACGACACTCAGAGCGATTTACAATTTTAGCGGACTCAGAGAACCTTATTTTGACTAAAAGCACCCATTTTTTAACACTAACGGACCGGAGATCCGTTAATCACCGAATTAGGCCATCATTTTGCCGATTATCCGCAACTTAACGGATCGTGTGTCCGATAAACCCCGCAAAAACGAGCCGATAGCGAAAATAGCGGATCTAAGGTCCGATACTGCCGGGCCGACGGACTGACCAAGTGCACGGGTTACCCAATAACAGCCCCATTATTCCTGCTTCTTCCCACAGACATCTACTCCGACTCGCTGCCTACAGAAATCCCCCACATATCCCCTCAAACACAACAAAAGCCGAGCTTGTGAACCAAGCCCGGCATCTCATTATTCGAATGACCAGCAGTTTAGACTCAAACTGCCATATTGGTAAGATTGAAACAATCGCTTTGCCTTGCGGCCGTTATCGGCAGCTCCCATTGCATAGAACAAAGGGACAAAATGCTCCCGTCCATAGGAAGGGACAGCATCGCCGGCATGAGGCGCTTTTTTGTCAAACGCAAACAGATTACTCAGATTCCATTCCGTCAGCTGCTTCGCAATCCATTCATCGAATGCAGCCGCCCATTCATCAGGCTCATCGCTCTCATGCACCATCCGCAGATTGTGCACCAAACCGCCGCTCCCGATAATCAGGATGCCTTCTTCACGCAAATCGGACAGCATCGCACCGATGGAATATTGTTCGTTAGGCGAGCGCTTGGAGTCCACGGACAAGGCCACCACGGGAATATTCGCATCGGGGTACATTTTGCGCAGAATGACCCATACCCCATGGTCCAGTCCACGGCCGGTCACGGCTTTGGCATGCAGATTGTTTGCCTCAAAACGCTGACGAATCTCAGCTGCCAGCTCCGCGCTGCCTGGGGCAGGATACGTGATATGGTACATTTCCTCCGGAAATCCGTAAAAATCATGCATCGTACCATGCTCGGCATCTTCGGTCAGCCGCTGATCCGGATCGTCCCAATGGGCAGAAAATACAGCTATGCCCCTAGGTGCAGGCAGCTCCCGCCCCAACTGCTCAAGGAAGCGGGTGTACTCGTTGTCCTCCAGGGCCATCATCGGCGAACCATGGGCAATAAATAAAGCAGGTAACGTCATCGATGCCACCTCCAGCTTCAAAATCAAGGGACAACTCTATTGTACCGTTAAATCGCCCATTATGCCAAATAACTCCCTTAAATCATCCAGTGCTGCCATTCCTGCTGAATGTTCTCCTGTTCGTTCAACCAATCCCGTGTCCGCTGAAGGAGCAGCTCGCGCTGAGGCCCGGCGGAATACGTGTGATCAGCCTGGAAGATAATCTCCTTATCGCAGCGGCCTTCCTGGCGCATCCAGAACACTTTTTGAAACAGGAAAGCGTAGTCCACCGGAATGACTTCATCCGAGGTACCATGTATCACCAGCACATTGCCCGTAAACTTGATCGCTTCCTGGAAAGGCTGGCCCTGTGCCAATGACTCGAAAAAGACCGGGGTAAACGAGTATCCCAAATAATCAGCGGATCCCGACTTAACAGAGGTGTCGTACACATCGCGGCCGGTGATTTTGACGATATCATTGAACGGGTATCCTACCGCAGACCACAGGATCAGATTCTTCACGCGCCGGTCACGAACGGCGGTCTGCAGGGCGACAGCGCCGCCCAAGCTATGTCCAATGAGTGTGATGCGCGTCGGATCGACATCGGTACAGCTGAGTCCATAATCGAGAACGGAACGCGTCTGGGCAATCATCGAGTCGAGCCCCTCGCTGCCATAATTGCCCGAGCTCTCTCCGCATCCGATATAATCGAACCGGATCACCATATACCCGTCTTCGGCAAACGCACGCGCCGTTTTGACAAACAGTCGGTCCACGCCGATCCGGCTTCCAACAAAGCCGTGGCAGATGATGACCAACGGTACCCGATTGCACCGGCCGCCTTGGGCCGATTCTTTTAATGGGTAATGGATAGTTGCCGTAAGTTCCTCTTGATTATGCCGGATTGTAATTTGCCGTTCCATGCCGATTCCTCCTTGCGATAACGCACCGTAATCATAATATTAATAATTCCGATAAGATTAATATGAATTAATTAAACTTATCTTAGCATCGTGATTAAGGATTGTCAACGCAAATGGCAGACGGCGAACTGCAGTGTAAGGATAAGATAGTGGGATATGATAGTGCGATGCGAGTGGATTTTGACTGAAGCGAGGCGAGATTATAGCCATGCTTGGCTCCTAAAAATCAACCTTATGCAGCGATTCAACCTTCTACTAAAGCTACATAGGTTAAGGAATGGTCCATTCAGCATCCACTCGCGGCTCTGCAAAACCCAGCGTGCAACTCTTCTTGTCCACTTCAACCTTCATTCAGTTTTCGCACCGCATCTTTAACCTCTACTCATAGCTCTGGCGAAACATCGCATGGGTCTCTTCTCGTCCGCTCCAATCGTTCATCCAGGTCTTCCCGACAGGGTCGTTCTCCCATAAGGATGAGGCAGACAGATCTGTTTCATCACCCTCGGAGGCGTATGCCTGGCCAAATATCCCATCCGCTGCACTGCTGCCCGCGACAACCTCTTGCCCGTTTGCCGGCACAGCGTCTCCACCATGCAATTCATCGTCATAAAAGTTAGCACTCACCTGAGAACTCCTCCTTCTTATCCCTAAATGTTTAGAGTGTCGTCTATTGCTTAGAATGCTTATTATTGTGAAATAGGAGCCGGGGAATTATACCTGGTTCACGAATACGACATATATTTTCTAGCTACCTTGCATTGCAAGTATGTTGCTGCTATGATATATTGCATAACAAGGTAGTTGCAAGGACATTCATTTTGTAAGGAACAAGGTGCGTATTGACTGGTTGCTATTGCTATTGTGCTATTGCTATTACTTTTGGCTTTTGATTTTGGTTTTTGGTTTTTGGTTTTTGCTTTTGGTTTTTGGTTTTTGCTTTTGGCTTTTGGCTTTTGGCTTTTGGCTATTCGTTATTTATTTTTCGTTGTTCGTTCGCTATTCATTATTCATTATTCATTATTCTTTATTCTTTATTGGTCAATTGCTATTTTGTCATTCGCCATTGTTCATTGTCATTCGCCATTGTCATTCGCCATTGTCATTCGCCATTGCCATTGGTCATTATCATTTGTCGTTCGTCATTGTCTTTCTCATCCACCATCGCCATCACTCGTCATTGATCATTCTCATTCGTAGCCCAGCCTCAATGCGCCCCACTACCTTGCATAGCAATATAATTGAAGGAGGATAACCCCATTCATGACCACCCAAAGTCAAATGCTAAAAGGCATTCTCGAAGGCTGCATTCTCTCGCTTATGGAGCATCGGGAGGTATATGGTTATGAGATTAGCACGCTGCTGGAAGACAGCGGACTCACGTTTGTAAGCGAAGGCAGCATCTATCCCTTGCTGCTTCGCATGCAGAAAGACCAGCTTATTGAAGGTACACTACGGCCGGCGCCCGGTGCCGGGGGGCCGCCCCGCAAATATTACAATTTGACCGATAAAGGCCTGCACGTTCTTCAACAATTCAAGGAACATTGGGGAACGCTTAAAGATAGTGTAGACCATATTCTAACCCGCGGAGGACAGTGAAGATGAATACCAAACAGATGATCAAAGAGAACAACCGACTCCAGGATGCCATGAAGCCAAACAACCTGAGCTATTACCAAGACATGGTTGTCTATATCCGCAGCAGCTCCGTGCAGGAGCAAAAAGGCGAGGAACTGCTGCTCGAAATCGCCCAGCACCTGCTGGATGCCCAAGCCAAAGGCAAAAGTGCTGAGGATGTATTCGGAAGCGATCCCGAGTCCTACTGCAAGGAGCTGGTGGAGCAGCTGCCAAAAATGAAAGGCCTCAGCAGTCTCCAATACCATGTCATGATCCCATGGATTGCCTTAACCTGGTTTTTTTTCGTCCAAGCGCTGGTCGGATTCATCACAATGTGGGCCGGGGGACCGGTTGAGCGCATGACGCAGGTACGTATTTCCACCCTGATTCTGATCGCAGGCGGCTCCTATGTGCTTATCCACGCACTATTAAGATGGATGAAGAGTGGCACCTTCAAACCGGAGGAGGACAAGCGCAAGATTAATGTCCGCAATATGGGGATTTATGTCGCCATTACCGTAGTGATTCTGGTTGCCGGCGTATGGCTGGGGCGGCTGCTGCCGGTTCTGACGATAGCGCCATGGATCAGTCTCGTTATCTTCCTGGTCGGAATCGCAGGGACGAAACTTCTTTTTTCGAACAAATAATACAAACTCGTCATGAATTCGCGTCCGGCGCATAACAAAATCTTTAATATTTTTTCGTTCATTGTAAACTAATGTTCTACAGAAGATGATAGGATAAGGGTAATGTGTGGTAAGGGAGGAAGATATATGTCAAAATCAAAAAAATCCGCGATGGCTGCCATCCTTGCACTTATTCTATCGATCCAGACTGGCGTCATCGCTAACGCGGCACCTGCATCCGTATCCCAAGCTGGTTCAACCGCCGTCTCAAGTAAAGCTACTGCCTTCGGCAATGCGGTTTACAACAAAGCCAGTAAACTGCTGAAGGAATCCGACGTGGCTTATGCCAAGTCTTACATCACCAAGCATATCCGCAGCGTAACCACGTATCAGGCGACCATGCTGGTGCTCAAGCTGGAGAATGCGATGAATGATGCGCTCCCGGCCAAAACCGACAAGGTGTATGAAATCGGCATTCAAGATAAACTGATGAACCTGTACAAATTCGGGGAACCGATTAACACCACCATTAACAAAACCAAGGACGACACGCTTCGCAAGGTGCTCATCAACCTGCGGGACAGCGGCTACAGACTATATACGACCGAAGGCGTCATCTTCCCGATTATCGACTATACGACACTGAAACCATACAAGCCTTATATCAATAAGGATATTCAGGCCTATATCGACATCATGATCGTGGAATCCGAAAAGCCTGCCGTCAGTGATGCCGCCTTGGTGATCCCTTGGTCCGAGGTCATTGAACGTGGACTTGCGCAGGAGGCCTTTATTACGACGTATCCCAAATCAAACCGAGCCGCTGATGTGAAGCTGAAGCTTCGTTTTACTGAGCTAAGCTTATTCTACGGCTATAACAATACACCGCTATTCAAGTACGAAGACAATCTTCTGGACCCCGAAGTGCGGCAAGCCTTCGATAACATCCTCAAAGACAGCGACACCGTCTCCAAAAGCGCTCTCTTGAAAAAGCTAAAGTCCTGGTCTGAAGTGCTTGAGAGCAATAAGGACAAGTTGACCCAGGAAGTGGAGCAGTATCGTGCGAAGGCGGTTCCGCTCGACTAGACAAACGAACCACAGACCATTCCCAATGGTTCAGCAAGATTCCCACCCTAATGAATATGTATAAAAAAGCCGGATTCCCGTTTGTAGGAGAATCCGGCTTTTAATCGTAGTCTGAGCCTATTTATCGCGGCCTGTATACCTCTTAAATCAGCAGATTGAACAAGTTCATGTTCTTGTTAAGCTCTGTATAATCCAGTCCCTTGCGCTGCATCCGCTCTACCAGCGGACCGTAATCCTCGGGCCTTAACAGCTCGATGCCCACCAGGGCCGGCCCGTCTTCCTTGTTATGCTTCTTCGTGTATTCGAAGCGTGCGATATCGTCGTCGGGACCAAGCACTTCTTCCAGAAACTCGCGGAGTGCTCCCGCACGCTGCGGGAAGTTAATCATGAAGTAATGCTTCAGCCCTTCATAAATTAAGGAGCGCTCCTTGATTTCCTGCATCCGGTCGATATCGTTATTGCCGCCGCTGATGATGCATACCACCGTTTTTCCGCGAATCCGGTCCCGGTTCATATCCAGCGCAGCCACGGCCAGCGACCCGGCAGGCTCTACAACGATCGCATTTTCGTTATATAACTCAAGGATGGTGGTGCAGGCTTTTCCTTCCGGAACCGTCACGATGTCATCAACCAACTCGCAGCATATATCATAAGTCAGCTGCCCGACACGCTTCACGGCGGCGCCATCCACGAATTTGTCGATCTCGTGCATGGTGACGACCTCACCCTGCTTCTTGGATTCGATCATGGACGCAGCCCCGAGCGGTTCAACGCCAATAACTTGCGTTGTTGGACTGACGGTTTTGACATACGTTGCCACGCCAGCCGCAAGACCGCCGCCGCCGATGGTGACAAACATATAATCGGCCGGCGCGTCCAGCTCCTCCATAACCTCCATCCCGATCGTTCCGTTACCCGCGATAATCTTCGCTTCATCGAACGGGTGAATAAAGGTCATGCCATACTCATCGCATGCCTTGATCGCTTCAGCATATGCATCGTCGAAGGTATCGCCTGTCAGAATGACCTCAACACTGCCCCCGCCAAAACGCTTCACCTGCTTCACTTTCTGGTTCGGGGTCGTGCTCGGCATGTAAATCTTGCCTTTAATATTCAACGCGTTACAGGAGAAAGCCACCCCTTGCGCATGGTTACCCGCGCTCGCGCACACAATGCCCTTGCTGCGTTCTTCATCCGACAAGCTGCGAATCATATTGTAAGCGCCGCGGATCTTGAAGGAGCGAACCACCTGCAGGTCCTCGCGCTTCAGATACACTTCGCAGTCATACTTAGCCGATAGCACAGCGTCCCGCTGCAGCGGCGTGCGTACGATCACTTCACGAAGCACGTGGTGTGCGCGCACGATGTCCTCCATGCTGACTGCCCGTTTTGCCGTATACGTCTCTTCCATTCTCTCGATCACACTCCCACTTCGCTGCCAGGTAAACGTTGATCCTTCCGCTACCCTTATTTACGTATTTCTATCATTGTATCACTTTTCATGAAAATATCCCGCCCTTTTCTGGCAAGCCTTCGCAAAATGGTGATGATTTCAAGAGCATGGGGCCTGATTTCCAGTTGAACCTATCCCGCCCGCTTCTCTGACGCATGCTGCAAAAGCAGCAAACGCCTTGCTGCGGAATGATTCATTCCGACGGACGAGCTGTGTCGTGGCAATGCGATACCCATCCGGAACGGGGTAGGCCCTTAAACTTGGATCGGACCAAGGAATGGCCGATGCCGGCAGAAGCGCGCAACCCAATTGGGCTCGTACACAGCTGAGCATCGTTTCCAATGTGCTGATCTCGATCATGTTTGCTGTGGCGATCCCTTCGCTGCGAAGCCATTCCTCGTTAGACTTCCGGAACGGACATCCCTTGGGAAACACGATCCAAGAAGCACCCGATAGACCGAACGCCTCGAACGTCTCCTCTTCTCCGTATTTCTCCGACGAAACAAGCAGCGACACCTCCTCCCGGATTTCCAGCTCGCTCTCCAGCCGTGACCTGTCATAATCGCCGGTAATGAATGCCCCATCCAATTTTCGACGGAGCATGCTTTCCTCATGCTGTGGAGAAGTTCCGCTGACGAGAGACAGCCCGACCTCCGGATAGATTCGTTGGAATTCGGACAAGGCCTGAATAAAGGATGGCGATGTCGCCATCGTCTCCACGACGCCGATCACAAGCGGACCGCTGGGATACGGGGGCTCCTTCACTGCTGCAACGGCTTCCTCAGCCATGCCGAGAATCTCCTTCGCATATCGATGAAGAACGAGCCCCTTCTCCGTGGGGGAGACGCCCTTTGGATGTCTGTCGAACAAGGGAACACCCAGCTCGGACTCCAGCTTGCGTATGCGCGCTGTCACGTTGGATTGCACATACCCCATCTTCTCGGCAGCTCCCGATACGCTGCCTTCCTCCACAATGACGGATATAACCCGCAGATCCGTTAAGTCCATCCAGCTCACCTTCTTGGTATCATTTTTATTGATACATATATTAATTTCTATCATTTTACAGTATAGACCATGCGAAATACAATCAGATCATACCCACTAACAAGCGTCGGTCGCAATAAGACTGATCAACCAATGAGGAGGATACAACCATGCATTCATATCCCAACCTGCTAACCGAAGCTTCATTAGGATCTTTGAAACTGCCCAATCGCGCCGTACTCTCACCCATGACCAGAACGAGCGCAGAGCCGAATGGCCTGGCTAACAACCGAATGGTTCGATATTATCAGAGATTCGCGAAGGGCGGGTTCGGTCTGATTATTACGGAAGGCCTTTATCCGGATGCCGTACAGAGCCAGAGTTATCTCAACCAACCCGGCATGGCCAATGACCAGCAGGCCGCGTCCTGGAAGCCTGTCATCGAAGCTGTTCATCGGGAGGGGAGTAAAATCATTGCACAGCTGATGCACGCCGGGGCCCTGGTTCAGCATGATCGATTCGTCCCGGTTGCGCCTTCAGCGGTGAAGCCGGTGGGCGCTATGCTTGAGGATCACGGAGGAAGCGGAGAATTCGCCACCCCTCGGGAGTTAACGCAGCTTCAGATTAAACAAACCATTCAGGATTTTGCTCATGCGGCACTTCGCGCCAAGGCCGCTGGATTCGACGGGGTTGAAATCCACGCGGCAAACGGCTATCTGCTCGATCAATTCATAACCGATTACACCAACCACAGAACGGATGAATACGGCGGGTCCACGGAGAATCGGATTCGAATCGTCGTTGAGGTGCTGGAAGCCATTCGCTCAGCCGTTGGCCCGAACTATATTGTGGGTGTTCGGGTTTCCCAGGGCAAGGTGAACGATTTTCATCATAAGTGGGCTCAGGGAGTGGAGGATGCCAAGATCATATTCGGTCAATTGAGTGGGGCTTCACCGTCTTACATTCACACGACGGAGTACAAAGCTTACGCCCCCGCTTTCGCTGAGGGCGAGGCGACCTTAGCCGAGCTTGCCACAATGTATAGCAGCGTTCCCGTCATCGCGAACGGCAAACTCGGTGATCCGGCTGTCGCGGAACGACTCTTGGCTTCAGGCCATGCGCACTTCGTTGCGATCGGCACCAGCGCCTTGGTCAATCCGGACTGGGTGAATAAAGCTCGGGCAGGGACTGAGCTCCGGCCCTTCGATCATCAATTTCTGCAGCCCATCGCCACGATCAGGGAGGATGAGGTGCTTATATGAAGCGCAAGAAAGCCGGGGTTATCAATCCCCCGGCTTTCTTGGTTGTATTGGGTACGGAGACGAATCCGCCTCCAGCTTACGAATGACGGCATGCCAATCAGTCCATCGGAATCACAATAACATTCCCATTCTGCGTGGTTATCTTAATCTGACGATGTAAGATTTCTACGCCCAGCCCCTCCTTCACGGCTTCCATGGAAGGCTCTTCGATGACCGGAGCGCTTGGATCGCCAAGCACGGCCGATATAAGCCAATGGGTTCCGGGTTTGAGCGCCGCCCTCAACGTAGGAATGACGGTTCGGGGACGCAGCAGATTGGTTTGGGCATGGGGATAAATGAGCTCTGCCGTATCGTAACCGAGCATGCCATAGATGGCGCTCGTGCCGAAGGTACCGGAAGCAGCTGCTGCTCCCTCTCCCGCCGAGGAGCTGTCCAGAGATCCTAAACCTAATGCAAAACCGCCTTCTGCAGCATCAAGTATTCTGCCCGTGCTGATCCGGTGAATGCGGATATGCCAAGGCAGCCCCGCAGCTATCCATGTCCGTACCTCCACGTCTCTCCACGGCTTCCATCTGGCATACAGCACATGCTCCTGAATCCGCGTCTCCTCGCCTAAACGTTTGACCCGGTACAGTCGATCCCCTTCGCTTAGCGCCAGCATGGAATCAAAAGCACCTTGAGCCAGTCCCCATTCCGCCCTCGGCACGCTGAACGCAAAGGCGGTAGAGTAGACAAACTTCTCGTACTTGGCCGAAGTATGCGTATGCTCGTTGGTAGACGGATGGCCCGTATTGAAGGCGGCCACATGACCAGTCTGCTCGTCACGGCAGAGGACCAGATGTGCAGGCTCCTGGACCGAAATACTTCCCGTCTCCGCCAGCTCCTGCTCCTCGGCCGTCCAGAACGGATGCTCCTCCGGCAAAGCCAGGATCAGAAACGTCTTTAACGACCAGTACACGGAGCCGGCCGCGTTATAGTTTTCCGACATAATTCGGTTCGGATAAGCGTACCCCACCGTTAGCACGCCGTCCCGGTCAAAAATAGGCTGTTGAAACCACCATCTGAGATTTCGCAGGACCAGCCCCTTCAGCTGGCCCGGACTAAACCCTTCCAGTCCGGCATAAGCCGCAGCCGACCAGAAGGCCGACTGGGCAAAGCGGTACGTCAAGCTGCGCCCGTAAGGAACGGCTGCCCCGTCGGGGGCAAACCAGTGGACGAAATCTCGTGCAAACAACGCCGCCCGCTCCCTGTAGCGACCAGCGCGTTCGGGGTCCTCCTCTCCCATCAGCTGCGCATAGATCAGGCCGTAGAAATGAAAAGCATATGGCACGTAGTAATCGCTGTGCCCCCCGATTCCGTCGCTATACCAGCCTGCATTCAGATAGAACTCCTCTATTCGTTGGAGATTGTTCTCCAACTGCCCCGCATCGTACGGTAAGCCAGCTTTGCGGAAACCGATGTTGACAAATACGTGGAAAAACAGCCAATTGCAATCATAGCAAGGATGGTAGTTGATCTGATCGAGCCACTGATAGAGATTAGACTTCTCCTTCTCGCTCAGCGGCTGCCAGATGCGCTCCGGAATCAGGGCAAAGGCCAATCCGAACACCGCCATCTCCACCAGACGTTGATCATAGTCCTTAACCTTCCCCCAGTACTCCGCATGCTCCGGATCCGTCCCTGAGCGTATCCCTTGCAGAGACAGCTCCCACAGCTCGTCATGGGAGCCTCCGGCAACGGCGGGAACGAGTCCCCACAGCACGCGCGAGAAGCCCTCCATCTCCGCAATATCGGCATAGGCGTCGACACCCGAACGGTCGAGGATTAATCGTGCGCGCCCCTCGCTATAATATGTATTCAGAGGCTCGAGCAGTTGGGTGAGTGCTTCCTGCACATCCTCTCTTGTCCGCAGCGGATTCCGGGCAACCGGATGGGTCGAGCCGCGACCGAGATTCCTTGCAGCCTGTATGCTCATTTTTAAATTCTCACTCCATTTCCGGAATGCTTCTCTTATTCATTTCCTGTACTTCTACATCTCTTATCCTCTTACTCGCATCTTTTATGACTTTCCCGAGCACCTGCTTCTCTTATTCTCTTCCTGAGAATCTATCTTACTATCCATTTCCCAGTGCTTCTTCTTCTCTTATCCTCTTCCGGTACGTCTGCTCTCCCTCTACTCTTCCTCAGCTTTTCTTTTTTTCTGTTCCTAACTCTGGTCCTGGTCTTGTCCCTGCCCCCAGTCCTAGTACCCCATCCGTCCGCTTCAATCTCCTTTATTCCCAGTAAAAGGGCCCCTTTTCTCTTAGCCGCGCCAGTCCTTCGACAAAGAAAAAGTCGCCGTAAATCAGGGGCACGTCGATATTCCGGCCTTCCGGATAATGACTAGTGCCGTGGAGAATCAGGCCTTCCTCTTTATCGTTGTCCCACGTACCATAATTCCGGTACAGCGATTCCAGAATTCGGACTGCGGACGTCCGGTATACGGCCCCCTGCCCCGGTTCCACCTTGTCCGCCAGAAGCAGCAGGCCGCTGGCGGCGCAGGCACCGGCGGAGGAATCCCGGTAGATGCGGGCCTCATCCGGCGCGCGGAAATCCCAGAACGGCACATGGTCTTCCGGCAGATTCGCAAGGAAGAAATGCGCAACCGTTTTGGCCGTGTCGAGGTATACCGACTTGCCTGTATGATGGTAGGCAAGCGTTAAGCCGTAGATCGCCCACGCCGTTCCCCTGGACCAGGCGGATTCCGGCGCAAAGCCCTGCCCGCCGATCCCTTCCAGGCGCTCACCGGTTGCCGGATCATATCGAACGATATGATAGACGGAACCATCCGGCCGAACGAAGTCCCGGACCACCGTATCCATGTGCGCTTCGGCCATATGCCGATAGCGGGGATCGCCGCTGATCTGCGACGCCTGGAACAACAGGGGCATATTCATGGCGCAATCGATGATGGCGAGGCCCGCGTTATCCTCCCCTTCCGACCACGGATTCCAGGCTCGAATATAGTGGCCCTTCAAGTTGAAGCGTGCCGCCAGGAAGTTGGCTGCCTTGAGCGCACGTATCTTGGACTCTTCGCTGCCGGTCAGCTTGTAGGAAGCCATGCTGGTCAGCGTCCACATGAAGCCGAGATCGTGATCCAGACGCACATATTGGTTCAGCACGTCATCCAGAATGAGCTCGCACTGCTCGGCGGTGGTTCTAAGCTCCGCCAGGCCGCTGTCATTGTACAGAAGCCACAGCATGCCCGGCCAGAAGCCGGCCGTCCACCAATGCGGCGGCTCCAGCTGGTAGACTCCATTCTGGCTGGCATGCGGAAACCTTGCCCCGATCCGCGTTACGTTTCGCTGCGTCTTCGCAAGCGATTTCTCCCAGGCTTCCGTCACCCAATCCAAAGCGATTTCCGTTTTCATCCCTCTCCACTCCTCTGTTCATATGAATTGAAATCTGAAATCGATATTCGCATGCAAGCCAGGGACCTTCACGTTAAAATCCACGGCATACCAGGCCGCTTCCTTGCCGAAGTGATCACGGAAGGTATGCCTTGTCAGCTCAGGCTCCACCAGTTTGCTGTCATAGTGGATCAGCAGGCCGGGCCTGTCGTCTATGGAAAAAGCAGGACCCGGGATAGTGTCCTGTACCTTAGGCTGCTCCCGATTACCTCCTCGGTGCTGAGCCGGTCCCTCCCGGTTCCCCCCTTGGCCCTGAGCCGACTGCTCCCCGGTTCTTTCTTCAGCCGCAATCGGCTCCCCCCTCTTCTCTAAGGTCTGAACGGCTTCTTGCCCTCCTGCCTCTGCTTGCTCAAGAGTTCCCGGTGCCCGCAACCTAACAACCTTCCTGCCATCCATCAGCACCAGCTCGGGCGGTATCCTGGTGACGATTCGCTCCACCAGACTCTCCGGGGGCGAATCGAACGTGAATCGGTCGCTCAGCGTCAGTTCCGGCCGATGCCCCTCCTTGTTCCACTCCAGCGTCCTCGTGAATGCCCGCAGCGCAGGAACGCGGTAGGCTGAGGTCAGTTCCAGCCGCAGCCGATCCACGGCTTCACCCGTCGCCGCTTCCCATACAACCGCGGCGCTATCCGGGCCCTCTTGCTGGTAATGGCCGTCGATGATCGGCACGGAGTGGCCTTGGGAGCCGTTGCAATCATAGCCATACCGGCCTTCGCCGAAATACTCCGCCGTGTATTCCCCGCAGCCAAGGTCCGAGCACCATGCTTCCCCGGCGCCGTACAGGATAAAATGCCCGAGATCATTATGATTGTGCGGCTCGCCATTGCTGCCGCCCTTGGCCGCAAACGCGTACACTTCGCCTCCATGGGAGCTGCGGGAGATCAGCCACTGGGCATCGGGCAAATAATAATTTGCCTCTCCCCAATCGCTTCCCGTCATCAATGGATCCCGCCAGATCAGGTTGCGCAAAGCCGGAGCCCAGCGGCTGCAATGATCGTCACGGTAACCCGACCGGAGAGACTGCGGCGGAGACTCGAAGTCCCCGTACAATCCGGCTAGATAATGAGACAAGCCGATATGTACCGTGCTTTCCGGCTGCGAATCGGAGAAGTTGACGACGGCCTTGCCTCCCAAAAAGCACTTTTGTTGAAACAAAGCGATGCGGCCGACCTTCTCCGCACGGAACCAGTCCATCTCGCCTCGGGTGCGCTTGCACAGCAAATCGGCATAATACACGAAATACCCAAACCCGTAATTCCAATATCCCAGCCCTTCCAGACAGGCTCCATCGGGGCCAAAGCCCTGCAGGTAATAGTCCATGCACTGCTCCGTCTTCAGCAGAACCTTCGCTAGAGAGTCCCCGCTTTCCATAAGCAGGAGCGCGGCGGAGCCGATGGAACCGGCACAGACGGCAGACCAATTGTGCGTGGCCGTCTCCCAGCCGTGCTCGTGGCTCAGGAAAGGGATGAACAACCGCTCTTCAACTTCCTCCCCGATTCTCGAGATCAGCAGCGAAGGCAGATGGTCCCGCAGCAGCACGCGGATTTCGCTGAGGGTAAACCCGGTCTCGGCGCTGAACAGATCAATCGTCCCCTTGATGCCGCCCGGCGATTCCGCGTTGAGATGCGCTGGTAAACACCAGGTATACTCTTCGCAGATAGACCAGATCATCTCCTGAAGAGCCGTCCGATACGCTTCCTTATCCGGCTCGAGAAGGGTCAGCAGGGCAAACGTATTCAGCCTGAGCCTTCGCTCGAAATAAACCTTCTCATAATCCAGCCTCGTTCCCTGCCGGGCAAACCGGATGAATAAGTCATACGTCAGCGGCGGGTTCGGAACAGACAGCAGCCGTTCCCCTTCCTCGCGAATCTCGGATATGTTCTGCTCGTAATCCTCGCTTAGCCGGATGCCTTCCCAGAAGGACCTCTGGTCTCCGCCTTGGTAATACATCCGCAGATCGGCGGGAGCCATCCCGTTCACGATCGTTGTCAGCTCCTGCATCCTGTTCATCGGACTAAAACCTCCTCCCCATCTCGACGCCCGTTCAGACGCCCGTTTCAACTCCCGTTCAACCGTTCCGGAACTCTACGGGGGTTACCCCCGCATACGCCTTGAATGTCTTGCTGAAATAACTCACATTGTCGTAAGCCAGACTTTCGCAGATTTCCCCGACCGTGCGGTCCGTCTGCCGCAGCAGCTCCTTGGCCCGCTCCATCTTCATCCGGGTGACGTATTCGATGAAGGTGACGCCGGTTTCTTTTTTGAACATGCGGCTGAAATAGCTCGGATTCAGGTGCAGGCAGCCGGCAACGTCATCCAGCGTGATCCTCTGGTCAAGCCGAAGGGACACGTATTTGCAGGCCTCCGCCACTTCCGATCTTCGGCTGCCCCCGAATCCCCGGTCCATAGCCTGTATGGTGGATTCCAAATAATCGTGAAGCCAGGATTTCAGCTCGTTCAGGGAGTCCATGTCCATGATCTCTTTGTGCAGCGCATCGGCCGTATACGCGGGTGACAGCGAATGCAGGAGATGAAGCCTCAGCTTTAGATCCAGCAGGAGCTTCAATACCCAGTCCTTGACCGATTCCGGTGCGTACCGCTTGCCTTGAATCCAAACGATCCACCGATCGACTGTGTCGCTCGGCCCGCTGGAACCCTCTTTTCCAAGCAGTGATTCCCGCAGCTCCGAGCTGGCCCGGTCATAATAAACGAAGAGATCGGGATCTCCAGGCACACTTTTCTGTTCAAGCGTTCCGCTCAGTTTGGATATCTCCTGCGGCTCCAGATAGAATCGTTGATGCTGGCAGGCCAGCAGTTCATTGAGCCCTGCCTTTAAGCCTTCAGGATCCGCGCAGCCCCGGCCGATCAGGAACGACATGCGGATTCGCAGCACGCGTTCGAGCGTCCGCTGCACCTCCTTTAGGCAGGCGGTGGCCTCATCGTATATGTTGCTGCCCAAGCCGGGTCGATACGAGAACAGGAGCAGCGAAGACTTAGCATCGTATAGGACATGCACCGCATCCGGATTTAATTGATCCAGCACCTCCCGCAGCACGTTGCCCAGGGCAAAATGCAGCGTCTGGTTGGAGGCAAAGCGGTTCCTGATCTCCCGCACATCCTCCAGATGTCCGACCACGGGAAGGCAGTGATAGCCCGGTTTCAGCACCCCATATTCCGACAGCTCATGCCGCCATTTTTCAGGGGAAAGTAGGGGCTGGTGGATGAAATTTTTGAGGCTCTGCTCCTTCCGCAGTTCCCTGGATTCGTCCACCAGATGGATCATCCGTGACTGCTCCCAGCCCTTCTGTGCTTCCTCGTCCATCGCCTGCTTGAACCGCCTCAGCAGCTGTGCCAGCTCTTCGGGATCGAGCGTGTCCTTCAGCAGATAATCCTGTACGTTCAGGCGCATGGCCTGCTGGGCATATTGGAATTCGTTGTGGCAGGACAGAATGGCGATCCGTACATCGGCCTTCACCTCTTTAATGCGTGCGGACAGCTCAAGCCCGTTCATTTTGGGCATGCCGATATCCGTAATCAGAATGTCCGGAGGCGAAGACTTTGCATCTTCCCAGGCACTCATTCCGTTCTCATAACTTCCCATCAGATTCAAGCCCAGCTCATTCCACGAGATGGCCTCCGACAACAGCTCGATGACAGGATAATCATCGTCCACCAGCATCACGTTATACATCCGTATTCCCTCTTTCCGGTATAAACATCTCGATCACCGTTCCTTGGCCAGGCTCGCTGTAGACGCGGCATTGGAAAGCCTCGCCGAACACCATGCTCATCCGTTCCATCACATTTTGCAGACCGATATGAGAGAAGCTGCCTCCGCTTGCCTCCTCCTGTTTCGAAGACCCGTCGGATCGGCCCTGGATTCTCCGGGCAATCGACTCCCGGACGGCGGCATCCATGCCAATCCCGTCGTCCTTCACCGTCAGCACGAGGTGCCTGCCCTTCATGGCAGCTGCAATTCGAATCGTCCCTGCCTGCTGGTTGAGCCCATGGATTAATGCATTCTCCACGATCGGCTGCAGAAAAAAGCGCGGCACCTTGAAGAGGAAAGCCTCCGGCGCGATATCCAGCTCCAGCCTGACCTCCTCCTTCTGCCGAAGGTTCATGAGAGCTACATAATGCGAGATCAGGTCAATTTCCTCGTGAAGCGCAATCTCGTCCTCCTCGCGGCTGATCGTCATGCGGAGCAGCACGGACAGGGAGCCTATCATCTTGGCGCTTTCGGGATCGCCCCGTTTCATGACCTTCATCCGGATCGAATTCAGAACATTGAACAGAAAATGGGGATGGATCTGGGCTTGGAGCATTCGGAGCTCCGCTTTTCGTTTTCTCGCCTGGTTCTCGGATATTTCCGAGATCATGGCTTTGAACCGGTCCAGCATGTCGTCGAATAAATGACCCAGCCGTCCAACCTCATCATTGCCATGAACGTTCGACCTGACTTCCAGGTTTCCGCGCTGCACGGAGGTTGCCACTTTGCCGAGCTTGACTAATGGCTTGGTAAACGTGCGGACAAGCGCAATAAGCAGCAGTAGAAAGATCAGAAAGGAACACATCTGAAACAAGAACACCCGGTTAAAGATCGAGTTGATATTGACGATTGCATCCTTGTACGGCTGCATCAGCACCAGGCGCCATCCGGCATACGGGATATCCTGGTGTACCATCAGCTGCTTCTCCCCCTTCATCGGCACGATGGAGTACGGCTTCTCTTGATCCAAATCATCGAGATAAGCAAAGGTCGTTCCGATCTGGCTCTGATGGCTGCCGGAAACGATGGTTCCCTTGGCATCCAGCAGCACCATATCATTGCCTTCTGAAAGGGAGTTGAAGATCCCGCTGATCTGATCCTCCATGAACGTCACGATCACGTAGCCGTAAATTTCGGAATCCGGCAGCCGGAGGGTGCGCACCACTGATAATTGCGTCGGATGATCGATTTGGTCGGAGCGGAACATCGTGGCCTCCGGCTCCGTCCACAAGGACTCCAAGCCTTTCAGCTCCGAAATCTGGCCGAACCAGGGACGCTGCCTGTAATCAAGCGGATTGTAATCGCTTACGGAATAATTCATGTAATAGGAGCCGTTCTCCAGAATGACGGTGACATAACTTTTCTCGCCGACGACCGTCAAGCTGTCCAGATGCTCCAATACCCGGTTGGATTCCATGAACCTGCGATAAGGATCCGGATCTTCGTTGCCGGAGACCACCTGCTTGAAGTAGGAATTCAAGCCGGAATTCATCTGAATGTAATTGGCGATATTGATTTTGCTTAAAAGCAGATTCGTCACCGATCCGCGGACCAGCTGAAGGGCATCGCTTGCGTTGGATACCGCCTGCTGCCTCAAGGCTTCCTTCGTTAATGAATTGTACAGAATCAAGCTGACGATGGCGGGAACGACGATGCAGGTGACGGCAGCTAATATCAGCTTATGCCTGATGGAGCTTGGGACCAGGCTCTTCAGTCTTGCGGGCATAGGATCCACCTCGGGTATGGCGTGACGGGAATGATGTACGCAAATTCAAAAAAAGGGACGAAGAGTTCCGTCCCGATTTTTTTGTCTATTATACCAGATCATTTTTTGTTGGATTCTATAATTTTGTTCACTCGCTCCTGCGAATTCGCGATGGTCTGATCAATATCCTGATTACCCAGAATCAGCTTCTCGTATTCCTCGTTCACTGCCTCGTACACTTCCGCCTGATAAGGCGCAGGCGGCACGATGGCCGAGGCCTTCGAGGCAACCAATGTGTCCACGAGCGATTTCTTGTCTACCTTTTCCGGACTTTTCGTGCCCGACAGAATGGTGTCAATGATCTCTTCCACCTGCTCGGTCTTCACCTGCTGCCAGGCCGGAATATTCTTGCCCTGCACGATTTGCCCTTCCGTTGTGTACCAGCGGACGAATTTATAAGCTTCTTCCTTATGCTTCGACTTGGCAGCCACCGCCACGTAATCCGTGGTTACCGGCGTAAGTCCCGTCGGATCGCCTTCCTCGTTTTTCGGGAATGGGGCTACGGCGACATTGAAGTCCAGCGGCACTTTATCCGTTCCGCCGATCTCCGTGTTCATCCAGCTGCCGATCGTGATCATGCTTGCGGATTGATTGAAGAATTGCGTCCGGTAATTCAGCTTCTGGGAGATCATGTCCGTATAAGGCACCGAGGATTGGTCTTCCTTCTCCATTCGCACGCGCAGTTCCAGCGTCTGTCTGAAGGTTGGGTTATCCAGATTGGAAGAGCCGTCGGCCTTCAAATAATCGGTATCTTGAGGCTGATTGGCCATCATCAGCTTCAGAAACTCCAGCCATCCGCCCCCTTGCGGACCATGGAAATACGTCCCGTAGCGCTTCGACGCTCCTTCGCCCTGGGTCAATTTTTTGGCATAATCCGCATATTCGTCCCAGGTCCAGTCCGTTGGAACCGGCAGTCCCGCTTCCTCCAGATGATCCTTGTTCAGCAGCACATACCATGGGTTGAACTTGCCGGGCAGCGCGTAGACCTTGCCATCGAGGCGAGTATCCACTTTGTAATCCGTTTCCACGCTGTACCCGTCCTTCGCGATAAAGTCATCCAGCGGCTCGGCCATGCCGAGCGCCACCCGCTGCGCATAACCTGCCGGATCGCTGAACATCAGAATGTCCATCTGGGCCGAGGATGCCGCCTCCAGGTCAAGCTTCTTGAACGCCTCCTGCGTATCTCCCTTCTCGCTGAGCTGCACCAGCTCAATGGTTACCCCCGGCGTTGCCTCTTCATAGGCTTGGATCGTCTTTTTCCAATTGTAAGCTTCCTCCGTGCCATAGGTGTACAGCCTCAGATTGGTCTTGCCCCCGCCTTCTGCGGAACCCTCTTGTGTCGCATTTCCCTTCGCTCCGCCGCAGCCGGACAGCAAGCCGATCACCATCGCGGCCGTGAGAACGCCTGACCACCATTTCTTGTTCATCATTGTCTGTAACCCTCCCCATTGATATCTATCGGTATGTAAGGTCGTGACGATTCTAGCTGTAACTACCCACATTATATAGAGCGCTTACATCTCAACCATAAAACAATCTTTACTGATGTTGGAACTATTTTTACCCCGTTCATTCCCGAGGCTCCTACCCCTTGACTCCGCCCAGCGCAATGCCTTCGATGACACTCTTCTGGCCGATGATAAAAACGATCAGCAGCGGGAATATCGCCGACACGGCAGCCGCCATGATCAGGGAATAGAATTCTCCGCTCAAGGACGTGAATTTCTGCATCGCCAGCGGAATCGTGAAGAGCCGGTCCGTCCGCAGGAAGATGAGCGGGTTCTGATAATCGTTCCACGTCCAGATGAACCGCAGGATCGCATAGGTGGCCACAGCGGGTTTCACCAGCGGCAGCGCAATCGACCAGAAAATCCGCGGATGGTTCGCGCCGTCGATTTTGGCGGATTCGATGAATTCCTGATGCACCCCCATGAAGAATTGCCTGAGCATGAACGTTCCCAGCACGCTGAAGCTTCCCAGCATAATGAGGCCGAAATGGTTGTCGAACAGCCCGATGTTGCGGTAGAGAATAAACTGCGGGATCAGGATGGCCTGGCCCGGAATCATGTAGGTCACCAGCACGATGATGAACAGCCAATTGCCGGCGGCAAACCGGATTTTGGAGAAGCCGTAGGCAGCCAGGGCGGATACCATGGCCGAGATGATCGTGGTCAGTAGGCTGACCTTGATCGAGTTCCAATAATAGAGATAGAAGGGATAATCGCCGAACCATACCTCCTTGTAATTCTGAATCGCATTCCACTCCCGCGGAATCCACTGAATCGGATATACGAATACGTCTCTCTCCACCTTAAAGGATGTCACCAGCATCCAGATAAAAGGGAGGAGAAACAAAATGCTCACCACGAACATCACGATCGTGACGATAAGCTTGCGCAAGTCAACACCGACTCTTGTCCCCATAAAGCAGCGCCCTCCCTCCTAGTAGTTGACCCACTTCTTCTGAGCGGCCCACTGTCCCAGCGTAATCAGCATGACAAAACCGAACAAAACCGCGGCAATGGACGATGCATAACCTACCTTCAGATTAATGAAGGCTGTATCATATAAGTACCAGACCATCATCGTGGTGGAGCCAATCGGCCCGCCTTGGGTCATGACGGCAATAATTTCAAACACCTTGAATGTGGAGATAATCCCCGTTACCAGCAGGAAAAAAGATGTCGGCGACAACAGCGGCAGCGTAATGCGCCTGAACTTGGTCCAGCCGTTCGCTCCATCGATGTCCGCCGCTTCGTACAGATCCTTCGGTATGGCTTGCAGCCCAGCGATATAGATAATTAGATTGAAGCCAATGGAAATCCAGATCGAAATCAGCATAATGGAAATCAGTGCGAAATTCGGATCGGCAATCCACTTGGGCGGATTGGACATCCCGAGCGTCCGGAGGATTTCGTTGATCGGCCCGTAGGACGGCTGGAACAGCACCTGCCATACGACGGCAACCGCCACGATGTTGGATATGTAAGGCATGAAGTAAGCCACTTTAAAATAGCCCTTCATATAGACAAACCGGTCGATCAAAATGGCCAGCGCCATCGAGATCATCATATAGATCGGTACCGTCAACAGAAACAAGATGTTGTTGCGAACCGACTTGATAAACATGTCATCCTCCAGCAGCTGGCGGAAATTTTGAAACCCGACCCACCGGATGCCGTCCCAGCCCTGCACGAAATTCCAATCGGCAAACCCCAGCACAAGCGTTGCCAATATCGGAAATAGCACCAAAATGATAACGCCGATCAGCATCGGGCTTACGAATGCGATCCCCCATAGATTCTCTCCCCGCTGCAAGGATCCCCTGGACTTGTCCCCCCGCGTCGGCTGGGCGCCAGGCTTTTTCATCGTCTCCATTGTTTGTGCCATGTCGGACCCCCTCGATTCTTATTCGATGGGTAAAGTATAAAAAAAATACCGCCAACGCATTGACGGTATTTTGATCATATTCGCTTTCATTTTTACTTGATTAGACAGGGAACGCATCATGGATCTTGGCACACCCGGTATTACAGGAATTTCTCCTTAAACCAGGCAGCGGCCATCCCGACCTCTGCACGGCTGAGCTGATGCCCCCCGTTCTCCCAATGCAGCTTCACGTCCGCGCCTGCCCCGCTCAATAGTTCGTTCAGATCCTCGCTCTCCTGCGGCGTGCACATCGGATCGCGCCGGCCGGCCGAGATGAAGACCGGTACGCCGGACAAGTCCGGCAAGGTCTTATCCCGCAGCGGAACCATTGGATGATGAAGAATAGCCCCTTGAAGCGCATCTCCTTCGTGGAATAGCAGGCTGGCGGCAATGTTGGCGCCATTTGAATACCCGACTGCCACGATGCGGCTGCGGTCAAAATCGTACTCGGCGGCTGCCCAGTTCAGGAATTCATTCAGATCGTGCGTGCGCTTCACGAGATCCTCTAGATCAAACACGCCTTCGGCCAGGCGCCGGAAAAATCTCGGCATGCCGTTCTCCAGCACGTTCCCGCGGACCCCGAGCACATTCGACGTTGGCGAGATCATCTCGGCCAGCGGCAGCAAATCCTCCTCGTTCCCCCCGGTACCGTGCAGCAATAGTAAGGTTGGTGCCTCCGGGGAAGTTCCCTGGCGGTAAATATGCGTATGTTCCATATATTTGTAGTCTCCCTTCGATTGGTGATATGGTTAGATTTCCGTTTGACACCATTAATGTTAGAATGCCCTGGAATAGCTCAATAGGACCAAAGGCAGCCCTAAAAACCACATCATAAATTAGGTCGCAATCCCCATCAAAGGTTGCCCTAATATCCTGTTATAATATCTTTAATTTAAGATTCTTTAAATACATCATACCATGGATTTTTAAAAATGCAACAGCCGACCCTCCCCCTCCACGCCAGAGCTGCAATCGGAAACGCTATATCGCCCGTAGCCTGTGTATCACAACCGGTGACGAACAAAACGAAAAGAGAGGAAGCCTCCATATGGAAGACTTCCTCTCCTGTTTGTATTCTCTATATATGATTCCGTACGTGTTCCCCCGTAACATCACTCATTATATCAAAAGATAGGTATAATGTCAGTGGATGTTTTGGCATTTCTCACAATTTTTTTGTGATTTCATTAGGTATTATTCCAGTTGTCTGGATTTAAAACCATATATTTAGAAAAATTGTAATCGTTTAGTCAACGCGCCTCTCGGAACGGCAAAGGCTTGAGCCCGCTTGAAGTTCACCGGAGCCCCCCGCACGATCGTGAGCGCTTTGTAATATTCGATGAACGGGAAGCCATAGGTTTCCCCGCGCGCATAAGCATACACGTTCATGGCTCTCACCCACGTTTCATAGGCTTCGTCCGGAATATCGATGAATACCTCGGGATGAAAATCATACGGGTCCTCCCAATTGTCCGCATAGTATAAATGCTGGGCATAGTGGGCCGGAAGCTCCCGTTCAATCGTTTTCAGCCCCGCATAGAAGCGGGCGTCCTCCACAATGTAATGGGTATTGGAGTGGTCCTTATGAATGCTCTCCTTCCAATGCGTAATGATGATATCCGGCTTCACTTCCCGTATGACGTCCGCTACCTGATATTTCACTTCCTCATCAAGCGGCAGCTCGGCATCCTTGTAAGCAAGGAATCGGACATCCGCGCCAACGATATCGGCAAATTGGTGAGCTTCGTCAATCTTCTGCTTCGCGTACTCCTCGGGCGTCAGTCGAGGGTGTCCCTTCTCCCCCGGCGTTAAATGAAGAAACGTTGCTTTGTGGCCAGCCTGCGTGTATTTAGCGATTACGGCTCCTGCCGTTAGATCCATATCGCCCGCATGTCCGCCAATCGCCAAAATATGATGCTGCTTAGCTTCCGTCAAATCGGATCTCCCCTTTGTATGAATAGTAGTAGAATCTATTGAAGCGGCTTGCTCATAATATCGAATCGGCGCGTCACGTGAAATCCGGCCTTGCGGTACAGATAGCCTGCGGGACTCTGCTCGCCCGTCCAGAGGAACCAGGCACCGTGCAGTCCTTGAGCACGCATAAGGGCAAGGCAGTCATACAAGAGGATTTTTCCGAGTCCCTTCCCTTGCATCGACGGATCCACGCCAAAGGGACCGAATCGTTCCGCCACGCCCTCATATCCGCCATGCAGGCAGAAGCCCACCAGCTTCCCTTGATCGCGTGCGATCAGAATCTGATCCGTTCTTAGTCGCTGCAGCAGTCCCTCACGAATCGCCCGGCCCCAATCCGGGTTAAACACGTCCGTCGCAAACTCGATCAGCTCCACCAAATCGCTGTCCTGGGCCAGCGTGAAGGTAAAGCCTTCTTCCTCTCGCTGCCGCTTCAGCTCCGTTACCTCCGGCGGCATATGAAAATCGACCAGGGAGCGATCCATCGCAACCGCCGTGTAATTGCGGGTAAAGCCGCTGGCCGCAAGCCACCCCAAGCCTTCCGGATATCGCTCGCCATCGATGCCCGGCACGATATAATTCGGGGCATACGAGGAGAAAAAGACTTTGCTGCGCCCATGACCGCGAAGATAGTCTTCGCCTTCCTGCAGCAGCCGCGACGCTACACCCTGTCTTCGAACCGATGGATCGGTATAGAAGAAGGTGATCCAGCCGTGATCCGGCTCCAGCTCGGTGCCGATCATCGGCAGCCTCCGGCGCACCGCATACAGGACGCCCACCATGCGGCCCTCCTGCTCTGCAATCCGCAGTCCCTGCGGATCAAAGTTCGGATCGAGCAGCACCAAATTCCGAAAGCGGAGCCGGGTGATGGGATCTCCCGGCAGGCAGGCGTTCCACAGCGCAGTGATACCGTCCTCGTCCCCAGGCCGGTAAGACCTGTAGGTTAAACTCGTCATTGCGTATTCCCTCCTTATTGTCGTAAGTCCTTGGATTGGCTGCGATTGCCGCAAAACGGCGTGCAACCGGTTCATCTTAATTAACCAAAATATTTCATGTACTGGGCGGTACATCTATTTACAAGTTCCATAAATGAACCGGCTCAATTTGGTTATTGCTAATGTCCATCCGGCGTCATATTGCCTCCCGATTGCCGTTGCCCCTACCGAATTGAACGGCGGTTATTGTGTACATCGTGCGTACTACTCCCTGTGCACACGGCGCATGGTCCGGGGCATGCCTGGATGGCTGTCAACCATACGCCGCGACATCCCCGTCTCACCATGCCACGGCTCCCGTCAGCGCGTTGTGGACCTGTGCGCGCAGCTGAGCCACGCTGCTGCTCCGCCCCCCATATACGCGGTTTGTCAGCAGAACGACCGCAAGATCCAACTCGGGATCGATCCACATGCTGGTTCCGGTAAATCCGGTATGTCCATAACAGCCAGGACCCATCCAATCACCGGAAGCATCCATCTTATCCCCTTTCAGTACCCACCCCAGACCACGGTTGGAGCCATGCATATGTCCTGTATGGGTACGAGTGGCCGCAACAGCCCCAGCCCGAGATAAAATGCGGGATTCCCCGCCCTCCGCCTCTGGACTCGCCGTTGCCGGGATCGCCCCTTGCTCCAGCCACATTCGCGTGTACTGCAGCAGATCGCCTGCTGTGGCAAACAAGCCGGCATGGCCGCATACACCACCCAAGGCCCGGGCCTTCTCGTCATGCACGATCCCGCACAGATGATCCTGGATGGTATCCTCATACTCCGTTGCAGCATAGCGGCCGGGCTTTTCCGGCGAAGGAGTCAGTGTAGCCTGACGCATGCCCAGCGGATCCGACACCCATCGCTTAAACGCTTGGTCCAAAGGTAGTTCGAGCGACCGTTCTATGATGCGTCCAAGCGTCAGATATCCCAAGTCGCTGTAAATCACTTCGGTATCCGGCTTGGTCACGAGCGGTGCTGTAAGAACGGTATTCCACATCTGCTCCCTGTCCCAGCCATGGGAATGCAGGTTCATATCCGCCTGAAGCCCGGAAGTATGCGTCAGCAGCTGGCCTACCGTAACTTCTTCTTTGCCTGCCGTTCCGAATGGAGGCAGAATGTCACTCACTTTTGTGCTTAAGGTCAAGATTCCCTCATCGATCAATTGCAGAATCAACGGGAGCGTAACCACCACCTTGGTTAAGGATGCACAATCGTATAACGTATCTTCGCTGACAGGCACAGGCTGCCCCTGCGCTGGCTTGGGATTGGCATAGCCGGCTGCGTAGAACCATTTTCTGCCTTCATGCAGAACGCCCAGTACGGCACCCGGTGTCGTCCCTGACGCAATCTCGCGTTCAATGGCGGCGCAAGCCGATTTCACTCCCTTGATTCCCAATCCAAGCTGCTCTGCACCAGCCTCCGCATGACGCTCCATTGTTCTCTCCTCCTTTGCTTCAAGGCCTTAAGCCGGATCAACTGAATAACGATCATGCCATTCGCTTCAATATCATCATCAAAATGTAAACGTTTCCTAGACCTATTATATGACCTGTAAAATTTTGTTTCAATAATAATTAGCAATAATAAAATTTAATTTCACCATATCCTACATACATTTTCCTTTTATTTGGATATTACGTATTGACACTTGAATTCGCTTTCATTTACAATATTGTTGAAATCAAACACTCGCATAATTTAAGGGCCATGCATTCCGTAACCGCACACCCGGTATGGAACAACCCCGGTTTCTCTACAGGAGATTCCGGGGTTTTTTGTTGCCCGATTTTGTATGGGAGGTGATGCTCAAGCAGCCGATAAGCTAGTAAAACCAACCTTCTCTATATCAACTACATAGGAGGAATTACGATGAAAAAGTTTTACAAACTGACAACCGCTCTTGCCCTTAGCTTGTCCCTGGCCCTGAGCCTGCTCGGCCCAGCCCATGCAGCCCCGGATACTTCGGTATCCAACAAGCAAAATTTCAGCACGGATGTCATTTATCAAATCTTTACGGATCGTTTCTCCGACGGCAATGCGGCCAACAACCCGACCGGACCTGCCTTTGACGGTACCTGTACTAATCTAAGGCTGTACTGCGGCGGTGACTGGCAAGGCATCATTAACAAAATCAACGACGGCTACCTAACCGGCATGGGCGTTACCGCCATCTGGATCTCCCAGCCTGTCGAGAACATCTACAGCGTCATCAACTATTCCGGCGTGAACAACACCGCTTATCATGGCTATTGGGCCAGAGACTTCAAGAAAACGAATCCGGCTTACGGCACGATCGCCGATTTCCAGAATCTCATCGCTGCCGCTCATGCCAAGAATATTAAAGTCATCATCGACTTCGCACCGAACCACACCTCTCCCGCTTCTTCGGACCAGCCGTCGTTCGCGGAGAACGGGAAGCTGTACAACAACGGCACCCTGCTCGGCGGATACACAAACGATACGCAGAATTTGTTCCATCATAACGGGGGCACCGATTTCTCGACGACAGAGAACGGGATTTACAAAAACCTGTACGACCTTGCTGACCTGAATCACAACAACAGCACCGTGGATACCTACCTGAAGGATGCCATCAAAATGTGGCTCGATCTGGGCATTGACGGCATTCGAATGGACGCGGTGAAACATATGCCGTTTGGCTGGCAGAAGAGTTTCATGGCCACCGTTAACAACTATAAGCCGGTCTTCACCTTCGGCGAATGGTTCCTCGGCGTGAACGAAGTGAGTGCCGAAAACCATAAGTTTGCCAACGAATCCGGCATGAGCCTTCTGGACTTCCGTTTCGCACAAAAGGTACGCCAGGTATTCAGGGATAACACCGACAATATGTACGGTCTGAAGTCCATGCTGGAGGGCTCGGCAACCGATTATGCCCAAGTGGAGGATCAGGTCACATTCATCGATAACCATGACATGGAACGTTTCCACGATAACAGCGCCAACCGCCGGAAGCTGGAACAGGCCTTGGCCTTCACGCTTACCTCACGCGGGGTGCCGGCCATCTATTACGGAACCGAACAATACATGTCCGGCGGGAACGATCCTAACAACCGGGCACGGATTCCTTCGTTCTCTACGACGACTACCGCTTACCAAGTAATTAAAAAGCTGGCGCCGCTGCGTAAATCCAATCCGGCCATCGCCTATGGAACGACGCAGGAGCGCTGGATCAACAATGATGTGCTGATCTATGAACGTAAATTCGGCAGCAACGTGGCGCTTATCGCTGTAAACCGTAACGTGAACACGCCGGCTTCCATTACCGGCTTGGCGACTTCATTGCCTGCCGGCAGCTATGCCGACGTGCTGGGCGGACTTCTGAACGGCAACAGCTTGACCGTTGGCTCAGGCGGAGCGGCTTCCAACTTTACGCTTGCTGCCGGCGGTACGGCCGTATGGCAGTACACCACCGCCGTGACTACGCCAACCATCGGGCACGTAGGACCGATGATGGCCAAACCGGGCGCAACCGTCACCATTGACGGTCGCGGCTTCGGCGCAACCAAAGGCACGGTATACTTCGGCTCGACGGCCGTAACGGGCGCTAACATTACGGCATGGGAAGACACGCAGATCAGAGTGAAGATCCCTGCGGTTGCCGGTGGTGTATATAACATTAAAGTCGCCAATAGCGCTGGCACTTCAAGCAATGTGCACGACAACTTCGAAGTGCTGACCGGGGATCAAGTCAGCGTCCGGTTTGTCGTGAACAATGCCACCACCGCGCTCGGACAAAACGTATACCTGGCAGGCAGCGTAAGCGAGCTTGGCAATTGGGACCCGGCCAAAGCCATCGGTCCGTTATATAATCAGGTCATCTATCAGTACCCGACCTGGTACTATGACGTCAGCGTGCCTGCTGGCAAAACCATTGAATTCAAATTCCTGAAAAAACAAGGCTCAACGGTAACGTGGGAAGGCGGATCAAACCATTCCTTCACCGCTCCAACGAGCGGCACGGCCACGATTAATGTAAACTGGCAGCCGTAAGCCCGCCGTATGCTACCACTTCGGACGCGAGCCGACAGCTGTTAGCACGCCGCATGCTACCACATCATAACCGCTCCGGCGAGCGGCACGGCCACCATTAGTGCGAAGCAGGGGCTGCAACCCATAGGCTTTTGCTAAGAGCAGCACCTAAACAAAACCAGCTCCGGGAATTGTCCCAGAGCTGGTTTTTATTCATGCAGTTCATAATTCCAGGCAATAGCATATTACGCACGAAGCACCTCAACGTTCCCTGCACTGCATGAGCGATTCCCAAAGGGAGAGTGTCCCAGCAGGTAGTAACTCAACAAGCAGACGGGGCAACTCAACGATCCCTCGCTATATCCCAGCACTCCCGAGTAACACGCTACCAACAAAAAGCCGATGAAGATGTTCCCCTTCATCGGCTTTTTGTCCATCCCCTCCCACACCCTAGGCGTAAATGGTTGTACGCATAGCACGAAGCAGCGGAGAGGACGAATCGATTCCGGAAAAACGATAGTGGTCGCCTTTGCCCCCGATTTTCTACTGCAGAATTATAATCCCAAGAAAATTGGGGGCAACAGCGATTGGAGGAACGATACGTACTCGCAGCGTCTCACTATACAAAAACTATTTACGTCCTGAACATCACCAATGACTTGCGCAATCCCTCCGACAGCTCCTCCAAACGTGAAGACAGGCCGACCAGCTTCTCGCTCACCTTGAACTGCTCGGATGACATCGAAGCGACCTCCTCCGTGGCGGCGCTGGTCTCTTGCACAATCGAGCTCGCCTCCGAGATCGAGTCGGTCAGAGTAAGCTGGGAACTGATCAGTACCTCTACCGAACGGGTCGATTCGCGGATCTCGGTTAAAAGAGCATCCATCTCGTGGCGAACATGATCAAATACGCCCTGAGCTTCCTGAACCGAATGCAGCTGCTCGTCAAAGAGCGGTGATGCCGACGTCAATGCATCAACAGAGCCTTGCACTTCAGCCCGGATATCCTTGATCATCTCGCCTACGGTATGGATCGATTCCTTGGAACGATCCGCCAAGCTCCGCACTTCATTGGCTACGACCATGAAGCCGCTGCCTGCTGCCCCCGCACGGGCCGCTTCAATCGTCGCGTTAATGGACAGCACGTTGGTTTGATGCGTGATCTCCGACATCAGCTCCAATATTTTGTGAATCGACGCGGTATTATCCTTCAGCTTCTCCGCATTCTGGACGATGGCCCGGTTCACCTGATTAATCCGCGTGGATTTTTCCACCAGATTGTCCATATGCCGGGCGCCCTCTCCCGTCACCCGAAGCACCCGATCAGCCGCTGCCTCCATCACTTGATTCGAATCCGAAACCTTGCTCATCTGGACGCCAATGTTCTCAGCCAGCTGATTCTCCCGTTCGGCTTCCATCGCCAGGCTTCCGCTTCCTTGTGCAATCTGCTCCATGGCCGATGCAATTTCACCTGCCGTCAACGAGGTTCCCTTCGATGCTTCCGCCAACTCCTCCGCCGTAACCAGCACTTCCTTCGCGGAAGCATTCGTCTGATCGACCAAAGCCGAGATTTGCCCCATCATCCGGTTGAAACTGTGTCCGAGACGGCCAATTTCATCCACGCGCCGGAATTCGGTCCGAACCCTCAGATTCCCCTGCTCTCCCTCTTCCATCAGGCTGCACATCTGGTTCAGCGGGCGACCGATGGAGCGCATCATATAATAGCCGATCAGTACCGCAATAAGGATCGCGGCCACAATGACCACAAGCGTCACGGCCAGCAGTTTGTCCGTGGCTTGCACGAAATCGCTAACGGGAGCAAAGCCGACCATATGCCAAGGAGCCGTCTTCAGCGGCGTATACACCACCATCTGCTCGTCGGCGGTGTAATAAATCCCTCCTTCTTCGACCTCTTGAGGAACCGTAATGGTGGACGGCTGCATCAGCTGGGCCGTGTCCATGTCGTGCACGATCCGGTTATCATCGGCCACGATTCGCATCTGCCCGTTATTCCCTATTTTTAAATTCGCCAGCACCTCTCCGACCGCCTCGTCCTTGATATCGATCAGCAGGATGTACTGCGCGTCCGGATTCTTCAGGTTTTTCAGCAATCTCCCCATCGTCATGGTGGCGGTTTTCTCGTTCTCCATAAAGCCTTGCACCTCTGTCGGGAACCATACCGGTTCGCCATCGGCCTGTATAATCCGGTCAATCTTCGCCTTCACGCTATCCGCGGATGACATGCCCGATAAGCCCGTGGAGTTATAGGAGCTTTGAGCTTGAAGATTGGGCGCAACCAGACGCATGCCCTGCAGACGTTTATCCGAGGATGCCATCCCGTTCAGCTTCTCACGGATTCGGTTCTCGGCCTCCGTTTTGTCCCGAATGCCGATATCCGCAGTACTCACCGTAATGAGATCCTCGCGAAGCACCGTGTCCAAGGCCCACTGACGGGAAGCGGCTTCATATTGGGCCAGCAGAAAATCCAGCTTGTCCGCCGCCTGCATCATCTGCCCCGAAGTCGCTTCCGACACCTGATCCATCACCGTGTCCTTGGAGATGAAATACGATAATATGCCCAACGCTGAGGATAACAGCACGATCGTGGTAAAAAAGATAACAAACAGCTTCATCCCAACTGCTTTGAATTGAAAACGTCTCATCATGTTCATATGTAGATGTCCCCCTGCATCGATGTTTAAATGCAAAAAGACACAGCTAGCGGTTACCGGCTGTGTCTCTTCGATGTTCTCTCTATCTATCTGTCTAATGATGAATCCATACGATTAGCTATCCGTACCTTACCCTTTGCTTGCACCAGCCGTCATGCCATCGACCAGCAAACGCTGCAGGAACACAAACAGCAGGGTGATCGGCAGTGCGATCAGTACCGATGCGGCAGCGAACAGCGTAAAGTTACTGTCCTGAGTCGAGTTGACGAGATCCCACAAACCGACGGCGAGCGTCCAGTTTTCTTTTGTCCGGAGCACGAGTCTGGCAAAGATAAAGTCTACCCACGGACCAACGAACAGGGTCAAGCCCATATACGTGATCATCGGCTTCGACAACGGCAGAATGATTTTGCGGAAAATCTGGAAGTTGGTGGCTCCGTCGATCTTCGCCGCTTCATCCAAGCTTCGCGGTATCGTATCCAGGAAGCCCTTCATGATCAGGGTTCCGCCTAGCGGTGCCCCAGCCGCATACACGATAATCATCGCCGCATGCGTGTTCAGCAGATCCAGGGAGTTCAGCAAGATATACAGGGCGATCATACTCATGAAGCCCGGGAACATCCCCAGCACGAGAATGACCGATAGCGCATTCTGCCGGCCTTTAAACCGGAACCGGGATACCGCATAGCTTGTAAGCAGGACAAGAATGGTCCCGATAATCATGGAGAATATCGCAATTTTCAACGTATTCATGTACCACGTGCCAAACAGAAAGCTTTGGGACGTAAACAATTCTTTATAATGACTGAGCGTAAAAGATTCTGGAATCAAGGATTTGCTGTACAACGACTTTCCGGGACGGAAAGAGGCCAGAATAATCCAGAGCGCCGGGTAAATACAACCGATTGCGATGATGACAAGCGTAATGTAACTTGCCGTCAGGCGAATCGCATTTCTCATTTTAATTCCCATTATTGGATCATATCCTCCTCTTTAAAGGATCTGGTTCTGCGATAATTGTAAATCGAGAAGGTCGCAATAATCATGAAGATGATGATACCGATGGCCGATGCCATGCTGTAGCGCTGCTGATCAAGGGTCAGTTTATAGAGCCAGGTTACCAGCAGGTCCGTCGCCCCCGCATATTGATAGTCACCCACAACCGGGTTACCGTTCGTCAGGAGGAAAATCAAGTTAAAGTTATTAATGTTACCGGCAAATTGCGTAATCAGTACCGGTGCCGTCGAGAACAAAATCATCGGCAGGGTGATAATTTTGAATTTTTGGTATCCGGTCGCCCCATCCACATCGGCCGCTTCATAAAGATCCTTCGGTATTGTAGTCAGGACACTCATGACAAGTAGCATGGATACCGGAATACCTACCCACATATTGACGATAATAACGGTCACTTTGGCCCAGACCGGATCGGTCAGCCATGGCAGTCCTTCCAAACCGAAATATCTTAAATACTGGTTGATCGGTCCGAATTGTCCGTTAAACATATTACGCATCACGAGCAAAGAAATCAGCTGCGGAATCGCATATGGAATGATCAGAATGACACGCCATACGCCTTTGAAACGAATTCCTTTTTGTTGAATAAGCAATGCAACGAGCACACCGCCAAAATACGTCGTTACCGTGGCCAGCACAGCCCAGATGATCGTCCAGGTCAGGACGCCGAAGAAGGTGTGGCTCCACGATTTCAATGCGACGAGATTGGTGAAGGTTTTGAAACCGACCCAGTCAACCAGATTCGCCGGCGGCAGATTGTTTGGTGCGGAATAGTTCGTAAACGCCAGCATGACCATGAAGATAATCGGCATAACCGTAAAAAACAAAATACCGATGGCCGGCAGTGTCAGGAAAGATTGCGCAAATTTCCATTCAAAAATATAGTAAAGGGTCTGTCTGAAATTGTTGGGTTTCACACCCTGTTCCCTTAGTTTTCCAGCGTTATATGCGTTTTTGATATTGGCATAATACCCAATAAGAAAAAGCGCAAACATAATCATGGTGATAAGTCCTTCAATCAGCAGATTGATGGAATGGTCACCTGCTACCATTTGGGTTAATCCGTTGACTTTCTCTAAATGGCTTCCCTGTTCCCCCAAAGTTGTCATTCCCCAGATGGCATCACCCAGGTTGTTGATGAAGTAATACAGACTGAATATACCTACGATAAGTAAAAGAACGCCTTTGATCCATTGCCGGTTGTAAAGCTGACCCAGACCCATACAGATGGCTGATAATACGGCTGCTGTCGTACGATGTTGACGCATGCTCCCTCCATTCTCCTCTCCATATAATCGAGGAATCACCCGCCGGTTGTTCGGCGGGTGAACTTCTTCATCTATCTCGCATTATATAAGAACGTAATTACTCGCCAGCTCCACCACTGTTGAGATCTTTCACTTGATTTACAGCTTTATCGAGCGTTTCTTTCACGTCTTTGTTGTTATCCCAGATCTCAGCCAGCGCAGCGCCTACAGGAGACCATACGTTAGCCATTTCAGGAACGGATGGCATCGGTTGGGAAGATTTGAATTGCTCTGTGAATGCCGATACATACTCGTCATTCTTGATTTGATCGTCTTCTTGAGCTTCGTTGTTGGTTGGAACCGATCCAACCAATGCGCTCAGTTTCAATTGCGCTTCCTTGCTTGTTGCAAAGTCAGCAAACAAGCGAGCAGCTTGCGGGTATTTCGTGAACGAGCTTACGTACCAAGCTTTGATACCGGAGAACGATACAGCAGGCTGGCCGCCGATCGTTGGGATTGGAGCAACGCCAAGCTTGTCGCCAAGCGCTTCTTTGTATCCGCCAAGCTCCCAAGGTCCGTTAATGTCCATAGCCAGATCGCCGGATGTGAACAGTCCGCGCTTGATATCAGGCGTAATGTCGCCGGATTTAACCGGAAGGATTTCTTTCAGGCTTGCGTAAACTTCCATACTCTTGACTGCGCCTTCATTGTTGAGGCCGATATCGTTGACATCTGCGCCGCCGTTACCGAAGATGTAGCCGCCATTGGAAGCAAGGAATGGATATGCGAAGTACAGGTTACCTGTTTCGAACATAAATCCATATTTGTTCTTGGATTTGTCAGTGAAGGTTTTGCTGAATTCAATAACTTCTTCCATCGTTGTTGGAACTTCTTTTACCAGGTCTTTGTTGTAGTACATCAGGTATGTTTCAGCAGCGCGCGGGTATCCGTACAGAACGCCGTCATAGCTTACGCCTTGGATAGCGGCTTCCGTGTTGCTGCTCTTCGTTTTTTCTTCGAAGTAATCATTTGGCAGAACCAGGTTTGTAGCTACGGCTTTACCCAGGTTATCGTGAGGGAACAGTACAACGTCAGCACCCAATCCGGATGGTCCGTCTTGTTGAAGCTTGGTAACTTGGTCGGTTGGAGACAATTCTTCGATGGTTACTTCAACGCCGTATTTCTCGGTAAATTCTTTTGCAACCGCATCCGTGTAGGCTCTTTCGTCTCTACTTTCCCATACGATCAATTTAGCGCCTTCTTCTGGCTTAAGTTCCGGTGCTTCTGTATTTTCGGCCGGCGTCTCCTGGGCCGGTGGATTCTCAGCAGGTGCCTCAGCAGCAGGAGCAGGTGAATTTCCTCCGCACGCTGTAATGGAGAACGCCAACGTGAAGGTTGCAGCTAGCGTAAGTAGTTTCTTCATCTTCATTCCATGATTACCCCTCTCAATAAATGATCAGAAAATGTTGGAAATCTGCGCAAACGATTTCAGAAAATTTTCAGCGTCTCTTTTTCTATGTAGCATCTGACGAGATACTTAGGAAAAATCCCGTTGAGAAAGCGCTTCATTCACTGAAAACATCATACAACATTTAATATCGAATGTAAAAACGTTTGCACAGATCATTTTTACCCGTTTTAAGCATATAATCTCTTATTACCTTCACTATTCACTCTATTTCGTAAGTTATCATAAAAATAGTTGTGCATATGCTGTGCAATTCAGTCATTTCACACGTTATTTGAGACAAGAATGCATAATAAATGGTTGCTTGTTGAACAAACGTTTGCACAATAATGTGAATTAGAAATGATTAAGCCCGGCCTACCAGGAGGCGAACTTAAATCTTAGCTTTACTCCCTTTATGCATTTCCGATAACAGCAAGAAAGGACTACCGCTCATGATCTTTGAATACAGATCGGCGGCAGTCCCTCCATTTTTTTGCATGGATGTTAGCGAATGAAGCTTGCTTATTGCAGCGCCTTGAGCGCAATATCCGTCCGGTTAAACTTCCCTTCAAATGCAATCGCTTCTGCCCGTTCATAGGCTTTCGCACGTGCTGAAGCAATATCAGCCCCTAAACCGACAACGCCCAGGACACGTCCCCCATTCGTTCTCCACGTTCCATCGGCATCGCGAGAAGTGCCCGCATGAAATACAATCGTCCCGTCCTGCTCGTTGTCCAGCCCAGTGATCGCAATTCCTTTCGGATACGATGCAGGATAACCGCCGGAAGCCAGAATGACGCATACAGCTGCTTCGTCACTCCACTCCAGCTCAAGATCAGCCAGATTTCCATTTACGGCTGCAAGGAAAACGTCAAGCAGATCGGTCTTCAGACGCGGCAATACGACCTGCGTTTCCGGATCGCCGAATCTGGCGTTGAATTCGATCGTCTTCGGTTTGCCGTCCGGCGTGATCATCAATCCGGCAAACAGAACGCCCCGGAACGGACGCCCTTCGGCTACCATCGCTTTGGCCGTAGGCTTGATGATCGTCTCAATCGCCTCTTCAATGATGGATGACTGAATATGAGGCAATGGCGAATAAGTTCCCATTCCTCCCGTATTCGGTCCCTGATCTCCATCATAAGCCGGTTTATGATCCTGTGCCGCCGACATCGGCTTCACGGTTTCGCCATCCACAAAGGCCAAAATCGACATTTCCTGGCCTTCCAGGAACTCCTCGATGACCACCCGGCTTCCGGCATCGCCAAACACCTTCGATTGCATAATATCGCTGAGGGCCTGCTCGGCTTCCTCGATCGTCCGTGCAACGGTAACGCCCTTGCCGGCTGCGAGCCCGTCCGCTTTCACGACGATCGGCGCACCTTGCTGGCGCAAGTAAGCAAGCGCCTCCTCGTAATCGTCGAACTTCGCGTAAGCTGCCGTCGGAATATCGTATTTATGGAGCAAATCCTTCATAAAGGTTTTGCTGCCCTCGATTTCGGCTGCATTTTTACGCGGACCGAATACCGGGATGCCTGTTGCGTCAAATGCATCCACAATGCCGTCAGCCAGCGGATCATCCGGACCGACGACGATGAGTCCCACTTGCTTCTCCACGGCGAATGCCGCCAGCTTATCAAACTCTGATACCGCAATCGGCACGCACTCGGCCAGCTGTCCGATGCCGGCGTTGCCGGGTGCGCAGTAAATCTTATCCGCTTTCGGGCTCTTCGCCAATGCCCATACGATGGCATGCTCTCTTCCGCCGCCTCCGATAACCAAAATATCCATGGTTTTCCCTCCCGCTTCATTTCAAATTCACCGATAAAATTTCATAACATGAATGATTTACAGGGCGAAGCGTGAGGTCGCCTTCACCTTCTTGCCCCCTTAAACTTAAAGGCGGCGCGCTCGAAAGAGCGGCGTCGCCTCTATATGCTGCTGAATGAAAGGTGATCCTTCAGCTGCAGCCTGAAGGCTGCAGCGAAGCCCCCTTTTTAAACGCATGAATTAGTGCTTGAAATGTCTCACGCCGGTAAAGACCATGGCGATCCCGTATTCGTTGGCTGCCTTGATGGATTCCTCATCCTTAATGGAGCCGCCCGGTTGAATGATGGCCGTAATGCCGGCTTTCGCCGCAAGCTCCACGGTATCTCCCATCGGGAAGAACGCATCGGAAGCGAGAACGGCGCCTTTGGCTTTCTCCCCCGCCTGCTCCACCGCAATGCGCGCGGAACCGACACGGTTCATCTGCCCTGCCCCAACGCCAACGGTCATGTCGTCCGCTGCCAATACGATTGCGTTCGACTTCACGTGCTTGACTACCTTCCAGCCGAAGAGGAGCTGCTTCAGCTCGGCTTCCGTAGGTTTACGATCCGTTGCAACTTGCAGGTCTGCGACATCCAGGGAATGCACATCGCTTTCTTGTACAATCATGCCGCCCTCGATGGTTGTCACGGCAAGCGTGCTTTGGCGCTCCTTGGCCGAGCCGAACTCGCCCATCTTCAGAAGACGGATGTTCTTCTTCTTCGTCAGAATCTCCAGCGCCTCAGGCGTGAAGTCAGGTGCCAGGATAATTTCAAGGAAGATATCCTTCAGCAGATCTGCCGTCGGCGCGTCAATCGTCCGGTTCGCCGCCACGATGCCGCCGAAGATGGATGTCGGATCCGCATTGTAAGCTTTTTGATAAGCTTCCAACACATTCGTCCCGATGCCGACGCCGCAAGGGTTCATATGCTTCACCGCCACCACGGTCGGCTCGTCAAACTCCTTCACGATCTGCAATGCCGCATTCGCGTCATTGATATTGTTGTAAGAGAGCTCTTTGCCGTGCAGCTGCTCCGCTGTCGTCAAGGTACCCGCTGGTGCCAGCGGTTTACGGTAAAATGCCGCCTTTTGATGCGGATTCTCGCCGTAACGAAGGTCCTGAATTTTCTCGTAGGTTACGCTGAAGCGCTCAGGAAGCGGGTCGCCCGTTACATTCGACAAATAGTCGGAAATCAACGTATCGTAGGCCGCCGTATGACGGAATACCTTGGCTGCAAGACGTTTACGGGTTTCCAAGGTCGTGTCGCCGCCGCCCCGGATCTCCTCAATCACGCTGCCATAATCCGCAGCATCGACAACCACGCTCACAAAAGCATGGTTTTTCGCAGCCGAACGCAGCATCGTTGGACCGCCAATGTCGATATTTTCGATTGCATCTTCATACTCGACATCCGGCTTCGCGATCGTTTCCTGGAATGGGTACAGGTTCACCACGACCATATCGATGTAATCGAGGCCCAGCTCCTGCATCTGACGCTGATGCTCTTCACTGTCGCGAATGGCAAGCAAGCCGCTGTGCACAGCTGGATGAAGGGTTTTGACACGTCCGTCCAGAATCTCCGGGAATCCGGTCACATCGGAAATACCGATGACAGGAACTCCTTCTTTGGCGAGGAGGTTCTTGGTTCCCCCTGTCGAAATGATCTCTACACCCAATGAAGACAACTCGCGGCAAAATTCCACGATGCCGGTTTTATCCGAAACGCTGACCAAAGCTCTTTTGATACCCACGTTCATACCCCCTATTTTGAATGAAAATCAACTAAGTAAGCCTGTCTTGATTCCGTAGATGCTGTCGAAGATCCATAATTGCAAATTATTTCCCGAGAAATATCGAACATGTCGATTAACTGTAAGACCTTGTCCGCTTTTATTACAAAAGCCATTTACGCAATCGTCACATTCCGCCCGTTCAACGAAATCCGGCCCTGAGCGAACCAGGAAACGACTTCAGAGTATAACTTCTGCTCCACCGCGTGAATACGCTGTGCCAGCACTTCCGCCGTATCGCCTTCCTTGATCTCTACCGCCTTCTGAGCAATAACGGGTCCGGTATCCATGCCACCATCCACGAAATGAACGGTGACACCGGTCATCTTCACCCCATAGTCCAGCGCTTGGCCAATCGCGTCTTTACCTGGAAAAGCAGGCAATAGCGAAGGATGAATGTTGATAATCCGGCCGCTATAGAACTCGACAAAGGAAGGGCTCAGCAGCCGCATATATCCTGCAAGAACAATCAATTCGACACCGCGCTGCTGAAGCTCCGTAGCAATCTCCCGTTCGTAATCTTCCTTCGAGGCATATTCCTTCGGCTGAAACGCGAATACATCCACATTCGCCGCTTTAGCCAGCTCTACGACGGGAGCCTGCGGCTTGTCGCATACCAGAATACTGATCTCACCGCCCAAGGCTCCCCTGTGCTGCGCGTCTGCCAAAGCCTGAAAGTTGCTGCCCCTGCCGGAAGCGAAAACCGCAATCCGAAACGATCTCATTACACCTCAGCTCCCGTGAAGGTTACGATGCGCTCGCCTTCCGTCACGCGGCCGATCACATAAGCCTCTTCGCCTGCGGAGCGGAGGTATTGAAGCGCTCCGTCTGCATCCTGTTCCTTGACGACAAGCACCATGCCGATTCCCATATTAAATGTCGTAAACATATCCTTGTTCGAAATGCGGCCTTTTTCCTGCATCAGCTTAAAGATCGGCAGGATCGGCCAAGCACCGTATTCGATGTCGACATTGACGCCATCCGGCAGCATACGCGGAATATTCTCGATGAATCCGCCGCCCGTAATATGCGCCATGCCCTTTACTTCGATCTCTTTCAACAGTCCGAGCAGCGGCTTCACATAAATTTTGGTCGGAGCGAGCAGCACGTCACCAAGACGTCCGCCCAGTTCCGGAAGCTCTTGCTGAAGGGAGTAGCCGGCGTCCTCCAGAAGCAGCTTGCGGACAAGCGAGAAGCCATTGCTGTGCACGCCGCTGGATGCTAGACCAATCACCGTGTCCCCTGCCGCGATATTCGACCCGTTGATCATTTTGCTTTTGTCGACAATCCCTACGGTAAAGCCCGCGATGTCATACTCGCCTTCGCTGTACATACCCGGCATTTCCGCCGTCTCTCCGCCGATCAGGGAACAGCCTGCTTGGTTGCATCCGTCTGCGATCCCTTTGACAATGGATTCGATTTTGGATGGAATGACCTTGTCGCACGCTAAATAGTCGAGAAAAAAGAGCGGTTCTGCGCCTTGCACCACAATATCGTTGACGCACATCGCTACCGCATCGATGCCGATGGTATCGTGTTGGTCCATCGCAAATGCGAGCTTCAGCTTTGTGCCGACGCCATCCGTGCCTGAGACAAGTACCGGCTCTTCGTATTGGTCTTTATTCAGCTTAAACAGTGCGCCAAAACCCCCGAGGTCGGTCATGACTTCCGGTCTGAAAGTCGTTTTGACATGCTTTTTCATCCGCTCTACCGCTTCGTTGCCTGCAGCGATATCCACGCCTGCTTGTTTGTAAGTATCCGACACGCGCACAACACTCCTTTTTCGTTATGACGAAAGTATCCATTCATATATCATTTATGGGCTTAATCAATAATCAGCTTAAAGAGGTTGTTCAAACCAACCTTCTCGGTGCTGAAAACCGACCTTTTTGAACACGCACTTAAAGGATAAAACCTAGAAAAAATGGCTGTCCACTGCAGAATCAGCAGCTGCAGCCCATCTTCTCTTCCCCGTTAAAATCAATCTGCGTCGGGTAATCATTATCAAAGCATGCCATGCACAACCCGCCTTTAGGGCTCTGCTCATCATAACCGCCAATAGCGGAAATAAGTCCCTCCGGGCTCAGGAACGATAAGGAATCCGCGTTGATTTCCCGGCAGATTTCCTCGACGCTTTTCTCGGAGGCGATCAGCTCTCTGCGGTCCGGCGTGTCGATGCCGTAGAAGCAAGGGTTCTTGAACGGCGGCGACGTAATCCGCACATGCACTTCGGTAGCGCCCGCTTCGCGAAGCAAATTAACGATCCGGCGGGACGTGGTTCCCCGTACGATCGAGTCATCGATCATGACCACCCGTTTGCCTTCGACGACGCGCCGTACCGCGCTCAGCTTCATCTTCACACCCTGCTCGCGCAGCTCCTGGCTCGGCTGAATGAACGTCCGGCCCGTATATTTATTCTTGATTAATCCCAGCTCGTAAGGAATGCCCGTTTGCTCGGCATAACCGATCGCGGCCGAGATGCTGGAATCCGGTACGCCCGTAACGACATCCGCATCCACGAACGATTCCAGGGCCATCTTGCTGCCCATCCGTTTGCGGGCCGAATGCAGGTTGGAGCCGTTCAGATCGCTGTCCGGTCGGGAGAAATAAATATATTCCATCGCGCACAGCGCTTTGCGTCCCGCTTCCGTATAACGCTCTTCCCGAAGCCCATTCCGATCGAGGATCAGCAGTTCCCCGGGAGCGACGTCGCGGATCGCTTCCGCCCCGATGACTTCAAGCGCACAGGTCTCGGAGGTGAAGATATACGCATCGCCCAGTCGACCCATCGTGAGCGGACGTAGTCCGTTCGGGTCCGAGGCGACGAGCAGCTTGTCATTGGTCATGAGCAGAAACGCAAAGCCGCCCACCAGGCGCTGTAAGGCATCCTTAGCAGCTTCAACAAAATCCTTCGGCGACCGTGCGATCAAATGCGCAATGACCTCCGTATCGCTGGTCGTTTGGAAAATGGAGCCCGCCATCTCCAGCTCGCGCCGAAGCTTCGGCTCGTTCACGATGTTGCCGTTGGTAGCGATCGCCAGATTGCCCTCGCGATATTTAAAGACGAGCGGCTGCGCATTTGTCAGCCTGCTGTCCCCGCTGGTCGAATACCGGACATGCCCGATCGACATGCTGCCCTGCAGCGATTCCAGCTTATCTTTATCAAACACTTCTTTTACCAGCCCCATACCGCGGTGATAATTGAAATTCTCGCCATCGGCCACGCAGATTCCTGCGCTTTCCTCGCCGCGGTGCTGGAGGGCGTGAAGCCCGTAATAGGAAAGGGAGGCGGCATCGGAATGCCCAAACACCCCGAATACGCCGCACTCTTCTTTTAACGTATCGAAAATATCGCTCTGACCTGTTCCCTCATTGTAGTAATCCCCTGTCCACAGTCCTTCGGGTATCAGTTCATGAGACATGGAATGGCATCCTCCCAGACGGATTTCAAAGCCTCCACGGATTCTTCCAGCGCAGAAGCACCGTTAATGTTAATGCTAAGCATGTTTCCGCCGACTACGCCAAGCGCGGTAAATGGAACGCCCGCTTCTTGCAGGAGCTTCTCCAGCGCGTTCTTATGATCAGGGGACACCGACAGCACGATCCGGGACTGGCTCTCGCTAAAGAGCGCTACGTCGCTGCGCAGATCGGTTGACCACTGCACGCTCGCCCCAACGTTGCCGCTGATGCAGCTCTCTGCCAGTGCGGCTGCAAGTCCGCCCTCCGACACGTCATGCGCGGATTGTACCAGACCGGATTGGATAGCCTTCAGTACGCCGCCGAGCAATTTCTTCTCGGTATCCAGGTTGAGCTCGGGCGGTCTGCCTTCCGACACCCCATGAATCATCGCTTGGAACTCGCTGCCTCCCAGTTCGGCACGGGTATCGCCCAGCACATAGATGGCATCGCCTTCCGCCTTGAAGCCCTGCGTTGTAATATGATCCGTATCATGGATCAGGCCAACCATGCCGACAACCGGCGTCGGATAAATCGCGCCTTTGGCATTCTCGTTATAGAGGCTGACATTTCCGCCGATAACCGGAGTTTCAAGCACACGACAAGCTTCCGCCATGCCGTCCACGGCTTTTTCCATCTGCCAGAAAATTTCCGGCTTCTCCGGGCTTCCGAAGTTCAGGTTATCCGTAATCGCCAGCGGCTCTGCACCGGAGCACACGATGTTGCGCGCTGCTTCGCTGACCGCGATTCTGCCGCCAAGCTCAGGGTCGAGATAGACGTAACGTCCGTTACAGTCCGTTGTCATCGCGAGCGCTTTGCGCGTTCCATGCACCGTTACGACGGCAGCATCCGAACCCGGACGAACGGCCGTGCTGGTGCGAACCATATGATCATATTGGTTGTATACCCATGCTTTGCTTGCAAGACTCGGCGAACCGAGCACCTTCTTAAGGGCACCGCCCAAATCCTTCACTTCTTCATAACGGAGCGTATCCACCGCAGCCTGCTCTTGGTAATAAGCCGGTTCTTGGGATGGTTTGTTATAGATCGGGCATTCGTCGACGAGCGCTTTAACCGGCATGTCGCCTACGACCTCACCGTGGTGGATCAGCTTCAGGCGGCCATCATCCGTCACTTTGCCGACTTTGGCGCATATGACACCCCAGCGTTCAAAGATTTCTCGTGCTTGGGCTTCATGCTTCGGCTCAACCACGAACAACATCCGTTCCTGGGACTCCGACAGCATCATTTCATAAGGCGTCATGCCCTCTTCGCGCTGAGGCACTTGGTCCAGGTACAGCTCAAGACCATTGCCTGCTTTACTTGCCATTTCCGCACTGGAGCATGTCAAACCAGCCGCGCCCATATCCTGAATGCCCAGCACGATGCCGGAATCAATCAGCTCAAGGCAGGATTCCATCACGAGTTTCTCCATGAACGGATCGCCGACCTGAACGGCCGTACGGTTCGCTTCGGATTCCTCCGTCAGCTCTACGGAAGCGAAGGTCGCCCCATGAATGCCATCTCGGCCAGTTGGAGGCCCGACATAAAAGACCGGATTGCCTACCCCTTTTGCAACGCCGCGCTGAATTTTATCATGGTCGATAACGCCGACGCACATTGCATTGACCAGCGGATTGCCCTCATAGCTTTCGTCGAATACCACCTCGCCGCCTACCGTCGGGATCCCGATGCAGTTGCCGTAACCGGCAATGCCGGACACCACGTGCTCGAACAAATATTTAACGCGATCGCTCTCCAGCTTGCCGAAGCGAAGCGAGTTGAGAATCGCTACCGGTCTTGCTCCCATGGAAAAAATATCGCGGATAATGCCGCCAACGCCCGTGGCTGCGCCTTGATAAGGCTCTACAGCGGACGGATGGTTGTGACTTTCGATTTTGAATACAACCGCCTGGTTGTCGCCGATATCGACGATCCCCGCACCCTCGCCCGGTCCCATCAGGACGCGCGGGCCGCTTGTCGGGAAACGACGAAGCAGCGGCTTGGAATTTTTGTAGGCGCAATGCTCGGACCACATGACACTGAATACGCCGATTTCCGTATAATTCGGCTTGCGTCCCATGAAGGAACAGATCAGCTCGTACTCGCTGTCCGAAACTCCCATCTGCTTGTAAATCTGATGCTCTGCGATCTGTTCTGCCGTCGGTTCCTTAACGGACATTTGCTGCGCCATGAGTATCCCTCCATGCCTGTAATATGGATGTAAACATTGCTTTACCGTCATCCGAGCCGAGCAGGCTGCTCACCGCGCGCTCCGGATGCGGCATCATGCCGATCACGTTGCCCCGCTCGTTGCAGATGCCCGCAATATCCTCGATCGAGCCGTTCGGATTGTTCTGATACGTAAATACGATTTGCCGGTTGTCCCGGAGCTTTTGAAGCGTTTCTTCGTCACAGTAATAGTTGCCTTCGCCATGCGCGATCGGAATGACAATCTCTTGTCCCTCCGCATAGTCGCGGGTAAACGGGGTTGTATTATTGTTCACTTTGAGCACCGTGTCATGGCAGCGGAATTTCATCGAATCGTTGCGGCGCAGAGCTCCCGGAAGGAGTCCTGCCTCCGTCAAAATCTGAAATCCGTTGCAGATGCCAAGAATATACTTGCCCTCTTCTGCCGCTTTCGCCACTTCGCTCATAACCGGGGCGAATCGGGAAATCGCACCACACCGGAGATAATCTCCATAGGAGAATCCGCCCGGAACCAAAATGCAGTCGTATGGGGAAAGATCCGTTGCCGTATGCCATACATAATCCACCGGCTGACCGATCGTCTCTTCTACCGCCTTATAACAGTCAATATCACAATTGGAGCCAGGAAAGACCAGCACTGCAAATCTCATTGATTTAGCCCTCCAATTCATAACGGTAGTTCTCAACCACCGTATTCGCCAGAAGCTTCTCGCACATTTCTTTCACTCGCAGCTCGGCTTCCTCACGGTTGTCCGTACCCAGCTCAAGTTCCATATATTTACCGATCCGCAGACTTTCCACTTCCTTGTACCCAATCGAATGAAGCGCACCCTGCACCGCTACCCCTTGAGGGTCCAATACGCTCTGCTTAATCGTGACGTAGACCTTTGCTTTCAACATTGTATCCTGTTCCTCCTCGGTATATATGAATGAAATGGTTTATAAAAGCTTACAGGCTTGCACCCGTGATTCGGCTGTAAATATCGGTGTAGCGGCGCGTCGTCTCCTCCACCACGGCTTGTGGCAGGGGATCCGGCTCACTGTTCTTATCCCAATCGGACGAAGCGAGATACGTGCGCACAGGCTCCTTATCCATACTGTCAATCTCAATGTCGAGCGCATAATTCTTCTCATCCCAGAAACGGGAGGAATCCGGCGTGAAAATCTCATCGATCAGAATGATCTCTCCATCGATCAATCCGAACTCAAACTTGCAGTCGGCCAAAATAATGCCGTGCTCGCTGCAGTAATCGCGGGCAAACTTGTACAGCATCAGGCTTTTGTCCTGCAGCTGCAGCGCCAGCTCCTCGCCGACAAGCTCCTTCATGCGGGAGAGCGAAATGTCCTCGTCATGACCGACATCGTTCTTGGCAGCCGGCGTGAAGATCGGCTCCGGAAATGCCTCATTCTTGCGCAGGCCCTCCGGCAGTTTAATGCCGTTGACCTCTCCCGAGGACTGATACTGCCTCCAGCCCCCACCGGTAATGTATCCGCGAACCACGCATTCGATATCGATGCGCTCGGCCTTGCGGCACACCATGATTCGTCCATCCAACAGGTCCTTGTCCTTGACGGCATCGCCCAGGAGGTTCACGTCCGTATGCACGACATGATTGCTGATAAGCTGTTCCGTTTGTTCAAACCAGAAGGCGCTCAGCTTGTTCAGAACGGTTCCTTTGGCTGGTACAGGCGGCTCCAGCACATAGTCAAAAGCGGAAATGCGGTCGGTTACTACAATGAGTACATGCTCGCCCAGGTCGTATAGTTCACGAACCTTGCCCTTGTACAGCAGCGGTACGTTGACCAGATGCGTGGCGGTCGATAATGCCGGTAATGTCATGTGTTCCTCCCCTTGGGACGACGTATGGCTCGGCTTGAGACTGTCGCTCCCTGTATTTCTATCGGATGAAAAATAGAATGCTCAGTATCATGTTAAAAGTCTTCAGCTTATTCATCACTACGAATGCGGATTGTTTTTCCGATCCCTGTTGCCCCCAGATTTATTATGAATTTTTAGTAATTATGTTTAAATCCGAGGGCAAAGGGGACCGCTGGCGCTTCTCCAAAACAATTCCGCCTTCTCCGTTGTAGTGATTCTCAAGTTCATAGAGCCTTCAGGCCCTAATTCAAATTCCTTAACTACTCCAGTCCCAGCTTGGCAAAAATCGTATCCACATGCTTCAGATGCCAGCTTGGATTAAAGGCATCTTCGATCTCCTCGGCGCTGAGCACCTCGGTGATCTCAGGCGTGGATTCCACGATCTCGCGGAATTGACGCTGCTCTTCCCATGCCTGCATGGCGCGGGGCTGAACGGTGTCGTACGCTTGCTCGCGGCTGAAGCCCTTGTCGATCAGCTTCGTCAGGATGCGGCCAGAGAAAGGAACGCCGTATGTGCGAGCCATGTTGCGCTTCATGTTCTCCGGGAAGACCGTCAGGTTCTTCACGATATTGCCAAAGCGGTTCAGCATATAGTTCAGCAGCATCGTAGCGTCCGGCAGGATAATACGTTCTACCGAGGAGTGGGAAATATCCCGCTCATGCCAGAGCGACACGTTCTCGTAAGCGGAAACCATGTGACCGCGAATGACGCGCGCAAGGCCCGAGATGTTCTCCGAACCGATCGGATTCCGTTTATGCGGCATCGCGGAGGAACCCTTTTGTCCTTTGGCGAATGCCTCTTCCACCTCGCGAACCTCACTCTTCTGGAGCGCGCGGACTTCGGTAGCGAACTTCTCAAGCGAAGTAGCGATGAGCGCAAGGGTTGCCATGTATTCCGCATGCCGGTCACGCTGCAGCGTCTGGGTCGAGATCGGCGCCGGTTTCGTGCCAAGCTTGCGGCAGACGAATTCTTCTACCGAAGGATCAATATTGGCGTACGTGCCGACAGCACCCGAGATTTTGCCGTACTGCACGCCGTCAGCCGCGTGGCGGAAACGCTCCAGGTTGCGGATCATTTCTTCATGCCACAGCGCCATTTTCAAACCGAAGGTTGTCGGCTCTGCATGTACGCCATGCGTTCTGCCCATCATCGGGGTATGCTTGTAGGCCAGTGCCTTCTCTTTCAAAATACCGATAAAGCGCAGGATGTCCTGCTCCAAAATATCGTTGGCCTGCTTGAGCAAATATCCCATCGCGGTGTCCACCACATCCGTCGAAGTCAAGCCGTAGTGAACCCATTTGCGCTCCTCGCCAAGGCTTTCCGATACCGCGCGGGTAAAGGCGATGACATCATGGCGGGTTTCCTGTTCGATTTCATAGATCCGATCCATATTAAAGGTCGCATTCTGGCGAAGCTTAACGGTATCTTCCTTCGGAATGACGCCGAGATCCGCCCATGCTTCGCATGCGCACAATTCCACTTCCAGCCATGCTCTGAATTTGTTCTCCTCGGTCCAAATCGCCCGCATTTCCGGTCTGCTGTAACGTTCAATCATCGTTTAATCCTGCCTCCAAATATTCATTTTCTCTACCCATTCGAGCGCTGCATCGACATCCCCGCACAAAAGGTTGATATGTCCCATCTTGCGGTTGACCTTCGATTCGCTCTTGCCGTATAGATGAAGCTTAGGCACAACGCCGAGAGACTCTGCAAGCGCGTCGTGCTCTCCAAAACGCCCTACTGCTTCCTCCAAATGCTGACCCAGGAGGTTCACCATGACGACCGGGCTCAGCAGCGTTGTGTCCCCGAGCGGCAGATCGCATATCGCTCTCACATGCTGCTCGAATTGGGAGGTTGAGCATGCTTCCATCGTATAGTGACCCGAGTTATGCGGACGAGGGGCAAGCTCGTTCACGAACAGCTCCCCGTCCTCGGTCACAAACATCTCGACAGCCAGCAGGCCAACGGCTCCCAAGCCTTCAGCCACGCGTTCTGCGAGCTGACATGCTTTGCGCTTTACTTCGCTCGTCACACGAGCAGGTACAATCGACAAGTGCAAAATATTGTTGACATGCACATTCTCTGCCGGAGGGAAGCTCTTCACGATGCCGCTGGGCGTACGCGCCGCGATCACGGAGATCTCGCACGCGAACTTTACAAACTTCTCCAATACCAGCTCTGTCCCGCTGGCGGCCAGCTCTTTGTAGGCTGATTCCAGCTCGTCTTCGCTGCGGAGAACGGCTTGCCCTTTACCATCATAACCTCCCATGGCGGTCTTAAGCACGCACGGAAGTCCAAGTTCAGAGGCGGCAGACCGTAAATCTTCCAAGCTTGTTATTTCACGATACGGCGCAACCGGTACACCGGCCGCTTCGATCGCGGCCTTCTCGCGCAAGCGATGCTGTGTGGTGTACAGCAGCTTGCTTCCTTGCGGAACATAAGACTGCTCCTCCAGAAGCTGGGCCACGCCTGCATCGACATTTTCAAATTCGTACGTAATGACATCGGCTTTCGCCGCGAGCTGCCGGGCAGCCTCCACATCGTCATAACGAGCTGTAACCTGCTCGGCCATCTGGCCAAGCGGGGAGTTCGGCGTCGGATCGAGGGTGACAAACGAATATCCCATCCGGATCCCGTCCAGCGCGATCATTCGTCCGAGCTGGCCGCCGCCAAGTACGCCAATGACGGAACCAGGCAGTAGCTTTTTGCCAGAGACCTTCGTCTGCTGTGCTCCGTTCTTCATCATAGGTTATCGCTGCTTTCCAGCACTTCATCCCGGATACGGTCACGGCGAGCTTGCACTCTTTCCCGAATCCCTGCATCCGAAGTGCCCAAAATCTGGGCTGCGAGCAATCCGGCGTTCGTAGCTCCCGCCTTGCCGATCGCTACGGTTGCTACCGGAATGCCCCCTGGCATCTGCACGATCGACAGCAATGAGTCCAGCCCCTTCAGCGCTTTCGATTTAACCGGAACGCCAATGACCGGCAATACCGTCTTCGAAGCGACCATTCCGGGCAAGTGAGCGGCTCCGCCGGCTCCGGCGATAATGACGCGAAGCCCGCGGCCTTCCGCTTCCTCGGCATAACGGAACATCAGGTCCGGCGTCCGGTGAGCGGATACGACTTTTTTCTCATAAGGAATTTCAAGCTCGTCTAGCACCTGGCATGCATGGGACATCGTATCCCAATCTGATTGGCTTCCCATAATGACTCCTACTTGTGCTGTCATGAGTTACCCCCGCTTTCTTCGAAATTCGACAATCGTATGGTTAACTGCTGAAAAAAAAGTCCGATCCCGTAAACACAAAGTCTGTGCAGGTCTCGGACATACAAGGATTACGAACGCTGCTGCCTGCGTCAAGCAGAAGAGTCTTGCGCATCCGCCGCCAAAGAGGCAACCCTGAAACCAAGCCCCGTCGTAGCCGCACCGTTTGTATTCCCTCGTAGTCCGAAAATTTACGGTTTCCGGGTAGAGACTTCCGGGCCATATCCCCGGCTTTATACGAGAAATATTAAATTTCATCAATCACGCTTCATAAGTTATTTTGAACCTTAACATCCTCAGTTTATCAATTTCTGACACCTAATGTCAACCTAAACACGAACAATCGGATTTACATAAAAAATAATGTTCGTATCTAGGGAGTAAGCATGCAGAATCAAAAACTTCCTGAAGTTTGTGGGCTTTATAAAAGGCGTGGGCAACGGTCGGACACGAAAAGCCGAAAGCAATACATAGGTGGAGCATTGGCGGCCGCTGCGCTGACGCATCGTGATTCCGATCGCTGTTAAACACGGGAAACTGGATTGAACCATATAGGGTGTTTCCCGTGTTTAAAGGCGACAGCTGGCGCTTCTCCATCCACGATTCGTCCTCTCCGCTGGAGCATATTCAACGAGTTTTTTTTGCTGCTGCATAGAGGGTAAGGGAAAAGTATTATCTCAGAATAAAATAAGGCATATTCTGCTCATTCATTGTGGTTACTTACAAGGAAGATAAAAGCGAATGTCGAATTCTTAACAACCGTCACTAATATTAAATACGACAAAACATCTAACCCGACATTTATATTTGAATGCCGCAAACAGAATCTATTCTTAGGAGGAACCAATGGCTATCTATCTCGTAAGGCATGGTCAAGATGAAGAAGGGTACCGCGGAGGTTGGAGCCAGCGGGGACTCATAGAGGAAGGAATCAGGCAAGCGGAGAAGCTGGGGAAGTACTTAGATCAACATCGTCATGATTTTAATATCCATCGAATCGTATGCAGCGATTTGCATAGAGCCGATCAGACTGCCGCCATCATTGCCGATAAGCTTGGCCTCCCATTCCAAGCTTTTGAGGATTGGAGGGAGATGAATAACGGTCTGCTCGCTGGAATACCTCACTCTTTAGCAGAGGAGAGGTATCCAGGATTATATTTTTCAAGCTTACGGATGGACGAAAAATACCCTGGCGGTGAAAGCCCCCAAGAGAATTTTATGCGGATTAAGGAAACCTTCACGAGTTTATGCCAGGATCAGCTTGCGGTTAACGATCATGAGAACGTATTGGTCGTCACTCACGGGGGAGTTATCAATATCATTTATCATCTCATTAAGGATATGGCTTGGAGCAATAAGAATCCGTTCTTCCCGGCGGCGAACACCGGGCTGCACAAGATCGAATACCGCGGCGGACGTTGGGAACTTACCCTGGAGAATGCAACACCTCATCTATAACCGAAAGAAGCCTGCCTTTTCCATCACGCCCTGTTCTCTGAAAAAAGCATAGTCTACTGCTCGCCATACTTGATTGCATCTACATATTGCTTGGCTTCAACCAAAGACAATCCTAATTCTTCCCTTACGATTTTAATCGCTTTAATATCCTGTCCATCCGCCAGCAGCTGTCTGACTTGAGCATGAACCGGCGGCTCGGGTATTCCTAGTTGGTTTGCAATTTGATTTAACGTGTTCTGCTGCTGTTTCATTCGCTTCTCCATTGCCGTCATTCGGCTGGAGACCATAAGACCGACCAGAACAACCAAGACCATAAGAAGAATAATTTCCATATGAACCTCCTCTAACTTTAAAGCACCTACCCTCCTAACGGACCGCTGCTAAAAGAAAAACGTCGATCGACGTACTTTCTCTAAGGCAGACCGTTTTTAGCGGAAGTTTAACTTGCGAGATAAGAATGGGGAGCCTCTGACGTTTATCATTTCTCATCTCTTAAAAAAAGGGACGCCTCAGCGTCCCACTATCCCAACAAACTTTATTTTACGACCAGTACCGGAATTTTTGCATGCTGCACCACGTTATGGCTGACACTGCCTAGTACAAACTCGCGGATGCCGCCAAGACCCCGGCTGCCGATGACAATAAGATCACTGCCATTCTGATTCGCGTACTCCAGAATGATTTCAGCCGGAGGACCCTGGATCATCTCCACCTGCCCGGTGACGCCTGACTTCTCAATCCGCTCGCGGATTTCTTCTGTCGTCTGCACGGCAAGATCGTAGACATCTTTATTAAGTGAAGCTGGAATCGGGGCAAGCCCTTCCCCAACGAAGAAACGCGGAAAATCGTAAGCATGAATGACATCCAGCGTAGCTCCCGGCGTTACTTTGGCAAGTTCAACCGCACGTCCGAGCGCTTTGTTCGCTGCTTTGGAGCCGTCGTAAGCTAGAAGAATTTTAGTAAAAAGCATACAGGCCACCTCTTTCTATAATGAAAAGACCTACTACTTATTATTAAACAGCTTCATACCGATATGAAACGAGCTTACTGACTTGCTGTGATGTCCTATGTAGTTCAGATTATACAGACTTATCCCCAGAAATACGTGTATAGCGCGACATTCACGACTAACAACAGCGGCACTCCCAGTTTAAATGATAAATGCCTCGTTTTATGACGTTTGCGGTACATGGCAATCCATACACCCAAGGCCCCGCCAATGGCAGCCAGCAGAAACAGCGTTCTCTCCGGAACGCGATCCCGTCCCAATCGGGCACGCCGCTTATCCTCGGACATGACCAGATAGGCTACCGCATTGATAAAAATAAACCAAACGATCAGTGCAGGTCTCACGTTGGTTCACGCACCCCCATTCCAACTGATCGATCTTACCCAATCAGCCATTCGCTTTACGTTCTACCGCTATTATAAAACCGCAGGCTAATGAAGACAATGCCGGCTAAATAATCTTAACCATGACCGAGCCATCTATGAATGCCATTATTAGGACACGGCCGAGATCATAATTCCAACGGACCCGTGTCCGGCATAATGACAACCAGATCATGCTCCAACCACTACGAAAACTTATGATTCATTCTTGGATATTTCATTCAGGCTTGGAACATAGTCTGCAGCCTTTTTCGGTTTGAGGGTCTTGCTCTCCTCAAGAATGCTTGATTTGTTCTGCTGGTTTTCGGTTTTTCTTGCTTTATGATTCGGCATGCAAATCACCCCCTGTCCGTAGAATGAGCCATTGCACCCGAGGTTATGCTAACAACGGCAAGAAAAACGCATTTCAAGCCTTGGGAGATGCACCATTGCAGACTATTCCTTCCCCTTCTGCTCAAGGGCCGCCTTCAACAGATCGCCCAGGTTCGAGCCGATCGACTCCGGCTTGCTGTATTGCTGCACGAGCTTCCGCTCCTCGCGTTTGTTCACATGCTTGGCGTCCTTCTTCAGCGTTTCCGTAATGCCGCAGCCAAGGCACTGCACGAACAGCCCCGCCTTGCCTTCTTTCATCTCCATCTTCTTGTGGCACTGCGGGCAGCGGCGGTTGGACAGACGCTTCTCGCCTGAACGCTTGTATCCGCAGTCGTCGCTCGGACATACTAGCAGCTTGCCGCGCTTGGTCTTCTTCTCAAGCAGCCTGGTGCCGCAATCCGGACAGTGGCTGTTTGAAACATTATGCGGTTTGTACTCCGCATCGCTTCCCTTTACATCCGTGACCAGCTTCTTGGTCATGTCCCGTATTCCGCGCAAGAACGGTTCCGGCTTGCCCTGCCCCTTTGCGATCCGTTCGAGCTCGGCCTCCCAGCGCGCCGTGAGCTCCGGAGTTCTTAGCTCTGGTGCGACAAGCTCAATCAGCTGCTTGCCTTTGCCTGTCGGATGGAGGGTTTGCCCCTGCCGTTCGATCGTGTCCGAGCTAACCAGCTTCTCGATGATATCAGCCCGGGTCGCGGGGGTTCCAAGCCCGTGCTTCTCCATCTGGGAGAGCAGCGCCGCTTCGTTATAACGCTTCGGCGGCTGGGTACGTCCCGGTTTCAGCACGCAGCGGACCACCTTCACCGACTCTCCTTCTCGCAGCTCCGGCAGGAGCTTGCCTGAAGACTGGCCCTGAACATCGTCCTGCTCGTCGTCAGCGTCATCATCATAATCGCCGCCGTATACCTCGCGCCATCCGCTGTCCTTGATCGTAGTCCCTTTCGCGTAGAGCTGCTCCCCCTCAATCTGAACGGTAACCGATACGTTATCGTAGCGGGCAGGAGGATAGAACAAACTGATGAACCGGCGTACGATAAGATCGTACAGCTTGCGTTCATCGACAGACAGCTGATTCAGCAGCACGGTTTGTTCGGTTGGAATGATGGCATGGTGATCCGTAACCTTGCTGTCATCCACGACCCGTTTGCCTGGCGATAAATTCTTGCGCAGCAGCGGGCGGGCAATGGACGCATACGGTCCGATCGCAATGCTCGACAGTCTCTCCTTCAACGTTCCGACCATATCGGATGTCAGGTAACGGCTGTCCGTACGCGGATAGGTGACCAGCTTATGCTGCTCATACAGGCGCTGCAGCACATTCGAGGTCTGCTTGGCCGAGAATCCGAATCGACGGTTGGCATCCCGCTGCAGTTCGGTCAAATCGTATGCCAGCGGATGCGGTTCGGTTTTCTCGCTCTTTTTCACGCTGACGATTTTTCCGGTGCTGCCCTCCAGCTGCTGCTTCAGCTTGGCCGCCTTATCCTTCTCGAATAAACGACCGTCTCCGCCGGACGGACGCCACGATACCTCAAAGCTCCCCAGATCCGCCTGCAGCGTCTCATACTCCTGGGAGCGGAAATTCACGATCTCCTTCTCCCGGTCCATAATCATCCCGAGCGTTGGCGTCTGAACCCGGCCTGCCGACAGCTGTGCATTAAATTTGGTCGTCAGCGCACGCGTCACATTCAGTCCAACCATCCAATCCGCTTCCGCCCGGCAGCGTGCGGACTCATACAGCCGGTCGAACTGCTGCCCCGGCTTGAGCGATGCAAAACCTTCCTTGATCGCCTTATCCGTCTGGGAAGAAATCCACAGCCGCTTGAACGGCTTGTTCCACTTCGCCATTTTCAGGATCCAGCGCGCCAGCAGTTCTCCTTCACGGGCGGCATCGGTGGCAATAATCATCTCGCCGACGTCCGCGCGCTTCATCAGATGCTGAACCGTCTTGAACTGGTGGCTTGTTTCCTTCAGCACCTTAAGCCTTGTGTTATCCGGCAGGATCGGCAAATCCTCTAGAACCCAAGTCTGGTACTTCTTATCATAGTCCTCGGGTTCGGCAAGTCCTACCAAATGTCCAAGCGCCCAGGTCACAATATATTTCGGTCCTTCAAAATAATTCTTCTGCTTCTCCCGGCTGCCCATTACTCTCGCAATTTCCTTCGCAACGGACGGCTTCTCAGCCAATACTAATACTTTCATAGCCCTCCCCTTCCTCTGTTCCCCTATTATAACCTCCCCTCGATTGTTTCCACAAAGATAAGTCAGATCGTTTTCTTAGCCAGCCATGTGAACGTAGGATTGGCACATACCGGACAGCCCTGCTTCTTCAAATCCTCAATCGTGGAAAAATCACCCTGCACGCCCACCTGCAGCTCGCCCTGACATTGGATGCATCTGTAGGTTCGAAGCGTGCGCCTAACCTCGCCTGTGTAGAGCTCATCCTCGAAAGTGTCCGTCAAATGCGGCACCGTAAATTCCGTCGTTGTCAGCACGATCATCTGACTGCTATTGCCGATCATCTGCGCTCCTATATATTGATTGAAATGAAGCAGGACCTGTTTTACCGACAAACCCATACGGACGAATTCGCGCTGCATGGACCATGTGAAATCGGGAGATTTGTGGGCGAAGGAGAGAAAGATGGGGCATCCCTTCTCGCGTTTCAACGCGCTAATCCCTCTGGATAAGAACAGAGTCAGCCCTGGGAGCGTGTACGGCGGATCCGTGAAAAAGCAGTCATATTGCCCGTCCCAGCCCTCAGGCAAAGGCTGCCTGAGATCGATATGCCTGCATGTAACCGATAAGCCTTCTTTTGCAGCCGCGCCCTGGATAAACCGGAGGAATCGCTCATCGATATCCATTACGGTAATGTTGGCTCTCTGGTCCTCTGCGTTCGGGAACAGCCGTTTAAGCAGCAGGCCCAGCGAGATGCTCACGAGATCGTCATCGCCCACGCACAGGATGTTTTTCCCGATCAGGCTGTGCTCCCTCAGAGACAGAATCGCCCTCTTTAAACTCGTCTCTACCGTGCACTGGGATTGGTCGATCTGTACATCGACTTGGGGACGCAGCTCCAGAATCTCGGTAAGTCTTGCGAGCACATCCGACAGCTCAGTCCGCCAATCGGTGTCGCCGGCTAGTAGCTTTTGATACAAATCTGCATCGATTCCTCCGTATCCCAGCTGTTGTTCGACATAGAGCTTCCCGGCAGAGGTGCAGCGCACCCCCCGCTCTTGAATGAGAGCCCCTGCCTTGATGAGCTCCTTCTTGATCGCCGCAGCGACCGGAACCGGTAGATACGTATGACGTGCCAGCTCTTTGGTTGATATACCGGGCTGCATATAACTCGCTACCAGCAGCTGTTCGATCACCTGGACGCCCTCCTGCAGAGAAACCTTGGTTTTCACTTCTTCTATATAATGGATCATGTGATTCACGCTCTTTTCCTGAGATATGGTGTTGCCATTGCCCCTGGAAAAGAACACACGTGACCCCATACGTGCTGCGGTCATGAAAAAAGGACAGAAGTCTATGAACCATCGTCCACCTTCTGTCCCCCGAGCGGGAAGCCGTGCCCAGGGCACGGCTGTACAGTCAATATATAAGGGATGGCTGTTGTGTTCTTAACCAGGTGGACTCAAAGCCATCGCGCCATGACAAATAAACCTCACATAAAGTGGGTTTTTGCCGCAAAAAGCACAAGCCAGAGTCCTATACAATTTGGTTAGTTAAGAACACGCACCGACATCAAGACAGCTCCCCTATTTTCGATATGAATCCCGCCGACTAAAATCTGTTGGCCATAAAAATAACATCCTTCTTCACTTCAAAACCGTGTTTCCGATAGAAATCTTCCGCCGGAAGATCCTTTTCTGTAAGCAATACCATGCAATGAACGTGAACTGAACTTAAGTATGCCTTCATTCCGTTCATCAGTGCCGAGCCTAATCCGCTGCCCTGCAGATCGGTATCGATAAAATACTCCTGGATATAATATTCCTTACCGCTATACCAGCTCTTCGTATGACCAAAAGAGGCTCCCAGGATCTTGCCCTCCTGTTCGATAACAAATCCCAAAAACACCGGATTGTCCATGAATTCCGCGAGGTATTGCTGCACATGCAGCACGGAGTCCCACTGGTCAAACCAGGGTTCGCCGCTAAAGACCTTGAGCATCAGCTCCGAGCATGGTCCAAGGTCGGATTTGTCCATCAATCTAACATTCTGATTCGTCCCCATTAAGCCGCAACCTCCCATGATCTGTGAATGATATCGTAATCCCCGACAAACCTAGCCGTCCGGATCGTTATGATAGGAGCAAAGTCATTCCGACTCGACTCCTTACCTACTATCGGGTCATGGCTCACGTTCCTTTCCGTGGAGGGATCCAATCTTTCCGCCAAAATAGCGCGCGCCCGGTACAGTCGGGATTTCACCGTTCCTTCCGGTATCCCTACGATCTTGGCGATATGGCTAATCGGCATATCCCGGTAATAGTGAAGCTGAATAACCCTGCGTAAATCTTCTTCCAGATAAGTCACGGCCTCGTTAAGTTCGATCGCTTCATACGGCAGGACATCGGCACCCCCGTTGTCAGGTTCAACCTTACGCAGCCGCTGCTGGGAGCGCAGCAGTTGCAGGCATTCATGAATGAGAATACGGGACAGCCATGTTTTGAAATAAGCAGGCTCTTTCAAGGTAGGGATAGCGATGAAGGATTTATAAATCGCTTCCTGTACCGCATCCGCGCAATCCTCTTCCCGCTTCAGATACAAGCGGGCTAGTCCATACAAATTACGCTCGCAAGCGTGGATCAGCCGGCTAAAGGCTTCCCGATCCCCACGCTTGGCAAGCTGAACATCGCACTCTATATTGGATTTCTTGTTCAAGTTGGGAGACCTCCTTTGCAACACTTCCTTGGCCTTACATAAGTTAGATGCCTGAGAACGTGCTCAGGTTCACGTCAGTTCATCATTTCATAAAAAAAATTTCTTTATGATCCCCTTCATTTTCGCACAGTTCCGCTAATCATTTCCATATTGAATCAAATTCTCAAGAATCAATGATTTTAGTTTCAATAATGCGTTCGAAGACCATTAGCGCGTTAGTTGAATAAAAATGGTTCCAAAATCACTTTCCCTATGTGACCACTTTGTTGTGTTTCTATAATTGCTTTCTCATATTCCCGTAGACTAAAACGCGTTCTTGGTGCTTGAATAGTCAATTCCCCATCTATCACCAATTTGAATACATCACCAAAGGTTTCATGCCACCGAACATCGGAGATACCTTCTATCCATCTTTTAAGCCAATATGGTTTCACCCTGATATTAAAATGTTTTTGGTGTATCTGGGCCCAGTTCATTTGGGTTCCTGACATAAGACCGATACTTAAGACTGTGCCACCTGGACGGATACACTTAATCAGGTCGTGTCCATCTTGCCCGCCAATGCTATCAATACCCGCCGTTGCCCCCATCCCACAAGTCAAATCCAAAACTCGTTGGACAAGCAATTCTTTAGACGTGTCAATTACCGCCCAAGCACCAAGCGAATGCAGTTCCTGGGTATGGCTATCATTTCTTACAACCGCAATCAATCTGTATCCAAACACCATTGAAAATTGTGCGAGAATACGTCCTATTGCAGAACCGCAAGCATTTACAATTAACACATCCTCAGACTTTAACCGCAATTCTTCTGTACAAATAAGCCACGCTGTCATAGGGTTAATGTACATTTGGCTTGCTGTTTCGTTATCAATTTCAACGGGAACTTGAATTGCAAAATTGGCTTTCGTTTTCACGTACTGTTGCCAAGTTCCTTCACCACGAAGAGGCAGTACCCGTTTACCTAAAAGGGATGTTGTTACGGATGAACCAACAGCTTCAACAACACCAACCCCTTCATATCCTGGTACTGCTGGCAGCTGAATTCGATGTTTATAGGCACCCCGAATCGGAATTAGGTCAGAAGGATTAATTGGACTAAGAATCATTCGAACCACTATTTCGTCGTGCTGAAGTTGTTTATCGTCTACTCGTTGTTCTAATTCCAACACATCAAGAGGATGTCCAAACTTCTTATACTGTAAAGAAATAAACTCCTTAATGTGTATCACTCCTTACTGAATGATCCATTGGCAGCCCGTCAGTTATCCTTACTTGATGCTCAGATATTCTTTAATTCCATCGACAATAGCTTGAGCAGCTTTGTATTGTACGGTATTGGATAGCATTGCTTTTTCATCGGAGATATTACTCAGGAATCCAATTTCCAATAGGACAGCAGCCATTTTCGTTTCTCTAATGACTTGGAAACTTTTATCTTTCACACCGCGGTCTTTCAGCCCCATTGCTTTGATTAAGCGCTTGTGAATAGCGTTAGCCAGCTGTTTACTGCTGCTTCGCTGATAATAATAAGTCTCTGTACCATTGGCTTGAGGTGACTCAAGAACACTGTTTCCATGTATAGATACAAATACGTCGGCATTTAATGTATTGGCAAGCTGCACACGTTCTGTTCGGGTAGGGTACACATCACTATCGCGGGTCATCAATACTTCGATTTCAGGCTCCTTCAAAAGGAGTTCTTGCACTTTTAGAGATAAAGCAAGGTTAAAGTCTTTCTCATATTTATTAGAAATACTTATCGTCCCCGGATCGCTCCCTCCATGTCCAGGATCGATCACTACAATCTTTCTCCCCCGCTCACCTGCCAAGGGTTCTTGAATAGGAGATTCGAAATCGCCTGTATCATTTAAATCAATAATCAGTTGATCACCGATAAACTCATGATTAACTTGAATTATACTATCTCGATTCATTTCAATGACGATTCTGATTTGATCTGGATCACGATTAAATAACGAATATCTCACTTCCGATACATTGGGTTGACCACTAACATCCAACTTAGCCATAGATCCCGAGGCTAGTGGTTGAGATAAATCACCAAACGTTGTATTAGGTAAATCAATAACAATTCGATTAGGATCTTTTAAATTAGAAATAATCGGTGTAACAATCCCATTCATGCTTACAACAAGCTGGTTATTCAAAAAATTAATTTCGCTGATATGTGTTAACGATACTTGTTCACTGTTTTCTGAATGGGGAGTAGAAGCTTCCGTTTGTGCAGAATTATTGGTACTGGTTGTCAAATATACAATTTTATCCTTGTTGTCCCAGCTCACAGCGAGTCCCATCTGTTCACTTACGAAGCGTAGAGGAACCACTACACTTTGATTCAAAATTTGAGGTGCAACATCCAATAATATGGGCGTCTCAGCTACCCTCGCTTCTCTTTGGTCAACGTGTAAAGAGATTATCTTCGAGTTTTGTTGGATTGTTACAGAATGCGATTTTTGATCCCAATCCACACCAAACTTTAGATTCTCAGCAACAACACGAATCGGGACCATCACATGCTTATTAATCACTGTGACCTGGACATCAGAAGGCAAAATCACTTCCTGACCGTCTAATATGATCTTAGATTGGCCAGCTGCTGCATGACTCTGATCTGGTAAATTGATAAGAAAGAATAGGAATAAAATCATCAAGAGAATAGTTTTTTTCATCATGCACCTCTACTATGTTTCTTTTAGCTAATATTTTTAATACATTCTTAAAAAGTTAACTTGTTTATCTTCGATAAGGTTAGAGTAATTAAGCATAGTGCTGGCTATATGGACACAAAAATCCCACTTCATAATAGAAATGGGATTTTTGTCTGGTGATAAATTGTAGATGATTTAATTAGACAAACCAATTCTGAATGAGTTCTCTGTTATCACATGCAAGATTGTTCGGTTTTGTATAGAACATATACTATGACAATAACTACTATAGAGCTGGTTCATATATAAGACATCGTAACGTTTTTTCGGGATATCGCAATTCTGTTATATATTTGTTACCGTCTTCCAAGGCGATGGATATGGCTACAATACCGCGTTGATCATATTTGACATCCTCAATGAATGACGTATTTGTGATCGCACGAGTTTCACCCTGTTTCTCTCTTACTATAGTTTTAGCCGCATCGATCCAGCTGTGATCCTGTTTGATCTGCTCTTTCTTAGCCGCTGTAATGGGCGTTCTCTTATAGTTAGAATTGAAAATAGTGGTATCAATCACATTCCCCGTCAAGGAATCTATGAATACATCATACATGAAATAAGTTTCTCCGCTTGCTTGTAGTCTCTCCACATTGTAAGGTTGAAAAAGAACAAACCATTCCCCAATTTGCCCAGGGCCAAATTTATTGTATGATGTGGTTACTTTCAGTTTGGAGACATCGACATCAAACAGACGAGTTACGCTGTCATGAGCCTTTGCCAACGCATCTGCTTCACTTATATCTTTCGTATCGGGCTGGGGCTCGACGATCCGTTTGCTCAGAGCAAAATTCACTCGGGAGTGCCAATCAATATACTGCAATAATTCCTCATCTGTCAGAAGCCGCTCGGGATATACATAAGTTGCTTTACTAAGTTCTAAATAGAAACTATAATTCCCCTCTTTAAGGGGCAAAGGCTTTTGAGGACGAATACCTTCATAGTTATATTGTTCCTTCAATACCTTCAGCCTTTTAGCCTCCTGATCGGTCATTTTTCGGTTACTTGCTTCCGTTCCAACCTTAATGTCGTCAAAATAATGATAGATTTGTTGAATATCCTCGTCCGTCATCGTTTGTTCCAGATATTCCTTAACTGTCGTTGCCGGAATTGGCGCTTCTACCTTTAAAACTGGGATCTTGCTGTTTGCTAAAGTCATTTCAGGTATTCCTTGCTGCGTAGATTCCCCATACAGTTCAGGTACAGACGTGGGAACAAAATACAGGACAGCAAACGTGCTGGCTGCAAGCAATCCGCCAGAAATGGCGAATATAGCGAGAGTCGCCAGGACATTCTTTTTGTTCACAGTTAAAACCTCCACTTTTTATGTAGCTTGGCCGCCTATACATACCTTAATTTAAACATGTTATCGAGTTAGAAGCTTGTTGTTATGAAGTTGTAAATTAATTCGAATGGTTGTCCCAATATGTTCCTCGGATTTGAGAAACAACATCGCCTGATGCGCCTCCGCAATTTGACGACATAAAGATAAACCAAGCCCAGCTCCCCCATGTACTCTCGACCGGGCGTTGTCGACTCGATAGAATGGCTCAAATGCATGTTCCACTTGCTTGGCGCTCATACCTCTCCCAAAGTCGCGCACCTCCAGTACAGCTGTGGAATTCTGTTCATAAGCGAGAAGTCTGATTTCGGAACCCTCGGATGAAGCGTGAATTGAATTTTCAATGCAATTGATCAGAAAAGACGCTAGTAAATCACGATCCCCCCATACGCTGTCGAGTTCAACCTGCAGGACAAGTTCAATACCAGCCATCTCCAAATTATTGTGTTCCGTTCGCCGGACGGATTCAAACAGATCAACAACTGACACAGGTGTACGTTCTATCGGCTGGTGACTTAGGATGGAGAGATCCAGCAGCTTAAAGACCAGGTTTTTCAAGCGCAATGTTTCACTCCAGATATAACCGCTGGCCGTCATTCGTTCCTCCTCGCCAATGTTTGCGGAATTCAAATATTGGGCAAAGCCCTGCATGCTTGTCAGAGGGGTTCTCAATTCGTGAGCCAGGTTATCGACAATTCTTTGCTTTGCCTCAGCCATAGCAGAAAGCTCGCTTACATGACGTTCCACGGCTTCGGCCATTCGGTTGAAATTCTGGGCCAATTCCCCAAATTCGTCGTTGTTCTTTAAAGTCACCCGCTCACCATAATTTCCTTCTGCGATATTTTTGGTCGTATTGGATAATAACCGCAAAGGTTTTGTTAACTGTCGGATCAGGATAAACAGCAGAGCTATAAGAATTGGACTGGCAATAAAATTGATATAAACAAAATAACGATTTAATTCGGCTTGTTTGGCATATAACTCCTCGATATCTCGCCGGTATGTCAGCAAGAGGTGATCGTAAGGAGCTGGCAGCTCTTTGGATATGATAACTTTGCGCACCGTTTCTTCATCTGCTTGTTCATTTTGTATTACAGGCATGTCCTTTGTAGCAGACTCGTCGCTATAAACTAACTGTCCCCGATCCCACAGTTGTAAAGTGATTCCCTGTTGTCGATAATAATCTGCATAAGACCGTGCAACGTCAAATAATACGGCGTCGTTGATGGACATTCCCCGGGATTTTATGGAATTCAAATTTTCATAGATGTTGTTGGCAATTAATGCCTGCTCACTGGATGCCCTTTGAATCTCTCTTTCCATGTTAAGTTGCCAGCTTTTTTTCATAATCATAATTACGCTTATATCAAGGGTCAGAATGAATAAGATAAGCACTACTAGTAGTGTTTTCTGCCAAAATTGCATGCCTCACTCCTCCGATTCTAGACGGTAACCAAGCTTATATATCGTTTTTATGCGTTCTTCCCACCCTAGTTTTTTGCGAAGCTGGCTGATATGTACGTCCACGGTGCGGGTATCGCCTTCAAATTCATATCCCCAGGCAAGCTCCAACAGCTTTTCCCTGGACAACGCAATATTTCTGTTCTGAATCAAAACCTCCAATAGTTCAAACTCTCTTGCAGTCAATTCAACAAGTTGTCCGTTCTTGTAAATCTTCCGAGCCGCCAAACGGACATCTACCCCGTCCGCTATAAATCCGTCATGTTCCTGTGTGTTTCGACGTAAAACCACATTTATGCGTGCAAGCAGCTCCAAAATTTCAAAAGGTTTAATAATATAATCATCCGCGCCGAGTTCAAACCCTGTAATACGGTCATATAATGAATCTTTAGCGGTAATAAAAATAATTGGAACATTTAGATGCCGATTGCGTCTCATGAGCTCGAAACCGTCCAAACCGGGCAGCATAACGTCGAGCAAAATGAGATCAACCTTCTCCTGTTCCAGAATTGACTGCATCTCCACCCCATTGAAAGCTTTATAAAACTGATGCCCCACAAGCTTCAAATTCATTGTAATCAAGTCGCTAATCGGTTTTTCATCTTCAACCACCAATATTTTGGCCATCATTAATCCCCCATACATTGCATTGTTGAAATATTACAAGTTCTTAAGCTCCGTAGCTATGAAGATAGGATCTTCTCGCATGCCTAGTATAAGAATTATATCGATAAAATAAAAAATACGCGATTAACTTTGCCGGGCTGTTCATCTGTCTCATATAAAAAACACCGCAAGGTCATCGCCCTCACGGTGTCTCGTTCAGCCTATAAATCGTTCATATCATGAATTGCATGATTAGATCCGTTCTCATTCAATTCGTACCCTTATCCACATATCGTCCTTGCTCGGGAACGGCCAAACGGTCAAAGTCCCGGGCCAACCGCGCAAGCGAAGCTGTTAGCTCTTCGCCGCGCATGGAGACCCCGTGCCCAGTGACCAGAATTCCGGGATTCAGGCTTGCCAGGCGGCGAACCGATTCACGCGCCAGATCCCAGTCCGGGGTAAAATACATCGGCGGCCCGTGCAGCTCCTTCTCCTGCCCGATGACGGCAAGCGCTGACTCTTGCTTCACCGTAATGACCGCGTCTCCGGCCACGAGGACTCGATCCCGTTCACGAAAAAGGGAGATATGGCCTGGGCTATGACCCGGTGTCGGGATCCATTTGAATTCAGGAAGACCCGGCACGCTGCCGTCCTCCGGCAGAGGTTGTATCCTTGCGCCCAGATCGATGGCTTTGTTCGGATACATCGGGGCAACGCGGGCCATCAATCCGCCGCCTACGCTTGGATCTCCCGGTGGATAGTCTTCCTTTCCCGTGAGGTACGGCAGCTCATCCCGATGAGCATAGACGGGGACGTTCCAGCGATCGGCCAACTCCTTTACATTGCCCACATGGTCGAAATGGCCGTGTGTAAGCACGATGCAAACCGGCGGCTTTCCGAATCTTTTCTCAGCTTCTTCTACAATGGAGCCTTCGAAATTTCCGAGTCCCGTATCAATCAGTACCCAGTCTCCGGTTCCCGGCGTACCGACCATCTGGATGTTCACCATGACGGTACGCAAGGATAGAATATCCGGCGTAATCTCCTCGGGCTCTACTGCACCCGTCTTTAACATGCTGTGGTCATTCATTATGGAATCGCCCCCATTTCTCGTTGTAAGTGCTTCTTGTAATAACATACCCGTTTTGGCACTTTTCAACGAAGAAACGGTGATTTTTACTGAATGATTTTGTTGAGACGCTCCAGATAACGCCAGCGAGTAATAAAGAAATAAATGATCTGTATGCTCAGGAAGAATATGAAAATCTTCAAACTGTGCCCTACGATCGAGAAGTCTACCAGCTGCTGCAGGGCTACGAAGGCAACGCCGCTGTGAATAAGTGCAATCAGCATCGGCAGAAAGAACATAATGACAAGCTGCTTGGTAATGATGGTGCCAAGCTCTTTTTTGCTGAGACCGACCTTGGCTATCATGCGATACTGCTGTTCATCCCGGGCAAGATCCGCGTATAGCCGGAAATAAACAAAGCTTGCCGCGAAGGTGAAAAACACGATGCCGACCAAGCCGCTCACCATAAGCAGGATCCCGTTCTGCTGCTGGGCGCTTTTCCAATCCAAGTACAATGATTTTAGATAATAGCTGTAGTCTTCATTCTCCTTGAGACGATCCAAAATCGCTCTAGACACATCCCCTGTATTCTTCCAATCCTGTACGTAATACGTATGGTATGCCGCATAACCGTACTCCTGATCCTGTTGTGCCTGGAACGCATCCTCGTACAAACGGTCGGATACGACCAGCGTCTCGCCGTAGGTTGCCGGTACAGCAATGAACGTTTCAGCTTTGAGCACTTTTACGATTTCCGATTTCTTGCCGATTAATACTTCGAACTGATCATTCAAGGGACCATCAATTCGGTAGCTGTTCTTCTCCGTTACCGTTCCCGGAGTCAAGATCCCTTCAAGATCGCTCAATGTTTCTGCCGGGTAACCCAGCGACTGAATGAGACTGTTATATTCGCTCAGCTTAATCAGCTTCACCCCGTTATCCGAGAAAATCGGGGTAACCTCCGCTTCCTTGTAATCGAATCCGCTCTTTCTGAGCTCCTCCCTGATGATATCCAGATATCGATTCCCTCTGTCCGCATCCTCTTCATACATGGAATACGTAAAGGCATAAGGGTTCTCCATGGCCGACAGTCCCGGATCCCCGATCGCGAGCGTGGTACCGATCCCGGTAAAGGCAGATGCCGAAATGACCGATACGAGGAAGAACATCACCGCATTGTCCTTGATTCTGTACAGCAGCTCCGATATCGTCAGCAGATTGGTTCGACGGAAGAAAAATCGTTCCTTCTTCTGCAAGTACCGCATGAAGAACACGCTGAACTGGGTGAACAGAAAATACGTGCCGATGATGACGAATACAACGCCCCCAAGCAGCAGAAACAGATTGAAAATTTGAAGAATCGCAAAAACCATAACCATGCCGTATCCGGCACCAATCAACAGCACAGCCAGAACCGCCAGCCAAGGCGATGCTTTCGGCTGCGGCTTGGGGCTTTCCTCTGCTTTCACGAGCGCAAGCAGCGTACCCTTCCGCAGCATGAACGAGGAGAACAGCGCAATCAGCAGGAACAAAACGGCATAAGCCGCTGCCGTGATGATCAGCGATTGGAGCGGAAAATAAAACGGAAGTCCGGTATCCACAGCCAGCAGCTTGGCGCTGATTAACAGAATCAGCTTGGAGAACAGCATGCCCGTCCCAATCCCGGCAACGATCGCCGCAACGCCAATCAATATATTTTCGATAAACAGCATCCGGTTCAATTGCTTGCGGGACATGCCGAGAATCAGCAGAATGCCGAACTCCTTTTTCCGGACCTTGATGAAAGCCCCCACCGAATACAGCAGGAAGAAGAATGAAAAAACAAACACAATGTACTGGGATACCGTCATGCCCATCGTTCCCAGCATGGACATGGTACCGCTGGAGGAGACCAGGCCATCCTTCAGCTGCGGGTGAAACGACAGCAGCCCGTAAGTAAAGAAAATCATGACGGAGAAGGCACTGCTCAGGAAATGGGCAATATACGTGCGCTTGCTGCGCAGGACATTGTTAATGGCGAACTGGCGAAAATTCATGTCCGGAACCTCCCAGCAGCGATAACACATTGATGATTTTTTGATAGAAGGCCGACTGGCTCTCACCGTACGTGATTTCGTTGTACAACTGTCCGTCCTTGATAAACACCACCCGATTGCAGTAGCTTGCGGCAACCGGATCATGGGTGACCAGCAGCATCGTCACGTTGTCTTCCTTGTTTCTCCGGTCCATAATTTCCATGACGTCGCGCGCCGATTTGGAGTCCAGGTTCCCCGTCGGTTCATCGGCCAGAACCAGCTTCGGTACGTGGATCATAGCCCGTGCTACTGCTGTCCGCTGCGCCTGTCCCCCCGATATTTCATACGTTCGCTTGTCCAGAATGGATGTGATGCCCAGCTTCTCTGCCAATATGCCGACCCGGCGGTTCATCTCATCCAGATCCACGCCGTCCAGCGCCAAGGGCAGCAGGATGTTCTCCTTGACTGTCAGCGTATTCAGCAGGTTGAAGGACTGAAAGACAAATCCAAGCTCACGGCGGCGGAACATGGCCAGTTTATCCTGGGATAAACGGAACGGATCTTCCCCGCCGATGGTGATCTCCCCGGATGTGGGACGGTCGATGGTGGATATCATGTTAAGCAGCGTCGTTTTTCCGCTGCCGGAAGGCCCCATAATGCCAACGAATTCCCCTTCGTTGATGCTCAAATTGATATTGGAAAGCGCCTCGTGGGACACCGCGGCCTTATAGACCTTTCCCAGATTGCGCACGTTTAGAATTTCCATCTTGTAAACCTCACCTTCGTTATTTCAATCTTGTAAGGTTAGTGTATAGCATCCCCGGAGCTTCTCCTATCGATCACTCTTTCACCAATCTTACATCGGTGTAAGATTCATGCGCTAATGACAAACCTACAGCTGGATTACGCTAAGGCGATCTGAATGCGTCTTGTACGTTTCTCTAGGACGCTTCGAGTATGTCACTTATGCGCCTCTCTAGACTGCTTTCGATTACGTAACTTCTGTGCTTCTTTAGACCGCTCCAAGTACGTAACGTTCCTACGATCGCCGTTGCCTCCAAATTTTCTGAACGATTACACTGTGGTGAAAATTCGGGTGCAAAGGCGACCGCTTCGCTTCTTCGGAATCGTTTCGTCCTCTTTCGCTGGTGTGTGCCGATACCTACACAGATTTAAAACAAAAGAAATAACCTTATCTCAGGGCTTCATGATGATTTCAATAACCATCGTTTATCCGAGATAAGGTGCTATCATAAAGTATTTATGTGGATTACTGTACCGCTCCATAATCTAAGAATGACTTAAATGTTGTCTGATTGACCCTACTCGGCGCCTAAATCCATACTGTTATTTTAATTTTAAACAGCCAACAACCTTACTTAACATCATAAGACATCGCCAGTCAGACGCCAACAGGACTACTTGTCCCGAGTCTCACCCCGAGAAAATCAACCTCACGGTCGTTCCTCTCCCCGGCTCGGATTCCAGCTCGATTCGATGGTTCATTTTATGGACGACCTCCTTGACGAGATACAAGCCCATGCCGGTGGATTCCTTCAGCTTGCGCCCGTTTTCCCCGGTATAGAACGGATCGAACACCCGCTTCATGTCGGATTTGGGTATGCCCATCCCCCGGTCCGTGATCTCCAGCACAACATGGCGGCGATCCTCGCTCCGATGGGCTTGGATCGTCACTTTCAGCCCGGTACCGGCGGAATATTTGATGGCGTTGGACAGCAGCTGCAGCATGATGAACCGAAGCCACTTGGCATCCGTCTGGACGGTGAGATCCGAGTCTATTCGCACTTCCGGATACACATGGCTGTGAATAAAGTAGCGCTTGTTCTCGTGGACCGTTTCGACTGCAATCTGATGAAGCTTCACGGGCTCCACGCTGAAATCCTGTTCAAAGGTTTCGAGCCTGGACATGTAGAGCACCATCTCCAGCCCGCGCCGAATCCGATCAGACTCTTCGGATATACTCTTGAAGGAATCGTTATCATCCTCTTGCGTGATCATCTCAATGACGGACAGCGGCGTTTTCATCTGATGCACCCATTGATTCATGAAGATCATATGCTCTTTCCGTCGGCGCTCCCACTCTTCCATGACCGTGCGGTATTGACGGTACTGCTCTTCCATCAGCTCGCTAAGGGCCGTAGGCAGTGGGGCCGATTCATTATGCTTGATCGATTCCTCCAGCGACCTGATGGGCTGTGACAGCCGCTCATAAAAATCCCGGTGCGTGAAATACCGGAATGCCAGGTATCCGCCCAGAATGGTCAGACCGAGGAATACCGCATAAGCCGCTGTCACCGGATGATCATAACCGTCATACCAGAATACGAGCAGCACCACGAACAACGCGGCGACCGTAAATAAAATCAAGGGCAGTTGCTCACGCCAAAACAGCTTTTTCATAGCCTTACCTTACCTCTTCCAAACCGTGTGCAGCCGATACCCGGAGCCGCGGATCGTTTCCAGCGCATTCTCAATCCCTAACTCCGCAAGCCGTTTGCGCACCCGGTTAATATTCACGCTGAGCGTATTATCGTCAACGAACGTATCATCCCACAGCTTCTCCAGAATCGTCTCGCGCGTCACAAGCCGGGGGCTCCGGCTCAGCAGCGTTTCCAGAAGGATTGTTTCTTTTTTCGTGAGTATGGATGTCCGGTCCTCGAGAATCAGTTCCATCCGTTCGGGATACAGGACCAGCCCGTCCTTCTCCACCGTACGCTCGGCGGATGCTGCCGCATAATCGCCATATACGCGGCGCAGCTGGCTGTGGATTTTGGCGATGACGATATCATAAGCAAACGGCTTGGTGATATAATCATCGGCGCCGTTCTCCAGCGCCCGTAACTGATCGGGGGTCCCGTTCCGAGCGGATATGAAAATAATCGGACAGGTGGATACCGATCTGATCTGCCGGCACCAATAATATCCGTCAAAGCTTGGCAGATTCACGTCAAGCAGAACGACATGCGGCTTTATCTCGTGGAATTGCTCCAGCACATGATCGAAATCCTCGATGATTTTCCCATCATTTCCGTACCGTTCGATATGCGATTGCAGCAGCCCCGCCAGCTTGGGGTCATCCTCAACAATCATAATTTTGTACATCCGTTCTCCCTCCATGAAGCGTCAGGCCGCCCTTTCCCTTCCGAGAAGAATTTGCCTGATGGTTTATGATTCACTAACGATAGCCGCTTCAAAAAAGTTGGTCCCGTCCGGCGATATGCCCTGTACGTACACCCGATTGTTCTCTTCGACCGAACGTCTGATCAGCATCGTATCCTTCAGCCTGGCCTCGTTATGATATGTAATCTTGAAGCCGGTCACCTGCCCTTCCCGAAGCTCCTGCACATCCAGCACGTCAAAGCACAGGTCTGCATAACGGGCATTATTCAAATGACCATTCGTATCGATTCCACTGTACCGGACCATATACGTGTACGCCTCATCCAGCTGTACTCCTTCCGGCAATACGGCTTTGCTCGGCAGTTCTCCAACCGTTTCCTGACCGATCGGCACCTCGAATGGAAACATGGACGGACGCAAAATTTTCCGTTTATGAATATCCACGAGCGCCCATACCGAGCGGGCTTCGCCCAGCATTTCGCCATCGCCGTTCTTTATTCGATAATCCCGATGCCACAGCGCTCCTTTAGACCCGCGGCTCCAAGTGTCAACATATACGGTTTCCATATCCCTTGGCATCCGCTGCATATTAAGCTCCAGTGTAATCAGCATCCAGCCCATTCCCCGCTCGATCATCTCCTCGCGACTAATCCCGAGCGCCTCAATATGCCGGTCAGCCGCTCTTTGCAAAATACTGAGCAGCGAAGACCAACGGCAATCCCCTTTAAAATCTGCATCAACCGATTGAATCGTATATTCTTCTATCCATTTCTCAACCATGCGTCCCATGCCAGCTCCTTTATTATTTTCAACCTCAGAATAATTCAAGCATAATCAAAAGCCCCGCATTTATCAAAGAATGTCATGGTATTTCGACTACTGGAAAAAAGTGATTTCATCATCATCCGGTTTAAAAGTCACGTCTTTGGTTAATAGTAAGGCACAAACAACTATAACTTATACGAGGTGATAAACAATGAGTTTTCTTTGGTCATTAATCGTTGGTGGTATCATTGGTTGGATTGCAGGCTTGATTATGGGCAGAGACATTCCCGGCGGTATCATCGGTAACATCATTGCTGGTTTTGTCGGTGCTTGGCTGGGTGGACTTCTGCTTGGATCTTGGGGACCGGAAATGGGAGGATTCTTCATCCTACCTGCTCTGATCGGCGCCGTCGTGCTTGTCTTTATCGTCAGCCTGATCATGGGTTCGATGAGACGCGGCCGTTCCTAACTTGATTGACCTGGATTCTTGGCTTTCATGATGCGAGTTACCGGCAACTGCACGATCCAGATCACCCAACGGTATTCGCGAATGAACCGATAAAATCCACAACAAAACAGGGTGACCTATTTGCCATCATGGCGGTAGGTCACCCTGTTTTTACATGCTCCCCTTTCTTTTTTAAGTAAGAGGAAGTCCTTGCTTCTTCGCATAATTGCCCCAATGCGGCCTGCGTCCGTCGATGTCGCTAAACCCGTATTCATCCGATAAATCCCAGCTGGTTAGCGCCTTGCCGCTCTTGTCGGCAACACTGGGGTCGGCTGCAAGCGCCGCAATGCCCTGCGCCAGGAAATAGGGGGTCTCCGACTCGATGAAATGCGGATCTTGCGCTGCGGCATCCTGCCAATTGTCTTCCGTCACGCCAAAGTGATCCAGCATTTGTTCGGAACGCAAAAATCCCGGCGTAACGGACAGTGCCGTTACCTGATAGGGACGCAACTCCTCCGCCATGGCTGCAGCCAGGTGGATCGCCGAAATTTTTGCCAGGCTATAATACAAGTTCCCGCGATATCGATACGTAGATCCATCCGTAACCTCAATGACCAATCCCCCACCGTTCTCCACCATAAGCGGAACACCGTAATAACTGGTGATCATGTGCGTGGTAACCGCTCGTTCCTGCATCAGCAATCCATCGGACAGAAACTGCTCCCAGAACGGGATATTCCAGTGCGTGAGGTTCTCGCCTCCCCATATATCATTGACAAGGATGTCAAGCCGTCCTTGCTGCTCCTCACGAATCCGTTCAAACAATGCCTTTACTTGCTCCTCCACCGTATGGTCACATTGCACGGCGATGCCGATTCCGCCTCGCTCTGTCACCATATCCGCCGTGTCGTCAATCGTCTCGGACCGCTTGATATCCGATACCTGACCCCGTACGCTCCGTCCTGTGCAATAAACCGTTGCCCCAGCGGCGCCCAGCATCACCGCAATGGCGCGGCCAGCCCCTCGGGTGGCTCCGGCAACAACGGCTACTTTTCCTTGTAATGGCTTATGATCATTCTTATTCATAGCGAGACCTCCAACCTGTATACTGAATGTTCTCAACATCCTTATCGTATCAGTCATATATGACATCCCTTGTCTTATATCAGTGCTACAATACAATTATCTTCTACAGATATTAAAGAGGTGACATGACTTGAGGGCGGATCGTCTATTGTCCATTATGCTGATGCTCCAGAACGGAGGTAAGAAGAATACCCGGTATTTGGCGGAGCAGCTCGAGGTATCGGAACGAACGATCATACGCGATATGGAAAGCTTAAGCTCGGCGGGTATTCCCGTCTATGCGGAAAGAGGCTCCCTCGGCGGTTGGGTGCTGGAGGAGAGCTATCGAACGAACCTGACCGGGATGACGCCTGACGAGCTTATCTCCCTCCTAGTCTCCAGTCACAGCCCGCTGATCGGGGATTTGGGAATCCGCAAGCAGTTTGATGCAGCATATCAGAAATTGTTGGCCTCTTCCCCGCGCTCCATTCGGCAGGATGCCGAAATTATTCGGGAGAAAATCCATATTGATGGCGCAGGCTGGCACTCCTACCATGAATCCCATCCGTATCTTACCGTGCTTCAGGAGGCACTATGGCTGGATCGTATCATCCGAATACAATATATGAAGGGGGAGGAGCGGGCCGAAAGAATCATTCATCCGCTGGGGCTGGTTGCCAAACGCAGCACCTGGTATGTGGTCGCGGAATCCGAAGGCGAGCTGCGAACTTACCGTGTATCGAGAATCGTGGATGCCGTCATGTCCGAGGATACCTTCGAGCGCCCGGCTGATTTTAATCTAGCTGAGTATTGGGAGGAGTCGCTGGCACGGTTCATGCAGAATCTCCCGCAGTATCCGGCACAGGTTCGAATGACCGTTTCTCTGATCAAACGCTTTGAGCGGGAGCGATACGTAAAAATAATCCGGTGCGACTTGGAAAGCCAGTACGACGGATGGGTTGAGGCCGATTTGGAATTCAACACCTTGGAATCGGCTTCGGCATTTCTTCTAAGCTGCGGAGCGGAAATCGAGGTGATTGCTCCACAGGAGCTGCGCGAGCATGTCAGCACAGCGGCAAAAGCCATTTCACGGCTATATGAATAGATCATAAGAAAAACGCCTACCGACGTACTTTCTCAGTTGACAGACCGCAGTTAGAGGAAGTTTTTCTTGCGATATCAGGAAGCCCACCTTCAAAGTTTATACTTTCTGATATCTATAAGAAAAACACCTACCGACGTACTTTCTCAGTTGACAGACCGCAGTTAGAGGTAGTTTTTCTTGCGATATCAGGAAGCCCACCTTCAAAGTTTATACTTTCTGATATCTATAAAAAAGCACCCGGCAAACGCCCCGAAAATGGAGGCTTGCCTGGTGCTTTTTGGTTCGTTGATATGAGCCATCATTATTGAATGGTGTGGAGAGGCTTTAGGTTGGCTTCAATCTGTTCCCGCTTCGGCTCCAGGAACGGCGGCAGCGCAAGGGATTCGCCGAGATGATCAATATGCTCATCCGTGTCAAAGCCCGGACCGTCGGTGGCCACCTCGAACAGAATACCGTTAGGTTCCCGGAAATACAAGGAACGGAAGTAGAAGCGATCGACAAATCCCGAATTCGAAAATCCAACATCGCCAATCCGATCAATCCAGGACCGAAGCTCCTCCTCGTCCTCGACGCGGAATGCAACGTGATGAACGCCGCCCCGGCCAAGCCGTTCCTGCGGAAGATCCGTTCGTTCCTCCACGTGCACTTCCGCTCCCGTACCGCCTTCTCCTGTCTCAAAGACCAGGATATCCGGCTGCCCGTCAACTGGCGAAGCATAGTGCCCTTTGTAGCGGAAGCCCATCAGCTCCGTCAATACCTTCACAGTCTGCACCGGATTAGGCACGGTCAGCTGCACCGGGCCTAATCCGATGATGGCGTATTCCGCCGGAACCGGTCCCTTTTCCCATGGGATGCCCCCAGGAACTCCCTCATTATGTTCATCCGAAACCAGAATGATGCGCTGCCCCTCGAAATCCCTGAAGAGAAGTGTTAATCGGCCGGCACGTTCCTTGATCTCCTCGCGTTCTACCCCGTGTTCATCCAGCCGCCGGGTCCAGTATTCCAAAGCGCGGTCGCTGGGCACGCGCAGGGATGTTGCCGAAATGCTGTTGTTTCCCTCACGGGTCCGGCCGGCCATCGGAATTTCGAAGAAGGTAAGCTCCGTCCCGGGGTTTCCTTTTTCGTCGCCGTAAAACAGATGGTAGACCGATACATCGTCCTGGTTCACCGTTTTCTTAACCAAACGCATGCCAAGCACCTTTGTATAAAATTCGAAGTTGCGCGAAGCCGCAGCCGTTAACGCGGATACGTGATGAATTCCTTTAAACTTCATGACTTCAACCTCCATCTATATGATTTATTCGTCATAAACGAAACCATTTGAACCCTTCTAGGCACCTGTCCTGTTTGGATAAACGCCTTATTCGAAAAGCTGCTTCATCCTTGATTCTTTAACTTATCTTGTGTTTCTGGTGCTTAATCTCAGTTTAGTATTTAAACCTTAAATCGTCAAGTCTTAATATTAAGATATTCAAAATAAAAATAACAGAACTCCCTTTTTCCCTGATCAAACCGGAAAAAATGGATCTGTTATTCATTCCCTGCTGTACTGAAACCTATCCTCATAGGATTGGCCCATTAACACCACGAACAAGGCATAAGCCTCTTTATGTCTTGGATATCGCCTCTTCTCGATACTCGGAGGGCGTTTTCCCTGTTATTTTCTTGAATACCTGCGTGAAATATCGAGGATCCTGATACCCTACCAGCGGCGCTACCTGGTATACCTTCACATCCGTATTCAGCAAAATGCTCTTGGCCTTCTCGATCCGGCATTCCGTTAAGTACTCCAGAAACGTATATCCCGTTGTGGCCTTAAACAGGGTACAGAAATGGCTGATGCTCAAATCCGCCAGCTCCGAAACCTCTTCAATGCTGAGATCCTTCTGATAATTTTCCGCGATATAATCCTTGGCCTTGCCCATAACGGCCTGGACATTGTCCTTGGCCTGCCCCGACCGGCTCTCGGCAATCCATTTGCTGAAATGGCTTTTAATGACATCCATCAGCTGCTGAAGGGTGCCGGATGCATGAAGCTCCTGCAGCAATTCCTCCAGCGACCACTCAAACAGCACCTTCATATGCTCAAACTGCCGATACAGCACAACGCTCATCTCCAGCAGCACCCGCTCGGTCATTTCCCGGCTGAAGGCATGATCCTCGATATAAGCCTTGGTCTCGTCAAAAAGCTCCAGCAGCCGCTCCTTGTGAAGCGTGCGGATGCTTTCCACCATGAGCGACTCGAGATGCTTCGGATACTTCGCTTCGCTGGCCGTTTCCATGACGGAATCGGGAGTCCCGACAAACACCCCCTCTTCCCCGGAATAGAACCGCTGGTATAACGCGCGGACCGCCGTCTCATAAGCCGTTCCCAAGCGGTCAATCCCCGCCATACTGGGACTGAAGCCAACCGAGCAGGACAGCTTCGTGTTCCGCTTGATCAATTGCACCAGATCCCGGCCGATGACCTCCTGCCGCTCCCTCGTCAGGTTCGGAAACAGCAGCACCCATTCCCCGCTGCGGAAAGGAAATACCGTTAACCCGCCATGCTGCAAGGACCATTCCTCAAGGACGTTCCGTACGGCAAACAGCCACAGGCGCTTCTCGTCCATGCTCCATGACTCGTTAAGCCGCAAGTAATGATCCAATTGAATGACGGCCATCGTGTATCCATGCTCCAGCTCGCTGTCCTCCAGCCACTGCATATGCTGCAAGGGGCTTCGGTTCCCCTCAATAAATTCCGTCAGCATCCGCTCCCGGGCCAGCAGCGATAGAACCTTGATCGAGTGCAGCATTTGGTCATCCGCAATCTGCTTCTCCAGGGCTCTGGCCGCCTTGGCTATCGTCTCCGTCAGCTCATCATGATCGATCGGCTTCAGCAAGTAATCGAATGCCCCTTCGCGCAGCGCTTCCCTTGCGTATTCGAATTCACCGTACCCGCTTATAAAAATAATAATCCGCCGTGCCTGATCCGCCTTCAGCTCCTTCATGAGCGTAATGCCATCCATTCCCGGCATCCGAATATCGCTGATGATCATATGCGGCGACACTTCACGCGCCAGCTTCAGAGCGCTGTCCCCTGTCTTAGCCTCCCCTACGACTTCCAGATCCAGCTCATCCCAGGGAATGGCTGCCCTTAGACTGCGCAGAATGATCGGCTCATCATCAACCAGAATGACTCTGAATTTACCGTCCGATCCGCCCATGATGTTCCCCCTTGTCTCTTTTGGTTACTCCGGCACCGTGTTTCGCCTTAGCTGCCAATAGCGCACCGAGGACTTCTGAATCTGTTCCAGTGCGGCGGCAGCTTGCGTCCGTCCTCCAATCATATCCTCGATAACTTTAAGGAATAAACGGTTCACCTCAGGTGACAGCTTGTTATCGTATGGCAGAAACGTACTCGTGGATTCCTCCATCAATTCCGTGACCTGGGCAAACACCGGCCCGGTTTTGTTTGAATCATAGGCAATCTTCATCGAAGGAACGCGGAGCCCTTCATACACCAGCCGTGTCTGCACCTCTGGGGTATAGAACATGCCCAGCAGCTCCAAAGCCGCTTGCTTTTTTGACTCATCCAAATCCGATGACAGCCCGATCCCGATCGTGTATCCGCCTGCCAAGGACCGTTCTTCGCCAGGAAGAAGGGAGGGAAAGGGAATGACGCCTACCTCATTCTGAAAATCCGGATGATCCTCATTCCGGAACAGCGTGATATCCCAGCTGCCGTTCAGATACATCGCTGCCTTTCCTTCGGTGAACTGGGCTATCGCTTCTTCCGTGGAAATATTATTTGCGTTCGGACTGAACGCTTCTGCGTTGATCCACGACTCCAGCTGCTCAAACGCCTCCAAATACGACTCATGCACAAAGCTGACCTGATCCTCTCCTTCAACCAGCCGGTCAATCAGCTCCGGGCCCGCGTACCGATCCATGAAATAATGCGCAAAAATCCCTGCCGGCCAGCGGTCTTCGTTCCCAAGCGCAAAGGGAATGATATCGTTCTCGCGAAGCTTCCGAATCACCTCATTCAGCTCATCCAGCGTCTTCGGAGGCTCCAGGTCCAGCTGCCGGAATAAAGCCCGATTATAATAGATCGGCTCCGCGTGTCCCTCAAAAGGCAGACCGTAAATCCGATTGTTGAAGGTCCAATGGTGCAGATCCTTGAATTGCTCTTTCAGACCGGTATCCTGCAAAAAATCCGTTAAATCCATCAGCCGGTTGGATCTGGCATAGGGCACGATCTCGGCTCCGCCGAACAGGACAAACATATCCGGCGGCGTACCGGTGACCATCTCGCTCTTCAGCTTTTGTTCCCGGTGAATCGTTTGATCAATGCTTTCAAAGTTCACCTTTACATTTGGATGCGCTTTCTCATACGTGCGAACAATGCTCTCGAATATGGCCAGCACCGGTCTGTCATGCTCCTTGTTCCAGAAATGCCGGAACGTCAGCGTAATTTTCTCGGGCTGTTCCTCCCGGGCCGGTCCCTGACTCTGCACCGTAACCCACGCGACAGACAGCGCCAACAGAGTGGCATATCCGACAATCCAGCCCCAATTCCAAAACCATCTCACTCTGCAGCACCCCCTGTCATGTCAGTATTTTCGGTATTCGGATTCGTATCAAGGAGCCGTAACCGGGCGAGGAACAAATCATCAATCCGTAACGGCTGCCAAACCGGATCCGCAGCCTTTCATGTACATTCTTCAGACCGACCCCGTTCTCGCGATACTTCTTTAGTTGTCCCGGGTCCGTATTCCATAGCTTGATCAGCGTTTCCGGATCAAAGCCCGGACCGTTGTCCTCCACATCGATCACGATATCCTCGCCGTCCTCGGACACCCTGATTGAGATCAATCCGCTTTCCTCCATCGGCTCAATCCCGTGATATAAAGCGTTCTCAACAATCGGCTGAATAATCAGCTTTTGTGTAACGTAGTGCCTCAGTTCATTCGGAAGCTCAATGCCGTAATCGAATTTTTCCTCAAATCGGAATTTCTGTATCCGCATATAATGCTGGACATGTTCCAGCTCCATGCTGACCGGTATGAGCTCATGATGCTCGCTGATGCTGATGCGAAGCAGCTTACCAAGGGAGACCACCATCTTGCTGATATCCTTGTTTCCCTGAAGCACGGCCATCGAATTAATCGATTCCAGTGAATTGTATATAAAATGCGGATTGATCTGAGCGACCAGCGCCTGCATCTCCGCTTCCTTTTTCCGTGCTTGTTCCGTCTCGACCTGTCCGATCAGCTCCTGAATCTGCGTGCTCATCCGGTTAAAGCCGTCAATTAACAGATCCGTCTCGTCCTCCGCCACTTTATGCGATGGGATCGGAACGAAGATGCCCTGCTTAACGCGCTTCATCCCGTTTACCGCGCTGATGATGCTGCGCACCATTCTGCGCACAAAAAAACGGTCGAACAGAAATGCCGACACGAGCGAGATCAATCCCAGAATCAAGGCCAGATTACGAATCGAGACCGATTCGGCCGAGATGAGTTTGCTTGGTGTGATGGCGACCAGAAACCATTCTTTATTGTGAGAAGGAGAATACGTGATCAGCGATTTTTCATCTGCATATTGATCGATATAATAGCCTTTTCCATTCGTATAGCTATCCGACAGAAACGGGAATGCCGTCCGCTCCCCGATATGCCCACCTGACTTGCTGAACACGATCCGCCCCTGCTTGTTGACCAGCAAAATATCCCCCTGCTTCAGCGTTGCCGCCTCCCAGAATACCTGATCGAGCAGATCCGGCTTCACATAAATCACGACGGTCCCGATATCCTCCAGCGAGTAATAATCCTTAATGACTCTGGATTGAATCAAAACGGGAGAACCGGATGCCGCAGAGCCGTTCTCGCCTGGACCGACCCATACAGGGCGCCCTTCCGCCTTCTCCACCGATTCATACCATTCCTGGTGCCTCAGCTCCTGAAGCTCCATTCCGCTATTCGTATGATAAAGCAATTGGTCGTTCGAGTAAAAGGCAAACGACGCAATCATCGGATGATTGATCAAATTGTTGATCTCCTGCCGCTGCTCGTAGGTAACTGCGTATTCCGGCTGCTTCAACATCTGCTGAACCGACTGCTGGGTGATTGCCGAGTTCGAAATCGTCGTGATTTCATTCAAGGCGAACTTCAGCTTCCGATCCGTTTCCAGAAGCGAAATCCAGTAAAAATCATTCGACTTCTTCTCCATCGCTTCCGAAAAGCTGTAATAAGATACCCCGCCCAGCGCGATGACCGGAATGAAGACCAGAAGAATAATAGCCAGCAATATCTTTCGGCGGAGTTTCATGAATCCTTCCTCCCTCCACTCTACTATGTCTATTATTCTTCATGACAGCCCGCATTCCTTGTAGGACATCACCCCGCATGTTAACTTTTTATCGCGCCTGATGTCAGACCCGCGATGACATAGCGGCTGAACAATAGAAACACAATGAGAAGCGGCAGCGTAGCCGTGAAGGTAGCGGACATGATCATCCCGAAATCAAGGCCGTCCTTATTGGTGAACAATTGCTGCAGCGCAATTTGAATGGTGTAATTTTCTCTGTTTTTCAATACGACAAGCGGCCAGAAGAAATCATTCCACACATTCATGAAATTCAGAATTCCCAGTGTAGCCATCGCCGGTGTTACCACAGGAATAGCTATGTTCCAGAAAATCCGGAAATGTCCGCCGCCATCGATCCGCCCCGCTTCGATCAGTTCGGTATGAACGGCAGAAGCGATGTACTGCCTCATCCAGAAAATGCCGAAGGCATTGACCATAGCGGGCACGATCAGCGCTTTATAGCTGTCGATCCAGTGCAGCTTGGCCATGATGACGTACTGTGGAAGCACGCCCAGCTGGGCAGGCACAAGCATCGTGGCAATGACAAAGACAAACAGCGTCTTCTTTAATGGGAACTCATACTTGGCAAAAGCATAACCCGCCAGCGTACAGAGGAACACAACGGACAAGGTCACGGCCGTAGACACCACGACCGAGTTCATCAACGCCCTGAAAAAATCCGTTCGCTCCAGCACGCGCGCGAAGTTATCCAGAAACTGCGTGCCGGGCGTAAGCAGCGGCGGAATATGAAATGCCGCATCCTTGTCATTCGTAGCCACGACAAACATCCAGTAGAACGGGAAGATCGAGACCAGCGCGCCAAGGATCATGAAGAGGTAGAAGAAAAATTTAGCGACAACACCGGGTTCATCCGGTTTTTTTCGGCTTATGGCGACTGTGCTCATGCTTTTTTACCTCCCGTATCTTTACCTTCTCGGCCCAGCATCATATTTAACACCGAGAATAGAATGGTGGCGATAAACAAGAGGACCGCCGTTGCCGCTGCCGTACCGAAAAATCCGTTCTTAAATGCTTCATTATACAGATAAGTGACCATCGTTACCCCTTCCTGACGCGTAGAACCCGTGCCGGACTGACCAAGGAATACATAAGGCTCCGTAAACAATTGGAGCGCGCCAATCGTTGATACCAAGGTAACAAACAGAATGAATGGCCGAAGAAGCGGCAGCGTGATATAAAGCAGCTGTTGGCCTCGGGTGGCGCCGTCGATTTTGGCCGCTTCATAAATGTCGGTCGGAATGCTCTGCAGCCCCGACAGAAAAATAATGGCGTTATAACCCATCCACCGCCACATAACCATGGTCGATATCGCGATTTTGACTCCCCACCAGCCGGAGTTGAACGGTACGCTTTCCGCACCGAAGGTGTTCAGGAGCCAGTTGACCATCCCGTTGTTGCCGAACATCGTACTGAACACGAGCGTCACGGCAACGATGGAGGTGATGTTCGGCATGAAATACAGAATGCGGAACGTATTCTTGAATTTGTTCAAGGCCGAGTTGAGCATAACCGCCACAAATAAGGCCACAATCAGCTGCGGCACGGTTCCCATCAAAGCCATAATGAGTGTGTTGCTAAACGCGATCCAGAAGGTCGGGTCGCTTGTAATCAGCTCGTAGTTTTTGAAGCCGACGTATTTCATCGGTCCGAGCGCGTCCCACTTGAAGAAGGATAAATAGATGGTAAAAAGAATCGGATACAGGCCAAAAATTGCGAACAATATGAAAAATGGCGATATGAACGTATAAGCCGTAAACCGGCTGCGCACGGTCTCCGTCAACAAGCGCCGCCTTTGCGGCACAGGCTTCGGCGATTCTGCCGTTGCTGTGTCTGCCATGATGCACCTCCAGGTAGGTAAGGATAAATCCGAACCCGAGCGAAGAGAGCTTTATCCCTTCTCGGGTTCGGACGGTTATTGGATATAAACGCGCTAGCGGGAATGATCCGTCTGTTTAGCTTAGCTGCGATCAACCAGCGTCTTGATTTGTTTCATGGCGCTTTCCCATTCTTTTTGCGGGTCGGCTTTTTTCTCCAGTACGTTTTTGAGCGCGTTCTTGATGATCGTGTCGGTCTGGTCATGAAGCGGTCCGTAGTAAACCGGCTTGATGCGTTCCGCCGATTTGGCATACGCTTCGGAAATCACCTGGCCGCCGAAGAATTCATCCTTCTCCTCCGTGAACGAAGGCTCGCTGTACACCGCCGGGATAGACGGGAACAGGCCGCTGTCCTTGAACGATTTCAGCTGATTCTCCTTGTTCAGCACCCACGAGATGAATTCGTAGGCTTCCTTCGAATGCTTGCCTTCCTTCGGCAGGGTCAGGAACGAACCGCCCCAGTTGCCTGCTCCTTCAGGAAGCTGGGCAATCTGCCATTTGCCTGCGGTATCCTTGGCATTGCGGATCGTGCCGGCAATCCAAGCCGGGCCGAGCATGACGCCAAAGTCTCCATCATTGATCGCTTTTTGCCATTCAGGAGACCACAGAATCCAGTTGCCGATCCAGCCTTCCTGAATTCCTTTTACCGTAAAGTCGTAAGCTTTTCTCACTTGCGGGTTCGTATCTCCGATAAAGGAGCCGTCCTCTTTGTTGAAGTAGATTTGATCCGGGGACTGGTCGCGTACCCCGTTATATACCAGGTCCGTCAAGTCGGCGAACGGTTTTCCTGTTTTGCTTGTGAACTCCTTGGCTACGCTGGCGAATTTGTCCCATGAATCAATCGCTGCGCTAAACCCGTCCGGATCCGTCGGCAGTCCGGCTTGCTCAGCCAGATCCGTACGGTAATATACGACCGTAGGGCCGATGTCTGTTGGCAAACCAAGTTGGAAGGTGCCGTCAACCGATGTGGCCTGCTTCCATTTCCACTCCAGGTAGTTGCCTTCTAAGTCTTTGGCGCCGAGATCGTACAGATTGTAGAATTTATCCTGGTTGTTGATAAAACGCTCCATAAACGCGATTTCCAATTGGAAAATGTCAGGCGCGCCCGAGCCAGCGGACAATGCTGTCGTCAGGTTGTTGTGATGTGCGGTTTGGTCCGACGTATTCTGGAATTTGAACGTGATGTTCGGATGTTCTTTCGTGTATTCCTTCGCCAGATCTTCATAGTTGGTCGTTCCCAGCGACCAGAAGGAGAGCTCGATTTTCTCTGTGGACTCGGTTCCTTCTTTCGTATTGTCCGTCCCTTCACTGCTGCCTCCCCCCGGAGATTCAGCCGTACTGCTTCCGTTGCCGCCACCGCCTCCACATGCGGCCAGCGTGAACACCATGATGATACTCAGGAGCAGCAAGCTCCATGATTTAAACCTTTTCATTCTTCTACCCCTCTTCCATGAAACGTATTTTTCCTCTTTAGTCTAATGAAAGCGGCGCCAAATTTTGAGGTGGTAAACTTTCGAATTTGAGTTGAATTTATTACGATTCAGGTTCGTTCATCCAAAAATCGCAGCACAAAAAAACCGCATATCGAATGTCGATAGCGGTCTTATGGATTAACATGATGAATCTCTCGCGTTGGATCAGCACTTCGTCAGTCGGATTATTCCTCCGGTTCGTGGACCATTACTGTGAGTCCCGCTTCCTCCGGAGTCGTCCGCTTCTCCATAATCGGTGGTTCGTTCCATCGTTTTCATGTCACGATTTTATATCGTCCATTTTACGATAGAGCCGGCATAGGTCATTCCCCCGCCAAACCCATAGAGTAGGGCGTGGTCTCCCGCTTTCAGCCGTCCTTCATCCACCGCCAGCTGGAGTGCAAGCGGAATGGAGGCTGCCGACGTATTCCCGCGGTACTCGACGCTGGTTAAGGTGCGGTCCATTGTAAATGGCCCCCGCTCGTTAATCGCTTCAATCATGCGAAGATTGGCGCTATGCGGGACAAACCAATCCACTTCTTCTGCGGTCATGCCTCCTTTGGACAAAAGGGCACGGACGCCGTCCGGAATGTTCCGAATGGCCCACTTATAAATTTCACGCCCATTTTGAACAAGGCAGCCGCTCTTTAATTCCGTGCCGTCCATTTGCTCGGAGAGCGCTGTTTTATACAGATGAATGCCGCCTTCGCCAAAAGTGCCCGATACGGAAGCTATCACACTTGGGGATTCCTCATCTTTCTCCAACAATACGGCACCGGCGCCATCCCCAAACAATACGCATGTCGTTCGGTCGGTGTAATCCGTAATCTTCGATAAGGTCTCTGCACCGATAACCAGAATCTTACGGTAGGCTCCTCCGGATATTAATCCGTCAGCCATCTGTAGTGCATATACAAATCCCGCACAAGCGGCATTCAGATCCAGCGCACCCGTGCTTGCAATGCCCAGCTTCGATTGCACCCGGGAAGCTGTACTGGGAAAAGAATACTCCGGCGTGCTTGTGGCCACAAGAATCATATCGGCATCCCGCACGGTAACGCCGTACCGATCAACCATATCCTCTACAGCCTTGATGGCAAGATCCGACACGTACTCATGCGGGGCAGCAATCCGTCGTTCCCTCATGCCTGTTCGCTGCACAATCCACTCATCACTCGTTTCAACCATCTTCTCTAAATCCGCATTGGTTAATATCCGTTCAGGAACATAGGTCCCGATTGCCGTCATTCTTGATTTTGATTGGCTCATCATTCACACCTCCAAGTTTATAGTTATTATATCACCAAGTACTAGTACTTGGTACTAATTTATTTTTATAACTGTTCATTACAGCCTTCACCAACTTCACCTACATCTAAACACACAACAGCCATTCCACAAAAAAACCTTTATCGCTGGAGCGATAAAGGTACTCTAATCACGTCTAAAAGTATACTTCCTCACCAGCCGACATGGAATAAATGTGGAGGTTGGGGTCCGATGCTTCCTCTGTCAGACAGTCTCGTAACCGGTCCGTTTCTCCTTTGTCTGCATGGACGAGTACGGTATGCAGTGCCGGAACGCCGGTTATCATCTGGCGCACGTCCGCCAGGCCCTGGTGTACCTTATACCTGATTTTCATGACAGAGCAGACACCGTACGATGCCGGATGTTGGAGGAGGCGATGTCCAAAGGTCCCCTTGGAAACATGACCTGTGAGCAGAACCAGATTCCGGGTATCGCCCGACATCTGGTGATAGTACCACTGCGCCAGATTCGACTGCATCATCCCATCGGTTACGAACCATAGCGATGCCCCGTGTTTCTGGAGCAAGGACTTACGTTCCGCCTCACTAGCGGGTATGATCCAATCGTTCCGGTTCAGTAATGACTCCAGCTGATCTCTCGCTCCTTGATCGGAGTCCTTGCCGCGCAGCCACGCCGAACGACAGAGCAGTCGCTTCATCCCTTCGATCAGTGGCGCTTCGATCACGATCGGCACGTTTCCCCAATTCCTGTATGCCCATAGGATCATTTCCTGCCCTCGGCCGGCGGCCGGCACCGGTAATAATACCTTCCCGCCGGTTTGCAGCGTGCTCTCAATCTTTTGTTCCAATTGCTTCAGTTTATCGGCCTGTGAATTAGCGTCGGTCCCGTAAGCCGCATCCACTATAGCCAGATCCAGCAGCATGGAAGAAGGCTTGTCTACCAGCGCAGGGCTGTCATCCTCAAGCAGCAGCGATTCGGATGTGTAGTCGCCAGAATAGAAGATCCGTTTTCCTTCAGCCTGTACGAAAAACCAAACAGCCCCCACCATATGGCCGCTTCGTCCCCACATGATCTCTACGCCGGGAAGCGCTTCAAACCATGTCAACTTCTCGGCCTCTTCCTCCAGGTACCGGTAGCGGATCGCCAGCTGATCCTCCTCCATATAAGGAAGCTCTACGCCTGCCCTTGCCGTATACTCCCTCCAGGAGGCAAAGTAGGCCGTTAACTGGACTGCCGTCTCCCGGGTAGTCCATAACTCCCCTTGATAGCCAAGCCGGTACAGGAGCGGAATCGCCACCGAGTGATCCTCGTGGGCATGCGACAGAAACACGGCATCCAGCTTCGGCACCTGTTCTTGCTGGATCATGGGATAGTCTCCCGACCCTTCCTTCTTGACGCCGCAATCCAGCAGCAAATGAACCTGGCTGCCGCTTAGTAAATAGGCGGAGCGGCCGTGCTCGCCTGCACCGCCCCACACTGTCAGTTTCATCATGATGCATTCCACTTTCTTTTAGAATTCATAGCTTCGACCAGCAGCAACAGCAGCACCGTCATGCCGACGGAGACAACGGCCATCGCCATCCCGAGAGATACCTGTCCCTGCTCAAACTGGGCAAATATATACGTAGCCGATGTCTGCATCGATGGCGGCAGAATGAGCAGTGATCCGACCAGCTCCCGTGACGCAATCGTGAAGGTCATGATCCATCCTGCCAGCATGCCAGGCATAATCAGCGGCAGCAGAATCCGCCGCAGTATAAGCAGAGGACCGCCTCCAAATACCTGCCCCGCCTGAAACAGAGTACCGTCAATCTGCGTAAAGCTGGCCTTCACGTATTGCACCGTATATGGAAGGAACAGCACGACGTACGTCAGCACGACCATCCCGTAGGTATTGTAGAGCGTAACCGGCATCCATGGCGCATTCCAGAGAAGGATCAAACCGACCACCATCACAATGCCGGGTACCGTATTCGGCAAGAGGCTTAACAGATCAATGACCCGCTGCATCCGTGCCTGGGACTTGCCTATCGTCAGGGCAAAGCCGGTACCGAGCAGAACGGCAACCGTAGATGCTGCAAGCGACAGACCCAGACTGTTACCAAGCGCTTTCTGGCTGACCGATCCCCAGGACAGCAATTCCTTGTAATGGGCAAACGTCAGATTATCCAAGGATAATCCGGCTCCCCGGAGCTTCATCAAGGATGCCGCAATGACAGAAAAATAAGGAATGCCGACAGACAATATCAGCAGCAAACCGATGTATAGAGCGCAGACGACGCCTTTGCTGACGCGCAGCGAATATCTTTTGGAGCGTTGACCTTTGCCACCGACAAGACGATAGGTAAACCTCCGGCTGATCGTAGACTGCATGTACCACATCACCAGACAAACCGACAGCAGGACCGACGCGAGCGAGGTCGCTTTACCGAAATCGATGGGCCAGCTTGAAATATATTTGTGGATTTCCGAGGTCATCACATAATAGCCAATGCGTCGACCGAACGTTGCCGGGGTACCGAATTCAGCAATAGTTTTGACGAACACCAGCATCGCGCCCATACCGTAAGAGGATAACAGCAGCGGCAATATGATTCTTCTAAACCGGTATCCTGCGCTTGCGCCATGAACCGCTCCGGCCTCTTCCAGATTACCACCGATCCGGATCAGAGCGTCCCGCAGCAGCAGGTAGAGAAACGGGAACAAATGCAGACTCATGATCAGCACCATACCTCCGAAGCTGAAGAAGGAATCGCTCCATCTCGCTGCTCCCGGCAGCCACTGCTGCAAATATCCGCCCTTTTGCATAAACAGAATCCAGCCCATCGAACCGATATACGGCGGGGTCATGAACGGAATCATCAAAATCACGTCCACCCACCGATGCTGTCCCAACCGGGTTTTGGCCATCATCCAGGCGAGCGGCAGCGCGAGCAGTGTCGATCCTGCCACCACGCATACCCCCAGCCAGATGGATTGCAGCAAAATGCCGGACAGCTCATGACCGGCTATCGTTCGTATCGGCGCCAGCCAATCAAAGTGCTGATCCGGGTATACACTTTGCCAGAAAACAAGCAGCAATGGCACACCAATGCTTATAATAAGAAGAAAAAGGGCGAGAATAACGCCCATTTTCCGTAAAAATCGCTGACTGTCCATGATGACAGGTCTCACTGCGGTTCACCTCACATTGCCTTCCTGTGGTTCCTCTTATGCACTTACTTGAATACTTCGGAAAAACGTGCCGCCGTCTCATCCCCATGGTCATTCATCCAAGCCCAATCCACTTTAAACACCGGAATATCCTTCAGATTGGTCCGGCCTTCGGCCTCCACATCCTCACGGCCCGGAATCAGATAGGCATCCGCCACCAGCTTCTGCGCTTCGTCAGACAGCAAGTAGTCAATGAAAGCCTTGGCATTATCCACGTTCGGGCTGGATTTCAAAATCGCAGCCGGTCTCGGACTCACGACGGTTCCTTCATCCGGATATACAATGTCAAGCGGCTCGCCTTTGGCTTTGGCCGAATACGCCATATAATCCACCCCTGCGGCAACCAAACTCTTGGCACCGGTGATCACAGGGTCCAGTGCTTCTTGGTTCGCTCCTGCCATAGCCGTGCCATTGGCTTTATAATTCTCGAACAGTTCCCAGCCTGCGTCGCCCTTCACGCTCAAATAGCCCGTGATAAAATCCAGCGCCGATCCCGACAGCGTCGGATCCGGAATATTGACCGCATCCTTCCACTCTGGCATCCCTAAGTCCGCCCAGCTTTGAGGCGGGGCCGAGACCAGATTGGTGTTGTATACAATCCCGAGCGCCGATGCGCTTGTGCTGAAATAGTTTCCTTCGGCGTCGGACCAATCCTTGTTCAACTTGTCCGCATTGGCGGCTTCACGATAAGGCAATGTCAGCCCATCCGCCTTCAGCGCTTGTGCGGAGGGGAGAGATGCAAGAATGACCACATCCGCGACCGGATTCGATTTTTCCGCTTCCATCCGTGCTAAAATTTTGCCCGTTGTGCCTTGGAACATCTCTACCTTCACTCCGGTCTTGGCTTCAAAACCGCTCACGATATTGTCGGCAAGCTTTTGAGGGCCTGCGCTGTAGAGAACGAGCTTGCCTCCGGCTTGCGCACTCCCCGATGCAGATGTCTTGCCTGTATCCTGTGCCGGCATCGTAACTGAATCCCCATTTGGGGTACTGCCGCATCCAAACAGACTTAGGCTCATGACGGATGCCAGCAACAGCATCGCGCTTTTTCTCCGTAATTTCAATTGACTCATTTCTCCCCAACTCCCCTTCATCTTAGCCTGCAGCAGCAGGCGTGCGTTTTGCCGTATTGTGTTGCATGTTCGTATTCGTATCATGACTTGGTCCTTCACCCATCCGGCAGATCGTATGGGGAGCCACGTACAGATTCATGCGTTCTCCGACAGGCACCCTCTTGTCCAGGAAAGCGGTCCATTTGTCCAAACCATCCACCTGTAAGCGTATTTCGTATCGCTCGCCGACATAACTCACGCTTAGCACGGTTGCCTGATAGCATACATCCTCCGAGCTTGTCCTGCTCCAGGTCACATGCTCCGGCCTCACCATGGAGTGATCGACCGTCAGCCAATTGGACTTGCCAATAAACGACGCCACAAAGGGATGACTAGGGGTTTCATATATCGTTTCCGGGGTTCCACGCTGCAGGACTTCTCCTTTCCTCATGACCACGATTTCATCCGACATCGACATGGCTTCCACCTGATCGTGTGTGACATAAAGGGCAGTCAACCCCATATCCTTCACAAGCGACATCATTTCGATCCGCATTTCCTCCCTAAGCACGGCATCCAGCGCACTCAACGGCTCATCGAACAGTACCAGTGCCGGACGGATCGCTACCGCTCTGGCAAATGCAACCCGCTGCTGTTGTCCACCGGACAGCTGATGCGGATAACGGTCCTCCATCCCCTCCAAGCGGACCATGGCCAGCGCCTCGGTTACTTTTTGCCTGAGATCCGTTTTAAGCTTGGCCGCTTTTAATCCAAAGGCAACGTTCTCGTATACCGTCATATGCGGCCAGAGGGCAAAATCCTGAAATACCATCCCGAAGTTGCGTTTGTGCGCCGGAACGTCAATCTTTTTATGCACGGAGTAGATGCACCGGTCTTCCGCATAGATTTCTCCTCCGTCCGGCTGTTCCAGCCCGGCGATCATCCGCAGCAGTGTCGTTTTGCCGCAGCCTGACGGCCCGAGCAATGTGGTGAATTGACCATGACGCAGTTTTAAATCGGTAGGAAGCAACGCTGGTGTACCCTGAAATGACTTTTCAATGCCCCTGATTTCAATATCCACTTTCGATCCCAACCTGTCTTCTTAAGCTGTTTCCAGTGTAAGGGTTACGTTTAAGCGTTGTATTAGACTAATGTAAACTTGGAATTAACTTTTTGTTTGAATTCTGTTGATACTCATAGATTAAATCTATATAGAGAGCATAAATAAGGAATAACCAAGGGAGAGATATACGAATGAATCTGATGAAGCTGCAAATTGTGGAGCTGATCGACCGCCATCATCATATGACCAGCGTGGCAGAAATACTTGGCATTAAGCAGCCCACGGTTACTTTTCATATGAAGTCACTGGAAGAAGAACTGCAAGTCCGACTGTTCGAGTCCCGAAGCGGAAAAACATTTCTCACCGAGGCCGGACAAGCTCTGCTGCATTATGCAGTAAAAATTAACGCGCTTGCCAAGGAGTCGGAGCGTGTCGTCCGCGAATACGACAGCTTATATCGGGGAACGCTGCACATTGGAGCCAGTTATGTCCCTGCCACCTATCTGCTGCCCGCGATATTGAATACCTTTGCCCGTGAGTTTCCCGGCATACGGATCTCCTTATCCGTCAAGCCTTCACCGGTTATCCGCGACATGCTGGCACGGCACCAGATTGATCTGGGCATTATTTCATCAGAGCCCTTTACGGGTTCCAGTCTCCAGGCCGAGTCCTTGTGCAAGGATGATCTGACCCTAATATCTTCACCAGACCATCCGCTGGCAAAATCGGATTCGCTGCAGCCCGAGCAGATTATCCGCAGTCCCTTCGCCTTGCATGGAAGTGAATCCAGCACAAGGCAGCTGACCGACCTTTGGCTGGAGCAGCATGGTTTGCATATGCGGAGCCCGGTGGAGCTGGACTCGCTCGAAGCGATCAAGCAACTTGTGTTATTGGGGGACCATATTTCTTTCATGTCACGGATGGCGGTACAGCGGGAGCAGCAAGAAGGTGTCCTGCACGTTATGCCGATTCCCGGCCACCGGGCATCCCGGCATATATACAGTGTCCAGAATAAAGACCGACTTCCCTCCGTACAAATTCAGCGTTTTCAAGAGGTCTTGCGCGAAGTGGGCACCCAATTGGAGCAGATCCTGTGATTAAGGGGAGTTTAAGCTGTAAGTCAGATGGATAGATTAACAAAAAATGTATGCCGGTATTCAATAATTCTATACATATTTGATACATTCGCCATCCCCCGTTAACAACTCACAATTATTCAGCGTTTAAAGTAAGCTGTGTACCTAAATCCAGCTTATGGGAGTGATTGTATTGAGAAGATGGAAACAGCTGACGTTGTCTTTCATGGTAGGTTTCGCAGCTCTAGGAAGTGGATTCACCGGACTCCATGGAACGGAGGTTTCAGCCGCAGCCAATGCCGTGCCTACGTATGAGGTGAAGTTCCTTGCCAAACCCGAAACCGTGCTGGAAAACGGCGAAAGCCTGCGGAGCGAAGTCATTCAAGCATTCGGACTGGCCGCTGTTCCCCAAGCGATCGGTGTAGCTTATTATGATACGGACAATCTGGAATTGGATGCTGAAGGCTGGAACGTACGCTTTCGCAAAAAAGAGGACAAAGATAACTACGAGCTTACCTATAAGAAACGGTATCCCATCGTAAATGGAGATATTAACGCCGCGCTCAGCTTGGCAAACCAGGAAGGCTTTGATGCTTCGGATGACAATTACGAGGCCGAGATTGATTGGGGCTACGGCAAACAAACGCTTAGCTTCTCCAACACCAAGAAAATAAGCACGAATACAACCGGCACAACACTCCCGTCCGAACAAGACGCCTTGGCTTTACTGCTGGACAAACTCCCAGGTAAGCTCAAAAAATGGTCCTCCCCGAATTGGGGTGAACAAAAGCTCTCACAGTCCCGAATTCATGGACCGCTGACGTTCCACCGCTATGAAGGATCATGGAATGGCCAGAAAATGAGCCTCGAAGTTTGGCCGATTCGCAATGCAGACGGCACAGGAACCGAGAATCTGATCGAAATCTCTTTTAAAACATCCGATGTCTCGGTTGCTTCCCAGCTTCGCTCAGAGCTTATGGATACCCTCGAGTCTAACGGTTGGCTGCTTCCCATGGACGGCTTGAAGACACAGCTGATCTTGGAAAGATATTAAGCTAAGAAAACATGTTAGAGAAGGAAGCTTATTAAGGTAAAGAAAAGAAGGGTACCCTGGGGGCCCTTCTTTCTGATGATTCATGATTACTTTTTATGTGTAACAAAAAAGACCGCTATCGATGACTCGATAACGGTCTTTATGGTTGTTCGCTTGGCGACGTCCTACTCTCCCGGGACCCTTCGGTCCAAGTACCATCGGCGCTGGAAGGCTTAACGGTCGTGTTCGGTATGGGTACGCGTGGAACCCTTCCGCCATCGCCACCAAACGGCTTCAGATGCTTGATCACCTGAAAACTAGATACGAAACGAAATTTGCGTGTTTTAGAATCCGTAGCATTTCCCCAATATATTATCGGGGTCCCCGGAAAGTATTCGGCGTTGCTTCAAAGCTTCGCTTCACTTTTTGGGGTGTTTTGGATAAGCCCTCGACCGATTAGTATTGGTCAGCTCCATGCATTGCTGCACTTCCACCTCCAACCTATCTACCTCGTCGTCTTCAAGGGGTCTTACTAGTTGGGAAATCTCATCTTGAGGGGGGCT
>NZ_MKZM01000009.1:0-947998 GCF_002803325.1 Paenibacillus sp. GM2FR | reverse complement strand
GCTCCGTCAGGCTTTCGCCCATTGCGGAAGATTCCCTACTGCTGCCTCCCGTAGGAGTCTGGGCCGTGTCTCAGTCCCAGTGTGGCCGTTCACCCTCTCAGGTCGGCTACGCATCGTCGCCTTGGTGGGCCGTTACCCCACCAACTAGCTAATGCGCCGCAGGCCCATCCCCAAGTGACAGATTGCTCCGTCTTTCATTATTCCACAATGCTGCGAAATAAATTATCCGGTATTAGCTACCGTTTCCGGTAGTTATCCCAGTCTTGAGGGCAGGTTGCCTACGTGTTACTCACCCGTCCGCCGCTAACCTTCAGGAGTGCAAGCACTCCTTCAAGTCCGCTCGACTTGCATGTATTAGGCACGCCGCCAGCGTTCGTCCTGAGCCAGGATCAAACTCTCCAATAAAGTTTGACTTGCTCATTTCTTAACTGACGAGAATTTGTTCAATTCTCTATTTCAACGTCCCACCAAAGTGGTTCGTTTTACTCACTCGTTGTTCAGTTTTCAAAGATCAACTTCTTCGTTACCGACGAATCTCGTTCGCACCAGCAACTTTTATATCTTATCATATCCGCTCGATCGTAGCAAGCTTTTTTTGAATTTATTTTTCAAATTCATTTCGGCTTGTTATCTCAAGCGTTTGTTTCGACCGTATTTCTTGGCCGGAAATATAATATACCATGCACAGATCTTGAATGCAAGTCTTTTTTTAAAAGATTTTTTCATAGAATGCTCTCTATCTAATATAGTGTAGCTGACAGAAAAGAAAGAGCTCAATGTTTTCTGCTCTTGATGACATGTCTACTTGGTCACTGAACATTTCTATAATAATACGACTAACTTAAATCTCAGATTCAAAAACGTCCCGCTTTATGTGCATCCATAGGAGAATGTCTGAGTAAGCTACCAACTTTCCTTAACCGTTCATGAGTCATACGCATCATTTTTATCTTATCAATCAACTATATCTACATTTCAGAAATCAAAAACGAAGGCTCCGGATAGATACCCGAAGCCTTCGCTCTATTTATTCATTATATTAAAGAGTTTATTCCGAAACTATTCGGCACCGAGGAAAGCGTACCGGATCAAGATGATCACAAACAGGATCCACATCAGCCAATGCACCTTAGTATCTGTGCGTCCGATCAACTTGCCGAATACCGCCAGGATGACATAAGCAATGATACCGGCAGAGATGCCGTTAGCGATACCGCCAGTAAAAGGCATCAGGATGATGGTCAAGAATGCCGGGAATGCCTGCATGAAATCATCCCACTCGATATCCCGCACCTGGCTCATCATCAGTACACCGACAATGACAAGCGCTGGAGCTGTAGCAGCCGAAGGAACAACCAGAGCAATCGGAGCCAAGAACAATGCCAGAATAAAGAGTACGCCTGTAGTAACCGCAGTCAAGCCAGTACGTCCACCCTCTGCAACACCGGAAGTACTTTCTACGAAAGCTGTGATTGTACTGGTTCCAAGGAATGCGCCTGCACTTACGCCGCCAGCATCCACGAGCATCGCTTTACCAAGCTTCTTCTCGCCTTCCTCTTTATTCTTCAGGAGTCCCGCACGACCTGCGGTACCAACCAATGTACCGAACGTATCGAACAATTCAACAAATGTAAAGATGAAGATAACTTCTACAAGACCAATGCCAAGGGCGCCCTTCAAGTCCATCTGACCGACAGCCAGATTATCAAATGAAGGAATCCAGCTTGCAGTGCTCAGACCTGACAGATCGGTTACTCCCATTGGAACACCAATCAGCGTCGTCAGCACGATACCGATAAGCAAAGCGCCCTTCAATTTGAGAACCATCAGGATGGCAATCAGGAACAGGCCGATGATCGCAAGCAGCGTATCCTTGTTCTCAACGAAATTCCCCAGGCCAAGATTGAAGGCACCGCCTGGTACCGGATGAGTAATATCCGTTCCCGGGTTAATGGAAGCCGTCACGATGTTGCCCAGCTTAAGACCAACGATGGTAATGAACAGGCCAATACCGACCGTAATGGCAATCTTTAAGTTGTTCGGTACCGCAGTCAACAGCATTTGGCGGACTTTGGTTACCGTGAGAATAATGAAGACAATACCGGAGATAAATACTGCACCGAGTGCGGCCTGCCAGGTAATCGCTCCGTTCGAGCTTAATACAACTGTCATGAAATATGCGTTCAAACCCATACCAGGCGCCAACGCAACCGGAATGTTAACGAAGAAGCCCATCGCCATCGTCACAAGGCCGGCACCTACTGCAGTAGCGAAAAATACGCCTTCCTGCGGAATACCCGCGCCATCAGGACCCAGGAACAAATTGTTGACCAGCAGGATGTAAGCCATGGTCATAAAGGTCGTCAAGCCTGCGATAATCTCGGTTCTTACATTTGTTCCGTGTTCCTTTAGTTTAAAGAAACGCTCCATTGTAGAGATATCCCCCTTAAAATTAATGACCGGCAACATACAAAAAAAGACCCTAAGGAATAAATCCCCAGGGCCGTCGCTTGAAAAAAGAGCCGCAAAACAATCATTCGCATGCTGCAGGGCAGCATCCTTATCGAATAACCAGCTGCTGCTTTATGGAGCGCTGCTCCATCTTGCAGGCCGATATCTCGAATGCTGGACGAGTCCGCATCATTATATTGCCGCTCTTCTTTTCGTAGCGAGATCATTACGGTGACCTGTAGAGACTCCCGGGCCCATTCCCGGGATTATACGAAAAAGCTCGTTATTTGTAGTTGTCATGTCAGTTTCTACACATATTCTAGGACGAGACGCCCAACCTTGTCAATAACAAAAACGAATATTAAACTTGTCAATTTAAAGAAATGTTCGGAAATTGATATTCCCATGCGCACATGATCACTGAAATCCGTTCGAGAGGCGTTTCATTCGTGATAGTAGCAGACGCGATCGAAACCGGATTGTTTCCACACGCAGGATGAAATAGGGAGCACTGGGCTCCTTAGGAGAAGCTTATTGCTATTTTACCGACAGCATGATGGGTCTCACTCAGTGCGTGGGCATCGTAGAGCCCTTTTTGCGAAAAAGGAAACGTAGCTCCTACGACTGATCTTATCTTTTTTTGCTCCAACAGGTCGGCTATTTCCTGAAGCTGCTGACCATTGGGATCCAGCCATATATTTTTGGCGGTTACGTCATATTCCCTTACCAGCTCTTCATCAAAATCGCTGACAATCGATATGATTCGCCCGGTATGTTTTTTCAGCACTTTAAAGCTATTCTTCTGAACGTCACCGCCCATCGTATCGAACACAACGTCCACATCCGATAATACATCTTCAAATCGGGTCGTGCGATAGTCAATAATCCGATCAGCTCCGAGTGAAGCCAGAAGCTCATGATTACGTTCACTGGCTGTCGTTATAACGTAAGCTCCCGCTTGTTTGGCAAACTGGATAGCGAACATGCCAACGCCACCTGCGCCTGCGTGAATCAATACCTTCTCTCCTTCAGTCAGTTCACCATGTGTAAAAAGCGCCTGCCAAGCAGTCAGTCCTGCGAGCGGAACGGATGCGGCTTCCTCCCATGAGATAGCAGCAGGCTTCCGCGCCAGCAGGTGATCATCCACCAAAGTATATTCGGCATATGTGCCAAAACGGGTGGTTTCCGGACGGGCAAACACTGCATCTCCCACTTTCCAATCCGTTACCTCGTTCCCAATTTCCGAAATTATCCCGGCAACATCCCATCCCAAAATAATCGGAAACTCCCAATCCATCATTTGTTTTAAATAGCCTTCACGGAGCTTCCAGTCAATTGGATTGATCGAGGTGGCAGCCACTTTGACTAAAACCTGATGAGCTTGGGGTGTTGGCTTAGGTACTTCTCTTTCCTGAAGCTCTTCCTTGCCCCCATAACGATCAATGACGATAGCTTTCATTCTTTTCCTCCTCACAGGTTCAGGTCTTGGTTCTGCCTTAAAGCTCGCTCTTAACAATGCACCCTAACGTATTATTCATCTTATTTCACAAAAGATGCATACAATCCAAACGATTGGCTCCTATCCGTCCATTGGTTAAAGGAAAAAAATTCGTGTGTTACAAGCACACATAAAAAACCTTCAATCCCACGGATGTGGATTTGAAGGTTTTTTGGTTTAGTGCAGCAGTATAAAAACTATTCCCACTCGATCGTTGCTGGTGGTTTGGAAGTCACGTCATACACGATACGGTTGACATTCTCGACTTCGTTCACGATACGTACGGAGATCTTCTCGAGCACATCCCATGGGATACGCGCCCAGTCCGCTGTCATGCCGTCAATGGAGGTTACCGCACGGATACCTACGGTGTAGGAATACGTACGTGCATCACCCATTACGCCGACACTCTTCATGTTCGGAAGCGCCGTGAAATACTGCCAGATCTCGCGATCCAGTCCCGCCTTCGCAATCTCTTCGCGCAGGATGTAGTCGGAATCACGAACGATTTGCAGCTTGTCCTCCGTTACTTCACCCAGTACGCGAATCGCAAGACCCGGGCCAGGGAAAGGTTGACGGTGAACGATCTCATCCGGTAAGCCCAGCTCTTCGCCGACTTTACGAACCTCATCCTTAAAGAGTGCTTTGAGCGGCTCGATCAGCGTGAATTTCATGTCTTCAGGCAGCCCGCCGACATTGTGGTGGGATTTGATTGTATGCGCCGTGTCCGTACCGCTCTCAACGATATCGGTATACAGCGTGCCTTGTGCCAGGAATGCAAAATCATCAAACTTGCTGGACTCCTCATCGAATACGTAGATAAACTCGTTGCCGATGATTTTCCGTTTTTTCTCCGGATCGTCTACGCCTTTCAGCTTGGACATGAAGCGTTCCTGAGCGTCAATCTTAACGACCTTCATATCAAACTTGCCGACGAAGGTTTCCATCACGCTCTCGGCCTCGCCCTTGCGCAGCAGTCCATGATCGATGAACATACATGTCAGCTGATCGCCGATGGCCTTGTGAATCAGCATGGCCACAACGGAGGAATCAACGCCGCCGCTCAGCGCGCACAGCACTTTTTGTTCGCCGACGACTTCACGGATTTCGCGAACCTGGTCCTCGATAAAAGTCTCCATGCTCCAGTTGCCTTCGCAACCGCACACTTCGTACAAGAAATTCTTGATCATTTCGTTACCATGGACGGAGTGACGAACCTCCGGATGGAACTGCACAGCGTACAGCTTCTTATCCTCGTTACTCATTGCAGCGATCGGAGCGGATTCCGTTCCTGCATCCAGCTTAAAGCCGGAAGGCAGCGATACCACGTGATCACCGTGACTCATCCATACCGTTTGTTTTTGCTCAATCCCTTTGACAAGTATCGAGTTCGGAGCAAATTCCAATTCGGCTTTTCCGTATTCACGTTTCGAAGCACGTTCTACTTTTCCGTCCAGCTGTTGAGCCATCAACTGCATGCCGTAGCAAATGCCGAAGATCGGCAGTCCCAGATCATAAATGGCGGGGTCCACATGCGGTGCATTCTCGGAATACACGCTGGAAGGACCTCCTGAGAAAACAATGCCGCGCGGGGAAAGTTCTTTAATTTTCTGGGCGGGCGTGTTGTATGGCAGAAGCTCACTATAAACGCCAAGATCGCGAATACGACGTGCTATAAGTTGGTTGTACTGTCCACCGAAGTCCATAACGACGATGATTTCATTAGGCTTATTCATTACCGGGCCTCCCTTGATTAATGAAATTAATTATACGCAACCCTAATTCATACCGTCAAGAAAGAGGGCCCTTTGTTTTCATGCCAGTTTTTTGACAATTCGAATACATTGGCGTAAAAAGAGTACTTTTTCAGTACGGGACCACGGTTCATCATGGTATGCCGCCCGCTCCCAGCGCTGTGCAAACTGCTCCAGCTCCGCCCTGAATTCGGTATCTGCAATCGACAAGGCATTGACGTATTGGCGCATGGTCTGCCCTCTTTCTAACTCTCCAAACCTTCGCTGGAGCTTGTCCCAAACCCAGACCGAGGCCGATACGAGTCCCTCCCGCCCGCTTACTGCTATCGTTCTGGCCATCCTCATGAAGGCCAAACTTTCGCGCACGGTCGGAATTTGATACATAACTGCCACTAGGATGGGAAGAACCAATAAGAGTACGCCCCCAAACATCACAGGACCGATGGCGGCTATCAGAAGGAGTACTTTAACAACTCCGTAAATCATGGAATTCCACAAGCTGTTCCAGTACTTAAGCCCGGCAGAACCGGAATCACCGGCAAGCGGAGGCGTGGACATCTGCCCGAAGCCAAAGCCTGGGGTTGGATCGAACATTACCCAGCCTTGTCCCGGAAAAAAAACCTCAACCCACGCATGCGCATTCTTTTGTGCTACCGCATAGCGGTCAAGAGTACCTGCCACCCGCTCACCCGGTGCAAATCCGGTCACGTAGCGTGCGGGTATGCCCTCGGATCGGAGCAGCACGGTCATGGTCGTAGCAAAATGAACGCAGTACCCTTCCTTCGTATCAAACAAAAAATAATCCGTAAAATCCCTGCCTTCCGGAGGCACGGATGTTTGCAGGGAATAGGTATAGTTCTGCTCCAAATAGGATTCGATAGCTTGCGCCTTTTCATACCTATTCACAGCGTCCAATGTGATCTCCCTTGCTAAATCCCTCACCCTGAAGGGCAGCTGCTCGGGAAGCTGCAGGTACATCTCCTTCAAATATTCGGGATCGTTGTCAGTCGTACTGCGGAGTGACTGCTCCTCCGGCTGATGGTATAGAGTTTCTATGGTATAACCGGATACCGCCCTCTCGCCTTGCAAGGATACCGTTTCGGACAGCCTGTCAACGGCAAGCCTCGGTGTACCTCTCTCTTTGGAGAAATGCATCTCCTTCACGCGGGTAATAAGGCCTCCGGACAGCACGGTCTGGATGGGGGTATCTTGTTCGAAAGTCAGTGTCTGGACCAGCCTGTCTCCATTAGGACGCTCCCAATAGGGGAGGATGTCGCTCAGGTCTTCGGATAGCTTGACGGGCTTGCGGATCGAGGGATCTGCATCCCACTTCCGCCCATCATACCGGTTATACGTGTCTCCCCGCCAATAAGTCGGTTCAGGCGATTGTGCGGTAAAATACAACGCATCGTTCAGCGTCAGCGGACCTCCCAAATCTTTTCCCTGGGAAGCGTATCCGGCAACCTGAGAGGCAGGAATCGACGGTTCCGCGTTTCCCCAGATTCGATCCCCCCATCCCGTCAGTCGTTCCGCCATTTCGGATACCGTTAATCCCACACCCGCCGAAGGCTCGCTAAAAACTCCTCCCACTCGGGGAATTCCGGCGATCAAACAGGAAGCAAGCAGCACCACCAGGCTCCAGCGAAGCACTGGCAGCCCGGACAAGCGGCCGGATCGAACAGGCTCGGGGATATCAGTTCCACTATAGGATCCCTCAACGGTTTCCTGCTTCAGCTTAAGAATCAGCATCATACCCTGGGCCAGTAAAATATACAGTACAGCCCGCAGCATATCACGGTATATGCTCTCCTCCATGGCGGATTCCAGCACTGCCAAATAAACCAGCGTCGAACCGCCAAACAACCACACGGTTCGGCGATACAAAGCCAGCATATGGACCGCTGATACCATGATCGCCCAGCCGACAAGGAGGATGATGGTTCTCGTCTCCTGGCTTAAGGCAGTAAACTCCCATGCATTTCCGAATACCGAAACGTCACCCGGTAGTATATCCGAAGCATAATCGGTCAGCCATGCCAGCGGACGGCTGTATTCAAACAAACGGGCACACAGCCAGACCACCAGAACAGCGTTCAGCGGCAGCCACACCCAGCCCCGCAACGTAAATAATCCTTGCAGCAGCAAGAATAAAGCCCAGATGAATAAGGTTTGCAGCATAAGATGGCCGCCCATGTCCCCTGCATCCCGAAGCGGCAAGAGCCACTCTGACAGCAGTCCCATAACCGGCAGCGTAATCAATATGCGGTGAAGAAGCGTTCCGTGCGACAATCGGGAGACGAAAATATGGGGGACGCTCCAGGCTCCGGATATCCCGGTCTTCCGATGGCCTCCATCCCTAACGGGCGAGCTTCCCGGTTCGATCATGGCCGGCACCTCCTATCTGCATTGGCTTCCCATTTGTCGGCTTTTCATGCAAATAAACCAGCCTCCCGCCTTTGCTGAAAAACTCTCGTGCCCACTCCGGCTGCGCCTGATTCTCCAATGGACTAACCCATGAGCTTGAATTTCCAGTCGATTTTAGACGCTTTACACTTTGCGTACAGAAGATGGTAACTTTTCTGCTGCCCTCATTGAGCAGGTTGATTGCTGCGACAGCCGCACCCTGATGAAAAACCCCCGTAATAATCGCCCAATCCGTATTCTTTTGCGAGGGAGAAAGAGACTTCTCGAAACTTTGGCTCCGTACAGGATCTTTCCCGGCTAGCTGAACGGAGGCAAGCGGCACCAGCGTATTCTGCTGCTCCTTGGATACGCCTTTGCGTTCGATCGATTGGCCCTCTAAATTCGCTCCATCCATACGTAATTGATAGGGAATTCTGCATCGAATGAGCCGGGATACAAATCCTGCTGCCGCAGATACCGCGCCTTCAAATGCATCCTCCGGTTTCAAAGCGCCAAGACCTTCATACCCTTGGAGCGATGTATCCAGCACAACCCCCTGCCTTGATCCATAGCCCTCATGCGGCATGAAAGATTGCAAGCGTCCGAGCTTCGCGGAATTCTTCCAATGAATCCGGTTCATGGGATCGCCGGGAACATAATCGCGCACGCCCGAACCTCTCATTTCATTCCAAACGTTAAAGCGTATACGTTCATCTTCCATGTCCATATCGCTTCCATGTTTGGGAACCTGGGCCTCCGGCCACTCGGCGGGTCTTGGCAGCACGATCATGCCGCCTGTATCGCTTTGCACACTCCGGCTTGTCCTGAACCAACCGAACATATCGCCCCATTCCACCTCGCTATAGATTGAAGACCAGACTCCGCGGGGAACCTGGTTCAGTCTGTAGGTATACTCGAGCCTTCGCTTCATGCCGGGGAACAACAGCTTGCGATGTTCCCTGCTGCCGATCCGGTCGGTTATGATAAGCCACGGCACGGGCAGAAGGGAACGATAAGTTACTCGAACCGTCATCTGAGCAGAATCCCCCGCCTGTATGCACGAAGGGAAGCTTGTATGCGAAAGGGTGATTCGGGTTGGGCCCAGCAAACTCGTCAAAGCCCCGCCAAGCAATAGAATCGTGGATGCCCACCATACAAGCCGCAGCGATTCCCCGCCTAACCAAACATAAAGGCCCAACGAAACGGACCAGATGGCCGCTCCTCTCGACCATTCCAGCAGACGGCGTCTCATGACGGATTTCCCTTCCGGCTGCGCTGGCGCGGCAAATCAAACCTCGTAATGATGGACTCCACCATTTCATAAGGAGTTACGCCGGCAGCGCGTGCCTCATGGGACAGATGAATCCGATGGGTGAGCACAGATACGGCAACACGTAGACAATCATCAGGGATGACATACATTCGACCTGTCAGAAACGCAGCTGCCTGTGAAGCGCGGAGCCATGCCAATGTCCCTCTCGGACTAACCCCCAGGGTCACGCCCTGCTGTCTTCGGGAAGCATCGGCCACACTGACCATGTAACGTTTTATGGTGTCATCCACAAATACACGGGAAACCATCTGCTGCATCCGGATGAGCTCGGAACCCATCATGAGCGGTTTCAGATCATCCAATCTGGAACTGCCCATCCCCCGCTCCAGCAGCTCCAATTCACCTTCCATATTGGGATATCCCAGCGATAATTTCATCAAAAAACGATCCAGCTGCGCCTCCGGCAGGCGGCTTGTCCCTTCATATTCATAAGGATTTTGCGTTGCCAGCAGGAAGAAGGGGGCAGGCAGCGGATAGGTATGACCGTCCACGGTGACGCGTCCCTCTTCCATCGCCTCCAGCAGCGCGGATTGTGCCCGCGGCGATGCCCGGTTAATTTCATCGGCCAACACAATATTGGACATCACGGGTCCTGGCCTAAATACGAATTCCCCCGTATGCGGATAATAGACCGACGCCCCTGTAATATCCCCTGGCATCAGATCATACGTAAACTGAATGCGGCTGAAATCACAGCCGATTAACGCAGCCACCGACTTCACCAGCATGGTCTTCCCGACTCCCGGCACATCCTCCAACAGCACATGTCCTCCGGCCAGCAAGGCAATCATCGTTAACGAGATTTGCTCCTCATGTCCTACAATGACACTGCCGATCCGTTGGGTAACCCTCCCCAGAAGCTCAGGTGCCCACTCCGGATGATTTGCTTCTTCAGCATGAACGGATGAACTAAACAAGAACATCAACCTCCAACCTATATTCATAGATTATTAGATAGCGGTAACTTGGAATCTTGAATCTATGAATAGGTTTTCCAAGAAAGCACGAAGATAGACGTCTTTTGCTAGAAAAGGATTGGCCTGCTCCGCATGATTTATATAGGTACGGTCGGCCTTGCCTAATCGGCATCCAAATAAAAAAGCACCTGGTTCGGAGAGTTCTTAACGATACTCACCAAACCACGAAAAAGGCCAGCCCGTTGCTACGGCTGGCCTTCAATACCATTCCACTTACATGCTGGCTTTCATCGTTCGCATCAGTTCATCGCATTAACGATTTACGGCCTTCATCATTTCCAATTCCAAATCCGGTCAAGGATCACCGCAGCCTGAGCACGCGTAAAGTAAGCCTGTGGAGCAATGCTGCCATTCATGCCGTTCACGATGCCCGAGCCGGCAAGCAGCGCTGCACTCGATTTGGCATACTCAGCAACCTGATCCCCATCAGCAAAAGAATCCAGTGACCCCTGCACTTCCAGCTTCCTGCCAGCTGCCTCCAGAGCACGCTGCGTCATCACCATCATGTCCTGGCGTTTCATCGGCGTGTCGGGCAAGAAACGGTTTCCTCCGACACCTTGAACCAGTCCAAGCTCTGTGGCGATCTGCACGTCTTCGTAATAATATGCCGAAGACGTAACATCTCCGAATGCTGCCTGGCCTTCGCCCGAGCCCTCCAGCTCCAGCGCTCGTACGAGCATAACGAGAAATTCAGCTCGAGTAATCGGGTTCAACGGGTTGAATCTCGTTTCGGTCTCCCCTTGAACCATTCCACGGGATGCCATCGTTTCGATCGCATCGATCGCCCACGGTACATGCTTCAAGTCATGAAACGTCTTGAATGCGGAAGCGACTGCAAACGTGCCGCCATGCGGCAGCGCTGCATGCACGATCCCCTGTTTCGCATCATAGCGGCTGTTTGGAAGAGGCCCGTCTTGCCCGTTGGCATCGATCTTCCTAACAACGATATGATCCGGTTGTGCCAGCTCTTCCTGGGTTGGTGTATAAGGCACCAACCAGAGTAGGCGAGCCTTGCCCGATTTCCAAGACAGGGCCCGATCTCCGGCAAGAACCTCTATCTGGAACACCGGACGATCGCCGATCTTCTCGCGGAGGGCCGCATCCAGATTGCTGCCCGAAGCTTTCGCTAGACGCAGCGTGACGGTTTCTGTATCCGTTACACCGGTTCCCTGAATCAACATGCTTGGCAGTTCCAGCGTGCCAAACTCCGTTTGGAGGATAAGAACTGCCTGCGGATTCCCCAGCAGCCACTTAACCGGCAGCTGAATATCGTAGGACAGGGCTCCTTTTTGAGCCGGGATGTCCACAACCGCTCGCTTCGTCCCCTCTGTCCCAGCTGCCGCCTTCTCCAACGCCTGCTGAAGGAATTGGCTCGAGACAGCAGTGATGATCCGCCCGTCGTTGTTCCGGATTTCAAGTGAAGACCAAGACGTGCTCGGAACCGGACTCGTACTGCTTCCGCCTCCGCCCGTGGTTCCTCCGCTTCCTCCGTTACCGCCGCCGTTATGTTCTCCGCCGTTTCCATTGCCTCCGCCAGGAGCGGAGCTCTTCGTGAATTCCAGCACGCCGAACCTGGACGTGTTCTGATAGGATTGGCCGGTCGGATCCGACCATATGGCCACGCTGTCTCTTGTACCCTGACCGTCTTCATCGTTATTCACCTGCAAATCGAACCCGATGACTGTCCCTTTCTCAGCTTTGATCTTATCCAGGCGGATCGCTGCTTCAACGACATATCCGCCGTCGGTCACCTTCGCTGCGGATGTGAAGTTATCCTCGCCCGCATGACCGCCAAAAGAACGCACATTGTTGAAGTTCATCCGATACTGTCCGTCATCCTCCTGGTAGGCATCCGTCTTTCCATTATTCTGATCCACGAAAATCTCTACCGAATCCTGCTCCCATACGTTGGGACTCGCATCTGATAACAAGCTGTCGCTAATGACGGCATAAACGTACAGGTGATTCTCATCCCATAGCGTCCGGAATTTAGCGGTCGCGCCGCTGTTACCCTCCACCCATACGCCGGTTGCCAGTTCCCCGGCTTCCTTCCAGATGCCGTCGAGCTCGCCATCCACCTTCGGGGTGCCATAGCGAGCCTGGGCCAAGTTCGGCGCAGCAGCGAGAGTAAGAATGCCGAGTCCGTCTTGATCGCTCTCCTGGGCATGCCTAAGATCGCTCCAGGACACCATTGCCCCATTCTTGCCATGCTCGGAACCGTCATCCGTGCCGGAATCCGTCACTCTGACATCGAAATAAATGTCGTTGCCCAGCGATCCTTCTCCGTTAAGCGGAAGCAGGGCTTCCCCTGTGTAACCTCCCGTGGTCTCTGCCGTGTTGGAGGCTCCACGCTGAATCCGGACTTTTTGCAGGGTACCGTTCACCACTGCGAAGATGTCAACCTGATCTCCCGGGGATATCGATCCGTCTTTCACGTCAACCCTGACATAGACGTGGTCCTTGTCCCATAGTGTCTTAAATTCAGCAGATAACGATCCTAGCTGCTCTGTCTTAAGTGCCGAAACCAGATTCCAGGCAAAATCCGGTTGTCCGTCGATGACCGCCTTACCCTCCACAGACGCTCCGGTCTTTCTCACAATCGTTAGCCTGGAAGGATCGACCATTCCCCAATAAGCAGGCTTGGCCTGATATTGCTTGTCAAAAGGAAACGGAGCATCCTGGCGGCCTGTACCCGCGGGACGATCATGCAGCCAGGTGTGGTCGTCTGCAATCCCCCAAATGGTAACATTGCTGATCCAGCCTCCTTCCACACCCGCATCGACGCCCGTTTGGTCCAGCCGCTTCAGCTCTTCAAACAGCTCTTTGTACCGATAACCTTGCTTGTCGAGCAATTCCTGAGGGACGGTCTGGTACGCGTCGGTATTGTTCGTATACACCGAAACGTCCAGCTCGGTAAGCTGATTGTCAAAGCCCGCCTCGCCGAACATCCGGATGGAATCCGAGATTTGCTGGATGGACGGCCCGCTGATATTGATGTGCGTTTGATGGCCCACGCCATCGATCGGAACGCCTTCCGCCTTCAGCTGTTTCACGAGATTCAGCAGATAATCGCGTTTCTTCGGATTGTGCGTGCTGTAATCGTTGATGTACAGCTTGGCCTCGGGACCGGCTGCATCACGTGCCGCATGAAATGCGGTCCGAATATAGTCGAGCCCCGTTATTCGGTACCACTGACTGTCCCGCATGCCATCCGGACGCCCTTCGTCAATGACCTCATTCACGACGTCCCAATCGCGGGCATCGCCCTTGTAGCGGCCGACCACTTCATGGATATAGGCTTCCAGCCTCTGAAGGACGAGCACTTTATTCTCCGGCGTAGCTTCAAGATAATGGCCCTGATCATCCTTCAGCATCCATTCGGCCCCTTGCTGATGCCACAGCAGCGTATGGAACCGGAGGTTCATGCCATGATCCCTGGCATAATCCCTAATCAGATCCGCGTTGGTAAAATTATAGGTTCCTTCGCTTGGATTGAGAGATTCCGGTTTCATCACATTCTCGGCAACGAGCGAGTTGTAATGGTAATCCAAAAGCTCCTTGTGCACGCCGGACAGATGCTTGGGCTCTACCGCTGCCCCGATCTCGAAATAATCCTGATACACATCCTTCAGTGCCGGAATATCCGTCTGAATGGAACCCGGCAGAGCGAGCTTAATGTCATCGACATAGAAATTGGAAAGATCCGAGGTTTCCACATACAGCTTCAATGTTTCCATATCCGAACTGAAACCGAAGGTTCCTCTCAGCTCCACCCACTCCGTACCGCTCGCGGAGGCTGAGGCGACGGTCGTATAGGACGTGTCTGCTGCGCCCGCCGCTTTGTTTTCCATCGAAAGCGATATTTTGACCGCAGCGGCAGGGACCTCCTCAAGCCTGACATAGGCTGAGATTGTATACGTTTTTTGGCGTACCATGATGTCTTTAACATCTTGGCTGGGCCCGTTCCAGTTGTTCGTCCGATCATGGACCTTTAATCCGTAGCCGCCGCTATGGGCTGCTTCTGGCAAAGCTTCTACGGTCTCCGAATCGCGTGGTCCCCAATCCATCGTCGTTCCGTCTTCAAAATCCCATACGACCGTATTCTCTCCCCCCGGAATCTCATTGCCGGGGTCCGGTGCGGGCTCAATCAACCGGACCTTGAATTCGTCCATATAATAAGCGGCGTCCGGACTGCTCGGGCTCTGCAAATATACCTGCAAGGCTGAGGCATTAACATCGTATTTATAATTGCCTTTTACCTCTACCCACCCATCGGCGGATACATCAACCGGAATGCTGAAGTTCACGTATTCCGGCTCGGCTCCGGTTTGCTGCATGGCAAGCTGAAGCTTCTGAGACCCTTGGGTGCCCTCCTTCAAATGGACAAAAGCGGAAATTTCATAGGTAGCTCCCTTGTCCAGCTGATTCGTGGCGGATAGATTAAACCCCGGTCCGTTCCAGTTCGCCGTCCTTCCCTCCGTCAACAAACTCCCTGTCCCTTCATAGGCATAGGTAGCGGAAGTCACCGTCTCCGTTCCCCGCTTAAACCACCCCTCCGTCCCGCCGTCAAAATGATGGTGAATCACAAGATCCTGATCAGCGGGGGGATGGGCCGGTTCAACTGCCGCCGCACTCCAACTAGGCGGTATGAGCAGCATGAACGCGATCAGCATCAGGCTGGTCTTCCTAATGATTGTTCTCTTAGACACGGCATGCTTGCCTCCTCATCGGTTGCATTTATGGTCTGTCCTCTAGCAAAACCTTGGTTATTCTTTTACGCTGCCCACGTTCAATCCGACCACGAAATATTTCTGCAGAAACGGGTATACCACCAGAATGGGAACGGAAGCCACAACCGTTACGGCAGCGCGAATCGAAATCGGCGTTACCATGTTCACCGCAGCGTCCTGCGTCATCCCGGCTCCTGCAGCCACTGCCGGATTGCTGTTCGCGTTCATACTGGATGACAGCAGCTTCATCAGCTCATACTGCAAAGTGCTCAGCTCTTGGCGGGAGGAGGTATAGATGAATGCATCGAACCAGGAGTTCCAAGCCCCCACGGCCACGAAAAGCGCAATGGTTGCCAGCACCGGCTTACACAGCGGGAAGATGATCCGGATGAAGATTTTAAAATCCCCGGCTCCGTCAATTCTTGCCGATTCGACCAAGCTTTCCGGAATCGTTCCGATATACGTCCGGATAACGATCATATTGAATGCGCTGATCATCGACGGGATCACATATACCCAGAATGAATTCAGCAGGTGCAAGTCCTTCATCAGAAAATATCCAGGAATCAAACCGGCGTTAAAGTACATCGTCAGAATAAAGATCAATGTAATCGGCTTGCGGAACACATATTCCCGACGACTCAGCGTATACGCCAGCATCGTGGTCAAGACCAGATTCAGCAGCGTTGAAAGCACCGTTCGTGCCACGGAAATCCAGAACGCATCATATATCGTTCCCGAAGCAAATACCGCCTTGTAATTCTGCCAAGTAAATTCCCTCGGCCAGAGATAGATACCGCCCCGGATCGTATCATTCCCCGCATTCAGGGAAACGACGATCGTGTTCAGGAACGGATATAATGTAACAATGACAAGACCAATCATAAACAAGGTATTGAACGTATTAAAAAGGATCGGCTCTACTCTTTTTTTTCTGACGGATTTAGGCGCTGCGGCAGCAGTTGCTGGCCCAGGGCTGATTGTTTGATTTGCCATTATAGCAGCCTCTCTTCCCCTAGCCGTTTCGCGACTCCGTTTGCAATCAATAACAGCGTCACACTAACGACCGTTTTAAATATACCGGCAGCCGTTGCTAATGAGTAGTTTCCTTGGGCAAGCCCGTACTTCAGCACGAAAATGTCAATCGTTTGCGACCAGTCGACAACAAGACCGTTGCCCAGCAAGTATTGAACCTCGAAGCCTGCTTCCAGAATGTGACCGACCTGCATGATCAACAGAATGATGATCGTTGGCTTAATGCCCGGCAAAGTGACATGGAACATTTTCCGATAGCGGCTTGCCCCGTCCATATCGGCAGCCTCATAAAGCGCCGGGTCGATGGATGCCATCGCAGCCAAATATATAATCGTATTCCAGCCGACTTCTTTCCAAACATGCGACGCCCCGACGATTCCCCAGAAGTATTTGCCTTCACTGAGCCATTGGATCGGCTCCTTGATGAGATGCAGCTTCATAAGGATATCATTGATGATTCCGTTCGAAGCCAAGCTCGTCGCCACAATCCCGGTTACGATGATCCAGGATAGAAAGTGCGGAAGATAGGAGATCGTCTGTACGGTTCTTTTCCAAACCACTTTCTTGATTTCATTCAGTAACAATGCAAGGATAATTGCAGTCGTAAAGCCGAGAATCATATTGATAACACTCATTGCGAGCGTATTGCGAAGCACTTGCAGGAAACTTTCATCCTTAAAAAGAAATTCAAAATGTTTAAATCCTACCCACGTCTGTTCACTAAAGTCTCTAGCCGGCTTGTAGTTCTGGAAAGCCATGGTCCATCCCCAAATAGGAACGTAGGCAAACAAGATGATGTAAGCCATCAGAGGCACCGACATATAGATCAACTGTCTCTGTTCTTTGAGTACGGCCCAGGTGATTTTCTTGTTTGTCTTAGGCTTCCGGACGGCAGAGTCTTTGACAAAGGTCTCTTCCATAAGTTTGTTCTCCCCAAAACCCCATATTTCGTAAACAAGGAAGGCATGAAGCCTTCCCGTTTCCGATTCATGTACCTTCCGTTGCCTTACTTAACAGACCAAGTGTCTCTTCTCCATTGCAGCACTTCATTAATCCGATCTTCATAAGCCTTGATGTTGAGCTTGCGGATTTCAGTGACGTACTCATCCCAGACGCTATCGTATTCTTCTGGTTTAGCAAGAATGGCTTTTGGTAAGTACTTCGTGGACAACTCATTTTGCTTCGTATTCACGATTTTCGCTTCAGATCCGTCTACCAGGTCGACAGACCATGCCGGGTAAGCGATGTCGTTCTCGGGAGCCGGACTGAAGAAGTCGACATAGCTATTGAATCCATATTGGGCGAGGAAGTTCTTGTCATACTCTTTCATGCCTGCCAGAATTTCTTCAGGCTGGGCAGCCGCATCTGTAGCGTTGCCGTCCGAGAATAAACCTTCCATTTTTGGGGCTTGGCCGTAGAAGGAATCGGCTTTATTCGCGAGCTTCCAGGTTGCATCGGTAAACTGATCGCGCTGCTCTTGCGTTTTCATGAATCGGCCATCTTTGACGATGTAATCTTCCCCTTCGATCCCCCAGGCCAAGATTTTTTGCCAATCTTCTTGAATCAGCGTATCCAATAGTTTAATAATTCTGATAGCCTGCTCTTCGGATGCATTGACCGTAATCCCGAACCCGTTATTGAGGTTCAGAGCCGGACGATCTTTGTAATGATCCCGGATGCCTTCATCAAATACAAGCGGAAGACCAACATATGTTCTTTCATCTTTCTTCTGGGTAATCAGCGCGTTTTCTGCGCTTTGGAAGTTCCAGTGCTGGTCAAACATACCAAGAACTGCGCCGCTGGAGATTTTCGCCATATACTGGTCGAAGTTTTGAGTAAACGTTTCTTTGTCGATGATGCCCAGGGTATTCATCTCGTTCAGCTTTTTATAATAGCGTTTGGCATAGTCCTTATCGGCAAAAATTTCCGCCTTGCCGTCTTTAACGACCACACCGCCATCGTTCGGATGACCGATCAAATGCTGAGGAGCATTGAACAGTCCCCAGTTTTTCCAGTCATAGTTCAGAATTTCAAAGCCGATCGTCGGCGTACCGTCGATGGTCGGATGCTTTTCCTTGTATTGTTTAATCAAGTCAAAATATTGATCCAAGGTTTTAACCTCTGGATATCCCGCCTCTGCCAACACGTCCTTCTGAATCCAGAAAGCCGGGCCCGAATACCAAGACGAGCTAACGTCCGCATTCGTTACACCGTAGTTTGGAAGATTGTAAATATGACCGTCATTCGGGTCTTTCATCATGTTCCAGTACTTCTCATAATGCTTCTTCAAGTTTGGCGCATGTTCTTCAATCAAATCCTCGAGCGGGATAAAGGCACCGGCAGCTGTCAGCTTTTGATTCGCTGTCATCATGTCCGGATAATCGCCGCCTGCAATCATAACGCCGAGCTTCTGGTCAATATCGCCTGCCAGGAACTCGAATTTGAAGGATGCTCCTGTCTTTTCCCTGATTAATTTATAAATCTTGTTGTCAGGTGTTGGTTGCTGGTCGGGCTGACCGATAAAAACACTCACCTCAAATGGTTCGATCTTATCCCCGTCCGTCCCGGGTGTTGTTTGTTCTGCGGAGTCCTTTGCTTCCGGCTGGGCCCCGCTATTCCCGTTTCCGCCCCCGCAGCCCGTAAGGACGATGCAAAGCGACAACAGCAACACCGTGCTGAGCCGAAGCCATGATTTTGTCTTACCCCCCATAAAAGCACCTCCGTCATAATGTGGTTACATCGTTGGTCGATACGCCTCTTCATGTAACCTTCCTTTATTGTAAAAGCGCTTTCAAATGCGGACTATACTATAATTAAAGCATTAACCTTAAAAACTTTAGAACATCCTCTTCTTGAACTCATTCGGTGCCATGCCCCATCTTTTTTCGAAATGCTTAAGGAATTGGTTGTAGTGGGTGTAGCCGACCCTTTCGGCGATTTCGCTGTTCTTCAGCTTGTTCTGCTTCAACAGCGCGGCCGCTTCCTCAATCCGCAAATTATGTATGAGTTCGTTGAAGCCAATCCCATTCTTACGCATCAGTAGCTGGCCGAGATAGACGGGATGCAGATAAAAAAGCTCCGCCAATCGCTTAATGGTCAGATTCTCCCGGTAGTGCTGCCGAATATAATCGTTAATCTCCTGGATTATGCCTTGCGAATGCCGGGCCTGCTCCTTGAGAAGAAGCTCGATGCACTCTTCCCCGAAGCGCAGCAGCTCTCCCATCAAGTCGTTCAAATGGAAGGTTCCGTCCGTTAATCCAGCTGCATTGGATTTGGCTGCCAGGATTCGAGCTTCCGCACCTTCCGCCTCCCTCACCAAATCCATGATTTTATACAAAACATGGATCACCATTTTCTTCACGATCCCCGGCGCGATTCGCTGCTCCGCAAACCTGGACGCAGCCAATCCGGCAGCCTCGCGGTATCCCTTCTTGTCGAGGAGTTCCACGGACCTGATGACATCATCCATCAGGTTCGTGGGGTAACGATAATGAAACGGCCGATCCCGTACCTCTTCATATGAAATCATCCCGCCGTACGCCGGATCGTAAAATTGATGCTCGATGGCTTCCTTGGCGGTTTCGTAGCAGCGATGGATATGCACCAGAGACTGCTGGCCTTCTCCTACAGCCATAAACAGCCGCTGTCCTGCATAATGGCGGACCAGCTCGCGGATCGTGCCTGAGGGTACGCTCCCGTTGCCAGGGGAATAACCGTTCACCAAACCAAGCCGGTTCGATTCCAGATCGATGACATACTCCGAATTCGCGTGGGCTGACAAGCGGGCGACGGTTTCCTTGACGTCAGGAAACAAGGCAGACTCTGCTTGGATCAGACATACGTTCCACTCTTGATGGGCGGAGGATAAAACCTGAAGCCTCGACAGGCCGCTAGCCCTAAGCGGCATCTCCAAGAGCGTTTGCATGATCAGCGAAACATCCTCTTCCCTCTTAGCAATCGCGCTCAGGCTTAATCTGCGATGCTCCTGCATCAGCTCAGCATGAATCTTGCCGAGCTCCTCCTCGGCTTCCTCTGCAATAATAGGCTTCAGCATGTAGTGATGGATGCCGTGCCGCAATGCCTTCCTTGCATATTCAAATTCACTGTAGCCGCTCATGATGGCAAATTTCACACCGCTATCCCGGTGATGCTGCTGCCAGGTTTCAATCATATGAAGCCCGTCCATTAGCGGCATGTTTACATCGGTAATGACCAAATCCGGCGCAAGCCCATGAATCATCTTCAAGCCTTCCACTCCGTTGCCCGCGGTTCCGCAGACGCTAAACCCCAAGCGTTCCCAATCGATCCACAGCGCCAGCCCTTCCAGCGCACCCGGTTCGTCATCGATCAACAGCACTTTGAAAGGCATGGTTCTCCCCCTCTCCGCCTTCATGCTCCCGAGACTCCAACAGCCGGATCGGAATCTCGAATGAAACGGTTGTCCCTTGATTCGGGGTGCTGGCAATGTTGAAAATGACATGATCGTCGTAGTACAGCTCCAGCCGCCGATATACGTTTCGAATGCCGAAGCTGTTGCCCGAGAACTGCTCGTTGCGAACCGAGAGAATAATGTCCCGTAGCTTGCCTTGCTCAATGCCCTTACCGCTATCCGTAATGACGATGCGAAGATAATCACGGGCAACTGAAGCGCTTATGGTCACCAGACCCGCTCCATCCATCGCCTGCAGTCCATATTTGCATGCATTCTCAACGAGCGGTTGAATGCTCATTTTCGGAATTTTATAATGAAGCGCTTCCATATCGATGTTGAATTGATATTCGAATTTATCCCGAAAGCGGAATTTTTCGATTTTGAGATACATTTCGATAAATCTGATTTCCTCCTCCACGGAGACCAAATCCTCTCTCCAGCTCAGCAGTCTGCGAAGCAGCTTGGACAAGCTTTTGATAATATCCGTCACGTCCGTGTATCGATTCTTCGTGCAGACCACCAATATCGCATTCAGGGTATTGAACAGGAAATGGGGATTCATCTGGCTCTGCAAAAAGTTCAATTCAGCCCGAACCCGCTCCATCTCCAGGCTTTTCTTCTGAATCTCCAGCTTGTACACATTGTTGATCAGGGAGTTCATCTTCGCTGTCATCTGATTGAAATTCCGGATGAGTCCGCCGATTTCGTCCCGGCCTTCGTCCAGTTCAATCAAGTCGAACTTCTCGTTGCTCACCTTCTGCATATGACGGGACAAACGCTTCACCCGGTAATTGTAGGACCGGAGCATAACGGTAATAAAGACCGCCGCAACCAGCGTAACAACCGCTGCCAATACAACGGTAAACAGCTGCATATCCAGCATGGCGCTCGTAATCCGGCTCCCCCGGTTGATGCCGATCAGCTTCCACCCCTTCACGTACCTGGCCGTTCCGATCGAGAACACATGCCGATCCTCTTCATCGAGCTCCAGGTCAAGCTTCGAATATGCGCTGTACTTCCCTCTTTCATAACCGCTGCTGGCCGACATAATAATCTCATTGTTCTCGTTCACCAAATACATATCCAGATAATCGCGTTCCCGTACAATAACGTCATAGATCTTGCTCAGGTCGATGTCGATGCGAAGCAGCTTCTCATAAGTGGAATAGCTATCAAAATAATCCATCTTCTCAATGACGCTTAAATACGGAACCGTCGAAGCCGAATTGCTTGCCTCCGTAGCCCTGTATGCCGCCACCAGCACCGGATGGGCCGAGCTCTTCCACAACGCATACCAGTCGCTCTCGAGCACATTATCGTTGATCACATGATAATTGCCGCCGGACACAATGGTGGAATTTTCGGTGAAGATGCTAATCCGCTGAATCTGGTTGTTAACCGGTATGTAGCTCGTTACCCGATTCCGGAGCTGCTCATCAAAGGTTTCGTAGAAGTCCAGCTGGGACTCATACTCGCGATCGAGCATTTCGTAAAGGGTCTTATCCGTACTCAGCGCATGACTGACAGCCACCCCGCCGTCGATGAAATTATGAATATCCTTCCTAGCCCGCTCCATTGAGATATCGAGGTTCTGCTCCTCTCTCTCCCGGATCAGCTCCGACATCCGATCCATAAAGATGAGGTTGACCACCAGAATAGGCAGCAGTACACCAATGACAAAAATAAGAAAAAATTTAGTTTTCAACGGAATATCGTTGACGAAATTCCCCAGCCTGAACATTCTCTTCATGAAGGCACCCTCCCGGTCTAGCGCTGCTTGCTTTCAACATGATTCTTGTAATTCGAGGGCAGAATCCCGGTTGTCAACTTAAACTTATGGATAAAATAGTCCGCGTTCGGGAACCCGACATGGAGCGCAATCTCGGAAACCTTCATTCCGCTCCGTTTCAGCAGCAGCTTGGCCTCCTCGATCCGCTTGTCATTCAGGTATTCCTTGAACGGCTTGCCAGCATGCTTCTTGAACAGCTGCCCCAAATAGGTGGCGTTCATATGGAAATGTCGTGCCAAATCCTGAAGCTGAAGCCTGCTCCGGTACTCCCGGTCGACATACTGAATCACTTGAAAAATGGTGTTGTGCTCGTTAAGCTTGCTTAACTCTTCCAGCTGCGAAGCGGCCTCAAACGCGAGCAACCGCATATAATTCTTCAACGGCGCTTTATGGCAAGCATCACTCAGATGACCAAGCTTCCTTTGCAGCCGGTTCATGAATAGATCCGGATCTCCATTCATTTCCGCGATTCTTCGACACAGCTTCAATTCCAGATCGGCCACATCGGCTTGAAAAGCCCTCAGGTGGAGGAGATGATCGGGCATGCCCGTAAAAATCCGCGCCAAGCATGACTCGATGGACGCATGCTCCCCCGCCATAATCATGGAAAGCAATTCGTCCATCCATCCGCAGGGAAGTCCCCGGAGCCGCTCCGCTCCTCTCGGTTCTTGGCAACAAAACACGCCGCTTCGGCCTTGGCTTCGCTTATCGTCGCGCACCTCCGCGCTTTGCCTGTAAAGCTTTCCGATCGCCTGGATTCCCTCCCCTGTGCCGCTTAACGCCACGATAACCGGCCCTTCAAGCTCCCGGGCCAGAGCAGACTGCAACTGCAGCGCAGTCTCCATGACCTCATCCGGAGTCGAATGCTCGACATGCAGCACCACTCCGATGCTCCCGCTATTGTCCTGGAAGCATCCCAGTAAGCTCGGGGGCCCGTAATCGGTCATCCATTCGATCCAATCCACTCCCGTTTCAGTAATCCCTGTTTCAATCAATAGGCACTGCAGCAGCGGCTCGCCCTGGATTTGCATCGCATTGCTGGCTTGCTCGGCCAAATCAGGACTCAACTCTTCCCGAATGAGCCGGTTCAACAAATAATGGACGGCAAGGCCGGCTTTCTTCCGGTAGCTGCGTTCAGCGTCTCGTTCGTCCTGGATCTCATGGCTGAGCTTGGCAAGCACTGCCTCGATCTCCTCGTCATCAATCGGTTTCAGCAAATACTCGGCGACCCGTTGGCGCATGGCTTGATGCGCGTATCCAAAATCATCATATCCGCTCAAAATAACGAATTTCGGAGGAAGAGGCAGTATCCGTTTGCTGTGCTCAATCAATTCCAGGCCGTTCAGGACTGGCATGTGGATATCCGTCATCACCAGCTCGGGCTTCAACTGTTCCATTAACTTTAGCGCTTCCGGAGCGCTCAGGGCTTCTCCGCATATTTGAAATCCAAACCGGTTCCAATCGATCATGGTTCGAAGTCCTTCCAGAACCCATGGTTCATCGTCCACCAGAAGTACATTGAACAATACCCTCGTCCCCCTTCATGATATGTTAGATGTAAGCGTACTCATTTTACCTTATACTACCATACTAGTATATCTGTGAGAATATACTGCATCTCCTCTGCTTTATATTGGTATCCTGGTCAGAACACAAATAACCCGTAAGCGGGGGTCCTTATACAAGAACTCCGCTTACGGGCTGCTTAAGCTCGCCTACCCCTTAATTCCGGATAAAGTAACGCCTTCAATAATATATTTCTGCCCGATGATATACACGATGAGAACCGGGACGAGCGCAATGGAGGCCCCCGCCATCATCAGTGTCCAATCCGTTGAATACATGCCCCGGTACAAATTCAACATCATCGGCACGGTAAACTTATCGGTGCTGCTGAGAAATATCAGCGGGTTAAAGAAGTTGTTCCACATCCCGAGAAAGGTGAAAATCCCGAGTGCCGATAAAGCCGGTTTGATTAGAGGAAGCATGATCCGGGCGTAGATCGTCCAGCGATTCGCGCCGTCCACGATGGCCGCCTCTTCCATCTCCTTCGGAATGCCTCTGAAGAATTGCCGGAGCAGAAACACCCCGAAGGCGTTCAGCAGCGCAGAAGGGACGATAATCGCCAGATGCGTATCCAGCCATCCGATATTTTTCATGATCAGATAAAGCGGAATAATGGTCACTTGTCCCGGCACCATCATGGTTGCCAGAAACAGAATGAACAGCGGCTCCCGGAACGGGAACGTGATTTTGGCAAAAGCATAAGCCGCCATGGAGCAGGTAACCAGCTGTGAAACCACGACGATGATATTGATGTAGAAGCTGTTGAAATACGCGCGCCCGAACGGCAGCGCCGTCAGCGAATCCTTATAATTGGACCAGATGAACGGGTCCGGAATCCACTTGGGCGGCACGACGAATACTTGCGACAAATCCTTGAGCGAGCTCAGCACCATCCACACGAACGGCAGGGCCATCATGCAGGCTCCCAGGATCAGCACGATATGCAGCACCACGGTGGACATCCTCAATCCCCGATGTATCATTCATGTTCCCTCCTTCCTAAAGGTTCGACCATCAGTCTTCGTAATGCACCCACCGCTTGGACATTTTCATCTGGAACAAAGTAAGCGACAGAATCATGACGAACAGGATGACCGCCGATGCCGTGCTCTTGCCAAAGGTAAAGTCCGCAAAGGCGGTCTCGTAGATGTGATAGACAAGCGTATAACTCGCCTTCGCCGGCCCGCCGGAGGTCATGACAAACGACTGGTCGAACACCTGAAAGGAACCGATGATGGACATGATCGTTACGAAAAAGGTCGTCGGGGACAGCAGCGGTATCGTAATATGGATCAGCTGCTGCCATTTGCCGGCGCCGTCAATCTCGGCTGCCTCGTAATAACTTCTTGATATGCCCTGGAGCCCGGCAAGGAACAGGACCATGTTGCCTCCCAGCCCCATCCAGACGCTCAGCAGGGCAATCGAAGGCATCACGTACCTGGAATCCGTCAGCCAGGAAGGACCCGTTATCCCGAACCACTGCTGCAGGTACATGTTAATAAGGCCGAAGTCGGCGTTGAACAGCCACATAAACACAACGGCGACGGCGACGGACATCGTAATGTTGGGCATGAAGTAGATCAGCCGGTACAGAATTTTCCCGCGAACCCGGTTTAAGCCTACCGCCACCAGCATGGCGAGAACGATGCCTGTCGGTACCGACAGAATCGTGTAATACACCGTGTTCACCAGTGCGATGTGGAACTCCTCATCCTGAAGCTGGGACACGAAATTTTGGAGACCGATAAACTTCTTGGCTCCCATGCCGTCCCAGTTCATCATGCTGATGACAAAAGCCGAGATGAGAGGGACCAATGAAAAAGCGATCAAGCCGATCATCTGGGGAAAGATAAAAAAGTAGCCCCATAAACCGTCGGACGTCTTGCTCTTTAAGGCAGTCGTTCTCCTCTCCGGAAACCGCTCCGGAGAAGGAGCGGCTCCGGAGCTTCCTGCAGGCTGCGTGTTCATTTCATCTCACCGTTCCTCCCCAGAGCTGGATCAATTCTTGCCGCTCTTGTAATCCTGAATTTTCTTGTTGGCCATATCCTGAATATCCTTCAAGGAGCTTTCCAGATCCTGATCTTTCAGCCACAACGCCTCGAACTTGGACGTAATATCCTGGCTAAGCCCGGGAATGCCGGCTTCGAACGGAGTCAGGGAATACCCGATCTCACGCGCGTCCAGGAATAACTGGGCATGCTCCGGCAGATTCCCTTCCAGCACTACTTCATCCGTTCCCTGTACCGACGGGACCGCATTGCCGCCGCCCTGCAGGCGGAAACGTTGACCCTCTTTGCTTACGTACTCGGAGAAGAAGGTGTATGCCGCTTCCTTATTCTTCGATGCCTTGTTCATCACCATGTATGCGGTCGGGATACCGGCCGGCTCGATTTTATTGCCGGTATTGGTTGGCCATGTGACCACGTCATACTCAAGTCCTTGATTCTTCTTGAACAACGGCAGGTACCAGCGGCCTGCAGCAACGAATCCGACCTGGTTGGACATAAACATGGCATCTCCGCCTTGCCCTTTGGGAAGCGTGCCGGAGAAGGTGATGTTTTTGGATTTCACGTTGTCGTACAGGAAGCGGAACGCCTCCATTGCTTTCGGATCCGAAGCTGCCACGAAATTCCCTTCGTCGTCGTACACCCGACCGCCGTTGGAAGTAACCCAGCTGTGGTAGCTGTTCCAAGAGTTATCCAGCACGTAGCCGTACTTTTTGCTGTCCCGGATCTTGTCCGACATCTCCTTGAATTTGTCCCAGGTCCACTGACCGTTCGCCTGAAGATCGGCCGGCATCTCGGTAATCCCTGCTTCCTTCAGCACCTTCTTGTTGTACCACAGCACCATCGGATTACAGTCCACCGGTACCCCGAAGGTCTGACCATCCCGCACGGCTGCGCCCCACAAGCCTTCAAAATAATCCTCTTTCTTGATCACGCTTTCCGGTGCTTCCATATACGTCGTCAAATTCTCAATGCTCTGATTCTCGATCAGTTTCACGACCAGGGCGTCCCCTGCGTAGAAGACATCCGGAGCGGTCCCACCTGTTAATTGGGTTAATATTTTCTGATCATACTCGCCCGGAATCGGAATAAATTCGACCTCAATGTCCGAGTGCTTCTTATTAAAGTCCTTCGTGAGCTCCTGAAAGCGGCTAAGCTCTCCGGGATTTCCCCAGGTTGCCCATTTAATCTTGACCTTCTCACCGCTTCCGGACTCCCCACCCTCTGATGTTCCGCCGCCTCCACACGCTTGGAGTATGGATGATAGTAGAAGAATGATTACAAGCAATGACCCTCTCACCTGTTTCCTTGTCATTTCATTTCCTCCATTCAAACCAGATTTGGACTCGCTGGCACAGCTCTTGTAAACGCTTTAATTATAAAATTTTGACAAAAAGCTTTTGAACGGATTATGTTCCGAAAAAGTGGATTCTTTTCCGATCCTATGAATTTCCATTATTTCCGCTGCTGTCCCTGGTACTCCGCAGGCGTCATGCCTACCATCTTCTTGAACAGCTTGCTGAAGTATTTCACGTCATTAAATCCGGAGTGGTCCGCCACTTCATACACTCGCAGCGATGTCGTGGAGAGCAGCTCCTTGGCCCGTTTCAACCTCAGATCAATCACATAGTCAATGAAGTTGTGTCCCGTGACACGTTTAAACAATTCGCTAAAATAGTTGCGGCTGACGGCCACTTCGTCCGCCACCTCCTGCAGGGAGATCGGCTCGGTAAAGCGTGCGTTAATATATTGAACGGCCTGCAGCACGATTCGCTCATGCAGCGTAGATTCCGGTACAGGGTGACGCATGGCCTCGTCCCGCAGCGTATGGAAGCCTTGAAGGACCAGCTCCTTCACTTCCCCCACCGAGCGAAGCTTGCCCACTTCCCCGATCTGTGGAAGCGGCGGGCCGCCGGGAAGATGAAACATAGCGAGCAAGCTCAGAAGCTCCTCTGCTTCTCGGATGACCGACGGTTTCTTCATCCTTCCGGGCTGCCAGCGCAGCATGATGGACTGCAGGCGCTCTCCGCTTATGTCCATGTTCCCAACCGTCAGCGCGGCTCTTAGGGCATGCAGCTCGGCAGCCGGCCTCTCCTGAGCCGAATCGGCATCGGTCAAGGGGAGCTCCTCTGCCCGCAGTATCTGTTTATCTTTATGAAAAAAGAGGCCTTCCAGGCTCTCGCTAGCTTCTCGAAACGCTTCCTGCAGCTTATCCATGCCGTTATATCTCCTGCTGAGCCCCATGGTGCATCGGGCCGGCAGATGGATTGCTGCTTCATGCTCTGAAGCAGGCACCCTTCCTGCATGCCGTAGAGGCACGTAGGCAGCGATCCGGTCCGTCTCCAGCCGAACTGCCAGCGCCTCCGGCACCTGGTCATATAACAGCCCCATCAATCGCTCAATCTCGTCATGCCAATCCTTGGGCTGCACCCCGGCTGCACCAGCCCCTGAATCAGAGTCAAGCTGGAGCACGGCCAGCATATAAGCGCCATTTAGATTTTGGGCTTCCAGATTGGCGATTGCCCCCGGTTCTCCGGACAGCGCCTGAAAGAGGATTTTCTCAGCGGCTTTCTTCTGATTCATACGCTGCTGGTGCTCATGCTCGGTCAGAATCCGCTGCATTTGCTTCTCCTCTTCGAGCTTCGAACGCATGTGATCCAGCACAGCACCCAAAGATTCCGCATCCAGCGTCGGCTTGAGAATATAATCCGAAGCGCCAAGCCTTATGCCTTCGCGCACGAATGCGAAATCGCTATGACAGCTGAGCAGCAGTACCTTTACCCAAGGACAAAGCTCTCTTGTCCGGCGGGTCAGTTCCAAGCCATCCATGACCGGCATCGCGATATCCGTGATCAGAATGTCCAGATCCCCGTTCAGAATCCATTTCATTGCCCGTTGTCCATTGGAGGCTTCTCCCACAAGCCGGTAACCATATTTCTCCCAGTCGAAGGTCGAGCGCAGTCCTGTACGTGCGATCGCTTCGTCATCCACGAGCAGCACTCTGTACATAATCTTCACCCCTTTGCCTCGCAAACGTTATCGTGACCCGCGTTCCTCCGCCTTCCGGGCTTTCCACCCATACCCCATAGCGGCTGCCGTAATACAGCTGGACTGTTTGGTGAACATGACGCAGCCCGATGCGGGTCATGCCGTGCTTGGAGTGATCCTGTTCATACGACAGCAGTCCCTCTATTCGTTCAGGCTTGATGCCGATTCCATTATCCTCGATCCGAACCATGACATCCTGCTGGTGTGAAGTTACCCGAATCGTAATGACGCCGGCTTCATCAAGCGGGGCAATCCCGTGAAAGATTGCATTCTCCACAATCGGCTGCAGCAGCATCCGGGGAACATAAAGGTCCTCCATTTCCTCGGGGCAGTCGATCCTCAGCTCAATTTGATGGTCATAACGGTAATTCTGGATGATCATATATTTCCGAAGCAGCTCAAGTTCATCTCCAAGCCTTATAAACACGCCGTTTCGCTCCAGGCTCCCCTCCAGCAGATGAACAAGGGCCGTGACCGATCGATCCACGTCATTCGTCCGATTAAGCTTGGCCATCCAGCGAATCGAATTCAATGTATTGTAAAGAAAATGGGGATTGATCTGATACCGCAGCGCACGGATTTCCGCCTTCTTCTTCTCGGATTCCTCCGCAGCGATTCGCCTGATGAGCAAATCGATCTGCTCAATCATTTTGTTGAAGCTTCGGCCCAACTGGCCGATTTCACTGGGCCCCACATTCTTGCTGCGGACCGACAAATCGCCTGCTTCGCTTCTGCGCATCAAGCGGCTTAAATGAACGAGCGGATTGCCAATCCTCCGCGTCATGAAATAACCGATGCCGATCGCCGCCAGGATCGATCCGAATACAATCCAGACCGTGAAACTCCGAATGCTCGCCGAATCTGCCGTCAGTTCCTTCAGCGGCACCATGCCGACCACATGCCAGCCGTTGTTCAGGCGCGAAGGGATCATCAGCGTTTTTTTGTTGTTCAGGTTATATTCCGTCAAACCCGAGGGCAGCTTGATCGGGGACTGCTTCCCGTACATTGAAGGATCGGGATGGTAAAAGTAACGGTTCTCGTCATTGGCCACGTACATATACCCTGTGTCGCCGAACTGGACATGGTTTAATTCATCGATTAGGACGTCTCCCATAATCTCGATGAACATCACCCCGACAATCTCCCCCGTATCCCAGCTTCGGATTGCCCGGCCCAGCCCGAACACGGGAAATCCCATTCCCGTTTGCTTCAGGTAGGAGGTATCGGACAAACCGAACCATACTGCCTGCCCGTTCGCCTCCAGTATCAATCGATACCAAGAAGAATCCCACTGGTCCGGGATGGACATCAAGGAATCGGCGCTCAGGACCGAATTGTTCCGCTGCACGTCAAACACGTACACGTCCAATATCTCCGGCGAGTTAATCATGATGGAGGTCAGCAGGTCCTTCCCCTCCTTTACCTTCAACGTCAGGTCATATTTACTGATATCCTGATCCTCCAGAATGCCGTGAACCACCTTGCTGTTCAGCACCATCATCGAGGAATCGTCCAGTTTCTTGAAGAACATATTCAGCTTGTCACTGACTTGGGTGATGGTGAGGGAAGCCACTTTACTGACCTGTTCCTCCACGATTGAGGCCGATTTGTTATACGACAGGAACCCCATAATGAGAACCGGGAGTGTTGTGCCGATGAAAAAAAACAAAAACAGTTGAATGACAATGGAATGAAGACGATGATATCCCCGCATACATGCTCCCTCCGTTCATAAAATGAAAATTGCGGACCTTTTACGATAGCGCTTACATAACTGTTTGCCCTTCTTTCTTCTACCATTTGGACTCTCACCTTCTGCCTTTCCCTTACCTCCTTCTCTAACATCCCCTCCGGAGCACGCGTTTGAAGATCATATTGCCTTCCTCGCTCCCGGGTGTAATCATCGTATTATGTTTTCATGTCGATGTCCCTAAGTCCATCTGCTTATGTTTGACTGCGCAAAAAAAAGATGGACCCGAAAAACTCCGGGCCCATCTCTTTATATGTTGATATAATGCCGCCTTCTAGGCTTAGTAAGCCAGTGTAAACAAACCGTTGATGTGGGACAGGTAACGCATGTTACTTGCTTCTTTCATCAAGGTTGCAGGCAGACCTTTCAATTGAGTCTTGTTAGCACCAATGGTACCGATGGCATCTTTACGTCCCAAGCTGCCGAGCGTACCGGAGAATACCGGGGTGAACGAAGCTGGTGCGCCGCCATTCAAATGAGCGAAGATGTTGTAGCCGATCAGCTCGCCCATTTGCCATGCCAGCTGTGCAGTTGGCGGGTATGGACGACCTTCTGGTCCCATGACCACCGCGCTGTCGCCTGCAATGTAAACATCAGGGTGAGATGCGGATTGCAGGAATTCGTTAACAACCGCACGTCCACGATTGACTTCGATGCCGCAGTTCGCCACAACGGAGTTGCCCTGTACGCCGCCCGTCCATACCAAGGTGCTGGTTTCGATCGTGCTGCCGTCTTTCAGTTCAACGGTTGTACCGTCCATTTTAGTAATCGGCAATCCGGTCAGGAAGTTCACGCCGCGTTTCTGCAGGCTTGTTGTCGCGCGGTCAACCAATTCAGCAGGGAAGCCTGGCAGAATGGAAGGAGCTGCTTCAACACAATAAAGCGTGATTTCTTGTGGGTCGATACCGTATTTGCGAGCCAGCTCGCTTCTCATATCGGCATATTCACCAACAAGCTCAACGCCTGTCAAACCGCCGCCGCCAACCACGATGGTAGCGTCCGCTTTGTTTTTCGTTTTGCTGTATTCCGCAATGCGGGACTCCACATGAGCACGCAGACGATTCGCATCGTTAACGGACTTCAGAATGAAGCTGTTCTCTTGCAATCCCGGAATACCGAAGAATGCCGTTTCGCTGCCCAGTGCGATAACCAGGGCATCATATGTGAAGTTTCCGCCGTCATCGAGGGAAACCGAACGCTCATCCGGCTTGATTTCCTTAACGTTGCCGATGCGCAGGTCAACGTTCGCGCCGCGCAGAAGCTTGTCGAGCGGCAAAGCTACTGCTTTCTCTGCGATGTTGCCTGCTGCCAGACGGTGCAATTCCGTAATGATCTGATGGGTTGGGAAACGGTTGATCAGCGTGATTTTTGCAGCAGCACCAAAATGCTCGCGTGCAGAAAGCGCACTAAGCAAGCCGCCGTAGCCTCCGCCCAAAATTAAAATATGTTTAGACATGACCATCCTCCGTTCTTCGTATGATTTATGGATTAACGCTTGTTTTGTTGGTCACGTTCGTTAAGAACGTCCAAAAAAGCCTGAGCATAGCGAAGACCCTTTTGAACCTGAGGATCTTTCAGCATTTTCATCAGACCAAATACGCCGATCTGAGCTTGGTCGCCTTGAGCGTGTACACGGTCTCCGGCTTCGATGGCTGCAGATGCAACGCCTTTTGCTGCTGTCGTGATTGGCTTCGCGAATCCGCTAAGGGAAGCCATGGTGTCTTCCGCAAGCACGGGATCCGTAGCTACGGATTTACCGAAGTCATATGCCTTAGTCATGACGGTCAGCATTTCCGTAAGTTTTGGAAGATTGTCCACGAGAGTTGTGAGGGATTCCTGAACCTCGGGCTTGAGCAGTTGTTCGAGCAGCACATCAGGACGGCTGGACGCCGCAGCTTCTTGGTTTCCTACAACATTTTCCGGAGTTTCGGACGGCTGTGGAGAAGATGTTTCTGTCATAAAGAATTGCCTCCTTTTCTTTAAGTGAATTCCCAAGATGGACTTGGCGACGATCGAACCGGCTAGTTTTAATTTTGGGATAACCGGTATCTATTATGCATCACTTACAAAAGTGCGAACTTATGGGTGACTCACTATCGCCAAAAATAAAGCAGGGGGAAGCCTCCCCCTCCTTTAATCTGAAACAATCTTAGGGATTGTGATAAATATCTCTAAGTACTAGTCTATAACTTGTGAAGCATAATTACAAACATAAAATGCAATTTTCGACTACAAAGTTAGAACGCGATACTCGCTTTCCTCATATGTCACTCTTGTAACAGGTCGGCCGGAAAAGTCAAGCGCTTCCCGAAGCGGAATCCAAGCGGTGCCGCCGATTAAATGAACATCCGAAGACACCGGTTTGCCCCCTGTTTGCATGGGGAATAGCAAGCCGTTAAGCGGATCTGCTTCCCAGCGATTCCCTGCCAGTGTCACCTGCACGGTCTTGTTGTGAGACTTCCAAGACACGCTTCCGCCGAGCCGCTCCACCAGGGAACGCAGCGGTACCATCAACCGGCCGTCCACCATTTTGTATTCCCCTGCCGAAAACGCAGTCTCCATTCCTCCGAATTCCACGGCCAGCGTTCGCCCAGTCTCAAATAGCGCGGCGTTGGCTGCGACATGCTCGCGAATCCACTGCTTTGAAGGCTGCGAAGCCTTCCGTGCACTCTGCTGGGCACGAAATTGTACGGGCTGGATTTCCGGAGACAGTACATCAAAGGCATAGCCTTGCTTTTTATAATATGAAATAATGTCCGGCAGAGCCTTTACGCTTTCGGCATGCCCTTTACCGTCATGAAGAAGCACAATGGCCTCGTTGCCGTTCACTTTCGTGGTTGCCCCTTTGACGATGTCTTTAACCGGGACGCCTCGATACCTGGAGTCGCCGCTGTCGACGTTCCAATCAAATACATGATAGCCCCCCTGCTTCATGAATTGAAAATAGGCTTCGTCAAAATGGCCGGCCGTCCCCCCGGGAGCTCTGACCAGCTGCGGCCGCTCACCCGTAATTAAACGAATGATTTCCTCCGTTCTCTTAATCTGTCCCCAGAAATCCTGAAAATGTCCGTAGAGCTTGTCATAACGATGATCATATGTATGATTCCCGATCACATGGCCTTCCTCGTAGATGCGGTTAATAATCTCGGGACGGGTCTCTGCTTCCTTGCCCAGTACAAAAAACGTGCCTTTAATTCCTTCCCGCTTCAAAATATCCAACACATCAAGCGTCAGATCCGATGGCCCGTCATCAAATGTCAGGTATACCGTTTTGTCACTTGGTTTCTTATATTGAACAGGTGCGGCGTTCACGGCCGATGGTTTCTTGAATGCAGTCGTGACGATTGGCTTGCTTGCCTCTTCCGGCTTCACCTGTACATCCTGCCGAGTTACTGTCATTGGCGGCGATGCCAGAGGAGCCTGTTCCACATATATGTCTATCGGCCGCTGGACCTCAAGCCCCATACCGATCATAATCAGCAATGCCAATACGCCGAAAAATACCGCAATTGATGTTACCCGCACCATATTTTTCATTATCAACTCTACCTCCATCATTTCTATGAGTTCGGCTTCCTGATAGATTATATGGGGGGCGTTTCAAAAAAAGACTAGGATTTGATATTTTACAACCGGAAGGGATGATAGAACATCCCGTCAGACAAGAAAATGGTGCGGTCGTGCGAGTCTTCACCGGTTCTTCTGGCAATGTCGTATCCGCCACCCTTGAGAGGAGCGGAACCTTTGGGGCAATGCCGTGAACGCGGCTAAAAGCCAGGTGTTGTGGCTGGGCCCTGGAATCGACGGAGAGCCAAGCGAATGACGGGCAACAGGATCCGCATGGTACTCCCAAACAGCTCGATTCTCCTGGATTAGCGATATTTGATGATATTCGAGGACTGTGGTTCCGCTATTCCTTTGTTTTCTGCCCTTTAATGGAGGTATGAGGACATGAGATCCGCTATTGCAAGATATTGCGGGCTAAATTCGTGATTTTGGGTGCATTAACGGATCCTCTGTCCGGAGGGCACCCAAATGGATCGGTTTTCGGTAAATAGCGGATCGAGTGTCCAAATGGGCTCAAAAACAGCTCGTTTTTACAGCTTACAGGGGATCCTATGTCTGCCGGCCCGAAACAGCTCGTTTTCGGTAAATAGCCAAACGCGGGCGAGCAGCTGAGGGAGCCGGTGGCCTCCTGCGGTCCCTTCGCCGGCCTATACCTTTGGTCTTATTTCTCTAAAAAAACGGTCCCTTATCATGCCTTTCCAGGCATGCTGAGGGACCGTTCTTCATATAGCTATGACAGCACGGCTGCGAGAACCGCTTCGACATGACCTTTCACTTTCACTTTCCGCCACTCGCCTGCCAGTTGTCCCTGCTCATCAATCAAGAAGGTAGAGCGTACAATACCCATATACTCGCGGCCGAACATCTTCTTCATCTGCCAGACGTCAAACATTTCGCTAACCTTATGCTCCTCATCAGACAAGAGCAAGTAGGGCAGGCTATGCTTATCGATGAATTTGGCATGGGATTTCAGCGGATCCGGGCTAATCCCGATCACGACTGCGCCCGCCTGCTCCAAGGCTCCGTAATGGTCCCGGAAGCTGCAAGCCTCCTCGGTGCAGGTTGGGGTCATATTTTTCGGATAGAAGAACAGCACGACTTTACGTCCACGAAAATCGCTTAAAGCTACCTTCTCTCCGTTCGAAGCCGGAAGTGAAAAATCCGGCACTTGGCTTCCGACTGTCAACTGTGTTTGATCTGCGATAAGGCTCCACTCCTACTTTACGGACTTTAGTCCCGAAAATTGATTGTCTTTTCGAAAAAAATTATAATAGAATGAATGTCGAATGTTCAAATGTTCTATCGAATTTATTCATCAGCGTAATCCGAAAGGAAGAACACAATGACCAAAAAAACAAAGAAGACGATTATATGGAGTGTCAGCCTCATCCTCGCCGCTATTATTGGTTATGGCATTTATTATGCGGCATCGTTCTACGACGGCTTACAAAGTCTTCAGAAATCAGGTGAATCCTCCCCTTTTCGTGAAATTGAAAAGGTAGATGCCAAAGTGCCGGCGCCGCCCGAGTGGGAAGGAACGGAGACGGTTAACATTCTGCTGATGGGCGTGGATGCACGCGGTTTTGAGGAAGGGGAAATTCCTCGTTCCGACAGTATGCTTGTTGCCTCGATTGATCCGGTGAAGAAAAAAATGCACTTATTCTCTATTTTGCGCGATACTTACGTAGAAATACCCGGATATGACCGCAACCGAATCAATACGGCCATCACGCACGGCCCGAATACGGCGATGAAGGCGGTAGGCGATCTGCTGGGCATTCCGGTTCAATACTACGTCTATACGGATTTCCAGGGTTTCATGAAGCTGGTTGATTCCGTCGGCGGGGTTGATTTCTATGTTGAGAAGGACATGAATTATGCCAGTAAAGCAGACAAAAACGAATACGACATCGAATTGAAGCAAGGCATGCAGCATCTGGATGGCAACGCGGCGCTGCAATATGTCCGGTTCCGCTACGATGCGATGGGCGACTTTACCCGCACCGAGCGTCAGCGCGAGCTCTTGAAGGCCGTAGCCAAGAAAATGCAGACCACCACGTCCATCATGAAGCTTCCGGACATTCTGAAGTCCGTCAGCCCGTACATTGATACCAATCTCGATGTCGAGGATATGTGGAAGCTTGCGAACGTTGCCTACAAGAGTAAAATGAGCGGCAGCGAACAGGTACCGCCGATGAAACTCCTGAAGGAAGAACATATCGGCGGCGCTGCCGTTCTAACGGTGGGCAATCCGGATACGCTGAAACAGTATATCCAGGATATCATGAACCCGCCAACGCCTGACCCTGAGACCGAAGGCAGCGAAGGCACGGAAGGTGATTCCGAGAACAGCGATACCGAGAAGAGCGACGCTGAAAGCTCCACTGTTCCATCTGCAACAACGGATCGTAACTAATACACATACAGCAATCAGGACAGGGCGCTACGTCATTTTAGCTTCCTGTCCTGCTTCATGAAGAAAGGAAGTTTAACTATAATGTCAACATCCAGAAACCGTTCCGAAACTCTATATCAAGAAGCGCTGCAGCATATCGTAGGCGGCGTAAACAGCCCCTCCCGTTCGTTCAAGGCCGTAGGCGGCGGTGCCCCCGTTTTCATGAAACGTGCAAGCGGATCCCACTTCTGGGACGAGGACGGCAACCGCTATATCGATTATTTAGCAGCCTACGGCCCGATCATAACCGGACATGCCCATCCGCATATTACAGCTGCAATCACGTCGGCAGCTCAAAACGGTACCCTCTACGGGACGCCGACCGAGCTTGAGATCACCTTGGCCAAAATGCTGAAGGCCGCCATCCCGTCCATGGATAAGGTGCGTTTCGTCAATTCCGGCACCGAGGCGGTCATGACCACGATCCGGGTGGCCCGCGCCTACACCAAGCGCAACAAAATCATCAAGTTCGCCGGCTGCTACCACGGCCATTCCGATCTTGTCCTCGTAGCTGCAGGCTCCGGCCCTTCCACGCTCGGCATTCCGGACAGTGCCGGGATCCCGGCAAGCATTGCAACGGAAGTCATTACCGTTCCGTTCAACGATCTGGAAGGCCTGCGCGCTGCCCTCGACGCATGGGGCGATGATGTGGCTGCCGTTATGGTGGAGCCCATCGTTGGCAACTTCGGCATGGTGATGCCGAAACCGGGATTCCTCGAAGGCTTATGCCAGATGACGCACGACAACGGCTCGCTGGTCATCTATGACGAAGTCATCAGCGCTTTCCGCTTCCACTACGGATCTACCCAAACCTATGCGGGTCTGGCCAATCATGAAGCGATTCAGCCGGATCTTACGGCTCTTGGCAAAATCATAGGCGGCGGTCTGCCTATCGGCGCCTATGGCGGCCGTAAACACGTGATGGAACAGGTCGCACCGCTCGGCCCAGCTTATCAAGCAGGAACTATGGCGGGTAATCCCGCCTCCATCGCTGCCGGAATCGCTTGCTTGGAGGTTCTGCAGGGTGAAGGCGTATATGAAGAAATGGAGCGCTTGACCATCAAGCTGACGGAAGGTTTGCAGGCATCCGCTGACCGCCACGGCATTCCGCTCACGATCAACCGCATCCGGGGTTCCTTCTCCACTCACTTCTGCGATCATCCGGTCACGAACTATGATGAAGCGCAGGACACCGACGGCGAAGCCTTTGCCGCATTCTTCCGCCATATGCTGGACCGCGGCGTGAACCTGGCTCCTTCCAAATACGAGGCCTGGTTCATGACCACCGCCCATACGGATGACGACATCGAGGCTACGCTTGAAGCTGCGGAGGAATCTTTTAAGGCCATGAAGAATTAATTTAGATATATTAGAAATCACGAAAAGGAGTTTTCCCCATGAAAAAGCGCTTGAACAAGTTATAACATGCTCCATATCCATGCCATGCTTCTACGGTCCGGATTCGTGGACCTCCTGACCTGTCCGATTCAAAACCTGAGTCATCTAAATATGAATGCGGAGGCTGGATAACATGAGAAGCGAACAAGAAATGATGGATTTGGTATTGGGCTACGCAGCCCGCGACGAACGGGTTCGGGCCGTGACCCTGGAGGGCTCCAGAACGAATCCCAACGTGCCGAAGGATATTTTCCAGGATTACGATATCAGCTTTCACGTAACGGACATGGACAGCTTTATTCAGGATCCGAACTGGATTGACGTTTTCGGGGAACGGTTGATTCTGCAGACGCCGGAAGACATGGCCTTGTTTCCCCCGGATCTTGGAGGCTGGTTCTCGTACCTGATGTTATTTACCGACGGCAACCGGATTGACATGACCCTGATTCCCATTGAGGAGAAGGAGAAATACTGCATAGAAGACAAACTGATCCAGATCTTAATGGATAAAGACCAGACCTTCCCTAAGGTTTCTGCTCCGTCCGACGAGGATTTCTGGGTAAAGCGCCCGTCGGCAGCCTTTTTCGAGGATTGCTGCAATGAATTCTGGTGGGTATCCACGTATGTAGCCAAGGGCTTGTGGCGGGAAGAAATACTGTATGCCCAAGACCACTTTCACAACATCATGCGTCCGATGCTGATGAAAATGCTGGGGTGGCAGGTAGGTACCCAGACCGGTTTCTCGCTCAGCATAGGCAAGAACGGCAAGTACTTGAAAAACTACCTGTCATCGGACAGCTGGAACGAGCTGATGTCCACCTACCCTCGCGGAACCTACGAAGAGGTGTGGGAGGCGCTGTTTACGATGGGAGCGCTGTTCCGCAGAACCGCGCTTTATGTCGCTGAACAGCTGGGCTTCGAATACGATATGGGGCAGGATCAGCGCGTGACCTCCTTCCTGCAGCATGTCCGGCAGCTGCCGGCGGATGCTAAGGCGATCTATTAAGATTGCGGGAAGCTGTGGTTCCCTTGATTCCAAATATCGAATCCAGGCAGCCGGGATCGAAGAGGATTAACCACTGGTCCAAATGAAGCCACGATTGCTAAGAAAATGAATCAGCAAAGAGAGACGCCGCTCCGGCGTCTCTCTTTTTTTGTTGCAGAATTCTCCCCAACCCATACAGGGCACCGCTTACTCCAACTCGATTTTGCCGAATGCCCTCTCCTGCAAACAAGATTTATTAAATCCATTTGTCACATTTGTGCTTTGCCCAAGCGTAATACAAATTGTAAAGGGGTGAAACCACTTGGATGAACCAGCATTCCATCAGATCGTTGCTGATGTTTTAAAGGGAGAGATCGACAAATATGAGCTGATCATGAACCGCTGCCACAAAGCCATCTTCAACTATTGCTATCATATGCTTGGCGACTATGCCGAAGCCGAAGATTGCACCCAGGAAGCTTTTTTGAAAGCTTATCGCAATCTATCTAAATTCGAACCGGACAAGCCCTTCGAAGCCTGGCTGTACCGCATCGCCTCCAACCAGTGCATCGACTACCTCCGCAAGCGAAAGCTATCCCGATACCTCCCCTTTCTGTATCAGAAGGATCAGGATAACAGGCATGTCGATCAGGTCATCGAGCACAAATACTACAATCCGTCCGTGCTCAGTGCGCTGGCCAGGCTGACCGCCGAGGAACGAAGCCTGCTCATCCTGCGCTGCGTCGAGGACAAGAGCTATCACGAGATCAGCCTTATTTTGCAATCAAGCACGACCTATCTTAGGAAAAAATTTCAGCGGGCCGCAGCCAAGTTCCGCAAACATTATGCCATGGCCGAGGGGGAAGAAACGAATGAGCATGGACAACGACCAGGACCTGAAACCACTCTTTCAAAGGGTTGAGCCGCTCGGGGCGGCCCTCCAGGAACGCGTCATGAACCAAATTCGGGAAAAACATCTTAAAAGGGAGCGATTTTTCGTGAAAAACAAAGTGAGCATTCTCTTAATTACCGGCATGCTGCTTACCGCATCGACCGGTTTCGCAGCAGTAAAGTACCACTCTTTAACCAACGGCAAGGGAGAGGTAGTCTATGAGGAGAAATCGAACGCAGAGTCGCCTTCGCGTAAGGACTATTCAAAAGAGGAACTGAACCGTATACATCTGATGAACACCATCTGGGACGAACAGATCAAGCCGGGCGAAGCCGCCATCATTTATGTCGTACCGGATAATCCGAAGCATGCCATCGACATCAAATCCACTCCACATGCCGTCAAGGATTTCGCCAAGCTGCAAAGCATGGTGAACGTGCCCGGTTTGCCGCTGGCCAAGGAGCTTTCCGGTTCGGGCACATACACGTTCAATAACGCCAGCGTGCACATGGAGCGCGAGACTGACGTGAACCCGCTGACCGAGCAGGAAAAAGCCGACATCGCCAAAAAGCTGCTTGAGAAAGCCAAAGCCTCCGGGAAGGACTACGCCCTGATGCCGGTGAAGTTCACCGATCAATTCTGGCTTTCGACGGTATATTATGCCAGCGGCAATAAAAAAGTCTCCCTTACCATTCTGAATAACGGGGACCACGGAAGCGTGACTTCCTACTGGGATGAGAGCACGGGCATGACCAGCCGGAAAATCGAGATCAACGGGCAGGATGTGCTGCAAAAAACGTGGAACGGCGGAAACTCGGCGCAGCTGGCACAGCTGGACTGGGTCTATGAAGAACCAACCACCGGACATCACTACATGTTTTCGCTCAACGCTACCACGGGTGACATCGCTGCCGAAGAGCTGATCCGCATCGCCAAGACGATCATTCCAAAGGCGGATTCCAAGTAAGCAGCGTTGTGTCACTTGGCTTAAGGCCGTCATAATCATAGCCAATCGTAATCACCAATATGGCTCTTTTTCGTAGGAACGCTGTAAAAATGAAAAATTATACAAAAAAGCCGCCTGATTCGTGTCGGGATCCGGGTACGAATCAGCGGCCGTGCTTGATAAGGGCTGACCTTTCGCCCGGCTTTTGCAACTATAACCAAGGATATGAAAAAGCAAAGCAAAGAGAGACGCCGCTCCGGCGTCTCTCTTTTGTGCTGCCATGTTCCCCAATCCCATCCGGGGCAGTACCCTTACTTCTGCTCGATCTTATCGAAGAAATTCTCCTGAACCAACTTGGCCGTATCGTCCAGCTGTTTCTTGGAATCCGTGCCTTCCTTCGAGAACGATTCCTGCACGACATTGGACATCGCGGCATAATAATCCTGGGTGCCGAATTGCGCTTCCGGCTTGCCTTCCAACAGGCTGAAGAGCTGCGGATCATATTTGTAGACGTTGTCGTACTTATCGTAGATGGCTTTCACCTTCGCGGCATACTCGGAATCATCGCTGAAATATTCCAGCGGGGTCGGTACAAAGTATTTGCCTTCGGCTTTGCGGGCATTAATCGTATCTTCCACCGATTTCAGCGCATCGTCCGTAAAATAATCAAACGTGATGTAACGGAATGCCATTTCCTGCTCTTCCTTCATGGCATTCGGGTTGATGACCAAGTAATTGCCGCCCAAAATGCCGTGATGTGCTCCGCCTTTCTCCATCGCAGGCATCGGATACGCAAGCACATCCTCAGGCTTCATGCCCCCTTCATTCAATGCCGGCTGGATCACGTCAAATGCGCCCGCAATGACCATCGCCGTACGTCCCTGCTGGAACGAGCTGACGGCATCGCCCCAACCAAGGGCCCAGTCCTGCGGAATGGCATTCGCTTCCCATCTCAGCTTCTTGTAGAAGTCCAGCGCCTTCACGCCGGCTTCCGAGTTAAACACCGCTTTCACTTTACCGTCTTCGTTCACTTCAATGTCCCCGCCAGCTTCAAACAGGAAATTGGTCCAGTTCCAACCCGCTTCATTGCCTTTACCCATCGGCGCGATTCCGGAAATGCCGGCCTTCGGATCTGCGGCGCCCTTCGCTGTGTTATACATGTCGTCCCATGTCCAATCCATTGGCGGAACGGGCACGCCCTTCGCATCCAGGAGCTTCTTGTTCACAATCGTTGACGTGATGTACCCGTTCTGCGTAACGCCGTACACCTTGCCGTCCACGATGAATTGATCCTGCAGCACGGGGTTCATGTCGTCCTTGTACTCCCAGTCGTTCCAGAACTCCGTAATGTCGGCCACCCAACCCCGCTCCACGAGCAGCTGTGCTTCCGTAGCCCAAGTGTTATAAAACGTCGGTGCTTCGTTCGAAGCCATCTTGACCCCAATTTCGTTGACGCTGTACTGCCAGTCATCCTTCACGATGGTCACGTTCGGATATTTCGCCTGGAAACGGGCGATTTTATCATCCTCCTGCTGACGCAGCGTTGTGTCATCCGGCAGCGGATAGTGGATCTTAATCGTTATCTTTTGATCCGCGATATCCTCTTTCGGTTCCTCTGTCTGCGTTGTAGTCGTTCCGCCCGAATTGGCGGTCCCTCCGTCTTTATTGCCGACCTCCGGCGCTGCTTTGCCGCCGCATGCGGCGAGCAAGGAGCTGAACAGCATAAGGCAGATCAGTAGTGCTGAGAACTTGCGCATGGATACTCCCCTTTTCCTTATTGAAATAATAATGTCCTTTCTTATCTCCATCATAGAATCGAAACCCGGAAAGGACGATGTGCATTCATATGACGATCATGTGCAGGGCTACGATGCTGTACACGCTGCCCTATCCTTTAACGGCCGAGAGACTGACGCTGCGCATAATGAATTTCTGGAACACCAGAAATACGAAGATCGGCGGCACCATGACCATGAACAGAATCGCGAATTTCATGCTGCTGTCCAGGCTCCTTGCGTTGATGACATATTTGTAGATGGCCGTAGCCAGCGTGTACTTGTCCTGCGTCTGCATGACCAGCGACGGCCAGAACCAGTCATTCCATGCCGTGGAGAAAATAAAGATTGCCAGCGTTGCGAAGATCGGAACGGACAGCGGAACGGCAATCCGCAGGAAGCTGCTCAACTCCGAAGCGCCGTCAATGCGAGCTGCCTCGAAGATCTCCGGATGAATGCCATCGAAGAAGTTTTTGATCAGCAGGAAGAAGTATGCGTTCGCTCCGGCCGGCAGCCAGAAGGCCCAATAGGAATTCAGCAGCCCAAGCTCCTTCAAATTGACGAAGTTCGGAATCATGTAACTCGACGCCGGAATAAACAAGGTCATGAGAATAAAGAAATAGATGGCCCGGTGATAGGGAACCCGGATCCGGGATATGCTGAATGCCGCCAAGCCCAGTACCAGAATCGTCACCAGCAGATTGCCGCCAAAAATAAGCAGCGTATTCTTCAGAAACATCGGCAGATCGATGTATTCCCACCCCTTCGGGAAGTTACCCCAATGCCATTCCGACGGAAAAAAGCGCGGCGGAAACGTGTTGATCTCCTGATTGCTTTTCAGCCCGTTAAACATCGTCATGCCGATCGGGTACAGCATCGTAAAGACCATCACCGCGATGCACAGCACCATAACCCCGTATACCGCCTTGTTCCACGGTTTTCTCAAATCCGAAGCGGACAGTATGCCTCTCTCTTTCATCCTAGTACTCCTCCCTGTTCATCTTGAATTGCAGGATGCCCAGCAAACTCAGCACCAGAAACATCAAAATGCCCATAGCGGTTCCTGCCCCGTAATCCAGCTGGTTAAACGCGTATTTTACGGTTAGAAGCGCATAGGTGAGCGTGGCCTTGTTCGGTCCGCCATCCAGCATCGCAAGCTGCGACTGATACGCCTGCGAAGTGCCGATCAGCTGCAGAATCAGCATAAGCATAATCAAATTGCGCATCGAGGGGAGCGTAATGTATTTAATCCGGGCCCATACGCCCGCACCGTCGATTTCGGCGGCTTCATACCAATCCTTCGGTATGCTGAGCACGCCGGCCAGATAGATTAGCATCGCCGAGCCGAATTGCTGCCATGTCTCCATCACGACAAGCGACACCATGGAAAAACGGCTATCCGAAATAAACGATACCGGTTCTGCCCCGAAGAAGCCGAACAGGGCGTTGATCGGACCTACCGGGTCATACATCCACCTCCACATGCCGTAGAGCACGACGCCGGGTACGACAAACGGGAGATACGCCGCAATCCGGGCGAAGCCCTGGAACAGCTTCAGCTCCGAGATGGCGATGGAGGCCGCAATGGGCACCCAGAAGCCGATGACCAGCGTTAACAGCATGAAATACAATGTATTTCGAACGGAAAGCAGCAGGTCGGGATTGCTCAGAACGTTGGCATAATTATCAAACCCGACGAAGGTGTTTCCTTTTACGAAATCGATATGAAAAAAGCTGTAAAAGATCCCTTTAAAGATCGGCACCCACAAAAAGACGATAAAGATCGCAATCGCCGGAACGAGGAACAAATACCCCCATAAATACTTCTTCCACAGCGGCTTGCGCTTATGCTCCTTTCGGGTGCGATGACCGGGCTCGATCCGAGCCTGGCCTTGCGGCATGGCCGTTTCTTCCATCTGACTCCCTCATTCCTTTATTAAATGTCCAGCTTTAATTGTAAAAAGGCGGGGAGTCTTCGAACATGTCTAAAACTATGTGAAGTATAACCGTTCTTACTTCTTTAGCTCGCTTGGACTGACGCCGTAGTATTTTTTGAAGATTTTGCTGAAATGCTCCGGGGATTCATAGCCGACTCGCTCCGCGATTTCGTATCGGCGGAGATCCGTGCTCAGGATCAGAGACCTGCTCTCCTCCATCCGCAGCTTCACGACATACTCCCACAGGCTGCTGCCGGTATATTTTTTGAACAGATAACTCAAATAGTTCGGGCTTACATGATTGCTTTTGGCTACCTCGTGAATCGTCAATCCCTTCTGGCGGTAATGCTCCTCGATATATTGTCTCGTATTCTCCACGATCCGGTTGCTCTGGCTCGAGAGCACCTCCTGCGACGTCTCCTGGGCATAGTTATGCCAATTGAAATCCCCGTAATAAAACACGTGGAAATCATGCAGCTGCTCGCTCCACAGCATCGCTTTGTCCGCCTGACGGCTAAGCACGCTCAAAAATTCCGGCCCCCTCAATATTTGGCTGATCCCTACGGTACAGCTTCGTTTCAGGTATAGCTCCACATGGTGGTGCAGGCTCCGGCCAATCATCTCCAGATAGTGGATCTTGCCGCTCGCATTCTCCTCCATCTCCTGCTCGCTCCATTGGAGGATGATGTTGATGTCCCGCTCCGGCGAATAGAATACGAAGGTGTGCGGCTCTTGCTCCAGCAGCTCCTTGGCAATATTCAGCGCGGCATATTGAATCAGGTGTAGATCTTGCCTGGAAAAAGAAGCGCCGCTGTCTTTCGTTAGGCCCAGCTTCATCTTGATCACCGCAAAATAAGGACCGATCAAGCCCAGCTCCGACTCGTCTAGACCGACCAGCTCCGGCTGATCCAGCTCCGTGGAGAGCCGCTGGTTCAGCCGCTCTATTCGCTCGGACGGAGGCTCCTCCATCCGAAAATGCTCATTATCGGCCATGAGAAAATGCTCCACCTGAGGTGCCGGTCGTTCCATCTTGAGCAGCACGCTGCGGACCGAATCCAGAAACTGCTCGCTGTTCAGCGGTTTAATCAAATAATCCTTGGCTCCGAGCTGAAGCGCCCGCTGCGCATATTGAAATGTTTCATGGGCTGAAATAATGATCGTCTGAACCCACGGCTTTACGATCTTTGCCTGCTGCATCAGCTCAATGCCGTTCATCTCGCCCATCTGGATATCGGTAACCAGCAGATCGATATCCCCCATCCGTATGTAATCCAGCGCTTCCTGCCCGCTGTAGGCCGTAGTAATCCCATCGATGGCTAGGCCCGAGGACGTTAACAGCCCGGCTAAGCCCTTGCAGATCAAAGGTTCGTCATCTACCACCAAAACGTTATACATCAGGAAACCTCCTGTCCGGTTGCGGTAATGGTTGCAACTTCTGTTCGGGGGATCGTAATGGTCACACGGGTTCCCCCTTCTTCTCTTGGTTCATATTCCAGCCCATAGCGGCTTCCAAAATGCAGCCGGATCCGCTCCTGGATATTGCGGATGCCGTAGCCCAGCGAAGGGTCCGGCGCTTCACTATGGAGCAGCCTGTGGATGGACTCGTAGTTAACGGGGCGGAAGCCGTTATCTTCAATGACGAGTAGGCAGTGTCCATCCTCTAGATGTCCTGAAATCCGAATGATTCCATCCTCGCCCATATTTTTAATGCCATGAATAATCGCGTTCTCCAGCAGCGGCTGCAGCGTAATCTTCGGCACATGGTTCACCAGCAAGGACTCGGGCACTTCCCAGCGGACGGTAAACTGATAGTCGTAACGATTCAACTGAAGATTGATATAAGCCCCCGCATGCTCGAGCTCTTCCCCGAGCGTGATAAGATCCCGGCCCCGGCTGAGACTGATCTTCATCAATTTGGACAAATCCTTGATCATCTTGGCTGACTCGGTATTGCCTTCCATCGTGCTCTTCCAATAAATGCTTTCCAGGGTGTTGTACAGCAAATGGGGGTTAATCTGCTGATAAAGCAGCTGCAGCTGTGCTTCCTTCTGCTTCAGATCCATACGGTATTTGTAGTGGATCAGATCATTCAATCGGCGGGCCATGTCATAGATCGTAGAGATGAGGACGCTAACTTCATCTTTTCTGCGCCGATAGGGGGTTTCCGGCACGACGTTCCCCGGTTCGTACCTTCTCACGAAATGCGCCAGCTTCTGGAGCGGCGTCATCAGCGACTGCCAGAAGTAAAAAACGATAATGAGCCCCACGGCAAAGTAAGCGATGGAGATAACCTGGATGACGCGCTTCATCTCGCTTTGCTGGGCGAGCAGCGTTTTGACGGGCACCTTGTAGACCAGCTTCTGCTGAAGCACGTAGTTATAATCGATGACATAGATAAAATCCGACGTAATCACGTCCATGACACCGATGGTGGAATGGCCCGGATCCGCTTCAGGCGGCAATTCAAGCCTTCCTGCCATGCCTTGTACCGACGAAGTCAGGATATGGTCGTTCCAATCGGTAAAATACAGTTCCCCATCCGGTATCGATACCGTCGATAACGACTCGCCGATCCGCGCGTCCAGATTGGTTACGACCAAAACGCCGATGGTACCGCCCCGATAAATATTGTTAACGGCCCGCACATAGCTTAAGGTCTCTTGATCCTGGCGTCCTTGTACCGGCGGTGACAAATTCGCTATGCGCTTGAGATACCCGTTCCCTTTCATTGCCACGGCTTCATCGAACCATGCTGGCTTCTCCTTCTCGTCGGAGAAAAAATACACCCCCGCTTTTCTGCGGTCAGGGTAATAGGGAGCAAAGAAGTAGCTGTTGTCCGGGTCGTACACATAGAGCGAGTAATAGACCGGTTCGCGTTCATCCGTCTCTTGGGAGAAGGACAACAGCATCTTTTCAAGCCGCTCGTAGTTTTTGACGCGCTCCAGAACGGTGCCCTCGGCAAAGGGATCCAGCTGCTGGATCTGCGAATTTTGGATGACCGTGGAGGTTACTTTGTTAACGGTTTCAATATCACGGTTAATCAGCTTGAAGTTCTGCTTGTTCAGTTCGATATAAGCATTGGTCACATGACGCTTCAGGATTTGACCGGCCATGGAATTCCCGTAGGCATTTAGCGCAAACAACGGGATGACCAGCACCAGGAACAGCAGAATCATCTGCTGTTTGATATTCATGCGTCCCAGCGGATTTTTAAAGCGGTTCTTCATCGGTCCTTGCACCTCCGGCTTTCTCAAGCATAGCAACAATCCAGCGGCACCAGCGTAGTCATTTCTACGCAAATGATGCGTATTTTTACGATGAGGCAGGAAGTCACAAATTCAACTATTAACCTCGGGTCGGGGGATTTCCTGCTTGTAAGGCTGGCATGCCAATGGTTAACTGACTTTCCATGAGCAAATTCGCCTGATAGGTAAGTAAGATCCAGTATGCATTACAGCCAAATTGAATAACACCCCCATGTCGGACCCTACCGGACCCAACATAGAGGTGTTCATATGCAAATCCCCTTTAGAAGGGAAAGAACAGCGGCAGTACCGCCATCATGACCATGCCAATCACCAGTTGAAGCGGCAATCCGACCTTCACGTAGTGGCTGAATTTATAACGGCCTGCCGACATGACGAGCGCGTTCGGCGGCGTGGAGAACGGTGATGCAAAGCACATGCTCGCCCCAATGGAGACGGCGAACAGAAACGGATACGGGCTGGCTCCCATCTGGATCGCAGCCGAGAGTGCAATCGGCGCGAATAATACGGCGCAGGCCGTATTGCTGATGAACAGCGTCAACAGCGAGGTGGTGAAGTATACCCCTGCCAGCAGGGCAAGCGGGCCATAGCTGCCCAGCGAATGGACCAGCATATCCGAGATCAGCGTGGCGGCTCCCGTCTTCTCGATGGCAATGGACATCGGAATCATGCCGCCAATGAGCACAATGCTCTCCCAGTTGACCGTCTTATAGGCCTCCTCCATGTTGCGCACGCATCCGAACACCACCATCAATACCGCAGCAACCATCACGGAGGCAACCGCCGGAATCCATTCGGTCACCAGCAGGATCACCATCAAGAGCATGATCCCGGCCGCAATCGGCGCTTTGTGGTCCATCGTCAATTTGCGCGACTCCTCCACGGGCTGCCCTACCACCACGACATCCGTTTGCTCGGCAGCCAGGAGTGCTATATCCTTCCAGGTGCCCTGAACGAGCAGGGCATCACCAAAGCGCATTTTCTCTTCCTTCAGATGATGCAGAAGATACTGTTCTTTTCGTTGAATTCCCAAAATGTTCACCCGATACTTCTCGCGGAAGCCCGAATGCTTGACGAGCCGGCCAATCAGGCGCGAGGACGGCGTCAGCATCACCTCGGCAATGCCGACGTCACTCGTGGCGTACTGCGACTCTTCGGCACGTTTCCGATGCTCGGGTACACGCTGGTCCAGCATGACAAGCCCATACGTCTCCGCAAGCTCCGAGGCCCGCTCGAACGGGCCGTTCACATACAGAATATCGTCTTCCTCAATCACGGTCTCGGGACCTGCGATCTCCTGGTTGATCGTTTTGAAGAATTGATTCTTGGCCGACATTTTACGGCGGATTTCAATGACGTTAATCTCGAACTTCGCCGGAATGTCCAGCTCCCGCAATGTCTTGGATCGAATGGAGGAATCGGCTCCAACCTGAATCCGATACAGGTTCTGAGTCAGCTGATACTGTTTGGCAAGTTCTCGAAGCGAGCGCCCGCCCTGTTTACCTGCTCCCCCTTCTTCATCGCTGGGAAGAAAACGGCGAAGGAACAATATCGCGATGATCCCCGTTGCCAAACACACCAGGCCGATCGGCAAAAAAGCAAAGAACGACAGCCGTTCGTAACCTGCGTTGATCAACGTCTCCTGAATCACGAGATTCGGCGGCGTACCGATTAACGTAAGCATGCCGCCCAGGCTGCTCGCAAAAGCAAGCGGCATCAGCAGCCGCCCCGGATTGATCTCTGTGCTGAATGCCAGGCTGACAACAATGGGCAGCATCACTGCTACCGTGCCGGTATTACTGACGAATCCGCCAATGAGCGACGTCACCAGCATGATCATAATCAAGAGCCGGGTCTCGCTTCCGCCGCCAAGCTTCAGCAGCTTTCCGCTTGCCATCTTGGCTAATCCGGTCTGAAAAATGCCGCCGCCCACAACAAACAAACCAATCATCATGATGACAACCGAATTGGAAAAGCCCGAAAGGGCTTCAGCCGGACTTAAAATGTCCGTTAACATCAGTACCATCAACACGCCGATCGCGACCAAATCCGACCGCACTTTCCCCGACATGAACAATGCGGATGCCACGGCCAAGACAGACAATGTAACGATCATCGGTCCATTCATTCCTAGTTCCCCCTATATTGCCCTATCTATGTTTCTTCCAAGATTCGACATTCAACATCCCTTTCCCTGCCACTTTAACGCATCTCCACTCTTCCATCCTGTCAGGATTTGGGTTCAACTTCTGATCTGATGTCAAACCATTCATGAAAGGAAATGATGTCGTATTGTACCACCTGCTTGGAGTTACTCATGTTAGAAACATCACATGCTGTGCAAGTGCATCCCTAAACCTATATCTCCAGCATGTTCTCTATTGGGCCGTCAACCAAACAGGGGAAATCAAATGGATATCTCTCCTAGGCCATCACCGCAACCGGTGTAATCACAAAAAAAGCTGCATCGGCTCCTTCCAGCCGGTGCAGCTTGCTTATGGAATTACAGGTTAATGAATGCGGTACGCAATTTGGTGCTGTATTGAACATCAAAACCTAGACCGGATGCAATCACGGCGAGCGGAACGTAGGTTTTATCTTCTTTCCCTACTTTTTGCAGGAAAGCCGGCGTATCGATCGGTACAGCTGTTCCGTTAACTTGAATGGTTTTGGCGCCAATCTTCACCACCACCGTCTGATCTCCCAACGTAATCGTTGCACTGGACGTTTTATTTTCCCACTTGGTCGTCGCCCCCACAGCATTTACGATATCCTGTATCGCTACGTAATTCAGGTTATCGCGAAGGATCGGCTTATACGGCGTGTTCAGCTCCTGCCCCTTCACGATGATACGCATCGGCTGCCCCTGTTCTTGAACAGCGGGATTCTTGTAGCTGCCCCAGATCGTCTCTGCGAACACGCTGGCCATCGTCTCGTATCCATATTGGTTCGGATGAATATCATCTTTTAGGATATGGGTCATCGTCAGCTCGGAGCCCACGAATTCCTTCGCAACATGGGCCACCTTGATATCCACGCCCTGAGACGCAAAACTGTCAGCTACGCCTTCCACCAGCTTCGTAAACTCTCCAGATGCTGCAAGCAGTTTAGCGTATGCGACCTCGTCAGCGACTTTGGGCACCGGGTTGTACTGGTCCGCCACCACAATTGCGGCATCCGGATTGATGGCTTGCAAGTTGGTAATGACGGATGAGACATTATCGGTATAGATCTTGAACAGTTCCTGCATCTTTGCTTTCAGCTGTTCGTCGCTTAATGTTTCCACGGTACTGACCAGACTCATCATGTCATTGCCGCCGATGGTAATGGTAATCAGATCCGCATTGGCGATAACCGGCTTGGCTTTCGCTGCGTCAGCGCCAATCTGCTTGGTGCGCGGATCGATGCCGCTGAGCCCCGGCTGCAGTTCCTCCGCCGTAATCGCGCGTTCATCCAAGACGGCCTTGACGTAATGATTCAGCCCCTCGGTTTTCAGGCCGCCGATCCCCAGATTCGTTACCTCGGTCCGGCCGTGGAACAAACCCTGCTCATACAGCCGGTCAACAAAACCGTAGGGCTTGCTGTTCAGATCCATTCCCGGCTCATACCCAACGGTCAGCGAGTCCCCCAACGCTACAATATGATATGTATCCTTGGCTGTAATCTCATCGGCATAAGCCGGCGCAACGCCCGGTCCAACCAGTGCCACCGCGAGCGTCAAGGTGCCGGTTACTGCCGCCAGCCCCTTCTTCCATTGTTTGAACATACCTTCACTCCCTTAACGTCAATTATCTTGATACAGCCTTATTTTACCACCGGCAACCTGCGAATGGTACCGAATCAACCAGGAGGATAAGGTTTCATGATAAGAAAAGTGAATAAATAGCCGAGGGAGGTAACTCCAAACCAAGCAAATATTCCAGGCGTGGCTGCAAAATACAGGCTTGGCAGGATCGACCATCCAAAGGCAACCAGCAGCAGCAATCGGTATGAATACATCACCGCGAGCATCGCCAAACTGGCTGGAAGAAACAGCATGACGAACGTAGTTAAGGCCGGTTTCCAGCTGATCTCATCGGAATAGGGGTTGAAGAAGATCAGGATGCACCACAGCATCATGGAGGCTGCCCCTGATGCGCCTCCCAGAACATGATAAATTCGAAGCCGAACTCGCACCGCGCTCTCCCCCTATGGACAAGGTCAAACCTCGTGACTCCAACTTGAGCCATCTTGAGCATTGTTATCTTGGCTAGTTATCATAAAAAAAATGGACAGCTCACTCTATGCTGTCCATTCCTGATTCGGCCTTTAATGAATAGATATGCGCCCGCTTCGGAATCATCCCTTAAAGCGTTATCAAGCTTCTTCACCTGAATCCTCAGGCTTATCCTTCTTAACTGCCTTCTCCATGTACTTGTCATAGCGATCATCCACTTCCTTCGCCATGCTGCGGTATTTCTGCGTCTCTTCCACAATGGGATCGAGCTGCGTCTGAATCCGGATCTCGTATTTCGGAGAGAGAAGCCTGCGCTCCTCCTTCTCCCGATCCTTCTTCTGCATTTCACCGTCCGTTAACATCTCGCTGAGCTGGCGCTCCAAATCCTGATCCGACTTCTCATTCATCGTAAGCACACTCCTTTATCAAGCGGTTGTAAGTGATCTGCATCCTCTGTTGTCCCGGGCCTTTAGCGAACCAAAGCTTCGCCCGCGTCCTTTAGTGTATCCAGAAAACGCTGATGAATCAGCCCGTTGGTTGCCGCCAAATGACGGACCGACAGGTCGTATGACTTTCCTTCCGTATCGGTTACTTTACCGCCGGACTCCTGAACCAATAGCGCGCCTGCGGCAACGTCCCAAGCACTCAAGCCGTGCTCCCAGTATCCGCTGAGCCGGCCGGCAGCCACATAAGCAAGATGAAGCGCAGCGGATCCGCCGGCTCTTACATTACGGACCATCGGCAGCAGCACCTGCAGCTCCGCCATATTCAGCGGCAGGTTGACCGTGCTGTCCAGCGGGAAGCCCGTGGCCAGCAAGCTGTCCGACAATTGATCTTCCTTGGAAACATAGGTAGGGTTGCCGTGAACGTAGGCCCCTTTTCCTTTTTCCGCAACAAACAACTCGTCCCGGGAAGGGTCGTAAATAACGCCGACAATGACTTCTCCATGATTAGCCAGTGCAATCGACACGGAGTAAAACGGAAATCCATGAACATAGTTCGTCGTTCCGTCCACAGGGTCGATAATCCAGAGATACTCTTCGTCCTTGGCGTCCTCGAGTGCCTTCGCGTAGGCATCGGTACCCGGGGCAACCCCTTCTTCTCCAAGGATCGCATGATCCGGAAAGTGCGTCAAAATCAGCTTGCGGATCATCTGCTCGGCACCTTTGTCCACCTCGGTTACGATATCCTGTGCCGAAGACTTGGTGCTCAACTGCTTGACGGTACCGAGCTTGCTCTTAATCCACTCACCCGCTTTGGCGGCGCAATTAATGGCAACGGCGGTGTAACTCTTACTGCTGACAACATAAGGAATCTTTTCATTCTCGTTCAAAGCACTCACTCTACTTTCTATATAAATCTAGTGATTTTTGACAATCCCTACATCCTATTCAGTCATTGTAGTAATCGAAAGGGCAGCTAAGCGAAATTTCCGCCTATTTCAATAAAAGTCCGTCCTATGCTGTGCACCTGAATGCTTGGCGAGAACGAACTTTTTTATCCGATGTCATGTGTTAAGGGGAATCTCTGTTTGGATACTTCCAACGTAACCCAAAATCCATCAACTTGCAAGTGTTAACAAGCTCATCTTATCGGGTTAAGGGTTCACTTGGATGGAGGCACCGTCAAGAATGGTTACGCCCTCTGCCGTATAATCTCCCAAATCCTTCATCAGATCAAACAAAGCGCCGTCCTTCATCTTTGCTTCAATCATAACGTCCACCTTAGGCGTAGCCCCCGCAATATTTCGTAAAAACGCCAGCAATGGCACGACATCCACCCCATCCGCATGGCTGCGGATATCGGTAGGGCTCTTGGGACTGGATACGTGAATCTTGGGCGGCAGCGGCTGCGCCTCGTCCGAATCCGCCTGCGCAAGCGGCGTCTCCCAGGTGCGAAGAATATCCGGCCACAATTCCCAAGGCGCCTCGCCATCGTTGTTGACCCACTGATGGTGGATATCGAGCACCATGGGCAGCCCCGTTTGCTGGCATACGGCCAGCGTTTCCTGCGCCGTAAAGGTTTTGTCGTCATTTTCAAGAGTCAGCCGTTCCTTAATATGCGGTTCAAGCTCATGGAAGTGTTCCACGAATCGGGCCGAGGCCGAAGGCTTGTCTCCATAGGCGCCGCCGATGTGAATGTTATTTTTCATGGAAGCAGGCAGCTCCATCGCCTGCAGCATATGGACGTGCGACTCCAGATCACGGATCGAGTTGACCAGCACCTCAGGACGCGGCGTGCTCAGCACCGTGAAATGATCCGGATGAAAAGATACCCGCATCCCGTATTTTTTCACAAAATCCCCAATGCCCTGAAAGCCTTCCCGCAAAGCCGGGAACGGATCCCAATCCTGCATATCTTGATGCGTGGCCAGCGGAATCAGCTTGGACGAGAAGCGGTACACCTTGATATCGTGAGCCGCGTTATGCTTCAGAAGCCGAAGGGTATTATGTAGATTCTCATTCGCGATCCGCTCCAGTTTGTGCAGGCCGGCCTCACGGTCATTCAGCTTCATAAAACTCTTCATGGTCATCGTCTTGGAAGGAGAAGCATTCTGCACAACCGTGGACATGGCTACATAACCGAAACGAACAATCATGCATGGTCTCCAAAAAACATTTCGTGAGCGAGTGCTGTCTGTACGCGTGCTTCCTCATCGGTCAATTTGCGAATCAGCTGCAGCTCGACCGAAGTGACCTCGCGGCCCTGGAAGTTAATCTCCGATACGCACGCGGTGATCAGGACGATCGCCACCGCCTGGTTATCCGGCGTATAAGCAATGACCTTCTGTCCTGTCGGAAATACCCGAAGGCCATCCTTCAGCATTTTGCCGCGGCCGTATTCCAGCAGCTCATAGAGCTCCTGCTCACTCTTAAACTTACAAACGGAATTGAACTCGGTTTGAAATCCCATCTCACGTATCTTCCTTTCATCCCAAAATATTAGACTCAAGGGGAGCCGTATTGAATAGCGCGGACTCCCCCTGGTGTTTCATATCCTATTGTGACGGCTTACGCCTGATTCTCATAAATTAGGGATTGCTTACGGTTGTACCGCTCAAGGCCCAGCTCGATCATCCGGTCAAGCAGCTCGCGGTAGGATACGCCCGTTTCCCGCCACAAGAGCGGGTACATGCTGAACGGCGTAAAGCCCGGCATCGTGTTCACTTCATTGATCAAAATCGCGCCGTCCGAGCGGCGGACAAAGAAGTCGGCCCGCGTGATGCCGCCGCCTTCAATCGCTTTGAACGCGGTAATGGCGAGGTCGCGCAGACGATCAGCCGTATCCGGTTCGATTTCGGCCGGAATTTGCATTTGTGACTGTCCATCCGTATATTTAGCCGCATAGTCGTAGTATTCACTGGAAGAGACAATTTCACCCGGAACGGATGCCATCGGCTCATCATTGCCGAGCACGCTGACCTCCACTTCGCGTGCATCCACGAACTCTTCAACGATGATCTTGTCATCGAACCGAAGCGCGGATTCAATCGCCGCCTTAAGCTGCTCCCGATCCTTAGCCTTGGATATCCCAACGCTTGAACCCAGGTTAGCCGGCTTGACGAAGCTCGGGAATCCGAGTTTGTCCTCGATATCCTTCAGCACTTCATGCTGGCTCCGCTCCCACTGGGTACGATTGAAATAACAGTACTCGCATTGCGGTAATCCCGCCTGGGCGAAGAGCTTCTTCATCACGACTTTATCCATCCCCGCTGCCGACGCAAGCACACCGGTTCCCACATAAGGAATGTCCGCCATTTCGAACAGTCCCTGAATCGTTCCGTCCTCCCCGAACGTCCCGTGAAGCAGCGGGAACATAATATCCACCGTCTGCGTCTCTTGGCCATACAATCTGCTGAACACGGCGTTCAGCGCTGTTTGCGTGCCATCCCCTTCAGCCAGCTTCAATTCTTCCAACTGGGCAAGAGGAGCCGACAGCTTGCTGCCGATTCTCCATGTACCCTGCTTGGAAATATAAAACGGAACAATCTCATATTTATCAAAATCAAAAGCGTTCATGACCGCGAATGCCGTGGATAATGACACCTCATGCTCGCCGGATTTCCCCCCGTATACTAAACCTACCGTTAATTTATCCTGTCCCATGTTAACCTCTCTCTTGTCCGTATTGCAGCATGACATGCTGTCATCTTAAAAATAATCGGGGATATGATAAAACCGATATTCGGTGTTATCGTTCCAAGCGTAGGAATCCCGGTAGTCCCAATAGCGATGACGGCTGGACACCGTATGCGCATTAACCAGCGGCATGCCGCCCGCGTCAAACGCCGTGACGATGGTGCTGTGCTGAAACGCGCCGTCACCGTCCCAGTCGTACACGATGACATCCCCCAGCATCAGCTGCTCGGGACGCTCCACCCGCTCGGCCCGCAGCCCCGAGGTACTGGCGTTCAAATAATGCGCAAAGCTGTTCGATACCGCCCAGCTGTAGCTCCACCATTCCCGTTTGTTTACGTATCCCTTGTACCACCATCCCGTTTCTCTTTTACCAGTATAGTGGATTGGAGCTTTGCCTGCAAAGAGGCACTGGGAGATATAATTCGTGCAATCCACGTCAAATTCCTCAAACTCCGGATTCCCGGAATCCCACCAACGGTCGGCATAAGCAGCTGCGGCTTCACGCTCGTAACGGCCGGACCGCGGGCTGCTTCCGGCGGCGTATACGCGGCCGTTCATAAAGGGAATGGACGGCTCTCTTCCGGCCCCATCCGCGCCTGCTGCCGGAACATCGGTTCTTTGCAGGGGATGGCGTTCATCCTGCAGACGTTCGATGCCAACGATCAACCACGCATCCCCGTCCCGGATCAGCGTCAGTCGCTCCCTAAAAACCGTATCTTCCCGGTGCGTCATCCCTCTTTTTTCATAATAAAATACGCTGTGGAGCCGCACGTCCGCGATCACATCATCCTCCGTTTCCCTCAGAATACGCAGGAGGCGGGCACGAGTCTCGCTCTTTAGCGGCGTAACCTCCCGCTGCGCATACCACGACTGCAGCCGAAACTGCCTTTCTCCTCTCTCTACCAGGAAATTCAGATCCGCTACAATCTGCTCTTTCAGGCCTGAAGAATAGTCCACGCGATTTTGGTTATATTGATTGACGTAAATATATAGAGCTTGCTTCCAAGGCTTCTCTGCTTGCTTCAGACTGTTCATCTACTCTCCTCCTCTAACCTTGCCTTTCACGCTGTTCCCTATCACAACTATATGAAGAAAATGTTCAGGCTATGAACTTCGGTCAAGAGAATACAGAAACACCGGGATTACAGCGACTGCATTCGGATAAAAAACGGGCTTGTTTTCACCTTTTTGAAATACTTTTCTTCTATAAAAAATGCTTTACGCAGCGAGTTGAAAACGGTATACTTAAGGTAGTTAATTTATGAAATTAGGTTTCATCTAGTGAAACCACAGAGGATTTAACTCAAACTGTTTTTATTCGATTTATGAAATGACTTAAGGAGGTTCATCAATGCCAGCAAAGGATCAATTCTCCATCTCCCGCAACCTAGAGGTGGGCGGTAAAAGTTACCGTTATTTCAGCCTGCAGGCGCTCGAAGAGCAAGGATACGGCAGTGTATCCAAGCTTCCTTTCTCCATTCGGGTACTGCTGGAAGCAGCCGTGCGTCAGTTCGACGGACGCGCAATTACCGAAGATCATGTAAAACTCTTGTCCAAGTGGAATGAAGGACGCGACAACAACAAGGAAATTCCGTTCATTCCTGCCCGTATCGTATTGCAGGACTTCACCGGCGTTCCGGTTGTCGTAGACCTTGCAGCTATGCGTGACACCGTTAAAAAATCCGGCGGCGATCCTAAACAGATCAACCCTCTCGTTCCGGTTGACCTCGTTATTGACCACTCCGTCATGGTTGACGCTTTTGGTACCGACCAAGCCCTGGAAACAAATATGAAGCTTGAATTTGAGCGAAACGAAGAGCGTTACCGCTTCCTCCGCTGGGCTCAAACGGCATTCAACAACTTCCGCGCAGTTCCTCCGGGAACGGGTATCGTTCACCAGGTTAACCTGGAATACCTTGCTTCCGTAGCAGCTACGAAGACGGTTGACGGCGAAACGCTTGTTTTCCCTGATTCCCTCGTAGGTACGGACTCCCATACAACCATGATCAACGGTCTTGGCGTTGTGGGCTGGGGCGTAGGCGGTATCGAGGCGGAAGCCGGCATGCTTGGCCAACCGCTGTATTTTGTAACGCCTGAAGTTATCGGCTTCAAGCTGACAGGCAGCCTGGCAGAAGGCGCTACTGCGACTGACCTTGCCCTCACCGTAACCGAGCTTCTCCGCAAGAAAGGCGTTGTAGGCAAATTCGTAGAATTCTACGGACCTGGCCTGGCTAACATCAGCCTGGCTGACCGCGCCACGGTGGCCAACATGGCTCCGGAATACGGCGCTACCATCGGCTTCTTCCCGGTTGATAGTGAAACGCTGGCTTATCTCCGCAACACGGGCCGCACCGATGAGCAGGTTGAACTCGTGGAGAGCTACTATAAAGCGCAAAACATGTTCCGTACGGCAGATACGCCGGACCCTGAGTTCTCCGATGTGATCGAATTGGATCTCGCTTCGGTTGTACCGAGCTTGGCTGGTCCGAAGCGTCCGCAGGACCGTATCGAGCTTACCAACATGAAACAAAACTTTAACGATATCATCCGCACGCCAATCGACAAAGGTGGATACGGCCTCAGCGATGAGAAAATTGCAGAAACCGTTAAAGTTAATCATAAAGACGGCTCTACCAGTGAGATGGGAACGGGTGCTGTTGTTATCGCAGCCATCACCAGCTGTACGAACACGTCAAACCCAAGCGTTATGCTCGGCGCAGGTCTCCTGGCAAAGAAAGCCGTTGAACGCGGCCTGACAAAGCCCGGCTATGTGAAGAGCAGCTTGACTCCAGGTTCCCTTGTCGTAACCGACTACCTCGAGAAGTCCGGTCTCTTGCACTACCTTGAAGCTCTCGGCTTCTATGTTGCAGGCTATGGCTGTGCAACTTGTATCGGTAACTCCGGTCCATTGCCGGATGAAGTGAGCGAAGCGATTGCCGACAACGACATGACGGTCGCTGCCGTATTGTCGGGTAACCGTAACTTCGAAGGCCGCGTGCATGCTCAAGTCAAAGCCAACTACCTGGCTTCGCCGCCGCTGGTTGTAGCTTACGCCCTGGCAGGCACAGTCAACATCGACCTGCAGAACGAGCCGATCGGCTACGATCCGAACAATGAGCCTGTATATTTGAAAGACATCTGGCCAACGAGCGCGGAAATCCGCGAAGCAATCGGTCAAGCCGTTAGCCCTGATGCTTTCCGTGAGAAGTACGAGAATGTGTTTACCGCCAATGAGCGTTGGAACAAGATTCCTGTTCCTGAAGGCGAGCTGTACGAGTGGGACGATCAATCCACTTACATCCAGAACCCGCCATTCTTTGAAAGCCTCGCCAACGGCCTGAACGACATCCAGGACATCAAGGAAGCGCGCGTGCTTGCTCTCTTGGGCGATTCCGTTACAACGGACCACATCTCCCCAGCGGGTAACATTGCAACGAACAGCCCAGCCGGCAAATATCTGAGCGACCGCAACGTGGAACGCAAAGACTTCAACTCCTACGGCTCCCGCCGTGGTAACCACGAAGTCATGATGCGCGGTACCTTCGCTAACATCCGGATCCGTAACCAGGTAGCTCCAGGTACGGAAGGCGGCGTAACCACTTACCTGCCAACGGAAGAAGTGATGTCCATCTATGATGCTTCAATGAATTATCAAGCAGGCGGACAGAACCTCGTCGTTATCGCAGGTAAAGAATACGGCACAGGAAGCTCCCGTGACTGGGCGGCAAAAGGTACGTATCTCCTCGGCGTCAAAGCTGTACTGGCTGAAAGCTTCGAGCGTATTCACCGCTCCAACCTTGTGGGCATGGGCGTTCTTCCGCTCCAATTCCAGGAAGGTCATGGCTGGAAGAGCCTTGGTCTGAACGGCCGCGAGACATTCGATATTCTAGGCCTCAGCAACGACGTGAAGCCAGGCCAGGAATTGACGGTTGTCGCTACGCGCGAAGACGGAACCCAATTCGAGTTCCAAGCCATCGCCCGTCTCGACAGCATGGTGGACGTGGACTACTACCATAATGGAGGTATCCTCCAAACGGTACTGCGTCAAATGATCGCATCGAACCAATAAGGTCTTCCTTACAGGCGCTTTAGCCTTAGGAACAAATCCCCATCATCCACTAGTGATGATGGGGATTTTTGTTATGATCTGGTACTTCCCTCCTGAATATTGGATATTCCGTTTCGAATGGTGCCACGGAGGTTAATTGGTAAAAAACATTAACGGAAATCTATATCTAGGAGGAAGGTACCTATGATCAAAATACATACGATGGCTTCGTTCCATTATCAATACCAGCGGCCGCAGCCGGTGGCTGCGCCCAAAAGAGAGGAATCGAAGGATAAACCCCTCACCTTTCATGAGATCCTCAATCAGAAAATAGAGGAAAAGAATATGAAGCTGACCTAAATGATGCTTACCTATTATATAGATGAGCCGCTACGACAAAAGGACCGTTTCCCCAATCGCCAAGATTGTAGGGAACGGTCCTTTTTGATTCTAAAAAGCTGTATCACATGGAGTCGCCCGGTCATTCAATAACTTATAGTGATGCTGTCCGCACTCCGGCAATAGAATGAATATTATATCATCATTCCCATTTCCCGTGCCGCCTCCATCAGGATGGGCGCATGTTCGCGGAGCGTTTCCGCTGACAGGCGGGTGACTGGCCCTGACATCGACAGTGCTGCCGCCACTTGACCATTCCGGTCGAAGATCGGTACCGATACCGCAGCAGCCCCAGGCTCGCGCTCTTCGATGCTGATCGCGTATCCCTTCTCCAATATTTCGGCCAGTTGCTGCCGGTAAACGATGCGGTCGACAGATTCCGGCCAATCCGGCGCATTCAGCAGCTCCTCCTGATCGGCCGGTGGCGCAAAGGCCACCAGAACCTTGCTGGAGGCGCCCACGGACAGCGGCAGTCGTACTCCGACCTGGGCGACCCGCCGAATGCCCTGATTGCTCTGAACCGCTTGAATCCGAAGACGATCCGAACCGTCTCTTAAATACAAACTCACCGTTTCCCCAAGGCGATCCCGTAAGGCTTCCATCGCGGGCAGAAGGCGAATCGCCGGGTCGTCGCTTTGGGACAGATGCATGGACAGCTCCCATATTTTCAAGCCGAGCCGATATTTCTCCGTCTCTTTGTTACGCACAACGAATCCTTTGTCTTCCAGCGTTGTTAGCAGTCGATGGACGGTGCTTTTATGTAATCCGATAAGGGTAGAAATCTCTGTGAGGGCAAGTTCACTGTCTTTCGTAAAACACATCAATATATCAAGTGCCCGCTCTACAGCACGCACCGTTAATTTACGGTCTTCCATCCCGACCAGCTCCTTCCTGTTTCATTCTATGAAACCTGGTTACAAGAATTATATGAGAATTCTTCTCAAAAGTAAACCATGGAGACAGGGACTTTACAGTTGTCTTACAATCTATGGATTTGCATTGACTTTATAGGCTTCCGGGCATACGATTATTATAATTTCAACTCTTTCATGTTAACGAAACATATCCAGACTATATGGTAAGGAGGGGCCACTTATGAGCACAACGACTGGTAGTAACGCCCCACTCTCCCAATTAAATGACACGCCGGCCGAGCTGTCGACCGGCTTGGTTCGTTTAAAGCATATTATATTAGCGTTGTTATTATCTGTCGTTTTTTTTCTCGTTTTCTGTTTTATTGCGCTTCATGCCTATATTGCTTGGGTTTTGTCGAATCCGACGGTTGCTCCGCTCTATTCCAATCCCAAGCTTGCTAAAGATATGAATTACGAGAATGTCACATTCCACTCCATTGACGGCAAACGAAATATAAATGGATGGTATATACCGGCCGAAAATTCTTCGAAAACCATCGTGCTCAGCCATGGTTACGGCGCCAACCGGGAGGAAACCTGGGTACCGATGTACGATATCGCCCACTACGCGCACAACATGAATTTTAATGTGCTCATGTTTGATTACGGCTTTGCCTCCCAGACCAGCAAGGAAGTGGCGACCGGTGGCAAAGAGGAGAAACGCCAGCTTCTTGGAGCCATTGAACATGTGAAGCAGCGCGGCGCGAAGCAAATTGTCGTCTGGGGCTTCTCCATGGGGGCTGGCACCGCACTGCAGGCAGGGCTTGAGACCAAGGATGTGGATGCCATGATTCTGGACAGCGCCTTTTTATTGGAGCCGGACACGCTTTATCACAATATTCACAACCAGATTAATCTCCCGCGCCATCCTTCCCTGGAGATTCTGGAGCTGCTCTTCCCGGTGCTTAACGGCACAAGTCTGGATCAGATCCCTTACAATGAGGTGAAGAAGCACGATTATCCGTTCCCGACCTTGTTCATCCACGGAACGAAAGACGATAAGGCACCTTACCCGATCGCCGAGAAGATTGCTTCCAATCAAACCCATACGGATTCGGATTCCTGGATTGTAGAGGAGGCGCATCATGAGCTCATCTTCCGTGAGCACCCTAAAGAATATCTGCGCAGAGTATCCACCTTTCTAGGCAAACTCGAAACTCCGGATGAATCCTAATATTTTTAACAAATGCACTCACTATTAAAATAGCCATTCATCATACGATCCATCTCCCCCGCTGCTTTGATGCAGCGGGGTTATTTTTATTTCCCCCTCATAATACAGGCCGCCATATGAATATAGTGTGTTTAGTGAACCTGATACTGGAGGGAACGGACATGTTATTTATTTACGGAGCGAAGCTCCCGGTACGATTACTCGAAGAGATTCGCTATTGGAAACATCAGGAAAGGAAGCATACTGAGCTCATCAAAGCCATTGCGCCGGATCTGGAGCCGGTCTATGTCAAAATGCTGGATCAGTGGGCGGTGGTGTTCGCTGATACGGAAAAAGCAGCAGACGAACTTTTGCGCCACATTCTCCGTTATGACGGACCTCCTTCGCCTCAAGTACTGACCCAAGTCGAGCAGCTGCTGCGCGCTTCCTGCGAGCAGTCCAGAGAGTTCATCCGCCAGCTCCACGGATTGAAGGAGAATAGTGAGGCCATTCGGAAAGTGCCGCTCGCCGGCACGGTCGTGCATCATGTGATTCGAGAGTCCGAATACTTCCTGAACACGCTCGAGACCCTCAACTCCGCCGGAGCACTGGAAAGATTCATGGATGTAGAGATGCCGATGCAATCGATGACGCTTCACGAGGCCGCCTCCCCTCCCCCATCTCCCCCTGAGGCTGAACTGTCCATTCAAGGTATGGGAGACAGCGGCAAGGCCGTACCGATTGGCGGGCATCGCCTTCCTCCACTGCCTTACGCTTATAATGCACTGGAGCCTCATATTGACGAGAAAACCATGCGGATTCATCACGACGTCCATCACCAAAGCTATGTCGATGGTCTGAACAAGGCGGAGAAGAAATTGGAGGAGGCCCGAAAAAGCGGCGATTTCGAGCTGGTGAAGCATTGGGAACGCGAGCTGGCTTTTCATGGTGCCGGCCACTATCTGCACACGATCTTCTGGAACATTATGAACCCGAGGGGCGGTGGCGAGCCTGGCGGTGAGCTGGCCCAACAGATCAAGAAGGATTTCGGAAGCTTCGATCGCTTTAAAAAGCACTTTAGCGAGGCGGCAGACAAAGTGGAAGGGGGCGGCTGGGCGATCCTTGTCTGGAGTCCACGCAGCCATCGACTTGAAATTTTGCAGGCTGAGAAACATCAGAATCTCTCCCAGTGGGATGTCGTCCCTCTCCTGGCTCTGGACGTATGGGAACATGCCTACTACCTTAAACATCAAAGTAAACGCAAGGACTACATCAAGGATTGGTGGAACGTGGTCTACTGGCCGGAGGTTGCAGAGCGCTTCAAGCATGCCAGTAAGCTGAAATGGAAGCCTTTTTAATTCAAAGCCTTGCTGGGCTGCTTCATATTGGTTAATATTGGGTATGATGTCTATAGCCCTCCTTACTTCCCTTATGGAGTTTAAGGAGGGTTTATCAATATTCAGGGGGTGACTCATGAACCGGGCACTTGGTCTTGAGCCCCGAATTGGACAAGATTATTCAAGCTAAGGAGTAACCCGAGCCTATTGTTAGGTCTTTTTTACCACATATCTGGTTATTTATTCGGTTGAACGCTCCCATATGCTGGATTATGATATGACAGTAAGCTTGATAAGCAGTCTCTGCATTGCCTAAGGCGAAACGAAGAGAAATGATGGCTCCATGTAAGACTACAAGATTCAGCGCGCCTGTAAGAGCAGAACATCACCACTGAAGGGATGGGTCAGTGTGAAGAGTAAGTTCCAATCACGTATTTTTATTTTTGCTTTTGTGCTTATCATTTTAATTGTTGGAGGATGCCAGCCAGTGAACAATAACCAAGCTACTACAGACGACAGCTCGGACGAGGTCATAACGAAGGCTAAAACCACAGCCGTTCAGCATTTTAAAGAGAAATACAACTTGGATGTAGAGATTACCAAGGAAGAGATGATGCCTTCTATCGTAGCGGACAAGGTCAACCTTGAAGGGTTTGTCGTAGATCATCCTGAACAAACCTTTAAAATATCCGTTGATTTCAACACAGGCGAGACATCCAACTTCGTGATGAACCCGGAGCTCAGAAAAGCGATTAAGGGTGAGTGATGGGTTGTGCTGCCTTTTGGCTGTAGCTACAGGTTCTGATCCTGCTGAATGTTAAGGAGGGAGTATAATTGAGTTCACCGCAAGTGGATGACGAGACATACCGATTGATGTCAGAAGCGGCTTATCTCGATCTGAAAAAAGAAGATACCGTTGAGGACTTGCCTGGATGGGAGGTCCTTGAGGACTATAAGAGCAACAGCATATCAGGTTTTGATGCGGTAACTTTCTACAACAAGGAAACGAATCAGGCCGTTATCGCTTACCGGGGCACCGAGGCAGGCGAAGACTTATCCCATGCCCTCCCCGATTATTTAGCCGATGCGGATATTGGCATTGAAGAGATCAAAAGAAAGATTCCGGAATTTCGGCCACCTTGGGCGGACCATGTAGACAAAGTCAAAGAAGCCACGGGGATTAACGATGTCACGGATTGGTTCGGTGAACAATCGAGGAAAATCGATAAAAAAACGGATATATTAGGAACCAACCAATTGTATCAAGCCGAGGATTATGCGCTGGAAATGAAGGAGAAATACAAGGGCGTTGATTTCACCCTCACGGGGCACTCCCTGGGGGGAGCCAATGCACAATATGCTGCCGCCTATACGGGCATGTCGGCTGTCACCTTCAGTGCTCCGTCGGTCATCGGGAGCCTCTCCCCTGAAGCCAGAAGAAAGGCAGAGAACGGGGAATTTGACTCTCAAATCACTAATTTCGTCCATCCTGGCGACATTATTGGCAGCGGTGCGCTCGGCGGCTTCGATGGCCACGTCGGTTCAACCTATTACATAGACTCCAGTTATAAAGACGCCAATGACGGGCTTAGTATAAAGGAAAAAATTGATAATACACTGGGCGGCCCCAATTATCATCAGCTTGACCGCTATCGATTCGAGGATGGTTACATCTCAAATCCTCTGTACGACGGCGCTACCGACAAAGCCGTTAATTCGCCCAGAATACCTGCCCATGGCAGTCTCTTGTTCGGCCTGGGTGGGCCGATGAGCCATTTAGGCTTAGGTTTAGGCGGCTCGCTGGGAGCCCTGGGCGGCTCCGTCGGAGGCTCCTCCGGAACCATTCAGGTGACCCCTGCCGAGCTGCGAAGCGTAGCCGAGAAATGGAGAGCACACGCCCATCAAAGTGATGCCGAAATCCAAGGAATCCGGCAGCGTCTCTCCAAATACATGTTCTCCAGCCACAGCAGACGTCTGCAGCCGATTGTCCAGCAGCTGGATACATCCATCATGTCGATGAGTCAATGGCATCTGCAGCATACCACCGACATCGTTCAATACATTAAATTCAAGGCGGATTTATTTGAACGGACAGACAACAGCGGGTAAAGATCAATACAAAAGCTACCGGGAGGGATGGAGATGAGTCGAGAGATTCTGCTGGAGCTGGATGATTTGCTTCAAGCCGAACGCGAGCTGACAGGATTGCTGGCAGCCATTCGGGCCGACGAACAGGAAGCACGGGTCATGTACGCACGTCTGCAGGATTGGAAGGGACAGTCTGCCAATGTGTTGCGCGATCAGATTGAAACCTTCTTTATGGAGATGTCCCGCCGTATCCGGGATATTGAGGAGCAAAAACACGCACTCATCCAGTATGTGCAATATATGAAACAAGTGGATGGCGCTTCTTGAGGAGCCCTTCCCCCTATCGATTATCATATGAGCTCACAATCATTATTGAGCACATAAAAAGGCTTCGCCTCCGTGGGCGAAGCCTTTTTTGATCCTCTGGATCATGCTTAGTCTTTAATCAAAGACAGAAATTCCGAACGCTGCGCCGAATCACTTTGGAAGGTACCTCGTACAGCTGACGTGACCGTCTTGCTGCCCGGCTTCTTCACACCGCGCGCGCACATGCACAGATGCTCGCCTTCCACAACGACCATCACGCCGTTTGGCTGCAGCGCCTCCACCATAATGTCCGCGATTTGCGAGGTGATGCGTTCCTGCACCTGAAGACGGCGGGTAACCGCCTCGACCAGACGTGCCAGCTTGCTCAAGCCGGCGATTTTGCCGCTAGGAACATAACCGATATGGACCTTCCCAAAAAACGGCGCCATATGGTGCTCGCACTGGCTGTAATATACGATATCCTTCACGATAACCAATTCCTCATGATTCTCGTCAAAGGTAACCCCGAGAACATCCTTGGGATCCACTTCGTATCCCGCAAAGATCTCCTCATACATCCGTGTCACACGGGCCGGTGTCTCCAGGAGCCCCTCACGCTGGGGATCTTCACCGATCAGTTTCAATATTTGCTCTACATGATACTCGATCTGCTCTCGGTTAGCGCCGACTTTATTGTTCACATAATCCTTTACACCCGCCACAGTACATCCCCCTTTTCGTTCCATAGAAAAAGCAAACGGTTAACTTATAGCCGCTGTTAGCGGCCTTTTTAAATAGAAATGCCCCTCCGTCATTTCATTTAGACGGGAGCGGGCTTTTTTCATTATGATTTGCGTTTACGGCCTTGCCCTTTACCCGGCATAGGCTGATTTTTCATCATTTGCTGTGCGCGCTGCATTTGCTTGCTGTTCATGTTATAGCCCATTTGTTTTGCCATCTTCTGCAGCATTTGCGGATCGTTCTGCATCTTCTCCAATTGCTTGCGGAGATAAAATACGCCGATGAAAAATCCGCCAACCAGACCCACGATCAATGTAATAATCGGAATGACTATATCCATCACTTGACCACCTTCTACTATACTAATATCTACCATTTAATGGCGCATACACGAACCTATCATAGCATGTCCTTTTCGCCACAGCAAATGAAAATAACGGATACATGGCAGCAAGCCGCCCCAATTATGCACCTTGATCATTTATTGCCCATTCCGTCCCGGCATAACCCCTTCCAGGGTCAGCAGGATGCGCTTGATCTCCGGTCCGCCGGCATATCCGATCAAAGTACCGTCAGTACCAATCACCCGATGACACGGCACCACAATCGGCACCGGGTTTTTGTTGTTCGCACCGCCTACCGCCCGAACGGCTTTCGGACGACCGATGGATTCGGCTACATCCTTATAAGAACAAACATTTCCATAGGGGATGGATTTCAAAGCTTCCCATACCTGCAATTGGAATGACGTTCCGCGCATATCCAGCTTTATGTCAAACTCCTTCAACTCACCGGAAAAGTACTGTTTCAACTGCGATGTCATAGGAGCTAATCTTGCTTCATCGCGCTGATAACCGCCATTACCGGCCCAGGTCCGCGACCACTGCTGGATGACCGCTTCCTTCACATAAAAGCTGCCAAACTCAATCAGGCAAAGGCCCTTCTCCGTTGCACAGACCGTCAAAGGTCCAATCGGTGATTGAATTTCATCGTAATACAAAATTTCCGGTCCTCCTTCAGGAATGGCCATCGGCTCAACTCCCTGAATAACAGGACTTTCAGGCTGGGCTTTCGTTCCCCCATTCGAAGAATCAGACACTTTGTTGCTATTGTCGTCTGCGGCGGCTTGCGCTCCAGCAGATAACTCATTCTCATTTGGTTCAGACTTCAGTTTATTCAAGGCTTGCTGCAGCATATTTCGTACTTGGGAATCCCCTTCTGATTTCATGCTTTTCTCTAAGTTGTTCAACGCTTCTTCGCCTCCAATACGGCCCAGAGCCCATGCAGCGGTTCCCCGCAGCTCCGGGCGCGGGTCTTTCAGCAGTACCTCGCTTAGCTTCGGCACAGCTGAACTATCTTTAAAGTTGCCAAGCGCGATGACAGCATTGCGCTGAATCGGCTTTCGGCCGCGCCAAGCCGCGGACGTATCTCCAAACGTTTCCTTGAATTCGCGGTTGCTCATATCCAGGATGGGCAGGAGCAGCGGCTTGGCTTTTTCAGGGTCGGGCTTGAAGTCCTCTTGATGAGTCCAATTCTTGCCCCGGTTCTTCGGACAAACAATTTGACAGGTATCACAGCCGTACAGCCGGTTACCGATCTTGCGCATGGCTTCTTCGTCCAGAAACCCTTTGGTCTGGGTTAGAAAAGAAACGCAGCGCTGGGCATTCAGCTGCCCGGGACCGACAAGCGCGCCGGTTGGGCAAGCGTCAATGCACTTGGTGCACTCCCCGCAGTCCTCGGTTACCGGCGTATCCGGCGGAAACGGAATATTGGTTACCATTTCGCCGAGGAATATCCAGGAACCGAACTTCGGAGAGATGATGGCGCAGTTCTTGGCGCTAAAGCCAATTCCGGCTCGCTGCGAAACCGCCCGGTCGACAAGCGCGCCCGTGTCCACCATGCTTTCAAGCTTCGCATCCGGCACGCGTTCTTTAATGTATTCCTCCAGACGGCTCATGGCCTCCCGGAGCACATGATGATAATCCCTTCCCCAAGCGGACCGCGCCATAATCCCCCTGTACTTGCCAGGCTCCGATTTGGGCGGGTTCTCCATCTTCGAGTGGTACGTTATGGCAATGGCGATCAGGGACTTCGGCTCCGTACCGGGGAGGGCCGGAGTAACCCGCTTATCCAGATCCGACTCCTCAAAGCCCGACTCATACCCTTTATCCCGATGATTTTGCAAAATGCTCTTCAAGGATTCGAACGGCTCCGCCGAAGCGAAGCCAATATCATCAATGCCAAGCTCAGGCGCAACGGCCTTGAGCTCCTGCTTGAGCTCCTCCCATACCGAAGGCGGAGGAGCGTACGAGCCGAGTGTGTAGGTCATTCTCCAGCGCCTCCTTTCCTGGGATGATGTTCTGTCTTTTCAGCTACAGCTTTTTGATCTCGGACAACGGCCAGAATATAAATTCCGCCCTGCCGACGATGTCGCTTTCCTTCACGCTGCCGAACATGCGGCTGTCCTTGCTCTTTCCAAGATGGCGGTTATCTCCCATAACGAAGTAGCGGCCCTCTTCCAGGGTTATGGGCTCAAAGCCCGGGTCCTCGATCGGAACATCGGTATACCCTTCCTGCTGTGCAACTCCGTTCACGTACAGCTTCTGGTCCTTTACCTCAATGGTGTCCCCAGGTACGCCCACGACACGCTTTACAAGAAACTCCTTCTTATCCGGGCCATCACTCGGGTCCTTAAGCACAATGACATCGCCATGGCTCGGTTCGGAAAAGCGATATACCACTTTATTAATAAACAGCCGCTCCGATGCTACCAGCGTCGGCTGCATAGATTCACCTTTAACCATAGAAAGATTGAACACAAACATATTTAGGAGCACCATAATAACAAATGCAATCGCAATCGTCTTTACCCAATCCCAAAGCTCGGCAGCCCAGCCGTTCTTCTTGCCAGGTTGATTCTGAGGTCCGTTGTTCTCGCCATGCTCAGTTGAATCCGGAGAAATCACTTGTCCCATGCTACACCTACTTTACTTCGATTTCGCCTTCGGGTACCAAAGGCGGCACCTTCAAAAAAGGTACATTAATAGAAAAGCATATCTCCCACCCATTTGCAACGGCTGAAAGATATGCTTCATATCGAAAAAATGTCGTTTCTTATCTCTGTCGAAGCTTAAAGCCGCCGTTTGCGTCGCTCGTATGTACCGCTTATGTCATGACTACGATTGACCAAGGATACTGAGCTTCTGGAACGACCGCAGGATTTGGCTGGCACCGTATCCCATGGCTTCATAAAATGGCATGGCTGCGGCGTTGTGCTCGTCTCCGGCTACCATGATCCGACTGACTTTTCGTGATTGAAAACGCTGTTCCATTGCCGAAATCAAGGCTTTGCCAATCCCTTTTCTGCGATAGTCGGGATGAATGGCAATGCGGTAATAACAACCATGATTGCGCTCGATCGTACCGATTAAGGCACCAACGATTTCACCGTTTTCTTCAGCCACCATAATCAGATCGGAGTCCCAAGCAAGCTGCCTGGAGAAGGGCTCCATCGTGTTTTCGTAGCATTCTTCCGATAAAGCAATCTGCAGCAGCTCGGTTACGGGGTTACAGTCACTCAACTGAAAGGAACGAACATGCATTTCAAAATCTCCCTTTTCGTTAGCATGATGCGGTTTACCCGGTTTACAAAAATCTAGTATTCCGTTAACGCAAACCTGACATTTAGGTTACTACAAAAAACCCGAAAATCCTCTTTCCTTGTCCATTAAACCACATCTTTCTCGTAAATTCACGAGTTTTCTTCTGAAAGCGCTTTATATGAAGCGTTTTCATCTTTTTAGCTGGATAATATTCCATATTTTTGTGGAATGATAGGTTTGTTTCCTGCTGCTAAACCATTAGCACACTGTTAAAATTACAACCATTAATTCCCAAGGTTTTTCTTCCTGATTGAGATCTATATTTTAATAAAACGACCAGACTTTCCCAGCCCCGCCGTTAATAAAGCAAGCAAAAAAACAACAGCGTCCTCTCGGCAATGTGCCTTTGAGGAACGCTGTATTTCGATCATGATATTTATTGAAGAACGACGGTGTCGCCCGCTTTCAGCCCTGACAAAACCTCGACTTTATCCAGCGTCTGCAAGCCGGTCTCAATATCCTGCCGTTCAATCTGGCCGCCTCCCTTGTCCACCATGACATAGGAGGTGCCTCCGTCCGTCATAACGGCAAGTTTAGGAACGACAACCGCCTTATCCTTCCGTTTGGTTACAATATCTCCGTTTAGCGTCAGCCCGCCGATCAAACGATCTTCCTTCGGCAGCGAGATGATTACCTTAAACTGTGGTGTCTGGGAGGTTTGCTTCTCCTGAGCCGTCGTCTCGGCAAATTTGGCCACCTCCAGCACCTTTCCCTTCAGCTTTAGATCCTTGATGGACGGCAGCTTTACTTCAACCGCCATGTCCGGCTTAATGCTGAATATATCGTTTTCCCCGACATATGCCACTAATCGAAGAGAATCCAGGTCGACGATTTTCCCGATATACTGGTTCGCCGTCACGGATTGCGGCCGCTGCTGCGTCGGATCGAACAGAAACAGGCCTGTTGCAGGCGATAGGTATGTAGCTTTCTTCAGCCTGTCATTCAAGTCGGCCAGCGTCTGGCGCTCAATATCGTTGGTAACCTCGTCCAGCTGACTGCTCAGCCGAGCATTCTCCTGGTCTGCCAGCATTTTAAGGCGCTCGGCCTCCGTTGCTAACGCCGGGGCGCTATCGAGGTCCTGATTTAACGTGAACTCCTTCAGCTCCTGCTCCAGCTTCCGCTTCTGCAGCTCGGCTTCCTTCTGCTGAAGCTGCTGGCGAATGGCCGTTTGCTCCAATTTAAAAAGCGCATCGCCTTTCTTGATCTGCTGGCCGTTCTCGACGTTCCATGACTCCACTTTCGCTTCAAAAGGTGCGTAGACATTGGTCTCCCGCCCATATTCGGATGTTCCCTTGACCTGCACGGTCGAGACGATGGTTTCCTCGGTTACGGGAAATGAGATGACCTGCGGCTCTTCCATCATGGGAATCTCGGGTTCTTTCGGTTTCACCTGTCCATATCCCCAATATCCCACCAAGCCCAGCACGGCAACGATAACCGTCCATTTTATAATTTTTTTTATCATACCGATTTAGCTTCCTTTCCGAAACTCATTATCCTAATCCCGCTTGATGGCCAGAAGTGCATTCGTTCTAGCTGCACTGATCGCCGGATAGATCCCTGAGAAGATTCCGGTCATCACAGCGAATGCAATGCCGATCGGCAGCGTCTCCAGCGTAACCGCAATTTGCAGCCCAGACATACCCGCCGAAGCCATAATGAATGAATTTAGCCCCTTGATGATCAAAAATGCGAATACGATGCCAAGCAATCCGCCAAGCAAACCGAGCAGGCTGGCTTCTACAATGAACATGTTGCGGATTTGCGGCATATTCGCCCCCAGGACCTTCATGATGCCGATTTGTCTACGGCGCTGATGCGTAGACATCGTCATCGCTACGATGATCGATATCGAGGCCAATAACAGGATAAATACGCCGATGCCGAGAGCAATCGCTTTGAAGGTATCCAATTGGGAAGCGACCTGATCACGCATGGCCAGATTGTCGCTCGCATTAAGCGCAAGCTTTGAGATCAAATCCTCGAGCGGTTTAATATTCTGCAGATCATCCACTTTGACGGTTAGATTATCGTATACCCGTTGTTTCGAAGCTGTCCCATTTTGCAAGTTCAAACTGTTTGTTAGCCATTCCGCCGTATCAAAGGAAATATAGGCCTGACGATCGTAGATCGCAAACTGGGCATCTCTCCCCGTAGGCACGTCCAGCACGCCTCCAACATAAAGCTGCGGGCTAAGCTGTTTCTTGTCAGCGTCCATCTGCTCCAACTGAATATTTTTACCGTTCATTTCCGATACGGTGCTCTCATACATCTGATATTCTTCCCATATCTTCGGATTGTTGGGATCGGTATTGATCATATTCATCAATCTTTCGCTCGTCTCTGCATCCTTCCATCCGGTTGTTGCTCCGTAATTGAGCACCATAGCACCGATCTGATCAAGCGGACCGCCTTCCTTGAACCTGTTACCCTGCTCTTTGAGCTTTGACAGGTCCACGGCCACAACGTTAAAGCCGTCGTTGATTAGGTTGTCGGACGAAATGGCTTTAAAATACCCGAGTTGCTTGGTGGCTATAACGGATTTGACATGATCAAAGCCCTGAATCACCTGAACCTTATCATCCGTAAGCAATCCCCGGTCAGCTCCGACCGTGGGGCCGCTGCCTTCACCTTGCCCGCTTGAGCCCTGCGGAGTCACCGTAATTTCGTCAAGCTTCATGCCGCCTATAATTTCCGTCTCCAAATAATTCTGGGCACCGTTGCCAATGCTGATCGCTACGATAATTGCCGCGCATCCAATCGAAATACCGGTCATGCACAGGGCTGTCACCACTTTACGGCGTTTAATCTGTCCCCATGCCAGCCTTATGCTGTCTAAAATTATCAGCTGACCTCACCTGCCTCCTCCGCATGAACCGGGACCCCAGGCAGGGGCGAGGGGGCGTTTGGCCCCCGTTGACCTGCTGCTGGCGCTGTATAGTCCTCCGGCTGAACCAGATAACCGTCACGGAGCATAATCGTTTTTTTCATTTGAGCAGCGACTTCCATCTCATGGGTAACGATGACAAACGTCGTTTTCATGGACTCGTTCAGCGCCATCATGATTCGGATAATTTCCTCTTCCGTCTTGGTGTCCAGGTTGCCCGTCGGCTCGTCCGCAAAAATAACGGAAGGCTCGGTAATCAATGAGCGAGCAATACTGACGCGCTGCTGCTGTCCGCCTGACAGCTGGGACGGGTACAATGAAGCCTTATCGCCGATCCCCGTCATCTCCAGCAGCTCCATCGCTTTCTTGCGGCGCTTGGACGGAGAAACGGATTGAAAGACCAGGGGAAGCTCCACGTTTTCCCGAACCGTGAGCGTCGGGATCAGCTCATAGGCCTGAAAAATAAATCCGATATGCTTGCGCCGGAAGACTGCAAGCTTGTTTTCCCCGTATTTGACAATATCCTGATCGGCAATATAAATATGGCCTTCCGTCGGCTTCATTAGTCCTGCCATCAAGTTGAGCAGCGTGGACTTGCCCGACCCGGAACTGCCCAGCAGGGCAATCATCTCACCCTTCTGGACTTCGAACTGGATATGATGGAGCACTTTTAACACTTCGTTACCGTTCTTAAAGCTGTGCGATACATTTTCCAAACGCAACATGTTCGCTATTCCTTTCCGGTTCTTAATTTAACTCTCCTCGTCGGGAACTGCGGTAGGCGTGAATATCAGATTGTAGCTTTGGCTGCCGAGCGTGATACGCTCATTCTGGAATTCGTCCACCAGGGTTAAGTTAAACCAACCGCCGCGAAGTTTTTTGTATTGCTCATCCGACAGCTCCATCGACACCGACCGGGTACCTGGCACCTGGATATCGGTTCCTGGCGTGAGCGTACGCTCCTGTGTCTGCCCGAGGCTGTCCTTGATGATTAAAATCAGCTTGTGGCCGGAGTCCGCTGCAATGATGCTCTCGCTGCGTTTCACATCAAACGTGATATTCAGCGGAATGGAAGAACTGCCCTCCTGCAGATGTCCTACCGCTTTCGTAACCGAAACGTGGTAAGGATACCAATCGAGGTTCGTCAGTCCGGAGCTTACGGCTGGTCTGATCGGATTCAGCATCAATTTTTTCACGCCCATGACACCGGTAGCGTCTTTGCCCGTCTCCGCAAGCTTGCCTCCGGTCATTGCCGTACCCAGAGCAAGCCCCAGTTCGCTTGCAGCCCCCTTCGGCACTCTGGCCCAAAAGACGATCGACTGCTTGGACCCCGGCTGAAGCGAGGCTTCCGGCTGAATGGTTTCCGCTTCATAGATCTTGCCATCCGTGCTTTGGAAATACCCCTTCAGCACCGCTGCTTGAACGCGGCGCTGTTCATTGCTGGTCAGCAAGAACTCGGAATAGACAATGTCGGAGTCCAGGCCTTCATAGATGACCGTCCGCCGTTCCTGCGCCTCTGCGCGCTTACCAATCGCGGTAACTGTATACGGCTTCCCTTTCTCCAATGTGCTGATCGACTGCGTCATGCCTGACGTGGTCATGGTAAGGAACGACGTTTTGGCTGTATCCTGCTGCGTAAACAGCTCGAAGCGGAGCGAACGGATATCCTTGGTATATGGGATCCGAGCCATGACATACACCTCGGTTGATGACCCCGGGGCAATCAGGGAACCCTGCTCCTCTGCAATAACCTCCGAACCGGTCAGAGTTGTCTTTTCGTCCGCTGTGACGTTCACTTTAAGCTCAGGCAGCGGCAGCGATTTGGATTCCTGAGTATTCCGCAGACGCAGCTTCGCAACGATCAGATCCTGATCCTGCCATGGCAGCCGCTGCATGGATTCCAGCGTGTATGCAAATCCTTTCGCCGTCTGCGCATCGTACTCCACGCCAATCGATGATTTGCGTTCCGTTTGATAAGGGATGGCAAAGTATGCAATCGGCAGGGTCAACGACTCCTGGACCTCGACGGTCGACTCACCGCCAGGTTCATCCGAGTTCGCCGGCGGTTTGGATGAGCCGACTGGGCCAGATGCCCCGATCATTTGCAGCTTCAACCGGTCCTGCTTGAGATCAAGCGGAAGCGTTATTTCCATTACCATCGTTTTCTCTTCCCCGGGACGGAGCGTCAAACCCGCTTTGTTATCCGGGGTATAAGGATGGAAGGAGCCTTCGGATGCTTTAATTGCATACTCGTAGGCCGGAACCTCCACCGATTTTTTCCCTTTGTTCTTGAAGGCCATCTCGATATTCCATATGCCCTGTCCCCCGGCGGCGCGCAGCGAAGCTTGGCGGATTCTGGCATCGACCGGAATGCCCTTGATGGTCAACTTCTTGGCCGCGCCAGCCGCGACATCCCACTTTGGAGCTGTTGCCGCAGGGAGCTTGAAGGATGCGACCGGCAAAGACAGCTTCAGCGTTTCATCGTTTTCGGTCCACAAGAAACGCAAACCCGCCGTTTTAAGATAGGAGGGAACTTCCGTTATGTAATAAACAAGTTTCTTTTCTTTCGGCTGAACAGGCACACCCTCGGCCCCTGCCTCATGACGCAGAGGGAATGAGCTGCCGCTTGCCGTCACCAAGTACGGTTCGAACCCCCGGTCATTCCATACCTTTCCGCCATGGTTCGTCATATACATCCCGACTTTGGCGATGACTTTGCCGTCATACTTGATGATCTCCAGCGATTCAGCCTGTACGGTAACCGGCGTGCCGCCCAGATTCAGTTTGGAGGTCAAGCCGGATGGTACGGCTGCTGAATAGTTGGCGGGCATTCTGTACGTTCCGACACGCTGCAGGTAGCCTTTGACTTGCGGATTCCATACATCCATCACCAGCTTCATGCCGGACAAGGAGCTGCTGTCGGTTTTCGCATAATAGGTTACACTCAGGCTTTGCCCGGGTTCTACCTTCTTCTTGGCCAGATCCTTGGAAATGGGATTGGCTGCCGTCACGGAACCGCCGGGAAGCACCACCTTGGGAAAATAAGATACCAGACGCGCTGCGCTTTTCCCCCCGTTTTTATAAGTCAGTGTAAATACCGCCACATTCGTACCGGTTTGCTGCCATACGTCGGCATGGTCAAGCTTTGCCGTGACGTTGTTGCCAAGTTTCACGCTCCAGGCCAGCGCTGCACCCTTCTGCGCATTCGACTTCGTGATTTGCGATGGCTGCGTCTTAGATGCCGCAGCTTCCACTTGCGGTGCCGCAGCCAGAATGGCAGCCATCAGAATGGCAGTCACTCTGAACTTTGTACTATTCATGTTATGTACCGACTCCTTTCTACCTCGACATATCCCTTCTATATCGACGTTTCGATCATAGATTTGTTCAAGACTATATATATAACGACAAGTTTCACAGAAAAGTTTTCCATTATTATTCATTGCGCTGAAACAACTTTCCATCGTGCAATAAATCAGCCCTCTCGGACTTTTCAAACATAAAAGTTGATTTAATCACCCAAAACGGTTTAATATATGTAGTGTAGCCGGATTACATATTCCATTGCTCCGGGATGATAAAGACTTCCTGATGAAGGAAGACCTTTCATCATAACCAAAAACTAAATTTACAGGAGGTTTTTACTATGGCATTTCAATTACCAGCACTTCCTTACGCAAACGACGCGCTCGAGCCTCATATCGACGCACAAACGATGGAGATCCACCATGATCGCCACCATAATACCTACGTAACCAACTTGAACGCTGCTCTTGAGAACGCTCCTGAGCTTCAAGGGAAATCCCTTGAGGATCTGATCGCTAACCTTGACGCTGTACCGGAAAGCATCCGCACAGCGGTTCGCAACAACGGCGGCGGCCATGCTAACCACTCCCTATTCTGGGAAGTTATCGGACCAAACGGCGGCGGACAACCGACTGGCGCATTGGCTGATGCTATCAACAGCGAGCTGGGCGGCTTCGATAAATTTAAAGAAGATTTCGCAAAAGCGGCTACAACTCGTTTCGGCAGCGGCTGGGCTTGGCTCGTTGTTAAAGACGGCAAACTGGCAGTAACCAGCACGCCGAACCAAGACAGCCCGATCATGGAAGGTCAAACTCCTCTCCTCGGCCTGGACGTTTGGGAGCATGCTTACTACCTGAAATATCAAAACAAACGCCCTGATTACATCTCCGCATTCTGGAATGTAGTGAACTGGGAAGAAGTCGGCAAACGTTACGATAACGCGAAATAATATCGCTTAACTAAAAACCGATATCATACCAAAAAGGCTGCTTTCAGCTGTAGACCCTGTCTACCGCTAAAGCAGCCTTTTTCTATCACTATTTCATGCTGTTACGTGTTATTTACCGCTGCTGCAGGGTTAGACCCATAATGGCGTTCGACACCCCGATGCCAAAAATGTAAAGAAGCGCATTCTTCCAGCTATGCAAAGCTCCACTACTCCTTACGAGCCATTCCGTTTCATCATTATATCCCCCATTACATGGGAAATTACGGCTTTAAGATGAGAAATACGAGTTCAAAATCCGAATGAACACATTCGGAAATGCGTAGCGTTCCATGTCGTGAACGTGAATCCAGCGAAAGTTCTCTTCGCCTGTCTCATACGCCGCTGCACTCTCGGCTGCTTGCAGGGCTGCCGGCGGCACATCCTGCCACTTACAGCGGTACACGCCCATATTCCATTGAATATGGCTAAAGGTATGCTCGGCGTCCATCACATGGCCGATCGGCAGGACCGGAACTCCTTCTTCCAGCAAGGCATCCCTCAAGCGGCTCATTGCCGTCTCCTCGGACATCACGGCTGGAACGCCGCTCTCCTCGGTCGATACAATCACATGCGGCAACTCCCACATCCCTGCCAATAAACCGGTCGATGGACGCTTGCGGATCAGAATCTTCCCTTCATGCACGCCGGTGCCCTCTACGATCGCCGTAAGGCGGTGTTCGGGACGCGGCGGCTTGGCCTTCGTCTTAATAGGAAGAGACTCCTCTTTGCCCTCAAGACGCGCTGTACAATGCTCCATCACCGGGCATACCAGACATTTGGGCGATTTCGGCGTACATATTAACGCCCCCAGTTCCATCAACGCCTGGGTGAAATCCGAGGCTCGACCGTCCGGAACCAGCGTCAGCACCAGCTCCTCCATCTTGGTGCGGGTTTTCACCTTCATAATATCTTCTTCAATCAAAAAATAGCGGGACAGCACGCGCATCACGTTGCCGTCCACTGCTGCGGCAGGAATGTTGAATGCGATGCTGCGAATGGCGCCCGAGGTATAAGGACCAATGCCCTTAAGTCCCGACACTTCATCTTTTCCGCTCGGCATAACGCCCCCATACTGCTCTGTCACTTGCCTTGCGGCTGCCTGAAGATTGCGTGCCCGGGAATAATAGCCGAGGCCCTCCCAGCATTTCAATACATCGTCCTCCGGCGCATCCGCAAGCGACTGAATCGTTGGAAACCGCTCGATAAACCGGTGGAAATACGGGATTACCGTGTCCACCCGGGTCTGCTGCAGCATAATTTCAGATACCCATATATAGTAGGGATCGCGATGCCTGCGCCATGGCAAATCCCTTTTGTTGATCTCATACCAATTCAGCAGCTCGTGGCTGAAGTATGGTTTGTGTTCCGTATTATGCATCTATAAAAATCTCCTTCGTCATCCTTACTTTATCTTCTCAACCACAGCGAAAGCGGAAGCCAGCGTGGCCTGATGCGAAATCGTCAGATGAATCGCATAATGTGCGGACTCTTCCATTCCGAGACGGTCCCAGGCTTCCCGTGATAGACGGGTCTCAGGCCTGCCAAGAGCACCTGGCAGCACTTCGATATCACGGAACCCGATTACACCCCCGATTCCGGAGCCGAAGGCTTTGGATATCGCTTCTTTGGCAGCAAAGCGCCCGGCAACAAACTCCGTCCGTTTCGCCCCCTTGCCGGCCGCGATGACCTGCTCGTCCTGCGTAAGCACGCGCTTCATGAACCTCTCGCCATGCGGGCCTGTCATCAACATCTCCATTCGCTTCATGTCCAGCACGTCATGTCCGATTCCGTAGATCACAATCGTTCGCTCTCCTTCATGGATCCAGTCTTCCTGTCCAAAAAATATACTCCTACTTATTGTATCAGTCGATGTACGTCAACGCGAGACCAACGGTGTTACAACACCATGAATTAAATAAATTTGTTGTATTTCAAATTTTATCCATATAGACTGTACAAAATAGCATAACTTAAGGGGGAATCATGTTATGGGTTCATTGATTTATCACGTTGCCGTTTCGCTTGACTCTTTTATCGCCGATCAAGCCATGATGGATGGAAGAATCGACCACACCCTCTTTTTATTCGACGGGGAACATGTTCCGGACTTCTTGGCCGACATTCAGGAGTTTGAGGCTGTACTGATGGGCGGTAAAACGTATGAGTTTGGATTTAAGATGGGTGCTAAGCCGGGGGAGCCTGGTTACAAAGGACTCAAGCATTATATATTCTCACGGTCATTAGAATTCGAATCCAATGATGAAGTTGAACTAGTCAAGGAGGACGCCGTCCCGTACATCCATAATCTCAAACAACAGACGGACGGCAAGCTGTGGCTGTGCGGCGGCGGAGAATTAGCAGGAAGCCTGCTTCAGCATCAACTGATCGATCAGCTTGTATTGAAGGTGAACCCGGTAATGGTTGGTGACGGCGTTCCGTTGTTCGGCAGTGTCAAGCCGCGACTAAGACTCGAACTGGTCGATATGAAGCAATATGCCAACGGCGTTCTCAAACCGACCTACAATATTATGTATACCTAGTGCCTCGCTAAATAAAAAGCCTTCCGGAGGGGATTCTCCGGAAGGCTTTATGCTTGGGAATTCGTATGTTAGATGCCTGGAATCGTATTGCGCTTGTGCGCGGTTTTGACGTAATAACTCTCGAGCTTCTGCTGAACATCAGGGTTGATCGTCTTGCCTTCCAGATAATCGCTGTTATCCTCGTAGCTGATTCCGAGCTCTTTCTCGTCCGTCTGACCTTCCCAAAGGCCGGCAGAAGGCGCTTTGTCCAGAATCGATTGCGGAACCCCCAAATAGGATGCGAGCATACGGACCTGACGCTTGTTCAGGGAACTCAGCGGCGTAATATCCACTGCTCCATCGCCCCACTTAGTATAGAAGCCGGTAATCGCCTCGGAAGCATGATCCGTGCCGACAACGATCAAATTTTGTTCGAATGCCAACGCATATTGTACCACCATACGCACTCTGGCTTTCACATTGCCTTTACCGGGAATACTCATATGCTTATGGACGCCGATATTTTTCAGGCCGTGCTCAACCTCTAGAGCAACCTCGTTCACGGCTTCCTCGATATTGGTCTCGACGGTATATTTCAAATCGAAGGCTTTCGCCGTCGCGTAGCTGTCGGAAATATCAGCCTGCTCGCCGTATGGCTGGAACACCCCGAGTGTCTTGTATTCCTTACCGGTCTCCTCTGTAAGCTCGTCAGTAGCCCGCTTGCACAGACCGGCAGCCACAGCGGAATCAATCCCGCCGCTAATCGCGATCAGCAGTCCGGAAGTGCCCGAGTTCTTTACATAGGTTTTCAGAAAATCAACGCGCTTGCGTACCTCTTCCTCCACATTAATGGTAGGTTTGACACCCAGTTCTGCGATAATTTGTTCTTGTAGGCTCATGATATATGACTCCTTTCAGTATGTTCTCTCTTTCTGAAGTACTTCATTCATACGTCTATCGACGTACTTTCTCAGAAGACAGACCGCATTTAGCGGAAGTTTTTCTTGCGATATAGAATTTCATCAGCGTAGCTGATAACTTATAAATTCTATATCTATAACAAAAACGTCTATCGACGTACTTTCTTAGAAGACAGACCGCATTTAGCGGAAATTTTTCTTGCGATATAGAATTTCATCAGCGTAGCTGATAACTTATAAATTCTATATCTATAACAAAAACGTCTATAGACGTACTTTCTTAGAAGACAGACCGCATTTAGCGGAAATTTTTCTTGCGATATAGAATTTCATCAGCGTAGCTGATAACTTATAAATTCTATATCTATAACAAAAACGTCTATCGACGTACTTTCTTAGAAGACAGACCGCATTTAGCGGAAATTTTTCTTGCGATATAGAATTTCATCAGCGTAGCTGATAACTTATAAATTCTATATCTATAACAAAAACGTCTATAGACGTACTTTCTTAGAAGACAGACCGCATTTGGCGGAAGTTTTTCTTGCGATATAGAATTTCATCAGCGTAGCTGATAACTTATAAATTCTATATCTAAAACAAAAGCCCCGCGGCTTCGGAATATGCCGAATGCTTCGGGGCCTATGTAACTGCCGATTACTGGCAGTAGCGATTGAATGCGTCGGTCAAATCCGCCGCGATTTCTTCTGCAGAACGATTCTCCACTTGATGACGCTCGATAAAGTGCACCAATTCCCCGTCCTTCAGCAGAGCAATCGATGGGGAGGATGGAGGATACGGAGCAAAATACTCGCGGGCTTTAGCCGTTGCTTCCTTATCCTGTCCGGCAAACACGGTAAACAAATGATCCGGCTTCACCTGGTTCTCAAGCGCTTTGGCTACTCCTGGACGCGCTTGCCCTGCTGCGCAGCCGCATACGGAGTTTACAACGACCAGCGTTGTGCCTTTCGCTGCTGGAAGCACTTCCTCCACCTCTTCTGGTGTCGTCAGTTCCTTAATTCCCAGGCTGGTCAGCTCATCCCGCATCGGTTGAACCATATCGCGCATATATCGGTCAAAAGACATACCCATAACTGCTTCACTCCTTATATAAACAAGATTGTTCGAATTATAACAGCTCATCGATATCTATATTATACAATCCTAAAGAGTGAAAGCAAGAAAATACAAAACGAGCAGCATCACAAAATAGGATACCGCCCGTCTTTTATTGTTCCATTCGGATAACTAGGTAGCAGGATAGTTTACCCCATCTTTTTTCTTGTCGACGATAGGCTCGCCACGGCGATCTTTGTTTTCACGCTCCTGCTGCTCCTGTTGTTTGGAATCATTTTTACTCATCCGAATCCCTCCTTTACCCTGAGCTCTGCCTTATGATGCGTAATTATCAGCCCGTTTATTCGGAAGCGGCAGCGCTCTGGGATTCCGGTAAGCTTTGCTGGTACGAGTGGACAGGAAAGGAAATAATGAAAACCGTTCCCTCGCCTAGCTGCGACTTCACATCAATGGTCCCGTGATGACGCTGTACAATGCTCATGCACAGGGCGAGTCCTAGCCCCGTTCCCTTACTCTTCGTCGTAAAGAAAGGTTCAAACAAACGCTCCAGCTCATTCTCGGAGATGCCGATTCCCGTATCCGCAACATAAAGCTGGGCCTGATCCCCATCGAGCCGGGTTTCGATCGTCAACGTCCCCTTGTCGTCCATCGCCTCCATCCCATTCCGGCACAGATTCAGAATTAGCTGTTTCATCTCCTTGGCATTCAGGTACAGGTGAGGAATCCCATTACCGAGTTTCAGGTCAATGCTCTGTCCGCGCAAATTCGCATCGGCCCACAAGAGCGGGCTGAGCTCATGGATAATGTCATGCAGGTGACACTCTTCTTTCTCTGCAACCCGGTTCTGGGCGAGGGATAAAAAATCGCTGATGATACCGTTGGCCCGATCGAGCTCCTCCATGACGATCCGGTAATAATGGTCCAGCGTATCCGGACTCTTCTCCTGCATCAGCTGCAAGAATCCGCGGACGACAGCCATCGGGTTGCGAATCTCATGGGTTATGCTTGCCGCCATTTGGCCAACCAAACTTAAACGTTCTACATTAATGAATTCCGTCCGTAGTCTCTCCAGCTCCGTAATGTCTTCCATAATACCTACCGCACCCAAGATGTCGCCGTTCCCATTATGTATAAGCGGGTAGATGCCTGTGGAATATACGCGGGTAGCGCTTCGCATAATCTCGCCGGTGCTTTCGATTCCATCCATAGCTCTCTGAAACCGGCTGCGCAGATGCTCCTTTTGAATCATGCCGTCCAATAAGTCAAATAAGGGTCTGCCGATGACATCCTTGGTTGTCAGATTAGGAAACACGTTTCGAAAGCTGCGGATAAGCGGTTGATTAAAAGCGATGATATTGCCGCTTCGATCCACCGCGACCATACCTAAAGGAATCATCTCCATCATTTTCGTTAAAGATAACCACTCTCTGTTCTTCACATCGTATTGGCCAGCGCCCAGGCGCTCACATGTTAATTCGATCCAATATACAATCATTCCTGAATAAAAAATGCCGATCAGCATATACAGAATGGTCACCAATATCGTATCCGGATTCAGATCATTATTCTTAACCTTTCCTTCAATCGCGTGGGAGGCTACAATAATCAGCATAGCCGGAATAAGCGCGCTCCACAGCCAACAAATTTTTTCGGTCATGGAGCCTTTCTTGAAATTAGAGGTAATCCAGGGTAATAGCGAGTACCCCAGAACCAGCATATTCAGAATGAGGCCGATCGTTGACCAGCCGTTAATCAGCCCTTGGCATGTGATATACATAGCTGCAAGAAATAGCCCTGAACGACGACCTCCGTATAATATGCCTAAAAATAACGGGATAACGCCAAGGTTGATCGGTACGTAATAATCGTTCATGGCCGAGATCAAAATGCATAATATAATGCTAATCCCGCATGCGATGACAATATGTTTGCGAAATCGAAGCAGATCATCCGGATGCTTCTTGTTCAGGCACTTTAGATGTCTGTCGAGGAGAAGCGGCAGATGAAAGATGAGTGTACCAGACAGCAAAACTTGCAGCAAAATATCTTTCCATAGGCTCAGCACAGTGATCGATCACCTCAATTGGACGACGCATCTAATATTTCTGATTAAAGCATAGGCGACATCATATTACAATATCTTGTAATTTCTCTTTCGAAGCCTGGGGAAACTCCATCCTATGTCCTATTCATGAGGTTTGGGATAATTCGCAAAAATCCTATATAATAAGATTCATCTATTAATTGATATACCCCCAAAGGAGCTATGAGCAAACATGCTTGATTATGATATTATTGTCGTCGGCGGCGGACCTTCCGGATTGATGTCCTGCGTGGCTGCAGGGGAAAGGGGAGCTTCTGTTCTGCTGATCGATAAAGGAGATAAACTAGGCCGTAAACTAGGCATATCGGGCGGCGGAAGATGCAATGTGACGAATGCCAAAGAACAGGATGAATTGATTGCCAACATCCCGGGAAACGGCCGTTTTTTATATAGTGCTTTTCAGCATTGGAACAACAAGGATATCATGTCTTTTTTCGAGGGGCTTGGTATCCGCCTCAAAGAAGAAGACAACGGGCGCATGTTTCCTGTGACGGATAAAGCCTCCAGCGTCGTGAATGCCTTGATTGGCAAAGTGAAGGAGCTCGGTACCGACATCCGGACAAACAGTCCGGTGAAGAGAGTTCTCTATGAGAACGGCAGGACGGCCGGGATTGAGCTGAAATCCGGGGAAGCGATCAAGTCTTCCTGCGTGATCATTGCAACCGGCGGGCAGTCTGTTCCGCAAACCGGTTCCACGGGGGACGGCTATCCATGGGCTGAAGCGGCAGGCCATACCATCACGGAGCTGTATCCAACCGAAGTGCCTATCGTCTCCACCGAGCCGTTTATTGCCTCTAAAGAGCTGCAAGGCCTTTCACTGCGGGATGTCGAGCTGTCCGTCTGGAATCCGAAAGGAAAAAAAGTGATTGCCCACCGGGGAGACATGCTGTTCACCCATTTCGGGGTGTCCGGTCCGATCGCGCTGCGCTGCAGTCAGTTCATCCGCCAGGTGCAGCGGAAGTTTGATATCGTGAATGTGGACATGGCTATCGATATGTTCCCCGATCGCTCCCAAGCAGAGCTTGAGGCCGAACTCAAAGGGCGGCTGGAGGATGAGCCGAGAAAGAGCATCAAAAACGTGCTAAAAGGCGTGCTGCCGGAACGAATGATCCCCCTGCTGCTATCCAAGTCGTCCATCGATAGCGATATGATCTGCAGCGGAATATCCAAAACAGCACTGACAACCTTTGCCTCCATTCTAAAAAAGTTCACGTTCCGCGCTTCGGGCACCCGTTCGCTGAAGGAGGCCTTCGTGACAGGCGGTGGCGTCAGCCTCAAGGAGATCCAGCCCAAAAGCATGGAATCCAAGCTGATGCCCGGCCTCTTCTTCTGCGGTGAAATTCTGGATATTCACGGATACACCGGCGGTTACAATATTACGGCTGCCTTTGCGACCGGTTATACCGCAGGCAAGCATGCAGCCGAAGCCGCAGCGATAAACAAATCATAAGAAAAACGTCCATAGCTTCGAAGTTTATACTTTATGATATCTTAAATAAAGCGCGCTGGTATGCCCCATTCATTGGAGCAATCCAGCGCGCTTTTTGTTATTCCTGCGGGTGTCTCTCTTCCTTGTAGACCGGCCAAGACATGAGCGATGGCGCGATCATGACAGCCAGCACAGTCAGTGCAAGCACGGCGATCCATCCCATCGTCCCTTGTAAAAGCGTTAGTCCAGCCACGAGCGAATAAAGAAAGGCGGGAAGAGCGAGCAAGGTACGCACCGCGAGGACACCAGCCGAACGATGCTGCTGATTCGTAAACGGGAGCACCTGCATAAATTCCGCTTTGGCGAACACCGCCCACCTTGTATTCAGCCAATACGACATCATCAATACCAGAGCAAGATAAACGATGATTTTGATGATCGGCGGCGGCAGCCAGACGGCCGGAATGCCGACCAGCGTAATCTGAATGTACAATAACAAGCTCTCAGGGTGGCGCAGAATCGCCTTTAACCCCGCATCGGCCAGCCTCTTCTCCGGTGTACCTTTGAACAATCGGCCGGACTTGCGCATAAACCAGGTTTTACTTCGTACACTTGGAGGTTTGCCGACGGCTTGAACCAACAGCTTCTCCGTCAACTGGACCCTTGTCTTTGCATCCTCACGCGCATCTGCGATGAAGGTCCCTTGCATGGCAAGCCGCTTACGGCTGAGAAGCAATAACACCATGAGCAGAATCAAGGCAGCTGCCCACAATACCATATAGGACTCAAGCCAAAATGTAACAAGCAGCGCTAGCAGTCCGAATGAGAGCCAGCGTACGAGATAAGTCATTATATATTTCCGCCAGCCTTTATAGCTGGAACGAATCATAGCGGTTGATAGATTCGCGCACCAGGCGCATACAGCCGTAATCACCAGCAAGGTCACCAGGGCAATGCCGGTTATCTCGTGTTCCCTGACCAGGATTGGCAGCACAAGCACGGTGACGACCAATCCCTTGATCGCTGAGACCGTATGGCTGTACGCCATGCCTCTGATCATTAACCCCTTCATCCAGCCCCGCTGCTGGCGAAGAAACAATACGTCAGCCTCTTCCAGGAACAGCAGCACTCTGCCGGAGAACATAAAGAGCAGGATGCCTACCACCGCCTGCAGCGGGAAGAATTGTGCCCATACGGGAAGCGGGCTCGTCCATAACTCGCGGTAGAGCCCGCCTCCCAGGAGCAGACCCGGAACAATGATGTACAGCATCACGATCCAGTCGACCACGGTTGCCAGATTATCGCGTTGATTCTTCCAATGAGCAGTCACCCTTCGCCAAAAGAGGGCGCCAGGATGGCTAAAATGATAGGAGCGATCCATGTCCATCACCTCCTTCATGTCAGCACATCGAAGCAATCAAACAACGATGCGCCGGGAAGATCAGCGGCCTGTTGGATTTGATCCAACGTGCCCTCCGAGGCAATCCGCCCTCCGGATATGAGCACAAAGCGATCGCAAATTTTCTCTGCGGTATCCAGCACGTGGGTGGACATCAATACGCCGGCTCCTCGACTTCTCTCCTCAAGCAGCAAATTCAAGAAATCTCGGGTGGCCCGGGGGTCCAACCCGATAAACGGTTCATCTACAATATAGACGTCCGGCTTGGAGAGAAAGCCAATCATCAGCATCATCTTCTGCTTCATTCCTTTGGAAAAGCCTCCCGGCAGCTCATTGCGCACCGACTCCATTCCAAACTGACGGAGAAGCTGATCGGCCTGTGCCTCGAAATGTTCATCATCCATTCCAAATGCGGCAGCTGCCAAATCCAGATGCTCCCACAGCGTCAAATCCTCGTAAAACACGGGCTGCTCGGGAACGTAAGCATATCGGGGCGGATTGCCCGCAATATAGACGTCGGCTTTACTATCCTTAAGCAGACCCAGCACCGTCTTTATGGTTGTGCTTTTTCCGGCTCCATTCGGCCCGATCAAACCCAGGAGCTCGCCGGGCACCACTTGAAACGATATATCCCGTATGCGCGGGCGGCCTGGTTCGTAACCCGCCTGCTGAATATTCACCTTCAGCACCGGCTCGGGCTCAAGTCCATTCTCTTGAATCTTATGCATCCTAACACCCCATCCGTTAATCCTATTCTCAGTATTACGCAGATGGACAGGAATTCGTTGCATTTAGCGAAACATTCTTTCATTATATCGTAGAAGTTTCAGGGACCATGAGGCCTTCGCTCCTTGCGGCAAAATCCTCATCCTTCCGTTCGATTCTGCTTTTGCATAACAGGAGCGCGGCACCCACTGCAGCAGTTCCAAGCCCTGCAACGATATAAGTCGGCACAGGTCCCATGCCTGTTACAAGTGCGCCGCCGAGCGTAGGTCCTATGATCACAGCACCGCTTGTAAGGCTGTTGACCGTCCCGAATACGCGGCTTGTCATATGCTCAGGGGTCCTCTTCATCAGCAGCATCTGGAACGGAACAAGCACAAAGCCTCCGCCTGCACCCGCCAAAAAGAAGGAACCGAACAAAACTACGCTTTGCAGCAGATGTGGCATTTCGATCACGACCACTACGGCACATACGGCAAATACCAAACCTGCCGCGACAGAGCCTACGCCCATCTTGGCAAGCGTGTTCCAGCTCAGCTTGCGGACAAACATGGCTGCGATCAACGTGCCCAAGCCGCTGGCCGAAATACAGTAGCCAAGCAGATCATCCGATACGTCGGGGATCAGCCGGAATAAGGTTACGATCTGGGAATCGGCCATCTGCAGCACCAGCATGACTGCGCATATCGTAACGACGCCGCCCAGCAGCAGCGGCATGCCATAGATCAGCTGCAGCCCTTCCCCGATCTCCTTGAAGAAGGATTTTTTCTGTGTGTCTTGCCCGCTTCGCGCTTCATTTGGCGACTCACCAATCAGTCCTTTCTGCTTAAGCAGCTTCCGACCCGGAACGCCAAGCAAAAACAGCGCCGATACGATGAAAGCCCCGGCATCGATGATGAAGCATAACTGAATGCCGAATAACGCCATCAATAGTCCGCCCAAGGAAGGCCCGATGATTTTGGACATCTGCTCGATCGATGAACTGATCGTCACCGCCTGATCGATGTGCTTCGGGTCTACGATCTCTTTGATCTTGCCGCTCTTGGCAGGAGAGAACAGGACATCCATCAAGCCTTTAACGATCAGCAGTATATAAATTTGTATTAGATTGCCTGCAAACAAAACCCCAATCAAGATAAAAGCTCTGACCACGTCCGATATCACCATGATTTTTTTGCGGTCATACTTGTCACCGATCCATCCTGCCACAGGGCCGCCAATCAAAACGGGAATGGCCATGCACAATGTCATCGCCGTTATTTCCCAAGGCGCGGCCTGCCATTTTAATCCGACAAGCGTTAAGAGCGCGATAATATACAGCCACTCTCCCATGTTGGACACCAGCTGGGAGCCCATCAATAGCATATAGTTCCGATTGCGCAGCAGCGGTTGAAGTCCCTCTGATTCCACGATTTGTGCTTGATTCATGTTCCCCACCCTTTTTCATCACATTTGAATAATTTCATTATAGAATCGGTGTTCAGAGGGCGTATCGGGCTGGAGGTGTAGCTGATATCGAGCCGCAGGATGAAAATGTTTCGGCCGCATTGTGACAAATCACATGTTGAATTTATTCATTTCAGCGTAATCTTAGATTTGAAGTAATTCAGGACATGAGTCCATATCAAAGGCGGGAGAATGTATGAAGGTGTCACATGAATGCGATACACAGCTTGCTATGCACCTGTATCGGGTGTTTGCCAAGTCATTCAAGAGCGTCAACGAGCATGTCGTGAATGGAAGTAAAATCGAAGGCTTTAATCCAACTTCTTTTGCCGTAATGGAAGTACTGTTCTATAAAGGCCGCCAGCCCATCCAGCAGATTGGGGCACAGCTGCTCCTGCAGAGCGGAAACGTAACCTATGTGGTTGATAAGCTCGTCGAAAAAGGTTATGTGCGCCGCAAACCCTGTCCCGAGGACAGAAGAGTGATTTACGCAGAGCTGACCCCGCCCGGAGAACAATTGATGCAGAAGCTTTACCCCCTGCATGAGCGTCACATCCAGCATGCCCTCGGTGGGTTGGATGAGGAAGAAAAGCACCAACTGATTGGACTTCTGAGTAAAATGGGAAAACATGCGGAACAGGTGCAAATCGTACGCCAGCAAAGCTGAAAAAGCAAAGAGAAGAACCCTCCTCCTTCTCGGAATTCAGGGTTCTTCTTATTGAATGTACTGGTTAGAAACGCTCAGTCTTTAAAGCCTTCCAAGGCTATGGTCGGCTTCCCGTCCGCCTGCCAGGCCCCCTTGTTGTATCCCGCGTTGTATCCCGGCGTTGCTTCAGGCTCCCAGTAGAACACGCCCAGCCCCGTACCTCCCGCTAAACCTCGCACCTTGGTCTTGATGCTCTGAATAAAGCCCTTGGCTGCCGCCGGCTGATTGTAATCCATGCCGATTTCGCTAATCATGATGCTTTTACCGAACCTGGACGTCATGTCTTTGGCATTGGCTATCGTCTGATCGACCTTCGATGACCAATCGCTTACTTCCGGGTACAGCGACATACCGATAATATCAAAGTTCGCGCCGTTGCTGATCAAGCCGCCAATGTTCCACTTGAACAATTCATTATCGTAGCCATTGGATAAATGGACAATCGTCTTGGTAGAACCGCTGACAGACTTCACCGCATTATGCCCCGTATTAACGAGCCATGCGTAGTTCTTCATGCTCACCGAAGCTTTGCCGTCCTCCCACAGCATCCCGTTGTTGGTTTCGTTGCCGACCTGCACCCAATCCGGAGTAACGCCCTCGTTCTTCATGGTGTTCATCACATAGACGGTATGGGAATAGACCGCATCCATCAGCTGCTGAAAAGTGAAATTACGCCAGGCATACGGCTTGTTCTGCTGCCCCGGGTCCGCCCAGGAATCGCTGTAATGCAGCGTAAGCATAATGCTCATGCCTTTGTTCTTGGCACGCTGAGCCAGCTCGACCGCCTTTTCCGCATTCAGATAGCCGTTCATATAATCATTCATATTGGGATTGACCCAGACCCGAATCCTTGCGGAATTGATCTGGTAATCGTTCTTCAGAATGTCCAGAATATCGCGCTGAGCCCCGTTCTTGTCCTTCCACTTATACCCCTGAGCTTCCATACCGGGGACCCAGCTGATGTCAGCCCCTTTTGCAAAAGCAGGCGCCGCCCCGGCGGAGCCGTTACACGAAAAGCCAAACGATAACGCAAGCATCGACACGCAAAGAAACATCTTGAACCAAACCCCTTTCACAGCTTCAGTCATCATGATACCTCCTTTGTCATTTCTTCACTGCGCAAGTGACACCCTTATTGTAAGCGTTACCCAAATGAAGCCACAGGGCATAATGCCAACATTTCCGGTCCTTTTCCAAGCCAAAATAAAAATGTGCAGAAGAAGGTTTTCTTGCGATATCAGGGGTCCCTGCTCCGAAGTTTATACTTCCTGAAAAAAAACAGGTGCCAGCATGCTGGCACCTGCCCTTATATGAGGATATGTCTGGCGGACTAACGGATTCATTTACATGCTTACGTTACGCGTGATAACCTTCACGCAATAAGGTTCCAGCTCAAGATCCGTATCCACAGCTTCGCCCGAGATAAAATCGTTGTACCGGGTTCCGTCCAGCGTGACCCGCTTCGCTTCGCCAGAGAAGTTCATTACAAAAATGTAGTCCGACTCACCGTCCGTACGAATGGATGAGCTTACGCCCGAAGGCAGCTCCACCGGCAGCGCCCGGCGCACGCCTGTCTGTTCAACAAGCCTCTTGTAAAAATCGGAATGAAAAGGCTCCCTGTTCCGGGAGGCGATATAATAGGCTCGGCCCTTCCCGAGCTGATTGACCGTCAAGGCTGGCCGCCCCGCGTAGAAATCGGACCGGTAAACGGCCAGTGCCTCCGCCGTCTCCAGATGAATGAGGTCGCACAGCTCAACGGCTTCATAAGCCTCGGCCAGGCCAAGCCCCCCTCCGTCATTTGTTACGATCCCATTGACATCGTGATCATGGAGCGCATCGATTTCCTCTGACCATACGCCGAGCGTCTTACGGAGGGGACCCGGAAATCCGCCGAGGAAGCAAAGGTCAAACTCATCGACGATTCCCGACCAATACGTTGCAACAAACGTGCCGCCCTCTTCCACAAATTGTTGAATCCGCTCGCCCACGCCTGGGCGCACCATGTACAGCATGGGTGCGACCAAAAGTTTATATTTGGAGAAATCCTGTTCCATATCGATGACATCGATCGGGACTCCCTGCTTCCATAAAGCCCGGTAATGCTCTTGAACGGTCTCCTCATACTTGACTCCCTTGTTCCGCGGACCTTGCGCATCATTGATGGCCCAACGGTTCTCCCAGTCAAAAATGACGGCCGCTTCCGCCGGAATCCCCGTTCCTACAACGGCGTCCATCTTCTTGAGATAGTCCCCGACCTCAGCCACATCGCTGAACACCCGGGTGTGTTCATGACCGACATGATCAACGACGGCGCCGTGCAGCTTCTCGCTCGATCCCCTGCTCTTGCGCCATTGAAAATATTGTACCGTATCCGAACCATGGGCAACGGCTTGCATGGAGGACAGCAAATGCATACCCGGACGCTTCAGCTTGCTCACCGGCTGCCAGTTCGTCAGACTTGGCGTGCTCTCCATCAGCATCCAGGGCTGTCCGCCTTTGATCGAGCGGATGATATCATGCATCATGGCAACACGGGCTGCCTGAACGGCATCATCTCCGCCCTGATCATGCCAGGTCGGATAGCTGTCCCACGACACCACGTCCAGCAGATCGGCAAACTTCCAGTAATTCAGTCCTTCAAAATATTCCATCAGGTTGGTCGTAATGGGAAGGGATGGATTGACCCTGCGGAGGGGTTCCGTTTCGTGCCGGATGAAATCCGCCGTCTGATCGGTTACAAACCGTCTCCAATCCAGGTTCATTCCATGGACCTGCGTCTCCCCGTGGGGTGCCGGAGATTCAACCTGGCTCCATTTCGTAATCGTATGGCTCCAGAATGCGGTCCACCAGGCATGATTCAGCTCTTCCAGCGTGGCGTACTTCGCCTGCAGCCAAGACCGGAATGCGTCCTGACAGTAGTCGCAATGGCAATCACCGCCAAACTCATTCGAGATATGCCAGCCGATGACGGCTGGATGGTTGCCGTACCGCTCCGCAAGCTTCCTGTTGATCGTATGGACCTTCTCCCGATAGACCGGCGAAGTATAACAGTGATTATGCCGGAAACCGTGCAGGTTACGGACGCGCTTCTCGCTCACCCGCAGCACCTCGGGATACTTCTCCGACATCCAGGCCGGTCTTGCGCCGCTTGGCGTAGCCAGAAAGGCATAGATTCCATTGGCGGCAAAACGGTCCAATACGCCGTCAAGCCAATCAAACGTAAATACCCCTTCCTCGGGCTCCAATGAAACCCATGAAAATATGCCGACGGACATCACGTTGCAATTCGCCAGCTTCATCAGCCGGATATCCTCTTCGAGCACTTCGGGATAGCGGAGCCATTGCTCCGGATTATAATCGGCGCCATGCAGCATGTGCGGAACACGCGGGCTAATCGGATTAAACGTTCGTTTCATAGTAAGTTAAACCTCCTGTTTCCTGATAGGATCGCATCTCTTATTCTTTGACAGAACCCAGCGTCATCCCTTTAACGAAAAAACGCTGCAAAAAAGGATAAACCAGCAGGATGGGCGCCGCACCGATAAAGATCTGTGCGGCATTCACCGTCGTCTGGGACAGCAGCTCCATCTCCTTCGGGCTCATGCTCATCGAGCTCATGTCCCGCTGGATAATGACCGTCTGCAGGAAGGTGGCCAGCGGGAAGTCCTTGGCATTGTTCAGGTACAGCAGCCCGTCAAACCAGGAGTTCCAGTGGAACACCATGCTGAACAGCGCAATCGTGGCAATCGAGGGCAGCGAGATCGGCAAATAAATCTTAAACAGCGTTTTGAAATGGCCGGCTCCATCGATGAAAGCCGCTTCCTCCAGTTCTTTTGGAATCCCCCTGAAGAAGTTCAGCATCAGGATCACCAGAAAGGTGTTCACCGTGCCGGGAATCACCAGCACCCAGAAGGAGTTGATCAAGCCCAGCTTCTGAATCACGATATAGAACGGCACCAGACCGCCATTGAACACCATGCTGAACACAAACAGCCAGGAATAAACACTGCGGCTGCGGAAGACGCGGTTCTCTTTGGACAGCGGATATGCGGCCAGAAAGGTTACGGCGAGCGTCAAACCCGTTCCCAGTACGGTACGTGCAATCGAAATCCAGATCGAGTGCAAAAATGCCGGGTTATTGATCGTTTTCTTGTAAGCTTCCAGTGAAAATTCGACCGGCCATAATCCCACCAGACTGGCGTCGGCAGCCGCTTTGGAGCTGAACGAAATCGCCAGCACATGAAGCAGCGGAATGATGCAGAGAATGGCCAACGCGACAAGCAAGCAGGTATTAAACACGTTAAATATGCGGTATTCCATCGTTTTATGGTACATGGCTCTCCCTCTTTCGCTCTGCTAGAATATACGGTAGCCCGCCCACCTGTAGGCCAGCCGGTAGGATACGAGAATAAGGACCATGCTGATCACGGATTTGAACAGGCCGATAGCCGTTCCGAACCCCATCTCGCCATTCAGGATTGCTGTACGGTATACAAAGGTATCGATGATATCGCCTTTCTCGTATACCAGCGGATTGTACAGGTTGAAGATTTGGTCAAACCCGGCATTCAGGATGTTGCCGAGCGCCAATGTCCCGACAACGATCGTGATGGGAATCATGGAAGGGATCGTGATATGTAGCGTTTGTTTCAGGCGTCCCGCTCCATCGATCTCTGCCGCTTCGTACAGGGTCGGGCTAACGCCGGCCAGAGCAGCCAGGAACACAATCGTATTGTAGCCAAACTCCTTCCATACGTCGGACACGATCACCGTGAACCGGAACCAGTTATTGTCTCCGAGAAAAAAGATCGGATCGATGCCGACAGCGGCCAGTATTCGGTTGACAAAGCCGTCCACCGCGAGCATTTCGATCAAAATTCCGCCCAGGATAACCCATGACAAAAAGTGGGGCAAATACACCATCGTCTGGATGCTCCGCTGAAGCGCCGTTTTTCGGATTTCATTCAGCAGAATGGCAAACACGAACGGAATCAGCAGATTGAACACGATTTTCATCACCGCGATGACAAAGGTGTTCCATATGACCTGCATGCTGTCCTGCCTTTCAAACAAGTATCGGAAATTGTCCAAGCCCACCCATGCGGAGCCGCCAACGCCCTCCCACGGCTTATAGTCCTGAAAAGCCATAATGATGCCGCCCATCGGCAAATAACTGAACAAGAACAGACAGATAAGGGCCGGCAGCAGCATGACGTGGAAAGGCCATGTTTTTTTCATCCTCTTCATCCAAGATCCTCCCGTTAAATCAATCTACCTCTTGATTATAGGACCCGTCCCACGGAGCACAGTAGCCCACAAAACCAATATTCATGGCACGATAGCAATCAAATTGCAGCCGCTCCGATGGAGCAAAAAGGACGGCCTCTTGGCAGGCCGCCCTTCTTGGTAACCACAACTACTTCACGCTTTGGTACCATTCGTTAACCTCTTTGGTGATTTGTTCCCCGCCTCCGGCTTTCCACGTCTCCACAAATGCATCAAACGATTCAACGGGCTGCTTGCCGTAAATGATCTCGTTCAGGGTTTGGTTCTCAATCTTCAGGAGATAATCCCACTTCGATTTCATGGTGGCGGTTACCGGTCCCGTAAACATGTTCTTCTTGGAGATCTCCTCTTGGGAGAGCAGCACTTCCGCAGCGGCCGGCGTATCCTTGCCATAATTGACCGCCACATCCTTTTCGAGGCGGCTCTCCGGCTTCCCGCCTTTCGCCAGCTTCAGCAGCGCTTTCATCTGCTCGTCCGGAATCCGAGCCCCATCGCGGACCAGCAAATAACGGACGACATTGACATAACCGCCCTGAATCTGATCGTTCGGCACCATTTCGCCATTGGCATCGAGCTCGAAATCGTAACCTTCGAACAGCCCGTTGGCAAATTCGCCGCCTTCCTTGGACACGGCAAAGTTATCGAACAGGTAATTTTGATACGTGAAGAAGGCTTCAGGATGCTCCATATCTTTATGGATCAGGGTAACGCCATTTGTATACTGCGTTCCATGACGCATCGCAACGCCGTCAGGGCCCGCCGGAATCTGCACAGGCTTCCAGACGGCTTCCGGCGCATTCTTTACGGTATCGATCAGCGGCCAGCCGCTCATCCAATAGGGCCCCGGAATGATGCCGGCCGTTCCGGCTACGGCCGGCTCCGCCGTTTTGTTCTCATCCCACAGTGCGGCTTCCTTCGGAATGTATCCTTTATTCATCCACTCGTTCAGCTTCACCAAGCCTTGCTTCATGCCTGCATGGACCGAGCCGTATTCCAGACTTCCGTCCTCAGCCACGTTCCACTGCTGCGGCAGCGTTCCATAAGCGCCGAATATCCATGACGGATCGCCCATCCAGGTGCTCATGGACGTTTTGAAGCCGATGCTCAGCGGCGTGACTTTATCCGGAGCAAGACCGGACGGGTTCTGGTTCTTGAAAGCATCCATCACCTGCTCAAGCTCATCCATCGTCTTCGGTGCGTTCATCCCCAGCTTGTCCAGCCAATCCTGCCGGATCCATAATACATAGTCGTGATTATAGGCAAAATCCAGTACCGGAAGCCCCATTCGCTTACCGTCCCGGCTGTATTGATTCCACACATTGGAATCCAGATTCATTGCGTTCTTCCACGTTTCCGATGCATACTGGTCAAACAGCGTGCCGACCTCGGCAAACATGCCGGAATCGATCAAATCCTGGGCCAGCTGCTGATTTTCGGTGCCAAGCGTGACGATATCCGGCATCTCCTGTCCGGAGGACATGGCGAGCCGCAGCTTGGTCGCAAAAGCGCCGTTGGTATCCGTAATGGACCACAGCGATTTGATATTGATGCCGAACTTCTCCTTTGCCCACTTCGTAGCCACGTTGTTCTCGATCGTTTCCCCATTCTTGAATTGCAGCGTCGGATCAACGCCCCATACCGTCGTAATCGTAACTTCCGGATCGTATTTCTCTTTGTAGACGTTTTCAGTTTTGGATTCGGCCGGCTGCTGCGCCGCTTCCGGCTTCGGTTCGCCGCCGGAGCATCCGGCCAAGGATCCGGCCAGGAGCAAGGACGCGGCCAGGATCGGGAACCATTTCTTTCTGCTAGCGGTCATCGTTAAATCCCCCTTCTACCACCTTATGGATTACATGTTTAATTATAGAGGGGCCGGCAGCCGCATCCTATGTCACGAATCGAAGATTTCTGCACCTTTAGCAACATCCTTGGTCTCTGTATTCATTCGGGGTCATTCCGTAGTGCTTCCGGAACATCTTGCTGAAATACTGCGGATTCTGGTATCCAAGCTCAGCTGTAATTTCATAAATCTTCTTGTTCGTATGCTTCAGCAGATATAACGCCCGCTCCATTCGCTTGCGGATGATATAATCGCCGAGTCCCTCTCCGGTTTCGCTCTTATAAATTTTGGATAAATACACCGGATGCAGGAATACCCGGTCCGCAATCGTCTTGACAGACAGGTCATGACCCGAATCGGCAGTCACCATCTCCTGGACCTGTTTGATGATATGGCTCTTGCTCGTTGTCTCCTGTTCGGACGAAATATCGTGAAGTTTGTTCAGCATTTCAAGCGACCAGGAGCGCAGCTTGGCAGCCGACTGAACCACCTGCTGAATATATAAGGGGTCCCAGCCCGCCTGGTCCAGCTGATGAATGGTGTGCCCCTGCTTATGAGCAAGGTACATATAGGCATTTGCAACTGATAAAAATATTTCATACAACGCCGTCTGCCCAATGAATACGGTTTCAAGTTCTGCAAAGACTTGTTCTATTTTATCTCGGGCGGCATCCCACTGCCTTGTCTCCAGCAGATGCAGCAGGCTCGGCGGCTTTGCAAACGCCTGGGTTACGTCCCATACAGGCTCACGCAGCCGGACATCATGGTCTTCGGAGAAACGGATAGCTTCATGATCTCCGTTTCCCCAGAGGTACAGCGAGCTTAATCCCGACCGGTAAACGGATGCCAATTCCCCCGGAAAATCAAAGGAGGCTGACACGAGAACCGAAATGCTTCCCTTTAGATAGCTGTCCACATCCTGTTGAAACTGGGTGATATACCGTTTCAATTCACGGGAATCCGCGAATGTCTCCATTTCACCAGCCTTCGACTCTCTCTTGGGCTGAGCCAACAGAATCAAACCATGATGCGGCGTTTTGCTGGACCACACATGGAACAGCTCGGCAAATACCTCCTCAGCAATGTTGCCGATGGCATATTCCATGAGGCCGACCGAATGGTCGTCCATTCCCGTAAACCTCTGCCCAAGCTGAATCAGCAGCATGATTGTCCGCTGGTCTGTTCGGAGCGGAATTTCATATTCATGAAGCTTGTGATCGAGTGAATGCCGCGACATCTCGCGTCCCAGCAAGAGATCATGCATGAGGCTGTTCCGCAGAATGCCGAGATCCGATTTGCGGCTGTACAGCAACTGATGGTAGTGCCCAAGCTCCTTCCGCTCCTCTTGGATCGATGCCAAAGCGGAGCTCACGCTTCGCATGAATTCACCATCGTCCACCGGCTTCAAAATGTAATCGGATGCCTGCAGCCGAATCGCCTGCTTGGCATATTCAAAATCCGAATAACCCGTAAGTAAAATGCAGCGGATATGCGTCCAGCGCTCGGTTATGGTCTCCATCAGCTCCAGACCGGTCATCACCGGCATCCGAACATCCGTAACTACCACATCGATGTCCTGCTCCTCCAGCAGGTCGATCGCCTCCAGGGCAGAAGAAGCCTGATATACTTCTTCAATATCCAGCTCACGCCATGGTATGGTCTGATATAAACTTTCCGTGACATAACTCTCGTCATCAACCAATAAGATATTCATCAACTCTTTGCCCCCTGCCCTGACTTTGATTGATTCCCCCCAAGCGATCCGGCAGCGGCCAATAGAGCACAGCCCTTACGCCGCCTTGCGGAGATGCCGCAAAACGCAGACCGGCTTCTTCGCCATAACGCAGCCGCATCCGCTGGTGAACATTCCAGACGCCGCAGCCCATCTCCTGATCCATCGGCCTGTTCAGCCGAGCCTCCAGCTCAGCCAGCTTCCGCCCGTTCATGCCGATTCCGTTATCATCCACTTGAATGCAGGCAACGCCGTCCAGAATCCGGAAGGTTACCTTGATCTCACCGTCGGCCGAATGAGGTTCAATGCCATGCAGCACGGCGTTCTCCACCAAGGGTTGAATGACCAGCGGCGGGATCTCTATGCCTTCTGCTTCCTCCGTCAAGTCGAGATGATATTGAAGACGCCTCATTCGCATCTGCTGAATTTCCAGATAATGCGTAACGAACTCGACCTCATCCGACAAGGGAACCAGCTCCCTTTCCTGGCGTGTGGTATAGCGGAAATACCGGGACAGGTTATGCGACATCGCCACGACGGCTTCGTATTTCTGAAGCTTCGCCATGCTGGTGATAAACGAGAAGCAATTGTAGAAGAAATGGGGATTGATCTGGGACTGCAGCTGCTTCAGCTTCGCTTCCCTGACATGGATCTTCTCCATGTATACATGCTCGAACAGCTCCTGAATCTGCTCCACCATCGAGTTGAATCTCGTAGCCAGAAAACTGAACTCGTTACGGCCCGATACCTTCATCCTGACCGAGTAATCCCCGGCTTGCAGCCTGCGGAAGACATAAACCAGCTGCTTGATCGGAACCTGAACTTGGGAGTACAGCAGGTATGCCGCGAGGCAGCTCATCAAGAGCAGTGCGCTGATCGATATATAAAAGAGCCTGTTCGACGTATGGATCGGCTTCATAATGTCCGATAGCGGAATATAGTCGATCAAATACCATCCGGTCGTTTCCGATAATACGATGCTGACCGAATAGGTTTTGCCGTCCACTTCCTTCACGCGGTTCTCCACGTCCAGCAAGGATTCGCGGCCCAGCTCCGCAATCATGTGGTTAATCAGTTCCTGGTCCGCGGTACGATTGTAGATGACGCCCGTATCCGGTTTATAGTAGAACGGATCGCTCCTTCCGTCGCTCTTAAAGCGGTCCAGCATATCTTGGATATTGGTGCTGTCGAATTCAACCTTGATCACCGTATTCGACTTGCCCGTATGATGCTGGGTGGAATACGGTGCAACCGAATACCAGACAAACAGGAAACGCCGATCGCTCCCCTCATCATAAGGAGTGACCTGCCACCCCGGCTTCATGTCCTCCGCGAGCTCCTCGGGCGAGTAAAACCCGGCGTCGCTTTCGGTGACCACCCGCCCGAGGGACGGGGAATAAATCGCCAGATGGCTGCGCCAGTTCGAAGAGCTCTCCTGTATGCTAAGCTTTGTCTGAATCTGCTTCACCAGGTTAATCGCGTCCAGATTCAGATACTTATCCTGCAAATAAATATCCCGAAAGCTTGAAATATCCGGGTCATGCAGCAGCAAATTCGGCCACGATGCCAAAATATCGATATTGGTATTCACCTGATTCTGAAAGAAGACGAGCTGGTTCGTATTCGATTGGCTGAGCTCCTTGCTGAGCACGTTCGTCGTGGTTTGGTTCGAATAGAAATAGAGGCCGACAATGGGAATTAACATCAGGAAAATAAACAGAACGATTTTTCGAAACAGATTAAATTTGGACATACATCGGTAGCCCCTTGGTTTATGTAGTGGGAGAAGTTCATTTATAAAGCGAAATATGTTTATTATATCGGAGTTCGCCCTGTGCCGTGTAGGGCATAAAAGCAAGATTCCGGGCACTTTCGAAGGGGATTTGCTGCGAGATGGCCGTTTGCAGTCCACCAAGAACCGCATGAAACAAAAAAACAGGACCCCGGCCTCAAAGAGAGCGGGGTCCTGTTAAACTTATAATATGAAATATATGCCTTGCATGAGTCCATCGATCAATGGCCTGACAGCTGAGTCTCTTCCGTTCTGGCCTCCGGTTCAGGGGGCGCATTGCGGAAGGCGGCCACGATCAACATACAGATCACCGCCATCACGGCCATCACCACAAACAAGGAATTGAGGCTTCCCTCCAATATTCCGCTCAGCAGGCTGCCTGACCCTTCCGGCAGTTCAGCCATTCCATGCGGAGAGAGCAATTTGTTAATGTCGTCGCTGGTAATGCCGGCCGCATCCGGCTCAGCGGCGAGCCTGCCCGCGATTCCCGCATTGACCCATAATCCGAACACCGCTACGCCCACGGTTTGACCAAACGTCCGGATGAAGGAGTTCAGCGCCGTGGAAGCTCCGCGAACCTCATAGCCGACCGAGGATTGCGCAATGATCTGAAACAAGGTGGAGATGTAACCGAAGCCGACGCCATAAATGAACGTAAAGACCAGCAGCACGCCCAGCGCCGTATCCTTATGCATGAACGCCAATCCCACCGCTCCGATTATGAGGAGCACGACGCCGATCATCGCCGTTTTCCGAGAACCGGATTTAACGATCAGGCGCCCGCTGATAATCGAGCCGATCAGCCATCCGATCGACATCGGGGCCAGCGTCAGACCCGACAAGGTGGCGTTGCCGCCACGAACGCCTTGAATCCACAGCGGCAAATACGTGGTCAACCCGATGATAAGCGCACTGACCAGAATATTGGCTACCGTTGATACCGTAATATCCCGGATCTTGAATAAATGGAGCGGCAGCATCGGCTCCTTCACCCTACTCTCCACCACCAGGAACGCAGCGAGCAGCACCACGGAACCGATCATCAGACCAAGCATGAATGGAGAAGTCCAGGAATAGCTCTCTCCGCCGCCTACCGCGAGCGCAAACAGCAGCGCCGTCATCCCCACGGTAAACAGGGCCGCTCCCCCATAATCGATCGATACTTCGCGGGTGGTGCGCTCCTCTTTGAAATAACGGAAAATCAGCCATATCGATAACAGCCCGAACGGAACATTAAAGACAAAGATCCAGTGCCAGGACAGGTAATCCACGAAATACCCGCCAAGCAGCGGTCCGATCAGAGAGGAGATTCCCCATACGGAGCTGATCATCCCCTGAATCTTCCCTCGTTCCTCCAGATTGTAAATGTCTCCGACAATTGTAAAGGTTACCGGGATAACGGCACCTGCCCCGATCCCTTGGATTGCCCTGAATATGATCAGCTGCGTCATGTTCTGCGACAGGCCGCACAGCAATGAGCCTACGAGAAAGATCAGCGAGCCGTATAAAAATACGGGCTTGCGTCCATATAAATCGCTTATTTTACCGAAGATCGGCGTCGTTACGGCCATCGTTAGCAGATAAGCCGTAAAAATCCAGCTCATCAGGCTTACGCTGCCGAAGCTGCTGATAATCGCCGGACCCGCCGGACCGACAACCGTTCCTTCGATCGCAGCCATAAAGGTGGATAACAGAATACCGACCAGGATATAACTGCGTTTGTCTTGTTTTAATACACCCACGTTCCTTCGTCCCCTTTACTCTAGACAGCCCCGGCATGATTCCTGTTCCTGCCGACATGTTTCCCGTATGTATCCCTTATGGATACGGATAAAAAACCGGGGCCAACAGCATAAAAGCGCCTCCCGATTACCAGGAGCGCTTTCACATCATGTAACATTTCTATTATAAAGGTTACCGCGATGGTTGCACAGACATTTTCCCGTTCCGCAGATGAATAAAGGAAGTGGCATATCGCTTCATAAGCTCGGGATCGTGCGTGATCATCAGGATGGCCGAGCCTTCCCCGATGACATAACGGCACAGCTCGGTTACCTTCTCGATGGCGGCATAGTCCATTCCCGAGGTCGGCTCGTCCAGGATATACAGCGATCTCTCCAGCATCAATTGGCTGATGATGCTTAAGAGACGCTTCTCGCCCTGACTGAGCAAATAGGGAGACATCTGAAGACGATCCGTAAGTCCCGCCTTGTCCAACAGAAACCCGGCTCGCTGCTGCTGGCCAGCCGTCAGCTCGGGGCGCTTCTTCACGGACAGCCCGCCATGAAGGCTGTAGATCAGCTCCTCCCAAACATTCGGAGCCGTAAACATATATTCCGGCTGCTGGAACACGTAGCCGATTAACTCGGCTCTTCGGTAGACGGCCATTCCCTTTGTATCTTCCCCCTGCCAGCGTATGCTGCCTGCCGGAGCCGGCAGCAGTCCCATGATCAGGCGGCTGAGGGTCGTTTTTCCGGATCCGTTCTCCCCGGTCAGCAGCACCCAGTCGCCGGGATGAATCACCGCCTCGATATCGCGCAGCGCCTCCCGACCGCCGGGATACGCAAACGTCAGCGAATCAATCTGGAGCAGCGGGGAGGCCGCAGACAGCCTGGCGCCTTCCGCATGGGATACCGCGGCAGGCATGGAACCTGCTGGGACCGGTGTCCCCGCATGGCGCCCAGCCGGATGCGGGAGAGTTGCCGCCGGGACAGACTGTTCCCCGGCGGCGGCACCCGCTGCCTCGCCTGCGGGGCGAGGCAGCAAGCCCAGCTGCACCAGCTGCTCCCCGCAGCGTTGCAGCAGCTCCTCCGGCGGCCCGTCCTGCACGACGGTCCCGCCGTCCAGGACGATGACGCGCTGCGCTGCGCGCGCAACATCGTCAAAGCGGCCGGACGCGGTGATGAGCGTCCGGCCCTCCGCCTGCAGCTTATGGCACAGCTGCAGGAAGTTCGCCTGCGCCGCGGCATCCAGGCTGGCGCAGGCGTCGTCGAAGACGAAGAGCCGCGGACGCAGCGCCAGCACCGCGGCCAAGGCCGTGCGCTGCCGCTGTCCGCCGGACAGGCTGCGCACCGGATCGGTCCGGCGGTCCAGCAGCCCGACCGCCGCAAGGGACTGAACCACCCGCTCTTCAATCTCGGCAGGTGAAACCCGCATATTTTCAGGCCCGAAGGCCGCCTCGTCCTCTACGATGCCCTGAACGAGCTGCGCATCCGGATCCTGAAACAATACCCCTACCGCCTCGGCCACGTCGGCAATCGGCGCCGCTGCGGGATCCATGCCATCCAGCAGCACTTCCCCAGTTCTAGCGCCTCCGCCGCTCCTCGGAAGAAGGCCGCTCAGCAGTTGGCAAAGCGTCGACTTCCCACTGCCGCTTGCCCCGAGGATAGCGACCCACTCGTTTTGGTCGATCTTCAGGTGGAAATCCTGTATAACCGGGCGCTCCTCTCCATCATAGAGAAATCCAAGGTCTCGGCATATTACCGTTGTTCCTGACATGGAGCTATCCCTTCACGGCGACGGCAAACCGGCGAAGCAGGCCTGTCTTCACTAACGCCTCTCCTAACACTTTGGTTAACAGACCGCAGAGGAGCACGCCGCTCAGAATGCGCACAACCAGCGCGATGCCAAGTACTTCAAGCGGCCAGGACGTATATCCGAACATATTGGCCGCGAACAGGAACCAGAGCGGTACCATCGCACCGCCGACCAGCATGAGCACGCCGGCACTCCACTTTTTGTGGCGGTAGATGGCAAAAATCGTCTCTGCCACGATCATGTAGCAGCCTGCGGCAACAAAACACGAAGCGATGCCGTACACCGTCCCCGTCAGAGCCTGAATCGTGCCGCCAATCGCAAACGTGACAACCGCCGTTCCCGGTTTTCGAATGATGTAATAAGCCAAGAGTCCATATACCATGTAGATGCCCGTCGTCGTCGAGGTTGCGATGGGTCCGCCAAGACTGTTCAGCAGCTTGTTAACCGGCCCTATGTATACAGTTAGAACGGCATTGACGGCAGCGAGCATCGCCATCAGAATAATTTCCTGCGTCGTAAAAGCAAACCATTTTTTCTGCGATGATGAATTCAAATGTAGTCCTCCTTATTTCCAGCCATGGCGGCTATGCTAACACTTTCGGATGCTTCATTTCATATTTTGCATGCTTCCGCCCTTAACGTCAACCTTATTTTTATCATTAACGGTTAACAATTTAGACAATCCACCACACGAAAACCGTTGCCAGTACATACAAAACCGCCGATGCGACCGCCCATGAAGGAAGGTTAACCTCCGTACGATACGTTCGGTCCGGATACGCGCCAAATCCCTTGGATTCCATTGCGCCCGCCGTTTGTTGAACACGACGCAGCGCATTAAGCAGGACAGCTGATACAAACTTCAATCCGTAACCGATGCGACTTCCGAGACCCTTGGGCGGTCGATGGCCCCTTACCTGCTGGGCAGCCAGAATATGTGCACCCTCCTCCTCCAACAGCGGAATGAAGGTCAGCGCAGCGGATACGCCAAACGCAAACCGGTAAGGGATTCGAAGGCGTCTGGTCAACTCGGCTACCAATTCTCTCGGATCCGTTGTCAAGATATAAGCCATCGAGGTCAGAAACAACGTAAACATGCGGAGTGACATGGCACCCGCAGCGTCCAGAGCCTCTACCGTCAGAGTGATGGGTCCCCACTGCAGCCATACGGTTTCTCCTTTGACCGTCAGGCTGGTCAGAATGAAATAGGGCACTGCAACGATCGCAATCAGCCGGATCCCTCCCAGCAACTGTTTGCCTGACACCTGGCCTGCAAATCGGGCTTGTCCTATGCATAGCAGGAGGAATAACGCCTGCTGCCAGGCCTGATCAAGCAGCATGGCGATCACGGCGGTGCAAAATAATATCACCAGCTTGCTTAATGGATCATATCGATGAAGAAGCGCGTTACCCTTCTCATATTGAATCAGCATATTACAACTCCTGCCTCTCTATCGGCCTTTCCCAATCTTTTCTTAGCCTTGAAAAAACAACGGCATCCACATAACCGTTTGGCGTATGGCGATAATCCCGTAATACGCCTTCGCGCACATAGCCGATCTCCATAAACCATCGGCATGCCCGTTCATTTCTCGGATCAACAAAAGCTTCGATCCGGTTTAGTCCCATGGATATGTACCCAAATGCTGCAGCCATTTCGGCCGCCTCCGACATGAAGCCCTGCCCCCAGTAAGTGCTTATTAGCTCACAGCCGAACTCGCCCTTGAACGCACCCTCCAGCTGCCAAATATTAAATCCGCAGCTGCCGATCAATTGTCTTGTCTCGATGACTTCGATGCCCCAGCGGATGGCTTCGTCCTGCTCGGCAAGGAGATGCAGCCAATGAATCAATGCCTTTGCGTCCTCAGCCGAATGCATAGGAGGCAAATCCAGAAAAGCGGTTGTCTTCGGATCGGACCAGCAGCGGAACATCGCTTCCGCATCTTCCGCCTCCATTCTTCGCAGCCGTAATCGCCGGCCTTTTATCTCCGGAATGATTCCCTCGCAGACGTACATGGTTTTCGAACCCCCTTGCAAAAAAACTGACTTGTATGCGCTGTTTCCGGTGATACTATGTTCGTGTATATAAGAGTATAGCGAAAAATCAATCCGTATCCTGGTCCCCCATCAACACCTTAGAGCTGGATGTATATATATTGATGGATTCGGGAGGCTTCCGTCAATATGCTTGTAACGGCTCCCTTGTACAGTGCGGAAGAAGGAGGAAGTCATCTGAGTATGTATATCGCGATTGTCTTGCTGTTCACCGTCGTTGTCATTGCCGCTGCCATTACGCAAATCGGATATCTGCAGATTACGCGGATGCGCGTAAAGAATGACCTTAAGCTGTTCACGGTACTGGAAAAAGCCGGACTGTACAGCAGAGAGCAATATGAATCGCTTCAAAAGAACGAAGTGGCAATCACGAGTTTTGACGGGTTGAAGCTGTGCGGCGCAGCCATTGAGAACAATCCCGGCTCCAAGCATTGGATGCTTCTTGCCCACGGCTATACCGGTTCGCGAGCCGTATCCACCCAATTCATCGATTTGTTTACGGAAGAGGGCTACAACGTGCTCCTCATTGATCAGCGCCGGCATGGACGAAGCGAAGGACGTTATACCACCTACGGCTATTATGAGAAACACGACGTGCAAGCGTGGGTACGCTGGATTACCCGCAAATACGGCGAGAATGTGGCCATCGGGCTGCATGGACAATCGCTGGGAGGGGGAACCGTGCTGGAGTATTTATCCATTGCCGATCCGCAGGTCAAGCTTGTCATAGCGGATTGCCCGTATTCCGATTTGACGGATTTAATGCGGCATCAGCTTACGCGCATCAACAAAATCCCTTCTGTGCCGTTCCTGTCCTGGGTGAACGCCAGAATTCGGCGTAAAGCCGGATTCAGCCTGGATCAGGTCAGCCCGATCCGTGCTGTTCGGAACAGCACGCTTCCGGTTATGTTCATCCATGGCACCAAGGATAATTACGTGCCTACCCGGATGAGTATCGAGATGTTTGAGGCCAAACCGGACCCGAAAAAACTTCTTCTAATCGAAGGCGCTATCCATGCGAACGCTTATCATATTGATCCCAAGCAATATCGGGAGAGCGTGCACTCTTTCCTTCGCGAACATATAGATCAACCCGTGAGAGCACCTCAGCCAGAAGCTGAACGGGTGTCACAGCCGGAAACGGAGGCAGCGCCTGCCCCGCATCCTTTCCAGCTTGAGCTGGACGGCTCGCTTGAAACGGTTTAGACCGGTAGCCCAAAAAAGCCCCCGCCTGCACGCATAAGAAAGCGTGAGTCGGGGGCTTCTTTTAATGTTATGCTGTTAGCTACTTACGCCATGGAGTCTGCCTTCTTCGGATTCACCGGTTTAAGCACTTCATCGCAAAGCTCCTTAAGCCTGCTCTGAATTTCTTTAAATTCCTCGATCCCGGCTCCCGTGAGGCTGTATCCTTCACCGTGCGCCGTCAGGAAGTTCTCTTCGGTCAAGCGTTCGAGCTCGTGCTTAACCTCCCTGTCGCCAACCTTATATCCATGGCGCTCCAGCTCGGGCTGCATCTCGCTAATCGTTAGATCCCGCTCATGGGCGTGATAGAGCATATGAATACCGATAAACAAATTCTGTACATCTGCCCGCATTAAGGTTCTCTCCCTCCACCTGATTAAATTGATACCTGGTTATGTCATACATTACCCTTGCGCCTGGAAGAGGAATCAGCCGGATTCACTTGGAGTTTTTCTTCCCATGGCTTGTCCCTTGACGAATATCATATACTTATACTAAGGTGATTGAACCAACGCGAATAAAGGAAGGGCGGATAACCACATGTTTCAAAACACACCCTATGAGGGCACCCGGAGCGAGCAATACGCCCAGGTCCTGAACCAGCTAAAAGCACTTATACACGATGAGCCCAATGCCATTGCCAATTTGTCCAATGCCTCGGCGCTGCTTAAGCAGTTTCTGTCCGATACGAATTGGGTCGGCTTCTATCTCTATGATGGCAAAGAACTGGTGCTCGGGCCGTTCCAAGGACTGCCCGCTTGCATCCGGATTCCGATGAATCGCGGCGTTTGCGGCACGGCTGCTGCTGAACAGACGACACTGCTTGTTGCCGATGTACATGAATTCCCCGGGCACATTGCCTGTGATGCAGCTTCGAACAGCGAGATTGTAGTTCCGATGATGGTGGATGGCGCTTTGTATGGCGTTCTCGATATCGATAGTCCGCTGAAGAACCGTTTCGACCAGCAGGATCAAGCTTTTCTGGAGGAATTTGTCCACATATTGGAAGGGCAGCTCACATTATAATCAGGATGATTTGACGTATTCTTCCGTACACTAACCAAGGATTTGAAACCACAATTCTTAGGAGGAATACACACCATGTACCAAATGAATAACAACAACTCGCAAATATCGCAGCAAATTCGCCAATGCGAGCAGATTCTTCAGCAGTTGACCCAGCAAACGCAGCAGGGTTCGGCTATGTACCAGCAGCTGATACAGCAAGAGCAGCAAAATGCTGCCCGCCTTGAGGAGCTCGCTCAGCGTGAGCGCCAAGCGGCACAGATGATCCAGTCTGCCCTTCAAGGCCATCAACAGGCGATGCAGCAGTATCAGCAAATCTCTCAGATCGTTAGACAAGTCGAGAATTCCGTGCAAGCTCACAACCAAACACAGCACATTCAGCCTTCGTTTGGCCAACAGGGTTTTCCTAATACACATCAAGGCCAAGGCTTCCAATAAGAAAGTTAAAGGGGTATCTCGCAGGTCGATAAGTTCTGTGAGATACCCCTTTTTTTGTATTTCTTATTACTTCTTCTCTTCACTTACACTGAATTCGATCTCGGCTTGTATCTTATAGCGCTTGGGCTCTTCCCCGTTCGAATCGCCCTGGTCCGCGCCGTTCGACTGTGAATCAATCACGAAATCCGCGGATCCGTAGACGACGTAGCGCCCGCCCGGAAAGCCATCCTTCAGGGAAAGGATGAAATCTTTGTACTTTTTATCGTCTTTACCGCCGTATCCGCTACGCATTTTATAATACTCGCGCAGGGGCTCCCCCTTTTTCAGCGTGGTCGTAATATAAGGCTCATTCATGGCGTAACTGATGTCATAGTCTCTTGTGAGCTCTTTCATCGGGAAAAAAAAGGCGGAGGCTGCATGGCCAATCGTAACCTCATCCTGCTCGCCTATATACTCCAGTTCCGCGAATACTTGAACCTGATCCCCATGCTCGTACTGCCCCTTCTCGCTAACGAGGCGATACAAGAAGTCCCCGTCGGAAACTTCTGCATGATTTTCCCTGGCAGCTCTATTCAATGAAGGATCAGACGGACCCGCCCCTAGTGTCTCCTGCTTCACACAACCTGTTAGCATAATAACCATCAAGATAAACCCCATAGAAAGGTAGCTTTTCATCTTCATCTTCAATTTCACCTCAACCTTCCAGACGGATGGTCAGAAGGCAATGTTGCACAGAAATGCAAAAAAGTCGCATCCAATACTCCTCAAAATTGCGAAGTTTTGGATCGACTTATAGTCAAACGGTTCTATTAATGACAGCCCAGTTGTAACCCGAGGACTGCGTCGAATTTCAAGACTCGTAAATGTTCTTTACCCGTCCCACCTGGCCATCCTGAAGGCGTACTTTAATGCCATGCGGATGGTTCGGAGAATTGGTCAGAATATCCTTGACCACGCCGCGGGTTAATTTGCCCGTTCGCTGATCCTGCTTCAATACGATATCAACCTCAAGTCCCGGTTTGATATGGGAACGCTGCCCACCATTCATCGTCGTCCCTCCTGTCCATTTCTTGATGCTGTCCGTTCTCTATTGTCCACCATACTGAAATCAAAGGTGAAAAGCAAATCCCAAACAACAAAGGACTGCCCGTTAAAGATCATTCAGATCTATTCGGACAGTCCTTCTATCACATTCTAAGTAAGAATATATACTTAATAAAAATTGATAATGATGCGTTACAGGACGCTTCCGCCATGCACGAAGCGATTTTTCCAGGAATCACCGAAGGTACCTACAAGGACACCACCGGATTGTTTCGAGTACGTATGCAGCAGCTTATTGTCTCCCAAATAAATAGCTACATGGGTGATCCGCTGTTTGGACTTGTCCAATCCGGCATAAGCGGATGCCGATGAACCTCTGTAACTCATAAAGAATACCAGGTCCCCGCGTTTTAATTGATTAACGTTATATACAGCTGTTCCTTTGTCCTTGATGTACTGCCCTTGCTTGCGGGAATCGCTTGGGAGCGTAATGTTAGCGCCGTCCATAAATGCGCGGCGGACAAAGGCCGAGCAATCAAAGGTTTTCGTTGAGCTGCGGTTAGAACCGAATTCATATGGCGTGCCCAGATACTTCATCCCTGCACTGATTACTTTTTCAACGCTGGCACTGGCAGAGGGCGCGGTACTTCCCGAATTGCCGGAATTACTGCCGGAATTGTTAGAAGATCCATTACTTTGGTTAATATATTTAGACGAAGCATAACCCTGCTTGCCGTCCGAAGTTTTGATCTTATACCAGCCTGAGCTGCTGCCCAGAATTTGAACGCTATCCCCTTTATACACACGATCCAAGACTTTACCAGAAGTAGAAGGCTGATTGCGCATGTACACGTTCGAGCTTGCTACACCTTTTGTTACAGACTGCACGCTGGCAGCAGCCACTTCATTCACAGACCCATATCCGTAAGAACCAAGAACAGCTGCTGATAGAAGCGCTCCGGCCATCAATTGTTTAAAGCTTTTTTTCGAGAAAATAAGTATCTCCCCCATCTCGTTAGATTGTGGAATGACGAAATTGTCATTTTCGTGATCCCGCAATCATTATAGACAGGCCATGTCTCGGGACGCATGCTACCATCCTCACAAAAACGCATGCCAACTATTGGCAAAGAGGAGGACTTTAGTCTCTTTTTATACTTAAATTTAGTATAAATAGATTATTATAGAAATAAAACATGCCAAAATAACCCAACCATCCCGGTATAACGAACGCCGGAATTCTCTGTTGGGTCTTTCTGCTTACCATATATACGTATCTTTTCTTACTATTGTTGCATGAGAGAATATATTTCGATCCTTCTTACAGCTAAAAAAAGCTAAAAAAGCCTGTCCAAACGGGTGTCCCCATCTGACAGACTCTAGTTTATCGTACATCCTAAATTTCATTCCACTACAATTTTGTAAACTTTTGACCTTATGGCCTCTTGGAATAGAGCGGATACCCAGGGTTTTCCGGTACGTCAATCAGGATGACCCTCACATTGTCTTGCGCCTTAAGGCTTAGCGTCTCGCCCTGCTTCGTATCCATTACCATAAAGTCCCGCTGACGAAATAGAAGGCTTTCCTCTTCGCCACAAAAGCTGCCTGCTCCCCTTACGGCAAGCACAGCTGCTCTCCTGCCGGACTTCAATTCATACTGAGCTTCGTTCCCGGCCAGAATCTGAATATCCAGCATCCTCACATCCACAGATAAATCGGTTGGTGCGGAACCGCCAATCATCGTTTTAACCAGCCCACCCTGTATGCGGGTTACCGGAAAGGAATCCGGTCGATACTGACGACAGGCAGGATTCTGTTTCAATGAATCGCGAAGATACGGCTCGAACCAAATCTGAAATCCTTCTGCATCCGGCCCAGTCAGACGTTCCTCGTGCGTTAGTCCGGAGCCGGCCCTCATCAATTGCAGGCCTCCAGGCCCCAACTCATCGTGCGTGCCATGCGAATCCTTATGAACGCCCTTTCCCTGAATCATATAAGTCACGATTTCAAAACCCTGATGGGGATGAGGCGCGATATAACCTTCGACGGGCGAACGGAACCAGGACCAATAGAAAAGCGGTCCCACCCGGGTCACGGCAGACCCTTCTCCGGAGAAACCGATCGGCTTCTGCTCCGTTATCCTTCCTCCATCGAGAGAGCCCTTGCTCTGATTCTCGGGTGGATATACATTTCCTATCATGTCCAGTCTCCTCCTTTCACCTATCCATGATTGACCTTGAACAGGTGCTGCATTGATTATCTCGGCTTTAAGATAGTATTAACGATAACAGAATATATATCAACATCCTTAAATTCCCTTATTGAGAATGCATATTTGCGAATCACTTTTCAGTGTATTTTCAGTTTATTTTCAGTTCACGTTCAGACTTCATTCAGCTAGAGCACGTATGATAAAGTTGAAGGAATGAGATAAGAGGAGTTTTGTGCTATGGAATCAATGCATCGTATTCGCGTTTTGCTAGTGGATGACGAGCCTCATATACTGCAGTTTCTGGCGCTTGGTCTGCAAAATGAAAGGTTTGAAGTGCGAACGGCCCCCGATGGGGAACGTGCGATAATGGAAGCAAGCCGCTTCGAGCCGCATATCATCGTACTGGATGTGATGATGCCGGGAATGGACGGACTTGCGGTATGCAGACGTTTGAAGGCGGAGGGTCGAGATGTCGCGATCATTATGCTTACCGCGAAGGACGAGATTGATGATCGCGTGAAGGGCCTCATGATTGGAGCGGACGATTACATGGCCAAGCCCTTCAGTTTCGAAGAGCTGCTTGCCCGAATTCAAGCAAGGCTGCGCAATCAGTTCCCGAGTCTGCTGGGTGAAATCCGGCTGGGCCCATTCACCATCGATGACCGGAAGAAAGAAATTGCATACCAGGAGGCGGCCCTTGAGCTGTCGCCCACGGAGTATAAACTGCTTAAACTGCTTGTAACCAAACACGGCAGCGTGTTGAGTAAAACGAACATTTTGAATATTGTGTGGAATTACGACTTTGGCGGAGAGGATAACATCGTGGAGGTTTATATCCGATCCCTGCGCGAGAAGCTCGGTGATAAGGAACACCGGGTCATTCGCACGCTTCGCGGAGCCGGCTACCGGGTCGATTTGCCATGAGTTTGCGAAACCGTGCACGTTCATCCGGACCTCCGTCGCTACGTACGCAGCTCCTGTCACGATCCCTCATCGTCTTGGCGCTTCTGCTTGTGCTGATCGGCGCATTGCAATATGTATTGATGAAAAATGCCCTGTTCCGCAATCAAGCCGAGGCGCTTTCCCTCCAGGCTCGCTCTATCCCCGTGGAGCTATGGGAGCCTGATCGGGAGCCGCGCAACCGGCCTGCTGAGCGAAATAACGAAGCCCTTCCGGAAAACCCCCGTCAGGGAGATAGACCTATGCTCTTTCTGCCGAATATGTCGCTTGCCAAGATCGCGGCGAACGGAAACTACACCGACCTGACCAGTGACACCGGTCTCTCCGCACCGCAGCTGACAGCAGGGGCTTATACCTCGATTCTGGAGCAATTCAAAGAGCGCCAGCCCGTTGCGTATGAAGTGATTGACAATACCGAAGGCACCGAGCAGATCGTTGTCTTTCGCCCTTACGGCAGCCCAAACAGCCCTTCCGGTATACTGCAGCTTGGAATGGATGCACAGCCGCTGCATGCCGTTCTGTTGCGGCAGCTGCTGATTTTTGCCGTACTGGCTATACTTGCCATGGCTGCGGGGGTTGCATTGTACTTGCCTTTGCTGCGCCGGACGCTCCACCCGCTGAACCGAATGGTCGAAACGGTAGAACGCACCGACGCCGGAAACTTGGCGGAGCGTATTCCTGCCGTGCAGGGTCAACGGGAGATTGACCGCTTGGCGGAATCGTTTAACGGTATGCTGAAAAGGCTCGAAGATGCGTTTGAAACGGAACGCGAAGCCAAAGAGCAGATGCGGAGGTTTATTGCCGATGCTTCCCATGAGCTGCGAACGCCGCTCACTTCGATTCACGGCTTTCTGGAGGTGCTTGGCCGCGGGGCCGCCGACAACCCGGAGCAGCTGCATGCTGCACTATCCAGCATGCACGGGGAATCCAAGCGCATGAAGAAACTGGTCGAGGATTTGCTTCTGTTAGCCAAGCTTGACCGCAAGCCGGAGCTTCATCTGCAGGATACCCGGCTGGATCGGCTGCTGTTTGAGATGGAGCCCCATTTAAGGATGCTTGCCCAAGGCAGGAACGTAACGATTCAAGCAGCAGTCGTGCTGTGCCGGTGTGACTCCGACAAGATCAAGCAGATCATCTACAATCTGTTTCATAATGCGGTACAGCATACCGATGCTGCCACAGGGCGGATTACCGTCACGGTGGATAGAACCAAGGAACATGCCGTACTGCTGGTCAGCGACAATGGAGCCGGGATTCCGAAGGAGCATCTGCCCCATCTATTCGAGCGCTTCTACCGCATCGATGAATCCCGGACCAGACAGCACGGCGGTGCAGGTCTTGGACTGTCCATCACCCAGTCCATTATTAACGCGCATGGCGGTCAGATGAGCGTGGACAGCACGGTTAACCATGGAACGGTTTTCCGTGCGGAATGGCCGGGTATCATTCATCCCCTCCTTGATGGCTAAATAACACGAAATCAGAAAACAACAAAAAGGAGATCATGAATGCTCATGATCTCCTTAGACTGGTCGATTGGATTTATCATAGTTATTTGTTTGGCAAACTCCCCCACTCTCCCTAATGCCACCTACTGTCTTCGCTCACGTAATTTTTCCTTATATCCTGACAATTTGGTACAATACAGACGGTACGAGAATGTCAAATGAAGGGACTATGATCGATATGTTCAAAATTTTCATTGTCGAAGACGATGCCGGGCTGGTCGGCCTACTGAAAGAGTATCTTCATAAATTCGGTTACGCGACGCAGTCCGTTCATGATTTCGAGACGGTACGCGATCAATTTGAATCTTATGACCCTCATCTTGTGCTCCTGGATATCAATTTGCCTAAATTCGACGGCTATTATTGGTGCCGACAATTCCGCAGCCTCTCCACCTGCCCGATCATCTTCATCTCCGCCCGCGACGGGAAAATGGACCAGGTGATGGCGCTGGAGAACGGCGCCGATGATTATATAACCAAACCCTTTGACTACGAGATTGTCATGGCCAAAATCAAGAGCCAGCTCCGGCGGGCCTACGGCTCCTATGCTGCCGGTCAGAATGAGCGTGTCCTCAGCGTTGCCGGACTCACGCTTGACGTTGAGCGTCTCTCCGTTTCGCTCGGACAGACCCAAGCGGAGCTCAGCCATACCGAGGCCAAAATATTGGACGAATTAATGAAGAAGCCCGAGCAGATTGTCAGCAGGGACCGGCTCCTGGAGAAAATATGGGATGATCAGGCCTTTGTGGACGATAATACGCTGAATGTGTACATCACCCGCGTCCGCAAGAAACTCACCGCCCTCGGAATCGAGGACGGTCTTCAAACCGTGCGCGGGCGCGGCTATCGGCTGGTACCGAGCTGGGGGGACGAAGCATGAGGCTATTTCTGCAAGAGCAGCGTCCCTTAATGATTGTCTATATCGCCCAGCTCCTTGTCGTAACCCTGATCTACAGGCTGGACGGTTATCGCAATTTGACGGTCAGCCTGTACGCGGGCATCATCAGCTTACTGCTGCTGCTCGGCTATCTGGCCTTCCGGTTCATTGCCAACCGTTCCTTCTATAAACGATTGGAGCAGCCGCTCCCGGGAGAATCCCTCACCGGCGAATCCTCGGCAGAATCCTCCCATACCCCGCTCGCCGAAGCGCTTCATCAGCTGCTGAAAACCCAGTTCCGGCATTACACCACGGATCTGCATAACTATAAGCATAAGATTGAAGGCCATCTACAGTTCATCAACCAATGGGCCCACCAGATGAAAACGCCGATATCAGTCATTCACCTGATTCTTCAGGATGACGATGATCCCCGTTTTGCCGCGATCGGCGACGAGCTGGACCGGCTCAAAAAAGGGCTTGATCTGGTGCTGTATACTGCCAGGCTTGATACATTCGAGCATGATTTCCATGTGGAAAACCTGCCGCTTCAGCGAATCGTCCGGAATGTCACCTCCGAGCAAAAGCGTCTGTTTATCCGGCGGAGAATATACCCGTCCATCCGGATCGATTCCGGATTAACGGTAGCCACGGACGAGAAATGGCTTTCTTTTGTGCTGACACAGCTGCTGACCAACGCAGTTCGATATACGCTGAAGGAACAAGGCACCCTCTTTTTCAACGGCTACATCCGGGGGAATCAAATTGTGCTTGAAATCCGGGACGAGGGCATCGGTATTCCCCAAAGCGACCTGCCACGGGTGTTCGATCCTTATTTCACCGGAGAGAACGGTCGCCGGTTCCAGGAATCGACAGGCATGGGACTGTTTCTGGTCAAACAAATATGCGATAAGCTTGGACATGCCTTCGAAATCGAATCCAAGGTCGATGAAGGAACGACGGTCCGCATCGTTTTTGCGGATTCTGCAGGCCGCATCGCACCATAAATTCCACCGGCAGATGGAAGGGAACGGCAGTACATGCTCTTTAAGAGCGCTGCGGCTTATTCCCCGATCTGCTTACATCAGTAAAAGAAACCTTACAAGGTTGTAAGGTAACTGTAAGTTACGAATATGGCATGGACGCAAACGAATCTTTTACAATGATAACATCGTTATAGAGGAGTGAAGATATGCCCATCCTGAGCGTCAAGCATCTATCCAAAATCTACGAGGGCAAAGTGGCGTTCCAAGCTCTGAGCAATATTCACTTCAACGTCGCCAAAGGCGAATTCGTCGGCATTATGGGACCTTCCGGCAGCGGAAAAACGACGCTCCTCAATCTGATTGCCACCATTGATCAGCCCACGGCCGGGGAAGTGATCATAGGCGGACGCAATCCCCATCTGCTCAGCAGGAGCGATACCGCTCTGTTTCGGCGCCGGGAGCTGGGCTTCGTCTTCCAGCATTTCAATCTGCTGGATACGCTGACCGTTGAGGAAAACATCGTTCTTCCGCTGACGCTGGAAGGCATGCCGCTGGACGAAATGGGCATCCGGCTGAACCGGATCGCAGACCGGCTCGGCATCGGGTCTATTCTGCACAAGCATACCTACGAGATTTCCGGCGGACAGATGCAGCGCACCGCCATCGCCAGGGCGCTCATTCAGGAGCCGTCCCTGATTCTGGCCGACGAGCCCACGGGAAACCTGGACTCCAGAGCCTCCAAAGAAGTGATGCAGACGCTATCCGCTTCGAGCAAAGAGGCTTCCGCAACGATTCTCATGGTCACACATGATCCGGTGGCAGCCAGCTACTGTGACCGCGTCTTGTTCATCAAGGACGGTCAACTATATAATGAAATGTATTGCGGTGACAACCGCCAAGCCTTTTTCCAGAAAATCATCGACATGCTGGCGCTGCTGGGAGGAGGAAGTCATGACCTTTCGACAATTCGCTTTTAGGAATGTCCTGAGGAATAAGCGGACCTATGCGGCCTATTTCTTAAGCAGTGCATTCTCCGTCATGATTTTCTTTGTGTGCGCGCTGTTCCTGTTTCACCCTTCCATCACGGACGAGATGTTCTATCAGGTTGTGATCCAGGCGATGGTTGGCGCAGAGCTGATTATGTACGTATTCTCGTTTTTCTTCGTGCTGTATTCCGTCGGGGCTTTCTTGAAGACCCGTAAGCGCGAGTTCGGCATTCTGTTCATGCATGGCATGACGGACCGCCAGTTTAACAAGATGGTGTTTCTTGAAAATATGATCATCGGCGTAAGCGCGATTGCAACGGGCATCCTGTTCGGCATCATTACAGGCAAGCTGTTCCTGATGGCAGGCTCAGCCTTTCTCGGAGTCCCGCCCCTGCCGTTTCGACTGAGCCTGCGCGCGCTGGGGCTGACGGTCGCGAGTTATGTGCTGCTGTTCCTCATCATCTCGCTGTGCACACCCTGGCTGCTGCGGCCCAAAGCGCTAATCGACTTGTTCCAGTCCGGACAGCGGCCGAAAACCGCGCCCAGGACATCGCCGTGGTTATCCATATTGGCGGCTGCTCTGCTGTTGGTCAGCTACGGCCTGGCGGCCACGACAAGCGCATCGACCCTTGCGCTGCGCATGTTTCCGGTTACCTTAATGACGATGATCGGCACGTATCTGTTGTATACCCAGCTTGGAGTTGCTCTCGTGCGGAGGTTGAAGCAAAGCCGCCGGTTAGCCTGGAGAAGGACCAAGCTGATCTCGCTATCCAGCCTGCAATACCGGCTGAAGGATCATGCCCAGATGTTCTCGATGGTGACGATCGTGCTGGCCGTGTCTTTTTGCTCGGTAGGCGTATTTGCCTCCATCCCGGTGCTCACGAAGCAGTTCAACGAGGACTTCCCAGCCGCCATCGGTTATCTCGCCAAAACGGGAGATGCCTCCGAGGAGCAGCATTTGAACGAAATCCGGCATGAGCTTGAATCGAGAAAAATACCGTTTGAAACGCTATCGTTTCGCGTTAAATATACGGATGCCGTACTGGCATCGGCGCAGGTCGGTCCATCGGAGATTCCGTTGACACTGATCTCGTTCTCCGACTATAAGGCGGCCGTCGTGATGGCGGGACTGCCGTTTAACGAACAGCCGCCGAGCGGCGAGGAGGCCCTTGTCCTCATTGCTTCGCAAAACGACAGAGCTTATATCCGCAACCGGGATTACGCTTCTTACCGGCTGCGGGATTCCGACATCCGGCTGCGTGAAATCGGTTATTCCGATCATGTCGGCGTGCCGGAATATTTGCTGCCGGAGATAGATGACGATTCCCGTTTCGGCGGACTGGTCGTCAGCGACGACATCTTCGCCGCTGTCACGGATCCGGTCCGGCAGGAATGGTACACCGGCTTCTACGTGGATGATTTTACGGAGACCGAGGGCATCGCCCCTCACTTGGCCCCGAGCGGTGCCGTGCGTTATGAGATGGACCGGCCTTACGCGCTGGCGGTCAGCGGCACGCTGTTTGCCCTTCGGGACAGCCTGTACAATATGCTGCTCTTCGCGGCATTGCTTGTGGGCACGGTGTTTTTTATCGCGGCAGGAAGCTTCCTGTACTTCCGCCTCTATGCCGATCTGGATTACGACCGCAGGCATTATGCCACGATATCCCGGCTCGGGATGACGGATAAGGAGTTCCGGCGGATCGTAACCGGACAGCTGGCGCTGCTGTTTTTTGTACCGATCAGCCTTGCGATCGTGCACAGCATCTTTGCTTTCATCGCGCTGCAAAGCTATTTCTATTTATCCATTGCGGCTGAAATGGGCATTGTGCTGATCAGCTTCCTGATGATGCAGGTCCTGTACTTTTTTTTCATCCGCAGCCAGTATCTGCGCAAGCTGAAGCAGACCCTTATATAAAGGATGGCAGAGACATCCTTATCTTTTGAAAGAGGTGTAACTTTTGGAAAACTGGATTACGGACATTATGGAGAAGTTCGGCTATGTCGGCATCCTGCTGATGATTGCGCTGGAAAACGTATTTCCGCCGATTCCCTCCGAGGTCATTCTTACCTTCGGCGGATTTATGACCACCTACACGAAACTGACGGTCCCGGGCGTCATTATTGCAGCTACGATCGGATCTATAGCCGGTGCTGTTATTCTGTACGGAATTGGTCGCCTGCTCGATGTTGAGCGGCTTGAAAAAATCGTGGATCGCTGGGGGCATATCCTCCGCGTCAAAAAAGAAGACATCCGCAAGGCGGATGCCTGGTTCGATAAATACGGCTACTGGACCGTGCTGTTCTGCCGTATGATTCCACTGATCCGGAGCCTGATCTCCATCCCGGCGGGGATGTCCAACATGAAGTTCGGCATGTTCCTGCTCTTCACGACCATCGGTACCCTGATCTGGAACGTTATTCTGGTATGCGTGGGAGCCGCTGTCGGTGATTCATGGGAAAATATCGTGGCCTTCATGGACGTCTATTCCAATATCGCTTATGCTGTAATAGCTGTGGCCGTGATTGCGTTCCTGTTCTTTTTCTTCCGCAAGCGGAGAAAGTCAGCTTAAGTCAGCTTTGGATCACACGCATTTCATGCCATTCATCATTCATATCATTACATTTAATATTTTTTGTAAGGGAGAGACTATAGGTCATGGATTTTTTAACCATCCTCAAAGCAATTATTCTGGGAATCGTCGAGGGACTGACCGAGTTCGCTCCTGTATCCTCTACCGGTCATATGATCATCGTTGATGATATGTGGCTGAAATCCGAGGAGTTTCTGACGAAATACGTAGCCAACACGTTCAAGGTCGTCATTCAGCTCGGCTCCATTCTCGCCGTTATCGTGGTGTTCAAGGACCGCTTCCTGGATCTCTTGGGACTCAAGCGCAAAAAACCAGAAGCCGGCGTACCGGCGGGTACGGGCAGACTGAGACTCAGCCAGGTTATCGTCGGTTTGATTCCGGCGGGCGTGCTGGGCGTCTTGTTCGAAGACCTTATTGACGAGCATTTATTTTCTACCGAAACGGTACTGATCGGGCTTGTGATCGGAGCCATCTTCATGATCGTTGCCGACAAGGTCAGCTCGAAAAAAGAGCCGAAAGTGGTCACTGTCGATCAAATTACGTACAGGCAGGCATTCAGCGTCGGACTGATTCAATGTCTGTCGCTCTGGCCAGGCTTCTCCCGCTCCGGCTCCACCATTTCCGGAGGCGTCATGCTGGGCATGAGTCATCGCGCAGCGGCTGACTTTACCTTCATTATGGCTGTGCCGATCATGTTCGGAGCCAGCTTCCTGTCGCTGCTGAAGAACTGGGAATACTTCACGCTCGAGGCTCTTCCGTTCTTCATCGCCGGATTCGTAGCGGCTTTCGTCTTCGCTTTGATCTCCATCCGCTTCTTCCTGAAGCTGATTAACCGGATCAAGCTGGTGCCGTTTGCGATCTATCGGATCGTGCTCGCTGCTATTATTGCGTTGGTGCTTTATCTGTAAAACCGTTCGTTCATGTATATGGAATGCACAAGATTGAAAAAAGGCGGGGCTGTCCCTAAGTCATCTTCAATGACTTTTGGGACAGCCCCGCCTTTGATTAAAGGTGCGCGGATAGCTATCGTTCTAACTGTATCTCTTTTGTCATAGAATTTCGTTTACCGCATTCGAGAACCATTTCGCGATGATTTGCGGCCTTGTGATGGCGCTGCCTACAACCACACAATAAGCTCCCATTTCGATCGCTCTTGCAGCCTGCTCCGGCGTGTTGAAGTTGCCTTCTGCAATGACTGGCTTCTTACACTGCTTAATCAGTTCTTCCAGCACGGTGAACTTCTCCACATGCTGAGACTGCGGTGTATAACCAATAAGTGTCGTTCCAATGTAGTGGAACCCCAATCGTTCTGCTCGCAACCCCTCTTCCGTTGTGGAGATATCCGCCATGAACTTCTGCGAAGGATATTTTGTAAAGATCGATTGCAGGAATGCCTCATCCTGATCCATCGTTGCTTGCACAGCAATAATCTCAACCCCCGTACCAACAAGCGCATCTACTTCGGTCATGGTCGCTGTAATGAACGATTGCATGCCCGGATAGTCTTTTTTGATAATGCCAATAATGGGCAGCTCAACTTGCTTCTTTATTTCCTCGATGTCTTCAACGCTATTAGCACGGATCCCCACCGCACCGGATTCGGCTGCCGCAATGGCCATACGTCCCATAATAAATGAACTATGCAACGGTTCGCCTGGCAAAGCCTGACATGATACAATTAATCCTCGTTTCACAATATGTTCCCTCCATGCCATATCCTCTTTTATTCTTCTCCAATAGCCTCATTTATCTTTTGTTTAATTAAGTCGGCTTTTGCGCCAAATACAGCCTGAACCCCGCCTTTTACCTCCAATACTGCAGTAGCACCCAGTTCTTTGATTGTATCCTTATCTACTTTCGATACATCTTTGACTGCAACACGAAGTCTTGTAATACATGCATCGACATCTTCCAGGTTCTCCTTGCCACCAAGCGCATTCAGCACTTTCATCGCGGTCTCTCCAATACTGTCCTTGGTTTCAACCGATACGCTCTCCCCATCACTTTCACGTCCCGGTGTCGCCACATTGAATTTCGTAATTAAGAAGCGGAACACAAGGTAATAGATGACAGCCCAGAAGAGCCCCACAATAATGACATAGATCCAATTAGTTTTGGCATTCCCCTGCAGAACCCCAAAGAGCATGAAGTCGATGGCCCCGCCAGAGAAGGTATTCCCGATACGAACGGATAACATATCCGCGATCATAAAGGATAGACCATCTAGAGCCGCATGAATCACATATAACCAAGGAGCGACGAATAAGAACATAAACTCAATCGGCTCCGTAATCCCTGTCAGGAACGATGTCAGCGCTGCACTAAAGAACAAACCAAACACAAGCTTGCGACGGTGCTTCGGAACGCAATGATACATCGCAAGACATGCCGCAGGAAGACCAAACATCATCGTAGCAAAACGTCCTGCAAAAAAACGGGTTCCTTCGGAGAACATTCCAACATGATTCGGATCAGCCAGTTCGGCAAAAAAGATTTTCTGCGCACCCACCACTTGCTGACCTGCAACCGTGGCGACACCGCCCAGCTCTGTGAACCAGAACATCGGATAAATCATATGGTGTAGACCGACAGCACCTGTAAGACGAAGCAAGAATCCGTATAAATAGGTACCGAAATATCCCATTCCGGCTATAGCAGTCCCTGCCGCTACCAGCCAGCCTTGAAACGTAGGCCAGATTAAGAAGAAGATCCCGCCTACAAAAATAGCACTAAAAGATGAGACGATCGGAATAAACCGTGAGCCTCCAAAAAATCCTAGAAAGGAAGGTAATTGAATCCCACGGTATCGATTGTTCAAATAAGTAACCAGGATACCAATGACAATAGCCCCTACAACTCCGGTGTCAATGGATTCAACGCTTGGATTAAATACCGTGATCATTGCACCAATCGATGCATTCATAACCAGGAACGAGACGGCTGCCGCCAGCGCAGCAGTACCTTTATCTTTTTTCGCTAGCCCCACGGCAAGACCAATACACATGATTAGCGCTAAGTTGGCAAACACAACATTGCCGGCTGCCGACATAATTTGAAAAACAGCTTGTAAAAACCGCGTATTCAGAATCGGATATGCAGCAATCGTATTCGCATTCGATAAGGCTCCCCCAATCCCAAGCAGCAAACCCGCAGCAGGTAGGATTGCAATCGGTAACATAAATGACTTACCAAGCTTTTGCAACTGTTTAAACATGGATTTTCCTCCTATTGGATCAATCATTGTATTCCATCGCGATATGTCAATTCTACATCATGAAATTATTTTAGTAAATATAATTTAACTGAAATAATTTTATTTTTGGTAAATAAGCTATGACACTTAGTATGAACAATCACAATAAAAAACCTGTGCCCTCCAGCAGACGAAAAATACGTCAACTTCTGAGGTTCACAGGTACGATGAAAGCTTTATTATTAATCCATTCGGTTGTGTTCAAGAATCGTATTTACTGTAATTTGCATCCGACTATTTAAATCCGCATCCTCGAGTAAGATCATACATAAAATATCTATCGCATACATGACGGAAAATTGACTATTTACAAACCTTTCTTTATCAACAAACAATGTATTGGAGACCAAAATAAAAGAGTCCACTTGTTGCGCCAGCGTACTTTCGGAGAAGCTGGTCAGACAGATGACTTTGCACCCATTATTCTTTGCAATTCTGGTTGCGTCGACAATGACGGACGTTTCCCCTGAACTGGAAATCGCAATAACGAAATCATTCTCGTTCACGATCGAACTATTGATCAGCATTAAATGAGAATCCGTAATACTCTGCACATTGAAGCCCATACGCAGCAAGCGAAGCATCATTTCCTTCGCTGAAAGTCCCGAGCTCCCGATTCCGTATATGTAAATTCGTGCTGCGCTCTTAATCGCTTCAGCAAGTCGATGCAAATATGTAATGTCCAGTAATTGATTCGAACGCTCAATGACCGTCTGATAGAATTTAGATACTTGTATGAGAATATTGTCCTCCGCCGAAGGAGCCGTCGCAGTACGAAGCCTGCCCAACTGAACCTTCAATTCGGCAAAATTACGGCAACCAATCTTCTTGCAAAAATGCGTGATTGTCCCATTCGAGACACCAACATGGTTCGCCAGCACAGATATATTCATGTTATTAATTGATTGACCTTCTTGAAGAATATAATTCGCTACCAACTGTTCTTTCTTCGAGAAACTCGGATATAACTGCTGAATAACCATATAAATATCCATTGAATCCACCACCGCCATTTGGGAATTATAACAAAAAAAGCATGTGGATTCAATATTATTGCTATGGGCGTGAATGCTAGTGCCCATCCTGAATCCTAGTTCGTAAAAACGGATATACAGAGAATGATATCGAGCTCGTCCGGAAGACCGATTTTTAGTAAACAACGTCCGTTCTGTCCGTCAACGAATATCATAAATGCGGGTACTTCGAGGAGCAGACTACTACAGTTGGTCCTTTGAATAATACCGTACCCTCTTACCATGACAGCTGGCGTATTCAATCTCAGCCCGAGTGCTGTCTCCAATATAGCCATTCACATCGATTACAAAGATTTCGTCCGACATATCGATTTTGCGGAAGTGCAGCTCTTTAAGCTTCCGCTCCTGCTCCTCCGTGATCTCGATCCCGTCGCTCTGCTCAAAAAAACCGACACTAAGAACGATATGTCCGCTTAACGTAAGCGCAGCTTCGACTTCCCGAAACTGTGCTTTAAACTTGGTCGAGCCGCATAGCGTTATTACCTGCATCGTACACCTTCCTTTTGGTAAATAGATACTCGTACTCTTCAGAAATATCGTGGACAAGAAAAGATGCGGATGATAAAAGTTTCTAATGCGCTAAATGCTCTCTATGATTGTCAGAATGATAGGGATAATTGCTCAAGACCATCATAGGAGTAAATATGGTGCAGCGCAACCATTCATCCATGAAGAAAAAGCCCTCCGATAAGGAGGGACTTCTGCCTAATGGTTGTACGGGGAATCCCCTATCCATCGATGAGCCAGGATTCATTCTCAATAGCAGCTTGAAACCCCTCTGCCTCACTCTTCAAACGATAAATTGGCGGGCTCCTCCAGCAGCTCATAGTGAAAGTCGAGGTTCGTCGTAGGTACGCTGAGATCCACCTCTTCAAAGCGGAAGCTGTCCACCCACACCTTGCCTGTCCCCATCAGCAGGACACCGATCGAAATCGTGGCGCTGTCCTCGGGTACGTCGAGCACGATCGCATAGTGATTCCAGTGCGTGCTGCCCACAATGCGCCGGTCATTCATATTATCGAATTGGAGCACGTCTTCCGCACGATTATCGACGCGCATCCACAGCCCGCAGTATTCTTTGACGTTCTCGGTTTTGACAAAGCCGGAGAACCGCATCCGCTTGCCCGCATACTTGTCGGCTTTGAACTGCTGCATCATGGTCGCAAAAGCGCCATCTTCCATTGGGGTAAGGGCTTTTAGGTAACCGGAAGTGCTTCCTTGGTGGACGGTGGACCGGTCGACGCCGATTTCATAATCATGCGGATGACTTCCGCTCAGAAACCAGCCTTTTAATGCGGATTGCGTTTGCTGCTGCATATGATCCTCTCCTTTTTGGTAGCTTGAGTGTTGAGCGTGAACCGCAAAGATTTTGCGGTAACGCCCCGGCGGCATGCCGTACAATTTTTTAAATGCTCTCGTAAACGACTCCTGACTCTCGAAGTGACAGTGCAGGGAAATGTCGATAATCGCAGCCTCGGAGTGCAGCAGGAGCTGTGCTGCATAACAGAGTCTTCGTTTTCTAAGGTAATCCGCGATATTCATGCCAACCTCCTTCCGAAACAAGCGGTGGAAGTGATATGGCGAAAAACCGGCATAGGATGCAATACCCGTGAGGGTCAGCTGCTCCTCCAGATGCTGCTCCATGTACGCTATACTTTTTTGGATGATACGCTGGGTACTCAAGGTCAGGCCCTCCTTTGTTATTAGGATACCAAACGGGAGAAGAGCGTTTTTGATCTTTTTTGCCAACATAAGATAACCGTCTGTCGACGTGATTTCTCGCAAAACCAATCGCAAATAGCGGAAGCTGTCTTCTTGCGGAGATCAGGGAGGCTCAAGCTCTGAAATTTAATCTTTCTGAAATAAAAAAAGCCCCTTCGATTACGATCATCGAAGAGGCCTATTGCAAGCGAACTCATGCCATAAGAAAGCTAAGACGCGCCTCAACAGAGGCCTGGCTCCGTGATTCACAGCAGCCTCGTCTCGGGCAGGAAAAATGTATGTCATCCCTGATGACAGTTTCCTCTACCCGTTGTAATTCGGTGGATCCCCGAACTCCAGGGCACTCCCGCATTATATAGCCGAGCGCATTCTGCTGTACGGCTAAGCCGCATACCGCACTATCCCTGCGGCTTCAGCTGAACGGTGCGCTTGGTGCTTGCGGATTCGTACGCTGCAATGGCTACACGGGCAGAATAGTAGCCGTCTTCCCCCGTTATTTCGACCGGCTTGCCATCGCGAATGCTGTCGATAAAGCTGTTGACGAGACCTGCGTCCATGTCATCGCCCCAGAAGCTCCACGCCGCTTTACCAGTTACATCGCTGTAGACATCGTTCTTCTGAGCAAAGGAATCAATGTTCAGCACACCCTTGGTGCCAATGATCTCAAGCGTGACATCCCCCCAGGTAGGGAAGGTGCGATTACGGGACCAGCTTGGGTCCAGTACAGCAACAACGCCATTCGCGAATTTGACGTGGACCATGCCGGCATCGTCAATCTCTGTGTCATGGAAGAGCGTTTCCGCATGGGCGTATACTTCCTCTGCCTTGCTGCCCGTAAACCAATGCATCAGGTCCATCACATGGACGGTATGATCCAATACGGCGCCGCCGCCCGATTTCTCCCGTTCGATAAACCAGCCGCCCGGCATGGTTCCCCGGTTGGTTCCCTTCATGGCCAAAATTTCGCCGATTTGCCCTGCATCAATCGCTTCCTTCGCCTGACGAACGGACGTAATATAACGGCAAGGAAAAGCCGTCATGAGCTGAACGCCATGATCCTTGCACACTTGAATCATCTCCAGCATTTCGGACTCGGACAAGCCTAACGGCTTCTCGCACAGCACATGCTTACCTGCCGCAGCGGCAAGTTTGGTGAATTCCGCATGACGCGCATTCTCCGAACAGATGACAACCGCATCCAGTTCCTGTGCCAGCAATTCATTATAGTCTGCATAATACGGTATGCCCCGGTCCACGGAGTAAGGGCGCACGCGCTCCGCGTCTTCATCGGCGACGCCGACCACCTCGACATCATCTCGCTTCAGCATGCCGAATAGATAGCTCGCTGCATGCATATGGGCAAAGCTGATAAAGCCTACTTTAACTTTCTTCATGAAACCGTCCCTCCGATCATCACGGGCTGTCCAGTCCGGGCCGATTGCTCCGCTGCCTGAGCGATTTCAACGGCGTAGCAAGCATCCTTAATACTTACGAGCGGTTCGCTGCCGTTTCGGATGCACTCGATAAAATGCTGCACCTCGTTATAATAAGGGTCATACAGGCTTGGGCTTGAAGGAACCTGTACGGCTGCTCCCTCGCCTGCCTCCGCATTCACCAGTTTAATGTCCAGAGACTGCACCTGATTGCTGTCAAATCTTATAATTCCCTGGTCTCCCGAGATCTCGAACTGCGTTGTAAACGGTCCGGGATACCCCCAATAGCCGGTTAGACTGGCGATTGCGCTATTTTTAAAATGAAGCGTAAGCTGGGCATACTCCATCTCAGGCTCATCCCGCTTAACGATGGAAGCATATACCGACTCCACTTCCCCGAACAGCCAGCAGGCAAAATCGATATCGTGAATCATGAGGTCCATGATAACACCGCCGCTCTTGCCCGGGTCGTTATACCATCCATCCATACCCTGCGGATACGAACCGTACCGCTTAAAGTGAGCCATCTTCGGTGTTCCGATGCTTCCGGAGTGGGCCTGCCGATAAGCGTCATGATAGTTCGGGAAGAACCGGACGACATGTCCGATAAACAACCGGACTCCGTGCTTCTCACAGGCTGCCTTCATTTCCTGCGCATCCTCCAGCGTTAATGCTGCCGGCTTTTCGCAGATGACGTGCAGTCCTTTTTCAGCTAACTTCAGTACAAACGGTTTATGGAGATAGGTGGGCAGACACACCGCAACCGTTTCCAAATCTTTTTGTTCAAACAGCGACTCTACATCCGTGTATGCCTTCGCCCCGGTCAAAGCTGCTGCCCGCTCAGCCCGCCCGGCGTTAATATCAACCACGCCTGTCACCGTTACTCCCGGCATTTTCGCCAAGTTGTGCGCATAGGCCGTTCCCATCGTTCCACAGCCCAAAATCGCTATGTTCATGCTTATCCCTCCAGTATACCTGTAATGACTTGGACCAAAAGGTGATGCCGTATCCGTTGTCAACGAATATTACTCCACCCTGTTACATTCTTCATGTGACATGACATTCCTGCCTATATTTCTCAAATTCGTGCTTTTTTGAACTTATGCCGCTAACTTGGTAAAGTGTATATATAGAGTAGAGAGAAAGGGTGTAGCGAGAACATGTCAGAACTTGTCGTTCAAACAAAAGACGGGCGTATTCAAGGCAGTTCGGAAAACGGAGTACGTGTATGGAAGGGAATCCCTTATGCAAAGCCACCGATCGGTCCGCTTCGGTTCCGTGCTCCCGTATCCCCCGATCCATGGGACGGGATAAAAGATGCTACCGCCTTCAGCCCCATGTGCCTTCAACCGCTTGAATCCACCTCAAGCATGCTTGGCGGAGGAGTGACCAAAACGGTGTCCGAGGATTGCCTCTATCTCAATGTGTGGGCACCCCTGAACACGCCGGCGGAGCCGCTGCCCGTCATGGTATGGATTCACGGGGGCACTTTTGTCACAGGCTCGGGCAGCTTGCCAAGCTATAACGGCGCGCCCTTCGTTCTCCGTGGAGACGTGATTGTGGTAACGCTCAATTACCGGCTGGGTCCGCTCGGCTTTCTCCATCTCTCTCCATTCGGTGAAACCTATTCCTCCAATACCGGTTTATTGGACCAGATCGCCGCCCTGCAATGGGTGCGGGATCATATCGCGGCCTTCGGCGGCGACCCAGAGCGAGTGACGGTATTCGGAGAGTCGGCCGGCAGCATGAGCATTGCAGCCTTACTAGCAATGCCGGCAGCCAAAGGGTTGTTCCACCGGGCCATCATGCAAAGCGGTGCTGCCCAGGTCATGGCTCCGGAACAGGCAAAGATGGTAACGGCTGGTTTGCTTAAGGAGCTGGACATAACGCCTGATAAGGCCCATCAGCTTGAATCCCTCACAGGTGAGCAAATATTTGAAGCCGGGGAACGGCTGAAGAAACGAATTGGAGCCGGCGTCAACATGATCTTCCAGCCGGTGCTGGAACCGGACACGCTGCCTCATGATCCGCTGCAGGCTGTTCAATCGGGCTGGGCCAAAGACGTGCCGATCCTGATCGGAACAAATCACGATGAAGGGGCTTTGTTCTTCCGGCCGGACATGCCGCTTGTGAAGGAGAACGATCTTGTCCGCACCGTGGAGATGATGACCGGCATTGAGGATGCCGCCCCAATCACCAAGGAGTACCCGTACAGCATCGACGGACATGCCCAGATTATGACCGACCTGTATTTCTGGCGCTCGGCCCTGCAGTTCGCTTCCGCTCAGAGCAAACACGCGCCGGTATGGATGTACCGATTCGATTGGACGCTGCCGAATCATCCGGTTCTCGGCAAAGCGATGCACGCCCTGGAAATCCCGTTTGTATTCAACACGCTGGCGCTGTTTCAGAACATCGGTGTTCAAGTCGATGCCGCTACGCAAGCCCTGTCCGACCGGATGCAGGATGCTTGGATTGCATTTGCGCGCAATGGCTCACCGGATACAGAGGCTCTGCCGTGGCCTGCTTATGATCGGGCATCGCGTTCAACGATGATATTCAACAACGACAGCAGGGTCATCGAGGACCCGGATGCGGAGAAGCGGGAAATGCTGCAATTATAAAATAGCAAGCCATAAGCAAGGAGTCCCTTATGCCAATAGAATTCAATAGAATCCTATGGCAGCAAAAAAGCTGTATTTCCAGGCATGACATCATGGATATCATGCTGGAATACAGCTTTTTGTTATTATGGGCCGTACATGTACATGCCGCTGATCGTGGGCTCCCCAGCCCCCGCCTGCTGCAGCGAAAGGATGGTGAGGACTAAGGGGGCCCTAGGATAAGGCAGGAAGCAGCCTTATTTCACAGCTCCCTGCGTAATGCCATTGATGATCCACTTCTGTGCGAACAGATAGATGATGATCATCGGGAGCATCGCCATCAGGTATGAAGCAAAGGCCAGATTGAAGTCTGTATTGAACTGCCCTTGGAATATATACTGCACAAGCGGCAGCGTATAGGAATCCGTATCGCTGATAATGATGAGCGGCAGCAGGAAGTCATTGTAGGTCGAGAGGCAAATCAGAATGCCCACCGTCGCATTGATCGGCGCCATAATCGGGAATATGATCCTCCAGAAGGTCCCCCAAGTCGAGGTACCGTCCACTCGGGCCGCCTCCTCCAGCGCAACCGGGATGGATTTAATATAACCCACGTACACAAATACGTTAAATGCCAAGGCATATACGGTATGCAGGATCGTAAGCCCGACCAGATTCGTCATATTAAACCCGGCTGTCAGCTTGACCAGCGGCAGCATAATGATCGGGAATGGAATGAACATGGCACTGATGAAATAAAAGTACAAGCCTTTGAAGAACTTCCGGTTCATATTGCGGGCAATCGCATAAGCGACGAGCGAATTGGTCAGCAGGGTCAGCACCACCGTTGCTGTCGTTACCATGGCGCTGTTGCCCAGCGCGTTGAAGAAATTGGTCATTTTTATGGCATTCGTAAAATTCTCGAAATGAAGCTCCTTCGGCAGGCCGAATACGGAAGCCAGCATGTCCTCCGGCGTTTTAAGCGCAATCGTGATCGTCATATACAGCGGGAACAAGATCAGTATCGTACCCAATGTGATGAGAATCATCACCGTCCAGTTGGTTTTCGTCCGCATTACATGTCCCCCTCTCTTCTCTGCAGGAACCGAATCTGCACAATCGATATCGTTGCAATCAGGATGAAGTAGATCACGGAGTTCGCGGATTGATAAGCAAACTCTCCTCCCTCGAAGCCGCCCGTATAAATCAGGTGGGAGATCGACTGCGTCGCCCGGCCCGGACCGCCGTTGGTGAGGGCGACGATCTGATCAAAGACCATCAGGGAATTCTTCATCGCCAGCACCATGTTGATCGTAAAGAACGGCGCGATCAGCGGAAACGTTATTTTCCAAAATTCCTGCCAGCGGTTCGCCCCATCGAGATTGGACGCTTCAAACAGTGTGTGAGGGATGGTCTGGAGCCCCGCGAGATACAGGATCGTGTTATACGCTATGCCCTGCCATACCGCTACCACCACAATCCCGATCCAGGCATGCTGTTCACTGCCCAGGATATTGGTGGACAGCCACTCGATCCCCAGGTTCTGTCCCCAAATGGTGAACACATTCGAGAACAGGTAGTTGAATATGTAACCAACAATCAGCACACTCAGAATATTCGGAAGAAAGTAGATGCCTCTGAAGAAATTCCTCGCTTTGATTTTGGCATTCAGCCCCATGGCAATCAGCAGACTGAAGATGTTGATCAGGATGGTTACCACGACCGCGAATTTGAATGTGAACCAATACGCATTGCCCACGTTGCCGTCCTTAAACAGATTGACGTAATTCTTGAATCCGATGAAATCGAAGTTATCGCCGAATCCGTTCCAGTTCGTGAAGGAGTAATACACCCCCTGCAAAGCCGGCAGCGTCAGAAATACGAAGAACAGCACGACCGCCGGCACGGTCATCAAGTAATAAGGCATAAGCCGCTTGTTCATGTTGGGTCCTCCTCAATGCTTCTTGGATATCGTGTGAAGAAAATACCGCCTTCCGCCCGTTAACGCCTGTCAGCTACCTTGTCCCATTCGGTGTCCAGCTTCTTCAGATACCCGTCGATATCCCGGTTCTGAAGGAAGGATTGAATCACCGAGTTCAGCTGCACCGCCGCGGGAATGTAGTGGTCGGCAAAATCGATGACCTGGCCCCGCTCCAGATAAGGCAGAAGCTCTGCGACGGCGGGATCCTCCTGCTTTACGCCCTCAACGGTGGAGAACAGCGTTTGCTCCGTTATATACTGCTTGCTATTCTCAGGCTCCAGCAAAAATTGAATGAACTGCTGGGCCTCCTCTTTATGCTTCGAATCCTCGGATATGGCAAGTAACGTATCGACACCCGATATTAGTTTATTCTCCTCGGGTTTATTGCCGGTTGGCATAGGGAAGAAGCCGATCGGTGCATCCGGATTCGCTTTCCGGATTTCCGGAATCGCCCAGGTTCCTTGGATATACATGGCGGATTGGCCTCTCGCAAAATCCCGGTTGCCGTCCGCGTAGTTCTTGCCAAAGTTATCCCCATGGCCATAATCCATCAGCGCGAGCTGCTTCTCCGCAATCTCCCGGTATTTCTCGGCAAACGTTACCGTGCCTTCCCGCCGATCCATGTAAAAGTCAATGCCTTCCAGATTGGATGCCAATGCGTTAAACGGCAGCACCGTCTGCCAATCGTCTTTATAAGTGAAATAGAACGGGATTTTCCCCGCATCCTTGGCCTTCTGCGCCGTAGCTAACAGCTCGTCCCAGGTCTTGGGAACGCTGAGCCCCAATTCCTTGAAAATTTCCGTATTGTACATCACGCCGTTAGCGTTCGTTGAATAGGGAATGCCCGTAACCTCGTCCATCCCCGCTACGTCTTTCAGCATCTGGACATAGGTCTCATCCACCTGACTCAGCAGCGGATTATTTGTCAAATCCATAAAAATGCCGCTTTGCGCCAGCAATGAATAGGTATCGGTTGCACCCATGCCGATAATGTCAGGAATATCATTCTTGACGACTCTTGTCTTGAGTACGGTCTCCGCATCCGGCGGATTTACCTGAACAACCTTGATCTCGGATTGGGATTGATTAAATTTCTCAATTAGTGCATCAAAGGAACCTTTCGCTTCAGGCTTATTCTGAAAAAATTCAAGCTGCACGCGTCCCGATTCCTCTGTTGCTCCGCATGCGGTCAGCATCAGTACGATCACCAAACACGCCGCGATCCATTTACCAAGCTTCATGGTCTGCCCCCCATTTCATATCCTGATGTAGTTTTGGTCAAAGTCCATGTCTATTTACTACCCTTTTTGCTTGGTTGGTAAACCTTCCGGGCTCCAAGGCAGCGCTCCAGATACCGTGTAAGACAACAGAAAAAAACGTCTATTTGACGTTCCTTCACAGAAAACAGATCACGTATAGAGAAAGTTTTTTGAAAGTATCCTATGGTTTAGATCCGTTGAAACGGAACCCTCCCATAGACATAAAAAAAACCAGCAGATCAGGGTCTTCATCCTGATCTGCTGGCAAGGTTCGGCTATCGTTTCATAGCCCGATGCAACCTACTCCAACCATTTTTTATGAATGTCGGCAAACTTGCCTTGCAGCTTCATTTCGTCAATCCACATTTCCAGATAGCTTGCATATTCAAAGTCGCCGCGAGGAATCATGTAGCCTTTTTCGCTGTTCGTGAAAGGCTTATCCGTCAATGCAGCATACAGTCTGGAATCTGCTTTTGCATACGTAATCGCTTCGATCGTATCGGTAATCATCACGTCATACGTACCGTCCGCTACCAAATGCGGGATATCCAGGTTGTTTGGAACGACGGTCACATTAGCTTTCGTCAAATGCTCGCGTACGAATACTTCGTTTGTTCCGCCTGGATTGACACCAATGCGAACCGAAGGTTTGTTAATGTCTTCAATTGTAAGGTATTTGTCTTTGTCTTCGGCACGGATCAACGGTGCTTTACCGAAGGAAATGTACCCTTGGGACACATAAGCCGTTTTTTGTCTTGCCGTGTTGCGGGTAACGCCGCCTACTGCGATGTCGAATTTATCAGCCTGCAAGTCCTTCATCATGTTGGACCAAGTGGTGTTGACGTAGCGAACTTCCACGCCAAGATCTTTACCGAGCTCTTCCATCGCATCAACATCATAACCTTCATACTCTTTTGTAACAGGATTCAAATATGTAAACGGTTTGTAATCCCCTGTCATGCCAACCCGGATGTAGCCTCTTTCGATAATTTCGTCAAGCTGGGAAGCCGCTTGTTTCTTTAGCTGTCCGGGTGCATTGGTCGAAGCCGATTTAGCGGATACCTCCGGTGATGTGAGCACCTCGTTTGCAGCAAAACCCGTTGCTACCAATGATAAGCTGACTACCCCTGCTAGCAATACCTTTTTCCAATTCTTAGCCATGTCTTCGTTTCCTCCAGTTTTCATCTAGTTGTACATCCTGATGCCCTTTAGTTGGCAGTGGCATCGATCTGCCTGAAACACTCTGATCATCGTCTTGCTGGTACTTCCCCTGACTTACTGCCTTACACGGTTACGATTCGAGTTTCTTTGCTTCCAGGCATCCCCCCTCTCAAGTCCCCTTACGTGCGGTCCATAAGATTTAGGGAATGCTACAGACTGAATTTGGCAAGCTCTTTGCTAAGCTCCTGAGCGACCGTCTCCAGATGTTTAACGGAGTTCGAAATTTCCTTGATGGTTGAAATTTGCTCTTCCACGGCGGCGGTCACATTCTGTGCGTCATTGGAAGTCAAATCCGCAATGGATTTCAGCTCTTCAACCGAAGCGCTGACCTGTTCGGATCCCGCCGACATTTCCTCGGAAGCCGCCGATACCTCCAAAATGTGATCAGCCACGTTCCGTGTCGCACTCAGAATGTTATCGAATTTCTCGCGCACCTCTTCAATCAGCGCGATGCCATCCTGTACATCCTTCCGGCTGACGTCCATGACCTGTACAGCATTAATCGTATCCTCGCGTATTTCCGTAATCAGCTTTGCAATCTGATCGGTTGATACCTCGGACTGTCCAGCCAGCTTCTTGACTTCTTCAGCCACGACTGCAAAGCCGCGTCCGTGCTCGCCCGCTCTGGCAGCCTCGATGGAAGCGTTCAGGGACAGCAGTCGGATCCGGGAGGTCACTTCCGTGATAAAGCTTAAAATTTGCTCGATTTCCGAGGAACGCTCATTCAAACGTTCAATCGCCGTGCCAACCTTGGACGTGCCCACGCCGATGTTGCCGATCTGTTTCACGGCTTGCTCAACAACAACCGATCCGGTCTCCGCTTGACTAGCGGCTTCCTGCGCGGCTTCGGACACCATCGAGGATGTCTCGGCGATTTTGACGATTCCGCTGGCCATGTCGCTCATGGACGTCGCGATTTCGTTGGAGCTTGAAGCATGAGCTTGTGCTCCGCTGGCAATTTGGCGAATGGAAGAACCGATTCGGTCCACGCTGTCCATGGCCGTATCCACCCCGCTCGAAACGGTATCCGTGACCGACATGACTTGGCGGGAGGAATCGTTCACCCCAACGACCAGATGCTTCAGATGCGATACCGTCTGGTTAAAATCGCTGGAAAGGACGGCAACCTCATCCTTGCCGCTAACCTGAATGGTTTTGGTCAAATCACCCGCTGCAACTTCTTTAACCGCCGCGTTGAGCCTGCGGATCGGCCGGACTATCTGTGCCGTGAACCAAACCGCAGCAGCGGCGGAAACGAACAGAGCAGCAACCGAGATAATGACTAAAGTAAACGACATTTCCTTGATCGGAGCGTTCAGCTCCTGGGTCGGTGCCGTTACGAACACGCCCCAGTTTAAGTTGGATGGTGCGTAGGCCGCCGAGTACTCAACGTTATCCAGTACATAGTCGAATTCTCCAAGCTCGCCTTGACGCACCTTGTCAAAAGCTTGCGATAATTCCGTGCTTTCCACATCTTCGACCTTCTTTTGAAGAACGAATTCCTCTGATGGATGCCACATGAACGTTCCCGCTTTGCTTAGAAGAAAAGCGTATCCGGTATCTCCGAAGGTCTGGGAGGATACTTTTTTCTGCACCTCGTTGATTGGAAGGGTAGAGCCCATGTAACCGTACTGTTTTCCATCTTTCATCAACGGAATGATCATCGTAACGATGTTGTTGCCCGTACGCTTGGAAAGCACCGGCTCCGACACAACCAGCTTACCTTCGCCCTTCCCGGCTTCCTGATAATGGACGCGGTCGGACACGTCGGTCACTTCGCCCAGAAAGTTGATGACGTTCTTCCCTGTCAAATCGTATGAGAAGAAAAAGGTCTCAAATTCCGGGTTCACTTCCTGCGCCGCTTGTATCAATTGCAAATCCTGCGCTTTATTCCCTGTGACGAATTTCCCAATGGTTTCAACCTTGGCAATTTCCACGTCGAGAAATTGGTCGATCTGAAGCGCCAGCTTCTCCGCGCTAAGCTGTGCTTCCTTGTCCAAACTCTCCTGAAGCAAATCGGAGGACCGGTTGTAAGTTACGGCAAAGACGGATCCAAGACTGACTAGCAAGAGCAAACAAATCATTGTAATCATTTTTTGCTTGAGACTCTTAAGCATGCTGTATAAACCCTCCCAAAAATAGTGCCTGGGTCCTATCCGATCATTCGTCCAAAATTTTTGCAAGTGCTCTTTTTTCTGTAAGGACTTTTCTCTCTACAAACAAAAATGAACAAATTACGTCAAAAAATTATGGTATAAAATGGCGAAATAAGACTCCGCTTTATTAGTTATCGGTAGGGTATGTTCATTTTTTGATAGGTTGATGAGACATTTTACACAATTCGACATCGACGTGGTAATGCGAAATGCTCAGGGGTTTACCTAGTCCAAAAGACTTGAATATATAATTTTTTTCATATATCTTTAGTCGTTACTAACATGTTGCAGGAATTACTTGAGTTTATATGGAACGGAGGAATAAAAGCACAGTTGGATAAAAGTAAATAAGGCTGTCCCCTATCAAGCAGAATGATCTGCTTTTAGGGAACAGCCTTATTTCATTGCATGTGGATCCTTAGTTTACGAATAGATATCCCTGTTCATTGTAGGCATGGAGCAGCGTGTATCGGCTGAATCGAACCTTGTGGGCTTCACCCAGACTCCGCTTCAGCAGCTCGCTTTGGATCGGAAGCTCCGACACCCCAGCCGGTCCGCCGACCATTCGCATCAGATCCCCCAGTTCTTCCGGCTCCGGGATTTGCGTTATATGCGACCGGATTTCGTTCCAGTGCTGCGTGATCCGAAGTGCAACGTCATCCGCACCTCGGGAGGCGCCTATGTTCATCTCAAGCCCCTGTTCCCCGAGACGGTGATACAGCTTCGAGATTTCCACGCAAGCGGCACCTACCTTGGCTCCGTGCAGCAGCTGCTTCTCCCCTAGCCGGATAAACTCCATCTCCCAATAGTGGGACAGATGATGCTCCGAGCCCGAAGCGGGATGGGATTGACCGAACAGCAGCATGGCTAAACCGGATTCGATGAGCGCACCCATTAAGATGCGCACCCCCTCCTCACTCCGCTTCCCAATCAGCTCAACCCCGTTCACGCATTGGTCGAGCGCGGATCGCGTAATATCCGCCGAGATTTGTAAATAGGGTTCGCCGGCCACCAAGCTTCCGAATTTCCAGTCGAACAGCGACGTATACTTGCCCAGCATATCCCCGAACCCGGCTGCGGTAAGCTGCGGGGGAGCCGACATGAGAATATCGACATCCGCAAAAATCGCGCTCGGTCCAATGGCCGGAATCGTCTTCTTCTCGCCCCGTATAATGATGGGCGCTCCCTTGGAATTAAATCCATCCACCGAAGCGGCCGTGGGTACCGAGATGAACGGGATACCCGCGGTATAAGCAGCGTACCGGCTAATATCGTGAATCGTTCCCCCGCCTACCGCCAGCACCGCCTTCGGCCCGCTTTGCTGGATATCCAGTATGATCTGAATCAGGGAAACCTCATCCGCGATAACATCTCCCTTCCAATCCGGAAGAAGCCGGGTGACTTGGACCTGAATCGAGGATTTCGTGAGCAGGTTCGCAAGCGGCTGGCCCGCTATGTCATAGGTATTGCCGTCTACGACCATCACCACCGAGGTCCACCGTTTCGTCTCAAGGTAACCCGCGACCTCGCGCAGAGCTCCGGACTGGATCTGAATAGACTCCACTTCGTCCAGATTCGAAAGCTGCCCAGCAGGTAAATCCGCAGCCAAACTTCGGACATTCGATAAAATGGAGGTCATATCAGCGTGCCCTTCTTTCCGATCACCGCCATCGCCGGGAGCGGGTCATTGCAGGTCATGCCGGTGACCCCGCATTCCAGCGAATAGCGAACACCCTCCTCATCATCGGGGCAATAGCTCCAAACCAGGAGCCCCTGTTCCTGGAACCGGGCAACGAGCTCAGGCGTAAGCAGCGACATCTCCACGCCGATTGCCCACATCTTGGAGTAGGCTCCATCCTCGCCGAAGACAAATCGGGACATTTTCTCACCAGGGAAACCCTGTGTCTTCAGACCATGCGTATCATGAATATGGGTCAGAACTTCTGCATCGAAGCAGGTGAATACACAGCGCGGCAGGTACCCGTATCGGTTCAGCACATCAACCGCCAGGTCTGCGGTTTCTTTGGCATCGGGGCTTGGCTTAATCTCCACGTTGCACAGAACTTCGGGAAATTCCCGGAGCAGTTCGCATAGCTCCGCAAGCGTCGGGATCTTCAATCCTTCAAACTCCCGGGCGAACCAGCCGCCCGCATCCAGAGATTTCAGTTCCGCAAGCGTAAAATCCCTCACCTCGCCAGCGCCGCTCGTCGTACGCTGTACCGTTGCATCATGGATAACCACCACTTCCTTATCCCGGGTCAGCCGGAGATCAAATTCCAGCATATCTACCCCTAACTCCAACGCCTTGCGAAAGGCCAGCAGCGTATTTTCCGGATAAGCTGATTTATACCCGCGGTGTGCAGCCACCATCATACAGGATGGTTCCCGTAGTCGTTCGATCATATGTCCTGCCACTCCTTTACCAGTTGTTATTGGGCCAAAATCCGTTCCGTCTCTTTCTTGAAGGTATCCAGCGTAGCCGGAATATCCTTGCTGTCATACATGATCGCTTCCATGGCCGAGAAGAACTCATGCATAATCTCCGGCCATGCCACGTCCTTATTGGTATCAACGGCAAATTCCAGCTGATCATAGGCGACTTTGCGATTCGGTTCTTTGGCCCACAGCTCCTGGATCTGCTCCGACTCCACCATCTTCTTCGTGAAAGGCAGGTAACCGGATTGCAAAATAAATTCAAGACCGCCTTCCTCTTCCATCTCCATCCACCGGATGAACTCCCATGCCGCTTCCTTGTTTTTGGAAGAGGACAGCATGGTCACATTCGCCCCTCCGGTCGGATTCGCATACACTTCGTCCTTAGGCAGGAATGCCGTCACGTAATCGAAATCCACCGCGCTGGACAGCCCGCCAATCGATCCCGTAGATTGATACATCATGCCGACCTTGCCTTCCACAAACATGCTGTTCACAATGTTGCCGGAATCCTGAGCCGGCGGATAATACAAGGCGCCTGTGCTTTGCAGGTCTTTAAGGTAAGTGAACATCTTGGCGCCGGCGCCGTTATCCCCGAAGCCGATTGACGTATTATCATCATTGAAGAATGTTCCGCCCGCCTGCGAGATCATGGCAATCGGATACCAAGTGTCATAAGGCATCGTAACGCCGTATCGCTTATACTCGCTGCCTTCCTTGACCACCAGCGCATTTGCGACCTCCTTCAGCTCCTCCCATGTGGTCGGAATTTGAAGCCCCTGCTCATCCAGCAAGGTTTTGTTCACATGCAGAATCGGGGTGGAACGGTTCAGCGGCAGCGATACCAATTGATCATTGAAGATGGAGTGTCCCATCAGCCCCGCCGTAAAATCATCGGCGCTGATGCCAGAGCCTTCAAGATAAGGCGTCAGATCCTCAAGCACTTCCGAATCGGCGAACATCTGAACGTAGGCTCGCTCCAGCATGCTGACATCCGGACCGGTATCGGATGCTATCGCCTGCTGCAGCTTGGTTACCGTCTCGTCATAACTTCCCTGGAAGGTGCCTACTACTTCGATATCCTCATGGGATGCATTAAAGCGCTGGATGAGTGCGTCCATGTATTCCCCATTCTTACCGCCCAGCGAGTGCCAGAACTGAACCGTGGTTTTCCCCTTGTCTCCGGACGGGGCTTCGGTCCCCCCGCTTCCCGGCGCTTCGCCAGTATTACCGGAAGTCCTCCCACCACCGCACGCGGCAAGCAAACTGAACAGCATAATGACGGATAGCAGTGTATACCATTTGGATTTCATATGACTCATTCCTCCATTAATCATTCGATTGTGAATTGCTGAACCCTGTCGTTTCCTGAAATTATTTAATGCCTGAATAAACAAAAGCCTTCACGATGTGCTTTGAGCAGAACACATACACAAGCAGGATAGGCACCACCAGCATCACATTGCCGGCCATAATGATGTGCCAGTTGCTGATGCCCTCGGTCTCCCTTAGCATGGCGATCCCCAAGGTCAACGGCCGGACGGCAGCGGAGTCGGTCATGACGAGCGGCCAGAAATAGTCATTCCAGTGGCTGACAAAGCTGAACAGCGCGATGGTAGCAAGTGCCGGCTTCGACATGGGAATCATGATTTTCCGAATGATTTTGAATTCAGTCGCATTATCAAGCCGGGCCGCTTCAATGATTTCCTCCGGAATCTGCATGAAGTACTGTCGCAGCAGGAAGATGCCGAAGGCATTCGAGATGAACGGGATGATCTGCGGCAGCAGGGTTTTGACCAATCCCCAATCCGCCATCATCAGATAGACCGGTATGAACGTAACCTGGCCCGGAATCATGAATGCCAGCAGGATCATGCCGAACAGCAGTGTTTTTCCCGGAAACTTATACTTTGCAAATGCATACGCGGCCGGAATCATGATCAGGAACTGCAGAATGATGATGGATCCGGTGACAACAACCGAGTTCCTGAAATAGGTCAGAAAAGGACCTGCATTCATCGCCTCCGCGAAGTTGCCCCACTGCGGTGAGGCCGGAAACCACGTCGGCGGAAACGTCATCGTTTCCCGGAATGTCTGGAGCGATGTGGAGATCATCCACAGGAACGGGAAGATGAAAATCATGAGCACTGCAGCCTTCAGCAAATAGCCCAGCGCCGTCCATACGATTTTTAAGTCAAAGGTCTTCAAACTGTGCCTCCTTTCTGCATGGCCAAAGCCTTATTGATAATGAACCTTCTTGGACAGCAGCCGGAAATAGATGAATGTGAGCAATCCGATAATCGCCATGAGCACAACGCCTGTCGCGGCCGAATAACCAATATTGGTCGTTCGGAAGCCGTATATGTAATACACAAGCGTGGTCGTTGCATTATTCGGTCCTCCTCCCGTCATCACCTGAACGGTGTCGAATACTTTGAAGGAACCAATCGTCATGATGATCAGGATAAAAAACAGCTGCGGCGAAATCATCGGTAATGTGATTTTGTAAAACACCTTGAACCTGCTGGCATTATCCAGCGCCGCCGCTTCATAGATGCTTGGCGATATGCTCTGCAGGGCCGCCACGATAATCAGGGTGTAATAACCGATGGCCTGCCAGACCGATACGATAATGACGGATATCAATGCGGTCTTGGAGCTTTGCAGCCATGCGGACGGCGGGAGCCCAACCAGCTTGAACAGATAGTTGAGAAGTCCTTGATTCGGCTCCATCAGCCACAGCCAGACCAGGGAGATCGACACGATGGAAACGACGTGCGGCGTGAAAATCCCGGCCTGAACGACCGAATTGAAACGCCCCTTTTTGTTAAGCCACACCGCAATCAACAGGGACAGCAGCATGGTAAGAATCACGACGCCGATTGTATAGACGGAGGTGTTCCAGAGCGCTTTGTAAAAATCCCCACGGCCCAGAATTTGGGTGAAATTGTCCAGTCCGACAAACTTGCTCTTGTCCTTGTTCATCAGGTTGTATTTGAACAGGCTTAAGTAAATCAGATAACCTACCGGATACATCACAAACAGCATGATCCCCGCCATGGCCGGCGCGATCAGCACATAGGGCCTGATCCCTTCCCAGATCCGCTTCTTATCCATGAGCCAGCCCTCTCAGCCGCTCCATGAACTCCCTATAGCGGACGTCCTGCTCTTCGATCCGGTTCTCATCCGCCCCGAAGAAAAACAATTTATCCGCCGGTACGCCGAGATATACCTCCTGATCGACATGGAATTTGTCATCTTGGCACTTCACCATGAATGCTTGACCCTCCGTTGTCCTCACCTGATAAATCGTCTCGGAGCCCAGCATTTCACGCGTGATGACCTCACCCTTGGCCGTATAATGGAACGATTCCGGTTCTGTGCCGATCACGACGCTCTCCGGACGAAAACCGAATGTGGTACGATCGTCGCCCAGCGGCGCAATGTTCATGGGGGGTACCCCGATAAACTGGGCCGCAAACAGATTGCTGGGCTCGCGGTATACCACTTCAGGCGGCGCTTCCTGCTGAATGACGCCTTTGTTCATGAGCACGATGGTGTCTGCCATCGACATCGCCTCGATTTGGTCATGGGTCACATAGACAAAGGTCGTTCCCAGCTTCTTGTGCAGTTCAATCAGCTCGATCCGCATCTGAACCCTCAGCTTGGCATCCAGATTGGACAACGGCTCATCCATCAGGAATACGGACGGATTCTTAACCATCGCCCGGGCCAAAGCCACCCGCTGCCGTTGCCCGCCGGACAAGGTGGAAGGCTTACGATCCAAGTAATCGTTCAGTCCAACGGTTGCCCCTATGGTCTCCACCAGACGTGTACGCTCGGCTTTGGGAACCTTGTTGTTCACGAGTCCAAACTCGATATTCTCGCGGACCGACATCGTCGGGTAGATCGCGTAATTCTGAAATACCATGGCCACGCCGCGCTTACCCGGGGCAATTCGCGTAACATCCTTGCCATCGATAAGAACGGAACCGGAGGTTTGAGGGTCAATGCCCGCGATCATCCTTAGGAGCGTTGTTTTTCCGCAACCGGACGGACCGACCAGCACGGTGAATTTTCCGTCCTCGATGGTAAGATCCAGGTCCTGTATGACGGTTTGACGATCAAACGACTTGCTTACTTTCACAAATTCAATGGATGCCAAGAGCGATCCCCCTCACGAAAGTGTAATGATGCTGTCATGACAAGCGAAAAATAAATGAATCCATAAAAATGAAATCCCTTACATGTACCTGATAATAAGTACGCATTAAATGCACAGGTAATGATCACTTTTGTTCATTTTTATTTAATTCGATTGTAGATGTGCAATATTAGGAGAGTGTTAGACCTTCGTACGGATTTTGTAAATTCGCTTCGCATCAAGGGATTTAACATGGCATTAACATAATGGGAGTACACTAGATAGACATGGAGTCCTTAAGCATAAAAGAGCAAAAGTGCGCATTGTATGTACAAACGCACCTCTACAGCTCATTGTCCATTTAGGAAGGGAGAAATTATTGATTGCTGGCACATGAACGAAAGAAAAGGATCATTGATTATGTAAGACAATACCGAACGGCAACGGTTGCTGCGCTGGCATCGGAATTCGGTGTTCACACAGCCACCATCCGCCGCGATCTGGCGGAGATAGAACAGGAAGGCGCTTTGAAACGCACGCATGGCGGGGTCATCATGGAGCAATGGACGCATAACGAGCCGTCCTTTAATGAGCGAACCAACTTTCACCGGGACGAGAAAATACGCATCGGTCAGCTCGCGGCTTCACTCGTGGAAGACGGGGAGAATATCATCATTGATTCGGGAACAACCACCCTTCATATTGCAACGCATCTTGTGCACCGCTCGGACATTACGGTCATTACGAACGATATGAACGTCGCCGTCGAACTTCGTGATGCTCCGGGCATCAAAGTCATCCTGACCGGCGGGGAGCTGTACCCCTCGAGTTACATGCTAAACGGCATGTTTACCGACCATGTGCTGAAATCCCTGCACGTCGAGAAAGCGTTCATCGGTACCCCTGCCCTGCATCCTCAGCATGGGCTCATGCACCCGGAAGCGCTGCTCGTCCCGGCCAAGCAGAACATGATACAGGCCGCCGGCGAAATTGTCGTTGTCACCGACCACAGCAAAATCGGCAAGCTGTCTCTGCACACGGTTGCTCCCAACAGCGCGATACATACCCTTGTCACCGGCACGGAGGCTTCCGACTCGGATATCAAGCCGTTTCAGGAACGGGGCATTACCGTGTACAGGGTTTGAGGCTTGCACACCTTGCGTACCTTGGCATACCTGGACATACTCCTTGCAGAAAACACAATAGGCACCCCTAGGGGTGCCCAGATCAAGCTGCTGCTTGCCGGCAGCTTGATTATTTATATTCCACTGCTATGTTTACCATCCATACTCGCTCTTTTTTCGCGATCCCCACTTAAAACCACAAAAAAGCAATAAGCAGAAATTCACTGAACGTCCATACATACGATCGCCATGTCATTCAATACGTCCAAAACTCAACGGTCGACAGCCAATCCAAGCATGCCCCGGACCACGCAACGTGCGCACAGGGAGCACAGTGCGCACGATGTACTTGTTCTTTGGTATAAGGACTTCCTAACGGACTCAGAATACCTTATTTCATAGAAAACAACCCTTTTAGTAACTTTAGCGGACCCTGCGGATCTTATTTGCTGTTTTAATCGGTATTTGCTCCTGTAATTCTCGAAATAGCGGATCTGGAGTCCGGTACATTGTGAAAAATCGGGTTATGATCTTAAATAACGGAACTAGAGTCCGTTAAAGTTGACGAAACCATGAAATCATCGAATGAAGAACACCTTACAGTCAGTGAGCCCACAACATTTCGATAGGTAATTCCAGGAGCCACCAGGGTCAATGCGATGCGTAGCCGACGGAAGCTATTTCCTCTACGCTTATTAATGGAAGTAACCAAAGAAAAGATTCCCCGACTCTCTCATTCCCTGCCCGGCTGCTAAAAAAAGATCCGGCAGTCATTAGACGCCGGATCCTCTCACACTATCGATTAAGGGATAACCTTCCAAACTTCGGCAGATCCAGGAGTTTCGCCTTGAGTCCACCATCTTGCTTCATAGTTCACGCCGTTGTAGCTGACTTTGCTGCCACCCAAGTAAACGGCTGTTGCGCTCCATGCCGGATAGGTCGTTGAGCTTCCGGATGTTGACACCGTAAGCGGGGCGGATGCCGATGATTTGCTGCCCGTGCTGCTTACGGCTACCACAGTATACGTATAAGACGTTCCTTCGGCTAACCCCGTATTGGTATAGGAGGTGGTAGTGGATGTACCCACAAGGGATCCGTTACGGTAGATTTCGTAACTGGAAGCACCTGTAGAGGCTGCCCATGCCAAGGAAACGCTGTTGTTGGTTTGGGATGGGGAAGTAAGTCCTGTCGGTGCCGGTACGCCTGGGTTCGGAGTTCCGCCGCCGCCAAAGTCCACATCGATGACATTATAGAAAGCGTTCGCTGTGTCAGCTACTTCCCATACTGCCAGAATGACATGGTAACCGGATTTAGCAGGAACGTTACAAGTGGAAGCATAGTTTGTCGGAGGTTTTACACCGCCGTAGTCAATGGAGCAGAAAGGCGTCAGATCAAACGAAGCTCTGCTCAGCGGAGCATTTTGATTCCAGCCGTCTTTCGTAATGTAGTATTTCCAGCTTGCCGTTGCATGGTTGGCTGTCAAATGCCATTGGAACGTTGTGGTTCCCGGGGAAATGCTCACTTTGCTCCAACGAGTTGCGGATTGCTCATCAAGTTTAGGGAACGCGCCGCCTGCACTGGCGATTTTGCCATCGGCCGGGCCTGCGTTCGGCCAGCCTTTAGGAGCTTCCAAGCTTTGAGGCTCATACACGATTGCGCCGCAATCGGTATTTTGCCCCTGCTTACACAGAATGGCGCGGCTGCCTGGAGAATCGACATATCCGTGGGCAAAAGCCTTATCTGCAAATAAGACCATGAATAAGGTCATCACTACCATCGTGGAACCGGCAATGATTAGATGCTTGAGCCAAGCTTTGTTCGGCAAACTTAAAGTCATACAATTAATCCTCCTTTAATATAAAAGATAATAATTGAAGCGTTTACATAACCTCCGGCTGCTCAGGCCACCTCCCTTTCTTTGATACAGTAGCTGCCCTCTTAACTTGACTGAAACTTGACTGAACTTGGAAATCTTGCTCAACCATCGTCCAAGCTTTACCAGTACTATCATTATTTTAAAGCATCTGAAAGCCGTATCCCATAACACTAATCAACGATTTGTTACACATTTCAATGAAATTGGATAATTATGTAACCTGAAATGTTATGATAACACTCGGAAATTGCAGAAAAAAAATCACAAAAAAAGCATGCCTCCCCTGGGGGAATCATGCTTTTATCCATGTTTTTCTATCCGTCCAGACCGTGCAGCTTACTCCTATTCCACGCCGTCCTTAAAATGCTTCTTGTAATGTTTATCCCCTTTGTGCTCCAAATCCTCAATCGTAAGCTCCAGGGTATGCACAATTTGTTCCTTGACCTGATTCAAGGTGTCAAAATAAACATTTTCCTCCGTCCCCACAATACGTGTACCACTGAGTGCCTGAACGGCCTGGTAGACCCGGTGCTGTTCGGCCAAATCATCAACGGCTTTCAACGTATGTTTCATCTGAAGAAACAGGTCTTTATGATGCTGGGTCGTTAAACGCTTTTCAAGCTCCTCGATTCTGGCATTCATGGCAGCTCTCTCCTTCACAATAAGATGCTTTCGATTATACTCCGTAGCATTCGCATTTCCAATAAATTCTTCCTATATATATCACAGTTTCTTTGCAATGAAACAGGAAATTGACCACTGCTCAGCGAACTATGATAACGTTAACATTTTGCACAGTTACATACACTTAGAAGGACGAAATCGATCAAACATTTGGAGGTAGTAATGGAAAACAACGGACTCGGAGGAAAAAGCATTATCCTCAGACTAGAGATGAATACACAGGAAATCAAATTCGGTCAAGTTGCATCCGCCATATTTGAAGCCGGGGGAGACATGGTCGCCATCGACGTCATTCAGGCGAGCGGCCACATTACCGTACGCGATATTACCATCACGGTCACGGACAGCGTGGATATCGGTAAAATTACAAATTCAATAAAAAATCTAAAAGGCGTCCGGCTCGTCAACGTTTCGGACCGTACCTTCCTGCTGCATCTCGGCGGCAAGATCGAAACCCAGCCCAAAATTCCAATCCAAAACCGCGATGACCTGTCGCGCGTCTATACACCAGATGTTGCCCGCGTATGTGCAGCCATCCAAGAGGACCCGAAAAAGGCCTTTACGCTTACCATTAAAAGAAATACGGTGGCCGTCATCTCGGACGGAAGCGCCGTGCTCGGTTTGGGCAACATCGGTCCTTATGCGGCCATGCCAGTCATGGAAGGAAAGTCGATGCTCTTCAAACAGTTTGCGGGCGTAGACTCCTTCCCGATCTGCCTGGATACCCAGGATACAGAAGAGATTATTGCCTGCATCAAAGCAATGGCTCCAGCTTTTGGAGGCATTAACCTGGAGGATATCTCCTCCCCGCGCTGCTTCGAGATCGAACAACGACTGCGGGATGAGCTGGATATTCCTGTGTTTCACGATGACCAGCACGGCACGGCGGTCGTTCTGTATGCGGCACTGATCAATGCGCTGAAAATTGTCGGGAAATCCATCGATACAGTTAGGATCGTGGTATGCGGAATCGGAGCTGCAGGCGTAGCATGCAGCAAAATCCTCCTGTCGGCCGGTGTCAAAGACATCATTGGCGTAGACCGTGAAGGTGCACTGGTTGCCGGAAAAACTTACAACAATAGTATGTGGCAATGGTACGCAGAGCATACGAATCCGAATAAGGTTGAAGGTTCCTTGCGCGAAGTGATCCAAGGTGCCGACGTATTCATCGGCCTCTCTGCCGGCGGCCTGCTTCGTCGTGAGGATGTACAGGCCATGGCTAAAGATCCGATCGTGTTTGCAATGGCAAACCCTACGCCGGAGATTAAACCGGAAGAGGTTGAGGATATTGTAGGCGTCATTGCAACCGGACGTTCGGATTATCCGAACCAGATTAATAACGTCCTCTGCTTCCCTGGTATTTTCCGAGCGGCCCTGGACTGCCGAGCGACCACGATTAATGAGGAGATGAAGCTGGCTGCAGCCGAAGCCATTGCATCCGCTGTATCGGATGAGGAACGCAACCCGTCGTATATTATTCCAAGCGTATTTAACCAGAACGTCGTAAAAGCCATTCGTGAGCTTGTCGTGAAAGCGGCGGTCAAAACCGGCGTTGCCCGGAGAATCCCGCGTGAATAAAGAATCCCTCATTCGGAAGTTCAATAAGCAGGCAGCGATATATGAAAGAAACACCAGACAGCGCAGGCTCGGTGAGTGGAGACAGCGGCTGCTTCAGGATGTAGAGGGTAACGTGCTTGAAGTAGCTGTCGGCGCAGGCGCGAACTTCCCCTTTTATCAACGCGACAAGGTGAACGTCACGGCTGTCGATTTCAGTCCCGAGATGTTAAACCGTGCGCGGCGTATGGCCTCCGAGCTTGGCATTCGGGCCAATTTCCTGGAACGGGATATCGAAACGCTGGAGCTGCCGGAACGTTCCTATGATTGCGTTGTATCCACCTTGTCGCTATGCGGCTATGAAGATCCGGTCAAAGCTTTGAATAAAATCAACCGCTGGGCCAAGCCTGGCGGCCGCATTTATTTACTGGAGCATGGCATGAGCACGAACCAATTCCTTGGCGCCATGCAGCACCTGATCAACCCCGCAGGACGGCGGATATCCGGCTGTCATTTTAATAGGGACATGATCCATATCGCGAATGCCTCGGAACTGAATATCGTGAAGACGGAACGTTACTGGAACGGCATCGTCCATCTGATCTGGGCGCAAGCAACCTGATCATTCATTCATTTTGACCTGTCGGCATATTTTTAACATAAGCTCTTATTAATTGATCTGGAGGAACTTGTTATGAATACAAGGCCCGATTCTAATGAATACTTACCCCTCGCCGAAAAATACGTCTCTCTTGTCCCCGAAGGCCATATTGCCGAGGTTTTGCAGCGACAGCATGATGAAACGCTAAGATCGCTCAGCGATCTGACGGAAGAACAAGCGAATGTTCGCTATGCGGAAGGGAAATGGAGTCTAAAACAGGTGGTTGGACACATCGCCGATGTAGAGCGCTTATGGAATTACCGCATTCTCTACATCGCGCGTGGAGATGCCCGTGAATTTTCGGGGTATGACCGGGAGATTTTTGTCCAGAACTCTCCCTTCAGCCATCTTCCGTTACGGGAAGCCCTTAAGGATTATGCTGCCGTCCGGCAGTCTACCATTACGCTGGTTGGAAGCTTGACGGAGGAAGCACTGCTGCGTCAGGGCACATTCAACAATTACCCGCTCTCCGCCCGGGCGGCCGCCTATGTCATTGCAGGGCATGAGCTTCATCACCTGAATATTCTACGGGATAAATATTTAACTTAGTTTATGAAGATGACTTAGCGGCATGGTCTAGTATTGCTTATTCTTAACAAAAGGGGGGCCCAAAAAGATCTTAGATCTGACGGGATCCCCCCTTTTTCTGTTAGGAGACGCTCCGTGTACGAATCGTTTCGTCCCATCACTGTTGCTTGTATAGAATCGTTTCGTCCTCTCCGCTACCGTTGTGCGACCCACCAGCTCCTTCTTGTTTGGTTATACAAAGGGAGGCAGCGCAAGCTGTCTTAACTCCAATTCCATACCTCGATCCGGCCCAAACGGAATCCCCAGAATTCCGACTCCTCCTTCAGCTTCTCCAGCTCCCGTACAGGTCCCGTAACGGTTGCTCCATAAACTTGAACTCCATTTTTCTTCAAGTAGGCCAGCCGGTGTTTGTCATCATCCGCACCGTTATATTTGATATTGTTGGTCATCCATTCAACGTCGGCGATCAGCTGCTGCACATCGTCCGATATTCCTGCCTCCAGCGAGAAAAAAGTATGCCAGGCAGAAAGGAAATGGTTATCGTCAAACATAACCCTGGGCCTCAATGTAAGATGGGGAATCGTGTGACCAGCGCTGCTAGAGCTATAATTACCCAGCTTGAATTCCTTCAGTTCACCAGCATAAACAGCCATATTGGTCGCTCTAACATCATAGTCCGACAGGAGCTCCAAGACCTGCTCCGGTGACTTCAACGTTCGAAGTGAGAAGAATAATTCCGCTACGTTGCCGTCTTCAAGTTTCTCTAACTGGTTCATTGCACCATTCGGATGAGAGGAGTCTGTATTCTTCCCACCCTCCAGCACCGCAGAGTGCAGGTAAAAGGGATTTCTTACATCTCCGTTCAGATAAAGTCCGCGTTCTTCAATGGAATAGGTCAATCCTCCCCCTAACCTCTTCTTCGCATGAAGCTCTCCGAAAATCACCTGCCATTCCCCCACATCCTTATACACTTTCAGCGTTTTCTTCTGGGTGAAGAACGGCGTCACTTCTACCGAAGATAAGCCGCGTTTATCTACCATAAGTCCACTCTCATGCAATTCAACCGTTGTCATGACAGACCTTAAAAATTTATCGTTCAGGCCGGATTGTTCATGATAGATGTAGACGGCTGAATAATACAAGCCATAAAACAAAAATACCATCAACGCAGCTAACAAAGCATTCATAAGCTGCTTTACCCTTGTCCGCCAGGTCATCCGATTCATCACTCCGCATCCATCTCCTCTTCACCTTCTCATTTAGACAACGGTTTGATCCCGCAAATGTTACGGTAAAATAAGAAAAATCGTTACAGCAGCTAAAGACACGCAGCTACCGTAACGATCCCATATCATGATATTCTATATTATTGCACTTCAGAGGACGGGTTGTTTTGTCCGTCCCAGCACTCCACATCTTGAAGCCCTTTGATGCTGTCTTTAGTGAAGACAGGATCAAGACCAGCCCGCTTCTGCTTCAAGTAGTCATTCAGCGCGGCAAAGGCTGTTCGGGAAAGCAGCGTGATCGCCACAAGATTCACAATCACCATCAATCCCATGAACAGGTCGGCCAAATCCCACACCAGCTTCACGCTGGTAACCGAGCCGAAGATGACCATAGCCAGCACGGAAGCCCGATAGACCCATACCCACGCCCGATTCGACTTCAAAAATTCGATATTGGTTTCCCCGTAGTAATAATTGCCGATCAGCGTGCTGAACGCAAACAAGAAGACCATAATCGCCAGGAAGTCGGAAGCCCATGCCCCCATCTCCATGCCCAGCGCAGCCTGGGTCAGGGCGATTCCATCAAGTCCGGTCTGCTGATAAGCACCGGTAAAAAGAATAATGAAGGCGGTGCTTGTACATATGACCAGCGTATCGATCAGTACGCCCAGCGCCTGCACCAGCCCTTGCTTCGCAGGATGGCTTGTTGTTGCGGTAGCTGCCGCGTTAGGCGCGCTCCCCATGCCGGCTTCGTTGGAGAACAGTCCTCTTTTGATCCCGTTCATGAGGGCGGCACCGATTGATCCGCCAACGACCTGCTCATAGCCGAACGCGCTTTTGACGATGAGCGCAAAAACCTCCGGCAGCTTGGTGATGTTGGCTAGTACGATAAACAGCGCGGCACCGACATACACCACAGCCAATACAACAACGATCAGCTCCGACATTTTGGCAATTCGCTTCACGCCGCCAAAGATGATCACCGCGAAGATCACCGCCATCATAATTCCGATGGTTAAACGATCGGTACCGAATGAATTCTCGAAGGCAATCGTAATCGTGTTGGATTGGACCGCATTAAAGACAAGACCGAAGGACAAGGTGATCAGGATCGCAAACAACACGCCCATCCACCGTTTCTTTAATCCTTGCTGCATGTAATAAGCGGGACCGCCGCGGTAACCACCCGCCCCATCTTTTACTTTATAGATCTGGGCCAGCGTACTCTCGATAAAGCTGGATGCCGAACCGATAAGCGCAATGATCCACATCCAGAATACGGCACCAGGTCCCCCAAGCGAGATGGCCAGAGCAACCCCGGTTATATTCCCTGTCCCGACACGGGCAGCCATACTAATGGCAAATGCCTGAAAAGGCGAAATGCTGCCCTTTGCTTTGCTTTTGGGTTCGCGAATCACCCGGAACATCTCGCCGATCAGGCGAAACTGCAGAAACTTGGTCCCCACCGTGAAATACAGGCCAACGGCAATCAGCAATACGATAAGCAGCTTAGACCATAAAAAATCATTAAAAATATTCACTACATGCTGTACAATTTGATCCATACTCTACCCTCGCTATATAAGTCATCACCCATGGTGTAGGTTTTGTGTATAATAGTCCACGTTTCATCTAACCATTACTTCCCCTTCGGAAACAAGAGGTTAATTGTGGTAATTGGAGGACATGGTTTCGACGGGGACCCTCCACCCGAAAGTCGAGACGATTGTTTAGGTACTCCCCTACTCGGCAGCAGGGTGAGCAGAGCATGGACCTCCAAGCGATACCATATAAAAAAGACCCTCCCCTCCACGGGTTTAGCGGAGGGAAAGGGTCTTGTCAGTTATGGCAGGCGGCTGCTTCAACTTGCCTTCCTATGATGAAGGATTCGCGCCCGTGTAGATCAGAATCGCATCGCGGAGGAACACTGCCGTTCCGGGCTGCTTCTCATCGTAATGGGCGGTAAAACGCTCATCGTCAACGTACATCTGAGCGAGGCCTGCGTGGGCCTCTTTACTGTAATCGTTCCAATAATAGGTGAGCCAGCGCTTGTGAAGATCGGCCGCCTTCTGAGCCAGCTCACTGGCAGGATCGCCTTGCTTAAACGCTTCAGCCAGCGTCTTGTACAGTTCATCAGTCAGACGCGTTACTTCCTCATGCTGCTCTTGCGTCATGTTTTTCAGCTTGGCATTGGATTTATTTACAGTCTCTTCGCCATACTTCTCGCGAATTTCCTTACCGTATTTCTTTTCATTATCATCAATCAGCTTCTGCTTGAATCCTTCGAATTTCTCTTGGTCACTCATGGTTTTTCTCCCTTCGGCGGAGGCGATCGTGTTCTCCACATTGGTAATCAGCAAATCCAATTGCCTTCTTTTGTCTAGGAGCTGCGCATGGTGTTCCTGGAGCGCCTTGGTCCGGTTGAAGGATGGCGAGGTCAGAATCTCCTTGATCCCGTCCAATTGAAGACCGAGCTCCCGGTAAAACAAGATCTGCTGCAATTGATTGACCTCCTCCTGCCCATAGATCCGATATCCTGACGAGTTGATTCTGGCCGGCTTCAGAATGCCAATCTCATCGTAATAACGGAGCGTCCGTGTGCTTATTCCCGCCAACTTTCCAAGCTTTTGCACCGTGTATTCCATGGTTTCACCTCCTGACAACATCAATGTACACCTTCACGTAACGTTAAGGTCAACACTTTGTGCAAAAAAAATTATAAATTTCTTAAATACAAAAAAAGAAACTGAATGTATTCTTAACAGAATATCATCCAGTCTCCCCAGCGATCCAATTCAGAATGTTATTTCGCTTCCTCTGTCGTATTCGCCGCTGCTGCTGCGGATTTATCAGCGTCCGTATGCTTCTCGTTAATCCACTGCTTCAAGGGCTCGGTCATTTGATCCTTCAGCTTCTGAACCAATTGATCCTCCGTAATCCCCTTCGTGGCAGCTATCTCGGCTAGCGACTTCCCTTCTTGCATTTCCGCCTTCAGCTCGTTCTCCGATAATCCGAGCAAAGCTGCGATTTCCTCCGGATTCCCGAATTGGCCGAAACCTCGGCCGCCTTTTCCATGACCTTTTCCAAAACCGGCTTCGCTGCTCTCCACGATTTGTGTAAGGCGCGCGCTCAGAGCCTCTTTCCACTCGGCTGCTTCGGTTTCCGTCATGCTGCCTTCACTCAGACGTTCATCGATCTTGGCGGTTTCCAGCTCGGTCAGCTTCTGGACAAACACGGATTGGGTCATTCCCTTGCCTTCGGCAATTTCGGCAAACGTGCTGCCCGCTTCAAGCGCCGTCCGGATTTCGGCCTCCGTGAACCCAAGGATCTCGGCCGTCTCTTTGACGATATTGCCGCCGCGAGGGCCGCCCGCCTTATAATCCATCCACTTTCCATCTCGGTTCTTCACTGCATCCGCAGCTGATGAGTCTGTCCCCGTCTGTCCATCCTCCGATACGGAGGTTGAAGCGTCCGTGCTCGCTGCTGCAAAAACCTTGTTCTGAAGGTACCCGGCTCCTCCCAGCACAATCGCTGCCGCCATGCTGCTTACCAATACTTTTTTACTTATCGGATTCATCGTCATCTCTCCTTTTAGGGTCAGGGTTTGTCTTACAATTTGAAGTATAGAGAGGGAATCTGAAAGTAAACTTAAGGGAATGTTATGCCTGGCTTAGGCTAAGCTGAAGGTTTGCTGAATGCCAAAAGACGCGCTGCTCCCTGTGCGCACGGTGGGTGGCCTGGGGTATGCTTGGAGACGCGAAATACCGCGTTCACCTCGGAGCGTAAACGCGGCTTGCATCCATTCTCTATCGAAAAGACAACGTGCGGGCGGAGGCCAGCTTGCGAACCGTCAGCCACAGGGATATAAGAAGCAGCAGCTCGAATACGTTCGTGGCAGCCGAGCTTTCGATCGGAATCGGGATGGCGCTCCCGGCTGCCATCACCACCGTGCCGATGAACAGCAGCGGCGTCTTGTTCCTCCGCCATACGATAATGCCTGCCGTCAGCAGCGGGATCAGAATCAGGATGACCATGAGCGGCGGCCCCCCGGATTCGGTCGAAACGTAACGAAGCGCTCCGTATTCCATAGAGGGCTGGAGCTTGAGCTGCAGCGTCTCCGTCACCACTTCGAGCACGATGAGGGCCGCGGTGAAAAGCCAGGCTCCCCATGCGGCGGCCAGCTTGTTGGCCCAAGAGCTTCCGGCCTTGCGTATCAGATCGAACGACACGAGCACAAGCAGCGGCGTTGCCATCGCATGCACCCAGAAACGCGCAACGTTTAGCCTCTCCAGCAGGTCTCCCTCCCCGATATATTTCCCGATCCCGATCACGCCGTTATCCCAGACCAGTCCGGCCGTTACGATCAGAAGCAAGTACCGAAGGCCCGGTGACGCATCCCGCTTCAGCAGCACACAACCATACAGAAACAGCACGGCATAGATAACGGCCAAGCCGAAATACAGCACAGAATCCATGGTTCATATCTCCTTTCATCTTAACTCCTCATGATCGGATCTGATCGACCCTTGCAGCACGTACTGATAGGTTTTATACCCGTTAGCCCGCCATCCTAACCTAAGTGTATGTATATGAAACAGGTCGCTGAAGATGCGGGGGATTTTGTAATGGAGCCGCGAAAGGAATGTCCGGTGCGTAAAGCGCAAAAAACCGCCGGAGCCAGCTCTCCAGCGGTTTCTATCCGTAAATCCCTGCGGTTCAACAAGTGATCCATTCTCTCGAGCAATCAGATTGAGAAGCCTGCTTCCCCTACTCCTCCGCTTCCGAAATGGCCCGACGGGCAAGATTCGTCAGCACGACATCGTCCATCGGCGGATTATGAAGACCCGCCCGAACATCCCTGTACATTCGTTCCAACGGGAGCGTCCGGGAGAGACTTAATCCTCCGACGATCCGCATAGCATGATCAACAATCCGGACCGCTGCATTGGTCACAACATACTTGGCAAGACCCAGCTCAGGCTTAAGCGCAGCGCGGTTCTCCACTTCCTTGTCCCAGCGGTCGGCGGTTTGATACAAATAGCTGCGGGCCGTAAGCAGGTCCACTTCGATTTCGGCGATATGTCTTTGGATATTCGGCAATTCGGCAATGGGGACCGTCAAGGAGTTCGGTTTATGATGACGGGCAAAATCAATGGCAAAATTGCGCGCGGCATAAGCAATCCCCATATAACATGCCGGTATGTGAAGCAGAATGCCTTCCGTTGGCACGGGAAACTCAGGCTTCTCGTAATCGAGTCCCCGAATGACTTCCGTCTCCGGCACGAAGACGTCCTCCAGGATCACGTCATGGCTTCCCGTTGCCCGCATGCCCATCGTATTCCAGGTTTCCTCGACCCTGACCCCGGGTCCGCTGCGCACAAGGAATGCACCGACCTTCTCGCTATGCTCGATACCAGCCGTAACCACAAATTGCTTCAAGATCGGGCTTAACGTGCTGAAGGTTTTGCGCCCGGTAATGCGCCAGCCGCCAGGGACCCGCCGTGCCGTGGTCTCCGGCCTTCCGCCCCGGCTGGGACTCCCTGTCGCAGGTTCGCTTGCCAGTTCATTAATGACCACACCTTCGGCCACAACATCCTTGCAGAGTCTCTCAAATAACGGCTCCGGCCAAGCTCCGGATAGGCGCAGCTGGAGTATTTGCCCGATATGCCAACCGACCGCCAGCGCCGTGGAGCCGTCGCCTCTGGCGAGTCTTTCCTGGGCAAGCACCATTTCGTATACGGATGCTTCTTCTCCTCCAAAGGATGCCGGCACGGTCAGCTTCAGATAGCCCGACTCCTTCAGGTCATCAAAATTCTCGAACGGAAACGATCCCTCCAAATCGTGCCGTGGAGCTCTTTCTGCGAATTTTGCCCCAAGCGTATCGGCCCGAGCTGCGATCATGGCTTCGCGTTCATTACGTATGAATGGATCTGTGGAACCGGATCGATTCAAGTTTGTCCCCTCCTTGCTAACCCTTGTATTCCGATGGATATATACTTAAAATTGTAGCAACCCTATTTTGGGGTGTCAATGAAGGGGATCACCGATCACCGATCGCCGCTCCCCGCTTTAGTTCGGATATATCCAGTGTATGAATTCCGAATCCTCATGACTCTTCCGGAATCCCAGTTTAAGCAAAACATGCTGAGAAGCCGCATTCCCAGGTTCGCATCTGGCGATGATGGATTTGACGTCCCGCTGACGCGAAGCCCAATCCAATAGTTTTTGCGCCGCTTCATGACAGTACCCTTGCCGCTGATGGCTTGGATTGGTGGCAAAGCCGATTTCGATTCTGCCCTCCGGATCAGGCTCTCCCAGGAATCCGATGCCGCCAACAATATCGCGCGTGGCTTTGTCGACGATAATCCATGAGTCAAAGCCCCGAGTGCCATGATTCTTGATCAACAACTCCCGGAAAAAAGGCAATGCCTCATAAAAGTCGGGTCCCGGCCATTCGCCGTTGCTATGGTATCCTAAATCCTCGAATGCCTTCGGATCTCGGCGCGCCGCCGCGCCGATCAAATCCAGATCCAATGTTCTAAGCAGTAAACGCTTAGTTTCCAGTTCCATAATGTGGTTCACCTGTCCTTCTCAAGATTTTGATTATTTCTATTAGAAAACATAAAAAGACGGAAAATGAACTCGAGTCATTCTCCGCCTCTATATGAAGTCTACGTGCTAATTGCATCCATAAGAAAAACATCCATCGATTTGCACTTCATAGAGGACAGACCGCGTTTAGATGAAGTTTTTCTTGTGATTATCGAATGGTTCAGCTTCGCTGAAAACGTACAATTTCAATAATCTAATAAAAAATCCGCGCTGCAGAAACAACGCGGATCCAAGACGCAAATAGGATAGTCTACCCAAGGCTTCCTTGATCTCCGCAGTTCTTAGCTCCACCATATTTCCCCGAAGAATGCATCTTGAATGAAACCTAGCCTGTCTACGGCTATGTCAAGTCAAGCGTTCTTCCGACCTATGGTTCAAACAAAGTTAAGAACAACAAATCTCTCCTTAAAGTAGGTTTTACATATTATACCTATCCCCAGATCAAAGCGTCAAGCTTTAAACCCCTCTTCCGGTATAAGTCTACAACGCGTTCTCCGTCAGAAATGAAGCGATGGCTTCATGGACTTCATCCGGGTTATCCAAATTCGTTGCATGGTGAGCGTTCCGGATGATTTTTAATCGCGAATTCGCAATTCTCTCCTGCATGTACTCCTGCTGCCTTCGGATCATCGTGTCGCTCTCTCCTTGAAGAAGCAAGGTTGGACAATGAATCTTATGCAGATCCTGCGTGCTGTCCATCCGGGTCACCGCATCCCATATCCGAACCCAGTTGGAATGCGGGATGGAACGAAAGGCTTTCTCTATATAAGCTTGATTGCCCTTGTTATACTTGGATAGCATTTTCCCCTGCATTTTTCCCGATAAGGACATCGGCATCAAGTAGCTTGACCAGCGATTGAGCGGCACGAACATTCGCTCATACCAATTGAACGCATTCGTGAACGGCGTACCGATCAGTACAAGGGCTGCGACCTTGTCTGGATGGCGAACGGCAGTTTGCAGCGAAATATGCCCGCCCAGGGACAGCCCGCAAAGAATCGCTTTTTCAATGCCCAGTCCGCTTAGCAAATCCGCCAGATCCCTGCTGAAATCCTCCGAATCCACTTTTCCGTCCGGTAAGGAAGACGAACCATGTCCCCGAACATCCCACACCACGGTTTGATACTGACGGGAGAAATAATCGACTTGCTGTCGCCATTGTTTATGATTCCATGAGGCCCCATGCGTAAAAACCAGCGGTTTTCCTTCTCCCTTTACTTCATAGTACAATTCGACTTCCCTTCCTTTGAAAATCGGCATAACGAATCCTCCTTGCTAAATTGAAATTATGACGTACCGACATTCAATAACGGATCGAATATCACCTGAAAGCACTCATCAAACAGTTCGTCCAACGCCCGGTTTGATTCTTTAATCCAGATCATCATGGCGCCGCTAATCGCGGCTTGCAGTACCCTGCTAACCATAGCGACGTCGCATCCAGCGATTTCTTTGTTCATAATCGCCTGGTTCAGCATCTGCCGGGTAAACTCATCGATCAGCTGCAGCCGGTACCGGGTCTTCTCCAACAAATCCGGATCATTCGTCCCTTCCAGATAGAAGGAAGTATGGTTAGCCAATTCAACAGGATCTTTCATATGTAAAACCGCATCCCGAAACACGGCCTTTAATGCATCAATTCTGGATTGATCGGTTAAGCTGGCCTCCTGAAAGGCATGCCTGGTTAATTCAATAACATAATCGCTGTAGGCCAGGAACAAATTCTTCTTCGAACCGAATCGCTTCATTAGGGCTGCCGGCGAAATATTCACTTCATGCGTGATGTCGGTTAATGCTGCTTGACCGTAGCCTTTTTTGCACAGTGCCCGGTAGACACCGTAGAAGATAGCCTCATCTTGGAATTCGCGAGGTCTTACCATAACGTAATCTCCTCTCTCCAGTTAGTGAATGATCATTTACTAACCATTGTTTCATAAACCTTCTCCAATGTAAACTGTGAAATGCTTGAAGGCGAACACGCACATCAAGATACGGCCTGACTCCTGCAAAAAGGCTCTGTTCACCTCTGCTGACCGCTCTGGTGTGTAATCCGGCTGTCGTTTTTAATAGAAAAACGCAACTTCCTTATACTCTTGGACCGAATTAACCTCTATACTGACAGTAGAAGGAAACCATAATCTAGGAGGAGCTGAACCCATTGCATACCAAATTCATTTACCAGGCACCTGCAAACGGTTATCCCGAATGGAATAATAATCCGAATATTTATCAGCTAAACCGTCACAAAGCCCATGCTTACATGATGACGTTTCCGTCGGAGTCTGAGGCGTTGAACCATGCCCGCTCCATGTCCCCTTGGTATCAGTCATTGAACGGGATATGGAAGTTTGCATTTGCCGAAACCCCTGACAAGCGCATCCAAAATTTCTACGAGGCCGATTATGATTCCGGCAGTTGGGCCGATATGCCCGTCCCTTCCCATTGGCAGCTTCAAGGCTATGACTATCCTCAATATACGAATGTTAGATACCCCTGGTCCGAATTGGAGCCTGAATTAAAAGCCCCCTTCGCGCCAACGAGATACAATCCCGTAGGCTCCTACATCCGTGAATTCACGGTTCCGGACACATGGAAGGAACAGCCCGTTTATATTAGCTTCCAAGGTGTTGAATCCGCTTTCTATGTATGGGTGAACGGCGAGATGGTCGGATACAGCGAGGATACGTTTACGCCGGCCGAATTCGACATTACACCCTATCTGATCGAGGGCAAGAACAAATTGGCTGTTGAGGTTTACCGATGGTGCGACGCGAGCTGGCTGGAGGACCAGGATTTCTGGAGGCTGAGCGGGATCTTCCGCGAAGTCTACCTCTATTCCGTCCCTGCCATCCATATCTCCGATTTCTTCGTGCGCTCGGTTCTTGATGACGAATACCGGAATGCCGAGCTGCAGATCAATGCAACCGTTACGAATTACTTTAATGAAACCATCGAAAAGGACAAGCTTCAGCTTGAGGCGCTTCTATACGATCAGGACCGTCAGCTGGTCAAGAAACAAGCACTCACCATAGCGGATTACATTATCGATGAGGGCAGCTTCACCCTGAGCATGGACGTTCCCGAGCCCCAAAAATGGAGCGCGGAATCACCTTATTTGTACACCGTCGTTCTGGCATTGAAGGATACGGACGGAGTTTGCCGCGGAGCCGTAAGCTGCCGTACGGGTTTCCGCTGCTTCGAGCTGAAGGACGGGCTGATGCGAATCAACGGTCAGCGCATTCTGTTCAAAGGCGTGAACCGGCATGAATTCTCCCCGGATACCGGGCGGGCGCTTAGCCGTGAAGACATGATCACCGATATTGAGCTGATGAAGACGCATAACATTAATGCGGTACGGACCTCCCATTACCCGAATCAATCCGTATGGTATGACCTCTGCGATGAATACGGTTTATATGTCATCGATGAAACGAATCTGGAGACGCACGGAACCTGGACGTATGGACAGCAGGAGCTGGAAGAAACGGTGCCCGGCAGCAAGCTCGAGTGGCGCGACAACGTATTGGACCGCTGCAATTCGATGTTTCAACGGGACAAGAATCACCCCTCCGTCATCATCTGGTCGCTTGGCAATGAATCGTTCGGAGGCGACAACTTCATTGCGATGCACGATTTTCTGAAGGAGGCCGATCCGTCGCGGCTGGTTCATTACGAGGGAATCTTTCATTACAGGGCGTCCGAAGCGGCCAGCGACATGGAATCCACCATGTATGCAAAACCGCAGGATGTAGAGAAATATGCCAACAGCAACCCGGACAAGCCTTATATCATTTGCGAGTACAGTCACGCGATGGGCAATTCCTGCGGCGGGCTTCACCTGTATTGGGAGCTGTTTGAGAGGTACGACATTTTGCAGGGAGCTTTTATATGGGACTGGATCGATCAAGCGATCCGCACCCAAACGGCGGACGGAATCGAATATTTAGCGTATGGCGGAGACTTCAACGAAACGCCGCATGACGGCAACTTCAGCGGAAACGGCCTGATCTTCGCGGACCGCAGCAAAACCCCCAAGCTGGACGAAGTAAAAAAATGCTACCAGAACGTCAAGTTTGAATGTTTGGACCCTGCCGCAGGCCGGATTCGGGTCAGCAACCGTTTCTTGTTTACCAATCTCGATTCGTATCTTGTAAAATGGGAGATCCAACTGAACGGAGAAGAAAGCCAATCCGGCACGCTCCAGCTCTCGCTCCAGCCTGGTGACCATTCCGAAATCAAGATTCCGTATTCCCCTATAAAGGACGATGGAAAAGAAGCGATTCTCACCGTCTCCCTCGTTCGGAAGGAGAGCACCAAGTGGGCACCAGCGGGGCATGAAGAGGCTTGGGAGCAGTTCGCGCTAACGACCTATATAGCGGCGAACCAACCGGAAACAGACACTCTTGCAAAAGCGCAGGCTCTGGAAGTTACCGAGTCAGGTGAAGAGCTTCTCATCTCGGGCCCTGCCGTTTCGTTACGCTTCCACCTTGGCACCGGCGATCTGACATCTTACGCGCAATCCGGCAAGGAATACCTGCTCGCACCGGCCAGACCGAATTTCTGGCGGGCCGTCACCGATAACGATCTGGGCAACCGGCTCCCCGAACGCTGCGGCGTATGGAGAACGGCCCATGATCAGCGGAAGCTGCTGGCTCTGCGCTGGCATACGGAAGGTCTTGCCGTCGTGGTCTCCAGTCACTATCAGATTGAGACCCATCCCGTATCCGGCTTGACTCTGGAGTATCGAATCTTCCCGGATGGGACCATCCGCGTGCAAGAAACCTTTGTCCCGGGCAGCGGCTTGCCAGACATTCCGGAAATCGGCATGCTGTTCTTGCTGGATGAAAGTCTCGATATGCTCAGCTGGTATGGGCGGGGGCCGCATGATAATTATTGGGACCGGAAGTCGGGAGCCAAAATCGGTCGATACACGGGAAAAGCAGCCGATCAGTTCGTTCCTTATCTAAGACCTCAAGAATGCGGGAACAAAACGGATGTCCGCTTCGCGAGTCTCACCGAAGGGAGCGGCGGGGAAGGTCTACGATTCGAAAGCTCCTCCCTCATGGAGGTATGCGCCCTGCCGTGGACGCCGGATGAACTCGAGGACAGCGACCATATGTACAAGCTCCCGCCAAGCGATAAAACCGTCCTCCGCATTAACTATAAGCAAATGGGCGTAGGCGGTGACGACAGCTGGGGAGCGCCGATCCACGAAGAATTTACGCTGCCTTCCAACCGTACGTACAGCTTCGGCTTTACGATGGGGGCAGCACGCTAAAACCCCTCTATAAAACAAATACAAAGAGCAGCTTCTAAGATTAGAAGCTGCTCTTTCCATGATTCAAGATCATGCTCTCTCGCCACCGGATGGGTAGCTAAAGAGCATTTTCCTATTCTTAGATCGTGCCCGATGCTAGTTCGCCATCGCTTAGGCCTGTGCACCCTGCAGCTCGTGACGATCCGATTCGTCCCGAATGTCGCCCACGATTTCCTCCAGAATATCCTCCATCGTCACCAGCCCGATCGCCGCGCCGGATTCGTTCGCGACAACAGCCATATGCACACGGATTTGCTGCATCTTGATCAGGACGTCCTTGATCGAAGACGATTCCGGAAAACGCGGCATGTCATGAATAAAGTCATTCACGCTGCAGTTTCTTCCGGCCGCTATGCCCGTCAGCATCTCCTTGGTATGGATAAACCCGATGAAATCCTCCGTGCGTCCCGCTTCCGTCACCGGGTAACGGGTATAGTCGTACTCCCCGAGAACTTCCAGGATATTGGCAAGGGGCCACCCTCGTTCTACCGTGACGATGCGATCTCTCGGGACCATGATTTCCCGCAAGGTGCGCTCCTCAAAAGCAAATATATTGGTCAAATACCCCATCTCGGTTTGGTTAATTTCGCCGCTCTCGTAGCTCTGATCCACGATCCACTTCAATTCCTCTTCGGAATGGACCGTTTCATGCCCTGCGGGCTTTACGCCGAATAATCGAAGCAGCAGACGTGAAGCTCCATTCAGTGCATAGATAAACGGATACATGATCTTCCCAAACCAATACAAGGGAGGTGCCAGCAGTAACGTCATTTTCTCGGCAAATTGGATCGCAAGTGTTTTAGGTGCCAGTTCCCCGATGACAACGTGCAGGAACGTAATGATCCCAAGGGCAATGGCATAAGAGAGTACCGTTGCCACCGCCGCCGGCACGTCGAATCGTTCAAACAGCGGGTGCAGCATTCTTTCGACGGTCGGTTCGCCCAGCGCGCCGAGCACGAGGGCCGTAATGGTGATTCCAAGCTGGCAAGCGGACAAGTAGTAATCCAGCTCATGGGCTACCTTCCTGGCCGTGACCGCCCGTTTATTCCCCTCTGCGATCAATTGATCGATCTGGGACAGCCGCACCTTCAATATGGCGAATTCGGCGCCCACGAAAAATGCAGTCAATCCTATAAACACGGCTACCAAAAATAAATTTAACACGATTATTCCGTCCAATGATTTCCCTCTGGCGAGGGATTCACCTCCAAAAAAGTTATGGTCTGAATGTGCACGGGATCACGCTATGCCCTTGATCACCCGTGTCTGAGAATGACGTGTTTGATCTGGAAATTGTCCGTTTCGGCTACGGCCCATACATGCTCGCCATGCTGGATCTCATCGCCGTCTTGAGCCGTCGTGCCTTTCTGATACTGTATCCAGCCGCCGATCGTATCCATCTCCTCGTTATTCTCGAATACCAAGCCGAAGCGCTTCTCAAGCTCCTCCAAGAGAACCCGTCCGCTTATCAGGTATTCGCGTTCACCGATCATGCGGATATCCGCTACTTCATCTTCATCAAATTCGTCGCGAATTTCCCCGACAATCTCTTCCAAGATATCCTCCAGGGTCAGAATCCCCGCCGTACCGCCGTATTCATCAATCACCAAAGCCATATGCATCTGCTCCTGCTGCATCTTCAGCATGGCATCCTGGATCGGCGTAATTTCAAGGACGACCGGGAGATCCCGAACGAATTCTTCCAGCTTGCGGTCTCGTCCGGCCACGATGTGGGGCAGCATCTTTTTCACGTTGACGACGCCAACCACCCGATCCTTGCTGCCATCCTCGATGACAGGATACCGCGTATAGTTGTGCTCATCCAGGATACGGACGATGTCCGGGTGTTTCATGCCTTTATCCAGGGTGATCAGATCCGTTCTCGGTACCATAATGTCTTTGGCCACACGCTCATCAAACGAAAATACGTTTTCCATGTAAGCCAGCTTGGTCTCATTGATCTCGCCGCCCTGAAAGCTCTGTGCCATGACAATGCGCAGTTCCTCTTCCGAGTAGGCCTGCTCATGCGGCGCAGGTTTCACGCCGAACAAACGAAGCAGCACGCGCGAGGCTCCATTTAACGCCCAAATGAACGGATACATCAGCTTTCCGAACCAATACAGCGGGGCTGCAAGGAGCAGCGTCATCTTTTCCGAGAATTGAATAGCCAAGGTCTTGGGCGCCATCTCCCCCACCACGACATGCAAAAAGGTCACGAGAATGAACGCAATGGCGTAAGAGGCAATCGAGGCCGTTGAAGCCGATACGTCAAACCAATCGAATACCGGGTACATGAAACGTTCAACGGCCGGCTTGCCGATGGCCCCGAGCCCGAGCGCCGTCACTGTAATGCCGAGCTGGCAGGCCGAGAGATAGTAATCAAGATCCCCGGCTACCTTTTTGGCAACAACCGCCTTTTTGTTTCCTTCCGTTATCAATTGATCGATCCTCGACATGCGGATTTTAACGACAGCAAACTCGGACGCTACGAAAAAAGCGGTCAACGCAATCAGTATGGCAAGTATGATTAAATTAGTGATGGTAATAATGTCCAATGATTTCCCTCTTCAGAGGGATTCACCTCCAGATTGAATTAAAGGCCATAGGTTATGCATCTGAACAGGTCATGTCTATATACGATATTTCCATGAAAAAGAGGTAGTTCGCCGAAGAAAATATTACTGCCTAATTCCGCAATTTGATCCATTTGCAATAACGCCTTCCCAATGTACTACCTCCTCTCCAGGAATCTATTTTTCATATTCATGAAAAAATTATATCATGGCAGCCCTCAAACCATCCAGTTGCACGTTATGGTTTGAGGGCGGGTTCCAGCACGAATTCACATAATTCTCACTTGTTTGATGAGGTATATTCCTACGTGGTACTAAATATGCCCTGTTATGTATTAAAATGTACGCTTCATCTATTGTTCATCCATTCATAACCATAATGGCATTCGTCTGGTGGGATCCGTGCAGGCTGATTCAACTTACAGGAAAAAACCGCAGGATCGTGACTGGATCCTGCGGTTTTTCCATCAGCTTGTTACGTAATTTCGTTATCCATGGAGATCTACGGTTTTGTTTATATCCGAGTCACCCTTCGGCTCTTGGCCCACCATTTTCTTGAAGAAGGCTTTGACCGTTTTCGTTTTGTTTCCGGTTTCCCAATACTCCGCAGTATCTGTATCCACCTTGATCAGAATCATGTTGGGATCGTCGTAGGACGTTTGCAGAAACTTCTCATATGCCGCATTCCAAAGCGCCTTTTTCCGCTCAAGGTCATCCACGACTTCGGCCGTTCCCCGAATCGATACATAGGATTTGCCGACATAAGCGACATTGACGTTGGGATTGGCCATAATTTCTTGGTATTTGCTGGTATCCCTCTTCGTTAAGAACCACAAATCGCCGTCGAATTAGATATCCTGCGTTTGCATCGGTCTGGAATTGATCCCGCCCTCCGATATCGTGGAGAACATCGCCGTTTCGATATCCTTGATAATATCCTTCACGGTCTCGACCGCTTCCTGGTTCACTACGGTTTCGTTTGACATCTCAATCACCCCATCCTTGTGTTTAGTCTCTATTTACACTTCCCCAAAATAAGTTAAACGATGAATCATGTAAGACTCCGTTTTTCTTTGCAGGATCATTCACTCATGACTTTATGTAGAACCTGAACCATCCACCTGCACCACAAAAAGCCGGAAACTGCCAGCGCAGTCCGACTTTTTTGGTGCAACGATTTGTTATGGAGCTTACATCATTCCTCTGTACCTTCCGCCACTATACACTCGCTTTGAATTCAAGTGCGTAAACGGATGAAGGCCTCAAGTTGTAACCTTGGCGCCATGCCTCTGCCGGCACCCTGCTTTCTTTGCACACAATATGATCCGGCTGGAATACGGAGTTAATATCATCGTAAGAATTGCCGGTGATCTCATAAAGAATCGTTTCCCCGGAAGCCTCGAAGGCCTGCAAATCCAGTACGGCCCTTACCTCCTCCAGACTTCGGTTCACGATAAATACGGTGACTTTGCTGCCGTCGCCATTCGTCCCGGCCGCAACGTCCAGGTCCGGAAGCGCATCAAGCTCCATCGGCGTCTTCTTGCTTGATGCCACGGAGAAAGTTCCGCATTCCGCTTGGACGGGGAGAATACGCCGGACATCCCGATTCGCGTAAAGCTTTAACACTTCATAGGTCGGCGTCCCGTATATCGTGAGCGGAAGCCCGCTCCATCCGGGCTCCTTGCCGCAATACTGATCCGCATAGTAGTCCCCGACCCGGATGCATCCTCCGAGCCAGCCATTAACAAGATCGGAGAAGCTGCCGATATGCACCATGTCGCTGCAGCGAATCATTTCGTTCAGGTTGGCGGCATTAGCCACCGCGGCTCCTAACGTGTGCTCGTTCGGCAGCCCTTTTCGCACCGTATTCGGATAGTACATCGTGTTATATTCGGTGATCGCCAGCTTCACGTGGCTGTGCTTCGCCTTGGACTCAATCAGCTCTGTCGTCTGACGGATATGGTGCCGGGTCCACTCGGGATAAGAGGCAATCGCCTTATAGCGTTCCTCCTCCGGCGTTTCGCGGTTCATGCCGAAAGGTCCGTAGCCGTGATACAAATGCAGTGTCAAATAATCCATATACTCGCCTGCCAGGTCCAACACGGTCCGGTTCCATTCCTGGTCGTAATGACCGCAGGCCAGCAGCACGATGGAAGCGTCCGCCTCCTTCATGGCCTTGGCAAACGATATCGTCCGCTCGCCAAACCGTTCTGCTGTACAAGTGCCGACCTGCCATTGGCCCCATACTTCGTTACCGATTTCCCAATACTTGACGTTATACGGCTCAGGGAAGCCGTTTTGGGCACGTAAAGCCCCCATCGGCGTATCCGCGCTTCCGTTGCAGTATTCGATCCACTGTGCGGCTTCTTCAGGGGTGCCCGATCCGTCGTTCACGCAAATCAGGGGCTCCACCTGCAGCTCGCGGCAAAAGCGGATGAATTCGTCCGTGCCGAAATATTTGCTGGTCCATCCTCCCCAAGCCTCGTTGTACATGACCGGTCTCTCCAGGACCGGGCCGATGCCATGCTCCCAATGGTAAGCGCTGATATAATTGCCTGCGAGCCTCATCATGCCCGCATTCAGCTCTCTTGTCATCTCGATCACTTCACGCTTCACCATGGCGATGCTATCGTTCGGCAGCAGGGACACGTGATCGATCCAGAGCATGCCGGTGGATACGTGGTCGATCCACCTTGGATGCTCGGCCGGAACATACACCCGGATCTCGGCATCGCTGCAAGCGCGTGTTATGGAGAGCTCTCCCTCGTATTCCTGCCAGTTGTGGCTTGCCAGCTCTATGCGAAGCTGTCCAAGCGTTTCTTCCGTGCGCCGGTCCACGGCATCGACCGTTACGTATTGAAGCTCAATGGAAGCGCGGGCAACAAGCCGGACCGTATACTTCATCGGACCCTTTAATGCCGCTTTCTGCGCAATGCCGGCATAGGCTTCGTCATCGCTCAGGATGCGGATGCGCTGGGCGCGTCCCGAATGTCGGGGTGCCGGGGCTTCCATCGCGTACCCGGTGTTTCGCCCGTTGGTATAGGCGCGCCAGCTTCCCGATACCGGTGTCTTCGTTTCTGCATCGCTTTCAAAATCCATGTCCTTCAGCGGAAACGCGAGCATCGCCTCCATATGGTCCCGGATATCCTCCACAAAATGACCGAACAGATACGGATTAATCTCATGCTCGCTCTTGCGGCTGCAATCAATGGTAATCGTTGCGTTCGTATTCAAGAATATAACCTCCCATGGAATTTTAGGCTGAGCCGTGCAATCATGTCGGCATCACCCTTTAATCGAGCCAATCATGACGCCTTTAACGAAATGCCGCTGCACGAACGGATACATCAGCAGGACAGGTAAACTGGAGACGATAATGACCGCGTATTTGATGCTTTCGGCAAGCAAAATTTTATCCTCCAGTCCAACGCTGCCGTCCACGGCATCGGATTGGCTGATCAGCAGAATTTCGCGCAGCACAAGCTGAAGCGGGTGCAGATCTTCGTTTCGGATGTATATGAGTGCATTAAAGAACGAATTCCAGTGGCCGACCGCATAGAACAACACCATGACGGCCAGGATCGGCTTGGATAAAGGCAGAATGATACTGAAAAGCAGCCTCCAATTGGAGCAGCCGTCGATATGGGCGGCCTCCTGCAGCTCCCAGGGAATACTCGATTGGAAATAGGTCCTCATCACGATCAGATTGTAAGTCGCAATGGCGCCGGGGACAATCAGCGCCCACATCGTATCGACCATTCCCAAATCCTTGACCAGCAGATACGTTGGAATCAAGCCCCCGCTGAAGAACATCGTCAGCGTGATAAACACCATGATCGCATTACGCCCCGGAAGGTCAGGCCTCGATAACGGGTAGGCCGCCAAAATCGTCATCACAATATTCATCACTGTGCCAACGATCGTATAGAAAATCGTGTTGCGATATCCCGTCCAAATCTTTTCGTTCTGCAAAATATTCGTGTAAGCATCCAGCGTTACGCTTTTCGGCAGCAGCCAAACCTCGCCGTTCAATACCCTTGTCGGATCACTGAACGAAGCGCTGACAATAAAAATCAACGGGTACAGCACAATGACGATAATGATCGCGGCGATCGCATATATGATGACATCGAATACCCGTTCATTCGCGGCCTCTTTTACTGTCGACGGCTTGGACATGGCACGTCCCCCCTTTACCATAAGCTTGTCTCCGACGTCTTGCGCGCAACCCGGTTCACGAACAGCAGCAGGATCAGATTGATGACCGAATTAAACAGCCCGATTGCTGCCGTGTAGCTGTATTCTCCCTTTAAAATGCCTGTCGTGTAGACAAACGTGGAAATGACGTCGCTCGATTCCAGATTCAAGTTGTTCTGCATCAACAATATTTTCTCAAAGCCAATGTTCATGAAATGGCCGATATCCAAAATAAGCAAAATGATAACGACAGGCGCGATTCCCGGCAAAGAGATATGCCAGATGCGCCGCAGCCTCGACGCCCCGTCCATCTTGGCCGCCTCGTAGAGCTGCGGGTTCACCCCGCTGAGCGCCGCAATATAGATAATGGACTGCCACCCCATGTTCTGCCATATGTTAGAGCCGATAAAGATGGTCTTGAACCAGCCGGCTTCCTCAAGAAAACGAATCGGCGTACCGCCGACGGCCTCAATCAACAGATTGATCGGACCGCTATTGGGCGAGAGGAACACGTTCAGAATGCCCACGATCACGACCACCGAAATAAAATGCGGAATGTACGTAATGTTCTGCAGCCATTTGCTGAAAGTCTTGTTGCGTATTTCATTGATGATCAACGCCAGCAAGATCGGAATCGGGAAGGCGATCAACAAGGAAAACAAATTGATGGACAGCGTATTCCACAGCAGCCGCCAAAAATAATACGAATCAAAGAAGCGTTCGAAATGCCCGAAGCCCTCCCAGCTGCTGCCGAGGATACCTTTTGCCGGATTAAAATTTTTAAACGCGATTTGCAGCCCGTACAACGGGCCATAATGAAAGACCAGATACCAGATGACTGGCAGAAGCAGCATGAGATACAGGTCATATCGCTTGGCCATTTGCCTTAAAAGGCGGGAACCCCGCCTCGAATCGCTTCGAGGCAGAGCCATTGATGTATCAGCTTTGACACGCTTCATGGGCATCCACTCCTTATCCATGATGTAGCAGCATTATTTCTGCATCTTGTCATAGGCATCCTGATACAATTTCTCCAGCTCGTCTACTTTCATCTTCTTGAGCGTGGATTGGAATTCTCCCCACTTGTCGAAGCTAAGCGCGCCAACAATGAATTTCGTGCTTTGCTCTTCATAATATTTGTCGATGTCGTTGCGCAGAATGTTGACCTGCTGCGCGGTTTGCTCGTCAAACATCGGAGCCGCATAACGAACCTTCGGCATGAACGGATCCAGCTTCTGCTGCGCCTCCTGTACCTGCGGCGGATTGATGAAAGAAGCAACCTGCTCACTGATGAGATGAGGTGCCCCTCCCCCGGCGTAAGGCGTGTTTTTGGCCTGATTGCTGATATCCTTCAGGAAATCTTCTGTATAGAACGGAATCCCGTCCTTGAGTTCATAATGTTCCCCTTCCCTGCCGAACCTCAGAAGTGTCGATCCTTCGTCGCTATAGAAATAGTCGATCCAGCGCATCGTGACTTCCGGGTATTTATTAATGGACGTGATGGCAAAGGCTCCAAAATCCCGCGCAATCGGCAAGGCCTGGCTCTGCATCCGATCTCCGTTCGGGCCGGCCGGAGGCGCAATTCCGGTATATTGGTCCTGGATCGACAAGAAGTTATTGTTGGTCTGGTCAAAGAAGAATCCTGCATTTCCCGACCCCTGCTTGGCCAAATATTGCGCTTCGGTGTGCGAGAATATCTCAGGGTCCAAAAGCTTTTCCTTGTAAAGCTTGTTCAAATACATCAGCATCTCTTTATTCTTGTCGCTCCCCATCCAGATGCTCACTTTGTCATTTTCGATATTGATGTTGTATCCGAGCTGCGTATCCAGACCGAATGAGCCGCTCATCGCGGCAACGACCGCCAATCCGACTCGGGCCGTCATCGGAATTTCATCCTGCTTCCCGTTGCCGTTCGGGTCCCCGTCGCGGAAGGCAAGCAGCACCTCGTACAGTTCGTCCGTCGTCTCCGGCACCTCCAGATTCAGCTTCTCCAGCCACATCTGGTTGATCCATTTCTTATCCGTCCGCGCCGCGCCCAGCGTTACAATGCCCGGAACCGCATAAATATGCCCCTCCGGCGTCGTGATGCCTGAGCGAATTTCGGGATATTGCTCCATCAAATTTTTTAAATTCGGCGCATATTCATCGATAAGGCCTTCCAGCGGAATCAACTGGCCTGCCGATCCGTAGCGAACGGCTTCCAGCGGCGATAGGCCGGAACGGAACAAGGCATCCGGCAGCTCGTTGGAGGCAAACAACAGATTTTTCTTCTCTTGGAAACCGTCCGTCGGCGCTTCAATGAATTCGACCTTCACATTGCTTAATTTCTCGTAATCCTGAAACACCGGCATCTCTTTGAACGGACCGTTCACGGGTGCAATCCGGGTGAACATCTTGAGATCCACGGGCTGCTCTACAATCGGAAACCCTGTAGCATGAACGACATTCTCTGTACCTTCGGGCGCAGCTTCTTTCTTCGAACCTCCATCGGAACTGCATCCGGCCAGCATCAAGCTGGAAGCGAGCATCGTGATGACCGCGTTTCTTCCCCAGCGTTTACGCATAAATAAGCGACCCCCATATCTCTTCATTCACCAAGCGCGTTTGTAAGCGTTTACCGCCTGGTGTGTGATTATTATAATCCACCCTTCAAGACGGCCCATTACAAAAATATGACCATTTACTCCACATATTTTACGGTTCTTGAAAGGCGGGTTCCCTGCACGGTCTCCTGCCGATCCGAATACTGGGTTTTTTAGCCTATCCTCTTCCCAAGCGGTTCAAATACTCCTGCGGGGTTACCCCCGTTATTTCCTTGAATACTTTGAAAAAATAGTTATGGGTCGTAAAACCCACTTGATTGCTGATTTCCTTGATCGAGTATTTGCCGCTCTCCAGCAGCTTCCGCCCTGCATCGATCCGTACCCGATTCAGATACTCCGAGAACGTCCGCTGCGTCTCTTCCTTGAAGATTCTGCTTAAATAAGAAGAGTTCAGGCCGATTGCGCCGGCGGCAAGCTCCAGCGTGACATAACCCGGATACCTCTCCAGAATAAAATGAACGGCCTGCGTGACATGCCGGGAATACGGACCCGCTGCACGGTGCTGCTTCAGCAGGCCAAGCAAGCCTGCATAGTAGGATTGCAGCCATAACACTAACTCCCCAACACTGCCGATTCTTCCGAGCTCGCTTCTTGAAGGAAGCTTCTCCTTCGCATTTTCCGCAGATGGCATCCATGTCTTCCATGCCTTATCCCCGGTTAACATGAGCTCGCTGACGATCATCTGGACCGTATGCGAATGGATCGGCAGATGGCGGATCGAAGCAAAGATGGAGGAGATTAACCCGTGCACGTCTTCGACGTCCAGCCTCTCAATCGAAAGCAGAAGCTGTTTGTGTTCCTCGATCGTCAAAGATACGCGCTGAGGGTTTCCGCCAGCAAGTCCGCCGGCCCGGCCCGGTATTCTTGGAGCGGCACTGCTTCCGGTCGACTCCGCCGTGGAAGCATCGAGCACCCGCTCAGCGGAGCTATAACTTGAGCCGAGTTGAGACAGGCTGGTGCATACATGTCCGACGGAGACCACGCATTTTAAATTAAGGAACAGCTCAATCGCATGCTGAAGCTTTCTCATCTGTCCGGCTATCTCGTTCTTTATGGCATGTTCGCTCCGCTCCTCGAACGCAAACACGACAATAAACCTTCCATCCTCCACGTAAGCCGCCGTCCGCTCCTGAATATCGCCCAAACTCTGCTGCATGATATCGACTACCTGCTGAACCAGTCGGTTCGTTTGCACGTCGCTGTATGACTCCGTCAGCAGCAGGAACGGAACAATCTGCACAGCCGCTGCCGCATAGCTTAACGCGTGGGTGTACAGGCGATTTTTTTGTGAAAAAGCCTCAACCTCCATGGTTGCATCCTTCCGCCCGCTAGCGAGATACACGATATAATCGCGAATCAGCACGGGATTCAGCCTCTCGGCCACGGCCTCGTGAGCCATGCGTTCATCCAACCGATCCTCCTGCCGCAACTCCAGGACCGCTTTGTTCAACAGGGTGACCAGCGCTGCACCGTCCAGCCGATGCTTCAACAGATAATCGATGGAGCCGTTCTTCAGACACTCCCGCACGTAGTCATAATCATCATAGCTGCTGAGCATAATCGTCTGAATAAGTGGAAATCGTTCTTTAATCGCCCGGTTGAGCTCTACGCCGTTCATTTCGGGCATATTCACGTCAATAATCGCAATATGCGGGGGAGACTGCTCAATCATGGCCAAGGCCATTAATCCATTATGCGCTTGGCCGCATAATTCGAATCCATGCTCATTCCAGTCCAATAACGTTCGCAGATCATGCCGCACGAGCGGCTCATCATCAACGAGCAGCACTTGAAACATAGCTTTATATCACCTCTTGTCGGGATTTGTCCGTACTCTCCATTTTTTTCGGAAGCCGGATCTCCGCCTTCGTATATAAACCGGGTTCACTGTACAACTTGACGCCGTACGAATCGCCGTACATGTGAACGATCCGCTCATGCACGCTGCGCACGCCCATTCCGCTAAAACGGGAGGTTTCTCCCTTCTTGCCCGTCTCGCCCGGCAGGTGCGCCATTTGCCCTTCCGTTATGCCCTTGCCATTGTCAATCACTTCAATCTTCAGGTCGCTGCCCTCATCGCACACGCGAATCAGCACGAGCCCTTCCTGCTCCATTGCTCCGATTCCATGAATGATGGCATTCTCCACAAGGGGCTGCAGCATCAGCTTCAGCACCCGGCATTCCAGCAAAACGTCGTCCTCGATCTGGGTAACCATTCGGATCGGCTCCATATACCTGTACTTCATGATCGAGATATAGCGTTCAACATAATCCAGCTCCTCCCTCACCGTCAGAAATTCGCTCGAATTGCCCAGAACGCCGCGCATGAGCTCAATCAGCGATCCCGACACCTCTTCGATATTCGGCACGCCGTTCATCTTGGCCAAATACTTGATGGTGTTGAGCGAATTGTATAAAAAATGGGGGTGAATTTGTGCCTGAAGCGCCGTTAGCTCGGCCTCCCGCTTCTCCTTCTCGCTGACCCGTATCCCTTCCAGCAGCCGCTTCAATTCCTCCACCATGCTGATAAAGACGCGGTAAAGCTCCCCTGTCTCGTCCTCGCCTTTGATTTCCTTTCTCGGGAACGTCAGATTCCCTTCCTTCACGAACATCATCAGGGATTTCAACCTCCGGATGTTGAGGGTGATTCGGGAAGATACCTGCAGCGAACCGATCAGGACAACAATAAAGACGATAACCGATACCTCCGCCAACAATTTACGGAGCCTTGTCGATTCGCTAAGCAGCGAATCCATCGGTATCAGAGCCAGGGTGGTCCATCCCGTATAACCGGATTGGCGGCTGACGACGATGTAGTCTCTGCCGTCAATGGTTTGCTTGATGGCATCCCCATTCCCTGCGAGCTCCCCATGGATGCTGAGGATCTTCTCGAACGAAGGGGCAAAGGATGGCGCCGATTCGGCCTCATAGACAAACCCGCCCTGCTTGTCCAGAACATAGACCATGCTATCGGTGGTCGGCTTTACGCCGTATGTTTTTTGGATGAAATCATAATTCAAATCCACCATGACAACCCCGATCGGTTCACGGTTATACCGGATCTCCCGCCCGACCGTGATGGCATCCGACACCCCGGTCTGCTTGAAATACGCATGACGCGATCCATTCTGGAGCATGTAATCCATCATTCCGGTCCCCAAAACCGTCTTGTCCAGCCACGGGCCACCCGAGAAAAACACCTTGCCGTTCAAACCGACCACGGCAATCCGTGAAATATACGGCTTGTAATCGATCAGAACGGATAGAAACTCATCGATCCGTTTCTGCTCTTGAAACCATTCAAAGCTAATTTCTTCATGAGGGCTCAGCAAGGTGTCAATCACCGTATTTTTGTTGGTCACCACGACGGTGTTCAGCCGGTCGATCTCTTCCAGCATCATATTCAGCGATTCATCCGCCTGCCTGATGCTGTCCGAGACCGAGGTGATCGCATTTTGCATGATCGTCTCGCGCATGCTCATATACACGATGACCGTAATGGAGACGATGGACACGAGCGTAACCGCACTGAACGCAATGAAAATTTTCCCCTGAATACTTCGTCTGGGTGATATCCACCTTTGAATCGTAGAGAGTTTCATGGCGCGTGTCTCCTTTTTCCAAATCAGAAGAAATCGATCGTAAACGTTTACAAAAGCGTGTTGCCGTCCGTACGGTTAGCATTGAGCTCCGCGCATGGTTATGGGAGGCACCTTATAATAGATCTTGAAAGCCCTGGTGAACGAATACAAATTCGGATAGCCGAGAGACAAGGCAATCTCGGTAATCGTTGCGTCCGTTTCTTGTAACAACCGTTTTGCCTTTTCCATTCGTATGCGCTGAAGGTATTTTAATGGCGGCATTCCTACCTGATGGGTGAACATATTGGAGAAGTACGACCGATGCACCCCCGCGAATTCGGCAACCTGCTGTACGGAAATTCCCTCGGTGGCATGCAGCTCCATATAATCCAAACACTCGTGAATCCATCCTGCAAGTTCCGTCGGCTGTGCGGAAGCCATATCCGGGACCATCCCGGCGAGCAGCCCATAAATCAAGCCGTGCAGCTCCAGCGATACCGCCGGTTTCCAGCGCTCGACTGCGGCCAGGGCATCAATCACGCGTTCGGAGGATTCTTTGACCTTAGAGGATATCATCTGTTTGCCGAACGGGCTTTCCGGGAATAAGCCCGCCAGCTCCAATAATGGCTTGACCCTGTTCCCGTCCACTGCCAACCAGCTCATCTGAAGCGGTGTATCCGCGGGAAGCAGGTGATAATAATAGGTCCGACCCGGAAACAGGCAGAACAGATCATTCTTCTGCAGATCCACTCGTTTGTCTTCGAACTCCAGCCGCACCCTGCCTTCATGTACAAAATGCAGGCTGTAACACTCGATTCGTTTCGGTCCGACCCTGTAATTGGGCTTGGCTATGCTTCGCCCGGCCCGGACAGGCCAGATCTGTTCCTCTTTATCCAAATATCCCGGCGTATAATAGATGAACTCCGCATATTCGTATTCGTATTCCTGCATCATGGCTCCCCTCCTCTTCCTTCATTTTTTCTATCAAGAATAACAAAATGACAATAAAAATATAACACCCCGCTATTTTTATAACCCGTTATTTCCAATATCATCATACTAGGAGGGGATTACACTTGTCGAGAAGACCTAACATTTTGCTAATCACAAGCGATCAGCAGCATTGGAATACAATCGGCGCATTTCAGCCTGAAATCTCTACGCCGAACCTGGACCGCCTCGCACGTCAAGGAACGACGTTCGATCGGGCATATTGCCCCAATCCGACCTGCACGCCGAGCCGGGCTTCCATCATTACGGGGCAGTACCCGAGCCAGCATGGAGCCTGGACCTTGGGGACAAAGCTGCTGGAAGACCGCCATACCGTGGGAGAGAGCTTCCAAGACGCGGGCTATCGAACCGCACTGGTGGGAAAAGCGCATTTCCAGCCGTTGAAATCTACGGAAGATTACCCATCCGTGGAGGCCTACCCGATTCTTCAGGATTTGGAGTATTGGCGGAATTTTCACGGTCCTTTTTACGGATTCGATCACGTCGAGCTGGCCCGCAACCATACGAATGAGGCCCATGTCGGACAACATTATGCCCTATGGCTGGAGGAGCAAGGATGTGCCCATTGGCGGGAATACTTCCTGCCGCCTACGGGAACTATGGATCCTACCCAAACGTACACCTGGCCCATCCCGGAAAAATACCACTACAATACCTGGATCGCCGAGCGAACCAACTCTCTTTTGGAGCAATATAAAAAGGCGGATGACCCCTTCTTTATGTGGGCGAGCTTCTTCGACCCGCACCCGGAATACCTGGTGCCGGAACCATGGGATTCGATGTATGATCCGGAACAACTCACGATCCCATCCCTGACGCCTGGTGAGCATGACCGCAATCCGCCGCACTTCCGCTTGACGCAGGAAGAAGATCCGGATTTTTCCCATCTCGCTGAAACCGGGTTCGGCATTCACGGCTACCGTTCCCATCATTATTACGAATACGGCTCGAAATCCAGGTTAACGGAGTACGACAAGAAGAAGCTGGTCGCCGTGTATTACGGCATGATCAGCATGATGGATAAATATATCGGCAGCATTCTCGATAAACTGGATGAACTGGGACTGTCGGAGGATACAATCGTTGTCTTCACCACTGATCACGGACATTTCTTCGGCCAGCACGGCCTTCAAGCCAAGGGCGGGTTCCATTACGAGGATTTAATCAAGCTTCCATTCATTGCACGATATCCAGGACGGTTGCCTGCCGGAAAAAGGACAAATGCGATGCAGTCCCTGGTCGATCTGGCCCCTACCTTTCTATCCTTCTGCAATATACCGATACCGCCAGCGATGACGGGCATCGACCAAAAGGATGTGTGGCTCGGTAACGCGGACGCCGCGCGGCAGCACGCGCTCTGCGAATTCCGTCATGAGCCTACGACGATTCATCAAAAAACGTACATCGAGCAGCGCTATAAAATCACCGTTTATTACAACCAAACCTACGGCGAGCTCTTTGACCTTGAAGCGGATCCCGGCGAACTGCGCAATTTATGGGACGACCCGGGGTACGAGCAGCTGAAGGCAGAGCTTCTGCTTAAGTATATCTGGGCCGAGCTTGGCAAGGAGCCGATGCCGATGCCGAGAATTCATCACGCCTAATGGAAAGGATAAACGTGTACTTTAGCAGTCTGAAAGAACGGTTAACGCTGCTGGCCCGGCTGTTCTGGACCTTCTTTCGCATCGGCCCCTCCACCTTCGGAGGCGGATATGCGATGCTGCCCATAATTGAGCGCGAAGTGGTGAGCAAGAAAAAGTGGGTAAACGAGGAGGAAATCGGTGAGCTGATCTCGCTTGCCGGTTCCGCTCCCGGCGGAGTCGGTGTAAATGCTGCCGCGATGATCGGCCACCGGCAGGCCGGTATTGCCGGGGCTGTTTCGGCCGTGCTTGGCGTGACATGCCCCACGTTTTTGATCGTGATCCTGATCAGCGTAGGTGCCGTTTTTTTTCGGGATCAACCCAAGGTTGAAGCTGCTTTAAAGGGGATGCATGGCGCCGTTATTGCGTTGATCACCGTCGCTGCTTACCGGATGGCCAAATATGCCGTCTTCGATGTGACGACAATGATATCCACCCTTGCCACCGTATCCGTGATGCTGTTTACAGGCGTGCACCCCCTCTATCTTATTGCGCTAAGCTTACTATGCGGAATGGCCGTCATTCAGATCAAAAAACGGCTGGGCCTTCAAGCGAATACAGAGAAGAAGGCAAGGATCAACAGCTGCCCGGAACTGGAATATTACATTTGAGCGAAACGAATCGGGGCGATTGAAACATGTATTGGGACTTGTTCATGATGTTCATAAGTGTAGGCCTCGTGTCCTTTGGCGGCGGTTATGCGGTAATCCCGGTCATTCAGAAGGAAGTAGCGGAAAAAGGGCTGCTGACTACGGCGGAATTCCAGCAGACCGTGGCGCTGGCCGGCATGGCGCCCGGTTCGATCGCCACCAATGCCGCTACGCTGATTGGCTACCAGTCGGCCGGCTATATCGGAGCCGCCGTCTCCACCGCGGGCATCATCCTGCCGTCGCTGGTTGTCATCGTGCTGCTCTCCGCCCTCTTCTATCGCATGCGGGGCAATCCATGGGTAAAATCTTCTTTATACGGCCTGCGTCCCGTAACGACAGGACTCATTGTATATGCAGCTATTCATTTTGGGTATCCCGATGAGGGCGAAGGGCTCATCGGGGGCCTCATTCCTACGCTGCTGATTTGCGGAGCCTGTTTATTTCTCTTGCTGAAGTACAAACTTCACCCGTTGTTGATTCTTCTCATGGCCGGCGCTGCCGGCATTGTTTTATTCTAATTTGTAATAGGGGGGGCGGGAACAGACGGCTCAACAGCATACCCAAACGGTCCTCCTTCTTGTACGTCGTGCACCCTGCTCCCCGTGCGCACGGTGCGTGGTCCGGGGCATGCTTGGATGGCTGTCGGCCGTGCGTGAATGATTGGACAAGGCTGACTTTCCAAACGAACGAATAACAAGCCGGAACCTTCATGGTCCGGCTTGTTTTAGTTTCTTTTGTTATGGTGTCATCCGTTCAGAAATTCGTTTGGCCATCCACTCGTTTACGTCCCATAGATCCGTAACAGGAGCTCCTGTGAAGGGCAGCGTATGCATGTAACCGGAATGGGCAGGCCCGAATTCAGGCGTCATGCTGGTATAGCTGAACCCTTGCTCGCTCCGGTATTGGACAATTCGTGTCCACCATGCTTCAGCAAGCGGCGCGTTGTCCATGGCGTGAACATCGCCCGCGATCGGTGGGTTTCATGGCCGATCGTAAAGCCGACCTCTTGCTCGATCTTTAACGCGGCTTCGAAAAAACGCAATTGGTCCTCTATCTTCATGCCATCCCGGGCACTATGAGACACAATCAGCTTCGGATCGAAATCGGCAGCCCGGCGTACCTGCTCGGCGAAGGTTTCTTGATGGGGAACGGAAGTGACCACCTGGGCAATATAGTAAAGCTGCAGTTCGGCAAGCAGGTCTTTGAATTCGCGTTCCAGATCCCGAGGAGGCAGCGGGGCTTCAATCCCCGCGTAACCGGCTTGTGCAGCCCGCGTCAATTGGTCCCTGCAGCTTCCTTCCATGCCCCATAGGGCTTTATACAGCTGAATATTCAATTCGCGAATTCTCCTTTTCCCCTTCAGGTTATTCGTTGACGAATTTCGTTCCGGCTATATTCTTTCCGCGGGCCAGCCACACCTTAAAGCCGGGGTTCTTATCCGGATAGACAAGCGCTTCCGTTGAGAAATACCGCATGGTGTAGCCGCAGCGACGGTACGGGCTAGTATTCGGCGCCGCGCCGTGAATGATGCGCGAATCGTGAAGCGAGCATTCTCCCGCTTCCAACTCGAAGTAAACCGCTTGAGACTCATCGACGGAACCGCTCTTGATTTGGGTGTCGAACAAATGGCTCGCCCGGTCCACTTCCTCATAATCGGAGAAACCGTTACGGTGCGTGCCCGGAATAACTCGCATGCATCCGTTTTCCTTCCAGCTGCGGTCGATCGCCAGCCATACGGTGATAATCTTGTCAAAGCTGCTTAATCTGCCGTTCCAGTAAGCCGAATCCTCATGCCATGGCGTAGCACGTCCGACGTGCGGATCTTTACAGATAAAGTGGCTGGACCACAATCCGATATTCGGGCCGATGATCGGTTCTACCAGATCAAGCACCTCATCGGATAACAGAAAGTCCAGCAGCCTTTCGTCACGGAAATGCGGCGTATCCAGCTCGTCGGATAATTTGCTGCCCTTCTCCTCCAGCTGCTCTTCAAAGATGGATGTCAGAACCTGCATTTTTTCGGCACTAAACAACGGCTTCTTGTACAAGTAGTACCCATATTCCTTATAAAACTCAACTTCCTGTTTCGAAAGGGCTTGCGTTGTCATCATCATAACCTCCAGTCAAGTAAGGATTTCGTTAACTGTGGTCATTATATCCCGGACGGTCAGAGCCATACTGCACATTCGTTAGGATAAATGCTGCATATCTTCGGTTATCTCAGCCTTGTTGCGGTACTGGCGGGGAGATATTCCTTTTCGCTGACGAAACACCCTTTCAAAATGCCCCAATGTATTAAAGCCGGAAGCGTAACAAATTTCGGTAACGGGCAGCGAGGATGCCTGAAGCAGCGATTCGGCGAATTGCATTCGGACATTTTGCAGATAACGTTGAAAAGACTGCCCCACGGATTTCGAGAAACATTCGCTGAAATAAGTAGCCGAGTATTGGGCCTGGCCCGCTGCATCCTCCAATCTCAAATCCTCACGGAAATGATGATGAATGTAGATTAGAGCCTTTTGCAGGTTTATGTTGAGCTGCCGATCTTTCGTCCCGTTCGTAGGCAGGAGGCGATTTGCGGCGCTGCCCCGATACAGATCCACCAACAGCCGCTGAAGCGTAGCCCGGATCGCGATCTCGCTGCCTTCCCGCCAGGCTCCGTTTTCCTCCCTCATCCGTTCATAGTCGGCGAATACCCCCGGGAGCTGCTTCTCCTCAAGCTGTGCTTGCAGCAGAAGCTTCCCGCCGAATAACCAATGGTAGATGTGATCACCCATCATAGCCTCGGTGAAAATGACATTATAGATTTTAAGAGGTTCCTCTTCCAAGGAAACCAGCTCATGAAAATCAGCGGGCGTCAGCAAGAAGATAGTTCCGGAAGACAGCGGATACGAGGAACCATTGAGCCTGTGCTCGCCTTTTCCGGAAACCACATAACTCAGCTCGTAAAATTCATGCCAATGCAGCGGAATCGTTCCCGGATGAATGCCATGAAACACCTGAACAGGCGCGTGGGGCTGCAATTGGTACTCTTCATTGGTTAGCCTGGGAGGCTGCTTGGTCTGCACTTAAGACACTCCTTTTCAGCGCAATGATTAAAGACGTGCACCATGTTGTCATATCAATCGCTTGCATACACTCGCTTGTTACCCTATGATCCGTCTTCGCCGATCATTTGCAGCTCAATTTGTTTCATTTCGTAAAAATATCCCTTTTGCTCCATCAGCTCTGCATACGTGCCCGCTTCAATGACCCTGCCTTGGTCCATGACTACAATCCGGTCCATCTCTTCCAAGCCGGTCAGCCGATGGCAAATCAGAACAAGCGTATCGTTAACCGCTTGCGCCAGCAGATGCCGAAAAACACGCTGCTCCGTAACGTAATCCAGTGAAGACGTCGGTTCGTCCAGAAGCCATAAGTATCCCTCTCGGAGCATCGCCCGGGCCAAGGCTAAGCGCTGCTTCTCTCCCTCCGACAAGTTCTCCCCTTTTTCATACACCCTATCGTCCAGGGACTTGTTCGTCAGCTGCACTTTATCCAGTATAACCGACAACGCTTGATCGGAATGATGTTCCTCATTCAGCAGCAGGTTGTCCCGAATGGTGCCCCGAAAGAAATGACTGTGCTGCAGCACCACCTTTGAGGCTTGCCAAATGCTCGTTTCATCCAGTTCCGTAACCGAAGTATCATTCAAACGAATCTGGCCGTCTGTCGGTAAACGCAGCTTGAGCAGCAATTCGATGAGGGTGGTTTTCCCTGATCCGCTCGGCCCGACAATGGCGGTTTTAGATCCCGGCGGTAGATAGAGGGAAATGTCCTTCAGCGCTGGGCGCCATTCATCTTCATATTGAAAGGAAACACCGCTCAGCTCAATGGAAACGGCCTTCCCGATAGGGAGGACACCGCTTGGCTGCGGCGGCTGCTTATCTGCGGCATGAACCGTTTCCGCAAGCCGAGCTGCCGCATGTTCGCTATCCAGCTTATAAGCAGGCAGTGTGGCCATTGGCGCGGCTTCTTCAAACACCGTAAGCGAAGCCATGACCAGCATGGCGAGAAATACGCCGGCCAGCGAGCCGTCCATAATCAAATAGGCGCCAAGAATCAGTACGCCCCATGAAATCAGATACGATACAAAAACATGCAGCGATTGCCCGCGCAGCAAATGCCGGGCTGCCGTTTGCTGTTCCGCTGCCAATGCGGCCGAGGTTCGCTGCAGCTGCTGCTCGCGCTTTTTCATTTGCCCGTATACTTTCAAATCGCGGAAACCGTAAAGCATTTCGGTCACTTCAGTGGAAAGCGCCGCTCGTTCTTGGCGAACGCGGCCATATATCCTCCTCTGCCCAAGGAGAACAAGTCCCGGAACCACAAAAGCCGTTGCCAGCATCCCCAGCACAAACAAACAGGCAATCCAGAATGAAAAGGCGGAAGTAAACAAAACCGTAGCCAGAAATACCATGACCACAATGACAGGCGGATAGGCGACGCGCAGAAAGTAATGCTGTAAACTCTCTACATCCCCAACGATCCGTGCGAGCAGCTCTCCGCTCCGTTTTTTACCCAATATCCCTGGCGTCAAAGGAACCAGCTTGGCAAAAAAGGATGTACGCAAACGGCTGAGCAGAGAGAATGTCGCCCGATGGGAATACAAGCGTTCCGCGTAGCGGCTTGCCGCCCGCAGCAAACCCAGTATTTTTACCAGGGACGTCAGCACAATCAAGGTATAGAGCGGCGGGGCAAATACAGTCTGGGAGATCACATACCCGCTTGCGGCGAAGAGGCATACACCTGCGATGCCCGCAACGAATCCTCCGATAATGGCGATGGCAATATCCTTCCGTTCCTGAATCATCGCCTTGGTTAAAATAGCCAGCTCATTCATACGAGTCCCCCTTTCCGCTGGGCATCCACCATGTCAGCATATTGGGGCACACGCGCTAGAAGCTCATCATGTCGCCCGCTGTCCAGCAGCGCTCCGTTGTCCATAAACAATATCCGGTCGGCATGCCGTATCGTGTACAAGCGGTGCGCCACCGTAATCATGGTCGCTTTGCTTGCAAGCTCGGCAATGGACCGCTGTAAGACGCGTTCGGTGTGCAAGTCCAATCCGACGGTGGGCTCATCAAACAAAATAACGGCAGGCTGCTTCAAAAAAGCACGCGCCAGCGCCAGCCTTTGCTTCTCGCCGCCTGACAATCCCCGGCCCCCTTCGCCGACAAAGGTGTCATAGCCCTGCTCCAACTCGGCTGCAACCGCAGCAAGTCCGGCAGCCTCCGCCGCCTGCAGCACTTCGTCCCTGGAGACGTCCTTGCCCGCTCCAATCGCAATATTGTCGGCAAACGTGCCGGCAAAAATATACGGATGCTGGGTAATGTAGCTAACATGATCAAACCATGAAGCCTCATCGTATTGTGCAAGCGGACGTCCGTTCACCAGCACTTCTCCCGACGTTGGCGCAAGCAGTCCGGCAATGAGATGCAGCAAGGTGGTTTTGCCGGATCCGCTTTTACCGACGATGGCGATTTGCTCCCCTGGTCCAAACGACATGGCGCCGGCTTCAAGCTCGAACGAATCCGGCGCATACCGAAACCGGACATCCCTCAGTTCGATGGTTGGCGGCATCCGAATCAAACCCAGATCGGCTGTCCCAGGCTTATCCGCCGTATCCATCGGATTGTCCCCGTTTGTTCTGTCTTTTTTCCCGGCGCTCTCTTGCCCATCTGTCACTGCCCCTGCCTCCCTTGTTTCCGTGAGCATCTCCTCTACTTTTCGGATGGCCCCCATGCTGGTACGACCGCTGTGAAAAGCAGTTCCCGTGTTTTTTAGCAGGCTGTAAAACTCGGGCACCAGCAGCAGGATCAAAAAGGCGGTGTGGAAGGAAAGCGTTTTGAAAACCAGAAGCTGCAGCGCCAGCTCAAGCGCAACAACGCCAATGCTAAGCATGACGATGGATTCCAGCATGAAGGTGTTGGTAAACGCAATCCGTAAAATGCCCATCGTTGCATCCCGATAGCCAAGGCTGCTGCGTTCAATTTCCTGCTGCTGATGTTCCGTCCGACCAAACAGCTTGAGCGAAACCAGCCCTTGAAGAGAGTCGAGAAACGTACCGGAAAACTCGGCCAGCTGTGCGAATTTCTCCTCCGATTTGTTCTTCGTTTTCAGCCCCACAAGCACCATAAAAATCGGGATAAAGGGGGCGGTAAACAGCATAATCAAGCCGGAATTCATATGCTCCGTAAAAACAATGACCAGAATCAGGACAGGAATGATGGAGGCTTCTATCATACGCGGGATATACTGGCTGAAATAACTGTCGGCCTCGTCTACGGCATCCAGCGCCACACTGACCTTTCCGCCCGTTTGTCCACGAAACGCGGAAGCTACGGAAGCATGGGCCAGCTTACGCAGCACCGCTGCTCGCATCTCCGTCTTGGCACTGGCAGCCATGTGCAAGCCGATGATCCCGTTTCCATAAGACAGCAGCGTCCGCGCAGCCATCACAGCCAGCAAGGCGCCAAGTATGACAACAACCGTCGAAAAGGAAGCCCGCTGCACAAAAATCCTCTGGACCGCTTCGGCGAGCAGCGCGGCTTGGCCTGCCATGGCTGCACCGAGCCCAAGCGACATGAACCCCAAGAGAATCAACCGTTTCCTTTGTGCGGACATTTGCTCAGCCAGCAGAGTGGTTTTCCCCCTCAACTAACTCCCCTCCTTTATACCAAACCGCTGCAAGGTGCTCCCAAATGAAGTGATACCCACACACGATTATTATTTTTTGCCTTTTACATAATCCGCATCAAACAGGAATAGCCTGAAGACCAGTATAAGAGACGGAATCAGCAGACATAGACCGCCGATAAAGGCTGCCACAAGCGCAGCGCCCATCGACTCATGCGTGGCTCCGCTTTGAATGGTAATGTACGGATCCAGAATATAAGGATATTGCCCGATACCGTATGCAAAAAACGCACAGAAAAATTGCAGCATGACACAAATAAAAGCCAGTCCGTAGCGGCGTCCTTTGTACAGCAGCCATACGGCTATCATGAAAAAACCGACGGAAAGCGCCAGCAGCCACCATAAATCCATCATGTTTTGAAAATGCCGCTCATTATGCTGACTGAGGAAAATAAATGCCGTAAGCGCGGCAATAATGGTGGGCGTACTCCAAAACAGGGCATAGGTGCGCACCAGCTTTAGCGCTGGCTGATCGTCCGCCCGGGAGGCGTAGAAGGCCAGGAACGATCCGCTTATAAACAGCACCGATACGATGGCCAATGCAACGATGCTCCACGACAACGGACTCGTCATCAGTGTCCAATATTCCAAAGAAACAGCCCCGCCTCTTTCCACAATAAAACCGCCTTCGGAAAGCGTTAATGCTACCGACAAGGAAGCCGGAATCAGCAAACCTGTGGCTCCATATAAAAACAGATACACGATATTTTCTTTGGAGCCGTAATTTTCAAACGCGTAAAAGGAGCCGCGGATCGCCAGCAGAATTATGGCGATGCTTCCCGGTATAAGCAGCGCAGAGCCATAATAATAGGCCGTGTCCGGAAAAAAACCGACGATGCCGATAAAGAAAAAGACAAAAAACACATTGGTAATCTCCCAGACCGGCGATAAATAGCGCGATATCAATCGATTGATCAGGTGGTCCTGCTTCGTCAGACGGGCATAGAAGGCAAAAAAACCAGCACCGTAATCAATGGAGGCAATGATTAGATAGCCGTATAAAAACAGCCAAAGAACCGAGATGCCTATCAACTCGTAATGGATCATACCGGCTCACCCTTTCCCGTGGATTGATCGCGTTTCTCTTTCACGAACTCGTCCAGCTCGGCTTCTGCCGGTTTATTACGGAACAAGCGTCTCAGTACAAAGACACACATGGTCCCTAGCACAATATACAATAGCAGGAAGAGGAAAAAGAGAATCCTTACATTCGGTGAAGTGGTAGCCGCCTCCTCTACGCGCATATATCCGCGGATAATCCATGGCTGCCGCCCGAGCTCCGCATAGAACCAGCCCATTTCAACGCCCAAAAATGCAAGGGGCGCACTAAAAACAATGGCCCGAAGCAGCCACTTGTTGAGCTCATTGCGTCTCTTCCAGAACAAAAACAGGAAATACAGGACCGCAACGGCCAACATAACAAAACCGATCCCGGCCATGAAATCAAACAAATAGTGGACAAGCAGCGGCGGCCTTTCATCAAGCGGAAACTCCTCCAGCCCCTTTACCTCGGCATCAAAGTCTCCAAAGGCCAGGAAGCTAAGCGCTTTCGGAATGTGGATAGCTCCCATGACCTCCCGCTCTGCATTAAGCCAGCCCAGTAATATCAAATCCGCACCGCTTTCCGTTTCAAAATGCCATTCTGCGGCCGCCAGTTTCTCCGGTTGATGCTCCGCCAAAAACTTGGCCGACATATCCCCGGCTAAGGTTGTCAGCAAGCTGAACACCAGAACAACCGCCATCATGAGCTTCAATGCTTTCTTGTAATATGCCGTGGCCCCTTTTCTCAGAATCACGTAGGCTGCGATTCCTGCCAGCAGGGCAGCTCCCGTCAAATAGGCCGAGGTTAGAACATGGAATACTTTTGAAGGCGTCGCCGTATTCAACATCGCCTGCAGCGGGTTAACCGCCGTAAAGTGGCCTGCCTCCATGACAAAGCCTCCAGGTTGATTCATGAATCCGTTCACCGTCGTAATAAAAACAGCGGACATGCCTGCCCCGGCAACAATCGGAATCGTCAGCAGCCAATGGATATACGGGTTGCGGAACCGATCCCACGTGTACATATATATCCCCAGGAAAATGGCTTCAAAAAAGAACGCAAAAACCTCCATAAATAACGGGAGCGCGATAACATTCCCCGCCACTTGCATAAAGTTCGGCCATACAAGCGCAAGCAGCAAGGAGATCGCCGTTCCAGTCACCACGCCAACCGCCACCGAAATAACGAACCCGCGCGTCCATCTTTTGGCCATGAGCGTGTAATGGGGATCCTTCTTACGTATACCGACAAATTCGGCAATGGCAATCATTAACGGAACACCCACGCCAACCGTGGCAAAAATGACATGAAACGCCAAGGTTAGCCCCGTCAGCCATTTGCTCCACAGCACCGTATCTATAACCACGAGATACTGCCTCCTTTCAAGCCCTGTTCATTCGTTGATCGGAATTGACCCTAATAAGTACATACCCGATATTTAAACGTTATTATAACGAAGCCATGTCTCAAATGAATCACGAAAGCCTCTCGTTCAAAAAACAATCGTATCTTTCCGACAACTCGGTGAAAAACAAAAAAATCACTCCATCGAGTCATTGATCTATTAACCGATGTATGGTATTTGAAGCTGCATACTCATCTACTCGTACATTCGATAAAAAAGAAAAAGTCCCCGTAAATACGGGGACCAGGCACTCTTCTTTGAATGAAACAACGGACTCTATGTTTTTCTATTTATTCGGACGCACTTTCTGCAGGTCTGAACGTAGATTCTCTTACGATAAGCTCAGGGTCAATCCGAACATTGCCCCCTCGTTTCATCGTACCATCCATGCGCTTTAGCAGCATATCCGCTGCGGCAAGCCCAATCCGGTCAGTAGGCTGCCGGACCGTTGTCAAATGGGGGCGCAGCTTGGATGAAATATACTGATCGTCATAACCCACAATGGCTACCTGTTCTGGAACCCGGATGCCTTCTTCCAGAAGAGCGTTCATAACCCCGAGCGCGATATTGTCATCGCCTGCGAATACGGCGGTAGGAAGTCGTCCTTCCCGCAGCCATTTGCGGCAGACATCATAGCCAAAGTCGATTTCGAAATCGCCCGTAATCATTTCGAACGGCGCCAGGCTCCTTTCCTCAAGCGCCTGCAGAAAGCCGCTGCGGCGTTCTCTCGTGCTGCGGAACATATCCTGCCCGCTGATATGCGCAATGGAGGTATGGCCGAGATCAAGCAGGTGCTTCGTTGCGGCATAACCGCCTTTGTAGTTGTCTATAGTGACGGAATAAGCGTCATTATCCGGCTTCTGGTTGTCTATCAGGACATAAGGGATATTCCGCCGTTTCAATTCCACGATATAGTTGTCTTCTTCCATTGGTGAGAGCAGAATCAGTCCGTCCACGCGGTCTTCCTGAATCAGATAATGGGCTTCGTCGGAGCCTATGCCCGTAGAGACCGAAATGGCGAGGAAATAACCGTGAAGTGCCAGCACCTCATTCAGCTCCTTGACCACAGCGTCGAAGAAAGAGTCCTGAAGGGTGGTCACAATCAAGCCGACGATCCCTGTCTTACCGCGTGCTAAACTCCGGGCAGCCGCATTGGGACGGTAATCAAGCTCCTTGATGGCCTCCAGAACCTTAAGTCTGTTTTTCTCTCGAACCGATTCGGCACCGTTTAAGACACGTGAAACCGTCACGACGGAGAGTCCCGATTTTTTGGCTACGTCAAATATACTAACCTTCATGGTTTATACTCCTTGCGGCAGATTTTCCGTACGTTTACATTGACTTAACACTAGTATACATGCACGGAGGCCTGGCCGCGAAGCTAATTTAACAAAAGCACCGCCCCTTTCGGGACGGTGCGATAAGTTTGTTTTAACGTTTGATAATTTCCATGACTTTTTTCTGGATCGTCGGCATCACTTCTTCAACGGTCTTATGTCCGGTATCGATCGGCTGCATTTCGTTGATGAACATGTCGTTGATCTGCGAATAGTTGGTGATCAGGTGATTGTAGGATTCAAAGCCGTATTTGACAGCGCCTTCGTAAACCTTTTTCACATCTTCCGGATCGATGCCCTCAAAATGCTTGTAATAAGCCTCGGCTGCCTTCGTATTGACAGGAGGGTTGCCGCCGCTCAGGTCAATGGATTTTTCCTGAACTTCATCGCTGACCAGATATTTGATCCATTCAAAAGCTTCCTTCGGATGCTTGGAATCTTTCAGAATAAAGAGGGGATCGACGAACAGCACGCTGCGGATCTTCTCGTTGCCGCCGGCAGGAACTGCAGCCACGCCGACCTTGAACGGGAAGTCATTGGAGCCGGCCAGGCTCCAGGAACCGCTGACGGTCATGCCAATCTTGCCGGTTACGAATGCATCGCCATTTTGCCCGGCTACGCTCTTACTCCATTCCGTCGTCGGGGAAACCTTATCTTTTAAAATCAGGTCAAACAGTTTGTTATAGGTTGCGATCACTTCAGGAGAATCGAAATGAGTCTCTGAAGGCACGCCACCGTTGGTCCAGGTATCTTGGGAGTAGGGCTCAACGCCGAAATACAGCGGGCGCATATCGCGTTCGGACCATGTGAAGTCGACGCCATACTGTGTTTTAGCGATATCGTCGGATACATGAGTCATTTTCTTTGCATCTTCGACCATTTTGTCAAACGTCCAGCTCTTGTCCTCGTAATCGCTTGGAGGATAAGGAACATTGGCAGCATCGAACATGTCTTTGTTATAGAGCATGAGAGTCACATACATATTGACCGGAATGCCGTATACATGGTCTTTGACGGTATAAATTTCCATGAGGTCATCCGGGATGCTGTAATCGGATGCTTTAAATCCGTCTTCTTTTATCATGTCGCTCATATCAAGCAGCATATCTTTGTTGAAATATTCCGCAAAGCCACCGTAGCCATAGTGGCTTGTCACATCAGGCGATTTACCGCCGGCGATCAGCGTCTGCAGCTTGCTGTCGAACTGCTCGTAAGGTGCCTTTTCTATTCTGACCCTGATGTTCGGGTGCTTGGCTTCAAAGTCCGGAACCAGCTTTTCAATAAACGTGCGGTCTTCCGAATCCATGGTGTAGTGCGTTATCGTTACTTGCTCGCCTGAAGAGCCAGCGCTATCGCCTTTGCCTGCGGGAGCCACTTCTCCCGCTGATTTGCCGCCGCTGCAGCCGGACAATGCCAATACGACGAGCAAGCTGAACGCAAGCAGAAGTGCATAGGTCTTTTTAATCCTTCTTTTGTTCATGATCTACAGTCCCCCATATACTCAAGTTTTTTTGCCGCCGCTGCGGCGGGGTCTTTACTTGATGCCTGTAAGTACAATTCCTTCAACGAATCGTTTCTGGGCTATCGCAAATAAAGTGACGATTGGCAGCATGGCCAGCACGGAGGCAACCATGAGCAGATGCCACGGCGGAATGCGAAACCGCGACGAGGTGAAGGAAGACATACCGACCGGAAGCGTAAATTTATCCGATGAGCTTAGGTAGAGCACGGGTGTCAGCAAGTCGTTCCAGCTGTAAATGAAGGCAAAAATCGCAACGGTTGCAAGTGCCGGGCCAGACAGAGGCAAGGCAATCCGCCACCACATCCGCAGCTCGCCGCAACCGTCCATGCGTCCGGCGTCAAACAGCTCATCCGGCAGGGTGGAAAAGAACTGGCGCAGCAAAAAGATGTTGTATGCCGAGCCGAAAAATGCAGGTACGATCAGCGGCAAGAACGTATCGATCCAGTTCAGCTTGGAAAAAAGAATGAACTGCGGGATCATAATCGCCGGATAAGGAAGCATCATGGTGCTGAGCATCAGCATGAACCACAGGTTGCTGCCCTTGCCCCGGTATCTGGCGAAGCCGTAGCCTGCCAGCGACGACGACAACAGGGTGCCGACCACGGTGAGAATGCCGATAATGAGACTGTTCATGTACATTTGGCCGAAGTTCAGCGTTTCGAAAATTTCCTTGTAGTTGCTCCACTGCCAGGAATCCGGCAAAAAGGTCGGAGGAAACTTCAGCAGTTCCTTCTTCGATTTCAATGAGGTCGAGACCATGAAAAACAAAGGCAGGAGCATGAGAAAGGTAGTGACCACTAAGGCAATAAAGCTGGCAATGCTTATTGCATCGATTTTGCGCCGGCGTTTATTCGTAGAAGGTGAAGTCGAAGGACTGGCTGCCGGAATGTTACTCATCTGCGTCCGCCTCCTTCATAATGAACATAACGGTTCGAGAATTTCATAATAAGTGCCGTAAACAGCATGACAACGATCAGCAGAACCCACGCGAGAGCGGAGGAGTATCCAGCCCGGTATTCTTTGAAGGCGCTGGTGTACAGGTTGTAAACATAGAACCATGTTGAGTAGTTCGGACCGCCTTGGGTCATGACATACGCTTGCGTAAATACCTGGAAGGAGTCAATGACCCCCATAATCAGCTGGAACAATAGCACCGGTGAGATCATGGGAAGCGTCACATTCAGAAAAATCCGGAAGCGTCCCGCACCGTCAAGCTTGGCGGCTTCCACGAGACTTGCAGGTACACTCATGAGCCCCGCGAGGAACAGAATCATGCCTGAGCCTACTGTCCAGAAGGACATAATCATCAGAGCGTAAAGTGCATAATCCGGACTCATGAGCCAAGATGGGCCACGGATGCCGAACCAGGACAGAACGTAGTTGAACAGGCCGATCGATGGATTAAAGATCCAGTACCACAGCAGTGACATCGCCACGCCGGATACCATGCTCGGAAAGTACATGGCGGTGCGGAAAAATCCGCGGAACGGTATTTTCGTATTGAGCAGGAGCGCAAATCCGAGTGCCAGCAGCAGTTGGATCGGTACGCTTATAAACGTATACCGCACCGTTACCACAACGGATTTCCAAAACAGATCATTGTGAAACATTTCGATGTAATTCGCCAGGCCGACATATTTCGGCGGATGGATAATGTCATAGTCCGTGAAGCTGTAATAAAGGGATGACAGAATCGGATACAAGGCAAACACAAGGAAACCGATAAGCCATGGAGCAATGAAGAGGTACATGTATAACGTCTGCCGCCGGCTTTCGCGATGGGTCACGTAAACACCAACCTTTCTTTTTATTATGAAAATTATAACGCTTTAACTTTCAATATAAAGTTTGCCCTGTTTCAAGGCATTCATAGGATGATGTAAACATAAAAGTTAAAGTGCTTTAATTTTCCATATCGGTCTGATGACAATATCATAGAGGATGATTTCCCAATTATCAACTCTTTTTTTGGAGAAATGAAAGCGCTGCATTGCTTTGCTAATCATTTAGATACAGATTCGGCATGCCCCTTTCTTACCATTAAAAAACCTTCCAGTGATCGAATGACGATCATTGGAAGGTTTTGGTTCCCGTAGACTACAACCCTGCCGCTATTTATTTGCGAACGACAGTATAGCCTTTATCCTTAAGCAGCTTCACGATGCCGTGCTCACCCAGATAGTGGGCTGACCCTACCACAATGAAATACTCTTCGTTTTTGCCGTTTTTCAAATACCCGTCGATTTTGTCTGCCATGCCGATGTTGCGGTCGATCAGCATCGCTTTATTATATTCCTCGTCACCCGATATGCTGTTTGTGAACTCGAGCAGCTGCTCATCATTGCCCGTTTTCCACATTTCGGCCATCTGGTTCACGCTCTCATCCAGCACGTCGAAGTTATCGAGGGCGGTATTGAGGTTTTTCTCCTGCAGCTCTTTGGAGAAGTTATCAAACATGCCCAGCTGGGATTCATAAGTTTCCAGTTCCAGAATCGGCACTTTGCGTTCGATGGCCTTCTGGATGAAATACAGGTCGATTCCAGCTGATGCGTCGTACCCGGCTTTCACGGATTTCAGACTACTAATTGTGGTTTCGGCAACCCAAGGCTTGAATGCATCGAGTGCATTCGGCTGCATGCCGCTTTGCTTCAGAATTTCGCCCAGCTTGGCATAGGTCTCACTGGATACATGGTCCTTCAAGGTTGTCCCATCCTGATACATGCCCAGATCCATGATCAGTTTCTGCTGCTCCTCATCAGCCGCTTTGCTGATATCAATCTCGACACCCAAATAGTCCGCCTCGGCAAATGCTTCTTCAAACTCCGGACGCAGCGGGTAGAAGCTGTCATCCGCGATATGCATGGAGCCTACCAGGTACACCGTATTCCCGTTGCTCTCCACTTCCCACATGAAGCCGCGGCCACCCGCTTGCACGGTTTCCGTTTCTTTGGAAACCAGCAGAACGGAGCGAGTTTTCGCATCCCAGCTAACCTTATAACCCGCAGCGTCCCCAACAACCCGAATGGGCGCATAGGTTACACCATGGATTCGTTTCAGTTTGCCTTTCAGGGTAATGGTTTTACCATCCACCACCGCAGTAATGGTGTCATCTGCAGCACCCGTCAGTTGCACGTCCAGAGCCTGGAGCGTTGTTCTGAGCGGAACAAGCGTTGTGCCCTTATCTATCATCGGTGTACCAAGCGAATAGTGAACAACTTGGTTATCGACTTTTACTGCCGGCTGCTGTGGCGCTGCCATGGCAGGCACTGCCGAAGCGAGCAAACCAACCGAAATCGCGAGGGACAAGAGCATTTTTTTCCAATTTTTCATTTATGTAATCTCCTTTATTCTCGTGTAGTTTTGAAACTACTTAGTTTGTGACAAAGAATAACCGCCATGGGGCTTCATTTATGATCATAGATTGATGAGAGTTCGCCATACCGATATTGTCGTTATGGCGAACCCTTATCTTCTACTTTCTTGCTTTCAGCAACCATAACTTCTTGTACTGTCTATGCTTACATCTTATAAGCCTTCATCGCTTTTCTAAGCTCCTTGAATGTAGGGCGCTTGCCGTACATCAGGACACCGGTGCGATAGATTTTCGCAGCCAGCCAGCCGAAGACGAGAATGGCTACGACCAGGATCGCCAGCGAGAGCAGGATCTCCCATAATGGAATGTTACCAAGTCCGATCCGTACCAGGATCGTGGTCGGCGAGATGAACGGGATGTAAGTAGACACCTTCATCAGCATCGAGTTCGGAGCGCTTAGGCTAAAGATCGCGATATAGAACGCCACCAGCGACAGCATCGTGATCGGCATGACCGCCTGCCCCAAATCCTCGGTCCGGCTGACAATCGAACCAATGGCCGCGTAGAGCATCGCATACAAGAAATAGCCAAGGATGTAGAAGACCAAACCGAACACCAGCAGCATCGGGTCTATCGCTGTCAGATCGAGATTCATGTCCTTCAATGTATCCATATTGTGCGGCAGCATCAAGTTCACGGCGGCCACAACTCCAAATGCCGCGATCTGTGACAGTCCCAGCAGGAACATGCCGATAACCTTACCAAACATTTGGCTCAGCGGAGATACGCTTGTAATCAAAATCTCCATAATGCGGGAGCTCTTCTCTGTCGTTACTTCTGAAGCGATCATGTTACCTGTTCCCATCAAAGTGAAGAAGAAGAGAATAATCAGTGCATACACGACGATGTAGTTAATTACCTCCGAAGCCCCTTCATTCTCACCGGAAGCTCCGCCTGCGTTACCTGTTTCTGTAGGGTCGATACCCCGAGTGTCGATTTGAACCGGCGTATTCAGCTCATTGATCTGCGTTTCGGACAAATCCAATCCTTCTACAATGCTGCGCGTCTTCGCCACTTGCAGCGCTGCTTGCAGATTGGATTGCAGTTCCGGGCTCATGGCCTCGTCTTCAGAACTGTAGACCACGGTCGGGAACGCATTGCCTTCTTGTGCTTCAAACTTCAAATAACCTTCGATTACGCCATCCTTAATATCCTTATTCAGAGCTGCCTCATCTGCCGCTTCGTATTTGACGAATTCATAGGAGGTTGACGGCAGGTTACTCCAAGTAGTCTCCAGTTGTTCGGCGAGCGTCTGCTCCTGTCCATAAACCAGACCGATGCGGGTGGTTTCTTCGGATCCTGCCTTATCTCCCGTAAACATTTGGATCAGAAAAGGAAGATTGATCCCGATCGTAATAATGAGTGCAAAAATCAACGTTGAAACGAGAAAGGACTTCGTTCTTACTTTATTCATGAATGTAAATCGGATAACGGTCCACATATTATTCATTGGATTCACCTACCGCCTTTATGAAGATTTGATTGAGTGTCGGCTCCTTCACTTCAAACCGATGGATCGTGCTTTGCGACATGGCTTTATTCAAAATGTTTTGCGCTGCCTCAACCTGGCTGATCCGGATGGAGTAGCCGTCCTCTGTTCGCTCCACAGCCGTTACGCCAGGCAGGGCTTCAAGGCCTCGGACTTCACCCGACGTACCGAGCACCACTTCTTCACGAGGGTACTTGGATTTGATATCCTTGAGATTCCCCTTCACTACCGTATTGGAGCGATGCAGTATAGTAATGTTCTTACACAACTCCTCGACATGTTCCATCCGGTGGGTGGAGAACAGAATGCTCGTGCCCTTGTCGCGAAGTTCTTTTACCGTTGATTTCAGAAGTTCGACGTTCACTGGATCCAGTCCGCTGAAGGCTTCGTCCAGAATCAGAATTTGCGGATCATGGACAACCGCTGCGATAAAGCCCATTTTTTGCTGGTTACCCTTGGAGAGCTCTTCAATCTTCTTATCGTAATAGTCAGGTACTTCAAACCGTTCCAACCAGTATTTCAGACTCTTATCCGCGTCTTTCGCGGACATGCCCCGCAGCTGTGCCAAGTAGGAAATCTGCTCGCTGACTTTCACTTTCGGGTATAACCCGCGCTCCTCCGGCAAATAACCCATAATGTGACGCAGCTCTTTGTTATACGGCTTGCCGTTATACAGAATCGTTCCGTCATCCGGGTAGATCAGCCCAAGCACCATCCGCATGGTGGTTGTTTTGCCGGCGCCGTTCGCCCCGAGCAGTCCGTAGATTTCACCTTCCTCAACCTGAAGCGAAATCCGGTTTACCGCCGTTTTGTCTGCATAAATCTTAACTACATTGTCTAATTGCAAGCGTTGCATATCGTAAAAACCCCTCTCTATCCTAGTTCTGCACGTTGGCAGGAATGTTTCCGTCAATCCATAATCGAAGCACTTCATCCAGCTCCAGGGAACGGGTCTGAATGAACGGGATGCCTGCAGACTGCAGGATCTTCTCCACTTCCAAGCATTCCGTTGTTATAAAAGAAATCGTAGTCGCTGTCTCTTGTTTGCAGCTCAGAATACCCGGCAGCTCCTCGGCAATGGAGGTATCCCCTTGGATCCAGCACTCCTTCCAGTTATCCAGGAGCGAATCCTTCTCCACCATGCCCAGCAGCTTCCCATGATGGATGAGAATGACGTAGTCCGCCAGACGCCGGATTTCATCCACCACATGGGTGGAGAGCACAATCGTTGTATCCATGGACTTCATCACTTTCTGCAGCTGATCGATCATCAGCTTCCAAGCGAAAGGATCGAGGCCCGAAGAAGGTTCATCCAGGAGCAAAAACTTGGGCCTAGGGGCAAGTGCAGCGGCGATCTCAAACTTGCGCCGTTCCCCTTTGGACATCTTGCGAAGTTTTACGCCCCGCGGGACATCGAACCGGGATAGCAGCTCATCGAAAAAATAACCGTCCCAAGTGTCATACCAGGATGCACGAAAGCTGGCCGCTTCGTCCGCCGTCATATGCTGTTCCTCTACGCTCAGCTGTTCGGGTACGAATCCCATTTGTTTTCGAATGGAGATCGGAAGCTCTCTCGGGTGAGATTCACCGAACCAGGTAATCTCCCCTTCGTCCGGAAACACGGTCTGCATCATCATGTTCAGCAGCGTGCTTTTTCCCGAACCATTAGGTCCCACCAGGGCAACGATATACCCTTGAGGGATCGATAATTGGATCGGACCGATGGTTTTCGTTTTCCGTCGTTTTATGACATTACGAAATTCAATAACATGCGGTTCCATGGAATGTTAGCGACCTCCTTTTGCGTCATATTTTTCCCGAACAACTTCCATGAACATTTCTTTCAATTCATCTTCATTAAATTGAACGGAAAGCCCTTTATCCACTGCTATCCTTAACGCCTCAATCACCGCGTCGCGTTTATATTGTTCACGGGCCTGGTCGCCGACACCAGCAACAAAAGTTCCCGTACCTTGTCTCGTTCGCAGCAACCCTTCATTCTCAAGATCCTGATACACCCTGCGCACCGTAATAACGCTACACTTCAGATTCCCGGCAAATTCCCTAATGGATGGCAATAACGTTCCCTCCTCGATCTGACCGCTAATAATGAGCGAGCGCAGCTGTGTTTCAATCTGGTGATATAAAGGCTCTGCGCTATTTTCATTGATCTGTATCAGAAGTCGCACCTTTTACCACCTCGCTTTTCTTTAGTACATAAATCCGCTCCATTAGAATGCCATACGGATTCATCTTCATATCCTTCATGATAAATCCCGGGTCTGCTGCCGAATGTAGGTTAATTTGCTCATAAGCAGCATAGCCGCCAGTCCAATAATCAGCGATCCCCACATGACCGGAGATAACAGGCCCCATTTCATGGAGGCTCTCACAACGAACCAAAAAATGCTGTAGCCCAGCAAGCTAAGCATAACGGCCGTTCCGGAGGTTAGCGCCATCACCAGAAGGGAATTTCCGAAGTACCTCTTACCACTGCACATATGTTCCCAGTAAATATAGGGTCCCGTTATTAAAAATCCGATGCCGATCCAGGTCAGTATAAATGCAATATAGCTCGGGAAATCCATTGCGGCTCTAATATGATTGCCTATCGCATAAATGACTCCAAATAATACGATGCCGTTTATGACAAAAGCAATCAGCGAGTACATGATCCGGCTTACGAAGATGGCCGAGGCCGGTACCGGTATACTCCGGTAAAAATACAGCATCCGGGTGTACGAATCCTCGTTCAGATAGCGGAAAGACCTCCTGCTAAATAGAAACCCCAACAACGGAGCGTAGAATACCAATAGAAAGTCAATCAGTGGGTTGATGTACTCATTCAAATGTTCAAACTGATTGTCAATGATAACGCTTGTGGCAAATCCCATATACACCATAAACAGCATGGTCCATACCATTTGCAGCTTGTCGCTAACGAAGTCTTTCTTTACGATCTTCATCGCATTATGGAAAACCTGTTGCAATGCGTCTCACCCTTTCATTTCTTCATATATTCATTTTGTTATCATCGCAGTTTAAGTTTTACTGTGCTTAGTGTGATTACTGTGCTCACTGTGTATATCTTTATACACAGTATATAGTGTGTATATAAACAGTGTCAATAGAAGTTGTAAAAAAATTCCCGTCAGAGGCTTCCTGCCGGGTGTTACTCTCCCTTGTCGCGGCTCATTCAAGAGCTTCTCTGCACAAGGGGAGTGTAGCCGTGGAGGAGACCTGGCGCTCGCCTTTGAAACCGGGAAACAACCCTCTCATCTCATCCCAGTTTCCTGGTTTCAACAGCGACCGGAACGGATTCACTCCCCACCTCTGCCCTCACACTCTAAACACCCGTCAGAAGCTTCCTGTCGGGTGCCATCCTCCCTTGCCGCGGCTCATTCAAGAGCTTCTCTGCACAAGGGGAGTGTAGCCGTGGAGGAGACCTGGCGTTCGCCTTTGAAACCGGGAAACAACCCTCTCATCTCATCCCAGTTTCCTGGTTTCAACAGCGACCGGAGCGGTTACACTCCCCCACCTCTGCCCTCACACTCTAAACACCCGTCAGAGGCTTCCTGCCGGGTGTTACTCTCCCTTGCCGCGGCTCATTCAAGAGCTTCTCTGCACAAGGGGAGTGTAGCCGTGGAGGAGACCTGGCGCTCGCCTTTGAAACCGGGAAACAACCCTCTCATCTCATCCCAGTTTCCTGGTTTCAACAGCGACCGGAACGGATTCACTCCCCCACCTCTGCCCTCACAATGCTCCTGAATGAGCCGGCCTGCCCAATATAAAAAACACCCGCCAGATTTCTCTGACGGGTGTTCTCCCACGCTTACATTCCAAATATCACTTTCCACACAGGCTGGGTATGCCCGCCCGGATATAACAGGTACAGCAAGGTATACACGGCTACGCCGGTAATGGCGGTAAAGAACCAGATGATCGACGTGACTCTGCCCCACTTGCGGTGCTTGGAATACTTCTCCTTAAAGCCGAGGGTCAATGTCGTAATTCCGAAGACCGCGGCTACGGTAGCCAGCACAATGTGGAAGACCAGGAATACCTGATAATACGGTTGCAGATCATCGGGACCCCCCCATGACGTGTTGCCGATGAATACGGTGCGCGAGGAATAGATGATAAAGAAGATGACCGCAGCGACGGCCGCCCAGATCATCACTTTCTTGTGGGCTTCGCGCTTCCCCTTAATAATAAGACCCCAGCCAATCGCTACCAGCACGGCGCTGATGACAATAAACGTTGTACTGACCGTGGGAAATATAAAAAACCAATCCATATGGATCCCCCTTCAATAATCCTCTTACGCCTGATTGAGCTTGCCGGGAGGAATCTCGCTAGGCAAAGGATCGTCTTCCTGATTTTCTCGTTTGTACCAATGAAAGAACACATAGGCCAGCATCGAGGCAAAAATGATCTCTTGGAAAAACTTCATGATGATCCCGCCCACTCGCTGGTCAATCGCAGGCTCCAGATAGCCGAAGAACTCAGGTCCGCCAAATTGACTGAGCAATGCCGAGGTATCACTAGCTACGCAGTATCCCATTGCCTTCGCCCATACCACAGGATCGCTGTAGGTTGCGTACATCGGCTCGCTTGAGAAAATAATGAGCCCACACGCCGGAGTCAGCAAGACCATATTGAGAAAGATGTAGCCCATTTTCAAAAGCCCTGAGGACTTGTCCTTCTCCGGGATGGGGTTAATAATGGCCCACCACATCAGCAGCGAGGCGATAAACAGGATTAGATAGTACAAACGGTGCACCCAGAAATTCAACATAACAAAATCATGGATAACCGGGATGTGATAAAAGGAAAACAAGCCGTTAAACAGAACCGCGGCAACAATCGGACGCGCAAGGAAACCGAGCTTCTTAAACGGATTGACCTTATCGAAGGCCCGCCACATCCAAACAGGAATACCCAGAATCAAGAGCGGCATCGCCATTAAATAGGACATTGCCATACTGACCATGTGAAACGAGAACATCGTATGCCCCAGCAGTTCAATGGGTCCACCCTGGGCAAGATAGAACGCAAGCATACCACCTACAAACAGTGTTTTCCTTCCAGCGGAAACCGGAGCACTCCCTTCGAATCGACTGCTCAGCGGCCCGGTCAACAGGAAGTAGCCTGCTGTTACGAGCAGCATAAATGCCAGGAACAAGGGACTCCATTTATCTGCAAAACTAAAATATTCTAAGCCCAGCATGCAAAAACCTCCCCATAACGGGTTAAATTCTGTCGAAATTGTGACACCTGCCTACGATTTAAAAAAAGAGGGGGCTGAAGTAGCCCACCTCTTTTTCATTTTACCACCAAACCCAGAACAGTGCCATGACAATACAGGTACTAGCTACGAAGAACCCGCCAATCATAAACAGGATTGGCATCAGATGCCCTTTGTCCTTCAAGTGCATCCAGTAACCCATTTGCACGAACACCTGCAACACAGCCATAACCAGCAAAATGATGATCGTAAATGCTGTGTTGATGCCACCGGCTGCGACGGCCGCAAAAGCAATCGCAGTCAGGACAATGGAGAAAATAAAGACAACAATGTGTTTCTCAGGGCCTTCCACACGATGGCGGTGTTTAACTGTAGGCCCCTCATTAGATTGTTGATTCGCAGTCATTCCTTAGCCCACCTTTCCAAGAAGGTATACGACCGAGAAGATGAACACCCATACAACGTCGATAAAGTGCCAGTACATGGCAGAAACATATACCTTAGGTGCTGTAACCACGGTTAACCCTTTTCTGTACAGCTGAGCGATCAACAGGCTGATCCACACAACCCCGAAAGCAACGTGGGCACCGTGGAAGCCAACCAGCGTATAGAATGCAGACGAGAATGCACTCGTCTTCATGTTAAACGATTCATGCACAACATATTCATAGAACTCATAAATCTCAAGGCCAAGGAACCCAAGACCCAGAACAACGGTTACGATCAGCCACAACTTCAGCTTCTCGATATTGTGACGGTGGAGCGCCTGAATGGCGAACACACTGGTCAAGGAACTGACAAGCAAAATCAGCGTTGCTGCTGCCGTAATCGGCAGAGAGAACAGCTCGGCTGCGGTTGGGCCTTCGTTGTTCTGCCCGCGAAGCGCCAGGAACGTTGCAAACAACGTACCGAAGAGCACGGCCTCTCCACCGAGGAAGAGCCAGAAACCAAGAACCTTATTACGGCCTTCGAGTGTTGCCTTCTCCGGCTCGTGAGGAAGTTCGCCGTTTACATGTTCAGCGTGACTCATGCTTTACCCTCCCCTTCCAGTTCTTCAACTTCGATGTGATATCCATGATCATCGTACAGGGAACGAGCGATCATTGCCGCGAACGTAATCAGAAGACCAACAATCAGAACGATATATTTATTGAAGATTAAGCTCATGAACGAATTCGAGAAGTCCTCCGTGCTAAACATGAAACCAAGACCCGCGATAAACAGACCCAGTGACATCACAAACGGAAGGATACTTGGCGAAGGCATGTGGATAGGACCCACCGGTTCGGATGGTGTCATCTCTTTATTGCCTGCCATCTTCTCTTTCCAATAAGCGTCAATGCCGCGAACAAGCGGAATTTGCTTAAAGTTGTACTCTGGCGGTGGAGAAGGAATACTCCACTCGAGCGTACGGCCATCTTCCCATGGATCGGCCGGAGCACCAACCGGTTTTCTCGAAGTAATCACAACGTTTGCCAAGAAGGCCAAAACGCCGATTCCCATCAAGATTGCGCCGATGGTACTGATAAAGTTAAGCTCGTCAAAATTCTGGTTCGGCAGATATGAGACAATCCGCCGCTGCATACCGAGCAATCCAAGGAAATGCTGTACGAAGAATGTCATATGGAAGCCGATGGCGAACAACCAGAACGTCCATTTTCCAAGCGTTTCGTTCAGTACGCGACCGAACATTTTTGGCCACCAATAATGCAATCCGGCAAACAAACCGAATACCAGACCACCAACGATAACGTAGTGGAAGTGAGCTACAACGAAGTACGTATCATGGAACTGGAAGTCTGCAGGAGCAGATGCCAGCATGACGCCGGTAACCCCACCCATAACGAAGGTCGGTACGAAACCGATCGCGAACAGGTTTGCACTGGTAAAGCGGATTTGACCGCCCCACATCGTAAAGAGCCAGTTAAAGATTTTGATACCGGTAGGAACGGCAATCAACATCGTTGCGATGGAGAAGAGCGCATTCGCTACAGGTCCAAGACCCGTCGTAAACATATGGTGAGCCCAAACCATGAAGCCCAAGAAGGCGATCAGGATGGTTGCAAATACCATGGAGCTGTATCCGAACAAACGTTTACGGGAGAATGTCGGAATAACTTCGGAGATAATACCGAACGCCGGCAAAATCAGAATGTAAACTTCAGGGTGACCGAAGATCCAGAAAATATGCTGCCACAATACGGGACTACCGCCAGCCGCAACATCAAAGAAATTGGCACCGAGCAAACGGTCAAAGCTAAGCAATACGAGACCTACTGTAATTGCAGGGAATGCAAACAGGATCATGGCCGATGTAATGAAAGCCGTCCATGTAAACATCGGCATTCTCATGAAGGACATTCCAGGTGCACGCATCGTTATGATGGTAGCCAGGAAGTTGATACCACCGATCAACGTACCCAGACCTGCAATCTGAAGACCTATGGTATAAAAGTCTACACCGTGCGTGGACGAGTAGTCATTTGTGGAAAGCGGTGTATAGGATGTCCAGCCCGCATCAGGCGCGCCGCCCATAATCCAGCTAAGATTGAGCAAAAGTCCACCGAACAAAAACGTCCAAAATCCAAGCGAGTTCAAAAATGGAAATGCGACGTCACGTGCACCGATCTGAAGCGGAATAACCGCGTTCATCAAGGCGAAGATAACTGGCATAACGCCAAGGAAGATCATTGTCGTTCCGTGCATTGTAATCAATTCGTTAAATACTTGAGCCGATACCAGATCGTTCATCGGCTTGATCAGCTGCAAGCGAATCAAAATCGCTTCAATACCGCCAATCCCGAAGAAGAAGCCGCCCGCTATCAGGTATAATATCCCGATTTTCTTGTGGTCAACGGTTGTAAGCCAATCCATTAACCCCGTGTAGCGTTTGACGCTATGGCTTTGAGCATGAGCGTGAGCCAAGGTTTGTACCCCCTTTTAAAGTTCTTGCTGCTGTATTAATAATCCAACTTATAATTGGCCAAGTAATCGGCAATCTGCTCGATTTCTTCGTCACTGAAGCCGAGATCCTTCGGATTAGGCATCGTGTTGCCAGGTTTTACAGCCTGAGGCTCCATCAGCCATTCCACCAGGTTGTCTTTCGTCGGCTTTGTGCCTGGTTTGCCGCTTATGTCGTTCAGCAAGATACTCGCAATCGTCTCACGTGATCCAATGCCGGTCAGGTTAGGACCCATGGCTCCGCCTTGGTCGCCCACAGCGTGGCAAGAAAGGCAGTTGGTCTTGAATTTCTCGGCGAGTGCCGCATCGGCAGGAAGCACAGCAGGTTCTTTAAATGCCGCAACCCATTTGTCAAATGCCGCATCGTCAACCGCTTTCACCCGGAATTCCATGAAGCCGTGAGAAGGACCGCACAACTCTGCGCATTTACCAATGTATGTATCTGCTTTGTCAGCAACCAGAGTCATGTAGTTAACGCTGCCTTCTGTGTTTGTATCCATCTTGCCGCCGAGCGATGGTACCCAGAAGGAGTGAAGCACATCATTCGTTTTTAATTGGAAAGCAATTTTCTTGCCTACAGGAATAACCAGCTCTTGAGCGGTTCTTACGCCGTAGTCTGGATAATTGAACTCCCACCAGAACTGGTGAGAAGTAACTTCCACCTTAACTGCATCTGGATTGTTCCAGTCGTTCTCTCCATAAGCAAATACCTTTTGAATAGTAGGAACTGCAAGCACGAGTACCAAGAGCAGCGGAATCGCCGTCCAAATAATCTCCAGCTTATGGTTACCTTCTACTTGCTCAGGAATTTCATCTTGTCCCTTCTTTCGACGGAATTTAACAAGCACGTATGCGGCGATTCCAAATACCACAACCATTACGACGATCATAATCGAAATGGAGAGCTTAATTAAATCCAGTTGACCTTGTGCTACCGGACCTTGTGGTCTTAAGACCGACAAATCCTCTCGGCCGCAGCCGGATAACACCAAAGCAAACATGGCCATCAAAGGAAGAAGACGCTTTACAGCCTGCCACCGTTTCATCATTGATCTACCCCACTTTTCCGATTTTCGTAGACTACCATCCGGCGCAAACAGCGGTAATCTACCTGCACAATCACGGATGAAGTAATCCTGTCAATTAAAGCAATCACTTATTAAATATAAGTTCATGGGTTGCTTTTGTCAATCATTCACAGGGAGTTCACAAATTGTTCGAAAAGTCGTCAAAGTCGCGCCATTACTGATTTTGCAATCGCTTTCAAACTGTATCTCCCCTCCTGTGACCCATCATTCGACATTCTTCACACCCCGTCAGCGACAGCCTTCATAGCTATATATACAGTCATTTCCGCCTTTTTGAATCTATATGCAGCCTTCCCCCATTTATCTGGACACCCATGCTATAAGGAGGTGTTCTTCGAAAAGCCCAGACAGCCTCACGAAGAAAACCTCCTATTATTATGGTATATTTTTCGGAATCTTAATCCGTCAGGATAACCGCTTCTCCACGCGTAATGGCAATCGTATGCTCATACTGGACACCCACCGATCCATCCGCACTGGAAATGGTCCAGCCATCATCCCCCCAGAACACGGCGCCCGAGGGGCCCAGGGTAAAAACGGGTTCGATGGTAATGACCATTCCTTCCTTGAGTTTGAGTCCCCTTCCGGGAACTCCATAGTTCGGCACATCGGGCGGCTCGTGGATGGCACGGCCGATGCCATGACCGACAAGCGATCTAACGATCCCGTAGCCTTCCCTTTCGGCAACCTGCTCAATCGCATGACCCACGTCGCCCAAGGTTGCACCGTGCCGGGCGGCCTCGATCCCTTTAAACAGGGCTTCATGGGTGTGTTTCATCAGCCGGCTTACTTCCGTTGAAACCCTATCTACCGCGTAAGTCCAGCCGGAGTCCGCCAGCCACCCGTTCTTATTCACCACCATATCAATGGTCACAACATCCCCGGATTCCAGCGGCCGCTGGTCGGGGAATCCATGGCACACCACCTCGTTGACCGAAGCACAAGTTGCGTATGGAAATCCTTTATATCCTTTTTGCTCGGGAAAAGCCCCGTTCTTCTCCAAAAACCTCTCGACCCTGGCATCGATCTCACCCGTCGTGATCCCCGGTTTGATGACTTTCGCTATTTCACGGTGACACGCAGCCAATATACGTCCCGCCTCGCGGATATATCCGATTTCTTCCTTCCGTCTGAGCTGTGTCCTCACATCTGTCCACTCCCTTATATCCTTTACGGATCGATTGCTAACAATATATGTAGGGACCGATGCAAAATACCCCTAGGAAATGGACTTTCGAGGAAGTATGAGCCTGTTGACTTAAAAGAGACAGGCCAACGCAAAAAAACCGTTTTCGGGACATTTGTCCCAAAAACGGTTTAACCATAAACTCTAAATGGTTCATATCATTAGTCATTAACAAGGTGAAGATGCGATGCGTGTTGGTGATATTTCTATAGACCAGGTGCTGTTACAGGTTACGAAACGGAGGAATTCAGCTTGCCAAGTTCATGCTCAACAACAAGAGTAAGCTCTTCTTCATAGCCCCCCATAATATGGTACTTCCGGACATACTCCTTTACAAATTTTTTCGGATCTTTAGGCCGGAAAATTCGTGTCATTTCCCGCAGACTTTCCTTAACCTCATTGTGACCTTTCGTTGCCATGATGGATCCCTCCCAAAACGTGTGGAATAAAATTACTCCGTTTAAAGAGAATGCCGAAAAGATCTACCTCATTAAGTTGAAGCCATATTGCAGTTCTTACGGTGACCATTAGGTTGATATTCAGCAACTTACCAATGCACCTGACACTATACATACCCTAACAGCATGCAACTGAATCATTAATATATTATATCATATTCTTCTGTTTGTTTCATCTTTCCCAAAAAATGTTTTCTTGTGCTATGTTTTTTCATCAGGTCATCCTTTGTGCCCGGAATTGGTTAAGATACATTCAAACGAACCTCCCGCCGACTCCAGAAATCAACGAATATCACAAATTGATACTCAGAATAACATATTCAAATACAAGGAGGCCTTACAGATCATGACGAACTCACAGTCGATCCTGCACTCCCCCGTCGATTTAGGCTCACCTATTCCTGCCGCTGATCCTCAAGAAGCAGGGCTTCGCCCTGATACGCTTGATCAGGTCGATCTGATCATTCAGAAACAATACCCGAAAATGCGCAGCTTTCTCCTGCTCCATGCCGGCAAACTCATCTACGAACGCTATTACAACGGTCATGGCGTTTCCTCGCTGAATGATCTCAGGTCGGCTACCAAAAGTTTTACGTCGGTGTTATGCGGCATCGCCCGCTCTCGCGGCGAATTGCCTGATCTGAATTCCTCTGCAATCGATATCTTCAAACGATATGTTCCCGAACGAGCCCATCCGCTATTGCAAAAGGTTTCCCTTCATCATCTGCTGACGATGACCTCAGGCTTTGCATGGCAAACCGGTAAAAAGCTAGGGGAACCGCTCATTCACCGATTCCACCGCAACCAAAAATGGACAAGCTTCGCGCTATCCCTTCCTGTCATTGAACAGGAAATGGGCCTCTTTCAATACCGGAGCACGGATTCCCATCTGCTCTCCGTAGCCATTAGCGAGGGTACCGGAATGGACGCTTACGCCTATGCCAGACAACATTTATTCGAGCCGCTCGGGATTCGCCATGCTGCCTGGTCCCCAAGCCCCGAGGGCCACAGCATGGGTCACGTCGGCCTCTGTCTTACCTCCCGCGACATGGCCAAATTCGGTCTTTGCTGCCTGAATGGAGGACGGTGGCAAGGCACCACGCTCATCCCGGAATCATGGCTTAAGCAAGCACTCGCTCCACAGGTTAAGGGCTATCCCGGCTTTGGCGATTACGGATTCCAGTGGTGGACCGGCATTCAGAACGGGACTCCCTTTGCGCTTGCACACGGCCATGGAGGACAGCAAATCTACCTTTTCCCCCAATTGGATACGGTTGTCGTATTTACAGCCGACAGCAAAGTCAGCCGCTGGAAGAACCCGCGGTTTCTGCTGGAGCGCTATATTCTTGATAATTTAAAATCAAAACCCGCTGCGTCACCGCCATACAATTGAAAGATCCTCAACTTCTGCCCTTCCCTACACCAGGAGGAGGATTCCGTTCTTTCCCGAGTCCGTAATCTGACTTACATGCAAATTACAGCGGATAGTACCTCCTCTTTCTGGTTACTTTATGCGATATGAATCATTTCTAAAATCAAGCCTGAGAGGAGCATGTGACATGTCCGGTAAAGACAAGGATCTCCACCCTATTTCCCGAGAAGAGGTTGAAGTAGACGGAACATACACGAATGAATGGGGACGGGAGGAATATTTGAAACGAGGCGACGAATTCCCGTTCGATCCGCAGAAGGGCTCCACGGAGTGGCGGCTGGCGGAGTATGATTTTGAAAACCACCATCGAGGCATGACAGATGAGCGTCTTGTTCCGAAGGAAAAAGGTCCTGATAAACAGGTGAATGCCGAATCTCCGCTGCGGCATGATGTGGAAGTAGATTAAAGCCCTTGCATATCGGCAGTGAAGAGATGATTCATCAGACCTGCTTATAAAAGGGTGATATGACATGCGAATACCGAAACGGTTTCTGTTATGGCTGATCCCGATCGCCATCGTAGGAGCCCTATGGCTTATTGCTTACATCGTGGAGCCGGAATACGCCTATATACCGCCGGCACATAAATTGGAGAATACCACGCAGCTTCAAGCCCAGCAAAGAGGTTTCATTCGCCAGTATGATATCTGGGGCAAAACGCTTACGGTTCCCGGTACCGCCCTTCAGGATCAAGATCCCCGTTTAACAGCCGCCAATGGCGCGGTGGAGGTGACGAAAGAACTGCTTGCTTTAGGACGCCGTACACTGTATGAGGAGTCCTTTGGCAATGAGGTATTCCTAACCGATATTTTGGGGATAGTCGACGGTCCGATGAAGCTGAAGAATGTTGCCAAAGCCCTCGCGGAGTTGAAGGGAAAGGGAACCACCAATTTACGAGTCGAACTTGATCAGGATGTCACCGTCGGCGGCAAGTCCTTCCGTAAGGGGGACAAGATCGATACTGGCTTTGATGTAGCCAAGGGAGCCTATGCCCCCGTTGGCATCACGTTTAAATATGCCGAAGGCAAAACCCGGATCGGCGTTAGCTGCATGGCCTGCCATGCAACTGTCAACCGTGAGACGGGAATGATCGTCGAAGGTGCGCCCAACTCCGACCTGAACCTCGGTTTAATGCTGGCGCTGGCGCCGAATAGCGCGGCATATTTCACCCATACGGACGTTGCGAACCTGGTGGATTATGTAAAGAACGAGCAGCGTACGGTTGTTAACTCCAAAGGAAAAACCGAAGCGCTGCCGGACCCCGCCCTGCTAGAGAAAGCCGTTGACGAAAATCTGGTCAAATGGATGCCCGGCACTTTCGATACAACCGTGGATCTGGTCAGCGACGTAACCCAAATTCCCGATATGTTTACGAAGGGCGATCACCCCTACAGCTGGAGCGGCTTCGCTACCGTGGGTCCCTTCAAGGGACTTAGCACCTTCAGCAACAATGTTCACGCCCAAAACACGGATACCCTGAGTCAAACCGAGGTTAGCGAACCGTTATGGGGGATCGACAAAGAGATTTATGTGGGCACCATTCTGCAAAATGCAGCCCATCGTAAGTTTCGCTATGATCCGAGCAGCGGGCTGAAGCCAACCGAATTCTTTAACCGGCTGGATCCCAACCCCGGAACCCCCGGCGTGAATGAGGCAGTTAAGATTCCAAACTTCCCGAAAGTTTCAGCCATCGCACCGAACGGGCTGTACATCAGCTCGCCGGGATTCAAAGCCGGGGAGCAAGTGAATGCCATGTCCGCCTATCAAAATACCATCCGTCCGCCTGAAACTGATCCTAAGGAAACCTCCGATGCCAAGACAATCAATCTCGGAGCGGAAGTATTTAAAAAGGCGCAATGCATCACTTGTCACGCTGGCGGATTCTTTACGAATAACCGCATTATGCGCGCGGCTGAAATCGGTACCGAGCCTGCAAGGGCCAAGGCTTTCCAGCGTACGCAGAACGTTTTTGGCGAAGCGGAGTTCTACCCGCCCGATACGCCTGTGCCGATCCCACCGGACGCCAAGATAACCAAAATCCCGCTGGACGATATCGACCCCGAGCAGATCGAGTTAGGTTTCGGCCATAAGCCGTCGGACGGCGGTTATAAAGTCAAAGGGCTCATCGGTCTTCGATGGTCCGCACCGTATTTGCACGACGGCGGCGTGGCGGTCGGGCCTAACCTGACGCAAACCGGCGTAACGCAGACGCTTATGAAAGGGATTCACCCGGACCCTTACAACAGCCTGAAAGCCCTGATAGACCGTAAGCTGAGACTGCAGGTCGTCGAGGCGAACCGCAAGGATTCAAGGCTGAGAGACACCCATGTCACCGGTCAGGGACATGAGTATTGGGTCGACGAAAGCAGCGGGTTCACGCAGGAGCAGCAGGATGCTCTCGTGAAGTATCTGCTGCAATTAAAAATGAAATAAGTTCGGGATTTAACCATCATACTTTGTCCCATCGGCTCATAAGGTAAGGTATAAAGCTTGCCCTACCCCAGAACCGGTCTAAGACAAGGAGTTGATGAGATGTCCCCTTTCAAATCGTCCACAGGACTTCCCGAGAATCTGGCGGCTACGCTGTGCTATCTTTTTCCCATGGTCGGAGGAATTCTGTTTCTTTCATTAGAAAAAAGAAGCCGCTACGTCATATTTCATGCTCTGCAGTCCTTGCTGGCCTTTGGCGTCCTGGCCGTCGCTCACCTGCTGTCGAGCGCGGTGCCCATCATCGGCCTTTTGGCCTCCGCCCTCCTGGCGCTGGTCGGCGTCTTGATGTGGCTGGTGCTTATGGCCAACGCCATTCAGGGAAAATGGTTCAAGCTGCCCTGGATCGGCAATATTGCAGAGAAACAAATGCAGCGCGTATAAAGCTTGGGGAACTCACTTAAAAATGGCTGCCTCCACTCTAGGGAGGCAGCCATTTTGGGTTGGAACCTATGGAACCGGATCAAAAAAAAGGTCTATCGACGTCCTCTTCCCAGAAGTTAACCTCTAATCGCAGAAATTATTCTTGCGAGATAACGAGGGTAAGCTTCTGAAGATGATACTGTCTTATCTTAAAAAAAGCAGCCGGAGGTTATCCGGCTGCTTCAGGAGCATTGGTTATGCAGCATGCCCTTCTGCTGTTTCCCCTTGATCTGTGCGAGTGGGCTTCGTATTTCTCAAACCATTGAAGATCAGATTCAGCACAATCGCTGTCAAGCTGCCTGCCACAATGCCATTATCGGCAAGAATACGCAGATTGTCAGGCAGACTCGCGAACAGACCCGGTACGGTTGTCACACCCAGGCCCATGCCGACGGAACACGCGATAATGAACAGATTCTCGTGACGGTTAAGGTCTACCTGATCTCCTAACATCCGAATACCGGAAGATACAACCATGCCGAACAGGGCTACCATGGCCCCACCGAGAACCGAAGTCGGTACCAGCTGCGTCATAGCCGCAATCTTCGGAACAAATCCGATCAAAACCAGCAAGCCCCCCGCCACAACGATCACGTCGCGCGTCTTCACACGGCTCATCTGAATCAGACCCACGTTTTGAGAGTATGTGGTATAAGGGAACGAATTGAAAATACCGCCTACCACAATCGCAAGGCCCTCCGCACGGTAACCACGGGACAGATCTTTAGATGTGATGTCACGATCCACGATTTTGCCAAGCGCCATAAATACGCCCGTCGATTCGGCAACGCTGACAATCGCCACCAGAATCATCGTCATGATCGGAACGAGCTTAAACTCCGGCGTACCAAAAAAGAAGGGCTGCGGAGCACGGAACCAGCCAGCTTCGCGCAGCGGGGTTAAATCCACTCCACCGTAAAATGCGGCTACCACGGTGCCTAGAATAAGACCCAGAAGCACTGAAATTGAACGCAAGAAACCTTTGGCAAACCGATTCATGATGATAATGAAGGCAAGAACGCCGAAGCCAAGGGAAATGTTGAGCGCACTGCCGAAATCCTCGCTGCCTTGACCGCCGCCAAGGTCATTCAAGGCTACGGGAATCAGCGTCAAACCAATAATCGTAACAACAGAGCCTGTAACGACAGGCGGGAATACCTTAATCAGCTTACCGAATAAGCCGGAGAACAGAATGACAAATAAACCGGAAGCGATGATCGCTCCGTAAATGGCCGACATCCCATGCTGCTGTCCGATAATGATCATCGGACCTACGGCCTGGAATGCGCAGCCGAGCATGACCGGAAGACCGATACCGAAGTACTTGTTGCCGAATACCTGCAGCAAGGTTGCGACCCCGCATGCAAGCAGGTCGATGGCGATGAGATAAGTCAGCTGCTCCGTCGTTAAGCCGAGCTGCCCGCCAACGATAAGCGGTACGATGATAGCCCCTGCGTACATCGCCAATACATGCTGCAAACCCAGCGAAAAGGTTTTACCCGGACTCCGATTTTTATCAAAAATCGGTTCTTGCACCGCTTGTTTCTGTTGTTCCATGGCTTCTTGATTCCCCCCAATAAATTGTTAGCTTTCGGTCTATGCGAATGTCACTACGCCATCTTCAAGTGATGCAATCCGTACGAGCGATTCTACCCGATAACCCGCTTCGGCCAGCAAGCGTCCTCCTGGTTGGAACGCTTTTTCAATGACGATCCCGATGCCTACTACTTCGGCACCCGCCTGCTCTACGATTCGGGCAAGCCCGAATGCCGCCTCGCCGTTGGCAAGGAAGTCATCGACGATCAGCACTTTATCGCCAGGCTTGATGAATTTTTTCGCGACCGTAATTTCGTTGGTCTCCTGCTTGGTGAAGGAATACACCTTCTCCACGAATATATCCTCACGGAGGGTCAGCGACTTCTGCTTCCGTGCAAAGATGAGAGGCACTTCCATCTCAAGGGCGGTCATAATGCCGGGCGCGATGCCGGAGGATTCAATGGTCAATACACGAGTCACGTTCGCTTCCTTAAACAATCGCGTAAATTCCTTTCCCACCTCTTTCATCAATACCGGATCCATCTGGTGGTTCAGGAACGAATCCACCTTAAGTACCTGTCCGCTTAATACAATGCCTTCCTCTTTCACTTTGTTCTGCAGTAATTGCATGATGCTCCCCCTTAAAATTTGTTCACATTCCAAGCAAAAAAGCCCACTTCCTCCTTTCACCGATTCGCCGGGAAAGAAACAAGTGGGCATAAGCAGCAAAAACGCACCGTGAGCCATAGAGATCAAATGGAAATGACCTGGCTTGTCCGCTGCTGCTATAACCCGTAGTCCAATCATTTCCGGTGATCGGGTAGAGACATGCAGGCCGATTCCTGCACCTATACGAGAAAATGTATGATATCCAAATTCCTTAGAATGCTTACGTGTAAATGTTATATTTCCGAATGAATGAAGTATAACGCATTCTCTATGAAAAAATAAAGTGAAAATTTACGGAAATAATAAACGGCTGGTCAATTAAAACGAATAAAAGGCTGCCCCATATGTTTCATGGGACAGCCTGCAAGGCCATTTAATTTGTTAGCACAACGTTTATGATCCATTCCAGAGGATCACCGATGGGCATTGATACATCGCCGTTTATATCAACCAGCTGGATACGGAGCGTATAAGTCCCGACATGAGCTTGCTGCCAACGGAACAAGATATCGCTCCCATTCCCTTCCAGCTCCATGTCGCCAGCGGTTAAACCTGCGTTCACTCGGTATACCCCATCACTATCGGGAGTTGCGATCTCATACCCCTCCGTCGGAATCGTTCCCGGCTCATGCGGCTTCATTCGGAATCCGAGTACGCCCAGACTTACCGGCTGACCATGGTCATCGAGTATCGTCAATTCATAGCCAACCCGGGTATCCTCGCTCAGTCCGTACGCCTTGGAATAAAATCCCCAATACATATCAAGGGCTGCCGGAAACGGCCCTTCGCCAACGAATTCGAATTGCGAAAAGGGACTGACCTGGATGGAACGGACGCTTTCTCCAAGCGGTGTCAATGAATCGTCTTTCATCTCCAACAGCTCAATCTTCTCCGTATAGCTGCCCGGCTCCAGCAGTTCGGCATAGAACTCCAGCGGAGTATCCGGCGAAGCGACCTCGCTTAACTTAAAGCCGGTGCCATCAACAGACTGCAGGGTAAAGCTACCCTCTGCGTTGGATTCCACCGTCTGCTCGCCATGACGGACAGGCAGACCCACGACCGGACTTCCATCCCTTGTCAGCGTCACCCTGACTTGAACTTCCAGGTCATCGGCCAAGCCTTTCGTCTCGAAATGAATGGATCCAAAATAATTGTCCGGGCGGGCCGACAGTTCACTGCTCATATCATCGCTATATACAACCTTCACGAAAGGCTCGGTCCCCGGCGGCTCCGTCGTAGGAGGTTCCGTTACCGGAGGCTCAGTCACTGGGGGCTCGGTCACGGGCGGACCGGTTACAGGCGGAGATACGCTGCCTCCGGATCCTAAGCCGCCGACCGGACTAACCGGCGTCGGCTGCCGAACGCCTTTCTCCTGCTCCGCTTCTTTCTTGCCCTGGAGAAAACGTGCCTTCTCCTCTGCGCTTAAGGATTGAAGAAGCTGCTCTTCAGCCTTCCTTTTCATTTCTTCCTGTGCTTTCCTGTTCGCTTCATCCTGCTGTTTCTTCTGCTGCTCGATCTTAGCCAGCATATCGCCGAGATGCTGCTGCAGCTGATCCAGCAGATCCTGCTGTTGATCTTGCTTCTTCTTAACCTCTTCCTGCTTACGCTTCAGTGCTTCCAAGCGCGCCTGCTCCAGAGCAGGGTCGAGTCCGGCTTGTTTATCCAAATCTTTCACTTGGCCAAGATCAAGCTTCTTCTCCGAATCCCGGTTTGCTTCTTTAATAAGTTTTTCTAATTCCTCTTTGCTTACTTTCTTCTTATCAAGAGCCTCTTTGGCAATGTTTCCGATAATTTGATCCAAGTTATTTGTGATTCTTGACAAATCCTCCGGCGATTTCATATTCAAGTCCAAATCCCCGGTTCCGCTTTGTCCGGACTGTAATTCTTGCCGCTTCTTCTCGAGGAGCTCCTCGTTCTCCCGGTCGATGTCGTTCTTATTCTTAATGAGCTGAGCAATGATTTCCGGCGAGGCGTTCCCAATCAAATCCTCCATATCGATGAATTGTACAGGGGGCCGTCCCGCTTGTGAACCGCCTAACGTTATTTGTTGCGTAGGACTAATCGTGACCGTGCCGGATGGCAGGGACCCTTCTGTGCCTGTCGGCACCATCGAAGAGCTTACTTTCCCGCTAGCCGTCACTACGTTTGTCATTCCTGTTAAGGGGTTGACGGTGATTATAAAATGCGTGCCTCGCACGTTATTCGTCACATAACCAGACCGCACTTCGAAACGATCCCTCGACCGGGTCAGGTCGGTTACATCATAGTAAGCCTGCCCCGCCTCAAGATTCAGCCGAGTTACGTTGGAGATACCAGCCTTGCGAAGCTGTTCGGCCACCAACGTTGTGTCATTGCCTAAAGTGATGACATCGTCCGTATCCAGGATCCGAAGCTTGGCGCCTCCCGTGCCGGAGCCGGTAACAATTTCATCGTCTTCGCCCAGCATCATCCCCTTGTAGGCATCCACCTGCGCATATCCGCCGTAACGGATCTTGGCCGAACCGGTGATATCCACGATCTGCATGCGTCGAGGAGTAAAGTTCGAAGTGCTGAAGCTAACGTCACCCGGCTTCGTTTCTCGTTCAGCCAAATCCCGGATGATAACCAGCTTGTCACTGGCGTTCCATTGGACATCCTTGCCCATCAGCTCGGCCACCGCTCGCAGCGGAGCCATCATCTGACCGTTGGCGATATACGGCTCAACTTCCGTCTCCGCTCTGGAAACTTCTTTGCCCGCCTGATCCCGGGTCATATTGGGATCTCCGGCTTGCACCGTGATGACATCCTCGCCAAGGGCTAATGTCATTTCCTTATTCTTGGCATCATAACTCAATCGGGTTCCGAGCAGCGAGCCTAACGTTCTGACAGGCACCACGATCTGGCCCTGTTTCATAACGGCCAAGTCGCCCAGTTGGGCCACCTGATCCCCGTAAGCTGCGCTGATCCCTTGGCTTGGCTGCCAGGCATCAGGCGTCTTATAGCTGGACCATGCCCGGACGGCCCCATTGCGTTGGTCCGCGATGAACAGCTCCCCACTATCCGAAGCGACCCAAATATCCCCCAGCGCGTTGAATCGGATCTCGCTTTCAATTCCATCCGCGTAACCTCTGGTTCCGCCGGCCATGGTGATTACGCTTTCGCCTTTCAGTTGACGCATGGCATGATTATGGGAATCTGCAATGAGAAGCCCATCATCCGCGCTCCATGCCAGTCCCCGAGGCGAGTTGAAGCGGGCTGCACCCGCAGCTCCGTCCAGATAGCCCGGATCTGCATATAACGCGTCCTTGGCGTAGACATCGGATGACGGACCGCTGCCTGCAGCCGTCGAAACGGTCCCTTTTCCGAAATCGATATAGCGAATCGCGTGATTGCCCGAATCGCTGACATACAAATTGCCTTTACCGTCAAGCGCGAGACCTGCCGGCTCGTTAAATTGCGCCTCAGCAAGCGATCCGTTCTTGTAGTCCCCTGCCAATGCGATGACTCCGGCGCGAACCTGAACAGTTCGGGTGGACGGGCTGCCAATGGTCGTTACTTCCCCATCCGGAGAGATCCGCCGAATCACGTGGTTCAGCGTATCCGCCACATACAGAATGCCGTCCTCGGTAACCGCAACGTCCTGAGGCTCGTGGAACAAGGCATCTTGAGCCTTGCCGTCCTTCAGCCCAATCCGTCCGCTGCCCGCTATGGTAGTCACTTTGCCATCTTGATCGATTTTTCGAATCGCATGGTTGCCTGAATCGGCTATGTACAATTGCCCCTTTCCATCCACCGCAATCCCGGATGGCCGGTTAAAAAAAGCAAGCTCTCCCTGGCCATCCAGCAGGCCGCCGATCGGGAGTCCCCCGCCGTCGCGCTTGTAGGACAAGGATGCCCCTGCCAGAATGGTACTCTGCCCGTCCTTAATTCTACGGATGACATGATTCGCCGTATCAGATACGACAACGGAGCCATCGGGCAGCCAAGCTACGCTGCCTGGTTGGCGCAGTCCTTCTGTAGCCAATGACGAAGATAGGCCAGCCACTTGATCGGGCCCTCCGGCAATCGTAATGGATTGACCCATAGGCAATCCGTTGCTGGCAACGAGCCCCTCTTTACTTGGAATAGGCGCCGTTGATGCTGCTGCCTTAGCTTCGCCTGCTCCCCCAAATACACTCCCCGCAAGTACAGCGGCTAATGCCATCATTCCAATCTTTCTAAACCTAATCGATACCACCCCATTAACCCCCCTACACACAAAGTGTTTTATCTAGCAAAGATCATACAATAATCCGATCCCTTCTGGATACAATATTTTCCCAAAATATCTAACATGAAAAAAAGCCACCTCACAGGTGGCTTTGTCCAACAAATTCATCTATTGAAATGTAACATGGATCTGTACAATCTCGGACCGGGAACCCAGACGAATCGGCGGTCCCCAGAAACCGTAGCCCGAGGACACGATGGAATGCATCCGGCCTTTTTGCAGATACCCCCAATCATTCTCGAACATGGCCTCCGTAATCAGATGTGCTGGGAATACCTGCCCACGGTGCGTGTGCCCAGAAACGATAAGGTCCACGCCCTGCTGCTGCGCTTCCTCCAGCGCATTTGGCTGATGATCGAGCAGAAAGATTGGCTTGGACAAATCAGCCCCCTCCATGATCGTGGACAATTCGGCCCGCTCCTGATCCTGTTTATCCCGTCTGCCCACCAGCGTCAGGCCCTCCACCGTCAATTTCTCATCATACAGCACCGTCATGCCGCTATGCTCAAGAGCCGCGATCAGTTCCGGAATTTCACCTTCGAATCGGTCATGATTGCCAAGCGAGGCATACACACCATACGTTGCCTGGATATCGGTCAGAATCTGATCGATCCCCTGGCGTAAATATGCATCCAGATCGTCATCGATGATATCGCCTGGTAACAATACCAGATCCGGCTTTAAGTCATTGATCTCCTTCACCATGCGTGCAGCGTGGGCTTTTCCTGACAGGACGCCGAAGTGCATATCGGACGCCATGACGATATTCAGCTCCTCAAGTGTGCCTGGCTCTTTGTCCACGTGAATATCATAAGCGCGGACCGTTGGGCTATAAGCATTAAACGAACCGAAACCGATCACAACGACCATTAGCACCAACACGATAAATCCAGCCGCCTTCTCCAGGCCATCTCTTCGCAATGCCGTCATTCTCAGCAGCCACAGCATGATGTGCATCAACGGGAGAAGGATGATCAGGACATAGAAAATAGCCATCCAATACGATCCTATCACACTCAGGACGGTGAGGTTACCGAAGAACCGCCCCGAAATAAACGATGTCGATACCACGGTCAGCACGACTATGTATATCCATTTGAGTACCATGGATGGACCCGGTTTCATCCAGCTCCATACGCTTCGGCCAATATAATAAACCAGCAAGCCATAAATGAACAATGCCGCAATTCCTGCAAAAATAAACATCTCCATCCCCTTCCGTACATCCATTATAACAAGCGGATTTTACAAATCCCAGCGGACGTTAGCGGAAGGCAGATGGGCTTATTCATTTCTTTGCGAGCATCAGTATGATCTCCAGCAGGCCGCTACAAGCCCGTGCGTTGTTTAGGCAGCAGCTCGTTCAGCAGCGATTTCAGATTGCGGTCTTCCGTATATTTTTCTTGACCCATATCGAGCTCATTCACACGTATATAAGTATAACTTTCCGTGGGATTCTCCGGTTTAAAGAGAAGTTCATCATGCGGGTCAGGTACCACCTTGTACTCCATTTCATGAAACATATCGAGCAGCTGCTGACCTGTAGGGTTCTCTCCTTTATCAACAAAAATCAATCCCCGAAGCCTCTTAGGTTCTTCCTTATGTCCCACTGTAAAATGAACGATGCATTCCATGCTCATTCATCCCCCTTCTCTTGGTTGTCATGATTGCGATTTATAACCGCTGCATTCATGCACTCCTGCCAGCTGCAACTTTCATTCCAGCCTGTTGCTGATCTTAAGTGATCTTAAGCAAATAAACGCCAAGATAAATCCCGGCGTCCCTATCTAATATGTTTATTACATTGTACGATGAACCATGATGCCTAACTGTGATAAAAGTCACTTCTGGAGGGGATTCCTCATGAGCTCAGCCTGGACCCTAGGCCGTATTTCGATTGGTATCCCCGTCCATTGGGTCAGAATCAGCTTCATAATCCGCCAGTGAGTTGGATTTCGATTCCGCAGCCTGGTCTTCCTGAGCCTCAGTCTCGGCTTCCGCATTAAGATACTGGCTCTGAATTAGACCGAAGTGCTCTCCATAACGGGCTTCCAGCTGCTCACCCATATCCTGTTCCAGCTGGAACAATACCATCTCCTGAGTAAAATGGTGCAGCAGCAGCTCCGCCAGTACCGGATGCTCCGTGATGACCGCTCCTGTATCATATTCCCCGCCGCGCATCCCTAGTATGCACCACTGCCGATCCACAACAAAGGAAAATTTCCGGCCGCCTCCTCTGCGCTCTGCAAGGCCGTTCCACCCAGACCACGCCAGCGTTCTTGAGAGTCCCTGGTCCGGGCCGTCACAAGCCCATAGCACCTTGACTCCCCTAGCCTCCGCCTCTGCCAGCGGTTCACGCAGAAGCGACGCTTCTTCACGCCAGACGTCAACCACGATCTCCTGTTTCGCTCGCTTCAATTCCCGGACGAGCACATCAAGCACCGCCTGATCTCCCTCCATACTGAGAAAGGGAGCAGCCGTACCGCTTCCTCGCGGCAAGCTCTTCTCAACAAAAGCGAGTGATGCCTCCACACGGCTGGATATCATCCGCGTCAATTCCTCCGGCTTCAGCGAGCGGTAACGGACGGGTTCCCCGTCCATTCGCTCAAGTGCCCCTTGCCGCTCCAAACGCTGCATGGCTGCATAGACATTAGAGCGCGAAGCTCCAAGTCGTTTAGCTACCTCATAACCACCCGCCGGCCCATACTCAGCAAGGTCCACCATAATTTTCGATTCAATCTCCGTAAATCCCAAATTCCGCAAATGATGCAGCAATTGTTCCATAATATTAGTCCTCCCAAGATGCTCGAACGCTTGCTCTATCATTCACACTGTCTTATTCATACTCGCGCAAGGGCATGATCGTCCGAATCCCTATATCTTAAATCTGTTCAGCTCCACAGCGCGGACACCATTTCGAGCCTTTTGGCAGGTCGACACTGCAAATCTGGCACTTCACCATATCGCGCGTCTCCTCTTCATCACCAACATAGTCCTGACTTTGGTTATTCTCCTGCCAGAAACGAATGCGGCGGTCCAGTTCCAGCTGCCTCTCCCGCTCCCGCTCAAGTTCTTCCCAGTGACGGCGCTCCTTCTCCTGCTCTTCCTGCTCGATTCGCAGCTGTTCCGGATCAACCTCAGGTTCAGACGGCTCCATGTCCTCGTGCTGCCGTTCCGGCTCCGGTTCATACATGTCCGGCTCGTATGGATCCGGATTCGAACGGTAATCGTACGTATGCAATGGGTCCTGTTCCTGTTGTTGTTCTTCAGCCGCTGCATATTCATGTTTATCAAACATGATCTTGCGCTCAGGCTCCCTTGGTTCTTCCGCTGTAGACTTCTCGGGGTGAATCAAATTAGCAAGCTTGTTTCCGCAATACGGACAGAAATTCGCGTCCAGCGCGACCACCCGCCCGCATTCACAGACCCGCTCATTCTTGAGGACCGCAATGCGGTTCCGAATCGCTTCGATTTGCTCCTGCAATCCATCGCAGGTTTGTGCAAGCTCGACCATTTCTTTTTCTGCCATCGTCATATCCTGCTGACGGTAGCCCTCATAGAATACTTTACCCATCTGTAAGTAATATGAGTTCTTCTGCTGTTCGATTTCGGAAATTTGGCTGTTGAGCTTATTCACTTCCACCACGTGCTGAGCCTTTTCAGTTGCGCGGTTGGCTCCATCCTTGAGCTTTTGTAAAATATTCATTTATGAATCCTCCTCTTTCTCATATCCCGATTCACCGGCGGGCTGCCGGCACATTGTCATATTCTCTTCATTAAGGTTATTAACGATTTTTAGCTAGCCATAAACCCCGCTACCCCATGTTTTTACCGATCGCATACTACTCATCGTGATGATATGCTCCTCAACGTCCAGTATACTGCCGCCATGGTGATTCTATCATACCAAATTCCTTGCCCCATGTGAAAAAGGAAGCCCCTTCCAACTCCGCTGCTGATTCATCCAGGTCCCGAACGTGTATATGATTAGAAAACTGGACAGTACCATGCCGGATACTGTCGGCTTACAGCCGCGTCCTATTCCGTGCAGCCCTTAGCTGCCGAAGTCTGGAGGGATTTAATATGACAAACGATAAAAAGACGTATTATGTTTCAGTCAATCACAATCTGATCCAGGATGTACCGAACGATACGAACGAATATGTCGTATATATGGATGATGAAGAGGTCTCAAAGCTGAGGGGGCTCCTCTATGAAGTCAGCAGCAGCGATCGGTATGCGTTTAAACGGACATTCGTCCCTTATAAGTCGGCAGATCATGATGATGCTGCCGATCAATACGATGAACGAACGATAAACCTCTACCACTTTCTCCATGAACATGGAGATGAACGCACCCGCAAAACCATTGAGGACATGAACATCCTTGGCAAGCTAAACGACACTGGCTATGATGATCCCGGTTATGAAGACTCGCCATTAAATAAGTAAAGACAGTCAGTCCATAAGAAAAACGCATTCGATGTATCTTCTCAGAAGACAGACCGCATTTAGCGAAAGTTTTCCTTGCTAGATCAGGATGGTAAACCTCTGAAGTTTATGCTTTCTTATTTCTTAAAATACGAATGAATCCCGGAGCCAAGCCGCTCCGGGATTCATTCGTATAACAAGAACATCGCCCGGCCTTGCGCAGGTCCTGTTCTACTTTATAGATTCGCAAGCCGGGGTACAAGGATAAAAAGTCCCGTTTATCCTACGACTAATAGCACAGCTTACAGTTTAATGTTCGCCTCATCGAAGTATTCCTCCAGCGTCAAGCCGCTGTCGGCAATATCCGGCGCCAGATCCTTGCCTACATAACGGATATGCCACGGCTCGTATACATAGCCGGTAATATCCTCGGCCCCTTCCGGATAACGAATGATGAAGCCGAATTCCGGCGCACGCTGCGCCAGCCACTGCCCTTCCTCCGTATGACCGAACGTTTCTTCCAGCGCATTGCCTGCGCTTGGGCTGGACACGTCAATCGTAAGGCCTGTCTGATGCTCACTCGTACCCGGCACCGCGCTCACACGGTTAGCCTCGGCTTCCCCTTTGGTACGAACATTATTCTCGTATATCGTTTTCTGACGGCCATAAGAACGGTATCCCGATACGGCACGCAGCTCGATGCCGTCCGCTTTGGCCGCATCGAACAATTCCTCGAGCGCGTCCGCCGCCTCTTTTCTCAGATGCCGTTTTTCATGCGGCTCATCAAAAGAAAAGGGAACATTCGGCTCCACGAGATCACTTGGTTCATAACCATCCGGCAAGCTGCGCTGCTTATTTACAACAACCGTAACGGCCTCTGCATTGGTTACGACCTGCTTGCCGCCGCTCTCCTGGATCGTGGCCTGAAGTGCATTCTCGCTGCGCTTCGCCATGACCGGATCCGCCGGCTGATTCTCAGCCCCTGTCTCACCATTGCCCGAGTCGCCCTCTGGAAGCGTGTTTCCTTCCTGGCCCTCTGCCGGCGACTGCAATTCCTGACCCTGTTCCTTACCGGAACCCGCATCATCCGATTGGCAGCCTGCCAGAATGGCCCCTGCTAACAGCAAGGATGACAGCATTACGCTTGTAAATCGTGTACGTTTTCCCGAAAATGCATTCATCTTTTGCTTCTTCCTTTCCCACGGTTTGTCCTGCACTCATTGTACCTTATTCAGAATGAGCAGGACAAACGAGCGGCTGTCGAATCAAGCCGGATCATCTCCGTTTAGGTCAGATATCCGGCAGATTGCCCCGATTTATGGCGCCGCTTCTAACAAATTCATTCAATTCCGTGATGGATGGATTCCCATACCTACGGCGACTTCAAGCTGCGGCGCTTCTGCTCGGCTTGCTTGGCCGCTCCGCGGGCTATCACGCCGAGCGCTTTGGAAGCGCCGCGAACGCCAGGCAGTAAGCTTGTCCAGTCGCCGACGGGGCCCAGCTGATCTGCCGGAGGCGGCGGTGACAGCTGCACCGCCAGCTCGCTAAGCTGCGGGCCGGGCCGGTGCAATCGGCCCTCGGCCGCCGCTTCGGCCACCCATTCGCCCGGAGAAGGACCGGACGGCCCCTTCTCCTTCGCGCGGGTGGCCTGCTCTGCGGCAGAGCCGCCTGCCGGCGGCGGGGCTGCTTTAGCCCAGGCGTCGAAGACGCCGGCCAGCAGCGCTTCCCGCGGTAGCCCCAGCAGCGTCAGCTGCTGGAGCGGCTCTGCCGCAAGCCGCTGGGCCGCGGCAGCCAGCAAGGCTGCGGCATGCCCGCAGGCCGCTTGGCCGCAGGTGCAGCGGGCATCGGCGGCCGGCTCTTCGCCCTGCAGGGGCGACGGCGCCAGCTCGTCCAGCCATGGAGCATCCTGTCCTGCAAGCAGGCGGTACAACGCCTGCGGGTCTTCCTCCAGATAAGCCAGCACCGCCTCACGGGCAGCAGGGTTCAGCGTCTTTACCTGAATGCTGACTTCACAGGTCCCTGATGATTCGACGGCCTCATCTACTTTCCCCTTTAACCATCCCGGTTCGATCTCCAGCCTGATCCGTCCGGCCGATTCCGCAGATTCCATTGCCCACACCTCCTTGGCGTCCATTTCAGTATGTTTTTCGGCTGCTTCACGCGCCGAATGCCATCCGGTTACATCCAATCTTGCTCTTGCAGCTCGATCAACTGGCGAAGCTCACCGTCCGACATTTCCGTCAGCCAGGTTTCGCCCGACCCGACAACCTGCTCGGACAACGCCTTCTTCTGATCGATCAGCTCGTCAATCCGTTCCTCCAGCGTTCCCTGCGAAATCAGCTTGTGCACCTGAACGTTACGGTGCTGACCGATCCGGAATACACGGTCCGTCGCCTGATTCTCGACCGCCGGGTTCCACCACCGGTCATAGTGGAGCACATGGTTCGCACGGGTCAAATTCAAGCCTACGCCCCCGGCTTTTAACGACAGAACAAAGAACTCAGTCCCCTCGCCTGCCTGGAATGCCCGTACCATCTCATCCCGCTCCCGTTTGGGCACCCCGCCATGAAGGAAATACGGTTCCTTCCCGTATTTACGTCCAAGCATGCTTACCAGCAGCTCACCCATGCCCACATACTGGGTAAAGATCAGCGCGGATTCACCGACATCCGAAATGCTGTCGAGGATTTCAAGCATGCGCTCCATTTTGCCCGAGGACTCCGCACGCACCGCGCGTCCTTCGTCGCGTCGAAGCAGCTGCGGATGATCGCATATCTGCTTCAGCTTAGTGAGGGAGGAAAGCACAAGTCCCTTGCGAGCCATGCCCGTCCGGCTCTCGATCTGTCCCATCATCTCATCGACAACCGCTTGGTACATCGCGCCTTGAACCTCGGTCAGCGGGCAATACGATTTCAATTCCAGCTTCTCCGGCAGATCCTTGCGGATATCCGGATCGCTCTTGAGTCTGCGCAGCATGAATGGAGATACCAGCTTATGAAGCTCACGGAATCTCTCCTGCTGCCCCTCTCCCGGCGCATAGCGCTGACGGAAGGTGTTAAAGGAGCCGAGATATCCCGGATTGAGAAAATGAAAGATCGACCACAGCTCCGCCAAACGGTTCTCCACCGGTGTTCCGGTCATGGCAATACGGTGTGGCGCAGATAATTTCATGACGCTCTGCGCCTGCTTCGTACGGTAATTCTTAATATATTGTGCTTCATCGAGCACCACGCTCGACCATTGGATCGCAGATAAATCACCGCTGTCTCTTCCCGCCAAGTGATAGGTGGTTAACACGATATCATGATTGGCCGCTTCCTGCAGGAAGTCTTCTCCACGCAGACGTCGAACGCCATGGTGCACATGTAAGGTCAGATCCGGTGCAAAACGCTGAATTTCCCGCTGCCAGTTGCCCAGAAGTGAAGTCGGGCAAATGATCAGCACCGGTCCGCCAGCGGATTCCGTATTGAGACGCTCCAGCAGACAAGTGATGACCTGCACAGTTTTTCCAAGTCCCATATCGTCGGCAAGGCAAACACCGAATCCCAAATCGCGCATCACGCTAAGCCACTGATACCCCCGTTCCTGATACGGTCTCAGTTCGCCATGTAGCGAGGAAGGAATTGGGCGGGACGGCAGCTTGCGGGCCGTTTCACCATCCAGTAAGGAAGATAGCAGACCCGTTGTCTCCACTTCTTCGATAAAAAGACCTTTCCACAGGCGTTCTCCATCCATATCAGCGCTAAGGTGCATCCATTCCGCGAGCTCCATCTCGCCCTTCTCATGGCGCTTCATGAAACGCAGCACTTGGTTGATCTCCTTCAGATCCACCTCAACCCATTCCCCGCGGAACTGGACATAAGGCAGATTCTGTTCGGCCAGAAACTTCAATTCTTCGCGGGTCAGGGATTGGCCTCCCATCGCTGCGGAGATCTGAAAGCTGACCAGATGCTCCATGCCTAACACCGGCAGCGGATGCGCCTCACCGGATGGTCTTGCATCCGGCATCATTTTGAGAGATAAGCCGACGCGGCGGCGCCCTTCCCTGCTCCATCGTGAAGGCATTTGAACCGTGACTCCGCTCGCCGTTAATTTCGGAACCGATTCCTTCATAAACGTGGACAAGCGGTCAAGCGACAGCGACACGCTCTCGGGAGCACGCCCATACAAGCCTGCGGCCAGCTCCGGTGCCAGCTCTGCCGCTTCTCCCAGCTTCATTAACAGCTGCAGCTGCGCCCTGGAATACATCCGTCCACGGATCAGCTGATCGGATTCGGGATTTCCCCATATGCTGCGGACAGGCATCAATAAACCTTCGTCCTCCTGGCTTCGTACCCAAAAGGACACCTTCCAGTCCTTGTGGCTCTCATCCAGGGGCGGCTCAAGCCGCAGCCCAAGTCCAATGGTTCCGTTCTCGGGAGGCTGATCCTCCCCGCTGGCATAAGGGAACGCCGTCCCTCCAATACGTTCAACGGCTTCCTCCAGCTCGCTGACTTCCTCAGCCGTCCCTTGAATGGGAATATCCCGACTGACGGTCAATAGGCTGTTCCACCAAAGCTCCGCCAGTGGTGATTGTCCCCGCCGGTAGTTCGCCAGATAGGTCCGAAGTTTATCCTCCGATTCACGGACAGCCGCCCGGGCTTGGCTGTCGATCACGCTGCACAGAAAAGAATACAGCACAATAGCCCCTGCTTCCTCACGGGTAGAAGGATCGAATCCGGCAAGAGCTGCAGGCGTCCCAATGGCAATTGGCGGGATATTCGCTGCCAGCTGCAGAAAGCGCGCTGCATCCTCGGCAGAAAGCTGCGGCTTCCATACCGCTTTTATATTTTGCATCGTAGTCCGGCGTCTGCCCACGGAAGGCACCTCGGCCGTGCCTGGTGCAAACTTCCCTTGCAGTAGCAGCTCCAATGCAAATCTGCTCGCTTGTACCCAATATTCCATTTCTTCACCGACGCTTAGACCCTGAGCCTGATAATACTCAGGATCCAACGAGATCAGCAATTGAAATGCGTCTCCCGGTGTCAGAGCAAGCCCTTCCATCGTCCGTCCGCCAAGTGTCTTCCGTTCCGGACGCCGTGTGCTTTTCGATCCGAGGACTTTGGCCGGATACCTGAGCTCGGCAAGCCGGAGGGAAGCGTTAGCGAAGGGACGGGTTCCATCCGGTCTGCGAAAGGTACGGACCACGCGGCTCCATGCGTCCACTCTCGGTTCCGAAACCTCACCGGAAAAACAAAAGAATACGTCACCTAACCATACGCCATAGAGCGGTTGATTCATCGTTGTCTCCCGTCTTTTCCTGCTTTATAGATATTATTACTATCTTATACGATAGCTTCAACATTTCAAAACGATGCGAAATCGTTCCCACGCCAAAATAACGTCAATCTTTATCATACCATGTATTTACTATTTCGTTGTGATCTATGTATTGCAGAATTCTCCTATATAGGTTAATAAAATATCCGTATTCTTATACAATCTTCGGTTGCTCCAGCAGAAAAATTCCAAATCTTTTCGTTTTTTTGCGACCCTTCTGCCGATCGACCGTATGTAGATCATACATTTAGAGCTCGGGAGGGTATTTCATTATGAGTTTTGTTGGTGTTGGTGTTATCGGGATTTTGACTTTATTGCTGGGACTTTTCTTCTTCCTTCTTCACATTGCCGTCTGCGTATGGGGTTATAATGACGCCCGGCGAAAAGGCCGCAGCCCCGAATTTGCGATTCTGGTTGTGCTGGGCTTGTTGTTCTTCCCTGTTGTCGGTCTGATTATTTATTTGCTAATCCGCAATCATTATTAATGGTGACCATGCTCCGATTCTTCTTCTCCCTTTAGCCACGAGGTTCATGCTTATCAATGATAAAGACGGTGTCCCCAAAACTGAAGTATGTTGCAACAAGAAGCAAAAAGGTCGAAGACCAGCGCTCTAAATGAGTCTGTCTTCGACCTTTTATGATGCATGAATGAAAATCCAGGCTGTTTTTCAAGAGACAATATACTTGGGGACAGCCTCTATTCACGTCAATGGATCATTTCGAAGGTATAGCTATATAGAGCGCCACTCTCGTGCTTACTTCGCCTTCAAGCTTTCCCATGATTTCTGAATGCCTTCGAACAATTGGTTCTTGTCCACATTGCCAGCCACATAACCTTGCATCTGACTGCCGAATTCATTCATGCCGCCGTCAGGGAATTTGTTGAACTCCCAGCTAAGCGCTTTGTTCTCTTTACTGTATTTCATGACATCGTTGCCCAGGTCGCCAAGCGTCTCGCTGTTCGCTTCGATGCTGGTCAGTGCCGGGATGAACTTGAACTCTTCCGTAATATAACGTTTACCGGTCTCCGAAGTGACAAGCCAGTTCAAGAATTCCTTGGCTTCATCCTTCACCTTCGATTTGTTGTTCACGACCCAGTTGTTTGGCACGCCGATCGGAAGCTTGTCATTCTCTTCGGCATTGTCATTGATCGGCATTGGCAGAAGGCCGATGTTCAGATCCGGATTGATACCGTCGATTTGCACTTGCGTCCAGTTCCCGTTCTGGGTCATGGCCGCTTCACCGCTGGCAAAGGTCGTGATTTCCGTGTTGTAATCCGTCGTCAGCGGGTTCTTCTGCCCGTATTGAACGGTAAGGTCGAACAGTCTCATCCATTCGTCGAATTTCGCGTTGCCTACCAGTTTCTCCGTGCCTTCATTCATTCCTTTGACAAATGCATCCGGATCTTCTTGATGGGCGAATGGAATGTTCAGCAAGTGGTTGGCCAAAATCCAGGTCTCTTGGTATCCGTTCACGAATGGCGTAATGCCGGCCGCTTGCAGTTTTTTGGCTGCTTCCTCAAGCTCCGTGAGTGTCTTAGGAAGCTCGGTAATTCCTGCCTTCTCAAACAAGTCTTTGTTATAAATAAATCCATAACCCTCGATGGTCATCGGTTGTCCGTACAGTTTACCGTCTTTGGTCATAGGCTCTTTGGCAACGTCAACAACGTCCTTCACCCATGGCTGGTCCGACAGATCCTCGACATTCTCGAACCACGTTTCGAGATCGCGATATCCGCCAACGTTGAAAATGTCCGGCTCATCGCCGGAAGCGAACTTCGCTTTCAGCGCCGCGCCGTAATCAGAGCCGCCGCCAACGGTTTGAATGTCCAGCTTAATGCCGGGATGCTCTTTTTCGTATTCGGCTTTCAGTTTATTCAGAGCCTCGGCGATTTCGACTTTAAATTGGAAAATCTTAATCGTTTTCGTTCCGCCTTCGGCGCCACCATCAGCGCCTTGATTGTCCTCATTTTTGCCGCCACAGGCTGCAAGCAGCGTGGAGAACGCCAGAACCATGACCAGGAGCAGCTTACCGTATTTCTTCATTGTGAATCCTCCCTTTTTTTCTTCTATAACATCGTGTGCTGCATTCGTTGATAGCGTTTACTTTTTCAGTATAATCAACCTATTTTCGTTAAATCAGGTATTATATTGATCTTTGAGGGGGAAGGAATTGACCGTTTGACGGCTACCCCTTCACCGCTCCTTGCGTAATGCCCTCAATGATGTATTTCTGCATGGCCAGGAAGAAAATAATGACCGGCATGATCCCCAGCACCAGCGCTGGAAGAGCCAAATCCCACTGCTTCGTATACTGCCCAAAAAAGGCAAAAGTAGCAATTGGAATGGTCCGTAGCTCTGCGGACTGCAGGATCAAGGATGGAAGCAGATAGTCATTCCAGATCCACAAAGTGTTCAGAATAATGACCGTAACGAACATCGGCTTCATCAGCGGGAATACCACCCGGAAAAATACGCCGTAGCCGCTGGATCCATCCACGGTTGCGGCTTCTTCGATCTCCATCGGAATCGATTTCACGAAGCCATGGAACAGGAACACGCTCAGCGGAACCCCGAAGCCCAGGTAACAAATAATGAGCCCGTACAAGCTGTTGTTAATGCCAAGCGTTGCCGTCACTTTCACGAGCGGAATCATGATCGATTGGAACGGAATGACCATCGCCGCTACAAACAGTGCAAACATGATCTGGTTAAAACGCGTGTTCCGTCGAACCATCTGGTAAGCGGTCATGGCACTTAACATCGCCAGCAGCAGATTGCTGGCAACCGTAACGACCAGCGAGTTCCAGAACGCCTGCGGAAAGTTGGTGATATCCCACGCCCGTGAATAGTTGCTCCATTCAAGAGTGGTCGGAAGCCCTGCTGAGTCCGTCAACAGATCGCCGAAGGTTTTCACGGAGTTCACGAACAGGAAGTAGAACGGGACCAGGAAGAGCAACGCTACGATGATCATGATGATCTCGGTGGCCATGGTGTTCAGCCGGTATTTTCTCGTGGTCTCCATTACGCTTCAACCTCCTTGCTCTTCGTGAATCGAACCTGCAGACTTGTTATGATGGCAACCACGATGAAAAAGATGACTGCCTTCGCCGTTCCGAGTCCGAGACGGTTATTCGTATAAGCCTCGTTGTAAATATTCATGGCCACCGACTCTGTGGAGCCGAACGGTCCGCCTTTGGTCAGGGAAAGGTTCAAGTCGAACATTTTGAAGGACCAGGAAATCGCCAGGAACAAACATACCGTAACCGCCGGCATGACAAGCGGTATAATAATGGACCGCAGTACCTGTCCTCTGCTCGCGCCGTCGATTTCGGCTGCCTCAAGAATATCCCTCGGCACGTTGTTGAGCGAGGAGATGTAGATGACCATCAGGTAACCGGCCGTCTGCCATACGAAAACGATTACAATTGCCCAAAAGGCAGTTCCCTTCGTGCCGAGCCACGGCAGGTTAAAGAATCCCAGGTTTGTGGCATTGCCAATCGCCGCGAATCCTTTGACAAAAATAAATTGCCAGATGAAGCCGAGCAGCAAGCCGCCGATGACGTTTGGCATGAAGAAGATCGTCCGGAGCACGTTCCGTGTTTTAAGCGGCTTGGTCAGGAAGTATGCCAGTAAAAATCCGAGTAGATTCGTCAGGATGACCCCAAGCACCGTAAACCGGGTTGTGAACCAGAAGGCATCACGGAATTTATCATCATTGGTAAAAATGGTAACAAAATTATCAAAGCCGACAAAGTCGATTTTGCTTGACACGCCATTCCAGTTCGTGAAGGAATAATAAAGACCCAGAAGGAACGGAATGATCATGATCAGGATGAAAAAAATAGTGGAGGGTCCCACGAAAAGAAACTGCTGCAGCAGCGCCGAAGATTTTTTTCGATTCATCCCTTGATCTCCCCTTTTCGTTAAGTTGTTGTATGATGTACAGCCATTATGCGGTAACCTGTAAACAATAAACACGGAGAATCATGAACCGTTAGGTGTAAAATATTGACCATACGCGCTTATGCCCATTCGATAATCCAGGGGGTGATCCTTCATGAAATACCGCAGCATCCAGACCCGGCTGATCACGTTCATGCTCGCTGTCACAACCATTCCGCTCCTGCTCTCGCTGCTCATTACGTTTACGCATACCCGCGAGTCCGTGAAGGAGCAGACAGTGGATGAAAATATACGGTTGATTTATCAAGGAGCCACCAATCTGATGAACTATTTGCGCGGCATCGACCGCGCCTCCCTGTCCGTATATTCCGATCCCCATTTTCTGCGCAACCTTGCCTTAGATCCCGATAATCACCGGGTTGTAGCCGAGCTGTATACGACCTTGCAGGCCATTCAAACGGGCACGCAGGACGTGCATCAAATTTATCTGCACAATCATTTGACAGGTCAGTCCACCCAGGTATCCAGCAATCTGCCTCGCAGGGAATTCCGGCAGGCGCCGTACCGTAAAATAGAAGAGTTTGGCCCGGGCAATACGGCCATCGAGCCCGTCCATCAGGTGCACAGTTACGGCTTCCCTCCGCGGCCTGCGGACATTCTGAATTTTGAAGTTTTCACCTTCTATCGATCCATCACCAACGTGCCGTCACCCGACCAATATGCCCTTATGGCGATCGATGTGAAGCTTGACAGTATTTTGGCCATTTGCGACCAACTGTATGCTAAAGGGGAAGAACAGCTATACTTGATTGATGACAAGGGAAGCATCATCTATGGTCCGGATCCGCAGCAGAGAGGGCAACGTCTGGACGACCCTGTGCTAATGGGCGAAATCGCTCAAGCGGATAATGGATATTACGATGGCGAAGACGCGATGATCGTTTACGAGAAGCTCGATTTGCCTTACGCTCCTTGGACGCTTGTCAAACAAATCCCGCATCAAACGCTGTACAAACATTCGACAGAACTAACGAGTATTAACGCGATTATTGCGATATTAGCACTGTTCATTGTCATATTTGGCACCCTATGGATATCCATTCGAATTACAAGACCCATTAAACAACTCACAAGCTATATGAATCAGGTGAAAACCGGGCGGCTTGACGTGGATATTGACGTTACAAGCCCGGATGAGATCGGGATTCTTTCCCGCCGCTTCCGAACCATGATGGACACCATCAACAACCTGATCCTGCGTGAGTACCGGCTGGAAATCGCCAATAAGACCAATCAGCTGAAGGCACTCCAGGCCCAGATTGATCCGCATTTCCTATACAATTCGCTCCAGTCGATCGGTACCTTGGCCCTGCAGCATAATGTGCCGCGAATTTATTCCCTGCTCTCTTCGCTGGCGAATATGATGCGCTACAATATGCGCAACAGCGAGGGGAAAGTAACGCTGCAGGATGAGATCAACCATGTGCGGCTGTACCTTGAGCTGCAGAAGCAGCGGTTCAGGGACCAGCTGGACATTACTTGGGATTTGGATCCGGAGAGCCTTACGGCTCCGGTTCCGAAGATGATCCTGCAGCCGATTGTTGAGAATTATTTCAAGCATGGCATGAATACACACGCCGGCGTCGGCCATATATCCATGTCTTCCCGCATCTCGGAAGATCGCCGCTTGATGGTCGTCGTTGAAAATAACGGGTCATCCATCGAAGAGGCAGAGCTCGCTTCGATTCGAACCAAGCTAGCGACGGCGTACGGCCACCCTGACCGTAACGATGCCGGCAATGATTCGATCGGGCTCTTAAACGTATTGATGCGTTTGAACTTATACTCCGACAACAAGGCTGGATTAACAATAGAGAATGTCGTGCCTCACGGCGTCAGGGTCACGCTCGATATCAACGCATGGGAGAGTGAACAGTAGAATGAGAGTATTGATCGTAGATGACGAACAGCATGTGCGGGAGGCAATAGGGCTTCTGGCAGACTGGGAGCGGCATGGCATCACGGAAATCGATCAGGCCGCTGACGGGGAGGAAGCGGTGCGACTAATCGAGGAGAACAAACCGCAAATTGTCATGACCGACATGCGAATGCCCCGCAAAAACGGACTGGAGCTGCTCACCTGGCTGCATACCACGAAACCGGATATTAAAGTGCTCGTCATTAGCGGATATGATGATTTTGAATATGTGCGTCATACGATCCGTTCGGGAGGCATTGACTATATCCTCAAGCCCGTTGAACCGGACAGCTTGAACGAGGCGCTGGCCAAAGCGGTTCAAACCTGGCAGCTCGAGGAAGAGAAACGGCAGCAGATAACCAATCAGAATATCGAAATGAATCAGATGACCCCTTTCTATATGGACCGCCTGCTCTCGGATCTCGTTAACGGCTACGGCAACAGGGACAGCGTGGTTTCTCAATTGCGGAACCGGATGACGCTGCCGGTAATCGGCCTGACCTATAACGTTGCCGTGCTGCGCGATGATCAATTTGACGAAGCTTTGCTGTCCAAATTCCGCAACAGGCGCCATCTGCTATCCTTCACGCTCATCAATATTTGCAATGAGCTGTTGATGGATCAGGGGGTTGCCTTTCGACACATCGACAAACCCGGGGAAATCATTCTGCTCTGTTGGAATCCGCGGCTTCCCTTTAACGACGTGCTGGAACGAATCAATGACGGGTTCTTCTCCACCCTTCGCAGGCGGAGCCATTTCGGTGCCGCCAAAGCAGGCGCCTTTCCCGATGATCTGCCGAAGGCTTATCTAAATGCCGTCCAAGCCTTGTGCAGCCGCAATTTATTAACCGGCAAATGCCGCATCCATCGCGAACGTGCCGTTGAAAGCGAAGGCTCGCGCACCCTGCGTCTCTCCTCTTACGAGGAGAAATTCAAGTTGGCTGCACTCAGCGGGAGTAAAGAGCGCATTGAGACAGCCACGGAAGAGTGGCTCCAGGATGTACGCGAGAGGGATCTCGTATCGCCGGAGCATCTGGTGAGGTGGAATTCGGAGTGGGACTGGATCCAGTATCACTGGACGGAAAATGAAGTGAAAAGCACGCAGGAACCCGTCGAAGACGCTGAAATCTCGCAGGATCTCCCCTCCGCGCTTCCTTACAGCGAGGACGGAATGATCTGCTGGGACCGCTGGCGCGAACAGATCAGCGGAAGGCTTAATGCGGCATCCCGGGTCCTTACCCAGATCCATTCCAAGGACAACCACATCATTCATGACATTGCCCGCTATTTGGAGCAGCACTATCATGAGGAGATTTCCCTTCAGCAAATTGCGGGGAAGTTCTTTCTTAGCAGAGAGTACATTTCGCGTAAATTCAAACAGGAATTCGCCGTGACGTTATCGGATTTTCTCGGGCGGATTCGAATCAACAAAGCCAAAACACTGCTGCTCAATCCCCAGATCCGGATCGCCCAGATCGCGGAGATGGTCGGTTACCAAGACGAGAAATATTTCAGTAAGGTATTCAAAAAGATGGAGGGTTTCACGCCCAACGAATACCGCAAGAAGCATATGAGTTGAGGGGAAGGCCAGCGTCCTTTACTCGGTTCGCTGGCTTGATATTCATTCTTTTGGGTATATTCTATATATTCCAGACTGATATCAGGAGGAGATTGTATGTACCGCACCAACCCGTACCGCTGGTGGAATCTGCTGTTTTTCGCCGGGGTAATCACCGTGAATGTGTTATCAGGCATGCTGCCCCTAGGAGGCAGAACAACCGGGGAGATATCGGATATGTATTATACGGCGATCACTCCCGCAGGTTATGCCTTTTCCATATGGTCCGTCATCTATGTGCTGCTGCTCTTTTTTGTCATCTACCAGCTGCGTCGTGACACCGGAAACCGCGATTCCGTAAGATCCATCGGGCCATGGTTTATAGTCAGCTGCGTATTCAATATGGCTTGGCTTGTATTATGGCACTATTTGTACATTGAATGGTCTGTCGTGGCGATGTTGTTACTGCTGTTAACTCTGTGGGTTCTATATGTGCGCACGCATACGATAGACTATCCGACGTCAGGCGAGAAGTTCTGTCTGAAATTGCCGTTCAGCCTATATATCGGCTGGGTGTGCCCTGCCTTTATCGTCAATGTCGGGATCGTGTTTCAGAAGAATGACTGGAGCCTCTTCGGCCTGCGCGAGACCACTTTGGGGATTGTGCTGCTCTGCATCGGTGCTTTACTCGCTTTCCTGATCGGCCAGCGTTACCGGGACAGCATCGTGCCGCTGGTCTTCACCTGGGCTTACATCGCGATCGCGGCCGAGCATCGGGAGACCGACAGCATCTTAATGACCGCCTTCGTACTCTCTATCGTCCTGCTCGTATATGCTATATGGCTCTTCTTTACGCGCAATCGGAGACGATCCCGGTATTAAACCGGGTCTTAACAAAAAGCACAGTTCTTGCTCATCCAGGAGATTAGTTTCAATACGCAATTTTCATAGTGCATAAAAAAGGAGCTTTGCCAATGCAGGCAAAGCTCCTTTTTAACATCTGATAATAACGCTTATTGCTTAACGGCGATGACTTCAATCTCAACCAGTCCGTCCTTCGGCAAACGAGCAACCTCAACGGCGCTCCGAGCAGGGTACGGCTCGGAGAAGAAGCTGCCGTAGACTTCGTTGACCACCGCGAAATCGTTCATATCCTTCAGGAATACCGTGGTTTTCACCACGTGATCCAGGCTTGTCCCGGCAGCTTCAAGGATCGCCTTTACGTTGTTGAGCGACAGCTTCGCCTGCTCCTGAACCCCCTCGCCGAACTCGCCCGTTTCCGGATTCAGGCCCAACTGGCCTGAAGTATATACGAATCCGTTGATTTCAACAGCTTGGCTGTAAGGTCCGATGGCTCCCGGGGCTTTGTTGGTCGATATGATATGTTTACTCATGATATGTCACCCTTTCTATGTATTCCTATCTGTGTACATTGTAATCTGCTACGGGTACTCTGGCAAATTTAATCGGCGGCCTCGCCGAGAACATGGATGACTTCATTGGTGTATACATGGTGGCCTTTCATATCCGTTAAGCCGATATTCACCATCGACTTGGCTACTTTCCGCGCGGGTATGGCCCGGTATGGAGCCAGCTTCGGACCTTTGAATGCAAAGTCGAGGGAAGTCATGAGAACCGATGCCATCCGTTCTCCAAACCGCCGCTCGGGCCGCTCGCCCAGCAATAATGACGGTCTGAACAGATGCAGCCCCCGAAAACCGATCCCGGCCAGCTTTTCTTCAACCTCTCCCTTGGTCCGAAGATAGAAATTACGCACCTTCGGATCGGCGCCCGCAGAACTGACCGCCATAAATTGTCTCACCCCGTGCCGCTTAGCCAACTCGGCTGTCTTGATGACATAATCCACATCCACTTTGCGGAACTGCTGCTGGGAACCGGCCTTTTTGATCGTTGTTCCCAGGCAGCAGTACACGCTATGGACGCCGGAAAAAGCTTCGCTGTACCGATCCAGCCGATCCCATTCCACCAGGATGGGCTTCAGCTGGGGATGCGCAATATCAGGAAGACTTCGTACCAGCACGCGAACCTCTTCAAGCTCCTCGCGGCCCAGCAGTTCTTCGGTTACCATACGCCCCACAAGCCCCGTGGCCCCAACTACGAGTGCAACCATTCCCACCTCAAACCCACCCTCCGTTCATGATTCCTTTTGACCTCATTCTACACCGCATCGGACCCAAGTCAATATGACTTTCTAAATATAAAACTCACATGAATTTCTCATGGCGCATGATCTGGACAACCACGCCTAAAAAAACAAAAAAAGAGTGCAAATCAGGCTCGATTTGCACTCTTTCTCCAAGCGGTTATGAAACTGGTCAGCGGTTTCCACTCTCTGCGGAGCCAGCCGGAGGATTCGGCAGTTTCCTCCGCCATGAGGCCCGCGGTGGGCGCTGCCGCCTGCTGACTGTCCGTGACAGGGAGAAATTCCTCATTCATCATCTCATAGTATCCCAAATGATAGGTGCTGACCATGTCTCCGTGTAAGGTAAACACCTTGCCGTCACGAATATCGATCACCTTGCCGGTCACAACCCGGGATTCCAACATGATTCGTTCTGCCTCCCTTATCGTCTTATGGACTAGTCGCGGTATCTTGTACTCCAATCCGTATATTCACGCTCCGCCGCATCCTTCGTGTGCCCATAACGTTCCTGCAGCTTGCCAACCAATTTATCTTTCTCGCCGTCGATCACATCAAGATCGTCATCCGTCAATTTGCCCCATTGCTTCTTCGCTTCACCCTTCATCTGTTTCCATTTCCCTTTAAATACGTTGCTATCCATAAATATCAGCTCCTCTTAGAGTAATGAATGATGAAATGTAGAATTGCCTGTACTTGTGTATACCCCTCAGGAGTTTTTCTGAATCCTGGCAAACGATTCATCACGATGTTCAATCTTGAACCGCTCCCCAAAGATCAGCATTCAAAAAAGCGCCCCCATAGATCTCAATAGATCCACGGGGGCCCTTTACTTCCGCATGAATATCCCATTTCTTTCCTATCCCAAGAAACAAAAACTGCCACATCATCCCTTCAGTTTGATGACCGCCCCTTCCCTTTCCCTCTCCTTGTCCTTTTCCTCCTCTTTATCTTCCCCAACCAGCTCTCTTGCGGAAGCTTTGAATTCAGATAACGTGCGGCCCACCGCCCGGCCAAGCTCCGGCAGCTTGGAAGGCCCGAACAGAATGAGCACGACAATCAAAATCATCATCAATCCGACAAAGCCGACATTTTGGAACATAAGGACCCAACTCCTTTAATAAGTGATGGTGACTGTGCTTTTTGGAAACGAAGCCGCTTTGGATCGGCTCGTTTCATGGAATCATAACAACTTACTTCTTCTTATCCTTGCTTGGGTACACGGCGACGGCTTCAATCTCAATCAACCAATCGGCGTTCACGAGGCTGGCTACTCCCACGGTGGAACGCGCAGGCTTAATGGGATTCTCCTTCGTATTGAAAAATTGGGCGTAAGCATCAAACCAACCGGTATAATCAAAGGTTCCGTTCTTGGCTGCATCCGGGGTCAGGTACACTCTCAAATAAACGACATCTTTCATTGTCAGTCCCTGCTCCTTCAGCTGCTTCTCGATTTCTTTCAAGATGCCGATCCCCTGGGTTTTCGTATCGCCATAGCGCTCATAAACCGTCTTGCCATCCTTGTTCAGTAAGGGCGGAACCGTCCCGCTTGTAAAGAGATAGGAAGCTCCCTCGGGTACGATAACCCCGCTGGAAATAGAGGAGGTAGGACTGCCGTAAAATTTTGGGGAGGGTATGGCTTTGGGCGGCTTCTTATGGGCAGAAGCGTTATCCGCATACGCGGTCACGCTCACGGCACTGAACAGCATGGCCAGCGCCAGGATCGTCTTCATTTTATTTTTCATTGGAGTTGTCTCCCTTCTATTCATGCTTTCATCACGCGCTGATGGATATCGGTTACGACCTCGCGGGCGGACTCAATGGCGCCTGCCTGCCAGGCCGTAATGTAGCTGATATGCTCCCCTGCCAGGTAAATGCGGTTATCCGGCTTGCAGAGGGTAGGGTAGTAGGTTTTCCTATCATTGGCGGAATAGGATACCCAGCCCCCCTCCTGGTATTTGGTCTTCTTCCAGTCGATCGAGAAGGATGCCTCGAACTCCTTCGGATACTGCGGATGGATTTTGGCACCCTGCGTCAACGCCAGTTTCTCGCGCTCGGCATACGACATGCCGCCGAGTTTATCAGCGATGCCTCCGTACGCATAATAGCCAAGCAGGATCCCCTTCCTCCCAAAATAATCTGTCGGCGGATAGTAGATTTGCGTGATGTCCATATTCGTCAAACTGCTGCCGCCGTACAAATACTCGTCCTCTTCCCAGAAGCGCCGCTTGAACTGCAAACCGATTTTACCGGCGGAGGCGTAGCCAACGCTGCTGATCGCTTTGGACATCTCCGGCGAGAAGTCGGCCGGGATCTTCTTCAGCACCGTCAGCGGTATGGTGCAGATACAGTAATCGCCGCGGATTTCCTGCTCTCTGCCGGAATGGCCGTCCGCGTACACAATCCGCACACCAGAGGTAGACTGGCGAATTTCCTTCACCTCGGCCCGGTACTTGATCCGGCTGCCTACCCGTTTCTCAAATGCCTTAACGATGGCGTCCATGCCGCCTACGGGATGAAACATCATCATCTGCTGGTCGTAACCGTATTCGTTGCTGAAATATTTCCCGAAGCCGGAATTGATGATCGCCTTCAAATCGAACGGATCCCGGAGCACACCCGCATCCAGGCGGCTTCCCGGTTCATCCTTATATCCGCCGCGCTCCGATCCCTTATAGAACAGGTCCGGATTCAGATCTCCTTCGGCCTTCAGGTAATCGACCAGCTTCAGCTTCTCTTCCGCCGTCAGCGGCAGATCCAGCGCATTTTGATTCACGGCTTTGGCCAGCATCTCGGCCACGTATCCGCGCACGTCGGCTTTGGCTGCACGCTTGGGGACGCGCTGCCCCGATAAAGCCCCCACGTTCTCGTTATAGTAATAGCCGCTCTCATTCACATTGTTGAATGGCTCGATGGCTACGCCAAACTTCTTGCAATAATCCAGCGTGACGTGAAACTGCGGAATCCGCATCGGACCTGCATTGAAATACAGTCCGTTATCAAAGCGGGACGTCTGGCGGCCGGATCCGATCTCGGCCACGGAGGTTCCTTTGCGGATCGTCCAGTTGCGCCCACCGGCGAAGCTTTTCGCTTCCAATATCGTACAGTCGTAACCTGCAAGACCGAGCTCATACGCCGCCGTCAGACCCGCGATCCCTGCGCCGAGAATAATAATCTTCTTGCCGCCGCGGCCGCTTAAGTTCAAGTCATCCTTCCCGGGAGGCGTATATCCCGCTGCTTTCAACGTTTCCGGTGTAAGGAGCCCCATCGTACCCATCAAGCTGAAGACAGCGACAGAGCCGCCCACCTTGCCAACAGTCGTCAGAAATTGCCTCCGGGTCATCTCTTTTGGTTGTTCTTTTGTAGCCACCCTCGTTCACTCCTTCGCTAGTTTGTGTGATTGGATTCATGAGCCGATCTTAGCAGAGAAAACAAGATTTGACTTAAAACTTGTCAGGAATTCTTACATGATTTTTTTATTTTTGAAAAGTGATTGCTTTTTCACCCTGTTTTTCATAAAATCATGTCATAAATCCTTCCAAACAAAATGAATAAGCCCAAATTATTGCCGTTTTATCTTCTTCGGTTTTAATCCCAAGCCATTTACAGCAGCTCAGGGTTAACAATACTTACATAGGAGGTAAAGATCATGGAGAGTAAGGTGATGAGTATTGGGGTTGTTTGCGAACTGACCGGCTTGACGGAACGGCAAATCCGGTATTACGAGGAACGGAAGCTTATATTTCCGGAGCGTACGAAGGGAGGGAATCGCCGATATTCTTTTGAGGATGTGAAGATCATCCAGGAAATCCATCAAAAAATGCAGGAGGGATTTAATACATTTGAACTTAAAGAATTGAACAAAACGAAAAAACAGCGCTGCACGCCCATCTTCCGATGATGTAGAAAGGAGTGAACGAGACTATGGAGTTCAAGAATACGATGACGATGCTGGAGCACATCGCCGAGCTAAGGAAGCGGATCCTTCAGGTGGCCGCCGTCTTCATTCTGAGCATGGCTGCCGGCTTGATTGCCGCTCCCCATATGTTATCCGTATTGAAACATCACTCGCCAGCCTTTCAGGTAACCTGGAACGTATTCTCGCCATGGGACGGACTGCGCATCTATATGAGCATAAGCATCGTATTATCGCTGCTTCCTACCCTGCCATTTGCCCTTTATCAAATATGGCTGTTCGTCAATCAGGGGCTGAATAACCGCGAGCAGAGAGCAGCTCTCCGGTTTATCCCCTTCTCTGCGTTATGCTTTATCATAGGGGTTTGTTTCGCGTATTTTGTCGTTTTTCCCATGAGTCTTGCCTTTACGACGGGAATCAACAGTCAAATGGAACTCGTGGAAACATATGGTGTCTCCCAGTACTTCGGGTTCATGTTCAATATCATTATCCCGCTGTCCCTTGCCTTTGAGCTGCCTGTCGTCGTCCTGTTTCTAACGCGAATAGGAATATTAAGCCCGGCCATTCTGCACACGATGAGGCGGTATGCCTATGTCGTTCTGGTGATCGTTGCAGCGCTGATCTCGCCGCCTGACCTCGTATCCCACCTGATGGTTGCCATCCCGCTCATTGGTCTGTATGAGATCAGCACATGGCTGGCTAGCTGGATGCATCGCAAACAGAAGCATGTGGAGCATGAAGAAGGCACGGAAATCGATACGGCTCACCAGATGATATGATATCCGGTTTTCATTCATCCCTAGCCAAAACGACGGGAGCAGCATGGAGATCGCAACCACTTGCTTAGCTGTCCTGGGGTCCAGTGATATGTTAACGACAGTCACACAATAAAGAGGCCGTTTACCTGCACAGGTACGGCCTCTTTCTTATTCCTATTCTATTGAACCAGCAGCGATTCCCTGCTTATTACCACTAGCGGATCGTAATGACCTTCTTCTCCGCTTTCATATATTTAACGAACATGCCCGCATATTCGGGATCCCACTGGGTTCCCCTGCCGGCTTCCAGTATGTTCAAGGCATCAACGGATTTCATGCCGCTGCGGTACGGCCTGTCCGACGTCATGGCATCATAGGCATCGGCCACGGCAATAATCCGGCCGAACAGCGGAATTTCCTTCCCCTTCAAACCGTCAGGGTATCCGCACCCGTCATACCGCTCATGATGGGATCGCACCCCCTCTAGATAAGGTGCCATGGCATCGGCAGGCTCGATCTGCAGGAGAATGTTCTCTCCTTGAGCCGGGTGAGTCTTTACTTGATCGAACTCCTCTGCCGTCAGTTTTCCTTCCTTCAGCAAAATGTTGTCCCGAACCCCGATCTTGCCGATATCATGCAGCAATGCCGTCTTGTGCAAAAGATCTATCTGCTCTTCGCTAAGTCCAGCCAGCCGGCCGAGTAACACCGAATATTCCGCCACCCGAAGCGAATGTCCTGCCGTGTAAGGATCTCTGGCATCCAGCGCCGCTGCCAGGGCGGCAAAGTAACTGTCCAGCAGCTTGCGATTCCGCTCCTCGCGCACCTGCAGTCCGCGAACCATCATATTGAAACCCGCGATCAGATTGGAAAACTCATCGGAATAGAGATTGGAGGTCTGAATCAGACGCCCTTCCTTAATCTCATTCATCGCCCGGTACAGCTGCCGGATCGGCCGCTGTAAATCCTGGGTCAAGAGCCAGGCGCCGATATAAGCAAAACCGACACCAAGCAGCAATATAAATCCCGCCCAGCCCCAGTACTGCTGTGCTACGATCTGACTAAGCCCCTCCAGACGAATCTGCACCGCCAGACTGAACAGAAACAGCGGAAAGGTGCCGATCAGCATCGTGCTCAGCAGAAACTTCGTCCGAATCGCCATGAATACATGGCCCTCAAGGGAGAAATCCACGCCATAACGCGACAACGCCTGCCGCCGAATCTCTTTAATCAGCGGACGGATAGCAGCGATCGTCAGGAAGAATTCGATCATGGCATGACAGCTGGCTAGCAGGACCGCCCCAAGACAAGCCAGCCATATATAGAACGGCGGAAAATTCAATTTTCCCTGCTCCATCATCCAAACCGTAAGCAGAATGGCCGGAAGCGACAAACCGAGCAGATGAGGTCCGAATATGCGGTATACCGCTAAACGCGGCATGCGGTGTATACTCAAATATGCTTTTTCCAACGTTTCCAAATCCGTATTCCCTTCATTAAACCCCGCGTGAATCGGTCGTAAATGCCGAAGAAAGACGGTCAGCTCCGACGCAATCATCACCATGAACGAAATGGCCAGTATGACCACAAGACGCACGCCTTCCTCAATAGGAATTTCCAGAGTCGTTACCATTAATACGCCACCCACAACAAGCACAGCTGCAATGGACCCGATCATATAGTTCCGGATTAGCTGTTTAAGAAAAGACTTATACAGTTGCATGGAACGCCTACTTTCATTAACAGATGATAACATCGGCAAGGCATATGAGCTCTGAACGTATTCGACATGATGCTACAATTTTAAGAGCGCAGCAGCAGAATTTGCAAGAAAAAACTGTTAATATGAATATCGTTGGATTTCAGGAAAAAATCAAGCATTTTTGCATGACATTCTAATATTCATTTGAATATCTTTGCTTATTACGAGCACGTGTGCTATAATAAGTAATTGTTATATGAAGTTTAACCCCGTTAGTTCCTCGAAACATGGTTATTTACATCTCTGTTGAAGTGCAAATTCCTATTTTATGACCCTACGAGTAAGAGTTTTATGGAACAGTTTTCTGATTCACACTGGAGCGGTCATCGGAGCCGCAAGGACGAAAGAGAGGCAGGGCTTTTGTCGTTTTAGAAGCAAAGATTCTTGAAGAAACTTCAAATACGGAACCGACTGTACAGCCGTTATTGGCCGTCAGGGGTTAAATTTTATATGTGCTTTTTAGCGCTCAATCAAGGACTCGGCCTTTGGCCGGGTCCTTTTCCATGTTACGCTGCTCTTTCGTTTGTCGAATCCCAAAAGACCAGTGACAGCCGCCTAAACGGCTGCATATGATACCGGAGACGATGAGTATTCGGAAGGAGCGTGTTGTTTTGAAGAAAAAGAAGAAAAACCCATCATCTTCCTCTTCCCAGCCCTACAGGGTAGATCCCCATACAAGGGAGCTTGATCTGCTTGAGCGAAATAAAGGACGCAGCCTCAAAAAAGATAAAGATGCCCACATCCTTTCAGCTGCTACCATTATGGATTTGGATGAGGATCTTATCGGCCTTATGGAATTAAAACAAGAAGAAAACAAACAAAACAAGGAAAACAAAGAAAACACTCCACTATCGATATCTGACGAAGATTCCAGCTTACCTACAGAAGATGCTGTAGCCGCTGACACTCCGTCCGTGCCTACCGATCCCCCATCCCTTCCCGAGATAGAGATTGAGCATGTGCAGCTGATTATGGAAAAGGAAATGCCTGAAATTAAGGGTGCATTCATATATACAGAGGACATAGGGGAATATGCGGTAACCGAAAGCCGGATCGCTTCGAGAGCGGTCACAGCATCCAAGCTGTCACGTGGTGCCGTCGGGCCTGAAGCCATACAGGATTACAGCATCACCAGTCTGCACCTTGCCGACGAAGCTGTAACCTCCGGAAAAATCGCGCCATTATCGGTCACAGGAGAACATCTGATGGATGGCATCTTGTCTACGCGCAAGTTTCGAGACGGCTCCGTCAATGCCAGCAAGATCAAGGATGGCAGCGTAACCTCGCAGAAGCTGGCAGACCACGCCGTGGTCAGCGACAAAATCGCGGATGGGGCTATTACTGCACGTCATCTTCAACAGCTACTCGTGACGAGCGACCTGCTCGAAGACCAGGCGGTTCAAGGAGACAAAATCGCATCCAGCGCCGTAGAAACACGCCATCTCGCTAATGAGAGCGTCCATAGCTCCAAGCTTGCCGAGGATGCAGTCACTTCGACCAAAATCCGTGAAGGTGCCGTAACAGGAAAAAAAATTGCCGATGATACCATCTCGGGTTCTCACATAAAACCGCAAAGCATCGAGAGCAAACATTTGGCCAGCGAGGCCGTAACTGCGGAGCATATTGCTGCCGGCAGCATCGGGTCAGGCCTCATTGCTGACGGTGCCGTCAACGCCGGGCATATTCAGGAAGGCTCGCTCAGCGCCCGCCATTTAGCGGACGGAGCCATAGGATCAGGGCAAATCCAGTTCGGCTCCATCGGTTCCGATCAGATCGGCATCAACGCTGTTGCCCCCCGCCATCTGGCTGATTCCAGTGTCACAAGCTCCAAGCTCGCCGATCAATCCGTCCATACGGTGAAGCTGGTTGAACAGGCGGTTACGGCTTCGAAAATCGCGGACCAGAGCATACTCCCTACCAAAATTGCCAATGAAGCCGTTCAAACGCGCCATCTGGCAAAGAGCGCGGTCGAATCGGACCAGATTGCATCGGATGCCATTCATACCCGGCATCTCGCTGCGGATGCAGTAAATGCCGAGCATATTGCCGAGGGCAGCATCTTACCTCAGCATTTCGCGCCTCAGAGCGTCATAGGGCGTGCCATTCAGCCCAAAACGATAGCGGAACAGCATCTGGCTGACGGATCGATCGGAAAACAGCATCTTCAGCCCGCTTCCGTCGGCGAAGAGACGCTGGCACCCGAGAGCGTGACGAGCCAAAAGCTTGCGCTTGGATCGGTTGGCGGAGCCATAATTGCTAAGCATGGCGTAACCTCCGGCAATATTGCCAATGAAGCCATTCAGCAGCAGCACTTGTCAGCAGGCAGTGTAGGCGCCGAAGCCCTGCAAAACGGTGCGGTTCGCGAGCCTCATCTGACCGATGGCTCTGTTGCCAGCCGCCATCTGCAGAAGGGAAGCGTACGGACACAAACACTCGCACAGGGTGCGGTAACGACAGATAAAATTGCTGCAGGCAGCATCGTGGAGTCCTCGATCGGCGATGGGGTAATTGCGCCTCGACATTTGGGGGACCATGCGGTAACCTCGCCGAAGCTGTCTCCGGAAAGCGTGTCCACGGATAAACTGACAGACCTTGCCGTAACTTCAAATAAACTGGCTGAGAGCAGTGTCTCTGCTGGAAAAATAGCTCCAAAAGCTGTTCAATCCACTCATCTCTCGCCGAATTCGGTGACTTCAGAAGCCATTCAGAACAAGGCCGTTACTTCGGAAAAAATTGCTCCGCAGGCTGTAGAGGGCGCACATCTGGGACTGGAATCCATCCTGGGCAAACATATCGTGCAGGAAGCCATTCATGGCTATCACTTGAAGAAAAAATCCATCACGTTAAGCCATTTGGCCGATGAAAGCCGCTCAGCGGAAGCGTTGTTCGCGGACGGCAGCATCCCGGGCGTAAAAATCGGGCCACAATCCATTACGGAAGCCCACCTCTCGCCTTCGTCAGTCTCGGGAGCCGCGCTGCAAGCGAACGCCGTGAGTGGTGATAAGATCAAGCCTCTCTCCATTTCAGCGGTGCACCTGCAAGAAGCGAGCGTCCAGTCTGACCACCTGGGCGTGGATATTGTCAAATCACAGCATATGGATGAAGGATCGGTTACCGGCCGCCATCTTGCTTCCGGCTCCGTCAATGCCCGGCACATTCAGGCAGAGAGCATCGAGTCCGCACATATCACGAACGGCGCCATCCTTCCTGAACATGTCGCCGGAGAATCGATCCAGAGCGGACATCTCGCCGAAGGCGCTGTGAGCTCCAAGCATATTGAATTGTTCTCAATTCAGAGCCATCACCTGGCGCCGTACTCCATCAACGCAGCACATCTCGGAAATCAGTCTGTCGGTCATGTCCACCTGCAACCGGACAGCGTTGGCGTCGATCAATTGCAGCCGGGGGCCGTAAAATCGAGGCAGCTGGCGGAGGGGGCCGTTCTTCCCCATCACCTGCAAATCTCCAGCATCGGTTCGCAGCATATCGAAGCGGGCGCGATCACAACGGAACTTGTGCAGGACGGTGGAATTACGGGAAGCAAGATTGCGAAGGAAACGATATCCGGTACTCACGTTGCGAACGGCTCTCTCACGGGTACGCAGATTGCCGACGGCACTATTGGTAGCAAGCACCTCGGACCGGACGCCTTCGATAACTTCACGTTAGCCGAGGGATCGGTTACAGGCAGCAAGATTGCCGAAGCTTCTATCACCGGCGCGCATGTAGCTGAGGGTTCACTTACTGGTACGCAGATTGCCGACGGCACTATTGGTAGCAAGCACCTCGGACCGGACGCCTTCGATAACTTCACGTTAGCCGAGGGATCGGTTACAGGCAGCAAGATTGCCGAAGCTTCTATCACCGGTGCGCATGTAGCTGAGGGTTCACTTACTGGTGCGCAGATTGCCGACGAAGCCATCGGCAGTAGACACCTCGGACCGGACGCCTTCGATAACTTCACGTTAGCCGAGGGGTCGGTTACAGGCAGCAAGATTGCTGAGGCTTCCATCACCGGTGCGCATGTAGCTGAGGGTTCACTTACTGGTGCGCAGATTGCCGACGAAGCCATCGGCAGTAGACACCTCGGACCGGACGCCTTCGATAACTTCACGTTAGCCGAGGGATCGGTTACAGGCAGCAAGATTGCCGAAGCTTCTATCACCGGTGCACATGTAGCTGAGGGTTCACTTACTGGTGCGCAGATTGCCGACGGCACTATTGGCAGCAAACATCTTGGACCGGATGCCTTCAATAACTTCACGTTAGCCGAAGGATCGGTTACAGGCAGCAAGATTGCTGAGGCTTCCATCACCGGCGCGCATGTAGCTGAGGGTTCACTTACTGGTGCGCAGATTGCCGACGGCGCAATCGGCAGCAAGCATCTCGGGCCGGATGCCTTCAATAACTTCACGTTAGCCGACGGATCAGTTACAGGCAGCAAGATTGCTGAGGCCACCGTTACAGGATCGCACGTTGCTGAGGGGTCACTTACTGGTGCGCAGATTGCCGACGGCGCAATCGGCAGCCGGCATCTCGGACCGGATGCCTTCGATAACTTCACGTTAGCCGAGGGATCGGTTACAGGCAGCAAGATTGCTGAGGCTTCCATCACCGGCGCGCATGTAGCTGAGGGTTCACTTACTGGTGCGCAGATTGCCGACGGGGCAATCGGCAGCAAGCATCTCGGACCGGATGCCTTCAATAACTTCTCGTTAGCCGATGGCTCCATAGACAGCAGCAAGATTGCTGAGGCTTCCATCACCGGCGCTCACGTTGCTGAAGGCTCCCTCACTGGTAACCAGATTGCCGACGAAGCCATCGGCAGTAGACACCTCGGACCGGATGCCTTCAATAACTTCACGTTAGCCGACGGCTCCATAGACAGCAGCAAGATTGCTGAGGCTTCCATCACTGGCGCTCACGTTGCGGATGGTTCGCTTACAGGCGCGCAAATTGCCGACGGAGCCATCGGCAGCAAGCATCTCGGACCGGATGCCTTCAATAACTTCACGTTAGCCGACGGATCAGTTACAGCCAGCAAGATTGCTGAGGCTTCCATCACTGGCGCTCACGTTGCGGATGGTTCGCTTACAGGCGCGCAGATTGCCGACGGCGCAATCGGCAGCAAGCATCTCGGACCGGACGCCTTCAATAACTTTACGTTAGCCGAAGGCTCCATAGACAGCAGCAAGATTGCTGAGGCTTCCATCACCGGCGCTCACGTTGCGGATGGTTCGCTTACAGGCGCACAGATTGCCGACGGAGCCATCAGTAGCAAGCATCTCGGACCGGATGCCTTCAATAACTTCACGTTAGCCGCCGGATCAGTTACAGCCAGCAAGATTGCTGAGGCTTCCATCACCGGCGCTCACGTTGCGGATGGTTCGCTTACAGGCGCACAGATTGCCGACGGAGCCATCAGCAGCAAGCACCTCGGACCGGATGCCTTCGATAACTTCACGTTAGCCGAAGGCTCCATAGACAGCAGCAAGATTGCTAAGGCTTCCATCACCGGCGCTCACGTTGCTGAAGGCTCCCTCACTGGTAACCAGATTGCCGACGAAGCCATCGGCAGTAGACACCTCGGACCGGATGCCTTCAATAACTTCACGTTAGCCGACGGCTCCATAGACAGCAGCAAGATTGCTGAGGCTTCCATCACTGGCGCTCACGTTGCGGATGGTTCGCTTACAGGCGCGCAAATTGCCGACGGAGCCATCAGCAGCAAGCATCTCGGACCGGATGCCTTCAATAACTTCACGTTAGCCGACGGATCAGTTACAGCCAGCAAGATTGCTGAGGCTTCCATCACCGGCGCTCACGTTGCAAACGGCTCCCTAACGGGCGCACAGATTGCCGACGGAGCCATCGGCAGCAAGCACCTCGGACCGGATGCCTTCGATAACTTCACGTTAGCCGAAGGCTCCATCGATGGCAGCAAGCTTGCCGATGGCACAGTCACCAGCGCCCACCTGGCCGAAGGAGCGGTTACCGGACAACAATTGGCACAGGGCGCGGTAACGACGAAACATTTGGGCTTTACTCCTATACGGAGCGCAGCCGGCCAGCCGAAGCTGCAGCAATTCGGAATGACTCCATTTGTATTTGGTGCTGAGGTGCTGACTGAGGTTACCGTCCAATTTGAGGAGCCTTTTGGCGGAATAAACTATATCATTGTAGGGATGAGCAACAATCCGGGCTTCCAGATCTCCCTGAAATCCCAGCGCGAGGATGCCGCCGTCCTTGAAGTAAGCCGCCAGCCTAACTGCAATCTCGCCTATGGTTTCATGTCCTGGATTGCAATCGGTCCTTCACGGTAACACCGGTAACAACATAGCAATCCAAAAAGAGGCTCTCCCCTGCGTGACACGGGAGGGCCTCTTTCACGTCAATATCTTCTTTCCTAATCATGATACAGTCCACATTTGATGGGTCTCCATGACTCCGCTGATGGTTGCCCCGGCATTGCAGCCTTCCATATGATAGCCAATACATTCATCGCAGCGGCTGACTGATATTGATATGGTTAAGCCCATCCTGGTGTACTTATCCTAACTGGCGTTTAAATGTTTTACTGGCGAAGAAGTAAGCGATGACCATGATGCCGACGCACCAGGCAAGCGCGATCCAGATTGCGTTGCCGACAGACCCTTCATACAAGAGGGCTCGAACCGCATTCACGATTGAAGTCACAGGCTGGTTCTCAGCGAACGCACGAACAATTTTTGGCATGGTTTCGGTGGGAACAAAGGCTGAACTGATAAACGGCAGGAAAATCAGCGGATACGAGTAGGCTGTCGCCCCTTCCATAGACTTTGCTGTCAATCCGGGAATGACCGCCAGCCAGGTCAGCGCCAGCGTAAACAGCCCGAGTATCCCAGCGACCGCGAGCCAATCCAGGATATTAGCGCTGGAACGGAAGCCCATCAAGAGCGCGACAAGAATAACGACCACGACAGTAAGCGCATTGGAAAAAAGCGAGGTCAACACGTGAGCCCACAATACCGACGAGCGCTTGATGGGCATCGTAATGAAACGCGCCATCAGCCCACTCTTTACATCCGTAAACAGCCGCAAGGAAGTGTAAGCGACGCCGGATGCGATAGCCATTAGCAAGATTCCCGGCAATAAATAATTGACGTAGTTGTTCGTGCCTGTCTCTATGGCGCCGCCAAATACGTAGACAAACAGCAGCATCATCATAATCGGTGTAATCGCCACCGTGATAATCGTATCCGGACTGCGCATGATGTTGCGCATTAAACGCCCCAGTAATACCCCTGTTTTGCTTTTCATTTACATCTCCTCCTTTTTGCCGATGATCGCGAGGAAAATTTCCTCCAATGTCGGCTGCTTCTCGATATACTCCACTTTCGCTGGCGGGAACATCTCTTTGAGTTCGGTAAGGGTACCGGTCGTGATGATTTTTCCGCCGTGCAGGATGGCGATACGGTCCGCCAGTTGTTCTGCTTCCTCCAGGTACTGGGTCGTCAGCAAGATGGTCGTGCCGCCGCCGGCAAGCTCCTTGACGGTATTCCAGACTTCAATCCGCGCTTCAGGGTCAAGCCCCGTCGTCGGTTCGTCGAGAAAAATGACTGCCGGTGTCCCGATCAGACTCATGGCAATGTCAAGCCGGCGCTTCATCCCGCCCGAATATTTGTCTGCCCGGCGGCCCCCCGCATCGGTCAGGCTGAATCTTGCAAGCAGATTATCGGCGACTTGTGCTGGATTGGAAACTCCCCGCATCTTGGCAATCATCATCAGGTTTTCCCGCCCGGTCAGCATACCGTCTAAAGCTGCGAACTGCCCTGTCAGGCTGATGCTCTGGCGAACATGATCCGGTTGACGCTGGACGTCAAAGCCGCAAATACCTGCTTCGCCGCCATCGGGCTTCATCAGCGTCGAGAGGATGTTGACTGTCGTCGTCTTGCCCGCTCCATTTGAGCCCAGCAGCGCGAAAATTTCGCCACGCCGCACCTCAAAATCCACCCCCTTTAAAACTTCCTTGTCTTTAAAGGATTTTTTTAACCCTTTTACAGAAATCGCTTCATTCCTCATATTTTTTCCTCCTTATAATAAGTGCCTTGGAAGCTAGATTGCCTACACTTCACTATTTAGTCTGACTGATAATCTGTATAACTTACTACCGGGCTAAAAATGAACTGAATAGCGAAGGCGGCAATTCACATTTGTAACCAGCTAATCAGTCAGTATGATCTATTGAATTTATTTTTTCCCCAATCGGTTCATGATACTCTGATTCAAATCTTCCCGATACTTGGCTACATAGGTTTTAGCGTTTGCCACAAGTTCGTCGGCAAAGGACGCCACGTCGTCCCCGGTGATTTCCAGCACTTGTCTGCCTTCCGCCGCACCGGCTTCGAACAAATCAATTAATTCATACTGCATGTGCAGCATATCCATCCCGTTGCCCGCCGAGAAATTCCACATGTAGTTTTGAATTTTCTTAAATACAAACTGGTAGTCCTCTGGCAGGGCTTCGACCCGTGCCATCATCATCTTGTACTCTTTTTTATCACCAATCATTTTTTTGAACATTTCCAACATATTATGTTTCCTCCTTTTATTTAAATCTGAACAAGACACCCCAAAATATCGGACGGAATATCTTATGAAGCTAGTTTGACTTCAAGACGTTAATTTTCGACGATAAAAAATCCCACTTTTCCCAAAACAATTCAAGTTCCTGGCGGCCAGCCTCATTAAGTGAGTAAAACTTGCGCGGCGGTCCCATATCTGACGGTTTCTTTTCAATGTTCACCAGTTTTTTCTTTTCTAGCCGCACGAGTATGGTGTAGACCGTTCCTTCCACGACTTCGGTAAACCCCAGCTCGTTCAGGCGGCGGGTAATCTCGTAGCCATAGGTTTCACGGCGGCTGATGATTTCCAGCACGCAACCTTCCAGCGAACCCTTCAGCATTTCAGTTAAATTTTCCATATTCAGTACCTCCTCTATTTCGTCCCTCCCCTAATTAGTATAACTCATATTCAGTATAACTTAGTACTAAGGGAAATTTTCACTTAACAGCATTTAAAAAAATGCTATTAAGTATTACTTACTACGTGTACATTGTATCACCGAGTAGCAGGGAGTGTCAATCATTTCTCCTGAAAATATTTTCGCAACCTCACTTTTCCGTGGTCGTGGTAATAAGTGTGACCTACTACGGGTATATCGTAATACATAGTAGATGGATTGTCAACTGGATTTTTAAGTCGACATGAACCGTCTTGCGATGCTTGCAGTTACTTGCGTCCGGATCAATTATGCATGTAAAAAAGACGAGCGTTAAGCTCGCCTTTTGTTCATTCATTATTTTATTCGATGCCGATCCGTACTTGTTGTTCGGGCCCCTCCCCTAACGCCGGCAATCTCGTTCGTATCCGTAATGCGTAACATCCTGAGATAAACAACACTATGGCTGCGATGAAATACGTGGCCCGGACGCCGAATTCATCGGTAATGTACCCGAACAGCAGTGTGGACAGTCCAAATACCAGCGAAACCAGCGCGCTCTGAGCCGCGTACACTTTCGGCAATAGATGAATCGATACGCTACGCTGCAAGGTGGTCTGTAGAGAAACCGACTTGAGCTGTTCAAAAATACCGAAACCCGCGGAGAAAACAAGGGCCAGCCAAGGTACCGAGGTCAATCCAAAACCAAACGTCATAAGACTGATGCCGAAGGAAGAGCAGATGACGAATTTACGGATGTTGCGGTCGATCAGCCCCGCGCCCCTCATTCCAAACAGTCCGCCCAGCATAAGTCCCAGGAAAAAGCTTGCGTTGATATACCCCCACCAAGCCTCTTCCTTATTCAGCGCATCAGCTACGTAGACGTAGATGATCGCTGCAATCCAGATCACGCCCGCAATGGTCTCCAGTACATACATGATATGTATCGCCCGGAGTGAGGGCTGTCTCCAAATGAGTGTCCACCCTTCTTGAATGGAGTTCCAATTTGAAATGTCCGCTTTCCCTTTCTGTTCCCGGGCAGCTTCATGCCGATCCTCAATCATCTTCATGAAGACAGCAGCTGCCAGGGCCAGGGAAAAGGTTAGCCATATCACGTTGCTGCCACCCATAGCTACAACCAGCAGTCCCCCAACGGCCCATCCTCCCAGCTGGATTAACTGATCGACGAGAGCTACGAAGCTGTTGGCTTTCGTTAACTCCGCGGCATCCACCAGCCGAGGCAGCATGGCATGGCTTGCGGGCGCGGCCCAACCATCGAGCAAAGAGATGAGGAATACGAATCCGAGAATCGCATAGACCGTCACCTCCTGCTCTCCCAGCACATAGTAGGTCACTAACAACAGGAACAACACGGCTGTTTTCCCGATTTGCGACGAAGCAAGCAGCGATTTGAGGCTGTATTTATCCATCAACACGGGCGCAAAGCTCCCGCTTATAAACCGTGCCATCGTCGTGACAAATGGTATCATGGCCATCAACATGGCGGAGCCTGTCATCCCATGGATTATTGCCATCAAGCCGACAATGTAAAACAAATCGCCGCTATTGGCGAGCGCCTGACCTATCCAGAGATACCGAAAAGAATTCCTCTTCATCTTTCTACCCCAATTCTGTATTTAGTTGTATTGGTTAGGGTAGAAAAACCTACATGTTCTGGCCTCCGTACATTTTATATGGTTAATATAGTAACACCGTTAAGGACTTCTGTTAAGATTATGGATTATTTTCAAGTGATTCAGATGGTATATCTCACCAATTTGTTACTTTTTTATCCCTGGCTAAAACTATTTGGCCTGCTCCACGGTCTAATGATCAGTCAAGCGCACTCAAGTACTTGAGCATGATCCAACCCATTAAAACCAGGAATAGATCAAAACGAATTCGTGCCATGACATAAAATACTAGCGCTAGTAGTTAGGGGTGAGTGAACTGAGAGCGAAAGACTCGAAGCAAACACAGTTCAGCGAAAATATGGAGAAATGCAAAAACAAGTTATACCGGGTAGCCTATTGCTATGTCAAGAATGAGCAGGAGGCACTGGATATCGTTTCCGAGGCAACCTATAAGGGATATCTTGCTTACGAGCGGATGAACACGCCGCAGTATTTTGAGTCCTGGATGACCCGGATTGTCATTAACGCGGCTATCGACCATCTCGGTCGCAAGAAGCGGGTAACTTATATGGAAGACCAAACGCAAGACTATGCGGCCGCAGAGCATGCCGTACCGCTGGAAGAGAAAATGGATTTATATGATGCTTTGGACAGACTGATGCCAGAAGAGAAAACCTACATTATTTTGAAGTTTTTTGAGGACCTGCGCTTTAGAGAAATGGCGGATATGCTGGCATTGTCCGAAAACACGGTCAAGACCAGGTTCTATCGTATTATCGGAAAATTAAAATCATATTTAATCGAGGGAGAGGTCGATCGTCTATGACAGGAAAAGAACGCTATGAACACATTGAGATCCCTGCCCAGCTAACCGGCGTTATGGACGCAGCAATGAAAAAGGCGGCTGCCCGTAAACGATCCATGCGCTTGATGAGATACTCCTCCATTGTTGCGGCGGCCGTTGCCCTGTTATTCGTGGTCAATATCCCGACGGTGGCAAACGCCTTATCCAAAGTCCCCGTGGTGGGCAGCATCGTTCAGGTTCTGCAGTTCGGGGGCGGAGGCGAACGGACCGACGGCGTTACCGTAGGCACGGAAGCTTCCGAGGACGTATTTAAGATTCAATTTGATCAGGAAGGCCATTCCGTTTCCAGCGTTCCGGCCTACACCGTGGATCATCGGGATGCGCCAAACCGTCTGATCTTCACGTTTAACGGCGTACGAAACTTTGATTATGAAACCCTCAAGAAAGACATGCTGGCTCTCCCGCTGGTAAAGGATGTCTATGAAAATGTGATTCTGGACGACTCGGCCATGCGTTTTGTCGTTGAACTGAAGGACGGCGTGAAGCATACCGTATCCGAATATAGAGATCCCGGCTATATTGAGCTGAAGCTCACTTCGACCGGTGAGTCGGCAACCCCGCGCGAGGTCTTCTATATCCGCAGTGAAGCCATGCCGCAAGGGGAATCCCTTGCCATTCTGGAAGAGATTTATATGGAAGACGACGTGACTTTCATTAAGACGGCCAGCGGCGACTTCATCGCGGTCATCGGCGGGTTCGATACCCGCGAGGCTGCCGAGCAGAAGCTCAGCGAAATTTCGTCGCGCGAGACCTACGGCGATGATCTTCGCATCGACAGCTGGATGAGCAATGAGCGCCCGGACTAACCCGTAACACAAAGAAAGCACCGCTCCGACAAGTGTTGGAGCGGTGCTTTCTTTGTGAAGATCCATGACGTTGTTTTGGTGCGATTGTACCGCAAGCTTTCGGAAGCGACTCTCCCGGCAGCGAAGAATGTTATGCGTTTTGATGAGGATAGATCATGACTTTTACACTGGTGTCCCTTTGCGTGCGGGCAAGCTCTATGGCTTCCTCGATCTGATCCAAGGAAAACTCGTGGGTGATGATATCGCGTATGCGGCTGCCCTTGTTTTGCAGCATCTGAATAGCCGCCGGGTACGTGTTCGCGTAGCGGAACACGCCGTATATATCCAGCTCGGCGTCAACCAAAGCGCCTTCCTCAAAGGACATTTCATCCGGCAGCCGGAACAGGAAGTCGCTTCGCACCGCGACGTATTCGGTCCAAGCTCCGTCAACCGGCGGGGTCGCCATAAATACAACATCCGGACACAGGTTGTAACGTCCGCTTTTACAATAAGAGCAGCGCCCGCACGTAACACCCGGTTCCACGGCCACGCGGTCACGGGCGGAGACATTTCTTACCTTCTCCCCCGTCCTTACGACAACGCCGGCAAGCTCATGCCCCAGAATCAACGGTTCCTTCACCTCATACCTGCCAATACGTCCATGCTCGTAGCAGTGCACATCCGAACCGCACCTCTTATCTCAAGAAATCGCTTACCAACTTAGTTTACACGATAAACTATTGCTTCATATGGGTGTAGAGCGAATTCGCCGAAACTTCGGTCCGAGCGTTCGTAATTCGAGAGTATAACTTCAGGATGATGCTCACGCCATTCTGCCGGGAATTGAAAATCCGGCGTTCCGCCATAGAAGTTGAGTACGACCAAGTACGTCTCATTCTCTAATGACCTGGAATAAGCGAAAATTTCCGGATGCTCCTGAAGCACGGCTTCATATTTTCCGTAGATCAGAGCCTCACTGGATTTGCGCAGTCGGATCAAGGCTTTATAGTAATTCAGAATGGAATCGGGATCTGTTAGCTGCTGCTCTACGTTGATTTCATGGTAATTCGGATTGCAGCGGATCCACGGCACAACCGTTGAGAAGCCGCCATAGAGCGTGTCATCCCACTGCATCGGCGTTCTTGCATTGTCCCTAGCCCGGTACGCGATTCTGCGCATCGTCTCCGACACGTCTTTCCCATCCAGAAGCCGCTCGCGGTAATAATTGTAGATCTCCACATCCCGATAATCACTCAGCTCCGCGAACTCGACATTCGTCATTCCGATTTCCTGCCCCTGGTAAATAAACGGCGTCCCCTGCATCAGCATAAAAAAAGTAGCCAGCATCTTGGACGATTCCTTATGATAGTGGACCGGATCGCCAAAACGGGATACGGAGCGCGGCTGATCGTGATTCTCCATGTAAAGGGCATTCCAGCCCACGCCTTCAAGACCCGTCTGCCATTTATGCATAATCTGCTTCAATTCGGCCAAGTCCCAGATCGCATAATCCCAGCGTCCCTCGAGTCCGAAATCAAGATTGACGTGCTCAAATTGAAAAATCATGTTCAAGGCCCCGTTCTCTTCCCCGATCCATCGGTCTGCTTCGCTGATCGGAATGCCGCTCGCTTCGCCAACCGTCATAATGTCATAATGAGCGAACGCTTCACGTTTGAATTGTTGAAGAAAATCATGGATTCCCGCTATATTCCGATGTCCTGGATTCGAGTCAACATATCGAAGGTGATTCGGATTCGGCATATCCGGCAAACCCGGCAGCTTCTTTATATGGGTAATCGCATCCACGCGAAAACCGTCGATTCCTTTATCCAGCCACCAACGGATCATCCTGACCAGATCATCTCTGACCGCCGGATTCTCCATATTTAAGTCAGGCTGCTTCTTGGAATAGAGGTGGAGATAATATTGATCCGTTAACTCGTCATATTCCCAAGCGGAGCCGGTGAAGACGGATTCCCAATTGTTCGGCTCAGCCCCATCCCTCGCATCCCGCCAGATGTAGTAATCCCGCTTCGGATTGGTTCGGGAGGAACGGGATTCCATAAACCACGGATGTTCATCCGAGGTATGATTGAGCACCAGGTCCATAATAAGCCGCATGCCGCGGTTATGGATTTCGGCCAGCAGCTGATCGAAGTCGGCCATGGAACCGAACTCCGTCATAATATCCTGATAATCGCTGATATCGTAACCGTTATCGTTATTGGATGATCGATAGACGGGACATACCCATATAACATCAATCCCAAGATCCTTCAAATAATCCAGACGGGATATAACCCCTTGCAGATCCCCGATGCCGTCTTCATTCGAATCCATAAAACTGCGCGGATAGATCTCGTAAGCAACGGCTTCTTTCCACCATACTTTCTGCATTGTCGTATCCCCCGTTTACAATAAGAATGCTGCTTATTAAGAATGCAGACCGAGTCATTACACGTACTTCATTAACCAACTTCGTCTGTCGCAGCATACAGTATTGCCGTTAAAGCGATCTTATAAGCCTAACAACCATAGAATGGCCGTACCGCGGGGATGCGGCACGGCCATTGCAAGTCTACCATGAAACTACGAAAACGAATTCGTCCCAGCTCCCATGCAGCATACTGCATGGGTTTGGTCGCGCTCCGGTAAGGATCGGCCGCTCACTCCCGTAATTCCCCCATTACCCCCGTACATACTTCCCGGTCAAGGAGTGTTCTGCCATGATCAGTTCAGCAGGTGTTCCTTCGAACATGACCCGGCCTCCCCTGCTGCCGCCCTCGGGTCCGAGGTCAATGATCCAATCCGCCTGACGAATCACGTCCAGATTGTGCTCGATGACAATCACCGAGCTGCCGTTATCGACGAGCCGATTCATCATGTTCAGTAAATGCCCGACATCTGACATATGCAGCCCGGTCGTCGGCTCGTCCATGACATAAATCTTCCCCTGCTTGTGCAGCTCGCTGGCCAGCTTGATGCGCTGGCTTTCGCCTCCGGACAGGGTGCTTAGCGGCTGTCCGAGCGTTAGATAGTGCAAGCCCACATCGTGCAGGGCTTCCAGCCGCCGCCTGATTTCTTTTTTCTCGAAAAAATCAAGCGCCTGCAGCACGGTCATATCCAGCACATCGGTAATCATTTTTCCATGGAGCTTATACTGCAGCACATCATCCTTAAAGCGCCTGCCGTCGCAGGTGTCGCACAGAGACTTAACGCCTTCCATAAACGCCAGGTCCGTATAGATGAACCCGAGACCGTGGCAGTCGGGACAAGCCCCTTTGGAATTGAAGCTGAACAGGGATGGACTCTGATCATTAGCTTTGGCAAACATGCTCCGGATGTCATCCATAATCCCCGTGTAGGTAGCAGGATTGGAACGGATCGAGGTGCTGACGGCGGACTGGTCGATGACAACAGCCTCGGGATGCTGGGACAGGAAGGCATGGTGAATGAGCGAGCTCTTCCCTGACCCCGCTACGCCCGTGACCACAGTCAATACGCCTTCCGGGATATCCACCGTCACATTGTTCAGGTTATGATGATTGGCATTGGCAATGCGCATTAGCCCTGTGGGTACGCGGAACTGTTCTTTCATCGGCATGCAGCGCTTCATATACTGCCCGGTTAACGTAGATGTTTGGCTGCACAGCTGCTCAACCGTGCCCTCGAAGACAATTTTTCCTCCCCGGGTACCGGCATTCGGCCCCACATCCACCACATGGTCGGCAATTTCAATCACGTCCCGGTCATGCTCTACGACCAGCACCGTGTTGCCCTTGTCCCGAAGCTTCCTGAGCATGTCGTTCAGGCGGTGAACATCCCGTGGATGCAAACCAACGCTAGGCTCATCAAAAACATACATCATGTCCGTCAGACTGCTGCCCAAATGCCTCACCATCTTCACCCGCTGCGATTCACCCCCGGAGAGCGTGGTCGTCTCCCGATTCAGCGTTAAGTAATCCAGCCCCATATCCATCAAGTGCTGCAGCCGCTCCGCCAAGCTGGCCACCATACTGGCAGCCACCGGCTGCTTGATATTCAGGATGACCTCTCTTAACTCCCCAATCTCCATAGCCGCGCACTCGGCGATATTATATCCGTTGATCCTGCAGCTTAATGCCGCTTGACTGAGCCGTGTTCCCTCGCATAACGGGCATGTGCCATGCGTAATAAAATTTTTGACGTGATTTAAAGTGCGTTCGGACAATTCACTGCTGTCTCTCTGAATATACAGCCGGTTGAACTTCAGCGCGAGGCCCTCGAAGTCGGACTGTACCGGCCCCCCCTTGGACGGGAACGTCACTTTTCCCTCCTTGCCGTAAAGAAAGAGATCCCATTCGGCTTCCGAATAGTCGGCCAGCTTCTTGTCATTATCAAAGAACCCGGACATGGTGTAATTTTTCATATACCAGCTATCTACGGAGAAAATAGGAAATCGGACCGCTCCCTCATTCAATGATTTGCTCGTATCCAGCAGTTTATTTAGATCCAGCTCGACCTTCCTGCCGATTCCCTGACATTCCGGACACATGCCTTGAGGATCGTTAAAAGAAAAGACGTTGGAGTATCCCACAAATGGCTGTCCCACCCTGGAAAACAACAGACGGAGTATGGCGTACAGATCGGTGATCGTGCCTAGCGTGGACCGCGAATGGCCCCCCAGACGCTTCTGGTCGATGACGATAGCCGTCGACAAGTTCTCGATCGAATCGACGTCCGGTTGGCTATGCCGTGGAAGTCGGTTACGAACAAATGCGGTAAACGTCTCATTCAGTAATCGCTGGGCTTCGGAACTGATGGTATCGAACACGATGGACGATTTACCCGAGCCGGATACGCCGGTAAAGACCGTGATTTTTCGTTTTGGAATTTGCAGCGAAACATTCTTCAGATTATTCTCCCTGGCTCCACGGATGTTGATATATTCTTGAACCATGGCCTTTCCTCCCTTATGCCCTGTAGTGTTCTTATTATAAAAGGGCAATCATGACATGTACTGTCATAATGGATGAAGGCATCTGTCTTTTAGGATATTCCCGTAAGTGGGAAATATCAGGAAGGTTGTTAGCCCTATTAATGCTATACTTAGTTTATAATGAGTCAGGGGAAAGAAAATGTTACATCCTCCCATTTTTGATTTCAGTTTGCCAATAAGCATCCTGTCCCTTACAATTACGGAACATCATCGTTTCTTAGAATTCATGATTACAGGAGAGTAATGACGATATGAGCAAAAAAATAGTCGCCATCGATATGGATGATACCATCTGCCATCTCATACCCAAGGCCATTCACTATCACAATCTGCAGTACAAAGATCCTCAGCTGACGCTGGATCAGATTACCGATTATAACCTGCATCAAATCTGGCATCCTGAATGCTCGGAAGAGTTTTTCTTCGGAAAGCCGGGCTTATATGAAGAACTTGAACTATTTGATGAATATACGATTGACGAAGTCCACAGAATGACGCATGATTATGACGTCATTGTTGTTACCGCAGCCCGTCCCTCCTCGGTGCCCGAGAAGTGGAGATGGCTGCAGCGGCATATGCCTTTTATTCCGTTCGAGAATTTTTTCGTGGCCAAGCGCAAGGATTTAGTGGAATTTGATCTTCTGATTGACGATGGTCCCCATAATGCGATTGCCGCCAGAAAAGCCGGAAAACAAACCATTCTGATTCCGCGTCCGTGGAACGCGCATATTCAGCATGAATTTATTCTGAAGGATTCCTGGAAGGGAATGAACGAGTTAGTAGACCGCATTTTATCCGATTCTAACCATCAAGGGGATATGAAATAAATGAACACAGACCGCAATAGCCGGTACCTATCGCAAGATATCCATTTTTTCGCGGCCGCATTATCGGAAACGGTGGTTTCCGTATGGGAAGAGGATCCCGCAAGCGTATACGTGGAGATCGAGCGAGGTTACATTGAATGCTACACACCGGATGTCGTCCGCATCCGCAACGAAGAGACAGGTTACCTGACACACTACAGCCGTGACACCGCTATGTTTCAACGGATGTAATCCGATAAAGGCCGCTTCCCTTGCCGGGAGGCGGCTCTTTTATTGCTCAAATTACCTTTTAGCTGACAGGACAAGAAACAGGGTTGCGAGCGGACCCAGCAACAGGGATAACAGAAACCAGTTTAATCCCGTTCTGTTTTTTCCTTGAGCCAATCCGGCATTAATTAACGCCAGCGTTCCCCATCCCACGTAGAATTCATTATTCATTCCTATCTCCTCCGATACCGCACTCTTTATCTGCTTATTACGTTTTGACAAGCTGAATCGTTGCAGGATATACAAAAAAGAGCAAGGAATGCTCCCTGCCCCGGGCAATTATAACGCTTCTAGCAGTGGCCTCAAAGGGCTCCGGCTTTAGCTGCAGAGGCCCAAGTCTCTTCTGAGTGGACCATCGATCCTTAAACTTGCTCCAATTCTCTTAACAGCTGAAATATCTGTCCCCGATGATGGGACTCATGCTCAATCAGATGATAGATGACCCATTCCGGTGTCACATCGTATTGTTCCAGTTGTCTGACTCTCCTCCAGTCCGAGAGGTCCATGCCTTTGAAATGGGCAAGCAATTCATGACGTACCCTCTGCATGCGGTGAAGGTGTTCATCCAGTGACTGATCCGGCACTTCAGAAAGATGGTTATCCTCTGTACGGTGATCCCAGGGAAAACATGCCTTTATTTTCGGGTCCCAATCGGATTCAAGCACCTCGACGTACAGCCAGTCCGCTTCAATGAGAGCAATATGGTACAACAGCGAGCCGATGGACTGTCGGCCGTCTGCCCTATGATTCAAATGTTCATGGCGGACCCCTTCCAGCCGTTTCAATATCGTTCGGCGTACGTCCTCCAGCCCCCATATCCAGCGGCCGATCTCCGGCTCAAACCCAGGCAGTGCCTCAACCGTCAACGTTTTCCTCTGCAAATCTTCACGCTCCCTTAAATTATCTCATGAATCTAAGAGTAACAGGCTCAAGCGTAAGTGTGCCAGGTAAAGTTCGGTTTAAACAAAAATGATCCTGGGCCCTTCAGTCATTCTTACTTCTTTCTAATCGCAATCGCCTCCGCCGTTTGTTTAACAGCCTGATGCCCGAATACCGCGAACGCCCCTGCGAGTATGCCTTGAATGATATTTTCCACACTCCACCCGATCAAGCCGGTTGTGAGCAGAATCGATACGACCATAACCAGATATACAATGCTCCAATTCGGAACCTTGGGCGTTTGCTTCAGCACATATCCGATTACCCAACAGGCAGCAACGACCATGAAGAGCCGCGGGTCAATCAATTGAAAAATGACGCTCCATTCCATGGTAAACCCACCTTTCCATTCATCTTCTACATCCTATTCCTCGAGCCAATCGATCGGCTTGTATTTATATCCTTATTCTCGCAAGCAAAATAATAGAATCTGCGAAATGGAATTTGCGATAGGTTTGACGATGAGCGGACGCAGCACAAATCGCGGTATTCCTGGGTAAAGGAAATACGCAGTGAGTATCCAATATGAATGGCGGTGGCTCTTAAGGCTGCTGCCTCCCCGCTTCTATTATCCCTTTGAACCAATCGGTCAACCGCCGATCCTTCTCTTCTTGACTGCAGTCTGAGGGAAAGGTTAGGTAACGCTGATGCTCGGGAATCCGGGGTATCCCCTTCTTCATGTTGGCATCCGCCCTGGTATCGTTATTGTATTCTATAAAACGGAGATCCCTTCCATCCAATGTCTGATAGGCATAACAACTGTACTCGATTTCGTCGATCACGGTCCAGTGATGTCCCTGCTTCGTGGGATTGCACAACACATGCGTGCCCTTCAGCTTGTTTAGCGAGTAAAGAAAGCCTTGCAGTTGGGCTTCCGTGACGTGGTAATCATCCAAGTAATACCGCTGCGAGACTCTGGCAACATTCGTGTCGATGATCTGGTAGTTTAGAATAAACGCAGCCCCTTGGTGCAGCACCGGATCGAAGTAATCCTTCTGAATCCAGCCCTTATGGCGGGACAGGCGATCTGACACCAGGTGATCGATATTGCTATGGTCCAGGTTATAACCGTAGGTTACCAAGAACTTGCGATTCTTCACATAGAACTCCCCCCAGTACATCAGAATGATTGACCCATTATTTTCCATGTGTATTATACAAAAAAAGACAGCCTCCACACCAACGGAAGCTGCCTTGCTCGAAACCTGTTCTAACATCCCCAATTCCAAACCAAACTTGATGTTATACCTTGCTAACCTCAGCTCCGTCCTCTACGACGGCCTGAGCCTCGACAGCGGACTGCTCGCCCTGCCATAACAGCTGCATCTCTTCGCTCGTGGCGAGCAGCTCAGACAAGCTGCCCTCCGCTTCGATCCGGCCATCCTTCATGACGATGATATGATCGGCCTTCGAAAGGGCTGCCCTGCGATGCGATACCGCGATGCAAGTGACGCCCTGCTCCTTGAACAACCCATCCCATACCAGCTGCTCCGTCTCCACGTCCAGCGCGCTGGACAGATCATCAAAAACGAATAAATCCGCGCCCGTAATCAGCATGCGTGCCGTAGCCGCCCGCTGGATTTGTCCGCCCGACAGCATAACGCCCCTCGGACCGACCAACGTCTCCAGTCCCTGATCCAGATTCTCGATATCCTTCTCCATGACGGCCAGACGGATGGCCCGTTCCAGAGCTTCCTCCGTCCGCTCTTTCTTCCCTTGAACAATGTTCTCTCTCAAGGGATCACTAAACAGCCTAGGAACCTGCGGTGTATACGCCGCCCGAGGAGGCATAAGGAAGGTTGCCGGATCCACCTCTTCCCCGTTCCAGCGGATCGTCCCTTCCTGCTTCGGCAGCAGACCCAGCAATGTCCGGACAAGCGTCGATTTCCCCGCTCCGATTCGTCCTGTCACCACCAGAAACTTGCCGCGCTCCAAGCGGAAATTAATATCCGATATGCCATTCTCCGAATTCGGGTAATGATATGATAAATTCTTGACTTCCAGCTCCTGCAGCTTCTCCCCCGGTTCTCTGTGAATAACGGGCAGTTCCGGCGGCTCTTCGTTCAGATACGTTTCCCGTGCCTCAATAATCCGGTCTTCCTCACCAGGACGGAACAGCGAGCGCATCCGGTCAAAGGAAACCTTCAGCCGCTTGTGCTGGAACACCATATACCCGAACAAGGAAATACTGAAGCCGATATTAGCCAGGTAAGACGTAAACAAAGCGAAATCCCCGACGGTAAAATGCCCGGCCTGCATTTCAGCAGCGCACATCAGCAGAATTAGGCCCGTACAAATGCTAAGCACATGCTGATTCAAGGATCGCATCCATTGTTTGAACAGATTATCCTTCAGCGCTGCCTGCCGGCGGTCTTCGTTCAGCTTCATGAAGCGCTCATGAACATGATCCTCGGCCTGCCCGAGCTTCAAGGCTTGAACCGCACCGAAGGTTTCCGCGATAAAGCTGGTAATGCGCCCCGTAGCTTCCCGGTTCTTTAGCCCGTAACGACGCGCGCGGTTGCCGGACAGATTGTTCAGGAGTGTGACCACTACGAGTGGCAGCACGGCCACCAGCATAATCTTCCAGTTAATGCTCGCCATAATGACTACGGAGACGAGGGCAAAAACGAGGCGCCCCCAGAAATCCACCCAGGATTCCACGTATTCCACAACTTCTTCCACGTCATCGCGGAAGCGGCTCATCGCCTCCCCTGGAGAAGCCGGCAAATTCCGCCCCGGCCAGCGCATGATCCCAGCCAGCATGTTCGTGCGCAGAATGGCCTGAATGTGGTAAATATACGTTACCCATTGATAAAAGGCCGCAAAGAATGTCCCCACCCGCGCAACCCTTACTACGGCAATGAAGATCAAAGGAACGGCCAGCCATACATAATCCGTCGAATTCGATGTAGCCCGGTCAAAAAACCACTGCATCCCAAGCCCGATCAATAGCGGCAAGGAATGAAATATGCACCACAACAGACCGTTGAATAAAAATAATGAAGGCTTGAAACGAAATAGGCGCCCTATAAAACCCGTGATGGTCATGCCAGTTCCTCCTCTCTGCCCGTGCTCAGCAGCCTGGCATAATGAGATGCCGGATCTTGTGCAAGTGCTTCCCGTGCGCCGAATTCCAACATTCGCCCGTCACCCAGCACCATAATTTTATCCACCTGCTCCAGCGTAGCCAGCCGGTGCGCGATGATGATGCCTGTACAGCGGCTCATCAGCTGATCCACGGCTAACTGCAGCATCGCTTCCGTTGCGGCGTCTAGGCGTGAAGACGGTTCATCCAGAATCACCAGGCTCGGCTGCGTCAAAAATACCCGGGTTAAAGCGAATAGCTGCGCTTCCCCCGCGGATAGCGATGCTCCGCCTGTGGTCAAATGCGTATCCAGACCTTCCGGCTGCGCATCGATCCATTGCCGAAGCCCCAAGCGCTCCGTCGTTTCCAGAATGAACGCATCCGACACGCCATGATCGAACAGCGTCAGGTTGTCACGCAGCGAGCCATCAAACAGCTGCACATCCTGCGTGACCATCCCCACCCGGCGGTAAAGCGCAGGCAGCTTCAGCTTCGTAATATCCGTCCCCCCAACGCGAATCACACCGCTGTCGATGTTATACAATCGAAGCAGAATACGGCTGAGACTCGACTTTCCGCTGCCGGTACGTCCGATAATGCCCAGGCGTTCGCCTGGTTTGACTTCAAAGTTGATGTCTTTTAGCACCGGTTTATCCTCGTTATAACTGAAGTTGACGCCCTCAAATTCCAAACCGAGCGCTCCCTCCGGAAGCTCTTCTTGTTCTCCGTCTACAATCTCGCTCTTATTGGACAGCAGCTCTCTGGAACGCAGCATGCCGGATTTTGCCTTTTGGAACTCCTGCACCTGGTCACCAAGCATTTCGATCGGGTCATTCAGCATCTGCGTATATTGATAGATTAGGAAGAGAGTCCCCAGCGTAATTTCACCGATCAAATAATAGCGAACTCCTAGTAACAGGACAGCCGTAACCGCAAGGGCAAACAGAATCACCGTGGTATTCCAAGGGACGACGCGAAGCATCCAGGCTTTTCTTCCTTTCAGGAACACGCTGCGCATCATGCGATGAAACCGATTCATCACATACGGCACATTGCCGTTCGCCTGTACATCCTCAATGCCGGCAATGCGTTCCTCAATTAATCCGAACAGCGAAGCGCTGGCTTCACGTTCATTCTTCGAAGAATTGACGCCCATATTCCGGATGAACACCATGAACAAAATGGACAGCAGTGTAAACACCGTCATGACGATCGCAATCGGCAGATTCACCGTGAACATAAATCCTAGTATGCCGGCAAGCAGCACAAAACTTCCGATGACCTGCACGATGAACATCGCGAAAAAATTCGAAATATTCGTCACGTCGCCGTCAACCCGTTCAATCATCTCGCCTGGCGTTTTCACATTATGAAATCGCATATCCAGCCGCAAGCAATGCTTCAAAAGATCGCCGCGAAGCCGGTTGGTCGCGCGCCATGAAATATCGTTCCCCATATAGCTGACAGCTACGGTAATCAGCTGGTTAAAGACAGCCACGACCAGAAACAAACCCGCCAGCTGAATCAGCGTGGCTATAACGCCGCCTTCGGCTGCCGTGTCAATAAACCGTTTGACAATCTGCGGATTCAGAAGCTGCAAGCCTGTCGACGTCAGCAGCATCACGAGTAGCAGTATCAGCCGCCCTTTAACCGGTTTCAAATACCGCAGCAGCCATGACATTGAAACCTTTTCTTGTTTGGGCACAGTGCCCACCCCCATATGCAAGCAAGTATATACGGACCTCCATTCCCCATTTAGCAAGGCGTGGCGGCAGTAAATCATTACCAGTCTACATGAAATCCACAGTCATTCCTAGGTAAAGAATAATTATAATATGCAAGTAAAAAAAGCAAACGAACGCCTAACTTCTGCATCTATGCAGAGCTGGCGTTCGTTTATTGTGCTAGAATATAGCGTTGGTCATTCTCTCGTTGTTATCGTAATGTGATTTGTGCCTTGTCCTGATCTTCAAGCTTGATTACCAAGCTTTCTTTAGAATCAGCTACGCTATCGGGTACTTCTATGACAACAAATCCGGATTTCTTAGCCAAAGGCTTGATGCTGCCTGTTCCCAGATCCCCATCGATCATGGTTACCGTATAGTTATACTCATATTCCTCTTTGAATATGGCTTTCATACTTACGCCACCAATTATGGATGTGAAATCCTTTGCCTCTTTACCATTATTGGTGACCGTGTAATTTAGAATAAGGAACTTGTTCCCTTCATCAGCACTTGATGAAAACATATCTGCGCTTACTTTTTGATCAAACTCAAACGAATCTAGCACGACTTCCCAATCACCTAAGGTGAATTTTTCTCCAGGTTTGTTAGAAACCTCTTTTGGTTCCTCTTTTGGCTCCTCTTTGGCTGGCTCTGTTGTTGCTTCTTTGCTCGGCTCATCCTTAACAGTCTCCCCAGCTGCATTTGCACTTTCGTTCTGCTTGGCCGAGTCGCTGCTACTAGGATTATTTCCGCATGCCGAAATAACTAAAAATGCACAAATCATCAAAATCAAACCAAACTTTGTTCTCATTTACTGACCTCCGTGTAGGTAATATATACCACATTATCATACCATATATGATTTTTCTATTATTTTCTTAATATTTCGACATTTTGTCTTATGCAAGATTTAAAGCATTTTTTAGGGAATTTCCATCTTTTCTTCCTATATAAATCTAGCAAGTCAATACCTGCTTCAAAAAAAAGCGAATCCGATAATTCAGCATACTCGTATATGTATAATAGAGTGACGTGCAACTTTTTGGAGGTGGGCATAATGAATACTGGGATCAGTGGATTAGACGGACTGGATGAAGAGAAGCTATCAGAAATTCGCGAAAATGCCGCAAGGCTCTCGGACATGAAACAAGAAGTGCCCGTGGAAGAACTGTTCTCGGAATCATTTATTCAAAGACATACCAAGTTTTCTTCGATCGGTCACTTGCTGAAAGCTGCAGGTTATGAGGGAAGCACAGATGAAGAGTTTGACGAATTCATACTAGGACACACGATTAATCCATTTATCGTTGAACATACCCCATTTCGCAGCTGGCAGGATTTTCAGGAGCTAGCCGTATCCGCTTATATCACGAAATGGCTGGGACTCTAAATATTCAATCCAACATCCGCCTTTGCACAGGCGAGGGAAGATAACCAAAGAAGCCCCTCTAACCGAAATGTTAGAGGGGCTTCTGATATATTTTTTAAGGGGTGCTTTTATCATAAACTCCGAATATTAATGGGAGCTTAAATTATGATTAAAGGGACATAAATTGTTCGATGGGGCACAAAATATACTCCCCCCACCAATGGTGGTTTGCATGTGCATGGAGGAGTACTGTTCCTTCCTATTTCAAAATAATCAGGTGTATTTTATTCGGTTGTAACTGTTGCCGTCTTGGTCTTGTTATCCCAGACCACCTTGGCACCTAATGCCTCACCGATGGCCCGAAGCGGCACATAGGTCACGCCATGCTCAAGCTTGCCATCCGCGATCTGCTTCCCGTTTACGATGACATTTACTTTATCCTCCACCGTAACAGCCCCCTCTTTCTTCTGAAGCCCCAAATACTTACCAATGCCATTCACATGTCCGAGCACAATAGAATCCATAACATCCTGCCGTTTAAGCTTGGCTGCATCAGCCGCCACATCGATAAACAAGTTTTCGGTTAAGACAGCAGGCATCTTAGATTCACGGACCATATGCAAGTTAGCGGCCTTCTCCCCCCGATCGATGACTCCAAAGGGTTTAATGGCACTCATGACCTCCGTATGAATAACATTCTGCAATTTTACCGAACCAGAGTTTGCCGAGGTATATCGATATGACTCAAAGCCCCCGGCACCGCCACCCGCGTTACAATGGATGCTAACTAGGATATCGGCACCAGCGGCGTTTGCCTTACGAGTCCGCTCGGCTAATTCAAGGAACACATCTGAAGACCGGGAGAGTAGTACTTGGACATTGCCATATTCAGCTTCCAATCGTTTCTTCACAGCAAGAGATACGGCTAACACGATTTCCTTCTCCTGTAGGCCGTTTCCGGTTGCTCCGGAATCCTTCCCGCCATGCCCTGCGTCAATCCAAACCTTTTTCACGATCATTCACCGCCTTTGTAGGTTGTTGAATAGCCCGGTGATCCATTACAGCGAAGGCAACTGCAGCAATTTCTTCCACTAATGCTTCCACGCTTATATTAGGCAAGCAACTGTAAGTCCTACTGCAAGGACGAGTATAATATATAAGATACTCCACTCTGGTGCATTCGGTGTTTGCTTGAGCCTATATTGAAGGGCCTAGATACAGTTTCAAGTCACCTTTTGAGCATAGGCACAAGCCTCTTGTTTTACATTTAATGGAACCCCGAAATTGAAATTTGCGTATTGTCGTGTAAGGGATTGATTCTACGGTTTACCATGTTCGTCGGTGCCATTCATATCTGGCTTGGTCTATTCATATTCAGATATTCCGAAGAAATGGCAATCCGAATGAATTGGGATGAATACCATTTTATTTTCATTGAGCCTTTGGTGAGGGGCGGATTATATGTCTGGTTTTGTACTTATCGTGTTTGCTGTCGTGTTTCTTATACGTGGTTTATTGCGAATACGCAAACCCACATGGGGTTCCTTATATAGAATCTGGAGAATAAAGTACGAGTCTGAACCAGGTTCGGACTACATTCAATATATCAAATCCAGTGGACTTCCTCTGCTGATTCTGGGATCCATTTTATTCGTGGCTGGAATTCTAGTTTTAGTTCTTTGAGCATCTTTTATATGGCGGTTTGTCCAGGTCCTCGCCGTTTCCCGAGATCGATATACTGCCGATGGGTCCGCACTGGAAGCGACAGACAGCTGACTGCCAATGAAAATTTAATCAGCACAGACCATGATTCACACTTTACACAAAGTGGTTTCTCTCCTAACATCCCGGTAACACACATTCCGTACAATGTCCCTATCGCAACCCATTACATCGATGAAGGGATATGACAAAATGAAGAAGAAATTCAAGAAAATACTCGCGCTGCTGTTGCCGGTCACGATGATTGCGGCACTGCTGTCCGGTTTCGAAGCGTCCGCAAGTCCGGCCGCTTCCCCAGATATCGACAATAGCTTCAAGATGGCCATACTGCCGGATACGCAAAAGTATGCGCGCTACAAAAACGAGCTTTGGCTGTCGCAAACGAATTGGATTGCAAAGAACGCGCAAAAACAAAATATTGTTTTCACCGCACATTTAGGAGATTTGGTCGATCGTGCTGATGAAGATTACGAATGGCGCAACGCCGACGAAGCGATGAAAGTACTTGATAAAGCCAAGCTTTCGTACGGTTTTTTGGCAGGAAACCATGACGTGCTCAACTCGCAGCAATACGACAACGAGCGGGATTTGGCCAAGGAACCGTTTTTGAACTATTTTTCGACAGACCGGATGAAGAACATTCCGGGTTTTACCGGCCATTCTGAGAACGGATTTAATTCCTACTATATTTTTGATGGGGCCGGGAAAAAGTACATGGCACTCTTCCTGGATTGGAGAGCGTCCGAAGAGACGTTGAAGTGGGCTCAAAAAGCAATCGACAAACATCCAACGTACCCGGTCATGGTGTTCACCCACCAACTGCTGAACATTTCCAACGACAAAAAATCAGCCGTCATGACAGATCACGGGCAATTTCTATGGGACAAGCTGATCGCGAAGAACGATCAAATCTTCCTCACCGTAAACGGTCATCATCATGGTTATGCTCACACGATCAAGAAAAATAACAAAGGTCACGACGTCGTTATGATGGTCGTTGATTATCAGAGCGCCTTCCATGGCGGCAACGGAATGTTACGAACATTTGAATTCGATATGGAGAAAAACCGCATTCATACATCCTCCTTCTCCCCATGGGTTATGGGAATGCCGGAGAAACAAAGAACCCCGTTCGATGAGGAGAGATTAGTAGACGATTTTAACGATTTTACAGTCGCGATGGATTTTGAAGAACGGTTCTCCGGATTTCAGCCCAACATTTCTGTCAATAAAGAAGTACCGAAAGTAGAAGGTACAGTCGCTTACTGGCAAATGGACAACCGTTCGGCCGCTGAAGGACAAGCTGTGGCAGGCAAGGGAGCAGCGGTCAAAGATCTTTCCGGAAAAGGCAACGATTTGTACCGTATCGACGAAGGCGACGCCAAGCCAGGCGATTTGGTCTGGTACAAAGGAAATGCGCAAAATCCGCAAAGCAATTCGGGCATTCGCTTCTTCAACAACAAATCGGAAGAGAAAGGCTCGTATTTGCAAACGTCCGATCAAGCACCTATCAATGCATTGACATTCCCGAACGGATATACGATTGAAGCGGTCGTGAAGATCGGGCCTGATTTTGACGCCGACAAGCATTCCTGGATGGGCATTCTGGGCCGGTACGGCACCGGACAGGACGTTGGCAAGAAAGAAGGCGACGCCGAGGCTCCGCTAGCAACGTTGGCTGTCTCAAGCTTGCGTGAAATTCAATGGGCGTCCTTCCCGCTCAATTATGGAAGCGAGCAAACGAGTTGGTCCTGGGAAATGGACGACAGCTGGCACCATATCGCGCTGGTCAACGAGGGGCAATCAACGAAGATGTATATCGACGGCGTGGAAGTACTGCGCAATCCCGACACGAAGCCGCGGGGCATTGCCACGATCGGCAAACCGTGGATTATCGGCGCGAGCCAGTATGCCAATAAGCTGGACGGCGTATTTAACGGATGGATCAGCGAAATTCGTATCGTCGACCATGCACTGGAGAAAAAAGATTTCTTACCCTAGCTAGACGCATGCGCAAGCGCCGGGATGATTCCCGGCGCTTGCAGTGCTCCTGCTCGCTTTTATTCTGAGTTTTTCTGCCAGAGATATTTGAGTTGCTACTGCTAAGGTTGATCAATATATAAAAGCTACGGGAAATTCATTCTTGGAGGCGAATTTAAAACTATCTTTAACAATGATCACAAAAACAGCGCGGCCCCGAAAAAACGGGAAGCCGCGCTGTACTTATGTTTATGAAGATGCTGGTGAAGGGAATTGAACCCCCGACCTACGCATTACGAGTGCGTTGCTCTACCCCTGAGCTACACCAGCAAATGTGGTTCGATGTTATTCCTCACGAAACAACAAAAATTATTATAATACTTCAGCAACAAAATGCAAGCCCTATTCTTACGGAAATATCCTCCGAAAATGGCGGCATTACCCGCCTAACTTCTCCTGCACGGACTGGATCTTCTGTTTGCTCGAGGAAACTTGGTCCCTGCGGTCGTCGATCTTCACGGAAGTCGATACGCGCTGGGCACCGGACAGAAAAGGTGCTTCATGCAAAGCCTCAATCGCCCGCCAGATCATGCTGAGCTCTCCCTCGATGATGGTACTCATCGAAGTCAGCTCATAGGATATTCCATCCTGCTGTTTCAATATACGCTGCATCTCGGCAACATAAGAGCTTAAACTCGTTGTTGCGGTTCCGATCGGAATCACCGTTACCTCCGCTATAGCCATCTTTTAAAACCTCCCTCGTTCCCATCTCATCTGTTATGGAATGCTTTAAACTTCCGGATACAGTTATCATATCAATTCTAGCCCTTCATATCAAAGTCCGTCCGTCTTTAGCTCCACACAAGATATGGTGTTCCTTCCTTGTCTCGTCCATACGAATACATCTTATTTTGTCAAAACGATAATATACGTGGTATCAGCGCAGAAAAGGTCGCATTTGGTCACAATTCAGGAAATGTTATGGCCTTTTGGCAGTTTCTTAACTGGCACAATGACCGCTCGTTTGCTATAATTCTTTTTGCGTTCAATTTTAAGAATATGGTTTACAAACACAATATATTGGGTTAAATTAGATTAACAACAACCAAATATAGTGTATGTAGGTGCCGGATCAACCTATAAGGCAGTCCGGCTTAATAGGGAAGCATGGTGTAAATCCATCACGGTCCCGCCACTGTAAGGGCTCTTAGGCTGTTTATGAACATCTGCCATCCGCATACGACATATGCCACCGAGGAACCGGAGCAAGGTCCCGGGGAAGGCAATGTCGAGGGAAGAAGCCCAAGTCAGGAGACCTGCCTATATACAGATAGACACCAACCTACGGGGTTTTAGGTAAGTGTTCGTTAAACTTGCGTCTGTACATAACATCTTGCCCGTTCACGGGCTTATGGCAAACGTCATTTTCGAAACACAGCGCACGGACATTTTCAAGCCTGCCCGCGGGTTTTAGAAAATGTTTTTTTGATGTCCTTTTTCATATTTCCCCCGAAGAAAGCGAGGAATTTATTCATGCCCCAGCTCGTAGTTAAACCGAACAACCGTCAGCTCGCCTTTGATGAAATTCGTCTCTCCGTCTATGCCGACCGGACTCTAAAAGGATTGGACATGCTCGATAAGGAGCGTCTGCTTCGCGGCGTCAATGCCAAATTGCGCGGTGAGCAAGTTACCGGCGAAGAAATCAGCAGTGCCTTCACGATGTCCGCCCTTGAGCTTGTAACCAAGGAAGAGCCGAATTGGAAGTTTGCAGCTGCGCGTTCGTTTCTGACCTCTTTATATAAAAAAGCGGCCACCAACCGCCGATACAAAGCCTATCCGGAGGAACCGTACGGTGCCTTCTACCCGCTCATTACGGAGCTTGTACAGAAAGGCATCTATCGCGAGGATCTTCTGACCAGCTACACCAAAGAACAAATCGAAGAGCTCGGCGAATACATCGATCCAAGCCGCGATCTGCTGTTTGATTACATCGGTCTGTTGACGCTGGCTGAGCGTTACCTGGCAAACGACTTTGACGGTCGCGTCATGGAACTTCCGCAAGAACGCTATATGGTCATCGCGATGTTCCTCATGCACAACGAGCCTGCCGACAAGCGTCTTGACCTTGTCAAAGAAGCCTACTGGGCCATGAGCAACCTGTACATGACGGCTGCTACGCCGACCATGTCTAATGCAGGCAAAAAAGTAGCCGGCCAGCTTTCCAGCTGCTTCATCGATACCGTGGACGACTCCCTGGAAGGAATCTTCGATTCCAACACGGATATCGCTCGTCTCAGCAAAATGGGCGGCGGCATCGGGGTCTACCTCGGTAAAGTCCGTGCACGCGGCTCTGACATCCGCGGTCACAAGAACACCAGCTCCGGCGTTATCCCTTGGATTCGCCAGTTGAACAACACCGCTGTTAGCGTTGACCAATTGGGAACTCGTAAAGGCGCAATCGCCGTTTACCTGGATGTGTTCCACAAAGACATCCTGTCCTTCCTCGATCTGAAGTTGAACAACGGTGACGAGCGCATGAGAGCACATGACGTGTTCCACGGTGTATGTCTACCTGACCTGTTCATGGAGGCTGTAGAAGCACGTGAAGAGTGGAGCCTGTTCTGTCCGCATGAAGTGAAGAAAATCATGGGCTGGAAAGACGAGAGCGGCCGTCCGCTGGGCTTGGAAGACTTCTATGATCAAGGTCAAGGCGAAGGCGAATTCCGTCAAAAGTATGCTGAAGCCGTGGCGAACCCGCTGCTGCCGCGCATTACGGTACAAGCCATCGACATTATGAAGCGCATCATGAAATCCCAGCTTGAGACGGGCACGCCGTACATGTTCTACCGCGACACGGTCAACCGTGCGAACCCGAACTCTGCGCATGGCATGATCTACTCTTCCAACCTGTGCACCGAGATCATGCAGAACCAATCTCCGACGGTCGTTGAGCAAGAGGAGCTGGTTACGAAAGACGGCCAAACCCGGATCGTGATTTCCAAAATCCCTGGCGATTTCGTTGTCTGCAACCTGAACTCCATCCATTTGGCTCGTGCTGTACCTGCCGGTGTGCTGGAGCGTCTCGTTCCGATCCAGGTTCGCATGCTGGATAACGTCATCGACATTAACAATATTGAAGTTCTGCAAGCTCAATACACCAACAGCCAATATCGTGCGGTCGGTCTCGGTACCTTTGGTCTGCACCACTTGCTGGCGCTGGAAGGCATCCGCTGGGAATCCGACGAAGCCGTTGCCTATAATGACAACCTGTATGAGCACATCAACTACCTGCTCGTCAAATCCAGCATGGAGCTGGCCAAGGAAAAAGGCCACTATCCGAAGTTCAAAGGCTCCGACTGGGAGAGCGGCGAGTACTTCACGTTCCGCGGTTACACCGACGGCGAGCATGAAGGTAAATTCGTAACCACCGAACAATGGCGCGAATTGCAGCAAGAAGTACAAGCGAACGGTGTCCGAAACGCATGGCTGTTTGCCATTGCGCCGAACGGCTCCACTTCGATCATCGCGGGTTCCACGGCGAGCATCGATCCGTTGTACGAACTTCTGTCTTATGAAGAAAAAACCACCTATAAAGTGGCTAACCCGGCTCCGGATCTGTCCGAAAAAACGATCTGGTACTATAAAACGGCTTTCTTGATCGACCAGCATTGGTCCATCAAAATGGCTGCCGCCCGTCAGCGTCACGTTGACCAGGCGCAAAGCTTTAACCTGTATGTCCGCCCTGATATCCGGGCTTCGGAATTCCTGGAGCTGCACCTGCATGCCTGGAAAGCCGGCATCAAGTCCACGTACTATGTACGCAGCCGTGCGCTGACGATTGAAGAGTGCGAAAGCTGTGCTAGCTAACTGTCGATAGACCTAATTTCGAACCCACCCAAACCCTCCCTTCCAAGGGAGGGCCCCAAGGGCTCTGCCCTCTGGACACCCGCAAGGTGTGCATGGTGTGAATGAGGCGCTTCTACGTTATTCTGGTGGCTAGGAGCGCTTTCTCCCTTCGGGAACGCTGGAATGTAGTGCGGAGGCTAATGAGTTACTTCGTGCGTTTAATTGAGCTGCTGTCTGCTGGGATCGCTCTCCCCTTGGGAATCGCTTCTCATGCGGTGCAGGGACCATGTGTTACTTCGTGCGTTTGGTTGAGCTTCTGCCTGCTGGGATCGCTCTCCCCTTGGGAATCGCTTCTCATGCGGTGCAGGGACCATGTGTTACTTCGTGCGTTTTGTTGAGCTGCTGTCTGCTGGGATCGCTCTCCCCTTGGGAATCGCTTCTCATGCGGTGCAGGGACCATGTGTTACTTCATGCGTTTGGTTGAGCTGCTGTCTGCTGGGATCGCTCTCCCCTTGAGAATCGCTTCTCATGCGGTGCGGGACTACTGAGCTACTTCGTGCGTTTTGTTGAGTTACTGCCTGCGTGGATCGCTCTCCCTTCGGGAATCGCTTCTCATGCGGTGCAAACAAGCATCAAACGGCTGCATGCGGGTGTTCCCCGCATAGCAGGAGTGTATAAGCTTTCTAAATAGAAGACTACAAGGGTAAGGGTATCCAATCGGAAGAGTTTACGTCCGCATTTGGGAGTCCTTTGCAACCTTAAAAATACATTCAGGCAAAGGGCGGACAACAAGCGGCTGGAGATGGATACCCGTCCCGTGAATATGCTGGGAATTGTCCCTCAGCTTTGCCTATTCGCCGCCCTATCATGATATACAAGGAGAGAAAATCGGCATGCAAATGCAAAAGATATTTAACACCGAAGCACCCAACCGCTCCACTCGCGTCATTGAAGGTGAATGCTCCGGGATCTTGAACTGGAACGACATTCGGATGCCTCATATGTATAAGCTGTATAAGGTCCTGCTGCTGAACCACTGGATCGCAGACGAGATTCCGATGTCCAAGGATGCGCAGCAATTCCCCCGCCTGGACCCTGAAGAGCAGCGCACCTTCAAGATCAACATCTCCCTGCTCGCTGTTCTGGATTCCATGCAGACGATGTTTGTAAGCGACGTGAAGCGTTATTTCACCGATTCGTCGCTCGAAGCCATCTCAGCCATCATCGGTCAGCAAGAGGTGGTTCACAACCAATCCTATTCCTATGTTCTTTCCTCCATCGTGTCGGAGCAAGAGCAGAAGGAAATCTTTGAATACTGGAAGCATGATCCGGTACTTCTGGAGCGCAACCAGTTCATCTCGAACATTTACCAGAACTTCCGCGACAATCCGTCGCCGCAATCCTTCTTCGAAGCGATGGTAGCGGACCTGATCCTGGAAGGCATCTTCTTCTACAGCACGTTTGCCTTCTTCTACAACTTGGCTCGTGACCAGAAGATGATGGCAACCAGCCAGATGATCTCCTATATTCAGCGTGATGAGAACCAGCACTGCTACTTCTTCGCCGAAGTGTTCAAGCAGCTGCTCAAGGATTTCCCTGAGCTGAACTCCAAAGAGAACATCGACTACCTGTACCGCACCATCGACCGTGCCGTCGAGCTCGAAACCAACTGGGCCCACTACACGCTCAGCAATGTGCGCGGCATCGATCTGAACGAATTGGGCGATTACATCAAGTACATCGCAAACCGTCGCATCACCATGATGGGTCTGGAAAAAGCCTACGAAGGCGTGGACGTTAACTGCATGCCGTGGATCAAGCCTTTCTCCGATGAAGCCCTCAACGCAACGAAGACCGACTTCTTCGAAGCTAAATCCCGTAACTACGGCAAAGTTGGCGACGACAACGGTTTTGACGATCTATAAGCTCCTCTCCATAAACACAAACCTCCGTGATCCCTTAACAGGAATCCACGGAGGTTTTTTTATTACTACATATGATCGGCCACAGTCCATTTCTCTTACTTACGGTTTATAAGTGCTACCCCTTGGCTGCCCATACCTCGATCTCTACCTGAATGGACGGCATCGCCAGTGCCGGCACGTAGGCCATCGTCATGGCCGGCGCCTTCCCCCCGTGGAATTTCTCCCATACCTGGTGGAAGTGATCCCAGTCGACCTCCTGAGCCGCCCAAATGTTGATTTTGACGATATGATCCGCCGACATCGCTTCCGCAGCCAATAACCTCTCAATGTTCGCCAAGGTATTCTCCACCTGCTGCTTCATATCTTCCGGCAAGTTCCCTTCCCTATCGGTTCCCACCTGACCGGAGAAGACCACCAGCCCGGCCCCTCTCGGAACCTGGGTTACATGGGTATAAGGCCCGATCGGCGGGGCGATAACAGGCGGATTATACCGCTGAATTGGAGACGGCTGCTCCTCATCGGCTTCATTCAAAATAGCCAGCGTCTGATGGTCCTCCCACTTTCCGTTAATCTTTACGTTTTTCCTGGCAATGCCCTCCTTATGGAATCCGGCTTTCAAAAGCACTTGGATCGAGCCCAGGTTGTGCGGCATCACGCCGGCCTCAATCCGGTGAAACTTCAATTCCTGAAAGGCAAACTTCACTACCAATTGAACCGCCTCGGTCATATAGCCCTTTCCGTTATGGTCTTGGTCCAGAAAATAACCGATCCAGCAGCTCTGCAGATTCCCCCGCACCACTTCGGTCAGCATAATCTCGCCGATCAACACTCCGGTGTCCCGCAGTCCAATCACATAGAGATACCCCTGATCCGCCTCGCTGGATTCCCGGGCCTTTCGAATCCGTTCGAGTTGTCCTTCACTGGTGTAGAATTCGTCTCCTCTTAAGCCCGTGAACCGTTGGAAAAAATCCCGGTTATCCAGCTCAAGCTTCAGCAGTGCCTCTACATCCGATTCCTCTACCGACCTGACATAAATCTGTTTCCCTTGCATGAACATGGTACACCTCTCCTTTGTTCGAATCATTTAGAAATGCAAAAAAACACCACAGCGCACCTGTGGTGTACATGCCGATCTATGCAACCACAAGCAAGCGACCTGTGGTGTTCAATTCCACTGCATCCTCATTCGGTCACCGAATGGAAGGATCCTTGATCGCTGAATATCCGATTTTGGACACACTTCTCCCATAATCGGACGGATCAAAGAAAACAGCGGTGGAGTATCCCATGCCTTTTGCCAAAGACGCCAATGATCTTTTTTTCATGTGAATACCCCCTTCTGCTTCGCGCGGTTCATCTATGCTAAACATCTATGTTCATGCAAAAATCGCTCGCCTTACAGCTCGAGTCGCAACGTTAGCTTTACATAATCTAATGAACCATAGGATACATGATTTGGCATGAATGATCAAATCCAACTGGATTCACATGACCGTTCCCTTCGGATTGTTTTTGGCCGGTCCTCTGCCCTGCTTCAGATGCTTCAGTTGGGCAACAATGATGACACTGATCACCACCAGCAGAAACCACGAGCTGATTTTGCCGATATGCACCAGACTCCATGTCCGCTCCTGACCCGGATAAGTCCAGGCTCCGAGAAATGTGGAAATATTCTCAGCAATCCAGATGAAAAAGCCAATCAGCAGAAACGACAGCACCAGCGGCATCCGCAAGGTTTTTCCGTCCACGTCAAAATACACCATGGTTCTGCCGAAAACCACGAATAGCAGTGCCGTGAGAAGCCAGCGTGCATCCCACACGTAGTGATGGGTAAAGAAATTGGCATAGATCGCTGCGCTGATCAGCACGGTCAGCACAGGCAGCGGCCAGCCGGTAATGCGCAAATTCATTCGACGCCAAGCCTGGCATATATAACTGGCTACACTGGCGTACATGAAGCCGCTGTACAGCGGGACCCCGCCAATTTTGCTCCAGCCCTCCTCCGGGTAAGACCACGAGCCCATATGCACTTTATACAGCTCCAGCATCAAACCGATGACGTGAAAGACGCAGATGACCTTCAGCTCATCCCATGTCTCCAGCTTGCTCACCAGCATCCCGATTTGGGCCAAGACGCATATGAAAAGGATGAGGTCATACCGCGGCAAACCCGGAATCTCAACCACCTTGGTCAGTCCCAGCGCGCCGAAGATCATAACCGGAAATATGCAGGACAAGGCCTGATGATAACCGAACACCCACAGCTTCCGTATAAATTCCATAAGCTCCTCCTACCACCTGCATTCGTATACTTCACCCTACCACAGACCGCGAATGGAATAAAAGAACAGCGTTGTCATAATTAGTCCCAGCCATTGACGGGCGTAAAGCAAAAAAAGAGAGCAGCCCTTCAGCCGCTCTCTCATCAGTTTACGTCCTTTTTGACCATGCTTGGGGTTTTCGCATAACGCCAATGATGCAGTTCAACCAACCCGTCCAATCGCTTGATCCCTTTCGGGTTACCCTGTCTTGCGCTAAGCTTCAACAGCTCGAAGGATCCTCTTCTCCACATGGCCGACGAACGCCGGATCAGAGCGCGACAGGGTGAGCCGATTTTTTCTTTTTGACCCGTAACAAAAATGTAAGAGGTATGGCAATAACCGCCACCATCGTTCCGATCATAAACACGTCATCAATGCCCATCGTTGTCGCGGCACGCTGGGTCGAAGCCCCCGCGCCCATGTAATAGGACGTTCTGGATACCACCAGCGCGCTGAATATGCCGATGGATAACGAAGCGAGCCCTTGGCGGGCCCAGTTCGTGATGGACGATGCGTGACCTGAATATTCGCTGGACACCGCGCTCATCGCTGCGTTCGTTAACGGCATATTGCATAATGCTATGCCAAGGCAGCGAACCAGCTGCAGCAAGGAAATGTACATAACCGACGTGTTGGTGCCGATTCCGCTGAAAGCGAGCGTGGCTGCCACAATGATGAGAACTCCCGTGATCACCAGCCGGAACGGACCGATCCGATCATAAAATTTTCCGATAATCGGCGACGCAGCTGCCATGACAATCGCGCCCGGCAGCATGATCAATCCGGTATCCATCGGAGACAGCTTCAGCACGGTCTGCAAATAGAGCGGCACCAGCAAGGTTCCCGTATACAGGGATATCGTCACGATGCAGTTCAGGATTAAGCTGTACCGAAATCGGGGGAATTTAAACACTTTAAGCTGCAATAACGGGGATGAAATCCGCAGTTCCCAATTAATGAAGAACAGCAGCAGTAAGATGCCGGAAAGGAGCAGGGACAGCGTCTTCCAGGATCCCCAGCCCCAGTCGTTACCATGGCTGAAGGAGAGCAGCAAAAGAGTACTGCCGGCCACCACCGTCAAGAATCCGAGGAAATCGAATGTCTTCTTCCCGGTCAGTCGGTAAAATGGAATGAATTTGCTAACGATGACCATCGAGATCAGGCCGATCGGAATATTTAGAATGAAAATCGATTTCCATCCAAAATATTGCACCAGCCATCCGCCAAGTGTCGGTCCGATTACCGGTGCCAGCATGGAGGCCAGGCTCCATAGACCCATGGCATAGGCTTGCCGCTCCCGGGGGAATACCTGGTAGATGATGGTCATCGTAATCGGGATAATCATCCCGCCGAACACGCCTTGCGTAATCCGGAACGCAATCAAGGTCTCTATATTCCAAGCAACGACGCATAATAGCGACGAGAGCGTAAAACCCATTAATGCGAGGACAAACAGCCTCTTATAACTGAGCTGGTCCCCCATGTAACCTACGATAGGAGCCACAATCCCCGTTGCCAGCAGATACCCGGCCATCAGCCATTGGGTGGTGCTCAGCGTGGCATCGAACTGCTCCATTACCACCGGAAAGGCCACGTTAATGGTGGTGATGCTGAGCACCGCCAGAAAATTACCGAAAAAGATAGCGCTCATAATAAGCCAAAATGAAGATTTATCTTGTGTATTCACATGAAGCCTCCTAAACAAAGTAATCCCGCCCGGATCTGGTTAACAGAGCTGGAGGCGGGATTCGAAAGAGCATGGTCTTAGGTTATGGAAATAATTTTTTGCCAAGCAATCGCAATAAAATGTATAGGTTATCCGCCTCATCCTCATCCAACTGCTTAAAGGATTCCATGACGGCATAATCCCCCTCGCTGCGCGCATCGAGCACAAGCTGCCGGCCTTCTGCCGTAAGATTGACATAGTGGCTTCGTCCATCACTGGGATTTGGCGTTCGAACCACCAATCCCCGCTGTCCCAGAGCGTCCACCAAATACGTGATCGTTGCAGCCTTAAGCTCCATAAGCTCAGCCAACCGGTTGGGAAGCAGCGGACCCTGCTGCTCGATCAAACTTAAGATTTTATACTGATTCATCGTTAAATCGTTCTTTCTCAAGTGACTCAAAAAGGATACGACCCGATGCCTCGTCATTTTATCCGATAACTCACGATACATATCCATGAGTCTCTCCACGCTTGCTTCGCTTCCGTTCTTCAGGGCATTTCACCTCGGCTTCTATTTTAGTTCAATGATTCTAACTTGTAAACACCATTTTCACGTTTTCATTTCCCGATCCCCTGCTTAATTCATGATTTATCGTCGAATTACTTAGATTATTCAAAGTTTATGACAGGGAATCCAGCTGCTTTAATCCATTAAGAAAACACCTTTCAGAAACGTCCCCTCAAGGTATGTCCTCTAAAAGGATTCACCTAATCTAAATCCTCCGCTATACAAAAAAGGGCCCCGTAAGCAGCTTATGCCTTCGGAACCCTTATATTATGGCTAATCCTCATCGTCTGCAAACAATTCATGAAGCATCGCTTCCCGGCGATTCACAAATTCCTTCGTGATCATATAATGATCCGTTTCCTCCAAGCTCGACTCTTCCACCCCTTCGGAAGTCAGCTTGTAGATGACGGAATCCGGATAGGCCATGACAATCGGCGAATGCGTGGAAATAATAAACTGCGAGTCTTCCTGGACCAGGTCATGGATGCGTCTGAGCAGCGCCATTTGGCGAAACGGGGACAACGCCGCTTCCGGCTCGTCCATGATATAAAGCCCCTTGCCGACGAAGCGGTGCAGAAACGTCGCAAAGAAGGATTCCCCGTGGGATTGATGATGCAGCGACTTTCCGCCATAGGACTGCCAAAGCCCCAGCGAATCGACCTCGGAGGCCACATTATAATAGCTTTCCGCCCTGAAAAAGAAGCCGTCCCGCGGCTTCCGGACTCCTCGAACCGTACGGATATATTGATACAGCACAGAATGCGTCTCCGCCGTAGAAAAAGAGAAATTGATGGTGCCTCCTTCCGGATTAAACCCGAGGGCCGCGGCAATCCCCTCCAGCAGTGTGGATTTGCCCATACCATTCTCGCCTACAATATAAGTAACTTTCGGATGAAAATGAAGGCCGTCCATAGCTGCTACGGCCGGCAAATTAAAGGGGTATTCCTGAAAGGAAGGCACACGTTCCTTTTGCAAATAAACCGATCTCAAATAAGCATGGAGTCCGACGTCAACCATATTCAATCTCTCCCCTCGCCCGTCTATACCATTTTCACCATTATAACGGCAAACCGGGAGTTAACCAAACAGACAGCAAAGGGGCTTTCTAAACCGTATCCACCTCTATTTAAAAACGCCCGCCAAGCCCGTACGGCTTGGGCCAATCATGATTCCGCTGTTATAGGGTCTCATCTCTCGGGGCCCGGCCCTCTCTCAACAAAGGCTCCAGTTGTTGCTTCCACACCCACTTGGGATGATACCGCTGGCGTACGGCGGTTTTGGCTGCAAGGACCGGGTTACTTTTCAGTTTTTCTACTATGACTGACGCATGATCCTTCAGATAAGCCTCCTCAGAGGGCTCGTAACTTTCCCTCGTGTCATAACCGAAGTTCCTTGCATTCCAACGCATAAAATAAGCGCCAAGTGAGGCCCCCAGCTCCTTCAAAGCCGGAACCGCCTCATTCAGCACAATCAGATTGCCACGGCTTGCCGCCTCCAATACAATCAATCCGAATGATTCTGAATAGGAGCTGCAAATGAACAGATTGCTGAGCCCGAACAGTTCCATAACGGCATGGTGAGGATAACCGCCCGGCCACCCCTCGTCTGAAGTAAAAACGATGTCACCATCCAATAGGCCCCGGCTCTTTCCCTGCTCTCTAATTATCGCTTTGTAGGTTGCCGGTGGAATGTCCAGGGAAGGAAAGTCGCAGAAGAGCAACTGGACCGACAGACCGCTCATACTTCGTATGGTGCCGGCTAACGCCGCAGCCTTCTCGAACTGTTTGCCCGGCGTCAGCCTCCCCGGATAAACGATCAGAACGTCCGATGTAAATAGATCAACTCTGCGAGAAAGCGTCAGCAGGTCTGCACTTCCTTCCGCCAGAGGATTGAAGCTGTTATGAACGGCCCGGCAATTCGCCTCGGAGATGTTGTACTGCTGCGCCAGCGCCCGAAGGCCTGACTCGGTCGGATAGACCCAAGTCGTATTTGGCATGGGTGAATATCGAGCTGAAAAGGGCCATTCGGTTCGGAACGGCCTCGCTTCTGGGAGGGAATGGGTAACCGCAATAAAACGAAGACCCGGCAGCTCCAGCTGCGCCCGCCGAACAGCTATGTTATGTACCAGATGCCAGCCCTGATACAAAATATCATGCATGATACAAACATCCATGCCCCTCAGCTTGCGCACAAGATCATCTGCTATCGCATGAGCCTCTCCGAAAAAGGTGTCATGCACCTCTCCGCAGGATCCGGCGTAATCCTTCCAATGGATGAGCTTTCCCTGGTACCGGTTGGTCACCTTCACCCACTCGATCCGAGGATCTGCAAATATCCCGTTCCGCTCATGATCCGGACAATCCTCGCTAACCAGCATCCGAATATGGAGGTCGTCCTCATCCAGCATCATGGCCAGTTGCTCCTCGACGACATGCACAAGGGAGTAGGTCTTTGCCAAACCGTTAAACATTGTTAACACCGCAATATTCACGTTAAGACCTCCAGCAGCCTTTTTAATTACATTACGCTGACGTCTATTCGGCATAGAACCGCTGTTTGTGAAGTAAATTGAGTATGAAGGCTTTGGAAAGGGAGGAGATCGTCATCGCTTGTGGAAATTTAGGCATCGCCAACGATTTCAATGTTTTCGTATTTGGCGACCATACTCAATTTAGCGTAGATTCCGAAGGAAGAGTTGCGGTCGGAGGGAACGCGACTTATGTCGACTATGGAATAGGCGACAGATTGGAGGTGTCCACAGCCCGAGCGGATTTAATCGTACAAGGGAATATCGACATTACCCGTGGCGCCAATTTTTCAGGAAATACCATTATATACCCGACCAGTACCATAATTAATTACACTATGACGAATAACAACGGTGTAACCGGTCAGCCGCTTCGCGGCACCCCGATTTTGATTTTGCTCTGGCCCAGCGTCAATTAGCCGAGTTGTCGCTTAACCTGGGAGCTGTTGCTCCAAACGGCACGGTAGCCAATAATTTTGGACAAATTTTGCTCACCGGTGAAGATCCTCTCCTGAATGTTTTTACCTTCAACGGTAATAACGTGGACGGCAGCGGTCTTAGACTGGATACAGCCAACGGGGTCCAAATCGTCGCTCCTTCCGGTTCCACCATTCTCATTAATGTGGGAGGAGAAAACGTAGGCTTCGGAAGCTACCAGATTTTCCGGAACGGGACCGCCGCCACTCGAGAGGACTCCACGCTGATTGTGTGGAACCTTTTTCAGGCCACTACTGCCTTTAACCAGAACCTGACGATATCCGGTTCGGTGCTGGCTCCATATGCCAACTGGGAAGCCCGCGGATTCGGCAATATTGACGGTACCATCATTGCAACCTCGCTCACTAACCTGACCGGAAGCCTGGAGGAACATAACGTAATTTTTACCGGATGCCTACCGGAAGTCGGACCTACCCCAACAACAACCACCACGACATCGACCAGTACAACAACCACAACAGAGACTACAACAACCACACCATCTCCAACGACGACAACGACGACAACCGCGAGCACAACCACATCCACGACTCCTGTCACGACATCCACTACCTCAACGACCGCGCCTGCTCCCACGACAACGACAACAACCACGACCACGACTCCTGTCACAACATCCACCACAACAACAACCACGACTGTACCGACACCTACCACAACGACTACCCGAGTCCCGGCCACTACCACCATTTCTACGACATCAGCTGTACCAAGCGCGCTTATAACAGCGGTCAAGGAAGCGGATAAAAAGCATGTACATCTCGGGGATATTATCACATTTAGAATTATTGTTACCAATAACAGCAGCGAACCCGTGGAAACTGTGCTCGCGGATGTACTGCCGTCATCCTTGCTCTTCCTGCTCGGCAGTGTAAGCATCAATGGAAAGCATATGCCAAGACTTGAAATTCAGGAGATTCTTCTGGGGGCCCTTTCGCCTAGACAAACGATTGAAATTTGCTTCAAAGCCATAGTGGTCTCCATTCCGGAGGACGGACACATTCTGAACTCCGGCAGCATCATTTCTTTCCCCCAGGGCTCTCTGCCTCCAACCTGCAGCCCGTTTCAACGGTCCCTGACCGGACCGCCCGGCGTCTCGCCTGCCCCCGGCCAGCTTCTTCCGGTATCTCCGGTGATCCGCCCTGGCTTTACACCTTTGCCTGGTGAAAACCAAACCAGCGGTCCTGTTGTCCTGCCGGATGGCGATACGGCGCTGCCGCTCCCCCCGGTTATCCCTGGGATTACGATTGCGCCAAGGCTTGGGTTCACTCTGCCGGTCCTTGGCGGCAACTCTTCCGACATCATCCAGACGCATGATATTATCGGAAAGCTTCGTTTTGAAAAGGATGAACAGTTGACTGTTGTTAAAAGCGTGAATGCAGATGATGTTGTTGTACTGCAGCGGGTTACTTTTAGTATCGTTATCGTCAATCTGAGCTCCACTGTTTCAGGAGACACCATCCTCACGGATGTGCTGCCTTCCGGATATGAATTCATTCCGGGAACGGTTGTGGTCGGCCGGGAGCTTCGCCTTCGCGCTGATCCCCGGGCCGGTATTCAGGCAGGCTCGATTTCCCCAAACCAAGGCATCGAAATCCGGTTTGACTGCATCGTTAGTCAGGGAAAATATTTACTCAATACGTCTAGGGTCCGGGCCGAATTTGTCAAGAACCCAAATCGCGTGTCTGTCATCAACTTCAGGTCTAATCCCGTCCGTAATAAAGTCCAAACCACAGCAACAGGAAATATCATCCAAGTCGCCAAGCAGGCAACTGCATCCCTGGTCAACGTCGGGGAAATATACGAGTACAGCATCGTGGTGCGCAATCGCTCGTCCTCTCTTGCGGCCCGAAATGTTTTCTTGTTCGATACGATTTCGGATGCCGCCCAATTTGTATCAGGCAGCCTGAGGCTGAACGGCGTCCCGCAGCCGGATCCCAGAATCGCCGTATTTTTGGGTACGCTGGCCCCAGGATCCGTGACAACGGTCTCCTTCCGGGTTCGGGTCCAATATGACCCGGATGCAAACCGGATCGTGAATCAGGCCGCCGCGTTCTTCGAATTTATTTTTGACGGCAAATGTATACCCGGCGCCTTTATATCCAATCAGAAGATGGTCCGGACGGAACCTGAACAAGAGGAATAAAACCGAAAACGGCGGCTTCACCACATTAGTCGGTGAAGCCGCCGTTTTTTTGTGCGGAACATATTATTCGCTTACGATAAACTGATACAATTCTTCCACTTTTTCATCGGTAAGTGTACCGCTGTTATCAAAAACCTTAATCGAGCCTTGCGGAATGTCCCAGTTCACTTCCGGAACGAAATCGACGCGCTTCTTGAAGTCGTCCCAATGATCCAGCTTCCACTGATCCCGCTCGGTCTGTCTGTCAATAATCCGTTCCTTCTGCAAATCCATGTCCTTGAGCGCGACCACAATGACCTTCACGTCTACGTCGTTCTTCGTTAACCCTGCCGATGCGATGACTTCTTCAATCCATTCGCGGTTCTTGAGCTCCGCCGTGAACGGCGAGATCATAAAAACATTTTGTCCGGCACCCAGGTTCTCGATGCAAATGTCCTTGGTCGTATCATATTCCAGATCGCGCAGGTTCTCTTTATAGAAGGAAGAGTCGCGATCGTTCGGATCCAGTCCGTTACTTTCCAGGAACTTCTCAACAAAGCGTCCCCCCACCGTATCACGGTCGAGAAATGCAGCCGGTATGCGGACTGCAAGCTTCTTGGCTACGGTAGTCTTGCCTGTACCGGCCACGCCGACAAAAAACACTAGCTTTTGCAAATGGTATCCCTCCATATGATCTCTATCGCTTCCATATCCCTGCCGTTCACTCTTGTCCTTAAACACGTTCTGTCCGGTAACGGGTTTCTTCAATTAATTCCTCCATCGCGGAGGTCAAGCGTTCCTGAAGCACTTCCGCTACATCAAATCCGCCATCCTCGGTACGGGCCACTTGGGCATCCACCGCGTACACACCGCCCAGAATATGACGGGCCCCAATCGAAGAAAGCACGGGCTTGAGCGAATAATCAATCGCCAGCAGATGTGCGAGACTGCCGCCGATGAACATCGGAAGCACAATTTTGCCGGCCAATCCTTTTTGCGGAATCAGGTCTAAAAATGTTTTCAGAACACCGGTAAACGAAGCTTTATAAACCGGACTTGCCACAATCACGGCATCGGCCTCGGCCACAAGCCCGTTCGCTTTGACAATATGCTCACTCTCAAACTTGGTATGAATCAAATCCTCAGGCGGGAGTCCGGCCACATCGATCCGGCTAACCTCGAAATTCGCAGCCGTCAATGCTTGCTCCGCAAAATCCATAACCGCATTCAATCGGGATCCGGCTGTGGGACTCCCGTTAATAATAACAGCTTTCGCCATAATCATTCACCTCGGCTTATCTTATAGTGTTGCCATCTCATCCATTCCATAAGATCGCTATGTAAGGTCCTCTCGGCTTAGAGTCAGACGGCCATAGCCTGCATCTGTAGATAAAAAAACTTTACAAGGTATGGCAAAGTCTTCTGTAAGCAGTCGCTCTTAAATCCAACGTTAACCAATATAAATCAGAGCAAACTTGTCAGAATTAGTATCATCGTATCAATGTGTTCGCGCTTTTGTCAATGCAGCCACACCGCAATTGAACCTTAGCCTTTCGTGAACCATTACACTTAGCGCCTCAACCGGGTTGAGTGTCCGAATACTGGATTTCGCAGCGGCTCAGGGCTTCGCGTACTGGCGGTATTACCGCCCCTCTTCCTCATCCATTCCCAATAACCCCCGTATGTAAAAATACGGCCTGCCCACAGGCGGAATTCGAACGTTTGACGGGTTTTGTCCGGTGACCGTCATCCCTTGGTCATGCGCTGCAATTGGAAGTATTTTACCACATTCACTCAAAAAGAGCGTGGAAAATCTGTAACCCGCGCGTTTACGCACGACCTTTCTCCTATTCTGATCATAAACGGCACCCCCGACTGGGCGAATGCATAGAGATAAAGCATCGGCGTTTAACGAAAACACCCTGTACACCAAAGGAGGAATGAAATGAATCCCCAGCAGCCCATTCCATACGTAGGCTCCAAAACCGAATGCAAGGAACAGCCCATCGCTTTCCCTCCCCAGCATCAAAACTGCCAGCCCGGTCTTGAAAGCCTGATGTCGCCGCGTCCGATCAGCGAGGATCCCGCCTACCGGGGCAGCGGTAAACTGGATGGCAAAATCGCCATTGTCACCGGAGGGGACAGCGGCATCGGCAAAGCGGCGGCCATTGCTTTTGCCAAGGAAGGTGCCGATCTGGTCATCCCATACTTATATGAGACTTCGGATGCGGAAGTGACGAAGCAACGGATTGAGTCGCTCGGCAGACGCTGCCTCTTAATGAAGATCGACCTGCGATACAAAAAGAACTGCGAAGCCGTGGTAAACGAGACGATCGCCCGCTTCGGCAAGCTGGATGTTCTCGTGAACAACCATGCCGTCCAATATGTACAGCGCAGCATCTTGGACATCACGGAGGAACAGCTGCATCACACCTATCAAACGAATATCTTTCCCTTCTTCTTCATGATCCAGGCTGCGCTGCCCCACATGAAATCCGGGGCGTCGATCATTAACACGGCCTCCATTACCGCCTATGAGGGATTTAAGGAACTCATCGACTATTCATCAACCAAAGGCGCCATCGTTTCCCTTACCCGATCCCTGGCCCTTTCGCTCGTCGATCAAGGCATCCGCGTCAACTCCGTCGCTCCCGGCTCGGTCTGGACGCCGCTCATCCCATCCAGCTTCCCTGCCGAAGAGGTAGCCGTATTCGGAACGGATTCACCCATGAAACGGGCCGCACAACCCTATGAGCTGGCACCCGCCTATGTTTACTTGGCCTCGTCCATCTGTTCCTCTTTTGTCACGGGTCAGGCTATTCACGTCAACGGGGGACAGATGGTAACCAGTTAAGAGCGGTGCCACAAGCGTTCTTAAAAGCTACGAATAACAAGCAGAGGATGTGTACCATGAACACGGGATTTCCCAAACGGTCCGGCCGGATGGACATGGGATTTTATGCATTAAACAAGCTGGCCAGCGCCGGCGTCGTTGTGCTGCTGCTGAGCCTGCTCGATTGGGTGTGGCCTCCCGGCGCTGATCGAGCTTCGGAATGGTTAGGCCTCTATCTGCCGCAAGAGCATTGGGTATACGGTTACGCGCTGACCGCGTCTCTTGCGGCAGATGCCATTCTCTCGTTTTTGCCTTCCCTGCATAAGGGTAAACAAGCCGCCGTGTACGGAGCGGTCGGTTTTCTGTTCTTTGCCTTATTTACAGGCGGGAATCCGGAGCAGCTCTGGCTTCGCGCAGCAGCGGGAGCCTTAACACTGCTGATCTTCTTGTGGGGGAAGCATACGTTCTCCAGCAATTCTCTGGCCACCCCGTTCTTTGCCTTGGCCGTTCCCCTGTTGTGCTGGGTGATCTGATGCAAGAGCCTATAGCTTTCTTCCATGAAAAAAGGGCCCTCCGATGAGGGCCCTTGCTCTTTGCTTCAAAGCGCTTCGATGACATCCCCGGCGATGACCGAGGCGGGATGTCCCCGGTGCCGCGCGGCCCGTTCGCCGGCACGGCCGTGCAGCCACACGCCAAGCGCGGCTGCAGACGGACCGGCATATCCTTGCGCCAGCAGGCTGGCAATGATGCCGGTCAGTACGTCCCCGGTGCCTCCGGTCGCCATGCCGGAGGTACCGGTGGTGTTGATGTAGGCTTGTCCGTCCGGCGAAGCCACGACGGTATGCGCCCCCTTGAGCACGAGGGTAACTCCGTGCTCGGTCGCGAATCCTGCGGCGGCACCGATCCGGTCCCGCTGCAGCTCGGCGGTCGGAATACCCAACAGCCGGGACATCTCCCCCGGATGCGGGGTCAGGACCGTTGCCGCACCGCGCGGCTTCCAGGTGCCGAAATCACCGGCGGCGGACAGCATATTCAGCGCATCGGCATCCACCACCAGCGGCCCTTCCCATTCTTCCCACAACCGGCGGAGCCATCTGGCATCTCCTTCAAAACGGCCTAGTCCCGGACCTACGGCCAGCACATCGCGGGTTTTGGCAAGTTCCAGCACCTGCTCCGCAGAGGCCTCATCCCAGTAGCCGCCGCTCTCTTCGCCTGTGGCGGGGGCGAGCATCACCTCGGGTGCGGCTCCGCTCAGCGGCAGCACCAGGCTTGCAGGGAGCGCCCAGGTCACCAGGCCGCAGCCGGCGCGAAGCGCTGCCCGGGAAGCGAGTTGACCTGCACCGCTCATCGTGCGGCTGCCCCCTACGGTCAGCACGTGACCGTAGGTGCCCTTATGTCCGTCCGGCGAGCGGTGGCGCGATACGTCCGCACCCAGCTCGGTCCGAAGGACATGCGGGGTGAGCAGATGCGTGCGGACGCCCTGCTCCCGGCACAGCGATGCCGGGATGCCGATGGAGCGGACCACGACCCGGCCAGCCGCCTCGGCGCCGGGGTACTGCACCAGGCCTCGCTTCAGGAAGGCGAGGCATACCGTCACCGCGGCCAAGATGCACGGCTCATGCCGCGCGCCGGTATCGGCGTCCAGTCCGCTCGGAATATCCGCGGACACAATCGGCAGGCCGCTGTCATTGGCGGCCTGGATCAGCGCGACGTAAGCGCCGCGGGGCGCGCCCGTCGCGCCCGTGCCGAGCAGCGCGTCCACGATGCCGGTGTACGCGCCGTAGTCCACGGCATCACGGCCGTGGACCAGAGACGGGATGCCGAGCGCTGCCGCGGCATCCCGCTGCACCGCCGCCTCGCCGGCTAACGCCGACGGCTCAGCGGCATAGAGCAGCGTGACGCGTATACCGGCGTCACGCAAATGCCGGGCGGCGACCACCCCGTCGCCGCCGTTATTGCCCTTGCCCACCAGAATGAGCCAGTGCTCACGCGCCGCCAGCGCGGTGGGCAGCCGAGCCTCTCCGTCGATGACAGGCGACGGGCGGCTCATCTCCAGAGCGCGGTCATTCCCGGAGGTACGAGCCTCCGCCGCTGCCGAATCCTCCGGTAAGGATAGCCGCTGTTCCCCCCGCTCGTCCTCCGGCATGAAGGACGGAGCCTTTCCTGCTGTACCAGCAGCTGCTGCGCAATGGGAACGGCTCGTTCTAACACGCTCAAGGCATAACTTCAGGACTTCCTCGGCAATCGCTTTACCCGCATTTTCCATCAGCGCAATCGCCGGGATGCCGATTTGATGAATCGTATGGTTGTCGAGTGCCCTCATCTGTTCAGACGTCACAACATACATCCAAGCTCTCCCCTTTGCTTCGATATATCCTACGCAAACACTCTGGCGACTCAGGATGCCTGTCGATTAATAAGCAACGGTAAAACGGGACTGAATAAACTGCGGATCATCCAGCTCATCAATCACAGCTACCGCGAAATCCTCAACCGAAATTCGGCTGCTTCCGCTCTCGTCGGTCACCAGTCGATCCATGCCGATCCGGAACTGTCCGGTACGTTTCCCTGGCTCGATGATGGCCGCCGGACTGACATACGTCCAATCCAGATCGCTTTCCTTGTACAGATCGTAAGCATCCGCATGCGCACGGGCAAGCGGCCTGATCTCCTCCGGAAATTCCGGGGTATCCATAAGCGGTACGCCGCTGTCGGCGATCAAGCTGCCAGCGCCGCCAACGATCAACAGACGGGTTACGCCGCCGCGTCTCGTTCCCTCCACAATCGTCCGTGCGGCTGCAACGAGTTCCTCTTCCCGGCCGAACTTTGGACCGAAAGCGCTTATGACGGCATCATGCCCTTGAATCGCCTCTTCTAATGATGAAGGATCCATGACATCCGCTTTGACTTTGTTTAAACGCTCATGCTCTGAATCCAATCGATCCGGATTTCGCAATACCGCCGTGACTTCGTGGCCCCGGCGCAGCGCTTCCTCCGTCATTCGTCTCCCGATCGTTCCGCTTGCTCCAATTAATGCTACCTTCATGTTCATCGCTCCTTCGCTTAAAAATTATACTACATCACCCCTGGTGATGAATGGCTCTTCTTGAATCTTAAGTAGTATTATAAACACCTGGTGCCGTCTATAGCCGTTCGGGCTGTCGCACCTCCTATTTACTTATCCCCATGCAGACCTCTTCAAACTCCACTCGTTCATTTTTCCTCAAAATAATAGATCTTTAGACCTATGTATCACTAAATTATTTTCACCGATAGAATACATAGATGCATTTTTACGAATATATATCTTGCATAATGACTTAATTCGCATTACTAAGGTTGTGTGTTTGCTGGAATTTGTCGTTTTTCTATGACGTAATCGAAATGTAAAGGAGATTATCCATACAATGAAAAAAAAATACGTCCGCTGGCTGGCCCTTTGTCTCGCAGGCAGTCTGCTGCTGCTAAGCAGCCTCTCCCTTCAGCCTGATGCGGCTACAGCCGAATCCCGCCAGAAGGCAACCTGGTTCTGGGATACGCCGCAGATTCAAGATTCGGCTGACGACATTCTTGATTTTGCCGCCAATCAAGGCGTCAATGTACTCTATCTGCAGATGAACCGCGATGTCCGGCCCGAATATTACCGCAGCTTTATCCGCCAAGCAGGCAAACAGGGGATTGAGGTTCATATCCTTGGCGGCGCGCCTAACTGGGCGCTGGAAACGGAGCGTCACCGATTGGAGACTTTCATTCAATGGACCGCTGAATATCAGGCTTCCGCTGCACCGAATGAGCGCTTCACCGGCATTCATGTCGATATCGAGCCGCATGTGCTGAGCGAGTGGAAAACAAACCAGGCCTCCTTGGTCAAGCAATGGCAAGCGAGCGTCCGCTATCTGGTCCATGAAGCGCACACACTGAATCTGCCCATCGGTTCCGACATGACATTCTGGCTGCACGGCTACCAGCTGCCGGACCAGTCGATGTCAATCAGCCGGTGGATGATCCAGCAGTTCGACCAGGTCGTCATTATGGCCTATCGCGATCAAGCAGATAACATTTATAACGTTGCTGCTGCCGAGCTTAAGGAAGCCGATGAACTTGGCAAGGAAGCTCTGATTGCCGTAGAGACCAAATCGAGCAATGAGGGAGCTTACATTACCTTTTTTGAGGAAGGCACGTCCTATATGGAAGAACAACTGTCCAAGGTATGTACTAAAGCAGAGAAGCACCCTTCGTTCTCCGGGTTTGCCATTCATGACTACAGATACTGGAAGGCACTGCATGACTCCGATCGGTAACATTGCGATCCTTACATTATGTCATTAAAAAAAGATGGCGTTTCAAGAGGGTGTTTCCTCTCTGGCGCCATCTTTTATGTTTTGATGAAGGAACTTATCCTCTCCATCGGGTAAACATCCTGATCCCTTTCAAACCGTCAACATGAGAAGCAGTACATAACCGACCGTCAATTTCGCGCGCTGAAGCGGCGCCTTTTTCACCTGCACTTCCATCCCCAGGCCCCTCCTTCGTTTCGCTGGCTTCTTCATATACTATATGCGGCTCGGCCTTTTTATGTTACCTCGAGGAAACATTGTTTACCAAGAGAAAAACCGATTTGTCATATAAACAGTAAAATACGATCAAGCTTCCTGCCTGGAAGTAGAACCCGGGCAACATGCAGCTCATTTACGATCAACATAGTGCTTTAAGACGTCTTGCAAATATTGTTCTGCTTCCATTACAAGCTGACGCTCCCCAGCGTTCCATTGCTCCCGATTGTTATCGACCGCTAAAAAGGCAGCAAGAATCCGTTCGTCGCCATGGGTCACACGTTGAACCATCTGCTGCCATTCTTGGGCTAAGGCCCTGGCTAAACGGGACTCGATGGGAACGTTTGAGGCCTTATAAGCTGCAGCTTGCAGCGATATTTTTCTGAACGTATTGTAAAAATCCAAGGCCGCCTGCTCAGAATTAAATACTTTTTGAAATAGCCGCGAGTCTTCCTCCGAAAATTCGTATTCTTTCCAAGCCGACATATCGACCTCATTCAACGAACGCATGAGATGGGCTAACAGCTCCCAGGGTATGTTGTACCCTTCTTTCATCATTTCTTTTGCCACATGCAATCCGTCAAGCTTGGCTTGGATGCTCTCTTTCTGTGAATAAAGGACCGATACCTGGTAATCTAGAATGTTCTCGATATCCTGCTCCTCGGTCCCCACGATCAGTTGTTCTTTGATCTTGCTTAAAGAGAAACCGATGGCTCTATAGAACATAATCTGTTCAAGTACATACAACTGTTTATCATAATATACTCTATGTCCCAGCTCATCTCGCTCCGCCTTAAGAATGCCTTCATTATCGTAATACTGAATGGTTCGTGGAGTTATACCCGACAATTGACTGATTTCTTTTACGGAATATTTTTTTCCCATGAGCCCATCCCTTCCTGTCCCTTACTCGACTTTCGCTAAAAAAGCTTCTATCGTTTCCAGTAACTCTTTAGGGTATTCCCCGTTAATTGCATGCGAGGCATCTTCAAATACGACCATCTCGCTATTAGGATCTTTCAGGGCATCCATCCCTGTTCGATACGACTTTTCAGCATGGTGCATCGTCGATTGCCCAGCTAAAATACCGAGCACCGGTATCGTCAGTTCAGCTAATTGTTCCGGCTGGATGGCTTCCGGCATGGGCAGCTTGCTCTTGAATGTCCGCATCCCGGTTTCGATTAATTTAGCGGTCGGGTCGCTGTCATCGACTTCAGCCCCGCCGGATATATAGCTGAGCATTTTCTCCCGGATCGGTTTGGGCACCATGGGCACCGTCGCCGGAATGGATGCCAGTATCATTTTCAATGGAATGGGGCCGAACACATAGACAGGGTCCAGCAATATGAGCGAGTGAATCTTCTCCGGATGCTTGAGCGCCAGATTCGCCGCACTCCACCCGCCAAACGACAGCCCTAATAGGTGGATCTCTGATTCCGGCAGTTGATCCAATACTTGCCCTAACCATGCTGCTTGGTCCGCAGCGGTTTCAATCCGTCTGATTTCCATGCTTAAACCCGGCTCTCCTATCAAATCAACGGTGTATACAGGCCGGTGTTCTAGAAAGCCGCTTAGATTGGCCTCCCACATAGGAGTAGCAGATCCTTTTCCGGGAAGCAGCAACAAGGGTGTTTCATGTGGTGTATCGCTCCCCTGGAACTTGTAGAGCTGCACCACGCCATAATCGGTATGAACCTGAATCGATTCAACCGGTTCTGGTAAGTGACTCATCGCCTCTTCATAAGCTGCCGCATATTCCTTCCGCCCATCCTCTGTAACAAAACCGCTTAACGACCCGTCATCTCTGAATAGAAAGCCTATTACCGTCAGTATAGCTAGCATCGCAATGAGAATGCTACCCAAGATCACCCATCCTTTTCTTCGTTTCACTTCAATCCCCTCCTAAGGCGACTATAAGATATGACGTAACGTTATACGCAACCCCCCATGCGCTCTATAGCTGTCTGTTACCGAATCGGCTTGAAATCCCTCCCTTGTTGTGCAATAGTGAAAGGTAGAATATAGAAGGAGGGATCCGCTTGTCCCTTACGGAATGGATGGTTGATATCTTTGGCTCACTGGACACGCTCGTGGCCGTGCTTCTTGCCACTGCGGTATTTTCGGGCCTGTACATATACAGTGCATCCCGGCTATTGGGTGCACGCAAGGATTCACTTGCTCGCATTCGTCAGTCCTTGACGATTTACACCAGACTGGCTGGGCCTCTGGGAACCCTTATCAATCGACCGACCCGAACGGCTGTCCCTGAGGATCTGCTGATCCGGCTTCTGCAGGAATGCAAATCCGCTGATCTGTTGACTCGGGAGCTCCACGAACAGATTGATACCTTTCTAAGCGATCGCGATGAATCCAGACTCACAACGCTTCACAAGCTGCTGGACCGCGAGATCCACAGACTTATGAAGGAGCGCGACGAACTGGTTGGGCGGCTCGAGAAACCCGGTTGGGGTATGGGATTGTGGCTGCTCTTGAAACCTGCCGTACCTGCCCTTTCACTGGGTGCCGCGATCCTATGGACGACGCTTCTTGTCCAAGAACTAAGGCAATCCTCTACCTGGACAAGCCCTGAAGTATGGTGTCTATGGCTCTCCAACATGATTGCCACGATCTCTTTCTACCGACTGTTGATGGATTCCAGAAGAAGAACGCATGGCGTTATCTATACCGTGCTGCATCTGCTGATTGTGGCTTCGGCCCTGTTTAATCTGATCTGGAACGAAGCCTCGCCTTACGTTTTGGCTACCCAATGCTTGTTGTATCTGGCGGGTTTCCGGGTGACGGCCACCCGCCAGCGGCGTGAGCGGCCCTATGCCGGTCACCCGGAGCTAATGGAGCAATTCCTTCATCCTACGGGAGACCACGATCCTCTAAGCGAAACAACAGGCACAGGCGAGCCGGAGATCGGCAACAGCCCTCTGCGGTCCAGATAAGATAGCAGCGACATGAATATTACGAGATACAGCCCGTGCCGACTTGAACGGCCGGGCTGTTTTTTTATCATCGCGATCCTTGTGCGGGAGGTCGTCATTATCCGATATTACGCTCTTAAATGCCGTATCCCTGTGTTTATACAAAAAAAAGAAAAGAACTCCCGCATGAATGCTGAAGCGCACTCCCTCAGTCTACATCGGTTCACACTCCAGGGTGTTTTTCCGAAGTCTACTGGATAAGGTGCACTTCAAGGCATCGACGGAAGTCTTATCTCGGTACTCGATAACCATATGGAATCATCTTGCATTCGTTCTTCGCTGTTGGCCGGATGCCCGGGGCGGTCCTGACGTCTTGACCGCTCCGGAGGCCGTATTCTCGAAACGCTTGCGCTCCGTTCGTTCCATCTGAACGATCTGACCCTCATGCACTACGATTTGCAGCGAACCGAATTCCATGTCGTTCAGCAGGCTTGCTATGCGTTCGAGCCACATTTCATCCACTTTTAATGGTTTAGCCATGGATACGCCTCCTCACCGGGCAAAGCCCAAATATATTCACTCCATCATCATAAGCCGAAGTGACATTCTAATGGTAAACGATCATTATTCATTCTTTTCCAACCTTTATAGTATGAATTAACATTAGCATGGGTTGGAAACGACTGTCAATGGGCATTTTTTCGCGTAAACCAATGTTTCAGAAGCAGTGTTACGACGGCTAATAACAGCAATAACGAGGCCACCGCAAACGATGCCGAAAACTGATATTCATTGTACAAAATTTCGACATGAAGGGGCAGCGTATTGGTCTCGCCGCGGATATGGCCGGATACGACGGACACCGCCCCAAACTCGCCCATGGCTCTGGCGTTGCACAGAATGATGCCGTACAATAGCCCCCACTTGATATTGGGCAGGGTGACCCTCCAGAAGATTTGCCAGCCCTTGGCGCCCAGTGTTACTGCCGCCTCCTCTTCCTTCGTCCCTTGGTCTTCCATCAGTGGAATCAATTCCTTGGCCACAAAGGGAAACGTGACAAATAACGTAGCCAGAACAATGCCGGGCACGGCAAAAATAATCTTGATATCATGGCTTTCAAGCCAAGGGCCAAACCATCCCTGCCGACCGAAGATCAGCACGAAGATTAAACCTCCGATGACCGGCGATACCGCGAACGGTAAATCCAGCAGCGTAATCAGCAGATTTTTGCCTTTGAAGCGGAACTTCGTTATGGTCCATGCCGCGATGACGCCGAATATCGAATTCAGCGGTACCGCAATGGCCGCCACCAGTAAAGTCAGCTGAAGCGCAGATAGAGCATCAGGATCGGATAAGGCTGCTAGATAGACGTCCCATCCCTTCTTAAGCGCTTCGGACATCACCGTAACCAGAGGCAGCACTATAAGCCACAGCAGCACAAGCCCAGCCAAACTAATGAATGTCCATTTCACCCACGGCTTCTCCGCTGCAGCCGGAGAGGACGGCGTGTTTCGTTTCGCTGCAGGGACGGCAGCGGGTACAGTTCCAGCCATGGTATCCCCTCCTTAACGCGCGGTTTTCCGCGTCCAATGTTGTAAAATATTGATGCCGAGCAGCAGTCCGAAAGAGATGAGCAGCAGGATCAGGGCAACCGCCGTCGCGCCGGCATAATCAAACTGCTCCAGCTTCGTCATGATCAGCAGCGGCGCAATCTCCGTCTTCATCGGCATATTCCCCGATATGAAGACGACGGAGCCGTATTCTCCGATCCCCCGGGCAAAAGCGAGCGCAAATCCGGTCAACAGCGGCGGAATCAGGGTCGGCAGAATGATGGTGCAAAACGTTCGCCATCGGCCTGCCCCTAGCGTGGCAGCCGCCTCTTCCGTATCCCGCTCCGCGTCCTCCAGAACCGGCTGTACCGTCCGCACGACGAACGGTATGCCGATGAACATGAGGGCCAGCGTGATGCCTAAGGGAGAGAATGCCGCCTTAATCCCCAGCGGCTCCAGCAGCGACCCGATCCAGCCATTAGCGGAATAAATCGCGGTTAAAGCCACCCCCGCCACGGCCGTTGGCAGCGCGAAGGGCAGATCGATCAGGGCATCCCACAACTTTTTCCCGGGGAAATCATACCGCACCAGCACCCAAGCCAGCAGCAGCCCCAGTATCGTATCCGCGAATGCGGCCAGCGCCGCTGTTGTCAGACTAACCCGGTAGGAGGCCAGCACCCTCGGATCGGTTGCAACCGACCAGAACTTCCCCCAGGTTAGTCCGGTTTGATTGAGAAGCAGCGCCGACAGCGGCACGATCACAACCAAACTCATATAAAGGACGGTCAGTCCCATGCCGATTCCAAATCCCGGGAGCACGCTGCGATGATTTCTGCGTTGCTTCTGTACGGGGAGTACTGCCATATCCTCTCATCCTTTCCTGCCTTCGGCGGTTCTGCCGATCAGCTGCCTGGCACGTAAATCTGATTAAAAATGCCGCCGTCGTTGAAATGCTTCGTTTGCGTCTCTTCCCATGTTCCAAACACATCCTTGAGCGTAAACAATTCGATAGCCGGGAACTTCTCCTTGTACTTGTCAGCCACGCTGGCAAGCGTCGGACGGTAGTAATTCTCCGCCGCAATCGTCTGCCCCTCTTCACTGTATAGATATAACAGATAGGCTTCCGCTACCTCGCGGGTCCCCCGCTTGTCGACGTTCTTATCCACGACGGCAACCGGCGGTTCCGCCAAAATGCTGACGGACGGGTTTACGATTTCAAATTTGTCAGGACCCAGCTCGTTAATCGAGAGATAAGCTTCATTCTCCCAAGCCAGCAGCACGTCCCCGATTCCACGTTCAACAAAAGTGGTTGTTGCGCCGCGTGCACCGCTGTCCAGCACCGGTACGTGAGTGAACAGCTCTTTCACGAACTCCTGTGCCTTCGCTTCATCATTATTGTTAACTTTAAGCGCGTAGCCCCATGCCGCCAAGTAGTTCCACCGTGCACCGCCGGAGGTCTGAGGATTCGGCGTGATAACCTCCACGCCCTCCTTGATCAGGTCCGGCCAATCCTTGATGCCTTTCGGGTTGCCTTTACGAACGAGGAAAACGATCGTTGAGGTGTAAGGCGCACTGTTATGCTCAAACTTGCTCTCCCAACCTTCATGGATCAATCCCGCCTGGCGGATCGCATCGATATCGTATCCGAGGGCCAGTGTCACCACATCTGCCTCCAAACCGTCGATAACCGAACGGCTTTGCTTGCCTGAACCCCCGTGCGATTGCTTAAACGTTACCTTCTGGCCTTCTTCCTTTTCCCAATGTGCCGCGAATGCTTTGTTGTACTGGTCATATAACTCCCGGGTCGGATCGTAAGAAACATTGAGAAGTTCCACGCTCGGCTTGCTTGAGCCCGAAGCAGGCGCTTCTCCATTGGCGGTTGCGACTGTCTCTGTTTTCTCTGTCCCGCAAGCCGTAAGCGCCGCCGTCAGCATCACGGTTAATCCGATGAGAACCCCTTGCTTCAACACCTTTTTCATATGGATCACTCCCCCTAGATTCTCTACTAAACAGGCCGTATGGCAAAAAAAGACGGAGGAAAGCTCATCAGAACAGAGTCAAGCCGGTTTGCTGCCGTGCCTGCTCTTGATCCTTGAGCGTTCCTCCGTCGATACGGTGAGAACAAAATATTATAATTCCTACCTGTTTAGTATGTTATGTTGCTATTGTAATAAGCCCATCTCCTCCTGTCAAACCTTTTTTTCAAATAATTACAAGTTTGGGACCACTCGGTCCATAGAACCATTTTTGGTACGGCGAACGCAGTCACAGCGCGGTTTACCATTTACTGTGGGTTGTATGAACCCGCTTCCATCCTTATAATTCAACTCCAAAGGAGATGATCACCATAAGAAAGCCCGCATGGAAAATAATTTCTGCACTTTTCCTGAGTATTCTTCTGTTCATGCCTGCATTCGCCCATACAACGGAGGCAGCTCCGCTGTTAAAGCCGGGCAGTGAAAACGGGGATGTCTGGGAGCTTCAATACCGCCTGAAAACGCTGGACTTCTACACGCAGCAGCTGGATGGCAAATATGGCGCAAACACAAAAACAGCCGTTATCCGTTTCCAAAAAGAATACGGTGTGCCAGCCGATGGAGTTACCGGCGCGCAAACCTGGAGACAGCTGAAAAAATATACGTTAAATCAATCCGAAATGGACGTCATGGCCAGAGTCATTTACAGCGAAGCCCGCGGTGAGCCTTACAAAGGACAAGTTGCCGTCGGTGCTGTTGTCATGAACCGCATTCAATCCAGCGAATTTCCGAATGATATTCGGGGCGTCGTTTTTCAAAAAGGGGCCTTTACTGCCGTAGATGATGGACAATACTGGCTGACCCCGAACCGGGCGGCCTATGTTGCCGCATTGGATGCCGTTCGCGGCTGGGATCCGACTTATGAATCTCTTTATTATTTCAATCCCAAAACAGCGACCAGCCAATGGATCTGGTCCAGACCGCAAGTGCTGCAGATTGGCAATCATATCTTTGCGCATTAATTATTCATCGAATGAATCTTTAAACCAATGAATTCCTATGACCTTGCTAACCCGCTTCCTCGCTATAGCGGAGGTTGAACACCGTGTTCCTTGTCCATTGCTACGGGCGGGGGACGCTTAACAAAAAGAAGCAGCTCGAGTCCCATTTCAGGGTCTTCGAGCTGCTTCTGCTTTATATACGTTTAACGTTGATTAGCCTTTGCCTTCTCTACGGGACAGATGCATACCGGGCGCGTGACTTCTAGTGTATAACCCGTAGAGACCAGGTTGCCCGTGTCCGGATCGATCCGATAACTTGCGATCAAACCATTGTCCTGATTCGCCGTCAGCAGGAAGCCGTCCGGCATGATATTGAAATGGCGCGGCGTTTTACCGCCGGAAGACACCCAGTTGACTGCGCGGAGCGTACCGGTCTCCTGATCGATCACATATTGAACGATGCTGTCATGTCCCCGGTTGGAAGCGTACAGATAACGGCCGCAAGGAGATACCAGCAGATGGGAGGATGTGTTGTTATCCATCACGACGTCCTCCGGCAGCGTCGATATATGCTGCAATATTTTCAAATCCCCAAATGTTCCATCGTTTGCGTAAGCCGTTACCGTGCTGTTCAGCTCGTTGGTGCCATACACCCACTTGCCTGATGGATGAAAGGCCACATGCCTCGGGCCCGAGCCTGGCGGCAGACTGATCTCGCGGTGGGTCACCAGCTTGCCTTCCTCCAGCCGATACAGGTTGACATCATCCATGCCCAGGTCACTGACCACGATATACTTGTTGACAGGGTCTTCAAATATCGAATGCGGATGCGCTTCCGATTGACGGTCATCGCGAAGACCGCGTCCGCTGTGCTTAATCTTGGAGGTCAGTTCTCCAACCCGGCCATCTTGTTCTAATGCCAGCACCGATATATGTCCATCGCTGTACCCTGTCGTAAGCAGATACTTCCCGTCCGATGTACGGGATACATGACATGCACCGGACGAGCCGGTAGACTGAACATTCAACAGCGTTAATTCACCGGTTACCAGATTGGCTGAATACGCCGACACATCGCTTTCGCCCTTCTCGCTGGCTGCATACAATACGGAGATCGAATCATCGAAATCCAAATAGGTAGGGTTTTCTATACCAGCCGTACCGCCTAAAAGACGCAGCTCGCCCGTACCCCGATCCATCGTCCCCCAATGAATTCGATTTTCTTCCTCCGAACCATAGGTTCCTATGTAAAATATCAGTTCCTGATCTGCTGTCATGTGATCCACTCCTTTGTCTAATGAATGCTCCGGTGACCCGGCCTGATTCTTATTATGTATTACCCATCAGGGCTTCGTGCTTACCGCTTTTTTTCAATTCGATCCGGCAAGCCGTCACCCGTGTTGCCCTGCCAATTATTACTCACTAAGAAATCTATTGCTAGCATTGGTTTTATCATGTACGATTACCACAATTACCTCTCTATTCTATCATTCGTTGAAGGAGTTGACAGCCAATTGAAGAAAAAAATCAGCCTAATCACGTTTGCTTTCCTGCTCCTGTTTGCAAGTGCGGCGCAAGCCGCCCCGGCAAAGAATCAAGGGAATATCCGAGTCTACCTCGATAACCAGGAAATCAAATTTCAGGCAGCGCCTATTATGAAAAATGGGGTTACCTTCGTGCAATTCCGCCCTCTGTTCCAGGCATTGGATTATAAAGTCAATTGGAACAGCGGAAGTAAACAGGTGACGGGTACATACCTCGATCAGAAGCTGCAGATGACTATCGGACAGAAGACCGCTTATGTCAATGGCGCAAAAACCGCGCTTCAGATTGCCCCATTCACCGAGGGCGGCAACACACTGGTTCCCCTTCGTTTCGTAGCTGAAGCCACCGGACTGCCCGTGAAGTGGGATTCCAAGGCACGTACCATCAAGATCGACCGCGAGGGTGCAGTCGATAAAGCCACCGACGAGGTGAAGAAGCTTTACCATACGATTGAAGAAGCTGGAAGTGCCAAGAAACTGGATGCTGTCATGAGTGCCTTCCATCCGAAATCTCCTTTTTTTGCGGAAATCCAAGAACATTATCAGAACCAATTCAAGAACGATCAGCAGGTATCCGCTGACATATGGGAAGTAACGGTAGCCGGAACGTCGATCCATGCCTACACCAGCGTGACCCTCGACCGCACCGGTGGACCTTTTGCTTGGGATGTTACACTACATTACGAGAATCTCCTGAAGAAGGATGCTTCGGGAGCATGGAAAATCTATGATCTGGGCCATTACGAGACGGAATATCTGGTCGGAGATGAACTGCTCGAAGCTCGACCGGAAGTACCGGAAGCGGAACAAAAAGCCATAGTGGCAACCCTTGACACCCAGTCCAAGGGCTTCAACGAGGAGAATGGCCCGCTGCTCATGTCGGTTATTCATCCGGAATCGGACTTCCACAAATTGTTCCAAACCAGCATTGCGGAAGGCATCTTCGATGAGGTGAATTTCAACCTCAAGTCAGAGGAGCTCCGGACAGTCTTTTTCCAAGGGGAAGACGCCGTCGTCTATGCTGAAGAAAGCGATGATGCAGACGGTGAAATCATCCATTCGACCTCCCTGTATTGGCTCAAGAAAGCCGAAGGCAAATGGCTGATCTATGATGTGCTGGAGCTTGAATAGGTCATTGGCACAATGAGTGTCTATAACGATGAACCGTGAATCCCTGGCCAGGGATTCACGGTTTCTTTTTTTGCATGGTTCATTATGAAATCTTCTTCCCTCTTGGTCTACTTCACCATAGCAGACATATATCATAGTAGTAATCCATAAGGAGGGGTTTTATGGGTGTCAAATTAATTAAGATCGCCGCTGTTTACTTCGTGCTCGGGATCTTACTCGGCATGTACATGTCGATATCCCACAGCTACGATTACACCTCAGTTCATGCACACGTCAACCTTCTGGGCTGGGCATCCCTGGCTCTAGCAGGTGTTATTTATGTTCAGTTCCCCGCAGCCGGGGAATCCACCGCAGGCAAAGTGCATTTCTGGCTGCACAATATCGGACTGCCTGTCATGATGATTGGTCTCGCACTGCTGGTAAGCGGCATGGAATCGGTAGAGCCGGTCATTGCCGTTGGAGGCGTTCTGGTAACGCTGGGCATTCTGGCTTTCCTCTATAATGTGCTAACCTATGTTAAAAGCACGCGGTAGACGTTAACATTGACTCATATGCTCCAGCCTTAAAGAATCGCCCTTAACAGGCGGTTCTTTTTTCAGGTTTCTTGCACCTCTTTCATCGGATGATGGGTCATAGTTACCGACTATTGGGTATTAGTAGATACCTTTCTCTTCGAAGGAGGCATCATAGATATGGAAACGAACTCAGCAATTGAAGTCCAATTTCACTGCCGTCAGTGTCAAGCGGATATCGGGGTTACGTTCAAATCAGAACAGTTCACCACCGTACTCTGCCCGCAGTGCGATTACAGCTATTCACTCATGAGACCAACCATTGGTGAAGAGATCCTGCTGGATTGGGAGAAAGAAGCCGTATTCCAAAAAATCCGTGCGGACCAAACCGAGCATGACAAAATGGAGCTCATGCTCCTCGTCATTAAGGTCGTCGAGCTGCTGACCTGGCGGGATGAGGGGAATGGACATATCCGCGCCATCGAAACGCTTCGTGAGTGGCTGATGCTCAACGGGGTGCCCAAAGCTCTAATTGAGCTCCTGGATGCCAAGGGACCCGAAGGCAGCTCCCCTACCGAACATAAGGGATAGCGTAATCAAGCCCATGATTCAAGATATCATAAATGAAAAAAAGGAGCCGCCTCCGGCCATCATGGTCGGGGGCGATTCCTTTTTTGCGCCCTTAATTCGGGAGCATAACTTTAAGAAGGAATGCTCCTTCGTTATACATATGTTAGAACTTTATTGATTAACCATACGTATTATCACTAAAGAAAGGAGCCGATTAACGCATGTTCATCAACTTCATATCTACAGCATTCATAGGTATCGCATTCATCGCGATTGGTCTATACGCCATCCGAAATCCGCATTCTTGGTGGTTCAGAAGAACGAGGGATGATATTGAACTCAGCGATTTGAGAATATGGTATCTAAAATTCGCCGGCAAAATAACCATCGCAATCGGCGTTGTGGTTATCCTGATGAGCCTTCAGCATCTCTAACTTTATTGAATCGGCACCTCGAATGCCTGCTCCATGACACCAGGGTAGCTGCTTAACGTAAACGTAAGCGGCTGCGGGTAATCCCCGGGTTTAAGGTGGATATACTGCGTGATGAGGCTTTCCTCGGTATCCGATGAAGAACGGGACGAGGAACTGAGCCCGCCCGCATCCTCATTAATTTTATGCTTTTTCCCCTCCCCGTCCACGAATTCCGGCTCAATCGATACGCTGCCCATATGCCGGTCAGCCTGCTCTTCGTATTCAAATGTCAGCGTATGCCCCGTGTACTCTCCGAACCGAAGGTCGCCGTCCGGTGAATAGATGATCTCCTTCTTATCCGTATCCACCACCAGTTTCATCTTGGAGGGATCCACGGCCTGGAAACCGCTCGCTTTCAGCGTGATGGATTCCGGCTTCTCCAAAATATTGCTGTCGAAGAAGTAGGTCATCTCTCCACCGCCTGCACCGGGCAAAAACGCGGAATCACTGTTCAATCTGACCTTTTCTCCGTTAACCACGGCTTCCAAATACACATCCCATAAACCGGATACCTTCATCGTATTGCTGGAAGGGATGTTAGCTTTCAAGACGATTCCGGCAGGAGACAACACGGCTTCTTTCAAATAGAACCTCTGGCTCTCAATCTGCAGCATTTTGTTGAGCGGAATCGTGCTAATATACTTCCGGACTGTCTCCATATCAACGGATACGTTAAGATCGAGCACCTGCTCGTTCTCTGTAGAGGATTCATAAGCCGTATTCGTTGAATAGGGGGCAATCTTAAAAGATAACGTCAGCTCTTCAGGTATAGGATGATTCTCGCCCATATGAATGTACGATCGGGAATGGAACAGCTTGCCGGCGCCGGGCTTAATATCGGTTCCACCCGACGACCCAATACTGTAAGGCAGCGGTTCGCTGGATCCCCGGCGCTTCATCTCCACTCTCTTTAAGTCTGCGGGATTCTCCGCATGGTTTTGGACCGTATAGAACACCTCCATCTGCTGGGAGCCTACAAGTATCCCGTTCACCGTTACCGTATAATCCCCCTTGGTTACCGATTGATTCACCGGTTGAATCATGCCGTATTTGTTGGCTGTATTCAGCGTAATATCTTCTCCGAAATCAAATCCGGTCAATGGCGGATACGGCCCTTGAGCCGCCATTTGCTTTTTGGGATTCACCAGCTCTCCGCTCCCGCCCCATACTACAAACAGCAGCGCAGCCGCTACGGTTACAACCACGGCAGAGACGGTGGCTATTCGTGCCCGGCTCCGCTGCGTGCGCCGACCTCTTCGCATCCCGCTTCGAACCGCCGCATCCAATGCTTCATCGGATACAACCGCTGCGCTGATCTCCGTATCTTTATTCATCTCGTTCAGCATTCGCTCTTCCTTCTCAAACATGGAATATGGCACCTCCTGGCTCGATTTTTTGCCGAAGCAGCTTTAATCCTTGATGCAGACGGGTTTTGACCGTCCCTTCCGGAACCTCGAGAATATTGGCGATATCGATGATCGTCATGTCCTGATAGTATTTCAAAATCAGCACATGGCGGTATTTGGGTTTCATGCGGCTGAGCGCACGCTCCAGATCCAGCTTGCTGTCACTGACCATCTCGGCAGCCGTCTCCTGGCTGCGAATTTCTTCAACCGGAACCATGCGTTTTTTCCGTTTCTGCTCATCCACGCAGCAGTTAATCAGGATCCGAATAAGCCAAGGAACAAAGGCCTCCGGATGCTTCAGCTTCCGGCACTTCATCCACGCCCGGCATACCGTCTCCTGCAATACCTCCAGTGCGTCACTCTCGTTATGCAAATAACTATATGCAATTCCGTATAGGCGCCTCCGGTGCTCCGTAACGAGTGCATAGAACGCTTCCTCGTCCCCGCTGCAGGCAGCCGCCGCAAGCTCTTTATTATCCATTATCCGATTACCCTTCCCCTTATCCGACCTGTCTCGCTTATTTACATCACTGTATATAAGACTGCGAAGCGATTCAAACGGTTTTTTTATTTTTCGCACAAAAAAAGCCCGCCCGGTTAGGCAGACTTGTAACGTATTTCTCGATTAACTTCGTTTTCTGCGTCCTTTAAAGAAGTAATGGTATCCCAGATAGCCGATGCCGCATAACAGTAGCATAAGAGCAGAAATCCAGATGACAGGAAGCAGATATGGCGTGTGCTGACTGGCTACATACAACAGTACTGCGGAGAAGGCATACATCACCATCAGAAGTACGATGCGTTTGAAAATATCCATGTCGTCCGCCCCTCACCCTTCATCTCAATAATCTACATTTTTTTCCGTATATCTATCTTTATGGTAACGTAAAATGATGAAAATTGCACTCAAAATTTGGTAAATATATAAAAATTTTAGTGGTTAGAAGATCCATTTCATGAAAATGTTAAAATTCGGGCTTGATAAAACTAATATTATTAGTTATTATACTAACATCATTAGTTTTAAGTGAGAGGGGAATGTTATTATGTTAAAAACGACGATTGAGCACGTAACTCAAATTTCTTTTCTTCCTCGTCTTTTCCCGGTAAATGTCTATCTTGTAGAAGAAAGCGACGGGGTTACGCTGATTGATACAGGCATGTCATTTTCCCAGCAGGGAATCCTTCAAGCGGCAGCCGCTATAGGCAAACCCATCACCCGAATCGTGCTGACCCATGCCCACGGCGACCATGTCGGAGCGCTCGACGGGTTAAAGAAAGAGCTTCCGAATGCTTCGGTCTACATCTCGCGGCGAGATGCGCTGCTGCTTAAGGGAAATGCCGAGCTCCAGCCTGGAGAACTGCAAACTCCGATTCGCGGAGATATTCCCAAGAACATAACCACCGTTCCGGATGTGCTTCTGGGTGACGGGGATTCCATTGGTTCGCTCAAGGCCATCGCCACTCCCGGGCACACGCCGGGGCATATGGCATTTCTCGATGAGCGCAGCGGTATTCTGATTGCCGGCGATGCTTGGCAAACACGGGGCGGATTAGCCGTATCCGGTGTGCTCAAGCCCTGGTTTCCCTTCCCTGCCATGGCGACCTGGAGCAAGGAGCTCGCCTTGGAAAGCGCCAAAACACTAACCGCACGGAAGCCCTCCGTTCTGGCTGTCGGCCATGGACGGATGCTAGAGAATCCGGTGGGTGCCATGCAGCAGGCCGTTGCCCATGCGGAATCTACGATCAGGAGGAATGCAAAATGAGTCCGAGACCCGGAATCGACCGGCTTCAACTGCTTCAAACCGCTGCCGAACTAGCGGATCAGGATGGACTTCATACCGTGACTTTGGCCGCACTTGCAGGTAAGCTTGGCGTTCGGTCGCCTTCCCTGTATAACCATGTAGACGGCCTGCCCGGTCTGCATGCTGCCCTGATGCTGTATGGCCTCCAGACATTGCATGATCGGCTGCTGAAGGCTGTCGCCGGCCGGTCAGGCGAGGATGCCCTGCGTTATGTATGCCTTACCTATGTCGACTTTGCCCGATCTCACCCCGGATTGTACGAAGCCGCATTGCAGCCTCTCCGTCCGGAACAGGAGGAGGCGCAGCAAGTAGGCAATCAGATTGTCGAGCTTCTGCTTCAAATTTTAGCTCCGTACCAGTTCAGCGAGGCGGATGCATTGCATGCCGTACGGACCTTTCGCAGCCTATGCCACGGCTTCTCATCCCTGGAACGTGCAGGCCAATTCGCCATGGATTTGAATGTAGATGAAAGTCTGGATTTCATGATCCGCAGTTTCGTCGCTGGGCTCCAGCTTCAAGACAGACGGCGTTAAAAAGCGCCTTACCTCCCGCACCTGCCTGATTTTGCCTGGCATCAGAATGTGCTATAATCAAAAGGCAGCACATTTCATGTCACTTTATTTATGGAAAGAGGTTCTGAATTGTGGTTAATTTCGATTCCCCAATTCTTCAAATAGGCTCTACGATTGCGATGCTGGTTATGGCACTGACCGTTATTTTCATTCGAATGAAAGCGAGTCACCGCCCCGTCACCGTCAAGAAGATCATCATCCCTCCGCTAGCGATGAGCACCGGGTTTCTGATGTTCGTTGAGCCGCAGGTACGCATCCCGATATGGTGGGCGGGAATTGCCTTTCTGGTAGGCTGGTTCATCTTCTCCTATCCACTGATTCGCAGCACCAAATTCGAGAAGGTCGATGGCCAGATCTTCATGCAGAAATCGAAAAGCTTTGTTTACATTCTGCTCGGCCTGCTGACTGTCCGGCTCCTGCTCCACGGTTACATTGAGCAGCATATTTCCATCCCGCAGACCGCGGCGTTGTTCTTCATGCTGGCTTACGGCATGATTGTCCACTGGCGCATCTCGATGTATCGCCAGTATCAGCAATTTACGACACCAGGAGCGGCTATATAGCGGACATGTTCCATCGTTAACTAGTCATGAAACTTAATAAGCGCAAAAAAAGAGTGCCGATGTTCACGCAAACCGGACGGTTGTACCCGTCCCGGTCGCGAAACTCCCTTAGGAGGAGTTTCACGAAGCGCGTGAATTCGACACTCTTTTATTATATATATCCAAAGACTAACTTTGCTCTTCGCTTACCTTCACCAGCTGTTTCCCGAGATTCTCCCCGGAGAAGAGCCCCAGAAATGCCTCAATGGTCTTCTCGAAACCGTCGACGATATGTTCGGCGTACTGAATGTTACCATCCCTCAGCCATTCGGCCAGTTCATGCAATGCCTCATTGTACCGATTGGCGTAGTCGCCGACCAGGAAGCCCTTCATCAGTGCCGTATTGGTCAGCAGCAGGCTCTGAATTCTCGGACCCGTATCGGGTTTTTCCAGGTTATAGAGTGCGATCTGGCCGCAAATCGGGATCCGTGCATTTTTGTTGATAAGACGCAGCACCGCATCGGAAACCTCACCGCCGACATTATCGAAATAGACGTCCACCCCATTCGGGCAAGCTTCCGCTAAAGCCGAGGCCAGATCTTCGGTCTGGTAATTGATCGCTGCATCAAACCCCAGCTTTTCCGTCAGGTACTTGGTTTTCTCGTCAGAACCGGCAATACCGATCACGCGAGTCCCTTTGATCTTGGCAATCTGTCCGACAATCATGCCAACAGCACCTGCGGCACCCGATATCACCACCGTCTCGCCTTCCTTCGGCTGACCGATATCCAGCAGTCCGAAATAGGCAGTCAAACCGGTCATTCCCAGTACGCCCAGGGCGGTCGATACAGGCGCCAGATCCGGGTTGACCTTACGCAGCGTGCCGGTCCGCACGGCGGCAAAGCGCTGCCAGCCCCATGTTCCTGCAACAAAATCGCCTTCCCGATAGGTCGGATCCGTCGATTCCATCACCTGCCCTACTGCGCCTCCAGCGATAACCTCTCCTACCTCGTAAGGTTTCGCATAACTCTTGGCATCGCTCATTCTGCCCCGCATATACGGATCCACCGACAAGTATACGGTCCGTACCAAGACTTCTCCAGCTTGCGGAACGGGCAAAGGCTGCTCCTCAAATGTAAAATCCGACTCATCCGGCATGCCTTGCGGCCTTTTGGTTAGTATAATTTGTTCGTTCACAGACATCTGAGTACCCTCCTTTTAGTAAAACCGTCATCTTTATCTTTACCCATTTTGTCCGTTTACAAATTTCCTAGCCCGAACGCCAGACCCGTTAACGACCCGTATCCTTCACTTTTGGATGCCATTTTCAATTCCGAGAAGTTCCACTCAAAGTCCAAGTGCTTCCGCCATGGGTTGAATACCTGAGGGGATTGGTTCATTCAGGATTTTACCCTGCCTGCTATCCTAACCTTTATCTGCTCTTTACGAGCAAATTAACGGCATCCTGCACAAGCTTCTCCGTATCCTCACCATTCGCTTCGGCCTTCCGTACACAATCCACCAGGTTGGAGCTGACGACAACGCCAATCGTCCGGTCGATTGCCGTACGCGAAGCGGATAATTGCGTGATGACCTCCCTGCAGTCCTTGTTCTCCTCCATCATTTTTAGGATGCCGCGAAGCTGTCCTTCAATCCGCTTGATTCGGTTTTTCATCTGATCGTCGTATTGCATGTGACTGTCCTCCTATACTACGTATCTGCACTGTCAGGCTTGTCCTTGTCCCTATATTATACAACAAACACCCGCGCTTTCCTTACGACCTGCCCCGCCCGGCAGAATCCCGCTTGAAAATCCGCACCCTGCTGCCTCGTTGCCGCACAGGATCAGCGACTTCGATATAGGACTTGTATACGCTAAGAGCCCATGGTATATTTTTAAATAACGAATGAAATCATAGTCACCCAGATCCAAACCTCATAATTTAAAGGCAATGTTATCTTACAAAGGTACAACCTCGGCTATTCATAGTCCTGGCTGTGCCTTTTTTTAATTTACCTACTTAAGGAGGAATTATCGATGTTCTTGGAAGCCATCTATCACCGTCCGCGCAAAAACTGGTCCTATGCTTATAACGGCACGACCATCCACCTCAGAATCCGCACTAAAAAAGACGACCTTACCGAAGTGTACGCTCTTGCAGGGGACAAGTACCTGTGGGATCAAACGATGGAATATATTCCGATGACCAAGCTGTCCTCGGATGAAATGTTCGATTATTGGGAGTGCGAGGCAACCCCTCCCTACCGCCGCTTGAAATACGGCTTCCTGCTCCAACAGGGCGACGAGAAACGCTGGATGACCGAATATGATTTCCTGACGGAGCCGCCGGCCAATCCGGACCGCCTGTTCGAATACCCGTTCATCAATCCGGATGACGTGTTCCACCCGCCGGCATGGGTCAAAGACGCGATCTTCTATCAAATCTTCCCGGAACGCTTCGCGAATGGGGACACAAGCAATGACCCGGAAGGCGCCTTGCCTTGGGGCAGTGCCGAACCGACGCCGAAGAACTTCTTCGGCGGTGACCTTCAGGGGGTTATCGACCATCTCGATCATCTAAGCGAGCTGGGCATTAACGCGATCTATTTTACGCCGCTGTTCACGGCAACGACGAACCATAAATACGATACCGAAGACTATATGGAAATCGATCCGCAGTTCGGCGACAAGGACACGCTGAAGAAACTGGTCGATCTGTGCCACGCGCGCGGAATCCGCGTCCTGCTGGATGCGGTCTTCAATCATTCCGGCAGAACGTTTGCGCCGTTTGTTGACGTGCAGAAGAACGGCATGAACTCCAAATATAAGGATTGGTTCTACGTTCGCTCCCTGCCGCTGGAAGTGGTGGATGGCATTCCGACTTACGATACCTTTGCATTCGAGCCGCTGATGCCAAAGCTGAACACGGAGAATCCGGAAGTCCGGACTTATCTGCTCAAGGCCGCCGAGTACTGGATCAAGGAAACGGGCATTGACGGCTGGCGTCTGGATGTAGCCAACGAGGTGGGGCACAGCTTCTGGCGCGAATTCCGCCAAGTCGTGAAAAAAGCCAACCCGGATGCTTATATCCTTGGCGAAGTGTGGCATGAATCCTCCATCTGGCTGGAAGGCGACCAGTTTGACGCCGTCATGAACTACCCGTTCACAAATGCCGTACTGGATTTCTTCATCAACCGTACCGCCGATGCCGAGAAATTCTCTTTCATGCTCGGCAAGCAGCTTGCCGGTTACCCAAGACAAGCCAGCGAAGTCATGTTTAATCTGCTGGACAGCCATGACACCGCAAGATTGTTAACGCAGGCGAACGGAGACAAACGCCTGATGAAACTCGCGTCGATGTTCCAGTTCACGTACTTCGGCACGCCTTGCATCTATTACGGCGACGAAATCGGCATGGACGGCGGACACGATCCGGGCTGCCGCAAATGCATGGAATGGGATGAGTCCAAGCATGACAAGGACCTGTTCCATTTCTACCAAACGCTCATTAAGCTCCGCAAAGAGCATTCCGCTCTTCGCACGGGAACCTTCAAATTTTTGAAGGCCGAGAAGAACGGCGGCAAAATCGCTTACCTGCGCGAGGACGACAATGAAACGATCCTCATTGCCGTCAACAATGACAAGGCGGGCAACACGATGACCCTCCCTGTGCTGGACAGCCAGTGGACGAACTTGTGGAACGGCGAAAGCCTTAGCGCGAAGCACGGCCAGCTGACCGTGAAGCTGCCTGCATACGGCTTTGCGATCTTGAAAGCCGGGCAATAAACATCAAACTCCCTTTGAATGCCATATGGCCCGTGTATGCGGGCCGGCAGTCGAAGGGAGTTTTTTTATCCGAGCAAAAACTGATCCGCCAAAGTAAACAGCAGAATCGTCAAACTAATCACCTGATTCAGGTTGTAGGAGGCGAGATGCATCCGTCTGCGGCTGGAAGGCTTGATGATGCGATGCTCCACAGCCAGCAGTAACACCGAGATGGCAATTCCCGTCAAGTAGAGCCAGCCCAAACCTTGGATAAAGTAAAGGGAAAGCAGCAGCATGACCATAATCCCGTGCAGCATTCTGGAAATGAGCAGTCCGCCCTCTAACCCAAACACGCGGGGAATGCTCCATAAGCCGGTGCTGCGATCGAATTCGATATCCTGCGTGGCGTAAATGATATCAAAGCCAGCAATCCAGAGCATCACGACGGTACCGATGATAAAGGGAATGAAGGCAAATTGCCCCGTGACGGCAAACCATGCCCCGATCGGAGCCGAAGCAATCGTGAAGCCCAGGTACAGATGGCACAGCCAGGTGAAGCGCTTCGTGTACGAGTACGTGCAGATCAGCACGATCGCTGCCGGCGAAAGTCCCAAGCAGAGTGGATTCAGCATCCCTGCCGCGAGAATGAAGATGGCAAAGTTAACGACCACAAATACGTATACTTCGCGAGGCAGCAGGAGCTTTCTCGGCATATGGCGATTTGCGGTTCGCGGGTTCGCAGCATCGAACTTCAAATCGGCGATGCGGTTGAAGGCATTGGCCCCATTGCGCGCGGCAACCAGCGCAATCAACGACCACAGCATGACATGCCATGACGGTACGCCGCCGGCGGCCCAGATCATGGAAATGATCGCAAAGGGCAGCGAGAACAGCGTGTGGGAGAACATCACCAGTTCTCCGAACATTTTGGTCTTATGAACGACTTTATACATCATCTGCATATGGATCCAACCTCATTCGTTTACGTTTGGGATAACCCTGCCAGCACCTTATCCAAGGCGCGGAGCATCGCTTCAATCTCTTCTTCCGGGATCATCATGGCCGGCTGGAAAGCCAGCACGTTTCGGCCGATGCCATTTTTGCCGATCATGAATCCTTCTTCCTTCATGCGCTCCAGAATGATATCCGTCCATGCAGCACTTTCCTCATCGGTCGCTCCACGGATTTCGGCCCCGGCCATAAAACCCTTGCCTCGGACATCGGCGATAAGCCCGTATCGGCCCTGCAGCTCCCTCAATCCTTCGATAAGCTGCCCGCCGACACGCAGAGAACGTTCGACCAAGCCTTCCTGCTCGATGTAATCCAATACGGCAAGCGCCGTGGCGGATGACACCGGGTTGCCGCCGAAAGTGGAGGCGGATGGTCGGTTTAGACTGGCGGCAATATCATCCGTCGTGGAGAAAGCACCGATGGGCACGCCATTGCCTAGTGCCTTCGCCATGGTCAGAATGTCCGGTACAATGCCGTAATGCTCGATCGCGAACATGCGTCCCGTGCGGCCGCAGCCTGTCTGGATTTCATCGGCAATCAGAAGGATGCCGTACCGCTCCAGCATCGCCTTCAGCTCACGGAAATACCAATCCGGCGGCACGATCATCCCCCCATTGCCTTGGATCGGCTCCACGATCATTGCGGCGAAGGTGTCTCCCTTCGCCGCGAGCACACTCGCCAAGGCATCCAGGGAGCGGCGAGCGGCAGCATCTTGATCCATGGCAGGATCATAGGGACGCGGAATAAACGTAGTCACCTCCTGGTCCAGGAAATCATCAGTACGCCACATCGGGATGCCGGTCACGTTCATCGTCAGGAAGGTGCGGCCATGAAGGCCGTATTCCAGCGCCAGAAAATTGCGGCGTTTTGTGTGCAGACGGGCGACAAGCAGCGCGCCTTCATTCGCTTCGGAGCCGCTGTTCACAAAGAACGTTCGCTTTAGGCTGCCAGGCAAAACGCCGTTTGCCAACCGCTCCGCCAGATCTGCCATCGGCTGGGTAAGGTAAATGGTTGACGTATGCTGGAGCGTCTGCAACTGTTCGATTGTTCTTGCCGTAATAGCTTCATTGCAGTGACCGCAGGCGACAACCGACACCCCCGTGAAGAAGTCGACATACCCTTTGCCATCATGGCCGTAAAGCTTATACATCTTGCCGCTGACGATCTGGGGCGGTTCTTTATAGAAATTGGCTGTGCAAGGGTAACCGTACTCCCGACGCTTTGCCACGATGGCTTCCGGACCGATATACGTCAGTTCTGCATGCGTCATGGATATTCACCTCTTTTGAATTGTTTTCGTTTCTCCCATGTTCTGTTCCGTGAAAATAGACCAAGGAAAATGGCACACATCGGGTTCATCTTGATACTCCGTCTCAAAGCGGATCTTATACTTCAGTCAGCTCCAGTTCCAGGGAATGGCCAAATTGGAGCGAACCGAGCGTGAACCCGGCGTAAATGGGTGCCATCCCTTGATACAGCCTGCCGCATGCATCCAGGTTCAGCGCAGCTTGACGATATGTCCGCACCAGGCCGCGAAGCTGCTCCGTCGTATACGTTTTTCCTTCAATACGGAAATGATTCACGCCCGCTTCGTGCAGCTCCTTCAAGAACGGCATGCAGCATAGCTCCTTCGCCAGCGCCAAGTGGTTACGCCCTGCGGCATCCCGGTATACGGGGTTCTCCCCTTTATCCGTAAGCAGCACGAGATGACGGTTATCCACGAACCGGTTGTCCTCTTCCGCTATGGGCTCGAACTCTGCCGCATTGGCATATAAATCATGCTCCAGATACATCACAATGGGCGAGCCGTGAACGATGATCTCGACGGGAATCTCCGGATGACGCAGCAACTTCGTCAAATCATGGAGCTGAAGCTCAAGGGACGGATTGATTCGGGATATGCCAAAATGGTCCTTATAAAACGAGGCCGCCGTATGGTTGTATATGTTCAGGCTGAAATCGGCAATCAGCGGCAACCCTAGGGATTGGAACTTGTGCATGGCACCGATGTTGGTCGCAAGCAGGCCGTCCAGGCCATAATGGTTATACTCCTTGCCTGCGCTGAGGAACTGATGATACTGCTCCATCTGAAGCTCATTCATCATGCGGGGCATGCCAAGGATGATCTCCGCGTTTCGTTTATCCGCCGTCAAGGCTTCGATATCTTCACGTCCAAACGGACGATCCGGCTGGAACACGTCGCCGGTCAGGTAGATGACATCCGCCCCTTCTTCTATTGCCGCACGGGCCTGCTCCACCGTGTTGACATGCACCGTAATTTGCGGAATCGACGTGCCCGGCTGCTCCCGCTTCGCAAGAAGAAGCGATTCCTTCACCTGGAGCACCCGTTCCTCCTTCATCTCGCGTTCCGCGGTAGGCGTGCTGAACACCTTCCCCGTACTGTAAAACTTGCCTGTTCCTTCATAACGGCGATTGATGAACTCCAGTCCCGGCTTGCCAAAGGCATAAGCTGTCGTGAAATCGCGCTTCCGGTTTTTATGCAGCGTATCCGCCCCGTCCTCGCGGTTATAGCCCAGTGGATCCGCAATGTAACGATCGATGGCATCCCCGTAAGAATTAACGACCATCAGCAAAAATTCGATGTCTCTCATGCGTCCTTCAATTTTGAAGCTGGTAATGCCGGACTTGATCAGCTCCGGAATATGCTCGTACATATACATATCTTTCGCCGCAAGCGGGTACTCGGTAGGATAGAGGTAGCCGTCTTTTTTCACCCGATAATCCCAGCGGCAAGGTTTCATGCATCGCCCCCGGTTGGAGCTGTTGCCGAACAGCATGGAGCTGTACAGGCAGTTAGCGCCATGAACGGTGCACATATCGCCGTGCACGAAGTACTCGAACTCCATTCCGCTCCTAGCCTGGAGCACCTCCGCTGTCTTCAAGTCCATCTCCCGCGAAGCCACGACACGGGAAACGCCCAATGCTTTGACGGCTTCAATCATCTCCAGATTGTGCACGTTCATCATGACCGAGGAGTGAACCGGTATATTCGTATAGTTCATCTCTTGAATCAGAGGAAACACGGCCAGATCCTGCGCGATAATGGCATCCGGGCCAATCTCGTTCAAAAAGGCGAAATAACGCTTCGCTTCCTCCAGGTCCTCTTCATTCATCAGGTTGTTCACTGTAATGTAGGCACGTTTACCGCGCTCATGGGCCAATTGGACGGCTTCTCTGACTTCCTCATAACTTAAGTTATAGCCTTTGCGCATCATGCGCATGTTCAAGGATGGTCCCCCGAAATATACGGCATCGCACTTTGCGTCAATGACGGTTTTGAATATCTCGAATGTTCCGGCAGGAGCCAGCAGTTCCACTTCTTTACCGTTAAAATAACGAGCCATCGTCCGTTCCTCCTCATCCGCCAAGTTTATTTTTTTCGATTGTAACATAATTCACAAATAACATTAGTGAATTAATTCACAGCGATTTTTACAGTAAGATTCCAATGCCGATAGCATTTCAACAACCGTTCCCGTTTCATATTGACCAACCATTCATTTAATAATAAAGTAAAGCGGATCAAGGGCTGCAATCATTGGAAATCGATGATCGATTGGAGGGTATTCTATTGGATCTGCACTATGAAGTGCACGGTAGTGGTAAGCCTGTTGTCCTTGTTCACAGCGGTGGAGCCGATATGCGGGATTGGAGCTTTCTTGTTCCTTCCTTATCTGAGAACTTTTACGTGATTGCCTTTGATGGCCGCGGAGCCGGACGCTCCCCATCTCCCGTTCAGCCGCCAAACTTTGTTGAAGATCTGTTGTCTCTTCTTGATCATCTGAATATTTCGCAAGCTGCGGTTATTGGACATTCTATGGGCGGCCGGATTGCCACGGAGTTCATAATCCATTATCCTGAAAATGCGTGTTCAAAAAGGGAGCGATTACAGGATATCTCGGTCAACACGCTCTTTATCATAGGAGATCATGAACTGCCCGATAACCAGCAGGTAGGGGAACAATTTCGGAGAGTTCCGAACGTTCGCTTTACCACCATCGCGGGAGCGGATCACATGGTCACATTAACGCATCCGGAGGAGTTATCCCGCGATATCACCCCATTCGTGAAGGAATGAAGATTTCATGCCGCGCACACCTAGCGAAAATGAACGCATACGCCAGATGGCGAAAGACAAAATTTTAGAAGCCGCCATGGATTTGTTTATCCATCAGGGCTACCACGCCACTTCCATTAGCGATGTAGCCAAGCAAGCCGGAATATCCAAAGGGCTGCTCTATAACTACTTTTCAGGCAAGGAAGGACTGCTGGCCGCTATGGTCGAGGAACGAATCGCAGGCGTGGCCGAAGTCATAGAAAATGCCGCTTCACTCCAAGCACCCGCAGATCAGTTGAAATTTATTCTGGAGCAAGCCATCGACAACGTCTATCGGCAGCCGGAAGTATTCCGTTTTTACTTGCATCTTCAAACCCAGCCCGAAGCGGATCAAGAGCTGTTTCCCTACAGCAAGCGTCTTGTGGAAGAGGCTGCACGACAGTTTGAGATTCAATGCCGTATATTCGAAGACCTCGGAGTTCCCGAGCCGCACAAACGCTCCTTGTACTTTTCTTCTACCCTGCAGGGCATCATGCTGATGATATCCACTTATCCCCAGCACTTCCCCATTGAAGAAGTGAAGGAGCAGATGCTGAAGGAGTTTTGCCCGTAACGAAAAAGAGCCGAGGTTACTCCTGTGTTTCAGGACGCCTCGGCTCTTTGCTGCACATACTGACTCCCTCCAAATAAATCTCCTTATGATATCGCTTCTCTCCTTGAACGCAGAATTCGATTAACTTTTTCAACTTTTTCTCTTCCTTCATGTCCTTAATCAGTTATGCTGTTAATAACAGGATCGACACGAGCGTGAGGAGGAAATGAACGATGGCTATTCACTGGCTGGAACCGGATATCGCCGAGTGCACCCGAAGAGGAATCGCCTACTTTACGTCGGAGCTGGAGATGGCGAACGGCCTGCCCTGCAAAATGTACCGCATTACCGAACAGTTCGGGAGTTTATCCGATCATATGCACGACTATCTTCAAATCTGGTATGTCAGCAAAGGCGAATTCATCCATACGCTCTATGGTCAAAAATACCGAATGATCCAGGGCAATATATTCGTCCTCCCTCCTTATAGCGTCCATCGCGTGGAGATGATACCCGGGAAAGAAATGGAGGTGCTGGGGTGCGAATTCATGCCGGCCTTCATCAACGAACGATTGGAGGGAATGCCGACCGAGCCGCAGCTGTTCGACCTTTCCTTCATCAAGCCTTTTATTACGACCGAAGACCGCGTCCCGCTCAAAATCACCTTGACCGGAGGCAGCGACCTCGCCGTAAAGGAGCTCTTGGCCGAAATGCTGGCCGAATACGGAAGCCGGGGGCCATTCTACGATATTCTGCTGAAGGCCAATCTGCTGAAGCTGCTGGCGATTGTGAACCGCGAGCATGCCGAGCAAGGCAAGCATATATCGGTAACCGCGGGCAGCGCCCCGTACCGGGAGCCCATTTTGGAATCCGTTCAATATATTCACGACCATTACGACCAGCCTCTGTGGCTGGAGGATCTCTGCGCGATGACGATGATGTCCCGAACGAATTTTTGCCGACGGTTCAAAGAAGTGACCGGCTGGACCTTCAGCCAGTACTTGGCTAACTACCGCATACGGATGGCCATGCGGCTGCTCACGGAGCCTGAACTCACGGTAACCGATGTGTGCTTCAAGGTCGGGTTTAACGAGCTTCCCTACTTCTGTCGTATTTTCAAGAAATACACGGGAACGACCCCCGCTTACTATAAAAAGAACGCTTTTAAAACCGTGGACTAGCGCCTCGGTACGATAATCCAATAAATAAACACGATAGTGAAATCGAAGCGATCGCTCACATGCTATACTCGGGGCAAGCAATAACGAAGAATCAACTGACAGGCTCATGTCATCACTGCATCATCAATCCACGATTTTGGAGGAGAACCGATGAACAAAATTACAATTGCCGTGATTGGCTGCGGCACGATTGCGAACAGCGCCCATATTCCGGCCTACATGGCCAACGAAGACGCTGAGATCAAATATTTCTGCGATATCGTGAAGGATCGGGCCGATGCCGCCGTTGCCAAATACGAATGCGGCCAAGCCATCGAAGATTACAACCAGATCCTGAACGACCCTGAGGTCGACGCCGTATCGATCTGTACGCCGAATGACGTTCATGCTTCCATCGCCATCGATTGCTTGCGGGCAGGAAAGCATGTATTATGCGAAAAACCGGCAGCCCGTACCTACGCGGAAGCGCTGGAAATGCAGAAGGTTCAGCACGAAACGGGCAAAACGCTCAATATCGGGGTGGTCAACCGTTACAATGAAAGCGTAAACAGAATCCGAAAAATGATCCAAAACGGCGATCTTGGCGAGCTGTATCACGTATATGCCAGCTTCCGTTCCCACCGTTCGATCCCGGGTCTCGGCGGCGCCTTCACGACCAAAGCCATTGCCGGCGGCGGCGCGCTGATCGATTGGGGCGTTCACTTCCTCGATGTCGTGATGTACTGTACGGGCGATCCGAAGCCGAAGACCGTCTCCGGCCAGGCCTACTGCAAGCTGGGCAAAGACATGGAGAATTACACCTTCCTCAAGATGTGGGCAGGTCCGCCGAAATATGACGGCACGTATGACGTCGACGATTTTGTCACGGCTCTCGTCCGCACGGAAGGCCCGACCATTTCCCTGAACGGCGCATGGGCGCAAAATATCGGCGCCGAAGAGATGTTCATCGACTTCCTCGGCGACAAAGGCGGCATCCGGCTGAAATACGGAGCGGACTTCACCTTCTACACTACGGAGGACGGCGCATTGATCGAAACCACGCCGAAATTCAATCTCGGCAGCATGTTCCAGAATGAGATCGACGGGTTCATCCGCTGCATTCAAACCGGGGAGAAGCAGCCTTCGCATATCGATACGGTCATCCTCTCCTCTCAGATCATCCAGGCGATTTACGACTCGTCCGACCAAGGCGCGGAGGTTTCGCTGCAGCCCGTTGCCCAGAACAGCCTATAACCTATAGTTCGAACGCCGGGGAGGCCCTTTTATCATGAAAAAAATCGGATTCATCGACCTGCATCTGGACCAATTCCACGCGAATAAATACCCCGGGTGGATTGAGCAGGCATCGGAACATGCCATGAAGGTCGTGTACGCCTACGGCAAAAGAGACAAAGAGAACGGGCTCACGAACGCTGCCTGGAGTCAGGAGTTTGGCATTGAGCTGCTGCCCACGATTGAAGAGGTGGTGGAGCGCAGCGATTACCTGATCGTGCTGTCGCCGGATAACCCGGAATTCCATGAGGAGCTGTCCCAGCTGCCGCTGCAATCGGGCAAGCCGACTTATATCGATAAAACGTTCGCGCCTGACCGCGAAACGGCCATCCGCCTGTTCGACCTGGCGGCAAAGCACGGAACGCCGATGTATTCGACGTCCGCCCTTCGTTTTGCCAGCGAATACACGGAGCTGGACCGAAGCGATATTCAAACGATCAGCAGCTGGGGACCGGGTGCCTTCGCCAATTATTCGATCCATCAGATCGAGCCGATCGTCAGCCTGATGGGGACCAGCCCGAAGCGGGTGATGTATATCGGAACGCCTGACTCCCCTGCCCTGCTGATCGATTTCGGGAACGGACGGCAAGCCACCGTGAATCATCTTGGGGATAACTGTCCTTTTACCTTGGGGATTAAGAATGGCGACGGGGGCTTCAAGCAGGTCACCGCGAATTCGAATTTCTTCGCCCTGTTCATCGAGAATCTGGTGAATTTCTTCGAAACGGGCGAGCCTGCCGTCAACTCGGCGGAAACCATTGCTGTCATCACGATTATTGAGTACGGATTAAAGGCGGCGAATACCCCTTATGTCTGGGTAGAATTGCCTCAATAGCGAAACCAAGGGTTCGTTACACATAGGAATATAAAAAAAGAGCTGCTCCAACAGGCCGTAAAGGCCAGGAGCAGCTCCTTTTCATGAAACCAAGCAAGCCGGAAATTCAGTTCTGAAGGTTACACTTCTTTCCGCTGAAAATAGACGAAGCCCGCGAGAAAGAATAGTAGAAACCCGCCCACCACCACGGTCATGAGATTCTGAAACGGCAGGTTGAAGGCGCCAAAATCGGCTTGACCCACGGGCATCATCGCCAGAAACGGCTGTGTCCACGGATAGTATGGAGCATACGTCTGCGAGTTGGCCACCAGCATGTTCGGTATGGTAAACACAACGTTCAATGCCAGCGGAGCGGCAAAGCTGCTCCATGCCGTGGAGACTCCAAGCTGCAGGGCGGCCAGCGGCAAGCAGGCAATCCAGCCACCAAGCACGCAGCGCAGCAGCATTTCCCACGGAATCGGAGCATCCACCTTGTGGATCAAACCGGCTCCCAACACGGCTCCCATGAACAGTAACTGCACCACGGCAAGCAGCATGGCTACCACCGAGAACTTCGCAAAATAGACGGCTCCGCGAGAAACCGGCAGGACGAGCAGCTGCTTCCATCCCCCGCCCGAATGCTCATACCGGCACACCATCGCACTAAAAATACCTGTTAGAATCGGGAGCAGCAGCATGGCATGCAAAATGATCATAATGCTGATCAGATGCTCCCATGGCGCAAGCTCCTCAGGCTTCCCATTCAATATGCCCAGCATCATGACCAGAATCGCGCACAGGAAAATCTGCGGCCACAATTTGGATTTGGACAGCTTAAGCCACTCGGCAGACACCGCTCTTATATAGGATGTCATCTTAATCCACATCCTTTCGGTTAAAATGAATCAGGCCCGCGCACGTTATCACTGCACCCAGCAGCAAGCCCGCTCCGATGACCTTGGCTTCTCCTGGCCCCATATAAGCCAGCAGCGGCCACTTTAACGGCATCCAATCAGGGAATTGCATGGCAAACATCGATACAACGGAGGCGGTAATCCCGATTCCAACCGCGATTCCCTGGTTCTTGAGGGTCAATGACATCCACAGCTGAAAGGCCAGCATGGGAAGCGCAGCAAATAATTGCACAAAACCGATGCGCAGCAGATCCAGATACGGCATTTGATCTGCGCCCATCCCCAGTAGGATGCCAAGCACGGCGGTACTGATCGACAGAAGGAGACAGGATACGCAGAGAATTAGGAAGGCCTGCAGGAACTTGGCACTAAATACTGCCGTTCTGGAAATAGGCAATGCCAGAAGCTGTTTCCATGAGCTCAGCTGATGCTCCACGTTGGCCATCAGCGAACAGACCAGCGTAATCCCGAGAAAAAGGGCAATCGGCACGAAAAACAGCACGTTCTCCAGCAGCCCGCCCCAGGGATCTGCCGCGTAGGATTTCATCAGGTAATCATAGCGAAGTCCGAAGTTCAGCCCTTGCATTGCTGCCAGTCCAATGGGACCGAGCGCAGCGAGAAACCAGATGCCTTTGCCCCGGATTTTCAGCCAATCGGCAGAAAGCGCACGGAACATCATACCCGGCTTCCCTCCCCTACGATCTGCATGAAGATATCCTCGAGCGACCTCCGCTGCTCTTCCACCCGGTATACCGCATGCTGGTTCTCCACCAAGCGCTTCACGAGTTGCGCGATCTTGGCATCCTGCATGCTCTCCAGTTCCAGCATCTGATTACGAAGAACTCCTTCACAGCCCAGGTCCAGCGCCAATCCGAGCGCTGCCTCCGGCTCGGATACCGATAAGCGGAAACCGCTGGAAGCCGTGGATACCAGATTGTCGATCGTATCCTGGAACACCATCCTTCCTTCACGGATAATGCCGACTTTGTCCGCCATCTGCTCGACCTCGCCCAGCAGGTGACTGGATACCAGCACGGTAATGCCGTATTGGCGCGGCATATTCTTGATCAGCTCCCGGATTTCATGTATCCCGGACGGATCCAGGCCGTTGGTCGGCTCATCCAGAATGAGCAGCTCCGGATGGTTCAGCAGGGCGGCCGCGATGCCAAGACGCTGCTTCATCCCGAGCGAGTATCCCTTGACCGGACGCTTGGCCTCCTTCGTCAAGGAGACGATCTCCAGCACTTCCGCGATGCGGGACTTCGGGCCGCCGGTAATCCGGCGAATCGCTTCCAGATTCTCTACGGCCGTCAAGTGGCCGTAATACGATGGGTACTCCACGAGCGATCCGGTCCGGCGTAAAATGTCCATTTTTTCACTCTTCAAATCCTTGCCGAACAAATGAATCGCGCCACGCGTTGGTTGAATGAGTCCAAGCAGCATGCGGATGGTGGTTGTTTTTCCGGCACCGTTCGGTCCCAGGAAGCCATAAATATCGCCGCGGGCGATCTCCAGGTTCAAATCCACGACTGCCGCGCGTTTTTTGTATATTTTATATAAGCCTTTCGTTTGAATGACGAGTTCCGTCACGTTCATCACCTCAGGTATATATCCTACATGTCCAAGGTTAAATGCCGGTCGACCCCAAGTTTAAATTTACTTTAAAAAAACTGGCAGCCTATCCAAACGGTTATTTCGTGAAAAGAGCTATGAGTCACTTGGTGCAGCTAAGGCCGCTCCGGTGCCGGATCTTTCTTCCGATCGCTGTTAAATCCAGAAAACCGGAATTTGCCCAGCGGGGGTTTCCCGGATTTATTGGCGAACGCTTCGCTTCTCCAGCAACGATTCCGTCCCCTTCGCTGGTGTACACGTGGAATGTTCATAGTAAAAATCGGACGTACCCAAAACCATAAATGCCTCCCCCGCCACTTTTAAATCATATATGGTCGACAGCCATTCCAAGAATACCCAGGAACACGAACGCTTGTGTAATTCCGCAACCAAAAAAGGAACCGGCAAATTCCGATTCCTTCTCGTATATCCAGTGGTTCGTAATCACTTTCTATGACAGCCTCAAGCGGTTTGAATCCTTCACTTCTCAGCCTAAGTGCTCATAACAGAGAAAAGTCACCTGAATTGCATATGACTCCCGCTAGAAATGACCTCGCTCTTCGCCCGCATGTACACCCTTTGTTTACTCACCGCTTCCAGATGCGGATCCTCGTCCCCTCGTCCGAGCTTTCCACATGGCATCCAAGTCCCATTTCCCTTGTCAGGTGCTCCACGATGGCCAGGCCGATGCCTGTGCCTTTGTTGCCGGAGTCGCTTTCGATTCCCGGTCCGCGATCCGAAATGACAAGCATGCCCTCATGCCCCTCTCTCTCCTCGGTATGAATTCCGATGTACTGCCCGGATTGGGCGTGGCGGACGACATTTTGGAACAGATTATCAAGAAGCCTTCGGAACCACAGCACGTCCACGGTCCAGCTCAGCGGCTCGTCACGCACCTGGATATCGGGCTCGATCCCCGCCTTCTCCCATACGGGATACCAGGCCGCCGCGCTTTCCTTGACGATTCGCAGAACGTCGGTCGGCTCCATGCTCAGCTGCACCCTGCCGCTGGTGAGCAAGTTGTAGGACAACAAGTTGTCGATCAGGCCGCTTAAATCCGAGATTTTCGATTCGATGAGGGACAACGATTCTTTCCCCTTCTCGCTCAGCGGCTCCCGCTCCATGGAGAAAATATGGCTTCGAATCACCGTCAGCGGGGTTCTGAGATCATGGGACAAATTGGCGATCAGGGATTTGCGCAGCTCTTCTTCCTCGCGCTGGCGGCGCTGCCCCTCCACTAATTGGATGACCATATCGTTATAGCCCTCTTCCAGCTGTCCAATCTCGTCATGCTTGGTTAACGTAACCGGCTGCGGTATGCCCTTCACCGTATGAGGTGACGTCATGGCAAAGCGAAGTCGCAGCAGCCGCTTGCGGATGCGCACGAAGAACAGCCAGGAGACCAGAATGAACAGTCCCGACATCGAGGCCATAAACAGGCCGTACAGGGCCGTTTCGCTCGCAATAGGCTGCTGGACATGGAGGTATTTTCTCGGCAGCTGCATGACCATGAATCCTTCTCCCGATCCCTCTCCTCCAATAAAAGCCACGGAGGTGAACGGATCGCCATCCAGGGAGCTTTTCATAAATTGCACGGTGTAGAGCGCGCTCCATACCTCGGGAACGTTAGGCTGCACCGGCAGCTGCAGCCTGGTCTCATTGCCTCCATCCACCCAGAACATGGAGATTTCCGGATACTCCTGCCGTATTGAATTCAGCTTCTGTTCAATGGCTTCCCGCGAAGCTCCGCTTAATCCGGCTGCTTCCTCGTGCCACATTTTCTCTAACGCGGCACCGCTGGTATACTTCCCGACAGGGGCCGGCGGCCGATCCGAGAACGTATCGTTCACGAACCAGTAGAAAATCGACGCTAACGGAAACATGATCGGCATGAATATCATGGCCATCGAAATTAACAGCAAATACCGGTTGGTCAGCGAATTGCGGAACCTTCCCTGCTTCCTTTTCCATCTCATGCTCTCACCCGGTAACCAAGCCCGCGAACGGTCTCAATAATCTCCGGGGTGGCAGGATCCCGCTCGAGCTTCTCCCGAAGGTACCGGATGTGGACCATGAGCGTCTTGTCTCCTTCGATATAAGACTCTCCCCAAACCGATTCGTAGATTTGCTCCTTGGTCATGACACGCCCCTGGTGCTGGAGCAAGTACATAAAGATTTGATGCTGCTTGCCTGTGAGCAGCGTCTCCTCGCCGGTATCTTCGTTCACGATCCGATTCTCGGCTTCATATACGGATAAGTGCTTTACTCTCATGGGCTCCGCGGACTTCACGACAGATCGGCGCAGAAGCACCTCCAGACGGGCAGCCAGCTCGTCCGGATGGAAAGGCTTTGTCAAGTAATCATCGGCAAACTCGAGCCCCTGCAGCTTATCGTCAATGGAGGTTCGGGCCGACAGCATCAGGATAGGCAGTCCGGGATAGGCCTTTTTGAGACGCTGCCCGACCGTGAAGCCGTCAAGCCCCGGGAGCATGACGTCCAGAACAACGACCGCACACGGAGCCGCTTCCTCCACGGCCTTCTCTCCGCTCAGCAGCCACCGCACCTCATACCCCTTGTCCCTAAGAAACTCACTGACCCATCCGCCGATCTCCCGGTCGTCCTCGATATATAGAATGCATGCGCTCATAAGCCATCTTCCTTTCTCGTGCTAATATTCATCTCCCCTGAGAAGGGGCTCCCTAGATCCTTTAAGACAAAAAAACCGTATCTATTTAGCTATACATGATTCCATCATTTGTCATTGTATCATGGGATACCAAGCGTGCAGGCATCTGATTCGCTAACCTGCCTTGATCCTCCATCGCCTTTCTCTGAATCTAACTCCGTGCACTCCACGCCACTTTATCTTACGGCCCTTGCGTGATCCGGGCACCCTATGTATCCAATACTCCGTAATGCAGGCTCAGCTGCCTTGCCTTCTCCCTTAGCATATCAACGATCTCCGGAGGTTCAATGACTTTCGCCTCCATACCCAGACGCAGGAAGACTTGAGCGACATATTCAACATCATTGCGATCGACGACGGTATCCACAACGCCCCGGTGCTCATCTTGCATGGCCACCTCGTCCTCCAGCCACGGAATGCTCTCGCACTGTCTTGCCCCTTCCCTAGTCAGCTCGGCGTATAATCGAACAGGCTCCCGAATGGGATAGTCCTCAAGCCATTCCTGCATGCTAATGTCCGCCACACAGATGTTATCGGTTAGGACTAAGGATTCCATCCGGTCCATGCGGAACAGGCGCACCCCCTCTTTCTCGTGCTCCACGGCGGGCATATACCATAAACCATCCTGGGCATAAACGCCGATCGGCAGCACTTCCCGGTCGCTCGTACCCGATTTGGAACGATAGCTGATCCGTACAGCCCGCTGATGTAGAGCGGCTTCAATGACGTCTTTTAGATAGGGGGAGCCTGCCGTTCTGCTTGGACTCCAGAATGTCAGCACCGATTCCAGACGGCTGATCATCATTTTGGTATCCTCCGGAAATCCGGCCAGCAGCTTGCGTGAGGCAGAGCCGATATTCAGCTCAAACGGTAACGAGGTATAACGCTTCAAGGCTTGGAAGGCAAAAAAAATAGCAAACACTTCATCTTCATCGAACAGGATCGGCGGAAGAACGCGACTCTTCAACGTACGGTATCCCCCGTGCCGCCCTTGCTCGGTATATAAAGGAACGCCCATATCGCTGATCTCGGTTAAATACCGGTGCGCCGTGCGAACGGAAACGCCGAACTCATCGGCCACTTCCTGAGCGGTAAAGCTCCTTTTGGCATTGACATACATCATGACATCCATAAGCTGCTTCGCTTTTGACATAATACCCTCCTTACACACAATAACTAGACAATAATTGTCATGTTTATAAGATATGCTATTGCTGTGTCAAGGTCAAAACGATACAAGAAAGGAGCCCTCATGATGAGCGACCACATGGAACGGGCCATCAAGGTAAACGGTGCCCGAAACAAAAACCTGCGTAACGTAAGCCTGTCTATTCCCAAAAAACAAATCACGGTATTCACCGGTGTGTCGGGTTCCGGCAAATCCGCCATGGTCTTCGATACGATTGCCGCGGAATCCCAGCGTCAGCTGAATGAGACGTATTCCAGCTTTATCCGTCATCGCCTCCCGCATTACGGGCAGCCGGAGGTCGATTCGGTTGAGAACCTGTCGGTCGCGATCGTAGTCAATCAGAAAAGAATCGGCGGCAATGCCCGTTCCACCGTAGGAACCATCACCGATATCCATTCCTTGCTGCGCTTGTTATTCTCCCGGATAGGCCAGCCTTTTGTCGGATATTCGGATGTGTTTTCCTTTAACAACCCGCAAGGCATGTGCCCTCATTGCGAGGGGCTGGGCAAAGTGAACAGCTTTCGGATCGAGAACTTGATCGACAAGGAGAAATCGCTGAACGAAGGCCCCATCCGGTTCCCGACATTCCGCCCGGGGGAGTTCCGCTGGAAGCGTTATGTCGCCACAGGCCTGTTTGATAATGATAAGAAACTGAAGGATTACACCGAGGAAGAATGGGACACGCTGCTGTATAAAACTGGCTTTAAACCGCCGAACCCGACGGAGGAATGGCCGCCCACCTCGTATTATGAAGGCATTATCCCGCGATTCGAGCGGACATTCCTGAGCAAGGATTCACGGGATGCGAGGACTTATAGGGAAGCCATCGATCAAGTGGTGGCCGAGACCGCCTGCCCGTTATGCCACGGCGGAAGACTGAATCAGGAGGTGCTCTCCTGCAAAATCAACGGAACCTCCATCGCCGACTGTGCACGGATGCAGGTCAATGAGCTGATCGCCTTTTTGCAGACAATCCGGGATTCGGCGGCAGCAACCATCGTGGAAACCTGCATAACTCGGCTGGAGCAGCTGCTTCTGGTCGGGATCGGCTACCTGACGATGGACCGGGAAACCTCGACCCTGTCCGGCGGCGAGTCCCAGCGCATCAAAATGGTGCGCCAGTTGGGGAGCAGCTTGACGGATTTGACGTATATTTTTGACGAGCCCAGCATCGGCCTGCATCCGCACGATGTGCACAACATGAACCGCCTGCTGCGACAGCTTCGGGATAAGGGAAACACGGTCATCATCGTGGAGCATGATCCCGACGTCATCGGGATTGCGGATCATATTGTCGATATGGGGCCGCGAGCCGGCACCGCTGGCGGTACGATTGTATATGAGGGAGACCCGGAAGGGTTGCGGCACGCCAACACCCTGACAGGAAAATATCTCAGTCAACGCGCCCGGTTAAAGTCCGCGGTCCGGGAGCCGGCCGGATGGCTGCACATAAAAGACGCCTCCCTTCACAATCTGAAGCAGGTGTCCGTGAGCATTCCGGCCGGAGTGCTCACGGTGGTAACAGGCGTTGCCGGCTCAGGTAAAAGCACGCTCATTAACCAGGTGCTGCCAAACATTTATCCAGAAGCCAACATTATGAACCAGGATATGATTCAGGCGTCCAACCGCTCCAATATCGCGACGTTTACGGGCATTTTTGATGCCATCCGCAAGCTGTTCGCCGACGAGAATCAGGTAAGTCCATCCCTGTTCAGCTTTAATGCCAAGGGGGCTTGTCCGGTGTGTAACGGCTCCGGCACGATTACGATGGATCTGGCTTTTATGGACAGCCTGGTTACGGTTTGCGAAGCCTGCCGGGGCCGCCGCTTTCATGATGACGTTCTGGGCTATCAACTTCGCGGTAAAACCATCAGTGACGTGCTCGCCATGACCACCGACGAAGCGCTGGATTATTTTGCGGAAAAGGGCATCGTATCCGCGCTTCAGCGTATTCAGCATGTTGGACTGGGTTATTTGACGCTCGGTCAGCCCTTAAGCACGCTGTCGGGAGGGGAACGGCAGCGGGTGAAACTGGCAGCGGAGCTCGATAATACAGGTGAGATTTACGTGCTGGACGAACCCTCAACCGGTCTCCATCTGTCCGATTGCGAGCGGCTAATGTCCATCATCAACCGACTTGTCGCTCAGAACAGCACGGTCATTGTGATCGAGCATAATCTGGACATCATCAGCCAGGCCGATTGGATTATCGACATGGGACCCGGCGCGGGGCAAGACGGCGGAAATGTCCTGTTCTCCGGCAAACCGGCCGATCTGCTGAAACACCCGCATTCCCTAACGGCCAGATATTTACGGCAGTTTCAAGGCTAGACATCTAGGCCTTCCAGGCTCTCATACGGAAGACCCTAACGGTCAAAAAGACCCCGAGCACCCCTTAGGGGCTCGGGGTCTTGCCATGTTTCGCTGTATTAGTCAGGAAAGGGCCTACTCCAATATGACGGTCGTATAGGGCGGCAGCGTTAAGCTGTTACCATCCAATGCCGCGCTGTCGTCGGTTGTTCTCGCCAATGACTGGAATACCGCAGATCCGTTCTTCGATGCCAGGTCCACCGCCTGCTCCGTACCCGATAGGTTATGAACCACTAGGGCACCGCTATCGTTTGTACGGCGGATATAAGCCATCACCTGCCCATTGCCGGAAGCAAAGGATTCAATCGTACCGCTGTTCAGCGCAGGCATATCATGCCGCCAACGGATCAACGTGCGGTAACGGGATAACAAAGAGTCCGGGTCTCCCGTCTGCTGCTCCACGCCCTGTACCTGATCGCCCCGGTTATGCTTAAGCGGCTCCCAGGTCGTCTGTCCCTTATCGCTGCCCGTATTGGACCAGATCATCGGCTCGCGGATTTGTTCGTCCGGCTTCGCTCCCTTCATCCCGATCTCTTCTCCGTAATAGATAAACGGATTGCCCGGCATGGTCAGTAGAATGCCCGCGGCCATCTTGGCGTGGTTCTCATTGTCCTTCAGCTGCGATATGACACGGTTCATGTCATGATTTGTCAAGAATGCGGCATCCGTAAACCTGCCGCCCGATACCTGGCTGAACAAACCATAAGTCCGCTCCAAGGTAAAGGCCAGATTGTTATCCTTCTCGTTCATCACAGCACCGATGATGCTCTCGCCCAGTCCGAAGTTGAACCCGGAATCAAACGCGTTATCCAGATACGGCGCAATGACCGCAGCGGAATTATCCCAAATTTCACCGACAATATACGCGTCCGGATTCACCTCACTCATGCTGGCGCGGAATTCCTGCCACCATGCTGTATTCTTGGCCGTTGTCGCCTCGCCTTTATCGGACATCAGATCCTCATAAATATGTTTGGCTGCATCGATCCGGAACCCATCAACACCGAGCTCCAGCCAGAACCTCCCGATCTCCTTCATCTCCTCGCGGACCTGGGGATGATCGAAGTTCAGGTCCGGCATTCCGCCCCAAAACGTGCCCATGTAATGGGCTCCGTTCATCTCGTGCCAAGGCGAACCACTGCCTGCCGCGCTGGCCCCCGAAGGGGACTTCCCTTGATCCTCAGCCCAGATGTACCAATCGCGGGTCGCCGAAGCCTTGTCTTTCGCAGCCTGCTTAAACCAGGCATGCTCCGTGCTTGTGTGATTGACTACCAAATCCACAATAATTTTGATTCCGCGCTTATCCGCTTCAGCAAGCAGCGTCTTGAAGTCATCCATTGTTCCGTACTCCGTATGGATGGAACGATAGTCGGTCACATCATAGCCATGATAGCTTGGCGAAGGATTGATCGGCATCAGCCAAATCCCCGTCACGCCAAGATCCTCTGAAGTTTCCGGATTTCCGTCATTCAGATAATCCAGCTTCTCAATGACGCCTTGTAAATCACCGATCCCATCCCCATCGGAATCATAGAATGAGCGTACAAAAATTTCATAATAGACATCGGAGGGCTGCTCGTCCACCTCCGCTGTTTCCATTGTTGCGGGCGCTTTCGGATCCGGCTGTTTCGTTTCCGGTGCCGCTGGCGGCTTAGCTTCCTCTTGCGGTGGAGCCGCTGTGTCGCTGCAGCCTGCCAGCAGACTTCCCGTAAGCGCAATGGCGGCGAGCCAAAGAGGCAGCCCCCTGCGTTTTCCCCATTGATTACGTATCACGTTGTTTACCTCCTGTTCGTTGCAGCAGCTGAAGTTCATCCAGTTACTGCACTTATCTATTCAAATGGATCTCTACAGCAATTTAGATTAGCGCAAACGTTTGTATTCGATTCCACTATTGTTTTCCAGTAAAACGGTTACGTTCTGTGGTTCAACTTAAAATTCATCTTCTTTCGTAGGTGAGGACTCGTTTTTATCCATCCATATCATAACCCACTTCTTTTCTTTGTTAAATCGTTTGCACAATGCCGTTTTGAGTTGTTTGTCGGGCTTTTCTGGCCATAATAACGCCCTTTCTCCCGTTTTCTAACCCTTGCTTCCTTTTTGATGCATTTGTGAAATAATTGCGCTGGACTGACTTGGATACGTATTTACAAGCCTATCGATTAACGTTAATATAGCAGTGTGAAACCGTTTAACATACCGGATCAATATGGCTTTAAATCAATAGGTATCATGTATACTCAGGGCCTGACAGACCCACAATTAAATAAAGAAGAACGGTCCGCGATTAGCGGAAGTTACTCTTCTGAATTAAGAGAGAACTCCAGTAGTCGCTTTCTTATTTTCAAAAAAACGCAAACGGTTCCACTGGAGGTCCTATTATGTCTGTAACGATTAAAGATGTTGCAAAACGAGCGGGCGTATCCCCCTCCACCGTCTCACGGGTGCTATCCAATCATCCTAGAATCAGTCGCGAAACCTCGCGTAAGGTGAAAGAGATCATGGAGGAAATGGGCTACCATCCCAATATTATGGCCAAGAGCCTTGTTTCCAAAACGACGGAAAGCATATGCGTCATTCTGCCGAAACCTGCGGAAGAATTGTTCCTCAACTTATTCTTCATGGAACTGATCCGCGGTATCGTCACCCAAGCGAACCGCTCCGGATACGACGTCGTTCTCAGTTCGGGCGGCAACGAGAAGGAAGAAGTCGAAGCCGTATCCCGGCTGCTTAACGGTCGCCGCGTCGATGGAGCCATTTTGCTGTACTCCAGGCAGGACGATAAGGTGGTCGATTTTCTCAAGTCCAACAACTATCCGTTCGTGCTTGTCGGCCGGAGCGAGAAATACCCGGATCTGTTATCCGTCGATACGGATAATGTGCAGGCTGCCTATGATGCAACCAAGCATCTGATCTCTCTTGGACATCAACGAATCGGCTTTGTCAGCGGCCCGCCAAACCTGATCGTATCTCAGGACCGGATGAAAGGCTATGGCAAAGCGCTTGCCGATGCGGGTCTGGAGATGAGAAAAGAATGGATTGTCGAAGGCGAGTTCCTCCAGGAGAGCGGCTATCGCGCCATGTCCTTTTTCATGAACCTGCCTGAACGTCCGACGGCGCTTGTCATTGTTGACGATATTGTCTCTTTCGGCGTGCTGCGGGGACTGCATGAGCTAGGGTATAAGGTGCCCGAAGATGTGTCTATTATCAGTTTCAACAACATCTCATTGACCGAACTATCGACCCCGCCGCTGAGCAGTGTGGACATCGGGATTTATAACCTGGGTTATACCGCCTCTCAAGCCCTAATCCAGACCATTCGTAACGATGATAATACGATACTGCCGCACCGCTATATCATTCCGCACCGGTTGATGATCCGCGAATCCTCGATGTTTTCGCTGCCGAAGCCTTAAGGTCCCGATCGAGTCGCGGAAGATACACGAAGTATTTTCAAAATAAAGAAGCATCGTGGTGCTTCCTTTATTTTTGCAGTTTGGTTCAAACGTTTGCACTAATTCGTTAAGGAGGATGTTCATGTCATCCATATCCGCTTGTTTATTTGATCTTGACGGCGTTCTGGTGGATACCGCCAAGTACCACTACATTGCCTGGAAGCGTCTTGCCGGGGAACTCGGCTTTGAATTCACGGAGCAGGACAATGAACGCCTGAAGGGAGTAAGCCGCATGGCCTCCCTCGATATTCTGCTCGAGGTTGGCGGAGTGACGCTGGATGAAAGCGCGAAGCTGGCACTGGCCGAGAAGAAGAACGCCTGGTATGTCGAGTATATTTCCAACATGGATGAATCCGAGATTTTGCCTGGAGCCCTCGAATTTATCCAAGCGCTAAAGGACCGCGGCATCAAGGTTGCGCTGGGCTCTGCCAGCAAAAACGCGATGCTGATCCTGAACAATACCGGCCTCACGCCTTACTTCGACGCCATTATCGATGGAACGAAGACTGCCCAAGCGAAACCGGATCCAGAGGTATTTACGATGGGTGCTCATGAGCTTGGCGTCCGGCCTGACGCCTGCGTCGTATTCGAGGATGCCGAAGCCGGAATCGAGGCTGCCACGCGCGCGGGCATGCGCAGCGTCGGCATCGGTTCGCCTGAAACCTTGGGGCGGGCCAACATCGTTCTTCCCTCCCTGGAAGGATTCACAGTGGATCGTCTACAGGAGTTGTAAGCGAATGCGTACACATGCTTACGGCATCCAGTAGTTTCATCCCATATAGATCTGCAACCATTTTTCCTAAAAACAAAGGAGCCGATGATTGTGAAACAATATTTAAAGCTTGATGAATGGTCAATTATTGAGGAGGGCTTTGATCCTCACACGCATGAGATCTCGGAGAGTATCTTCAGTATCGGGAACGGATTTATGGGCCAGCGCGCCAACTTCGAGGAATCCTACAGCGGCTCCTCCCTGCAGGGCAGTTATATGGCCGGTGTGTATTATCCGGATAAAACCCGTGTAGGCTGGTGGAAGAACGGTTATCCTGAATATTTTGCCAAAGTGCTGAACAGCACCAATTGGATTGGCATCGGCATTGAAATCGACGGCGCGCCGCTTGATCTGGCCCAATGCACGGTGAAGGATTTTGTGCGTGAGTTGAATATGAAGGAAGGCTTCCTCTCCCGCAGCTTCACTGCTGTCATGGAAGACGGCAAAGAGCTCAAGGTTGAAGCTGTTCGTTTTGTCAGCATTGTACGCCACGAGATCGGCGCCATTCGATATGCCGTAACTCCGCTCAATTTCGCTGGAGAGCTTACGATAACGCCATATCTCGATGGCGATGTGAAGAACAAGGACTCCAACTATGACGAGAAATTCTGGCTAGAGGTATTCAAGGAAGCGGCGCAAGGTTCTGCTGCGTTGACCGTGAAGACCAAAAAACTCGATTTCCACGTAACCTCTGTCATGTCTTATACCATTTTAAAGAACGGCGAGAAGCTGGAACTTCAAGCCGAACTGGTGGAGAAAGAGAAATATGCGGGGAACCGCGTAAGCGTGCCGGTATCTGAAGGCGAAGCCATCACCATCTATAAATATGTCGCTAACGTTACTTCCCGCAATTATGGATTCGGCGAATTGGTGGATGCTGCACGTGCTCTGCTGGAGCCGGCGGTGCGGACCGGATTCGAGCAGCTCCTGAAGGAGCAGGCCGATGCATGGGGTGATAAATGGAAGGAAAGCGATATCGTCATTGAAGGCGATGTAGCGGCCCAGCAAGCGATCCGCTTTAACATCTTCCAGCTGAACCAAACCTACAGCGGCGAAGACGACCGTCTGAATATCGGGCCGAAGGGCTTCACCGGGGAGAAATACGGCGGCAGCACCTACTGGGATACCGAGGCTTATTGCCTTCCGTTCTACCTGAGCACCGCGGATGCCAGCATCTCCCGCAACTTGCTGATTTATCGTTATAAGCATCTGAAAAAGGCGAAGGAAAACGCCAAGAAGCTCGGCTTTACCAAAGGCGCCCTCTATCCTATGGTGACAATGAACGGCGAGGAATGCCATAACGAGTGGGAGATTACCTTTGAGGAAATCCACCGTAACGGCGCGATTGCCTATGCCATTTATAACTATGTAAATTATACCGGCGACTTCTCTTACCTCGGCCAATACGGTCTGGAAGTGCTCGTGGAAATCTCCCGTTTCTGGGAAGAGCGCGTGAATTACGTACCGGCGAAGGATCAGTATATGATGCTGGGCGTTACCGGTCCGAACGAGTACGAGAACAACGTGAACAACAACTGGTACACCAACCGTATTGCCAGCTGGACGATGGAATACACGCTCGACGTGCTCGAATACTTGAAAGAGAACGAGAATTCCCGCTATGCCGAGCTTACGGCGAAGCTTGCGCTGCAGGATGTCGAAACCTCCAAATGGCAGGATATCATCAGCAAAATGTACTACCCGGTAGATGATGAGCTCGGCGTATTCCTGCAGCAGGACGGGTTCCTCAACAAGGAGCTTGTTCCGGTGAAGGAATTGGATCCAGCCCACCTGCCCCTGAATCAGAACTGGTCCTGGGACCGCATTCTGCGTTCGGTATACATTAAGCAGGCTGACGTGCTGCAAGGATTGTTCTTCCTTGGCGACCAGTACGACTTGGCTACGAAAAAACGCAACTTCGACTTTTATGAACCGTTCACGGTACACGAGTCCTCCCTTTCGCCATGCGTACACTCCATTCTCGCCTGCGAGCTTGGGTACCAGGAGAAGGCGTACGAGATGTACCTCCGTACAGCTCGCCTGGATCTGGACAACTACAACAACGATACCGAGGACGGCTGTCATACAACCAGTATGGCGGGTACCTGGATGTCCGTTGTGCATGGGTTCGGCGGCTTGCGCGTGAAGGACGGCGTATTGCATTTGAATCCATTCATTCCAGGTCACTGGTCTTCCTTCTCCTTCAAGGTGATGTTCCGCGGATCCCGCCTGAAGGTCAACGTAAAAGGAAAGGAAACCATCATCGTGAACGAAACGGATACGCCGGCTGTCCTGAACGTGAATGGCAAGGAATACAGCATCGACGGATTTGGAGAGGTAAAAGCCGCAAGATAACAGGCATGCGTCTTCAAATGCACCAACTTATATAAAAGCAAGAGCCCTGGATAACATTCCAGGGCTCTTGTTTTTACAGAAAATGGGCTCCTTCAGGCATCATTACTCATTCAGAAGGACCTGTCTTCACCATGCCTAGCATCTGTATTGTCCGAACTCAGCCGAAGGCTGCGGCAATCAGATGTGAAAGCTCCGCATCAATATGGCGGGGAAATACCGATTATGTATGCTATGAATAGATGAGTTGAGAATGGGGATCACGCGGAGGTCGTTCAGATGGCTTCCCAAACAAATACCCCTGTGCGAGCTCGATCCCGATATCTCGGCAAAAATGAAACTCCTCCCGTCTCTCAATGCCTTCAGCCAGCACCATCGCCCCAAAATCATGAGCCATGTTCGTGATCATTTCGAGCTGCTTCTGCTGGGCGGGATTACGATCGCAATGGTCGATCAGACTCCGGTCGATCTTTACATAATCCGGCTTAAGCTTAATCATCTGCTCCAATGTGGAATAACCTGCACCAACGTCATCCATGGCTACCGAGATTCCATGACTGCGATACACCTCGAAAATCGATTGCAAATGCTCAACATCATCAATCTTCTCGGTTTCCACAACCTCAAATACGAAATCCCTCGGATCCAGATGGAGCCTGTCAATGGTATTAAACGTGTGGCTTAGACACATCTGCGCATCATATATGGAGGATGGCAGGAAGTTCACGAATCGCTTCACGCCGATAGGAAGCCACTCGGCACTGGTCTCAATGGCGCTGGTTCGTGCTGCCCGGTCCAGGAAAGCATGCAATCCGGTTTTACGGGCTGTCTCAAACAGCTCATACGGCTGGAAGCTGGCTCCCCACTCTACCGGACGAAGGAGAAATTCGTAGGCAACGATCTGCTCGGATGAATCCACGATGGGCTGCATGTAGCTCGTAAACTGCTTATGTAAAATGATACTTACCATATCGTAATGCTCCATCTGCAGTTCGAACTTTTGCATAGGGGTCCACGAATGCCGGATTTGCGGAGTTTCTCCACCGGTAACACAGAAGGACAGCTCTTGACGAATCTTCAGCGGAAGGGGCTGCAGACACTTCATCATGGAGATCAGGTCCGCACGTACCTTGTAGTTCACAGCACAACCCTCATTGTTTTCATGTACCGTGTAGCCGTTCACTGCCAGCAACTGAATAAGCTCGCCACTTGCAGGCTTCATATGAATGGTCCCCTGGTCCTCAATCGGTTCAAAGGTGCTGCAATTGTCGCAAATCATGTTCGTCCTCCTTGGCAAGCTAGCTCTCACTATGCTTCTTATCGGCATTTTGAATATGATTTCTTTGCATTTTATGGATTTTATATCGAAGTTATGACCTATTTTAGGAGAAATGCGCAAGATTCGTGCAATGATTGCGCCAAATTCTACAAAAATCGACTTATATTGCTTTTAACAACCTATTGTCGATACTATCGTCATACATTCTTCTACTCAACCTTTTGATCTAAAAGCTGCAGCAGCATCGTCCGCTCCACATCAAAATGCCAAGGGGCGTTCCGTTCCTTTGCCGCATACATCGCTGCATCCGCGCGGCCAATCAGCTCCTGGTCATTTCTGGCATGATCCGGGTAAACCGCAATGCCGATACTCGGCGTGGTTCGAACCTCATGTCCTTCCAGGTCGTACGGCTCGCTAAGCATCGTCCAAATCTCCTCCGCCATCCAGATCAGCTCCTGATCTTCGCCGGCTGGATGGATCATGACGGTGAATTCGTCTCCTCCTAATCGGGAAACCAAGATTCCCTTGGATTCGAGAGTTTGAAGCCGGTCTGCAACCTTTCGTATCAACAAATCGCCGGCACGGTGGCCGTATCGGTCATTGACTCGTTTGAAACGGTTCATATCCATATACAGCAAGCCTACGCGGGAACCTTTGCGGTCCGCCTCCTTCAGCGAACTCGACAGCCTTGCATTAAAATAACGGCGATTATACAGCCCCGTAAGATCATCGCGATGTGCCAGGGATTCACTCTGCATCAGACTTTCATGCAGTCGGGCAAACAAACGGTCGTTCTCGAACTGAATCAAAATCTGCCTGAACAAAATCAGGATAACGCACAGGGATAGGCCGGTAAACAGTCCATTCCACCCTCCAAAACGCTGCGCCATAAGGGCAAACATCCCGCCAAGCACGCTGTAGGGAAGCAGGTACCTTACGATCAGGTTTCCGATCGAACGCGGCTCCCGCTCGCCAACAGAGGGCTTACGGGAATCAGGGGCAGACTGCCCACCTGCGAAACTAATAAAAAATACCGATAATGAATAGAGTGGATACAGGTAGGGACGTGCCTCGATACCCATAAGATCAACAAGATAGATGTATAGAACATCTCCTGCAATATAAGTACTCCCGCCAAGACATAACAGAATGGCCGACCATTTCCTTAACTGTCCGGTATTAAAATACAACACCAGCGTAAAAAAAATAAGTACCATTGCGCACAGCGGATACAGCATGTCCACCCAAATGTTTCCCCATACTGCCTCATGGGCCAGACCCTCAAGCTCAGGTTTGATGAAATACTCCCATCCTACCGTCATGACCGTTATGCCAACAATCACGATGTCCAGCATAAACCGGAGCCCCCGAAACGAACCCTGTACATGCCGGAATAAATAAATGAGAGAACTTGCGAACAGGATGAGTTCGAGCCCCCAGAAGAAATGGGTTAGAGCTGGAGAGAAAGCGCTCTCTTTTCCAAACCAAACATGACATGCGTAAATGATTCGGGCCGCTGCATCCCCCATCAATCCGAGACTCACAATAAACCAAAACCTGCGAAGATGCACCTCATAGCGCCGACTAATCCGCATTAAATAAACGGAGGCGGCTGCAGGAGGAATAATGACTAGAACACGCTGAAGCGATAAAGCGTCAGGCATCCACAGAGCGATCATTATCTGAATGAATGCATATATCATGGCGAGTCGAATCCACAGATGATCTGCTGGAGTTGGACTCATAAGCATTCCTCCTCGGCCAAAAGGTAAGCTTTTTTCAACACTTGTTTGTTAGGTCTTTAGAATTAATACTTCTAGTTCTCATGATACTTTTTACCCACCCAAAAGTAAAGATGAGGAAATGAAAGAAAAACCACGGATTCTACTCTATGAAACCCGTAACACTCCGAAAAGTTACCGCCTTCAAGACCCACTTGACGTATAGGAATTATGTGATAATATTTCATTCATATCTCATATGAATCGGAAAGGGTGTTTAGCCTTGTCACAGAAACGATTGGATCATGTCGGCATTGTCGTCCGGGACCTTGAAACCACGATCGCCTTTTACACCGCCGTCGTCGGACTTGAACTGAAGGATCGCCTTACCCATACCAATGGCGTCATCCAGCTGGCATTCCTCGGATTTAACGGCAGCGACGAAACGGAGGTCGAGCTTATTCAGGGTTACAGCGACACGCTGCCCGCAGAAGGGACCGTTCATCATTTTGCCGTCAGCACGGATAACATCGAAGAGGAATATGCTCGCGTTCAGGGACTGGACGTACCTCACTTGGATGAGGAAATCGTGACGCTCCCGAATGGGTATCGCTATTTCTTCGTTCACGGTCCCGAAGGGGAGTGGATTGAGTTTTTCCAGCGCTAACCTCTTACGTACGGTAGAAGCCTTATTCAAATCCTTTATCTTGTGAAAGGTTCATAGCTCCATTCATTCTTCCAATTGCATACGTGTTCTAAACCAAGACCTGCCTCGTTCGTGCCCCTTCGAACTAGACAGGTCTGGTGTGTTAGGACTATAATAGCGGATGTAATGATCGAAACTTCATAAATACCGGGGGAGCTGGAATTTGGCCGGCTGAGAGTGTATCCGATATGATACTGACCCTTACACCTGATCTGGGTAATGCCAGCGTAGGAAGCCCATGTTTGCGGCAGCTGTTCATTTGCCGTGGTATACACTTACGCCGTCATGCGTCCTGATATCATCAGGGCGCTTTTTTTGTGGAGTTAACGAGGTTATAGAAAGAGAATTCAAAGGAGAGAAGAAACGATGAAGAAGGGAACATGGATTCCGCTGCTTCTTGCTTGCGTCCTGCTGATGGTTGCGTCTGGATGCGGCACAAGCGGACAGAACAAGAAGACAGGTGCCGAAGGCGAAGACAGTCAGACTCCCGGGAAACTCCGTGACGTACAGCTGATGCTCGATTGGTCCGCCAATACGAATCACACCGGCCTGTATGCAGCGAAGGAGCTTGGGTATTATGAGGAAGAAGGGCTTAATGTCCAGATCGTCCAGCCGGGAGCAGGCGGAACCGATACGCTGGTCGCATCCGGAAACGTCCCGTTTGGCATCAGCTATCAGGAAGGCGTAACGCTGGCCAGAACGCAAGGATTGCCGCTCGTTTCCATTGCAGCGATCATTCAGCATAATACATCCGGCTTTGCCGCCCCCAAGGATAAGGGCATCGTGAAGGCAGGCGATTTTGAAGGAAAATCCTATGGAGGCTGGGGCTCGCCTGTGGAGGAAGCCGTCATGAAATCCATCATGGAGATTGATGGCGCCGATGTCAGCAAGGTGAATATGGTCAATATGGGCGATGCCGATTATTTTACGGCCGTGAAACGCGACATTGATTTTGCCTGGATCTTCTATGCTTGGACGGGGATTGAAGCCGAGCTTCGCAATGAGCCGCTTGACATGATTTATGTGAAGGACTACTCGGAGCAGCTTGATTATTACACACCGGTGATCGTAACGAACGAGAAGCAGATCCAGGAGGACCCCGAGCTTGTCAAAGCGTTCATGCGGGCGACTTCAAAAGGATATGACTTTGCGATTCAACATCCTGAAGATGCGGCAGCCCTGCTTACGAAGGCTGTTCCTGACTTGGATGCCGAACTGGTTCTCGCCAGCCAGAAATGGCTGAGCCCCCGTTATCAGGATGATGCACCCCGCTGGGGCGAGCAGAAAGCCGAAGTATGGTCGGGGTATGCCGACTGGATGTTTGAGCGCAAGCTGCTGGAGAAGGAACTTGACGCGGACCGCGCATTTACCAATGAATTTTTACCGGAGCAGCCATAAGGTTATTTCTATTTAAGAGGAGAGACAGCAGGCCGCCTCTCTTCCATTACAATATAGCTTGCACGAAAGGATGAGTTTATATGGCGAATACACTCTTAAGCATTCAAGTAATACCGAGAACGCCAAACGGGGCCGACAGCATCCCTTATGTGGATGAAGCGATCAAGGTCATTCAGGAATCGGGCGTAAAATATGAGGTCCATGCACTCGAAACGACCATGGAAGGAGAGCTCTCCGAGCTGCTCAAGATCGTTGAGCGCATGCACGAGGCGCTGGTGAATGCGGGAAGTCCCAGCATCATATCCCAAGTCAAAATCGCGCATCATCCGACCGGCATCAGCATGGATAAGCTGACTGAGAAATACCGTCCATGAAAAGCTGGTGGAGTTCTGTTTGGCCGCCCGTTGTGGCGGTCCTCTTCTTTTTGATGGTTTGGCAGGCCGCAGTATCCGTATTCGACATTGAACCCTTTATTTTGCCTGCGCCGACGGCCATCGGGCATGAGGCCGTTACCGGAGCTTCCGGTCTCTTCCAGCATACAGCGGCCACCCTGCAATTAACCCTGATCGGATTTATGATCGGCACGGCGATCGGTCTTGTCATCTCGCTGGCTCTGCACATGGTGCCTTTTCTCAAAACCGCCCTTTATCCGCTTCTTATTCTTAGCCAGAATGTGCCGACCATCGCCCTTGCCCCGCTTCTCATGATTTGGTTCGGCTTCGGCATGCTGCCCAAGGTTATCGTGATTACGCTGGTCTGCTTCTTCCCTGTCGCTGTTGCGGCCCTGGACGGACTCGCCCGTACTGACCGCACCATGATGAATTATATGCAGATGGCGGGAGCTACCTCGTGGCAAATTTTCACCAAGCTGGAGCTGCCGCATGCCCTTCCCTCCATCTTCTCCGGGATTCGCATTGCGGCCACCTATTCGGTCATGGGTGCGGTGATCGGGGAATGGATCGGCTCGGACCGGGGAATCGGCTACTACATGATGCTGCAAAAATCCGGCTACCGCACGGACCGGGTGTTTGTTGCCATCCTGGTCATCGTCCTGCTCAGCCTGCTGATGGTGCTGCTGATCACCCTGCTGGAGAAGCGGCTGATTCGCTGGAATCGAAAAGGTTAAAACCATTGTGAATGGACATTTTCCAACATATATAAAAGGAGGCTGCTTTGCGATATGACACATCAAGTATCCCTGTCGGATCATGACAGGCTTGGCCGATCCTCTGCAGCGGTCCCGCCAGCGCCTGCCCTTGAGGTTCGCAGCCTTCGTAAAACCTTCCGCGAGCGGCGCAGCGAAGTGCATGTGCTGGATGATCTTTCGCTCCAGGTGCAGCCCGGGGAATTCGTCTCCTTGATTGGTCCTTCAGGCAGCGGAAAGAGCACGCTCTTCCATATCATCGGGGGGTTAACGGCTCCGGATGCGGGCTCCGTTCTCATGGATGGTCAGGACGTGACCGGGGAAAAAGGCCGCATCGCCTATATGCCTCAACAGCCGGCACTCTTCCCTTGGCGTACGGTGGAGGACAACGTGCTTCTTCCCGAGGAGCTGAGGGGCACCTCGAAAGCCGCCGCCAGGGAACATGCCCGCAGCTGGATGGAACGGGCCGGACTCTCCGGCTTCGAAAAAGCGTATCCGCACACCCTTTCAGGCGGAATGCAGCAGCGGGCGGCTTTTCTGCGCGCACTGATGAGTCCACGGGAAGTCATGTGCCTGGACGAACCGTTCAGCGCATTGGATGCGCTGACGCGCAGCGATATGCAGCGTTGGCTGCTCGATATCTGGGAGGATACGCGCCGTTCAGTGCTGATGATCACCCATCATATCGAGGAGGCGCTGCTCCTCTCGGACAGCATCTATATCCTGTCGGCACGGCCCGGAACCATCTTGAAAAGGGTAGAAGTCCCTTTTTCCCGTCCACGCCGGGAAAATATCCTGATGGATCCGTCCTTCATTGCATTAAAAACCGAAATTTCCGCCATCATGCGGGAAGAACAGCACAAACGCTGACCGATGAAGGCCAGCGGAATACATACATCCATGATCAGCAAAATGCTTCATGGAAGCTTACAAGCGAGGTTATGTAACGATGAAATCATTCATGCAGCGTGAAGCGGATTTCCCACTGATGGACACTCATATTCATCTGGATAGTTATTCGTTATCCGATCAACAAGCGATTCTGGCGGATATCCGCCATCATGAGGTTCAATCCCTCATCTCCGTCTCCATGCATCTGGCTTCCTGCAAGCGAAACCTGGAGCTGGCCAGGCAGTACGGACCGATGGTGCGGCCAGCTTTCGGTTATCATCCGGAGCAGCCCCTCCCTTCCTCTGACGAAACCGAAGAACTGCTGGATTGGATGGTAGAGCATGCCGATGAGATGGTTGCCGTAGGAGAGGTGGGTCTCCCCTATTACGCCAGGCTGGAGGCTGAATCGGAGGGCCGTCCCTGGGATAACCGTCCTTACGCCGATCTGCTGGAGCAATTTATAGCATTTGCTAAAAAGCATCATAAACCGGTCATTCTGCACGCTGTATATGAAGATGCGGATATCGCATGTGATTTGCTCGAAAAATACGGCGTCACTCGTGCCCATTTTCATTGGTTCAAGGGCTCACGCGACAACTTGCAGCGGATGGCGGGTAACGGATACTATATTTCCTTTACGCCTGACATCCTCTATGAGGAAGAAATTCGTGATATGGCATGTAAATATCCGGATCATCTCGTCATGACCGAAACCGATGGTCCTTGGCCGTTCGAGGGTCCGTTCACCGGACAGATGACCCATCCACGGATGACGGCTTCTGTGGCTGCGGCATGGGCTGAGCTTCAGGGGTTGTCCATATCCGAGGCCCGCAGGATTTTGTATGAGAACGCCGCGAGACTTTACGATCTATAAAAAGAATCTACATTCAGCTCAAGTCGGTTGTTTAGGCAATCGGCTTGTTCTCTTTAAGAAATCGGTTATATTGATTAATCAACTCATCGAGCACGATTGATTGTCTGAGGACTTTGGGATGATTAAAATCACGATACCGCTGCTTCATCTTATGAAGCTTATGCCGTTCTTGCTCGATATTAAACTTTATGCCTTCCTTCGTTTCCATGACTTTATATCCTCCCCTCATGTAATATTTTATGCTTTAATGTAAAATTATAGGATGTTTAATATTAGACATCAGAAATATAACATGGAGGGGCTATTTCTGTTATTCACGCCAAAAAACCACAATGCAAGCTGCAGCATTGTGGTTTTGGATTCCCTTATTTAACGTACTTATTTAACATACTTATTTAACGTACTTCTCCTGATATGCCTTTGACATCTCTTCTGTAATTTCCTTCATCTTCGGATCACTCTTGATCGTTTCGATCAGTTTATCGTACGATTCAACCGGTTCTTTGCCCGTGATGACCATGACCCGCATATCCTCCACTTTCTTGGAAAGCTCGGGATAGTATTTGTTATAGGCTTCCGAATACAGCTCTCCCGAAGGATTCGGAACCTTGACCGTCTTTCGCTCTGTGACGATCTCTACGTTCCGCTCGTATACTTCATCCGGCATCCCTACCGCGCTGATGGCCATATCGTCGCTGACGAGGTGAATCATATTGTTCAAGTTGCCGTCACCCGTCTTATCTACAGCGGCCTGCGGGGTTGCAACCTTCTTCCCGTTCTCCACATTGTAATGGACACCTTCGATTCCGTAGGTCAGCATTTCATTGCCTTCTTGACTATAACCGTAATCGAAAAACTCGAGGATTTTCTTCACTTTCGCCTCCGGCACTTTCTTCGGAATCAGGTACACGCCGTAGTACGGCGATCCTGAAGGCGTATACTTCACCCCGTTAGCATTCTCCAAGTAAGCAAGCGGCATCAGATCCGCCTTGGGATCAACGCCTTTCACGGCTTCGCCGGTCACCCAGGCATGGTTCATGGACATGCCCCCTACCCCTGCCTTGGCGCTTCGCATCGTATCCATCACCTGCGAGAACTTCATGATTGCGAAGTCTTTGGGGAATAAGCCCTCGTCATAAGCCTTTTTGATCCACAACATGGCCTCCCTTGACTCGTCCGATGTCATAATCGGAGTCAGAGTATTATCGGGTTGAAGCTTCCAGGACCCTTGCGTTTCATTAAATATATTATAAATATAAGCGAGGGCCCCCGGATTTGCGGCATATGGAATCTCATCGGCCTGTCCGTTACCATTCGGATCCTGTTCTTTAAAAGCCTTTAACACGTTATGGAACTCATCCAGCGTTTTGGGTGTTTCCAGCTGTAGGGCATCCAGCCAGTCTTTGCGGATCATCGGGAACACGCCTCCGCCATAGCTCGGATAATAACGAGGAATGACGATGTTCTTGCCATCCATCTTGGTGATTTCCCACATTTCCTTCAGTTCTTCGCGGTTCAAATTCGGGTAGTCTTTAAGAAACGGCGTCAGATCCCAGAAGACTCCCTGCTTCAGCATTTTCTGCAGCTGCGGGTTCTGCATCGTTTCCACGAAAGTAACCTCTGGAAGATCGCCGGATGCCAGCATGACATTGATCTTCTCTTCGGCCGTGGACGGCGACAGCCACGTAATATTCAGCTTGGTGTTGGTGCGTTTCTCAAGCTCTTTCCATAGTGCATTGGTATTGTCTATGAATTCGGTGGCATAATTCAGGGTCTGTATCGTAATGCTTGTAGGTTCACTGCTGTCTGTTCCGCCTTCGTTATCGCCAGGTGCACTTCCTTCTCGGCTGCCGCATGCGCTTAGCAAGAGCGAACTTGCCAAGAGCAGCACCCCCGACATTTTTAAAAACGACTTGCCCGGCTTTGTTTCCATTTTTCTCATCATTAGACCTCCCTTATAATGATACATCTCGCCTGACTGATCATGATGGCAGATAGACCGTATATCGATTCATTCCTTGACAGAGCCTACCATCGCTCCTTTGGCGAAGTGCTTCTGCAGGAATGGATACACTAACATGATAGGAACGGTTGCAATAACGACCGCCGCCATCTTCAACGTTTCCGTCGGGACGGGCCGGTTCACTTGGAAGGCAAAGCCTCCGCCGCTTCCCGATCCCATTGTCGTCGGATCCACAAGCATATTTTGGAGCAGCACTTGCAGCGGCCACATCTTCTGGTCGTTAATAAACATCAGTGCGTTGAAGTACGTATTCCAATAGCCGACCGCAAAGAACAATCCGAAAGCCACCAGCGCCGGCAGCGACAACGGCAGAATGATTCGCCAGAACACGCCGATATCATTGGAGCCGTCAATCATCGCGGCTTCCTCCAGACTGTCCGGAATGCTGTCGAAGAATCCCTTCATGAGCAGCACATACCATGCGCTGGTCAAGCTGGGCAGGATCAGCGACCAGACGCTGTCAATGAGTCCCACATTTCGGACGACCAGATACAGCGGAACCAGCCCCGGCGTGAAGAGAAAGGTGATTAACACCATAATCATGATCGCCTTGCGAAACCGAAGGCGTTTGCGGGACACCGCGTAAGCCATGCCCCCGGTAACGAGCAGACTGAGCAGCGTGCCGACCGTAGCCAGGAACACGCTCACTGAAATCGAGGTGACAAACAATCCGTTGGAGAGCAAATGCTTATAAGCATCCAGCGTCCAAACCCGCGGCCATAATATCAAGCTTCGTTGATAATACTCCACCGGATCGGTAAACGACAAAATAACGGTATAATAAATCGGAAATATCGTTGCCAAACCGATGATCAGCAGCAGTCCGTTATTCACAAGCCCGAACAGCCTGGTTTTCCATCCTTTCTCATGCATGTCTTACTCCTCCTTGTCTTCGCCCATCCATTAGTACAAGCTTTCTTGACCGTACCGCCTCGCCAACCGGTTGGCCGTGACCACCAGAATGACGCCGACAATCGATTTGAATAATCCGATGGCCGTACTGTAGCTGAACTCTCCCTGCCGAATCCCTACCCGGTATACATAGGTATCGAACACTTCGGCTACATTGGTAACAGGTGCATTCATCATCAGATAAATCTGTTCGAATCCCGTATCCAGAATCGTTCCCAGACGGAGGATCAACAGAATCAGGATCACGTTGCGCATCGCGGGCAGGGTAATATGCCACATCCGTCTCATACGGCCCGCACCGTCCATGACGGCTGCTTCATATAATTGCGGGTCCACTCCCGCGATGGCCGCGAGAAAGATGATGGTTCCCCAGCCGACTTCCTTCCAGATGGATTGTCCCGTCAGCATACCCCAGAAGTAGTTCGGGTTGGAGAGAATATCGATCGTCTCCCAATCCATGGAGATAAGCCACTTATTAAACAAGCCCTCCGATTGCGAAAACATAAGGTAGGTCAGGCCGTAGATCAATACCCAGGATAAAAAGTGGGGGATATACACCAGGGATTGAATGGTCCGCTTATAGAAGGAGCTTCGCACTTCATTCAGCATCAAAGATAAAATGATCGGTGCCGGGAAAAAGAAAATCAAGCTTAGAAAACTGATCGCCAGCGTATTGCGCAGCAGCATCCAGAAATCATCATTGGAGAAAAACCTGGTGAAATGCTCGAACCCAACCCAGGGGCTTCCGAACACTCCAAAGTATGGAGAATACTCCTGGAAGGCAATCACGAGATTCGTAATCGGAATATATTTGAAAATGATAAAAAAGATCAGTCCCGGCAAGGCCAGCACGTACAAATACTTGTCGCGCACAACATCCGACCATATCCGCCCCCACTTCGTTTTGGATTTCACGCTAATGGGGGGGCTCCCGTTTCCTTTTGCCGACTGAACGGTTTCTTGTGCTTTCATCGATACTCCCTCACTTTCAGCCTTGTCATCTCGTTCAACATACCGTTCACGGAATGTAGTCCTAATGTAAACGGTTGCAACATTCCATGCAATTCCACTTTTTTTCCGCCGACTCCAATCCCTTGTCCGTTCGCTGCACAACACAGGGAAATGCTTGGGTCTCTAAGGTATTGAGGAACCTTTCGTTTCCTTGCATTGCACTTTTTTTCCACGGCGAATGAACGTCCGATTCGGTTCATCGCTAACGTTGACCCGACCTCAATTGGGAAGATATGATCTTTTCAACTCATCCACTCTTTCGCTATGATAGTATGTAATCATTTACCGGCTCGTTTCGATCAAGCCTTTGATTTGTTTATGCCAACAGGGGGTTAAAGTAATGAGGCAACAGAATCCTGAATCCGTTTTCAAAGGTATTATGTATTGGAGAAGCATCGCGCTTGCCGTGTTGTTAACATGCCTCCCCATCTCGGCCATAACGGCCGTTTACCTTTATGTGGGCAACCAGCATATGATTAACCAATATCAGCAGCGGAACGAGGAAGCTTTGGTTGACGCAGCGAGACAAGTAGACGAGCAATTCACCCAGTTGGTCCACTACGCCCTCAATATGGTGGTGAAACCCCATTTCAAGCCTTCCTTGTCCGATATGGACTTTGTATCGAATATCGAGGAGACAAACGAGCTGTTCAGTACGCTGAACCTGGTGGAGAATGCCGATCCCCTGGTGGATCAGGTCTATCTCTATATCAAAAAGCAAAATAAAATCATGGAGCCTGATCTCGGGCTGCGGACGCTGAATCAGGAACAGGATGCGTTAAACTTCAACAAGCTCATGGAAGGAGATACGGACATGTTCTGGGTCCATGACCTGGAGCGGCCTTTTAACAAGGACAAATCTTCCCATGCGCTTGTCATGCGACTTCCCTTCAACGGTCATACACCCTACGGCGCGATCGTCATCTATATTGATCCGTCGAAGCTGCACGTCATTCGCAATAGCGAGAATCTCTCGTTCCTGCTGGACGACCATGGTCATGTCATCGGGGAGTCGGGGATGAGCCGCAGCATGCCGAAGGCGATGAGCGCGATTCAGGAGCAGCTGAAGCTTCCCGAGAATGCCCGGAGTACGAATTTGCGGTTGAAGGTTCCGGTCGACCAGGATGTATTGCTGGTGAATACCGTTCAATTCGAAAAGATGCAGCAAAGTTGGACCTATGTTTCAGGCACGCCGCAATCCAAGATCATTGCTCCAACGAAGCCGTACACCCATATCATTCTGATTTGCTTTGCTTTTGCGCTCGCGGCATCATTGGCTGTAAGCTGGTTTGCCTCTAAGAGCATGTATCGTCCTATTCGCAAAATGCTGAATATGATTGGCGGCGATCAGGCCAAACCGAGCTCGCGATACAATGAGCTGGATTATATTGAACACGAGTGGAAGCAGTACCGGTTCTCGCATGATACGCTGCAAAGCCAGTGGAAGCGATCCTTGCCCGCGATCAGGGAGGCTTATATCAATCAATTTTTGAGTGGACAAGCCGCCCACCTGACGGAGCCCGAATACGTGCTCAAGCTGCAGGAGATGGATCTTGACATTACCGATAAGCAGTTCTCGGCCATCGTGCTTCAGCAGCATACCCACGGGGAGGATCGGACGCCGCTGACGGAAAATGACCAGCATCTTCTCACCTATGCCGCTCTGAACGTGATCCAGGAGCTGGCAGAGGACATAAGCGCATATATGCATCCCATCAATTTCTTCGACGGCTCCTTCGGCGTCATCTTGATCGTTCCGGCTTCCCATAAAACCGATGAACAGACGCGTATGATGAGGCAGCTGTGCGATCAGGTCATGCGGGCTTTGCGCGATACACTCCGCATGTCGGCAACCATCGTATTGGGCGGACCAAGCTCAACCTGGACCGATGTTCCCCATATTCTTGAACAGGCCAAGCGGGCGCTGCATTACCGCTCCTTTGACGCGGGCAGTCAGCTGCTGGAAGCAGAAACCGTGCTTTCCCAGAAAAACGACTGGATCGACTTTCCGCTGGAATTGGAGCAGGATTTCATTCACACCTTGAATCTTGGGCTTCAAGGGGATGCGCTGCGCTCCCTAAGCCGCTTCGTAACGGCGCTTCAAGCCGGAGGAGGCTCGGAGTGGCATGTCCACCACGGCCTCATGCGGTTAATTACCAGCGTTCACCGGTCTATGCTGCAGGCTGGCTTGAATCCATACCAGGTGTACGATTTCTCCAATCTGCAGGAACAGCTGTCCCTGCTTCGGGATCCGAAGGCCTGCGTGACCTGGTTCCAGAAAGAAATCATCGAACCCTACCTCGATCAGTTAACCAAGAACTTCAACAGTTCCATGAAATCGCTGGTCGAAAACGTACTGGAGCAAATCGAGCAAAACGGGATGCAAGACCTGTCCCTGGATACCATGGCCATGGAAGCCGGTGTCAGTGTATCCCAGCTGAGCAAAGCGTTTAAGCAGATGACGGGCACGAATTATATAGACTACTTGACCACCGTGCGCATGAACCGCTGCAAAGAACTGCTGCTGACCACCGATCTTCGCATTCACGAGATTGCGGAAGCCGCAGGATATCAGCCTCCCTACTTCAATCGAATGTTCAAGAAGCTGGAAGGGATCACGCCCGGACAATACCGTCAGCAGGGCATCGGCAAATGACTCGGCATGTCATCCTGATCAGCAATCTCCGTATAATAGGGGCAGACTGAAAAAAGGGCTGTCCCTTGGGACAGCCCCGTTTCTGTGTTATGAGTTACGTTCAAGCGTCGTACATGGCGGCACGCTTCCTATGTTATGACTTACGTTCAAGGGTCGTACATGGCGGCACGCTTCCTATGTTATGACTTGCGTTCAAGCGTCGTACATGGCGGCACGCTTCCTATGTTATGACTTACGTTCAAGCGTCGTACATGACGGCACGCTTCCTGTGTTATGACTTACGTTCAAGCGTCGTACATGGCGGCACGCTTCCTATGTTATGACTTACGTTCAAGCGTCGTACATGGCGGCACGCTTCCTATGTTATGACTTACGTTCAAGGGTCGTACATGGCGGCACGCTTCCTGTGTTATGACTTACGTTCAAGCTCGTACATGGCGGCACGCTTAGCGAGTTGCATATTTTAGCGGACTCAGCGGACCTTATTTTGATCAAAAGCACCATTTCTCGAATGGTGACGGACATGAGGTCCGTTATTCACCGAATATGGCCCTTATTTTTCGGATTATACGCTAATTAACGGAACGGGTGTCCGATAGATCGGCAAAAACGAGCCCATAGCGAAAATAACGGATCTGAGGTCCGATCCTGCTGCTGCCAGACCGTAACGCGTTCCGGCTTGCAGCTGGAAGCTACGGCAAACTTTCGGAACACTGCGTCCCCTACGCCACCAATCCCACGCCAGCCGGGCTTGCTACGCGGCCGGACCGTAACGCGTTCCGGCTTGCAGCTGGATGCTACGGCAAACTTTCGGAACACTGCGTCTCCCACGCCACCAATCCCACGCCAGCCGGGCTTGCTTTGCTGCCAGGCCGTAACTCGTTCCGGCTTGCAGCTGGAAGCTACGGCAAACTTTCGGAGCGCTGCGTCTCCCACGCCACCAATCCACGCCAGCCGGGCTTGGTTACGCGGCCGGGCTTGGTTGCGTGCCGGCTTCGGTTACGCGGCCGGTCTTAGTTCCTAGCGCCGTGCCCTCCGGAGTATTCCCCACAGAGCAGCCGTACCCGCTCACTCTATTGATTTACGAGAGTCACCGTACCTGCTCTCTATTGTTTTACGAGAGCAGCCGTACCCGCTTTCTCTATTCATGTCTAACGCCCCATAAACCCCTTCCCCCTCAGGAAGTCCTTCATGTGCAGCCTTACCGGCTCTGCCAGGCGTTTAGCCATAAGCGCCGACCACGGCGTGTTGTTCTTGCCATGGGTGCGTTTGGACAAATAATCGGAAGAGATTTGATCGTAACTCTTCACTTCTTCCAAGGCCGCCGGATCGTAGCTGTCGCGGTGCAAAACAGCCTCCACCGGAAGCCGGGGACGAAGCCCCGGCTCCTGATCCGGGTAGCCCAGGCACATGCCAAATACCGGATAGACCAGCTCCGGCAGTTCCAAAGCCTCGGAGAATTCGGCAATGGAGTTGCGGACCCCACCTATGTACACGATGCCAAGACCAAGCGATTCCGCAGCAATCGCGGCATTCTGCGCAGCCAAAGCGGCATCCACCGTGGCCACGATGAAATTCTCGGTCGAATCTTCATACGTCTCTTGATCAACCGCGTGCGCCTCTGCGCTTTTTTTCAAACGATACAGATCCGCGCACCACACCAGAAATACCGGGGATTCCACAATATACGCCTGATTTCCCGCTAAAGCGGCCAACCGCTGCTTCTTCTCCGGATTGGTAACGGCAATCACGCTGTATGCCTGGACGTTGCTTGAGGTTGATGCCATCTGACCTGCTGCCACAACTGTCCTTAGCTGCTCCTCGGACACGGGCCGATCCGAATATTTACGAATCGATCGATGGTTCATCAGAAGTGATATGGTATCATTCATCGGGTATCCACTCCTTAGGCTCTTAAAGAATTGTTCCATCTATTATGAAACTTCGGCTTGGGCAGTGCAAGCTTAAGTCGGCCAGCCATCGAAGCGCAAAAAAACCGGCTTGCTGTCGATCGCCTTCAGCAGCCGGCTCCTATTTTAGCCAAAACTCGCGGCTTTGGAGTATTCCAGGGAATCTTTCGTTAGGACACGATATCGTAGCCTTGCTCTTCAATCGCTTCTTTCAATGCTTCAAGGGTGACCTTGGTTTCGTCGTATTCGACGGCCACTGTATTGGATGCAAGATCGACTTTACCAGAAGCTCCCGCATTCTTCAGCGCGCCTTCCACCGAGTTCACGCAATGGTTGCAGGACATGCCTTCCACTGTCAATGTCACTTGTTTCATATTGTCGTCCTCCTATCATATAATGTTGTACCATTTAACCTTACTATACCCCCCATAGGTATGTAAAGTTCAAGAATTTGCTCTTTTCTGCAACAGAAACACGAAAAAAGTAGGAAGATTTATCCTTTTAATCTGTTATAATGTACATAATTCATTAGATTCATACAGGAAGGGACAAGCTTTTTATCAGACCCTTACATTTTTTCATAAAATTTGATTTTTGTTGAAGGAATTTCCAATTCGCTGTCGAACTATCTTAATTACAGAGATAATGAACTATGAAAGTAGGAATTCTATCATGGTATTTGACGGCATTATACTCGGGTTAATTGTCGGACTGATACGTGGCGGACTCCGTCATGGACTGCAGCAATTCAGTAAGATTCGTCTGAAGGGCGGCTTAATCTTCCCTATACTCCTGATTGTGCAGCTGCTGATATTCCGCTTTCAAGTGAACTCTGATTGGTTGGCAGCCGCAAGCGGCTACGTCTTTATGTTCATCTATGTTGCCGGCATGATCTTTCTCTGGATGAACCGGGATCAGAAAGGTTTTGGCAGCATCTTGGCAGGTGTCTTTCTGAATTTCCTTGTCATGGCAGTGAACGGTGGCAGAATGCCCGTTTCCATGAGCGCAGCTTCCGTGCTGGATCCCGTTTATGTGGACATGCTAATGGATGCCACAGCTACTACCAAGCACTATCTTATGGACGCTTCTACCCGCCTGTCCCTTCTTGGTGACATCATTCCATTATCTCCACCCTATCCAAGAACGCAGGTAATCAGTATCGGAGATATTATCATGAATATCGGTATATTCCTCTACATTGTCCACTTTATGACTTCCGGGAAGAATACCAATGTTCAAACCTTAATGCGCAAATCCGATACGACTGAACATGCTGAACCGCAAAATTAATCATACATCATACCACCTGGAAAGGAGGGAGAACTATGAAGAAAACTGATAAAATTAAGTATTCCCGCATCGTATTGAATGCGATCATCGTTGCTTCCGTTGTTGTCGCTCTGACTTCCGGATACAGATTGGGATAACATAAACATGTAAAAAAACAGGCTGGAATGCTCAGCCTGTTTTTTTACATCTTTTTCGTTGTTTTGCGACGCAATATATCTTAAAATGTGGAGAATACACACCATGCTTTTTTAATTGAGGAGAAACCGTTATGTCCATATTCAAGCGTCCTAAGATTTCCAGGGAACTTCCGGGACAGCTGTACTTTGTGTTCATTTCACTTATGGGCTGTATAACCTTTCTACTAGTACATCAAGGAGAATTTATATACTACTCTCCTTCACAGTGGGTATGGGTTTATGCAATGTTAGGCGCCGCCCTAATATTAAATTACTTCACCTTCCAGCTGCCGCCTGAGGGTAATTTGCAATCTATGGATTCTTCCGTTTATTTAGCTTGCATATTTATATATGGCGCCCCCTTTGCTCTTTCGGTAATCCTATTCAATACTCTAGCAACAGCACTGTATGACAGGAAGATCCCTTTTTGGAAGCATTTTGTCAACTTCTCCATATATACACTCATGATCGTTGGTTCCTCGCTTGTTTTTAAGGCTGCAGGAGGACAACCGGGCCCCATCATCAATGATCATTTTGGTGCTTATCTTGGCGCCCTGCTCGTCTATTTTATTATTAACGTGTTTCTGCTTGGATTTTATTATTACTTGTTATATCGGGGATCTTTATACGACATTCTGAAGTCCTTCATTAAGGACACCCTGCTCGTGTATTTGAGTACACTCATACTGTCGCTGGTCCTCTCCGTTCTTATCGTACATAACGGCGTATTCGGTCTCACCTTATTCATAGGCCTGAGCGTGATGCTCTCTTATTCCTTTAAACAGCTATTCACGATGTATAACGAAGTACAGGAAAAAGCAATCAAGGATCAACGGACGAGCCTGTATAATCACAGTTATTTTGAAAGCCTGCTGGAAGACGAGATCAAGAAAGCCAAGGCTAATGAGACGCCATTGTCGCTGGCTATGATCGATATCGATGATTTCAAGAAATACAACGATCAATTCGGACACCTGAAAGGGGACATGCTGCTAGGATTTCTCGGCAATTACCTCAAGGTGGAATCCGAAACGGCCGAGGTGGTGGCTTCCCGTTTCGGCGGTGAGGAATTCACGATTCTAATGCCGGGTTACGATGACAATAAGGCCCGTTCCTTCATTAACAGGCTCCGCAAAAAACTGAACGATACCTATTTTGACGGCGTCGAGATTTTCCCCTCCGGGTGTCTCTCCTTCTCTGCCGGCGTTGCGTCCTATCGGATCGATATCCATGACAAGTCACAGCTTGTCGAGCTTGCCGATCAGGCGCTGTACTATGCCAAGAAGCAGGGTAAGAATAATGTGCATGTATACGGGAGCGGCGCCGAAAAGGAATCCGAGATCGACTTCGCGGAAGATGTCCGCGATATTGAGCAGCAGCTGAAGCTGTTCTTGTATAAAGATGTAGATACGTTCAAACACTCCAAACGGGTATTCCGCTATGCCATGGACATCAGCGAAGTGCTCGGGCTTGATAGTGTGGAGCGACGCAATTTTGTACTCGGCGCACTCATTCACGATATCGGCAAGCTGGAGATTCCTTGGGGGATCTTGAACAAACGGGACAAGCTCACGGCCGGCGAATGGGAAACCGTCAAACGACATGTCAGCTGGGGTAAACGCATTGCGGAAACGAACGAGAAATTCAAGGAACTGGTTCCTTATATCGAATTGCACCATGAAAGATATGATGGCGGCGGATATCCGCACGGCTTCAAAGGCAGCCAAATCCCCAAGCTGTGCCGGATGCTGACCATTATCGATTCCTTTGACGCGATGACAACGGAACGGCCTTACCAAAAAACGAAAACCTTCGAGGAGGGAATTGAGGAATTGCTCCGCTGCTCGGGCACGCAATTCGACCCGGAGCTTGTTGAGCTGTTTATCCGTTATTTAAGACTCAAAGCAGAAGCGCAGCAGCAGCCTGCAGCCGGTTCGGAGACGTCTTAATAAGACCTATGCCCCCTCCCGTTATCACCTCTTCATGTTTGATACTTCCCCAAATAAGGTATAAAGGTAGTATCACAACGATAAATGAGGTGAGCAACGGTGGCTGACAAGAAAAAGGATCTACCGCTTCACAACGGTCCCGGCAACATGGATCACCCTGAACAATATCCGACGGAACAAGAAAGCCTGTTCGATATGCACGAGAGCGAGCAGCATGTGGACCCCATTCCGATGGAGGACGCCAGGCTGGAGCGCCAGGAAGAGAAGCAGCGGGACGGGACGTCAAAGAATCGTTCATCCAGTAACGATAAGTATCACAGCGGCTTTTAATAGTGGGCTGACCCTGTCGCTGCAGCTTAACTTGAACTTATGGGCTCCGTTTTGGCGGAGCCTTTTTATTTCATCGTTTTTTCTTTAATATATAAGAGTATGTATGATGATTTGAACCCTAGAGATTATATAAAAGAGTGGAGTGGACCCTTTGTTTTCCATATGGACGTTAAACCGTGTGCAGCGAAGGATGCTGCTGGTACTGATTGCAGCGGTTCTGGTTATGTCATGTCTGCTGGTTCTTACTGGTCTTCATGAACGTTCCCCGAGCATAAGCAGCGTGATTGAAGAACGATATATTCAAAGTGCGGCCATGATCAGCCACCCCGGTGGAGACCTGGAAGTCCATGCCTCCAGCGTCATGCCCGGTGTGCCGCTTATGATTGCCGGACTTACCGCCTTATTCGGAAGCATGGATGCTGCCCTGATTGCCTACCAGCTGCTCCAATGCGTCTTTCATGCAATTTCCGTCTACTTGGTTTTCGTGCTGTCCCGCTACATGTTTAATACGCGAATCGCTTTTCTGTCATGTTTGATTTACGCGCTGTTCTGGCCGGCTTACGGCGCAGTCCGGCTGATCCTGCCGGATACGACCATGCAAACCTTGATGCTGCTTCTGGTTTGCGCCGTCATCGGAGCGCTTGAATTGAAGCAGGCTGGCTGGTACGCGGCTGCCGGCGCGCTTACGGCGCTTATGGCTTGCTACAACCTTCAGGCGCTGCTGTACCCTGTACTGTTCATTCCCTTTTGGATCAAGTACCGCAGTCCGGTCAAAATCGTAACCGGCGGGCTCGTTCTTATTAGCGCGGGTTATTTGCTCATCTTGTCTCCATGGTGGCTGAACATCCCGCTGTTCAATCGTTTGATGTATATGTCCGGTCCGTGGAACCTTGCCTCGCTGTGGCTGGAATCGAGATACATCGAAGGCAACCCTCTGGTTCATCTCTTCCGGAGCATATTTGCCGGCCGTACCTCCAAATATGCAGCAGCGATCGGAAATGAGGAGGCAAGAAAGGTCGTACAATCCGCATTGGACGCCGTCCGTCTCGTCATGCTGTTTGCCGGGGTTGCCGGCGTTATCTGGTCGGTTTGGAAATATCGTCTGAAACGGCAGCTCCCGGTGCTGCTGACCCTACTGTATTTTATTGCCGCCGAATGGTTGGTTCCCAGCCTGGACGGTACCGGATTTCCTTATTCGGTCTTCCTGCTCCTCTACGCTGCTTTTCTCACGGACAAAGCGATTATCTATGCACATAAGACCCGCCTGCTTCGTAAGTAAGCTTCAACGCGAAGTCTATCATTCCATCATCATGAGCCTTCTGCGCCTGAAAGCACTTTGATCCGTGCCTTCAGGCGTTTTTTCATATTTATCCAGAACCTTTCAGGCTGATGAAACGTCTATAATATAACTTCGTTTTCATATATCCCAGCCAAGAGAGGTGTCAGGTAGGTATGAAAATAAACCGTAAATATATCACCATTCTCAGCATCGCTGTGGCAAGCGTCCTGACGGTAAGCATCATACTATTCTTTACGGATGCTTCGCATCGCTCGGGCCAGAATGACCGCATGAACGACACTATGAACGGACAGGCGCTGATTCAAGTCGGTTCCACCTACATCACGCATACCAATTTAACTGCCTATAAGAATAACCTCGCGCATAGCACCGCGCCCCTTCCTGATGACTCCACGCTTCTTAAAGAAATGGCAACAAAGGAATTGATGCTTCAATTGGCCGACGAACAAGGCGTCGCGGCGAGTCTGGAGGATGGAATTCAAAGGGCCAACGCGCTTCGGCAAACGCTCCAGACCCAGCCGCGACAGGTGCAAGAACAGCACCTGCGCATACTGGATACGATGGGCATCAGCGAAGATCAGTACTGGGAAGACTACTCTCCGCCGGAATATCGGGATATGTTATCGATCGAACGATTAGTGAATAAACTGACGACGGATATGAAGACAAACCAGCCTGACGTCATAACCAGCACACAGCAACTGAAGGATGAACTGCTGCACACCGCGTTGGATGAACAGCGGATTATCGTGTTGGATCCAGATATTCAATTGAGGTAACGCCGAATTGGTATATAATGGTGTAAAAGTCTACCGCCATGGGAGGATAATATGAAAAAACGTTTCTTGTCGGCGTGGCGGTGACAGCCGGCACGGCCGTTGGCGCTGCTGCTGTTTTCTAAAAGCCGTACCGTCCCATTCCAAAATCCTGGTCAACGGATCGGAAGCCAAGCTGTCCGAGTCCCCCGTTGTCATTCAGAACAAGCTCTACGTCCCCTTGCGGGACTTCTCGGAAGCGCTTGAATATCAGATCGGCTCTGTCGGTGCCGATGCGATCGGGATGATTCCCAAATCCTTGAATGGAGAGGCAACAGCATACATAAACAAGAACAGCAAGTGATTTCCGAATGCTGCACGGCGCGTGAGCCCCACCATTTACCGCATTCCCCCTTTCGATGCAGCACTTCATATTCTATCGGAAGCCCGCTCACCTGGCGGGCTTTTACTTTTGCGGTTTTCGGGCTAAAACCCAGTACCATGTTTCACAGCCTAACTGTAACTTTATGCCCTGGTTATACGTGTTATTACATAGAGGGGAGGCCATGAAACTGAACAGTCTGGAATCGATTTATCAATATTATGTGAAAGACGTTTATCGTTACTTATACTCCCTCTCTTACGATCACCATACGGCCGAAGACATGGTACAGGAAACCTTTTACCGGGCATATCTGTATCTCGAGGATTGGAAGGAAGAACGAATCAAGCCATGGCTATTTCGGGTTGCCCATAACGCTTATGTGGATTATCAGCGCAAAGCGAGCCGAAGCATCGTCAAGGATGCTGTTTTTTTCGAGCAGATGGTTGACCGGAACACCCCGGAGAATGCGCTGCTCCAGCAAGAAGTCCAAAGAGAAATCGGACAGATGTTAACCGATATTCCGGAGAAGCAGCGGCAAGCGGTGCTTCTGGTGGATTTTCATCAGTTCTCATACCAGGAGGCGGCGGATATTATGGGCATCACCTTATCCCATATCAAAATCACGTTATTTCGGGCCAGGCAGCGGCTGCGGGACATGAAACGAAAGGACGGAACGTTATGAGCGAAGAATTCAAGCAGCGGCTGAAGGATTATGCGGATGGCAAGCTGACTGACGAGGAAAAAAACGAAATCGAACGGGAAATGGAGAAGCTGGAGGAATACCAGACTTACGTGAACGAAATGATGGATAGCGAACGTTCGAGCGATGTCAGACCCCCGCATGCCGCTGACGATCAGACCGGCCTTTCGCCCAAGAGAGAAAAGCGAATCGTACGCCGGGGCAAATGGCGAGCTCGGATCTCTAATACGATGACCGTGATTTCGGCGTTTCTGGCTATATTGGTCATCAGCTCGATCATTACGGCGCTGTTTTACGGGGTCGGCGATCCCAGCCGCAACGATAAATACCGGGATGCCATTGCTTCCGCCATCTCAATCTCAAAACCTAATATCGACGTTCGTCTAAACAGTCAGGTCAGAACTTTCTTCCGTCAGGAAGTGTACGGGGACATGGACAAACAGGTGGGGAGCGAACGAGTAACTATCGGCGAATACACCGTCAACTTCCTGTTCGGGCTTCCCACCGTCGATGTGAATTGGAATAATGGCAGCTCGGGTTCATCGCAGATTTTCTACCGTCCGAATAGTCAACCGGAGACTTCGTCTGCGAACCCGGAGAAAGCTCGTAAAGAACAGTCAAAAGAACAACCGGATTCCTCTTCCGCCAAGAGCGGGGACTGGGCCAGGCTTGAAAAGCTCCCCGAGGGTACCGTGGCCGAGGCTTATGTATCGTTTAACCGCTTCTTCACGACCGACGAGCTGCTGAAGCAGTTCGAGAACCGGAATATGGAGGCCGTCTGGTTTGCCGTAGATACCGGACCGGATGAACGATTCGGCGGCGGAGACGATGTGATCTCCAATCCTGTCGGCTTTCCGTCTTATCCCGTCTGGCATCATGATGATTTGACGATTACCTCCTATAAGGAAGAAAAACGCGGTTGGTTTGGCAAAATCGTGTCCAGCGGCGGACATTACCCTTCAATAGAAACCTATGGAGACGGGGAACTGCGGAATGAACACTTCATCAAATCGCTGCGGCTGCTGCAAGAGTATGACCTGATTGCCAACGGGGTGGCTCCGTTTGTTGACGTAGATGCTTCGTTAGCTTACGTGGAACAAAACGGCGTTCGTCTTTATGGTGCCGTCATTACCGGCCCTGTTAAGGAGCTGTTGACCCTGCGTGAGGTATCCTGGGTCCGCGACCTGCGGGTCGGAGAAGTGCGGCTGTGGAACTGGACCGAGTGATGGTCTTCTGGCGAATGCCGTATACTTCAACAGGCTTGCTGACATAAATAATGTCAACAGCCATCCAGGCCTCCCCCCGACCACGCACCTTGCACCACAGGGAGCCGTGCACACGATGTGGCAAATCACATAAAGGCAACAGCTATCCCGGACTCCCCTATTTTGAGCCCGGGATTTTTGTTATTCATATAAATGATTCAGGTCATGAATGATCTGCGCTGCCTGCGCTTGCCTCATGTGACCATAACTCCATTTGCTGCTTCCTCTCCCGCTCCTCCCGGATTCGGCGGTCCCTCTCCATCGCTTCAGCCATATAGTCTCGCGGCTTCAGCTTCCCGTTGATGTTCAGCAAAATGCCTATCATAATGAGCTGCAAAATAGCAATAACAACCAGCATAAGAGTCCTCCTTGAACATGGTCTGTTCTTTTTTTTGCTCTTCTAAAAGCATTCCTAAATGATATAACACTTTCCCCGGGTGTAAAGTTGGTTCGTATCCATGGGTTGGGCTGACAGATGTGTCGGAACAAATCAGCTCAATTCTGGCGTGCGCCTCTGAAATTCACATCATGAATTCATAAGTGTTCGCATCCCGGGGTTCATATCCATATCCTGCGCTTTGCCAGACTTCCGAGAATCCGGTAAACTGGTAGAACGATAACCGAAATACGAAATGATTGGTGAATTTCATGACATCCATACCCTTTTATAAACGCCCATACGGCGGTGAGCGTCAGGATATTCCGTTTGCCAAGCTGGCTACCTTCGAGAACAGCCAGGACCTGATCAGCAATGACGCGCCGGATGCGGCTTTTTTTCGCGGCTTGGAATCACAGGGGCTGCTGCTTAATCGCGCCCAAATTCAGGCTGTACGACATACGCAAGGACCGCTGCTTACGCTTGCAGGCGCGGGTTCCGGGAAGACCTCCGTGCTGGTCAGCCGGACAGGCTACCTCATTGCGGCCAAGAAGATCGATCCGTCTTCCATCCTGCTTGTCACCTTCTCATCCAAGGCGGCAGCCGAGATGAAGGAACGCATCATGGCGCTTCCCGGCTTACGGGCTAGCGAAACCGCCAAAGTAACGGCAAGAACCTTCCACTCTTTCTTCTTATACTTGCTGCGCACCCGCGGCTACAGGCAGGAAATCCTGAGCAGCGCCAGACATCAGCAATTTATTATGAAGCGGATCCTGCGGGAAATGGGCTTGCAGGATAGCTACGAAGCCGAGACGCTGCTATCGCTCTGGTCGGCCCATCGAATGAGTATGACCGGACTTGACGAGCTGCCTGTCAAAACACCTGCGGAAGTGGAGCAAAGGCAAATCTTCGCCCGTTATGAAGCGTGGAAGCAAGACCACGGCCAGATGGATTTCGATGATATTCTGGTCATGTCCCACCGTCTGCTGTCTCAGGATCCCGGATTGCTGGCCTCCCTTCAAAGGCGGTACCGTTATGTGATGGTCGACGAGTTTCAGGATACGGGACTGCTGCCCTATGAGCTGCTGAAGAAGATGGTCGCCCCGCATCGCAACCTGATGGTTGTCGGTGACGATGACCAGACCATATATGGCTTCAACGGGGCGCGTAACGAATTCATTCTCGAATTCGACCAGACGTTTCCCGGGGCCAAGGTGGTGACATTGGATATCAATTATCGTTCCCTCTCCTCGATTGTCGGGCTGGGGAATGAAATAATCCGCGTCAATGAACGCCGCCGTCCCAAACAGCTGCGGTCTACCCGCAAGAGCAGCAGTGTACCGCTATACCTTCGTCCAGGCGATCCCGACCAAGAAGCGGAGCTGCTGCTGACCCATATTACCGAACAGGTCCGGGAGCACGGAAAGCAGTACCGCGATCATGCGATTCTGTACCGAACCGCGAACAACAGCCGAGCTATTTTCGAACAGCTCGTGATGCGGGAGATTCCGTTCATTCATTACGAAAATGGAGATCTGTTCTACGAGCAGTGGATTGTCAAACCGCTCATGGACCATCTGCGGCTGTCGCTGGACCGGCGGAATTTCACGGCAATGGAGGGCATGCTCCATACGCTGTACATGAACCGGGACAAAGGCATGGCTTTCATCCGGCAGCAGGATGCTCCGCGTCCCAAGAAGGGCCCTCTATCTCATCTTCTATCCTTTCCTGGCCTGAAGGATTTCCAGGTCGAGAATATTAGAGATCGCACAAAGCTCATTAAGGGAATAAAGGCGATGGAGCCCCTTCAGGCTATACAGGAGATGAGACGGCAATTCTATGACAAGTTTCTGGAAGCAGACGAGCGGCAGGAGATCACCCTCCATAAGGAGTTCATACAGGAAGGCCTGGATGAGTTGGAGGCTTCGGCGAAGCGCTTTGGCAATATAGCTGAGTTCGTCGAATTTGTTGATCGACTGATCATCATTCATAAGGAAATGGCGGCTATGAAACGGGACGAGCAGGCCGATGCCGTCCGGTTAATGACGATCCATAAATCCAAAGGGCTGGAGTTTCCCTCGGTATGCCTGATCGGGGCAAGCGAGGGCATTCTGCCGCATACGTCCGCTTTGGACGCCGAGCGCAGGGACGATCAGCGTCCGCTGTCGGACAAAGAGGATAAGGCACTGGATGCGCTGGAAGAGGAGCGCAGATTAGCTTATGTCGCTATCACGAGGGCACGGGATGAACTGATTGTCAGTTCGCCGGGCTTTTATCGGGGGCGAAAAGCGGAGGTTTCCCGCTTCTTCCGCGATGTGTTTGTCACGGACGAGCAAAGCAAACAAGGCAACAGCATACAAAGCAAGGGCGGCGGGTCGACGGCCCGCTCGTCGTTTACGCCAAAACGCACAATCCGCATAGAGACCCCTACCTCAGCCTCAACCTCAGCCAAGCGCTCATCCCTGCCTTCATCTGCTGGGCGGGCAACGGTGAGCGCAGCCAGTCAGAGGAGCCAACCCATCGGTACAGGCTCCTCTCCCAGCTCACAGCATCAGGCTGCACCCGCTGCGACGGAGATCGTCGACGTGTGGTTATGCACCAGCGCCAATTGCAAAGGCTGGCAGCGAGTCAACCAGAGAATCCCTGCTGGTACACGGGATCGGGAGAGCAAGGCCTGTCCTTTATGCCAGTCGCCTATGAAACATGGGCGTAAAGAAGTTCCGGTGCATCAGAGGCGTTAGGGACCAGTAGTTCCTGGAATTACCGAAAATCATGACATCGATCATTTTTCTGCAATCATGAATTCGTATCCTAGTAGATTGCTATCCAATATACAAATAAGGACCGACCCTTTTCGTTCTTCATCGAACGTATCAGGTCGGTCCTTTTACTCTTCATTGTTTTATTACCCCGATTTTGTAAATATATATGGAAGCGTATACAGAATAAGCTACAATAGACTTATGAATACGTCTGATCCTTAAGCTTCAATACATACCAAGGAGGAATGCCGTCATGATTAAAGGTATCGCCCATCTAGCGTTCGATGTCGCCGATATGGAGAAGTCTCTGCATTTTTACTGTGATATTCTTGGATTCACCCGTGCTTTTGATATTCCTAACGATCAGGGCGAGCCCTGGATCGAATACATTAAGGTGCGTGAAGGACAGTTTATCGAATTGTTTTACGGTGGGCAAAAGAAACCGGAGCAAGTGGAGCGGCCCATCGGATTCTCCCATCTCTGCCTCGAGGTGGAACATATCGAGCGTATCGCCGAGCATCTCCGCAATCAGGGTGTGAAGCTGGATGTCCCGCCGGTCCAAGGAAAAGACTTCAACTGGCAGTGCTGGGCAAGGGATCCGGACGGCAACCGGATCGAATTCATGCAGTTGGATCCCAAATCGCCGCAGATGAACAGTTAGAGCCTTAATTGGCACAGCTAGCAGCGCGTTTGGCGCGAAGGCTTTCCGGCAGCTGACTCTTTATGATCGCAAGGTCATCCCGTAAGCTTTGGGTTGGCCTTGTTTTTTCTTGTCCAGAATGTAGAGAAAGGCTGTGTCATTAAACATCTTGCCAACATCTGTTAATCCGGCTACAATATAACCACCGAATTATTCAAATTTGAATAATATGTACATAGTTGAATATGGAAAAGGAGTATCCTTAACATGAATGCACAACAAAGCAACATCAAATTGGTTGTGGCTGGTCTGCTGCTCGGCATTTTCATGGCCGCCATCGATAACACGATTGTAGCGACCGCGTTATCGACGATTATCCGCGATCTCCAGGGCTTCGACCAAGTCGTCTGGGTAACCTCGATCTACATGGTTGCCGTTATGGCCGGCACGCCGATCTTCGGCAAGCTGTCCGATATGTACGGACGGAAGCGGTTCTTTATATTCGGGCTGGTTGTCTTCCTGATTGGTTCCGCCCTCTGCGGGATGGCAAACAACATGACAGAGCTTATTATTTACCGGGCGATTCAAGGAATCGGCGGCGGTGCTCTTATGCCGATTGCGTTTACCATCGTCTTTGACCTCTTCCCGCCGGAGAAGCGCGGTAAAATGACGGGATTGCTCGGTGCCGTATTCGGTACCTCCAGCATTATGGGACCGCTGCTGGGTGCTTTTATTACCGACAGCATCGGCTGGGAATGGATATTCTATGTCAATGTTCCGATCGGGATCGTATCCTTTATCTTCATCATGACTTCCTACAAGGAGTCCCGTTCCCATGCCAAGCAAAAGATTGACTGGACGGGGGCTGCAACGCTTGTAGGCGCGATCATCTGCCTGATGTTCGGTCTGGAGCTGGGCGGGCAAACCTATCCATGGGATTCACCGCAAATTCTGGGCTTGTTCGGGGGATTCATTGCTTTGTTTATCGTGTTTCTATTCGCAGAGACCCGAGCAGCCGAACCTATTATTTCGTTCCAAATGTTCCGTAAACGCCTGTTTGCTTCGAGCAATATCGTTGCATTGTTCTATGGAGCAACCTTTATCGTGGCAACCATCTACATTCCGATTTTTGTGAGCGGAGTGTACGGTGGATCGGCAACCAATTCGGGCCTCATTCTGATGCCGATGATGCTCGGCAGCGTATTCGGCAGCCAAGGCGGCGGTATGCTGACGACCCGGACTTCGTTTAGAAACATCATGATTCTGTCCGTCTTGTGCTTTATCACTGGCATTTTCTGCCTGAGCACGATCAGCCCGGATACGCCGCGCTACCTGTTAACGCTCTTCATGGTCCTGACCGGCTTTGGCGTCGGGTTCTCGTTCTCCACGCTCAGCATGGCCTCCATCCATAACTTTGATGCCAGACAGCGCGGCGCGGCAACATCGACGAACTCCTTCCTTCGCTCCTTCGGCATGACGGTGGGGATTACGATCTTCGGGATCATCCAGCGCAACGGCCTGAACAACCGGCTCGCGGAAGCCGGAGGAAACGCGCCGGCCGGTGCCGAGTTAAATGCGGATGCCGTCCTTTCACCAGAAGTGATGGGGCAGCTCCCGCCGAACGTGCGTGAACAGATCACGGCTTCCTTGGCGGATTCCATTGCGAATACGTTCTTGTGGGCGCTTGTGCCGGCGGTGCTGGCTCTGGTGTTCGTGCTCATGATGGGCAACGAACGGGTGACCGTTCCTGCCAAGGCCAAGGGAGCCTAATGGCATGTCAATGAAGCTGGCCATCCTGGGCTTGCTGCTGGAAGGAGACCATCATCCGTACGAGATCCGGATCAAGATGAAGGATCGCGGCATGGATCAGTATACGAAGCTCCAGATGGGCTCTCTCTATTACGCGGTAGACCGGCTTGCCGAGGACGGATATATTGAAGCAGTGGAAACCATACAGAGCGATAGCCGCCCGGACAAAACCATCTACCGGATCACGGATGCCGGACGAAAGCTTTTTGAGCAGCTGCTGCTCAAAAAATTCAGGGACATCGAGCCCGTGCACCACCCGCTCTATATTGCGCTGCCGTTCTCGCGACACGCGGACCCGGCCGTTCTGGCCCCGATCCTGCAGTCCCGTATCCGGGAGGCAGAGCATCGGGTGAACCAGGCATATCAATTATACGTGGAACACCAACATATCGTACCCCGCAGCGCCCAGCATCTGATGATCGGGATGTATGAACATGCCAAGACCGACCTGAACTGGCTGAAAAGATTGCACGAAGATCTAGTACAGGGAAAGCTCGGTACGATTGGTGAACCTTTGTTTCCGGAGGATGGACCCGAAGAAAGATAACGGTAAGAGCCCTCCATCCTGATAATGAAATCTCTGAATGCGTAAAAAAAGAGCGGGCACTTCCCTCATTCCGGGCTGTGCTCGCTCTTTTTATAGGGAAACGAAATTTAGAACAGGACTTCATCCGGATTGGAGCCAAAACGTTTGTTTTGGTTCAAGCCGTCAATAGCTGCCATATCCTCCGCCGAAAGCTCAAAATCGAAGATGCCTGCATTTTCGCGAATACGATGCTCTTTAATCGATTTCGGAATGACGATGACACCGTTTTGAATATCCCAGCGCAGAATGACTTGCGCCGTGGTTTTTCCGTATTTCTCCGCGATTTGCGCGAGCACCGGTTGATCAAGATTGCCCTGCATCAACGGACTCCACGCCTCCAGGACGATACGGTTCTCACGTGCATACCCCAGCAGCTCCTTCTGGGAGAGCAGCGGATGCAATTCGACTTGGTTGACAACCGGTACGACACCGGTTTCCTCGATGATATGCTGCAGGTGGCGAATCTGGAAGTTGCTGACGCCGATGGAACGAACGAGTCCTTCTTTTTGCAGATAAATCAATGCTTTCCACGTGTCGAGGTATTTATCTTTTCCCGGCCAGTGCACGAGATACAAATCAACGATATCCAGCCCGAGCTTCTTGCGGCTCGTCTCAAACGCTTGCAGCGTCTTCTCATACCCCTGGTCATCGTTCCACACCTTGGTGGTGATGAACAGCTCGTCCCGCGAAACTCCGGATTCGCGAATGGCTTGCCCTACGCCCTCTTCATTGCCGTAGATGGCAGCAGTATCAATGCTGCGGTACCCTGCAGCGATTGCTGATTTTACGGACTGAATAACCTCTTCGCCTTCTTTGGTCTTCCATACGCCAAGGCCCAGCCATGGCATTTTTACGCCGTCATTCAAAGTAGGTCCATCGGTTTGATTGGCCATTCTGAAATCCCTCCTGTTTATGTAATGCAGCGGTTGTAAAGCCGCTTTCTCCAGTATATCAAAATCCCAGTATCCCGCTCAACGTTAGACTACTTAACAAGGTTGCTTTCATTTTTTAACTACTTTTAACCGGGGTTTAAACTTCGTCCGTTACAATGGAATCTATCTTATACACCATTAGCAGCTTAAACAGGAGGATTCACAAACACATGGAAACCGTTACGCTCATCGTTGCGATCACCGCACTCGCTCTCATCCTCATTCTATTCATCGGTAATATCATCAACAACGGACTCTCCGCCGCCTTCAACCTGAACATCCGTGCCAAAAAGTACGCCGTGGTGCTGTTAATCATGTACGCGGTGTCGATCAGCGGCTTTGTCCTTCTCACCCGGTGGTGATCCGTCTCCAATAGAAAAAGGGCCGTCCCTGTCAGAGGTATGTCGCCTCCGGGTTCAGCCCTTCATCCCTATCACTCCATATGCAAAAGCAATGCGCCGCGAGTCTAGTACTTGCGTCTAAAAATACCGAAGCTCAGCAGTCCGCATGACGCCAAGAACAGATACGGCCCCGCGGCCGCCCCTCTTATCGTCTGGCCAAAGAATTCTACGGTCTTGGATGACACGTACATCATCGTCAAAAAAATTGCGACCAGCGCAAAGGCGTATGCTATGATTTTATTCATCTTTTTCTCGCGAACCACTTTCAAAAATGGATAGATGAAACATACGATAAAAAACACGCCGCCCTGCAAAAAACCATTCTCTGCAGCCACGCCGATATCCAGCCATTTAAAAAAGAAAGAGGCCATCGCTAAACAGGTGGCTATAAAAATCAACTTGCTCCCCAGATCCCACTGCTTGAACCGAAATTTCATCCATGTACACTCCCCTAGTGTCAATCGCCCGGATGCCATAACATCCTTTAAACAAACTTAGGGTTCATTATACCGGATTTTTGCGGCTGAGGGTAGATCAACTACAGGTCTGCAGCACTATTCAGCCATACCGTTTTGTTCGCTGCCGGTTGACGTTTCCCCTGCTTAGGTTCCATATCCGGATATCCGATGTACAGGAAACCTAGCATCTTATCTTCAGGCTTCAATCCGAACGCTTGATTCATCAGCGTATGGAAACACGGCTCGCCCGTTCTCCACACGGCACCCAGACCCAGCTCATGAATTTGCAGGAGCATATTCTGAATGCCGGCGAATACCGCTCCGTACTCTTCAAGCTCGATCACCTTGGGATCCGGGGACGGTTCAACCGCCACACCGATGACAACCGGAGCCCGGTATGCCTTCGTACGTCCCGACTCGCGCGCTGCATTTACAGCCTCTTCACTCGTATCATCGCCGCCTGCCGCCTGTATGTCACCAAGGGCGTTGCCGAGCACGTCGCGTCCCTCCCCTTGCATGACAAAGAATTTCCACGGCTCCGTGAGCTTGTGATTTGGCGCCCAGGTTCCTGCTTCTATGATCTGTTCAATCCATTCCTGCGGCACGGCGTCAGGCTTGACCTTGCCAAGGCTGCGGCGCGTGCGGATCGCTTCACTTACGTTCATATCTCATTTCCTCCCGAGCTATATATAGTTGGTGTAATTTGCATACTCCTAATTGAGAGCCTGTCTCAATTATAACAAAAAGCACACCATATCGCTTCTAAATTGACCAGTTGAAAATTAATGAGCTGTTTTCACTTCTAAATCCTCCTATTACAATCTAGAAATATTGTAATTAACCCTCTATTTTACTAGCATTTGGTACGAAACATTCACATTTGCTCTCTCATTTTTTATCTAGATTTCCATGCCATTATCTGGGATAATGAGGTTTAACTCACAAGAAGATTAGGAGGATGATTCATGACTGATAAGCGACTCATAACGCCAGAGGATTTGTACCGGATGCATTGGGTAAATGACCCTGTCGTCTCCCCAGCTAGTGGAGCCATAGCCTATGTACATAAATCCGTCAGCGAAAAGTTCGACGGTTACCGTTCCCATATCCGTCTGCTTCCTCCAAACGGAGACCAGGACGTCCCTTTCACATCCGGCGAGGCGGATACAGCACCCGCTTGGTCCCCTGACGGGTCGGAGCTTGCCTTCTTGCGCAAAAAAGGCGATAAGCCGCAGGTATGGATCATGCCTGCCAACGGAGGGGAAGCAAGGCCGGTTACCGACATGAAGCACGGAGTCAGCGCCTTCAGATGGTCTCCGGACAGCGCACGCCTGCTCGTTAGAAGCGAGGTAGAAGCTGCAGAACCTACGGAAAGCCAAGAATCAGACAAAGACGGTAACAACAAGCTGCCTGAGGAAAAGATCATTAATCGCATTAAATATAAAGCCGATGGCGCCGGATTGTGGAATGAACGCCGACATCATCTATACCTCGTGAATCCGGCAACGGAAGAGTCCAAGCAAATTACAGAAGGAGATTTTGACGTATATGCCTTCGCCTGGTCACCGGACGGTGCCCGCATCGCATACAGCAGCAGCCTTGCCACGGAGCAATTCCCGGATCCGGATCTTCGTTTGACCGGCGATGTGTTCGTCATGGACCTTGCCAGCGGATCCGTAACCGAATTGACGGATGGAACCCTCTCGATCGGCTCCATTGCATTCACCCCGGACGGGCAGTATATGCTCATGCTTGCCAGCGATCTCAGCTGCGGTTTTGCCACGCTGACCAAAATCCACCTGGTCCCGCTCTCGGGCGGAGCATCCCGCGTCCTCTTCACGGACATGGATATTCAGCTGGGGCACGCCGCGGTCAGCGACATGAGAGCCGGAGCCGGAACGCCTCCTCTGTTCAGTAAGGACGGTCAATCCGTATACATCCAGCTCAGCCAGGATGGCGGCGTCCATATTGGACGTTTTGCCCTGGACGGTTCTTCTTACGAACTGGTGGTATCGGGTGAACGTGAGGTGTACCAATTTGCTCTGACATCGGAGGAGAACGTGGTGTTCGCCGCTGCCGACCCGCTGCAGCCCGGCGATCTGTTCAGCTTCTCTATCGCCAAGAACGAGGAGAAACGTCTGACAAACTGCAACGAGGAGCTGTGGAACGAGCTTACGTTAAGCACGCCGGAGTCCTTTACGTTCCGGACGTCGGACGGCTGGCCGATCCAAGGGTGGATCATGAAGCCAGCCGGCTTCACGGAAGGCGCGAAAGTCCCGGCCGTGCTGGAAATTCACGGCGGTCCGCAAGCCATGTACGGACATACGTTCATGCATGAGTTCCAGCTGCTTGCTGCAGCCGGCTATGCGGTATTCTACACCAACCCTCGGGGTGGCCACGGGTACGGTCAGGTACACGTCAATACCGTTAGAGGTGATTACGGCGGTCGGGATTACCAGGATCTGATGGAAGCGGTAGATTATGTTCTGGATACCTACACCTATGTCGATGCCTCCCGTCTTGGCGTAACCGGCGGCAGCTACGGCGGCTTCATGACCAACTGGATCGTCGGTCATACCGACCGGTTCCAGGCTGCGGTAACCCAGCGCTCGATATCGAACTGGATCTCCTTCTACGGCGTCAGCGATATCGGCTATACCTTTACACAGGATCAAATCTGGGGCAATCCTTGGGACGATCTCGAGAAGCTGTGGAAGCACTCCCCGCTCGCTTATGTGAAGGACGTCAATACACCGCTGCTCATCCTTCACGGCGAACAGGACCTCCGCTGCCCGATCGAGCAGGGAGAACAGCTGTTTATCGCGTTGAAGCGACTGGGCCGGGAAACCCAGCTGATTCGCTTCCCTGGCGCGGATCATAACTTGTCCCGAAGCGGCCATCCTCATCTGCGGGTTAAACGCTTGAGTCATATCGTCCGTTGGTTTGTGGAGCATATCGAAAAATAACATAAAAAGAAAAACCATCCCTGTGCGAGCTGGCGCAATGAATGCTCGCATCAGGATGGTTTTTTTATATTGGTTTTGCGCAAAACCAAGCTCCTCTTGACCTTTCATCAAACAGGACCGTACACCGTCTCGCCCGCTACAACGGTCTCCCTGACCAACATGCCCGAACCGTCCGCACCGCAGTCGAACAGCGTCAGGTTCGCCGGGTTCCCGATCGCAAGACCGCCCAACTGCGGCATATCCAATACCATAGCCGGGCGGTCCGTGACCGCGCTTACCGCTTCCGCCAGCGTCATATCCGTATAGCGGATCGCATTCGCAATGCCAACGTCCAGCGAAGAAGCGGATCCGGCCAGTATCGCCGGATTCGCTACCGTATGCAGGCGCCCGTCTGCCGTCAGCTCCACTTCGCCTCCGATGAGGCTGCTGTAGCGACCGGGAGCCATGCCGCCGAACATGACGGCATCGCTGACAAGCACCGCTTTGTCCCGTTTCGCCCGCAGCATCGCTTTCAGCACAGGGGGCGCCAGATGGTGGCCGTCCGGTATAAAGGTGGCCCATAACCGGTCGTCCGCCAACTGATGCCAGATATAATTGGGGTGGCGCGGCATAACGGGCTGCGAACCGTTTCCCAGGTGCGTCGAAACCGTCGCCCCCGCCCGCACCGCTTGATCGATCTGTTCCCCTGCAGCCATCGTATGCCCGATCGCCACGACCACGCCCGCCTGGACCAGCTTCTCTATAAAAGGAACCGAGCCTTCGCGCTCCGGCGCGAGGGTCACCATCCGGATAAGCCCGCCGGCCGCATCCTGCAGCCGCTGAAACTCGTCCCAATCCGGATTCCGGATATACTCCCTCGGATGCGCCCCTCGACTTCCATCTTCACCGGATAGATAGGGGCCTTCCATATGAATGCCGGCAATCGAGGCGCTTCCGAGCTGTTTGGACTCGGCATACTTGTACAATCCTCGAAATGCCTGACGCATCCGGTCATAGCTGCCCGTGATAACCGTCGGCAAGTATGTGGCAACCCCTCTGCGGTGCAGCGCCCGCGTAACGCCTTCAATATCGCTCGGCGACGTCACGGTTCCATTCAAATCGTATCCGCCGAAGCCGTTAACCTGCACATCGATCCAGCCGCTGCTGATCCAGGGCAGCGCCGCCGTCTTCTCGTCTTGCCCCAACCGCCGGATAGCCGTAATCCGACCGTCTAACGCTTCTACCTCTACCGGCTCACCGGTATGCGGGAGCTTTCCACGCCACATCATAGGCATCCCCCTAACTAAGCCCATTGATAAATCGGCGCTGCCGATGCTTTATCCAGATATAGCATCCAGCTGGGATGCGTCTTCAGGATGGTAGCCGGCACCCGGTTATCCACCACGCCTTGAATCGTATTCTGAATGGCTGCCGCTTTCGCCTGATGGGGCACGACCGATACGATATGCCGGCTCTTCAAAATCTGTTTGACCGTCATCGTAATCGCCTGTTTAGGCACGTCCTCCTTCGATGCAAACCAGCCTTCCCTTACCTGCTGGCTCTTGCATGTATCGCTGAGATTCACGATCGTATAAGGCGAATCGTTATCAAAATCAGCCGGCGGATCATTAAAGGCAATGTGCGCATTCTCCCCGATTCCGATCAGGGCCAAATCCACGGGCGCTTCGACGATCTCCTCATTCAGCCGCTTCACCGTTTCCTCGGGATCGCCCTCCCCGTTGATGAGCCAAGCTTGGCCGACGCTCACATATTTCAGGAAGCGCTCCCTCAAGTACTTACGAAAGCTCGCAGGATGAGATTCCGGCAGCGCGATATATTCGTCCAAATGGAACATTTCGATTCTTTCCCATTCCAGATTCAGCTTCACGAAGTGCGACAAAAACTCGAATTGCGACGCGCCCGTCGACAGGACGATGCGCGCTTTTCCTTTGTCCGCGATCGTTTCGCGGAGAATGGCCTCGCAAGCGCGGGCCGCCTCCAAACCTGCTTGATCCGCATGTTCCAAGATGTTCAACTGCATAATGATAATTCCTCCTTGTTGTACAGCGTTATCGAACGGCAAGCCTTAAACGAGAACGCTGCTATTCAGAAACTCCTCCAGCCTCACCATGCGCTTCTCTACGCGGGAACGCTCGGCGGCAAAGGCCATCAAATGACTCTGTATCGACGCTTGGGCAGAGGTTGAACTGTTATGCCGTCCCTGAGATTGGACCGACTTCACAAAATCCGCAATCAAACGCATATCCCCGCCGCCATGGCCTACATGACCTTCGGGATCGACGAGTCGGATGACTTCCTGCTTCCCGCTGCCGAAGCGGCGGATCTCGATCTCGTTGGTTTCCATTGTGGCCCGAATCTCGCCCTCGGTCCCCATTAGCTTGATGGTACGGTTACATTTCTCCGTGAACGCGCTCATCGTGAACACCGCCGTTATGTCATGCTCGAATTCCATACTGACGACCTGATGATCCACGACATCGTTATCGCAGTGGTAGACGCACCGGCCAAAAGGGCCCTCCAGCATCGCTTGGTAACGCGCTTCGTAACTCGGGTCGTTGCTCGCGGCCTCGCCTTTCCAGCCCGCATTCTCGATCAAATACGTATTCGGCGCATAATACTGGCATTCATGGGATACCGGGCATCCATCCAGGCAGCGCTTCGGCGCGCCCGGCGGAGCCGATTCCGGTCGAAAATGGGACAGATGTCCATAAGAGGCCACGCTTAGGCATTGGCCCCCCGCCAGCCATTGCATAATGTCAAGGTCATGGCAGGATTTGGCCAAAATCATCGGGCTGGATGACTCGCTGTTATTGAAATATCCCCGCACATACGAGTGGGCCTGGTGCCAATAGCCGACGTTCTCATTGTGATGGATCGACATCAAGCGGCCGATCCTTCCCTCATCAAGCAGACGTTTAAGCTCTTGGAAAAAAGGCGCATACCGGAGAACATGGCAAATCGTTAAGGTGCGTTCGTAGGCTTCCGCCTGCCGGCCCATATCGATGCATTCCTGCCATTCCGGCGACATCGGTTTTTCCAGCAGCACATGGTACCCGGCTGCCAGCGCCTTCATGGTCGGCTCATAGTGGTCACGGTCCCTCGTACAGATGAAGACCGCATCCGATTGACGGGGTCCGGCAAACAGGTCATCCCAGCTCGTGAAGCACTTCTCATCCGCTATCCCGAACTTCGCTTGGCAGCGGCTGCGCCGCACCTCATCCGGATCGGCAACGGCAACAATCTGCATTTCCTCCGGCCGCTGGATCGCATAACCGCTGTAGATCATGCCGCGAAGGCCGGCCCCGACCAGCGTGACCGTCAATGGTTTTGGTTTACTCATGTTCTTCCACTTCCTTTCCCTCTAGTCGCCTGCGACTTTCTCCCCGCGATTGGTTCAGCTCGGAGGGATCAAGCACCTTGAAAATACCGGGAAACACGACGCTCATCGCTTCCTCCTCCTCAAGCTGCCGTGCCCTGACCAGATCAGCCGCGCTGCTCACAGGATGAACGGCCGTAATCTTCCCGATTCTTCGGTCAACCTCCGCGGCAAGCTGCACATACAGCCCTTCCCGACCCACGGTATAGAACGGGATCGCTCCCGCCTGCCACTCATCAAAATGCGAGATGACCTCCATGCACCGGAGGACATCGTGCGTGCGCAGCGCAGCCAAACTGTCCCCGAGCCAGATCAAATCATCGGCAAGCTTATGCAGCACGCCAAAGTAGGAATGCGCTGGTTTCCCGTATATCGGATAAGGCTCATGGGGACCGACGCCGGACGTATTCAGCACCAGTACCGCACGGCCGGATCGGCAGGTCTCCCGAATCCAGGCCCAGTGATCCTTCAAGTGGCGGGTCCCACCACGCCAAACCGCAACGGTCAGCGGCTTCCTTCGTTCGGCTGTAACCCCGGCCAGTCGGAATACATAACCGCTGTTCATGATGCCTTCCTGCGACCACCACAAGCGATAATCGGCCTCAAGGCCCTCCACTGCGCCCAATCCAATAATGCGCGGGTTCAATTCGCAAGGCTTGCGGAAGGCACAGATTTTCTCCAGCAGCCACTGCCTTGCTTGATCCTGTCTTTGCTGCGTCGGCAGCAGCGAACGGGCTGCTGCCAGTTGGTCGTAGCGATCGGCATTGAAATCCCGGATCGACCTTGCATCAGCATTATCCCGATACACCTGACCGCTGGGACTGCACCACAGTTGTTCCGGAGGCAGCGCCTCTATCTTCATGGCATCGTTGGGAGCAGCCTTCACCTCAAGATGCCGGACGAAGAATTCCGCCGCTGCCGCGGCCATCCGGTCCGTATAGCGGTGCGTCGAGGCATCGGTCACAAGCTGCAGGTCACCCGGGTGACCGAGCAGCTCCCAGAAGCGCCTGCAGCGATCAACGGTGCGCCTCGTACCTTCAATCGGGAAAAAATCGTATTCCGCCGCCAGCACGATCAACGGCTTCGGTGCAAAAGCGATGAGCAGATCCTCATGGTCGTAACCCAGCCCGGACAGGCCAGGCCATACCTGCTCGGCGTCCTGCACGCCCCCGGCATGCATGTAAAGCTGCCGGTTCATGATGAAGGTGGCCGGAGCCGCTGCCGCAATGCGTTCATCGCAGACCATCAGCATGGCCGTCTGCGTTCCGCCGCCGGAATTTCCCGTTACGCCGATCCGCGACGGATCGACCTCCGGCCGTCCGTACAAGTAGTCGATGGCACGCATGGCATCGTGAACGAAATATCGGGCTACGCTGTCGCCGAGCATATGGCACTGGACGCCGTACTGCTGATGCTCCTTCGTTCCCCATATGACGCCCCCTTCCCGATCCTCGAAATCATGAAGGCTAAGGCGCTCGCCCTGCCCGATCGGATCGATGGCCAGCACGATGATGCCCGCCCGGACGAAGTGCTGGATGACGCGCTGATAATAGGCATCATGCTTCGCCCCCAGCTCGTGCCCGCTCAGAAACAGGACGGCCGCGGAGCGTTCTTCCCGGTGATCGGGCAGATACAGATTCGACGTGACATCATACCCCGGAAGGGACTCGAACATGACCTTCTCTACTTGAAAGCCGGTTCCGCGAATACTTCCCGTCGTGCGTCCGTTACGAAGGGAATCGGTTCTACCACCTGACATGTTACCGGCGTTCCCGGCGAACCAGTGCGAATGCTCCTTAAGCGGAGAGTTGTCAGGCGATGTTTCCTCCCCGAAAACCGGCCCTTCCTCCCTTTCCGGGTTCGCGAATGCATTGGGAAGACCACCGATGGATCCCAGGAAGGCCGCCCTTATGTCCTCCTGCCGCTTTCTTGCCGCCTCGGCCGTGACGATGGCGTCCCGAATGGCATCCCCGGCGGCAAATGCGGCATCGGAACGCTCGAACACATGCGCCTTCAATTGATCCCGCGTGTCGTATAACGTGCAGATATACTGCTCCAGTTCCTGAACGCTGTTCATCTCGATGAACTCCCGTTGACAAACGTCGGCGAAACGTCCGGAAGCTTCATCGCCCGGCCTTCGGCAATGGAGCGATTGGCTGTGGCGCCAATCAGAAGGGATTCCGCGCCTACCGAGCTGTCGGCTTGTTGGCCTAGCGGATCCTCGATCCCGCCTTCGAACAGTGCCTTGCGCAGCTTCGCATCCCCGCCGCCATGACCGGCGGCCGATGTATTGACCTCGACCAGCTCTTCCGTGCCATCGGCTCTGAAGATATGGATCCGGCTCGCTTCCCCTTGCTTCATATCCGCGTTGCTGTATACATTCGAAACCTCGATCCGGCCTTTGCTGCCGTTGATCGCGGCGCGCCAACCCTCATACGGGCTATAGGCGACGAGAGAATAGGTCAGCATCGCATCATTGTCATACCGGACATTGACCGACATCGTGTCACAAATGTCGATACGGCCGTCAAACAGGCACCGGTCCCGCAAATAGCCGTCGGCTTCTTCCGCCTGGCGATAGTATTTTTCAAGAAACGGATCCTTTTCGATATCCATATAGAACTCGCACTCGCCTTTCCGGTGGCAAGTCAGGCACCGTTCTCCGTGATCCTGCCGGTCGTCCCCGTACACCCGTCTCGTCCCGAACGCATGAACTTCCGCGGGACGGCTGTTCATCCACCAGTTTACGATGTCGAAGTGATGCGTGGACTTGTGAACCAGCAGCCCGCCGCTGTTCTTCATCTCGGCGTGCCATCTGCGGAAATAGTCCGCGCCATGCCGGCGGTCCAGAAACCACTCCAGATCAATATGGTAAACATCTCCGATGACTCCTTGCAGCAGCAGTTCCTTCACGGTCGCAAAATAAGGCGCAAACCGAAGGTTGAACGTGACCGTCACCTTCTTCCCGCTCTCCGACTCCGCCTGCAGGATCTCTCGGCACTTGTCCTCGTCAATCGTCATCGGCTTCTCACTAATGACGTCGCAGCCTGCCCTCAAGGCTTGCACGATATAGGTATGATGCGTGTAATCCGTACTCGCCACGATTACGACATCCGGCTTCGCGGCGGCGATCATTTCGTCAAAATCATCATACACGGGTATTCCCCCGCACTCCTCGCTCAGAAAGCGCGCCCGCATGGGATTGGCATCATACACGCCTTCAAAGGCAAGGACGCCTCTCCAGTCAGTAACCATCGGCTTAGCAAACATATACAGCGCTCTCGATCCAGCGCCGACCAGCACGTACTTCTTCATGTCGTAAGTTCCTCCTTCAGCCTTTCATCCCTGTCGAAGCGATGCCTTGAACAAATTGCTTCTGCGCGAACAGATAGACGATAACGACCGGCAGCGTCGTAATAACGGCCCCCGCCATCAGCAGCGCTTGATTGACGTTCTCCGATTTCAGGTAGAGCAAGCCGAGCGGCAAAGTGTACAATTCCTTGTCTTGCAGGTAAATCAGCGGGCCCAGCGTGTTGTTCCACGCGCCCATGAAGGTGAATACGCCCAGCGCCGCCAGCGCCGGCTTGCACAGCGGCAGATAAATTTTGAAGAATATGCCCGGCGGGCTGCAGCCGTCGATCGTAGCAGATTCATACAGCTCTTTGGGCAAGGATTTAATGAACTGATGCATCAGGAAAATACCGAACGCCCCGCCCAGAAAGCTGGGGACGATCAAAGGGTAATACGAATTTAACGCCCCGAATTCCTTCCAGATGAAATAGGTCGGGATCATGGTCACTTGCGACGGAATCATCAGGGTAGCCAGCATGATCATATAAATGAGCCCCCGCAGCCGAAAGGTAAACATCGCCAGCCCGAAGGCCACGAAAGCGCTGGAGACCAAGGATCCCACCATCTCGATCGAAACGATGAAAAAGCTGTTCAAGGTATATCGACCGAAGTCGACTTTATTCCATATCGTCACATAGTTATCCCAATTCAGTGGATTCGGGATGAGCTGCGGCGGCATCTGCGAGATGGCGCCAACCGTCTTCAGCGATGTGGACAGCATCCATATGAACGGGAACACCATGAAAACCGCACCGGCAATCAGCAGCAGGTACATCAGCACCTTAAGCAAGGGGTGAGTCGTCTTAGTCATAGTGCACCCACTTTTTCTCGAAATACTTCTGAAACAACGTGAAGCTCAGGATGATGACAAACAGCAGCCAGGCCGTTGCCGATGCCGGTCCCATTTTGAAGAGCAGGAACGCGTCCCGGTACACCAGCAGATTCGGCACCATATTTCTCTCCGGTATGCCCGTGGTGATGGAACCGAACAGACCGAGGAACACGTCGAACGCCTGGAATGCCGAGATGGTAGACAAAATCATGACGAGATACACCATCGGCGTTACCATCGGGAATACCACCTTCGTCAGCTGCTTCCAGCCATTGGCGCCATCGATCTGCGAGGCTTCCAGCACCTCTTTCGGAACGTTCTGCATGCCGGCCAGAATCATGATCATGGATTGGCCCACGCCCTTCCATACCTGAACGATCGCGATGCTGGAGATGACCATCAGCCAATGGCTGCTGTCAATCCATTTGACGGGGGCAAGCCCGACAGACTCCAGCACCCAGTTGATCACGCCGTATTGATAGTTGAACATCCACACCCAGACCACGCCGCCGGCGATCCACGGAGTCACAACGGGCAGGAAATAGAACAGCCGGAACAAGCCCTTGGCCCGGATGGCCTGATTCAGCATAAAAGCGATCACGAACGCCATTAACGTCTGAATCGGCACGAAGATGAGCGCAAACACAAACACGTTCCGGATGGACACCCAGAACTCGTGCTTGTTCAGGACCCGCACCCAGTTGTCCAGCCCGATCCACCGCGGCGGGTTAAACAAATCCCACTCCGTGAATGAAATATACGTGGAGAAGAGGATCGGAAATAAGAGAAACACCACGACATTGATGACAAACGGCAATGTGAAGATATAACCCCAGTATCCTTGTTTCTGCATGACACACCTGCCTTTCGTTAACGGAGCAGGGATGCAGTCCGATACGTCGCCAAGACTGCATCTCCCTGATCCATGAAAGTTATTTACCGGAGTCCAGCACATCCTGAACCTTGGCATGAATATCCTTCACGCCGTCTTCCACCGAAACATTGCCTACCATGATTTCATTGACCACCTGCTGCACCAGAATGCGCCATTCGCTCCAGGTAGCATTCTCATCCAGGGTAACGCCGCCTTCGTTAATGCCGTCCGTGAAAGCCGCTTTGTTCAGAGGTTTGGCGGTGCTGTCCTTCAATTGATCCAGCGCCGACTTTTTTACGGGCAGCGTGGATCCAGTCTTGACGATGATATCCTGCACTTCATCGCTGAGGTAATATTTCAGGAACTCCCAGGCGGCATCCTTCGATTCCTGCTTCGCTCTGGAGGAGACCAGCCACGTGTTGGCTACCATCGGAACATAGCGCTTGCCGTCAACCCCTTTCGGAATTTTGACGACATCCCAGTTCGTATCGGCAAAGCTCTCGTTCATATTCACCTGCAGGCTGTATTGAAGGAAATACATCGCGGCCTTGCCGCTCGCGAATACTTCGAGCTCGCCGCCGTTCGCTTTCAGGAAATCGATATCGGCAAAATAGCCTTGATCCAAACCGTCATACAGCTGCTGTAATCCGGCCGCGGTTTTGGGGTCGTCAAACCGCGATTTCGTCAGGGTGTCGTCCAAGGCGGAGCCGCCTGCCTGCTTGATCCAAGGAAACCAGCCGTTGGTTATGGAAAAGGAACCGATGAATCCGAATTGGCTGGTTTGGTCTCCTTCCTTGATCGTCAACTGCTTGGAGGCCTTAATGAGGTCGTCATAGGTCCAGTCGTCGGTCGGTACCGGCACGTCGGCCTTCTCGAAGACATCCTGGTTATACGCCAGCGCAATCGGGTTAATGCCGTGGGGGACACCCCAGATCTTCCCTTCCGGCGTTTTGGCGGAGAACAGGCCGTCGATGTATTCGTCCGCTTTCAGGTCGGCATCAATGTAGGAGGACAAGTCCTCTGCCACGCCTCGTTCCCCGTAGCTAAGTATGGTGGCGTTCTCCTGGAACCAGACGTCCGGCATCGTGTTGCCTGCAATTTGCGTGGCGATCTTGGACGTAAAGTCCCCCCAAGGCGCCTCTTGGATTTCAACGTTGATGTGGGGATGGGACGCAATAAAGCCGTCGATAATCTCCTTACTCGTCACCTCGTAGCTGCCGGGTAGCCCAATTTTGAGCGTCACTTTGTCCTTGCTGCCTCCCGGTTCGCCCGGCGGAGTTTCCCCGTCGGTTGACCCGCCGGATGAGGAGCACGCGGTGAACACCATCATAAACGCAAGCATCAGGGTGAATACCTTTACCTTTTTTGACATTGAAAACCCTCCTTTTTGAGTTACAAATAGAGATTGCGTGTTTTCTGCTCCAGCTCATTCCAAAGGTATCCATTTTATAGTAATCGATTTCTGTAACGAGTATAGCATGGAAGCCCTTTCTTGAATAGCGTTTTCTATGCTCCCAACGATTATTTTTACAATAAAAGTCTGAATTCAAGCGCTATATAAGGCATTCCAAGGTTCAGCATGAATTGTTTTCCATTCGCTAAATCAAGAAACAGATAGGAAAAAAGTTAGTAATCGATATCTTTTACTACAAACAAATAAAGCCCGAGCAGTTGTGTTATGCCCGGGCTTTATGCCATCCTTGTATTTACTTGATCTCCCGGATATCCCGGACCGATTTTCTCTCCAGCAATTTAGGCTGCAGCATCACATCAAACATCGGACTATCGTCGCCCTGCATCATATCCAGCAGCATTTTGCAGGCCATCTTCCCCATCTCGTAATCGGGCTGCTTCATCGTTGTGAGCGGCGGATGAATCATCTGTCCCACATCAATGCCGTCAAAGCCCATCACTGAAATTTGCTCCGGCACCTGGATGTCGCGCTGCGACAATTCGTTGATCACCCCAAAGGCCATCATGTCGTTGCACGCAAATATCGCCGTCGGCTGCGGCGAATGTTCCAGTAGTCTCTGCGTGAGCTGCTTACCCGTGTCGAATTCGGTGATAGCATTATACACTTCCTCGGTCGGGGACTCGACCACCAGCGGCTTGAGACCCGCGTCCTTCATCGCCGACATATAGCCCTGATGAATGCTTCGGCGGCTTGGGCGATCCAGCTTGGAAGTGACGTAACCGATGCGCGCATGCCCCTTCTCCTGCAGATGCTTGGTTGCGATGTAACCAGCTTTGTGGTAGTCGAACTCAATCTGGTTAATGTTGTCCTCATCGATCTTCTGATCGATGGCGATGACGTTCAGGCCAAGCTTCATCAACTGGATCAACTGGCTCTTATCCTTGGAGATCGAGGAGATGATCAGGCCTTTGACCTGTTTCTCCATGATCGTCCTTAGATACTCGTCTTCCAGCGATGGATCTTGCAGGGAATTGCATACGATTACCGTAAAACTATTCTGCCGAGCCACCTCTTCGATCCCGAAAATGACGGAAGAATAAAATGGGTTCACAATAGAAGGAATGATGACTCCGATCGTATTACTGCTATTCTTCTTCAGCTGCTTGCCAAGCATATTCGGAATATAATTGGACTCCTTCGCGATTTTCTGGATGCGCTCTTTAAGCTCCTTGCTGACAGGATAACTGCTGTTGCTTAACACGCGCGAAACCGTCGCCGAAGAAACATTTGCCATCTTCGCTATATCATGTATCGTGGTCGGCTTCTTCATAGGATCCCTCACTTATAGTAATCGTTTACTATTGTAAAGTATACAAATAGCTGACATAGAAAGCAATAAACCGATGAAAATATCCTTAACGCTCATGCCCGATCCGCAGATCCCGCATTTCTCGGCTATAATCCCATTGGCAGAAACGTTATATTTAGCCGCTGAATGTGACGAACGCCAATATCGATTAGTTTTCCGTGCCGCTTGCAAACAAAAAAAGACCGCCGGGTCATCCCCGGCGGCAAATATATTGGTGGAAGGAATTTCATGGTTCAGTAGGAATAAGGAGCAGCTAAAAAATGACTAAGACTGAGATTACACTTCAGGTGTTCCGTAGGTTGCAAACCAACCCTTAATGGTATTGAAATCATCCGTAAAGGACAGGGAGAGCAGCAGCAGAACGCGGGCTTGCTGAGGACTCAGGTTGTCACCTGAAATGATGCCTTCACCGCCGCCGTATACGCTGCCGGAGCCTGTACGGGTCGTTGTTACGAAAACCACCCCCTTCTCAATGGCTTCCTTGCGGGCCGCGCTCATCTCTCTCGAGATGCCGCCTGCACCGGTACCGGAAGTAACAATGCCTTTAGCTCCGTCTGCCACAAAGCCTCTAATCGCACCACCGCCGGCTTCCTGATAGGAGATTGCAATTTCAACCTTCGCCAGGTCCTCTTTCGTGATTTTGCTCAGATCAAATACCGGTTTGCCTTCCCCTTCCGCCTTCATCGCTCGAAGGGGAGCACGGTATATTCGAATATTCTCATCATCGATATATCCGACGGCGCCCAGCATAGGCGTTTCAAACGTGTCGGTACGGTAGTCATTGGTCTTGGTTACGCCGCGCGCCAGATGAATCGTATCATTCAGCATAAGCACCGTGCCGAAGGATTCCGTGCGGCCGCTTCCAGCCAGCTTGATGGCATTGTACAAGTTCGCCTGCGCATCGGAGCCGATTACCGTCCAAGGCCGCATGGAGCCGGTAATGACTACAGGCTTGTCGCTTTGCACCGTCAGATCAAGGAAGTACGCAATCTCTTCCATCGTATCCGTCCCCGTCGTTACCACGACACTGTCATAGACCTCAAGCGCATGGTCCACCGTCTGGGACAGATCATACAGGTCCGCCATCGTATACGCGCTTGATCCGGAATTGCCGAACTGGAGCGTGCTGATATCCGCGATCTTGTCCGTATTGGGAAGCTCGCCCACCATATCTTCGATCTTCAGCGTACCTGCCCGATAAGATTGGAAGCTGGTGGCATCCGTCGATTGGCCCGCCAACGTGCCGCCAGTCGCAACCACCAGCACGTTGGGCTTGGTCGATTGCTTGGAAACTTCCGATAGAGGAGGTACCGTCGTATTCCTTCCCGGCGCTGCAGAGGTCTGTACGGGTGCAGCCGTACTAACCGTGCCTTTCACTTCCGTCACCGTGGCAGCATGTGCCGCATAGGTTCCAAGAGGAGATAAGGAAATAACAAAAGCGGTGAATGCAGCGGTACTCCAGACCGCTAAAGGACGTTTGGACTTTGGTTTCATCATGGCACTCTCCCTTAATGTTATAATATGTTACATATAAATATGTATTTGTTAGAGTTATTCTATTTAATGTTATTTAATATAACAAACCGAACATATGATAGAGAAATCGTTTACAATTAAAGATAAACATCAATATCATTGAATTTTCACACTTTTTCAATGAATTTAAAATATTATATTCCAGAATAAGGGAGTGCTTAAATGATATGATAGATGCGGATTGTGTAACATAACATCACATATGGATTAGCCGCTCAACTTTTTAAACCGATCCTTTGAACACAAAAAAGGATAGCCCCTCATCATACGATTGGACTATCCTTGTACATACTGTCGTTGGTTATCGATCTAAGTTCATACCGGCATCATCATGCGTCATAGGCCATAATGTTATCAACCACGATGTGACTGATCGAATAGGAGCTCGCTACCGCGCGTTCTCTTAAAAGAAATCAATGAACTTAAGCTCCCTACGCACCGTCAGACTCTGCATTGGTATGGGTCGTTATATGGAATTCCTTCATCATGTTATGGAAGCGTGCACCGAAGCCTTCGGCGGCCTCCAGGAAATACTGCTGCTTCACGACAAAGCTGCCGCCCTGCCCGTTATCAAAAACGTAATATCGTATCACCGGATCATCCCACGCTTTACCGCCGGTTCCGCCTACTGCACGCACCTCCCAGCCTTGAATCGGTTCATCCACCAGATTCGTCTCGACCTTCGGATACTCTTGCAGTTCCGCCTGGATCTGCTCCGCAGCGGTCTTCGGATCCATGCCCGCCTGCGAAATTTCCATGAACACGTCCGGATAGCGGTCATCCGTCGGTTTCTCCTTCAATTCGATGCGGTCCACGCCCGATTCATGGACCATTTTAAACCGGCTCTCATCAATATAAATCACATAATCCGCACCCTCATGCAGCTGATCTACGCTCGTTTCCGGCGTACCCTCAAGCTCCTGCTCGACCGTTTTCTGAGGAGCAAACCATTCCTTCACCTGATCAATAAACGCCTGAACCGGTGCCGTCTGGAAGCTGACGGTCAGCACAATGGCTGCCGCAGCGGCGGTTCCCGCAATCCATCCTGCCGATCTTCGACCGGAACGGCGGCGTCCTTTCGATTCCCGCGGAGCAAAGGCTGTTTCGGCTTCCACTGGCCGCTGGGCTTGCTCGCTATGAATCCGCTCCTTAATCGCCGTCCAAATTTCGTCTTTTTGTCGCATCGCGTCATCCGTACCCTTTTTCAAGCCGTCTTTAATCTCTTGATCCAATGGATCACGTCCCATGCTGATTCCCTCCCCTATTCTGCAGCATCCATTCCTTCAACTTCTTTCGGGCTTTGAACAATCTGGACTTCACCGTGTTAACATTCAGCTCCATCATGTCCGCGATATCCTTCTCGGCAAAATCATTCAAATATTTCAAGATCACGGGAATCCGGTGCTGGTCATCCAGCCGCTGTACCATCTCATATATCTCGCCGTGCCGGTCAAAATCGTAGGTGTCGGTTTCCGCGGGAAGATCCCTCTCCTCCGATATCTCGGAAGGCACTACTCTCGCATGTTTCTTCAAATATCGGTTGCACTCGTTATAGAGAATCCGGTTGAACCACGGGTCAAAGGGTTTGCTTCCATCATAGGCACCGAGGTTTCGGTAAACCCGGATAAACGTTTCCTGGACCACGTCGGCAGCGCTTGCCGGACTTCCGGTTACTGCGGTAGCCGTTCGAATCGCCCGATCCGCGTATAACCGGTAAAGCTCTTCGAACCATTCGTCACTGTATTCCGTCTTTAGTCGTTGTATAAGGTCGTGTACCAAACCGCGCTTTCCTCCTTTCACTTGGCCAATCACTTACAATACCCCGCCATGCGGGTAAAAAGTTTTCGAATGCGTCATTTTTATAGTATGGCAAAAAAAGGATACCCCGATTACACGCTGTTCGGAATATCCTCTACACCATATCGATCCTTATACAGATTAAACCTTCCCCGCTTCAATGCCATACAACTGCCTTACTGCACTGCCAAGAATATGGGTAATCATCAGGGCAATGCTGCTTGGAGACTGTTGCATCCCGCTTTCTATCCAATGCAGGAGAATGCTAAGGTTCGAGGCAGCAAAATAAGCGATCATAAAATCCTTCGGCACAATCGTCTCCGCTAAATCGGGCCTGAGATCAAGTATTTTAGAAATATGCTGGGTCTGCAAAAACTCCTTGATTTGTACCGCAAAAGCAGGGTCGCCCTTAGGACCGAGAATCACCCGAAAAAAATCGGCATGTTCCGCATAATATTCGATCACGTTCACCATGGCGGGATCCGGCTTGCTCCTCGCTGCATAGGACAAATATTCATAAGGATTCAGCTTTTCCATTCTACTCCTCAATCCCTCCCACACTTCACCTTTAACCTGTGAGAGCAGATCGACTGCATCCGTATAATGCAAATAAAAGGTGCTGCGGTTAATGTTGGCTTTTTCAGTCAAATCGCTTACGGTGACACGGTCCGGCCCCTTCTCCTCCATGATCTCAATTAATGCTTTACGCAGCTGCTCCCTTGTCCTTGCTTTACGGCGATCCAGTTTCTCTGACATGGCGCAATCTCCTCTTTTAAAAAAAGTCATTTATAAGAAATTAGACAGTTCCGGATGAATGTATCTACTATGCAACACATTGAAAAAGATTGCGGATTGATCCCATGTATTCCCTATTATATGATCCCATTGTAGTCAATAATCAACATCAATGTCGATTAATTCGATTAGAAAAAGCGAATACCTGAATGTTCGAATGTCCAAATCTTCGATGAAGGAGGGGCAGGTTATGAAAAAAGCTGCATTACAAATTGAAGGTATGAGCTGTGAACTGTGTGTCATGTCGATCGAATCCGCGCTGCGGGAGCTAGGGAGCAAAGGTTCTGCAGATTTGGCAAGCGGTACAGTAACGGTAGAATATGATGAAAGCCAACAATCCCTGGAGAAGATAAAAGAAGCGATTGAAGAGCACGGGTATAAAGTCCTGCAGTCATGAAATCAGTCCAATGGAGGTGACCCGGATGAGCAGTCCGTGGGAATACTTTACGCCGGAGCAGCAGAACAAATTAAAACAGAAGTTCGAGCAATTCGACCCGGAGCAGCTGAAGCGAATGAGAAAAGAATCCAATGAAATCCTTGGTAAGCTGCGAGCCGGATTGGAAGCAGAGATACCGCCAACCGACCCAGCTATCGTCTCATTCGCTCGGCTTCTTGAGGAGCAGAAAGCGCTTTTTCATGATCATGATCCTGAATATGAACGAGCCATTGAACGTTTTCATCTAGAACACCCCTATCAGGAAGATCACGGAATCAACTTAAGGTTTTATCAATATATTCAAAAGGCCGCATCAGCCCGGTAACGTTGTGAAACAAAGGGATATCTCGAGCCAAAACTCGGATATCCCTTTGTTGTTTCGTATAGATGGTTAATACTCAAGCATGGACTGGGGCAGGTTCCATCGGCTGTGCCTGATGGCTCACCGGCTCGACCTGCTCTGCCTTTCTCAAGTGCTTCTGCCCGCGCCAGCGGAAGAAGGACAGCACGCCCCGCAAATACTCGTCGGCAATCATGCAGGAGTATATGCCGATGAGCCCCCACCCCATGTGAATACCGAGTACATAAGAGAGCACGGTCGCGACCAGCCACATCGAGCCAAGGGAAATATACATCGTAAACCTTGTGTCTCCGACGGCATTCAGCGAGTTGCCGAGTGCCATGTTGAGCATTTTGCCAGGCTGGAGAATCAGATTCATGCCCAGAAGCGATGCACCGATCGCAATGATGGTTTTATCGTCCGTAAACAGCCCCAGCAGCTGCTTCCCGAACACATACAGCAGGAAGGCATTGACGACAACGTAAATAGCCCCGATGCCCAGCGCGCGGTACGCGCTCCGATAAGCCTCCTTGATCCGGCCTGCGCCGAACAGATTCGCGATCTGAATCTGGGCAGCCATCGCAATCGATGAGCCCAGCAAGAAACAGAAGGATTCCAGGGTATTCATATACGTACGTGCTGCCAGCTCGGCAGCGCCCAGCGTTGCGATGAAGGAATAGATGATCAGCTGCGTAAACACCCAGCAAGACATATTGATGCCGAGCGGCCATCCAATCTTCAGGACTTCGCCGAACAGCGGACGGTTAAACACCCGGAATTCGTTCCATTTGATCCGGTATTCAAATGAACGAAGGAATATATACAGCAGTAAGAGCACAGCGAGCAGCCGGCTGACCACCGTCGAAATGGCGACACCGGTAAGTCCCCACTGCGGGAAGCCGAAAGCGCCGAAAATAAACCCATAGTTCATAATGACGTGAATGATATTCATTCCGATCGCTACATACATCGGCGCACGCGTGTTGCCGGTGTTCCGGATGACGGTGCTCATCGTAGCCATCATGGCAATCAGCACCATCCCGCCGCCGACAATGGAGATATACGTTCCGGCTAGCGGAAGCAGGTGATCCGGCAGCTGGAGAATCGAAGCGATGGCCTCCGGCATCGCAAACAATATGACGCTGCACACCAATCCGATGATCGTGGTGGCACTCACCGCCATGATGCCGATCGTTCGGGCATCGCCCGTTTTATGCGAGCCGATCTTCTGGGCGATGAGAATGCCGGCACCGCTGGCAACCGTCATGAACAGCGTTGTCATGGCTTGAAACAGCTGATTGGAGAATCCGACCACCGCAACCGCATCATCGGAAATCCGGCTGACCATCAATGTATCCACCGCTCCCAGCAAAAACTGCAGGAACAGCTCGATGAATATGGGCCATGCAAGAACCCATAATGTAAATTTGTTTGTGTTTTTATCCAACATTCCAACCTCCACCCATGATGTAAGGGTTAAACACAATTCATGATGAAACGGTCTTTAACCTTCTCAAATTATAGATGGTATACTGGAGTTATAATATCATTTTCCGAACGAAAACTATCAAAATTCAAACCTCACGAATCACGAAAGGGCTTTCTTATGACGATCCTGAATTTTACCGTTCCGCCGCTGCCGGAATACATCAATAGCGGGCTTACCCGGGCCCCCATTCACAGTGGACATCCCAACCGCAAGAACATTGGCATCTTTGATCTGCTCGTGGTCATGAAGGGGCAGCTCCATGTCACGGAGAATGGCAATCCTTATGAAATCCAACCTGGCATGTTCCTCATCCTGCGTCCCGATACGCATCATTTCGGCACGAAGGGATGTACGGAGGAGACCGATTATTACTGGCTTCATTTCCAAACCTCCGGGGACTGGCACGCGGACGAAGCCTGCCAATCGCCTAGAAGAGAAGAGGCTCCGGAACTGAAGGCGATGACGCCGAACTATTTTTCCGTCAACATCCCCCAATTCGGTACCCTGCCTCAACCGGAAAAGGCCTTGGAGCTTCTGGCTACCATGTCTTCGTTGGTTCAGTACGGTCACCAGGCCAAATTTCTGTGGCGGCAGCAGGTGGTGTTCCAAGAGCTCATCGAGCAGCTGGCCGCCGCACTGGATACGCCGGTGTCCTCCCCTTCCTCCGCTTGTGCCGAGCGGGCCGCGGCTTATCTGCGGAAGCATTATCGCGAAGAGTTCAAGGTGCAGGAGCTGGGTGAACGTATTAACTTCCACCCTGTTTATATCGCACGCTGTATGCAGAAGGAATTCGGCTGTTCGCCCGTTGAATATTTGCAGCGTTACCGGATCGAGCAGGCCAAAATGCTCCTCATGCAGACCGACTTCAGCATCAGCCGGGTTGCTGAAGAGGTTGGTTTCAATCATGCAGCGTACTTTACCTCCTGTTTCACAAAGCAGGAAGGGATCTCACCGCGTAAATACAGGCAGCGGTTCTTCATGAATTAATTCATTTTTACGCAAAATCTTAGAAAGTGGCTTGCAACCTGTGCGGGAAGTCTTTATAATGAGAATTAACCATATGATAATGATTATCATTACCGGACAAGTGAGAATGTGTTGAGAATGGACGTTTGAGCTCCTACACGCTTCGCTTGGAAAGTTTATATATAAAGGAGAGCCGATTGACTTATGAAGACGACTTCCCGCCGCTGTTCTCTGCAAATCGATGATTATTTGGACCTGCTGAACCTCGCCATCCAGCTTGGAGACGTGAAATGGCAGAAAGAAATCACCCGCAAAATGGAAATGACGCTGTCTACGCTGGAGACTGCAACTCAATAAATAATATCATAGGGATTACATAATCCTGCATATAGGAAGACACCCGATCGCGAATTCCAGGCATGTCCCAGGAAAGCCGATCCGGTGTCTTTTTTTTGCGAATAGAATAAACGACCCAGTCACGGGACTGGATCGCCGGTTCTTTAGCTGCCTCGAATTTGGCGCCACATCGTCACCATATCGATCCAACCGCGATGTTCGGTTATTTTACCATCGGATACCCGATATTGACGGTACAGCGTGACATCAATGGTATTCCCTGTTGGAGAGCTGCCAAAAAACATGCCGGTATGCGTACCTTTTACTCCCATTCTTACTAATACCTTATCCCCTTGGGCGATCATCTGTTCCACGTTATAGTGTTTATCCGGAAATGCCCCCAGTATGGTTAAGGCAAATTGTTTCAGACCTTCTTTCGATTGATAAGAATGCTCTTGATAATCGGCCGATAAAAATTGATCCGTGCTGTCCATATCACTCTGATTCCAGAAACTCTCGATAAACGCGGATACCGTTTCCATATTGTTCTGTTCTATTGTTTTCATCATATAACATCTCCTTTGTTCGTTGGGCTTTCCGATTGCTATGCCTGCTATGCCGTTAACATCCGCAGCTACTTTGCCTGGATTTGGGGCAGCAGCGTCCCTGTATCGAACCAACCGCTTTGATCTGCAATCTTCCCATCTACGATATGAAATTCCCGGAACTGGGTAATCTGAACGGATTTGCCCGTCGGCGGGTTTCCTGCAAAGTTGCCGTTATGCGTTCCTGTAATAACGATCCTTGCTATGACCTTCTCCCCTTGGGCTAAGGTCTCGGCTAGTATATAGTGTTGATTCTCGAAGGCTTGTGCCATCTGTTCAGCAAAAAACTGATCCGTATGATAAATATCCCCTTTATTCCACATCTCCTCAATCTTTGCGGTCACCATTTCGATATTGTTCTGCTCTATGGTCTTCATGAAAAACATCTCCTTTGTTGGTTATTTGCATTATGAAGCAGGCTGCTCTTTATCCCTCAAACAGAGACAATGGGATACTATCAGCTAATGCCTTATATCCTTCATCGCTAAGATGCAGATGGTCGCCAAAATCATAGGCGGGAAGCAGTTCGTTGGGAGCTTCGGGATTAGCTAATGCCTTGTCAAAGTCAAGCATTCCATCGAATACATGTTGAGTACGGATCCACTGGTTCACTTCTCGGCGAACCCGTTCCTTTTCCTCCGAGTAATACTCTGCTTTGCCAAACGGAGTGAGGGTACCTATATAAATGCGCACCCCCTTCCTTTTCGCTACAATAGCCACCTCTGTCATGCCTGCCACAATTTGATCTGCAGTCGCATCACCAGAGCCGATATCGTTAATGCCCTCAAAAAAGATCATGTCTGTAATTCCCGGATGAGAGAATACGTCGCGATCCAAGCGTGAAAGCACATGTTCTCCAGCTACGGGTAGACCAACGTCTGGACCGCTCTTTAGAATCTGATTCCCGACGATGCCGGAATTAAGGACCGAAATTCCCCGGTCAGACCATTCCTGAACAAGACGATCGTAAAAAAAGTCGGGCCAACGGTGGTTAGCATTTGAGGTGGACGTGCTCCCTTCTGTAATCGAGTCGCCCAGGGCAACAATCACACGTGAATTCCATTCCTGTGACAAAACCTCCATACCGGATATCCAGTAGCAGGAGTGGGTCTTTTGCTTAAAGAAATCGGCACTGCTATCCGAAGCGTGGTCCCCATCGGCAATATAGGTCGATTGAGGTGGAGAAAAATGCCACGTGGAAGTTTTAGTTGGTTTAGGTACATATATACTTATGGCCACATCCACAGCTCCGCTCACGTTAAGATCCACGGGGTCGGTATAGATTTCTTGACCGGCCGGAATGATGATTGTGGCTTTCCCATCGATTGTGACATGTCTATTGCTGCCTGGAACCGTATGCCCATCTTTAATGGAAAGCGCTACGTTTACACTGCCGAATAAAACCTGTTCGGAACCATACAGATTGGATAGCTTTAATCGTATGGTCGAGCCGGCTGAATGGGGGTGTACAATCATGCGGATGGTCTGGTTATCAAATGTGTCGATGGCGAATCTTGCATCGTAGTAGGTCTGACTTGCAAACCAAGAGCCCAACCAACGATTGCCCGACTCTACAATGGCTGCTCCCGTCTTCCTTATGCTTGGTTGAATAACCTCCAAATGAATCCTCCTTTCAAGCTTTATACGTTACCATATAGTCACGTATTGGACGCGTCGTTATCAAGTTACCTGTAAATGCGCAGCTACCCTCAGTACGATTCGCGGATTTAGTATCCGCCAAGTCCTGTTTTACCGTAGTGACATGACATCAACAGTAAGCATCCGGGTCAGGTCCAGGAACTTCTCCACAGCACCTTCAACCCTCTCCCTCATCCCCGCATCTAACGGAACACCATCCGGATCAAAACCGTGGGAGCCCGCTCCGATAGAGATCCACTCCGGACTGTTAACCCCGTGCAAATTGCGTATAATACTCTGTAGATGAGTCAGCGAACTCACTCCGACCGGTCCGCCCGCAGAGCTCACGGAAAGCACCGGCTTACCCGATACATGACTTGCATTCATGTAATCCAGGGCATTTTTGAGCACCCCTGAAATCGAGCCATGATATTCCGGTGTTGCGAGGATCAACCCATCCGCGCTTTTGACCATTTCCAATACATACTGGACGTTGGGGTTCAATTCCTCGTTGTCAGGCGAATATAACGGTAACTCCAATTCCTTCAATTCAATACATGTGACTGAAATTTGGTGACCTTGCAGCAGCCTCCCGATATAGCGAAGTAAAAACGTACTTGTGGCTCCTGCGCGATTACTGCCCGCGATCATAACAATTTTCATATGTTTCCTCATCCTCCCTGTACTTTTTAACCCATATGGATTCTTAATCATCCAGACCTATGCAATTTGCTATTCTGCTTCGTCACTTTCTTACCTCCCTATTAGTCCATTCAAATGCCTTAAGCTGACAAATGATTCGGTGTATGATAATATGTGACTATACTGTCACGTTTATAATACGTTACCATTTAGTCACGTGTCAATAGCCATTTAAATTTTCTTAGCATGCTGTTAAGAAGGAGATGTCACGATTGGAAAATGAAATCTTTAAAGCACTGGCGGATCCCAGCCGGCGAATTCTCTTGGATCTGCTGTATAAATCAGATGGGCAAAGTTTAAGCGAACTGTGTGTTCCCCTGGAGATGACCCGATTCGGTGTCATGAAACATCTTCATATACTGGAGGAAGCCGGTCTTATCACAACGAGAAAGGTCGGCAGGGAGAAGCTGCATTATTTGAACTCCGTGCCGCTCCGTCAAATATACGACCGGTGGGTCAGCAAATACGCTGAGCCCTGGGCCCTGGAATTAACATCCCTTAAAAATGAATTGGAGCGTGAGCCGAATATGGAACAGAAACCCCGGCATGTAAACCAGATTGCTATTAAAGCAGCACCCGCGCAAATATGGCGCGCCATTACCGATCCGGCCAAGACATCAAAGTTCTGGTACAACTGCTCCATCCAATCCACCTGGGAAATCGGTTCTCCTTTCGAACTTAAGAACCCCGAGGGCAAGGTACAAGCAGAAGGGAGCATTATAAGCTTAGATCCTCCGCATAAGCTGGTCCTGAGCTGGAGGATGTTAATAAATGATGATACTGCCAGCGAGAATCCCTCACGCATTACGTGGGAAATTGATCCCCATGCTGAGCTTGATGGTGTGACCCTTGTAACGGTTATTCATGATGAGTTTGAGCAGGCCAAACATACGGCGAATACGCTCAAGCTAGGCTTGCCGATTGTACTGTCGGGATTGAAAACCTTACTTGAAACGGGTTCAACGCTTACTAGTCCATAATGGCATCAACGGTGAAAAACGGATTCGAATGTAAAATAACAGACGCCATTTCATATTAGAGGGAGAACCCTGCCGCTTGACGGTCAAGATTCTCCCTACTTGTATAAGACAATATGATTATTGCTGCCATGTCCTCCCGGCATTTTCCAAACTACCCCTGCTGCAATCCCGCACCCGTTTGTACCTTGATCCGGTATTCATGCGGCGAGATCCCTTCCAGCTCTTTGAATACGCGCGAGAATTGCTTGGTGTTCTCGAAGCCGACCGCTTTGCCAATGTCCGCAAGCTTCATGGTACCGTCCAGGAGCAGATCCTTGGCCTTCGTAATCCGCAGCTTTTTAAGATAAACCACAAAGTTCTCACCCGTATGGGCCTTAAACGCTTCACTGAAATAAGAATAATTCAAAGACACATAATTGCTGACCATCGCCATGTTCAGCGGCCTGTGATAATTCTCCTCCATGTAACTCACCGCTGCCTTGATCTCGGAATGCTCACTGTGGGCGGAACGAATCCCTTTAACATATTCATTCACATGCAGCAGCAGATGCTCCAGATTCCTGAAATACGTATGGAAATGACGGTAATTGTCCATTGTCCCTACCTTGCGGTACAGCTTCAACACTTCTACCATGGATTCCCCGTACACGCGGAACACCTCATCCAGCACCTGCTCATTGATCCGCTTGCTGACATGTTCCAAATAATCGATAGCCACATGCGGCATATCCCCGATATGAAAAATATCCAGCAGCAGCGCCTTGATCTCCCGCTCCCGCTCCGTGCCGAGCATGTTGCCCAGCTTGCGAATGCTCTCTTCCGGCACTGGATACGTGCGCAGCTCCCCCTGAATATCATCATGGCTCATCAGCCTGACGTTGGGATGGATGAACGTATAGCTCAGAGCGGTCAGCGCCTGAATGTAACAGATCCGAATATCTTCGATCCGGAAGCCTTCCCGGCTAATGCCCACGAAAAGCCCGTCCATCTCCCGTTCGGTAAACTGCCGTGCCAACTCCTCGAATTGTCCGTCCGGACTGCCGATGAGCACGATCCTCCCCTTGCTGTCCAGAAAGCAAGCGTTGATCCGTCCCTCCACTGAAGCCCTCATGTTATCAATCAATTGCTTCAGCTCATCCTTGTTCATGGGATTGCCGTCTTCGTACTTATATTTCATCACAGCGACTCGGAATGGCTTCACGAACGAATCAAACCCGATTTCGTTCGCAGCAGCCCCCATGTCCATCCCCTGCCCTTGGGGCAGCTCCAGCAGCTCCTTCAGCCGATGGGTCTGCAGCTGCTGAAGATACACCTCGCTGGCAGCCACCCGGTTGTGCACTTCCGCTTGCCGGATCAAAACTTCTTCTGTCTTTCGGAGGGCAGCGAACAGCTCATCCCGTCGAATCGGTTTAAGCAGGTACTCCTTCACCTGGTAGCGGATCGCCGCTTTCGCATATTCAAAATCGTCATAGCCGCTCAGGATCAGAACGACGGGTTTCATCTCCAGTGTTCCTTCCAGTTCAGCAAGTGCCTCAATGAGGCGGATTCCGTCCATGACAGGCATCCGGATGTCCGTAATGACGATATCGGCCGGTGCCTCGCGGAAGGAATCCAGCGCTTCCTGCCCCTGGGCAGCCAAGCGGATCTCGTACTGATCCGGGAATTCCCGTTCAATCATCGTTTTCAATCCATATCGGATATTCTTCTCATCATCCACGATCATCAGACTTCTCATGTCCACTGCCTCCTCCTGTTAACAGAACTTTAGGGAATGTCATGGTCACCTGCGTGAACTCCCCCTCTTGACTCTTCACTTCGATTCCATATTCATTCCCGTAGAACAACCGGATTCGCTGGTGCACATTCCGAAGCCCGATTCCTCCAGCCTGCACGCCGCCGCGCCCGTAATCTACGGAGGGGAGTTCCTCATTGTCCGCCGTTCTCAGAATCTCGCCCAGCCTGCCCAGTCGATATGGCTCGATCCCGATGCCGTTATCCGTGACGTTAATCGTGATCCGGTTCTCTTCCCATGCAATGGCATCAATCTTGATTCGCTTCTCCTGATCCGGGAACTCGGGCCAGGCATGCTTGACGGCATTTTCCACGATGGGCTGCAGAGACATTTTCAATACCTCGAGCTCCATGAATTCGGACGGAATGTTGAGTTCAAGCCGAATCGGCTCATCGAACCGGATATTCATCACATCGATATAGTTGCGAATATGGCGAAGTTCATCCCTAAGCTTGACATACTCCCCCGACCATTTGAAGTTGTAGCGCATCATCCCGCCAAGGGAGGTCAGCGCGTCCGAAATCGTGCGCTGCCCTTCGATTTCGGCCAGCATCTTAATATTTTCAAGCGTATTGTATAGGAAATGGGAGTCAATCTGGCTGTGCAGCGTTCGCAGCTCCGCTTCCTTGGTCACCGCTTGCTTGCGGATCCCTTGGGCAATCAGTTCATTAATGGTTCGGATCAGTTTGTTAAAATGATGCGCCAGTTCTCCCACCTCGCCGCCGCCTCGAATGGCAATAGTCGCGGTCACTTCTCCCTTGCGGACTCTCTTCATCGTTTCCGTTAAACGACGCAGGCTCTTCAGGATAATGGAATTTAGATAATAAGTAATGATCGACAGCAGAAAAATCAATACAATGTTCGCCGCTATAATCTGCCACTGGGCCTTGGATACGTTATTCAGTGCCCCCTCCAGGGAAACGACATTCAGCACGTGGGCATGAAGCCGCTCCATCGGCGTCGCAATCAGCAGGAACCAGGAACCGTCCAGGCTGAATCTGGCATGTATGGTCTCCTCGGCGTCGCCCCCCTGCAACTTCAGCTTTGCGAATTGAAGCTCCACCTCGTCCCGGAGTCCCTCGTGACTGGTCATGAACGATTGGCTTCGGTCCATGAACAGCCGCCCTTCCTGATCGACAATGACCATCTGCGAGCTGTCATCCACGATACCGGCAAAGGTCTTCGGAGCAAAATACTTGAGCAGCATATCCACCTGGATCACGCCACTGTAACTCCCGTTAAGGACTTGGCGAATCAAGGACACCTTCGGCAGCTCCTCCGACACGTCCGCTGCATAGCGCTGCAGGATATCAGGATCGCGGTGGTTGAACACCCACAGTTCTCCGCCATCCAAATCCTTGACTTTAGGGAACCAAGGCTCTTTAGCGATCCGTTTCTCCTGGAAAATAATCGGCCACATTTCCGTCACGTTTGAGTTGTTTGTATATAACCGAAGGTGCGTAATATTCGGATTGTTGGTTTGGATCCGCTGGATATCCTTAAAAGGCCCCCAGGCCAAATTCATCAGCCACGCCGGCTCGGGTTCTTCATGGATTCGGAGATAATCCTTGATGCCGTCATCCGAGATCGCCAGCTGTGCCGCCATTTCAATCGCCTCAATCTGATTCAGCATGTTCATCTTCTCGATTTCCAGTAGGAATGAATTCTGGTTGAGCGCATCGCTGATATAGGTATCCCGAATCTGCTTGAAAAAATAGTTCGACACGATCATGCTCGGAATGAGCAAAATCAAGATATAGGCAGCAACCAAACGGCTCTGCATCGACCTGCGACCAAACCAATACGTAAACGATTGAATAAGCGATCTCATTCGCGTGATCATGACTGTCACATCCCGTTTTCATGAAATGACCGTAACCGAGTCCTGGATGGAAAGGCAGCATAGCTGATCGGATACCATCCTATATTAGCTCGTGATGCGACAAAAGGCACCCTATTTCGACAAAATCGATCATAGGGTACCTTGCGCCTGCATTCTGTTTTTTTCACGCTCGAGCGAAAATCCTTACTTCAGGAACTCCTCAAGCTTCTTGACGTTCTCTTCGTATTCTTTCTGTCTGTATTCCTGAACCTTCGCGAATCCGAGGGATTCACGCTTCGCTTGGTAATCGTTCCAAATTTGGTCGAACTCGGCATCGGTTTTGGCAAAGATCAGCTTCGGCAGGATTTTACCCCACTCGTTCAATACCTTGTCGTTAATGATGCCTTCCTCGGAGCTTGCATCCGGATCCAGCTGATCGAATTGCGAGAAGCTCTGGGTCTTGCCGCGAGTCCAGTCTTCCATCTGCTTGAACGGCTCCACAGCCGGAGGCGCCCAAGCCGGCGTAATGTTGGTATCCATCATCATCCAGAAGGTATGGGATGCGCCATACTTCTTGTCGAACGCGCCGCGGTCGCTGTTCAGCAGTTCTGCAACCTCAGGCAGGAATTGATCCTTGCCGTCAATCGTGTCCCATGTCACGCCTTTTTCACCAAGATAGGTATCACGCTGACCTTCTTCGGAGATCAGGTAATCCAGGAAGCGGATGGCGCGCGCTTTGTCTTTGACGTTCTTGGAGATCAGGGTAACCGTCCAGCCGGAGATTGAAGGACCCGACAAGGTCGGCTGATCCAGATTGGAGTTAGCCGGTCCGTCCACTGCGATGTACACGGAGTTCGGATCGTTTGCATACAGCGCGTTCTGCTGGTTCGCCATATCGCTGCGTTGATATAGCATGGCGAAATAGCGGCCCTGTGCGATTTTTTCTTCCATCTGCGGACGTTTATCCACGAAAATATCCTTGGACATCAATCCTTTTTCATTCGCCATACGGAACGTCTTCAACCATCTTACATATTCCGGATCCGTGCTGCGGTCATACAGCTTTCCGTCTTTATCCTGCGGAATGGCGAGGAAGTTCTGCAGGTAGCCCTCGAGGGAGCTGTTGCCTTTTTCATGGAAATCATGCAATCCAAACGGAATGAGCGGCTGTCCGTTCACGTCCGGGAACATTTTCTTGGCGTCCTCAAGCGCTTTCAGGAAACCTTCCGGCGTACGCATATCCGGGCTTCCGAGCGCCTCATACATGTCTTTACGGACCAGGAACGTTTGGTTGGAGGTAATGTTATCGCCAAACTTCTCATAGTCCTTCGGTGAAGAGGAGGCATTCGGGTAACCGTAAATGTTGCCGTCATCCTTGGTGTACCACGACACCTTCGCAGGGTCGGTTACTTTATAGAAATACGGATCGTATTGGTCGGCCAGTTCGTTCAGCGGCAGAACGAGGTCTCCTTCGATCATTTTTTTGACAGCGTCTTCATACCATCCCAGCGTAATAAAATCAGGCAGTGTGCCGGAAGCAATCATCGTATTCATCTTCTCAGCTTCGTTCCCTGCCGGTACGATGAAGTTGACATTCACTCCCGTCTTCTTCGTTACGTATTGGGAAGTAATGTCCTCGCCCCATTTGTTCGGGAACCAGGCAAAGTTGATGTACCAGTCAAAAGTAATCGGGGATGTGTCGACTTCCCATCCCGGCTGATCCTGAGTCAATTTTACTTCTTCTGCCGGTTTGTCTTCCTCTTTTTCCGACGCGTTATTATCACCGCCGGACGAGCATGCTGTTGTAAAGGCCATGACCAGTGCGAACATCAACAACAGAAGGCTCTTTGGCTTAAGCATCTTGCTCATGTGTTTACCCCTTTTCTTATTTAGAAATATGATTATATAGAACTCCCGCCGGATTAGGCAAGAGAAGCTACCTGTAAAATATCCCCTCTCCCGGATGTTCCCGGGAGAGGGAAGCTGCGTTATCAGAGACCGAGAATTAACCTTTAATGGAGCCGATCATCATCCCTTTAACGAAGTATCGCTGCAGGAACGGATAAACGAATACGATCGGCGCCGTCGTTACGACCATGGTTGCCATCTTGATCGATTGGGAGGTGACTGTTTTGGCCACGCCGCCCGGCACCTGGGCCATCATCTGATTGGAGCTGGATTGAGCGACGACCTTATACAGATACGTCTGAATCGGCTGCAGATCCGTATTGTTGATATAGATGACGCCAGTGAAATAGTCGTTCCACTGAAACACCCCATGAAACAAGGCAATCGTCGCGATAACCGGCATGGATACAGGCAGCACGACCCGGAGGAAGATGGACCAGTCATTAGCCCCGTCAATCTTCGCCGCCTCCTCCAGACCGTCCGGAATTTCCCGGAAGAAGGTCATGAAGATGATGAGGTCAAAGAAACTGAACATGGCCGGTATGATGTAAACCAGGAAACTGTCGAGCATATTCAAATCCTTGATCAATAGATACGTAGGAATCAGTCCGCCGCCGAAAAACATCGTTACCGTTCCGAGCAAAATATAGAATTTGCCGCCGATCAGACCCTTCCGCGAAAATGCATAAGCCACCATGGCGGTGAAGAGGACGTGAATGAACACGCCGATCACGGTTTTGGCTACGGTAATGCCCATCGCCGTCATGATGCCGGAGCTCTGAAACACCGCGCTGAAATTCTCGAGACTGAACATCCGCGGCCACCAATAAATCCCTCCGCGCATGGCGTCCTGCCCGTCATTGAAGGCATTCACCAGCACGTACCAGATCGGGTAGATGGTCAGAAAGCATACGATCAGCATACCGAAATTATTGAATATATCGAAGAAGGCTTCGCCTTTGGTTCTGCGCTTAAACATGGATTATTCGTCTCCCTTCTCGCTGCTCTCGCTAGAATAGTGATGTGTCGTTCAGTTTTTTGGTTACCTTGTTCGCGATCAACAGCAGGATAATCGCAATGACGGATTTGAACAATGCGACGGCTTGCGCATAAGAGTACCGTCCGTTCTGCATCCCGGTGTGGTACACAAAAATATCGATGACGTTGCTCGCGCTTTCGTTCAGCGAGTTTCGGAGCACCAAAATCTGATCGAAGTTGGAGTTCAGCACACCACCAACCGCAAGAATGAAGAGGATGGATATGGTCGATTTGATGCTTGGCAGCGTGATATACCACATTTTCTGAAACCGGCCTGCGCCATCAATCGTCGACGCCTCGTACATTTCAGGCGAAATGCTGGCAATGGCTGCCAGATAGATAATCGCGGACCAGCCAAGCTCCTTCCATATATCCGAAGTGATAATAATTCCCCAGAAGTATTTCGGTTCGGCCAGATAGGTGATCGGCTCATCGATAACATGTAGAGCCAGCAAGATATTGTTGATAATCCCGATATCCGCAAGCCAGGTCATCAGAATGCCGCCCAGAATGACCCATGACAGGAAGTGAGGCAGATAAGAAATCGTTTGAATGGTCCGCTTGTAGCGAACGGACCGGATTTCGTTCAGAAAGAGTGCAAAAACGATCGGAAGCGGAAATCCGATAAACAGCTTCAGCAAGCTGATCCCGAGCGTGTTCCGCATGACGTTTGTAAAGTCCTCGTCCGAGAAAAACTCCTTGAAGTGCGCAAGCCCTACCCATGGAGCTTCGCCAATGGACTTCACGATATTGAATTCTTTAAATGCAATGATGACACCGTACATGGGAATGTAGTTAAAGATGATCATCCACGCAACGCCGAGCAGCGCCATAATTTGGAGATGTCGTTGGCCGTAGAGCTTTCTGAGCCATCTTTTTCTGTCAAGCTTCTTCTGTACAGAAGGCTCCATTGAGGGACCGACACCGGTTTCGGAAACGTCGGCATGAAGTTGATTTTGCATGGTTATGACCTCCAGGTTGATCCTATCATTTTGAAAACCTTTACATTCTCTATGTTTATATTGTAGATCGTCCTTTCTCTGCACGAAAGGTTTCAGATTTCGTTTCAAGGGGCTCATTTTTCGGGTAGACTGCGGCATTTACGAAAAAATATTTCCCCAAAAGCGAAATATTGCGCCCTGCGCTCATTCAAAGGCACAAAAAAAAGGCATGAACAGCAGCCTCCATAGCTGCCATTCATGCCTTCCCTCTTACTAACGATCTTTCCGCCACAAGCGATCCATCGGATCGTCTCACGGCGGCGTTATCGTTTTTTTCCTTACGTATATCAAACGGTTTCCCCGTTATTCCCCTTTGTCTTCCCCGTGCTGTTCCTGTTTGCTTTCGTGTTCCTGTTGGTATTTCTCACGCATCAGCTTCTGCATGATGAATTTCTCCTGATCGTTCAAGCCGCCTTGGTTATCCTGGATGATCATGTTGTCAATGTTTCGCTTCAGTACCTCGGTTTGCGTGTTCAATACATTTCACTCCTTTGAATTTTGCGTCCCTTATGATGTAACATCATTCTGAATCAGAATGAAAGGGTACACGTATTACTAACCATTCTCCTTCCAATGAAACAGAAATAGACGGATTTACCATAAAATCCGAAGGTAGCTTCAAGAAGAATTTGTGTTTGCCCAGCGCTTTCTCTAGGTATTAGCTGCTATTTGCGCTCGATCTGAATCCCCTTAGCCAGAGATTTCTGTTGTTTATTGGTATTAACTAGCTGCGGCAGGCTTCTCGTTTCCTTGACCATGGGGGATTGACACAAATGGCATACCGGTTCCGTGTCGAACGCAAAATCGTCCCGCATCCACCCTTTGCAGTCTTCCTTTGTGCATGCCCAAACTTCCGTTATTTCTTCAGGAATACTCTCCATCGAGTTTTTACGCGAATACATGAACGCTCCTCCTTATTCTCGTCTTAGAAAATAGAAACGCCGTATAAAAGAAAACTGCCCTTAATGTCACACATTAAGGGCAGTTTTCAATTGTAATTACAATTTAACAACGTTCTCAGCTTGTGGTCCACGGTTTCCTTCAACGATGTTGAATTCAACGCGTTGGCCTTCGTCAAGCGTTTTGAAGCCGTCGCCTTGGATCGCGCTGAAGTGAACGAATACATCGTTACCGCCTTCAACTTCGATGAAACCAAAGCCCTTTTCAGCATTAAACCATTTAACAGTTCCTGTTTGCATGGGGGAATCCTCCTTGATATATATTTACATGACCTTTTTTCTTCGCAGACGGAATAAAAAAATTCACATATTGCACAAGGTTACCAGAAATGACAACCCTCTACAATATGTGAATTCAGGTCGATTTCGATATTCATATCTTAACACATTTGACTGCCGATAGCAAATACCAAAGCAAAAGATTCTGCGGAATAATTAAAGTTATTTTATTCGGCATCATTCCGATTAAGCACAAGCAGGCATATACAACTCCCGGCATATGCCGGGAGTTGTATCCGGAGCAGGTTTTTTACGCGTAAACGTTTACTTTCGCAATTCCTCCAGCGTTTCCTTCCAGCGCTGCAGGACTTCATCCGGGTCGTGCAGCTGAAACTTCACGGCCGATATAATATCCGCATACTTCGCGATATCCTCGCGAACAGCCACTACCTCGGCATCAAAACGCTGCAGCGGATGCCGGGCGTCCGGCAGATCGGGAAGCGCTTGAAGACGCAGCCGAACATAATGGGCCGCTCCATCATGGATCGCCACCAACGTGCCCTGTCCGGTGCGAAGAAGATTGCCAGTCGTAACCGTTCCCTGCCATAATGCAAGTCGAAGCCGGCTCCGGTCTAAAGCCAGCACCTCCCCCACGCTGAGCATGGCCGTATTCGGCCATCCATCCTCGGTTACGCTCAATAGCATCATCGCTTCATACTGTTTCGACTCCAGATCCGAGCCATCCAGCCATTGGCACAACCCTTCTGATATTGCCGCCTGTTCCGTCACAGCGCCCTCTCCCCTTCAGCTAATAAATTTAACGCGCTTCGGTAAATTCCAGCCAATCCAGCTCGATTCGGCCCTTATTCACCATCAACACCAGATCCACAGGGCCTTCCTCCATCGGCATAGCCTCAGCCACCCTATGGATGTCCCACTGTCCTTCGCCAGAGTCGGACAAGGAGATAAGCTCAGGCTCCCGGTCCCCGATCTGGAGCATAATATCCACCGTTCCCTCGGGAATCAGGGCCCGCATGTCCAGATGAAAGACATCTACAGAAGCGCAATACGCATCATAAGCAAGCCAATCGCCTTCCCGGAGCTGAACGCATACCAGGTTATCCTCTACCCATGGCTTGCCGCCTTCCGGAGCGTAGCTTGGTTTCTCCGCCTTGCCCGTCATCATCCGCATCGGAACGCCGTCAGAGATCCGGAAGCCGATATCCTGGCTGGCCTTCGTTTCAATATGATAAGAAATGCCCTCGCCCCGATATCCGTAAAACTCCGCCGGAATCTGAATGGGCAGCCGGCGCAGCAGCGACCGGGATACGTTCGGGTAAGCATCGCAGGCTGCCAGCGGAAGACGGTCCAGGTATTCGTCAAGAATCGCTTCGGCTTCGGCTGAAGACGGCTTCTCACCGCCTTCCAGGTAACCCGTCAGTTTATCCCAGCCTTCCGGCATGCGGATCGAGAACGGCGAATTCTGGGTGTTCATCTTCTTCCAGGTCCAGAAGTTCCAGGATATGTTGTGGTCCTCGAACATCCGGAAGGCCCCCGTATACCACTGCGGGTTGTTCTCCCCGCCTTCTCCCATGAAGATCGGCACATTCCACTCCTCGCGCAGATCGATATACTTCTGAATGCTCTCCGTGTCGGGATTGTTCCAATACTTATGGAACTGCAGCATCAGGTTATCATCGAATGTATCGTCAAAAATGCTCCAGTCCGTAGACCAGTGCACGCCTTCCAGAATGATCATATGACGCTTGTCCACTTCGCGTATAGCCGCGGTGATTTCCTTATACAGCGGCATCACCCGGTCATTATACTTGCTGAACCAGTCAGGCAGCGGTTCGTTAAGCAGGTCGTAACCGGCAACGATCCACTCGTCTTTATATCGTTCCGCCAGCATACGCCACAGCGCTACGGTCCGCTCCGCGTTCAGTCGATCCGTGAACAGCTCCGGCAAATCCCGCTCGGAATCGTCGATATTGGCGCCGGTCTGTCCGCCGGGCGCGCCATGCAAATCCAGAATAACATACAGCGAATACGTCCTGCACCAATCGATCACCTGATCGATGAGCTTCAAATGTCCTTCGTGGAATACAAAAGGTGGCTGCTGTCCTTCCTCCATCATAAACCTGGCATTGATCGGTACCCGAATGGAGTTAAAGCCCTCAGCAGCGATCTGCCGGATGTCGGCTTCTGCGATATACCGCTCGTAATAGGTCTCCCAGAACACGGATGCCTTCTCCTCGCCGATCAGATCCCTGATCATGCCTTCGATGCGCCGCGGGCGGTCCCCCTGCTCCGGCATTTTCCACATGTATCCTTCCGGCAGCAGCCAGCTGCCAAGTCCGACTCCCTGCAGCAGAATTTCCTGCCCGTCCCCATTCACCACGCGTTTGCCGTCTGCCTTAACAAAACCGCTTACCAAAGGATTTCTGCTATCATTCATATTGGCATTCCCTCGCTTCCATGTCTGTAACGAATGTAATTGACCTGTCCATACCAATGACGACATGCGTCCTACAGGCCAAACATCAAACAAAATATAACATGTCATGCCGGGCAATAAACCTCATTCCGAAAATCAGGGAACCATTCTGAAATATCGGCCACCGGCCAAAAGAAAAAGGCGCTCTCCTCTTATCGAGGATAACGCCTTTCCCGTCTACCAAGATTATGATGATACCTCCGCAACCGGCTTGGCCGGAACTGAAGGACTTGATGCTTTACCCTTCTGCAAGCTGCCCGGCAGTTTACCGAAGAAGATCCAGGTCCAGCCTCCCAGGCGGCTCATGCTGTAGACCACTATATAAGAAACCGCCACCGCGCTGACAAGACCGCCGGCATACCACGCGAGCAGCAGCCAGGAGTTCTCCGTCTGCGGAGGAAAATCCCGGTAGAGGAGCAGCACCAGCGGATGCACTAGATAAACGCCGAAGGAATACACCCCGAGCCGCCGGAACCCGTTCAACCACCAAACTCTCTTATTCCCGAAGAGCAGCGCGACCTGAAGCATGACCAGGGCGGTGGTTAACGTATGCACATTCCAAAAAGCATCGTAGAGCAGCGGATGATATTCCGTCCCCAGCAGCCGCTGATTATATCGAAGGCCGATATGCACCAGCGCGGCGCCCAGCCATACCGCCCAGAGCGAGATCCAGCCCAGCTTGCGCAGCGCCGGTCTTGCAGCATGCTGCGCTGATGTCAGCCAATCCTTGACCCGGTCATAATAAATGCCGGTCCATGCTCCGAGAAAATAATACGACAGAAACGACAGCGACCAGCTGTTTCGGTTCGTTACGTCCCACCAGGCATCATTGCCGAAATAGAAGAGCCACTGCAATGCAATGCCCACCAGCACGCAGACCGCCGCGAAGCCGCGGAATCGCTTCAGCAGCATCAGCACGAGCGGGAACAGCACGTAGAACTGAATGTTAATGAAGATGAAATATAAGTGCGTGTAGGATTTTCCCGTTGCCAGCTTGGGCCAGAAGCTCTCCAGCATCGCCGCCAGATCGGGCTCGCCCCCGCGATGATACCAGGCCACCGTAAAGAACAAAACCGAGAACAGCAAATACGGCACCAGGATATACATCAGCCGGTTTTTGAAGAACCGCGCAAGGTCACGGCCCTTGAACGGACGGTGATAATAATTATAGAACAGCACGAAGCTGCTCAGAAATATAAAGGTCGTCGTTCCCACCTTCGAAAATATGTTCAGGAAGTTATACAAGCCAAAAAAATCGTCCCCGCGCATCTGAACTGTGGCGAACGACGTTGCATGCACCATCAGCACGCCCATCATCGCAAAGCCCCGAACCAGGTCGATTTCGGTTAATTTTGTACGTTTCTCCATGTTGCCTCCTCCATATGATTACGCCCCCTATTATATCTCACTCCCCAACGCTTGGATACTAAATTTTCCTAAAAGTGGCATGGAACAAGCTCCCTTTGCCATACCAGTGTAAAAAGGGCCTGGCACCCAAACAGGACAATAGCTTACATGCATGCAGGCGTCCAATTCGAAGTGAATAGGAGGGGATTTCTACTGATTGAATTTAGCCGCGTCAATAAATTTTTCGGAACCTTCCATGTTCTGAAAGAAATCGACCTGACCATTTCCCAGGGGGAGGTCGTTGTCATCGTTGGACCTTCCGGCTCCGGTAAAAGCACGCTGCTGCGGTGCATCAATCGGCTCGAAAGCATTACGGATGGGGAGCTTGTCGTGAATGGCGTCAAGCTGCATGAAAGAAAGATCGACATTAATACATTCAGGCGGAATATCGGGATGGTCTTCCAGCATTTCAACCTGTACCCGCACAAAAAGGTGATCGACAACATCATTCTCGCCCCCATGAAGGTGCTGGGGATGTCCAAAGCGGAGGCGACGGAAAAAGCGATGACGTACCTGCAGCGGGTCGGCATCGCGGACAAAGCGGACAGCTATCCATCCCAGCTCTCGGGCGGCCAGCAGCAGCGGGTTGCGATTGCCCGCGGATTGACCATGAACCCAAAGATTATGCTGTTTGATGAACCGACGTCCGCACTCGACCCGGAGATGATCGGCGAAGTGCTCGACGTCATGCGCTCACTCGCCCACCAAGGCATGACCATGGCCGTGGTTACCCATGAGATGGGCTTCGCCCGCGAAGCCGCGGATCGAATCGTCTTTATGGACGAAGGCCGGATTATCGAGGATGCGCCCGCCTCCGATTTTTTCAATCAGCCGCGGGAAGAAAGAGCACGGGCCTTCCTGAGTCGTCTGCTGCATCACTAACCCGGACTTCGTGCGTAGGGGCGGAAAGGATTGAACTTCCGCAATGCTGCTCTTCAGGGGCTTGCTCATGAAGAGAAACTATACTTTTTAGGGGGAACTGGGGATATGAAAAGAAAATTTACGAGGACCTTCAGGTGGAGCGCGGCTTTATTAGCGTTAGTGATCATGCTGATCGCATCCGGATGCGGGGGCTCCGGCAATACGGACACCCTCGAGGCGATTAAGAAACGGGGCAAGCTTGTAGCCGGCGTAAAATATGATACCAAGCTGTTTGGACTGCAGGACCCTGCCACCGGCAATGTGGAGGGTTTCGATATCGACATCGCCAAAGCGCTGGCCAAAAAGATTCTCGGTGACGAGACCAAGGTCGAGCTGAAGGAAGTTACCTCCAAAACCCGGATCGATATGCTGAAGAACGGGGACATCGACATCATTATCGCCACGATGACCATAACGGAGGAGCGCAAGGAGCAGGTGGACTTCAGCGATGTTTACTTTGAGGCCGGCCAATCGCTGCTGGTGAAGAAGGGAAGCCCGATCACGGGTCTGGAAAGCCTGAACAAGGATACGAAGGTGCTCACGGTAAAGGGCTCTACCTCTGCGCAAAATATCCGCGAGAAGGCGCCCGACGCGGTCATTCTCGAATTCGAGAATTATCAGGATGCCTTCACCGCGCTTAAAGCGGGACAGGGGGACGCCCTGACCACCGACAATTCCATCCTCCTCGGCATGCAGCAGCAGGACCCGAGCTTTGAGCTGGTCGGCGGCAACTTTACGGATGAACCATACGGCATGGCCATCAAAAAAGGAAACCCGGAGTTTGTGAAAACCGTCAACGAGCTGTTGAAGGAGTTGAAGGATAGCGGCGAATACGACAAACTGTATGAGCAATGGATGGGCGTGAAACCGGAATGACCGCAAGCATGTAATGGTCGGGCCGGTCCTAAAGTGTCATGGCTCCAATCAGGTTCCTCCCTTTTACCCGGGCGGGACTGCCTGGCTGCTTTCGACCGGCTAAACGACCATCATCCCCCATAGGAGGTGAAGCATAGTGACCTTGTGGGATTTCAACATTCTGGCCCAGCATTGGGATCAATTCATGGCTGGCCTGGGCCAGACCATTCTCGCCAGCCTGCTTGGGCTGATCGGCAGCTTGGTGCTGGGCACCTTGATCGCCATCTTGCGGATTGCCCCATTCCGCATATTGAAAGCCATCGGCGCCATCTATGTAGAGTTTATCCGCAACATTCCGCTCTTGGTGGTTGTCTTTTTCTTTTTCCTGGGCCTGCCCTCTCTCGGGATACCGGTTGATCCGTTCACCTCGGGTACGCTCGGGCTGATGGTGTATACGGCTGCCTTCATTGCCGAAGCCATTCGGGCGGGGATCCAGGCGGTACCCTCCGGACAGTCGGAGGCTGCTCGCTCCTCCGGGCTGAGTTATATCCAGAACATGCGCTACATCATTCTTCCGCAGGCGATCAAAATCGTACTGCCGGCCATCGGCAACCAATTGATCAATTTGGTCAAGAATTCCTCGGTCCTGGGCGTTATCGCCGGACTCGACCTGATGTATTACGCCGATCTGATTAACTTGAGCACCTTCAAAGGCATTCCCGTCTATACGTTTGTAGCCCTGTTCTACCTGCTCCTGACCATACCGCTCAGCTTGGCCGTCCATTACATGGAGCGCCGCTTTGCGAGAAGCAATTGACGTTAACACGAAGTTTGCCTAATAAACAGGAGGTGGCATGAGATGGATTTTATCGGTGCGTACTCCTGGCCGAATCTGCGATATCTCCTTCAAGGCTTTTGGATCACGGTGCAGGTTGCCGGCTTATCCATTGTATTCAGCTTTATCATCGGAACCGTGCTCGGGACCGTGAGGTATACGAAAACCCCCTTCCTGTCGAGGACAACGGCCATATTTGTGGATATTATCCGCAATTTGCCGCTGCTGCTGATCATATTCTTCATCGGCATGGTTCTGCCCCAGACCGGGATTCGAATCCCCACCTTCTGGGCGGCCGTCGTCGGCCTGAGCATTTTTGAAGGAGCCATGATCGCCGAAATTATCCGCAGCGGCCTCGTATCGGTGGATAAAGGCCAGATCGAAGCGGCCCGGGCCTCCGGTCTCTCTTATATGCAGACACTGCGGCACGTGATTCTCCCGCTGGCGCTGCGCCGAATGTCCCCGCCCATGGTGAGCCAGTTCATCTCGCTCATTAAAGACACATCGCTCGCCGTGATCATTTCACTGCCTGAGCTGATGCGCAACGTGCAAATTCTTAGCGGTTCCAGCTATGCCTATGTTATTCCTGCCCTTGTTTTTGCGTCCTTGCTGTACTTCACGCTGAATTATCTTCTGTCCATTATCGCCAAACGGCTGGAAGCAAGACAGATCTAACCTGGTCTGCTGTTCCCGCTCCTGTCCTGGACTACTAACCATTATCGTAAAAAAACAAACGGCCCGCCATAAGCGTTTACGTCCAATCTGCTCCGCAGCCATTTTGGCTTGCGGAGTATTTGCATTTCTGGAGCACCTGCGAATTCTAGAACCCAAGCTTCCCGCAATGCAGCCATATGGGCATCGGATTTATTTCCAAGTACGCTGCAACAATGGCGAAACCCTCCTCGTCTAAATACATAATCATCCCGAAAGGAGACGCCGATATGAAAAAAGGCTTTATCGCCATGATCGCTCTTTCCCTTACTGTTGGACTATGGCTTGGCGCAGATCAATCCACGGTATCCGCCTTGTCATGCGCGGAGCCTCGAAAGGCTACCGAGGAGTTAAAATCCTCGGACGCAGTATTCAGGGGGACGTTGGCCTCGTCCAATCCTAAAGCCGATATATCCAAAAGCAAATATGTATTCCTGGTTACCGAGTGGTGGAAAGGAGAATCGGATTCACCAACCGTCACCCTTTATTCCAATGGCTGGGAATCCTTTGCTACAGGCAAGGAATATATCGTATTCGCCGAGAAAAGCGGGGAAAAGCTCAAACCCCGTCTATGCGGAAATACCGGTCCCTCCTCATCCGTTGACGTGACTTCGCTGGGGGAAGGCATCCAGCCCGAGAAACCGGCTCGATCAGCCGAAAGCCCAAAGTCCGGCAGTATCCTGGCGGGTTTGATTGAGCTTGTTCGCTACCTGCTGGGGAAATATTAATCCCTTCCCAGCCTTCTCAGGAAATGTTGGCTGTTTCAGGGTTGCTTGAAAATACCTGCTCCTTCGCGTGAAAAAAATACAACCATTCTCCATGCCATACGTATACAACGTATAAGAACTGCTTTTAAACGACAGGAGGATGAGAAATGATCAAAAGATTATTGTTGATATCACTTGTTCTGGGAGTTCTCTCCGGCTGTTCCTTGGTGGACAGCGTGAACAATTCCTTGGATTATACGAAAGAAGCCACCACTTTTATAAATGATGCCTCCCAATTTGCCGAGTCCATTCCGGAGCTGGCCCAACAGGCCGCCACGAATACAGATGCCAAGGAAACGCTGACCCAAGAACTCGAAGCGATGAAAACCCGGATCTCGGAGTTTAATGGCATCGAAGCCCCTGCTTTTGCACAGACCATCCATGAACAGCTGGTCGCTTTAAACGACACGCTGCTGACCGACATCAACGGCTATATGGATCAAATCCAGAACGGAGTGACCGACTTCCAGAATTCCAACATCGTTCAAACCATCAATAAAATTAACGAAACGATGGATATGCTCCAAAATCTTCAGCCGTAATCAGGCAAACTCTTGCCGACAATATAGCAGCCCTGCTCTTCATGAGCAGGGCTGCTATATTTGTCTTTGCTATGTATGTATTCCTCATTTAAAAAAGGATTCGAGGTTGGCGGTAAGCGTCTGCTTTACGACATATCGCGTTCCGTCTTCGCTAGGCGCCATAATCCAGTATGTCCCTTGGTAGCCCGCTTCATCCTTCGGGTCCCAAGCCACAATGAATTGCCATGCATCGCCAAAGCGTTCATTATATTCTTCTCTATAACTCGCGGCCATATTTTCCCGCGGAACCGATTCGATTGGAATATGCTGCACGCTTTCAAAAGACTTCATCCATTCCGTAAATTCCACCATGTCCCGGGCGTACTGACCCGAAAAGTATCCCTCGCTCCCACCCGACATCGCGTAAAAGGTATCCGCATCCTCCGCCTGCGCTGCCTGATACAGCAGAGAAACGGTCTGCACCGGCTTCCATACAGGCTGCTTCGCTTTTGCGGCAAGAAATGCCCGGTCTTCAGCCGTATGCTGAATCTCTATAGCGATAAGCTCTTCCATCGTCGCTTCCCTTCCAAGCTCGTAAGCCCCGGGATAAACCGTGGATTGCTCCACCACTTGAAGTCCATCCGTGAACGCCGTCACAAACCACAGGTTATGATCGCCCTGACTGAGCTCCTCCAGCACAATCTCGGCTTGGCTGCCGTACGTGAGAGATAACAACTGGCGGCTTTCCCGATCCAGCCCCTCTCGATCAAAAAGCTTGAATCGTTCCGGTCTCACTTCACGCTTGCCGGCCTCTTCGAATAACACCTCCAGCTTGGCAGGGGACATACGGACGCTCGGAATGTCAGCATGGCGGAAATACGTGGCGGAATCGTTAGCCTGAAGCGCCTCATACATGTCGAGAACCGCTTCAATCGGATTGTGGTTGGACTCCCCCTCCGACGGCTCCGGTTCTTGCTTAACCTGGTGATTGCTTTGATCTTCCGGCTGGAATGCCATACGCAAACTTTCCGCTGCTGCTGGCATTTCCGATTGATTCCCGACTTCTCCTACACTCGGCACGGCGGCAGTCGATCTATTTTGCTGTATGGATCCCGGCACCTCCTTCGTGCATGCGACCATTAGCATAATCGTCATGAAAGTCAGAACCAGGATCTGTCCGGATCGCTGATTCGGCTGCTTCCTCGTCTTCATTTCGTTCACCCCCATATATAACGAGTACAAATGTATTTTAGGATTGGCGCTGCACCGATCTCTTTATATTCATCATCGTCATAATAGAGAGGAATGTTTATCATTGCGGATGAAAAAAGCTCCCGCCAGATCTAAAGACCTGAAGCGGGAGCTCCTTCTCATATGCATTAATTAAATTGATTATAGCTTACAAATTCCAATACTGGCTTGCGATAGCCCCGGGGACGAGGTTTTCTTACATCTTCCTTGCCAATCGCGATCAGCATGGCGGGCACATAAGAGTCCGGAATGCTCAGATCCTTCTGCAGAACCTCGGGATCAAATCCGATCATCGGGCAGGTATCCCATCCCTTGTCCTTGGCTACCATCATCAATAACATGGCGGATAGACTGGCATTGCGAATGGCTTCATCCCTCATAAAGGTTTCTCCGCCCGCTTCATAAAAGTTCGTGACCGATTCAACCGTCATGTCATATTCAAGCTTGTCGATCACGCCCAAATTCAGAAAGCCCTCGTTCATTCTTCCGATATCCTGGTAGGCCTGCTTATTCCCCAGCACCACGATGACGGCCGACGCGGTGAGTATCTTATGCTGCTTGTTGGCGGCTTCGTAAACCTTGTGCTTGATATCGGGATCCTTAACCACCACATAGTGCGTGTGCTGTAAATTAAATGCCGAAGGAGCATATTTAACTTCATTAAAGATATCATTCAAATCCTGATCCGGGATTTCAATCCCTTCCATAAACAGATTAGCCGATCTCCGGCTCTTAATTAATGTTGTCAGATCATTCATATCTGCACGCCCCCATCATCGATTAGTTAAAGATTACCGCATCCAGTGAATATGCGCCTGCACCCGTGAGTGCCAGTGCAACGGCCACTGCGATCAACAGCAAATTATACTCGTATCCATTCGCTGTGGACCAATACCCGTTCCGGCCATGCACCTTCACAATTGCGCCCAGCATCGTCAGCGTGATCAGCGCGGCGCCGAGCACCGTGAGAAATCCGGCCGCCAGCAGCAGCCCGCCAACCAGCTCCATCAAACCTGACAACACCGCGATCGCGACCCCAGGCTTAATGCCCACCGATTCCATCCAGCCGCCTGTCCCTTTCGGCCCGTAACCGCCAAACCATCCAAACAGCTTCTGCGCGCCGTGCGCCATGAACGACAACCCAACCACCAAACGAAGTATCAACAATCCAATATCTATAGCCATTTTGTACGCCTCCATATTCATGTTCATTATTTATAGAAATTCATCGACCCTGTTCATTAATATCTTAATATAAAGATATATAGGTGTAGAATGATTAACCTGCTTTACTTTGCTAACGTTTATACACTTTATACTTACTCCTTTCAATTGACTAACTTTTATATAGTCGCTTAACTTAATATCAAGATATATGATATCGGTTCTCCTGTCAACCGTTATTTTTAAACGCCATTACAAAAAGCGTGCAGACCGTAGTCTACACGCAAAATTCATGATTGCTTTTTATAAAGTCATTCCGCCAGCTTCCTGATTTCATTGTCGGTCAGCGCCTTGTTATACATCCGCACCTCATCCAAGCTTCCGTTAAAGTAAGGGTCGGCCGCAAACCGGCTTTTACCTAAATAAGCTTCCGTTGTCAGCAGTTCATTCGGATTCAGCTTCATATGATCTCCGGCTGCCACGACTTGACCGTTCACGTACAATTTGCCCGTATCCCCTTGAAGGGTCACGGCTACATGCGTCCATGCATTTACCGGAAGCGGCGCGCTGCTAAGGAGGCTCTGGTCTCCGCCATTACCGTGAATCGTAAACTGGAGGACGCCGGCGTGCTGGGTTGGCGTCAGGAACATATGCCTAGCGAGCCCGCTGCCGGCATCCAGCACTCGCTGCCATGGTGCTCCACCCTTCCAATATACCCAAGCAGCAAAGGTAAAGTCCTCTGTATCCGTAACCCGATTCGGCAGTTCAATATAGCCGTCCGAGCCGTTAAAGTCCATTCCGCCTCCCTGCCAGCTCTTCTCATTCCACTGGACCCCACCATGAACCTTCCCATGAAATCCGTTATCCGAGGTGTCGAACACCGTGCCTTCTTTATTCTCGCTGAATGGATAGTTCAGCAGCAATGGCCCTGCCGACTGCTGCAGCACGGTCACGTCAAAGGCTTTGGAAGTTTTCGCTTTGCCTTTCGTAATCTGGGCGATCAGCGTAACCTTCGCGTCCCCCGCCCCGGCTGCAGGACGATTCAGCTTACCCTCCGTCGATATGACCTCGGGATGAGAGGAGGTCCAGCGAATGACGGCACCGCCGGAAGCTTCGGACGGCAAAGCCAGATCGTAGAAAATTCCGCTCACATCCCCAAGGGACAGGTCCTTCTTCACGGCATCCACGAGTTCCCTGTCGCTGCGATCAAGCTGACGCGCACCCCACACCGCTGTACCGTCCGCCGAAAGGGCCGTAAAGGTCATCACCTGCCGCTTCGCCTCCGGGTCCCACTGCAGAGTCAGTACGCCTTTATAACTCTTCCCATCCAGATTAAGCATTACATCCCGCTTTCCACTGATCTTCCATGTCCCGGATGCCCCACCCGTCACTTTACCGTTCTTATGAAGCTCAATCGGCACTGATTCTTTGATGACGGACGAAATATCTTTACCGTGTTGAATCAGCTTGTAGTCTCCAGCCGCATCATTCGGCGTAATTTTCTTGGATTCCTTGGCCTCCTCGCCCGCATAGCGGTATGGAGCCGATACCGGCCAGCCGTCCTGGTTCATATACAATTCATGCACCCGGATTTCATGCTCTTCTCCCCGCTGCGGGAAGCGGCTGTGAAAGATAAGGAATGTCCTTCCTCTCCGCTCATCGTAGTAGACGGAGTTATGGCCCGGCGACACGGCCCCGGTGCCGATCCCCGTTCCCGGATCGCCAATCAAGCGCTTGAACAAGTAATTTCCCATCAGCTTTACGCCATACGGCTCAATCGACCGGTCATCAAAAAGCGGAAGGGACGGATCGGCCTTCACCTCTGTCATATCGTTGCCCTCCGCATCGTAGAAAGGACCATCCGGATTTTTGGAGCGGACGACCCGCATATTGTAGCCGCCAACTGCATCCAATCCCCCGTAGGACAGATACAGGTAATAATAGTCCGTGGCAGGGTTATAAAGCATGTAAGGCCCTTCGATCCGGCTGTGGTTCCCCCCCAGCAGCTTCTTGCCGTATCCTTGCCCAGGCAGCGGTTTTCCGGTCTTGGGATCCATCTCCATAATGAAAATGCCACCGGAATAGGAGCCGTATACCATCCACAGCTTGCCGTTCTTATCGAAGAACACATCCGGATCGACGACATTCGGGTGCTTTGTTGCATCATAGATGGTTCCATCTTCACTGATCTCGTCCCACATGCCGGATTTCAGAATGATGCCGGTATCCTTATACGGGCCTTCGATCTGATCGGCAACGGCGATCCCCATGGCGGATCGCGGGGAATCCCCTTTGCAGGCGTTATAGTACATATAGAATTTGCCATCTGCCAGCTGAATCACGTCAGCCGCCCACAACGTATCGCTTTGCGCCCATTCCAGCGTTTCTTTTAGCTCTTCCGTTACGTTCGGAATCAGTGGATTGCCGGTTGCGACTCCGGACGCGACCATATCCCAGCTCATCAGGTCCTTCGATTTGGCCGCAGCCAGATGGGAACCGAACACATAGTATGTATCTCCTGTTTTGATCACGGACGGATCGTGCACGGAAGCCTCCCGGAATACCGGTGCCTTCTCCCCCTTCTTCAGCGGGGCTGCCTCCGCGTAAACGTCCGGACTGCTTGATGCGGGCCCTTGGCCTGCAGTGCCTAAGCCCCCAGCCATCAAAACTGCGGCTATCCCTGCCGCAGCCGTCTTGCGCAGCATGCTCTTGTTCATACGCTTCTCCCTTCGTTTCGCTCTTTTTGTAAACCCTTTCATAAATAAAAAACAAGATGTCCATTACGATAAAACCTCTGGTTGTTTAATTTAGAATAATATAAAATGTTTTATATTTGATAAGATATTAACACTGCTCAACATAAAATATCAATGCGAATTTTTATCATTTTTTGCTATAAATCAATTATTGGTAGGAAAGTCCTAAAAAACCCCGATCCAATACGGATCGGGGTTTTATTTTATGTTTACATGAAGTTAAACAGCGTAATGTTTTAATATGTCCACCAGTTACCCGACATGACGATCATCGAGAACAGCTTAATGCTTTCCTCATAATATCCCTCTGCAGATGCGTTCGCCGTGTAACTCCATACCGAATTCAGCCAGCTCTGGTGGCTGGATGAAGTCATCGCACTTACGCCAAAAGGAGCATAGAACGCCCCACTGTTATAGGTCACCAGCGCGGTGCCGTTCAGGTTATACCCTGCCTTGACGTTGGCAGGATTACTGCTTGTGGCTGATTTAATGAATGTGTTCATCTTGTTCAATTGATTCAGCGCGCGCGTATCGCCGGTCATCAGATAGTCGGTCGTAATCCGCCAAGGTGTCCGGGACGAATTGTAATAGTATTTTCCATCATTCGCCCCTTCCAGGAATCCCCCTTCCGCCGGCTGATAATTGCTGCCCGACATGACGACGAAATCCGGAAGCAAGCCGGTATTGGAGCTGTAGCCGTTATAAATGGAGTTGATGATGGTATAGGTTTTGTTAATGACGTTATCCCAACGGGCATCGCCGGTAGCCGCACGGAATGCCTTCATATGGTTCAGCATGAAATCCGATGGCCGCGTGGCGGTGTCGAAAATGCCGCTGGTTGCCCAATCGCCTAAGCGCAGCGTCCACTGCGACTGATTCACGTCATTGCTCATGATCGCATTGATTATATCCTTAGCTGCCTGGAGGTAATTAATCGATCCACTGCTTCCCCACTGCTTGTCCGCCAGCAGGAGTGCATAAGCAATGTCCATATCGCCGTCCGTTGCCGAATTGGCTCCCCCTATATTCTGAAAGCTGCTGTTCTGCTTCCAAGCCATCAGGTACGGATTGTTATTACTCGGATGCGCCTTGTAATAGCGATAAAGTCCGTCGAAATACGACTGTGCGTTACTGTCGTAACCCGCCATCAGAACAGTGAAGAGCATCCCGTAGCCATGAGCCTCGGACACCGTCTCGCCCGCCGAATTGTATTTTACGTAATATTGCCCTGTCGCTGCAGGCTTCAAGAAAGACCCTTTCCAGCTGTTCCATTTGCTCTTGACCGCATTGTCCATCGCTGACTGCGTCACATGGTTTGGTTTAATCGAACCGCTCGTATACGACGTATGTTGGGGAAACGGCTTGTTGGCCGCCAGAGACAATCCGGCTGGCAAGATCAGTAGAACAGCACAGAACAACACAGCCGACTTACGGATGATCGAATTTCGGAATACTTTCATCACGCTTCGCTCCTTTGTTTTTCGAATTGGAAAGCCATTACCACTACAGTCTGGTAAACCGGTTTCGAATAAACCACCACCCTTCCAATGATCGATGGAAACGAGGGAACTGCCGCTTGTATGTATGAACAAGAAGAATAGATATGTAACTGTCTCCATATAAAATGAGATATTATCCATATCTACTACTAGTATAATAGAATTGTATATTATTGTAAATTAATAGTTTCGCAGACAGGATTCGTCCACAAGCAAAAAAGCCGCCTTTCCGCTAGCAGTATTCACTGCCCGGAAAGACGGCAATCACTATTCCGCTTGGCCTCTCTAGTCGGTCCCCGCACCGACCGCCTCCGAATCGTATCTAAATATCGTCCCCAGCGTCGTTGATCCGGGGCCATACCGCTCATAAGCCTTGCCAGCTTCATCCACGGGGACCACATGCGAGATCAGCGGTTTGACCGAGATTCTCCCCTCGGCCAATAAACGGATATATTCCGCGATGTTGCGACCTTCCGTCCAGCGCACAAAGCCGATCGGATAATCCGTGTTACGGAGTTCATAACTTGCGTCGTACCGGCCCGGACCGCCGGCCCGCGATATGAGCACCTGCGCTTCCTTGCCAAACATCCGGTCCCGCGCGTACGTCATGGATAAATCGCCAACGATGACGATTTTCCCCTTATCCCGAATCCATGTCATCGACGCGTTGATGAGCTCTTCCCCGGGACCGCTTGCGCACAGAATGACGCTGTCGGCTCCATGCCCGCCCGTCATTATGCCAATCTGCTCCTCAAGCCGTTCCTGATTGTCATAGGCATAAGGAATATGCCGCTTCAATCCCTGAACCCGCTCCGGATTCAGATCAAATCCCGCAACGGGACAAGCCGCCGCGTGAGCGATCTGGGCAATCATCTGCCCCAGGATGCCAAGCCCGACCACCACGGCCGATTCGCCGAAGCGCAGATCCGCTATCCGCAGGGCATGGATCGCAATCGCTCCCAGTCCCGCAAACGCGGCTTCCTGCGGGTCTACTCCATCCGGAACGATCGCCGTCAGGTTCGAAGGCACGGTAAGCCACTGGGCATGGCGCACGTAAGGTGCTCCATAGCAGGCCACCCGTTGACCGACGGCAAGTCCCTTCACGCCTTCTCCCAAGTCTTCGACGATCCCCGCGGCGCTGTAACCCATAATGACTTTTTGATCCGATGCTCTTCGTATAAAGATCATCTCCGTGCCCGGGCTGACCGCCGAGTATTCGGTACGAATCAGCACATGACCTGCCGGCAATTCGGCCGGCTTCTCGATTTGATCAACGATCACTTTTCCATGAATCGTGGCAACAGCCTTCAATATGAACCCTCCTGCTCCACCTTATTTTCCTGATGCTTTTCGATATTCGCTCGGCGATACGCCGCTATACTTCTTAAACGTTGTCGTAAATGTGGAAGAGTTCGAATACCCCGTTTTCTCTCCGATTTCGGCAATGCTGAGATCCGTGTTCCGGAGATATTCACGTGCGTGCGATAGTCGGACCTTGTTCAAATACTCCACATAATTCACGCCGAATGTTTTCTTGAAATAATTCGAGAAATATTTGGAGCTTGTATCCAGCACCTCGGCCATATGGTCCAAATACAGATTCTCCATATAATGAAGTTCGATGTATTGCGAGATGAAGGCGGGATTCAGCTTGCTCCGCGGATCATGGTTCCGCGTGTTGGCCACCACGCGCATCACTTCCATCAGCGCCTTCTGAATCTCTTCATAGGTAAAGGCTTGGTCAACCTTGCGGATGAAATCACTCTCCAGCAAAAACAGCTCGTTGCGGTCAACGGACGGCGAATCCGCCTGCTTCATGACCAGAAAGAACATGCTCTTGGCAATATGCACCATCTGATGATGGTGGATGTGAAGATCCGCATTCTGCTGAAAAATGTCACTCACGATCTGCAGGCCTTCATCCACCTTGCCGCTCAGCATGCAGTTGCTCAGCTTCTCAATCTTCTGAAGCGGATAATAAATATCCGGGACATAACGGATTTGCTCCGTATCGACCATATCCGTGTCCGCATTCACGTTCCGGTATAACCGGCCATCCTTAATGTTCCGGTATGCCTCGCAGCAGTTGCTGATCTTGGATTCATACGTACGGCTTACGCAGCCCCACACCGTGAACATATCCGTATACTCCTGGTTGCACAGGCGGATATACTCTTCGAATTTCCGTAGCAGCTGTTTGCGGTCCGAGGGCTGATCCAAACCGATGAGCGCGAGGAACCTCAGCTCTTCGACATGATAAACCACCACATGTTCATAGCGTCCCTGCAGGCTGCTTCGGATCTGGGCCGTCAATTCCTCCAGGACAAAATCCGCCTTGGATGCTCCCTTGCCGGCAGGCTGCAAATACACGGCCGCCATCATGAAATGCCGGCACTGAAAAAAATGCGTGTAATGCTTCTGCATCTGCATTTCCTGCTCGCGCGAATGGTGATGGCCGTCCAGCGTTTGCAGAAACACGCCGCGGCGAATATCTTCATCCACCAGGTCCATCTGCTTCTTCAGGGATTCATTCTCCCGTTGGACCTTGATGATGCCGCTCTGGATTTTTACAAAATCATTCCCTTTCAGAGAACTTCCCCCGAGCAGCTGCACGATGTTCTTCACGGGCCGGTACAGATAAATGCTGAGCAGCACCGACAGAATGACGTTCAACGCAATCGCGCCGTACATGATCCACGTATTGGCATTGGTAACGGAATCGATATTTTGAAACTTGTACGGCAGCTTGTTGATATATATAAAACCGTTATAGTCCGACTTGTAAAAATTGTACTCAAAATCGTCATGCGTGAGGGAGGCTTCCTGCGACGGGTTAAAGTATACGTCGTTTAGAATCCCTACCAGATCCAGATCCTTCTCGGTGCTCAAGATGACGTTCCGGTTCGCATCCAGCACGATGAGCGAGGCTCCCGGAATCATCGAATTCAGATCGATCCCTTTAAGCAATCGGTTCACGTTAATCAGGATCATCAGGTTTTTGTTCGACATTCTGACCTTGTTGCCGTCTACGGCAATCATCAGGTTCCGGCCGTACCCGCTGCTCTGATCCGCATAAACCTCCGCTGGAAAAACCGTAAGCTCGTGCTCCGATCGGGTAAACGTCTTCCAGAACATCGAGTTGAACTTCTGGGATTTGTATCGCCTGTCAAACAATGCGTCCAGATTGCTGGTTCCGCGTGTCGTAATGGCCAAATCGTGATTGTCGAACGAAATGACCACATCTTCCACGATATCCACGTTGGATACGATGCTGGTGACGCTGTCCTGCAGAGAGATAACTTTCTCCATGTCAAGTTTGCCGTTATCCAACTGCATCCGGTCCGAAGGAAGCGCATGAATGTTAAAAATCAAATTGTTAATGGAGGAGAAACTGGTATCAAACGACTGAATAATATTTCTGATCACCATCCGGTTGTTCTCGCTCACCTTGTCGTAAATTCCGGTAATGGAATTCTTGTACACGATGTAATTGAATATGAACATGATGCCGATGACCAGTTGCAGAGCGAAGAAAATCTGGAGCAAGCCTCTGTTGGCGATCAATCGATTCATACGGATTCACCTCTCTTGGATGTCATCCCTTCATATTCAACATGATAGCCCCCGGCACCTTCCCATCACCCCTTTTCGGAACCGAGCATGACCCCTTTGGCAAAATACTTCTGGGCAAACGGATAGATCAGCAGCACCGGAATCATCGACAACACGATCGTTGCGTTCTTCATGGCCTGCGGAGCAAGCGCCGACGCATCCACCAGGCTCGGATTGCTTCCGTTCTCGCTGAAAATCAGCATATCGCGAAGCACGACCTGAAGCGGGTACATATTCGCGTCGTTCAGGTAAATCAGCGGGATAAAAAAGCTGTTCCAATGGCCCATGAAATAAAACAATCCGATCGAGGCCAGCGCCGGTTTGGACAGCGGAAGCACGATCTGGAACAGGATGCGGTACTCGGAAGCGCCGTCGACGACGGCTGCCTCGCGCAGGGATTCCGACATGTTCTCGTAGAAGCTTTTGAGGATTAACAGCTCAAAGGTCCAGATCGCATTCGGAAGCACGAGTGCCCATACGCTGTCCAGCAGGCCAAGCTCGGATACGATCAGGTAGTTCGGAATGATCCCCGGATTCAGGAACATGGTCATGATGATTGCCAGCAGGAAAAATTTGCGCCCGAAGAAATTTTTGCGAGCGAGCGGATAAGCCGCTACCGCCGTAAGCAGCAGGTTAATGGCCGTACCGAGCGCTGTATAAAAAATCGTATTCAGATAGGCGCGCGGCACCCGGTCGTCGTTCAGCACCTGGGCATAGGCGTCGAGATTAAAACCCTTGGGAAACAAGGTGATATTCCCCTGCACCACTTCGGAGGTCGCGCTGAGGGAAACGGCGGTGATATAGACGACGGGGTACACGGTAATAATGGCAAGGCATGTCAGAATCAGCGTGTTGATAATGCCGAATAACGAGATGTTTCGAAGGCTGAATCGTTTGTTGTTTACCATAGTCCGCTACCTCCCAGTCGCTTGCTGAAGTAGTTGGAGGACAGCAGCAATATCATGGCGACAACGGCTTCGAACAAGCCCACGGCCGCGCCATAGCTATAGTTGCTCTCCAGAAGGCCTTTCCGGTAGACATAAGTCGAGAATACGTCCGCCACCTCGTAAGTCATCGGATTGTAAAGCAGCAATACCTTTTCGTATCCGATCCGAAGCATCGACCCGGTCTTCAAGACAAACATGATAATAATCGTTGGAAGAATGGCGGGAATCGTGATTTTAAAAATCATGTGGCGCCTTTTGGCACCATCCACCTTGGCCGCTTCGTAAAGCGACGGGCTGATCCCTGCAATCGCAGCCATATAGATGATAGCCTCATAACCGACGGTTGCCCAGATATCCGATGAAACATAGATGGTTCTAAACCAGCTCGGCTCAATTAGAAAATAGGTCTTCTCGAAACCTAACGCCGCGATCAGCTGGTTAATGATCCCCTGATTGGGCGACAGGAAGTCGATAATCATGCTGCTTATAATGACCACGGACAGGAACGAAGGCAGATAGCTGAGCGTTTGAACCGACTTTTTGAACCATTTCACTCTGACCTCGTTAAGGAGAATCGCCAGAATGATGGGAAAAGGAAAGCCGAAAATCAAATTGTATACGCCAAGAAGGAGCGTATTCTTGAACAACAGCCAGAAATCCGGACTGCCGAAAAATTTCTCGAAATGCTTGAGCCCTACCCATTCGCTCTCCATGATGCCGGTAAATACGCTGTAGTCCTTGAAGGCAATGATCAAGCCGTACAGGGGCCCGTATCGGAAAATAACATAAAACAACAGGCACGGGATAAACAGAATCAACAGCTGTCTGTCCCGCTTCATATGCTGAAAGGCCGAAACCATTCTTCTCCCAAACCCGCCGCGGGGTTTGGCGAGATTTGTCTCTGTCCCTGCACTTGACATGGTGTTCCCTCCTTTAGATGATGAGCAGCACCCGAGCGTTGTACCCGGATGCCGCCATCACTCCTATTTCTTCTGCGGATTATTTCGTGGCTTCATCCAATCTCTTCTGGGCTGCGTTGAAAATATCGACGATTTGCTTGGCTCCCTGCTTTTCAGCCTGTGCCTGCCATTGCTGCCACTGCGCATCGCCGTAGTTTTTGTTGAGAATGTATTTGGCGTTAAATTCATCCGCCAATTTCTTCAGCGAGGTTTGGATTTCCGCAATCGTTGCGGTTTCGTCATCCGTAAAGTTCACGACCGGATCCAGCGGCTCGAATTTATTGCCGTTCAGGAGCTTATCCTGAGCCTCCTGCTCCTTCTCCGTATAGTTGAAGTACACGCTGCGCTTGTCGGAATTGACATACACTCCTTGCAGCCACAGGCCATAGCGGTCCTCCAGCACGCTGATATCCACCAGAGGCACGTCGGTCAGCTCCGGATAGACGGCTTTATCGCCTTCCATCTTGAACGTCTCGCCTTCCACGCCCATCGTCACCAGCGTGGCGCCGGACGGGCTCGTCAGGTAATCGAGCAGCTTCAGGGAAGCTTCCTTGTTGTCATTGTTGGCTACCGCGATGCTGAAGCCGTTCGTAATGCTCTCAATCGTCTTGCCGTTTCCGGTCGGCCCGACCGGATTGCCGTATCGCAGATCATAGTTCGGATTTTGGTCCTTGACCTGGTTGTAGAACAGGTCCAAACGTCCGATCCAGTCATAGGTCACAAAGGATTTGTTGCCTGACGTCATTTTCGCCGTCCAGGAATCGTCGGTGTCCGTCATGAATTCCGGATCGAGGAGTCCCTCGTTGTACAGCTTCTTCATGAAATCGAGCATTTCTTTATGCTCGGGCTGTATGGTAGCGTACTTCCATACCTTGGCCGTCTCGTCGTAATACGTCGGATAGTTGGCTCCGCCGATTCCCCAGCCGAAGGCCCAATCGCGGAAAATGTGCTCTTTCGTTTTGGAAGCATAAGGATAGGAGTCGGGATAAGCTTCTTTCAATTTTTTGAGAGCCTGGTAAAACTCATCGGTATTCGTCCATTCCTTGATGCCCAGCTCATCGAAGATGTCTTTGCGGTACAGGAAGCCGTGGTTCACGTCACGGTTGATGTTTGCAACCGGCCAGGTATAGATGTTGCCGGATTCGTCTCCGTAGGACGGAATGACCCAAGGATTCTCGTCCACATACATTTTTTTGAAGTTCGGCAGCATGTCGAGATATTCGTTAATAGCAACGACAGCTTTCTGTTTGCCGATCTTCTTCAGCTCCGGAGGCGTCAATCCGTGGATGATGTCCGGGAGCTTGCCGGATGCAACGGTTACTTTCAGCTTGTCTTGAAACGTAGCCGAAGAATAAGCTTGGAAATTCACTTTGATTCCGGTTCGCTTCTCGATCTCCTTGGCAAACAAGGAATCATTCAGGTTGGTTTTCTCGCTGACGACCATCCAATTGATCGTTGTCGGTTTATCGACCAGCGGAAGCGCGAGACCGCCAGTATCCCCATATTGATCTGGATCTGCCGGTGCCGTTGGAGGTGCTGTTTCTCCGTCCGTTTCGGGAGCTGCCTCTTTATTTCCTCCGCTGCATGCGGCCAAGATCGAAATGATTAATGTGAACACGAGTGCCATACGAAACCACTTCTTTGTCATGTGCGTTCCTCCTCTAAATCCATCATTTGATTGTGGCTGACTGAATCTGTGCGATCGCTACTCTACCCCCGTCATTTCTTCTCATCTGTGTGTCTTTGCTTACTTATACGGTCCTCGTTACAAATTAAGATGCTCCCTATCATTCCTCCTTGTTGACGAAGATCCCAAGCTAAAGCGCAGGGAATATTCTAAAATGATCGGGTATCCGATACCGATCGTCCGGCACGGAATTTTCTACCCATCCACATCATAAAAACGCTTCCACGATTCGTAAAGAAGCGTATTTCGGCGAGATGCTGTTTTTTCTCATCCAAGCGGATAAAATGCCGAAAACCCGCATAGTATCAGGCTTTTTGAGCGTGTGGAAATTGCTAAAGCGGTAGAAATAGATAAAAAAATAGAGGGATTTCATAACGAAATCCCTCACGGAGCATGTTAAATTTCTTCTCTTCCTCATCGTACCTTAAAGAAGCAGAACGTCTTAGGCGTTATAGGAAAATGGGTGTGAAATCAATCACCAGTTTCATCTTTCTTGGCTTTGGCACCCTTTTCCCTTAATTTCTTGCCTTCCTTGCCGTACAGATCCTTCAGGATCTTCTTGCCGGTCGGCGTCTGCGCAAGTCCGCCTTTCGCCGTTTCCCTGTGCTTAGACGGCATGGCCGTGCCGACTTCCAGCATCACGTCGATCACTTCGTCGGATGGAATGACGCTGCGCACGCCGGCCAGCGCCATATCCGATGCCGCCAGCGCCGTCACGGCGCCGAAGCCGTTGCGCACGATGCAAGGAATCTCGACCAGCCCGCCAACCGGATCACAGATGAGTCCCAAGGAATTCTTGAGCGCGAGCCCCACGGCATGAACGGCCTGCTCCGGCGTACCGCCCCGCAGCTCTGTCAATGCGCCTGCCGCCATGCCGATAGCCGATCCAACCTCTGCCTGACAGCCGCCCTCCGCGCCGGAAATAAACGAGTTGTTGGCTATGACGTAGCCGATCGCGCCTGCGCTGAACAGCCCCATCACCAAATGCTCGTCTTCCCAGCCGAAGCGTTCCTGGGTGCTGACGAACACCCCGGGAATAATGCCGCATGAGCCCGCTGTCGGCGTCGCCACGATGCGCCCCATGGAGGCATTTACCTCGGACACGGACAGGGCGTAGGCCAGCGCCGTGCAAGCGTCGGTACCGAGCGCGGGTACCCCGCTGCTCATATATTGATGGACACGCACGGCATCGCCGCCGGTCAGGCCGCTTTTGGAAGGGACGGGTTCATGGATCCCCCGGTGCACCGCTTCCTTCATGATGCCGTAGTAATCGGCCATTTGCTTGAACGTCTCGTCCCGGCTTTTTCCCGTTTCCTTGATCTGTTCATTCAGCATCAGCTGGCCGATCGTAACCTGATCCTCCTGGCAGCATGCGATGATCTGCTCCAGCGTAGAAAACTTCATGACTGCGCCTCCTCTACTGTCAAATCCGCAACGACGACGCGGTGCACGCTCGGCAGTCCTTCGATATGCTTCATCAGCTCGGCCGGAACCGCTTCGTCCGACTCCACCACCGTCATGGCATCGCCGCCCCTTCCCTTGCGGTCCACGTCCATATAGGCAATGTTGACGCCGCCGGCCTCCAGGAGCCGGGTGATATGCGCGACCATGCCCGGCGTATCATCATGAAAGACCAGCAGCACCGGATAATTCATCGTAAACTTGACGTCAAAGCCGTTCACGCGCAGCATTTCCACGCTGCCTCCGCCAATGGAAGCGCCTGCAATGACATCGGTATGATCACCGTCCGTCAGCCTCAGCTCCACGGTATTCGGGTGAAAAGCCACATTCTGTGCCGTCTTGAATGTAAGTTCAATGCCTGCCGCTTCGGCAAGCTCGATCGAATTCCGGATGCGCATATCGTCCGTGGCAAAATCGAGCAGTCCGCCCACCACAGCCAGATCGGTGCCATGGCCGCGGTAGGTTTCGGCAAAGGATCCATAGAATACAATTTCCGCCTGATCGGGGAATGCTCCAAATATGCGCCGCGCAGCTCTTCCGATCCGCACGGCCCCAGCGGTATGAGAGCTGGACGGCCCCACCATGCTGGGCCCAATAATAGAAAACACATCTTTAAACCGCATGCGCGATTCCCCACTTTCGACTATTCTGCCCTCATTGTATCAGTCCGCCAGCCAACTTTCCAAGTGCTCCCGAATAAAATCGTCATCGTTCAGATGCGGATAGTCTCTGTAGACTCTGTCAATCTCTTCTGATTGGCCGGGAGACAACGTTTCATGCGGATTCAGGCACCATGTGCCTTGCAGCAGCCCCTGCCTGCGGAGCACCTCATGGATGCCCGGAATACAGCCTGCAAACTGATGCGCGGGATCGAAAAAGGCGGCATTGGCGTCGGTAATCTCCACATTGCGTGTCAGCCATTCCTTTGCGAATCGATCCTGTGTGCGGGCCTCCTTGATCTCTTCCAGCAGCTCCACCGCCTTCTTGGTCCAGACCGCCCAGTGACCGAGCAGACCGCCGACGATAGGCTTGGCGACCAACGTTCCGTCCACCTGGAATTGATACGTCGTAAGCAAATCATTGACGATGTTATCATCGTTCCCCGTATAGAGCGCAATGTCATCTCTGCGGCTCGAATAACAGACGGCACGAACGACGTCAATCGTCTGGTAGCGGTTGAAGGGAGCCATCTTGATCGCAACGATATTCGGAATTTCGGCGAAGGACCGCCAGAAGTCAAAGGAGAAAATCTTGCCGCCAACCGATGGCTGAAGATAGAAACCGATCACCGGCATCCTCTTCGCAATCTCCTCCGTGCGCTCCAGAATATCCTCTTCGCTCCAGCCGCTTAACCCGCCCATGCTGAGGAGGACGGCATCATAGCCGAGCTTGCGGGCGATCTCCGTTTCCTCCACGGCCTGATCCGTTTCGCCGCATACGCCGGCCACCAACATGAAGGGCCGGTCAAGCTCTGCCTTGCGGACCTCTTCCGCCGCGAGCCGCAGCACGGGTTCATACAAGTCAATGCCTTTGTCGCGGATCTCGAATTGGGTCGAATGAACGCCGACCGCCACACCGCCCGCACCGGATGCCGCATAATAGCGGGTTAATGCCCGCTGCCGGCGTTCATCCAGCTTCCGGTTCTCGTCCAAAGCCAGCGGGTGCGCCGGAATGACGAGCCCTTCGTGAAGGGCTTTAAGCTTCTCGGGGGCCAAACGTTGAGTTACAGGAACCTGTCCGCTCATTAGAATTTCCCCTTTCTCTCTTGGAAGTGAGTCGGCTTATTCCAGCTCTCACCGCCGGATTGCACCCATGCTGCGGTCCAGTCCAGCATCTGCAGCAGAGACACCTTCGGATAACCGAACAGCTGGTGGGATTTCGCAGCATTGTTCAGAAGTGCGGTCTCGGATTCCGTACCCGTAAAGGTCACTTCCTTGCCCATCCGTGCCGCCAATTCCTGTGCCGCCCAGCGAATCGACATCGTCTCCGGTCCGGTGATGTTGATGATTTCGGGAGGCGAGCTGCAATGCAGGAGCGAACGGAGCGCCATCTCGTTGGCATCCCCTTGCCATATAATATTCGCATGCCCCATCGCCAGGTGAATCGGGCGGTCCTCGTGGATCGATCTGGCGAGCTCATGCAAAACGCCGTACCGCATATCGATGGCGTAATTCAGACGGTAAATGGCCATCGGCGTACCGTTCTGGTGGGAGAAATATTCAAAGACGCGCTCTCTGCCGAGACAGGATTGCGCATATTCCCCGACCGGCTCCGGCGCAACGGATTCGTTGACTCCGCCGCTGCCCACCGGCGAGAACGGATACACATTCCCCGATGAGAACACCACCATGCGGGATTGCTTGAATTTCTCGGCCACCCGGCCCGGCAAATACGAGTTCATCGCCCAAGTAAAATATTCGCGGCCGGTCGTGCCGAATTTGTTCCCGGCCATATAGATCACGTTCGGAGCCTCGGGCAGCTGCTGCAGCTCCACGTCGTTCAGCAGGTCGCACGAAATCGTCTGTACACCAGCCTCCTCCAGCTCGCGCCTGGCCTCCTGGTTCGAGAACCGGGATACGCCGATGATCCGTTTGCCGCCACCGCCTTCGCGTACGGCGTTGGCAGCCAGCCTTGCAAGACTTGGACCCATTTTTCCCCCGACACCCAGGACAAGGATATCCCCCTCCAAAGACGCCAGATCGGCAACAAGCTGTGCTGAAGGCTCAGCCAGCTTCGCTTCTAATTCTGCAACGGTTAACATGAACAATCTCCTCCTCCGATTAATGATTCATCTTCATCATACGGCCCCGCTTGATATAAAGACAAATCTTTAAATCGTCTTTAAATAGATAGAGATGCACTAATCCGTTTCGGCGGCTTACCAGCGAGAAATGGGGATTTTACCGGGACCGCTGCTACAGACTCATGACTCATCATGACAATACATAAAAAAAAGCCCCCTGATGTCAGGGAGCAAACGAAACGTTCAGCACGATGTATCGAAGCACGAAGAAGGCAATGATAAAGGAGGCTGCCAATCCCAGCATCGTGAAGATGACCATTTTCTCAAACCGAGTAAATTTGACCTTTATTTTATTCATCACGATCACCTCACCTTCCATTATAGTACATATCTGATATCCTATTCCAGAAAGTTGAATCTGAATATTTGCCTTGGCCGCCTTCCCCTGGATTTTCGGCTGTTTCTAATTTCGCAAACTAGAGGTGATTGCCACAATGAAGCTCAAGTCGTATTCGAATCTGCTCCTGCGTTATTCGTCTTCCAATCGTTTTTCCTCGTTCTCATGGCCTTCCACACGCCCTTGCTCAGATGTCGGCCCGTTATTGAGCAACTTTCGTATTCGGGCTGCCTCTTCCCTTTTCCGCTGACCCGATTTTCGCGCCAGCCATAGGATGATCAGAACGAAGGCCGCGATGACCAATACGGGAAGCGAGCCTGAAAGGATGACGATAATCCATTGGACGATGATGGTGATCACGTCGATGCTGCCCTGAAAAGCTTCGGAAACCCGCTGCCCGAGCGGCGCCTGAATGGCGGACGGTTTGGGATCATCCTTTTTTTGAGGCGTCTCGTAAAGCCGGATTTCCACCGTGGAGTAAGACACGTTTTGGTCAATGTAACGCATCCGGCCTTTCATCTGCTCGATTTCCGATTGAATACGCTCCAGCTCGTTGGCAAAAGCGACAAGGTCAGTCGTTTTGGTCGCTTTTTTCATGAAGGCGACGAACTGCTCCTCCATGATTTGCTTTGCCTTGAGCCTGGATTCCAAATCGACGTATTCCTCGGTCACGTCCTGCCCTTCGATGCTTCGCTGCAGGTTTTCATGCGCAATGTTCTCCAAACGGTTTAAAAAGGAGGAGAAACCGTTTGCAGGAACTTTCACAATAAACGTGCCACCTTTTTCGCTGCTGGACTGGGTTTCGCTGAAATTAACGATATAACCGCCGGAGAGCGTCACCGAGTTCCGGACTTCCGACTGCGCTTTTCCATAGTCCTGAATCTCCATCACGATATTTGCTTTGTACATCAGCTTTTGGTTGAGTCCGCTTGACAAATCCTGCGAGTTAAAGCCAGTGCCGGAAACCTGGGCAGACGATGGCATATTCGGAAGCTGGGCATCCGCCGATGCCGGCTCCTCGACGCTGGTCTTGCTCGTAACCGCCGTTTCGCTTTTGGCTTCCGCCTCACCTCCATCTGTTTTGTTTGAGGCTTGATCGGCCGATGTTGCTTGCGGTTCGACGACCGCGGCACCTCCGGCGCTTTTGTCTTGAGAACCCGAAGAGCAGCCGCTGACCAGCAATACGATAAGCATCAAAGCAGCAATCCATGAACCCCGCTTTCCCATACTTCAACCCCCTGTAGATAAATATTTTCCATTTTATCTACTAACGGTTCCATCATCTGGAAGGTTGCGAGCACGCTAAAAAAATTATTAAAGCGGGGCCATTACTTCGAGAAACCCTTGCCCGCTCCATGTATCGCTTCGCCGTATACGGTAAGTACGAAGGTCATTGTCAATGCACACCGGCATGTTCAAACTGGCCTGCAGCTTTTCCGGAACTCTCCTGGCAGATAGCCTGTCATTTCGCGACTTTGTTTCCGAACAATCGGCATCAAGCGATAGAGGAGGAAAATCATGAAACTAGAGTTTATCGCGACGAATTAACGGACACCATATTGGCCGACCTGGACCGTATTTGACATGTCGATATGGCACCACCGCGCCTTTTTCGTTAGAAAAACGGTGCAGGAAAAGCGCCTCCTCCGTCGCATAACGGAAGAGGCGCCCGTTCCCAAAGCAATTTCGCAGCGCTACTCCAAAAACGTAAATCTGAAGATTTGCCTTGGCCTTCCTCTAGGCACCTTCTCGATTCCGGCAACCTCGACCAAATCATTGTCGGTCCACAGCTGGAGCAGCCGATGTGCACTGCGGACGGTAATGTCCAGCAGGTGAGCGAGCTCATGGACCTTGTATTCATATTTACCCGAACGGGCACGCTGGTTCAGCAGCTTGCTTAAATAGGCACTCGTCATTCCGGCATCCTCTGCCCGCTTGATCAGCTCTGCATCCGTAAAAGACAGTACTTCCTGTACAGGATCTGCCATCTCCAGCGGTCCTATCAGCGTTCCATCCTCTCGGACAATAAAGCAGGCGTTGCCGCCAACCTCCTTTGATTTCCGCATCGCAATGCGTGCATTGGTTCCCGCCATGCTCGCCGATTGGCCGAAACCCATGCCGATACTGAGCGAAATACCATAGGTTTTGTTCACGTCTTTGGCCAAGGGAATCGTTTTGTAGCCGCCGGTTTCCCGTTCAAAGATGCCGCGCGTCGTGAAGAACAGATACTCGTCCCCACCCAGATGGGTCAAATAACCATCCAGCGATTCCACATAATCGAGCACCATCCGGTGAATATCCAGCTTCAGCTTCTGCACCTCGTGCTCATTATTCCGTCTTAACGCCTGGGTTCCAAAATCATCTATATTGATCATCCCGACCACGATCTGACCTTCCCTGCTCCGGCGGGATGCCGTGGACAGCAAAGCCCGCTCCAGCGATACCACGATATCCTGATCGGAAGGCAGCAGCCACTCATTAGGGACCCCGAGCCTCGTCAGCTCATGGGCCACCGATTCCACACCCGTGAATGCAACGGAGCACCCGCCGGATTCATATTGAAGACGGTGAAAATCAATCAGCTTCCCCTTCGGGGCATAAGCCGGTCCATCGTAAATAACAGCTTGTACAGCTGGGATACCCAGATCCCTTATCGTCCGGACCACCATCGTCTCCGTTAAAGTATCCACCGATATGCCGCCACCCAGTCTTCCCCGCTGCCCGGCATGAAACAGCGCTTTATATAAACCCGCGTCCGTGACGGGGACATAATGCACAGGGATCGAGACCTGCCCAAGCTCCTTCACCTTGCGCTGAGACAGCGGATCCGAGAGGAACAACACCTCAACCTCGCCTCCGATCCGCTCAGCCAATGCCGGCGCTTCGCCATCATCCTGAAAAACAAGCGGCACGGGGTCAAAGGAGGGAAAGGATTCAATAACCTTCAAGATTTTATCAACGATCGTCTGGGTTCCGATAATACCGATACGAATTTGCTGGACAGGAAGTTGCCTCCGCTCCGTCACGTTTCCTTCACTCCCATCTTTCCCATTTCCGACAGGCCGCTTATCGGCAAGCCGGCATGGATACCTAAATCATACCCGCTATCGAAAATTTGGCAAGTGAAACGCGGTCCTCCCCGCATAAACGAATGCACCCTGCGTACTGCCCGAGCGTTGACTTGTTGTCTCATGCGATAACCATCATGACACCGCGAGCCAGAACAAACACATACCCAAAAGCAACAAAAAAGAGCCATTACGGCTCTTTAATAGGCTTACTATCCTGGATATATATCGAATTCATGAATCATGGCAGGTGCACGGTCCGGGTATGCTTGGATGCTATTGACCATATGCCGATTATTCACACATGAGGCTACCAGCCCAGATCCAGAGTCTGTCCCGTCTCCGCATAGGTCTTCAAAATGCTCATGACCATCCACCAGCTGTCCGCTGCCTTGGCGCGGGACGGATGATCCGGCGTGTATTGATCATTGACGAGCGTCAGCTTGGTACAATTCCCAACCGGCTCGAGGGTGAACGTAATGCGGGACTCCAGCTCCTCATGATTCGCGTAATACGACGGACCCGGATGCTCGGAGAGACTCAGTGTCTTCTGCGGCTCATAAGCCAGAACATTCCCATAGACATGAACCGTCTCCTCCCCGTCATTCCCCGGTCCCACATAAGCGTAAGGCTCCCCTACTTGAAAAGAAGACCTCAGCTCACTCCCGAAAAAGGTGGCCCGCGTTCCCTCCGGCGAAGTTAAGACATCCCATACCTTCTCCGGCGAAGCTCCGATATAAAACTCATATTGTAACGGCTCCATGCGGCTTTCTCCTCCTAATATCCATAAAATGTGCAGGAAGACCGGCTTGTCCTCCTGTGATATGATGATGTTATCAAGCAGCTGTGATCCAAGTATTGTAAAAATGCGACAATCTGCAACCTGTGGAATCACTTCAAGCTCAAGTCACATACGCGGGCTAGCGGTCCATCGATTTAGATCTGCTACGGAGATATTGGAGGTGTTTATGTCCATGATTCAGCATCCTCATCAGCCCAGTCTCGGCATCTTGAACATGAAAAGAGCCGAAGAGAAGTTCCAGCTCCTGCGAGTTCCCCCATCCAGGGACCTTTCCTATTTCATCAAGCATTACTGGATCATTCATTGGGATTTAACCGATCAAGAGCCTCATCTGCAGGATGTTGTTCCTAATCCTTGCGCCAACTTGGTTGTTCAGCCTTATCGAACCGCTTTCTATGGCGTATCCAGCACCAGGCACTCCCACCATCTGGAGGGCAGAGGGCAAGTATTCGGAATCAAGTTCAGACCCGGCGGATTCTATCCGTTCGTGAACACGTCCATGGACCGTCTGACGGATTCCTCCATAGGAACCATGGAGATTCTCCAAGTCGAGCCCCATACGCTGGAGCAGCAGCTATTGACCGCAGAGGAGCCGGAGCAAAAGGTTAGGTACATGGAGGAGCTTATTCGCCGCATTCTTCCCGAAGAGGATGAACAGATCGAACGGATTCATACCATGATCGATCAAATTCATCACAACCGGGACATCATTCGGGTCGAGCAGGTTAGCGAATGGTTCCAGATGAGCCCGAGATCACTCCAGCGCCTGTTCAAGCAATACGTTGGAGTAAGCCCTAAATGGGTGATTCGCCTGTACCGGCTGCAAAACGCCGCTGAAATCCTCGAAGGCCTTGATCATCAGGATGTGCTGGAGTTGGCCATGGATATGGGGTATTATGACCAGTCGCATTTTATCCGGGATTTTAAAGCGGTGATCGGTAAAACGCCGGAAGTTTATATGAAGGAACGATAAATCTGAAGGAGGTAACCGCATGTATACGATACAGGCGATCGGAACGATCCATAACGAAAGAAAGGCGATTCAGGATGATTACTGGGGGGACGTCATCTCGGAGATCAAGCTGGGCGAAGAATGGGATGAAAGCTCCCTGGATGGGATTGAAACGTTCAGCCACCTTGAAATCATCTATGTATTCCATCTCGTCCAGGACGACAGCATCCAATACGCGGCGAGACATCCGCGAAATAATCCGAGCTTTCCCAAGGTCGGTATCTTCGCCCAGCGCGGCAAGAACCGCCCCAACAAGCTAGGAGCTACCATAGTGGAGTTGGTAAGCAGAGAGGGCAGGTCCGTTTTCGTTAAAGGGCTGGATGCCATAGACGGGACTCCCGTCGTTGATATCAAACCTGTCATGGAAGAATTTTTGCCGAAGACGAAGACCAAGCAGCCCGAATGGGCTACAGACATCATGTCCCGTTACTGGGAATAATGATTAAGTACTTCATCCTACAAAAACAACAGCGCTGCCGCGCCTGTCCTTGAGGTTCAAGGGACTGGCTTGGTCAGCGCTGTTTCTATGAAATCCATCTCTGTTGAGTTTACTCCTCGTGCATGACGAATTGAGCGATATTCTTACTGTGATCTCCGACACGTTCCAAGTTGCTTAGAATATCCAGATAGACCGCTCCGGAGTTTCCTGTGCACAGATTCTGGTTCAATCGCTGGATATGACTCTTGCGGAACTTGACTTCCATCTCGTCCAATTCCCGCTCATAGTCCAGCACCTCTTGAGCCGCGGCCACGTCATTATGCTCTAACGCAGTCAGAGCCCTTTCCACCGCCTTGTCGGCTAGGGACAGCATCTCCTTCAACTCGCGTCCGGCTTCCTCTGAGAACTCCACCTTTTTATTGATGCTGAATTCGGACAGCTCCACGATATTTTCCGCGTGATCGCCGATCCGTTCAATATCGTTTACCAGTTGGAACCAACCGGAGGCTTTTTCGGACTCGCCTTCTGGCAATCCGTTCTGCTGCTGGATTTTCACCATATAATCCGTGATTTTTCGATTCAATTCGTTGATAAGCTCTTCCTTCTGCAGGGCGAGTTCCCCCACCCGGGTTTCCCTGCTGAAAAAGAAAGTAGACGCATCGTTGAGCGTCTCCCGGGCATACTGCCCCATACGCAAAATTTCATGCTGTGCTTGTCCAAAGGCAACCGCCGGCGTGGCCAGCAAGCGTTCATCCAGATAAATCGCCTTAAATTCAAACTCCTGCATCTTGCCAGGAATAACCTTGGTTACGATCCATGCCAAAGCCGGAATTAATGGCAGGAAGATCAGGGCATTGGTTGTGTTGAAGATGCCGTGAGCGTACGCAATCTGCATACGGATATTGACGCCTTCTCCCAGCCATAACACAAGGGAATGCACCGGAATCAACAGAATCATAAAGATAATGGCACCGATGACGTTAAAGATGACGTGAACCAGGGCCGTGCGCTTGGCGGCCACCGTTGCGCCGATCGAGGCGAGTACCGCGGTAATGGTTGTCCCGATGTTATCGCCAAACAGGATCGGTAACGAACCTCTCAGGTTAATCATTCCTTCGTCTGCAATCGTCTGCAATATGCCGATGGTCGCGCTCGAGCTCTGTACAACCATCGTAAATACAGTACCTACAACAAGCGCCAGGAGAGGCTGATCCTTCAACTGGATCATGAAGTCAGTAAAGGCTGGAAGCTCACTTAGCGGCTTCACGCCGCTGCCCATGGTGGATAACCCCAGAAAAAGGGTACCAAAGCCAAAGACCACCTGGCCGATATATTGGAATCTTTTCTTGTTAAAGAAAAATAAAAAGAACGCCCCTACCGCAATAATGGGCAGTGCATATTCTTCGATTTTAATCCCCACGATAAATGCAGTCATTGTCGTGCCAATATTGGCCCCCATAATGACGCCTATGGCTTGTCTTAGTGTCATCAGCCCCGCGTTTACCAGTCCAATCGCCATCACGGTCGTTCCCGATGAGGATTGAATCAGTATCGTGACTCCGACCCCAACCAACACGCCCAGTACCGGGTTGGATGTGTATTTCTCCAGCAACCCGCGCATTTTGTCCCCTGCTGACTTCTGCAGACCGTCCGACATATACTTGATGCCGAACAGAAAAATGCCCAAGCCGCCTACAAACTTAAATAGGATGTCCTGCCAATCCAAGAGATAAGTCCTCCTTTAGATGTCATCTCATAATGTGTCTATAAAAACCCTTTAAATAATTTAGTACAATATGTGAACAAGATATACCTATCTAAGTATCGACATATTACGAGATCGGCAGACTTATCTCAACCGATGTCCCCCGCTCTTCCTCGCTCCGGATGACGATCCGGCCATTGTGGCTCTCCATGATCCGATGGACAATCATCATGCCAAGGCCATTGCCGTCCGGCTTAGTCGTATGAAAAGGCTCCCCAATCCGCTGAAGCACATCGTCCGTCATGCCGGAGCCGTTATCCGTAAAGATCACGCGTTGATATCCTTCCTGCACATCCAGATGAATGTGGATGTTCCCGCCATGCGGCAAGGCTTCCATCGCATTCTTCAGAATATTAAGAAAAACCTGCTTAATCTGGTTCCGGTCACATAGAATCGTTGCATTCTGCCCGATGTTTTGGGTCATCTCGATCCCGCCAAGCTCCGCCTGAATAGCAAACAAGTGAAGCACCTCTTCCAGAATTTCACCGCAATCCTCAAGCTTACAGACCGCAGCCTGGGGCTTGCCCAGAATCATAAATTCCCCTACCATCAGATTGGCCCGCTCCAGCTCGGACATGATCAGGTCATAGTACCGAAGACAGGCGTCCTTATTCGCTAGCTGGAGTAATCCCTTCACCGTGGTGAGGGGATTGCGCACTTCATGGGCTATGCTTACGGCAACCTGTCCGGCAAACACCAGCTTTTCCGTATTCCGCAGCACTTCCTCCGTACGCTTCATCTCTGTAATATCACGAAGAAAACCGACCACCCGCATGAGCTGTCCCTCACGGCCATATGCAGGCTGAACATCAAGTATATAGTGATTCATGGTTCCCGATATCTCAAGCGAAAGCTCTTCTCCGATGCAGATTTGCTGCCGGTGTATCACCCGCTCATAATACTCGCCAATCGGCTTAATACCGAACACCGTGCGGCCCACATATCGAGTGCGGTTCCGGGTGCTGTCGTCCGGGCACAGCAGGCTTAAGCTCGTTTCGTTCATCTCCAGAATCTGGCCCTTTGCATCGGTAATGATCACGCCATAATGATTAGTTCCGAGGAGCACCTGATTCAAGGTTTGCAGCTGCGTGTTCTGTTTGCGGGTAACCATCTCCCGTTCCAGGGAATCGGCCATCGTGCACAACAAAGCATGCAAATGCGGGTGAACAAACTCCCTGTTCGTCATTAGAGAGATCGTTCCTACGATCACCTTCCCATCTTCACCGTGAAAGGGGGCCGAATAACATGCCATGCGGTGAAGAATGTGATGAAAATGGTCCTCTCCTATCAACGTAAACGGCCGTTCGTACCGGAGACAGAGATCAATTGAGCTTGGACCGTCTTCTTTGGAATAGCCTTTGCCCTCGGTGATCCCCAAATACCGGGCTGTTTCGATGATGGTCGGGTCCCCTTCCATATCAAGAATGAACCCTTCGTTATCCGTAATCGTAATCACGACAGGATTTCCTGATCCGGAGGAAAGGAACTTATTCACGAAAACTTGAATCACTTCGATGTATTCTTTATATTTTGCACGCCTTGCGGCCAATACCTCATCATTCAATCGATTCGTATGTGTTGGAAGAAGCTCCGGGTTCATCCCCTTGTCTATACACTGCTGCTTAGTTCGCTGAATGATCTCCTGATCGGTTATTTCACCACATCGATTATCCAAAATCACATACCCCTTTTTATCATACTGCCACTTAATGTAACCTAACGTTTATTCTATCACTTTTATCGGCAGATGGAGCCTGCCAGTAAACTTAATCGAATGTGAATATGGCAGCCTTCATCTTACCATTTATGAAGATATACGGGATAAGCAGGCGATTGGAATTATGTTCCTATCTTCTTCTCCTGTTTATGTAACTCTTTGCTGGAAATATCCGTTTAGGATGTAAAGGAGATGAGAATCCATGTTCAAACCCAATCTTGTTTACTTGTTCCTCATGGCCGTTCTATTTCTTGTAACAGCCTGTTCGAGCAACCAAACGGAAGCACCGGCTTCATCAACCCAACCTGCGACAACTGCAGTGACGGACTACAAAAGTGCGGCGGAGCACGTATTTTCATTGTATAAAGAGGAGGACATAAGTACCGAGGATAAAGTCACGAACATGCTTCCTCGATTGGAAGGCATGGACTGGACAGAGTACAACCGCCTGAGTAATGGCAAAACATTGGAGACTCTGGAACTGCTGTATACCCACCGGTCCCTTATCAAACCCGAGCATTACAGGAGTCTATTCCTGGCAACAACTAATCTCGACGGTGCCTCTGCCGAGCAATATGCCGCCATCGCAGGAGAATTGTTCACCAAAGACACGGAAGGCGTGGTTCAAGCACTTGCTGATTTGAGTGACGGCGACAATAGGCAAAGGGTCATTTCCAGCATTGCTTACCATCTTGGTTACCAGGATGTTTCACAGGTGAAACAAGAGCTTGAGCAATGGCAAACGAATAAGGAGCTGGATGATCCCGAGAAGAACGTCATTGCCTCCCTGATATCCGCAATCAACCATCCATAATCCCAACACACCACCCTTACCCTGCCGGTAGCATCTTGCGACCGGATTCAAAGCGTTTCATAAGCCTTTCTCTATGTTATCCGTCAAGAGTTAACCGCCAGCACCAAAAAAGAGCCGATCCAAGATCTACATCTTGGTCGGCTCTTTGTATCGATAAAACAATGGTACACGTTATTGATTTAGCAGGAACTCTTCTCCGGCAATGCCCGGGGATGTCATATGGTAAGGGTCCAGAATGACCTGGATCTGTTCCTCTGTCAAAAGACCCTGCTCCAGAATAATCTCCTTGATGCTCTGGCCTGTCTTCTGCGCTTCCTTCACCAGTCTGGAGGCTACGTCATAACCCAGATGCGGGTTCAACGCCGTTATAATGCCGTAGCTGTTATCGACGAAGTACTTGCAGCGTTCCTTATTCGCTGTAAGATCGACCATCAGATTCTTGTAGAACACATCCATGCCGTTCTTCAGGATTTTGAGGGAATGCATCAAGTTGTTCGCTGCGACCGGAACCATGACGTTAAGCTCAAATTGCCCGGCTTCGCATGCCAAACTGATCGTATGATCATTGCCGATAACTTGAAACGACACCTGGTTCATGACCTCGGCCATCACCGGATTGACCTTGCCCGGCATAATCGACGAACCCGGTTGTCTTGCCGGTACGTTCAATTCGTTCAAGCCCGCTCTCGGACCGGAAGCCATCAAGCGGATATCGTTGCACATTTTCGAGAAGTTCACGGCACACACTTTGAGCGCAGCCGACAATTCCATATACGCATCGGTGTTCTGGGTGGCATCGACCAAATCTTCGGCTTGCTTCAAGGAGAAGCCTGTCTGCTCAATCAAATGCTGGACGACGCTGTGCATATAGTCCGGTGTTGCATTAAGCCCCGTGCCTACCGCGGTCGCGCCAATATTAACGACTAACAAGCCTTGCGCGGCACGCTCGATCCGGTTAATGTCACGCGTCAGAACATTGGCATAAGCCCCGAACTCTTGTCCGAGTCGAATCGGTACCGCATCCTGCAGATGCGTGCGCCCCATCTTGATGACATCGTCAAATTCCTTGGCCTTCTCCTGAATGCCGGCAACCAGGGTCCGGAACACCTCAAGCAGATCCTGCGTCAGACGGTAAGACGCGATGCGGATCGCCGTCGGGATGGCATCGTTCGTGGACTGCGACATATTAACATGATTATTAGGATTGCAGTAGAAATACTCGGCCTTCTGTTTTCCCAAAATCTCCAGCGCTCGGTTTGCCAACACCTCATTCATATTCATATTGATCGAAGTCCCTGCTCCGCCCTGGATGGAATCGACAATAAATTCGGAACGAAGATTGCCCGCGATGATCTCGTCTGCTGCCTCTATAATGGCACTGCCTATCTTTTTCGGCAGCAGGCCAAGCTCCATGTTCGCCAGGGCTGCGGCTTTCTTAACTTCGCCCAGTGCAGATATCAATTCTGCATGGATGGGTACTCCGCTGATCGGAAAATTCTCTACCGCCCTAACCGTATTAATCCCGTAATAGGCTTCCACAGGAAGCTGTTTTTCCCCCAGAAAATCTTTTTCAATTCGATACTGCATATCCATGGACAACATCACCATCGCCTTTTGATTATTTTGTATCATGCTTGTCACCTGTTATCATCCAGCTTGCCCGGATATATACAGAATTCTGCCTTCCCACTTGAAATCCTCTATAGCTTACGCGTTTTGTTAGAGAATATTGAATGATATGTGCGAATGAGCAAAAAAAGAGACCTTATCTAAGTATAATTACCCAGAAAAGACCCCTCTTACCCCAACGTGATGATTCTGTCTGTAGACCATGATGGGGACACACCTGAACTAGAAGACGGCGGTCTTCCTAAGCGGAGGGAAACCTACCGAGATGACGGCCCCTCCCTCTGTTCGATTCCCTGCCGTGATCAGACCTCCGCAGCGCTCCACAATGGCGCGAGCAATGGCCAGACCCAGACCGGACTCCCCATTCTTGCCCTTCACAAACCGGTGGAACAAATACGGAAGCAGTTCCTCGGATATGCCTTCGCCATCATCGGAAACGGTGAGGAATACCCTGCCATTTTGGATACCGGCTTGAATGTATATATGCTTGCTCGCGTGCCTTGCTCCATTCGAGACGATGTTCAGCAGCGCTTGCAGCAGCTTATCCCGGTCAGCATACACCATTAACGATTCGTTATCGCCATAGGAAGGATGCACGAACAATCCTTTTTTCACCAAGACCGGATTGACTCTTTCGATCGTTTCCTCCACGAGCTCCTTCAAATTGACCGCCGTTGCCTTAAAGATATCGTCCTCGCTGTCCAGCTTCGCGAGCAGCGTCATCTCGGTCACGATATTTTTCATGCGGCTGCTCTCACTCATAATGATATCCAGGCCTTTGCGAATCTCCTCCCCTTCGAATACCCCGTCCCGAATTCCCTCCGCATACCCGGAGATGGACATGAGCGGCGACTTCAGCTCGTGGGATGCGTTCTGGAAGAATTGCTTCTGCACATGATTGTACCGCTCCAGCTCACCCGCCATTTCGTACACGGACTCTGCAACTACGCCGATCTCTCCGCTTGCCGACACCCGCTGAACCTCGGAGAACTGACGCTCTTTCACCTTCTTCAATTCCTCCCGCAGCAGCATGAGCGGCTTAATCAATCTCTTGGTGATGAACAAGCTTAAGATAACCATGATTACGCCCCCCACAGCAAATACGAGCATCAAACGCCCCATCAGCGCCTGCTCAATGGCCTTGATCTTGCTGATTGGCGTAATCAGCGTCATCGTCCCTTGGGGAACCGCCGTCACCTCGGTGAGGAATTGTCCGCTCCTCGCTGCAGATGAGTACGAAGCCACATAGTCCGGACGGATCGCCTGACTTACCATGAACTGGGCGGAGGGAGTTACCGGAGTCGAGCTGACTACATTCCCTTCGCTATCCTGGATGATTACGCCTACCTCCGCAACCTGTGCCGCGGTCAACCCGCTAACAGCCAATGGAGCACTCTCTATAGGAATGCTCTGGGCGGCCGCGGTTTCGAGTTTTGCCGTCAGCTCAGCCCCTATGGTCTGCATGTCCTTTCTCTGCGTACCGATAAAATGGTCCATCAGCACATAATGAATCACGACCGCCGTCACAGAGAGCACGAGTATTAGCGATAAGGCAAACGCAAGATTGATCTGATGCACCAGCTTCATATCGATGATTCCTCCCCATCCATTCTCATTCGATATCCATGCCCCCAGATGGCCTCGATCGGAAGCTGCTCCACCTTCTTGCGAAGCCTTTTAATGAGATGGTCGACCGCCCGGTCGCTACCAAAGTAGTCGTCGCCCCATACGGAGGTTAGCAGCTCATCCCTTGTAAACGCACGGTTCGGATGCTCAGCGAACACTTTCAGCATCTCAAATTCCTTGTTAGTCATATCCACTTCTTCCCCATCCCAGAACACGCGCCGCTCCTCCAGCATTAACTGAAGCCTTCCGTTGCTAAGCTCCGGGGAAGCCGCAGCAAGCCGCGGAACACGCTCCTCCTGATGGAATTTGTACCATCGGTTTAGCTGCCGTTTGATTCGGGCAACCAGCTCGCGGGGACTGAACGGCTTGACCATGTAGTCATCGCTTCCCAGCTCAAGCCCCAGTATTTTATCCACTTCGCTATCCTTCGCAGAGATCATGATGATCGGGACCTCGGCCTCTGCGCGTATCCGCCGGCACAATTCGAAGCCGTCCATGCCAGGCAGCATAATATCCAGCACCCACATATCCGGCGGGGTCGTTCTCCACATCTCCCAGCCTTCCTCTGCCGTTGCAAGGCCCACCGTCCGATAGCCTTCCTTCCGCAAATAAGCTTCCACCAAATTTCGTATATGCTGATCATCGTCAACCACGGCGATGAGATAATTTTGGTTCATATATATAGACCTCCGGGTTTCATCTTCCCTCAGTATACCAAGCTGCGGGAATCGAATGGGGATTGCCATTATTTTTCCACAAATACACCAATGTTCTGCCAATGCTGACTCGTACACTGGGTACTGTAAGACAAACCAACCCGATAAGGAGTGTTATATTCGATGAAATACAAACTGTTTGGCAAGCTCGCCCTTTCCGCCGCCCTGCTCGGTACAGCAGCTCTCCCCGTACATGCTTCAGGCACTGACACAAGTGATGTGCCGAAACGACCAGGCAAAAGCGCACCCGTTGCAACCACTGCCACCATTTCCGTTATGCCGAATCCGCTGGAATTGGCTGAGAAATACGCGCCGGAAACGGTTCAGGACTGGAAGGAAACGCTGGAGAAATACGGAAAGCTTGCCGGAGCCGAGGGAACATTCTTTTTCTCGGAGGCTACGGCTGTCGCTGCAGATAACGGTGATGCAAAGCCGGTTACGGCAGATGGTGAATTCGGAATTGCAATTGCCGTGAGGGCTACTCCGGCTGCAGATATCCAGGGGTCCGTGGACAGCGGGGATATTAAGCAATTCAAAGCAACCCAGATCAAGGAGTTTTCTCCACTGGAAGGTACGGCAATAGAAGTGGCCGAAGTCGTTAAAACCGATGCCGGCGTAGTGAAACACGACGTGATCCATGGCGAGGCAGCAATTTTGGAGGCCGTGAAGATCAGCAATGCAGCAAGTTTTGATGCAGTGAAGATCAGCGATGAAGATCTGGTGTTCATCCATGCCAGAATCGACCTCTTTAAAGCCGTGGGTTCCAAGGACTCGGATGCCATTAAAGAAGCACTGGCGAAGCTGCTGAACCAATACAAGGAGCAGATCGCCAAGCTGGAAGCTGAAGCGAAGTAAACTTATACGGAGTTGCATGTGCCGGCGAAAGCCAATCGTACTTAAAACACAAAGCAACCCCTGCCGGTGCCGCGGCAGGGGTTGCTTTGTGCTTACTAGGGGACTTATCGGGTTTTCTTCGCCATAACCTTTATCAGCTTAACGGCCGAGCGCACGCGGGGCCGCTTCAAGTTCTCCTCCACATAGCGGTAATCCGTCAGGATCACTTTGGCATCCCGCAGTCCGTAAGCAAAATCGTCATCGAACAGCAGCCGGTACTCCCATACCCGCTTCTCCCAATTCGGAATATTCGCCAGCATCCATTCATCCTCCGCTCCGGGATGGACATAGGTTTCGCTGACCCCTTCTGGGAGTCTGTACAGCTTATCAATCAGCGATTGCTTGAAGCTCTGATAGCTCTCCCCCTCGACAACAGGAAACGGATGCGAGAGCAGATAATCCGGGATCGGCACGCCAAACGTATCAGCAAGGCCTGAGGCGAGCGCGACCGGGCGCTCGATATTCGGCAGCGAGCTGAGCAGCGGGTCCTCCGGGTGGATATAGCGGAATAGTCGTGCGGGGAGGCGCCAACGCGAAGTCTTCCACAACATCTGCGGAATGAGGCTCCGTCCCGTTTCCATCCCGTACAGGCTGCCCATATGATTATCCACATGGCTGATGCGGACGCCGGCCTTGCTCGCCAGCCGGTACTGCGCCTCCAGCTCTTTTAGCACAGCCCCTGTCTCCGCCCCTCGTTCAAACTCCTGAACGGTCCGGTATTGATGACCGCTGGCGTCTTGAAGGGAGGGATGCCCCGTCAAGCTGCGCCATCGCAGAGCCTCAAATTCGCTCGTCAAGGTCAGATGCAGCCCCACATTGGGTTGGCGCCGGCGTGCGGCCCAGGAGGCTGCCTCTTCAAAGCCGGGAGCCACGGTCATGATGGTTGCCGAGGAGACTTTGTTCTCCTCCAGCAGATGCCGAATCGCCTCATTCATGGCCTTGCTTTGTCCGAAATCGTCACAGTTGATGATCAGTCTTCGTTCCATGTTCATGCCCGCCTCCTATGGTTTTAGAGAATTCGATTTTGGTTGCAAACGATAGCAGGAAGGAAATGGCCAGCAAGCACAATGGAACGACACTGATCAAATACCTGAAGGTCGATTCCGGATCGCTTCCCGGATTGTCACCGCTTTCATACCCGAATATCATGCCGACAACAAAAAATGCCAGGGCTGAGATCAATCCGCTGGAACGCGTAATAAATCCGCTGACAGCCGTATAGATCCCCTCTCGGCGCAGCCCCGTCCGCTCCGCATCCTCATCGATGATGTTGCCGCTAACCATGGCCGGCGTTACCAGAAATCCTGCCAGACCGAACCCAACGCCGATGCCTGCCAGAATCCCGCTGATCAGATCGTAACCAAACCAGAGCGGAATGACCGAAAGACCATACACGCCAAGCGACAACCGCCATGCTCTCACACCATCCATTCTTCGGATCATCCAATACCAGACGAATACCAGCGGAATGACCGATACAAACACGGCTGCCAGCAGAATGGATACTTGATTGTCAGGGATCCTGAGCACGTATTTTGCATAAAAAGGGATCGTCGAGCTTATCAGTCCGTTTACCGTCTGGGCAAATGAATTGGAGATATTAAACACCCAGAACTTCTTATTGCGCAAGGTTTCGCGGAATGCCTGGACAAGCTTGAGCGGTTCGCTTGCACTGTACACCTCTTGCTCCCGCACGCTCATCATGCAGAGGAACATGAACACCCCGAACAGCAGCGCGTACAGAATCGCCATATTTGAAAATCCCATCGCGTCATAAATAATCGGGGTCAGCGCGGTACCGATCAATAGCGCCACAACCTGGTAGCCCTGCTGGATGGCCGAGGCTTTCGCCCGGATGCGGTCTCCGCGGAACAGTTCGGGGAACAGTGCTCCATAGTTGACCCATAATACGGTCGCTACCGCTTCATACAGGATAAGGGCAACCAGGAACCACATGAACAGTCCGTTCTGCGATAATCCTTCCGGCGGCGAGAACACCAGCACGAAGGTCAGCATGAACAGCGGAATGGCGCCGAACACCCACGGCCTGCGCCGCCCCAGCCGGGTCTTGGTGCGATCGGACCAATACCCCATCAGCGGATTGTTAACCGCATCCCAGATGAGAAATACCGTGCGTGCCAAGGAAGCCAACCCTATGCCAAGCCCCAAGGTATCCACGTAGAAAAAGATGTAAAAGGAGCTGAACGCCTGGCTCGGGACCATCATGGCAAACATGCCAAGCGAAAATGAATACGGCGAATTCACCCAACTGCGCTTCATCCGTTTCCCTCCATCCGTCATGGACGATTTTGTTGTACAGTATTCTGCGCATGGCAAGAATATACCTGCTCATCAGGAAGGTAAGGAGGTCGTCAAACGACTAAAGAAGCCTGGCGTCATCCGCCAGGCTTCTTATTTACATTCCTTATTGAAGAACGATTTTGATAGCATTGCCAATTGGCGGCAGACTCTTGGTCAGTACCGGGCTGTAGTATCCGATAATCTCCGCCTCTCCAGTCAGTTCACTGGACTTCATAGTTTTACCTTCTTTATTTACGATCACAGTCTCCGGCGTCAGATTCAGGATCACTTCGCTCGGCGATTGTTCCGTTAATCCCTTGCCCTTAATCGTTACGCGCAGGTTACCGCCATCGGCGTTGATATCCGTAATGGCACCAGCTGTAGCGAGCTGCTCCGTCTCTTCCTTGTCCGGTTTCACGCTGATTTCATAAGCATAGGTCTGAGGAGGCAGGCTCATGGTCATCGCCATGCTGTGAACGGCTTCAATCTCCATCCCTTTCGCTAGATCCTTTAACTCGATCTTCTTGCCTTCCGCATCGCGGATGATCGTGCTCTCATCCACATTCAGCACGATTCCCTCGGTTCCCGTGCCGTTAATGTGAACGGCTTTGCGATCTTCATTATTCATAATTTCACTGATTGTACCACTTACGGTTTCCTTCTTGATCTCTTCTTCGGACGAGATGCTCACCTTCGTGCCATCAACCGATACGTTAGCTTGGAGCACTTCGCTGAAGAAATTAGCCGGAACATAGAGCGTGCCCTTCACGTTTACCGGCGCAGCACCGAGGGACTTGTACATTTTGTTAACCGTATACTGGTCTTTACCTGTTTGCACAAGGGTCCAGATCGGGGATCCCGGTTTTGTCATCTCCGCAGAGCGGTCCTGTTGATTCCACTCCAGTTCGAATCCGAGCGCCTCGGATACGCTGCGCAGCGGGATCATGACCTGCTTCGCATCGGCGTTCATATAACCGGCGCCCGCCACTTCCTTACCGTTAACCAGAACTCCATAATCAATGACAGCCGAGATCACGACTGGTTTTTGTTCCTGGCTGCCTCCAGCCTGGGGTGCTGCATAAGCCGCTGCGCCACCGGAAACTGCCATGGCCGCAACCATCAGCGTCGCCGCTTGCTTCTTCCATTGTTTGTTCATGTTCATCATCCTTTCTAGGTGCCTTAAATGATCGTGTACTACTATACTGACGGGCTGTATTTGCCAAATGTTGCAATGAAATGATAAGTAAACGTACCGATAGACGCGAAAAAGGCCGCTCCGGGATAGACTTATCAAGTCTCCCAAAACGGCCTCTTTATCTGGCTTAGCGATGGATAAACAGCGGGTCAACAAAGCTTCTGCAATATTCCTCCGCAATCTGCTCCGCGCTGTATCCCATATCACGCATGTACAGAATGATATCCGCGCGCGGCAGAGATGCGAGCATCACAGAGGTAAACTGAGGGTCAAGCGGCATCAGTACTCCCTGCTCCGCCGCAAGCTCCAGCAGGCGCTTGATCTGTAATCGCAAAAACGTGAAGGGCGGGTTCTCGCACATAATGTTCTTGGTGTCCTCCAGACGGTCAGAGGTCAGCATCACCCTTAGCCACTCCAAATCTTCATTGAAATGCAGAATGACCTTTGTAATCACCGTACGCAGCCGATGAGCCACCGGTTCACCATCGCTGCTCTGAAGGTAAACGTCCAGCCCTTCCATAAACCGATCGATCTTGGCTTCCATCAGTGTGAAGCAAATCTTGCTCTTGCTGGGGTAACGGCGGTACAAGGTGCCTTGCCCGATCCCGGCCGTTTTCGCCACTTGATGCATGGAGACGTCCTCGACTCCGTATTTATTAAATAAAGCCTGAGCCGTATCCAAAATCTTTTGACCCAACTCGTCATTCTCTTTCGGCAATGCACGCATCCCTTTCTAATTTGAACACACGGGAACCTTATGCAGCAGACTGTTCTTCTTCAACGGGTGAAGTTGTACGTTTAACAAATAAGCCCAGTACTAAGGCGATGATTGCAAGAACGAGTCCGATTACGAAAGCATTATGAAGACCGGCAACCATGCTCTCTACCGGATTGAGATCCCCGGTTGTTTCAACGTAATTTTTAGCACCTGCTGTCATGATGCTGATAAATAGCGCCATACCTACGGCCCCGGCTACCTGCTGCAGTGTATTCATGATGGCTGTTCCATGCGGATACAGCAAGCGCGGCAGCTGATTCAAGGCTGTAGTCTGGGCCGGCATCATAACCATCGAAATCCCTATCATCATCATAACATGAAGGAAGATGACATAACCACCAGTCCATGAAGAGTCGATGCCCGAGAACAGGAAGATGGCGACGCTCAAAAGAGCAAGACCAGGGATAATCAGAACCCTAGGTCCGAATTTATCGAACAGCTTTCCTGTGATCGGCGCCATCAATCCGTTGATGATACCGCCAGGCATCATGACCAAGCCTGCTGCAAGCGCCGTTAAGCCCAGTGCGTTCTGCAGGAACAATGGCAGCATGATCATGGTGGAGAACATGCTCATCATCAGCACCAGCATCAGCACGGTTACGAGCGAGAACATCGGAAATTTGAAGGTACGCAGATCCAGCATCGGTTCCTTCATCTTCAGTTGGCGCCATACGAAGAGCAGCAAGCTGATAGCCCCTGCCGTAATGCACCATACTACCTTCGGATCAGACCAAGTGCCTTCTCCGGCACTGCTGAATCCGTATACGATACCCCCAAAACCGATAGTAGACAGAATAATCGAAATATAATCGACCTTCGGCTTGGTCAGTATCGATACGTTCTTAAGGAAAGCCGCTGCGAATGCAATGGAGAACGCAGCAAGCGGAATGACCAGATAGAACAACCAGCGCCAGTTCAGGGCGTCCACGATCAAACCGGACAGCGTCGGTCCGATCGCCGGGGCAGTCATGATGACAAGACCGATCATCCCCATGGCGGCTCCGCGATTCTGAGGCGGATAAATACTAAGTATCGTGTTCATCAGAACCGGCAGCATAAGCCCCGTTCCGATCGCTTGCAGGATACGTCCTACCAGCAGCACACCAAACACCGGTGAAAATCCGCAGACAATCGTACCTATAAGAAATAGCGACATGGCGCCTATAAACATCTGTCTTGTCGTGAACCACAGCTGCAGCAGCGCCGTGACCGGCACCAGAATACCGACAACCAGCATGTAGGAGGTTGAAAGCCACTGCACCGTCGACTCCCCAATACCAAACTGCTCCATCAAACTTGGGAAAGCGATGTTCAGCAGTGTCTCATTCAAGATGGAAACGAACGCGCCAATAATCAGTGCGGCAACAATCGGCCCTCTCTTTATTTTGCTTAAATCAATCTTGGCCGAACTTGGCCCCACTCCCATATCCAAGACCTTATCCTCCCTTATCTCTGTATACGGACAATTGTCCGGTAATGCGTTTTTCATTTTAACGGACAATTGTCCGCAGGTCAACTGAAAATTTTCATTTAATTTTCAAAATTGGCAGCAAAGATGAATCCTGCAGCGTTATCCGGCTGGGTTCAGCAGCAGAAACACGCAGGATATCGGATATTCAAGCTATTAATAAAAAAAGATCTGCCCCTAATCGCGACTAAGGGCAGATCCTTATTCTATACACATGCCGACTGTAAGGTTTACTTCTAAAGATCCCTGACGTATCAAATGCAAGTGTCCTGTATACGTTATACGTCACTCAGGTAAGCAAGTCAGCCCTGGAACCGTTACGTTACGCGTTCAGCGCATTCTTCTCCTTGTAAACTCTGGCCCAGCCCTCCAGATTGTTCGTTACAATCAACAGGTCAGGGTACTGGGCAAGGGAAGCCAGCACGGCCTCATCATCCGGCGTCCAGACAATGAGCTGGATCCCCCGCTTGCGCGCCTCCTCCATAAACGAAGGGGTCACGTACACATATTTGACGGAAACATAGCGAGCGCCGATCTCCTCCAGGTAAGGAAAGACCGATGGCGTGGCCCCATATATCACCAGCCCCAGCTCGATGTCAGGATCAAGCGTGCGAGCCCGTGCAATGGAATAATGATCGAAGGAGGTGAGGAATACCTGCTTCTCCATGCCCGTTTCCTTTATCACGTCAATGACCTTCTGTTCCAGGCCGGGGTAGGTATCCCCCATCTGCTTCAGTTCAATGTCAACGATCATCCGATCCTTGGCAAAACGCAGTGCTTCCTCCAGCGTGGGAATGACTTCTCCCTGGCCTGCATCCAGCTTGCGTATTTCCTCCAGCGTGAAGTCACTGATTGCTCCTGTTCCGTTGGTCGTCCGGTTTACCGTCGGATCATGGATCACTACGGGCACGCCGTCCTTCGTCAGCTGGACATCCAGCTCCAGGTGCGAGAAGCCAAGCTCCAACGCTTTCCGAAAGCCCAGCATCGTGTTCTCCGGGTATTTCAGCGGATACCCTCTATGGGCCAATCCACGTACTTCCATGTGCCATTCCCTCCATATATAAGTCGATTGATGGCCTCGATCACACTGTCGCCACAAAAGGGCGGACTTACGTGATCGAATCGCCGTTTGAAGCTCTATAGGACTGTTCGCCATGAACTTTCCGATCCCTGCTGTCTGCAGCAGATCATAACCTTCGGGAGAAAACGAAGAGACGGTATGGCGGTGTATCCTTACCCACCATTTCCACACCGTCTGGGATACCTGCTTAATCACGGTTATACGAATTATTTAAACGTCGAATTCGCCATCGCGGCCACGATATGCTTCTGCATGACTGTAAAGACCAGCACGATCGGGATAATCGCCATGACGCTGGACGCCATAATGACATTGAAGAACATGGCTTCATTTCCGGCGATAGAATCCCTCAGCATCGCAATGCCTACGGTAAGCACGCGCATGTCGTTGTTGTTGGTCATGATCAGCGGCCAGAAATACGAGTTCCAGGACGAGATGAAGATTAACACGCCCATGGTAACGATCGTTGGCATCGCCATCGGGAACAACAGCTTGTACAGAATGGAGAAACGACCGGCTCCATCCACGCGCGCCGCTTCCAGCACGTCGTTGTTAATCGTTTTGAACGCCTGCCTGAGCAGGAATATCGCGTAGGCGGAAGCCCCGTGAGGCACAATGAGCGCCCAGAACGTATTCAGCCAATCCAGCTTGGACATCATGACGTATACCGGAACGAAAATAACCTGCTCCGGCACGATCAATGCGGCGAGAACGAGCAAGAACAGCGCGTCCCGTCCCCAGAACTTCCCCTTTGCAAATGCAAACGCCGCCATAAGCGCCACATTCAGCTGCAAAATAATGGTTCCAACCGCCATGAGCAGCGTATTGCCGAAAAATCTTGCATAAGGGATAACCCGGAAGGCTTCGGCAAAGTTCTGCCAAGCAAAGGTTTCCGGCCAGAATGTAGGTATGGCCATCCGCATCTCAGACTGCGTCTTAAGCGCGCTGATCAGCAGCCAATACACCGGAAAGAACATAAAGAGCGTCACGATCACGGCTCCGATCATGCGGAGCGTCATCAAGGTCTTTCGGTTCTTGGCGGATCCGGCCATATAATTATCCTTCATAGTGCACCTTCTTCCTGCTGACCACCCATTGTACCAATGTTAACAGCAATATGATTACAAACAGAATCATGACAAGCGCCGATGCTCTTCCTGTTTTGAATTCATCAAAGGCCATCGTATAGATCCAGTACACAATCGCATTCGTTGCCTTGAGCGGACCGCCGCCTGTCATGACGTCGATCGACTGGAACACCTGCATGGAGGAGATAAAGCTGGTGATGACAAGAAACAGGGTCATAGGCGACAAGAGCGGCAGCGTAATGTTGCGGAACTGTCGGAACTTGCTGGCTCCATCAATCGAAGCTGCCTCATAATACTCGGCCGGAATCCCGCGCATGCCTGCAATAAAGAGGATCATGGCAAAGCCGACGCCCTTCCAGACCGAAACGGCAACCAGTGCCGGCAATGCCGTCGAAGGGTTGGTCAGCCACTCGACCGGCTCCATGCCGAACCAGGAAACAATGGAATTCAATAGCCCGTATTGTCCATTGTAAATCCATGTAAATACCATGGCCGCGACAACCATTGAGATGTAATAGGGCATAAAAATGACGCCGCGCATGAAACCGAACAACCGTGACGACGACACATTGAGCAGCAGGGCCAGCAGCAGCCCGATGACAAGCGTGAATACAACGTCCATGACGGTATACAAGAACGTGACCTTCAAGGAGTGATAGAAATCCGGGTTCGATAGCAAGCGCGTATAGTTATCGACACCCACGAACTTCTTCACGGGTCGCGTCATGTTCCAGTTCGTAAAGCTGATGTACACGGAATAGCCCAGGGGATAATACAAAAACACGCCCATGAATAACAACGCCGGGACCGCGAACGAAAAGTCCTTCCACTTCTCGATCAACGTATGGGACATCCGTTTAGAGACCGAAGCGGTCGCCCGATTGGACGCCGCCTTTGTCACTTGTTTATTGGTCTCCATAGGCATCACTCATAGTCAGCCAGAATATCGTTGATCTTCTTGGCTGCATCCTGCATAAGTGGTATCGGATCTTTTTTGTTCAGCACCATTTCCCCTATGACTTCTTTGTAAACTTCGCTGAATTCAGGGTAAGCCGGGTGCTGCAGGCGCGGCGTTACTTCGTCGAAATGCTCGTATACCGCTCTGTATTGCGGCCATCTTTCGAAATATTGATTGCCCTCCTCAGACTCGATTGCGGATTTTCTTGTCGGCAGGTATCCAACGGATTCAGCCCACTTAATGTTTTGCTCCGCCGAAGTCATGAACTCGATGAATTTCCAAGCCGCTTCTTTCTCCAGATCCTCGGCACCGTCCATCATGACGATCCCCGCCCCGCCAATATTGGAGGTCCGCACTTTATCGCCAGGGATAAAGGATACGCCAACCTCAAAGTCCGCATTCTCGCGGTACATCTTGAGCAGAGCCGATGAATGCTGCACCATGGCGATTTCTCCGTTCAGGAACATCTGGCGCATATTGTCGGAAGCTCCTTTGCCGAAGCCCATATGCATACTGCCTTCATTTTGCCACTTGTAGAAGTTCTGGAGGTACCGGAGAGAATCCTCGGTCTCAACGGCCGAAGCACTCAGGTCCTCGGTCAGAATTTGTCCGCCGCCGTTAATGTTCCACGGATCGTAGTACCACGTATCCCAGCCTGGAACGGAGAAGGCATAACGCGTCGTTTTGTCGCCTTCTTTTTTCGTTACCTTTGCATTAAAGTCATCGATCTCATCCCACTTCTGCGGCGGCTCTACACCCAGCTCGTCCAGCATCGTTTTGTTGTATACAAATACGCTGGTACTGACGATCAGAGGGAATCCATATTGCTTGCCATTGAATGCATATGCATTCAGCATCCCTTTGGCGAAATCGTCCATCTTCACTTCATCGCGCTTAATCCATGGGCCCAAATCAGAGAACACGCCGCTGTCCGCAAAGTTTGGCAAGGACGCAACCTCAACATTTGTTACAGCCGGCACGTCATTCGCAGCCACGGCAGCCGACAATTTTTTGTGAAGATCAGGATAACCGCCTTGGAAGACCGGCTCTACCGTAATATGCGGATACTTCTTCTGAAACTCTGCGATCATGTAGTTCAAGCCTTCCAGCTGGGCATCCGCGTGGGCATGCCAGTACTGAATTTTAACAGGCGTTGTATCATTCTTCATATCCATCGAAGCGGCTTCCACATCATCGAGCGAAACCTCGCCTCCGGCACTTTCACTACCACCCCCGCCTCCGCAAGCCGTGGTAATCACCATAAATATGGTCAGTAACATTAACAACCATGATTTCTTTTTCATAGATGATCTGTTGTCCCCTCTCGAATCTATTCATCATTCATCCTTCATCACTGCTGTCTATCCACTTCATCCAATAGCCGGTTCAACGGCACGCGGATCCTAAAGGAATGAGGGAATTCTCCCATCCATTCAACCCGTCTACCCCTTAAAAAGCGCACAAAAATAGAGACGTCAAAAGAGCGCAACCTAAGAGCCACCACCTCCTATAAAAGCTAAAGTAGCTGCTACTCGGGTTATCTCATCGTCTCCACCCCTAGCAAATATGTAATTATAGTTAATCCATCAACCGAACAGGGAACCTTACGTCCAAAAACGGGTATCGCCTGTAGATACGAGGTCTGCACCGTTGGCCAGCGCCTCATCGATTTCTTCCTCGCTTCGTAAAAAACCCCCCACAATAAGCGGACAGTGAATTTCCTTTTTCAGGTCGCGGATTACACGGGGCATGAGTCCCGGCATTAATTCCACCTCATCCGGACGGGCTTGTCCGATCATTTTCACTGCGGTTCTTAAAGCAGTCGTATCAATGGCAAACACTCGCTGTATCGAGCTAATGCCCGCTTGGCGCGAAGCCAACACCGTATTCGTCTTCGTCGTAATGATTCCGTCGATCTTGTACGAATCCGCCAAATACTGTACAGCCGAATGATCCCTGCCAATGCCGCTTACCATCTCCAGATGAACAAACACTTTTTTGCCTGAGGAGTGAAGTCGATTAACGATATCTCTGAGTTTTAAGATATCGCCTGTCATCAGGTTCACCCGTTCCACCGTGCTGTTCACAGCCGCATCGATCTGTTCCAGCTTGGTAATCGAAGCGATTACGGGAAGACGCCGTGTCCTTTGATCTGCCATAAGTGCGTGTCCCCCTTTTACCGAACACACTTTATGATAAGGCGATAAGATCATGACAGTATTAACGATTTGTAAAACCTGTGTTAACGACGCTCATTAGGACTTCGATGTATCATGTATACGCTTACCATTCCGTTAACAACAGATTCTACTATATCCCTGGTTTGGTGGATTCCCCCTAGTCTTAGGATCATTCGGTTCAGCGAAGATTAGGATAGCGCTTTCAGAATAGCTTGCCAATCTATTTAATATCTATCATAGAGGAATGATTTAGCCATAGTCTATAGCGAAATTTGTATTATTTTGTCGAATTTAAAAGAATATCAACTCAATGTAACAAATATCATGGCGCGAACGGCGAATTCATGATATCGCATCACCTTAAAGACCACGCTAACACCATCTCACTTCGATACATTCCCGGACCGGCGGGATCTGCCAAGGTTATCGGGGACATTTGCAGCAAAAAAATGAAAAATTGCGCAAAAAAAATGTTGAATAATTTTCCAATGTAGAATAAGATGGCGACAAAGGGAACGGTAAGCGCTTTCCAAAATTTCAATAGACAGGTGTTATGCCGAAATGAAAATAACTTTAAAAGACATTGCCGACCATGCAAATGTATCTATTTCTTCTGTATCGAGGGCTTTAAACAACGCAAACTCAACAGCACTTGTAAACGACCAAACGCGTCTGCGCATTATTCAAGCTGCCAAGGACCTGGGTTACCATAAGTTTAACAATTCACTGCAAAAAAATGAAAATTTTTCAGTGAATAAAAAAGTTCCAAAGAGAATAGGACTCGCTTTATATGATGTAAAAGATAAATACCAAGATCCGTATTTTTCAGAGATCATTTACGGGATCGAAAGTGAATTGCTTGATCAAGAATGTATATTGGACTTTACATTTGAGGTGCAAGATATTTTCAATTTCAATTTATTTGGGGATATGAACGAGATTGACTTAGGAGTTATTTGTATCGGACCGCTTAAGCATGATTTCATAAATGAGCTTAATAAGCGGGTTCCATTTGTCATATCGGTGGGCGGAATCCCTAAGCTGGACATTGATTATGTTACGGTGGATTTTCGCAATGCGGCAATGCAAGCAGTTCAATATTTGGTGGATCTTGGTCATCGCAATATTGCTTATATTGGCGGAAGCTCTCAAGTTGGAATGCCGATTGATCAAGAAGAACGTTTCTATGGTTTTAAAGAAGCGATGGAGTTGAACCAACTTGACATTGTTCCGGAGTGGGTTCAAGACGGCTGCTTTGATCTGACCAGGAGTTATGAAGCCATGAAACAAATTTTAAACACGCAGAGTCCGCCCTCGGCCGTATTTACAGCTAGCGACAAAATGGCATTTGGGGCGTATAAGGCAATTGGTGAATATGGGCTATCGATTCCAAATGATATATCTGTTGTTTCTTTTGATAATGTCGAAATGTCAGAATTCATTAACCCTCCGTTAACAACGGTACAGGTCCACAAGCAGGAGATGGGGAGAATCGCAGTCAAATTGCTGCTTCAGCGCATGGAAGGGGGGATACCTTTGCCATTGATCAGCTATTTGCCGACAAAACTAATGGTCCGCAGTAGCTGCCGAGAAAAGCGAAGTGAAAACTATATGAACGTTTGAGGAGGGTATAATAATGAAAAAAGTAATGGCTTGTCTCGGTTTAGCCGCTTGTATGCTTTTCCCCTTGGGTGCTCCGGTGCACGCGCAATCAGCCCAAGAGGACATCCATGCAAATGAAAAAAAACCAAAAGCAACCTTTCAAGTGATCAGTGACCTGCATATTAGGGATACATCGTTCTCTCATAACAAGCTTTCGAAAGCGCTTCACGACCTGCATTCCATTGACCCGCTGGCGGATGCTTTGGTCATCAACGGAGATATAACGAATAACGGTTTTCCCGAAGAATATGCAAAGGCTCGCGAGCTTCTTGATCAATCGCCTAAACCGATGAATCTGTATATGACCATTGGGAATCATGAGTTTTTTAATGGAGCTGGAAATGAAGTGAACACCCGTCGGTTCGCAGACTTTATCGAAGAGGAGCAGGTGTATTACGAGAAAATGGTGAATGGCTATCCTTTTATATTCCTTGGCTCTGAAAGCTGGGGGCCTGTCGATTCTCCCGCCAAAGACGATGCCTATCTGAGCGACGAGCAGTTGAATTGGCTGGAAGATACTTTGGAGAAACGCAGCAAGAGCGAAAAGCCTATGTTTGTTTTTCTTCATCAGCCCCTTTCCGCCGTATATGAAGCAGCAGAAAAGCGTCTAACCGATCTCTTCTCGAAGTATCCGCAAGTTATTTTATTCTCTGGCCATACCCATCGGGATATGCGACTGCCAAATATTAACCTAACCCAGAATGAATTTACGAGCATCAATACAGCTTCTGTCTATTATACAACCTTCGCACCGACAGTAAACTGGGACGAAAGCCAAGGATTGTATGTGCAAATTTACGATGACAGGGTCGTAGTCCAAGGACGCGACTTTTACCGTAAGCAATGGATTCCCGAAACGCATTACACGATTGATGTCCAATCGGCAACCACATTTTCTTATCGTAATCACTACGTTATTCCGGGTGAAACCGCCCTATTAACCACGAAATTTACAAATTATGGACAAAACACAATCGAGGCCATCCAATTGGACTTAACGGCCCCTGATGGTTGGAGTGTAGAGGCAGTGACGGATCCTCTGGTCACCCATCTTTCGCCTGGAAGTTCGATTGAAACAGATTGGCGTGTGACGCCCCCTGATACTGCTGAGCCTGGATTCGCAAAATTAGATGCAGCCGTCTTATTTGAATATGGGGAAAATAATAAGCAAACAGAATGGAGTGCCGACTCTATAGTCTGGATACCAGAACGGCTCCCAGCTGCCGATTCTTATGTAAGTGATGTGGAATGGATTCATTCCGCAAATCATTGGGGGCCCGTGGAACGGGATCAAAGCAACGGTGAAAAAGCAAAAGACGACGGAAAAACCATAACGATTGGCGGCGTAGAATATACGAAAGGCTTAGGTGTGCATGCGAATGCTGAGATTGCTTATTATATAGGCGGCAGCTTCTCTACATTTACTGCAGATATCGGAATCGATGATGAAGTGGGTAATAGAGGATCGGTCGTCTTTCAAATTTGGGCAGACGGCGAGAAGGTCTATGACAGCGGGCTTGTTACCGGATCTGATTCCGCCAAAAAAGTTCATGCGGATATCTCCGGCGCAAACGTACTGAAACTGGTCGTCACTGATGGCGGAGACGGCACTGGCTACGACCATGCGGATTGGGCAAATGCCCATATTGCCAGATCCGATGTAAACAGCTAGAAAGGCTAATAAAAAGGGTTAAAAGGCACCCCATTTCCGGTCATTTCCGGATTTGGGGTGCCTTTTGCATACCTTGAATTACATACGAATCCCATAGGATTCGTTGCGTGGTCCCTCCTTTAGCTCCTCTGCCGGGCAAAAACTATTCGAATAACGGTACCTTCGGATCCTTCCCGTTACAATGAACCAGCATCGCATGCAGCTGTCCTCTGTGGTGATACATATGCGCCACGATTTCGAGCAGCCATTCGTACCTCGAATAGGTGGCACCCCAGTAGGACGTCATCTCCTGATGGAGCCCTTCTTCCGTCATCTCTCGATAAGCCTGCTCCAGATAAGAATAGTTGCTTAATAATTCAGCCTGTAAATCCTTCAGGTTATTTAACGATACACCTGCATAATAGGCGCTCATCTCCTCTTGCGTGGCTCCTCCGGATATGTGAAAATCGGCCCGGCAGATTACGGCGATATGCTTGAGCAGCTCTCCAACGGAATGCTTGCCCTCCGTCGGCTTGACGAGCAGATCCGCTTCATCCAGCCTATCGATGATCGCGACAATCGAGACGACAGCCACCTCAATCTGATGTAAGGCATATGTACAATAGGAATTCATATGTTCTCTCCAATCCAATATGTATACACTAATATGTTCGAACTCGCTCCATCATTATAGAACATACGTTCCTCATATTTCAACAAAAAAACAACCTGCCCCTTAAACACTAAGAGACAGGTTGTTCCGCCATACGTCTTATGACCGATCAGCCAACGAGATGAAATCCTGTTGTGTTCTCAAGCACTTCCACGTGGAACGCGCTGCTGCCGTCAGCCTCGCGCACGACGCTAACCGAAAGGTGCCCGTTTCCGATCGCAATCTTCTCGGCCTTCAGTTCGTTTATCCCTTCCGGAAGGAACGGCGACAACGCGATTTCCTTCTTCGCCCCGTTCGGATACAATCCGAGCATCGCCTGCAGGAAGACGATCGAGGTTCCGGCCGCCCAAGCCTGCGGCGAACAGGTTGTCGGATACGGAACCGGATGGCCCAGCTTCGCATCATGCCCGCAGAACAGCTCCGGCAGACGCTGGTACTCAAAATGAGCCGATGCCTGCAGCAGGCCGGAGATCACCTTCCCTGCCTCCTCCTTGAACCCCTGCTTGCCGAGTCCCAGCAGAATCATTGCATTGTCATGCGGCCATACGCTGCCGTTGTGATAACTCATCGGGTAATATCCGGTGGAGTCCGTGCTCATCGTGCGGATGCCGTAACCGTTAAACATGTCGTTTCTAAGCATCCGCTCGGCTTGCGCCTTCGAGCGGCTCTCTTCCGGCAAACCGCTCATAAGCAAATGCCCGGGATTCGAGGACACGCTGCGTACCTGGCGCAGATCCTTATCCAGCGCGATGGCGTAACACTGCTCATCCTCCATCCAGAAGGTCGCTTCGAAACGGACGCGAAGCTCCTCGGCTTCCGACTCCAGCCTGCGGGCCAGTTCCAGCTCGCCCAGCTCCGCGAAGACGGGTACCAGCGACTGCTTCGCTTGATACACGTAACCCTGGACCTCCGACAGTGCGATCGGGGATTCCGCATACTCGCCGTTCTCATGGATGATCGAGTTGGCGGAATCCTTCCAGCCTTGGTTCGGGAAGCCTTTCTCGGCTTTCTGCTTGTAGGCCATGAAGCCGGAGCCCGCTTCCAGCGCGGCATCGATATAATCCAGTGCCCGCAGCATGTTCGGCTTGAGCTCCTCCGCCAGGGAGAGATCGCCCGTCCAGCGGTAATACTCGCCGATCAGCGCCAGGAACAGCGGCGTGGAATCGATGGTGCCGTAGTACGGCGAGAACGGGGACTGATTCGTCGTGACCAGCTCTCCGTAGCGAATCTCATGCATGATTTTGCCCGGCTGCTCATCCCGCCAAGGGTCCGTCTTCTCGCCTTGATAAGCCGCCAGCGTTCTCAAGGTTCCTTTGGCAAGCTGCGGGTTCACCGGAAGCATGAACATCGCCGTGATCAAGCTGTCTCTGCCGAATGGAACCGCGAACCACGGCAGTCCCGCGACCGTTGTATCACCGAAGCCCACATCGGTCGTCAGCATGCGCAGATCCTGCAGTCCTCTTTGGTACAAGCCGCTGAACAGCGCGGAATCCGATTGGACCCGCGAGCTGTTCGCGTACCAAGCTTCATAGGAGGCTTCGAGTTTCTTCAGCCCCTCTTCGTAGGTCAGCGGCGTCCCTGCGGAATGCTGCTCCGTCATCGGCGTGACAAAGAACGTAATCACCTTCTGCTCTTTGGCTTTCAGGGACAAAGGGAACGAAACATTCCCGGCTTGATCCATTTGGCCGCCGTCCGCATCCCAAGCAATGCGCGTCTGTCTTCTCAGGTTGTCAGCGCCGACATAAGCCAGTGTCATCTCTTGATCGCCTGTCTGTATACCCTCCATCTTGCCGACTTCCCCTGTACGGTATTTGCGCACCAGGAACATATCCTGAAAATCGGCATCAAAGGACGCGGCAAACTCGATATTCGAATCGGTCACAAAGTAATTGGTCAGCGTGCAGCGCTCATACAGGACGCCATCATAGATGAAACGCTCCCGAAGTACTTCAATCGCCCCTTCATCCTTGGCATCCTTCATCAGGCGGAAGGAGGCCACATAGCTTTTATCCCCCGTGGAGGACAGGAGCGAAGGCTTCTGGCCATCGATGAACAGCTCCATGCGGCTCAGGAAACGGGTATCCTTCGTATACAAGCCATGGCCCTGATCGTCCCCTTGGACGATATCTCCGTTAAGTCCAGTCAGAAAGAATAAATCTCCTTCTTTAATTACACGGTAGTCCATGTTTAAATCCCCCTTTGATTCCGGTTTATTCAACAACCGCAAGCTCAGCCTGCAGTCCTTCTTCCGAATGCGGTCCGACCCAGACATGGAACTTTCCGGGCTCTACCGTAAAATCAAGCCTTTCATCCAACAGCCCCAGCTCTTCACGTCCCAGCGTAAAATGTACCTCCCTGCTTTCACCCGGCTGCAGCTGTACCTTGCGGAATCCCTTCAACTCTTTGACCGGCCGGGTAGAGCTTGCCACCAAGTCGCGGATATACAGCTGCGCGGTCTCCTCGCCGGCTCTGGATCCGGTATTCGTTATGCTCACGGATACATGCACGGTCCCGTCCCGGCCAATTTGATGCCGATCCAGCTGCAAATCCGTATATTCGAATGTTGTATAACTGAGGCCGTACCCGAACGGATACAGCGGAGCATCGTCGCAATCGATATAATCTTCGTACAAATGAGGACGTCCGGTATTCTTCCGGTTGTAATACATCGGAATTTGGCCCGTTGCGCGCGGAACGGTAACCGGCAGGCGACCGCTCGGATTGTGAGCGCCGGTCAGCACATCCACAAGCGCAAGGCCTGTGGCGGTTCCCAAATGCCAAGCTTCCACTACGGCGTCTGCATGTTCATGCAGCCATGGAGTGGCAAGCGGACGGCCGTTCATCAGCACGACGACGATCGGCGTGCCGGTCTGCCGTTTCAGCTCCTGAATCAATCGCTCCTGACAGGAGGGAAGCGTAATCGAGGTCACATTGTAGTGTTCGCCCGTCATTGCTTCGGATTCACCCACAACGACTACGGCGACATCACTCTGTCTAGCGAGCTCCACAGCCCGTTCCACTCCCCCATCCATTTCCTCCAGAATCCCGCTGCCCTCCTCGTAGAACACCTCGGCCTTCGGTGCGATTTCCGATTGAAAAGCGTCCCATACCGTGACAACGTCCTCATCCCGGCCTTTCCAAGCCCAGCAGCCCATCGAGTTGTGGCGGTCATCGGCCAGCGGCCCGATCAAGGCCAGCTTTTTGTGCTTAGCGGTATCCAGCGGCAAAATCCCGCTGTTATTCTGCAGCAGCACGATCGATCTCCGGGCGCTGTCCCTGGCCTGAGCCAGATGTGCCGCAGGAATGGCTTGCCCTTTCAGCGGATCTCCGGCTTCTTCTGCGTCTTCGCTTACATACGGGTTCTCGAACAATCCGAGGCGGATTTTCACCCGCAATATGCGAAGCACCGCGTCATCCAACAGCTTGAGCAGCTCAGGGTTATCCTGGACCAGCGCCTCCAGATGATCGAGATAGACGCCGGAATGCATGTCCATGTCGACCCCGGCGTTCAATCCCTTCCGCGCGGAATCCTTCCGGTCTTCCGCATAGCCGTGGTAGATCAGCTCTTCGATCGATTCCCAGTCGCTGACCACCATGCCGTCAAAGCCCCACTCCCGCTTCAAGATATCCCGCAGCAGATAACGGCTTCCTGAAGCAGGAACCCCGTTCAGTTCGCTGAAGGCGCTCATCACGGACAGAGCCCCTGCCCGAATCCCGTGCTCAAACGGCGGCAGCACGGTTTCCCGCAGCGTCCGCTCCGACATGTCCGTCGTATCGTAGTCCCGGCCGCCTTCAACCCAGCCATAACCGGCAAAATGCTTCACGCATGCCGCTACCGTCGGGTAGCCATCCTTATTCGGACTTTGAAATCCTCTAACCTTCGCGGCAGCGGCCAGGGAGGACAGATAGGCATCCTCCCCCGTACTCTCCGCGATGCGGCCCCAACGGGGATCACGCGTGATGTCCACCATCGGGGCAAAGGTCCAGCGGATGCCTTCCGCCGCGGCCTCTATTGCCGCCATGCGGGCGTTTTTCTCCATCCCTTCGAGATCCCAGCTGGCGGCTTCCCCGAGCGGTATCGGAAAGATGGTACGAAAACCGTGAATGACATCGTCCCCGATGAGAAGGGGAATCCCCAGCCGCGTTTCCTCCACGGCCAGCCGCTGGAGCTCGTTGATCTTTTTCGGACCATGCACATTCAGCAGCGATCCGATCTTGCCTTCGGCAACCAGCTTCAGCTCCTGCTCCTCGCATCGGCCGTACTGCACCGTTTGACCGATCTTCTCGGTCAAGGTCATCTGCGCGAGAATGTCCTTTGCGCGCTGTTCCACGTTATCCATGTCTAATCCCTCCCGATGCTTCTTTATCAGCCTTTGACCCCGGCGTTCGAAATCCCCTCGATATATTGACGCTGGAACAGGAAGAAGAACAGGATGATTGGCAGCGTGGACAGCACGACCCCGGCCATAATCATCGGCGTATTCTCAAAGAACATATCCTTCACGCTGTTCAGACCCACAACCAGCACATACATTTCCGGCGTATTCGCCAGCGTGCTCGGAACGAGGTAACTGTTCCAGGTTCCGGCAAAAGCAAGAATCGACATCGTAATCAGCGATGAACGGGCCAGCGGATACACGATCCGCCAGAAAGCCCCCATCTTTGTCAGGCCATCCATCCGCGCAGCCTCCAAAAACTCATTCGGAACCGAGATAAAGAACTGACGAAGCATGAAGATGTACAAGCCCTGATACAGGAAAGGTACCGTTAACCCCCAGAACGTGTTCAGCCATCCAAGCTGCGCCACATTTACGTACACCGGGATCAGGATCATATGGTAAGGCACCATCATGGTAGCCACGACGATCCAGTAAATCAGGCCTTTCCCCTTGAAATTCAGCTTGGCTAGCGCAAAGCCGGCCATCGGGTTAATGATGAGGTTCCCAATGACAACGACGCCGGTCATGATCACGGTGTTCAAAAACCATCTCGGCACGTTGTACGCATCGTTCGTGAAGAAGATTTTAAAGTTCTCGAACGTCCAGTTTGCCGGCGACGTCAGCGTATTGACGTGGCGCATCGGGATGATGGACGTATAGATGGTATAGAGAAAAGGAAGGGCGAATAAGAGCCCCAGAATGATCGTGCCGATATACAGAAACAGCCGACCGTTGTTCGTACGGGTCAACATTACTCTCACTCCTTCTCATCCAAGAATTTTTTTTGCAGGTACGTAATCAGCATGATGATCATGAAGAACAGCACCACCGCCGCGCTTCCGTAACCAATGTTCATGTAACGGATCCCGTGCTGGTAGAAATACGTGACCACCGTACTGGTAGCGCCCGCAGGCGAACCGAGTGCGCCATACCGGGAAATCGCCGCAATCTGGTCGTAGATCTGGAAGCCGGCAATCGTCGATACCGACACGATGAAGAACGTGATCGGCTTCAGGAACGGCACCGTAATGTAGCGGAATTTGTTCCACTTGGACGCTCCGTCAATCTCGCCCGCTTCATACAGATCCTTCGGAATTTCCTGCAGACCCGACAAATATACAATCATGGTGAAGCCCGCTTGCTGGAAGATAAACAGAATACATACGAATAAGAGCGCATAGTTGGTATCCGCAAACCATGTCACATTCCCGAAGCCCAACGCTCCGAAAAATTCCGTTAGAAAGGTTCCCTGCTTAAACAGCATCATGAATACGGTTGTGATCGCGATTTGCGAGGTGATATACGGAATGAAGAATACCGTCCGAAATATCCCCTTGCCCTTCAGCTTCTGATTGACCAGGATGGCCAAGAGCAGACCGAGAACAGTCTGAATCGGAATCGAGATGATCACAATTTCCAGGGAATGAAGCAGCGCCCGGAAGAATTCTTTATCTTGAAGTATCGTGACATAGTTTTCTAGGCCGATGAATTTCGCCTGGTCCAAGGCAGCGAAATTCGCATCCTGAAAACTTCTTACGAAAGACTGGATAAATGGATAGAGAAACCACCACGCCCACAATATCAAAAAGGGCAGTGAAAACAACCAGCCCAGCGTCTTGTCGGAGTCTGCCAACGAACGGAACCAGGATTGCCTGATCTTGTTTCCTTTCAAATCAGCGTGCTTGCTGCTGTAATCGGACAAAAGTTATCCCCCACTCCCATACTCAATTTGGATGGATCACGAAAATACCCCCACAAAGTGGAGCCTATGCTACGTTGCTTATTCCAAATACTTTGCGGGGACCCCAAAAAATTTATAAATTCTAGTATGTGAACAAAGGCTCCCGCTCCCCTGAGAACAAGGAGCGGGAGCGGGTGTTGCCTTTTTTATTTGAATTGGCCTTGAATATCGTCGAGAATTTGCTGAGCCGTTTTACCGGAGCCGCCAAGAATCAAGCCTTCCAATTCTTTAACGAGCTCATCCGTGAAACGCTTGGTATCTGTCGGATAACCATAGTCTGTGCTGTACTCCAGCGCAGGCTGCAGCGCCTTGAATTCAGGGTTTTTCTCGAAGTACTGCTCGGACAATGAGGCTACCGCCGGATTGAAGCCAAGCTCCATGAATGCGGTTTGCGTATCGTCATTGGTCATGTAATAAGCAGCTTTGAGCGCAGCTTCTTTGTTCTTCGCGTCTTTCAGTACCATGTAAGCGTCAGAGCTCATGGTGCTGCCGTTGGTTGTTCCTTTTGGCACCGGAATAGCTACCATTTTGAGGTCCGGATTGGCATCCTTCAGGTAACCTTTGTACCAGTAACCACCTGTACTCATAGCGCCCTGCTCGTTGCTGAATACTTCGCCGTCCCAGCCAAAGCCAAGGGATTTAGGAGTTACAGCAAGTCCCTGATCATACATATCGATGATCATTTCCAGCGCTTTTACGTTCTCTGGGGAGTTGATGGTCTCACCGTTACCCCAGCCGCCGCCGAAACTCTTCACGTAGTTCGTAATATGGAAGGCATCCAGATTGACGATGATGCCCTTCACATCCCCTTTGTTCAGTACTTTCGCTGCTTCGATCACTTCATCCCAAGTGGCTGGGTACTCGCCGAGGCCAGCATCTTTCCACATTTGCTCGTTGATGAAGAACATCGCAGGCATATCACTGTTAGGCACACCGTATTGTTTTCCATCCACGTTCCAGATGTTCTTCGATGTATCCGGGAAACGGTTCATGTCGACGCCCGTGGCTTGAACCAGGTCATCGATTGGCGAGAACAATCCTTTGTTGATGTACTCGTAAGCACCTTCGTTGGACATTTTAATGAAGTCCGGCGCGACGCCGGCAGCGATTTCACCCGGAAGCGTGTTCCAGAACTGCTCGCTGCTTGGATATTGTTTGATTTTCAGTTCGATCTCCGGATACTGCTCGGAGATGGTGTCCGCGGCTTTCTGATAAATCTCCAAATCCTGCGCCGTACCCCAGAATCCGAAATTCACCGTTACTTTTTCAGCAGCGTCTCCGGCTCCGTTATCTGTATTGTCAGCGCTTTTATTGCCGCCGCAAGCGGTTAAACCAACAACAAGAGCCAGGCACAACACCAGCATGGCTGAAAACTTCTTGTTCCATTTACCCATGATGCTACCCCCCACGTTTCTTTTCGTTTTACCTTGCACCTTCATCATATAGACCCGAGACAATAAAAAAAATTAATCAAATGATGATTAATTTTTTAAAATTGACTATTTTTTTATAAATAGATTGCACTGCAAAGGCGTTTTTATGAAAAATCACACTTTCTTTTCGAATATCACACTTCTTCTTTCCTATACTGTTTAGGAGAAAAGCCCGTGTATTTTTGGAATACAATGGCAAAATGGGCCTGGTTATTAAATCCTACCATCTCGGCAACGTCATAGATTTTGTAGCGGTAGTCCTTGAGCAGCACCTTCGCCTTCTCGATCCGGAGCTCATTAATATAATCGAATAGTCCTTGACCGACCTCTTGCTTAAACAACCGGCTGACATAATTCGGGCTGACATGGAACAGCTCCCCGAACAATTTCAAGGAGAGACTCTCGGGGTAGTGCTCTTCCGTATACTCCATAATATTGCGCGTTAGCTGGCTGTAACCCTTATGCTCCAGCTGATAGCGTTGCTTGAACCGCTCCTCGAACAAGGCCCGGTATGCGGCCGACAGCTGCCCAAACTCATGGATCTCTTCAAAGGCCGATGTTTCTTCTTGAACGTCTCCCCCGTCCGATACGCCCGTGCCCTCCCCGATCATAAACAGCAGACCTTCGTATACCTTGCGGACATCCTTCTCTTCCATGCATTCTTCTTGCGCCAGAAACTTCTCCCACTTGGACAGCAGCTCCATAAACCGGTCGTTGGCTTCTTCCCGGAGCGCAGACTTCATCTGGCCTAAATAGGCATCGGCCTGTTTATAGACATGTTCACCCTTCTGCTTCAGATGCTGATAATAAAAGATCGACGTATCCGGGTGATAAAATTGATGGGATAGTGCCTTGTCCGCTTGCTCGTACCCCGTCCGAATGCCGTCGAAATCGGCAAACCAGTCGCTGATGCCCAGCACGATGTCAATATTGACAAACCGTTTGAGCGCCGAGCTGATCATTTGCACCATTTTATTAACGCGCGTCAACGAGGCCAGCAGGCTCTTCAACTCACTGTTGCTGATGAATACGGCACTGCACTGTTCATCCAGCTGAAGGTACTCGACTTCCTTCTCCGTGGACAGAATCTCGCTGACGACGTTCTGCACCGTATTCGGCAGGATCGACTCGGTTTCCTTGGCATACCTTTTGATGACCGAGTGATAATTTTTGATTCTGAAAAGGACGACATACATATTGCCCTCTTTGAGCCCCGTTTCCTGCAGATCATGAACATGGCCATGGAGAGCGTCATATAAAATCTGCTCCTTCCGGTTGCCCGCTGCATTCGGCCCTATTTGAGCAGGAATCCCCCGGCTCCCATACTGCTCCCGCACGCTCTTCAGCATCGCGGTCAGCTCGCGTTCATTCATGTCAGGTTTGTGGAAATAATCAAAAGCACCCAGCTTCAACGCTTCCTTCACGTACGCAATATCATCAAAGCTGCTCAATACGACCGTTTGAACCGGGAGCTGCCGGTCCTTGATCGACCGGAGCACCTCGATCCCGTCCATTTTCGGCATTTTGATATCCAGCAGTACCACGTCCGGCGCCGTTTCCGTTATCAGACGCAGCGCTTCTTCGCCGTCCCCCGCTTCACCGACAATCTCCACGCCCTGGGCTTCCCAGTCAATCGCCGATTTGATCCCGATCCGAACGAGCGGCTCGTCATCTACTATAAGTATTCGCACTTGCTTATCACCCTGTTTCTTCTGTGATGATCGGAACCCGCAGCCATGCGACCGTTCCGCCATGCTCTCCCCTCTTGATCCACAGGCCGTATTCCGGCCCAAAATGAAGGGATATCCGGTTCCGTATATTGTTCAATCCAATCGAGTTGAAGGTATCCTGCGGACCGCCCTGCTCCACCTTCGCTTGTCCGCCCTCCGGAAAACCGCGCCCGTTATCACTTACTTTCATAATCAGCACATCCGATTCCTCATAAATCGATATGATCAGGCTGCCCTTGTAATCGATGCCTTCAAAGCCGTGGAACACCGCGTTCTCCACAAGGGGCTGGAGCAGAAACTTCAGGGTCCTATGATTCATTACGGCCGGATCCACCTCGTATATGACATCAAATTTATTAAAATAGCGGAAATCGAGAATTTTCGTATAGTTCTCCATGAATTCGACTTCCTCGGCAATGGTCACGTAGTCGCCTTCCTTCTTCACCGTGAACTTGATGACCGAAGAGAAGGCCTGCAGCGCTTCTTCAATGCCGGTTGCCCCCTGGATCTTGGCCATCCACTTGATCACGTTCAGCGTATTATATATAAAATGCGGACGGATCTGCGACTGCAGCGCATTCATCTCCAGATTCCGCTTCTCCTCTTCCTCCACATAGATCCGCTCGATTAAATCACGAATTTCGTGCAGCATCTGGTCCACGGTATGGCTGATCACGCCGATTTCGCCGTGCTGCCTCGTATCAAAGCTTACGTCAAGCTGACCTTGGGAGACAAGCTTCATTTTGCTGTTCAGCACCGCCAACGGCTTCATGATCGTGGTGGCGATCCGGGCCGAGATCAGGATGGACAGCACGAGCAGCAGGATCAACGCGCCGATCAAGATGGCGACCATAAGATAAACAATCGAGAACAAATCCTTCTTCGGTATGACCGTAACCGCCTTCCAATTTGCCATGGAAGAGGAAGAAGAAATCATGTAGGTATCCCGATTGATCTGCGTGTTGACTTGGCCGTCCGCGTTATATTGAAAGTCGCTCCCTAATACCTCGGACGCCGCCCGCCCGATTTCCTCAGGGTGAACGCTGTGCACGATATGATCGGTTTCGTCGATCAAGTAAAATTTCGTATTCTCGGAAAATGCCGACTGGCTCCACAGCGTCTTGAGTTTATCCACCGAAATATTAAAGAGGATAAAGCCGAGATCCTCCTTCGTGTACGGGTCCATGATGGCCCTGCCCACTGACACGACCGGCATTCCTTTCGTCGACAGCAGCCGCTCCTTATGAATTCCTACAGGAACAAAGCCGCCGTAGGCTTCCCGGATTTTTTGGACAAAAGGCTCGCGGGTAAACTGATCCTTGAAATAACCGAAGTTCATATATTCCCGGTTGCTTCGGCCGATGATGGACCGGCTGTTCTCGTGATAGATAACCACCGAGTCAATCAAATCGGAATACAGCATGATCCCGCTCTGGATCAAGCCGTTCACTTTATCGAAATCCTGCCCCCGTTCAAGCAATGGATACGTCACCTTGCCGTAATCCTTGCGCATAATGGCGTACACCGTGGAATCCTGAATCGGGAACATGGACAGTCGCAGCAGCGGCTGTAAAGAGGTGTCGATATTTTTAATAATTTGTTTGTTGTTCTCAACGGCGGCATCAATCATCGTACTTCGGTTGTTCTCCACGTAGACCCAGGATACGATGCCCCCGATCAGAAGGAGGGGAACGATGATAAAGGCGGAGAACGCCGCAATCAGTTTTTTCTCCAGACTTAAGTGAAGCATGTTCTGCTTTAGTTTCTTCATGAGTGTCTCTCTCTTCTCGTTGCTCGATAGGATCGTCTTTAACGCGCCGTCCCGCTTATTCGGAATTTTCTTGGCGTCATCCCCGTAAAATTCTTGAATAATTGCGTATAATAACTCTGGCTGCAGAACTTGAACGTAAAAGCAATTTCGGATATCGACTGATTCGTATTGGCCAGCAAATGCTTGGACTCCTCAATCTTCCGCCGATTAATAAAGGTGGTTATGGATACGCCCGTCTCCCGCTTAAAACGATCGGACAGATAGCTCGGGTGGACTTTCAAATATTCAGCAACCCTCTGCAGGGTCAGCTCCTCAAAAATATGCTCCCTAATGTAATAGATCGCCAGGTTCACAATGTGAGAGAAAGACACGTCCTCCTTCTCGGAGCGAATCATCGACACAAACTGCACCAGCATCTCATATTCAAAATGAACCAGCCGCTCCACATCGCTCATTCGCTCGATCTCCAGGATCAGCGTGTCACTTAAATGAAATGCAATTTCAGGATCCACGCCGCCTTTGATAATCGCCCGGGTAAATAAGGTGCAGGACGCAATCAGGGCATTCTTCTTCGACCGAAGCGGATACGTCGCCAGCACAGCCGCTTCCAGCTCGTTAATCTTGCGCAGCATGTCCATGGCTCTATTCTCATCGCCGAAGCGGATCGCTTCCAGCAGTTCGTGCTCATAGTCAAACGGGGGATGGATAAAATTCTCACGCAAATAATGCATGCGAGAAGACAAGTAAAACGGACGGTTTCCCGAGCGTGAAGGCTCTTTCATTATTTCCACACCACCTAAAAATATTGATAAAAACCTTGATATTTTAGTATAACATAACCCCGATTGGCTCTAAAATTCAAGCATAACCATGCTAGGAAGGAAGTGTAGACCATGACCTGGAATATATCAAATCCTGATTTGTCACAGCAAGCCTTGCTGAATATGGAAAGTATTTTTGCACTCGGAAACGGTTACTTGGGTGTACGCGGCAATTTCGAGGAAGGCTACGGAGAGAGTTTGTCCACCATTCGCGGTACGTATCTGAACGCTTTCCACGACGTGATTGAAATCCCTTACGGCGAGAAGCTCTTCGCCTTTCCCGATACACAGCAAAAACTCGTTAACAATATTGATGCCCAAACGGTCCTGATCTATTTAGGCGACGAAAAAGAACCTTTCCGCCTCGATCACGGCATGATCACTTCGCATGACCGACGCTTGCATATGGACAAGGGGTACTCGGAGCGAATCGTGCAGTGGAAATCACCTGAAGGCAAAGAGATCAAGCTGACCTTCCGCCGCCTGGTGTCCTTCACACATCGGGAATTGTTTGCGATCCATGTAAGGATCGAACCGGTTAATTTCAACGGGCAGGTCCGTATCGTCTCCACCGTGAACGGCAACGTGAGGAACTACACTAATGCCAATGATCCCCGGGTCGGAGCAGGACATGCGGAACGGATGGCCGTCATCGATGCCGGCGTCAAGGGCAGCGATGCCTATGTTGTTGACGAGACGATGGCGTCCAAGCTGCGCGCTGCCTGCGTGACCCGTCACCGCTTGGATGCCGATGCCGACATTCAGCTCGAGGCTGGAACCGGAGAGGTTACGTTCACGGCTACCCTTCCATTGACCGGACCGATCCACTTTACGAAATACAATCTGTATACCGACAGTCTTCGTCACGGGCAGGAGATGATCGAGCGTGGCATTCAGCTGCAGGAGGAGTTGAAGGATACTTCGTTCGAGGACTTGCTTGCCGGGCAGACCCAGTATCTGAACGCCTACTGGAAATCCGCCGATGTGGTGATTCAGAACGATGGCCAGCTCCAGGAAGGCATCCGCTTCAATCTATTCCAGCTGCTGCAATCCGCCGGTCGGGACAAGCACAGCAATATTTCCGCCAAAGGATTAAGCGGCGAAGGTTATGAAGGCCATTATTTCTGGGACACGGAAATTTACATGTTCCCTGTATTCCTGATGACGCAGCCGGACATCGCGCGCCAGCTGCTGCTGTATCGCTATTCCACGCTGGAGCAGGCGAGAGACAGAGCCCGGGAAATGGGCCACCGGCAAGGCGCTCTGTTCCCGTGGCGCACGATATCGGGAACCGAATGCTCCTCCTTCTTCCCATCGGGAACAGCGCAATATCATATCAGCGCAGACATCGCATACAGCTATATTCAGTATTATCTCGCCGAGCAGGACCGGGATTTCCTCTTGTCTTACGGGGCCGAGGTGCTGATCGAAACCGCCCGCTTGTGGGCCGACATCGGCCACTATTATAACGGCGCTTTCCATATTGATGAGGTGACGGGGCCGGATGAATATACCTGCTGCGTGAATAACAACTATTACACCAACGTCATGGCAAAGCATAATCTGAAATGGGCTGCCAAGAGCTGCGCCATTCTGGAATCCTACGATACGCAAGGCTTCAAGTCCCTGTGTGACCGACTTGGCGTAACCGAGGATGAAATTTCAGCTTGGGCCAAAGCGGCAGATGCTATGCTGCTTCCGTATGATGAAGCACTCGGCATTAACCCGCAGGATGATACATTCCTCCGCAAAGCGGTATGGGATTTCGACAACACGCCGGAGGACAAATATCCGCTGCTGCTGAACTACCATCCGCTGACCATTTACCGTTACCAGGTGTGTAAACAGGCGGATACGGTGCTCGCTCACTTCCTGCTCGAAGACGAGCAAAGCTTGGAAACGATACAGCGTTCCTATGACTACTATGAAGGCATCACAACGCATGATTCGTCCCTGTCCTCCTGCATCTTCAGCATCATGGCTTCGAAGATCGGCAATATGGACAAAGCGTATGAGTATTTCATCGAGACGGCACGCCTTGACCTGGACAATACGCACGGCAACACGAAGGACGGCCTGCACATGGCCAACATGGGCGGTACCTGGATGTCGATCGTCTACGGCTTTGCCGGCATGCGTCTGAAGGAAAGCGGACTTTCCCTCTCCCCGGCCATTCCGAAGGACTGGGAGAAGTATGCATTCCGCCTGAACTTCCGCGGCCGCCTCATCGGCGTATCCATCGAGAAGGACGGCGTGACCTTGGAGATCGTGGAAGGCGATTCCATTGAGATTAAGCTGTACGACGAGGCCGTAACGCTTGAAGCCGGGAAGCCCCTGAAACATGCGCTTCAGAGCAATTCATGATGTTTATGTCTTGAGGTGATTGCCCTCTCTATCCGTAGGGCATCACTCCCGGTTTACGAAGAAAACGATCTATCAACATATATTCCATGAAGACAGACTGCGATAAGCTGTCATTTTTCTTGCGATATCCGGAAGGTCCCTGTTTCGGCTTATGCTTTCCGATATCTCAAAAAGGAGCCATACGATATGAACGAAACACGCAAGCTGAAGGCTGTCATCTTTGACTTGGACGGCGTCATTACCGATACCGCAGAGTATCATTATCAGGCATGGAAAGCCACGGCAACCGAGCTTGGCATTCCCTTCACGAGAGAGTTCAACGAGAATCTCAAAGGGGTATCCCGCATGGATTCCCTGAAACTCCTCTTAAGCCAGGCAAAGACGCCTGTAAACTATTCCGATGAAGAGCTGGTACAGCTGGCTGACCGCAAAAATAAGCTGTACGTCGAGCTGATCGAAACGATTACGCCAGCCGATCTACTGCCGGGCATTACGGAGTTTGTGGCAGACATCCGGTCGGCCGGCCTGAAGACCGGCATCGCGTCGGCCAGCAAGAACGCCATTGCCGTGCTTACCCGGCTTGGCGTCATGGGCCAGTTCGACGTGATCGTCGACGTGACCAAGCTGAAGAACAACAAGCCGGACCCGGAGATCTTCCTCACCGCTGCCGCAGAGCTTGGCGTAGAGCCTGCCGACTGCATCGGGGTGGAGGATGCCGCATCCGGTGTTGACGCCATCAAGGGCGCCGGCATGTTCGCCGTCGCGATCGGCAACGCAGCCCATTTCCCGCATGCGGATATCGTGTTGTCCAGCACGGCGGAGCTGGACTTCCGCGAGCTGGCGCAGAAATTCGAAGGTTGATAAAGAAAATGTAAGGGTGCTCCTAAGGGAGCGCCCTTTTTCGTGTGCCCTCCCATTTTTTGCAACCACTCATTATCTTCGTTAGACTGTAGTTGTTGGTAAATAAAAACTTATCCGATATGTACGCATGAGCATCATATCGAGAATACGATAAAGGGGACTTTCCATGGAACAGGCTGTCTTGGATCAAGGGGCCGAACGATTCGGACGAGGTACTTATTCGCTGAAGTTACTTGGGGGATTCGATCAGAATGTATTTGAATACAACGGTGAAGACGGACGCCGCTTCATTATGAAATTTTTGGACGCGTCCAAATACTGCAAAGCCTCCATCATTCGCGAGCTGACGTGGATGGCCTATCTCGCCGAACAGGGTCTGAACATAGCGGAGTCCATTCGATCCGCTCAGGATCTTCTTATTGAAGAGGTAACCCACGATTCCAAACAATATCATGTCATCGCTTTTACGAAGGCTCCCGGCAGCCCGTTAACGGATGTAACATCGGATTTTGCGATGATCAAGCAGTGGGGGAGCGGGATGGGCCGTATGCATAAACTCGGCAAAAAGGACGCCACCGCAGCTTCGCTCGTTCACCGAATGGCCTTTCCCAAGTGGAATGATCATGTAGTCTTTACCGATGCGTTCCCGGAGGCTGCAGGTGAAAGAGTCCATACGCAGTGGAAGCAGTATATTAACGAATTGGAGTCCCTCCAGCAGGATCAGGAAGGCTACGGCATCGTCCACAATGACCTCCATCATCACAACTTTCACGTACATAACGGGGAGATTATCTTTTTCGATTTCGGGGATGTCTCGTACCATTGGTTCGCCTATGATATTGCCATCGCCATCTATCATGCGGTCCAGACGGTTCCGGAAAACCGGAAAGCCGAATTTGTGGCCCGATTTCTCGACTCGTTCTTATCCGGCTATCTTAAAGAGAATACGCTGAGCGAGGAATGGATCCAGCGGATCCCGTTGTTCGTCGACTTCCGCAATATCTACTCCTATGTATACTTCGCCAAATTCGTAAATTGGAACGAGATGAACGAGCGCACCCGGAATTATCTGTTAGCGATGAAAGCGGATATTGAGGCTGGCAAATCCGTTGTAAAGCTGTCTATTTAATAAAAGAAGGAAGATTGCTTTATCATGAAACCAAAATCCAAACATCTCCGCAGGCTCTTATATATGGGCCTGGGGCTGCTCCTCTCGGCCATCCTTCTATTCCTGCTGTTCCTTCGCCCCACGCCCATCAAGGTGGGGGGATTTACATCCTTTACGGATGAAAATGCCATGATCTTCGAGGTGATCAATGAAGGATTCGCCGATGTGGAGCTGTTGGACGTGCGGGTGAATGATGGCATGAAGCCAGCCAAGGCCGAGCTGGGCGTCAGTTATTCCCTTCATCTGGTCGGCGGCGAGGGCCTTGATGAAGATCCCGATATCGAATTCGTCGATATTCGGGAGGTGCCGTTAAAGCCCGAGCTCATGCAAGACGAGAAGAGAGCCGCGCTCGATCAAGGTTCGCGGATTCCGCTTAATTACGGCATCCGTCTTTATAACGATGAGCCCATCACCCAAATTGAAGTGAAATATAAGTATGGGGGGATCACGTTTACGAGGGAGATGCCGATGGGGCGATTTTTCCGGGATAACGTCTCCTCAAAATAAGATTGGAGATTTATGGGCGATAAAAAACCGGGCTGCAGCAGCCCGGTTCATGATCCAATTAAGATGACGCAACATGATGATTCAAAAAATCCCGCAGCGCAGCCTCCATATCAGCCTCCCCCTCGTCTTCCATCCATGAATCCTGAAGAACAAGATAGCGGCAGGCGCTGCTCTGCAAATAGCTGTAGATGATTTGTGCAGCATCGATATCTTCCCGGGTAACCTCGGCAGCATCGCATTCCATATCCCTCGTGAAATAGCTGAGAATCAAGGCTTTGACCCTCCGCCTCAACGATTCAATGTTCGCTGTTGCAGCCACAGAGTATCTCTCGCTGTGCAGCACAACGTTCCCCTTAATCAGAAATAACTTGATCGTATCTTCGTTTAAATACTCGTAGACAACAATGCTGTGATTCTCTTCGGCGAACTCGATCACATGCCGCTTACTTAAGAGCAAGTTCACCGCCTCCATGCCGTCCCTGTATTTTGCAGCCTGCTCAAAATCGAATCGCTCTGCGGCGCCCAGCATGTTTCGCTCCATTTCATCATATAAACGTCGGTCTTCCCCTTGAAGCAGAGCAATGAATCGATCCATGATTTCATCAAATTGCCGCGCGGTTCCGCCGCCAAGACACTTGCCGAGACAGAGGCCAATCGAGTAATTCAAACAAGGAGTATTTGCCGAAAAGGCGGCAGGTGTATGATTGCAGGCGATTTTACAGCACTCCTTAACCTTTTGCACTGCATGTTCAAGACTATGTCTGCTGGCTGTATAGGGGCCGAAACAACGAAGCGGTTCGTGACTGCCTTCATCCAGCGTATCGGTAATTTCCAGCCATCGCCAATTTCGCTTTTGCCGCAATACGATATAACTATAACCTAGCGGATTTTTCATCTTGCGGTTATACATCGGCTTTATATCCTGAATAAGCCTGCATTCCAGCATGAACGCCTCAAACTCCGTGTCGGTGACGATATGCTCCAGGTCTTTGACATGCTGAACCAGCCTCTTCACTTTTGGGGAGTGCGATTTATTGTTGTAAAAATACGATTGTACTCTCTTCTTGAGACTTTTGGATTTGCCAACGTAAATGACCGTTCCCCGCGAATCTCTCATAAGATATACGCCCGGTGACAGCGGCAGCTCTTGTATTTTTGTTTTCATTTTGACTGTCGATCCTCTCAACGAATCTATCAAACATGGCGTTTTTCGTTCAATTCCAAGATACCATATACACATCAAAAAGCACCACAGTCACGGGCTGATCCAACTCGATGAACGTGGTGCCTCTATTAGGGACTAGAGCTACAGCCTAGCGATAGAAATCTGAGCCATACACAAAGTCTGGGCTAGCTCCTCGCTGAAATAAAATAGAAACTATCATTTCAATACAGCTTTTTCTAGTGAACCAGAAAGAAAGAAGACAGTGCCATATCCCTCTAACTTCGCATTCGATACTGCTGCCTGTAGGCTCTCGGCGACAGCTGAACCGTCCGCTTGAACATCTTCCCAAAATGGGAGAAGTTGCTGAAGCCCGATCGCCACGCGATATCCGTGATGGAATCATCGCTCTCCCGCAGGAGGCGCTGCGCTTCCTTAACCCGAAGGAGGTTGAGATAATCGCTAAAGGTAAAACCCGTCGTCTGCTTGAACAGCCGGCTGAGATAGTGCGGGCTGATTCGGAACGCCTCCGCTACCTCGGGCAGCGTTAAGGACTTCTGGTAGTTGTCGTTAAGATACCGGACAACCGCCTGGGTCTTCGGATGAAGAATGGGCTCGGTATCGGCGGAACGAACCGTGCCCAGATGCCGGCTGCGGTAGGCGAAGAGCAGCAATTCAACCGTTCGGTGCCGAAGCAGCCAGCTGCTTCCCGCTTGGGGATGGATCATCTCATTCACCATTTCGCCGACCATTCGCTCCACGACTTCACCTGCGGGCGTAGGAAGCCTTAGAATCGGAACATCCCAGCCGAACGGCTCCTTCAGCCCTTCGGCCAGATCAGGCGGCACGGCCAGTTCCGCGAACAACTCCGGGCTTATATAAAGGACAAGCCGATCATGATCGGGCCGGCCGCTGTCCAGCGTCTTATGAACGGCATTCCGGTCCACGAAAACAAGATCACCGGCCCGGACCCGGTAAGAACGGTCCTTAATGAAGTAGATCCGCTCACCCGATAACAGGTAATACAGCTCATAATGACCGTGAAGATGGTCAACCGTCATCGAGAAATATCCAATGCGGCGGTCATATTCAATGTCCAAATATCCGGTGGGATCATTGTAATCCGCTCGAAACGGCTTCGTCATGTCGCTGCCCCCTTTTCTTGGATTATAGCAAAATATGCGGCATTTGAAAGCGATTACGCATAAAATGCGGCGAAAGCAGTGCTCCCTTGTTATAGGCTAGAGCTATATTCAAGGAGGCGATAGAGATGAGTGACAAGAAACGCTATGTATTGGTCGGAACCGGCGGCCGGGCCGAATTTTTTTATGGCGCCTTGGCCCGGAATTTCCGCGACAAATCCGAGCTTGCTGCCTTTTGCGATATGAACCAAACCCGCATGAATTACGCGAATCAGCTACTGCGGGAAAAATATAAGTACACCGAGGTGCCTACCTATCCCGCGGACCAATTCGATCAGATGATCAAGAACGAGAAGCCCGACTTCGTCATCGTAACCAGCATCGACCGGACCCATCACAAGTACATTATCCGCGCGATGGAGCTTGGGTGCGATGTCGTGACCGAGAAGCCGATGACCATCGATGAGGAGAAATGCCAAGCCATCCTGGATGCCGCCAAGCGGACCGGACAAAATATCAGGGTCACCTTTAACTACCGTTACGCTCCCCACCATACCAAGGTACGGGAATTGATCATGAACGATACCATCGGCCAAGTGACTTCGGTTCACTTCGAATGGCTGCTGAATACCCGCCACGGCGCGGATTACTTCCGGCGCTGGCACCGGGACAAACGGAACAGCGGCGGGTTGCTCGTTCATAAGTCCACCCATCACTTCGATTTAGTCAACTTCTGGATCGGTTCCCATCCTGAAACCGTTTTCGCCTTCGGAGATCTCATGTATTATGGTAGAGAGAACGCCGAAGCGCGGGGCGTTACGCAGTTTTACAATCGTGCTACCGGCAACCCAGTTGCCAAGGAGGACCCTTTCGCGCTCCATCTGGATTCCGATGCTCATCTCAAGGCCATGTATCTGGATGCCGAGCCGGAGGACGGCTATCAGCGGGATCAGAGCGTCTTCGGGGACGGCATCAACATTGAGGATACGATGGGTGTCCTCGTGCGATATCAGAACAAAGCCATTTTGACCTATTCGCTAGTCGCCTACCAGCCGTGGGAAGGATATCGCATCGCTATCAACGGCACCAAAGGCCGGATTGAGATGAACATCGTTGAACAATCCTACGTGAATTCGCTGGGCGACAAGAACCAAGAAGGCGCGTTAATCGGCAAAACGCTGCGGGTGCTTCCGATGTTCGATGCCCCGTACGAGGTTCACGTCGAAGAGCAAAAAGGCGGGCATGGCGGAGGCGACCCCGTTCTCCTGAATGATCTGTTCGGGGAACCCGTGGAAGATCCGTACGCCCGTGCGGCCAACCATATCGATGGAGCGAGATCCATACTAACAGGAATTGCAGCCAACCGCGCCATCGCAACCGGTATGCCTGTACGAATCAACAATCTGGTTCGTTTCTAAGCCGTACAAGGCGGCTTCAAGCAACTTTTCCAATCAAAGGCTGCGCATTTTCGCGCAGCCTTTTTTCACATGTCGCAGACCGCCTTGAAATTCGCTTTTCGTAAAGGAGGAAATCGATGTTCTTCTCATTAAAAAGCCGTCTGATCGCCTTTATCGTCGCACTCTTCGTCCTCTCTTTCGGCACGCTCTCCTTCCTGCTATTTACGGAATCACGCACCGTGATCCGCTCCTACATCGAATCCTCGGCTCTTGAAAAGATGGAGGAATACGGTTCCTATGTGGATATGGTCCAGATGCAAATTTATGATGTCGCTTCCCTGGTCTTCAACAGTGACACGGCCAAGAACTGGGATAACGCCATCCGCGATCCGCAGCTGCCCGAAGGCGAGAAAATGCTCGCCAACCTTGCCATGAGCCGCTTCCTGACCCAGGCGACCAACAGCTACACCAGTATCTCCGATGTATCCATCTACCGGCGCAGCGGGCTTCGGATCGGCGGCGAAAACCAAGTCGAAAGTGACCCTGCCTTTTTGCGGGAATCGTGGTACACAAATTTCTTCGCGTCCGGGGACCGATGGCTGCCAGCGCATATGGATCAACATGAACGCGTCCGGGATCACGGTAATCCCGTCGTCAGCCTGCTGATGCCCATCGGAACCTTCCATCATGCCACGGCCCAGAACGTGATGAAGGTTAACGTCAGCGAGTCTTATTTTCTGGAGCCGCTCAACCGGATCCATCTGGCCAAGTACAGCACGATTTTTCTGTTGAACGAGCAAGGAAACCCGATTTTATCCCAGCAGGCACATGAACTTGGCGCCGGAGCCCTATCGGAGATCGATCGCATTCGAAGCGGCCCGCTGAAATCGGGCGTCGTCTATCTAACCAACGATGAGGGACAGCGAGACATTCTGGTATACAAAAAGCTGGGGCGCACCGGCTGGATGCTGGCCGGCCTGGCGCCGGAAAAGGAGCTGTACTCTTCCCTTCACAAGCTTCAGAGCACGATTATGGTGGTCACGGTCGTTCTGATCCTGGTCTCCCTGTTTGCCGCCGCATGGCTTTCCTATGGCGTCACCAAGCCTTTAACGCGCCTGGTTCTGGCGATGAGGCAGGTGCAGCGCGGAGCATTCGACCAGGCGGAGTCCCTTCTGCCCCCTGACAAAAACGTAAAAAGCGAGGTCAGTTACGTCATCTCCACCTTCCGCTATATGGTCAGCCGCCTGCGGCAGCATATCCAGAACGAATTCGAGCTGAAGCTGCTCCGCCAGCAAGCGGAATATAAAGCGCTGCTCATGCAGATCAATCCCCACTTCATGTTTAACACCCTGGAGCTGGTGAGCAGTCTTGCCATCCAGCGCCGGACGGACGATACCGTGCAAGTGATCGAGGACCTGGGCAAAATGATGCGCTTCTCCATGAATACCAGCGACGACCGGGTCCCCCTAGCCGAAGAGCTGGCTTATGTCCGCCGCTATATCTCCATTCTGCAAACCCGCTTCGGGCATAAACTCGACATCACCGTCCACGAGGAAGGCCGGCTGGATTCGCTGGTGATAATCAAGTTCATTCTCCAGCCGCTGATCGAGAATGCGGTCAAATACAGCTTTCAGCATCAGACCACGGCACAGGTGAACATCAGGATCAGCAGGCAGGGCACCCGCCTGCATCTCCACGTCGCGGATAACGGTCCCGGCATGCCCCCCGAGATCATCCGCAAGCTCCAGGATCCCGCGGCGGCCTCCCAATTGGAGCCGATCCTCCGAAGCGAGAGCTGGCACATTGGACTCGGCAACGTGATTGCACGCTGCCGCTTGCATTACGGCGACTTATTTGCCGTTGATATCCGGAACGGGAACGAAGCGGGCACATGCATCGAACTGATTCTACCGGTACAGGAGGAATATCATGTACAACGTATTGATCGCAGATGACGAGATCGAAGTTCGTGAAGGGCTGAAGCTGAAAGTCGACTGGGAAGGCATGGGCTTTGCCATTTCGGGGGAGGCCGCGAATGGCCTGGAAGCCGAAGAGCTCTTGAAATCCCATTCGTATGACCTGCTCATTACCGACATGAACATGCCCGTCATGGACGGCGTCCAGCTGCTGGACATTTGCCGGAGCTACAATCCGTCCATCCAGATCATCATCATTACCGGATACGAGGATTTCCAATACGCCAGAGCGGGTGTCCGCAGCCAGGCCATGGATTACTTGCTGAAGCCCGTCGCCCGGGACGATCTGAAATCCGCCGTAAACAAAATCAAACAGGAATTGGATAAGAACCGCAAGGTACGGGACGATTCGGAAATGATGCAATGGCGGCTATCCCAGTATTACAAAGAAATGAAGGAACGCTTCCTGCTGGATCTCGTGCACGGCAGCCGCCTGCCCCCCTCTTCCCTGCCGGAACGGATTCGACTGTTCCACCTCGAGGATTGGCAGGACGGCCGCGTATGCTTCATCACCGCAGGCATGAGGGAATCCGGCATGCAGAAAGCGCCTCAAGGCCGCGCGCCCGAGCAGCTCCGCCTTCCGTTCGAATTGGTCTGCCATGAAATCGCCGAGTCTTATCCGGGCGGCGTTCAAGTGTTTCATGATGCAGCTCATCCCGGCATCATGCATTTCATTGCGCTTGACGGCATTCAGCACGAATTCGCGGACAAACTCGCCGCGCAGGCGTCATCGTATTTAACTATAGAGGTGCAGGTGGGATTGGGACTGCCCGTCCTGGGAATTGAGCGCTGGAAAGAGGGTTATATCCATTCCCTCCTGGCCTGGAATCTGGCAGGACGCCAGAACGGACCCGATCGGGCACCCGTAACCGACCAAAGTCCGTTGCTGTCGGAAGAAACAAGCCGAGCACTTCATCGCTGCCTAATCCGGGGCGAGCTGGAATCTTTCCGCAGCATGATTCGGAGGGAGCTGCGCGAGGCATTCCGGCTATCGCCTTCCCGCTTGGTACGAAGCCTTTTTCAAATCACGCTGATTATGGAATCCGCCGCTGTGGACTACATACGGCATTCACAGGGTGGGGAGCCTCTATGGATTTCACCTGAATGGGTTTTATGGCTGGAAACCCCGGAGCAGGCGGAACGTCTGCTGATGCAATGGGCACAGGATTTTGTGGAACAGCACCAGGAATCCGGAGACAGAGGCGCTACCCTGATTGAATCCGCCAAGCGGTATATCGAGGAGAATTACATGCAGGAATTGTCGTTGACCTCGCTGGCCGAGCAGTATAACTACCACCCTACCTACTTCTCGGAAATGTTCAAGGAAGGGGCTGGGGTCTCGTTTATTCAGTACGTTACGGAAGTTCGGATGAAACACGCCGTACGCCTGCTGCAGGAGACCCGATTGACGGTATGGGACATAGCTGAGCTGACGGGCTTCTCTTCACCCGGCTATTTCAGCTCCAAATTCAAAAAAATGTTCAATCAAAGCCCTTCCGAGTTCCGACTATCGCAATCCGAAAAAATCGAACACGATGATCCGAAGAAATGAGATTCCGGCCTCTCTCCTTCCCCGGTATGATGAGTTTATTAGGCGCACTGCCACACTATTGTAAGCGGCTTCAATCCACAAGGTAACCGCCCATTCTCATCCATCCTGAAGGGAGGCACATTATGAGAAAGCTGTCCAAGCCCTTATACGGCCAGCAGAATAAGACAGCCTACTTGTTTCTTCTGCCTTGGCTCATCGGTTTCTTCTGTCTGACGCTGGGGCCGATGATTGCATCGCTGTACTTATCCATGACCAAATTCAACCTGCTGTCATCGCCGACTTGGACCGGACTCAGCAATTATGTTCAGATTTTTACCGAAGACGATACGTTTCAAAGATCCTTGTGGCTGACATTCTACTACGTGTTCTTATCCGTGCCGGTGAGACTTGCGTTCGCGCTGCTGATCGCCATGGCCTTGAACAAGGGCATACGCGGACTCGGCATCTACCGGACCGTATATTACATTCCCTCCCTATTGGGAGGTAGCGTTGCCATTGCCATCGTCTGGCGCCAAATCTTTGACGGCAGCGGACTGGTCAATCAGTTCCTCGGCTGGTTCGGCATCACGGGCCCCTCGTGGATCGCCCACCCCGACTATGTGGTGTATACGATTATCACGCTGTCCGTCTGGCAGTTCGGATCGGCCATGGTTATCTTCCTTGCCGGTCTGAAACAGATTCCGACGGATTTATATGAAGCATCCGGCGTAGACGGTGCCGGAAAGATCCGCCAGTTCTTCGGCATTACGCTGCCGATGCTGTCACCCGTTATCTTTTTCAACCTGATCATGAGCATGATTAATTCGTTCCAAGCCTTCACGCCCGCCTACGTCATCGGGGACGGGCGGGGAGGACCACTCGACGCCACGATGTTCTACACCTTGTATCTGTATCTGAAAGGCTTCTCGTTCTTCGATATGGGTTATGCCTCGGCCCTGGCATGGATCATGCTGGTCATCATCGGGGTGTTCACCGGAATTGTTTTTCTTACATCAAAATTTTGGGTCTTCTACGGGGATAACCAGGAAGGGAGGTAATGGATATGCCGCTTAAGCGACAACTGGTTCAAGCCGGGAGGCATGCCGCCATTATCCTCCTCGGCCTGCTCATGCTGTATCCGGTGCTGTGGCTCGTCTTCAGCTCATTTAAACCGAATCATCTCATCTTTACCAACAGCAGCCTCATTCCGACTGCCTTCACGCTGGATCATTACGTGAACGGCTGGAGCGGACTTCAGGGCATTTCCTTCGGCCGATTCTTCGGCAACTCCGTGCTGATCTCGGTCATGAGTGTCATCGGGAACATCGTCTCTTGTTCCCTTGCAGCCTATGCCTTCTCCAGATTGAAGTTTAAGTTCAAAGGCCTGTGGTTCAGCATCATGCTGGTGACGATTATGCTGCCTTACCACGTGACGCTCGTGCCCCAATACATTCTGTATAACGAACTTCATTGGATCAATACGTATTTTCCGCTCATTCTGCCCAAATGGCTGGCGCATGACTCCTTCTTCATTCTGCTGATGGTTCAGTTCATCCGCGGCATTCCACGGGAGCTGGACGAGAGCGCGACCATTGACGGCTGCGGACAATCGCAGATCTTCTTCCGCATCGTGGTGCCGCTTCTCGTTCCTGCACTGATTACGACGGCCATCTTCACCTTCATCTGGAGCTGGGACGACTTCTTCAGCCAGATGATCTATTTAAGCAAGATTGATTTATTCACCGTACAGCTGGGGATCCGATCCCTGTTCGATCCTTCGGGGCAATCGGATTGGGGGGCGCTGCTCGCCATGTCCACGCTGTCGCTGCTGCCTGTGACAATCATCTTTCTGGTGTTTCAACGGTATTTTCTCGAAGGCATTGCCACGACCGGCCTGAAATAGTCTCAGAAGCTCTGTCGTGCGAAGTCATGCTGCAAATGAACCAATTATGATTAGACTGGGGGATTATCCATGTTGAAAAAATGTTTCGTTGGAATGTTGGCTTCACTCCTGTTATTCGTCACCGCCTGTTCCGGAACGGATCACACGGGAGAAGCCGGGAGTACGAACGCAGGGGCTGAGCCGACCGGCCAGGTCGAGCTGCGTTTGATGTGGTGGGGCGACCAGAAACGGGCCGATATTACGAACGAAGCCCTGAAGGTGTTCCAGAACAAACACCCGAACATCAAAATCGTCGGCGAATTCTCGCCTTCCTCCGGATATTTCGATAAGCTGAACACCCAGCTCGCTTCCGGCACCGCCCCGGATATCTTCTTCCTGGGCGGAAACGTGGTGGACTATGCCAAAAAAGATGTGCTGCTGAACCTGGATCCGTATGTCGGCAGCGAACTGAAACTGGACGGCATGGATGCCACCATGGTGGAATACGGCCGGCTGGACGGGAAGCTGCAGCATATTTCGGCCGGCGCAAACGCCCGGGGAATCGTCATCAACAAGGCGCTGTTTGAAAAGGCAGGCATTCCTCTGCCGGAGCAGGATTGGGATTGGGAGGAATTTGCCGCCATCAGCAAAGAACTGTCCGACAAGCTCGGCGACGGCGTATACGGCACCTATAATTTCACCGTCGACGGAATGGATATCTTCCTGAAGCAGCGCGGAAAACAGCTGTATGATATGGAGAACGGAAAGCTCGGCTTCGCGAAGGAAGACATTCAGGAATGGTTCGAGTATTGGGAGCAGGCCTCGAAGGCCGGCGGTGTCGTTACGCCTGAACTTCAGGTGTCCAATCCGCACGATGATACCAGCAAATCATTGTTGATTACGGGCAAAGCCGCCATGAGCCTCCTCCCTTCCAATCAGCTGGCTGCGTTCCAGAGCCTGACGGAAGATCCGCTCATTCTCCATCCGGTACCAAGAGGTCCGAAGGGTACGGGCGTGGTATTCGAGTCCAGCCAAGGACTATCCGGATATGCCAACACCAAGCATCCGAAGGAAGTCGCTACGCTTATGGACTTCTGGATCAACGATCCCGAAGCGGCCAAAATCCTCGGCAACGACCGCGGCGTGCCGGTAACGGAAGCCAATCGCAACCTGCTCCAGGAGGAAGCGGGTCCTGTGGAGGAGATTGTGTACAATTATACGAGCCTCGTATCGGAAGCCACGAAGACCGAGCCTTTTGACGTGAGTTATAATCCGCCGGGATTCGCCGAGTTCTCCAAGCTGGCCCAGACGACGACCCAGGAGATCGGTTTCGGCCGGAAAAACGTCGAGCAGGCCGTTGCGGACTTCTACAACGGCACCGTGCGCATATTTGAATCGAATCAATAACAAGCTTTCAAGGAGGCGGACATGACAGAAGCTATGCTGGACCGGCTGCGCCGGATTTCGATACGGGATCAGGTGCAGACGGGCAAACCGGAAGACTGGAAGCTGCTGCAGGAATGGCAGGCCACAGGCGTCCGATTCGCGGCAGCGGGCGGACAGCTGGAAGCAGCTTATTATACCGCACTGGAGAAGCTGCTGGCCTGCATCGTGCCGATGAACGGCAGCGATCCGATTCTGCAAGAAGGAGGAATCTACCTCGGCTGCTGGCTGGAGAGCACCGGCACCATCAACGCGGAACTGCTATCGCGACTGATCCCCTCGGTATCGAAAACAACCTACCTGGCGTTTGCGGATCAGCAAAGAGAGGATGGGCTGCTCCCTTATAAACTGACGGAGAACGGACCGTCGTTCCGCCAGATCCAGCTCGTCACGCCGCTGGCACGCTGCGTCTGGAACCACTACGAGCTTCATGGAAGGGATCTCCCCTTCCTGAAGACCATGTACCAAGCCATGTCGCGTTACGACGACTGGATCGCGCGTTACCGCAACAGCCGGGGGACCGGCTGCGTGGAGGCTTTCAGCACCTTTGATACCGGGCATGATCTGTCGCCCAGGTTCTGGCATGTTCCGGATACGCCCTATAGGAATGATGCCGCTGCCTTCCACCCGGACTCCCCGGTGCTGCCCTTCCTGGCACCGGATTTGACCGCCAACATCTACTGCCAGCGCCTGTATTTGGCCCGCATGGCTGAAGAGCTCGGCGAATCCGGAGCCGATTGGAGGGCCAAAGCCGAAGCCAGCCTGGATAACCTCCTCCGCTACTGTTATGACGAGGAGGATCAATTCTTCTACGACCGGGATCGGAACGACGAGCTGGTCAGGGTTCAATCCGACGTGCTGCTGCGCGTGATGGCCTGCGAAGTGGGCGACCGCGGGCTGTTTGACGACATGCTGCGCCGGTATTTGCTGAATACGAGCAAATTCTTCGCCAAATATCCGTTTACGTCCCTGGCGATGGACGATCCGCGGTTCGATCCATCCTCCTCTTATAACAGCTGGGGCGGTCCGTCCAATTTCTTGAGCTTGATCCGGGCGCCGCACGCCTTTGAACATCACCATCGCTATGTCGAGCTGACCTGGGTACTGCAGCCGATTCTTTCCGCCTTGTCCAAGGCGAAACGCTTCTCGCAAACCTTGAGCCCCTGGACCGGTGAAGAGGGCTTTACCGAGACGTATTCCCCTTCCATTCTGTGTCTGCTGGATTACGTGGAACGACTCTGCGGCATCATGCCGATCGGATCGAATCGGCTGTGGTTTACGGGACTGCTCCCGGTCGACATGGACCATGGCGAAGAAGTTGCCGGAAACACGGCATATGGCCGAACCGTGAACGGGCTGCACTACGAACTGGTGAATACCCCGGACAACGTTACCGTATTCCGGGAAGGCCGCGTTCATATTCAAGGCCCCGCCGGGATTCGGCTGGTCACGGACCGCAGCGGACAATTGGAGGGCGTGATCGGCATGAGCGTGCGCACCATTGAAGGCGAGCTTCGCTATCAAGGCACGTCCATACCGATCCGGATCAAAGGCAATGAAATGCAGCTGTATTCAGACGGAGATTTGAAGACGGAGAGGGATATCGGCATCATCTATCCTTCCTATCGTTAAATTGAAGGAGGTGAACGCTTACGCATGAAAACTGGAGACATTCAGCTGCGGGACCCCTACGTACTGCCTGATCCGGAACAACGAATATACTATATGTACGGCAGCACCGACAAAAATATATGGAGAGAAGGAACCGGCTTCGATGTCTATATAAGCCGGGATCTAAGCGATTGGGAAGGCCCTTATACGGTCTTTCGCAAACCGGACGATTTCTTCGCTGACGTGAACTTCTGGGCGCCGGAAGTCTACCCGTACCATGGGCGATACATCATGTTTGCCACCTTCCGCCGAAAAGATAACGATCGGCTGGGCACCGCGGTCCTGTCGGCAGATGAGCCGACAGGCCCTTTCTCCCTCCATAGCGAGGGGCCGGTGACCCCCGCCGACTGGAGTTCCCTGGACGGCACGCTGTATATGGACGAAGCGGATCAGCCGTGGATGGTGTTCTGCCACGAGTGGCAGCAGGTCGGCGACGGTGAGATCTGCGCCATGCGCCTGAGTCCCGATCTCACAGAGGCCGCCTCGGAGCCCGTGACCCTGTTTTGCGCCTCCGAGGCCGATTGGGCCACGCCGTTCCACTCGCCCCGCTTTCCCGGATCGGGCAACTATGTGACGGACGGCCCGTTTCTGTTCCGGACAACGTCGGGAAGTCTGCTCATGGTATGGGCCAGCTTTGTGGATGGCCGATACGCGCTCGGCGTTGCCAAGTCGCCAACCGGCAAGCTATGCGAGCCTTGGCTTCAAGAGCCCGAACCCTTATATTCCAGCGACGGCGGGCACGGCATGGTGTTCCGTACTTGGGAGGGGGAGCTGATGCTGACCGTGCATACCCCGAACCGGACGCCGGATGAACGGCCGATCTTTATCCCCGTCGTGGAGGATGGAGACAGCATCAAATTGGATGGGATGTATCGGGAAACACGAAGGGCCGAGTAAAATCTTTATACGAAAAAGCCGCTCTCCATGAAGATGGCAGAGCGGCCCTTTTTTATAGGTTTTTGTTTCCCGAAATCATGCTTTACTATCCTGTATACACCAAAGGGAAGCCGTACGCGTACGGCCTCCCTCTACACTCATTTATTACAGCTTCACGATTTTACCGGTCTCTTGGGACTCGAATGCACCCAGGATCACGTTCAAGGAACGCAGTCCTTCCTCACCGGAAATGCTAGGAGGCGTGTTGGTGAGAATGGATTCGACAAAAGCGTCGATGACGCCGCTCGGAACCTGCTTCTCATTAGTTGCCATGGCGCCGACCTTGTAAGTTTCCACCGTACCGTCGGTCAGCTCCACAACCACCTCGTCACCGTTAACGGTACCGATCTTCATGGCACCTTTCTCGCACCACAATACCGTTCCGTTATCGCCGGATCTGTAATGCGTCCAGCTTGCCATCAGCGTGCCCACGGCCCCGCTCTTCATGCGAACGATGCAAGTCGCGTTGTCGTCCACATCAGTTCCTTCTTTATGGACCGTACCGATAAAACCGGCCACTTCCACGATTTCATCGTTCAGCAAATAACGGATAAAGTCGGATTTATGCACGCCGAGATCGCCCATCGCGCCCATAATCGCTTCTTCTTTGCGGAAGAACCAGCTGTCTCGTCCGTCCAGACTCCAGCTCTCCGGACCGCCGTGGCCGAAGGAAGTACGGAAGGTAAGCACCTTTCCGAGTTTGCCGGAATCCAGAATTTCCTTCGCTTTTACGTGCGGAGGCATGAGACGCTGATTGTGGCCGACCATCAGGTACACCCCGTTCTTGCGGGCTGCCTCGATCATTTGCTCTCCCTCTTCAGCCGTTGTTGCCATCGGCTTCTCCACCAGCACATGAAGGCCGGCATTCGCAGCCGCGATGCTCATTGGAGCATGCAGATAGTTCGGCGTACATACACTAACGGCGTCGAGCTTCTCGTTCTTCAGCAGTTCTTGATAGTCTGTATAGGCTTTACCGCCATACTGGGCTGCCATCTCTTCAGCGCGTTCCTTTACCGGATCGGCAAAAGCAACCAGCTCCACGTTAGCATTGTTCGCATATTCAGGAATATGTCTGCGCTGGGCGATTGCGCCACAGCCAAACACAGCCACTTTAATTTTACTCATTGAAAGTCTCCTTTGTGCTAATAGATTAAAATTGGTTCAGGTAGTTCTGCTTCAGCCAGTTCATGCTGTTCTCCACGCTTACCAGCGGCGGATTCTGACATACGTCCTGCTCGACGATCAGCCACTCCGTGCCTGCGTCGGATGCAGCCTGAATGACACCTGGCAGGTTAACCGAGCCTTGGCTCAGCTCCAGCGTCTTCATGTTGCCTTCCGCATCCTTGCTGAAGTCTTTCAGGTGAAGCAGCGGAAGACGTCCAGCGTATTTCGGAATGTAGGCAAGCGGATCTTGTCCGGCGAATTGTACCCAGCATACGTCCATCTCCACTTGCACGGCTTCCGGCGTCGTTGCGGAATACATCGCATCAAAGACGAACTGGCCATCGACCTCGGCTTCGAATTCAAATGCATGGTTATGATATCCAAAGATCAATCCCTGCTTGCGAGCTTCAGCCCCTACTTCCTCCAGGAAGGAGAAGAGGTTCTTCCAATCCTCGGCATCTTTACGATCTTCTTCGGCTACATATGGACACATCATATATTTAGCGCCAATGGTTTTCAGGTAATCAATTTCCTTCTGCAGATCTGCACGAAGCAGATGCAGGCCTACGTGACTGCCGATCGCTTTCAGGCCAAGCTCTTGAAGAAGCGTTTTCATTTCCTCGGCTGGAATGTCTCCATACCCTGCGAATTCCACGCCTTCATAACCCAATTCAGCCACTTTGCGGAGCGTACCGCGGAAATCCTGTGCCGTTTCATCGCGCAGCGTATACATTTGCAAACCAATGTTCATTCTTCTCATTATAGCGCACCTCGATTCCAAAAATGAGTTACTGCTCTATCTGCTACTATCATACATGCAAATAGGCTAAAATGAACATAAACAATATTGCTGCAACATGAACTATCTGCTTATATTTTTACTGGGGGTTGTTACCATTATGGAAGCAAGGCTGCTCATTTGCGACTATTCCTATCACTTTCAGCAATTCAGCAACAGCCATCGGGGCGGATTGACAACTTATCTGTTCCGCCTCCAAACCGAAGGCTCCTGCGAAATCTACTGCAACGGCATCGAGCACCACGTGCAGGCAGGCGACCTGCTGCTGCTGAAGCCCGGCGATGAATACGAGCTGCGTGTGAAGGAAGACGGCGAAGATGGCCGCGTGTCCAGCGGGGATTATTTTATATTCTGCGATGGCTCCTGGATTGATGATTGGTGGAATCGGATTTCCCGCCCTGTCGTCAGTCACGTCGGGCTCGACGATTATTTGCTGGGTCTGTGGAGACAGATGCTGCTGGAGAAGCGGCGCGGACTTGAAGGGGAAATCGGGGAGCTGACCGACTACCTGCTGCGCAGTCTCTGCCTCTGCCTGGACCGCGCCATTTCCGAGATCAAGCCGACCGATCGCCTTGCCTTCACCGCCCTGCGGCTGAAGCGATTCGTGGAGGAGCACGCCACCCTAACCTTCAAACTGGAGGAGGCTGCTTCCCATGTCGGGCTCAGCTTATCCCGGGCGGTTAAACTGTTCAAGGAGTATTACGGAAAAACCATGATTCAGTATGCCTTGGAGATCAGGCTGAACGCAGCCGTCGAGCGTATCAAATACAGCACGATGACGCTGGAGGAAATCGCGGAAACCTGCGGCTTCGCAAGCTACTCCTATTTTCACCGAGTATTCCGAGCCAACTATGGCATGTCCCCGGTCAAATTCAGGGAAACGGCAACGGTGCCGGCAAGGCCGGGCCAGGAGAAAAGCCCCCGATGATTTTTTTCTTCTATAATATAAAGAAGCAGCCCATGCTCATCCTTGAAGGCAGGAACTAGGCTGCTTTGCACTTTAGTAACTCGAAATATGCTCCAACTGCTTTTTCCGGCCACATCCATTCATAGCATCGCGGCCCCGGCGGCAGCGAAGACCAGCATGAAATAAACGCAGACCCATACCAGATGATTGCGATTCCACTCCCGCGGCTTGATCTCGACCGCGTACGGGAGCAGCCAGAGGAAGCTGGCGACAAACCATGCAGCGGAGACTATTCCGATAAGCAGCAGTTTCTTTCCTTGCTCGTATTGCAAGACAGGGTCCATCCCGTTAAAACGGATCAGCGAGCCGCTGGTCAAGGTACAGGAATAAGCCAACACCATGAACACGGCCACAATCAAAAGCGTGCCGATAACCTTGAGCCCGTCCGGAGCCAGGAAATTCGGCCGTCTCCCTTTTTTTCCGGAAAAGCCGATCAAAAAGAATACAAATCCGACCAAAATAGCCACACCTGCTCCTGAAGCGACAATGCCTCCGGAAACGGCAGCTGCCAAGGCTAGAATCGAAACCATCATCTCGTCTTTCCCTCTCTTTCGTACCTGCTGAACCGTACTGCGTGTGCTTGAAATTGAAATCGTGCGAAGGAGCACTAAATTTCCATAGGTAACGCACAATGACTGTGCAGATCGTATCGATCTAATTACTCACATCCGTCGTATCATCCATCCGGGCAGCCCGCATCGGTGAGAACACGAACCAAACTCCGACTACAGCCAGTCCGGTGATAACAACGCCTAATGCAGTGCGAAATCCATATACATCAGCGATTAAGCCACCCAGAGGCGCTCCAATAACGATCATACTGCGGTTGATAGACCTCATGGTGGCATTCATACGCCCATGCAAGTGTGCAGGTGTGATCGTCTGCCGGTAACCCATCTCAATCGGACCCTCAATGCCTAATGCAAATCCATAAAACAGTTGCCCAAATCCGATCAAGAGGAAGGTCTGAATCGACAGATTACCGTCGTCAGTGGATGGTGCCAGAACCATGAACAGGACCGCAGGTGCATACAAAAGTCTGGCATACGTGATGCTGCGACCTATTCCAAATCGCTTGCTGACCCGGGTTGATAACGTCGTGCCTATAACAGCGCCAATCCCGGCTGATGTCATGACCAGTCCCAGGGTTGACGCGCTAAACCCTAATTCGGTGAGAGCGTAAGTTACCAGCACCGTACCCAGCATACTGTTAAATAGAAACCACACATGGGTATTGAGTGCCAGCGTGCTAAGAAACGGATGCCGGTAAACCCAGCGCAATCCTTCCTTTACCAATTCAACTATGCGTTCATTCGAGGCCTTTTCCTGCATGGGCTGATGTTTAATGAAAGCCATAACCAGCCCTGAAAACAGATACGAAGCTGCGTTAACCAAGATGGCAAACGGAGCGGTAATGACGGAGACTAATAAACCGGCAGCTGCGGGGCCGCTGGTTTCCGCAACGGCTGCGCTTTGCTCCAACCGTGCATAAGCGGGCAATAACAACCTTCTCGGCACGAGTTGGGGCACAATAGATTGAGATGCAGCATCATTGAATAACGACATCGTCCCGAAGAGTATCATGATGATCATCAGAATGCCCACATGGATTCCATCGAACAATGCCAGTAGGCAAATCGCTACGAGCAAGATCCCCCGTCCCAAATCGGTCAGTACCAGGATGTTCCGACGACTGACGCGATCAATAATCACTCCCGCCACCAATCCCAGCAGCACATAGGGTAGCCACCTCGAGGAATTGATCCAGCCCACATCAACGGTACTGCCTTCCAGGTTAACCACCACCAGCACTTGGAGAGCAAGTGTGGTTATATACGTGCCAAAATATGAAATGGTGGAGGCTAACCAGAAAAATACGTAACTCTTATTGTTGGTGAGATTCATCTCTAACCTCCATCTGAGCGCCGTATTTTTCGGGTTAATTGTATATTGGAGTCACCGCTGAATGAAGTCACGAGCGCTATAACTAGTTAGATTGTAGCATATCTGTAACAGATAGAGTCGTACTCATTCCAATCGTTCCACGATCAAACCAGGGGGCGACTTATCGACAGAATGATGTGTATGTTTCTAACGATCTACTCCAAGGAATTCGTTATAACGTTTCCCTTAAAAATATCATATCCGAGTTCCTGCAGAACCTTCACAGCATCTTCAACAGGCAGCTTGGGAAGATGAAACTCCTGATCGATGACCTCTCGCAACTCGCTGAGATCGGATAAAATACGCTTTTCCACCTTCCCGTTTGCATGCCGGATACTCAGCACATTGTCGACCAGAGACAGCGAGCGCTGCTGATCCAATTGCCACAGCTGACAGCGTAATGTAGAGGTGAAGAGATCATTCGGTTTAAAATAGGCAGCAATGGCCGGTTGGAAATCATCGAATTGATACGTTTTCCTCGTATCGAACGACCAAACCAATTCTGTCAGCAGCCGACCATCCACATACCGATAGTACGTATACGTTCCGGGTTCATCCCCTTGGCGCAATCTGACTTCAATCCCGGCATATCGGGAAACATGATCGGGATCGGTCTCCAAACGAACGGGTTCGAAAAAAGGTGCGGAGTTTCCACAATCCACGTACACTTCTTCGCTTTCGTTGGGCAGACGAACAAGCAATCCAACATGCCCTCCGCCCAGCAACGTATAACGGGTTTGGAAACCAAGCTGGTTCAACAGCTGATGAAGACTGCTGTTGATCATATAACAAGTACCTCCCGCATTCAGCTGCCAAAGCTGATTTACAAACCTCCGCTCATTCTGCTCCAGCCTGCCTTTTTGATGATACTCTTGATACTGCAGCAACGTGGTCATGTTCTCGAAAGGAATCCGCTGATGATGCGCGGTGCAAATTTCAGTCAAATATTCCAATGAAGGTTCCTTTACCGGAACTTGAATATATTGCAAATAATCGGTGGCCCATTCAGGTAATCGCTCTTGCTCCGTCACGAGGTTCACGCTCCCTTATCAGATGTTGATATATTCTCTATTTTAAAGATTTCGCATCTGAATACCTCGTACGAACGACGGTTTGATCTATACAAAAATGGTCTTACCTATAGGTAAGACCGTCTTTTACGACTAAAGTCTAACATTCATGTATTCTTGCGGCACTCATGGATTTCTCGTGATTTAAGAGCCATTGTTTACGGGATAGTCCTCCGCCGTATCCGCCCAATTCGCCGCTCGTATTGATCACGCGGTGGCATGGGATGACGATTGCGAGCTGGTTGGCGCCATTCGCTTGGGCAACGGCACGATAGGCGGTGGGTCTTCCCATCGTTGCTGCGATCTCGCCGTACGAAGATGTTTGCCCAGGCGGAATCTGCAGCAGCTGGTCCCATACTTCTTTTTGAAATGGCGATCCCAACAGGAACAAGGGTGTTTTGAATTCCGTTAATTCCCCATTAAAATACGCGCCGAGTTCAAGCTCAATCGAGCGGATCGGGGCTGTGTAACCCGGAATGATTGCCGACTTGGTTCTCACCCTTAGACGTTCAACCTCACGCTCCAAGCCCCGGCGATCTACGAATTCAAGCAAATACAGCGCTTCTTCATCTGCGATGGCCATCATCGGTCCTAGACGCGTGTCGAGCCATGATGCTTTTAAAACATGGTGATGCCCGGGCCGGGTAGGCGCTGCGCCCATAATCCGCGAAAAGGCGTCCCGGAATCCGCTGCTGGACTCATAACCGGTTGACAGCTGCGCATCCATGACGGTATGCCCCTCCCGGATTTGCTTCAGGGCAAGTCCCATCCGCCGTGCCCGTGCATATTCGACAAACGTCATCCCAAACCGCTTTTTGAATTGGCGTCTTGCCGTTGAGGCATCCACGGACAACTTCTGAAAGTCCTGGTTGGTCCATCTTTTCTCCGGATTCTCCTCTACCGCGTCTACAAGCAGCCGGACAAGTTCCGATACCTGATTGGGATGCGAAAGCGGACGGCATCGTTTACAGGGACGGAAGGAAGCAAGCAGCGCTTCTTCAGCCGTCTCATAAAATTCGCAGTTCTCGATTTTGGGTTTCCTCGCTGGACATGTCGGGCGGCAGAATACACCGGTTGTCTTCACACCCACGTAAAAGACACCTTCGTACTCGGTTTTCTTATCCAGCAGCGCCTGGTAATATTCCTGTTGGTTCGCGGCTGATATCATGTTTGGTTCCTCCCTGTATCTTTTGTTCACTCTATATGGCGATAATGATGTGTGCTGTGCTTCTCCTATTACAAATCAGGTGCCTTACCTTTGTGTTCCTATTATATTTCTTTTGCCTGCATGACGTAGCCGAAAATCGTGCATGAATTTTTTTCGGTTGGCAACGCAGACTTACCACGATCACGAGCGAATAAGAAAAACGTCTATCGACGTACCCGCACAGATGACAGACCGCAGTTAGAAGAAGTTTTTCTTGCGATATCAGGAAGCCACAAGCTTCGAAGTTTATACTTTCTGATATATCTTAAAAAAGCCTCTTCCGAATGCATCGGAAGAGGCTTTTCATGGCAAATATGAAGTGGATTATCCTTAGGACAAACTCCACTTTACGTTTAAATCGGACGTGCTGGCGATTTAACCTTTGATGGATCCTGCCACCATACCCTTCATGATCTGCTCCTGCAGGATCAGATAGGCCACGATCGTTGGAATGACCGCGATCGCCATCGCTCCCATCGTCAAGCTGTAATCCGTGCCGAAGCCGTCCGAGAATAAGGACAAGCTGAGCGGCAGCGTCTTCAGCGCCTGCGTATTGATAAATACGAGTGCGAAGGAGAAGTCATTCCAGAATCGGAGAAATGCCAGAATCGATATCGTTGCCACGATTGGCGTACAGAGCGGAAGAATCATTCTGCCGAAGATTCCCCACCAGCCGCTGCCGTCAATCATGGCTGCTTCTTCAATCTCTCTTGGAATGGATGACATGTAGGCCATCGCCAAGAATATTGCGATCGGCAGCTCAAATGCCGTATAAGGCAGAATGAGCGCACCGTACGTGTCGAGCAGGCCGATATTTTTCATCATAATAAACAGGGGCACCAGCGTACTGTGAATCGGAATCAGCAGCCCGGTCGTAAACAACACAACCACCAGCTTTTTGAACCGAAACTCGAATCTGGACAGTACATACGCCGCGAGTACACTGAGCAGGATGGTCAGAACGACGGCTGTAATCGTCACAACCGTTGAATTCAGCATCGCTCTGCCCATATTTCCAAGCTCCCAAGCCCGGAATAAATTCTCGGTCATCCACTCCTTCGGCAAGCCGTAAGGGTTGGTGAAAAAATCCTGATTCGATTTAAACGCGCTCGTAAAAAGCCAGTACAAGGGATAGAGCGTAAGAATCGCATACACAATCAGCAGCAATTTTACGAACCCGGTTAACCCCTTCGTGATGACGCGTTTCCCTGAGGCACTTCCGGTCCCGGTCGTCTGTAAATTCACATCGCTCCCTCCTTCATGTTAACTTGACTTTCTGCGCGTTGCGAAATAGTTAAGCGCGATAAGAATGGCGCTGACGATCATAATCATCGTGGAGACGGCGGAGCCGTAACCGTAACGGTACACGCTGAACGTGCTGTTGTACATATAAGTAGCAAGCAGTTCCGTCGATTGCGCAGGTCCGCCGCCCGTCATGACGATGACATGGTCAAAAGCTTTCAGGCTTCCCGAGATACAGAGCACAATGGTTACGACAACCGTGCTCCAGATCATCGGCAGCGTGATTTGCATCAGCTTGTTCCAGCCGGTGGACCCATCGATTTTGGCCGCATCATGGATCTCCGGTGAAATATTTTGCAGTGCTGCGATAAAGATGACCAGATAAGGGCCGATGTTCGCCCAGTTAATCGGGATCGATATCGCCAGCATATTGACTTTTGGATCGGACAGCCAGGCACGGGTCCAAGACTCCAGACCGAGCATCTCCAGTACATAGTTGGCGATCCCGAACTGAGGATGGTAAATGTAACCCCAGATAAGACCAACGACAACCGTGGAGAGAACCATCGGCATGAAGACGGCAGACCGGATGAACCTGGAGAAGAACGAATTCTTGAACAATACAATAGCCAGAATCAACGCGATTGGAACCTGGCCGATAATGGATGATACGACCAGAATCAGGTTGTTTCGAAGCGCCCGCCAGAAGATCGGATCCTTGAACATCTCTTTATAATTATCAAGGCCGATAAAGGTGGCGTCTCCGAACCCTTTCCAACTGAAAAATCCGTAGTATGCTGACCAGAAGACCGGAATAATGACAAATATCAGAAACAACAGAAGCGCAGGAAGAAGAGCTATGGCTATAAATCCTTTGCTTCTCATTGCTGTAGGCATGGCAGCCTCCTCCCTCCTAATCCTTATGCAGTGGTGAACCTTTTCTTATGGAGTAGCGGATCGGGCTTGCGCATCCTGTAGCTTCTGGGCCACACCTTCGACGGGACCGCCCATCATAATTTCCTGCAGACCGTTGTTGATGACTTCAGCCGCTTCTGCAGACAGATAAGCATCGTATACCGGCGTAATGCCTGTGGATTTCACCAGGTTAAAGGCTTTGTAGTACAAGGAGGTAACTTTGGACTCATCAATTTCGGTATCGTACATGACCATGGAGTTGCTCTCGGCAATCGCTTTTTGCGCTTCCGGTCCGCTCACGGCATAAATCAGTTCAAGCGCCAATTCTTTTGCTTTCCCTTCGGTTCTGCTGCTAAGGGCCAGACCGCCGCCAGCGCCGCCGGAGATGGTGTTAGCCTCACCTTTACCACCAGGAATCGAAGGCAGCGTAGTGACTTCAATATCCTTCATTTGCTCCTCCGAGGAAGAAGCCGCCAGGTTCGTGAGTGTCCATGCACCGCTGATCATCATCGCTGCATTGCCTTGGATGAAATACTGCTCGGCTTGCGTGTTGTCGATGCTGTTGGCACCTTCTTGGAATGCTTTGTTGTCGACGAGTTCTTTGAAATAACCAAGCGCTTCGATAAACTCAGGATCGGTGAATTTCGCGCCATCCTGTGCTGCCGCTTTCTTGAACCATTCGGTGCCTGTCACACGGTCGGCAATCGATCCGATAATGGTGGATTGCGCAACCCATGGTGCTTTGTTTCCAAGCGCGATCGGCGTAATGCCGTTATCGTTGAACGTTTTAACCGCCGCCATCATTTCTTCCCAAGTCGTCGGAACTTTTACGTTATGTTTGTCAAACATTGCTTTGTTGTAGTAGAGAATCGAAGTTGCGGACATGCCTAGTGGAGCGGAGTAGATCTGGCCGTCCTCGAACTCGTATGGATCAAACGCTCCCGGCAGGAATTTATCTTTCCAATCCGAATGAGCATCGAGCACCTCTGTAATCGGCTGAAGCAGTTTCGCCTGATGAAGCTCGGCTGACTGGCTTCCTGCATATACAAAGAATACATCCGGCATTTCATTCGCAGCCGCAACGGTGCTCAGACGTTGACGGTAACCGTCCGGCGGAATCGCTTGTGCATCGAGCGTAACTTCAGGATGATCCTGAGCAAACTGATCGATAAAACTTCGGACTGATTTGGCACGCAGGTCATCACCGGCAAAGTTATGCCAAATGGTCAGCTTGACCTTCTCTTGATTCCCCTCATTTCCCCCCGCCTGCTCCTTGCTTTGCCCGCCTCCGCAAGCTGCAAGGACCAGTGACATCATCAGCAGTACAAGACCTATTTTACGTTTTGGTCTCATGGTCAATCCCCCTTTTTAATATACGAAAATGATGAAGCGTCTTAAGATGATTAGTCCAAGTATATAAAAGGATATAACGCTTACATAGGGGATATAATTCAGTCCATAGAGGGACAAAATTCAGGATTTGCCCGATACTCCGACGGGGTTTGTCCCGTCCATTTCTTGAACAGGCGGTTAAAATACTTAATATCCTCATAACCGATTTCATTCGCGATTTCACTGATTTTGGCTGGCGTTTCCCGCAGCAGGTGCATCGCTTTTCGCAGTTTCGCCTGGGTCACGAATTCGATATAATTCTGCCCGGTTTCCTTCTTGAACATCTCGCTGAAATAGTTGGGGTTCATATGGACATGCTTCGCCACTTGTTGAAGCGACAGGCTCTGCCCCAGATGCTCATGAATGAAGGATATCGCTCGTTGGACAGGACTGGTTGTTGAGACCATATCACGATACTGCTTCATGATGAGCTCAAGGGAATCGACCAGCACCTTCTCCGGCGTCTTTGTCAACTCGCGTATATCGTAAGTCTCTTCCACTTTCACCGGACTGGCATAGCCGATAGACGTAGCAGCCCGTATGAGCCAGCGCTGTGCCGAGATGATCAGGGAATGCAGGTAAGCCTGAACCGAACCGGGCGTCGCCTGGCCCTGGCTTTGGATGCGTCCCAGCAAATCCGTCACCCATGCCCGCAAGTCGGCGGATTGTCCAGCACGCAGCAGGGAGGACAGCTCGGTTTCTTCTTCCACCGAACATACCGTTCGGATGCCTTTACGTTCTTCGATATCTTCATAACGGATATGCCGTTCCGAATGCAGCAGCCACTCGTACGAGCTGGCTTCCACAGCGGTGCTCAGCGCAACAGGGAGTTCCCGGACACTGGAAACCGGCCGACCGCTGGCTGCCGTAATACGGCAGTCGTGCGCAGATTCCATCTTCCGAAGAGCGGAATCTACTCGTCCCCATCCACTATTCGGTTCGGTTCGCACCAACAGAAGCAGGGAACCATTCCACTCCAGCCACGCACCATGCAGCCCTTCGGCCATCGCCGTACCGATTAAGCTATGCAGCTCGCCAAGCGCAAAGCGCTCCTCTTCCTCTTGATGTAACGTATGCACCGATAGCATCCAGATCTGCAGCACCGAGCCATTCGTTTCCAATCGCAGCTGAGGATATCGCTCCCATAATTCCGCCTCGGCTTGCCCATCCGGCGGAGCACCGGACGCCAGCAGTCTTCGCAGAAAGCCCCGGCTGACCACCAATTCCTGCGCCTTTCCCTTCGCTTGGCTAAGTCTTCGCTGTATCAATCGCTCTCTTGCTTGTACCGCAGCCTCGATAATTTCCCCGGGCCTGCTCGTCTTCAGCAGGTAATCGCTCACGCCTTCCCGCATCGCCTGCTGCGCATATGAGAATTCATCGTATCCCGAGATGACAATGATTTCGATCTCGGGATACTGCTGCTTGACTTCATGCGCCATATCCAGTCCGCTCAAGCCCGTCATGCGAATGTCGGTAAAAATAATCTCGGGCATTTCAACGGGAATACGCTGAAGGGCTTCCTCCGCTGAAGCCGCGGGCGTCAGCACCGTAAAGCCGTTATCGGCCCAATTGATCACTGTACTCAGACCATTTCGAATGATCACTTCATCATCAACGATCAGTACCTTCAATGTCGCCATCCCCTTTGCTGGATCATTCAGATTGTTGAATTTCAGGTAAATCAGGTATCGTAAACATCACCCGTGTTCCGGCTCCTTCCGTGCTCTCTACACGCAAGCCCGCATCCTTACCGTAATGAAGAAGCAGCCGCTTGTGGACATTTCGCAGCCCGTAGCTTCCGCGCGGGGTCTGCCCCTTCTCGTACTGCAGCGGATTCTCAACCAGCTGATCCTGAAGCCACTTCAGGCGCTCCGTTGTCATCCCAATGCCATCGTCCTCCACCATGAAGTGGATTCCTTCAAATTCACGGTGTCCGCGAATCGTAATCGTCCCCATCCCGTCACGGCTCAAAATACCATGCAGCATGGAGTTTTCAACCAACGGCTGCAGCAGCAGCTTTAACATGGTGTGCGGATACAGCTCCTCCTCCACATGAACCTCAAACTTGAACTTTTCCGGATAGCGGATGGTTTGAATATTTACGTAATGTCGGACATGCATTATTTCCTGCTGAATCGTGCAGTATTCCTGCCCGTTATTGAGACTGAACCTCAAGAAATCGCTGAGCGATCCCACCATCTCGGCAATTTTCACATCCTGGTTCATCAGCGCCAGCCAATGGATGGATGACAGCGTATTGTAGAGGAAATGCGGATTGATCTGCACCTGCAGCGCATGCATATCCGCCTCCTTCTTCAGCGACTCGTTCAGCTTCACTTCGTCGGTAAGCTTCACAATCCGGGAGCTGAGCCGGTTGTAACTGATAATGAGCTGCCCGACCTCATCGACCGTCTTCACCGGGAGCGCAGGCAGAGGCTCCTCCGGGCTTGAGTTCTTGAGGAACTTCGTTAACACGGACAGCGGATTCGTAATTTTCTGGATCAGGAAAAGAACGAGTATAATGGCCAGCAGAATGGCCACGGTGACGGCAACCGCCGTCAATTTGATGAAGTACTGGTTCTGGGAACGGTATTCCTGTGAGGGAATAATGCCGACCAGTTTCCAGTTCACGCTGGACATTTTTTTATAGAGAATGGTCTTCTTGTTGCTCCCCTCGCCATAGTCTATATTTCCGCTGAGCCCCTCAAACTCTCCAATCGAAGGATAATAGTCTGCAAGCGTAAGATTGGTCTCCATATCCGGCGGACCAGCAATAATCCGGTTATTCTCGTCAAGAAGAAGGACAAACCCGGTCTTCTCCAGGACGGCCTGCCGGAATTGATTGGCAATGACACCCTGGTCCAGGTTGATCTGCAGATTCCCGATCGGCTTGTATTTATCCGTGCTCCGGATCGGTCTGGCCAGCGTAATGACTTTCCTAACGCCTTCAAAGGTCCACTGCCGATGAACAAAGGACCACCATTTGGGATGTTGTTCGTAATAGTCGGGGACCACTTCGGTAATATTCCGGAACTCGGAGCGTACCAAGGATTTGTGTGAGATGGCATCTTTACTGCCGAGCGGTTCGACGATGATATTGGCGATATAATCTTTGGAAAAGGCCAAGTTCGTCAAAAAATTAATAACCGTCGTCTGCTGGACGTAGTTGCTCTGCTCGGTCTTCAGATAGGCTTGAACACCGGTATGCCCGATGAGAAAAAGCGAGATATTCTCCACGTCTTTGACCATCGTATCCAGGTAAGCTTCCAGCTGCCGAAGCGTATTCATTCCTGTAATCTTGGCCTTCTCCTCCGTCAGGCTCTTGGCTATGTTAAAAGAGAAAATACCGAGAAACAGCAGCGGCACCAGCGTTGCGATAATAATAAGTAACGACAATTTATGCTTCAGCGATTTCCCAAGCCATTGCTGCATAAAAACACCTCGTTCAAAGTCCCTATGGTATGGGTTTGTTATATTACTTGACATTGAATGCGTTTACTTCCAATCCACTCTCTTTTACTAGCAAAAATGTGTCAGGTTTATTAACTATCTTAGAGGAATCTTAAGACTCAAGTAAATGGTAATAAAGTCCTATGAAAAGGGGTGGAATCTTCTTGCATATGTTCTATAGGTACCATTCCTACTGGTTCCTTTCCGGAGATCATGGAGGGGATAAATCGGAGGTGTTGGATTAAAAGAAACACAAAAAGGGCGCAGCAGCACCCTTTTGATTAACGAAGCACATCTTTCTATCAAGCTTTATGCTTCTAGTCCATGATCATAACATCTTATCAGATATGCGTTTATATGTAGATCTAAAGTTTTACATCACTAAACCGTTACTTCCCCTATTCTTCCAGACTACTATACTCCATGCTATCCACCACAAACTGATTCAACTCTTCATCAAATCGGTATGTTATTTGCAGATCCCCGGCGAAGCCGGCCGGACTGATGCTTCCCGCAGCTTGCGTAACAAGCCGACCTTCCTCTAGTTTGTGTCTGACAACGGCCCCGAAGCCAACCTTATCATATAAGTAGCTTTTATCCTTGGAATCATCCTCGATCCTTTCGACATACTCCTTCCCGTCGATCAAAAGCTTGATAACAAAGTGATCCGCATACTTCTCGATGTTGGATTGCACATGGCTCAGTACCGCCTGCTCCAATGATTCGATAGGAATTTCCCTCAGCGTCTCGACGTCGACTACATGCATTTCCCCCATGTAAAGCCCCGTTCCGGTCCCGTCCACATAGAACACCACAACGTCAGGCTTGCCATCGCCTGTAACATCCTGATATTGAATGACGGGTTTCCGCGTACCGTCTCCGCCGTTCCAGTCTTCAAAGACCCGCTTCCTTCCTTCAACCTCGATCACCATTCCTTCATATCTGCCATATTTCGTTGCGCTTACCGGATACAGCTTCACATCCCGGTTCTCCTCTGCCGTTGAAACGTCCACATCCGGCGTATAGATGTAAACCATACCGTCCTTCGTATCCAAGCTTACCTTTGCACCATACAGCTCCGCTAACAATCGAGCGGGAATCATGACGCGCCCATCCTTCAGCTGAGCGGGAACAGACAGGATGTAGATCTTCCCTTTTCCCTTGGCTTCCTTACTCCCCATTTTCAGGGTGACTTGATCGGTGCCCGTATTGACGGTTACCGTCTTGCTCTTGTTATTCCAACGGAGCTGCATAGGCTTCAAATATTCCCTCACCGTGTTCAAGGGGACCAGTACTGTATCATTCACGATGACAGGTTTGACGTCCGTCGTGACAACATAATGATTGACGTTTAATTGCAAGTCCTTCTTGTGCGCAGCCTGAGCCTGTACCACCGTACTTAACAGCATCGCGGCCGCTATAGCGCTGCTTGCGACCATTTTTGTCCATTTCCGGGTGATCATGTTCTCTAAATCTCCTTGGTTTGTGATATTCGGTAATGCTTATATAACTAAAACGCATCGTGACCGGGATTGGTTCGTTCATATCAATAAATGATATCCATACTTCCTCTGTCGTCTCCTTCCTGCCAGGCCTCCAATTATTCACCCCATTCAATGTCAAAAATCATGACCACGCTCCTTCTGTTATGTTAGAATCAGATATGATTGTTATAATATGGAATAAATAGTTCGAGGTTATCATTCCGGTTCCGGGAGAACCCTGCAAGGAAAATGTAGAAGGGAGGCGAGCCATATGAGTATAGGTAGTTCCAGTTCCATGTTTCATTTATGGCCCATGTTGATCTTAATCATAAATGGACTTTTTATGCTGCTTGGTTTGTATGCATTGTATCTGATCATTAAACTTTTGATTCGCGCCATAACAGCTGTCGAGCTCTACATCGATGAGAAAAGAAACCGGCGGTTGTGAAGGTAAACTTCAGTTAATTCAGGGTTGAAACCACTGAATCTCCTGTGGTAAAGTCTAGGCAACCAGAAATGAAAGGGTGAACCAAAAGCCAATGATCCACTAATCCTGTCCCAAACATTGGAAAAACACTTCGTTACGAGGTTTTTCGGGATAGGATTGTTGCGGCTTTTTTTATATGTGACGGGTAGATGCTTGAAGCTTCTTTACAAATGAAGCCGGTATCTTCTTTTGTCCGTATTCAGCCTCCTATTCCGAAATCTCGGAGTGGGGGGCTTTTTTTAAAGAGTAAGAAAGCATCAACTTCAAAAGACCTGTCATCCTTATCTCGCAAGAGCAGCTTCCACTATACGCGGAGACTTGGATATGCTCAGACCCATGAAGAATCCGTCTTAAAGCATTCCTAACAACTTTCTATACAAGGAGGCATATTTGCATGCAGATCATAACACAGGAGTACAAGACAGTGAATCGGGAGTCGGGACCTTATGGTATTACGACAGGACAAGATGGGGCCATATGGTTCACGGAACATAAAGGAAACCGGATCGGACGGCTCACCAAGAATGGGGATATGCGCACGTTCGAAGTGCCGACTCCGGATGCCGGGGTTATGTCCATTCTATCTGCCCGTACCGGTGACCTCTGGTTTACGGAGTACACAGCGAATAAAATCGGAAGAATGACAATGGAAGGAACATTTACGGAATTTGAACTGCCTGAAGCCAACTCGTCTCCTTACGGCCTGACGGAGGGTCCGGATGGAGCCATATGGTTCACCGAGCTAAACGGCAACCGAATCGGAAATATAACGCCGGCAGGCGTTATCACGGAATATGCCTTACCACGCGAAGGCTCGTACCCTTCCTATATTACAGCGGGTCCGGACGGCGCGTTGTGGTTCACGGAAAACCAGAACAACTCCATCGGACGGATTACGGTGGACGGGGAGATTACCGAGTACCGGATTCCAACGGAGCAATCCGGCCCGGTCGGCATCACGGCAGGTGCCGATGGCGCCCTATGGTTTGTTCAAATCAACGGCAATCAAATCGGACGAATCACAACGTCCGGGAACTTCACCGAATATAAGATCCCGTTTGAAAACGCAAGGCCCCACGCTATCACGGCGGGTACTTCCGGAGATCTCTGGTTTACCGAATGGGGAGCCAATCGAATCGGACGAATTACCTGTACCGGGGACATGACCGAGTACCCGATCCCAACCCCCTCCGCTGAACCTCACGGTATTACCGTGGATTCCGGGGGCGAGGTCTGGTTCGCCGAGGAATGCGATCAGATCGGCCGGTTTACGATTCAATATTAGGTTTAGGATGCCAACCTATTGCTCCGCCCTAAAAGAAAGCCCGTGCAGCTTGTTGCCGGGCTTTTCCAGCGTGAAGCTGCCCCGACTTGTTTCTTCATCTATGGGAATGTGATAGATTAAATGGATACTTAGAATTATTTCTCTTAGGAGACCGTCCGATGATGAACCCAAATCAAACGTTAGATGATATACAATGGCAGACACTAATTCAACAAACCGCAAGTTTTTTCAGCGATTTGACCATTAAACGGGGATTTCAGTATTACAAGCAAGGCCGTGTTCACGCAAGCGAGCTGATAGATCCTCCCGGGATGATCGAGGCTGCCGTAGATGGAACGGAAACCTACCGTGTCAAGCTTCATCTTCACTCCCTGAGTGACAGCGAGTGCAGCTGCCCCGTTAATGAAGGCTGCAAGCATATGGTGGCTGTTCTGCTTGACTATGCCCAGCTTCAGGGTCGTTCCATTCATGCCCTGGTTAATGCGCATTCCACTACGTATGCTCCCACCTCTTCCTATGACCGAAGCGATTCCGACTTCAGTCCAGCGCAGGAACGGCCATCTGCCGGAGCATCGAAGTGGAGAGTCAAGGCGGACCATTTGCCCGAGCTGCCCATCTCCGCATGGCATGAGCTGTTCGAAGTTTGCACGGCTTCGCTGGGAGCGAATACGCAGAATTCGTTCTACGCCAAAAATGCACTGGCCTCCCTCCATCACATCAAACCGCCCATGCCACCGGATATGGAGTCATTATACGAGCTTCATGCCCATCTCTTTATTCTCGAGAAGCTGGTCAAGCAGCCCGCCAGTGCCTGGAATTCCTCCGGCTCCTACATTGGCTATCATACGCAGGTAGCAGCCGATCATATCCTGGCCAGAATCGAGCGCATCTTCCATGAAGGGCTGGAAGACAGCGAAGATGGAGAGGCATTCAAGCAGCGACTTACCGAGACGATCTCGTTTGTCCGACGGAGCATGCTGGGCGAGCCGCGGAACCGTAAATTTTACGCGCAGGTCTATATGCAGCTCTGGATGTACTGGATCTATCCGTTTGCGAAAAAAAGCACCCGCTTAATCGAGGCAGAGTTAGAGCAGCTGCAGGCAGCCGAAGCCGAATTCAGCAGCACCCTCTCGCGTGCCTCGTGGTATATGGCACAGGGCTTAATGTCCTTCTACCTCGGACAAGACGAAACGTCTTGGAGCCTGATCAGAGAAGCAGACAAGGTGAGCAGTCTGTCCCCGGCTTCCGTCCTGGGCTTCTTCGACATGCTGCATTCGGGGCAACAATGGGAACGCTTAGCCCGCTGGCTCCCGGAGATCGGCCCGCTGCTTGGCAGTCACCGCAGCGAGCATCTCAGCAGCTATCAATTCTACTGGGATGCCGTCATAGCGCACCTGCCCGAGGAGGCTGAACGGATGTGGAGCAGTCTTGCCGACATGCTTCCTTATTCGAAGGACATCTATCAGAATGCCTTGATCACACACGGCAGATGGCGGGAATGGATCGACTACCAAATAAGCACAGGCAGGGAGCCGCTGGAACTCCGGGTCAGCGAGCTCGCTCCGATTGAGAAGAATGCGCCCGAGCTGCTGCTGCCTTTTTACCATCAGGCCGTCGAGCGGTACATCCTTCATAAGAACCGAGCCGGCTATAAAGCAGCCGTCAAGCTGCTCAAACGCTTGGCCAAGCTATATAAAAAGCTCAAGCAGCAGGAGCGCTGGGATCTGTTCATGATCTCGTTGTCCGTACGAAACAGCCGGCTTCGCGCATTCCAGGAAGAGCTGCGGAGAGGAAAGCTGATATCATGAGCAGACACACCGAAACCATCACGGTTCACATGGCACTAAGCGAATACGGAGATGCCGTCCTATACGGATCTACCGTCATGCGGGGTTACGTGTCCGGACAATACCTGAAGCACCGCTTATTCGCCTGGCACGAAGCTTCCTTCTACGGAACAGAGCTTACCGTGCAATCCGTTCAGGATATGGAAGTGGTCATCCTGCCTTCCGAGCAGGTCATACCGTTCTTTGCGGATGCACGCCTGCTCGAACATATTGAGTGGATATGGGACGAGGATTGCCTTCCCTTCATTGAAATTGCACCTTCGCTGGCAGCTTGCATTCAGGACAAGCAATACGCGCCGAGCCTGAGCGCCTTCAAATCGGGAAGGCTGCAATGGATCTGGGATGCGGAGGCGTTCACAGCGGAAGAGTTGTCCCGTCTCTCCCTGCTGGATGCAGACGAGATATGGAATGAGGGCTTACGGGCGGCGTTCTCTGCCGCCGTTGAAGATCAATGTTACGGCAGCGAAGAGGCCGCGGCTGACCTGCGCAGGGAATACCCCCTTCTCTTCTCGCCGAACCGAACGGCAGCCGAAGGCATGGACGACAAGTCCTGGCTGATCGCTATCGGATGGCGACCGGATACCGCTCCGTTCCGGCCCCTCCTGCAATTGCTGGAACCGGACGAAGAAGAAACCGAGTGGCGTCTTCAGCTCGTATTGCAGGACAAGCAAGACGCCGCATCGCTTGCAGCCGTTCGTCTGGCCGAAGACGGGCAGGCATACGGATCATGGCCGGAGACTTGGACGGCTCATATCAAGGAGCGATCCTCCGGCTGGCTCCAAGGTTTGCAAGCAGCACTGCCCTCACGTATGCTTCACGCTCCCGCTGAAGACGTGCTCGGTACGCCTCTGTCCGACGAGGCGGCATGGCAGTTCCTGACCGCGGACAGCCAGCGGCTGCTCCAGTCAGGCTGGCTGGTCCTGCTGCCCGCTTGGTGGGAAGCCGCCAGCAAGAAGAAGCCCAAGCTGCGGGCGAAAGTGCGCTCGGGCGAAGGCGAGAACGCCGAGCGAAGCAGCGGCGGTTCCCTATTCGGTCTGGACGCGCTGGTGAATTTCGATTGGCGTATCGCCATCGGCGAAGCTACCCTTTCCGAGGCCGAATTCGCGGAGCTTGTTGCCCGGAACGAACGGCTTGTGCGGTTCCGGGGCCAATGGATTCCGCTGGACCCCGCCCTGGTCGCCCAAATCCGCCAGATGATGGCGGGCGTAGACCGTGAGGAAGGTCTATCGTTTCAAGATATTCTGCACCTTCACCTGCTTGGGAACAACGATGAGTCCGAGCAGACTCAGCAGGATGCGGAGGAAGCGCGGGACCCGGAACGGATCAAGCTTGAGGTGGAGCTGAACGAGCACCTCGTGAAGCTCATCGGCCAGCTCGGCCGGCAAAGCGAGTGGCCGAGCCTCCCTGTCCCCGCCGGGTTGAAGGCGGAACTGCGGACTTATCAGCATGACGGCTTTGCCTGGCTTGCCTTTTTGCGGCGTTACGGGCTTGGGGCATGCCTCGCCGATGACATGGGTCTTGGCAAAACCGTGCAGTTTATCGCCTACCTGCTGCACGTGAAGGAGACAACGATGCAGCGGGAAGAGCGACGCCTCCCTTCTCTGCTGATCTGTCCCACCTCGGTGCTGGGCAATTGGCAGAAGGAGCTTGAACGGTTTGCCCCGTCGCTCCAGGTCATGCTCCACTACGGCGGCAAACGAAGCAGCAGCGAGGATTTCTATAAAGAGGCTTACCAAGCCGATATTATCCTGACATCTTATGCTACCGCCACGCTCGATCAGGAAATGTTAAGAGACATGAAGTGGGAAACGATCGGCATCGACGAGGCCCAGAATATCAAGAATGCCGACACCAAGCAATCCGCCGCCGTGCGAAGTTTTCCGGCAAGGCATCGCGTTGCCTTAACCGGCACACCGATTGAGAACCGGCTGTCCGAGCTGTGGTCCATCTATGACTTCATCAATCCCGGATATCTCGGCAGCCTGCGCGCGTTCAATCTCCGGTTCATTCAGGCCATCGAAAAAGATAAAAACGAGCAGCGTACGGCCGATCTGCAAAGGCTGATCAAACCCTTCATGCTCCGGCGTAAGAAGAAGGATCCCGCGATCCAGCTCGATCTGCCGGACAAAAACGAGATGAAGACCTATATCCATCTCACAGCCGAGCAGGGTGCGCTTTACGACCAGACCGTGAACAGCCTGCTGGAACGCATGCAAAAGCTTGAGGGCATCGAGCGCAAAGGCGCCATTCTGGCAGCTCTTACGCAGTTCAAGCAGCTCTGCGATCATCCGGCGCTGCTCACAAAGGAGCCGCTCCCGGAATTGCCGGGAGGCGGCGGCTTGCTTGACACCGAAGCCGTCGTCAGCCGTTCGGCCAAGCTGGAACGGCTGCTGTCCATGGTGAAGGAACTGCGGGACGAAGGCGAACGCTGCCTGATCTTCACCCAGTATATCGGCATGGGCGAGATGATGCGGCAGGTGCTGCATCAAGAACTTGGGGAGCCGGTGCTATACTTGAACGGCAGCACGCCCAAGCGGACGCGCGACCGCATGATCGAGCAGTTCCAATCCCAGAAGCTGCCGCCCGAAGAGCAGCCGAACGTCATGATCCTCTCGATCAAGGCCGGCGGCGTCGGCCTGAATTTGACCGCCGCGAATCACGTGTTCCACTTCGACCGCTGGTGGAACCCCGCAGTGGAGAATCAGGCTACCGACCGCGCTTATCGGATGGGACAAACCAAGGATGTCCAGGTGTACAAGTTCATCTCCATGGGGACGCTCGAGGAGCGGATCGATGAGATGCTGGAGAGCAAGCAGCAGCTAAGCGATCAGGTTATCGCAAGCAGCGAAGGCTGGATTACCGAGCTGTCTACCGATGAGCTGAAGGATCTGTTCACGCTGCGGCGCGATTGGGCTTAATTGTCATTATCAGGAGTAAACGAATAGTCGATCGTGGACATTCGCCCCCGAAGAGATGGAGCACAGCGGAATCCTGTGAAACTTCTGGGAGGGCCGCAAGGTGTCGCTCTACAACGACGATATCGTTGAATAGCAGAAAGCCCCGTGTGCGGACACGGGGCTTTTGTTATTTGGAGGAGTTTAATACTTAGAGTAATTTCGTTTTGTCTACGCGCATGAAGCTTATATGGCTAAGGTTTCTAAATCCAAACCAGTTGAAGTACTTTGTCTTGGGTAATCCGGTGCAACTTGAGGTACTCTCGATTACACAGGTAATCCGGGCAACTTAAGGTACTCTCGATTGCAGGTAATCAACGCAACTTGAGGTCCTCTCGCTTACGAAGGTAATCCACTCAACTTGAGGTAATCTCGATAACGCAGGTAATTCGGTCAACTTAAGGTAGTCTCGCGGCAACTTAAGGTACTCTCGCTTACCCAGGTAATCCGGCAACTTAAGGTACTCTCGATAACGCAGGTAATCCGGCAGTCTTGAAGTGCTTCACTTACAAGGAGAACTCCGATTCATCCGCACAAGATGGCCGACACCAGAACGTTTGGCAACCTGCTGGTAATTAGGTAGGAGGAGAGTGATTCTTTGTATTAACGGACTCAGAATACGCTATTTAAGACAAATTCATCATTTTTAGCGACTGAACGGACATAGGATCCGTTATTTGTGCCAATACAGCATAAAAATGCCGGATATGCGCCCAATAACGGATCTTGTGTCCGCTGCGGTTTAAATTATGGCGTGATCTCATCATATAACGGAACTGGAGTCCGATAGGAACAGCGAGTAGTTGACTACTTCAAGAACAGTAAGTGCCGACGCCGGATCGGTATTTCCGGCCAGCCCCCCACTCCCTCCGCTTACTTCTCCTCCATCAGCTGCCGCAGCTTCGCTTCCGTGGTCGTATCGGGAGCGGGCGTATAGATGCTGCACCGCAGGTCATCATTTCCGTACACTTTCAGCGACGTGAGCTCATAAACCATTTTCCCGGCCTTGGCATGCCGGAATTCCAGATGTACCTCCGGGGCATAACTGACCTGGCTCTGCTCCCACATCCGGTTGAAATCCGGGTGCCCGTTCTTCATCTCCTCCAGAAAACGGTCATACCACTCATCCTCGACGTATTGACCGTAATAGGACCGGAACATCGACAAGAAGCCGCTGGCGAACTGCTCCCAATTCACCGCCAGCCGTTGAAACTCTCTGCGGGTGAAGAGCAGCCGGATCATGTTCCGCTCCTCGGGCGGAATGCGGTCAAAATCCAGGAACACGTACGCAGCCGCACGGTTCCACCCCACGATGTTGCACATCCGATCTGATATCATGACGGGGCAATATTTCAGCTCGGTGATGATTTTTTGCAGGGACGGGCTGATCTGCACCGCTTCTTGTTTGACCGTATAAGGCTCCGCCCCGCTCTCCAGCGCCAGAGAATACAGATATCTGCGCTCATCCGCGTTCAACTGAAGCGCATTGGCGACGCAGTCCAGCACGGACGACGACACCTGGATGTCGCGTCCCTGCTCGAGCCAGGTGTACCAAGTGGTGCTGACACCCGCCAGCTGGGCGACCTCTTCCCTGCGCAAGCCCGGCGTTCTCCGTCTAGTCCCGGGCGGCAATCCGACGGACTCGGGCGAGATTTTGGCACGCTGTCCTTTCAGGAAAGCCGATAAAGCTTGCAATTTAACCTGAGAATTCATCTTATGGGCCTCCTTCCGTTATTAAGGATAGCAGTATTTATACTAGGATAAACGGTATCTTGTAATAGGATACTACACGTGACATTATAACCTTAAGATTGACAAGTTATAAAGTCTTAAAGGAGGCTGTTGATCCATGGAAAGAGTCGTTATCACCGGTATGGGCGTCATATCGCCGCTGGGCCACGATGTTGAGACGTTCTGGTCCCGGCTGGTACGGGGAGAGTCCGGAATTACACATATAGAAACTTTAGATACATCCAAACAGAAAGTAAAAATAGCAGGTGCCGTGAAGGAGTTTGACGCAAACGCGCTGTTTGGCGTTAAGGAAGCCCGGCGGTTGGACCGCTTCTGCCAGTTTGCCTTGGCTGCGGCCGATCAAGCCATAAGTCAGTCGGGACTCAATCTTGATCAGATTGATCATGAGCGGATGGGGGTATACGTTGGATCTGGCATCGGTGGTATTCAAACCTTAATGAATCAGAGCGACACGCTGTCTTCCCGAGGACCCGAGCGGGTGAGCCCTACCCTGGTTCCCATGATGATTCCCAATATGGCGGCAGCGCTCATCAGCATTAAATACAAGGCCCTGGGCGCTACGCTTGCGCCGGTTACCGCATGTTCGATCGGCAATACCGCGATCGGCGAGGCTTTCTTTAACATCCAGGCGGGCCGCTCCGATGTGATTATTGCGGGAGGCTCCGAAGCGGCGTTGACCGATATCTCGCTGGCCAGCTTCGCAAATGCAACCGCCCTTTCCTCCCGCAACGATGAACCGGGCCGGGCCAGCCGGCCGTTTGATACGGACCGGGATGGATTCGTCATGGCGGAAGGTGCCGGCATCCTCGTTCTGGAGTCCCTTTCCCATGCCTTGGGCAGAGGCGCCGAAATTCTGGGCGAGGTCATCGGATACGGCGCCAGCTCGGATGCCTATCATATGGTCGCCACGCCGGAAGACGGCAACGGCGCGGCACGGGCAATGAAGCTGGCCCTGACCGAGGCGAACCTCTCCCCGGCCGACGTGGATGTGATCAGCGCCCATGCCACAAGCACGGTCATCGGTGACCGTTCGGAGACAGCGGCCATTAAGCAGGTGTTTGGCGAAGAGGCGTATCGCATTCCGGTAACAGCTAACAAGTCGATGACCGGACATATGCTGGGCGCATCCGGCGGCGTGGAGGCCATTGCGCTCGTAAAATCCCTGCAGGAAGGCATCATTCCACCGACGATCAATCTGGAGAATGCCGATCCGGCATGCGATTTGGATTATGTACCCAACCAGGCGAGAAACGCCGAGCTCCGGATTGGTATGTCGAATTCCTTCGGCTTCGGCGGACATAATTCGGCGATTGTTATCCAGAAATATGAGCATGAGTAACCTTGAGCCCCGGACCCCAGTGAAAACTGGGGTCTTTTTCTTGTTGCGATTCTGGAAGGAAGGGCTGAATAATGAGACAAAAACAATTTTAAATTTTTTTTCGCAGAATCAAACTTTTTGAAAGACTCGCACGTCTTGCTTCCGTAAGTCAATTGCAATTGATGGTTACCCGCGCGGGCCCAAAGGAGTGTCATATTTACATGAGTGGCGGCCGGAAGCTTGAGAAGCTTCTTATCCAATGTATATCCGAAAATCAGAACAGCGCCTACCGGCTGGCATACAGCTACGTTAGAAATAAAGAGGATGCCCTCGATATCGTTCAGGACGCGATCCACAAAGCATTTTTATCCATGGAAAAGCTGAAGCAGACGGGTTCATTAAAAAGCTGGTTTTTCCGAATTATTGTAACAACCTCCCTGGATTTCATTAGAAAACAGAAAAAAGTCCACGTCATGGACGACGAGAACCTGGAGGTTATATTACCCGGCAGCCATGATCACTATCCGAATCTGGATCTGGCTCAATCTTTGGAGGAATTACCCGACAAGTATCGAGTCATCATCATACTCCGGTTTTTTGAAGATATGAAGATTGACGAAATTGCCGAAGTGCTCCACGAAAATGTCAGCACGGTGAAAACGAGATTATACCAAGGACTACAGAGACTGCGGGTGAACCTAAGCGAGGAAGATCAAGAGGAGGCACAACGATAATGCATGACAAGCTGAATAGGATGAAAGAGCAGTACGAGAGCATTCCTATTCCTGACGAACTAAGCTCCATTGTCAACAAGACCATAGCAACCAGACGAAAAAAAAATAGAGCGCTGCCCTGGCTCGCTAGTAGCGCGGCTGCATGCTTCCTACTGTTCGCCGGAGTGAATACAAGCCCTGCCTTCGCCCAGGCCATGTCCGATGTGCCGGTTCTGGGCCATATCATCAAAGTGATCACCATCCGTGAATATGCCGAGACAGACGATAACACGGAAGTGCATATCGAGACACCCGGCATTGCCAACCTAGGAAATACGGAGCTTGAGCAAACCCTGAACAACAAATACCTGGAAGAAAACAAGAAACTGTATGAGAACTTCAAAGACGAAGTCGCCCTGCTAAATAAAGAAGGCGGCGCGCATCTGAGTCTCGATAGCGGTTATGAAGTGATCACCGACAATGAACAGCTGCTGACACTTTCGCGCTATATTGTCGAATCTGCTGGAAGCTCTGCCGAATCCAGAACATACGATACGATCGACAAGAAGAACCAGATGGTGATCACACTGCCAAGTCTGTTCAAGGATGATCGTTATATCCAGGTCATCAGTGACAATATCAAAGAGCAGATGCGCCAGCAGATGCAGAATAATCCGGACAACATCTACTGGGTGGAGCAGCCCGGCGTGGAGTCCGATGTACCGGAGGATCTGTTCCAAACGATCGCCAAGGACCAAAACTTCTACATCAACCAAGACGGCAAACTGGTCATCAGCTTTAATGAATACGATGTTGCACCCGGCTATATGGGCGTCGTGGAATTTACGATCCCAACGGAAGTGATCGCAGACCAGCTCGTCAGCAGCGAATACATTCGATAGATCAGCCGTATATCTCAACGAATGCAGATCGTCCTTCCGATCCCGTTTCCCCAGATTTTCTTTAGAATCTTTTATGATCAGTGGAAACCGGGGACATAGGGACCGCTTCGCTTCTCCAGAACGCTTCTGCCTTCTCCGTTGTAGATAACAAATTGTAGATAACAAATCATAAACCTGGAGGTAATATATCATGAAAAAAACAATGAAGCACACAACCCCAATAACCAAAACCCTGGCGGCTGCCGGATTAGCGGGCATCCTGATGATATCGGCTTCGGGTCTGCCATCCGCTCATGTCCATGCCGAAACCAAAGCTGCTGCGAGTACGAGCCAGGTGACCGCTCCAACCGTTGCCCCGCAACGGGTAACATCCAAAACACTGCAATCCAAGGAAAAATGGCTCGAAACAAACATTAAAATCCCTGTATTCCAAGGTCTGACCGACACCAAATATCAAGATCAGCTAAACGATATCATCGAATCCCATGCCTCCAAGGATATCGCCAAATGGGAGCAGGAAGCCACCGAGGCTGCGGCAAATGCTCAAAAGAACGGCTATACCATGCGCCCTTATCAGCTAACGATCACCTATGAGCTTACATCGGATGGCAAGGACGACAGCTTGATTTCCCTCAAAGTCATCACCGAAGGCATCGGGATGAACAATGGCGATCCCCGAGTGGATACGTACAACTTCACGAACGAAGCCGAAGCACAGCGCGTGACGCTCGAAGACCTGTTCGGTAAGGATTACAAATCCATCGTGGATAAGGCGGTCAAAACGGCGATTGCGGCGGATCAAGACCATTACTTCGCGAATGAAGACGGATTTCAAGGCATAGATGCGGAGCAATCCTTCTATGTCGCAGACGGAAAAGCCTATATCGTATTCCAAAAATACAGCATTGCCCCTGGATCCACAGGCATACCGGAATTTGCCGTAAAGCTGCCGGGTAAAGCATCAGACAAAAAGCCTGCTGCAGCCGTATTGAAACCAGGCGCTTATTACAAAGATAACAACGGCAAGCTCATGGTTCAGGTATCCGTGCTGCGCCAGCTGCAATTCAATGTCAAGTGGAGCGGCAAGAGCAAAACCACAGAAATCTCCAAGGGAGCCGTCTGGAGTGCGGTGACGCTGAACAAGGATGCTTATACTTTGGGTAAAATGGCCCCACGTTCGCTGGGCTCGGCTCCTGTCATGAAAAAAGGCCACGTCTATGTCCCGCTTGCTTTCCTGACGGACGTTCTGAACCTGAAAGCAGATCAAGGCAAGCATGGCGAGATTACGCTGACAGCTGGAAAATAGCTGGATCCACTCACTTCAAAGTCTGCGCCTCCTGCACATCATCTCCCAAAGCAGGGACAGCGCAGCAGGCGGTAAAAAAGAGGCCCTCTCCAACACGGAGACGGCCTCTTCTTCTATCAATGATGGGATGATTACCTTATGAGGCCTTCAGTACCCTCGTTATAGTGCAGCATTCCGTCAACAATACCCCTCCGACAACGCTTCTCCTGCCTTGCCGCCCCATTCATCATCCATCAGATACCGGGCTTGAACCCTCTCACCCTCATGTACAAACGTGAAGCGATAATACACTTCTTCATCCTCGCAAATCTCAAAATACAGTGCATATCGCCCTGCTTGCAGTGGAAGCTCAATAACGGCGTCCGACATGACGGACAACAGCTCCAGCTTCCCGGGATCCAGAACGTCAAACGGCACGACCATCCGCCGCTGCGCGTTCGGATCTTCGATGAATGCTTCTTTCAAGGCCAGCTTCACCCAAGCGCCGAAAGCATCATCAGGGATGGGATCAAAGGTCAGATATCCCGGATGAATGACAACGCCCTGCTTGATATTGGTTTCTCCCCATTGGCACAACTCCTCATCAAAGTCCCGTGAGCGGACTTGAATCTGGTGATGCGAGATCGTAAGATCCACCTCTTGGGCCATTTTCGCATGCTGCATAAGTAAAGCACCTCGCTTTTTAGATACCTATATTCTATTTAAGCCGCTCCAAATGGATCGTGGCCAGCCTGCGTTCCGCATCCACCTGAACCCGCAAGCTGATGCCCAGCTTCTCCTCGAACAATCGGGTGACATTCAGATACTTGTCCTCTACGACTCCCGACCCTCCTCGGCCGTTGGAACGCGTCATGCCTGCGGTGATAATCTCCTTCACCATATCCCCATCCGCTTTGGCTTCCGGATTATATGTAAATATAGGCTCCTTACGATCGTTATAAAAGATCATGTCCTGCCGGTATTCCTTTGCGTTCACATACTCTTTTCGCGTCTCAAAATAGTCGCTCTCCAGATGGTCATACTGGACCCTCCCTGCCAGGAACGGATTGTCCTCGGAAGCTTCCACCTTGAATTGCCCATATGCCAATTGATACAGCATGTTAAGGTCCGACCCTTCCAGCCTGTAATACAACGGACGAAGTTCCCCTTGCTTATCGGTTGCGGCGAAACCGGCCAGCAGCGGCCAAGCATCCACTGGTTCACCATCCACATCAACGGCCAGCTGGTATTTGGTCAGGACCACCTCATTCTGAAAAAGCCCATACGTGCGCGCAATAAAATAACCGGGTATCAACAGCGTGGCTGCCACCAGTATGATCACTCCCCAGAGGACCCTCCTGCCTTTCATGCTGTCACCTCCCCCGCTAGTTCTTCCTCAGATCATTACGCATGGCGCATTGTCAGCATCAAGAGCGCTTTTTCCTGGTGTTCCATCAGTAGTCTACCTCTTCAATCTCGGTGCGCAGATTGCGATTGGACGCCCGAAGGAGCTCCGTGAAGGAAGGCGCGATATAATACACAAAATCAGGATCATGCACGTACATGATGATCTGACCGGACGTTCCCGGCTCCGCCGGATCGAAATCCAGCATCAGATACAACGACCCGCCTGCCATTGTGGCAAACGGATACCACGCCTTGTGAAACAGGTAAGGTTTAATTTCCGGATCAAGCTGCTGAATTTCCTCCGAACTGTAATACGCATCCAGCCGTTCGTCCCGCTCGCAGAAATAGGATTTGACCTCCCTCATCTCATCCAGACTCATCAGGTAAAACGGCGTGTATTCCCCATCCCCCTCGTTCCCGGGATAGAGCACGTGAAACCCGTACCCGCTGCCGTTCTTCTTATTGTAAAACGAACGAAAGTCCTGCGGTAACCTGATCCCGAACTCCGCTTCAAAAAGCTGCAATTGCTCAGGAGCCGCCCCCTCCAATTGTTTATATTCATCCAGCAGATCCCGAAGATCTTCGGCGACCTTCTCCTCCAACTGCTGCTCCAGCTCGAGCATCAGTCCATCGATGACAGCATTCATAAAATAACCTCCGTTGATTGCATGTTCACTCAAAGCCGAGTGCTTCCCTTTACTAAAAAGTATATAGAACGCTGCAATGAAAACAACATGTCCTGCGGCATGCAAAAAAAGGGACAAAATCCCTCTTGAGATGTTCGTTTTGGTTCTTTTATGAAAACACCCCGGGTATTTACGGCCGCTGAAGCGCAGCTATTTCATGCCCGGAATCGGCTCATTCGATACCAGGGATAGGCATTGTGGGATAGGGGTAGCCCGCTCTCCTGCCGGAGGAATAGCACAAGAATGCCGCACAGCAGATATGAAAATCCACGGATGCGGCATTCTGATTTACAATGATATGTTAAATGACATCGACAAACTCCAGCTTCCCAAAACGCGAAGGGATGTGGTAATTCACCTCACCGGTCGGGCTCCATGCCTGATACTCCCGGTTTCCTTCGGTGTCCTCATCAATGCGGTAAAAATTCACGTCCCAGCTTCGTCCTGCTTGCGGAGCGTTCTTGAAGTTCGCAGCCGGAATGCGAATTTCATATATCAAATTTCCCTTACCGTCATGTTCTACCGAGGTTTGAAGACCGGTAAGATCCCAATGAATATCGCTGTTTGTGATCGACTTCCCGCCATCATTACGGATCAGGGCGTCGAATATAACATTGTTCGGACTAACCTCAAGCTCGATATATTCCGTTCCCGTTCCTGTTTCGTCTATAAACAGTTCCACGACATCCTGTTCATACAGCGGATCATCCCGATGCTGATACTCCGATACGATATGAGAATCCTGGCAAACAAACCGTACATAGAAGTATTCGGAGCTCCAGCAGGCGCGAACCTCGGTCGCTTCCTTCGCAGCAAGCCCGGTCACGGTATCACTTAGAGCCACCGCTTCATAACGATCCCAATCGACGTTCCCCTGATGCCGCTCTCCCTGCTGGATGTATAGGGCGGGCTTGCATGGGTAAATTGCCGTATAATGCATAATCATCCCTCCGAAAAATTCAATTGGTAGTCTATCCTCTATGATAAGACATACAGATTCGGTTCGCTATTCCGTGGTAAGAATAAAGAACATACGGAAATCCCATCTTTTGCTCTATGTCCCCATAGTGAAAATAAGCGCATGCTGTGCTACAATAATAAAATTGCAAACTCTAGGGAGGGTTATGGATTCGCCATGCTCATAATTGGTATCGCCGGCGGCACCGGATCGGGCAAAACGACGGTTGCCCGCTCTGTCATTGACCGACTTGGTTCAGATAAAGTCACGTTTATTTCTCAGGATAACTATTACAAGGATCATAAGGAACTCAGTTTCGAGGAACGCGAAGCGATTAACTATGATCATCCGTTCGCTTTTGACAACGAGCTGCTCGTCGAACATCTCGGCACTTTAAAAAGCGGACAACCCGCATTCGCACCGGTGTATGATTTTACCGCTCATGCCCGTTTCACGGATCAGACCATCGAGCTGAAGCCGAACAACATTGTTATCATCGAAGGCCTTCATGTGCTGTCCGATGAGAATTTGCGCAAGCTTCTTCACATTAAAGTGTTTGTGGATACCGATCCTGATGTACGCTTGCTTCGCCGGGTCGTACGCGATATTGAGGACCGCGGCCGGACCATCCAGTCGATCCATAATCAGTACCTGACAACCGTCAAGCCGATGCATGAGGCGTTCATCGAGCCCTCCAAGAAATACGCCGACCTGATCATTCCCGAAGGCGGAGAGAATGAAGTTGGCATTCGCCTGCTCTCCATCTTGACCGAGAAATATTTGACCGGCGACCGCACGCTGTCGGGGGAATAGGACAAGCCTGCGAATCGGCCATTTGCCAGTGTAGGCAGCATGGAAAAAGCCCGCGGATCTGTAATTACAGGTCCGCGGGCTTTTTGGTGTTATCCGTGTCGCTTGAGCTTGTATTGCCTAACCTGCGCGTATTGCTTGCGTTCGTGCGCTTCCGAGTGTGCTGCGTTCTCGGTCTTCTTGTTTTCGGGGATGTGGCGTTATCCGCGTTTTCTGCACTTCCTGGACTTTCAGCATTTCCATCGTTTCCTGACTCACCGGTCCTTTCAAAGCATTCAGCTCCCGGCAGTTCAGCCGTCAAACATGCGGATCGTAATCCGCAACCACGAGCACGTCCATATGCCTTGCGTTTCTTAACAGGCTCCTGATCCATTTCAGCCGGGCGCACAGCTTCCATCCGGCCATCTGCGGCTGGCTGATAATCAACTGGGTGGCCTTGGCCTCATCTGCTGCTGCGACCCATTGAGAAGAAAAGGCGCATGCTGGCCCCCTTTTTACCGGCAGCATCGTGAAGGTTCCCCCAAGTCGCTCCGTTAATGTCTGAATCGCCGTCAGGCGCTGCTCGTCGTCATGGGACAGACTGTGATGACGCTCCAGAGGAAACGCCACATACCAGTTCGCCTTCAGCCGATGAGCGATCCGGAAGCCGCGTCGAATGAGCCGCTCCGCTTGCGGGCCCCTGCCAACCATGACATAGATAACCTCCTCGCGCCGCCACGGCCCCCGAAGCGAGCCGCTGCGCTGCCAGGATTCCAGTCTCTCGTCCACATCATCGGCAATTTCCCTTAAGGCAAGCTCTCTTAGGGCAATCAGGTTTCCCGTCTTGAAAAAATGGCTGAGTGCCTGATGCACCTTCTCCTTCGCATAAATGTTCCCGTCCTTCATCCGCTGCTGCAGAGACTCCGGCGTCACGTCGACGAGCTGGACCTCATCGGCCGATTGCAGAATATGATCCGGTATCGTCTCGCGGACGCGGACGCCTGTAATCTGCTCGACAGCATCATTCAAGCTTTCCAGATGCTGCACGTTCACGGTCGTAATGACGGAAATGCCGGCCGACAGAATGTCAAGCACATCTTCATACCGTTTCTTGTACTTGCTTCCAGGCACGTTCGTATGCGCCAGCTCATCCACGAGGACCACGTCCGGTCTGCGACGAATGATCTCATCGGTATCCATCTCCTCAAGTCGCGTTCCCTGGTAGTCCATCACTTTTCGCGGAAGAACCTCCAGATCAGCTACCTGTGCCCGTGTATCCTTCCGGCCATGCGTCTCCAGCAGACCGATGAGAACCATAAGGCCCTTCTTCAGCAGATCGTTGCCTTCCCGCAGCATCGCATAGGTCTTCCCTACGCCCGGGGCGGCGCCGATATAAACCTTGAACCGTCCCCGCTTAACCCGCTCAATCTTCTGATCCAGCTCCTGTTCATTCAAGCGATGAAATGATCCCGAAGGGAGCCGCTGTGGATGGAGCCGTGCAGGGATGATCCGCTCCCCGTCATGTTCCGCCCGATCCGCAACTATAAAAATATCCATCCCGCGCGTTTTCTTCAGCAGATCCTGAATGATCGAACCCTGCCACAGCTCCTGCCAGCGCGTCTGCTTCGAATGGCCAAGAACTATGCGGGTAACATGATGCTCCAGCGCATATTGAACCAGCACGTCAGCCAGCTTCCTCCGCGAATGAAGAGGCAGCTCTACGAGCTTGGCGCCGATCCGCTGCGACAGCTTTAGTAAAGATCGCTTGAAGGCGGCCTGTTCTTTGGTAAGCTCTAACCTCGGATTTACAAATGTGACGGCCAACAGCTCGCCGTTTAGTCGCTTTGCGATCTGCTGCCCGCGCCGCATATAGATGGACCCGTTCCAATGATATTGGGTAGATACCAGTATACGCTCATGGGCTCCCGATGGGCCGGCGAGTCCCTGTTCCTTGCGGTACCGCTCCAGCGAGTGGCTCACGCCTTCGGCAACGAGGCGGAGCGTCAACTCCCGGAGCACGGCCAGATTGCCCTGCTTCCATATGCTGCCCGCTCCAAGCAGGCCGTCTTGTGCCCGGTCCAGCATCGTTTCAGGTGTTACGTCAATGAGCACCACCTCATCGACGCTCTCCAGCGTATCGGCCGGTACCGTATGGCTGGCTTTAATGCCCGTCAACTTGGCGGCAATGCCCTGCACGTCCTCCAGCTCATACACATTGACCGTCGTGATGACGCTGATTCCCCGGCTTAACAGGAATCGGATGTCATCCAGCCGCGTGGCATGCCTCGCTCCCTTCCGGTTTCGATGGGCAAGCCCATCGACAAGCACCACCTCCGGGTTGCGCTGCACCAGCAGGTCCAGATCAAGATCCTTCTTCTCTACGCCGTCCTCCACCCAATGAATGCTGGGCACCCGCTCCAAATGCCGGACCTGCTCCACCGTTTCGGGACGCTGCATCGTGGATACGGCGGATATGACGATATCGATACCTTGCAGCCTGAGGGTCTGTCCTTCGCGAAGCATATGATAGGTTTTTCCTGATCCGCTCACAGCCCCGATATATACCTTGAGCCGTCCCTGATGTAGCTTTGAAATCGACTGCAAGATTTCCTCCGGCGATTTCCTCCGAAAGGGATCCATGATCAGTTAAGAAGCTCTTGGAGAGCCAGATTCAGCTTCAACACATTCACGCGCGGTTCACCGAACACGCCCAAATCCCGTCCCTTCGTATGATCCTTTACCAGCTGATCAAGCTCTGCCTCCGCAATTCCGGTCAGCTTGCTGATCCGCGGAACCTGAATATCCGCGGCCTGCGGGGAGATGTGAGGATCCAATCCGGAGCCGGAATCGGTTACCAGATCCATCGGCAACTCGCTCACCGGAACGTCCGGGTTGTTCTCCTTCCACGCTTCAATTGAGGCCTTCGTTCGTTCCATCAGGTCCGGGTTGGAAGGTGCATAGTTATTGCTGCCGGAGCCGGCTCCGTTGTATTCAACGCTGGACACCCTGCCGTGAAAATATTGAGGTTCTGTAAAATTCTGACCGATCAATTCCGAGCCAACCACGTTTCCGTCCCCATCCGTGATCAAGCTGCCGCCGGCTTGCTTCGGCATGAGCAGCTGCGCCGCCCCCGTCGTAACCAGCGGATAGAGAACTCCGCATAACACGATAAATACAAGACTCATTCTTAGGGCAATGCCTAAGGGAATACGGGCAGCACCCACCTTGGCATGAGGCGCCGGTGATGTTTTTTGCAATGGATTATTCATTGGTTCCTCGATCCTTTCCTTCATATTTTCCGCGTAAAACAACTTCAAGTTATATCTATCTCCCCGGTATGATTATCATATCTAAATCCAAAGATGGACGATCATATCGATCAGCTTAATCCCGATGAACGGCACAATCACGCCGCCTAATCCGTAGACCAGCACATTGCGCTGCAGCAGCTTCGACGAGCTCATCGGCTTATAAGCCACGCCCTTCATCGCAAGCGGAATCAGCAGCGGAATGATGATGGCATTATAGATCAGCGCCGAAAGAATCGCCGACATGGGAGAACCCAGTCCCATGACGTTCAGAACATTCATGCTTGGAATGGCGGCCGCGAACATCGCCGGAATGATGGCAAAATATTTGGCGACATCGTTGGCGACGCTGAACGTGGTCAGCGCTCCCCGCGTCATCAACAGCTGCTTGCCGATGGCAACCACCTCGATTATCTTCGATGGATCCGAATCCAGATCCACCATATTGGCCGCTTCCTTGGCTGCGGTGGTACCGCTGTTCATCGCCAGCCCCACATCGGCCTGCGCCAGCGCAGGGGCGTCGTTCGTACCGTCACCGGTCATCGCTACCAGCTTGCCTTCGGCTTGTTCTCGGCGGATGACGGCAATCTTATCCTCGGGCTTGCTCTCCGCGATGAAATCATCAACGCCCGCTTCACGGGCAATTGTCGCCGCGGTGAGCGGATTGTCGCCCGTGCACATAATCGTCTTGATGCCCATCCGGCGCAGCTGGTCAAACCGTTCCTTCATGCCCGGTTTGACGGTATCCTTCAGGTAGATCAGACCATAGATGCGGTTATCCACGGCGACAGCGAGCGGGGTTCCGCCCTCTGTCGCAATGGCGTCACTGTTTGGCGTCAAATCCGAAGGGAGGGGGCCTCCTTGCGACTGCACCCACGCCTTAACGGCATCCACCGCACCCTTGCGGACCTTCCGGCCATCCTTTAGGTCCATGCCGCTCATCCGGGTTTCCGCCTTAAATTCGATGAATTCCGCCCCGTCCGTCATGCTTTCATCTATTTCGAGGCCTTCCTTCTTCAGCAGCTCCAGCACGGAACGTCCTTCCGGCGTTTCATCCAGCAGCGAGCTCACGCCTGCCCATTGTGAAAGCGATGCTTGCGTTGCGCCGCCGACAGGAATCAACTGGCTGGCCATCCGGTTCCCGAACGTAATGGTACCCGTCTTATCCAGGATCATCGTATTGATGTCACCGGCGGCCTCCACCGCCTTGCCCGACATCGCCAGCACATTGAACTGCGTCACCCGGTCCATGCCGGCAATCCCGATCGCCGACAGCAAGCCCCCGATCGTGGTCGGGATGAGACATACCAGCAGCGAGATCAGCACCGGAACGGACAGCTCGATGCCAAGATACTTCGCGATCGGAGCGAGCGTAACAACAACGATCAGGAAGATCAGCGTTAAGACAATCAACAGCGTGTTCAGCGCAATTTCATTCGGCGTCTTCTGGCGGGAGGCTCCTTCAACAAGCGAGATCATCCGGTCGATAAACGATTCCCCGGGATCGCTCGTAATCCGGACGCGGATCGTATCGCTGACAACCCGCGTCCCCCCGGTGACCGAGCTGAAATCGCCGCCGGCTTCTTTAATGACGGGGGCGGACTCGCCCGTAATCGCCGATTCGTCAACGGACGCAAGGCCCGCAATGACTTCCCCGTCCCCGGGAATCATCTCGCCCTGTGTGACGATCACGATATCTCCTTTGCGAAGATCCGTGGACGGCACGGATTGTACCCCTCCGTTCTCCATCACTTTATGGGCCGTCATTTCCTGCTTCGACTGCTTAAGGGAATCGGCCTGCGCCTTGCCGCGTCCTTCGGCAAGCGCCTCTGCGAAGTTAGCGAACAGCAGCGTAAATAACAGGATGACGAATACGGTCAGGTTAAATCCGATACTGCCCTCGGTACCGAAATAGGACGGAAATATCGTCATCAACAGAACAACCAGAGTCCCGGCTTCCACGACAAACATGACCGGATTTCTCATCATCAGGACGGGATTCAGCTTCGTGAAGCTGTCCCTCAGCGCCTGACGGACCATCTCTTTGGACATCGCTTTTTTTCTCGTATTATTCATGGAAATAGGCCACCTTTTCTATTAACGGATCGTCAGATGCTCAGCAATCGGACCGAGCACAAGTACTGGCAGGAAGGTCAATGCACCGATAATCAGAACCACCGCGATGAGAATGCCGGCAAACAGCTTATTATCGGTCCGGAACGTCCCGAGCGTCTCGGGAACCCATTGCTTCCGCATCAGCGAGCCGCCCACTGCCAACAGGGCAATCATCGAAATGTAACGCCCGAATAGCATGACCAGTCCGGTTGTAACGTTCCAGAACGGCGTGTTATCCGACAGACCCTCAAATCCGGAACCGTTATTGGCCGCGGATGACGTGTATTCGTAAAGCACCTGTGAGATACCGTGAAAGCCCGCATGGGCAATGCCCGCCTGCCCCGCGTCCGTCATGAGTGCAAGTGCGGTCGGAGCCAGGATGATCAATGGATGTACCAGAATGACAATCGCAATCAGCTTCATCTCCCGGGCCTCGATTTTTCTGCCGAGAAACTCGGGGGTTCGGCCAACCATAAGACCAGCCAGGAACACCGCCAGGATCGCGTACATGAGCATGTTCATCAGGCCGACACCTTTTCCGCCAAAAACGGAATTCAGCATCATCAGGGACAGCGGCGTAATCCCGCCGAGCGGCGTGAGCGTATCATGCATGTTGTTAACCGACCCGGTCGTGGCCGCGGTTGTCACCGTCGTAAACAGGGAGGATTGGGCGATCCCGAACCGGACCTCTTTGCCCTCCATGCTGCCCTGCGAAACGTCGATGCCCAGGCGGTTCAACGCCGGATTGCCGTTGGTTTCGGCGGCATAGTTCAGCGACAGGAATCCGATAAATAAGGTCATCATTACCGAAAAAATAATCCAGCCCTGTTTGCGGCTCTTGGCGAACAAACCGAACGTATACGGGAGCGCCGCCCCAAGACTCCACATGCACAGAATTTCGATCACATTGGTCAGCGGGGACGGGTTCTCGAATGGATGCGCCGAGTTGGCTCCCATAAACCCGCCCCCATTGGTGCCCAGATGCTTGATCGATTCGAGTGCAGCCACCGGTCCTACCGCAATTTGCTGCTCGCTTCCTTCCAGCGTCGTGACGCTGAGCGTAGGCTTCAACGTCTGCGGTACCTGCAGCGCCACCAGCACCATCGCAATGATGAACGCGGCCGGGATGAATACCCGGGTATGGGCCTTAACGAAGTCCTCAAAGAAGTTGCCGACGGTCGTGCCCTTGCTGGTTACCGCCCGGATAAAAGCAATCGCCACGCACAGCCCGGTCGCGGCGGATGTAAACATCATCATCGTAATGACGGCCATCTGGGCCATATAAGACAATCCCGACTCCCCGCTGTAATGCTGAAGATTCGTATTGGTCATAAAGCTGATGATCGTGTTGAACGACAAGGTCGGTTCCATATGACCGATACCGTTCGGATTCAGCGGCAGCACCTTTTGCAGCCGCAGAATCAAGTACCCCGCCGCAACCAGCACGATATTCGTTAACACAAAGCTGACGGCATACCCTTTCCATGTCATCCCTTTGCGTTCTTTCAAGCCGATCAGAGCAAAAATCGGTTTCTCCACCCAGAAGAACCATCTGTCCGTTCCATTGCTTTCATTGCGAAACACCTGGTATAGATAAGTTCCCAGCGGCTTGACCAGCAGCACCAGAACGAGTATAACGATGGCAATTTGTAAAATGCCCATGACGAATGCCTTCCTCCTTCAGCCGTTTCCCTAGAATTTTTCAGGGTGAATCAGCGCATAAATCAAATAGAGAAAAATAAAAATCGTGAATATCAACATGATCATCACGGCTGATCAGCCTCCGGTTCCGAAACCACACGCCCGCACCAGGACATAAACAGCATGAGCAGTCCGTAGGTTCCTCCCAAAATAAGCAACATAACTAAATCCTGCATGAATACAACCTCCCGAAACTCGTTGTGAAATCAGCCAAACGCTTAACTGCCAATAGACGCTATGAGAAAGGCCACGTGACGATGGTTCGTATGAAGCACCACATCAGCACCCAACCCTTTGTATATCAATCGCGGATTGCTGGAATGGGTGATCACATAAATCGACTCTGCGGTCCAAGTCCGGCAAATCCGTAAATAGCGACAGCACAAATTCAAGCTGCTTTCGAACAGAAACACCTTGCTGACGGAAAACTCGGGAATGATCCAGGTTTGCTCGTCTCTTGTATCAATCAGAATAATGTGTTTGCAGCCCAGATCCAGCAACCTCTCCTGCTCAGCCCGGTTGTTGGCTATGGCCGCAAACGAAACATGTTTTTGAATCAACTGGCGGACGAATTCCTCCCCGGCCTTGTTCGGCGCGGATACCAGGATGAATTCCTGCGGTTTCTCCATCTTCTTTTCTCCTCCTAAGGTCAGAAAGAGAAGGCAACAACAAAGAAGCCCGTGGAAAGAGAAGAACTCTTCCCGCAGGCTCCTTAATAGGACACGGTGAAATACACCATGGCCCAAGTCCACGACAATCGTTGCCTCTCTCGATACGCTTACGAGGTTAGCTGACGGATTCGGGCGTGAGAGTCGCCCTACCCATAGACCGTTATCTTGTCCATGGGATTCACCCCTGAGAGATAGATTCATCTCCCGACTGGTTCCCCCGTTCCTTTTCCATTCAAGGACTCAGCGAAAATTGAAAACGAGTAGCATGTTATTCTATTAGCCATTGACTAAACATCCAGGTCCAGCAAAACAACACAGCATCAGGTTCGAGCGGTGAGAGTCGCATCATCCTGCAATTTCAGTGAAGGCCTATGGTGCCTTCTCCCGAGATTCGATCCATAAAAGAGCCCAACTGAGCTCTCACACTGTCTGTAGGCCTTCATGGATCGGCTGCCCATTTGCCTGTCTCTGATGTCCGTCAATTCATAGTTCGTATCATACGTCTGGCCCTGCAGGAAGTAAATGTGAGCAAAAACACATGTGGCGTTATGTCGAACAGGAACGGACCAATTCCGGTCCATTATCTCCAGAATACTGCTCTATACTATGTATTTCTCTTGTTTTCTTATATTTATCGTAATCTATCGAGATACCGAGATTTTGCCATGATAATAGATGACACGACCCAATGTACACGTTTTCTTTTGCGGTTTTTATCGATTTTCGGAATGTATCCGTCCCATATGGCCATTTACTTTTAGATTCCTCCGGCGTATGATTCATCCATCTATTCGAAACATTCATTTACGCTGAGCTCCCGACAGATCGGGAGACGGGGGAACCAAAATCGCCAATGGGGCTTCTGTTGGTGAACGGGGTGAATCCGCAGGCCTGATGGTCAGGCGCTGCGGTAGGGTGCTCTCAAGCCCGAATCCGTCAGCTAACCTCGTAGGCGCGTTTTGAGAGAGAACACCACCCGAGCCTTAAGCGGAAGCGGCCACTGGAGTAGGGCCTCTAACGATAAATAGGCCTGGAGAGCGGGGTATCTCTGCTCACCAGGCCTTTTTGCCGTGCATATAACATTCCTATAAAGGAGCGTAGATCATGACGAAACTCATCGAGGCCGCACTGGCACCCGTCATCGAAACCGCATCGCCTGTAATATGTGAAGAGCCCATCCGCAACATGGAGATGTTCCGTTTCGACCAGAGCTCGGCTGAACGCTTTATCCCCTCGAGCGATCAAGGCTGCAACTGCGGTTTGTTTAAAATCAGCTGCGAAAACGCGGCCGGGTATGCCGAATATGCACTGCCAAGCACGGGAGAGTTCGCGGATCTGGTCCGCTGGGCATCCGTCTTTACAAGGCTGAGAGGCATGCCCGTGACGGAGGCCGTTCGCTATGCCCAGAAGCAGCAGCAATGGGGATCTGTACGGATGCAACTCGCCGTATCGGCCCTCGCCGATCTGGAGGCCAATCTGCAACAGCACATCACCCGTAAGCGGTTAGGTAGCCTTCCGCTGGAGCGTTCCTACCTAATGAACTGCTCGGAGGCGTATTATTTCTAGGACGACAGCTAGAAAGAGCTACCGTCCTCGCTTCCATTGCAATTGGTTGTTTTCCCCCGCTCACTTGAACATATTTTTGAGCACCATCATCAGGTTAGCCGGCTTCTCTGCCAGCCGCCGGGTGAAATACGGGTACCACATCGTTCCGTAAGGCATATAACACCGGATGCGGTAGCCGTCCTGCGCAAGCGCAGCCTGATCGTTCATCCGCAGCCCGTACAGCATCTGAAACTCAAATTCCTGTTTGTCTATGCGGCTCTGCTCGGCAAACACCTTCACCCAGTCGATGATGTGGTCATCGTGCGAAGCAATCGCGACGTAGGCGCCCTGATCAAAATGCATTTTGATCAATTTCTTATAGTTGTCAATAACCTCCCGCTTCTGCTGAAAGGCAATGGTTCCAGGCTCTTTGTACGCCCCCTTCACCAACCGCAGATTAACACCGGCATGCATTAAATTCTTGACGTCCTCCTCCGTACGGAACAAGTAGGCCTGCATCACAGTCCCCACATTGGTCAGCCCCTCTTGATGGAGCCGCAGTGTCATGTCAATCGTGGCCTGGGTGTACGGGGAATCCTCCATATCCAGACGAACGAAGTTCCGGTGCTCTTTCGCCTTTTTCGCCACCAGCTTGATGTTCTCGTAAGCCATCTCGGGGTCCAGTGCCATCCCCATCTGTGTCGGTTTCAGCGATACGTTCGATTTCACTCCCCGCTTGGCAATCCCTTCCACAAGCTTCAAATACTCCTCCCGGTACCCGGCCGCTTCATCCAGCGTCGTGATACCCTCCCCCAAATGATCGAGCGTGACGAGAATGCCCTTCTCGTTCAGCCTCTCAATTTCATCCAGCGCCTCATCCAAGGTATCGCCGGCTATGAATCTGCCCGCCAATTTCCGACCGTACTTGATCGACAACCACTTCACGAATTTATTACCGGACACCGTCAGGATCACTTTACGGTAAAGCTCGGTTCCGTCCATGCGTGCGCCCCCTTTGCAAAAGGTAAACCAAAATGCACTCTATCTTAACTCATATGCAAAAATCATGACGGCATGCAGGAAGACATACATATCTAACATAGAGCTTCTCACCAGAAGATCCTAAACACCCCACCATGATGCATTCAGCAGCTGGACCATAGACCTTAAGCTTCGATTCATATCATGTTAAGGAGGGGCCTCCCATGCGCGTACCTTTTCGGAACGAACCATTTATGGATTTCAACAACGAGTGGAACAACAAGTTATACGATGCGGCGTTATCCGGAGTCGAAGCCGAGCTTGGCCAATCGTATCCCTTGGTTATCGGCGGTACCAAAATCTATACGGAGCGTACCGCACAATCGGTCAATCCGTCTCGGAAACGTCAGGTCATCGGCATTGTATCCCAAGCCGATACCGAGCTTGCCGAACAAGCTATTCAGACGGCAGCGCGTACCTTTGAGACGTGGAAGCACACCGAGCCGAGCGAACGGGCACGATATCTGTATAAGGCAGCTGCGATCATGCGGCGGCGCAAGCTCGAGTTCTCCGCGCTGATGACGCTGGAAGCCGGCAAAACGCGTGCCGAGGCGGACGCGGATACGGCCGAAGCGATCGATTTCATGGAATTCTATGCACGCGAAATGCAGCGTCTAAGCGCGCCCCAGCCGTTGACGGTTCACGAGGAGGAAGAGAATCATCTCTATTACATCCCGCTTGGCGTCGGCATCGTCATTCCGCCGTGGAATTTTCCGCTCGCGATTATGGCAGGCATGACCACAGCAGCCATCGTCTCGGGTAACACCGTTGTGCTGAAGCCAGCGAGCACCACGCCGGTCATCGCCGCCAAATTCGTGGAGCTGCTGGAAGAAGTCAGCCTGCCTCCGGGCGTCGTCAACTTCCTGCCGGGACCGGGCCAGGAAGTGGGCGATTATCTGGTGGATCATCCGCTGACCAGGTTCATCAGCTTTACGGGATCCCGCGACGTCGGACTGCGGATTCAGGAACGCGCGGCCAAAACGCAGCCGGGGCAGCGATGGATCAAGCGCGTCATCGCCGAAATGGGCGGAAAAGACGCCATTATCGTAGACAGTGAGGCGGATCTGGATCTCGCGGCGGATGCGATCACCGCTTCGGCATTCGGCTTCTCCGGCCAGAAATGCTCCGCCTGCTCCAGAGCCATCGTGCATAAGGACGTCTATGATGCCGTACTGCAGAAGGTCATCGAACGCTCCAAGAAGCTGGTGATCGGTTGTCCGACTCACGCCGAGATTCAGGTAGGGCCCGTCATCGACGATAAGGCCTATCGTAAAATTCTGGACTATATCGAAATCGGGAAAGGTGAAGGCACGCTGGTACTCGGCGGTTTGCCTGGCGATCCGGAGGGGTATTTCATACAGCCGACAATCTTCGCGGACGTGGCCAGCACCGCCCGTATTTCCCAAGAGGAGATCTTCGGCCCGGTGGTGGCCTTCACGAAGGCCGCCTCCTTCGACGAAGCGATCCAATTCGCCAACAATACTGACTACGGGCTGACTGGCGCGGTGATCTCGAACAACCGCGAGCACCTGGAGCAGGCGCGCCGCGATTTCCACGTCGGCAACCTGTATTTGAACCGGAAATGCACCGGCGCCTTGGTGGGCACCCACCCGTTCGGCGGCTTCAATATGTCCGGGACCGATTCCAAAGCCGGCGGGCGCGATTACCTGCTCCTGTTTACGCAGGCAAAGGCGGTGTCGGAGCGATTCTAATTACGGCATGCAAACAAACCTCTCCATGACGATGGAGAGGTTTTTAATGTATCTTGGTTTATTGGCTTCACGCCGTAACCTTGCCCTTAATCTCCCGGACCACCTTGCCCTGGAACGATTGATTCATCCAGTACGCAAGATGAATGCCTTCCTCGTCACCGAAGGTGCATTCCGTGGTTAAGTAGAATGGCGTCTCTGTCAGTCGGATGGTCAGCTCCAGCGTCCGATCGTCCTTCCAGGTCATGGAGGCAGCATACTCGTTATCCGCCATCATGATCAGTGAGGTGGTTCCCGACTTCCATTCGCCCCTGCCCAAGGCAATCGAGTTGACGCCACGTTCCCCCGCAAGCTCCATCACCGCGCCATCCTCTTCAAAACGAATGGAGAACGATTGCAGCTTCTCCTCATTCTCTTCGAGGTCATATACGATCCCGGAGACGTCCTTCTCGACCGGGGATGCCGCCTCTTCGCTTGGCGGATCCAGCTTTAGCGCTTGCAGCGTTCCAGTAAGAGAAGCCTCCGCTCCGGTATCGGCCGGCAGGGCATCAGATCCCATCGCCGGCTGCAGATGCTCCCACACTTCATTCAGCACGGCCTGCATGTCTCCTAGTCCGGAGGTAATCGCAATCACCGCATCCTGATCTGGCAGCACGACGCAATATTGCCCAAATGCGCCATCACCGCGGTAGGCCCCGTGGCGGCACATCCAAAATTGATAGCCGTACCCTTCGGTCCAATCCGAAGAGGAATCCGCAGGTCCGTTGGATATCTGCTTGGAGGTTGCCTCTTCAATCCACGCTTCCGGAATCAGGCGCTGGCCTTCCCACACCCCCTTCTGAAGATAAAGCTGACCGAACTTGGCAATGTCCTCGGTCTTCAGCTTAAGTCCCCATCCGCCGGTGTTGATCCCCTGAGGACAGCTTTCCCAGGTGGCTCCATGAATGCCGAGCGGCTCAAACAGACGGGGCTGCAAATAATCCAACAGCGTGATGCCGGTGACCTTCTGCAGAATTGCCGAGAGCATGTAAGTCGCTGCGCTGTTATATACAAAGTGTGTGCCGGGTTCATGCTCAACCGCTTGTTTAAGAAAATCGGCCGCCCAAATATCGGACGGCATGGCAGGCTCCTGGGCGTGTCCCGTTCCCATGATCAGCAAATCACGAATCGTCATCGCGGACAGATTCGGCGAGGGATCTTCAGGAGCGTATTCCGGAAAGAAGCCGATCACCCGATCCTCCAGCGCAATCTGTCCCTCTTGGGTCAGCAGTCCGATCGCGGTAGAAGTAAAGCTCTTGCTTAACGAGAACAGCATATGCGGTTTGTCCGCCTGATACGGCTTCCACCAGGCTTCCGCTACGACATGTCCATGCCGTACCAGCATGAAGCTGTGGAGTTCAAGCTGTTTCTCCTGAATCGATCCGATAAAACGTTCAATGGACTGAGATGAGATTCCTTGGTTTTCGGGGGTACTTCTTGGCAATAATTGAACCGTATTCATGTTCATCCTTTTCCGCCTCTCCCTGTATAACAAGATAAATTCATCATGACCCTTCCATTATACACCAGGCAATGGTAACGCTTCATCATATCGTATAGCACGAAAACCCAGTCGCTCACTAATGTCATTCAAGTCTTCCCGCGCAAGAAAGGAAGCCTCCTGATCGCGTCCTCGCGCCAGCGCTTCCCCATCCACTTGAGCATTGCCGCACTGCACCATTTCCTCCGAATACCGTGCCGGATGGGACAGAAAGAAGTACTGGTCTTCCGTCAAGCCGCCAAGAACCCTTTCAAACGACTCGATCCCGTCCGGAACGCCGCCCGGGAAGAAGTTGTAATAATAGCGATGGTTGATAAGTCCCTTCGCTTCCATCCAGCGGTCCAGCTCTTCTTGCAGCCCGGGTATGAAGCGCTCCGGCAGCATATGAGAATCGACATAAGAAATGTTGAAGCCTGCTGCGGTCAGTTTATCAAGCTGCGCTTCGCACTCTAGAAGGATCTCCTGCAGCGATGGCGGATGATCCTGGAACAGGATCGGGTCCTGATAGAAATATCCCGCCCGATCGACAAGCGAAGGAACCTGTTCCTTCGCGGCAACAGGTCCCCAGCGTACGTTATCCCATTCCGCATTCAGCGTCATATGGAAGCCGAAGCAGATGTCCTTGCGATGCGCCAACAGCTGCGCGGCCTCGGCAAGATAAGGACCGGGCGCCATGATAGACACGTTTTTAATGAATCCGGCCTCAACCGCCCGGGTAATCGCAGCATTAGCGGAACGGCTGGAAGCATAATCGTCGGCCCTCGTAATGATCCGCCTCATTTTACCGCACCTGCCGCAATCCCTTTGATGATGTATTTCTGCGCGAAAATATAGAAAATGACAACCGGAATGATCGTCAGCGTCAAACCGGCCATCGCCTGGTTCCACACAATCGTGAACTCCCCGAAGAAATAGAAGGTCGAGAGCGGAATCGTTCGCAGCCCTTTATCCGACAGCGTCAGCGATGGAAGCAGGTAGTCGTTCCACAGCGCGATGACGTTCAGGATCGCGATGGTCACGCTGATGTTCTTCAGCAGCGGGAACACGATTCGCCAGAACACGCCCAGCTTGGAGCAGCCGTCCAGCGTAGCTGCCTCCTCCAGCGCAACCGGTACGGATTTGATGAACCCGTGGTACAGGAAGACCGCCATACTGGACGTAAAGCCGACGTTCATATAGATCAAACCCTCATGGGTGTTGAGCATCGGAATGTGCAGATTGGTGCGAATCCAGTCCATCACCTGCATCAGCGGCATCATCAGCGTTTGGAACGGAATCAGCATGGTCGCCACGAAGGTAAAGAAAATAACTTTGCTCAGCTTATTATCCGTCCGCACCAACATCCATGCCGTCATGGATGCGAGCACGATGACGATAATCACCGAGATGACGGTGACATACAGCGAGTTGCCCAGAGCGGTGAAGAAATTCATTTTCTCCATCGCGGATTTATAGTATTCAAAGCTGAAGGAAGAAGGCAGCGCAAGCGCATTCTCATACAGCTCGGCACGATCCTTAAACGAGTTGATCAGCATGATGAAGACCGGAGACAAGAAGACCAGCGCAGCGAGGAACAGCAGGATATCGAGCAGCCATTTCCCTGATTTCTTCATTACATCTGCACCTCTCTTCTCTTCGTGATGATGACTTGCGTCAGCGTGAGTCCGGCCACAATCAGGAAGAAGATGATCGCTTTCGCCTGACCTAATCCATAATTACCGTAAGCAAAAATCTCATTGAAAATATTCATCGCAAACATCTCCGTTGCATTGCTCGGACCGCCCTTGGTCAACGACAGGTTCACGTCGTAGATTTTGAACGCACCAGAAAGCGTCAGGAACAGGCAGATCGTGAACGAAGGCATTAACAGCGGGAATACGATGCTCTTCAGACGCTGCCACAGGTTGGCGCCATCGACCTTGGCCGCTTCCATCAGCTCATCCGGAATCCCCTGGATGCCCGCGATGTAAATGATCATCGTATAACCCGCCAGCTGCCAGGTGAATACGGCGACGATGGCGTACAGCGCAAACTGCGGATGCAGCAGCCAGTTAAAGAACACGCTGTCAAATCCGGTCTTTTCGCCCAGGAAGCTGAAGGCATCCGTAAAAATAAACTGCCAGATGTAACCCAGAATCAGGCCGCCGATCAGGTTCGGCATGAAAAACATCGTCCGGGCCGCATTTCTCGAGCGGAGCTTTGTCGTCACCAGCAGCGCAAAGCCAAGACCCAGAATATTGACGCATACCAGTGCGAGCAGCGTGAATTGAACCGTATGCCAAGCCGATGACAGGAATCGGTCGTCCTGGAACAGCTGAACGTAATTGTCGAATCCTACGAATACTTTGGGATTTGCCGGAATGCCGTCCCAATTGACGAAGGAGTACACAATCCCGATAATGAACGGGATGAGAACCACGGTCGTGAAAATAAACAGAAGCGGCACCGTAAACAGGGCAAACCAGGCTTTATCCTTTCTTTTGCTCATAATCCATACCTTCTTTCCGTTCCGGATGATTCCCGCAAGGCGGCATCAAACCTTGAATTCGTGTTAGAAAAAACAAAAGCCTAACGCTCATCATCAGAACGTCTGAGGCTAGGCTTTCGTTTTCATGGAATTGTTATATCAGATGACGGTCGCTCGGCCTCGATTATTTCGATGCTTTCGCCCACACTTCATCCAGCTTCTGCAGGAACTGCTCGCCTGTCATGCCCGGATTCATGAAGTACTCCTGCGTAGCCGGAGCCAGGTCATTGGTGATGATTCCTGATGGGAAGTAGTTCAACGCCCAAGTGATCGTCTCACCCTTCGTTGTTGCTTCGTGCACGGCTTGAGACAACGGATCCAGATCGCCTGCTTCAATATTCGTTAAAGCCGGAATGAATTTGAAATCGTCTACGATGGCTTTCTTGCCGCTGTCGCTGGTAAAGAGCCAGTTCAGGAAAGCGTTTGCGGCTTTGACTTCCTCAGCATCGGCCTGATTGTTTACGACCCAGTAGCTTGCCACGCCTACGGCGATTTTGTCGTTGCCGGCGAGCGGGAACGGCATCATGCCGACTTTGGAGCCGAAGTCACCGAAGTCCGCAAGCATGGAGTAACTCCAGTTGCCTTGATGCACCATAGCTGTTTTTTCCGTAGCGAAGTCGCCCATCTGGCTATCATATTTCACTTCCAGCGGATTCTTGGTGTTGGCCTTGATGACGTCCATGAATTTCGCCCACTCTTGGAACTCCTTCGTGTCGGCCATCTTCACTTCGCCCTTGTTCAGCTGGTCGATGAAGGCCAACGGATCGGATTGAAGCGCAAACGGCGTGTTGATGATGTGTCCGATCAAGAAGTAAGCCTCCTGGGACAAACTCAAGCCGTTCTTGCCGTCAGCTTTCAGCTGCTCCAGTGTCTTGGTGAAAGAATCTAGGTCTTTCATGTTAGCCGGATCTACCAGATCCTTGTTGTATACGAGGCCAAAACCTTCTACGCCGTATGGAACGCCGACGGTTTTATCATCGACCTTCAATTCCATGTCAGGCGCAATGTTCTTAACATACTCTTCACCGCTCAAATCGGAGAAATAGGATTTCAGCTTCTCGGACTCGGGCCCTGGAGCCACGCTGAATATGGTCGGTCCCTGGTTGCTGCTGAGCTTCGCTACCAGCTGCTGCGAATAAGCATCACCTGCGGCACCCCATACCTCAACCTCATTGCCGGTTTCTTCTTTATAGGTTTTAACCAAAGCTTCAAGAGGTTCTGTAATTTCAACTTTCGATTGGAAGAGTGTAATTTTCTTCAGCTTATCTCCCCCGGATGCTGCTCCAGAATCATTGTCAGATGTACCACCACAGGCTGCAAGTGTCGCAACCAAAGCCGTTGCTGTTAGTATGCTTAATACCTTTTTTACTTTTTTCAAGTGACACGCCTCCCCCTTAAGGACTCTATAAAGTAAAACGTTTACAAACCCATCATAGGGCGGTTTACCTAGAATGTCAATAAAAATTGTACGCGTTTTCATAAAAATACTAAGTAAAAAAACTAGTAAAATTCTTGATATTTTACTAGTCACAATCGTAAAGTTTATCTCACCGTTTTTCTCCACTGAATGGTGGCATTCAGCTTAAAGGGCTCCCTGCCCGTTGTGCCCTTGATCATCTCAAGCAGCTCCTTCGCCGCCAAATAACCGCTTTCATAACGCGGGATCGCAATCGTGGTCAAACCGGCCATCGCCGCCGCATCCGAATTATCGAATCCGGTGATCGAGATATCCTCCGGCACCCGTATTCCGTTCTCTTCCAAAGCTTTGATCGCGCCCAGAGCCATATTGTCATTTGCACAGACCAGCACTTCAGGCAAAACGTTGCTCAGGATCAGTATTTTGGCCGCCTGATATCCGCTTTCCTCGCTGTAGTCGCCATGAAAGTAATTGCGGCGGTCAAACACGATGCCATTCTTCGCAAGCGTATCCATAAATCCGGCGAATCGCTCCTTGTGATCCAGGGTAAACTCCAAGCCGCCAATGTATCCAAAATTCGTAAACTGTTTATCCACCAAGGCCTGGACCATTTCACACATCACGGGGTAGTTGTCCACGATCACGCTTTTGGTGTTGGCGTACTCGTTATCAATAATCCGGTCCATGAGAACGACGGGGAACTGCGGCGTGGCTACCGAGACTAAATATTCGTCCGTCATATTCCGATCCAAACTTATGGTACCGCTTGCAAATTTGCTGCGCATAAAATTGGTGCTGGATTTATTCGTACAGATGATAAGGTCATATCCATTCTCCGTCAGGCAATGGCTGATCCCCTTGATGATCTTTAAATAATAATCGCGATCAAAGTCGCTGAAGACAAATATAATCGTGTTGCTTTTATCGGATTTGGTTGACTTATGCGGAAAATAGCCGTGCTCCGAGCATAATCTCAGCACCCGCTCCCTCGTCTCCCGCCCCACGTTCTTGCGCCCGTTCAGCACGTTGGACACTGTAGACACCGAGACATCCGCGAGCTTTGCAATTTCCTTCAAACCACTCATGAATCCTATCCCCTCTCCAAAGGCGTTAGTAAATTTAATATAACATGGATTTATTTTTAATAAAATTTACTTATTTTGCTGGGGCGAGATTTTCCCTGGAACATCATTCTTGTCGCTGCTTGTCATGATACCCACTCAGGCCAGAAAACCTTTGGTCGTCACAGCAAAAAGCAGGCCACGCGAATCCATCGCCGTGACCTGCTAATTCCGAATATATTAGATTTCTTGCCCTTTATAAGGTTCCGCACCGCTCCTTGATCGTGAATGGATCTCTTGTTGTATCCACTCGTCCAGGCCGATTCACCAGATAAATGCCAAGCCCAATACACATTGTGCCGGCCAAGGTATACCAATGCAGCTGCTCGCCTAGTATAAGCCATCCGGATAATACGCCAAACACGGGAATGAGGAACAGATACACGTTCGCTTTATTGGGATCGCTATTGCGCAGCACATAATACCAGGTAACGAACTGAGCAATCGAGCTCATCAGGATCATCCAGCCCAGAACAAAGAGCTCCTTGACGATCTGGGACGAATCCCATACAAAATGCGGCTGCTCCAGCAGCGGACTTGCGATGAGTAGAAGGATGCCCCCGATCAGCATCTGATAGGCAGCCATGACCCAAGCGTCAAACTCCTTGCCCCAACGGGAACTTAGCAGCGTCGCCATGCCCCAGGCCATCCCCGCACCCAGCGCAAACCAGAATCCGCTCTGCATCTGCATCTCTAAGCCTTGCGTAATGAATACGCCGATAAAACCGATGATCACGCCCGCCCACTGAAGAAGACGATACCTCATACCGAAGATTAGGAAGCTGAACACGATGAACCAGATCGGGTTACTGGAGGACAGAACCGAGGAACTGCCAGAAGAAATGGTCTGCATGCTCAGGTAGATGCCGCTCATCACGAGTGCCGATTGAAACAGACCGATCGTTGCCAGCTTCAGCCAGGCAGCGCTGCTCCTGGGATGGGCCCGTCTTACAATGAAGGGCAGCAGCAGAAGGCCCGCGCCCACAAACCGGATCGCCAGCAGCACGAATGGGGAACCGAAGGACAGCGCCATTTTGCCGATCGGGAAGTTAAGTCCCGCAACCAGCATCGTAAATATCGTCAGAAACAGCATACGCGGTTTGCTCATGCCATGAATTCCCCTCTCCTTACCAAGTGTATCCTCAGTTTATTCCGACCTTCATATCATGTAAAATAATTAAATAAGATATAAACCATCACTGTGAATGATGGATATAAGGAGGCTGCTAAGGTGGAAAGTGGGGATCTGAAGATATTCCAGGCTGTTGCCCGTGAAGGAAATATAACCAAGGCTGCAGCCAGCCTTGGTTACGTGCAATCAAACGTGACCGCTAGAATCCGGCAGCTTGAATCCGAGCTGAACACGCCTCTGTTCTATCGGCTCAGCCGCGGCGTTGCCTTAACTTCGGCCGGCTGTAATCTGCTCAAATATGCCGATCAGATTACGCGTTTGCTTGACGAAGCCATGAAATCGACTAAATTCTCGGAAGAACCGTCGGGGCCGCTGCGGATCGGCTCATCGGAAACCACGGCCGCGGTCCATCTTCCCGGTATCATGCTGGATTATCATAGACGATATCCTGACGTGAAACTGTCATTAATTACAGGCCACAGGGCTGACTTGATCCGAGCCCTGAACGAGTATGAACTGGACGGGGCATTTATCAGCGGACCTCTGGATTACCCGGACTTTGACGAAATCCGAGCCTTTGACGAGGAGCTTGTCCTCATCTCGGAACCCACGGATGCTGCGCTTCGCGATTTGCTCACCAAACCGCTGCTGTTCTTCGGCAAGGGCTGCTACCACCGTAAACGGTTGGAGCAATGGCTTCATGAAGAGAACGTCGGGCCCATGAACATTATGGAGTTTGGCACGTTGGAAGCCATCATGGGCGGTGTGGCCGCCGGGCTGGGCATCTCGCTGCTAACGCGTTCTTCCGTTAAGGACTGGGTGGATGCCGGGAAATTACAGGCTTTCCAAATCCCCAAACGTTACCGCAGCTCCAGGGTCCATTTTATATTCCGGCGCGACTTGTTTCGCACCAGCGCCTTTAATCATTTTATTGAGCCGTTTCAGAAGTCCGAATGAATACTTCGACCGGAACGTGAAAACCCGTGGCCCTAAGGGTCACGGGTTCTTTGCGCGACAGGCTCTTTTATCTCGGTATTCGGTCTGCCGAAGGCTGCAGAAATCCCGATACCTCGGGAGCCAGCACTTCCGGCGCCATCACGACGGCAGAATGGTCCTGACCAGGCAGCATTCGGTGCTCGCACTGAGGGAGCAAGTCGACCAAAGCGCTCGCGGCCCCATGGAACACAGCTCCGCTGTTCTCGCCCGTCATCACCATCACCGGGACATCAACATCCCAGCGATCTGCTGGCAGCGGTTGGCCGGATTGCGTGCTCCCCATGATCATGCCGTCATAGGCCAATGTATGCGCCATGCCCTCCATGACCTGCCAAGAAGGATCTGCCTTCATGAATTCTATATATTCCGCGGGGATTCCCAGCGCTGCCGTCATGAAATATTCCACGGCTTCGCTGCGCCTGCTCCCGGCCATCAGCGCATTCAAATGCTGCACGTATTCCGCCGGTACGGGCTCGCGGCTATCGTCAATGATAAACGGCGGCTCATATAAAAACAGTTTTCTAACTTTACTGCTTCCGAGTTTGCTCGCCGCATCCAGAGCCAGAACAGCGCCCGAGGAACTTCCGAATACATACGCGCTGCCGCCCGCCTCCTGAATAAGGGCATCGATATCTTCGACCTCACGTTCAATGGCATACGGAGCCGTATCCGTGCTGCTGCCCCGTCCCCGGCGATCATAATTGTAAACGGTGAAATGTTCGGACAAAAGCCCCCCTAGGCGCGTTGTATCGTTGTGATCCGAAGCTGCTGCAGCTACAAGAATGACAGCCGGACCAGTCCCTTTCTTTTCATAAAAAATACGGGTGCCGTCATTTGACATAACGTAGTTCATGATCATCTCTCCTTTTATCTTCCTTTAATTTATGTACAAGCTGATTTCATCCTCGAACCGTTCCAGCGTATCTGCGTATCCTTCCACCATTCCCATGCCTTCAGCAGCCTCCAGCTGCTCTACGCTAGCAAAATGGGTGATGATGCTTAGCCTGGTCCCTTCCCCGCCCACTTCAAACGTAACCGAGGTTAACATGTCACTGCCTGCCACGGGGCTCCAGTCCTGATCCGTAAATGTATCCGTATAGACGAGCTTCGATAACTCCACCACTTCGGAGTAGGTCGCCTTGCAGAAGGCTTCTTCCCCTTCTCCCGCCGCATCGGGAGCCAGTCTATAGCGCCATACGCCGCCCGGTCTGACATCCATCTCATATACCGTGGCATTCCAGTTCTTTGGCCCCCACCAGCGTTCGATGTGTTCCGGCTTCGTCCATCCCTGCCAGGACAGCTTCAGAGGTATCGATACGACACGCTCCACGGTCAGCTTCCGCTGCTCCCGGTCTTTCGTGATGGTGGTTTTCCTGCCCATGTGGATTCCTCCTATCTGTGAAATCGGCTCTGCGTGCAGAGCCGGATCTTCCTGTGGAGCTAGTTATAAAAAATTGGTTTAACTCTCCTTTCCGTTGAAGTCGCTCATATAGTCCTCGAACTTGTCGAGTCTCTCTTCCCATAGTCGACTGAACGAATCGAGCCAGACGTCCAACTCCTGAAACGGCTGGGCTTCAAGACTATAAATGCGCTGCTGTGCGTTCTTACGGACTTTCACCAGCCCGGCCTCGCTCAGTATCCGCAGATGGCGGGATACTTGGGGCTGGCCGATTCCCAGAGTCTCTACGATGTCGCTGACCGATCTCGACCCTTGCTTTAAGAGTTCGACTATGTTGAAACGGTTCGGCTCCGAGATCGTGAACAGGGTTAGTTGCATAGCTGAAGTATTCATGGTTTCAATATACACCGAAGTGTATATACGTGTCAACGTATATATTATATTCTTTTCAGCATTCATTTGACGCAAAAAACGCGACATCAATTTCATCCACTCGGACATGCTGCATAATCTATTCAGATGCTCAACGAACGCTGCTTATGATCCATGGGGCGTCCTATTCATTTGTCCCGGCACGCTAACAACATCAAAAAAGAGACCCCAACATAGGGCCTCTTTGGCTTAAACGACTCTATAAGATACGACGATACAAAGCTATAAAGCTTTCAGGACATCCTTATGGCTGAATGGACACTTGATGCAGCTGCATGATACCGTTCGGATGCCGCCAGAAGCCCTCCACCTTGCTGCTGACTCCGTTTAAATACTCCTGATGATGGATATACAGCATCGGCGCTAACTCAACCAGCTTCTCCTGCGCCTGCTTATAGATGAGCTTGCGTTGTTCCGGATCGTTCTCTTTACGCCCGGCATCCAGCAGTTTATCCAGTTCCGGATCCTTCGTGAAGGTACGGTTGCCCGGCTCCCCTACATTTTTGGAATGGAATAATTCATACATGCCATAGTCGGCATCGGCCGTTACCGTGGACCATCCGAGAACAAACATATCATGTTTGCCTTCTGCGGTTTGGGCCAGATATGCTCCCCACTCCACCACTTCGATTTTGACTTCAACATTCAATTCCTTCAACTTGGATTGTACGTACTCGGCGATCTTAATCCGTTCCGGATTGTCATTGGTCCAGATGGTCGTTGAGAAGCCCCCCTCATAGCCGGCCTCCTTCAACAGCTCTTTCGCTTGGTCGATGTTATGTTCGATCGGCTTGACGGTAGCATCATAGCCGTTCACGTCCGGTGCCAGTGGACCGACGGCAGGGATGCCCGTGCCTTCGTAGATACCCGAGATGATCTCATCCTTATTGATGGCCATCGATAAGGCTTGCCGAACCCGTACATCGTTGAACGGCTCTTTGTTATTGTTAAACCCGATATACGACAGACTCAGCGATGCCTGACGGTTCAGGGACATGCCGTCCGTGCTCTCAATGCGGCTGATGCTGCTCGGCGACACCGGATCGATAATATGCGCATAGCCGGTTTCCAGCTCCGCGATCCGCGTTCCCTCTTCGCTTACGACCTTAAACGTGACCCGTTCAACCTTCGCTTTATCTCCCCAATAATCGGCATTCGCCACCAGCTTCACTTCCTGTCCGGGGTTCCAGCTCTCTAATTTGAATACGCCCGTACCTACAGGGTTCTGCGCCAGATATGCGCCTGCCTTCTCGCCTGCCTTCAGTTTCTCGTAATCCAGCTTGATGGCTTCCGCACTAACCATGCTCACCGCAGAATGGGCCAGATGGGCAAGCAGCGGCGAGAAGGCATATTCGGTCACGAGCTGCACCGTGTATTCGTCAACGACTTTAACCTCTTTGATCATGCCGACAAGCGATGCGCGAGGAGAAGCAACCTCCGGATCCTGCATACGATCAATGTTGGCTTTGACCACCTCTGCATTGAATGGAGAGCCGTCCGTAAACTTCACGCCCTGTCTCAGCTTGAACTCCCAAGTCAATTCATCGACCGCTTTCCAGCTCTCGGCGAGCCCTGGCTGAATATTCAGATCCTTATCATGAATCACCAACGTGTTATAAATATGCGTTGTCATTACGCTCGTTTGCTGGTCCGTCGACATATGAGGGTCCATGGATGGCGGATCAGAAAGCCAGGCAATCACAAGCTCATTCGCACCGGTGTCGGTTGTTCCTTCGGGAGGATCTTTGGCCCCCGGATCAGGAGTTGGCGTATTGCTGCCGTTTGGCGGCGTTTCGGGGTTACTGCTCTTGCTTGGACTACTGCACGCAGACATCATTACGGCAAGTATGACCAAAATGCAGACAAGCCACTTTAATCTTCTATTACCTGTCATGTGAAACAAACTCCCCTTTCTCAATCAAAATAGGAAAATATTTCATGCACAGTTAACATATATTTTACTATTTGATATTTATACCAGTAGAAGCCAGATTTACCTCACGTTTCTACGATACCAATTCTGACATCCATACTTGGAGAAAGGATGATTTCACTTGCCTAACATGACCGCTGATGCCAGAACACAAGAATCGCTCCCTAGTGGAACTCGCCTCGTACAATGGAAATCTTTCTATCACCGTCTGAAGAAGAACAAAGCGGCCTTATTCGGGGGTTATTTTCTCCTGCTGATGATTCTTGTCGCGATCATTGGCCCCCTGCTCACCCAGTATGATCCGACCAAAGTGGATTATTCTACGAAACTGCTGAAGCCGTCCGCTGACCATTGGTTTGGTACGGACCACAACGGGCGAGATATTTTCACAAGGATTATCCATGGCATGCGTCTTACGCTCTCGGTCGGTTTTATTTCGGTCATTATCGGAGCAGCCTTTGGTGTCGTGCTCGGAATCATATCCGGCTATTACGGGGGTAAATGGGATGCGCTCATTATGAGAATTACCGATGTTATGCTGGCGTTTCCCGGCATTCTGCTGGCATTGGCGGTTGTCAGCGTTCTTGGAAAAAATCTGTTCAACGTGATCATCGCTGTCAGCATCTTCTCGATTCCCACCTTTGCCAGAGTCGTGCGCGGCTCGACGCTGGCCGTGCGCAAGCTCGAATATATTGATGCCATGCGTTCGCTGGGCGCGAGCGACGGTCGAATCATCTTCGGGCATATTCTGCCGAATATCACATCCCCTATCATCGTGCAGGCTACGCTGCGGATAGCTGTTGCCATCCTGACCGCCAGCGGCCTGTCCTTCCTCGGTCTTGGCGCGCAGCCGCCGACGCCGGAGTGGGGAGCCATGCTGAATGATGGGCGCAACTATATTATGGAGCACCCCCATGTTGCCCTGTTCCCCGGCTTGTCGATCGTGTTTGTTGTCATCGCATTTAATCTGCTGGGTGACGGCTTGCGGGATGTCCTTGACCCGAAAATGAAAAAATAATGAAGGGAGCTGCCGGGCCATGCTCATCTATTCCATTCGAAGGCTGATTCAGACGATACCTGTTGTCATTGGCGTTACCATCGTCGTCTTTCTGCTGATGCACCTCATTCCGGGAGATGCAGCGCAGGTCATTATCGGGGAAGGGGCACCCAAGGAGCAGGTGGAGAAGATCCGCGAGAACCTGGGATTGAACGATCCGCTGCCGCTTCAGTATTGGAACTACGTCAGCGGCTTGCTGCAGGGGGATTTGGGAGATTCGATCCGCAGCAGCCGTCCCATCGCCGATGAAATATTCAAAAGCCGGTTCTGGATCACCGTCGAGCTTGCCGTGTACTCTACGATCCTGGCTGTATTTCTCGGCATTCTGGCCGGCATCATCTCCGCCGTCAAAAAAAGCTCGCCTGCCGATATCGGCGTCATGTTCATCGCCCTGTTCGGACTGTCGATGCCGAACTTCTGGCTGGGGCTTATGCTGATCCAATATTTTGCCGTGGATTTGGGCTGGTTCCGTCCCTCCGGCTGGGGCACGTGGTCGCAAACCGTCCTTCCCGTGATCACGCTCGGGACAGGCGGCGCCGCGATTATTGCCCGAATGACCCGATCCAGCATGCTGGAGGTCATCGGTCAGGACTACATTCGAACTGCCCAGGCGAAGGGCGTCCGGGAACGCGTCATTATCTATCGGCATGCCTTGAAAAATGCCATGATCCCGGTCATTACCGTCATCGGTCTAGAATTTGGCGGCCTGCTGGGCGGGGCGGTGCTGACCGAGTCCGTATTCGCCGTGAACGGCATGGGACGATACGTCATCGACTCGATCCGGGCAAGGGACTTCCCGGTCGTACAGGCAACCGTGCTTGTGCTCTCAATCATGTTCGTGCTCGTGAACCTGCTCGTGGACATCTCCTACCGTTACTTCAACAAGCGCATTGATTTCGATTGATTGGCGATTTTCAACTATATAACTTGCTGCGATAGTGGATCTCATGTCCTCATAACTTCACTAACAGGCAGAAAACAAGGTAATAGCGGAACTACAACCCTCTAATATCATCAAATATCGCTAATCCAGACCAATCCAGCTGTTTGGGAGTCCACGCGGACACATGATCCGTTATTTGCTGAGAATCGATCCATTTGGGAGGCCATGTGGACACACAATCCGTTTTTTACCGAAAACCGATCCATTTGGGAGTACATCCGGACACAGGATCCGTTATTTACCGATAACCGATCCATTTGGGAGGCCATCCGGACACAGGATCCGTTAATGTACCCTAAATCGCGAATTTAGCACGCAACATCTTGCGATAGCGGATCTCATGTCCTCATAACTTCACTAAAAGGCAGATAACAAAGGAATAGCGGAACTACTGTCCTTAAATATCAACAAGTATCGCTAATCCAGACCAATTGAGCTAATTTTGAGTCCATGCGGACATACGATCCGCTAGCAAATCAGCACAGACCTGCTACTTTGCTGAAATCGAGCTGATTGTGAGCCAATGCGGACACACGATGCGCTATTTACCGCAAATCGATCCATTTGGGAGACCAGCCGGACACAGGATCCGTTAATGTACCCTAAATCGCGAATTTAGCACGCAACATCTTGCGATAGCGGATCTCATGTCCTCATAACTTCACTAAAAGGCAGATAACAAAGGAATAGCGGAACTACTGTCCTCAAATATCAACAAGTATCGCTAATCCAGACCAATTGAGCTAATTTTCAGTCCATGCGGACATACGATCCGCTAGCAAATCAGCACAGACCTGCTACTTTGCTGAAATCGAGCTGATTGTGAGCCAATGCGGACACACGATCCGTTATTTACCGGAAATCGATCCATTTGGGAGACCAGCCGGACACAGGATCCGCTAATCAACCCAGAATCACGAATTTAACCCTCAATATCTTGCCATAGCGGATCTCATGTCCTCATACCTCCGCTAAAGAGCAGAAAATCAAGAAATAGCGGAATCACAGTCCTCGAATATCACCAATCCAACCAATTGAGCTAATTTTGTGTCCATGCGGACACAGAATCTGCTACTTGCTGAAATCGAGCTGATTGTGAGCCAATGCGGACATATACGTTCCACTATTTACCGAAAATCGATCCATTTGGGAGTCCATACGGACGCACGCAAGACCAATTAAAAGCGAAGGGAGCTTAGACAAGATGGAACAGCACGTTTCAAGTTTGCTCACGATCAAGAACCTGCAAACCTCTTTTTTCACCGAAATGGGCGAAGTGAAAGCGGTGGATGATATCAGCCTAACCGTGCACAAGGGGAGGACGCTCGGGATCGTGGGCGAATCCGGTTCAGGAAAAAGCATATTGTCTCTGTCCATCCTGCGGCTGATCTTTCATCCGGGACGAATCGTCGGTGGCCAGATCCTGTATAACGGTGTGAATCTGCTCGAACAATCCGACCGGCAGATGCGCAAAATAAGGGGCAATCAGATCTCGATGATCTTCCAGGAGCCGATGACATCGCTCAACCCGGTCTTCACCGTCGGCGATCAGATCGCGGAGGCCTACCAAATCCATGAGAATCTGAGCAAAAAACAAGCGATGGACAAAGCCGTTGAGATGTTGAAACTGGTCGGCATCCCCTCCCCGGAAAAAAGGGTCCGGCAATACCCCTTCCAGTTGTCCGGGGGTATGCGCCAACGTGTCATGATTGCTATGGCGCTGGCGTGCAATCCGGATCTGCTCATTGCAGATGAGCCGACCACGGCGCTTGACGTGACCATTCAGGCTCAAATTCTGGAGCTGATGAAGGAGCTGCAGCGAAAGCTGCAGATGTCGATTATTTTTATCACCCATGACCTGGGCATCGTCGCGGAAACCTGCGATGACGTAGCGGTTATGTACTGCGGAAAAGTGGTGGAGTATACCGATGTACGGACCCTCTTCAAGCATCCGAAGCACCCCTACACCATCGGCCTGATGAACTCGCTACCGCGGCATGATATCGATAAAGAAACACTGGAGCCGATTAAAGGCTCTGTTCCAAGCCCCTATGATCCGCAAGAAGGCTGCCGCTTCGCCCCCCGCTGTCCCCATGCAGCCAAGCTGTGCTATGACAAACTGCCGGAGCTTCAGGTGCTGGATGATAACCAGCAAGTCCGGTGCTGGAAATACACCGATCAATGGGAGACGGAAAGCGAGGTGAACGTTCTGCCATGAGCAAAGAGCTGTTAACGGTAAAGAATCTCAAGCAGTATTTTCCAATCAAGGGGGGCATCCTGGGCCGTACCGTCAACGTCGTAAAAGCCGTGGATGATATTTCGTTCTCCGTAGATAAGGGGGAAACTGTCAGTATCGTGGGCGAATCCGGCTGCGGCAAATCAACCACGGGCCGGGCCATCCTGAGGCTGGAGGAACCAACGGCCGGCGAGGTTTTGTTCGAAGGGACCGATCTGCTCTCCCTGAACAAAACGCAGATGACCCGAAAGCGCAAAGATCTGCAGATGATTTTTCAGGACCCTTATGCTTCGCTGAATCCTAGAAAAACAGCGCTGCAAGTCCTGGAAGAAGCGATGGACATTCAGAATGTCGTTCCCAAAAAGGATCGGCGAGGACGGGCCATCGAGCTTCTGGAAACGGTCGGCCTGGCCGCCTATCAAGCTAATCGGTACCCGCATGAATTCAGCGGCGGGCAACGGCAGCGGATCGGGATTGCCCGCGCCTTGTCCGTGAATCCCAAGCTAATCATCAGTGATGAAGCGGTCTCTGCGCTTGACGTGTCTATCCAGGCACAGGTGCTCAATCTGATGAAGTCGCTCCAGAAGGAATTTAAGCTGACCTATCTGTTTATCTCCCATGATCTCGGGGTCGTTCGGCATATTTCGGATCGGATTATCGTGATGTATCTGGGAACGATTGTGGAAATCGCGGATAAGCACTCCCTCTTCCGGCGCCCGCAGCATCCTTACACCCGCGCTCTGCTGTCGGCCATCCCGACGCTGGATCCCGAGCGTAAAAAGGAACGCATCATTCTCAAGGGGGATGTTCCGTCCCCGATCAACCCGCCTTCCGGCTGCCGGTTTCATACCCGCTGCATGTATGCCACGGATCGCTGTCGATCCGAGGCTCCGTTGCTTCGAGAAGTCGATGAGCGCGGAGGTCATCAGGCGGCGTGCCACTACATCGAAGAAATCGCAGCCGGTGCACTGGAGAAGGTGTAGCTTATACGCCGCCGAACGGATAACGGTACCTCTCTATAAAAGAGAAAAAAGCGAGAGCCCAAGGTCTCGCTTTTTCTTTTGCAAAACTTTAGCCTGCTAGTCGAAATCGAAGGATGATCTTCAGCTTCCACTAAGCCACTTTCATCGGGGCCGCTTCTCCCACCTCGCTTGGGACCATGTTTTTGCGTCTGTAGATGGAGAGGAGTAGGCCGACTGCTGCCATGTCCAGGATTTGGTTCATCCCGCTATAAGAGAAGAAGGGTGGTTCCAATGTAACCTTTGGAAGAATACCCAGCCCCATGAGCAGCGGCCAAAGCAGCCGAAAACCAAAAACAACGATGAGTACTGCAGCGATATGCTTCGCATAAGGATCCTTGTGAACCGTAGAAATATTCCATAGTCTAACGAGGAACAGCAGAATCAGCACGCCAACTACTATCCCAAACAACCAGCCGAAGCAATAGATGAGGTATGGAAACACGTTATCATAAAGGACATATGGGATCCTCGGTGTAGCTTGACCAAAACCTTGCCCAAACCAGCCTGCTGCTTGGATGGCATCCGCGTTATTTCCCATATACCACATTTCTTTGGCAGAAGGGTTCATAAATTCTCTCCACCGGAGCAGTAAATGATCTGTCTGGGTGCTGAGAAAAATAGCTACTCCGACAAGAGGCAGCGCCGCGATCATAGCGAATTGTTTCAAGCTTTTACTTGTTCTCCATGTCAAAATCAGGAACCCAATCACATAGATGTACGTGTAGATAATAGAGCTGCTTATGCTATAGAGGACCACAGGCAGTACTCCTCGATAGAGGATGTTCAATACCGCCTCCCACCGTCCCCATTGGCTGGCAGGCTTCATCCCTGCCAAAGCGAGCAGAAGCGGTATCAAGGAGAAAGTGATCATATTGACTCCAATGGGACCTATGTTGATATAGTCAGTTCTCCTATCGTGCAGTTGTCCATATACCAATGAAATGACCATTAGAATAACAATAAGGAAAAACACAGGGGCCGAGTATTTCTTTAGCTTTCGATAATCCAGAAAGTAAAAACCTATCAGGAATAATACTCCGATTCCGAAGCAAAACAACTTCCTCTCGACTAGGCTAACGGAATACCTTTCATCCGCGTAATAAACACTCACCATGCCAACCAGTCCAATGATTAAGAACAGGGCCAGCATAACGAGCAGCTTCCAGTCCAACTGAGGCCGATGAGCCATATGCAGACTTTTGCCGATATCCCCCGGATCCCCCATTTGTTTCACTGCTTCCTGTACAGCGAACTCTTCAGGATGTCCCTCCAGCATCAACAGTTCGACCCGATCCTCAATATGACCTAGCAGCTCCTCTCGAATCTCAAGATGCATTTGCTTCGTGCGCACTTGCTTGCACACCCGGTCCAAAAATTGCCGGACAACCATATTCTCCTCCATTTGCCGCATGTGGTTCCTCCTTGACCAGAATGTAAGTTATCGTTTGAATTGCCATAAGTTTGATGGCATTCCTCGAATATAGATAGGGGTTATTAGTTAAAACATGAATCTTTTTACAGTCCTTTACGATAAAAAAGATAACTCTCCTCACGATGGGTCTGGCGTTCAATCGTACCTCGGATGAACATCCGTGTTATATTGAATCCCGTTCCTCCTTAACCAATCCGAAGAGAGTTATCTAGTATCATGTAAGTTAAAAACAGCAGGTGTTGTACGATAAGTCTGTCCGATTAAAATAGAGGCTGCCTAGATAGACCATTTAACTAAGCCACCTTCATCGGGGCCGCTTCTCCCACCCCGCGTGGGATCATGTTTTTGCGTCTGTAAATGGAGAGGAGCAGGCCGACGATGGCAAAATCCAGCATGTTGTTGACGCCGCCATACGAAATAAAAGGAAAGTCCAGGCTGATAACAGGTACCTCTCCCAGTCCCATAAGGATCGGCATGAGCAGGCGCAGCCCCATTACCACGATGACACCCGTCACGATATTTTTCCCGTAGGAATCGTGAAGTACATTGGATATACTCCACACTCTGGCGAGGAACAAAAGAACAACCATTCCAACCACAATGCCAAACAACCAGCCGAAGCAATATATCAGATAGGGGTATATGGAGTCGCTATAAACGTACGGGATCCCCGGATTCGGCGCAGCAAAACCTTGACCGAACCAACCGGCAGAAGAAACGGCATCCGCGATGACCCGCATGAAATAACCACCGCCCCCCTCACGGTCTGCGAGCCCCTCAAGTCTCCACATGAGGTATACCCTTTTTGTAAACAAGATATAGGCTAATCCAAAAAACGGCAGCAGCGTTAGTACCGCAAATTGTTTAATATTCCTTTTCGTCGTCCAGGTCAGTACCAGGAACCCTAACAAATAGATGAACAAATACACCATGGAACCGCTCAAGCTGTATAGTATGATCGGCAGCACACCTCGATATAGGATGTGGAATACACTTTCCCATAGCCCCCACTGACTCGCAGGCTTCATGCCTGACAAGGCGATAAGGAGAAGAAAAACAGATGCTACACCGAGCATTGGGATCATAATTGGGCCGAAATCCAGGAATATCGTTAGTCCATTGACGTCAACACCCCGAATCAACGTAAATGCCATAAGGCATAACGTGATAAAAAACAACACCCCCGAGCACCTCTTAAGCTTTCGGTAATCCAGAAAATACAGACCGACGAGTAGGATCAGTCCTATACCGAAGAACGCGGCTTTTCTCACAAAAAAGTCCGATACGACTTCCGTACCCGAATAATCCACGCTCAGTGCCCCGAACAACCCAATCATCGAGAGCAAGGCCAGCAGGACAAGCAGCTTCCAGTCCAACTGAGGGCGATGAGCCATATGCAGACTTTTGCCGATATCCCCCGGATCCCCCATTTGTTTCACTGCTTCCTGCACCGCAGGCTCCTCCGCATTGCCCTCCAACATTAGAAGCTCCGTCCGCTCCTCGATATGGCCGAGCAGCTCTTCGCGGATTTCCGGATGCATGGCTCTTGCGCGTACCTGCTTGCACACCCGGGCCAGGAAGTCTTGGACAACCTTGTATTCTTCAACCGGTCGCACTAGCTTCCCTCCCCGATGACCGTATCCACCGCCGTACGGAATTTGACCCACTCCTTGGTCTTCTCATGGAGCTGTTCCCTGCCGCGCTCGGTAATCCGGTAATATTTCCGTTTGCGTCCATCATGCTGGCTCCAGGAAGAATCCAGCCAACCCTCCGCCTCCAGCGTGTGCAGAATCGGGTATAACGTCCCTTCCTTCATCAGGAACACCCCGTCCGAACTTTGCTCGATCTCCTTGATCAACTCGTACCCGTACATTTCCCGCTTGTTTAATACGGTAAGCAATAAAATGACGGTACTGCCTTTCAGCAGCTCCTTGTTAATGCCCATTCGCCCTATCACTCCAATACCTAGATAATCTATGTATCGTAAATCTATGTATATGAGTATAAAATAAGCGTCTCCACAATGCAACGAATGTTTTCGAGTCATTTGGCAATTCCCGCATCTACATTCTAATCAATAAATCGTGGCGCTCTTCGCACCTACCTTTTTTATGAGAACAGCAGCATACCCTAAGCACAGCAGTCCCAGGAATCTCCCCTGATCGTTCGAAATATGCCGGAATCCGCGGAAATTCGCCAGTACACCGAAAAGCCCGGCAGCTTCTGCTGCCAGGCTAATTCCGTCAGGCTAATTTAGCAGCTATTCAGTTCTTCCTTCTCCGAATGGATACACACACTTGAATCCTACATACTTTCGCGTGGAACAACTCATGGAATCCGGCCGAATTCATGAATATTAAATCGAACCATCACTGCAGCTGCACGCTTTCAATAGTAACCCTTACCTGGATCTCACCGCTCCTGTAACGTGCAACGCAAAATCCTCCGCATGACGCTGCAGCTCTTCATCCGTCAACTGCATGGCATTATGAACGGTAAATACCGGCAAGTAGATCGCGCCTACCAGGCTCGCCGTCACTTCATAGGGCCGTGTCAGCTCTTCCACCGTGTAGCGGTTGTATCCTGCACTGCCATAGGCTTCCGCGACTCCGCCGGTTGTAACGGCTACGCCCCACTCTTTTCCCTGGAGCTTGTCACCGCCCGGCCCATACGCCCATCCGAAGGTCAGCACTTCGTCGAACCAATGCTTCAGCAGGGGCGGTGAGCTGTACCACCAGAAAGGGAATTGAAACACGATGCGGTCATGCTGGAGCAGCAATTGCTGTTCGGCCTCGATATCGATGCCTCCATCCGGATACCGTTGATAGAGGTCATGAATCGTCACCTCATGATTATGTCTCGCCGTTTCGGTTAGTTCGCGATTGATCCGTGATCCCTCATGCAGACCCGGATGTGCAACGATCACCAGTGTTCTCACGTATGATCCCCCACCCTTTTCAGTCTCGTGTATGTATACAAAAGGTATCAATCCCGGATAACGCCCGAATATGAGAAATGTCACAGGTAGCGTTATCCGTCTGTGATACTGTAGCAAGGAACATAGCGGGCGGAAAAAGTACGCCAAGGGAGGAGAATGAGAACGTGGCCCTTGTTATTCAAAATGTCAGATTGGCCCATCGCATATATCGACTTACCGTTCAAGGCAGCTATTCGGCACGAATGGGACAGTTCTTCATGCTTCGCTGCTGGGATACCTATCCCGTGCTGTCACGACCGATCAGCGTTCATAACCAGACGGAGGACTCCGTTTCCTTCTTATATCGCGTGCATGGAACAGGCACATGGCTGCTATCGGCGCTTCAAGCGGGTGACAAGATTCAGCTGGAAGGACCTTTCGGGCAAGGATTCCCCGAGCCCCAAGGCCGGACGGCACTGGTAGGAGGCGGCATTGGAGTAGCCCCGCTGCTGCTGGCAGCTAAGGAAATACCCGAGGCCAGCGTATATCTGGGATACACCAGCGTCCCTTTCGGAGTCACCGGATTCCACGAGTTAGGCCGCAATGTCACCGTCAAATCCGGCGGCACCATTGTCGATGCAGTGGACCCGAGCCGCTATGATACGATATTCGCATGCGGACCGGTTGCCATGATGCACAGTCTGGCCCAAAAAGCGGAAGGTACCAGCGCCAAGCTCCACGTCTCCATCGAGAAGCGAATGGGCTGCGGCATCGGGGCATGCAACAGCTGCACGTTAACCTCCGCTGGCTCTAGCCGCAAGGTATGCACCGATGGCCCCGTATTTCCGGCGAAGGAGGTGAACTGGAATGATCTCCATCGATTGTGAACTGGCGGGCGTACCGCTGGCGAACCCGATTTTGGCGGCATCGGGCACGTTTGGATTCGGCAAACCGTATGCGGATCTGTATCCGCTTCGCAAGCTTGGAGGCATTATCTCCAAGGGACTGACCCTGACTCCACGAATTGGAAATTCAGGAACAAGGCTTTATGAAACGCCATCCGGCATCATGAACAGCATTGGCCTTGAGAATCCGGGCATCCCCGCTTTTCTGGAACGTGAATTATCCGAGATGACCTCGCACGGGACGGCGGTCATCGTCAATCTTGGCGGCGGCACCATACGGGAATATACGGAGGGCGCCGAGCTGCTTACCGAAGCCAGTCTCAAGTTACGGTCATCCGGCAAACGAGCCGTCGACATGATTGAGCTCAACATCTCCTGCCCCAACATCAAGGAAGGCGGGCTGGCCTTCGGCGTTGAGAATGAGCAGGCTCAAGAGGTGGTTCGCGCAGTCCGGAAAGCGACCACGCTGCCTCTGCTCGTCAAGCTCTCTCCCGGTGCAAGGGATTTGAAGGAAATGGCACGCATGTGTGAAGCCGAAGGCGCTGATGGTCTTTCGCTCATCAATACGATCCAAGCGATGGCGATTGATATTCGAGAACGGCGAAGCGTTTTTGACAGAGCCTACGCGGGGCTGTCCGGTCCGGCAATTAAGCCGATCGCGCTCCGCATGGTCCATCAGGTGGCACGGTCCGTATCCATCCCGGTCGTTGGAATCGGCGGCATCAGCAGCGCCGAGGACATCCTCGAATTCATTATGGCTGGCGCCGCTGCCGTACAGATCGGAACCTACAACTTCGTCAACCTGCGGGCCGGCGATACCCTGGCCGATGAATTGATTGAATTGATGGAAAGCGAAGGCATCCATTCGCTGGATGACATTCGAGGCATTATCTAACCTATGAACCTGCATACACAATCAACAGGATCATGCCGAACATGAAGCACCGAGACTCTTTGTGATTTTTTTCACCGATAACTATTCTTTTTAAGAATAAAATGAACTCAAGAACAATATTTGTGAAGTAATTCACAAAATCATAGGAGGAAACCAGAATGAAAAGGACACTCTCTCTATCCCTCTCCGTCATGTTGATGTTTGCGCTGCTCGTAGGCTGCGGAGGCAACGGAGACAAAGAGCCTGTCACCACGGACAAACCGGCAGAGAGCCAAAACACGGATAACGCAAGTAATACAGAACAGCCTTCACAAGAAGGAACCCTGCAGGACGGCTTATATTACGCCGAAGGCGATTTTGCCGAAGACTCCGGCTGGAAGGAACTTGTAGCGATTAAAGTCGAAGGCGGCAAGATCGTCAGCGCCAACTGGAACGGACTTCATAAGGACGGCGGCTTGGACAAGAAGATGTTTTCCGAAAAAGGCTTCTACGGCATGAAGGAAAAAGGCGGCGCTCAAGCGGAATGGCATGAGCAGGCAGCCAAAATGGAGGAATATCTGGTGGCTCAGCAGTCGATTGAAGGCTTGACCTTGAACGATGAAGGCCGCACGGATGCCGTGTCCGGGGTATCAATCCATGTCAACGGTTTTACGGAACTGGCAGCAAAAGCGCTGGCGGCGGGACCTGTTGAAGCAGGACCATACAAAGACGGCAGTTATCACGCAGAGGCAGCTGACTTCGATGCCAAGTCCGGTTGGAAGGAAACCGTCGACGTTACCGTTATTAATGGCAAGATCGCCGCGGTCAGCTGGAACGGCGTTCATAAAGACGGCGGCACCGACAAAGTCACCCGTTCCAAATCCGGTGAATACGGCATGAAGAACGGCGGAGCTCAATCCGAATGGCATGAACAGGCTTACCAAGCCGAGCAGTATTTGATTGAAAAGCAAGATCCGCAAGCAATCGTAACGGCGGAAGACGGCAAAACCGATGCAATCTCCGGTGTGTCCATCCACGTCAACGGATTGGTAGAGCTGGCAACAAAAGCACTCGAAGGCGCCAAATAAGCCACAAGAGCGATAGATAGAAGACAACTATTCCTTGAGGGGAGATTCGCATGAAACAGATTATCGTGCTGGGCGGCGGATATGGCGGTATACTTACCGCCAAGAAGCTGGCTAAACGACTGCGCAAACAGAAGGATTTGCGGATAACACTCATCGACCGCAAGCCGTATCATACGCTGCTGACCGAGCTGCATGAAGTGGCCGCGAACCGGGTCGAGGAGGATTCCATCAAAATCGACCTGAAAAAAGTGTTCTCCGGATTCCGCAATGTAGACGTGGTGCTGGATGAAATCGGCGGCATTGACTTTGACGGTCAAACACTCCGTGGAGAGAAACAAACCTATAACTATGATTATCTGGTCATCGGAACAGGCAGCAAGCCAACCTTCTTCGGCATACCGGGCGCAGATCAACACGCCTTTACCTTATGGTCGTATGATGATGCGGTCCGCCTGAAGGAACACACCCTGAACATGTTCCGAAAAGCCGTGCTGGAGCGCGACCCGCAGGTCCGCAAAGAAATGCTGACCTTTGTCGTGGTCGGCGGTGGATTCACCGGGGTCGAAATGATCGGCGAGCTGGCCGAATTCACTCGACAATTATGCAAAGAGTTCTACGTCGATCCAAGCGAGGTTACACTTCATGTCGCCGACATGGTCGACAAGATCCTGCCGATCCTGCCCGAACCGTTAATCCGCAAAGCTGAGAAACGGCTGCGCAAAATGGACGTCAATATCATCACAGGCTCCAAGATTACGGAAGTGAAATCGGACGGCGTTACCGTTGGCGGCAGCGACATCAAATCCCGTACGGTTATCTGGACCGCAGGAGTTGAGGGTTCCGATGTGGTCGGCAATATGGATGTCGAGCAAAAAGGCCGCAAGCGTATTCTGACCAACGACAAGCTTCAAGTTCCTGCCCATCCGAACGTTTATGTCGTCGGGGACAATATTTTCTACATTCCTGAGGGAGCGGCTGCACCCGTACCTCAAATGGTGGAAAATGCGGAACTCGCAGCCCCGGTCATCGCGCATAACATTGTGGCTGAACTATTGAACAAACCGATGAAATCCTACAAACCGACGTTCCACGGGACGATGGTCTGCATCGGCAGCCGCTACGGGGTAGCTAACGTGGGTGTGCCTGGCCACATGTTCAGGCTCAGCGGCTTTATGGCTATGCTGGTCAAACATATGATCAATATGCTCTATCTGTTCCAGGTTTGCGGCTTCAACAAGGTATATCACTACTTGCTGCATGAATTCTTCCATGTTCGGAACAATCGCAGCTTCGTGGGCGGACATTTTGCCAAACGCTCTCCGAATTTCTGGCTCGTTCCGCTGCGGATTTTTGCCGGATGGATGTGGCTCTCTCAGGGATGGGATAAGATCCATAAGATTATCGAGGATCCGAATAAGGTGTTCCTTATTCCTGCCAAAGCAGCCGATGGCGTAAGCGCAGCGTCTGCTGCCGGCGCCGATGCTGCCGGAGCAGCCGGAGCTGGAGCGGCTGACGCGGTCTCCGCCGCCTCCGCTTATACCGCAGAAGCGGTATCCGCCCTGCCGGTTCCGGGTTTCATGAAATCCATTGTCGATTGGTCGATGGACCTGATGTTCTACACCGGCGACGGCGGCTATACTTCGCTCGCCTATGTGTTTCAGACCTCGATGGTCCTGGCTGAGCTGATCGTCGGCATCCTGCTGATCGTCGGATTGTTCACGGCACCTGCAGCCGTAGCCAGCGTTGCTATGGGCGCGATGGTTTGGGTATCGGGGATGGCACCTAACGAAATGCTGTGGTATCTGGCAGCTGGGATCGCCTTAATCGGTGGATCGGGCAGCACGTTCGGACTGGACTACTATGTATATCCTTGGCTGAAGAAGGTATGGAAACGAATACCGATCGTAAGGCGATGGTACGTGTATACGGACTAATCTTCCACCATTCGCGACAATCGGCTTATCTTATCATGCTGCCGATTCGGTTCATAGGCCGTTCTGCGGGATTCACACTCTTAATCAACACGAGCCTTCCGGAAGGAGTCAATAACGATGGATATGAAGCTATTACAGGATACGATCGACCTGCTTCGGTCGCATATCGATTCCGGAACGGATATCGATTGGATGGAGATGGATAACAGGCCGGTGAGAGACATTGCCGATATGATCAACGCTTATGAACTGGCCTATTCCCGTAAAATGACGGTGCTGGCATGCAGCATCCTGATTCATTCCGCGCTAAGCAAGCACGGCAAGCTGCAGGCACAGGACAACGAGAGATTGACGCGCATGCTGCTGGACGGCGATTATTTGACCGGGCTCATGTACCGGATTGCCGCCAAACGGAAGGAATGGAAGCTGCTGTCCCGGCTTCTCCCCCTCCATAAGCGCATGCAACTGAAACTAATGAAGAACGTTTCACCCGAAATCCTGCTTAAAGAGCTGAAGCGTGAAATCCGCAGCTATCTGGAGCAACGGAGCGCGTAAGGAGTTATCTGGGGAAAGGAGCGCTGATACAGATGAACCTTCATAACCAAATTGGAGTGGATCTCGCTTCCTTTGATCGCTTGCTCCGGGAGGTGGTCACCTCAGACCGTGACCTCACTCCTCCCTCCGTTGTGCTGAGCAGCGTCATGGATCTCATTAACGCCGGCGGCAAGCGGCTGCGCCCGCTCATGGTCGTGCTCGGCAGCCGTTTCGGGGAAAGCGGGCATGAGCCGGCCGTCATGAAAACGGCCGTTCTGCTTGAATATTTACACATGGCCTCGCTGGTACACGATGACATCATCGATCAATCCGATATGCGGCGAGGCATGCCAACCCTGCATGAAACAACGGATGTCCAGACGGCCGTGCACATCGGCAACTACATGATTGCCCGCGCCATCGAATGGGCCGCGGGTAATCCCAATGACGAGTCAGGCAGGATCAGCGAAGATGTCTCCGAAGAGGATGCCTACCGGTTAGCCGAGCTTGCGGCTCTGGTCACCGAACTCTGCATGGGAGAATACGATCAGCTGCACCACCGCTTTAATTATGATCAAACACTGGAGCAGTATTTGGAGAAAACGCGCTGCAAAACCGCCCTGCTGATGGCCCACTGCCTGAAAGCGGGCGCGGAAGCAGCCAAAGCAGACGCACGAACCGCTGAACGGCTCTTTCAATTCGGGGAGTCGCTCGGCATGGCATTTCAAATCCGGGATGACCTGCTCGATTTCACGAAGCCCAAGGAGGCCATCGGCAAGCCGGCCGGCGCAGACCTGCGAAACGGCAACATTACGCTGCCGGTGCTTTACGCCCTCAACGATCCAACTCTTGCACCTGGAATCAGGCAGCTCGGTCCCCATTCTGCGGCGGCTGACATGGATGAGGTCATCCTCCACATCGCCGCAAGCGGGGCCATTATGCAAAGCGAAGAGCTTGCACGGTCTTATGCGGAACAGGCTCAGCGGATGATCGGCGACTTTGCCGATCATCCCGCCCAGCATGACTTGCAGGCCCTGCTCCATTATTTTCTGCCCTAAAGACATGAATCCATATACTCCAAATGAACAGGGATACATCCATCATGGATGCATCCCTGTTCGATATGAAAGGATGTTATAGAACATGAACCGCACACGAATCTGGCGGTGGAGAATGGCGCTGACGATCTTCCTGATCCTGCTTGCTGCAGGGGGCTTCATGCTGTTCAAAACATCCCCTCTCGGAAAGCAGGGTACCGGTGACACGCAAGTGAGCTCCATCGCCATCTTTGCGCTCAAGGGCTGCGGCGGCTGTTCCAAAGCGCTGGGTGTGATGGAACAGATGGAAGCTGCCTCGCAAGCCTACCGTTACCAGTATTTCAGCATTTCGGAGGATACGGAAGCCGTTAACCGGTACGGCATTACAGAGCACCCGACCATCCTGTTCCTGAACGCTCAGGATGAAGAACTCGGGAGACTGACCGAAGATATATCAAGCGACAAGATCCTGCGCGAACTGGAAGATCTCGCTGCAAACGGTGCACGTCCGCCCAAGGGGACGATTCTTTCCGCTATCCCCAGCACGATGCCCAGCGTAACCCTCCATGCCTATGACCCGCATTCCGGTTTATTTACGCCAGTATCCCAGTACGTGCAGACAGATTCATCCGTCCGCTATCCCAAGGTTAGTGCCATGTCCATGCTGACCCAGCTTGGAGATCTATTACCGCCTGAACTTGAAAGCGCCATCCCTGACGGCGTAACCTTCGTTGAAATCCGGACCGAGCATGGCGTGACCGTGGTTGAGTTGTCCCCCTCATTTCGTGCTTTTACCGATTCAGAGGAGGGAAACCGGGCGGAACAAGCCATCGCGCTTACACTGCAAACCTTCGAAGGCGTGAATGGAGTTCAAGTGGTAAGCGGTGCATATAGCAGCGACATCCTGTATGCGGAAAACCTTGCAGGCCGATCCGACGGAAAAAGCGACTACCTGCTGAATTCCGATGCGCCTCTTCCGCATATGTCCAGCGTGAAGGAATATAATGCAGCCATCCTCCACGCCAGCCATTTGGCCTTTATGCCCTGCTTCTGCGGATGCGGTGATGCAGGCCACAGCAGCAACCTCAATTGCTACTATGCTCAAGAGGACGATGGCCGGCTCACGCCAACCACGCACGCGAAGTTCTGTCAAACCTGCCTGGACGTCACGAACATGTACCTGAGCGGCAGACAGCAAGGTCTTAACATGAAGGAAATCCGGCAATCCGTGGACCAGGCCTACCAGGGGATCGAGCCGACGAATACGCCGATGCCGTCGAATTAATATGTATGACAGATAACACTGTTCCTATATGGAACGGTGTTTTTTCAATTTCGAGTAAAATAACCGCAGTCCTTAAGGACTGCGGTTTTCATTTTCATCAAGCCCCAATCACAGCAGCGCGGCCGCGGCCACAGGCAGCAGGAACAATGCGACAAACAGCGTGTCCGCCCGCTTCCATACAAAGGCCCTGAACCTGCTTCGCGGCGCACCCAGCCGGTAGCCTCTGGCTTCCATGGAATCGGCAAGCCCGATGGCTCGCCGGAATGCGCCTGTCGTTACGGGCACCAGCAGGGCAATGATCAGCCGTGCCTTTTCCTTGAGCGACCGCGACGACAGGTCCAGTCCCCTGGACTGCTGAGCCTTCCACAGCCGCTCGGCTTCCTCGAAGATGGTCGGAATGAACCGGAGGGCAATCCCGAGCATCAGCACCAGCCGATCGGTCGGCACACCGGTGTAGGTCAGGGGCCGCAGGAGGCTGCCGAGCCCCTGGGCCAGCTGCTCCGGCTGGGTCGTGAAGGTCAGCACCGCCGCCAACATGATGAAGAGTCCCATCCGTGAGGCGGACACGATGCCTTTTTCCAATCCGCCGGCATACACCTTGAACGCGCCCACATCCAGCAGTTTCCCGCCTCCCGCATCATAAAGAAGGTGAAATACCAGGATGAACAACAGCAGGAACATCAGCGGCTTCATGGCTCGGATGAAATAACGGTACGGGATACCCGTAGCCCGGATCACCGCCGCAGTGAACAGCAGCAGCGCAAGGACCCCCATATATCCGTCTACCAGGAACACGGCCACCATAAAAAGCGGCATGACCGCCGTCTTGGCACGCGGATCCAGACGGTGAATCCATGAATCACCTTCCATATATCGGCCCAGGATGATTTTTCGTTTCATCCATGCTTCCTCCTCTCGCCTCTGCTTCGCCCTGCCCTACATTTCAAGCTGCCCTGCGTACCAATCCGCCAGCGCCGCCGCATCCGGCGGCATCTCCGGAGGCTGTACTCCAAGCTGTGCTGCCAGCTTGCCCGCCATCCGCACGGACGACGGGGCCATCAGTCCCGCCTGTTCCAGCACCTCCTGTCGGTGTACCAGTTCCTTGGCCGTTCCTTGAAATACGACTTGGCCATCTTTAATTACAACGAACTCGTCCGCATAGGCCACAATTTCCTCCAACCGGTGGGTGACGATGAGAACCGTCTTGCCTTGGGTCCTCGTTAATCCATGCAGCCGCTCCATCAAATCCTCGCGACTCGCAGGATCGAGGGAAGCCGTAGGCTCATCCAAGGCCAAAATGTCGGGGTCCGCCGCCAATACGGCTGCGACCGCCGCTTTTCGCATCTGGCCCGAGCTTAACTTAAAGGGACTCTGTGTCAGCAGCTCCTCGTCCAATCCGACGAAGGAAGCCGCTCTGCGGACCGCCTCGGCAGCTTCGGCTGGACTCCGCCCGAAATTAAGCGGCCCGAACAGCAAATCTCTCTCCACCGTCTCTTCGAACAGCTGCTGCTCCGGGTATTGGAACACCAGACCGACGCGTTGCCGCAGACCGGCAGGGACTTTCTTGCTGTCACCCGATTCAAGACGGAAATCCAATATACGAATCAAGCCCTCATCAGCCCGTATCAATCCGTTCAGATGCTGGAGAAGCGTAGATTTCCCCGAACCCGGCGCACCGAGAACAGCAATCATTCTACCTTCCTCCAGCTCCAGATGAAGACCGTCGAGTCCAAGAATAGGGCTCATCCCCCGGTCCCGGTAGCGGTAAGAGACCTCTTCGAATGATATGACCATAACGCCTCCAGCACCTCCTTCTCCCTAACCAGCTCGCCGATATCAATCCCCCGCGCTTTCAGTTCCCTGCATAGCTGGAGGGCAAACGGAACCTTTAGCCTGCAACGCTGGAGCAGCTCTTCCTGCAGCAGCAGCTCCCTTGGGCTTCCGTCCGCCGTCACCATGCCGCCATCCAGCACGATCATCCGGTCGGCTTCGGCCATCTCCTCTACGTCATGGGTGATGGAGATGATCGTGTATCGGCCTTCGTTATGCATAGTTCGCATGAAACCCAGCAGCTCATTCTTAGCCTTCTCATCCAGCATGGAAGCTGCCTCGTCCAAGACAATGATAGAAGGCTCCATCGCCAGTACGGCGGCAATGGCAGCGCGCTGCTTCTGACCGCCGGATAAAGTAGCCGGATGGCGATGGAGCAGATGGACCATATCCAGCCGCTCCGCATAGGTCCGAATCCGCTGCAGCATCTCTTCCCGGCTCAGGCACAGATTTTCCAGGCCAAACGCGATATCATCCTCTACGGTGAGGCCGACAAACTGATCGTCAGGGTTGGCAAACACCATGCCGATATGACGGCGAATCTCCCCCAGCGTACGGCCGTTCAGTTCCAGCCCATCGATAAGAATGCGTCCCCGGCTCATGAGGAGCAGACCGTTCAACAGCCGAATCAGCGTAGACTTGCCTGCCCCGTTCCTTCCGGCGATGCATACCCACTGCCCATGGGGAATCGTCAGCGAAACGTCCTTGAGCACGTTCGTGCAGCCCTGTCCGTAATATACGTGCTTGAGCTTTACTGCATGCTCTGACTTATCCATTGTGCCCATGCCTAACGCCTCCTCCTTAGGTTTCCGTGTGAAACATGCCAAACGGATCGATACGTCGCAGGGATTCGATCAGATGTTTTGCAGCCCATCCTACAAAGATGCCCGTCACGACACCCGCCCCGAGCAGAAATGGCAGGTAATAATAAATTTTGGTTGTTCCCAATACCAGCGAGGCTGCCGTTAATTGGCCAATATTATGAGCGATGCCGCCTGCAATGCTCACGCCGGTTAAGCTGAAATTATGGCCCCCGAGCCTAAGCATGACATACATCACCAAATAACTTGCCAGCGCGCCGAACATACTGAACAGGAAGGTCGAGAAGCTTCCGAGTATAAAGGCAGTCAGCAATGTCTTTAAAACAATAAGCCACAGGGCATCCCTGCCCCCTAGGCAGACTAGACAGGTCAGCACCAAAATATTGCCAAGTCCCAGCTTGGCACCGGGTATCGTGACCGCGAATGGAATCAAGGCCTCCACAATGCCAAGGACCACCGATAAGGAGGCGCAGATGGCGATCACGACCAGCTTGCGGAGTGCATAGGGATCAGGAGACAACGGCATCCGGCTCACTTCCTTCAACTTGATCTCCGGTCACTTCTACAAACACCCGATTGGGCAAACATACGATGGTATCATGATCATCGTGAACGTGACCGAACCCAACGCAGAGCTGATCCGGACAATCCGACTCCACCATCTCGATACCCTCGCGGGAGACCCTCAAGAGGTTATATCCCCGCTCTGTCCGGATTTCTATATCTCGGGGCTCTTCCGTAAGCGCCACCGTATCATAATGCTTTCCATTCACCTCGATCATGGCATAGGTTCCCTTCGCCGCTCCGTCTTCTCCCATAAACTTGGATATTCCAAACCAGGCGACAACCGCTATCAGCACGAGCGCTATTCCAATATCTCCGCGTTTCATCAGCATCTCTCCACTTCGCTTTGCTTATCTTCATTATCAGGGCTGCACCAAGTGCCAGAAATGATTTTTCTCACATTCAGCAAGGTAAGGGTCTGATACGCTGAGATCATCGGAACTCGATTGAGAACAGCATCAGAACTGAAAAGAGGAGGCACTGTCATGTATAGGAAGCTTCTTTCCTACAGCAGCCTGTTGATCATGCTCACCCTGTTGATGACGGGATCGATTGGCTGCACAACCACAGCAGATCAGAAGGTAGCCGCCAGCAGCGAACCGGCAACCGAACGTTACTTTATATTCGATACCATTGTAAGTCTCCGCGTTTACGATGAACGGATGACGTCCCAGCATTTCGATGAGGTAGGCGCACTGCTGGATCGGATCGACCAACGCATGAACCGGCAGCTGGCGGACAGCGAGATTGATCGGGTCAATCAAGCGGCGGGTAAGTCCGAAGTGAGCGTATCCGAGGAAACCTTCAAGGTTGTCCAAACCGCCATCGATTACGCGGCGGCTTCCGGCGGACATTTCGAACCGACCGTAGGCCCGCTTGTCGACCTCTGGGGCATTGGCGGTGAACACCCCGCTGTGCCGGAAGAGGATGAACTGGATGCAGTCATGAAGCGAATGAACTACAAGGATGTTTTTTTAAATCCTGCATCCCATGCCATTCTGCTGAAGAAAGAAGGAATGTCGCTGGATCTGGGTGCCATCGCGAAAGGGTATGCAGCGGACGTCATCGCGGATTATTTGCAGCAGCAGGATTTCCATTCGGCCATCATCGACCTTGGGGGCAACATCCTTGCCATGGGCTCGAAACCGGACGGTTCACCGTGGAAAATCGGCATCCAGGACCCGGGGGAAAAGCGCGGGCAGCATCTGGGAACACTGGAGGTCGTCAATAAGACGATCGTAACCTCCGGCGTGTACGAGCGCTTCTTCGAAGCAGACGGAAAAGTGTATCACCATATTCTGAGCCCCTTCACCGGTTATCCGGTCGATAACGACCTGCTCAGCGTAACCATTGTGACCGACACGTCCATGGACGCCGACGCCATGTCGACTTCCGTCTTCTCGCTTGGACTAACGGAAGGTCGGCAGTTCGTCGAGAGCCGCGACGATGCCGAAGCTATTTTCGTCACCACCGACCATCAAATCCATCTCACCTCAGGTCTGACCCATGCATTTAAGCTGACCAATGGCGATTATCAACTTGCCGAATAACCTTATGGAAGGAGAAGATCGTATGAAACAGAATCGAACTGCAAGGTCCGATGCGTGGGATGGAGGGCTGTTTCCAGCGGGCACTTCCTCCGTCTATTCACAACCGCATCTCGCTCTGATCCGGGAAATGGCCGAGCCTGTCCGTTTGTTTGCCGGCGATTATCTATACCAGGAGAACGATCCTGCGGACCGGCTGTACTTTGTAAACCGCGGAAGCTTGAAGGTATCCAAGCTGCTGGAAGGCGGGATGTCTGCCACCTTATCGCTTCACATCCCCGGCGATCTGTTCGGTGAACCCGATCCGTTCGGACGAGCCGTTCACCAATTCGAAGCCAAAGCCTTGGAGGATAGTGAAGTCGGAATTGTGCCGCAGACCGAACTGGATAAAGTCATCCGCACCAACGGGGACTTTGCCATGGAATATATGGGCTGGATGGCACTCATGCAGCGCACCACGCAGAGTAAATTACGCGATCTGCTGCTGCATGGTAAATCCGGGGCCCTGTGCTCACTGCTGCTGCGACTGTACAATATGTACGGCACGAGCGGGACAAACAAGGATGCGCGCGCCATCATTGGCAAGCGGATTACGAATTTGGAAATGGCGGAGATGATTGGTTCCACCCGTGAAAGCGTTAACCGGATATTGAATGAGCTTAAGGATCTTGGCGTGATTTCTACCGAACGGGGACGCATCGTTCTCATTGATCCCGACTATTTGCGGAATATTTGCCACTGCGAGGACTGCCCCAAAGAGATTTGCCGAATGTAACGGACAAAAGAGAAGAAACCTCTCACGAAGAAACGAAAGGCGCTTAAGCATTCCTTTCATCGGAGAGGTTTCATATTCATATTTCCTGCGTTCATTTTAGTGGTTCATTTCTTACAGCTTCTAAGTTACAGGCATTCTAACAGCTTTTTCAAAAAGCCATGTGGATAGCTGATCAAAAACCTCCGCTTCCCGATCAACCATTTTATATATTTTCTTCCCTCCTCTTAGAACATAACCTTTTTGATTTATATCCAAAAAATAATCATTGATTTCTCCATCACGATCACGGTAAAAAATAATGAATGCAAACGTAGGCCCCCCATCATTTCTTATGTTTTTGCCAAAAAACGATCTGGGCGATCTCGTATACGACACGGAGTCTAAAATGCTCATCCATTGATTAAGCTCTTCATTTTGGTCTTCGAATTCGAAATTTTCACATGAAAATTGAGCTAATTCTCGGTGTATTACGGCTCCGCTTTGAACGCTATGATGGAGTTGGATTAACCGTTTTATGAGAAGCATGAACTTACCGCATGAATAACTGAGAGCGTTTCCATTCCAACTATGCATAGAAATGAGGTTTTGCTCCATGAAATATCCATTCCAGAATCCCGATCTTCCGCTGGAAGAACGGGTTAACGATCTTGTATCCCGATTGACCTTGGACGAAAAAATCGAATTAATGTGCCAATACCAGGCGGAAATCCCCCGCCTCGGCGTGCAAAAATATAAGCATGGCACCGAAGGTGCTCACGGCGTGGCATGGCTTGGCGAAGCGACCGTGTTCCCGCAAAATACCGGGCTTGCGTGTACCTGGAATCCCGAGCTGATGCGGGAGATCGGATCGGTCATCGCAGAGGAAGCCCGTGTCTATTACCAGCGCGACCGTGCCATCAACGGACTGACCATCTGGGCGCCCACGGTGGATCTGGAACGCGACCCTCGCTGGGGACGCACGGAAGAAGCCTACGGGGAAGACCCGCACCTGACCGGGGAACTCTCCACCGGGCTTGTGAAGGGTATGCAGGGAGACCATCCCTTCTACTACAAAACGGTAGCTACCCTGAAGCACTTCTACGGCAATAACAACGAAGTTGACCGCGGCAGCGCCTCGGTAAGCATCGATCCGAGAAACAAACGCGAGTATTATCTGAAAGCTTTCGAGGCACCGTTCCGGAAAGGTAAAGCCGGTTCTATGATGACCGCATATAACGGCATCAACGGCACGCCGTGCAACCTGAACCATGAAGTGAACGACATCGTCAAACAGGAATGGGGCATGGACGGATTCGTGGTAGGGGACGCGGGTGACGTGCTTGGCACCGTCATGGACCATCATTATGTCTCTTCCTACGCAGAGGCCGTGGCCGGCTCCGTTAAAGCCGGAATCGACAGCATCACCGACGACCAGGACATCTCCTTCCGCGCTCTCCGTGACGCATTGGAGCAAGGATTATTGGAAGAGCAGGATCTCGATCACGCCCTCCGCAATTCCTTCCGTGTCCGGTTCCGTCTCGGCGAATTCGATCCGGAAGAACGGAATCCGTACAGCCATGTGCCGGAAACGAAGCTCTGCGCGCCCGAGCATGCCGAATTATCGCTGCGTGCCGCCCGGGAATCGATCGTGCTCCTGAAAAACGATGGATTGCTGCCCCTTCAGCGTGATCAGTTGAAGTCCGCTGCTGTCATCGGTCCCCTGGCTAACGAAGCATTTACGGATTGGTACAGCGGAACGCCTCCATACCGGATAACGCCGCTTCAGGGCGTGCAGGAGAAAATGGGGGAACGCAGCGTCCATTTTCATACGGGATTAGACCAGGTACGCCTTCGTTCTGCTGTTAGCGGCCAATATATCGCCTTATCTTCGGAAGAGGATGGCGGGCTGTTTGCAAGCACGGCAGAGCCGTCCAGAGCAGCGGTGTTCGAGCGGAACGACTGGGGCTGGGGCTCCGTGACGCTCCGTCTTGTTGGCTGCGGCAAATTCGTAACCGAAACCGAGACGGGACTGCACGCAACGGCTGACGAGGCTCGCGGCTGGTTCGTTAAAGAGGCTTTCAGCTTCGAGGCGTTACCGGATGGAAGCTTTATGATGAAGAACTGGGAGGGCAAACCGATCCTACTTGATGAGTACGGACGGCTTGTGGTAGGCGGCAGCGAGGATGTGGGAACGCCAGTTGCCATCGAAACGGTTCAGGACGGCATCGCTGAAGCCGTTGCTGCGGTAGCATCGGCCCAAACCGCCATGGTCTTCGTGGGAAACAGTCCGTTCATAAACGGGAAAGAGACGATCGACCGTCCCGACATCACCCTTCCGCCTGCTCAGAAAGCCTTAATTCAGGCGGTTTACGAAGCTAATCCCAATACGGTGGTTGTCATCGTAGGCGGATATCCGTTCGCCGTGAACTGGGAACAGGAGCATGTGCCCTCCATCCTCTTTACGTCTCACGCCGGGCAGGAGCTGGGCCATGCGGTGGCCGACGTTCTGTACGGAGATTACAATCCGGGCGGCCGCTTAAACATGACGTGGTATAAGTCAACCGAACAGCTTCCGGACCTCATGGATTACGACATCATCAAAGGGAAAAGGACCTATCAATATTTCGACGGGGATGTGCTGTACCCGTTCGGTCATGGTCTCAGCTATTCCCGCTTCCAATACAGCAGTCTATCGCTGAGCCAACCGGAAATCACCGCCGATGGCAGCGTCATCGTCACCGTTGCCGTAAGGAACGAGAGCCAACTAGCCGGGGATGAGGTGGTTCAGCTGTATGTGAAGGCTGATTCCTCCCGCGTCATCCGTCCTCTCAAAACGTTGAAAGGCTTCCGTCGCATCCATCTGTCCCCAGGAGCTTCGGAAACGGTAAGCTTCGAACTCAAAGCGGAGGATCTCGCGTTCTGGGATGTCACCCGGGATCGCTACTGCGTTGAAAAGGGGACCTATACACTCATGGCTGGATCGTCCTCCGGCCAGCTGCCGGTCACCGCAGTCCTTCAAGTCGAAGGTGAGACGATCCCTCCACGCACGCTGCGCGAGCCTGTTCGAGCGGTGAATTATGACGACTACCAGGATGTTTTCCTGGATGAATGCCGTGAAGGCGGCGAAAGCATTCGTTTAACCGGCGAAACGGGATGGATCGCTTTCCATGACACGGATCTCGGCGATTCCCCGGCAACGTTCGAGGCCAGGGTGAGCGGGCATATTAAGGGCGGCGAAATCATCATTACGACCGGCAGCCCGGATGGCCCCACAGCCGGATACTGCAAGGTTCTGCCCACTGGAGGGCGCCAAGCCTGGACGACAGTCCAAGCCGAACTGACGGGATTAACAGGACGGGCTGACGTGTACCTCATCCTGAAAGGCGAATTGCAAATCAGCTGGTTCCGCATAGCTTAAGCCAAAGCGATAACCCTCTATAAGCAAGTGCCTAATCGTTAGGCTCCAATTGAGCCTGTCTGCGGCTTCTAACCCTACAGATATCCATAGAAACATCTGCCCTTCGTTTTATACGGTGGGCAGATGTTCTTTTTTGTTAGAATGAAATCAATTAACCGTTACGGAGACGAACTCAGACCTTCGCTGCATGACGGCAGCAAAAAAAGATGAACCCTTTCCAAGGGTTATTTGTTTATTAGACATAACGCAAAGAAAGGAGTGCCTTGGATTGACGGAACGCGAGTTATTCGATTCTTACAACAAGGATGTGTACCGTACCTGCTACTACATGCTGCGGAACGCGCAAGATGCGGAAGATCTCTGCCACGACGTATTTGTCACCGTATTTCGTCAGGATTGGAGAAGCGTTGAGCATACACGTGCCTGGATCATGCGCATCGCGATGAATCATTGCTTGAACCTGCTTAGAAGAAATCAGACCCAGCGTGACAAGCAAAGCCAGGTCGAGTGGCTTCACGAGCAGACCTCGGCATCGGTTAAATCCGTAGACACCATCGTCATGGAAAAAGCAGCGGCGGCGGAATGGGAGAAACTGCTGCGGCAGCTTCCGGACAAGCTGATGGCCGTTGTCACACTCCGCTATATCGGTGAGCTGTCGATGGCGGAAATCGCCGAAACGCTGAAAATTCCCGTCGGGACGGTTAAATCAAGGCTTCACAAAGCATTGAAAATCATGCGAAAAAAGCTCGAACAGAATAACGGCTTTTGGCTGAAGGGAGAGAAACAATTTGGAACGTTTTGAGAACAATCTGAAGGACCAGATGAAAACAGCGAATAACGTGCCGTATCCTGATTTTGACCGCATGTGGAGCAGCATCCAGCAGAACGAATTGAAGGTTGCCGGGGGTGAATCGGTTCCGCTTCGTCCGCACAGACGAAAACGGATTGCGATCATCACGGGGATATCCGTCGCCTTGATGGCAACGCCGGTCTATGCAGCATTGAATTATGATTGGTCCAACCTTCTATCTTACAGGGCTGGTATCCAGTCCGCATTGGAGCAGGGGCTTGGCCAAACGATTGAGCAATCCGTTACGAGGGACGGCATCACCTTAACGGTGCACACGGCGTTTATCGATGAGAACCGGACGTTCCTGCTCTACAGTCTAGATCCAGGCTCAACACGAGCTAGCGAACAAGTAGCCTTTGATCATATTGGACTTAAAGATAAGGAGGGCCATTCCATCGAGGGCCGTTATTCCCATCAGTGGAATGAGGAGCTAGGCGTATTCCAGGGGTATTTTGAGACCGATTGGGTCGCTGACGGCCAGATGGCGGATGTCGAGTTTATGATAGAGAATATCCATTTTACCGGTGAGGGAAAACAGTCGATCAACTACGACCCACAAAACCCGAATACGCAGGCATTCCCCATTCAGAAGGATGGCATTGACAGCGTGACCCTGCAGTCTTTCGAGCAAGCCGAAGGCGAGGTACTGCTCCGATCGGCCATTACGTTTACGGATCCTGAGATGAAGAGCAGAAGCTGGGTGCGAGTGGAAGCCTTCAATGACAATAAAGAGATCATCAAGGAAACCCGGCCTTCCGTCTTTGGAACCCCGGGAGCCTCCGGAGAATATTTAAGTCAGCAAATATTCAAGTCAAACCTTTTGCGTGCAGAAGGCACTGGTTTCCAGCTTGCTTACGATCGCACGCTTGAAACCGCAGAGGGTACTTGGAGCTTAAATACGGCCTTGTCCAAGAAACAAATGGACAATGGAACATTTAAGGAAGCACTGAATATCCCTGTAGATCAGGTGCCTGGCGGAACGAAGATCCATGAAATGATCGTTACGCCAACCCAAATCCGGCTGATCCTGACCCATGAAGAGAAATATACTCGTGTTCCTTATATGGACTACCAACTGGATGTAGGGGGGACGCTATTAAGCGGAGGCAACTGGCATGTTCCCGGCCAATCCGGCAAGACGGAGCTGCGCTTTGAAATGACCGGACTTCATGCGGCCTCCCTGGCGAACCAACCGGTGTCTCTGATCGCCAAGCACCGCGTCGATGAATATGCCGGAGACAATAATCCGATCCGCTTGACCGGCATTTCGGCTGAACATCAAAGCTTAACGTCCAGCATTGCAGGTTATCCGATCACATGGACCTATTACATGAAGGACAATAACCTCTATGTGGAATCCTTGAGCTCCGACCCGTCGTTCGGCGGCGTCAACCAAACCTATTATCTTGACGGCAAAGACCGGAGCTATGGAATGCCAGCCATGCTCGGCATGCTCGGCGACGACAATAATAAACATATGGACGTGTATGAGAATTTCGACAAGACCGAACTCGACATTTACGTTTGGCATTATACAACCCATAAGCGAGACGATGTCCTGCGCGTTCCGGTTAAGACCGGAAAATAACATATAAAGCGTTATAAACGACAAAGAAACCCTCTGGATGAACATGAACGTTACCCGGGGCGGCGCTTCTGCCAAGAAACGCCGTTCCTTTTTCGGTTTTTCGTTCTCCACCTTTTAAGGGTTTCTTTCTTTATTCGATTAGACATGTCACAATTCAGCCCGGCAGAATGTCATATGGGTGAACATCAACCATCATACCGTAAAGGGGAACTGAACATGGAACTGCGAATGAATTACCGGTCGGCCAATCCCGAAGCCTTCAAAACGCTGCTTGCCCTGGAGCAAGCGGCCCAAAAAAGCGGACTCGATCACAAGCTGTACGAGATCATAAAGCTCAGGGCATCCCAGATCAACGGCTGCTCCTTCTGCGTGGATATGCATTCCAAGGATCTGCTCTCCATGGGCGAATGCGTGGACCGCCTCCTCCTTCTGCCGATGTGGCGGGAAGTCCCGATATACTCCGACGAAGAACGGGCCGTCATCGAATTGACGGAGTGCGTGACCAAGCTGTCCGAGGCCGGCGTTCCTGCAGAGGTATACGAACGCGTCCGCAAGCATTTTGACGAGAAGCAATTCGTCGATTTGGTCATGGCGATCACGACGATCAATGCCTGGAACCGGATCGGCGTCGCTACAGGGCTGTTCCCGGGCTGCTTTGATTAAACAGCTGTAATTTATCCGGATTCACCACAAGAAAAATCTGACGGATGCGGGATAGATCGGGTTCCCATTCTACCGTCAGCACCATGGAGACCCTACCGTCCCGCTTCAGCAACAAGCCAGGCTCTCCGTTTACGGAGACAGGCTCAAACCCTTCCCGAAACGAGCCTTTGGCAGATAACCCCTCGAAGAATGCGCGTACCCGTTCAATGCCCAATATCGGATTGATGGCTGCCTTCGCTTTGCCGCCCCCATCCGATAGCAGCGTAACCTCTTCCTTCAGAAAAGACAGCAGCGGCTTAAAATTCCCCATATCCGACGCGCGCAGGAATGCTTCAACGAAGCGTTCCTGTGTTTCCGTCCGGTCGTTTTCTCCCTTAGGCCTCTCCGTGGCCTGCCCCATTTTCTGCTTGGCACGGCTGAAGGTCTTGCGGCAGCTGATCTCCGTCTTTCCAAGCATCTCCGCTATGATCGGATATTCAAGCCCCAGCGTATCCTTGGCGATATAAATGGCACGTTCCAGCGGCGTTAACCGTTGAAGCAGCACCAGGTAGGCATAACCAATCGTTTCGCGGCGTTCCGCAGGATCGGACCGCATCAGCATGTCATAGTCCGGCATGGGCTCCGGCAGCCAGGGACCGGTATACGTTTCGCGCTGGCGTCTGGACGATTTCAACAGGTTGATGCAGCGGTTCGTTGTCATTTTAGCCAAATACGCCTTCTCGTTCCGTACTTCTCCCCGATCCATCTGCACGAATTCGGAAAAAACATCCTGCACGATATCCTCCGCATCCGCCGCACTCCCCAGCATCCGGTAGGCCAGGCCGAACATCATCGGCTTGTATTCGGTATAGATTTGATCCAATAACATCAGGCACACCTTCTTATTCTGTTTATTTTCGGCATGAAAGCTACACCACTAATAAGACAAATGGGCGTTACCGCCTGTGACCTCGACCTCATGAAGACGTTATTCTCTACTCTACCCCATATCCCCTGATCCCCGGAAGGGTCAGTTGAAAAGAGAATTCCAGGGTCAATGGACATTTAATTCGTTATCCAATATGTAGATTATGTCAACGTTCGATAAATCTATCGACATTTGGGTAATTTTTAAATAACATATGGAATGGCCTAACTACAGCGATTAAAGGTTGAAGCGTTTAGAAAGTAGGTAAAACATGAAAAAATCCACCCCTTTACGTCGCGTCGAACTCGGTTATTTTCTGCTGATTGCTCTCGCCATGGTCCAGCAGTTGTTCATATTCTGGAACATCTATGTAAACCAAAGTTTTACTTTCACGGAGTTCCTGTTCAGCGTCGGTACACTGGCCGCCTTATTGATCGGTTTCTTTCTTCCGGTAGGCGTTTCGACGGTTGCGGTTTTTGTGTATCTGGTCACTTATTTCGTATGGTTGTCCACCCTGGCCCCGGTCAATGCGCTCACGCTATCCTGGATTCTGCTGCTTCCGGCCAATACCGCCATTGCCATCTTCATCAAGCTGGCACTGGTGCGAAGCCGAAGGTTCATCCGACGGCTCGAGCAATTGAGGAAAACCAACCCGGATATCGACATCGACACCTCCCTTGGCAGCAAGGATGCTTTCGCAGATACGCTGGTGAAACAAGCCAATCTGGCCAATCGCTATTCGGATCAGTACAGCTTCTGCATCATGATGTTTAAGCTCGATTTTCTCCCTCTGACCAGGGAGTCTGTCGGCTCCCACCGCTTTGCCAAGCTAATTATGGAACTGTCGAGCACGATACAGAAGCAGATTCGTTATGAGGACTATAAATTCTCCATTGGAGAAGGACGCTTTATCATTCTGTGCCCGCTCACCAAGCCGGAATATCTCAAAAGCCTTATGGAGCGCATCAAAGTCGCCATGATGAACGTCCCCTTCCGTGACAAAAAAGGCATGTCCCTCAAGCTTGTGGTCCGCGCCGGCGGCCTCGTGTTCCAGAAGGAGCAATTTAGCCGATACGAAAATATCGATGACGTCATCTCAGCATTAGAACGGAATACCGAAACCGACCTCATCGGGGAATATATTTAACCAAGTTAAGTTACAATCATCCATCAAAAGGAGGCTTGCGGCCGATGTCGTATACCAGCTGGTTTATCCCTCTGTGCATCGGGGTCAGCATCGTGTTCTCCATAGCCATCATAATTCTGACGATGGCCACCTTAAGCTTCCGTTCGAAAGTCAAACGAAAATATGATCGGGGGAGGTTCAGTGACTGACTTTTTCCTGGTCATTTCCATCATCAGTATATGGATTGCCGTGCTGGAATCGATCATTATCATGGCAGGGGCCATCGTGTTCATTCATAAACAAAACCGGCAGAAGCTGGTGAATCCGAGCAATCTGGAGGATTTTCCAACCGTGACGGTCATGGTGCCCGCGCATAATGAGGAATTGGTCATCCAGGCAACGGTAGAGCACATTCTGCAGATGAATTACCCGCATCACAAAATACAGGTGATTGTCATCGCCGACAATTGCAAGGATCATACGGCCGATCGCTTAAGGGGGCTGAAAGCCAATGAACGTTACCGCGACCGCGACTTTCTTATTCTGGAGAGAACCGGAACCGGCGGTAAATCAGGCGCCCTGAACGACGCGCTCAAGCTGGCAACAGGCGAATGGATCTGTGTCTACGACGCGGATGCCGCACCTGAGAAAAACGCGCTGTTGTTCCTGACGCAGAAGGCAATGGAGCAGCCTGAACGCTACGGGGCAGTCTTCGGCCGCAACAAGGCTCGGAACCGCGGACAGAATTTTCTGTCCCGCTGCATCAATCTGGAGCTGGTGACCATTCAGCGCGTGCATCATACCGGGTTATGGCAGCTGTTTAAGCTGGGTACCATTCCTGGCACGAACTTTATCGTGAAAACCGCGCTCATTCAGGACATCGGCGGATGGGATGAACAAGCGATCACGGAAGATACCGCGATTTCGTTCGAGATCCTGACGAGAGGCCAGCTTATTGCGCTGGCTCCGCAAGCCGAAGCTTATCAGCAGGAGCCCGAGGATCTGAAGGTATACATGAAACAGCGCGAACGCTGGGCCAAGGGCAACTACAGCGTTGTCACGGATAATATTCATCATCTGTTTGACCGGACAAGCTGGCGGATTAAGCTGCATGTGCTGTATTACGCGGCCAGTTACTTCTGGTTTATGATTGCCATTATCATCTCGGATATTATATTTGTGACCAATATCGTGTATCAGATCATCGCGCTGTTTAATCCGGCCGTCGTCTCTCCCTTCAGGTTCGAGGGCGATGTCTATATGTATCTCATTATTGCCTGGGCCTTAATGTATTACATCTACGTCCTGCAAATTAACCTGGCACTTGCAACGGACATCGGCCAAAGCAACACACGCAACTTCATTCTATCCTGCGTTTCTTACTTCACCTACGCCCAGCTGTTCCTCGTCATTTCCGTTAAGGCATTCTACTCTTTGATCGTGGATAAAATCACGGGCAGGGAGTCCAAGTGGTACAAGACGGAGCGGTTTGGATAGAGGAGCTTGCATTTGACTATGATATCGCAAAAGAGCGAGTAGGATTGGACAGTCATGCTGCCACCATCCACAACTCGCTCTTTTTTCATGCAAGCTTGCCAATATGACGTGCTTATTCTTCTACAAGCAAATGGAATTCAAGTTCCGGTATATATATTTTATCTCCTGAATTCTGCACATAGGGTCTAATGGTAATCGACTTCGGCTTGGTTGGAAACGGCTCATACATGTACCTAGTTTTAAGAACGCCGTCGGTTCCGCCACCGCTTCCACCGAGTAGTTGAGCCAGTTCTCCTTTTTCATTCACCACCTCATAATCAATGTTAATAAACCCGCCCGTTTTATATTTATCCGGAACGGATTGATCCAACTCCTTAAGGTCCTGTCCTGGCTTGCCGGAAATACTTACGATTAATTGCATGGTAGCCGGGGTGATTTTTAAGCTGCTAATGCTCATATGGATATTATCATGGATTTTGGGTTCTTCTGACTTTATACTCACCCTATCCACCGCACTGTTTTTGACCGGGATGTTGAATGTAAACGGCTGTTGCTTCTCTATATGCCACACTTCAACACCTAAATCAAATTCATCAGGTAAGCCATCCGGGGACAAGGTTAAGATAACTGAATTCTTCTCCTCCCCTATTGCCATAGACATCCCATAGCCTAAATTCAGCTCTTTGCCGTCTGCATAGAAACGAATCGTATTAATCTCATTGTTCTTGCTCATCTCGTCCCACCAGCTTCCAAAGGCTTTATTCTCACCATTCTCTGTCTCCCGGGTCAATACCATGGATAAACGGCCTCCGTCATACATTAACTCCGAGATCCTCAGCGTTGTTTCATCCAGCGTCACACTCTGATCAATATCCATCGTCATCCCCTGCCGACTAGCTGTTTTTAGACCCTCATCCCCGTCATTTAAGAAGATGCTTCCTATAATCGGTATATTTTTCAATGCCTCGGCCATTACCGGGGAGATGAAGCCCGATCCGATAATCAAAAGTACCGACGCCACAACACCCATCAATAGACCCGTCAAACGCCGCTTCTTCTGAACGGGAGGATTGTTTTCTAAAATTTGATAGGTACTATTAAGACGCATGCGGATTGCCTCCGGCAACTCCTGAGCCTCCTCTATTTCATCCTTAGCCTGTTCAAGTTCATGATTAAGGTCATATTTCATACGTTAACCTTCCTTTCCCTGTGATTAGCCAGCCATTCCGATAGCGTGATCCTGGCCCTGTGGAGACGCGTCTTAACCGCACCTTCATTCAAATCGAGCATTTCTGCAATCTGCCGTAAAGGCAAATCACGAAAGTAATGCAAAATAATGATGGTGCGGGACACTTCCTCCAACCGGTATACTGCATCTCGCAAATCGATATTGACATCAAGGCTGGGTGTAACATGTTCGGCTTGATCTAGGTTGAGCAAAGGGACCACATGGCTTTTTTTACGGAGGATCATGTTGCACTCATTGATCAGGATGCGAAACAACCATGTTTTAAAGAAAGGCGCGTGTCTTAAACTCGGGAGTGACTTGTATGCTTTCAATATGGATTCCTGCATGGCATCTGCACAATCCTCATCTTGTCGGAGAATGGCTTTCGCTATGTTGTACATTTGCAGTTCCAATGGCCTTATAAGTTTGATAAACGCTTCATGGTTTCCCTTCTTGGCGAGTTTAACCTCTAATTCTTGCTCCTGCTGCACTTCCAAGGAATAACCTACCTCCCTTCAAGCTTCATCTTAACTCATAATGGATTTATGATTGTTGGATTCAATAATTAGATAGCCAGAACTTCCAAAAGGTTACAAAATGCTGTATGTATATAACGGAGTACATAAAAAACTCCCGCAAGTTCAGTGAACTCACGGGAGACGAACGCTTAGTTATATTTGATACATGGAAATGCTATGGCACTTAAAAGAGCGCATCCTTTGGTTACTTCTAAAATCAACATCCGTATTCTGTCATTCGAAACTCGGATGCCTACTCAATTTTCTCTCAGCTTCTTCTGCTCATTGCGAAGTTTCTCAGGTGTCACGTCGTTTCCGTCGGGATCCACGATGCTTAATCCCGAGAAAGTGCTTAGCACTTGGCCGCGGATTTCACGCAGATATTCCGTGCGCAAAACTTGCTGCTCGGATTTCTCCGCAGCAGTGAGCACGCCCTCCCGCTGTTTTTTAGCCAATTCATTAATCCGGGTTAAGCTTCTGATCATGATATCCCTCTTTCCATATGATTTTGATTTGTCATTTATCTTAATTTAAAGATATAATAATCTAAGATATTTGTCAACCCCTGCCAACTTTCATTACCATTAGGTGCATTTGTGATTTTTTCCCTACCCAAAGTCTCTTCATTTCCTTAAACTTGATGTTTAAGGTTTATTTATTTACAAATCGTGGTTAATGTTAGTATTGAAAACTTTGTATTCGCAGCATAATAAACATGCAGGTCCTTATCCCTTAGGAAAAATTACTTATGCCTTTCTGGCAGAACATGAAATATAATAGAGGAACTTAACTTTAATCAACTGGGGGAACATCTATGAAATCTCAGCTCAACAACCCAGCTTCACCGGGGAAAAGTGATCGTTTTTCCTCTGCTGGATTCATTCTGGCCGCGATCGGGAGCTCTGTCGGCCTCGGAAACATGTGGAAGTTCCCGTACATTACGGGAGAACACGGCGGTGCAGCTTTCTTCCTGCTCTTCATCATCTGTCTCATCGTGATCGGTTTGCCCGTCCTGCTGGCGGAGCTTGCGATCGGACGAGCCGGCCGCGGGAGTGCCGCGACTTCCTTCGTTAAAGCGGGCGGACCGAAAGTCTTCGGGCATCTTGGATTGCTCCAGGTTATTGCGCCGTTTCTCATTCTGACCTTCTATGTCATTGTGGCAGGCTGGACGCTTCATTATGCCGTCATGTCGTTTAGCGGCAATCTGTACAACAATACTGATTTCGGTGGTCAATTTACGACGTTTACGGAAGGCTACATGCCGATTATATGGCAAATTGTCGCTATTGCAATCACAGGATGGGTAGTAGCTAAAGGTATTTCCGGAGGGATTGAAAAATTCAACAAGGTTCTGATTCCGGGACTGATCATACTGTTAATCGTGTTAATGATCCGTGCGGTAACCTTGCCAGGAGCCGGCGCTGGCGTATCCTTCTTCTTGAATCCTGACTTCTCGAAGCTGAGCCCGGAAGCGGCGCTGGTCGCGCTGGGACATGCCTTCTTCTCCCTCTCGCTGGGGATGGGGATTCTGTTGACCTACGGGGCTTATGTCGATAAACGGCAATCTCTGGGTCCGGCTACTCTTGCCATCGGCGCTGGCGACCTGATTTATGCGTTTATTGCCGGGCTCATTATTTTCCCGACAACCGCTTCCTTCGGGATTGAGCCAAATGCAGGACCTTCTCTTGTCTTCATTGCCTTGCCGGCGGCCTTCTCGGCCATGCCGCTGGGTGCTTTTTTCGGGGGATTGTTCTTCATTCTACTAGCCATCGCCGCATTAACCTCCTCCGTCTCATTGCTGGAGGTTCCAACCTCGTATGTCATGGACCGCTGGCATTGGGGACGTACCAAATCCGTAGTTGTCATTAGCGCACTGGTTATGCTGATTGGTCTACCCTCCGCGTTGTCATTCGGCATCGTACCTGGGCTTACCGATATAGGCGGTAAAAACTTCTTCGATTGGCTGGATTTCATCACATCCAACATTCTGCTTCCGGTCGGTGGTCTGATCACCACCATCTTTGCAGGATACTTCTGGAAGAAGGCGGCAGATGCCGCTGGCCTGAAAGCCGGCTGGTTCCGGGTATGGCTGTTCATGCTCCGTTATATCGCGCCAGTACTCGTATTTTTGGTGCTGCTTCATACCACCGGCGTGATCAAGTTCGATTAATTGGCAGCCAAGGCAATCTCATCGTCACATGGGGGCGAATGGGGTTGCCTTTTTCTATACCCTTGCCCATTCATATTCTCAATGTCTACTTGACGTGGATAAGACCTATATATACTATGTAATAGCCTTTAACCTTGTCCGACGTTTCTGCGCTCCCGGATCAGCATCTAGAAAAATTTCAGTAAAAAGGGTGGAGCAAGTAATGAGTTTTGAGTATGTATTTAGTCTTGGATTAACCCTTATTCAATACCTCCTACTGTTCTTCTGGGCATATTGGATGCTCATCAGTCTCTTCGGCTTTGGAAAACCAAAGAGACTGAAAGAATATGAGCCTTTGAAAAGATTTCTTCTCATGATTCCTGCGCACAACGAAGAAGCGGTTATTGGACACCTTGTAGAGAATCTTCATAACATGGACTACCCGAAGGAGCTCTATGAAGTGTGCGTTATTGCTGATGGATGTAAGGATAAAACAAGTGAAATCGCTAGAAAACTTGGTGCTACAGTTATTGAACATACATACCTGCCAGGAGAACAACAGGGGAAACCTTATGGAATCAAATACGCAATTGAACAGTATGGAGATAGGTTAATCGATGATTTTGACGGCATCGCCTTCTTCGATGCCGACAACCTAGTCTCGTTGAACTATTTAAAGGAAATGAATAACCACTTGTTGAACGGTGATAAATTAATACAATGTTACCTGGATTCTAAGAATCCAAATGACAACTGGGTGACCATAGGTTACTCCGTAAGCTACATTTTCATGAACCGCTCTTGGCAGCTTGCTAAGTCCAGATTAGGCTTAGGAAACGCGATCGGTGGAACTGGGTTCTGCGTAGATACGACTCTATTCAAAAACATCGGTTGGACCGCTCGTTCCTTAACGGAAGACCTTGAATTTACTATGCAGTGTTTGCTTGAAGGTGTACCAGCTAAATGGTGTCACTTTGCGCGCGTGTACGATGAGAAGCCGGAAAGTTTCAAATCTTCCTGCATTCAACGTCTCCGATGGGCAAGAGGGCATTGGGATGTTTGCTTTAAATACGCTCACAGGTTAATTTGGAGATTCATTAGCAAGCTAGACTTCAAAGCTTTTGATGGTTTTATGTACCTTATTAATCCTGGCAAGATTGTTTTAAGTGCTATAACAGGTCTCTTTATATTCATGTCCATTGCTACCGACTTATTAGACGCTCATCATTTGATTCCTTGGCAAGTTTGGATAATATGCTTGTTATTCCAATTCATTTACGTAGGATACGCACAGTTTCTCGATTCGAAAAATAAAGTAAGCATCTTCCGGAGCTATGTATACCTGTACTTCTTCAATCTAACTTATGTACCACTGTTCCTTTGGTCACTCATTACAATGAAGAACGTAAATTGGAATCCTACAAAGCATACAAGAGCTATTCATTTGAGCGATATTGAAGTAGAAGAATAGATTCGATTGTTAATCCTCTTTCTAGATTACCAAAGCCGCAGGGAGCGTAGGTCCCATACGGCTTGTTGTTGCTTACTCATGCTCTTGATGTGCTACTTATCAAATCGCTTACGGCTGTACACCGCAACTGCTGCAACGATGGAAACGACCATCCATGCCACGCAGATCAATAAATCACTTGTGATTTCTCCCATAGTGACACCCGCGCTGACGCCGCCCATAATATCGATAAACTTCTGCGTAGGCAAATAGTTTACGAAGCTCATCATGAATTCGCTGTCTAACATGGGAGCGAACATCGGGGCCATAACGAAGATAATCAGAACCGGCACACCGATGATGGAGGACTCTTGTACGGTACGCGACATCAAACCGATGATTAAACCCAGCGCAATGAACATGATAAGCGAGATGAGAATCAGCAGGGACGGAATTCCCCAGCTCACCTCCGGCACTTCCGAGACGGCCACCGAAGCGATCACAGCGATCACTGTTAATACGAAAGTAAGAAAGCTTTTACCCATCAGAATCTCGGTTGTACTTGCAGGCGAGAGCATCAATACGCGCAGGGTTTGCTTCTCCTTCTCTTCCGCGACCATCATCGCCAGCACGAACGCACCTGTCATCGACAGGGCAAGCAGAATCGGGAAGCTCAATATCATCATGTCATCGCCTGTTGTACCGTTGGCCCCCATCCTACTGAACAGGAAGGCAAACAGGATCGGCATTCCCATCATCAATAGAATTTGCGGGTTACGGATACTATCTTTCCACTCTTTATTTATAATGGCTTGCAGTCTCTTCATGGAAAATGTCATTGCAATTCCCTCCCTGTCATTTGTACAAAAATATCGCCTAACGTAGGTTCATTCGAATGGATCGATAATAGCTTGCCTTCTTGCATCCATTGGCCAATGCGCTGCGCACTCTCTTCGCTCTGCTGCAGCACCAGCTTGCCCTCACCCTCCACCAGAACCGTCATCGATTGATCGGCATGCGCCAGACGCAGCTGCTGCGGGGTATCAATCGCTTTGATCACGCCATCATGGATAAAGGCTACACGATCACACAGACTCTCCGCTTCCATCATATTGTGGGTCGTCAGAAAAATGGTGGTCCCTTCCCGATTCAATTTCCGCAATCCCTCATGAATATGCAGGGCATTGGCCGGGTCTAACGCCGACGTAGGCTCGTCCAGGAACAAGAGGTCCGGCTTGTGAAGAATGGCGCGTGCCAGCATCACTCGTTGCTTCATCCCTTTTGAGAGTTTCTTCACCATCGTTTTACGGTCATTGGCTAGATTGACCTCTTCCAGAACTTCGGCAATCCGCTTCAATTCCACATCGTACAACTTGCAGAACAGTTCCAGATTGTCTTGGATGGTGAGTCTTTCATATAAAGCGCTGTTATCGGTCAATATCCCGATCCGGCGCTTATGGTTGGCATCATTCATTTTATTGATAGGTTGACCGAATACTTTAACGGTGCCGGAGGTTGGAAGCAGTTGGGAAGTCAAAATTTTTACCGTCGTTGTTTTGCCCGATCCGCTTGGACCCAAGAATCCGAATATTTCGCCCTGATTAATATGAAATTGGATATGCTGTAACGCACTCTTGTTTCCGAATGCCTTCAGCAGCTGATTGACTTCAATGATTGGTTGCATGCTTGATCCATCCCTTCGGGTTTTCGTTATCGCCTTACACACTTCATGTTAAGGTAACGCCAGAAAAGCCGCATTATATAAGGGATGAAAGGAGTATATCTGCCATTGAAACCTGCGATTTCTGCCTTGAACGGAGCAGCAATTCGGATGAACAAACCGCAATCAAATGCCAATGATCTTCTTTAATTCATCATATTTATTCTTGGATAGCGGAATAGAGCTCTTGGTTTGGTCGTCCAGGATTAAGCTGTAGCTGTTCCGTGTCCATGTGATGACTTCGCGGACCTTCTGCAGATTTACCAGGTACGAGCGGTGACAACGATAAAAACCAAAACCCTTGAGTCTCCCTTCCAGATCGCTCAACGACATGGAACAGGCATAGGTCCCTTGGAGAACATGGAGATTCGCGACACCCTCATGACTCTCGATATAATCAATCTCCGTCGGATCAAACAGAATGAGCTTGTCTCCCACCTTGGCCGGAATCTTCTCAAAACGCATGGGCTGGACAAAAACAGGAACCTGGTTTCCCGCTGGCTCCGGTTGTAAGTCTAGATCTACCGCCCTGACACTGGCGCCGGTTTCGGTAGACAACGATTTATCAGGTGAAGCGCTTATCTCGGCTTCTTCCCGCTTTGTTTCCATACCGGACTCCATCTCTGCTGTTGTATTAGGCGCAATCAACGTGACTTGGTTCTCTTTTTCTTCTGATAGAGTCCTCGCAAAAACCTCAGCGGATATGAAGTTTTTAGTAACGGAATCAGCTTCAGTGGGTGTACTTACCTGCTTCCCTACCATTGAAATAACTGGCTCTCTATCTCTATTTCTATCATTTGGGTTAAGGAGATTCTGTTCTTCTTCCGCCGTCTCCAGCTTCTTAAATCCGGTATGGCTATATAAGTACACATCATTGGTCATGGATATGGCTTGTTCCAGAACCATTGTCGTGATAATGATCGCTGTGCCTTCCTCCATCAGAGCCGGTATTAGATTACGAATGATATAACTTGTCTCAAGATCGACGTTCTGCTCCGGATCTTCCATGAATAGAACCTGCGGATTATGTACGAGTGCGCGTGCGATGGACAATCGGCGCACTTCTGATGAAGTCAGCCGCGACACTCGGCTATCCCGCTTCTCTGCAAGTCCTAGCCGCTGCAATAACAGGTCCGTATCCGGCTCCGCCTCGTAGAGACGAGCGTAAAATTGAAGAAATTCGCTGACCTTCAGTCGCTCATAAGCTGTATCGGACAAAAGTTGAATCCCTATTTTCCTTCTAATGTCGCGTGTATTATGGGGTGTCAGCGCCTCTCCGTGAATCCATACGGAACCCTCGGATATCGACGTCTGCCCGATCATGGCGAGTAATAATTGATGTCCTAATTCATGATTACATTGAATAACAACGCATTGACCTGCTGTCACTTCAAGGTCGATATGCGGAATTAATACGGTACTGCCGGATGTCTTCTGCACGTGTCGTAGCTGTACTACACTCATCTGATTTGATATCCCCCTAGAATGTTGTTCCAACATTCCTATTTTAGTGGAATGATTTGGCTGAAACTACTATTTATTTCGGATAATTCGCTAGCAGATGCTATTTCCCGAGAAATAATGACAAGGGATTTAGACAAAGGGTTGAGATTTGTATGGATATTTTTGCATAATAAAATAATTTGTGTTTATTTAAGTTGATCGCATAATCTACAGTCATCCAGTTAATATATCAATATATAAAACACATGTTATGTCCGAATTCTGCGGTCTCCGCATAATATCTAATCCGCATTCATTTAGAAAAAGGAACAAAAAACATGCGCTCACATTATCCGTGAGCGCATGGCTTGTACTTGTTCCATCTATAGTGGAAAAAGGATAAAACTGCCGTATTCCTGCATCCGGTTCAGATTCAGTATTCAGCTACGCATCGTCTTCGAAATCAAATTTCAATCAGGCGATATGGCGGTATCAGGTGGATTACGTTCGATCTTGCTATCCATGCATATGTTGCCGCGCGTCACCGCACACAGAAGTTTAGAGAAGGTTACTGGTTATTTCTTTACAGGCCCGGTAGATGCACCAACCACCAATTCCGCCGGCAATCGCTTCTCAACGGCTACATCATCGTGATTCATGATGCCCAGTACCGTCTCGATCGCCAGCCTCCCCATCTCTTCCTCGTTCTGCCGCATATGGGTAAACAAATAACCCTCGCCGATATTTAGCTGCGGACTGTCGAAGCATATGATGGATACATCCTCCGGCACCCGCAGACCGAGGCGCTCGGCCGCAACCTTGGCCAGCAAAGCAATGTTATATTCGATCGCAAAAAAGGCAGTAATCGAAGGGTGATCCTGCAGATGCTGCACGATCCGCTGGATTTCACGTTCAATATTGCTCTCATGGAAGGCATTGGGCAAAGTGGCCGTCACATCGCTAATCCAGATTTCCTTATCAAACGCGATGCCCCGGGCGGCATGAGCCTGCACGAACCCTTCAATCCGTTCTTCAACCGCTGTCGTATCTCTCGGTGGAGGAGACAGCAGGGAAATATGACGGTGACCCAAATCGAATAAATGCTCCACCGCCTGCACGGCTGCCTCAAGATTATCTGTACTAATGGAAGCCGCTGCGACTCCCTTCAGCTTGCGATCAATCAGGACAAGCGGGAAACGGGCAATGACCATCTTTAATATTTCAGCATTGAAATATTCCCCCTGAGCGGGAAATACAATGAGTCCGTTCACGCCGAGATTACGCAGCTTCTGAATGGATAATTCCTCATTATCCTGGTCTCCAAACGTTCTGCGCAGCACCAGAAAGCAGTCATTCTCCCTCGAATACTGCTCCATGCTGTAGACCAGTCGTGTGCCGTAGCTTGAAGAAAAGTCCGTAATGACAAGACCGATCATCTTCTCCCGGCTGGCCCCTGCAGCATCTGCACTCTCGGAGGAGAATGGTTCCCTGTGCACCACAGGCTCATCCGGATCGGCTACGAACGATCCCTTGCCCGGCTTGCGTACAATCACGCCTTCGGCCGCCAGCAGGTCCAATGCTTTTTTGCTTGTGATTCGACTAACTCCGTATTCATCCGCGAGTTCCTTCTCCGAAGGGACTTTATCGCCTATCCGAAAAATATGGGTTGAGATCTTTCGCTTCATCTCATTAAAAATTTGTTCATACATCGGCTTCGTGGAAGCTGCATCTTTCAAATTGATATCCCTCCAACGGTACTCCAAAACCTGCTAATTTATATAACAATATAACATGATATATTTAAATTGTCCATGTTGAACGGATACCACTTACAAATTAAATGCAATCTGAACAGTCTCAACCATGACAAAACAGCGCCGAAGGATGGTCTTTCGCCAGAAAGACTCATGCTAAGGGCGCTGTCTCTGTCGACTACCTAATTCATTTTGCCGATGCTGGATGTACCCGCTCAAACAGAGCACGCCAATCAGGCTGACCGGCTGAGCTGTTCTATTCCTTCACAGCCCCCAGAACGATTCCGTGGATTAAGTAACGCTGCAGAAACGGATAAATGAGCAGAATTGGAATCATGGAAACCAGAATTTTGGCCGAGTTCAAGGTCGTGTTGGAAATTTTATTGAACTGCTGCAGCTGTTCGACCGAGAGATTCTGCATCTGGTCGCGCGTCAAACTGAGCTGCTGCAGATAGGTTTGAAGCGGTATTTTTTCGCTGTCATTGATCAGGATGATTCCGTCAAAGAAGTTGTTCCAGTGACCGACGATGACAAACAGGGTAATGGTCGCCAGACTGGGCATGGAGATCGGGATAAAGATCTTGAGCAGGATTTTCAGCGGACCGGCACCATCAATGAATGCGGCCTCCTCCAGCTCCTTCGGAATGCCCTTGAAGAAGTTCATCAGGAGAATCACGTTGAAGACAGGAACCGCACCCGGCAGAACCAGTGCCCAGATGCTGTTGATCAACCCCAGCTTGCTGATCACCATATACCAGGGAACGATCCCGCCGCTGAAGAGCATCGTAAACACGATAATCCACATATATTGGTTTCTCGATCGGAACTGCGTGACGCTCCGCGACAACGGATAGGCCATGAGGATGGTCAAAATCATGTTGATCGCGCCCCCAAGCAGCACCCGTTCCACGGATATGAGAAACGCCTTCCAAAACTTCGTGTCATTCAATATCTGCCCGTAGGATGAGAAGTTCAGCTCCACCGGAAAAAAGTAGACCTTGCCAGCATTAACAGCCGTGCTGCTGCTGACAGACACCATAATCGTATTGACGATGGGAGCCAGCGACACAAATGTAATCAGAACGAGCGCGAGCATAATCATCAGGCGGGATAGCCTTGAGCCCAGCGTTTTGGATTGAATCATGCTAACCCTCCTAGAAAATCCTGTACCCCGCATACCTCGAGGCCAGCCTGTAGGATATAACAATCAGAATAAAGCTGATGACCGATTTCATCAGTCCGATCGCCGTTGCGAACGAATACTGCATATTGATCAGACCCATGCGGTACACAAACGTATCGATAATATCACCCGTCTCATATACCAGCGGATTATACAGGTTGAACACCTGGTCAAATCCCGCATTCAGCACATTGCCGAGACTTAGCGTGCCCAGCAGGATGATCGTCGGAAACATGCCCGGCAGCGTGATATTCAGCGTCTGCTTCCAGCGGCTTGCGCCGTCCATTGCGGCCGATTCATACAAAGCCGGGTTAATCGCCGTCAACGCAGCCAAATACACGATCGTCCCGTATCCGAATTCCTTCCAGGTATCCGTCACGATGAGCAGCGGCCTGAACCAGTCGTTGCTTGCCAGAAACATGATCCGCTCCAGCCCCAGAAACTCAAGGAAATTGTTAATCATGCCGTCAAAGGAAAAGATCATGGTCAGCATCGTACCCAAGACCACCCATGACATAAAATGCGGCAAATACACGATGGTTTGAATCGTGCTTTTGAAGAGCTTCAGACGCACCTCATTAAGCAGCAGGGCGAACACGATCGGTACAATCAATCCGAGAACAATCTTCCCGACCGCGATGACCAGCGTATTCACGAAAATCTGTTTGGCATCCGGCAGTTGAAACATATACGTGAAATTGTCGAGTCCTGCCCATGCGGAGCCGAATATCCCCTTTGCGGGGATGAACTTTTGAAAAGCCATGACCACCCCGAACATCGGCACAATCGAGAAAATGAACAGCATCACCATGCCGGGCAGCAGCATCGCATGATAGGTCATTTCGTCAAAGGTTCTTCGTTTCTTTTTCCTCCGGTATCGAACTTCCCGCTCTGAATTGACAGTTGTTTCCACTTGCGCCATCGTCCGCTCCACCTCCATCATGTCCCTGTCAGGACAGGCATTATCGAATGAAAAGCCCGCGCGGATGACCACCAATAGCCCTCCGCGCCAAGGCTCCTGCTTTTCTTATCTGCTGCTCATCTGGTTGACCTCTTCCGTAATCTCATCGCCGCCGGTACGCTTCCAGGTGTCCACAAACTTATCGAATTCATCAACGGGGGCTTGGCCCATGATGATTTTCAATATCGTCTCTTCTTCGAGCTTTTGGAGGTTGGCCCACTTCAGCTTCATCGTCTCGGTGGTTCCGTAGAAGCCTGCAGGAATCACTTCCAGATTCGGATTGTTCGCTTCGCGTTGACCCTCGATACGGGAGAGGTATTCGCCATAGGTGTTCACATCGACGGCATTGCCTTTCTCCTTAAACTCCTGATATGCCTTGAAGGATACCACCCTGTCCTCCTGAACGGCCGAAGCATCCCCGGATTGATCCGCCTTCATCAGATCGTCGTAATAACGCTTCAACACGTCGTCATAATCCACTTGCATCGGAATTTGCGTCGGATCATTGTTCCAACGACTGGCATCGGTCAGCATCTCGTCCGGATGCTCTTTCTTGTAGTTGATTGCATCATCCGTCAAGGAGTACAGGAAATCCGTAGTCAGATTGACCGACTTCATGATCGCTTCGGGATGGGCAAAATCCTTCTTCACCACGACGATACCGCCGCCCACCGGATCCTGACGGATCGTTTTGAATTTGCCGTTCTCGTCTACCGGTGCCGATACGGCAACCCAGACAGCATCGGGATCCTGCTTGATCGAGTCCTTGTAGTTGGTGTAGCCGATCCACCATGGATTAAACAGCATGCCTACCTGACCGTTGATCACAAGCGCTTCCTTCTCTTCATTCGACCGGACGGCGAACTGTTTATCTATCAAACCTTCCTTGTACATGGCGCTCAGCTCCGTCAGCGCCTGCTTCATCTCGGGCTGAACCGATCCATATACGACCTGGCCGTCCTTCTCGATCCAGTTCATCGGAAAGGCGCCATGCGCAGCGAATACCGGCGTAAAGTTCATGGCGTTGGAATCCATCACCATTCCGACCGTCTTGCCTGTTCCCGAGGCGTCCTTTTCCACGAATGTTCTGGCGAGGTTCCATACGTCCTCGACGGATTCCGGCATCTTCGCGCCGACTTTATCCACCCAGTCCTTCCGAACCCACAGCAGCTGGTGCTGGTTGCCGATATTCGTCATCGGAAGGCCCATGATTTTACCGTCGACCTTCACCTGGTTCAGCAGCAAGTCGCCATAGGAAGCGTAGATATTCTTGACCCCGTCGGATGCGGTCTTCTCGTACACCTCCGTCATATCGGCAATCAGGTCATTATCCACCAGCTGGTTGAAAATATCGCGGCTGACCAGCATAACGTCCGGCAGATCGCCCGTTGTCATCGATAACGAGAGCTTCTGATCCATATCGTCCGTCTCCCAAGCCACCTTGGCTTTCACATTCACCCGGTCCTCCACGTATCGGGTAGCCAAATTGTCCTCAATTGTATCGCCTGGTGGCAGGTTGTTCACATGATTGGTATTCCGGCCGATCGTAAATTCCACCGGTGTCTCATATTTTCCGTAAGGCTCATAATCCTGCTCTGAAATTTCCGGCTGCGCGTTATCACTCTTGCCCCCGCCGCAGCCGCTGAATACGACCAGCATCATGCAGCCGAGCAGCAGAGAAGCCATCTTTCTGCGTTTGTTCATCCTGTCATCCCCTTTTTTCTTGTTTTGGTTGATAATCAAATTGTATGCGGTTTCAAAATTGGCGTATATGCAACATTTTTTGGATATGTATCACTTTTTTCATGACCTTCTTGTTCTCCACTTCAAACTACAAAAAAAGCGGCTGCCTCAGCACACCGCTTTCATGACCAATGCTATGGACGGAATAACGCTCGCTGTTCAGGAAGCCGGAATGACCATCGATACTTCCGTTCCGCTGCCTGACTCACTATGAATATCGAGTCCGTAATCCTGTCCGTAATACAGCTTGATCCGGTCATTCACGTTCCGAACACCGCAGCCCCCGCTCTCTCCGGCCAGCAGCCTCGCCGCCTGCACGGGAGTCATGCCCACCCCGTTATCGCTGACGATTAGTTTAATTCCCCCTTCGACCTGGCTGACCCCAATGTGGATCTGGTGATCTGCCCCTCTGGCCTCCACAAATCCGTGTTTGATGGCATTCTCCACAATCGGCTGCAGAATAAAATGGATGACCTCGGTATGCAACACTCTCTCATCAATATGATAATCGACGTCAAACCGCCCATCATTCATAATAAGCTGCAAATCCAGGTAAGCCTTGATGTGCTGCACCTCATCCTTGATCGTTGCCATATGCCTCCCCTGATTCAGGGTCGTTCTATAGAACCGGGCCAATGCCGATACCATATAACTCGTTTCGATATCCGCCTTCTTCTCGGCCCTCCACCGGATAATGGAGAGGGTGTTGTATAGGAAGTGCGGATTAATCTGATTGATCAGCTTGTTATATTCGCTTTCCCTCTTGGCGATTTCGGCTTGATACACCTGGGAGATAAGGCTGTTGATCCGTTTCAGCATTTTGCCGATGCCGTTGGTCAGCTCACCGAATTCATCCCTGGACGAGCTTTGGATAATGACATCCAGATTGTTCTGCTCCACCTTGTCTACTTTGTTCTTGATATGGATAATTCTGCGCGTGAAATTGTTGGAGATCACATAAATGAGCAGGAAGGTAATGATCAAGCTGAGGATCATGACAAACAATGTAATTTGAAAAATACCGAGCGCATTGGCGTACGCATTCGTGTTCAGCAAATGGTAGTGAACCGTCCAGCCATTGTTAGCGAGTGATCGGCTTAGGCTCAGCCCGCTCGGCTCCCCATCCTCCAAACCGGCAGATGCATCCGGCGCCTTGCTTTCCTTGAATATCACCCGCTGCTCAGCATCCTCGATATGAACCGCCACATGCTCCGACAGCTTGTCCAGGTCTGCAAAGATGCTGTCATGCTGAATGGAAATGACCATGAAATTGCTATCCTTCGGATTGCTGATCAGCTCCTGAACGAGATAAAGCTTCTCCCCGTCCACAATCCAGCGCCTGCCCCGAAATCCGTCATACCAAGACTTGCTCTTAAGATCCCCGATCGGCAAAATATTGTCGCGAATCCCCAGCAGCTCACCGGATGTATAAAAGGTAATGGCCTCAATATCCTCGTCCATCAGCCGGATGTTCGAGATCAACGGCTCCAGGATGTCCCGGAAATCCAGGTACATGTTAAAATAGTTCTCTTCGTAATCCTTAATGAAAATTTGGGATAAATCCCGATTCAGCACCATGAACTCGCTCAGCGTATTATACCGGTTAATCTTGTAATCCATAATGTTCGCCACCTGCTCCAGGCTGGCTTCGGCCTCGCTCCGCAGTTCCTTCATCTGAATGCGATAGGACTGAATGAAGGAGAGCAGCCCGAGCAGAAGAATGGGAATGAGTGCAATCACCAAGTGGGACAGCAGCAGCTTGTTGCGGAACCTGATATCATTGAACTTGTTCTTGATCCACCCGATCATGGAGCACCCCGCACTCTCTATACTGTATCGGACTCACGCCGAACTTGCTTTTGAACAGCTTGGCAAAGTAGGAATGGTTATCGATGCCAACCGCTACAGCGATATCATTGACCTTCATATTGGAATTCTGGAGCAGATGGCTTGCCCGCCGCAAGCGGTAATCGGTCAAATACTTCGAGAAGTTCTCGCCGGTCTCTTTCTTGAACAAAATACTTAAATACCCCGGGGACAGATATACATCATGGGCTGCATCCGACAACGAAATGTCCCGCTGGTAATGATCCTTCACATAATCCTTGACCTGAAGGATGACCTTGGATTCCAACGACTCCTGCTGGTAGTCCCCTCCATAAGGGCTGATCTGGGTAATGTCCTCCATCACCTCCAGAAACTCCTCCCTGACCAGCGGCTTCAGCAAGTAATTGACCACGCCCAGCCGGATGGCGCTGCGGGCATATTCAAATTCGTCATAACCACTGCAAATGACAATCTTTAGATCCTGCTGCATCTTTCGGGCTTGTTTGCTTAGCGCAAGTCCGTCCATCAGAGGCATTCTAACGTCGGTGATGAGGATATCAATCGCATTTTCCACCAGAATCCGCTCCGCGCTCATTCCGTTCTCGGCCTCCAATACTTGAAAGGGGAAGCGGTACTGAGAGATCAAATCCTTAATGCCTTCTCTTTGAACGGACTCATCGTCAACAACAAGAACATTAAACATCATGAAATCTCCTTTGCATATGAAAAGTATGGGAAATCATACAGGAAAATATAGGTTGTTATAAATGGTATGCCTGTTATGTCGTAGTATATCATAGAATCCGGAAAGGGCTTTCATAATCATGTTTAACCCTGCTTATCCGTTTCCCCTTTGGATAACTTGAACTATGCATGATCATCACGACGGTTGCCAATCCTATACATCATATTCTTTATTTAGCGGGGAGGGAGATTATTTGGAGCGTTTTGACCCGGAACTGGTCTTTTTTGAGCCGGACGCGTTGGAGTATCCGCTTGGAAAGAAGCTGTATGCATGGTTTGAAGAATTAGGTACCCCCATTAAAATGACGACCTCTCATAATAGGGTGACCGGCATTCCAGGAGAATCGGAAACTGAAAAATACCGCAACGCCAAGAGAACGCTGGTTGTCGGGATCAGGAAAACATTGGACTTCGATACCTCCAAGCCGTCAGCGGAATATGCCATCCCGCTAACCACAGGATGTGCGGGACATTGTCATTACTGCTACCTGCAAACGACGATGAGCTCGAAACCCTATGTGCGGATTTACGTGAACCTGGATCAAATCCTGGATAAAGCAAAGGCCTATATCGCGGATCGGGCCCCGGAGATTACGCGTTTCGAAGCTGCTTGCACGGGGGATCCCGTATCGCTTGAGCATTTGACCGGAGCACTTGCCTATTACATTGAATTTATGGCCAAGCAGGAATATGGCCGACTGCGATTCGTGACGAAGTTCGCCAACATCGATTCCCTTCTGAATATCGATCACGGCGGCCATACCAGGGTCCGCTTCTCCATCAATTCCGATTATGTCATCCGTTATTTCGAGCCGGGCACCTCTTCCTTCGAAGAACGGATTGAAGCCGCGGGCAAAATTGCCGAAGCCGGATATCCGTTAGGTTTCGTCATTGCCCCGATCGTCAAATATGACGGATGGCAAGAGGGATACTGGCATTTGTTAGAGAAGCTTCATGAGCGATTAAGCCATGTGGAGGTAGAGGATCTGACGTTCGAGCTCATTCAACACCGCTTTACCAAAACGGCCAAAAACACCATATTAAAGCGTTACCCCAAAACCAAACTGAATATGGACGAGGAAGATCGGCAGTTAAAATGGGGAAGGTACGGAAAGTTTAAATATGTCTATAAGGCCGAAACCGTCGAGGAATTCCAGCAGTTGTTCGAGAAGGGGATCCAAGAATATTTCCCTCGTGCGAAAATTGCCTATTTTGTTTAATTGCAGAGACTTGAGGGGCCCAGGCGGTTATTATATGTCTCCAATCACAACATAACGGACACCTCAGGGTGCCCGTTATTCGTATGATCTGTATCTATTCCTTCTACTTTTCATCGAAGGGTCACGATCTCTTCGTTCTTGTGTTCTTGGTCGTACATCCAGACCTTAATCTCATTGATATCCATCGGCTTTCCGTAATAATAACCCTGCATGACATGGCAGCCAAGTCCGGTCAAAAAGTCGATATGCTCCTTGTTCTCTACACCTTCCGCAATGACATCCAAATTCAAATTCTCTGCCATAAGAACGATGGCGTTGACGATGGCGCGTTTGCTGGGCGTGTCCAAATCATTGGTGAACTGGCGGTCCAGCTTTAAAGCATCAATCGGAATCCGGTCGAGGAGCCCAATCGAGGAATAACCGGTTCCGAAATCATCCATGGAGACCTTGACCCCCAAGGACCTGATATTCCCAAGCTGGCGGATAATATCATTCACATCGTGCAGCACCATGGACTCTGCTATCTCCAGCTCTAACAAGCGAGGTTCCAGATTCGCCTTGTCCAGCACGTTTTGAATAAGCTCCAGCAGATTGTCGCCATGAAATAAACGAATCGATAAATTCACCGAGACGGGCTGGACGATTCCTCTCTCCTGCCACACCTTGCACTGTTTGCATGCTTCCTCAAGCGTCCATCGGGTCATCGGTATAATCAGCCCCGTCTCTTCCGCAATCGGTATGAATTCAAGCGGGGATACCACGCCTAATCGGGGATGCTTCCAGCGGAGCAGCGCCTCAAATCCGACCAAGCGATCGCTCTGCACATTCCATTTCGGCTGATATGCAATGAAGAATTCCTTCAATTCAAGCGCTCGCTGCAGGTCCTTCTCCAATTCCATTTTACGAACCTCTTGAAGACCCATCTCCTCGTCATAGAGGCATTGCTGATTCTTGCCCAGCCCCTTCGCTTTATACATGGCGGTGTCCGCATTCTTCAGCAGCGTCGTACGGTCAGAGCTATGGACAGAACCGATGCTGATTCCGATGCTTGCCGTCACATACAGCTCGTTACCGTCGATATGGTAGACGTTTTTTATTTTTTGGAGTATATCGTCTGCTAAGCGCTGGGCATAATTGGGGTCGCTTCGCTTTAAAATAATCAGAAATTCGTCCCCGCCGATCCGGAATACCTGCTGGCCGCTTCCAATGAATTGACGCAGTCGCTTACCCACTTCCTGGACCAGCATATCCCCAACATTATGACCCAGCGTATCGTTGATCGCCTTAAATTGGTCCAAATCCAGAAACAGGATCGTAATTTTCTCCGTCTCGGCATTCGTCTCAAAGAATCGGTTCATTTCATTGCGGTTAGGCAATCCCGTGATGGTATCCTGATAGGCCAGCTTTTCCAGCACATGCCGGTCAAAGAACATCGCCCCCCAGGAAATCAGCAGGATGACAAAAATCGTGACCGTCACACCATACAGAAGCAGAAAATCGACAGACTGCGGCTGCTGCGTGATCATACCGGCATGAGCCTCAAACCGTGCAGCTTTCATGCCGGTATAATGCATCCCGCATACGGCAAATCCCATGACAACCGCCGAGCCCCACTTGAGAAAGCTGGACTTGGGATGATTCCGAAAGCGGAGAAACAATAATAAAGCCGCATAGGAAGCTACCAATGCTATGATGGCGGACAGTACCCAAAGGCCGGGATCATAACTGATCTCAGCATGTATGACCATGGCTTCCATTCCCATGTAATGCATGATGACAATGCCGCTTCCCATAATGAAACCGCCAATGGCGATTTTGGACCAGTTAATATTTTTGGGCATCGTAATATAAAACGCGATGAAGGAGGAAACCACGCTGGCTAACATCGACATGATGGTCAGAAAGACATCGTACCTCACATTCATATTCATGTGCATGGCCAGCATGCCGACAAAATGCATGGACCAAACGCCGCTTCCCATGACCATAGCGCCGCCGAATAGCCAAAAAAACTTGGATTTGCCGTTCGCCTCCGAAATTTTGGATGTAATATTTAAAGCCGAGTATGAAGCAAGTATCGCAATCGCAATTGAAAGCCCAACAATATAATAGTTATAATTGCCGTCCATCTGAGCTGTGCACACCCCTTTTGTGAGTAATTCTTAAGTCCTATGAAGATCATACGTTTCCTAGCGGATAACGTTTCTATTAATTCACGGTGACTCGCCCCTGTGCATGCCAGGAAAAGGCAATCCTTATTTTCACGGCCACCCTAGTCCTGCACTTCTCCATATTATATCTATAGTAACTATTCAATTTCTCGACAAACAAAGAAAGGTGCGAATGCGCCCGGATTTTAATGAGTCTAAAGAACTAATTATTCTACGGAGTTCGGGGCTATTCCTCTATCCTATGGAAAATATGGAGCGACAATTTTAAAAATAAAAAGCTACGGACCCTTATTAGGTCAGCAGCTTTTATTTTGTCTGTCCTCAAGGTGTAATGACCTTCGATTTTCCATTCAAGTACTTCTCGCCCCATTCACAGATTTGATCAAGGATCGGTTGTAGTGAAACGCCCAATTCACTCAGCTCGTAGACGACCTTAGGCGGCACTTGATTAAAGACCGTTCGCGTGATAATCCCATCCTCCTCCAGCTCCCGCAGCGTCTGCGTTAACATTTTCTGCGTAATATCCGGCATCTGCTTCTTTATTTCACTCGTTCGCTTGGGGCCATAACTTAAGTGGCACAGCACAATGACCTTCCACTTGCCGCCGATGACATCCATGGTCGCCTCAGACGGAATATTGTATTGTCGCTCCCCATTCATAAGAACTTCTCTCCTTTTCGAACGGAAGTGGCATCGGACTGATAACAGGCACTTTGGGGTACTAATGATACTTTTAGGTACCTATAGAACAATTAAGTGCGTACTTCCTTTCCGTCATTATATGTTACATAATCCCCTTATACCAGTACTTCAGTATGGAAATTGGAGGTGAAATGGCATGCAGCGTATTTACATTGCCGGAGGTTATGGCGTAATCGGAAGTGCCGTTGCCCGGCATATCCGAAAGATCAATCAAGATGCCGAGATTATACTCGCCGGAAGGCATCCCGAGAAGGGGAGCTTATTAGTGCAAGAGCTGGGGAACGCCCGTACCGCTTTTTTAGATATCCGCCAGGGTCGGTCTCCAGCGGAGCTGGATCCAGTCGACCTTATCGTTTCTACCATTCAGGATCCGGCCGACCTCCTCATTCAAGAGGCCCTTGCAAAAGGAACTGCACATATCGGGATTACGAAGCTTGCCGACGAACTGACGCCGATTCTATTCGCCATGCAAAACCATCCCCCTCAAGCGCCGATTGTGCCTTTGGGGCATTCGCAAGCGGGGATCCTGACCTTGGTTGCGTATCAGGAGGCGAAGTCTTTCCGAAGCATCCAATCGATCGGTTTGACTGGTCACTATGATGAACGCGATCCGATGGGGCCTATGACGCTCGAGGAAACCGAAGGGTTTATCAGCCGTGCTCTCCTCCGGGAAAACGGGATATGGAAATGGGTTGAAGCAGCGAAGTATCCGAGAAGCATAATTCTTTCAAACGGTTCCCGGGTAGAAGGTCATCCCATGAGCCTGTTGGATGTTCCAAGCCTCGCTGCTGTTACGAGAGCGCCTAATATTCGATTCGACTTCGCCATTCATGACTCTATAGGAACACGGGCTGGAGGCAAGGCCTCCCAAGACCTCTACATTGATCTTGAAGGTGTTCTTCTTGACGGCCGTTCCACGAAACGGAGAATCGCGTTGACCGATCCGAAAGGACAGGCGCATTTTACGGCCCTCGGGATTCTCCTTTCCATTGAGCGAATTCTGGGCTGGGACGGCTCACCTCCTGCTTCCGGAGGCTTCTATCTACCGGAAACGTTGGTTCCTCTTGAAACTGCAATGAAACGTATTGAACAATTCGGCATTCAAATTCGAAGAGAAGAAAGAGACGGTGAACCTTCATGAAGGTATTAACGGTTGTTACGCATCCACGCGAAAATTCCTTTACTTTTGCAGTTACCGAAAAGTTTATACAGGGGCTTCGGGACTCCGGGCATGAAGCGGGAATTCTGGATCTTCACCGCATCGGTTTCAATCCAGTCCTGTGGGAGGCAGACGAACCCGATTGGTCTGATCCTAACAAACGGTATTCTCCTGAGGTTGAGGCCGAAATCGCACGAATGAAGGAGTACGACGCGCTGGCCTATATCTTCCCGGTGTGGTGGTACGGAATCCCGGCCATGCTGAAAGGGTATATCGATCGTGTCTGGAATCATGGCTTTGCTTACGGCGGCGGATCAAAGCTTCATCACCAACAGGTGTTATGGCTGGCGCTCGCGGGAGCTTCGGAAGACCATTTTGCCAAGCGGGGCTATGATCAGATGTTATCCCTTTCCCTCAATATCGGGATGGCCGACTACTCCGGAATCAAAAATTCCCGTGTGGAATTCTTCTATGATACGTTAGAAGGCAGACCGGAGCATATGGAGAGTTTGCTCGAACGAGCTTATCAGCTGGGATTGCATTATGCGGATTCTGGTGCATGATGCATTCTGGGCAATTCATCCCGAACGTATTACTACATCACCCTCGAATCTGATGATGGAGACCGGAAGGTATTCCCCGATGCCAAAGGCGTAACTAAACGCCATACGGCATACGGTGAAAATAGATGCAGCATGTACACATAATAGTGCATTCACGGTCCCTGAAGAACACAACAGCCTTAGTCCGCTTATGAATCCTGGACTAAGGCTGTTGTGGGATTGGCTTGAAAGATTAACACAGAAGCTTATCCATTACGCATTGCTGCTCGTTTCGACGGGTCCATTCACTTCGATCAGTTCAACAACGGCCTCGCTCTTCAGCGTATTGCCGATCGTGCAGGCGCGTTCTACAACAGATTTCAGCTTCTCCTTGTACGCTGCCTCCAGGGTTGGCGGCAGTGTGACATGGACGTTGAAATGCGAGAACTTATTGCTTTTATCCTCTGCCTTTACCGATGACACTTCGATACGAATGGAAGACTTATCGTAATCCACGCCGTCGTAAGCCATTATTTTCTGGAGCGAGATGGATACGCACAGCGCCAGGGACGCTTCCAGCAGCTCTCTCGGAGACAGGCCGCCCTCCAGATTCGGGCCATGGTTTCCTGCGATCTGAAACCCAGCTTCATTGAATATTTGATCCTGGCCCTCTATGATTTTTAACGTTGTCATGTTCTAGCCTCTTTTCTTTTAGTCTTCGTTTCAGGATGAACGGCTCTCATCAACCAAATGACAAGCTACCTTCTGGCTCAGCCGAACTTCTCTTAAAGCCGGAACTTCTGCCTTGCATACATCCGTTGCATAGGGACAGCGCGTATGAAAAACACAACCGCTTGGCGGCGATAAGGGGGACGGGATTTCCCCCCGCAACATGATCCGTTCCTTTAATCGGCTGCGGGTAAAGTCAGGTACCGCCGAGAACAGTGCCTTCGTATAGGGATGCAATGGCTCATGGAACAAATCGTCCGTCAAAGCCTCCTCCATTATTTTTCCGAGATACATAATGCCGATCCGATCGGAAATATAACGAACCACGCTGATATCATGCGTAATAAATAATAGCGTTAATTTCAATTCCCGCTGCAGATGCTTGAGCATATTCAAAATCTGCGACTGAATGGAGACATCCAGTGCCGAGACCGGCTCGTCGCATACGATAATCTTCGGATTCATAATTAGCGCGCGCGCCAAGCCTAAACGCTGGCGTTGACCACCTGAGAATTCATGGGGAAAACGGAAATAATGCTCCGGCTGCAGGCCCACGGTTTTCAAGATGTGAAAGACTTTTTCCTGACGCTCTGCCTTGTCACCCATTTTATGAATAATCAGGGGTTCCTCCAGAATCCGGCCGATTCTCTTCCTCGGGTTGAGTGATGAGAACGGATCTTGAAAAACAAGCTGTACGTCCCTGCGAAAGTTCCGCATTTCCTCCCTCGACATCGCAGCCAAATCCCGGTCCCGGTATAGTACCTGACCTTGGCTTGCCGGGGTTAATCCTAAGATGGTACGCCCCGTGGTGGTTTTACCGGAACCAGATTCTCCAACAAGACCGTACGTTTCTCCCTCTCTTAATTGAAAGGAAACATCCGTTACGGCTTTCACATATCCCTTGGCGCCCCATAACTTACCGAAAGATCCGTACACCGGAAACTGCTTGTGAAGGGAGCTTACTTTTAAAATCGAATGTTCAGATGCTTGTTCCAACGGTTGTCTCCCTCCCTTCCTGCTCGGATATAGCCTCGTAATGCCAGCACTTCACTCGATGGTCTGTAAGGGCCATTCGCATCGGCGGCTCCGAGGTACGGCATAACTCATCGGCATAGGGACATCGTGTAGAAAAGCCGCAGCCCTGAGGAATATCCGTGAGTGAGGGCACCGTTCCCTCAATGACATGAAGCGGATCCCTCCTGTCCCCTTCCAGCTTGGGGATCGATTGAATCAGTCCCTGCGTATAGGGATGCAGCGGCGTGTGAAACAAGCGCTCCGTAGGGGCTTCCTCCACGATTTGTCCTAAGTACATCACCTTCACACCCGTACAAATTTCCGATACGACACCCAGATCATGCGTTATGAACAGCACGCCCATGCCCATTTTGCGGTTCAAGTCTGCAATGAGCTCCAGAATCTGCGCTTGAATCGTTACGTCGAGCGCGGTTGTCGGTTCATCCGCTATCAAAAGGTTGGGCTCACAGGAAAGCGCCATGGCAATCATGGCACGCTGCTGCATTCCTCCCGACAGTTGATGAGGATATTCATCCACTCTCACTTCCGGAGATGGAATACCCGTCATCCGCAGAATCTCAATGGCTTGCTGACGGGCCTCTTTCTTGGACTTCTTCTGATGGAGGCGTATAGCTTCACCGATTTGATTGCCAATCGTATATACGGGACTTAGGGAGGTAAGCGGGTCCTGAAAAACCATGGAGATTTTGTCGCCCCGGACCGCCCGCAATTTAGAATGCGGGAGAGACAGCAGGTTCTGCTTCTCAAACAGAATCTCTCCCTCGTACTCGATCGCATCCGTATGGTCCAGCAGCCTCATGATCGATTGGGACATTACGCTTTTTCCGCTGCCGGATTCCCCGACAATGCCGATGATGTCGCCTTTATTCATGGAAAAACTGACTCCGTTGACGGCCGTCACTTTCCCCCGCTCGGTATGAAAATGCGTTTTTAGATTGTTCACTTCCAATAGAGGCTCGTTATTCATGAAAGTACCTCCAGCTTTATATTCATGACTTTCTCAACTTTTGCTTCACGCGGGGATCCAGCAAATCACGCAGCCCGTCGCCCAGCAAATTTAAGCTCAGGACAGACAGAACAAGCGTTGCTCCTGGAAATACAACCATCCACCATGCCTTGTAAATAACAAGCTTGCTCGCCTGCAGAATATTCCCCCAGCTGGCTTCAGGCGCAGGAATGCCCGCTCCGAGAAAGCTTAGCGCGGCCTCGGAAATAATGGCTTCGGCAAATACGAAGGTAGCCTGCACCAATAGCGGAGATAGCGTATTGGGCACGATGTGCTGCCATATGATGCGCGTGGAGCTTGCCCCCTGGACATGCATCGCTTCGATGTAGGTTTGCTCGCGTACCACCAGCGCGGCCGAGCGAACGACCCGGGCGATATTCGGCGTGAACACGATAGTTAGCGCCGTGATGACATTGATGGCGGATGCGCCGAGCGCAGCCATCAAGGCAATAGCTAACAAGATGCCCGGAATCGCAATCAATCCGTCACAGATGCGCATGAGAATATGATCCAATGTTTTGTAGTACGTGGCATAGACGCCGATCACGAGCCCCAGAGCGGAGGACAGCAGCGCAACCGCCAGTCCTACGCTAATCGATACCCTGGCGCCGTAGAGAAGCCTGGTTAACAAATCCCGTCCGAATTCGTCGGTACCCAGCCAATGCTCGGCCCCTGGCGGCATTAAACGTTCCACAACCTTCATGTCATACGGACCGTAGTTGGTGAAGAGCGGTCCGATCAGCGCCAGAATCACCAACAAAACAAAGATGGTCGCTCCGATCAAAAGCCCATAGTTCGACCTCAGTCGGCGATATCCTAGTGCACGCTGCTCTTTTTTCAGCTTTTTACTGACTTGAGCGACGTATTCTTTTTCCTGAACAGTTGCCAATCCAATCACACCTCTTTTATTTGCGTTCCAAACGAACACGCGGATCAACCGCTCCATAAAGCAAGTCGATGATTAAGTTGATGGTGACGTACATAAGCGTAACGACAAGCACCACGCCTTGGATCACCGCGAAGTCCCTTCTGGCAATGGAATTCAAGATCAATTGACCCAATCCGGGAATATTGAATATCGCCTCCACGACTACAGCCCCTGTCACCAACGTGCCAAACGTTTGTCCAATGACGGTCAGAATGGGCAGAAACGCGCTCCGAAACGCATGTTTGAACAGCACCTTCATTTCATGCAAGCCTTTGGATCTGGCTGTCTTGATGAAATTCAAATTCAGCACTTCCAGCATGGACGAACGGGTCATCCGCGTAATCAGGGCTGCCTGTATGGTCCCGAGGGAAATGCCGGGAAGAATCAGATACTTCATATGTTCCCAGAGCCCGCTGCTCAGCGGTTCATATCCAGCCACTGGCAGCCACTGCAGCTTGACGCCAACAAACAGCATAAGGAACAATCCCAGCAAAAAACTTGGTAAAGCCATGCCCAGCAAGGATATCCCCATCAGCGTATAATCTGCGATGGACCCTCGCTTGTAAGCAGCGATAATCCCGAAGGGAATCGCCAGTATAATTGCGATAACCTGTGCCAGAATGGCCAGCGATAGCGTGGGGGTTACATGCTCCGCAATCGCTTCGCTGACCGGCTGATTCATGAAGATCGAATCCCCAAGATCCCCCTTGAACACGTTGGCTACCCAGCTCGTATATTGTTCGAGTATGGGGCGGTCCAATCCCAGGTCCTGATTCAGCTGCTGTATTTCCTCCTGTGACGCCTCCATGCCCAATATGGCCGCCGCCGGATCCCCTGGCGTAATGTGGATGATCAGAAAAATAGCGATGGTGACAACGGCCAGTACAGGAATCAACGACAAAAGTCTTTTCGTAATATAAGCCAGCACGGCAAACCCCTCATTTGTACATGGTCTATGAATCCAATTTCAAAAAAGGAAGGTGTTATCGAAGTTACTCCGGTAACTTGTAACACCCTCCATATACGCTTACTTCGCTACTTTGGCATTCCAAACCACCGGTGCTTCGAACAACTCGAAGCCTTCAAGCTTCTTCGTTGTGGCGACGACGCCATTATAATGGCCGATCACGGTGGAGGAAGCAAATTCGTACAGGAAGCCCTGCAGCTTCTCCCATTCCTGCTTGGCGGCTTCCGGCGTAGCTGCGCCGCGAATATCAATCAGTGCCTGCTTGACCGTGTCATTATCAAGACCGGCCCAATCCGGATTGACGGCCAGCAGCTGCGGCGGCGTAATCTGGTAACCCGTACTGGCAACAAATATGTCCCACTTGGAGCGGTCGTTCTTCGTTTCCAGGAATGTCGGGAAATCGAAGTTCTCCACTTTTACGTTCATGCCGATCTGACGAAGCTGCTCCTGAATGACCAATGTCGCGGTGTACATCTCATTGTAGTCCTTGGTCGTCAGCAGCGTGATTTCTTCGCCGTTATAACCGGCCTCTTGCAGCAGCTGCTTGGCCTTCTCCGGGTTGGACTGGTTGTAATACTCCGCTCCGGCATCGGTTGACCATTGGACCTGGTTCGTATTCAGGTAACCCGGTGCCAGGGAGTATAAATCCGGCTTGGCGAAGCTCGCCAACATGATCTCCTCATTATTAAACGCGGCGAGAATGGCCTGTCGAATCTTAACGTCCTTTAACAATCCTTCGCTGGTATTGAAAAATGCCGTCAGGGCACCGCCAGGGAACGAGAGCAAATTGATATTGTTGTCGGCGGCAAGCTCATCATAGCTTTCGATCGGAATGCTGTCCGCCACATCGTACTGTCCGGTCTTCACGCCAGCAATGCGCGTGGAGTGGTCGGTGACAAAATGAAAGTACAGATTCTGGGTAGGAGCTTCTTTTCGCCCGTCAAATCCGCTTGGCTCCGTATCCGCCACCTGATGATAATCTTCATTACGCACCAAGTGTATGTACTGATCCTGCTTCCATTCCTGGAATTTATAAGGTCCTGTACCGATGTACTCCTTGATTCCGTCAGCCGGCGCTGCGTCTACAATCTCTTTCGGCATGATGGAAGGGAACTGCGCTTGCGATGCAATAAGAATCAACACGTCGGATGTAGGCGCCTCTACAGTCAGCTTCACGGTATACGTATCGACGGCCTCAAATTTAGCATTCGTCAGCAGCACCTTCGCACGGGACGAAGTCACCAGCCAGCGGTTCATCGAGGCTACAACATCCTCGGACGTCATCTCTTTCCCGTTGTGAAACTTCACGCCTTGGCGAAGGGCGAACGTATACGTTAAACCATCCTCACTTCGTTCGACCGACTCTGCCAGAGCCGGTACGGGCTCATAGTTTGCATTCAGCGTGTAGAGCTGTTCGAAGATGTTGCCTGCCGTATCCAGCGCGACCGCCGATACCGTCAAGGCCGTATCCAACGTAGGCGGCTGTGCCGTAAGTGCAATGTTCAGCTCGTCTTTGTACTCTTGTTGTTCGGCTTGCTTCTCACTTCCTTTGTCTTCGGCTGCGCTCTCTGCCGCCTGGTCGGAACCATTGCCGCATGCCGCGATCAACATCATCAGCACGATTGACGATAAGAGTAAACCTAACTTTCTGGCTTTCATTGTAATCCCCCCATGTAGTAGACATATGCATATGAAATGTATGCATCATGCTCTGTCAAAAACTTGTGAAACGAACGCACCCCTAAAATCTAAGTTATCTGGTAGGTTTAATAAGTTATGCACATACTAATAGATTCGCTATTTGCTGTCAATGCAATAATTGATCGTGCTTGAATTAATTTCCTATTTCGAGTAATTCATGATTTCATCCTTGGTTTAGGCGACCTTCTTCTTCGGCTGAATACGCTGCGGCAGACCCCTTCGTTAACTAAAAAAAGCCCTGGTTTCGACATGAACCAAGGCTTTCCGTTTATTCAATTGCTGGGAAACTTCGCAAAATCTTTTCCTTGCGTCCCCTCATATACCATTGCCCCCACGGATGGAGTTTATCGAGCTTCCCTCCACAGGCATGGAATAGCTTCATATAACGCCCCATTTCTCGCAGCTTCATGAAATACGGGATTTCTCGAAACCACTGTTCCTCCAGATGATGCTCCAGACGGTATCCCTCCAGAAACGGGGTCAGAAACGGACCCGGCTCCACATCCGTCCCTTCGGTTAAACCCGAGAAAAACGCGGCGACCGCAATATCATCGATGAACCATGAATATCGGCTGGCATCAAAATCAATCAAGCATAACGAATCCTCATAGACAAAAAAATTGCCGTAATGAAAATCCGCATGGATCAGCCCATAAGCGTCCACAGCAATCGGAAGCTCCGATATATAATGGAGCAATGCCTCATAACGACGGGTGATCCCTTTCTCGGTTAGCGGCAAATCGATATGCCGAACTTTCTCCGCCTCATCCGACCAATCAGGCCGTTTTGTAACGGGATCCAGATGGGTATACCCTTTGGTGATGCGATGCATGCAGCCCATGAATTGGCCCATTCGCCTGTATAAGCGCTCATCGGCATCGTTCTCTCCGACCGGACGCCCCTTGGCCTCCTCGTAACAAACTGCCGTATATTCACGGTCCTCCATCCGGATTCGCTCCGCAAGGTTTCCGGCCGCCGAATGGAGCGGCCTCGAAACGCAGACTCCCTTACTTCCGAGAAACTCGACCCACTGCACCTCGCCCTCAATTTTCACATACGGTTTGTGGGACTCATCCGTTATGCGCACATAAACGATCTTGGCACCAAGTTGATAAGAACGGATAAGGCTGTGTTCGGAAACATGCGTCTGTACCTTATCCTTCTCCAAGAGTCCGAACTTGCTTGCAGCGACGGCCATAAGTTCGTTCCGTTGTTCCAATTGCAGCGCCTCCCTTCAATACGGATGATCAAACGTTTCACTGATCATTGATTTCTGCATTGGATAGCCGGCTCCTGCATTTAACCACTATAATAAGGGAGGAAAACTACGGCTCTTCTCCTGTTTTTACGTTACAACGGTTATCGATTTATAAGCGGTCCTTGTGCGGGCCGCTGTTTCCGCCGATGTATACACTTTTGTTGTCGTCAAAAGGGTGGGAGGATATAATACGGATAAAATAAAATCGTCATGTTTGAAAGAAGGCTCGATTATGAATCCCGAAACCCGAAATGCCCGAACGCAACTCATCATCGAAGCAGCAGAGTACGTATTTACACATAAAGGCATTGAAACAGCCACCATGCAGGATGTCGCCACCGAGGCCAACATGGGCATAGCCACCATTTTCCGGTTTTTTCCGCGTAAGGAGAAACTCGTCGTTGCCGTTGCTACGAAAAAGCTGGAGGCCGTTCTCGAAACCTTCCGTTCCATCGCGGAACGGCCGATTTCCTGCATGGAGAAGCTGGAGCTGCTGTTCGACCACTTCATTTCCCTGCTGGAGCAGCAGACGAGCTCGAACGTCAAGCTGCTTGAGAACTTCGAGAGTTATGCCGCCCAGTTCACGGAGCCTCTGGAGGACATCGAGCTGTTTAACGCCGTCTACCGGGACATATCCCAGGTATTCTCAACGATTGTGGAACAAGGCATTGAAGACGGATCGGTTCAAGCCGATCTTCCGATTTCCGAGACGCTGACCACCATCGTGAATACATTCGGCATTTTTGCCAGAAAGCTGTCCCTCCAGAAAAACATCCTAGTGGTCGAGCCGGACCTCGCGCCGGAGAAGCAGCTGGCGATTCTCAAGCACATTCTGCTCAACTATTTGCGAGCCTAGGCTCGGACTAAGTAAAAAGAGTGCGCAGCATCACGACTGCACACTCTTTTTTTGATGATATCCCTGGCTTCCCCTATAAGCCCAGCTTCTGCCCCCGCTCCAAGCGCTGGATCTGCTGCTCACCCGTGACCGCCAGCTCACTGAACTGATGGATCGTCTCACGCATCCGCGGGAGAGCCTCCTGCTTGTATGTGCTGATGGAATCGAGCGCCGACAGCACATCCGTGAACGCTTGCTTCAAGGTATCGACGGAGATGCTCGTTTCCAGCGACTGCTTGTGGATCGCCGCACCTTGATCCTTCAGCATTTTGGAGGTAGCGCTGATCAGGTTGTTCGTGGTTTCGTTCAGCAGCTCGATTTTCTTCAAGACAATCTTCTGGTTGTACAGGGCACTAGCCACCGTGACCGAGATTTTCAGCGCCGTTACCGTTACGTTTCTCGCTCGATCCACGCCGCGAATTAATTCTTTGTTGTTCCGAATGACCACTTCAATGGCCATGATTCCCTGCTGGTTCACGACCAGCATCTGCTGCAGGTCCATCACGCGCTGGCGCAGCGGAAACAGCACCTCCTCGGTGATAAACCGGATTTTATCCTCCGACTCCTGCCGTATTTTAGCCGCCTCGACCTGAGACTCGATCTCTGCGTCCATGAGCATGCCCAGCTGAATTTCCTTTTGCAGCTTTTTGGTGAGCTCGCGGAGGGTTTGCTGTTCAATCTCCAGCGTGGTGTTGTCGTTCTTTAATACGGTTTTTCCTTTATCCAGGGAAATAATGATATCCGAAATGACGGCATCGGCCTTTTGAAACTTGGCAAAATATCGGCGCAGCGGGTTAAACACCATGCCCAGCAGCCCACTCTTTGCAAAATCCACGACGCTTGGGTCCAGATCCTTCAGCTGCAGCTGCAGCTCCGTTAACCCTTTGGCCACTTGACCGCCTTCGTCCCCGGTTTTCGATAATCTCCCCACCTGAACCTGCAGGAGCGCATTCTTCTCCGAGGAGGATCTCATCGAGCTGAACCCAAAGCTTTCAATGGATTGCAGCACTTGTCTTCGCTTCTCGAGCGATTCGATATCGAGCTCCATGATGGCCTGCACATTGTTAGCCGCCAGCTCCTTCAGCTGCGTGACTTCTTCCGGCTCAGGCTTCACCTGCTCTTCAATCGCCGTCTTAATCTCTTCGGGACTAATGACTTCCATCGTAAATGACAATATAACCCCTCCTCCAAATTTCTGTGTTAACCAGATTCACATCGTATGAAAAATTGCTACATCTGCACATTCAGCAGCTGGCCGATTTTGTAGACGACATCGTCGGTATCCGCGTTGATGCTCGCAGCTTCATTGATGCTGGAAATGCTCTGGAGCGCCTGGATGTCGGCATTATAGCCAATCGTGTATACCGGGATTTTGTAGGCTTGGATCAGTTCTCGAATATCGTCGAGGGAATGCCCGACGTTCGTCTCTCCGTCACTCAGCACAAAAATCAGGGGCTTCACGTCAGGATTCGCCGCCATCTCGTCTTGGAGCATCTTCATCGCCACCACGATGCCGTCAAAGGTCGCAGTATTCCCGCTGGCTTCAAGGCTGTTGATCGCTCCGACAAACATCGACTGCTGATTCAAATCGTACTTGCCGATCGGAAGGTTGATCGTAACGTCCGTGGAATACGATACAAAGCCGATGCTGTTATCCCGGCCCAAATACTTCTGTCCCGTTAACAGCGATTCCTTGAGACGGTTTAACGGCTCGCCATCCATGCTTCCCGACACGTCCGCTACAAACACAGCCGCAACCGGCTTGTTGCCGTCTTTTTTCTCTTTCCACAGCTTCTGCGCGGACGGCAGCAGGCTGCTGTCGACGACCTCAAGCTCGGATTGGTAATCATTTAGACCGTTGAAGCCCTTTTTATCGGCTAATTGCTGATATTTATCCTGCTCTACAAAATCTGCAAATTTCTTGATGACGTCGAGCTTCTCCTTCGGCAATTTCCCGAGCGCATACAAGGGGCTGTCGTGCCTTACGCCAAATGGGGTAAAGACGTAACCGCTCTTCATATCCGCCGCGTTGACATAGGTCTGATACTCCAGGACAAAAGCATCCAGCATGCCAGACTTCGCCGCATCGCGCATCTGGATCGTGGTCGAAGCCGTGAAAGGGACGTTCGCCTGGAATTTCTCGAAGCCCTGCACCGCTTTTTCGCTAAGCAGATCGGAGCTGTCAAACGTTTCAAGGGCCGTGATCAGAAAGTTAAGCCCCGTCGAGCTGGCAAAAGGATCCGTGTAACCCATCGCCAATTCATTATTCGCAATCGCATCCGTCAGCGTTTTGACGTTCAAGGAGCCGTACTTCTCCACCAGCTCGTCGTATTTGGCCTTTCGGGTGACGACGCCGGTGACGTTCCCCGTCAGGCGCTTGGATACGAGCTCGGCTTTGACGCCGTATTCCTTGACCATCTCCCCCCACAGCTCATTGGAAGGCGTAAAAGCGTCCGGCACGTACTTCCCGGATGTTATGTAATCGGTTGCGGTTCCCGAAGCGATATTACGGATCTTCACGGATACCGGCTTGCCGTTCACCATCGGCTTGGAGCTGTTGAATTCCTCTGCCACTTCGTTCAGCCATCCGTCAATGCCCGGTCCCGCCTTCTCGGGCGAGGAGAAGATCTCCACGTACAAGTCCGTCGTATTCTCGACCGAGATCGGAAACTTGGATATATCGGGCAGGGAGTCGGCTACGGCCACCGGGTCCAGATCGACTTGGCCTTTTATGGGGTCGGCGGTCGTGACCACGATATCCTTGTAGATTTTGTTGATTTTCTTAGCCGCGCCTTCCGAATCGACCTCGGCTTGGCTTTTGCCCAGATTGGAGGTTAACGTGATCCCCGCATACACTAGAACAAACACGACCACTGCAATGGCCACGAATACGACAAAGGCACTACCCTTGCTTCGCATAATCATCTCCCTCTCTTATTGCTTGTATAATTTGGTTTGCTTGATTAACGCATCGATTTCCTTCATGCACGGCATCTCCTCCACATCCCGGTAATCGGTGCTGCCGAGCAAAGAAATCTCCAGCAGCAGCTTATCAAGCTTGAGCATGATTTCCTCATTCGCTTCCAGATAACCGGTCACGTAAGCCAAGTACTCTTGGTATAACGCCGTTTTTTTCTGCGCCACCTTGCTGGACAGCTGGGATGCCTTCGGCTGATCGGCCATGCGGGCGAAATCGGATGCGGCGAAGACGCCAAGCTTGTTCAGTATCCCTCGGATATTGAGATAGAACAGCTTCTCAACTTCATCGATGACCCCCATGAATTTCTTGTAACTGAGTTCCGTTTGCTCAAAACGCTGACTTAGAACGCCCAGCAGCGCATTCCTCTTTTTCTCGATTCGCTCCAATTGGTCCAGGGCAAGGGCGATATCATGCTTCAGCACTTTCACATTGCGATAATGATGAAGCGCGTCTATGTAATCCTCACGGGTCTGAATCGTTTGGATCGGTTTTGCAGCCGGAGACTTGAACAACAAAACATAACTGCCATAAAAGAGTGCAAGAACACTGACAACCCATACGGTGATGACCAGTGCAGACTGGAAGGCGTTATCGCCGCCGACTTGGAAGCCGAGCAGCCCGGGCGAAACCAGGACAATATTCACGATCGCGATAACCGCCATAAGCAGGAGCAGCTTCACGGATTTCGAGCCATTCAAGAATTAACACCTCCCCTGCTCCTATAGAGCGATGACTGATTCGACCTATCTTATAAAACATCCGTAAAAACATAGGCAATTGAAGGATATAACACATACTACGTCTCAATTCGAAGTTAGATGCATTTTCCTCTCCAGGCAGCCCTGCCGATATGCCATCCATTCATTTCTTTATCGGATTTTCACATGGATAACATGATGCGGGCATGACCGTCCCGTGTCTAAGAAAGCCATGGCGAATACGCAGAGAACTGCAGCAAAACAGAGGGACCAAGCCGAGGCGAGCAAGTTCATAGAGGTGAGGTAACTATATCAAAATTACATAAATAATCCAATGGTTCTGCGACAAAAGGCACAAAAAAAGTCCTTCAGGGCGTGCCTGAACGACTTCTATTATGGATGGGCTGCCAGCGGGGACGATAAGCGCCTTCAAGCTTTGCCTCTTGGCAGCTTATCCGCATATCGGGTCCGCAGCTCGCCCAAGTAATCCAGCTTGCCGAGCACCTTCTCTTTATTCAGCATGCCGATGCTCAGGATGAGCTGCTCGATCATCAGCAAGGGCGTCACCATGGAATGAAACTCGCCCATATCCCCCCGACTGACAAAAAAGGAGCTCTGCGCCGGCGTTCCATACCGGAAGTCCTCCCGGTCCGTGATCATGATCGCCGCATTTCCGACGCGGCTTACGCAGTCCAGGATGACCTCCGTTTCCGGGAGCATCCGGGTGAAGCTGAAGATCAGCACGACATCTTCTCGCTCCACATGTGCGAGCGATTCCAGCAGTTCATGACCGCTGCCGGCCATGATCCGCACCGACATGCCGAATCGGGTTAAACGGTACGAAAGCAGCTCGCCCAGTGACAGGGATGGACCTGGGGCATAAATATACATGCGTCTTGCCGAGGCCATTAGACGGGCTGCCTCCTCCAGCTCGTCCGGGCGGTTCTTCTCCATCGTGTCTTGCAGATGATGCTTCGCCTGCTCCAGCATTTTCGCGGGCAGACTGGACGCGTCCAGGCGGGATATCGTTTTTTCCAGCTTTACGGCAGGCGTCGTATCCGAGGATTCCCGCAGCTTCAGCTTGAACGCCTTGGCATTGTCGTGCCCGACGGCGCGCCAAAACCGGGAAACGGTCGCAATGCTGGTGCCAAGCCTGTCGGCGATTTCCTGCTCGGTCATGAACAGCATCTCCTCGGGATAACGTTCGATAAAATCGGCGATTTTGAGCTGGCTCGGCGACAGCCCGGATTTATCGGGAAACCAATTTTTCAATGATGCTGCACTCCTTCTGCAATGAAATCATCGTGATTGGGCATGAGTTCATCATACGCTGTGATTGTTATGTAAATTTTATTTCATGGTTATATTTGTGTAAAAAATATTACAATGCGTTGACATAGTACTCCGTTCATTTTAATAATCGCCTCCTATACTGATAGCAAATCCCATTCCCAAGGAGGCTTCTCTCTAATGGCAAGCAATTCACGGGTCTATACCCTGACCTCTTCGCAGAAAATGATGATTTTCGTGCTGTCCATGTCGCTGTACGGCCTGTCCAACATGTTCACCGAGCTCATTCCCGCGTTTCGCCTGGGTCCGATCGAGCTTTCGGTCGAATACTTCGCGTTCATTCCCCTAACCCTCTGCATGCTGTTTCATCCGTTTTATGCTGCAGTGGGGGCTGCGCTCGGCGAAGTCATCTTCGGTGAACTGATGCTCGGGCAATTCGGCGGTCTCGGAGAGCTGGAGAAGTTTCTTACCTTCTCCTTCGCCATGTACGTCGCCGGCCGCTTGGTCAAAAATCCCCTCAGCCGCGCTCAGGTCGGCATCGCCGCCATGTCGGGCGTCATCATCCACCAGCTGTGCAGCTCTCTGGTGGATATTGGCAAGGTTTGGATCGGCGTCGAGGAATTCGAAGCCGTGCCCGGGCTTGCACAAAGCGTGGTCCTTGTCGAAGGCATCGGTTTCCTGAACGATGTGCTGTTCTCCGGCATCCTGTTCGCTCTTCTGCCTACATTATATCTGGTTCCAAGGTTGTATGGAAAAATCGAGCCGCTGCTCGGCATCAAACCCCGCCAGAAGCTTACCCAATACGAAGCCGCCGGCATCGTCTCGCCCAAGCTGATCCTGGCTGGAATCGTTTTGGCACTGATTGCCTTCGGGGCGGAATCCCTTTCGGAAACGGACTGGAACCTCCGGGAGTGGGACAGCGGATTTGCAGACCGGTTCGGCATCGGCGCGATCTGGATCAGCATTGCTGCAGCCGCCATCGTGGCCGTTGCAGTACTGGCTTTCATGCGGGCCAGAAGAAACCGCGGCCTTCAGGAAGAGAAAATGCCGGAGAATCCGCCTTATGCCTAAACCGTTCGTTCATGACCACCCGGCCATCCGAATCGCAGACGTCACCTTTGCCTATCCCGGTTCGGAGCAGCCTGTGCTGAAGGAAGCTTCCCTGCACATTCGCCGCGGAAGCTTTACAGCGATCATCGGAGGAAACGGCTGCGGCAAATCCACGCTCTGCAAGCTGTTCAACGGATTGATTCCCCACTATTATTCAGGCGATTTCACGGGTACCGTCGAAATCTGCGGGGTTTCCGCCGAGAATCGGACGGTCTCTGAGCTATCGCGCATGGTGGGGTATGTCTATCAGGATTTTGATAACCAGCTTGTCCGCCCCACCGTCATGGATGAAGCCCATTTCGCTCCGCTCAATTACGGGCTCCCGGACTACCGGGCCATGGGCGCCAGGGCACTCGATATGTGCGGATTAACCCATCTGAAGGACCGCTATATATGGGAGCTGAGCGGGGGGCAAAAGCATCTGCTCGCTTTGGCGGGCGCCCTCTCGCTGGAACCGGACATTCTCGTGGTGGATGAGCCGGTATCCCAGCTCGATCCCCAGCACGCCAGGCAAGTGTATGATGTGCTGCGCCAATTGAATCAGGTCCATGGAAAGACCATTATCGTGATTGAGCATCATGCGGAGTTTATTGCCGGCTACTGCGAGGAAGTGTGCCTGATGGAGCAGGGGAAGGTGCTGTGGCAGCGCCCGGTCATCGAAGCGCTGAACAGCCTTGATGATCTGGAGCGGCTTGGCATCCAGCCGCCCCAGGTGACCAAAGCAGCGGTACAGCTGTCTGCGATTCTGCTGAATGGCGGTTTGGCCCCCGGCCATCCGCAGGATGGACACTCGATAACGGTCGGCTCCGGCTCTCATTCTATGGGATTGTCCGGATATCAGCTGAAGCAGCCTTACCCTATTACCGCCGAGGAAGCAGAAGTCTATTTTGGAGAGCTTCTGCACAGCCTCGCGGATAGCCCAGCGCTGCTTGATCATCCACCAACCGACGCTAGAGCAGACGATGCTTCCCCCGCTGACACCACCGTGAAAAACCCGGATTCCGACCAGCGCCGCATCCTGCAGGGCGATGAATCAGAACGGAAAGGAAAGCATAGTGCACTGGTGGAGTTCCACCATGCCGTACTTCGCTACCGAACGATTCATAAAACGGAGCACGAGGTTCTTCGAGGCATTGATCTTTGCCTGCATGAAGGCGAACGCATCGCGCTTGTCGGCAACAACGGCGCGGGCAAATCGTCGCTTCTGAAGCTGATTGCCTGCATCGCCAAGCCTTCCGGCGGCTCTGTCTCAATCATGGGCCGGAAAACAAAGGATATATCGATGGAGCAAATATCCGCTCGCGTGGCTTACGTCTTCCAGAATCCCGAGGATATGTTCATTGAAGACAATGTATATCAAGAAGTCGCGTACGGCTTGAAGAGCCGCCGTCACCCGGAAGCTGAGGAAAGGGTTCAGCGCATGCTGACCCATTTCCGGCTTCAGCCTCTCCAGGAACGGGATGCCCGCCTCCTCAGCGGCGGTCAGCAGCGCCGCGTATCCCTGGCCATAGGGGCCGCTATGATGCCCCGGCTGATTCTGCTGGATGAGCCGACGGCCAATCTGGACATGTCCACTCGCGAGGAGCTACTGGTTACGCTGCAGGAACTGGAGGACCATGTCCGTACCGTTGTCATCGCCACCCATGATATGCAGCTGGTTCACGAATGGGCAACCAGAGTGATCGTCTTAAATCAAGGCGTTGTGGCCGGCGACGGCACCGTCTCCGAGATTTTCGCCGATTCGGAGCTTATTTCCCGGGCGGGGCTCGCACCGACCCAGATGATGGATTTATCTATAAGGCTGGGCGTCGTGCCCGCGACCAGCTCGCCGGACGATTTTGCCCGGCATATGTACGGCATTCTGCGCGGAAAGGAGATTCACCGTCATGCAGGTAGTCCGCAACTGGTTTAACAAGATTTCAATTGAACGGATTCAGCTCGAGTTGATGAATACCGCCTACGGGAGCGGCCATGCCGCCCTTTCCCGGCTCGATCCCCGATGCATGCTGATCTGGTACCTGTTCTTTGCCATAGCGCCCTGGTTTATTTCCAGCATGACCGTGCTGGCCGGATTGTTTCTCATGATGGTGGTCACCACCATTCTGTCCCGGGTTACGCCGTTTATTATCGTCGTACTATGCCTGGGCCTGATCGGCCAGGTCGGCTGGCTGTTTGTGGTGTCCCTCTTTTTCGGCGGGGACGTCAGCTCGGCGCTTCCGCTGCTGAAACTCACCTTGAAGCTCTCGGTTGTATCGCTTGCAAGCATTACGGTGTTCTCCGGCATGGATCCCGAGAAAATCAGCGACGGCCTGCTTGCGCTCGGCATGCCTGCCGCCTTCTCGTTCAGCTTGTCGTACGGCTATCGGATTCTCCCCGTATTGTTCGAAGAATTTCGCCATGTGCTGCTTTCTTACCGGCTTCGGGGAAAAGCGCCGGAACATCCCGGTTTTCTCTACTGGCGGCTCGCGGCTTATTACATGAAGCTGCTGATGCTATCCTTTTTTCCTTTGATGCTGGCCACCGCCAAACGTTCCCGCACGACGGTAGAAGCGCTGGAGACCCGCGGGTTCTCCTACGGCATGAAGAATCCGGCTGCCAAGAAGCTGAAGCTGTCCCACCTGACCCTGTCGGCGAGGGATGTGGTGTTCCTGACCGGAACGGCAGCGTATACCGCATTGTTGTTCTGGTTCGGCTAAACTACTGACTTTGACAAGGAGTGTTCGAATATGAAAATTGATCTCCATACCCATGCCAAATTGTCCAAAGCGTCCGATTTCTCTAAACATTATTATGAGGAGATGATCCGGGAAGCGTTGGACAACGGACTTGATGCGCTCGCTTTGACCGAGCATTTTAACACGCGCCATTTTGACGAGGTGTACCGCCAGCTTGACAGCATGTTTCCCTATAATGGCGAATACTACGATGCAGGCGGATTGAAGATCTTTCCGGGGATGGAAGTGGACATCCGGGAAACCGGCCACATTCTGCTGATCGGCCGGAAGGAGTTCATTCTGGAAACCCGCCATCGCCTGGACGGGTATACGGAGAAGGGCGCCTTTATCCCTTTCGATGATCTGATGGAATTGGCCGAAGCCTTCCCGCTGCTCAAGATCGGAGCCCATCCATTCCGGGAGAGCACGCCGCTCCACCATCTCACGCGCAGCCAGTTGAGCCGCCTGGACGCTTTTGATCTCAATGCCAAGGATATGTACCAATACGGCAGCGAAGCCAATCAAGATCAGGTTCAACGTTTCGCTGCCGATCTCGGCAAACCTGTTACGGCGGGAAGCGATACGCATCAATGCCTCCAATTCGGAAGCGTCTATAATGAGCTGCATATGCCTTGCGAATCCGCTGCCGAGCTCAAGGATGCCATTATGCAAGGCGCTTACCAGCTTCATGTCTCGGACAGCCTGCCGATTAAGGTCAAAGCATCCGTCATGCTGAAAAAGCTCATGAAGGAGATCATCCGGCTCCAATCCCCCTCAGCCGTCATCTAGCTAGTGAAACGTGAACTACGCCAAAGTTCAATAGGCCCCCCGCTATGTATCATTTACATTCATGTACGAAAAAGGAGCCTGGTCATGTATCCATGTCCAGGCTCCTTGCGTTTCCGAGAGATTGCTCTATTGCGACTCGATCCCATGTCATTCCGGCCCGAACCGGCTCTCTAACCCCATTCCAGCGTTGCACGAATCGGCGGAATGTCGGAATTACTGCAGTCGGTCCAACAGATTCAGCATGGCTTGCGCGCTTTCCGCACGGGTGGTCTTGGTTTGAGGCGTAAACGTGCCGTTGGCATGCCCCTTCATCAAGCCAAGAGCCAAGGCTTCATTCACCTCTTGGAGTGCCCATGAAGAAATTTGCCGCTTATCTTTCAGTTCCGGTGCTTCCTCCAAAGAAGAAGCGTCTCCCTTGGTCTGGTAAGCACGATAAAGCATCACAGCCAGCTCCTCGCGGGTGATGGCCGCGTTCGGTGCGAACGTGTCCTTGCCTCTGCCGTTCACCAGCCCGTGCTGGTAAGCCGCCGCAACCGCCGAAGCATACCATGTTTCGCCGTCCACATCCGTGAAGGCCGTGCCTTGCGTGCTTTCAAGGCCCAGGGCACGAACGAGCATCGCGGCGAACTCCGCGCGTGTCAGCGGCTGTTGCGGACTGAATTTCGTATCGCCGGTGCCATTCACAATATGCTGGGCTGCCAGCTCTTTTACCGCTTGCTCCGCCCAATGGCCGGCAAGGTCGGCAAACGATTTGTCATATTCCAGCACGGCATAGTAGCTGAATTGACTGACTTCAGCCGTCAGCTGCCCGTTTACCGGCTTGCCGCCGGCATATTTCAATGGTCCCGATTCCGAAAGGTGGTAGATGCCGGCCAGCTCGCCGTGAATGGCGCTGTCGACAGGAAAAGCAATCGTTGCGGGTGCTACGAAATGCTCCAGCTTATATGCCTTGCCGTCTTTCGTATGGACGTTAAGATCTAATTCGTACATCTTGCTGCCCCGCTTCAGCTTAGCCTTCTCGGCAGCAGCTGCTTTGGCTACGAGAGAGGCAGCTGTCTGCGAACCAACCTCCTTCAGCTTAAACGAGATGACCGCATCCTTAGCCTGCTCGGCCGGTACGAGCTGGCGCAGCGCTTTGAGCAGCGCGGACGGAAGCTGTACCATCACGCCGTCCTGCTTCAACTCCAGCGGCTTCGTCCCCAGGATGTCCCCTGCCGTCAGCGGCAGGAGAACCTCGATATCCTCGGCACCGAGCTGAATCGTCACTTTCTCCTGCCCGCCGCGCAGTGATTCTTCGTTAACGATCCGCTGACCCTGATTTGGCTTCGTTCCCGGATCGATAGGCGGATTGCCGCCTGCTCCTCCGCTTCCGTTTCCACTGCCGGGGTTGCTGCCGTTGCCGCCGCCATCAGCTGGCACTGCAGCCAGAATGACGGTACCGCCATCCGACATGGCAGGGAGCGTTAGCGTCACTTTCTGATCGGCCGTTACGTTATACACGCTGCCGCCGTACAAGTCCTTCGCCTTGCTGCCCGCCTTAAACGGCACAGACAGGACGACTTGTTTCGGTTCGTTCTTCACGTGAATCGCGGTAACGATATGTTCTCCGTTATACTGCTTGTCGAATGCGAGATAACCATCCGCATTCGAAGCCGCAATGGATGTGCGCGTTCCTTTTGAAAACACTTTCGAGTTTGCCGCTCGAATGTTCAAGAGCTTCTGATAATGCGTGAGCAGCTTCTTCTCGGCCTCCAGCTGGTCCCACGGCATATCGCCGCGGTTCTCGCTAAATTCGCCTTTGCCCATATCCCCGGCATTCTTGCCGGAGCGCCCAAGCTCTTCGCCATAATAGATGACCGGCTGGCCTTTGGATGTAATTTGCAGCGCTGCGGCCGCCATCAGCTTTGCCTTGTCGCCATCCACGTAGTGGGACAGGAAGCCATCCTCGTCATGACTGCTTAGGAATTGCCCCATCATTCGGGTGTTATCCAGCTTCGATTCGCGGTCAGCCAGGTAGGCCTCAACCGATTCCACGCTGCCGTTCACGAATTCCTTGGCCTTTCCTTTGAAGCCGAAGTCCAGCAAGCTGTCCATCTGGCCGCTCTGAAGCGTTCCGCCATCGCTGTCAACCGTAGCTCCGAAATATTCGCCAATCATTTTGAAGCTCGGATCGAGATGGGTCAGCGCATTTTTGAACGCCTTCCATGTCGTTTCATCCACGTGCTTCACCGTATCTACGCGGAAGTAGTCGATCGTGTCTCCGCGGTCGGTTTTGGCACGCTCCAGCCAGCTTGCTTGCCAATCGATGATCTGCTGGCGAACAGCCGGATTCTCCGTTATGAAATCAGGCAGCCCCGCTAATTCGCCTTTGATCGGATCGGTATCGGCAGACAGACCGTCTGTACGAAGCATATCTTTAAACCGGTCCTTATCTTCCTGCGTGATACCGGGCGCACTGTCTCCCGGCTTCAGGCCATATCCCGTATGGTTGACTACGACGTCCACCATAATTTTGATGCCCCGGTCATGCGCCTTATCGATCAGCTCCTTAAAGGTATCCAGATCGCCCAGATGCTCATCGATCTTCGTATAATCTTTGGCCCAATAGCCGTGATACGCATATTGCTTGCCGCCGAAGCCTGCGCCTTGATTGAAATCGATGTTATCCACAATCGGCGTGATCCACAGCGTATTTACGCCCAGATCCTCGATGTAATTGAGTTTATCGATCAATCCTCTGAAATCCCCGCCATGGTAGGCTTCCGGGTGATCCTTGTCAACATTCGCATTGTTGGAAGCATCCCCATCCATGAAACGGTCGGTCAGCACAAAATAAATGCGCGCCTCGTCCCAATCGAAATCGAGTTTGCCGCCTGTGATTCTTGGCTTCACCGTTACCGCGGCTTCGCCGGTATGCCTATTGCCATATTGGTCGACTAGCGTGATTCCTACTTTCTTGCTGCCGGCCGTGACCGTATCCTTTACGGCAATGCTGTGCTCCAGCAGCTCTGTATCAACCTTCGCTTGGGCCGGACCTCCCAGCTCCGTCAGGTCGACGAACGCTTCCTTGTAAGCAACGGGCTCCGAAGAGGTTACATTCAATTTTAGCACCGCATTTTCATCATAAGAGAAGGAACCAGGGGTTACCTTCGCCCCGATGGTCACGGTCGGATCGCGGTAAACCACCTGCGACTTTCCGTTCACCGTGTTTTTCGGATCGGTGACTTCCTTCGCGGTTCCGTTATGATTGACGATGAACGTGTATTCGTACGTTCCGGGAGCAACGCCCTTAAGCGTATAACTGAACCATTCCTTGTCAGGAACGTAGACCATCGTTTCCGGCTTCCCGTTAATCTTCACTTTCACGTCAGAGATGCTATCCATCCGGCCGTCCCGGAACAATTGATCGTCCCGATAATGGAACGTAATGTTACCGTCTTCAAGCGTCGGCCCCGTAATGCTCGGCAAAATCTCCAGCTCATGCACCATGCTGGTCACATTCACTTTCGTGAAGGCCTCGCCTGGCTGAAGCGGAATGATCCGGTCATCCGGGATATCCTGCTTGGCCGTATCCCAATTCGTTCCTTTGCGCAGAACGAAACCGACGCCTGTTGTTTCGGGTGCCACCTCAATCTGTACGGTAGCCGCGCCATTCTCTATCTTTTCAAACCTAATCTCACCGTTCGTTGCCCCCGTATTCCAAACCCACAAATTCCAATCCGCATAATCCTGATCCGGCCGAATGTAGTTAAGCTGCACATACCGTTTATTGTCCACTACATCGGCTGTGACGGTTACGGTAATCTCTTTCTGGAACCCCCGATAGGAAACGGTTATGACCGCCGTTCCTTCCGAGACTCCCTTCACCACGCCTGCGGCCGTTACCGAAGCCACCTGCGGGTTGCTGGATGCATAGGTTGCTTGTTTCGTTACGGCTCGTTTGCTGCCGTCCTCGTACTCAGCATATACCGCGGTCTGATGCGTCTTACCGGTCTGCAATGAGTAACTATCTTGATCCACCGATATATCGCGGAGTACGGCTGCCGCGGCGTTCGTTTTAATCACAACGGCCGTCAGAGGCTCTAGCGTGATCGAGCCGGAGGTTAACGTGAAGCCGGACTTCGCTTTGACGCCGGTCGTGCCGGCTTCATCGTTATCGACCACCACCGTGCCGGAGCTCAGATCTTCGTTTAGCGTCAACGTTCTCGACTGGTTATCCGCATTAACGAACACATAATAATGGCCGGTTCCGTCCGTCGCTTTATTCTTATAAGCAATGACCAGATCCTGCGCCTTTACTTCGGGAACCTGCAGCAGCGTCACATTCGAATTCACCATCGACTGATCGCCGAGACGGAAAGCGTCGGACGATTTTCTTAACTCGATCAGTCCGGCCGTATATTCCCGCGTCTTGTTATTCTCCGGATACTTGGCTTCATCCGTCGCTTTCTCCCAATCGAACATGTTGATGGCGTCGGAGGAATCGTAGGAATCATGGATGAAATAACCGAAACGGTTTCCTGCCTCGTCCTCTAATTCATGGTATTTCTGCTCGGGAACCCCTGGGCCCAGCCATTGCTTGGTCCGCCCGTACTCCTGTCCTGCATGGAGGAACGCCGTTCCTTGCGAGGTCAAGGTGAGCAGGTTGCCCAGGCGAACGCGCTTGTGAATCTCCAGATCATTCGCTGCGATCGACGGGTCCTTCTTGATGGACTGCGCAATGATGTCGTACAGCGGCAGATTGTCATGGGCTTCAATGTATTGAACCATGTCACCCGGATCGTCTTCCTTCGTGTTGCCCGGCTGCGCCTTGATATTGTTGAAAATGGTTTGGATGTCGCGGGCGCCGCCCGTAATGAATCGTGGCTCGCCTTCATTGCCGAAGCCGGATTTCAGCTCGTTGCGGAACTCGTCGGAGAAAACGCCGACGTCGTTCGTTTTATCCATCCAATTCTGGTCCGCGCCCTTGCCTGCCAGGGAGGGATCCGACAGATGACCGCCGAACGTGACCCAGCCCTCGCCGATAAACAGCGCTTTCGGGTTGATCGCTGCCGCGGCATCATAGGCATTCTGCACGGCTTCATACGTGGCGTCGCCCATCATGTCCCAGCGCATGCCGTCGATTTTGTATTCGTCAAACCAGTATTTCACGGAGTCCACCATCAGCTTCTCGGCCATCTTGTGATTGGTCGCCAGATTGTTGCCGAAGCCGCCGATGAAATTGCCGTTGGCATCCTGGAAAGCATAATAGTTCGGTACGATATCATTCAAGAAATCTGCCTTGGCCATATGGGTATAGACCACGTCCAATACGACGCCCATTTCGGCCTCGTGAATGGCGTTGATCATCGCCTTCAATTCTTTGATGCGAAGCTCGGGATTCGTTGGATCCTCGGAGTAAGCACCGTCAGGGGAGAAATAGCTGTGCGGGTCATACCCCCAGTTGTACTCATTGTCTTTGGCCGAATAATCCAGCTCCCTGTTCTTCATGGCCGCTTCGTCGCCGTAATACCAAGCCATCACGGGCAGCAGCTGAACATGGGTGACGCCCAGGGACTTGATGTATTCGAGCTTCTCTTTGAACGCATCGTAGGATCCCCAAGTCGCGTTATGCAGGTCATTCTCAATCGTCGGATCCGACGTGAAATCCCGGACGTGAATCTCCCAGATGATGGCGTCTTCCCGCTGCTCGTAGCCCGGAATGTCCGCAAAATCCAAGCCGGCGGGATCCGTTTGACTCAAATCGACGATCGCGGCTTTGCCGACGGTATCGCCGTCCGGTCCAACTTCGCCCTTTGTGTTCACTCTGAATTGCGCCATGGATTTGGCATAAGGATCCAGGACGGTTTTCGTCACGCCGTTATTGGTCACTTCGTATTGATAAAAATATCCTCTAAAATCTTGGATGCCGAGGTCTCCCGGCTTCAACCGAACCGACCATACCCCTTTATCACCCTTTTGGAGAGCGGCATTGCCGATAAACTGCGTGGCATCATCCTTGCTGTACACCTTTGCGGTGACTTCGGTCGCCGTCGGTGCCCACAACTTTAGCTCGGCTCCTCCAGCCTGATAAGTCGCCCCGAGGTCATCGCCGTCGTAAGCGTACATCTCATCCAGCATTCTCCAGCCGGTGGAGGCGGATACGGTTTTTCCGGCGTAAGTTACGCTTAGCGGTATCTGATCCAGCTGAAATGATGCCGACACTTCGATGGTCGTGTTTCCGGTAATCTTCACGTTTTGAATGGCAACCGGATGGCCGTCCTTATCCTTGATCTGCAGCTCATTCTTCAGCGTATCCGCTTCCAAACCATCGGTCATCGTAAATCCGAGCTGGAGCTTTCCTGGAGCCAATACTTCAGCCGAGACCAACCCGGTAGGCACATCCCCATATGGGGATGTGTAGACGGTGTTGTCTCCTTCTTGAATGAATAGATGCTGGTATCGATCCACCAGAGAGAAGCCCTTGTCGCCCCCGTCTTTGCCGGCGTCTCCTTTGGCCGGATCCAGCACGAGGAAGTTCATCTTCTGGGCTCCCGGCTTCATTGGAATGTCCACATAAGCGCCATATCGGTCGGTTTGGCCTGAAGGGAACATGGTAGCCCCCGTCGGCCAGTCTTTCGAAGGCGCAGCGACATCGTCTCCCCATAACCATAAACCGTACGGATCATAGTTCTGATCCTGCCGTTGATAGTGGATGCGCACGGTATCCGCCGGCAGGTCAACAGGCTCAAAGCTGTATACCGTATCGGAGCCTTCCTTGAGCCATACTTCGTTCATGTCCGGCGAGGCTAAGGTGAATTTCTTGTCGCCGCCGTCTTTATTGCCGCTGATGCGATCGACAACGACGATGCCGACTTTTTGCGCGCCGTCCTTGAGCGGAATGTCGACGAAGGCCCCGTAGGCGTCCTGCTGCCCGCCAGGGAATGGCGTTGCGCCTGCCGGCCAATTGGCGGACGGAGATGCGACGTCATCGAATATCCACAGTCCGACGCTCCCGTAATTCGCGTCTGCCCGGTCGTAATGGACGCGCAGATGGTTAGCCGGCACCGGCGTTCCCGGATCAGCGGGTACCGCGAAATGAGCGGCAACGCCGTGATTGGCCGCATCGTAGCTGAACGTAACCTTCACGTCCTGCGGCAGCTGAAGCGCCTCCCGATTAGCGGGGTGAACCGGACTTGCCGCATCGCTCCCCAAAGCGATTTGGTACTCATGATCCCCTTCGTACACATCGGCTGTCACCGTGTATACGTTGTCATAATCGGAATCCTGCATGATTAATCTCGCATCCGCAGGCGACCAGTCAGCTGCTTCGCCGATGCCCGATTGGAAGCTGCCGATCACTCGGGGAAGCTTATCCGCCTCGATCGGAGCGTAGTATGTAGAATCCGCGATCCGGTGCGTCCCATGATTGTAATAAAAGGTAACCTGGGAATCTTGAGCGAGCGTTATGAGGATGTTGCCATCCTTGTTTGCTCCGCTGGGATTGGAATAATGGGCGGAGCCGTAATTCTCGTCCCACTTGCCGTCGATCGCGATCTTGTATTCGTACGATCCCGCGGGCAAGCTGCCGGTGAACCTGTATTCTCCGTTCCCCATATCGTTCATGGTTGTCGCTGCGGCAGCCGGATCCCAATCCCCGCTATGGCCTAATTCGGATTGCAGAGTCCCCACCAGCGTAACCTGGCTTGGCGCGCTATTGGCATCGGCCGTTGATGGCGGAATGCCGAGCATGGAGAAAATCAGCGAAACAATCATGATGATGGACCACATTCGTTTGCTTGAAACCGTCATTCTCATGAAACAAATAACCTCCTTCTGTTCTTGGATTAGGTACAGCTGATACGATGTTGATGCCAATCACTGCGCAAACGCTTGCATAAACAGGTTTGAGCTTCCATCAAGTAAAGTACGACAATTACTGACAAGAGTTAGAGAATATGTTCGAAATATAGAATGAAACATTTTAGATGAAAGCGATTACATTGGAAACGTTTGCATCATTTATTGTAGTATTGAGGCTCCTTCTCGTCAACCACATTTTGACCTGTTTTCATCATGAATTTTGCGGCTCAGGCGGGTTTTCTCCAGCAGCATCTAGCTCTAACAAATAAAGGGAATCCGTCGTCCAGATGACGGATTCCCCTACTAAGGTTTACATGTATGGTATGGCCGTTGCCTGTAAATAGGGCCTGGAATTGCTGAAGCTGGTCGGCCGCAAGCACAACGCTGCCTACTAATAGCGAACCGTTAACTCATAACGTCCGGACAGCAGCTCAAGTTCAAGCATGCTATGGTCCAGTCCACAGCGGACGATGCCGTCCGGCATGCAGCTTGAAGCTGCTCCTCCCCATATCTCAACACCATCGATCAGGAGACCGGTTATGGGGCGGGAACTCGGTGATGCCAATGCAGCGGTAGCGCTCATTGTGCAGGGCAGCTCAAGCCGCATCCGAATACCGGTCCCGCCGACCCGCTCCCAGCGTACGGCGATATTGCCTCTTACGGTGGAAACGGAAGCCTCGGCGAAGTCCAGATCCGGCGCGAAAAAGGGGCGAATTCGTGCCGTCGCGAATCCGGGAGCTCCGCTCTGAATCCCGCAGACATACTCCTGAAGCAAGCGGGCGGGATAACCGTTCCATGCATGGCAATGGGACTCGATATCATCCCAGCCTTCCCACATGGTCTCGGCTCCTTGTGCAATCATGTAGCCCCACCCCGGATAATCCGTTTTACTCAGCAAATGGTAGGCCTGATCCTGCAGTCCTTCCTCGAACAAAAGACGGAGCAGCGGGAGCGACAAGACCGTCTTGCTCTCCCACGGCTTGCCTGCCACGGCCTGCAATGCAGCCTCCCGGTCTTTTGTCGGCAGCAGCCCCGCATATAATGCCAACGCATTAACCCCTTGATGGGTTGCAGTCGATCCCGAGCTGTCATGCAGCAGCTTGCCGGAACCATCGTACAGCTCATTCAGGATGCTGACTTGCAGCTTCTGCGCATGGACTGCGTACGCCGCACTGTCTTCTGCTCGATTCAGCAAGGCAGCGGCTTCCGACAGGATGCGCAGTGCCTGCCATGCCTTGATCTGCTGCACGGTCAGATGTTCGCCTTCATGCTCAACCGTCGGATAAGGCCAATCGCTAATATGCCATCCGCGGCCGACCGGAATCAGGCCTGTAGCCGGCGATATCAACGATAGATAGCCATCGATCATGGCCCGGAGCGGCTCATAATAGCGAGAGAGCAGCTCCGTATCCCCGCTAAACTGATATAGCTTCCACAGCAAGGTCGCATAATGCAGGTCCCATTCCGGAATTTGAATAAAAAAATCAGGATGCTCGTAGTTCGAAGGGAACACAAAAGGGAAGGAGCCGTCTTCCAATTGACCGTCTGCAAAATCCTGCAGCGTCTTATCCAGTACCGGATAGGCATCGAAGTTATAGAGGAGCGTCTCCGCTTGCAGATCGGTATCCGCGAGATACTGGGCCTGTTCCCGATGCGGGCAGTCGACCACCTGGCCCAGCACATTGTTGCGCTGCGTCTGCAGGCAAACGTCGTACAGCTTGTTCAAGAAGTCGGACGAACACCGAAAATGCCCCGTCCGCGCCATAACTGTACCCGCTGAGCAAATTCGCAGTTGGCTTTCCTCAATCGGTTGCGGATAGCCGGTAACCTCCACATAACGAAAGGCTTTAAAGCTGAAATCGGGCTGCCAATACTCGATTCCTCCGCGCCCATGCATCGTATACAGGTCGTAATAATGATGCGAAGTCTCGTTGCATACTTGATGAACAACCCGCCCGCTGCCATCGAGCGTTTCGGCATACCGGAGCCGTATTGTGACGCCTGCTATACCGGGCAAGGCCAATTGCGGCCAGCCCGATATGATTTTGCCAGCGTCGAATACCTGAATGAGCCCCTCTTTCCCGTTAACGACCAACGGCTCCGCTGCCACGGATGGAATGATAGACTCCAGCTCTTCCGCCTCGGGGAGCTGCTGCCAATGGAGTGACCATTGCTGTACGGATGGATGAGCAAGAACGACCGAAGTACAGTGTTCATCTCCAACATCGGGCTGCAGCCAGTTCGGTTCCAGAAGAGCCGCGTCATAGTCCTCTATGGCCGATAAACGGCGGTTCTGCTGGTATGAAGTCCCGGTGCGATGCGGAATCTGCCTTAAGGCCTGCCATGTCAGATCCGATACAACCAGCTGCTCCGTCCCGTCCTCATGCTCTACGTGCAGCTGGAGCAGCATGCCCGGGACGCCGTTCACATAGTTCTGGCCGCTTCCGCCCAAATAATGAGCCGCAACGCCGATGCAATTGGCACCGCTCGACAAGAGGGGGGCCACATCATATGCCAAATAATATTTGCGGCGAGGCACCCCCGTCGGGGCGGGAGAACCATAGCCTCCAACCCGTTGTCCATTGACGAATAATTGGAATACATGGTGGGCGGATACGAAGATTTTGGCCCGCGCAACGGCTCCCCGGAGATCAAGGGATTTGCGGAAATAAGCAAAATCATTAGGCTTCATCTCCTCGGACCGCCATATCCATTCAGCACTCCAATCGCCGGGAAACAAGCCCGTATCCCAATATGCCAGTGCGCTTTCGCTTTCCTTTCCCTGACGGTCCCAGACCGTAACCCGCCACCAGTAACGCGTATTGCTCTGCAGCGGCGGACCGTCATATAGAAGACTCAGGCTTTGGCCACTCCGCCTGCCGCTGTCCCACACCAAATCTTCGTCCCTCTTAGAGAGCCCCTCCGCGGAAAGGGACACCCTCACCCTGTAAGCCGCGCACGCCTCTCCGCGCTGATCGCTCTCCAGCAGCCAGGAAAAACGGGGAGAAGACACATCCAGCCCCAATGGATTCTCCAGACCATGCACAAGCGGTTTTTGTATCGTAAGCACGCTGCTTCTCCCCTTCCAGACTGTCTATCAGGCGTTAGAATCCATCCATCATGGATTCGATTGATCATGCGGCACGTTCACCTGGGTCACGGCTGCGGTTTCATTGCCGGCTTGATCCGTGACCGTATACGTGATCGTGTAGATCCTGCCGGAGCCTGCACCCGATCTTGCCGCGCGCAAGCTGAATGAGGTATCCATCGTGCCCAGCTCCGCACCCTGAATATCCTCCGCTTGCAGCTCCTCATTACTTGTAATGGAGGACAGCACGACGGAACCGATATCCGAGCCCGAATCGCTGGCGTCGACGGAAGCCGTGACCTGGACCAGCCTCTGGTTAGGCGGCCACAACTTGACCGGGTCCGCCATTACGGTCGCCACGGGCGCGGTTTGATCGATCTTCAAGGTCAACGACTTGATGGAACCCGGTTCCCCGGCTGGACTCATCGTCCGATAGTCCAGCCCATGAATCCCGTCCGTATCCATGATCATTTCGGAACCGTACGTCTGCCATTCTCCGTCATTCACGCGAAACTGAATGCCGTAGCCGTCCGGCAAGCCATTCGCTGCCCCGAGCTTCACGGTTACCGGGCTTCGGTACCAGCCGTCGTTGCCATCCGGCTGCTCCGGCGTCAAAGCGGCGGTAAGCTCTTCCGCCTCCATGCCGTCGGCCAAACCGATGCCGTCCACATGGAAATATCCTCCTTGCCAATGCACCCGGCTTGCCGGCACAAGCCCGATTTTAATTTTGGTGATCCGGTCCTTAAAGGCCCAATCCCCAAGGTTAACCGCCAGGTTGCTCCACTGTTTCGGCGGAACATTCCCCTCTGCTTCCAGCACATGCTGATCGCTGTACACCTTTACCCGAACGGTATAGGATTCGGCCGCAGGTCCGCTCGAAGGATTGATGCCAAAGAACAGGTAGGGTTTGCCCTCGGCATTCAGCGGCTCGTCGAACCGCTTGGCGATGCCTTTGCTGTCGCCCAGCTGCTCTCTGGTCATCACCGTGGCCTTGAGCGTTTGACTGCCGCTCCAGATGATGGAAGCATCGGTTTCGACGCCGGATACATACTCTGCATGGGTCCAGCCCTCATCGCCGTTCTCAAAATCAAACAGCATTTCCGCGCCCTCCAGCTGCTCCGGCGAAAGGACAGCCGCTGGCGCCGTATCCGGTATCTCCCGCCGAGCAAGCATGCCGGCATCGAAGGATGGCGCGATATCCTGCCAGTCGGCGATGCCAATGATCGGCTTCGCGAATTCCGTCACCTCCAGCGAACGTTCCGTATCGATATACTTAAAGACATCATACACCAGCTTGTGCTCCGCAGGGATGCTGGCGCCCCTGCTCGTATCCGGATCATGCGTCCACAATCCGAGATTCAAGCCGTACTCTTCGGCATGGTCCACATGCCGGTGCAGAATGAAGGAGTCGATGCCGTCCAGGAAGTCCGTAATGTAATAAGCATACGCATAGGCTGCCGCCTGCAGCTGCTGGCCTTCCGGCGAATTGTCGCCGCTGTGGAAGCCCTGCTCCGACAGGATAATCCGGCGCGCCTCATCGCCGTATATGAACTTCGGCTGCTTCATGTAATCAACGAGGACGTGCAGGTTTTTAAACGTGATTTTCGGCGTATCAAACTGCTCGAGGGACTGCGGCGCAACCCAAGCTCTCGGATCGAACAGATTTTCCGGATAAGGATGATAAGCGATATGCCATGGAATATCTCCCTCTGCGTCGATCTCCGCCTGAAGCGTATCGATGATCGATCGGCCGTCGAACGAGCCGATCTGCGTGGACGGCAGCTGCTGATCCCAGTTATGCGTCAGCGAAATATACACTCTGGCGTTGCTGTAAAAGCTTTTTACGACGGTATTCGTTATTCTTACGGTCCGGGCATAGTCCTGAACGAATTCCCTGACCGTTTTATCGTTGCCCATATTGTACCAGGTCTCCCCGGCGTCCACCTCGTTGCCAACGATGTAATTGACGGCTCTGCCGTATTTCTCGTCCTCGCGGGAGTAGCGCTCCGCCAGGAAAGCGGTGATAGCTTTATAATACTTCGTCCCTAGCTCATCCGTCGTGTTAAATGCATAGACGATGCCTTCCGTGGCATCCGGATGGAGCAAATACCGGTTAGGCGTGGTATCGTCCATTCCCCCCTTATACATGAGGAGGATCAGGGATACCGTCACTCCGTTATCGGACAAACTCTTGATGGAATTATCCCGCTCCTCGATCCAATCCTTCTTGAAATAGAAGGTCTCCCCTTCGTAAGAATATTCGAACGTATTGGCCGGATTGACGCTCCCGTTCATGTACAGGGCATTATTGTAATCCACGTTCAACGCGGCATGGCTGATGCCGAGGTCCTCCGCATCGCCGACCATCTGCACCTGCAGCCCCTTCTTGCTCTTCGCCACTGGGAACGGATACGTATTCGGCGCAAGTATCTCGGGATTGCTTACGTATTTGGCGTGGTCCACGAGCTCCAACGATCCGTCCGGAAGCCTGGCCGCGACCGCGAATTTGGACTGCAGCCGGTTGCGTCCCTCTTCTCCTCCCAGATCCGGCTCAAACATAAATTGATCTTGAATCCCTTGCTCGGCAATCGGTTCTCTGTTCGCCAGATCCCTTTCCGATTCATAAGGCTGCAGCTCAAATAACTGAAGTACTCCGCCTTCAAAATTCTCCGCTTCCCCTGGCTTTAATGCTCCCTCGATCACGATCCGATCTCGGGAAGCCGCGATCTCATGTTTCGTAAGCTCACCGGGAAAAACCTCGATCGGCGCCAGCTGTTTGAACCGGATCTGATCGATGCCGATTTCTCCCGTGCTTGCCCCTCTGCCGCTCAGGAACGTCAACCGGAACTGCTTCAGGCTGCCGCTCCACTCCGGATGCAGCGACAGATTAAATTCCTGTTCAACGGACTGGCTGTTATCCGCTTCGATGTCGAACACCTCCGACTTCGTTTCATCCCAATCGGGGCTTTCCTCCGTAATCCATTCGACTTTCACTTTGCTGAATGGCGACTCGTTCCTCCATTTGACGCTTAATGTATTGTAATGATCGATATCCTGGATGATCACCGGAGATTGCAGTACGGGATCAGCACCCGTCAGTGTCAATCGGAGCTCTCCGCCGGCTGCGTCCACATCTGCACCCTGGGCGGTAAACCCTTCCGTTTCCCCGTCCGCGTTAAAATCCATGCCGATGGCGTTCGATCCGCTGAGATAATCGATCTGGTAATTGCCGCCCCAGAATTCGTATCCCGGATCGCCCGGCTTCAGTCCGCCGTGATCGAAGTTGAGCATGAACGCGAATTCGATCTTGGTGACGTGGTCCCGCTGGGCCCAGTCCTTGACGGACACCGCAACTTTGCTCCAGCTGTTCGGATTGATTTGGGCAATGCTCTCATAGGAATCTTCGCCGCTGAACAGGGTAACCTTGATCAGGTAGTCCTCCGTCTGCCACCCGTAGCAATTGGCCGCAAACGTCAGATAGTTCACGCCCGACAAGTCGAGCGGCTGATCAAAAGCCCTGGATACCGTTCTCCATTCATAGGCTTTGACTTCATCCGACCATACCTCGAGCACATGGCTCCCCTCATATGGAGAATTCGGGCCGTTGGCATAACGGTCGGCGTAGGTGACTTTCTCCGCCCCGGCTCCGCTGGTCCATTTTCCCGGCTGGTTTACCGCATCGGGCTCGTTAAAATCGTCAATGACAATCGAAGGCGTGTAACCCGTCACGTTCAGCACATGGGGAGATGCCTTTAAATCCGGATCATACGTGCCCGCAAACACGATCCCGGCGGGATACGCTTGCAGGGTGAGGGCCAGCAGGACGGAATACACCAGCAGCGTCTTAAGCCTCTTCAACTTCATCAAGCTTGTTCCTCCTCAAAATGGATTCTGATGATACGTTTGCCGCAGTTCGACGCCATTCACCCCCTTTCCAAACCGAATATTCGCTCAGCACCAAGCCGGATGCCTTAATCTCTGATTTTCAGCACAAGCTCCGTCCCGTCGATTGCTTTCACGGTAATCCCCTTCGGAATCGTCAGCTCGTATTTCAGGTTTCCTCCTCCCTTCTCTCCCTCTTCCCTCTTCCAGCTTGCTTCCATCATTCCAAAGCGCGTCGGCACAGCGCCTTCCGCCCAATCGAGATCACCGGCATGCGGGTCAAGATACACCTCCCCATCGCCGAGTCTGCTTAAATCAAGGCCCAACACGGATTGCGTCAATATATAACTCGGCGATGCGCCCCAGCCGTGGCTAAAGCTCACGGGAATATGATCAATCAAATAGGTCGGCGTATTGCCTTGATAAGCGCTCGGCACGGTACAGGCCGGCGTTGAAGGATCAAACGTCTCCCACCAGGTCGTTGCTCCCCGGTCCAGCATGCCACCCCAATAGCTTCTAATGATCTCCAAAGCACGTTCTACGCGCCCTTTGCTCATCAGCGTCTCCAGAACCACATGATAGAAAAATGCGCCTTTTAACGGCGGCAGCTTTCCGCCGTCGTACCATTCGTCGAGGAAGCGATCCTCTTCCGCCGGGTCCATCAGGCCGGACCATATCGCCGCAAAGTTGGTCTGAGCCGTGATCTGCTTCGATAATCCGTCCGGTCCGATGCAATCCGCAAATACGATCTCGCCAGGGGGCTGCATCTGCTCCCTTATGGCAGCGCGAAGCCGGACCGCCTGGTCTTTCCACTGCCCTGCCATCTCGCCGCGCCCAATCGCTTGCGCCAGCTCCGCCGCCAACCCGAGCGCCTTGTGATAGAAGCAGGAGACGGCCGTCACCCGGTCGCGCCGGTCGATGTAATCGGCCCAGTCGATAAAGCACCACCAGCCAGGCCGGTCGGCGCCGGCAAACAGGCCATCCCGATCCTCCTGCAGCGCGAACCACGCCATCAACCGTGTAATGGCCGGCCAGATTTCTTCCAGGAAATCGCGGTCCTTCGTATACAGCCAGTGGGCATGCACGCCGAACAACCAATGCGCGCAGAAATCGGGCAGCAGGAACGAGTTTCGTTCCGGCCCGGTACCGGGTATGGAGCCGTCGTCATTCTGAATCCGCGCCCCTTGCAGGAGACATTTGCGCAGCAGCCGATCATCTCCGAACGCGTGGTAGATGACTTTGCCCATCACCACGGCATCGGCTACCCACAGCGCCTTCTCGCGCAGCGGACAATCCTCCAGATGGTCCTGGCTGTTCACCAGCGTCGTATATGCCCCGACCTCCCAGATCCGGTTCAGACGATCATCGCTGCAGCGGAAAAAGCCGGATTCGTCAAACGGATAATGGACGGATTCGACGCCGAAGCGCGATATCGTCAGCGCGGCCGGCGTCGCCTGTGCCGTAACCTGAAGGAAACGGAAAGCCCGGCGGCCAAAGGGCTTCAGCCGATTTCGCCCTTTGCGCAGGATGAAGGTATCGTACAATTGCAGCTCCAGCGATTCGCCGTACGACAGCTGGATCACGCCGCCCTCGGGTGCGTCCAGCTCCAGCTCGGGATACCCCACGATTTCGCTGGCAAAGTCATATACAACACCCGGCAGCGAGCCGGGCATACTGGCATCAAGCGTCCAGCTCGTTGTACCTGCCGCTAACCGACCTGGATCTCTTTCTGTTTCCGCCGAGTCCTCTTGCAAGCCAAACGCTTCATGACCCGGAGAGGTATGCTCCAGCGAACCGAACGCTTCCGAGCTGCCCCCACGATTCCGAAGCATGCCGGTCTCCCCCAGGCTGACGCCGAAATTGGCGTCAGTTCGCACGATCGCTGCCGGACTGACCCACTCCCTGTGCAGCGGAGGAATCTCCCGCGGAAGCAGTCGCGGCCATGGCGAATCCGGATCCAATGCTTTGGCGATAACCACCGCCCCGCTCCAGGAGGAATCGTCATAAGCGGATTCCTCCCATCCGTCCTCCTGATCAGCGAGATAAATTTCGCGGAATCCGTTCCATTGATGCTGACGCGACACCTGGGCCATCCATCTTGGCGATCGCCGGACCTTCCATTCCGCATCCGTGGCGGCCACGCAGAACACTCCGTTTCCGCGCTCGATATCAAGCTCGGCAATCAAGCCCCCCGGCCCTTGCATCTGGCCTGTCACGATATCGGTCGAACCGAAATTGTAGGCGACGATGGCCAGCACATTCCTACCCACCGACAACAGCGGGGTCACATCGATCTCGTCGTAATATTTCCACTGCTGATCGGCAGGTGTTGGGCCCCTTCCGACCACGGCTCCATTGACATAGAGCAAGTACTCTTGGTTGGCCGACACGTACAATCGGCCCGCCATCGGCGCTTCCTGCAAGTCAAAGCTCCTTCTCGCTTCCAGATATACGTTGGCCGAATCGGGCGGTAAATCCCCCCATATCCAGCTCGCCTGCCAGTGTTCTTTCATCATGCCCTCCTTGCCAGCTCGGCTTCTCCAATGCGAGCTGATTTGATCATGCGCCCATCCTCCAGCTTCCATTCCACCTTAATCAAGCCCTTGGGACTTGGAATCACGCCCCGTGCAGCCGTTAGCCCCTCGATGGCATGAGGCTCGAAAGCGATGCGGGCATAACCGGGTTCAAGTGCGCGAATCCCAAGGACATACCTGGCAATCCAGACCACCGGCGTGCTCGACCAGCTGTGGCACAGGCTCATCCGGTAGGAATCGTACGCGGTATACGTGGTCAGGGCATGGTGGATATCGCTGCTCGGCGTCAGCCTGATCCCCTCCCAGAAGGTGGTTGCCCCTGCATCCAGCATCGTTCCCCAGACCGTAGCGATAACATCCCACGCCCGTTCGTGCATGCCGTACTCCGAGTAGCATTCCGCCAGCCAGTAGGCGGACAATGGCGTGAGCGGGTCCCTCAGCCGATAGTCGAGGAGAAATCTGCGTGCGCTATCTTCTTCCACATACCCGCTCTTAATGCCGATGACCGAGGTGAGCAGCGCGTACGATGGTCCAATGAACTGCTCCTCCTTAAGCTCTGCCTGCGGTTCATCCCAATGGAGCCCGAGCTCCGGCATGTAATCCGCCAGCTGTTTCATTTGACTCTTGGTCATGCCGTAAATCGCGTTCAGGCACGCCCACGATTCAGACGTCCCCATGGGCGACCATTCGATGAAGGAATGTTCCTCTCTGGCATCCGGCATAAAAATCCCGCTGGACGGTTCCGCATTCGCCTTCACCCAAGCGATATGCCGCTGCAGATCCTCCCGGATTTCCCATACGAAATCGCGGTCTCCCGTCTCGAAGAAGTAATCCCATATGCTGCTGAGCCACCACAGCGTATAGGAAGGGAGATTGTTCATCCAATAGCCGTAAGGGGTCCGCCCCAGCTCCCGGAGCGACCGCTTCAATACCGAATAATCGTCCCAGAGCGAGTATTCGGTTTTGGCGGCCAGATAAATATCGTAAGCCCAATTGAGGCGGTCCCGCTTGATGCCGTCCCACAATCCGATTTGATGGCAGACCCGGCTGGTATGCACCGACACGTCATAGATTCGCTGCAGAAGGTCGTGATCCGTCTGCAATTGTCCCGCCTGGTTAAGCTCAGCACCGGCGGCCTCCAATCGGAGCTCGATATGAAATGCCCTTCCATCGTCCCCGCTTACGTAAATTTGCACGTACCGCATGCCCTGGGGATTCGTTGCCGACAGGCTCCCCGGCGGAATCGCCAACCACTCGGTCATGCATCCGTCATAATGCCGCAGCTCCTGCAAGGATTCAGCGCCATTCCACAGCAAACCGATCTCGGAATCGCCGTGGTTGCTCACCTGCATCCGCACATTGAGCTCATGGGGCAATTCCAGCAGCAGCTCCGGCATCCGGCTCAAATCCAGTTCTTTCTGCTGAGTCCTGCGTTCCTTCCATTCCCCCTGCTTCAGAAGATGATAAAAAATATGCCGTTCATTCCGGGACTCCACTTCGTCCAGGACGATTCGCCCTCCGGCCGTTCCTTTCATCTGAATTACACCATCTATGCCGCTGACCGCGTCCACTCCGGCTGCGGAAATGACTCTTATGCCTTGAACAGGCTCGACCACGATATCGCCGTATCCTCCGGCAATAAACCAAGGAGGGGCATGATCCAGGTCTCCAAAAGGCTCCTCGCCCCAAACGCATACCACCTCCGCCGGGCCGTCCCCGGTCTCCCAGGTATCATCCGTTGCCAGCCATAAGCCTTCGCTTCCGCTCAAGTAGGCGATACATCCCACCGAACGGTCAAACAGATGCATATTGATGGGATGCATCGGCATCGGCTCCGTATTTCGGAGCTCGATTCGGAGCGTATAGGCTCCAGGCTCCAAACCACCGGGGAGCCCCTCTACCGCATAAAATGCGGACGTATGCCTGGCATGCTCCGGGAAATGGCCGATCACGGCATCGTTCAGCCTGATCTCGGCTTCTCCCGTACAGGCGATTCTCATCTCAAGCTGCTCCACCGCGGCATGCAGAACAAAGGATTTTTCCAGTACGACATGCCGCCGGCCCTCACGTTCCCGATGCCAGATCCAGCTGGGTATCTTCTCCGCTTGTCTGTGTATATTCATCCATCTCTCTCCATTTGGTCCGTCGTTTTATATTTTTAAAGCCCCTTGCGTAACGCCCTGGATGTAATACTTCATCCCGAAGCTGAACAGCAGCACCAGCGGAATCGCCGATATGATGTACGCCGCGAATTCCACGCCCATGTTGGAGATGCCGAACTGGTTCGTGAATTGCGTAAGCCCGACGCCAATCATCTGGATGCTGTTCGATTTAATGGTCAAAAGCGGCCAGATGTAATCGTTATAGATCCCGACCGACTGCATGATCATCAAGGTCATGAGAACGGGAACGGACAGAGGCAGCACCATTCTCGTGAACACCACGAACTCTCCCGCACCGTCGATTTTGGCGGCATCAAACAGCTCGTTGGAAATGCCCGCCATGAAGCTCCTGCACAGAAATGTGCCGAAAATCTGGCCACCCGCGGCCGCGCTGATAATGATGACCCACGGCGTATTCACCAGCCCCAGATTCGCATACAGCACGTAAGAAGGGATCAGCGTCATGACGCCCGGTATCATCATGATGGCCAGCATCAGCATGAACAGCACCTCCTTGCCGAGAAAGTCTTTCTTGGCAAAGGTATAGCCTGCAACGGCGGACAGGGCCACGACAAGCGTGCCGCCCACCGCCGCATAGAGCACCGTATTCAAGGTATACCGCCAGATCGCTGCGAAGGCTTCCGCATAATTCACGGTCTGCGCCGGGATCGGCATCGTCCAGATGCCTCCCAGAATCTGCGCGTTATTTTTGAAGGACGAAATCAGGGTGAAGGCGATGGGGGCGAGGGTCAACGCAACAAAAACGATAAGCAGCACATAGAGCGCCGACTGCCGAACGAGTCTTGCCTTTGCATTCATGCCGTTCCCCTCCTAATCCGTATTGGTTTTGATGAATTTCATATTGATGACCGTAATCACCATAATGATGGCGAACATGCTGACGCCAAGCGCCGACGCATATCCCAGGTCATTGAATTTCGTTGCGGCAAAATACATCTGCAGCGCCGGCACATAGGTCGAGTCGGCAGGCCCCCCGCCGGTCACGATCAGGATGGAGCCGAAGTCCTGAATGATGCCGATCAGCGCGAGCACGATCAGCAGCTTGAATTGCCCTGCCAGCAGCGGCAGGTGAATCGCCCGGATAATGCGAAAAGGTTTGGCGCCGTCGATTCTCGCCGCTTCGATCACTTCTTCCGGAATAGCGATCAGCCCCGAGTACATCACCAGCAGCTGCAGGATGCCGACAAACGGGAAGCCCATCATAATGATGGCCCACAGCGCCGTATTCGGGTCTCCCAGCCAAGGGTGGCTTAGCGAGCCGAGTCCGATCATGCGCAGCAGCTGGTTCACCAGGCCGATGTTCGGATCGTACATGTCCTGCCAGACCAGCAGCATGCCGACGGATGGAATGACCATGGAAATAACGAAAAACGTGCGGAATACATACTGGGACCTTTTGCTTCTCAGATGATAGATCAGCTCCGCCACGATCAGCGGCGGAATAAGGGCCTTGAACAATCCGGTGACGATGAGGATGAGCAGATTGCCCACGCCTTTGGTGACGTACGGATCATTCGCCATGCGCCTGAAATTGTCCAGCCCGATAAACTCGCTTCTTGCCCCGGGATTCCAGTCGTACAAGGAATGAATCAAGCCGGAGAACGCCGGGATATACAGGAATATGATAAGGAGCGTAAAGCTGGGAAGCAGCATGGCATACGCCAGTTTGCTCTTCCACAACCGGTGAAGAATGTAAGGCTTTTTGCGCCATAACCAGAAAAATAACAGTGCCGTCAACAGAACGAATACGATCACGGCCGCCACCTGCACCACGGTTTTAACCATCGCCGCCTGCTTGCCTTGCTCCAGTACGGCGCCGACTTCATATTGGAAGACGGCTCCTTTGTCCGAGCCTGCGAAGAGCCGCGTGCCGTCTTTGCTGAACCGGATTTGCTGGCCGGCCCCGGCCTCCTTCGTGCTCCATAACAATTCGCCGCCTTGATTGGCCACGTAATAATTGCCCGAGTAATCCGCTACCGCGATAAACTCCCCGTCATGGGTGACATGAACGGAGGTCACTTTATCCTTGGTCAACAATTCGCCAAGCCTGCTGCCCTCCGCCGAATAGAGGACCGCTTTATTGCTGGACGTTCCGACCACCATCGTTCCGTTATCCGCAACGGAAGCATGAAGAATGTCGCCCTCCAGCGGCGTCTGGAATTGCAGCTCGCCGGCAGGATTGAACAAATAGGCGTACTGGTTCGCGGCCCCGGCTGCCAGCCATTGCCCGTTCGGGGATACCGCGGCGCTCTTCACCGCGATGCCGATCGGAATTTCACCCAGAGTCTGTCCTTGTTCATCCAGCACATGCACCAAACTTTCGTTATGCAGCGTCACGATAGTCAGCTTGCCGTCGGGCGTTGCCGACAGATTCTTGATCATTTTCTTGAAATCCCGCTTCCACAGCTCCTTGCCGTCAGCGCTCAGCATATAGAGATGCCGGTCATCGGAAGAGACGAGCATGCGGCCGTCATTCAGAAGGGCGACACCGGTCACGACGTTGTTTGCCATGAATTCGAATCGCTGGGTGCCGTCACGCTGAAGAAGAATGGCACTCGCATTCTGCGTACCGACTGCCACCAGCTCGCCGTCTTCCGATATGGACAAGGCTTTGATCGTAAGACCCTGCTCCATCGTCCAGATCGGCTCAGAGGCATGGATCGGCTGGGCAAATAGAAATAGCAGCAGCGAAGCCAGCAGGCAGGAATATATTGTTCTCATCACCTTCGTGTTCACACTCCCTTCCATGCCAAGTGAACCCGCAGGACTCCACCGATGAAGGCGAAGTCCTGCGCCTTACAGCCTTTTACAGCCTTTTACAGCCTTTTACAGCCTTTTACAGCCTTTTACAGCCTCCTAATGCTACTGTCTGACAGGCGGCTGACGCTCCGGATTCTCGATATCGGAGAGTTCTTTTTTGCGTTCCTTGAGCATGGCTTCGAATTTGGCGTCAATATCCGCCTGGTACTGCTTCAGCAGCTGATCCACGTCGATTTCATCGTTGAAGTATTTGGAAATTAGGCCGATGTAGCTCTGCACGGACGGCTGATAGTCATGGAGACCGCGGGCCAGCACGTTGCCCGGGCTGTTCAGCCCTTCCGTATTCCCGATCGCGTCAAACGATTCGAACGTCTTCTTCATTTCCTCCGGCAGCTCGATGTCATTAAGCAGCGGTGCCCCGTTCAAGGAGGCGTCCTTGGAATTCTGGACGGCTTCCAGGTACACCTTATATCCTTCCGGGCTGGTCAAATACATCATGAAATCCACGTTCAGGGCGGTCTGCTCCGCGTTCTTCTTCACGAAGCCGTAGAAGCCGGTATAGATGTGAATCGTTCTTGCCGGAGCCTGGACCAGCTCCCCTTCCATGGAAGGCATGTTAAAGAATCCGAAGTCGAAGGATTTCACGCCGCCGCTCTCTCCCGTTTTTTCGGCATCGGCAAAATCCTTCGGAAGCTGCCAATAGGAGGACGGAAGCGCGACCATGGTTGCGGCCTTGCCTGTCAGGAAGAGCTTGTAGGCCTGCTCCTCGGACATGCCCATAAAACCGTCCGGCGCATATGTGAACAAGGTTTTCAGATTCGTCATGACTTCGCGCCAGGCCGGATTGCCCTCGACTTTATACGGGCCGACTTTGTTTTTGATCGCTTGGTACATCCGCAGCTCGTTCGTCGATACTTTGGAACGGGAATCGTTGTACGGGTCGCTCAGGTCGAACTTCCAGTTATCGTCGATGTTTGGCATGTACGTATAATCTTCCGGCTTTGATTTGATCAGCTCCACGTAATCGCGGAAGTACTGGTCCGGATAAATGCGCATGAGCCAGCCCGCCTGACCGCTCCACAGGGAGAGCGCGTTGCCGCCGATCGTGAACGGGATATAACCCGCCGCCTTCAGTTTGTCGTAGGTCGCGATGAGCTCATCGAACGTTTTAGGGGTATCGGTAATCCCCGCTTTCTCGAACATCTCTTTGTTGTACATCCAGAGGATTTGAACCGATTCAAAGTTAAGCGCTTGCAAAGTTTGCAGGTTAGGGTCATCCAGATTGACGCCCATGCCGTCCAGGTTGAAGCTTTCCTTCCAGATCTCCCCGGTGTAAGGGTTCTCCGTCTCCAGCCAAGGCTTGAAGTCCACGAATTTCTGGTCTTCGTTCAGGTCGCTGTTTTCATTCGTGTTCACAAAATCGGCCTCCGGCTCTCCGGCGGCAAACTGAGCCTGCAGCCATTCGCGGTAGCCCTCGGCCGGCTTGATATCCACGACGACCTTCACGTCCGGATGCTTAGCCATGTAAGCGTCGGCTACCTTGCCCCAAACCTCGGCTGAGGCACCGCGCAAGGATATTTGGATCGTGCCGCTTTTAGGTTTCTCCGTATCTTCTCCGGCTGGTTCGGCTGGTGTTTTGGTATCCGTTGGGGTAGGCTGTTCGGATGGCGACGGGTTAGCGGTATTGGGGCCGCTGCTGGTACAGCCCGCTGCGATGATGATGATTAGTGAGGAAATCAAAATGAGGCTTACGATTCTTCTAATATGGATCATGACGTTCACTCCCCTAAGCGTTTAATGAATTCGCTTACATTTATGTGAAGTCTTAGATGTCTGAATTGGACCCGCATCACTCCCTTCAAGGTTAACAGGGTGCAAAAACGTTTTTGCACCCTTCAAAAAAAAGAATCGTCCAACGAAAATATCCGTTTTCAGGTCGATTCTCTTTCAATGACGGTACACGGCAAAACGATCGTCTGAATATCGTCAAAACGAATTTCGCCGTCAATCAGCTGCATTAACAGCTTCGCTGCTTCCAGGCCCATCTGCCGCATCGGCAGCTCAATCGATGTAATGGATGGCCGGGCCAACTGGGAAACGGCCGTGTTATCGAATCCGATCACCGCCAGGTCCTCCGGCACCTTGTAACCCAGCTCCTGAGCCTTCTCGACGACGCGGGACGCTATGACGTCGCGTCCGGCGATAATGGCGGTAGGACGATCGACTCGGTTCAGCAGCTTCTCCGTTTCCGTATAACCGCTGTCTTCTTCGAAGGAACCGATCTCCACCAACCGCTCGTCGAACCCGTCGCCTAATTCCTCCATGGCCTGGCGGTAGCCGTTATACCGGTCCAGCGAGGCATCCACTTCCAGCGAACATGGGGTGATGAGCGCAATCCGGCGATGACCTTTGCCGATCAGATATTTAACGGCTTCATAGGCGCCTTGCTCATTATCCGCATTGACGCTGTGACACACGCCGGGCATCGTCGGCCTCCCGAGCAGGACGAAAGGAAACCGGTTCTTGATCAGCTCCCCATACGGCTGGTTAATGGCCGCGCCCATCAGGATCAACCCATCCGCCGATTGCTTGCGGTAAACGTCCAGCAGGTGATCCGCCAATTTATTCGTACTCGGCTTCTGAAAAGACAGCAGCAAATCGTAATTGTTGTCTCCCGTTGCCTCCCCAAGCCCCTTGACGACGTCAAGGAGAATGGTATTCTCCAAACCATCCACCGTATCCTCGACCACCAAGCCGATGTTGTTCGTTTTCTTCGTAACCAATCCGCGCGCGGACTGGTTCGGTCTGTAGTTCAGCTTCTCGATTGCATCGAATATCCGCTTCTTGGTCGCCTCCGCCACATGCGCGGAGCCATTGACCGCGAACGAAACGGTACAAACCGCTACGCCAGCCTCCCGGGCGACGTCTTTTATGGTTGCTGCCATCCTGATCATCCTTATCCAAAATTATAGGGGAACATTTGATTAGACTAAAAATGCAGAGCTGTAAACTATTGATGCGGAGTTCAAATCACATATGTAAACGCTGTCAAATCTTAGCCGATTACGGCGCTATCTCGTTGAAGAAAGAATCACCGAATGACACAATGACCGATGTTCTCATGATGCAAAACGTTTTTGCAAAAACGATTTGTATATAAAATACACCGGGTTATCGGCAGTGTCAATCCTAATTTAAGTTCTTTTTTATGCATACGTAAAAGAATCGCTCGCACAGCGAACCTGCGTTACTTTTGAGGCTTGCCGACATTGAATACCTCCGCCTTCGCCAAACTAAGGATTGATTTCCAGCGGCGATTCCCATAACATTAAACATTATAATGATATAATGTTTAATGTTCGTAAAATCATGGATGCAGGGGGATTTCATATGAAATTTCGTTTCGAGGGCGCTGTTACGGATGTCATGCCAGGCATTGAGCTGCTGCTGGATGAGCTTGGCGTCGAGCTTGGGGATAACGGCATCCCCGTTAAGGTAGCCTTGTCCGATGGCGATCTGGAGGTCGGCAGGGACCGGGACCACGCCTATATTCGTTTCGGACGAAAACATCAATTTTTCCGGGGACTCGGCTTGCTGGTTCAACATAGCCGCCAAAACGATTCGTTCCACCTTCATGAACGCCAGCAATTTGACCAAATCGGCCCGATGTTCGACCTGTCCCGCAACGCCGTGCTGACCGTGGACAGCTTCAAGCTCATGCTGAATAAAATGGCCCTGATGGGCATGAACAGCGTGATGCTGTACATGGAGGACACCTACCAGATCGAAGGCGAGCCGTATTTCGGTTATATGCGCGGTCGCTACACGCAGGCGGAGCTGAAAGAGATGGACGATTATGCCGATCAATTCGGCATCGAGGCTTTCCCAAGCATCCAAACCTTGGCGCACCTGGAGGAGTTTCTGAAGTGGGAGCCCATCAAGCATTACCGCGATACGAAGGGGGCCCTGCTCGTCGGCAGCGAGCAGACCGATTCCCTGATTGAACGGATGATCGAGGCCGCCAGCGCTCCGTTCCGCAGCAACAAGATTCATATCGGGATGGACGAAGCGGAGGAGCTCGGACGAGGCAAATATTTGGATCACAACGGTTATGTGAGCCGTTTCGACATTATGATCGCCCATCTGGACAAAGTCCTCGCTGCCGTCCGCAAGCGCGGCCTGAAGCCGATGATGTGGAGCGACATGTTCCTGAAGCTCGCTGCCGGCGGAGGCGGCGATGCGGCGTATTACGACAAAGACACCTCGATTCCGGAGGATATGGCCCGCCGCATCCCGAAGGATGTGGACATGGTGTACTGGGACTATACCCACATGGAGCCGGAGGACTATGAGAAGCTGATCGCCAATCACCGTCCGCTGGGCTGCAACCTCGTGTTTGCCGGAGCCGTCTGGATCTTTAACACCTTCGGCGTCAACTACGGGTTGTCCCTGAACGCTTCGAATGTTGCGCTTCAAGTGTGCAAGCAGGAAGGAATCCGCGAGGTATACGCCACGATGTGGGGCGACGACGGCAACGAAGGAAATCCGTTCGCGGCGCTGCTCGGTCTGCAGCTTTATGCTGAGCATGCCTACTCGGAACAGGAGCCTTCCCCGGCTCAGTTGGCGAAACGGGTGAAATTCTGTACGGGCATCGACATGGAGGCGTTCCTCCTGCTGAAGGATCTGGACGAGATTCCCGGCCAGGAGCCGAGCAACGCCAAGCAGAGCAACCCGTCGAAATTTTTGCTGTATCAGGACGTGCTCCTCGGGATGTTCGACAAACAGATCGAAGGCCTGGACCTCTCGAACCACTATGCCGAGCTGGAGCAAAACCTGCGCGCGAAGCGCGATAGCGGCGCCGAGCTGGACTATCTGTTCGAGATGCCGGAGAAGCTCAGCGCCGTCCTCAAACGCAAGAGCGAAATCGGCATTCTGCTGAAGCAAGCTTATGATGCCAAGGACGCCGATACCTTAAGGCATATGGCCAAGAACGTGCTCCCTGCCATCTCCAAAGCCGTGCAAGAGCTGCGCATTGCCCACCGCACGCAGTGGCACCGGATGTTCAAGCCCTTTGGCTGGGAGGTCATCGACATCCGCTATGGCGGCGTCATCACCCGACTGGACACTGCATCGTTCCGCATTCTGGAATACGTGGAGGGTCGGACGGCACGGATCGAGGAGCTGGAGCAGGAACGGCTGGTATTCAGCACGACCAACCGCGACAATCACAAGGGTGTCGGCTGGTGCAGCCATTATTACCGCATGGCTTCGCCGAACGTGTTCTACCATGTGCTGAATCCTTTTTAAGAGTTCCGGCTGCCCTTTAACAGCTCATAACAATCACAAAAGCATAATAAAAAGCCCCGGTTGCCGGGGCTTTTTTGCATTTATCGCTGAGGGTTAGATGGTATGCTCTATTCACGCTCAGGATCCGTGACTTTGCACTTCCTCATACCACGCGCGCACATCCCGGCCAAGCCGCTCCACGATCTCGGGGTAACGGTCCGCCAGGTTGGAACGCTCCCCGGGATCCTTGGACAGATCGGACAGGTGAACCTGGTCCGGAACTACGCGGTCAAAATCGAGTTTCCCGTTCAGCACCAGCTTCCAATCCCCTTCCCGGACAGCCAGCTGGCCTTGATACTCCCAGAACAATTGCTTATGCGGCGACGGCTTGCGCATTAGCAGCATCTCCTTCAGGCTGCTTCCGTCCAGCGTAACGCCTTGAAGCGGTCCTGCCGCCGGATCGACGCCGGCCAGATCCAAAAAGGTCAGTGCGATGTCCATCATGGCCGTCACCTCATCGCGCACTTGCCCGCCTTCCCATCCGTTCGGCCAGCTCAATATGGCAGGCTCGCGGATTCCGCCTTCGAACAGGCTTGCTTTATGCCCCCGGAAGATCCCCGCGCTTCCCCCGTAATACACGTCCTCCGTTCCGTCCAGCCAGTTTCGGCTCTCGGAGGACGGTCCGTTATCGCTGGAGAAGAAAATGACCGTATCCTCGTAACAGCCGGCTTCCTTCAGCGCCTTCACGATCTCCCCGACGCCGTCGTCCACCGCGGCAATCATGGCGGCCATGACCTGCCGATCCCAAGGCAAATGCGCAAACCGGTCCATGTATTCCTGCGGGGCATGCATCGGATAGTGCGGCGCATTGTACGACGCAAACAAGAAGAACGGAGCCTCCTGCTCCCGCGACCGCTGAATGAAATCAACCGATCGTTCCGTGATCAGCTCGGTCATGTACCGGCCGTTCTCCCAAACCTCCGTTTCGTTCTCCCACAGATCATGCAGGGGGTTGACGCCATGGGCTTGACCCCAATAAAAAATATGCGAGTAAAAATCGACGCAGCCTGCCTTGAATCCGAAAAATTCGTCAAACCCATGCGCATTCGGGCTCGTTTCCTCGGACAGGCCCAGATGCCATTTCCCATACAGCGCCGTCCTATACCCGGCAGGCTTGAGCGCCTTAGCCAACGTCACCTCGGCTGCAGGCAGTCCATGCGAGCCCCGCTTCGCCCCGAGAATCTCGCCGACACCCGCTCGGGCCGGGTACTTGCCTGTCAATAAAGAGGCTCGTGATGGGGAGCAGACTGGGGAATTCGAATACCAATTCGTAAAACGAATGCCTTCATCAGCCAACCCGTCCAGATGCGGGGTTTTCACGGTGTCCGAACCGTAGCATCCAAGATCTCCATAGCCTAAGTCATCGCAATAAATCACGATAAAATTCGGTTGTTTCATATCTTCATTCACCTCTACTATGCTCGACTTGTTCCTCATCATCGTACCTTTTGACGGACGAATACGGAATGCTCCATCCTTGCAATCGTTATACAATATGTTGCATCATAGCAGTAACAAAAGAATTGACCGCTATAGGCGGAAGGAGGACACATGAGTTTAACAGTGAATCAGCGGCCATCCCGAGAAGAATACTTTAACAACCCGGCTCACTTTGAGACACAACTGGGATTATGGATATTTAAATCCGGGTCCCACCCCTTTTTCACCGAAAAAGTCGGTCCCCGGTCCGTCGAATTTTACAGTATACATTTCGTTGCCAGCGGCAAGGTGCGGTTCGGATGGGACGGCAGCAGCGTCTCCCTCTCGGAAGGCGACCTCTTCTGCCTCTTCCCCGGCTCGGTCTATACGTATGTCAAGGACTGCGACGAGCCGTCTACCATGATCACCTGGACGGCCTATATGGGCGAGTTGATGCCGTCCATTTTGAACCATGTCGATTTATGTCCGGAACGGCCCTATCGACGAAATGCCTTCAGGGACGATGCCTTGGCTGTCATCAAGGACATTCAGCGATTGCTCCGGCAGCCCCAGCAGGACCATAGCCTCCAGCTGATGTCGCTGGGATTCCAGTTGATCCACAGCATCGATCCCAACCGGGACCAGCACCTTCCCGCTGCTTCGGCTGCTTCGGACTGGCTCGAGTCCGTCCCCGGATATATGGGGCTTCATTGCACGGAGAACCTGTCCGTGGAGGAGCTTGCCGCCTGGGCCGGCGTGCATCGCAGTCACTTCACCCGCGCGTTTACCCGCCGATACGGCATCTCTCCGTCCCGCTACATGCAGCAGTTGATCATGGAGAAAGCGACCCGCCTGTTATCCGCCGAGGGAACCAGCATCACGCAGACTGCTTTATCCCTGGGCTATTCGGATTTATTTACGTTCTCTCGGGCTTTTACCCGGTATTTCGGCATGACGCCGAGCGCATTCGTGAAAGCGAACCGCCCATCATCAACGACAGGCGAATAGCAATGAACCACCAATACGATAACGAAAAAAGGGATCGCCGTTATCGATCCTACAGCAACGAAAAGAGGCCATCCGATTAGGGATAGCCTCTAGTCTTTTGCATTATCTTTTTCGTTGTGTTAAAAGGTAGACGCTCTACTCCTCCATCAATTCCCACAGCGTAGTAAACGCCTCGGCTTCCAATTGGAAGAATACCGGCGCGTTGGCATACCGCACATATTGGCCGCCCTTAAACAATCTTAATTGTACCTCTGTCCCGTCCTGCAGCTGGATATACAGAAACTTCTGCTCGCCCGAGCCGGTCTCGTAGATCCCTTGCTCAAACAGAGGCTCGGCCGCTATCGGCTTCGCTTCATATACAGCTTCAACGAAGGCTTGCACCTCCGCATCGGCGGAAAGCTCGCGCAGCTTGTTCTCGCCCATGTTCCAGCTGTCAAAATCCTGCCATTTAACCGACGTCATGTTCCCCATTAAATTCAGCTTGCCGATGATATCCTCGCCCTTGGACACCGTAATCCCGTTCAAATGCTCATACAATTCGGCATAAACTTCCCCGTCATGCTCCATGTAGGACATGATTCTAAAATCGGCGTCATATCCCTTAACCGTGAAAATATCCATTTCGCCGATCGTCGAAGCAAGCTCCGTGTAGTCATCGGAGGAACTCCATTCCGTAATCCCCGACTTCGACCGTCCGAGCTTGTCGCCCCGCAGCTGCTTGGCGATTTCCGGCGTGATTTGCGTACCGGTTTGGGTGTAGATATTGCCCTGGTATACAACCAAACCGATCATGTCGGCTTTGACGTTGCTCTCGCCCGGAAGCTCGATTTTCGGAATGGTTACCGGATCGTGGCCAACCTTCGCGGTTGGCGGGGTATTCGCCCCAGTCCCTTGTTGAACCACCGGGATATCGCTGACCGCTGGCTCGTTTTCAAGATTCAATACCAGCGAAGTCACTACCACCAGGCCCAGCATAATGGCCGCGGTGACGCCGGCGACCCCCATTCGGCTCATTCTTGTCGTTTGACGCTGATTTTGTTTCATTCCTTTCATAATCCGCTCCTCCAATCCCTTGTCAGGTTCTATTCGATCTATCAATGATTTGTAGTCATTCCGATTCATCAATCGTCCTCTCCTTCCAAGTCCATGCGCAGCAGCTTCCTGCCGCGCTGAAGACGCATCTTGACCGCAGACTCGTTAATCTGCAAAATCCCGGCGATTTCCTTAACGGAATAATCCTCGTAATAAAACAGATGGATGACCGACTTATACTTGAACGGCAAACTCATGACGTTATCCATCAGCGTCCGTTCCAACGGTTCGACAAAATAATCGTTCATATGCTCCATCTTGGTTACCCGCTTGCGCCACAGGCTCCCTTGCATGTTCTTGCAGTGGTTCGTAATCACCCGGATGAGCCAAGCTTTCTTATGCTCCAGGTCCCTGAAGTCGGGCGCTTTATATATCAATTTAATGAACGTCTCCTGAATGGCTTCTTCGACATCCTGTTTGTTCCCAAGGTACACCATCGCTATTTTAAAAAGCATATCGCCATATAATTCATAGGTTTCCGTAATATCTCCGCCCGGCCGGAGCGAATCGATCTGCATCGCCTTTAGACCTCCTTTTACCCTTAACACAGTTATGGACGCGGATCGGTCACATTTTGTTTTTAAGTTTTTCGGCATACAGAAGAAGTTGTCCCAAAAGCTCTCCGATCTGGCGTGCTCCCTCTTTCTGTTAGGAGACGCTCCGTGTACGAATCGTTCCTCCCCATTTACGAAGGAAGCGGTGCAACGAAACAAAAAACAAGAAATGGCGGTGCAAGGATCGCATCCTTAGCACCGCCAATTCTATTTTCCACTTTGTTGATCAATGGAGTGTTCTTCAGCAGATTTGCTGTTGGACGCCCCCTTCTCGTTTATAACCAAGAGGCTAACCCAAAATGCATCCAACCGCTATAGAACCTGTTTATTTTACATACGTCAAATCCTGCATCAAACGATGGAGCACAGCGGCGCTTTCGCCGCGGGTGGCATTTGATTTAGGATTGAAACGCTGCTTCGGATCCCCGTTCAGAATATCAAGACCCGCCAATTCATACACCGCCACCTGAGACCAAGCACCGATCGAGGACGCATCGGCAAAATGGGCTTTTGCTGCGTCGACGGGGGTGTATCCGGCATACTCCAGCGCGTTGTAGGCCATCACGGCCATCTCTTCACGCGTGATCGTCCGATTCGGCTTAAACGTGCCGTCCGTGTAGCCGGTAATGATATCGGCATCGACGGCTGCCTGGATCGCTCCCGCGTACCAGTCGGATGAAGCCACGTCCTGGAAGCTGCCTGACGCAGCGTCTGCAGAAAGTCCCAATGCCCGGACGACAAGCGCTGCGAACTCGGCCCGAGTGACTGGAGCGTTCGGAACAAAGGTCTGCTCCGTGCGCCCGGTTACGATCATTTTGGCCGCAAGCGATTCAACCTCACCCTTCGACCAATGCGACGCGATGTCCTGGAACGTTGCCGGGTTCTGCAACACCAGGTATGTGCTGTTGGTTCGGCTATAGATATCGATACGTTGGCCGTTCACCTTAAATGGAATCGGCGTGTATATGCCGTTTCCGTCCACCCGAACAACCGCGATATCCGTCAAAGCATGCGATTTGTCGACATTCAGGGACCGCTTTACATACGATTGGAATGCGTCCAGCATGATGGTCTTGCCATCGCCGGACTTCACGGTTACGTTGTAATTCACGGCCTGCAGCGCATGATATCCTTTGGACGCCGCTGACTTCAGGGCATCCGCATCGACTGCAAGCTGAATGACCAACTGAAGGCCGCTAATGTCCGAGCCGGCTTGGGCCGCCAGCGCCTGAAGATCGATCTCCGTCTTCGGAAGCTCATAGCTTCCGTAAGGCGTTGCTACCACCAGCACCTGCGCGTTTGTCTGGTCAATCCATGCCCGCAGCGCTTCATTCTCGATGGTAATAGATGAAGAAGAGATTGGCTGCGTGCTGGTTACCTCTACGGTAACTTTTCCGCCAACAGGCTGTTTCAGGGCTTCCTTCATGGCGGCTCCGTTCACGCTGCCTGCCGCCGCACCGTTCTCCACCTTAACAGGAACCTTTACCTTGCCTGGTTCGGCTGGCGGTGTCGTGCCAGGATTCGATGGATTCACGGGAGGTGTCGTCGGACCTGGAGTACCAGGCGTGCCCGGGTTCCCAGGGTTCCCCGGTCCAGGCTCTCCCGGCCCTCCTGGATTAGGTCCTCCCGGAAGCGGCGCTCCTTTTAAGTCCGTAATCCGTCCTTCGACGGCGGAGGTCTTGGCTGTGATGGTGCCTACTTTTTTTACGTAGTTCGAGAATACTTCATAGTCAGGCTTATAGAGCAAGTTCACTCGCCCTTCCAGGTAGGCCTTCTCGAGCGATGCATAGAAGTCGCCGCCCTTAGCGGTAAATGCGTTCGTCGCTACCTCATACGATTTATTCATGTCGATCGGTTCGTATCCGTTCTTGCCTTTCACCTCGATACGCAGGACGCGTGACCCAACCGGCTTGGTCGAATCATAGAAGAACTTCATACCCGCGATATGCGGGAAGCGGCCATCCGCAGCAGGCGTCTTGGAAACCCCGTTCTCCATGGCTTCCTTAATCTCGGCGCCCGTTAACGTGATCGTGACCAGATCATTGTTAAACGGAAGCACCGTCATGACGTCACCCATCGTGATTTTGCCTGCTTCAATGGATTCGCGGATGCCGCCGCCGTTCTGCAGGGCGATGACCGCATTCGTGCCGGCGGCTTGCGCCGCATCCAGCATGCCATCGGCAATCAGATTGCCGAGATTCGTTTCCTTTGTACGGACATCGGCGCGGACGCCGTTCAGCTTCACTTCGGTCGTGCCAACCTCCGTTTGTTTTAACTGCTCCACACCCGGCTTATATTTGGTATTCAGAATTTGCAGCGCCTCTTGGTCCGGCTGTATCACGTATTGGCCGGCGCTATCTTTCTCGTCAACGGAAATGAGGCTGCTGTTCCATTCCTGCAGAACACCCTCGTCGTCAAATACGACCTCAAGCTGACCTAAGAATTGACCTTTTTCACCTGTCTGCACGATCAGCTTCGGTTCGCTGTCCGAACGGTCCACGACCGCCTGATCCAGCTTGGTATGACTGTGACCGCCCACGATGATGTCGATGCCCTCGACTTCCTTCGCAAGGTTGACATCCACGTCATATCCGAGATGCGACAGCACGACAATTTTGTTGATGCCTTCCTTCTGCAGCATCGCTACGGTGTCTTTTGCCTTTTGCACCGCATTCTCAAAAGTTACGTCTCCAGGCGAAGCGATGTTGGCCGTGTCTTCGGTTGTAAGTCCAATGAGGCCAACCTGCTCCCCGTCTACCTCCATGATGATGGCCGGGTAGATGGTTGCATCCTTGGCATCCCGGGTCGCTTCATTCTTGAATTTCTGGGTCAATAAAGCATCGGCCGAAAAATTCACGTTCGAGGAAACAAACGGGAATTCCGCATGCTCGATGAAATCGTTCAGCACCTCGGATCCTTTATCGAACTCATGGTTACCGAAGGTCATGGCATCATATTGAACCAAATTCATGAACTCCAGATCGGCAAGTCCCAAATATTGATTGAAATACAGCGTGCCTGAGAATACGTCCCCTGCATCCACGAGCAGAGGGTTGACCGCATTCGCTTTGGCTTCCTTGATTGCCGTAACCCGGCGCGCAATGTTATCCGGCGAGCTTACGGTGTCCAGATTGGCATGCGTATCATTGGTATGCAAAATCGTAAGCGGGAAGCCGTTCACGGCTTCTCCTTTCAGGTCGATCTGCGCGACAACCGGATCATGATCCGATACGCGGCCCTTGGAGGCCGGGAAATCGGCGTTCAGATGCACGACATCGGCTTGCGTAGAGCGGGTCAGGTTCTTACTGACCAGAATATGATCCAGCACCTGCGAGTTTCCGTCATATGTGTACGTATATCGTTCCGCAGGCGGAAGCTTCTCGATCAGATTATCTAATTCGTTGCCTTTCAAAATGTTCGCCGTTTCGGTAAATTGGAAATCATTCAAATCCCCCAGCACGACGACGTTCGCATCTGGGTTAGCAGACACAACGCTTTTCACGAATCCGTTCACGACGGCTGCAATCTGATGGCGCTGCGTTTCGCTGGAGAGAACCGGCGGCTGGGTATTGCCGAAAGGTCCTTGGTCTCCGGATTTCGAGTTAAAATGATTCGCAATGACGATCACTTTTTCCCCTTGGAATTCGAACTGCGCGGCCAGAGGCTTACGCGACGCGTTGAATGCCGCATTCAGCGGATCGATCCGTCCCGGATTCAGGGTTAACTGATCCTTCGCCGCATCATACGCAACGGATTCCGTCGGGGATCCTTTCTTGCCCTGAACGCTGTCCGATAACTGGACACGTTCCGCGTTGTAGAGGAACCCGACCCGAATGTTCGCTCCAGGCGCTCCCCCGTCATTATTATTCACCGGATCGATGTCGGTAAAGCTGTACGCGGGTCCTCCCGCTGCCTTGATGGCGTTTATCAAAGCCTGGTAGCTTTGGTCAGCCGCGGTAGTTCCGTTGTTCTGCTCCCCGTTGTTATCCTGTACTTCGACAAGACCAATAATATCCGGGGACTTGATGTTGTTTACGATCGACTCCGCCAGCTTGTTGATTTTGGCGGAACTTACGCCCGGATTGAAATTTTCGATATTATACGTCGCTACTCTGAGCTGTTCGTCTTTCACGTCGAGCGTGGATACCTCTTGCTTAAAAGAGCTGCTGTGGATTGCAGGCAATTCGCCTTTAGCCGGAATCACCTTGAAATTGCCACTGTTATAACCAATTACGCCGATCACATCATCGGCAAATGTATCGCCGGTGCCCACTTCTTGACCCGGATTGCCGTAAGCAATCAAGAGACGCTGCGGGTTGAAATTACCGTTCTCTTTCAGAACCAGCCCGCCCGCTGGCGTAATGACATCGGCGACATCATTTTCGACCCGGGTCGCAATGTTGTAGGTTCCGCTGCTTGTCCAATAGGGGCTAATGATCGTTGGCTGCGGAAGTCTGACCAACATGCCCTCCAGAGATTCGTAGAAGTCGATGGCATCTTCGTCCGGATCGAACGTGGTCATGCCGTCGTTATCGATAATGGCAGCCGGAATCGGGCGTCCGCCTTTCCCTAAGGTAACCGGTTCAGGCAGCTGCTGAGCCTGATCCAGCTTCTTGAACGATTGCATCTCGATTTGGGTCGATGTCAGGTTGCTGGAGCTTCCCTCGTTATACTCGGCCACTTTACCGGCTACGCTCACCAGATCTCCGATTTGAGGCCGGTTTGGATCCGTGGAATACACGAAAATGGCGTCCGAGGTATTCGGATTGGAATCAGGCTTCGGATCCTGGATATAGAATCCCTTAATGCTGCCGTTAGAGAACGTATAACCGTACTGGGTTACAACGCCTTCAATATCGGTTACCGTCTGTCCGTTATACGGCGAAGCATGGTCCTCGCCCTGGATATCTGCGATGCGCGGCTGCTGAGTAGCTTGGTAAGCAAATTCGTATACCTTGCTCACATCCGCACCCGAGACGACAATGGCTTTGATGGTTGTATCTTGATCAATCTGAATCGGCGAGCTATATAATGTGCTTGATGGCGTCGGAACCGATCCATCGAGCGTATAATAAATGCTAGCCCCTTGCGTTGGGCTGGACAGCGTCACCGTCCCCCCGGTAATAATCGGACCAGCACCGGGACTTGCAATCACGGAGAACATCTCTTCGATTAAGGCATCCTCGCTTAAAGGGATCAGCTCATAGATGTTTCCAAACTGCTTCACCACGCCCGTGACGCGGCTGAAGGTTTTTACCGTCTTCAGCTTGGACAAGCCCGAATAAATGATGAATTCATGCCCGCCTTGCTCGGCTGTGTATTCTCCAGGTCTATTCTCGGACTTGATGGTGACATCATTCAGGGAGACTAGTCTTGCCTCATAATTCTCCCCTGCAGCTGCAGATAGATCAGCTCCGGTAATTGGGAGAGCCTGCGGCACTCCGACCTGGTTCCCCGTTACGTCGTGCGGCAGCAAGGCGTGCGGTTTGATCTCCTGAAGATTGTTGTAAATCTCCATCACGCCGGCCACGCTCACCCGGTCGCCAACGCTGGCATTAAGCGGGTAATCATAGAGCACGATACCGGCCGTGTCATCTTGAATGTAGGTTTCTCTGCCTTCGATATGCGTAATGATGCCTTCCGTCCACACATGCTCGCCTTTTGCCTTGCTGCGGGCATCAGCGACGGACGTTTGCGTTAAAATATCATATTGGAACGAGGAGACCGGTCCATCCGGTAAACCATCCTGGACTGCATAGGCATCCACCCGCGTAGGCTCGTTAAGGATGATCGGGCCGGTGACGAGCTGGAAGCCGGACCCGTTCCCGCCGGACAAATACACATCCGCATAAACGGAAGCGCCTACCGTAGGCGGATTCAGCGTAATCTCCGTTCCGGCTGGCCAGGCATTAGGCTCCGGATTAGCCGTTACCCCTCCTAGGCCCGAGCCAGGCGTGACCGGCGTAACGGGACTCGCACTGTTCCGAGGATCTGGCGTCGTAACGGTAAAATCCGCCGCATTGTTATCCGTGTCAAGCCCGCGATCATTTTGACCAAAGGTCAATTCCTTGCGAATCGCTGCCGTGCTGCTGGATAAAGCAGCGGTCGGACTCGTCTCAGATTCTGAAACAGATCCATAGCCAATGAGATCAATGCGATCGCCAGCGGCGTTTACCAGATCCACCTTGCCGTTAGAGCCGCTAAGGTGCAATGATCCTGCAGCATCTGCTGTCGGCAGCGAACCACCTACCGAGCCGCTACTCTGTTGTTGGATTAAATAATAGGCATAAGGTTCTATGGTACCAGTTAAAGAGGTCGTGTTGTTAAAAGTGCCTGCTGCGCTTGCATAACGCACCTTCCAGCCTGTCAGGTCGATCGGACTGCCTGTCGGATTGAACAATTCGATAAAGTCATGCGTAAAAACGGCCCCGCTATTCCCACCGCCCCCATACACCTGGCTAATCACAACCTGGTCATGTTGGGGAGCAGCCTCCGCTACCTTCACGGGACTGAAAGGAACGATGATACTCAGGAGCATAACGATAGCCATAAACATACTTAGCTGCTTTTGCCACCTATGTAATCGAATGCGCATTCAGGTTTTCACTCCTCTATTCTATTAAATTTCTAGCCTTATTAACTATATATACCAGATATGTTTTGAGAGTACTAACCTAAAGTATGCTAGATGTAAAAAAACCTCCGATAGACCTAACCCTAAAGGGGCATAGGCATATCAGAGGTTCTATTTGTCTTACATCGACTTGCGCAATGCGTTACCGTTTACCTGAATCGAACGGCTCCCCTACGGCCTTCGGCGCATTCGAGGATTTGGAGAAAATCACGAGCGCGATCAGCGTGACAACATAAGGGAAAATCTTGAGAATGACCGGCGGGATTACCGCCAATGACGGAATGACCTGCGATACGTTGGCTACCGTCGTGGCAAATCCGAAGAACAAGGTGGCCAGCAGGATGCCGAGCGGCTTCCATTGTCCGAAAATCAAGGACGCCAACGCCAGGAACCCTAGTCCCGCTACGTTTCCCGTAAATTCACCGGAATACGTCAACAGAATGACCGCTCCCCCGAGTCCGGAAAAAGCACCCGAGATCATGACGCCGACATACCGCATGGACTGTACCTTAATACCTGCTGCTTCCGCCGCGTGCGGATGCTCGCCGCAGGACCGGAGTCGCAGACCGAACGGCGTTCTGTACAATATTAGTGCGCTGAGCACTAACACTAACAGTACAAGCCAGGTTGTTGCATAGGTTTTCGTAAAAAACAAATCCCCAATAACCGGTATCTTAGACAGCACAGGCACATCAAACGGTGCAAAACCATTCGTGATGCTGATCTTGCCGCTCCCTGTAATGTTACGGGCAAGGAAAATCGTCAGGGCACCCGCGATCATATTGATCGCCGTACCGCTTATAATCTGGTTGGCACTAAGGTTGATACTGGCAAAGGCATGCAATAGCGAGAATAACGCACTCGCTGCCGCTGCTGCCAATAGTCCTACCCATAACACCCACGATTGGCCGGGCCATTGGGCCTGCATTTTGAAAATGACAAAGGCTCCGATGAAAGAACCAACAATCATCAAGCCGTCAAGGCCGATATTGACGACCCCGCTTCGTTCACTGAACAGCGCGCCCAAGGCGGTAATCAAAAGCGGGATCGTGTAAGCGATGGCATACGGAAAAATCTGTTCAATCGTTGTCCACATATGTCCTTACTCCCCCTGCTTTTTATTAGCCGCGCGACGCAGCTTCAATTTACGGTATAGTCGTTCGATCAAGATGCTGGTTGCCGCAAAATAGATAATGATGGCGATAATCGAATCGGCGATTTCCGGTGGAATCTCCGTCATGGCATTCATAAACCCTCTGCCTGAGTAGAGAATCCCGAAGAACAGTGCCGACACCAAAACACCGATAGGTGCGTTGATTCCGAGCAGGGCTACGGCAATCCCGTCAAATCCCTGGCTCGGCAGAATGCCGATCTGCATGCTGGAGGCATTTCCCGCATACTGTGCCACACCCGCGAGGCCCGCGAGGCCGCCGGAGATGAACATGGACAGCACGATGCTGCGTTTGACAGCGATACCCGCATATTCGGAAGCGTGCCGGTTGAATCCGACCGCCTTCAATTCGTATCCGAGCGTTGTTTTGTTAATAAGGAAAGCGACGATCAGAACAGCAATGACCGCAATAAAAAAGCCTAGATTGACATAAGAACCTTGGAACATATCGCTGAGCCACTGCTGATGCAGCATAGCTTCCGGCGGAAGCTGGCGCGATTCCGTCTCCAGGCTCGCCCCTTTGAAGTAACCCGGAATAACATAATAAACGGTCCAGTAGGCCGTCCAGTTCATCATGATCGTGGATACGACCTCATGCACGTTATATTTAGCCTTCAGGAAACCTGGGACAACCGCCCATAACGCACCGCCGATAAACCCGACCAGTACCATGACTAACAGGAGCAGAGCCCGCGGCAGGTCCAGCGAGAGGCCGACAGCCGTCGCGCAAAATCCACCGAACAGCATCTGGCCTGCAGCACCGATATTAAACAGTCCAGTGCGGAAGGCAAAGGCCACGGACAGACCGGTTAAAATAAGCGGAGTCGCCGTCGCCAGCGTATTTCCGATCCGCTCCGGGTTTTTGAGTCCACCCTGGATGAGATACTTATACCCTTCTACCGGATTATGTCCGGTCAGCGCCATAAGCAGTGCCCCCGCGATGAGTCCGAATAGGACGGCAAGCAACGATTTTACGCTGTTATTCATGTGGTGCCTCCTCTTTTTGATACCCGGCCATCATCAGTCCGAGCTCTCTTTCGTTCGTTTCGGAGGTTTTAACGATACCTACCAGTTCACCGTTGTTGATAACGGCAATGCGGTCCGACAAGTTCAGCACTTCATCAAGCTCCAGGGAAACCAGCAGAACGGCTTTCCCTTTGTCCCGCTGTTCGATCAGACGACGGTGAATATATTCAATCGAGCCTACGTCAAGGCCCCGGGTCGGCTGAACGGCAATAAGCAGATCCGGATCGCGCTCTACCTCGCGACCGATGATTGCTTTTTGCTGGTTACCGCCGGACATCGAACGCACGATCGACCGGCCGCCCGTTCCGGAACGCACATCAAAGCTCTGAATGATATGCTCCGCATGCTTGCGGATCGCTGCTGGCTGGAGCAGCCCGTTCTTGGAATACGGTGGGCGGTTATACACCTCAAGGATCAAATTCTCTTCGATGGTATAATCCAGCACGAGTCCCCTCTTTTGACGGTCCTCCGGAATGTGGCCGATTCCGCTTTCATTCCGTTGACGGACAGATAGACCGTTGAGCGTTTTTCCATTCAAGCTCACCGTTCCGCTTTCCGCCTGGCGAAGTCCTGTAATGGCTTCGATCAGTTCCGATTGACCATTACCATCCACGCCGGCAATACCCACAATCTCCCCGGCATGTAGATCGAGACTAAAACCTTTGAGTGCATCAACTTTCTTGCTGTTCTTTACCGTAAGCGATTTGATCTCCAGAACGGTTTTACCCGGATGGCTCTCCTGCTTGTCCACCTTAAAGGATACGCTTCGGCCCACCATCATTTCGGCCATTGCTTCGCGGCTCGTGTCGGCCACTTCAACGGTGCCGATTGTCTTGCCGCGGCGGATGACGGTACAGCGGTCCGCAACCGCTTTAATTTCTTTCAATTTATGAGTGATCAGAATAATGGATTTGCCTTCATTGACCAGGTTTTTCATAATGCCCTGCAAATCTTCGATTTCCTGAGGGGTCAACACAGCGGTCGGCTCGTCGAATATGAGCACTTCCGCGTCGCGGTACAGCATTTTGAGAATTTCCACGCGCTGCTGCATCCCGACCGAGATATCCTCGATTTTGGCATAAGGGTCAACATTGAGGCCGTACCGCTTGGACAGTTCCTCGACCCGTTTGGCAGCCGATCTCACGTCCAAGCCGAAGAAGTACTTGCGCGTCTCGCTGCCCAGAATAATATTCTCGGTCACGGTAAACGGCTCGACCAATTTAAAATGCTGATGCACCATCCCGATTCCGAGTTTGTTCGCGACGTTCGGATTCGAGATCCGCACGTCCTTGCCGTTGACTTTGATTACGCCACGGTCAGGCTGATACATGCCAAACAGGATGCTCATCAAGGTGGACTTGCCCGCCCCGTTCTCACCGAGCAGCGCATGAATCTCGCCTTTTTTCAGCCTAATTGTGATATCGTCATTGGCCACGATCCCGGGAAATTCCTTGCGGATGCCCACCATCTCGACAACATAGTCCATGGTTTTGGGTCCTCTCCTTCTTTTTTGTTGAATTTTCCTGTGCATAAACTACTTAAAAAAAACGCGGATCGACTCACTTCCAAACAGCCAGAACGCAGTTACATAGATCGATTTCTACATTCAATATCAGCATGCAATCGCTTGCGCCGGTGATACGGTCTGATACCTTAAATAGCCCCACAAAGTGGAGCCTATGCTTCGATGCTTGTTCCAAATACTTTGCGGGGGCTCCAAAAACATATAAATGCGATTACAGAATTGCTTACGATTCGCTGAAATAACCTATAAATTCTAATACCTTAAAAAAAGACGGAGGGAATCCGTCTTTTTTCATGCGGTATCGCTGCTTTTCAAGTAAGTCTATCCACGTTCCGTAGATGACTTTAGTGTGTTGTACTACTTAATCAATTCGCCTTGCTCTGCGGCTACTTTAATTTCGCCGGCTTTGATCTTGCCGAACACTTCGTCTACTTGCTTCAGAACGTCCTCGCTCAAGTTCGGGTTATTCTCAGGAAGGCCGACGCCGTCATTGGTCGCATCCAGTGTAAGTGTCTGTCCGCCTGGGAATTTACCTTCGGTTTCAGCTTTGATCATATCGTAAGCCGCATGGTCGATTTTCTTCACGGCCGAAGTCAGGACTACCGATTTATCGCCTTCGTAAACGCCATCTTGGTACTGGTCAACGTCTACGCCAACGATCCATACTTCGGATCCGTTCTGTACGCGAGTCTTCGCTTCGTTAATTGCACCCACGCCAACGCCGCCTGCTGCCGCGAAGATCACGTTCACGCCGCGGTCATACATTTGAGCCGCCAATTGGCTGCCTGCTGCAACGTCGTCAAAAGATCCTTGGTAGACAACGTTCTCTTTGTTAATCACCAGTTTCGTGCCGAGATTCTCGTTAGCGTAAGCTACACCCTGCTGGAAGCCCCAGTTGAACTTCTGTACAGGAGGGATTTCCATGCCGCCGATGAAGCCTGCTTGTCCATCCTTCACATGAAGCGCAGTGGCTACGCCAGCCAGGAAGCCCGACTCTTGTTCCGCGAAGAAGATGGATACGGTATTTTCCTTAACGACCGGTGCTGCGCCCTCTTCCCCGGAATGAGGTGTTCCATCGATAATAACGAATTTAGCATCTTTATACTTGTCCTGTGCTTTGAACACGGCTGTTTCAAATTTGAAGCCCGGAGTTACAATGAATTTAAATCCGGCATCGTACAGGTTTCCGATCTCTTTTGAATAGTCGGCTTCTGTCGTTCCAGCTGGCTTGAGGTATTTATACTCCATTTTGAAGTCCTCGTTCGCCTTCACGATACCTTCGTACGTGCCTTGGTTAAACGACTTGTCATCGATCGTTCCCGCGTCTGTAACCATCCCTACCTTGAAGTTTGCCTTAGGTGCGTCGCCGCCTGCGCCGCCGCTTGGCTCTGACGCCGGTTTGTCGCCGCAGCCTGCCAGCATTGTGACAGATAACGCCAAACTGATTAAAGATATGACCCCTTTTTTCATTAAGGATAACCCTCCTAGGTATATATGCCCGAATACTAGATTCGCGCTATTTACAATATATTAATAAAACAGACCCTTTTCAACATAAATTTGGGTGAATCTGTCAAACTGCATCTGTGCCGCGGTGAAACGTTTAAGACATGTTTTATCCCATATCTAGAAGAGTTAGGAAGACTTGATTCCTGCAGTGTTGATTTAACGGTTTTTATAGATAACACGGCGGGTTACAGTTGGTATGACACGCCAAAGTGGAAGTGCTCAGACCATTCCATTTGGAAAAAAATAATAGCGCTTTATGAAAAGAAAGCACCTCGGCAAGGTGCTTACAAACATGCTGTTCATTTTAATGAAAGTTTTGAATGAATATTCATTTGCGGCGGGACTTCATCATACGATTATACGTAATTAATCCGGCAATAATCATGGCGACTACACCCAAACTGCTTGCCGACTCCGGCGACATGCCAAACACGCCGGCCAAATTCGTAACCAAGCTGTTCGTAAGCAGCGCTACCGCAATCAGCATAATCGGACGCCAAACGCTATATCTTCTCATTCTCGCAACACCCCCAGGCAAGTTTCACAACCTATCAAACCCAAACCCTAAGATCGCTTAAGCTATTAGATGCATTATACCATGAATAAGTATGCGTTTACATTAATCTCAACTTTCTCAGTTTGAAATCTCCGGATAGCCCTTGATGTAGTTGGGAGACCAGCAATCCTTCTTCGCAATATCTTTAATCGTTATTGTCATTCGCTCACGATTCTTTTCTTCTCGCCCCTGGCTAATTACGCTCCTTCATTATATTAAACGTGTCATAAACACCGGGATGCACCACATATTTATCAAACGGTCATCAAGAACGAATCGAAAGTAAAACCATGGAAGCAGCGTGGAAATAACGCTGCTTCCATGGCTTTTTTACAAAACATGATCATGCATCATGGCGCGGCAGAATTAGAACGCCCTCATCCTAAATCAACATCATGGAATCAGGCCATATGCCGCAGAAATCTGAGCGCGTGCCGGAAATAACCCATCAGTCCTTTTTATTGTACTCGAATGAAATCTTAACGGGTTCCGACATTCCTTCCATGGACAGATAGGCGTCGCAGGTTCCTTTTAAATTACCGGTAAGCTTGATCGCGAATTGGAAACTTCCCGTTTCCGTACTGGTCGTCTGGCCTTCGTACCGAACTTTCCCTTTCGAATCGAGTATTTTCAAATTCACTTGGGACTGACTGCCGTTCACGACCAGACCGTCGATCGTCAATTTCTTCGCAGCGGCATCCACCACGGCTCTTGCGCCGTCGATTGCAGTGCCACCCCCCGCATGGCCGTCAATGCCAAGAACTTCAATTTCATCAAGGAAGACCCAGACGTTGACCGGAAATTCCACTTTAACGTAGCGGGCAGACACTTTATCGGCTCCCGATTCCCCCGGCACACCGTCCGTTATCCCGCTCCAACCCACGAACTCGGCCGAGGCAGCATCCTGTGCCGGTGGCGGAGAAACGGTTGCCAGCGTGCTCCAGGATTGGCCGTCAGATGAAACGGAAAAAGTAACGTTCGGAGGAAAATAGATGCCGGGTCCTTTATCCTGAAGAAAATGGGCTCTAATTGCCCCAACCGATTTGTTGCCGCCCAAATCAAATGTGATGGTGCGGCTTCGTTCGTCAGGGTAGTCGCTTCCCGCATGGGCCTGCCACTGCTCGGTGCGGTAATCCGTTCCGCCGAATCGGCCGTCCGTAAGTTCGTTTCCGGAATCGGGATAGTTGCTGTTAGGCTGCTGTGAAATTGTATAGCTTTGGCCAAGAACCAGATTGCTGAGTCCCCCTCCGTCAGACCAGGTATGAATGAGAACTTGGGCGTAGGAATCAAGCACCGTTGCGGCCGGGACCGAACTCAACCCTTGCGCTTGGACGGCCGGGTCGTGAATGTGCGCGAGAAAATCCTGCATATACGTCACGGCTTCCTTCGGCTTGTTATCGTCCAAAAGAAGCTTGATGGTCTGCAATCGATACGTCAAATCATTACCAAAAGCCGGCTTGATTTCGTTCGATGCGACATAACGCTGTACAACCTCCGCCATCGTCTCCGGCGCCGGGCTGCTATCGATGGCGTACGTTCCGTTCAAATACTGGTACAGCCAGTCATACATTAAACGCAAACTTGGATCCTTGCTTACCCCTAAGTTGTATACTGCATTATTGCCTTGATAGTGAGCTCTGAAGCCATTTTGCATCAGACCGGATCTGACGCCGCTGTCCAAGTATTCGACAAAACGCTGACGAAGTACGGGATCTGTCAGCATTCCGTCATCAAATTCAACTTCGTTCCCCATTCCGTATCGCTTTGCAGTATCCGTAGCATCGTCCAGACGGTCGGAATCCATTCCGCCAAAGAAATAGTTAGGCTGAAGCGCCGCGGCATCGAACCCTACGTCTTTCCACATAAACATTTTGTAAGCATAGGAGTGTGGAATCCAGAAAACCTTCATGTTCATGGCGTGCACTTTATCCGACACCATGCGAGCTATGTCCGGTCCCGATTCGGATATGTCGATTTGTTCCGGCATCCAGTACATGCCGACAAGCTCAAGATTCGAGTAGTTGGCAGCCTGCCATCTTTGCCGGGTCTGGTCCAGCCACCACTGCACCGCTTTTCCTCTGTTTTCAGACGCTTTTTCTTTGCCTACGACGGAGTCGTTGAAATTTAAGGAACCGCTACCGTCAATGTCGCCAAAATTGGTTAATGATTCCCCTGGATTCGGAATCATTAACACAACCTTGACTTGATGATCGGGCTGTTTCAGCTTGGCCCCAACTTCCTTGGCAGCCTCATTCAACTGCTGCATATCGCCCGTGGCTGCAAATGTTTTATCCAAATACCATTTCCAATCGTCCAGGTTCGTTTGTCCCTGACCGAAATCGCGACCGGCAGGCGAAGCAATCCCGAGATATAGAACGCCGTCATAAAGCCAATCGACCGGCTCGCCGTCTTTATTTACATAACTGATATTAGGGATAATCCGTTCCTTTTTCCAATCGCCCAAACCATTCGCATATTGTCCGTTATACAGCAGATTCAGATTCCGGATCCCGGCTGTAGCTTCCCCCGGCTCCAAAAAACGAGGCTGCTCGGCAGGAACCATTACCGCCCCTTCAATCTTGCCGTCCATACCCATAATTTCGATTTCGTCAATATATTCCCACTGTGTAGGATGCATATAAAAGGTCACCTTCACATAACGGGCATAAGCCAGCTTGCCATCCGTATTCCCGCCTTTGATTCCATCCCGGCTGCCATCCCATTCAAAGGTCTCCTGTCTGGGCGGTCCTTCTCCCCACAGAAGCTGCGTAGCGTTATGGGAAAGCAGCCCCCAATTTTCCTTATCGTCGGAGACATACATCGATACCGACAGCGGCACGAGAATCGAATTCGCAGGAAAATCTTGAAAGAAATTAGCCGTGATCTTTCCAATTGACTTTTCCTCACCGAGATCGAACACGACTTCGCGAGCCTTTCCGCGCAGATGTCCTACCCATGCCGGGTCGTTCATATCCAATGCGCCGTATTTTCCGTCCGTAAGCTTGTATCCGTCATCGGAATGCGAAGCTTCCGGAGCTTCAGACCATTCATACGGAAGGCCTGCCGCGAGATTGCGAAATTGCGTCTCCTGCACTGCCGAAGATGCTGCCGCTTGATTTTCGTCTATTGCTTGTGGTGCCTGTTCCGCTGCCGGTTCACCAGCATCCGTCAGTGGATCTAGTTCGACCTGTGGATGACCTGTATTCTTTCCTGCTTCCATCTGGTCTGCACCTGCCGCCTGCAGGACGGTCACATCCGGAACAAGCGATTTCGCCTGAACCGCAGAGAGCGGAGTCAGTAGTAATACGGCTGCCATTAATACGGATAACCATTTTTTATTCAAATTCATCAAGGCCAGCTCCTTTTCTTTATTCTCGAGTACAGAAATATCAAAAACTTTAAACCCTTATTTCTGTTCCGGGTGAACGCTAGATTTTAATCCCCCCTTTCGCGAATTCCGCCATAAGCAATCAGCAAAGCGTATAAGATCGGCTTCCTCCGGAAGAGGAAGCCGTCACCGCCGCATCCAGTACCGCGGCACGAAATTTCCAGTGGGCAACAGCAGTAGTACAGCGCAGCCAAACACTCCGCACTTCGGGCGATCGGAAGCATGGATAAGCAAACTTCGGTTTATCCGTGTTCAGGTGATTCTGGTCTACTTCGCCTTTGCCGCCAGGAACTCATCAATCTGCTTTTGCAGTTCCTGCTGAATTTTTTTGAGGGAAGGGCCGGCTTCCGCTTCAAATTTTTTCAATGTCTCGTCCGGATCGATAACCCCGTTGAACAGCGCCGTGTAGTATTGCCCATCGACTGTATTGTACTGGCTGACCTCGTTTTGCACCGGGGTACTGTCAAATTCGAAGCCGGCCAAAATATCGGTCGTGAACATGTCGGCATCTTTAAGCACAGCGTTCAACTCCTCATTCTCGCCCTTCACATCACTCCGCTCATCGACGGGATTCCACAGCCAAACATAGCCGAAAGCAGAGTAGCCGGATGTATCCAAGGTTTTCATTTTGTCGTCGCCTACCGCTTCCCAATGCTTCCCTTCGATTCCGTAAGAAAGCAGGTCGTAGTTTTCCTTCTCATTCGCCCAGTTCAGGAACATAATCGCCCGCTCCTTATTCTTGCTTACCTTCGGAACGGCCAGAAAGTTCCACTGTTTGAAGTCGGTGATGTTCGCGCCCTTCTCAGGATTAAAGAAGGTGACCGTCTCCAGCTCGCTGTCCGGTACATTGTTCTTTAACGTGTTCTTGAGGGAATCGCCGATGCCGAACGCGCCGTTCGTGACGATTGCCACTTTGCCTGCCGAGATCGGCTGATGAAAATCTTTTGTCGTCAAAATGTCCTTGAAAATCAGACCGTCAGTAAACCATTTGCGCGTGTTCGCCAGCCACGTTCCGATCGGCTCCCGATCCTCCAGCAAATTGTAAACTTTGCCGTCATTGTTCTTGTAATAGAGCATCAGGCTGTTGCCCAGGGCGTGGGTCGGTCTGACATGGGTTTCGTAATCGTTCAGCGCATGGTGAGCGACAAATGAATAAGTGCCGGAGCCTGCGGTCATCGGGATGATGCCTTTCTCCTGCTCTTTCACCTTGTAGGCGAAAGCGATCAAATCTTCATACGTCTTGATCGGCGGTACGCCGAGCTTCTCGCGAATATCTTTGCGCACCATGTAGGAATTGCCGGACATGTAGCTGACGCCGAGCGGAACGGCCATAATTTTGCCGCCGTATTTGTTGTAGTTCCACATTTGCTGCGGCCGTTTCTCCAGCACCGTTTGGCCGTACTGGGCCAACAGGTCATCCAGTGGCTCATAGAATCCGTTAGCGATCATTTGGTTGATATGCAGCCATGGCGCATCGAAGATGAGATCGATGTTTTCGCCGGAAGCAAGCGTCACCTGTGTCTTTTGCGCCAGATCGGACCAGGGTACGAAGACGACGTCGAGTTTGACGTTGATCGTATCCTTCATTCGCTTTTCTGCTTCGGCGATGACCAAATCCATATCCGACGGCCGATCACCGGGAATCATGATTTTCAGGGTCACCTCTTCAAGTTTGGCGTCTCCGCCGGCGCTGTCTCCGGTTTGACCCGACGGCCCAGGCGCCTTCCCTTCCCCTTCGTTCTTGCCCGAACAACCGGCAATCGCGACGAGCGCGATCAATAACACAAGCGCGATGGACAATAATCTTTTCATGGTTCCTTCCCCCTGAATCAATAATAGAGAAAACAGACGGATGAGCCGGTTCATAAACAGCAGCGGTTGAAAGCTCGAACCGGCCAAGCGCCTTCACGTTTGCCGCTCTACCCTTTTACCGAACCAAGCGTCAAACCTTTAATAAAAAAGCGCTGTATGAACGGATAGACGAACACGATCGGGCCGATGGTAACGCAGACGATCGCCAGCTGCATGCCATAGGTCGGCACGACGACGTTGTACTGCGTCTGGCTCCCGCTCACATAAGCCATAACATTCAAATTGGACATAAGCTGGCGGATCATCATCTGCAGCGGCAGCATTTTGTGATTGTCGATAAACAGCAATGACAAGTACCAGTCGTTCCAATATTGCAGCGCGTAAAACAGGCTCACCGTGGCGATAACAGGCAGCGAAATCGGCCAGATGATGCGAAAGAAAATATAGAGATCATTGGCGCCGTCCACAGTCGCAGCTTCATTCAATTCATACGGCAGCGTCCGGTAGTAAGAGACAAGAATGAAGGCATAGAACGGATTAAGCAGATAGGGCAAAATGAGCGCCCACACCGAGTCTTTCAGCTGCAGCCAGTTGGCGATCAGCATGTAAAAGCCGACCAGTCCTGCGCCGAACAGCATCGTCAGGAAGGTTAGAAACGATAAAATATTGCGGTACTTCACTTTCCGGTGGCTCAGCGTGTACGCATAGGCAGCTGTCAAGAGTACGCCCAGCGCCGTGCCGGCGACCGTCACGATAATCGTAATGCCATAGCTTAGAAACACCTGCTTGCCGGAAAGCAAAAATTTGTACGCATGGAGGCTGAATTTGCTCGGCAGCAACTGGTACCCCGCCGTCTGCAGAAGCGATTCATCGGCGAACGAGTTGATGAACACAATCCAGAACGGAATGAAGCAAAACAGCGCAAAAGCGCCCAGCACTGCGTACATCAAAACAAGAAACAACCGTTCTCTCACTTCGATCACACCTTAACTGGTTGGGACTGAAGCAAAGGGCCGGTTCGGGGCTGGAGAAACGCAAGTGGTCGCCTTTGTTCCCGAATCGTATCCGCTTAACGAGCCTATACGATCATAACGATTCGGGAACAACAGCGATCGAAAAGCCCGAATCCGGCCTCATGCCAACTCGCCCAACCTTCCTTTTAGAATAGTCTTGAATCCGCGTCCACCTTGCGCGCGATCGCATTGAAGATCAGAATCGTGACAAGCCCCATGCAGGACTGGTACACGACAACGGCAGCGGACATGCTGAAATTCCCCAGCTGCCTCAGCGCACGAAACGCATACGTATCGATGACATCTGTCGTTGGAAAGAGTATGCCGTTATCCCCGATGATCGCGTAAATCATGCCGAAATCGCCGTAGAAAATACGGCCAATGCCAAGCAGCGCCAATATCATCACGGTCGGCCGCATCAACGGCAGCGTTATGTAGAGCATCTGCTGCATCCGGCTCGCGCCTTCTATTCGGGCGCTCTCGTAATATTCCGAGGAGATGCCCGTAATGACGGCCAAAAAAATAATGGAATTATAGCCGGCCATCTTCCAGGCGCTAATGACGGTTAAGATATACGGCCATACGCCAGGCGTCAAATACCAGTCCACTCCTTCGTAGCCAAGGGCGGCAAGCGCGCGGTTAATGAGCCCCTCGGATGTGCTGAATAGCGTCAACGTCATCATGCTGACGACAAGCCAAGAAATGAAATACGGTAAAAAAATAAACGATTGCGTGATTCGCTTGAACAGCCTGTTACGGATTTCGTTCAGAAAGATAGCCAGCACGATCGCGCTGCCGAGACCGGTTACGAGAAACAGTGCATTCAGGAAAACGGTATTCAGCGTCACTCGCAGCCAGTCTTTCCCATTGAAGAAAAACTCGAAGTTTTTAAATCCGACCCATTCGCTCCCCCATATTCCATCGGATAGCCGGTAATCCTGGAAGGCCAGCAGATGCCCGGCCATGGGCATATAAGCAAATACAACCAGAAACGCAATGCCGGGCAGCGCCAGCAAGTACAAATACCGGTTCCGCGACAGCTCGCGCACAAACGACCCGCCGAACCTTCTACGTCGCTCCAAAGAGCGTCCCTCCTTTCTTGTGCGGCTTGCAGGATTTGAACGGAGCCATCGTAGCATTCACGGCTGCTGCTTGCCTAGTTCTCATTGGCCGGATTCGGTTCTCGCGCGGCCGATTCGCGAACGTTCGGCCGGTTGTTATTGGTCTGGCCGGTTCTCGATCGCCCGCTGGCCTTTCTAATTCGCAGAGTTCCCGGCTATCTGCCGCGTCCGCTCCATCTGCTCGTCCGCCTTGCTGTCGCGGTATTGGCTCGGCGTCATGCCGGTTGCTTTTTTAAATGCGGTGAAAAAGTGGCTTTTGGTCTGAAAACCGGACTGCTCTGCAATTTCGGTGACCTGCATGCTGGTCTGCTCCAGCAGCTCCTTAACCTTCCCGAGCCGCTCGTTCAAGATGAAATTCGATAGAGGCATGCCATGATGTTCGTGAAACAGCTGCCGGACGTATTTGGCCGACAAAGCGATATGGTCAGCGATATCGTCTACCGACAGCATCGGGTCATGGGTATGGTAGCGGACGTACTCGATGATTTCCCTCACCAGCTTTTCCTTGCGATTGAATCCCTTTTGATCGCTAAGCTGCCGGATAATCCGCCCGATTTCTTCCTTCAACCATCCATGAACATCAGTAAGCGTGGCGAACTGCCTCAAGTGGCGCTCAATCCCTTCAACACTCTGGATAGACATCACTTTGCTGAACGACTTGACCATCGCAAACAGAAGCAGCTTCAGTTGGAATTGACACTCGGTATATTTCATCGTCTTAAGGCGCGTGAACACCTCGTCCAGCATAGCCAGCACCTTCTCCTCTTTGCCGCTTCGAATCGTCTGGATCAAGCTTTCATGCACGGCGGAATCGATCGGCGCGTGTAAATCGGCATACCGTTCAAAGTCTTGTTCGACGTAGATTTTGTCATCACCGCTGACAAACTTGAATAATGTCAGTTCGTTCATATCGTCGTATACTTTGCGTAAATCGTCATGTACGCGCCGCGCTTCGCTTTCGGCGATCGTCACGTCCAGCTTTACGTAACGGCTGACTTGACGGCTAAGCTCCTTGAGCTCTTGGGTCAACTTGGGATCAGGGAGGGAACTGGCCGTGCCAACCAGCACGACCAGATGGTCCGTGCCAAAATCGACCACCTCGATCGGCCGTTCTGATGTGCCGAGCAGCTCCTCTGCGATATTACCGATTGCATACTTGAGCAGCTTGCGAGAGACAAAATCGTACTGCTCGGATATTTCGTAATAGGAATCAATCTTGATCACAGCCAACCGAAGCCACTCATAATCAAGCAGGCACGATTCGCGCGCAACCGCCGCTCTGGCGCCATCGCTCAGCCTGCCCTGCAGCAGCCATTGCCGCAAATATTCGGTCTTGATCAGCGGATAATGATCGCGAAGCATAACAACGCCCTGCTCAATGACACCGTAATCATTCTCCCCCTTCACGCCCAGCTTCCGCTGCAGTTGATCCGCCAACCGGCGAAATGGCCCGACGAAACGACGCGAATTCCAATAGGCGACCAGAAGCAGCGCCGCGAGCAGCAGGAGCGAGCAGACGATGATGACTGTTTTGAACGCCCCGGCCTTTTCGCGGAATTGCTTCATTTCAGTGACAGATATAATGGTCCACTCCGGCGATTCCATCCGTGCATAATTGACGAATGCTTTCCCTCCCGTACGGCTCAGCTCAAATGAACCCCCCTTCCGTCCCGGCTGGATGCTATCCATGGTCTCCTCGAGATGCTCATCCCGTTCCCCCAGAATCAACCTTCCTCGATCATCCACGATCGAAAGCAGTGTATCCGCCCTTCCGTCGCCTGAAATCAAATGCTTCTGCAGCTCTTTCTTGTCAAACAGGACGACAAGATACCCGTCACGGTTTTTCTGCACAGGAGCCGAAGGAAGCTGAAGCGCCAAATACGTGTCGTTTCCTATCTGATGATCAAAATAACGAAGGAAGGCCCCTGGCGTACGCTCAATCCGCTGCAGCATCGGCTGATCGGCAAATTCCTCGAACGAAAGCAATCCGACTTTGGAGTCGATCACCTCATGTTTACGGAAGCTAAATAAGTAAGCGGTTTCAATATAAGGTTCATTAGATAGATATTTCGTCAACACCCTCATTGTGCTGGCATTTTGCAGCAGATTGTCGGCGGAAGCATACATCCAATTCTGCACGGTTCGGTCTTCGTGCATGGTCAGGCTGTACCATTTCAGCTTGGCCAGGATGTACTCGACCCGCTCCGCCATTTCGTCGATGCGGTCCTGATTAAACGTCCCCATCTGCGAGTATGCGAAATGAGAAAACCGGTTGGCTAGAAACAACGAGAACGGTATGATGGTCATTGCAAAAAAGATGCCGCTTATCACAAATATGCGCCAGGATGTCGATCTGAACATAGTATCCCCCTGTCCCCCTTCGTCTTTAGGAGTTCTCTTACGACCGATATGTCCTATCATAATGCACCCCTTTTCCGTTTGCCTAGTTCTCATTTGTCCGTCAAGTTCTATTTCTCCAGATTCGCGCTGCAGCACTCACCTTCCTGCCCTCGGAGGCTGTTCTTCATTCCAGTTGTGAGCCACTTCCTGCGGAAAGGTAGATACATAACTCAGCTACGGCGTTCATAGCAAAAAAGCCCCCTCACTTCATGAGTGAGGGGTGCTGTCGTGAGTTGAATTTACTTTTAATAGAAGAAATAACGCAGTTTGCATCGTTTTAACCCTGACATCAAAACCTTTATGTCCATCCCAAGGTTGTGCATTTATTCGTGCTGTTGGCTTTAATTCAACCCAGCTTATGACCACAATTCGGACAGAAGTTCGCCCCTTCGTTCTTCGCGCCGCAGTTCGGGCAGAAATTGGGCTTCTTGTTTCCTTCGGAAGTGGACGAGGCTGCTGGGGCGGATTGCTCCTTCGCGTCCGGAGACTGCTGGCTTTGATTTTGATTGTTTTGGCCCTGGTTCTGATTCATATTTTTCATCATTTCATTGGCCATGTTCATCCCCATCATCATGCCTGCCATATCCGAAGCCGCACCGCCGCCTTTCACCTTGCCGGACGCGATCCCGTCCGTCATGCTGACCTGCTGGTACTTTTGCAGATTGCCGATCATTTCATGGGAGGCCGTCTTCGTGATCATGTCCTGAATTTCCTTCGGATAATTGAAGCTCATCACCTGGAAGCCGGTGATCGTCATCCCATTATCCATCACTTCCATGTCGAGGTCTTCCCGAATCCCTCTCGCGATGTCGGAAGCATTCGCCTGTAGATTAAACATGTCCTTGCCTTCACGGCTGATCCACTTCATCAACAATTGATCGAGCACCGAACTGATCCGGATTTTCACGTCCTCCACAAGGTAGCTCTCTTTGATCCCGGCAATCCTGTCGATCAGCGTTACGTAATCGTTCACTTTAAAATTAAACGTGCCGTTGGCACGGATCGGCATGCCGCCCGGCAGCTGCGGCGTCGGAATCAGGACCGGATTCTGCGTGCCCCATCGGACGGTGAATTCCTTGGTGTTCACGAACAGCACTTCCACGCGCATACCGCTGTTAAAGCCGAATTTAAATCCCTTGAGGGTAGATAAGAACGGGATGATGTCCGAATCGATGTTATATACGCCTTCATCCTCGAAGATCCCTTCGATTTTGCCGTTATTGATGAATATCGCATCCTGACCGGAGCGAATGACCAGCTTACTTCCTTTTTTGATCTCCCGGTTGCGCCATTTCCAGAAAATCATATCATCTCTAAACTCTTCCCATTCCACTACATTGGAGAATTGATTCTTGAAAAATCCCATTGATGCTTCCATCCCTTCCCATTAAAATTTCCCGCTGCTGCTGCTGTGCGAATGGCCGCCGCCGGTGACGCCGCCTCCGCCTCCGCCGCCTGAGCCGCTGCTCGTGTTGCGCTCTATTTTCCGTTTCGTCACGGTCGTTCTGATATATCGGTCCTGCTGATTTAAGATCCCCGAGGTGCTGACATCCTCATAGGTACGGCTGTTGACCGTCACCCGGCCGCCGGAGCGGAAAGCCATGATACCCACGGCGATAGCGCCGATGGCAGCGGCAGCTCCCAGCTGAAACCAGAGATTAAATATAATATTATCCGGATTCACGTCCGGCTCAAAGCCCATGTACCGATGAGCGGTTTTGATGTATTTTTCAAAAGCCTGCTTGTAATTGCCGTTCGATAAATCAGGCGTAATCTTGTTGCGTATTTTGGTCAGTCTCCCGGAATCGAGATACTTCTCAGCCTTATAATAACCTTCCAGATGCACATCGTTGGTATCCATTACTATGGTCAAAATAGCCGTATTGCCGTGCGGCTTATCATACCCGGGGGCATACTCATCGTAAAAGTTTTCCGTCCAAGTCTCAACTTCATCATTTTCAACACGGTTAACCGTAAGTATCATGAAATCCGTCTCGCGTTCAGCGCCATACTCAATGGCCATCGCATTCAGCTCATGGCGTTCTTCCGGACTGAGCAGATTCGCTTCGTCAAAGATTAATGGCTTGTCATCCGCAGCTTTGACGATTCCGGAGGGCGCTACCAAATATACCGTCAGTAAAAATAAGACCGTCCATAACGCATATCGTCTTCTCACAGGAACCCTCCCCCCATTGCCCATGAGATTAGCTTCAAGGATAACAAGGAGACGCCCGAAATGCCCGCAAACCACCCGGCCACCTTCGCTTTGCTGATCGGCGGCTTGCCGACCACCTTGCCCGTCTGGCCGTTCATCGCAAACGTATACTCCGATTTGTTGTAATCATAGTGCACCATCCATACCGGAAGGAGAACGTAATCGGCCTGTTTCTTGGTGGTGTCGATCCGTTTGTTGGTATAACTCACGGTCGTGTATCCTGAGACCGCCGACGAAATATACGAATCAATGAAGGAGCTGATCTTTTCCTTAGCGCGCGGAAGAAGCTGCTCGTCGTCATGGCTGTATTTTTCCGCTATGTACCCGGCGAGATACGGCGTCTTGAATTCCTTCAGCTGCTGATAGGGAAAAGGCTCCAGCTTATCCATCAGCTCATCGTTCATTTTCTCCGAAGCATCGATCGGCACCTTCACATAATTCAAGCGAATCTTCCGGTAGATGTCGAAATGCTCGGTCTCCGTGTACTGGTAATCTCCTTGCGTGTAAGTTCTCACCTTGGTGCCCTGGCCATGAACCTCAACCCGATTATGGAGCTCATACAGCCAGAAGGGGACGTAGATCCCGGTGATGCCCTTGATCCGGTCCGCTGTCATAAATCCGCTTGGCGTCAACAGGCCGTTCCGGCACCATTTCTTGAACGCCTTCATCGCCTCTTCCTTCGTTATCGAAAAAGGGATGACCTTCACCGGTGCCAGCTCGCCGCTCAACCGGTCGCTGAGCACGACGGCCGATCCGCAGAAGCTGCAGGTCGTGGCGCTGGTCTCCGGCTCGGTCACGATCACGGCTCCGCAGCTGTTGCAATGGTACTCCTTTACCTCATCTTCCGCGAACACCTGCTTCTTCAGCGGGTCGGGGATTTCCTCGATGTTATCTTTTCTTCCGCAGCTGGGGCAAGACAACATTCCCGTATCGCCGTCAAAAACCATGCCGCTGCCGCAGTTCGGACATTTGTATTCAATTACCGGCATTTGCTCACCTCGATAACAATGAAATAGTTACTCCTTCTTGTTCAGCTTTTCTTTGATCGCTTCCAGTTCATCCTCGGCATTAGGAGGCGAAGTCGGGGCAGCTCCGTCCTTGCCCATGTTCTTCTCCAACTCGGCGATCAAATCGTCAAGATCGTCTTCCTTCGCTCCGGCGCGAAGCTCAGCCAGGGCCTCCGCTTCATCCAAAGCACGGCTCGCTTTCTCCTCCATAGTATGGAATGCCGCATTGGCACTGCCCAAGGAGGAACGGCCGGAATTCAGCTCCTGCTGGGTTTTGGCTGCCGCCATCTTCCCTTTCAGCTCGGCATAGCGAGCTTCCAGCTGGCTCATATCCGACACCAGCTTTTCCTGCATTTGTTTCATCCTGACGGCGTTTGCGGAAGCCGATTCGTGGGCTGCCCGCAGGTCGTTCAGCTTCATGGCCTGCGCTGCTTTTCTCTCCAGGAACTTCAGGGCATCGTCCTCATTTCCGGCTTCCACGGCCTTCTCTGCATATCGCTGCAGCTTCTGGATCTCGGCATTGCACTCATCAAGCGCCCGCTTTGCTCTTCGCTCATCCGAGAGCACCGAAGCCGTCTCTGCTTTTACCTTTCCCAAGTCCGCATTCAAGCTACGCATATAAGTATCAACTGTTTTCTCCGGATCTTCGGTCCGATCCAACAGTGCGTTCACATTCACCTTCATAACATCCTTAAACCTCGATAAGATTCCCACCATGAGTGTCCCCCTCGAAAAGTTTACATTTAACCTATAATACCCTATAGACCGCTAAAAGGTTTCAAATGCCGAAATTCGATGGAATATATGTAAAAATATACCTAAATAAAACAAAAAAATCCCCCGACCTTATAGATCGGAGGGTTTGTCTATTAGATATCGTCCCGAATCTGGATGCGTTTCTTACCGGGACCCGGCTGTTTCGGTATTTCAAGCTTAAGGACTCCATCCTTCAGGGAAGCGTCGATTTGGTCCTCGGCAATGTTCTGCACGTAAAACCTGCGCACATACTCGCCATAACGGCGTTCCTTCCGGACGATCTGCTGCTTTGTATCCTCCACGCTGTGATCTTCCTTGCGAACGGCTTTGATCGTTAAGTAAGGGTCAGCGTAGCTGATTTCGATGTCGTCTTTTTGAAAACCTGGAAGCTCCGCCTCAACCAGATAAGCGCGCTCCGTTTCTTTTACGTCTGTTTTGAAAGACATCATCGAACCTTTGAACGGTGCAAAAACTTCATCATGAAACGCATCGTTAAAGACATCGTGAAATGACTTCACCAACTGTCCGAAGGCATCCTCTCTGCGCTTTCCAAATGGCATCAAATCAAACATCATGAATATCCCCTTTCCTCTTTGACCTTATTTGACCTTACGCCTTTATTATATGCCTGCAACGCATAAATGCCAAAACCGATTATGAAGAAAATAGGACTAAAATAGCGTATTATCAGCCGATTTACCGAATGAATTTGTTTTGATCTTTCGATTTGACCTTTTTTGACCTTTAGACTGTTTCGTTTGCACGTTCCATAAAAAAGACACCCCTATGGGTGCCCGTTTCACTTATATATTGGAGTGAGGCAGACCTACCGTTTTTTCACAATCAGATCGATTTCACTCTTTAACAAAAGGTATCGATGCACGCTTCGCATGATTGGAACTTTGGTCAGCTTATTCTGATCGACATAGCTTTTCATTTGATCTTTGGACAGACCTAACAATTGACCTGCCTCAGAAACGGTTAATACTTCTTCATTACTGGTTGCATTAAACGTTTTTTTCACCTTTAAATTCCAATCTTCGAATACCTGCATGAGATCTCAACCTTTCTTTAACGCTACGAATAAAACAAAATGGTGAAGGAGCCGCGAGAGCTACTCCCTACGATTTGGTATCCTTGCGCTGATTCTTACGGTAAAGCTTGATTTGCTGATCCGACGAAACAAGGATCGGCAGGATTTTGTTGCTGCTGACCATGGACGACGCGCACTGTGAACAAACGGGAACTTCCTTGAACGAGAAGCTATCTCGAATCCAACCGTTACACCCTTCCTTCGTACAAGACCAGATCGCGGTCATCTCTTCCGGCAGATTTTCCAGTGGTTTATTCCAAGAATATGACAATGAACTTCCCCCTTAGCTACATTTTTAACGCCTTCATGCTGTTTGAGTTCTATTATAAAAAAAACCCCAAACGGTACGTTTGGGGATCTTTTCTCGAATCTACAGTTTTACAACGTTCTCGGCTTGCTGTCCGCGGTTGCCTTGAACTACGTTAAATTCAACACGTTGTCCTTCATCAAGCGACTTGAAGCCGTCACCAGTGATTGCACTAAAGTGTACGAATACGTCTTCGCCACCTTCAACCTCGATGAAACCAAAGCCTTTTTCTGCGTTAAACCATTTTACTGTTCCTGTTTGCATAGAAACACCTCCTAAATTTATATGATTTTCTCATTTTTGGTTAAAAAACAAAAAATTCACATATTGCACAAGGTTCCTAATCAAAATAATAACCCTCTGCAATATGTGAATCTCAGGTCAAAATCCCAATAAACTTATTATAACCTAACCGATCCAAAATAGCAAACGTCTTATTTCTTGGGTGATGATTCATAAAAAGGGATGGGTAAGATGAATTTTAACGATGCCCGCTTAGGGATATTAATCAGGAGGCCGGTAGCAGGGTTAATCTGCTAGCTAAAGACAGGTTTATGCAAAAAAAGGCCATTCCCCGGCAGAATACCGGGAAATGGCCCAAAGTTACAGCTTTAAAAATGTTTCGCGAATACAGCAATGTTATGCATCCCATCAGGGTTTACATCTGAGCACCTGTCTGATAACTGAGCAGCTGCCGGAAAGTGCCTTTGTGGTCCTGGGCCAGCTGCTGATAGCCCCCCTGCTGGATAACCCGCCCTTGCTCCATCACGATGACCTGATCCGCATGGCGTATGGTGGACAGTCGGTGGGCGATCACGATGATTGTCATGCTCCCTTTCAGCTGTTCCAGCGCTTCTTGTATCCGCTGCTCGTTCTCACTGTCAAGGGCGCTTGTCGCTTCATCCAACACAAGAATCGAAGGCTTCTTCAAGATAGCTCTGGCCAGCACAATCCGCTGGCGTTCTCCCCCGGACAGGCGGATACCGCGGTCTCCAATGACGGTATCGAGGCCTAGCGGAAGCCCGTGCACGAATTCATCGGAGGCTGAAAACCTCAGCGCTTCCCACAGCTCGTTATCCGAGGCATCGGGAGCAATCAGCTTCAGGTTATCCCGGATGCTCTCATTGAAGAGGAAAGGATCCTGCGCCACATATCCGATCCCCCCTCGGAGCGACATCAACTGACGTTCGTCCTCCATGGACACGCCGTCCACAAGAACTTGCCCGCTCTCCGGTTGAATCAGCCCCATGAGAAGATCGATAAGGGTGCTCTTGCCCGCGCCTGATTTGCCGACGATGGCCGTCATGCGATTGGCAGGAATATGTAGGTTGATATCTCGCAAAGCATAAACGGAGGAAGAGGCGTCGTACCGATAGTCCACATGACGACAATCGATTCCATGCTGCAGCCGATGTCGCTCGCTGCCTGTCATCGGAATCGATCCGGCAATCTCCCTGTCCACCTCGTATTCCGCTTGCAGCTCGCGTATCGCCCGGAAGGCCGGGAAATTCGACACGAGCTGCTCGGTGCTCGATTGAATGCTGATAAATCTTGGCCATAAGCGCGAGAAGATAAGAACGATCATCAGCAGCTGCTCCGCAGGCGTACGCAGCACTTCCAGCGCCAAATACACAAATCCGGCAACCAGCAGTACGGACGCGAGCCGATAAATCAGCTGGGACAAGGAGTTGATTCTGCCAAATTGAATGAAGTTGTGCTCCATTTTTCGCGACAGCCTGTCAAACCAGTTCATATGAAATGGCTCCAACCGGTTGCTCTTGATATCCTTGATGCCGTTGAAATGTTCGCTGATGCCCGCAAAATAATATTTCGACAGCTCTGTCGTCTGCTCGCCGATTCGCTTCGATCGCCGGATGAATTGGCGTCCAAACAAGGCAAGGAGCCCTCCGCTCAACAGGACGATAAAGGTCAGCATCGGAGCCAACCATAGGGCAAGGCCGATCTGAATGATCGTGAACAAGAAAGACGAGACCATCTGCAAGAATAAAAACGTGCCTTGATTCACGCGCCCGAGTTCATTGGTCATGACATGGTTGAAATCCGACTTGCGGTGGCGCAGGAAGAACTCCCATTTGGCATGCAGCAACCCCTGATACGTTTCCATGCGCAGTTTACGAATGAATCGCTGCAATATTTTTGCATTTAACAGGTTCTGGCTGCGCTGCAGCAAGGCTTGCCCGCCCACAATCACGACATAGAGGGCCAGCACCATCGGCAAATTAAGCTGCAATGACCATGAACCCGCAAGGTCCATCAAGGTTGAGACGAGCGGCACCCCGCTCAAATCGGTCTGGAATACACCAATGACACCGAGAAGCGGGACGATCAAATAGATGCCGATGCCGTCCAGAACACTGATGACCAGGATCATACCCATATTGAGGTAGAGTTTAACCCCGGCCATCCCATGCATTTTACGGATAAAATAAAAGAGATCCTTCAATGTAAAAACTCCTTATCGGATGGCCGCTTCAAATTCAAGCCTCCGGCCCCCATATCCCTACCGAATATCCCGACGACGGCATACCTTTCGTGCCCTTCTCTCCCCGTTACAATGTAAGAGCCGCAGCGGAGCCAGGCATGGGCAACCATCATCCCTTTGTCGTCCCGGCCGCTTCCCAGATAAAACGTACTCGAAATCCCTCTTCGCTCCAGCATCTTCATCGCGGCGACCGCTTTCACCAGGCACTGGCTTTCCCACCATGTGACACGGCTCATGGCGTGTACGGCTCTTGAGATTTGGCGGACAAGCGAAAGCTCCTGCTCCGTATAGCCTGCATACGGCGTCTCCTTCATATGTTCTCCCAGAGACGGAGATACCTTTTGAAAAGGAAACAGCTTGAACACTCTTCCCCAGGCCAGATAAAAGTAAGCTTCAATGTACATAAGCTTTATGGCAATCGGAAAAGACATATACCTTCTTGCTTTCCGGTAAAGGCCCATTGCTATTTATCCACCTGAACAAGGCCTTCCGCGGCTAATTGCTTGAGGAATAATCGCACCTGCTGCTCACAGAGCTCCGGCTCGATCTCATACTCCAATACCAGTTGATCCACCATATTGGAGATCGTGACGGGAGACGAAATAAGTTCCCATATCCGCCCGCCAATCCGTCCCAGATTATAATACTTGCCGTTTTCGATGCTCAGCATCACCTTCTCGCCATCCATATCACTGACCAGAAAACCTTCGGATTGCATGATCAAATCTTCAGACGTGATGACATCAACGCTCATGGACATGTCCTCCTTAAATATCAAAGATACAATTTGTATCAATTATAACAACGGCATACCAATTTGTATACAACCTGCTATTAAAATCCTACTTTATTAACTACAATCAATTTCAAGATAATAACTAGATATATTTATGGTTCTAGTAAAACTTACTTCTCGTTGTTACGACTAATAATCAACAGCAAATCGTTAGTCGCCTATTCAACAGTTAACACTAATTACCGTCATCAGTAATACACTAATGTAATTCAATATAAATGATTATTTGTTCATTCATCATAAAATTCAATGTATTTACCCAGCTTACGATAACAACAATCAGTGAGGGGTTGGTAAAGAGATGAATAGTGTTCCAGGTAATGTTTATGTTGAAAATTTCCCCAGGAACGTAAATGAAAACGACGATACGCAAAGAATTCAACGAGCGATTGATCATGCTAAGAAACAAATTATTGGAGATAATTCCATTGGAGGAAGCGCTTATTACAGTAATGCGATATCGGTCGTATTTAAAGCTGCAAAGTATATAACAAGCGCACCTATTAAGGTATACAAGGGCATCTACCTTGTGTCAGAAGGGCAAACATACTTGGTAGCCAGCCCCAGTGATAATTCAGTTGATTGTATCGATGCAACGAATCAAGCAACCCAATTCAGAGCAAAAAATCTTAGTTTTATTGGTTACAACACTGCACTCCATATTACTACAGGGAATGTTGATGTATCTAATATCCAACTGGAAGGCCTATACTTCCACATGTGTAACGTTGGAGTTGACACGGGGAGCTTTACATCAAGTCGGAGTACCATTTTAACCATAAATGATTGCAGATCGTGGAAAACATCCGTTTTCTTAAAAAACTATTGTGACATGACTTCTATGAATGATTGCTGGATTACCCATAATGGCTCAGATGGAGCAGCTATCTATAACGATGGGTTTCTTAACATTAGAGGGGGTGTTTTCGTACCACTACCACCACAACCTGAATCGAATCCTAGGTGGATCGATTGCTATGAAAGTTCAGGACAACATAGTGGTTTATTTATTGATGGGGCACGCTTTGGAGCTGAAGGAGGAGGAGGATATCCAATTGTATATAATTTCATGCCCCCTGTCCTTGATTTATCAAAGAACGAAGGTAATGTGATCTCTATACAGAATTGTCTACTTTCTTCAGCATCAGGATCAAGGGATTCCAATATTATTTTATTTAACCTTCCCAATAGAATTAGCATTAAAAATTGTTTTGGATTCACTGATTTGCTAAATGGAATTGTATCATGCGCACCTTCGTTTAATCCCGATCTGTTACCATATAGCCCTTATATATCGATTGACTTCGATGACTCTGTCTACCAAACATTAGGTTATAAAAGGCTCGATTCCCGATTAGAACGCTTCTTTTCTAATGGATATCGTAGGTTCAGGCGTACTTTCGGCATTAGTGGGAGACAAATAATACCTGAAAAATCATCAAATGGAAAAGCAATGGTAACCATTGATATCGAGCAGCTTACCGGTAATACGCTGGAACAACAGAGGCAACTTGGATTTGCTATGATGGTCATTACAACGGCCCCTGGATCATCTAGCAATACAGGGTATAAGTGCATATCCACAGCTTTCATCACATGTGTTGGTGGGAGTGAACAATCCCGAGTAATAAAACGCCTCAACTATGTTGTAAAAGACTCGATTCCTGGTGGGCAAAATTTCTCTGAAACATGTGACATTACTTCGGTACACTGGGGATCAGGTGAAACGGGGAGTAGAGATCAAGCACAATCATCAACCAACACAAAAATCACAATTATCTTTAACTGTCCAGGAAACGTGGCAGCAGCAGGAGCTACATTTACTCCATTACTCGGTCTGGATTTATAAAGAAAAAGGGCACGATGAGCAAATTAGTATTGCAATAACTAAACGAGATTCATGGTGCCCATTAAGACTTTTCTAATAAGTGACTGGCTAGAATTAAATTAAGTCTTTCTCAATAACCTCCAAAACCATAAGAAAGGCCGAAGTGGAATGTACAGAAAATAAAATGGCTTGGATAAAGGAAGAATTTCTGCGTCCAAGGAACTTGGGAGGAGTCTCTTTATTAAGAGGTGCATTTTCTGTTTTAGTGTCAATGCTGAAACCATGCTTCGTTTGTATTTAGGATTAGATGCCTGTGGTAGATCATTACTATTTTTTATTCCCTCCAAAGCCATTTGAGCCAGTTCGACTGCTTTCTCACTCACTACTAACGATTGTATTTCTATAGGAACTTTAGATGATAACAACAATTTGCTCAATAGAGCGGCTTGTTCTACGTAAATTCTCCCTCCATATAGTTTGAAGTAATTATGCAGTTTGGAGGGATCTATTTGATTATGAAACAATCGATCCATATCAATCAACCAGCGGAGGCGAAACCATCCATGTCTAGCACCATGATCAGCAAGATAAGCCAATAAATCTTCATTCCCTAAATGGTTAAATTGCTGGTCATAAATCGTCATTGTTTTTTTGTTCTGCCAAAGCTCTTCAAATGAAGGTGATTTTATTATTTCGGGATTAAGTCGCCAATGAACTTCTATTTGAGTAGAATGTTCTGAATGAATGAAGGAAATATGATGTGATTTCTTTTTCCAAAATAAGTGAGCATCTGTATTGTCAGGACGATACCCGAGTTGAGTTAATACTTCTTTGCTTTTCTCAACATCACTGGAACAAATGAGGATATCTAAATCCTTAGAGGTTCTGTGAGATAACTCTCCATACAGTTGAAGAGTAAGTACAGGCCCCTTTAACACCATTGATCGAATTCCATTGTCTTGAAGTGCTTTACAAGCTGTTCCTAATTCTCGCGTTAACTGTAACATCTTTATTGTGTTTTTCCTATAAAGTTGTTGAAGCTTCAACATAACGTTTTCATGAATTAATCTTGAACCATTTTTACTCAATTTGATATATACTAAAGGATAAACACGATGATGTATCACTAAATTCAGGAACTTACTCCAATCGATATTGGAAAGATACGTTTGCATCTCCTCTTCTTCCAAGGTTACATCTTCGCGTAATATATAGAGCATAAAGGACAGTTCAGTTGACAGATCACTTTTACCAACACTCATAACACTAAGCATAGAAAGAACCTCTCTCTAATTACATTAATAAAATAGGACTCATTTCCTTAACACCTTTGTTCATATTTGGTCTTCCTACGGAATAGTAGTTCAGTTGGGTTACTGCAAGTTCTTCTTCGCTATATATATTTCGACCATCAATTAAATAAGGTTGTTTTAACCATGACTGAATAAGAGAAGGCGCAATTTTTTGGAATTCCCCCCATTCAGTTAGTATGCATAATGCATCTGCGTCTTTAGCTGCTTCACGTGCGTCTTGGCAATACATAATGTCTGCAATATTATAGCTTTTGATAAAGTTATCCGTTGCAATCGGATCGTAAGTTCTTACATTTGCTCCTCTCTCTAAAAGAGAAGTTATTATTTCAAAAGCAGGTGCGTCTCTTACATCATCTGTTTCTGGTTTAAAAGCAAGCCCCCACAAAGCAATCGTCTTTCCTGCTAGCTCCCCTAAAACGGATTCGAGTTTTCTAATCATATTAAATCGTTGATCACGATTCACTTCTACAACCGATTTGAGTAACTTAAAATCGTAATCCATCTGCCCTGCAATCTGAATTAATGCTTGAGTGTCTTTCGGAAAACATGAACCACCATAACCAATACCAGCTTTCAAAAATGAAGTGCCAATTCGTTTATCGTGCCCCATCCCAGTGGCAACCTGTGTAACGTCAGCTCCCACCTTTTCGCATATATTAGCGATTTCATTAATAAATGAAATTTTGGTGGCAAGAAACGCATTCGAAGCATATTTAATCATCTCCGCACTTCGAATATCTGTTACAAATATATTACTTGTTAATGGGGCATGAAGTTCAATTAACCTCAATTTTGTATATTCATCAGAAGTACCAATAATAATTCTGTCCGGAAAAAGGGTGTCTTGAACCGCTGTTCCTTCCCGTAAAAATTCAGGAACAGAGGCAACCTCAAATGGAAAAAGTGATTGTGAAGAGATAATGTTCTGGATCTTCTCATTTGTACCAACGGGAACTGTACTCTTGGTGACAATGATTTTAAAACCATTTAGTGAATCGCCAATTTCCTTTGCGGCTTGCTCAATATAACTTAAATCTGCTTGCCCACTAGCTAGTGAAGGGGTACCTACCGCAATTAAAATGATATCCGATTTTTGGACAGCTTCGGTTAGATCTGTCGTGAAACGCAGACGCTCCTGAGTTATATTTTTATGTATGAGTTGCTTTAGACCTGGTTCATATATAGGTACTTCCCCCTGATTGAGCATTTCAATTTTAGCTTCCATCTTATCGACACAAATAACTTCATTTCCGAGATCTGAAAAGCACACCCCCGATACCAATCCGACATATCCCGTACCAATCACAGCCAGTTTCATTCTACCAGCCCCTCCTAAAGTAATTAGCCGTAGCACTTTTTCATGAGTCAAATATAAGCATTATGGCTACTTATTGCTTCTATTGCGAGACACGACAAAAAAGCATGAATTCCCTGCCTCATCTTTACAGAATCAAGATTAAAGGCTTGAATACTCATACCAAGAGATAAATACGATTGAATTTTATAGACAACTACCTGATCAAAAAAAGCATACATCAAATGTCGTGATTAAACCTTAATGCAATGTCGTGCTATTTCATCCCAAGTATGGTATAGCTCAACGACTTGATTCTCCTCTTGTTTGACACCACTCTGAACCACGATGATTTCCAATTCAGATAGAGCCCTAATACTGTGCAGCGTTTTCACAGGATTATGAAGGACATTCCCAACACTCACCTCCATAAAATTTCCATTTTGGATAAATTCCCCTTTGCCTTTTACAATAGTCCATACCTCTTCCCGACTCGTATGCATTCGGTAACTCAAATTTTTGCCCTTTTGAATGCTTACCCTTTTGGTTGTAACACAACGTCCGTCTTCGTACTGATTATCGTCTAAAATTCGAATTGATCCCCATTGCCGTTCCTCGTACATCGGTCCCTGGTCGAAATTGATAAAGTCTTTTAGACGAGGGCTCGCACTTTTGTCGGATACTAAAATACCGTCCGGACTTATTGCTACAACTATATTGGATAACCCAAGTATTGAAACCGGAATGTCAATCTCATTTATAAGATGTGTATTAGAACAGTCTTCACTTATGATTCCCTTACCAATTTGATGGTTTTGCATTTCTTCCGTTAGTGTGTTCCATGTCCCAAGATCTTTCCAATAACCTTCATAAGGAAGAACCACTAATTCAGACGCATTCTCCAGCACTTCGTAATCAAAACTAATCTTGGGAAGTTTATTGTATTGCTTGGATAACTCTTCGAACTGAATAGGCAGTCCTTTACGTTCCAGCAACTCAATAACATAACCAAGCCTAAAAGCAAATACTCCACAGTTCCAAAGAGCATTTTGATCTATCAAACGTTCTGCCATTGCTTCCGTTGGCTTCTCCTGAAAGTGACTAACTGACATATATGTGTCGTTTAAACTTCTCTCATTATGTTCATCGGTTCTTGTGGGAATGATGTATCCATACTTCGTAGAAGGATATGTTGGTTGTACTCCAATAAGTGCTATGTCAGCATTAGAGCAATTGAGTACCTCTTCTAGTTGCTTAATCGATTCAAAAAAATGATTCTCTACATAAGGATCAACCGGCAATATGACAATCACTTCATCCAGCCCAACTGTGGCATGAGAATACAAAAAAGTAGATGCCAACATAATAGCCGCAAAGGTGTCTCTCCGCTCCGGTTCTACTATAAGAGGGATATCATTTCCGATTTGACTTCGCATAATTTCAATTTGAGAGCTGCTGGTGGCGATGTAACAGGATTCTACCAAACCGTTTCCTTTTATTTGTCCCCATACACGTTGAACCATGGAAACAAGCTCGTTGTTATCATTTTCGAGCACTTTAAGAAACTGTTTGGATCTCGCATCGTTAGATAAGGGCCACAATCTTTTACCGGATCCCCCGGATAACAGGACTAATTTCATTCTCGCCCCTCCTTATATTCCTCATATTTATATTGATATCAAGAGACTGCGATACTTATCCAACGATTGTTCTTTTCTTAAATGCTCTTCTAAATATTCTCTTCCTTGTACGCCCTTGCGCTCTAACACACTACGTTCAAGTTCATAGAAAGTTCTTACTTCCTTCACTATCATTGAATAGTTTTGTGGCTCCACAACAACACCGCAACCACTTTTTTCAATTAACAAACTTGCCTCACTACCTTTTTCAAGAACCCCTAAGATCGGCTTACCTGCAGCCATGACACCATAAATCTTACTGGGCACTGAAACCCCTTTGATTCCTTTTTGGTTTACTACCAAATGTACATCAGCCGCATTCAATGTATATTTAATCTCTGATTTCGGTTGAAAAGGTAAAAAGAAAACATTTTTTAATTTATGTTGTCTCACATAGGTCTCCATTTTGGATTTAACTGCCCCATCTCCTATAAAAGAAAAGACAATATCATCATAATTGGATAAATCCTTTGCTATCCTTATCAAGTTTTCTAAATCGTAATACAAGCCCATATTCCCCGAATACATAATAATGAATTTATCTTCCCAACCGTTACTCTTTATGAATTCGTGGACTTTAGGATGATCTTTCGAGAGAGGAACAATCTCTTGTTCATCCGTCCAATTATTAATAACCGTGCTATTGGTAATTGCCTGGTTAGCCAATCTTTTATACAATGTTTCTTGCATATCGTGACCTACAGTAATTATATGATCCGCATATTTACAATTCATTGTATCCAGCCATCTCGCAACTCGGTAAAGGGACTTGTTTTTTATATAGCTTACTGCCTCCGCTTGTTCAGGGTTAAAATCCTGAATATTGTAAATATGTTTGGTCCGTTTGAATAATTTACCTATAGAGCCTATCAGCCCACCTAGTATCGGAGGCGTGGAGATCGTATAGAGAATCTGAATATCCTTTTGCTTAAAAACACATAAATTTGCATAAAAAAAATAAGCCGCAATATATCGCAACCTACTCCATTTATTCCGCTTGTCTTGCTTTGGAAGCCGAATCCTTATAATATCAATATTCTCCAATTTATCTTTCACGAACCTTTTTCTTGTGCGATGTTCCTCCTTAGCTTCTTCTGGCTGAGCCGCAATAACGGTTATTTCAAAATCATGTTGTAAATGAAGGCAAAGTTCTGTTAAAAGTTGTCCGGTAGATGCATAGTCAGGATAAAAATAATTGATTACAAAGACCATTTTTTGCTTCATAGTAGAACCTCTTTCAATCGTTGTGTCTCTTCCGTTACTTCGAATCTATACTTGACGAAACGTGCAGGTAATCCAGCATGAACTTCATTGGAGGGTACATCCCGGGTGACCGTGCTTCTTGCAGCTACTATCGACATTACACCAATTGTTATACCGGGATTAACAAAAACATCACTTGCAATCCAAGCACCATCACAAATTTTGATGGGTTTTGTAATTAAGCCGAACTTAACATCATGAATATTATGAGTTCCCGTACACAGATAGGCATTTTGAGATACTATACAATGCTCACCCACTTCAATTTGATCTAGGCTATAGAATTCAACATGATCACCAACCCAGGAATAATCACCAATAGTTACCTTCCATGGATATGTAAATCTTGCTGTGGGTCTTACTTGAACTCCTTTCCCTATACGAGCACCAAATAAACGTAAAAGAAAATTACGCCATTGATACATAGGATGTAACGAGAATCGAAATAGACTCCCTTGAACAAGCCACCAAAGTAATATAAACCACCCACTCTTTCCTCTTGAGTAGCCATCTTGACTATATTGATCTAATCTAATCCTGTTATTTTCCATGTGCCATCTTTCTCCCATTAGGAATGGTTTCATTGCTTAACAATGTATTGTACACTTTTAATGTTGAATTCAAATATTGTTCGTGAGTAAAATGCTCTAGAACTCGTCTTTTACTATGAATACCATATTGATTCCCTTCCACATTTTTAAAGATATATCTAATTGCCTCAGCAAGAGCTTCTTCATTCTTCGGAGGCACCAAACACCCTATGTCAGGAGTAACCATTTCGGGAACGCCTCCAACATCTGTGGCTATAATCGGTAATGATGCCGCCATTGCTTCAAGAATCACGGTTGGGAAAATATCATATACGGAAGGAAGTACAAACAAATCTGCTTGCAACAATAACTCAGGAACATCTCTGCGAAGCCCTAAGAAGTAAACATTATTCAAATCTAATTCCTTAGCTAAAGTTTGTAACTGTTCTTTATACCCCTTCTCTGATTCAAATGCTACGTCACCAACAATTAGGTACTTTACATCTGGGTTTGTTTGTTTAGTAATGTGCGCTGCTTTAAGTAAATATTCTATCCCCTTCATAGGAGAAAGCCTTGCAACAGTAACTGCAATCTTATCTCCACTATTTAATCCTAATTCTTGCTTCACTCCATTGGCTGCCTGTTTATTATCAGAATTCTTCTTGATTTCAATACCGTTATAAATTTTAATAAGCTTTTTCGAATAACCTTTTCCCCACTTAAACATTACTTTACTTCTGTCGCATAAAACGATTACTTTGTCATTGAACAAATGATTCAGGTAGGCAACACATTTATAAGCAAACAGAGGCTGTCTAGGCAATTCATGAACTGTTTGGAGGGTCGGAATGCCCAGAAGCTTTCCAACAATATTTCCCCCCATCAGCTCCATCTTATGAGAATGAATAATATGAATTTTATACTTTTGAATAATGACTCTAAGGGCTTTCATAGAACGAAATAAATTTATTACATTACGAATGTAGTATGTGGAATCCGTCGGTTTGCCAAAAACAGCTAATGTAGTAAAAATCACCTGTGCACCGGCAGCTTCATACTTTTCAACATACGGGCTTGAGGAAGGTAATACAACATAAGGTTTAAACTTTTTTTTATCCAATCCTTGAACCAGTTGAAGCAGAACAGTATCCACTCCGCCAACATGACTGGCATAAGGCTGAATGTAAAGTATGTTATTCATATTCTCACACCTCACGAAATGACCTTTTTTATCGCTGTTGAAACAGCCTTAGCATAAGAATTAGGGTGTAGTTTTCTCCATAACCCTAAGCTCATTTTCCAACCAGAACGTACATAATCTTGATGATCCATTAACCAATGAAAAGCCCTCAGCAAGTCATTCTCATCCATCGGATCAATGATCAAACCGTTCTGTTGATCCAGTATAATATCTTTTGTTGCTCCAGCATATTTAGATGCGAGAACAAATGTATTTGAAGCCAGTGCTTCATTTACAACCAAGCCCCAAACTTCAATTAATGAAGGAAAAAGCAGACAATGACTCTGAACTAAATAATTCGTCAACTCTTCCTTTTGCTTATATCCTTCAAAGTAGATTTGTTTTTCTAAACCAAACTCCTTAACTTTTTGTTTCAGTTTCTGTTCATCGGGACCAGAACCCACAATTCTTAATTCCCATTGTGAATGATTCAGCAATCGAAGAGCATCTATAATTTGAACTAATCCTTTTCGCTCAATAAGTTGACCAATAAATAGCATCTTAATCTTATCACTCTGAATGAAGTCCATTCCTTCATTAACCAGGCTCTCATAATATTTGTTACGATAATATCTAACATCCACTGTATTGTAGCCGACAACTATTTTCCTTTCTTCTACGCCATAATGTCTCAGGCATTTTGCAGATTCGGTACCGTAAGTTACAAAGGAATCAGCTGACTTAAAAAAGAACTTTCGAACCCGATTTACCATGGTGTTCTGCACCCTGCTACTGTCTAGAGTACTCCCCCACCATACAATAAATTTTTTTCTAAATAGTCGACAATACACGAGAGCGGACCAATATCCAAGCGAGTCATATCCAGAAGTAATAATTACATCCGGATTTTCTCGAATCAACTTAAAAAAAATACCCGGATTAATGTGCACACCCATATCCAATTTCTGAATATAGGTATGAACCCCAGGTAAACATTGATAATCGTATTTAATTTCTTGATGATTTATATTCCATTGCCGATTTTTTTCACGCTCTTCCAAATACCAAACTTGTAACTTAATTTCCTTATGCTCTTTTAGCTTGTTTAGGACCGGAATCCTGTACGGAGCAATCGTATTCGTAAGGATAAGGGTTCTGATCATACGCTCACCTCAATATAATATCTCTTCCCTTAATGGACCGGAAGAACTATGGCCTAATCCTTCTGCGAAAAATCAGGAATATTATTACAGGAAGTATTGCAAATTGAAAAGATAGTTTCGTTAATACAGATAACCCGCCTCTATTTAGTTGAATAATGACGAAAGGAATAACAGCAGCAAATAAAATCTGCCCAATATAATGATTCGATGCCAGGACCTTCCTCATCTTATTATTTAGCGTATTAGAGACATACCCGATGACGAATGAAAAAATTATGATAAAAGTCATTCCTCCGTTCACAAAAAGCTCTGTAAGCAGGTGAGCGGTTCCGACCGGTTTTAAATTTTCTAACGCTTCATTCTCCATAATAAACCGTTCAAAAAACTGATAGTTATTTTTGTTATTCAAGATAAAGGATGGGACCTGTTCTACGATAGGATCGAGTAACGTTTTTCCGTATAAAAAACTTATTGTATGCTCCTTAAACAGCTCTATACACTTCAGAAAACTAATATAGTTAAAGGTTGTTTCGTAAAAGAAAAATCGGATGGGAGCCTTCAGAAGAGAAAGGAAAGTAAAGGCCTGTTCCCCCCCTGATTTTCTTATCATCCCGATCAAGCCTAGAAATAACAATAGCGAGATCCCAAAAATAATTTCCTTGGTCTTAAGTTTCCTTTTGTAATTTACCAACTTATACAATAATGCGATCTGGAATATAAAGGTGAATGTTAATTGCCTAATTCCTAGAGGAAACAATAATAAATGAAATAATCCAGCAAACAATAAATATTTTTTTTGGAAACCTGTCACTCGTATTAGAATTAATGTCCCTATGTCGATTGCAAATACTGCAGTAAACAAATACACATATCCGACATTCTTTAAACTATACCCTGCGCTAATTGCACTAAGATAATCTATTTTGTATAAGCCAAAAAAGAATAAGCCCATCGCTGCTAACAGCCAATAGTGAATGAAAAACCTCGAATGAAAATAATTGTATTTTTTTGAGGCCAGGTCAACTTCCTCATGTGTAGTATCTTCCACATCCTTACTTGATTTCTTATTAAATAAGAAATAGGAGAAGTAAAATAAAGAAAGAAATAAACAGTTATAGTACAGTGATTCTGATACGGTGGCAAATGTATAAACTTCATTGAAATGAATTTTTGTGCCAATAAATCCTTCCAATCCACCATCGGTTAACAAGTATAATGGCACACCTACAGAATATGCGAAAAATGACCATCCCACTATTTTGTCCCAGGTTATCCCTTTTGAAGTAACGATCATATTTGATAACCCAATCATTATGTACATAATGTAAGACGTAAGCAGATTTGTCTTTAAATACAGTTCATACTCAATAAATATAATGGAGAGCAGAATGACTGCAAACATGACTAGCAGATAAATGAACTTTAATTGTGATTTATACAAATAAGATGAACCTGTTCTGGCGGGTAAGGAAATTCTCATCATTTTTCACCAATCCATCTATAAGTTATTGCAGTGTATCATTGGTTTACATCTTCTAAGCACTTCATTATCCAAGCAATGAGGATTGTTTGATAGCACCGCCTTCTTCTGTATCCACACTCCCATTCGATATTTTCCTGTTAACAAAAATAATTGAGAATACAACAAGCGGTATTGCAACAAATCTTGATAAGCCTGCAGCAGAGTCCCCAAAATAAGGAATGAGTATAGACATTATGGTGAAAATGGATACCGATGTTGATAACGAAAGTGCTGTGTTAATTTTGATGAACCCTGTTCCATTCAAATAATAATTTGGAATTATGGCAAAAGCTCCGATAGCTACTGAAAGAACTAGCAAGCGGAAAAGATCAGTATGAAGACTGGCAAATTCCAAACTAATCCATAACGTTAATATGGAATGTGCAAACAAATAAGCAACGAGGGATGCAATAATAATGAATATTGATTTGCACATAAATGCTATTGAGTAAACTTTCCTTATCTGTGCGGTTTGCTTACTCTCATATAATGAACTGAATTTTGCAAATAAAAATGCAGATGCAGCAGCTGGCATTTCATGTATCTTTATAACAAGTTGCATACAAACCGCATAATACCCTAATACGCTAGGACCTAATAATGAGCCGATGATAAGTTTATCAGCTTGATTATTTAAGGCGCTGATTATCATTTGAAGCCAAGAGTAAATCCCATACTTGAAAATTTCCATGAATATGGATCGGTTTAATCGAAGTCTGAAGAGTAGGTTTGAGTTAACCTTTTTTGCTATATAGGCATTGATAAACAAAAGCAACACGGTTGAAATGAATAAAAATATAACCAGTAATTTAATATCTTTATAAATAAGTGCAAGTCCTGTAAAAAGGATAGATGTTAATACGTTGTAGACAATATTCACCTTGCTGTTGATATCATACCTTTGCTTGGCCATATAAGATCCAGAGATTACGCTGTTAATAATTCTTAGCCCTACAACGCCGCCTATTAAATGAATGACTGGAAGGATTGAATTCACACCAGAAGTTCCAAAAAACACTGGGAATACGAAAGTATCGAATAACAGTGTTAGTGCATTGATGACAAGCGACAAAATTATTGAGAGTGTGAATGCTACAGAAAACAATTGATTAAACATTGAATCATTTTCTGACGATTCGTATTCCGATCCAATCTTAATGAATGCATTACCTAAACCGAAGTTAGATATGCCAAGTATATTTATAAGCGAGTTAATTAGCACCCATATTCCGTAATTAGCACTTCCTAGGTTTTTTAAAAGCATTGGTGTTGTTATGATGATTACGACGGGCGTTATAAAATAGGATGAGATACTAAATAGCACATTATTAAAGTCCCTATTTTTTTTTATGGATGCTATTCTATCTATTAGTTTCATAAAATGAGTGCTCCACTCTAAATTTTATACACCTTGCAACTAACCCGATAAATTTTGATAAAAGTCTAGATAGATAATAGTGTCTCCTTATTCGTTATCTGTGTGCGAACTCTTCTCATGTCCACATCTACCATCATTTGAATCAACTCTTCAAATCCAATCTCAAGTTCCCAACCTAATTTTTCTTTCGCCTTTGAACAATCACCAAGCAAAAGGTCTACTTCAGCTGGGCGTACAAATTCGGGATCTATTACAACATAATCTCTATAATCCAATCCGACATAAGAAAATGCTACCTCAAGAAGTTCTTTAACCGTATGCATTTCACCAGTAGAAATTACGTAGTCATCTGGCTCAGCCTGCTGTAACATTAACCACATTGCTCTCACATAATCTCCCGCGAATCCCCAGTCACGAAGAGAATCCAAGTTTCCCATACGGAGCTCATTTTGAAGTCCGAGCTTTATCCTGGCTACACCGTCAGTAACTTTTCTTGTAACAAATTCTAGTCCACGTCTTGGAGATTCATGATTGAACAGAATACCCGAACAAGCGAACATATTAAAGCTCTCACGGTAGTTTACAGTAATCCAGTGGCCATAGACTTTAGCCACACCATATGGGCTTCGCGGATAGAAGGGGGTCGTCTCTTTCTGCGGAGTTTCTACTACTTTTCCGAACATTTCAGAACTAGATGCTTGATAAAATCTAGCCTCCGGCTTCATGATTCGAACAGCCTCTAACATGTTCGTAACTGCGATTGCCGTATATTGTCCAGTAGCTATAGGTTGTGGCCAAGATGCTGCTACAAATGATTGAGCAGCCAGATTATACACTTCATCCGGATCTGAAATTTTTACCGCTTCAATTAGAGATGCCATATCAGTCAAATCTCCAGAGATCCATCTGATTTCATCTTTGATATGATTAACATTCTCATAATTGGGGGTACTTGTGCGTCTTCGCAATCCGTATACTTCGTATCCTTTTTCTAATAGAAGCTCAGCTAAATAAGAACCATCTTGCCCTGTAACACCGGTAATTAACGCTCTTTTCATGTATGTTCCCTCCCACGGACTACGGTTATTGTTTGATTAAATATTCCTTCTGAAACGCTTGATACACGGACCGTAATCCGCTCTCCAATGAAATCTGGGCTTTCCATCCAAGATTGTTTATCTTCGTCACATCTACCAATTTTCTCGGAGTCCCGTCAGGTATAGTGCTATTGAACACAATTTCTCCGTCATAACCGACAATGGACCGGATGAGTTCTGCCAGCTCTTGAATTGAGATATCTTGGCCAACGCCTACATTAATTATTTCACTTTCGTTATAATGCTCCATCAGAAATAAACACGCCTCTGCCAAATCATCTGAATGAAGAAACTCACGCCTAGGGTTTCCTGTCCCCCATACCTCTACTTCAGGGATGTTATTTTCTTTTGCATCATGAAATTTTCGTATCAATGCTGGTAATACATGAGAAGTCTTCAAGTCGAAGTTGTCATGTGGACCATACATATTGGTAGGCATAACGGATATATACTTTGTTCCATATTGACGATTATAAGACTGACACATGTTAATGCCCGCTATCTTAGCAATGGCATAGGGCTGATTCGTTGGTTCCAACTCACCAGTTAGTAAATATTCCTCTTTAAGTGGCTGTGGAGCAAATTTAGGATATATACACGTAGAACCTAGGAACAAGAGCTTCTTGACATTAAATTGATAGGCTGCATCAATAACATTGGTTTGAATAAATAAGTTATCTCTTATGAAATCAGCAGGATAGTCATTATTTGCTGCGATCCCGCCCACCTTAGCCGCAGCTAAAAACACATAATCAATCTTCTCTTGCTGGAACAGGTTATAGACCTCTCCTCTATCCCTTAGGTCCAATTCGGAACTGCTACGGCACACCAAATTGTGGTACCCATTACTTTGTAAAGCTCTTAGAATAGCAGAGCCCACCAAGCCCTTATGTCCAGCAACATAAATTTTTGAATCTAAATCCATATTATGATCAACTCCTAACCTCTCATTAAAAAGCATCTTTAGTTCCAAATAAGACCCTTACTGTGTGTAAAATAATTTTTATATCTGTAATGATTCCTCTTTGTTCGATATACTTTAGATCCAGCTCTACCATTTCATAAAAACTCAATTTATTTCTACCACTTACCTGCCACAAACCAGTACACCCAGGAATAACGCTCAAACGTAGCTTGTCATAGCTGCTATATTGATCAACTTCTCTAGGCAATGCTGGTCGTGGTCCTACAAGTGACATCTCACCGCGAATTACATTCCATAACTGCGGAAGTTCATCTATGCTGGTTCTGCGAATAAATTTCCCAATTTTTGTAATACGCGGATCTTCTTTCATCTTGAACATAGCGCCACTTATCTCATTCTGGTCTAATAATTCCTCCAATAATTCTTCGGCATTTGAAACCATGGAGCGAAATTTATACATTCGGAATGACTTTTCATCCTTACCGATACGAGTTTGATAAAAAAAAATAGATCCTTTCGGATCCTCTAACTTAATTAGTATGGATATGATTAGAAAGAGTGGCGACAATAGAACAAGCCCCATGAGGGCAAAAATGAAATCCATAGCCCGCTTTAATATACGATATAAGACTTTGCCGTTTTTCTTCTCTTCGGTATATATCGAGTTCCCCTCGAGAACAACTTCTATATCATTTCGTTGAGGAGTGGGAGACACTTCGTTCACCTCATTAGCGATTTATTTTACCCAGATGTTCTCGTTCGAGAATAGTTTCCAAACTGTGCAGTAATGGTTTACGCAAGTCCTCATTTTGCAGGGCAAAGTCAACTGTTGTCATTATAAATCCGAGCTTTTCGCCTACATCGTAACGGATCCCTTCGAAATCATATGCGAATACACCCTGGGCCTCGTTTAACTTTTGTATTGCATCCGTCAACTGAATTTCCCCACCAGCACCTTCCTCCTGAGCTTCAAGAAATTCAAATATTTCTGGAGTCAATATGTATCTTCCCATAATGGCCAACTGGGATGGAGCTTGGCCTGTAGGAGGTTTCTCTACAAAATAATCCACCTTATATAAACGATTCATTTTGTCGAGGGGAGCTACGATGCCATAACGATGCGTTTGGTCATACGGCACAGTTTGGACTCCGATCACGGATTTTTGTAATTGCTCAAATTGTTCTGCCAACTGCCGAATACAAGGTGTCTGCGACTGTACGATATCATCCCCTAGGAGCACAGCGAACGGTTCATCTCCTATAAAGTTGCGGGCACACCATACAGCATGGCCAAGTCCTTTTGCTTCCTTCTGACGAATATAATGAATATCCACGTTGGATGAACGGCGCACTTCATCAAGCAAATCAAATTTCCCTTTGCTAAACAAATTATTTTCCAACTCAAACGCATGGTCAAAATGATCTTCGATGGCACGTTTCCCTTTACCGGTCACAATGATAATGTCCTCAATTCCAGAAGCTATTGCTTCCTCCACAATATATTGAATAGTGGGTTTATCAACAATTGGAAGCATTTCTTTTGGCATGGCTTTTGTTGCAGGCAAGAAACGAGTACCTAGACCTGCTGCAGGGATAATCGCTTTTTTCACTTTCTTCATCATTCATTCACTACCCATCTCTGTTTATTCTTTATACATTTGTCAATATGAATGTCTATGTAGTAGAACAGCCTAGCTATACACTCTTCAATCAGGAAGAGAACATAGCTAAACTCTCTAAAAAGGGCATTTAACCCATCCTCACATCACACCATCGACAATAATGTCTAAGGTCTTTAAGACCCACAGCATGACCGAGTGTCTACAGTGAAAAAGGTGCAGTAGACATTACCTTATTACTACTTCCGCTAGCTTTATTGACTTTTTGGTAATTCTCACACAACCCGATTAATTACAATGCCAAGCATTCGGGCGTTTACATGTTTTAATTGTTCCTGAGCTTTCTTCAGCCTTTCCCTCTTCACTTTGCCTGCAGCTACCACCATAATAATGCCATCGCACAAGGCGCTAACTATGACACTATCTGAAACGGATAGTACAGAGGGCGTATCCATGAGAATAACGTCATATTGCTCTTTCATTTGATCCAGCAGATCACGCATCGCAATGGAATCCATAAGCTCCGACGGATTCGAAGGTACTGGCCCGGAAGGAAGCAATGAAAGCTGGTTGATCGATGTCTCCTGAATGACTTCACTTGTACTCGCTTGCCCTGCTAATAGTGTGCTTAGGCCTTGATAGTTTAATCGTGAGAAAATACGGTGCAGAGAAGGCTTGCGCAAATCGGCATCGATAAGAAGGACTCTTTTCCCCTCCTGTGCGTAGGTGACAGCCAAATTGCTGATTGTTGTACTTTTCCCTTCCCCAGTCTGGGATGAAGTCACCATAATCGTCTTTAATTCCATATCCTTTGAGGAAAAAGGAATTTTTGTACGAAGTAGCCTATACACTTCTGATATTGGAGATTTCGGATTTGTAGATACGATTAAACTGCTGTCATTGGTTGATCGTCGCATGCTGACCTTCACCTACTTTTGAGTTTTGTAGTGCTTTCATTCTGGCGGTTTTTTTCAGGTCACTTTTCGGGATTCTTCCTACAACCGCAAGTACGGGGACGTCCAGCATTTCGGTAATATCAGCTTCTGTTTTTAACGTATCGTCCAGGTAATCTAAAAGAAATATCAGTCCAATTGCCACCATCAACGAAACAACAAAGCTGATTAACAGATTCATGATTGGGTTGAAATTGATAGGTCCAGGGGTGGCTGTCATATCTGCTTCGCTTAGAATAGTGATATTATCAACCTTCATAATATGAGGGATTTGTTCCTTAAACACGGTGGAGACCGCATTTACGACTTCAGCAGCTTTGGCATAGGATGTATCCTCATAGACCAAGTTCATAACTTGTGAATTATTTGCCGATGTGACGGAAATCCTGGCGGATAATTGCCCCGCAGTCTGTCCCAGATCGGGAAATTTCTCAACAACCTTGTTCATAATAGCGGAGGATTTGATAATCTCTTTGTAAGAATTTATAAGGAATATACTTGTTTGGATTGTACTCGTATTAAGTGTTCCTGCCCCTTCTCCAGATGACTGGTTCACGATCAGCTTGGCATTGGCAGCATAGATCGGTGTTGTAAAGAAGTAGCTTTTCACTCCGGTTGCAACCATTGCAACGATCACAATAATTGCGATTAACCACCATTTTTTCTGTATGACTCCAAAATACTGTTTGAGTTCCATCTGCGTTCGACCCCCCGTTGGATTCAAGTTCCTACAACACCTTGATCTCGTTTTTTATTAATTACCGGCTATACATTCATGCATGGTTCATAATTCGCAACTCTTCGATACAATCCGTATAATTTATATCCCATAATTTACGATACAGTTTGTATCATGTCAAGGAGAACTTTCTTTGATTTCTCCATAAAAAAGACACGTTTTGTATCGCGATGATTGAAGTGTAAGATATGTTAACGCTTACTTATATAAAAGAAATAATTTCAACTCTCCGTTCTTAACCTTAAGATTTCCTCTGGAACACATACTATGTTTGGTGAAAATCCTCCGGGTTAGACTCGCCCTTTTATTCAAGTAATACTTTTCTAATTTCAAGCCATTACTGATCGGATGAGGATTATCTCCTGCTTGAATACGCGTAAATACTGCTATATGATATTCACCTGGGATACGATTTGTATCAATTTTAATTTAATGGAAATTCATCCTCTCCATTCCTGAGGCCTCTTCAAAAAAAGGAGTTATGTTATGCGCATCTTTATTACTGTAATTTGGGCTCTAGCCTTGTTCATCTTCACTTGCTCTCTTAATTTTCAACTTCTGATCCAGCATCACATTGTAAATTTCCGATTTAATCCGTCCCCTGATTGGTCCGATCTTCTGAAACTGGATTTTCAATGGTACAGCGGAGATTGGATTTCGCGTAAATTAGGCCATTTCTTCGGATTTTTCATCCTTGCTATGCTGGCGTCGAACTTCGGCAAGACCAAGTCAGCCTTCTATTGGTGTGTACTTTATGCTGCATTCACAGAAATCCTCCAACTGTTTTTCTTTCGGGGCGGGAGGATTTATGACGTGATCAACGATGCCTCCGGCATTCTACTGGCTTACTTCTTGTGCACATTCCAGCTCCGTAGAAATACCAACCATAAAAGCATCCGTTAAGATTCCAGAAAATAAACAAAAAAAGTATTGATACAAATTGTATACATGATATATAATGTTACCGATACGATATGTATCATTGATTTGAATGGGGTACAGCCGGTGTAGGCTGCAACGAAAGGAAGATCGAATGGGCGCAATTGCCGGTATTTATCGTTTTCATGGAGAGCCGATTCCAACGGATAACAGCGAACTCATAATGTCGGCATTAAGCAAGTATCCTGCTGATCAAAGCGCCGTTTGGCAAAAGGATTACATTATGATGGGATGTCATGCCCAATGGATTACAGAGCATGCCATCCACGAAATACTTCCTTATTACGATCCGCAGCGCGGGCTTGCCATCACGGCCGACGCCATCTTAGACAATCGGGATGAGCTCATGGAACAGCTGCATGTGTCGCCTGTCCATAGGCCGCACATGACAGACAGTGAAATTCTGCTGCAGGCTTATGAGAAATGGTCCGAACGGATGCCAGAGCGACTGGTCGGAGATTTTGCTTTTGCCATATGGGATGAACGCAAGCAGCTGCTGTTCGGGGCAAGGGATTTCTCAGGCGCAAGAACGCTATATTATCATCACGATGAGCAGCAGTTCTCCTTCTGTACGATGATGACTCCCTTGCTCACTTTACCTTATATACATAAAGAGCTTAACGAGCGTTGGCTAGCCGAGTTTCTGGCGATCCGCGGTGTGTTCGAACCCCCGGATGCTTCAACCACTGTGTACAATCATATTTATCAGATCCCGCCTTCCCACTCCTTCATCGTTAAACATAACCGGTTATGGATCAGCCGATATGACAACCTGGCTAATGTGCAGCCTCTGCAGCTCCGTTCATCCGAGGAGTATGAAGAAGCCTTTCGTGAGGTATTTCATAAAGCCGTAACCTCAAGGCTTCGTCGTTCAAGCCTGCAAATCGGCGCTCATCTTAGTGGTGGTTTGGATTCGGGCTCTGTTGCAAGCTTTGCAGCAAGAGCACTTCAGCAGAAGAACCGGATGCTTCAGACCTTCAGCTACATACCGGAAGATGAATTCATAGATTGGACGCCAAAGCACAGATTTGCTGACGAGAGGCCGCTCATCAGGCAGACCGTACAGTTTGTGGGCAACATCCATGATCATTACTTGAATTTCAAAGGTCACAGTCCCTTTACGGAAATCGACGACTGGATTGACATCCTGGAATCTCCTTATAAGTTCTTTGATAATTCGTTCTGGCTAAGAGGAATTTATGCGCAGGCGCAGCAGCGCGGGATCGGAATTCTGTTGAATGGAGCAAGGGGGAATTACAGCATCTCTTGGGGACCCGCAATGGAGTATTACACGCGACTTATGAAAAAGTTCAACTGGCTCCATCTATCCCGCGAGATCAATCAGTATAGCAGGAACGTTGGAGTTGGACGTAAGCGGCTATACTCCATCCTTTGCCGTAAAGCATTGCCTTTCCTCACAAGGATAAGGCCATCCGGATCATCAGCTGAGTTGCCGCAGCTCATCCATTCCGACTTTGCTGAACGCACAGGGATCTACGACAAGCTGCAGGATCGCACGTTTACCGGAATTGGCTCAACAGACGATCTTCCTGATGATCCACTGGAAGCCAGAATTCAGCATTTCAACCGGGTTAACATGTGGAGCGCCACCGGGTCAAGCGGCTGCAAACTGTCCCTTCGTTATTCCGTATGGAGTCACGATCCGACCAATGATCTGCGCGTCATTCGATTCTGCCTGTCAACGCCAATGGAGCAATTCGTTCATAATGGCATGGATCGGGCTTTAATTAGACGCTCTACTTCAGGCTGGCTCCCCGATTCCATCCGGCTTAACCAGAGAACAAGAGGCATCCAGGCAGCCGATTCTATCCATCGTATGCGAAGTGACTGGCCAGCATTTATCGATGAACTGGATCATCTGAGTCGTGATTCTAGAATGCAGCAGTTCATTAACATGCCTGTTCTCGAAGAAGCTCTGTCGGAGGCCCGTCAGGGAATGGATCCAAATCAAGCCTATGGCCCCTCCATTAAACTCCTAATGCGCAGCCTCATTCTGTATCGATTTCTTCAAAAAAACTTTTGAAAGGAGGTGAATCTATATGAAAAAGGAATGGAGCGTACCTGCTTTGGAGGTTCTTGACATCAAAATGACCATGGCTGGTCCTGGTAGTGCAATTCCGGATGGAGTGCAACCGGATCCGGACGAAATGGTTCACACCAGCTAACATATAAAGCCATCATGTTCTGATAAAAAGAGCCCCTATACGCCTGATCGGGTATAAGGGCTATCTTTTTTTATTCGCATATTAATCATTGGAGTGAGGACCATGCTTCAAACGTTTAAGCCAACCGCATATAAGGCTTTCGGGTTTTCCATTCATAGTGACATTCCCATGCCTGAGTTACAGCCCGTCGTCCTCCCGGATGATTTTGCCGACATTGTCGTCCGTTATGCCGATCTGACCGAAAGATGGCTTGGAAGATCTGATAAATCGAATAAAACATGGGTATGCACTGAAGATATGGTCATGTTCAGAGTACCTGAACTCGCCGTTTTTGCAATAGAGGACGGAACGACCATCTCTGTTTCTCCAGAGAAGGGCGCCGCGGAGGATAAAATCCGCCTGTACGTGCTGGGATCTTGTATGGGTGCCCTTTTATTGCAGCGTAGAATACTCCCCCTGCACGGCAGCGCGGTAGTGATTGACCATAAAGCCTATGCCTTCATCGGTCATTCCGGGCACGGGAAGTCGACGCTGGCTTCTGCCTTTTTGCAGAAAGGATACCAATTATTAACGGATGACATTATCGCCGTGACGCTGGACCAACAAAATATTCCTTACGCAACGCCAGCTTATCCTCAACAAAAGCTTTGGCAGGAAAGCCTTGAAGTCTTCGGTATGGATTCCAGGCATTTTCGGCCTTTGTTCGAGCGTGAAACCAAGTACGCCGTCCCCGTCACATCCCAATTCTCCAATAATCCCCTGCCGCTGGCTGGCATTTTTGAGATCATCAAGACGGATTGCTGTCAACTACATATACGTGAGATTGATAAATTAGAGAAGCTGCCGCTGTTGCATCGTCATACCTATCGAAACCAACTTCTATCCGGCAGCGGATTAACGAAGTGGCATTTTGACATCACAGCGCGCATGTCCGGGAGTATGGCTATGTACCAGATTCAGCGTCCATTAAACGAACATACCGTGCACGAGCTAACGGCCATGGTCTTAGATACCATACGTGAATAAACATGAACTTCATGGGTCGTTTATCGAATCATATTCCGCAGCGATCAAACACCCGCAATTACATATGCCCCCCTTTATAAAAGATCCCCAAATGACCGGTTTGGGGATCTTTTCACTAAAGCTCGGCCTCGACAAGGCAAGGCTTTTGTCTGCGTCACATCCATCTTTTACTTTTCCTGCTTACGCACAAATACCACAACAACTTCGAAAGACGATGCGCAGCAAAATGAACTTCTGGATCGACCTTAGTGTTTTTGTTAATGTCGTTTCTAACGGCTGAGTACATTCATGATTTCGATCTTAAACAAATTAACAACCCGCTCAATGAGCGGGTTGTTATACATGAAGGCGAATACGGCCATATTGCTGTCAATAAACGGGCCCGAGCGCTGATCGGATCAGTTTGTATTCGTATACTATACCATTACTTTTCGTCCGCTTGATCGGTGAATGCCATGCCCATTCGCCTCTTCATTTATTTTACCAGCTGGGACTGCCCTTTCTTTACCCCAAGTACGTATCGCTTCAATTTGTTCAGGGCTTGTTTGAGATAACGGCACGACATTGGTAAAGAAGTTTATAAACGTATCATCAGTAATGGAATCGTCCCCTTTTACAAATGCTTGCTTCACTACGTCTCGAACAGCAGCTTCCAAATCCGCACCGGCAAATCCGTCCGAAAGTCTCACTAAATGCTGTAATAATTCATTTGATATTGTTCTCTTCAATCCCTTTTCAATATAAATCTTTATAATTTCCTCCCGTTCACTCGCGGTTGGTAAATCTACGAAAAACAACTCATCAAAACGTCCTCTGCGCAGCAGTTCAGGGGGCAGCTTGGATACGTCATTGGCGGTTGCCACAACGAAGACTCTAGCGAGGCTTTCCTGTAACCAATACAGAAATTGGCCGACCAGACGGGTCGATGTGCCTCCATCGCCTCCGCCTACTGCGCCGGCAAGACCCTTCTCAATTTCATCAATCCATAATACGCATGGCGCCACATGATCGGCTGTGGATAATGCTTCCTTCAAACGATTCTCACTCTGCCCTAAGTACTGTCCATGTATGGTGGATAAATCCAACCGATACAGCGGTAGGTTCCATAAGGAAGCGATCGCCTTAGCGGATAAAGACTTCCCACACCCCGGAACACCAACCAACAAAATTCCTCTTGGCGGGCGAATGCCGCGTTCACGCAAGTCGGCCGTCAGGAGCTGGCGATTAGCATCAAGCCATAATTTAAGGCCATCTAACCCGCCAATTTGATAGTCCTCTCTTACAATAACTCGCTCAATACCAGAAATATCAGCAAAAATCTTATCTTTGGCATGCATTAATTCCTTTAAATTCTCATTCATAATACTACCGTTAGCTAATAATGTTGCGATCACATTTTCAGCCTCGATTTGGCTTATGCCCGCAAGTATAGCGGCCGCTTGCCTCTCCTCGGCATCCTGCCACTCAATGAACATTTCACTTCGATAAGGATAAATTTGATCCCGAATAATGATCAGCATTTCATCCTCGTTGGGCTGAGACAGCGTTATCGACATGCCCAGACGCTGCAATGGCCCCCAGACAGGATTATTCGTAATTACAACAATCGCCCCGCCCGTTTCCGTAGCAAGCATTACCGCATCTTGCAATTGTCTTGCCATCCGAGTATCGTCTTCAAGCTCTTGTACCTCTGTAAAAACGAACGTTTGATTTTGCAGTTGACCGATTTTTTGTGTCACATAATCTAGTCCACCAATAACCGAACGGTCCTCATTGAGCAGCCGATTGGTTGATATATCTCTCATTCCTTGGGATAACGTATGGTAGCCAATGTTTAAATTTAACTTTGTTGATAATTGAGCTATAAAACTAAGCGCACGAGAGCGTTCCGCAGTACGTATAGAAATAAAGGGAATTCTCGCTTTCAAATATTGCTCCATGGTCTTCAAACATGTTTGCAAGTCACTCATTTAAAATAGCACCCTTCTTCTAGACTTAAATGGATCAGATGCAGACTCCTTCGGTTCAACCGGCTCACGAGCCGCGGCCGCTGGAGCTTGCGTCTGTTGCTGTATCAAACTATTATGTCTAATCGTATAGGCAAGTTGACCCGTTCGATCATGCTTTGCGCTTTCTAATAAAGCTTCCTGAGAATCTCCGACATATTTACTTACAACTTGGATCAAGGATTCCTTAACATCCTCAGGAAAAATAGAAAGGCGGCATAAACGATACAGCAAATCAAATCGGTAACGTGCATTTATAATGGCGGAAATAATGGCTGCTTCTTCACCGCGTGAATGATCCAGTTCCTGCTGGAATAGGCGCGTCGTATACTTTAATTTAAATTCAATTACTTCATAGGTGCACTTTACAATTTTATCAGCTACACCTGACGTCCATTCCAACTTACCTTTTTCCAGAACAGAAATGATCTTCTCATCTTCCTGACCAAGTTCTTTTAGTTGATGAAACAGCTTCGTCCATTCGGAATAATAATTCGGAGGATTCATAATAATTTCGAGCTCCGTCTACGAACTAATACAGCCGGCGGATTCAAATCCCATGCAGGAAAGCTTTCCGCTAATGATTCGTTAATGGTTTGCCTTTGCAGTTCTTCAATCTTCAGATCCAGCTTTGCTTGCATTTGGCCAGCCGGCTCTGTCGAAGAATTCTGAATGATGGGTTTGCTTCTATTTAACATCCGGATTTCACTCCTTCTTAATTTGACGAAATAACGGCTCTAGCAGAATCATAGGTCGAATATGTATATTGCTCTGGCGTAACTTGATCAAGAAGCTCATCTATTTTACTTGCGTTAGCATCTTCAGTCTCATACTCGAGGCGATAATCAACAATATCACTTAAAGTTGCCACTAAAATTTGCTTATGATTTGCGAATAGTTCCTCATAATTCTGTTCAATTAGTTGTACATTCTTTTTAACAATCCTCAGACCATTCAGGAAAATAAACAAACAGATAGCGGAAACAATAAATAAAAATAATGTGCTCATACCTAATACAAAGAACCCAATACCTGCAGCTAAGGATACCCAATGTTTGGCGCCGAGCTTGTTTTTACCCAAAGCGTCCTCTTTCTTCAATTGAATATGCTGTTGCAAACTGGAGATCAGCTCTTCCTCATTACTTCCGTCCCTCGAAGTGCCCGTCCAATCGTCCAATTTAATCTCAATATCGATAGGGACAGCATTACGATTTTCAGCAGTTAGATCATCATGGGCATGGTTTATCCATTCCTTCGATAAGGCTATGGCGAGCTTTTGGGTAGCAACAGAAGCGTTGGATTCTGTCGGATACATGGAAAAGTTCGTTAACAGCTGGGTAAAATCAAGTCTTTCGTCAACAACCTTCTCATTTGCAAACAAGTTCTGGGCCGTGTTCTTATCTCCATCTTCTTTTATGATTAATTCATTTAATCGTTCTTCACGACGTAACGGCAGCTCTTCCTCGTCGAATTCACGAACCAAAATGTCGAGCAGTTGGTCTACTGCAAAAGCCAAGTTTTTGGAAGGGATAATCTCTTGCGTAAGGATAAAATTGAAATATTGAAAAATAATATCATGCAGCTGCGCACCCTCAAGCGCATGCTGAAGCTGTGGCCAAGTCGGACTGTATTTCCTCAAATGAGGAAATTTTGAAGCATCCAGCTTTTCTGTACGCGACAAAAGCGCTTTCTTCCATTGGTCTCGCTGTGCTTCGATAAAACCTGCTTTTTGTGATAGCTCGTCCAACCAGCTTTTTATTAATAAGCCGCATTTCGCTCTAGCTTCAGGACCAAAAATCCCGTTAGAAAAGCCATCAATCAAAATAACGATTTCTCTCTTAAGTTCATTCGGATCTTGCTGACCAAAATATCGTTCCAACCAAGAGCGGCTTGATTGATAACGACCTCCTCGGCGCGTAACCAATGCAAAAAACAGAGATGTCTTCTCATCATCTCTTCGCAACGCTTCGACAACTGCCTTCTCAGCCAGCTCCTTTTTATCACTAAGCCATGCGGATAATGCGATTAAGCATGGCGCCAGCCAATACCGTGGAGCAGCCAGCAACTGTTCTTCCGATGCGTTCTCGATTGTATCCTTACGTACCAAACTGGTGTCAACGGCTTGCAATATTCCAATCGCTCTTCGACGAACATCCTCATAGTGACCGTATTTATTCTCGAGTTCTTGTCTAACCTTAACTAATCTCGTCTCTGCTAACTGCACATTTTTGATCAATCCATCCTGGCGTACATATTCACGAAACTCTTCCGCAAGCAGTGCAAGATCGCTTTGCGTATCCTCCAGTTGCTGCTCTACCGTAGCTACCTGTTGATATACTCCATTAATATTGTCATTAATTGCGCTCAACGAATTTTCGATCCGACTCAAGTTAGCCGTAGAGATCGTTTGATGATTTGACATCGCTCATCTACTCCTTAATCATAGATACTTCTCCAGATAGGGATACTGCAGCAATCATATTCATATATACCTCGATGTAGGCATAGCTAGGATGCATAGCCAGTCTTCTAGCCTTTTCCATACCGTTTGGGACGATTTCTCCTCGTTTATAATGATCGAGAATCTGTAATCTAGTATCTAGCGAATGGACTTCATAAGGATTCCCCAAGTAACACTTACTCACAATACCTAACGGAAGCTGATCCACCGCTAACTCGGGAAATTCACTGGATATTTGATCTATAAGCTCTTGAACTTTTCCCTTAGAGACAACCACACCGCTAACATCAAGCTTGGTCATCGATTCTATGAAAGCGCTTGAGCGTTTTAAGCGCAATCTTTTCTCTAATGCAGCTCCTTCTAATCGAACTACAGCTTGCTGTCTGGGTGCGACATCCAGACTGGTTTCAACCCGTGTATTAAGTCCTAATATCGGTCTCCGCATAGTACCTCCAAGAACTATATTTTGGTTTATTTTAGTATATCATGGAATATGATGAAGGGATATGTTGAACTTTGCTGTAATGAGAACTTCAGCATGTTGAACTTTGTAGACTCTAGTCACAACTTAACTGTGAACAAATTGAAGATAACATCTTATGGTCAACGCAAAAAACCATCCTCATGCGGATGGTTTTGGATTATTATTCTATTATTATTTCTTTGAAAAAAGCAAAAACCATGCCCTTATGCGATCGGTAGTTTTACATAGTGCTAAGAGGGGGATTACTCCCTTGTCCGAAGGCAGCCAAGAAAATGGCATGGATATCATGCACGCTTTAAACATCCACCGGCAGGCTTTCTATAGCTGTAAAAAATACGTCCAGCAGCTCTTTATCAAACATTTGTTTTACGTAATCCGAGATTCGAGCTAAGTCTTCCTCGCCGTTATATTCCAGGCATGCACGCCCTTCACACCATAATACCTTGCAATGAAATTGTTGCTTCACATGCTCAATAATATAGTCTTGTTCAACACATTCACGGATCATTACTGCCAAACGTCTCACACCCACTCATCTTTTTATGTTCTCGCATCCTCCTTATTATTCAAATTTCAAATATGTTTTTCGGTGATATTTGTCATACATACTGGATATCAGCAACGGGCAAGTGGTGTATTCATATTGTTATCGAGGAAAAAGGGGATATCCAAAAGATCTTAGATCTGTTGGATACCCCCTGTGTTGCTAGATTTAAACCCGTTTAAATTCAATCCAGTCGATCTGCAAGCCGGGCTTGACAAAATCCAGCTTCATTTCATAATAACCCGCTTCCAGCTCCACTTTGACAAGCTTCTGCCTGATCCATCTGCCGTCGGTACCATTCGTTTGAATCGTGGTCACCGGTTGATCGTTCAGTGTGACGTTGCATGCGCTCTGGGCCAGTTCCGATTCCGGAGACATAATGCGCACAATGATCCGGTACTCGCCGGATTCTTCGACCTTCACATACGTCGATCCCGCTTCAGCCGGTTTTACTTGTGTGCTCTCCGATAAGGTTTGTGCTTGCTCCGGCGCGAGAGAAGTGGCGGATTTAAAAGCACCTACGGCTTCCTCGATCACCTGTTTTCTTGAAAATACCGGCGCATGCATCAGGAACCGGCAGATGTTCATGGCGCTGCGCTGCAGCTCTCCACGAGTCAGCGTACCATTGTCCAAGGATGCCAAGGTATTGTCTTCCCATGCGTTGATTTCCGCACCGTAGTTCATAACCACCATATACAGATCATTTTGGGCGCGGACCATCCAGTTGGTGTTTTTGCGATCGGCTGGGCCTCCGTTCACCACATCGTTCATAATGGCCCACCAGTCGGTCATCACGATACCCTGGAATCCCCACTCGCCGCGTAGGATGGTGGTATTCAAATCATAATTGGATGCTGCCCAGTGTCCATTGATCGGATTATACGAGGTCATGATGGCGTTCGCCCCGCCTTGTTTCACCGCGATTTCAAAGCCTTTCAGGTAAATCTCCCGAAGGGCGCGTTCGGACACAACAGCGTCGACTTTACTGCGATGCTTCTCCTGGTTGTTGCAGGCAAAATGCTTCAGGGTGGCATTGGAGCCGCCCCTCATGATCCCGCGCGTGCATGCCGCGGCAAATACCCCCGAGATCAGCGGATCTTCCGAGAAATATTCAAAATTGCGTCCATTCAGCGGGCTGCGGCGAATGTTCAGACCCGGTCCAAGTAAAGTATCAATGTTGTAGCTGAGTAGCTCCCGGCCTTCCATGACATAGAGCTCTTCGACCAGCTCGGCGTTCCAGGTGGCCGCAAGCAGGGTTCCAATTGCCACCTGCGTTGCTTGCTGGCCGCTGTCCATCCGTATTCCGGACGGCCCATCCGCCGTACAAGCCACCGGAATTCCGTAGTCGAGCAAGCTGTCGCTCACGCCGCCAAAAGCCGATGCCGTGCCCGCCGTAACCAGCGGACTGCTCATGCCTTCTCCTCTGACGATCACTGCCAAGTCATGATCGCTGAGTTGAGCGATAAAAGCTTCCATGCTGACTTTCCCCTCATAAACGTCCCTTAAGGTATAACCTCGATTGCCCGTTTGCTCCAAGGTAAGCGGCAGGTTTTGATGAATGCGTTCCTCCATGTTCATCTTGCGCTGCGGCACCTCTGCATATGTCAGTTCGTATGAGCCGTCTTCCTTGCGAATGCCTGGCTTCATTCTGGTGAAGCCTTCCGTTGGCGCCATAGCTTCCTGCAGCTGCTCCACAACTTGCAGCATTTCGACAACATAGCCTTCTTGGCCATCCAAACCGATGGGCTCCACATTCTTCACGCTGGTTCCCACATACAAACGGTAGGTTCCGGCCTCCAAGACATAAGCGGAAGCTTGTCCCGTCACACCAGCATCATCGTAGGAAGCCATGGTGTGGAGAGGGAAACTGATCGTGAGCGGCTGCGAATCGCCGGGCGCAAGCACCTGCGTCTTTCCAAATGCCGCCAACACTTTGGCAGGCTTGCCCAAGACGCCTTGCGGCGCTTCGTAATAAACCTGCACCACCTCTTTACCTGTATAGGTGGTCCCGATATTTTTTACGTTTACGTCGATTTCAACGTATTGCGCTCCCTCTCTAACCACCAGCTTGCCTTCCTGCGGCTCGATTTGGAACTGCGTATACGACAACCCAAAGCCGAATTCATACTGCACGGAAGCGGGTCGAAACGTTTCGAAAAAACGGTAACCCACATAAATATCCTCTTGATAAACATTCTTTAGCTCGTTGCCGTAATTGCGGGTCGATGGATAATCCTCGATCGAATAAGCAATCGTATCGGTTAGTTTGCCGCTAGGCGTCACCTCGCCCACCAACACGTCTGCAATGGCGTTACCGCCCTCCATGCCACCTTGCCAAGCGTAAATGACAGAAGAAATCGGGTGCACATAACCTTCATCGAGCATCCAGCTCATATCGATAATGTTGGATACATTCAGCACCACAATGGTTTGCTCGAAGTGCGTGGTCACCTGCTGCAGCATCGCTTTTTCTTCGGACGTTAACTGGTAACTGCCCGGCTCATTAGCATTATCCTGATCTTCACCCGCTGTTCGCCCGATAACAACAATCGCCTTGTCGGATGCCTGTCTTGCTGCGGATACCAGCTCATCGGTCAAAGCCATTTCCTTCTGATGCCACGGTTCCGCAGCCCAGCCGCCTCCGCCATTATCGAAAGGATTTTGTTCAATCCACTGTTCATAGGCAGATGCCAATTCTTCGTTGACGGTGATGTTCTTCTTATCCCGAAGACCGCCGAGCAGGTTCGTTGTATGGGAAACATGAACGCTTCCGCCCGAACCCGTACCGCTGCGGTAATAATTAATTTGCGTTCTGCCGAAAACGGAAACGGTTTCGTTTGGTTTCAGGGGCAGAACCCGTCCATCATTCTTTAACAGTACGGCACCTTCGGCAGCGACCTTTCGGCTAAACTCGGCAAAGCCTTCCAAAGGAGCTCCCATTCTCTGTGTATTCAATCTTTTCCCTCCTATTTGTTTTCTCCAAAGATCCAATTCATATGAAGAAAGGTAGTAAATGCCTGACGAATTCCAACATTAGGTATAAGGCATCTATGTACTATCATAGTAACAAATTCTGCATAGGAATATATAAAAAGTCTTGAAGTTGCTGAAAAGAGTACAGTTTCGATTGAGGGATTCACAAAAGGCGATATACCTGAAAAAGTCAAACGTTGTATAGGTACACCAGAATTACATAAGCAAAGGGATGGGACCATACAGAAATAATTTGTCTATTGAATAAACACAATCGTTGAGGACTAAAAACGGGTATGATAAGATAAGAATAGAAATAAGGACGGTGTGCCAACCGTCCTCAGTACAACATCTTGAGTGGAATCCCCTCCAAGATCATGTGTGATCAGAAAGTAACCCACTTCGGCGACAACCTAAGAGTGGGTTACTTTCGTTTATCGATGTAAGTTAGCAATGCCAAAAGGAATAACCCGAAGGTAAGCACTTCACCAAACGAAATGTTCATCGCATCACCTCCTTTCGGAGGTTGCGCCCACTCAAGGTGTGTTGTACATTCCAAATTATAGCATATAAGCCCTGGAATTTTCGGGGCTTTTTCTTTCGCCCATAAACCATGACAATCCTCTCAAATACAATATTTTGAAGGATATCATCATACCGTGCGATGAAATCGCTGCTCTATGTGCTTAATAACATAATCTTGTTCCATATATTCACCAACCGTTGCCATCAAACGTCCTCTGGAGTTCTACGACACGTATATCCGTACAACGGCCAGCACATAATAAACCTCATTAACCTATATAAGTAAACAAGGAGGACCTTTCAATTGAGCGCAAATCAACCGGACAAGAACCTAATCAACACGGTGGAACAGCTGGCAGAGACACCCGTGAACAGCCAGGAGGCCCAGCAACAGCAGCAGGCCCGCAACGATCGCCGGAAACAAGCGCTGCATGACAGCGATGACAAATACAAAGAAAATGAATCCAAGAACTATCATTAGGATCGTTAGCAACGTCTGAACTCCATGAACACGCGTTGTTAACCTCCCTTTCAAATGTAAAAACGTAGAAAAGCGACCTATCACGGTCGCTTTTCTACGGATACAAATTGGATTATATTCACTTTGGCCTCCAAATATTTACCGGCTGAATGGTCTATTTCGGGGGGCCTTCATTCTGCTCTCACATTAACCCAAGAAAGCAATGGAGCGTTTTACTTTCCTTGCAAATGCAATGGGATCATCGATCGACTCCCAGTGGATATACATTAAACGCGGGTTCTCAAACAGCCAGTGATTGTGGACCGCTGTCACTTTAATCCCATTTTTGCGAAGATTGGTCAGCAATTGATTTACTTGACTTTGTAAGAGAGCGGTTTCCCCTAAACAAAGTGCGCGACCGGAACTGTCCAGGTTTTCAAACGAGAATAATTGATAACGGATCAAAGGGGAAGTCGTCCGTCTTCCTAAAATAGATGCTCTTATTCTCCGATTTCTGGAGACAAAACAAACCGGTCCTTTTGTTATTTCATGCTCCGTTCCGCCTAGAATGGCCGAGAATTGGTTACATAATCTTCTAAAGCGAGGACTTGCCTTCACTTCCGCCATACGAAATCATCCTCTCATTAAATGATAGAAAGACGAGACATCACTCACCCGGCATTAACCCAAGAATGCAATGGATTCTTTTGTTTTTCTTGCAAACGCAACAGGATTGTCAATAGATTCCCAATGCATATACATTAAGCGAGGTTGTTCTTTTAGCCAGTGGTTATGAACCGCCGTTACTTTTATCCCACGTTTACGGAGATTGGATATCAATCGATTGACCTGATTTTGGTGTACGGCAGTTTCACCCAAACAAAGCGCACGGCCCGATTTATCAAGAGATTCAAAGGAAAACATTTGCATCTGAACCAAAGGGGAGCGCGTTCTTCTTCCCAAGATGGATTCCCTTAGGTTCGTCATACGCGTGACAAAACAAACCGGACCTTCCTCGATTTCCGATTCGCCTCCTAGAATTCTTCCAAATTGAGCACAGAGCCTTTTGAATTGTGGGCTCACTCTAACTTGTTCGGCCATGATAAGTCCTCCTTTAATCGTAATCTATGTATCTTATGATCGAAGGAGAGAATAGTATTGGACTGATAAGTAGATATAAACATAAAAAAAGATTTCCTTAATAGGACAAGCATGACACCTGTGGGCCTATGCTTACGAATCGATCCGTTAAGAATCTTGCTTTTTCGATCGAGCCGTAAAAACACAAAAGTCCATCCTGATGGTAAGCAAAAGCCACATCCTCATGCGGATGTGGCTTTTCATTGTCCAGATACAATCGCTTGCTGGATGAAGAGGTCTTACTATGGCCACTCTCCTTCCTCTTACAAGTTAGGAATTTGCCAATCAATTTCTTGAAGCCCCATATTGCGCAGAAATTCGTTAGCGCGAGAAAACGGCTTACTGCCAAAAAAGCCTCGGTGCGCAGACAACGGACTCGGATGCGGTGAACGAATCAGTATATGCTGTCGGTTCGTAATGAGCTCCGCCTTCTTCTGGGCGTGGCTTCCCCATAACAGGAACACGACAGGCTCATTTTTCCGGTTGATCGTCTCAATGACCCTATCCGTAAAGCTTTCCCATCCCCTGTTTTTATGAGAATTCGCTTCATGCGCCCTTACGGTGAGCACCGTATTTAGAAGGAGTACCCCTTGCTGCGCCCAAGTTATCAGATGGCCGTTGTTGGGAATGAAGCAGCCCAGATCATCCTGAAGCTCCTTGAACATATTTTGCAAGGAAGGAGGCGTGCTGACGCCCTCTTTGACAGAGAAGCTTAAGCCGTGGGCCTGTCCTGGTCCATGATAAGGATCCTGGCCTAAAATGACTACCTTGGTGGCCGCCAGCGATGTATAGTGCAGCGCATTAAAAATATCGTATTTATCAGGATAAATGGTCTTCGTCCGATATTCCTCAATGAGAAATTCCCGGAGCTGTAAGTAATATGGCTTCGTAAACTCCTGCTCTAAATATGTCGCCCAGTCATTCTTCAATATCGCCATTTCGGGTGCTTTCCTCCTGCCATGGTCAAAAGATATAACTAGATTATATCATACGGATTATTGCTGGTATTTCCCAACACTTAGCCCTTACGAAGACGCAAAAAAAGCGACCGATTACACGGGCCGCTTTTTCAATTTTGTATATGGAGGCGAATCATTAGCTCAGCAGATCCACCTTCGGCCACGGATGTTGATCATTTCCCTTAATTAAGTCATGATGACCGGCTCAATCTTGCCGTTGCCGACCCGCATCCGATCCATACATAGCTGGCGATGGCCCGGCTCGGTGTCTCCAATGATTCGGCGGTGGTATACGATAAGCCACTCATCTCTCTCCTGCAAATGCAAGTAGCCATGGTGGCCGGGTCCTTCGGCAATCGGCTCCTGTCGCTCCAGAATCGTGCCTTCATTCTTGAATGGACCGAACGGGCTGTCGCTTACGCCATAGGCTACGCGGTAGGTTCCATTCGTCCATCCGCCCATGGACCACATCAGGAAATAAAGTCCGTCCTTCTTAATCATGCAAGGACCTTCCACGTATCCCTCCGGCGTAATGGAACGGAAAATCTCATTGCCGTCGTCTGCCAATGGAACGAATCCCGTCATCTCTTCGTTCATCCTTGCAACGTTGCAGTGCCCCCATCCGCCATAATACAAAAAGATCGTTCCGTCTTCGTCCTTGAATAGATGCGCATCGATCGGCTGTGCCTGATGAATGAACTTATCCACGAGCGGCTTCCCCAAGTAGCCTCTATACGGCCCCTCCGGACGGTCCGAAACGGCGATTTCCAAGCCGCCGGTTTCCTCGTTCGATTGGATGTCGTTCGATGCAAACACGAGATAATATTTCCCTTGGTGTTCGATATGCGTCGGTGCCCAAACCGCCCTCCATATCCATGGAAAATCCGCCATTTCGATAATGCCTTCGTGTTTCTCCCAATGGATCAGATCGTCGGAACTGAATGCGTCCAGATTCATCTGCATCGTATATTCCGTGAAGGACCGCGTCGCATAAATCCAGTGCTTCCCCTCATACGTTCTGGCTTCGGGATCCGCATACCAGCCGGGTATGATCGGATTGTTGATGTTCAATGGTAGTCACTCCTCTCCTGTGCTGCGCTTGGTTCATACATGACCAAGACTCAATCTGAGTGATATATAACGTGGGCCGCGCTGCAAAGCGATTCGGCCTTCATTCCCTTGTCCTGCTTAGCGCGGATAATCTCAACAGTCAGTCGAGTTCGAACAATATGGTATCGCCCGCCGACCCATGACGCTCGATTGAGATATGGCCACGTTCTACCATTGCTTCTACACCGGATAGCCATTCTCCTCCCGCGTGAATTCCTTGTAACTCGTTCAACGATGCGATCTCAATATCCTCGCGAATATTCCGGGCTTTCTTTGAGATGGACGATATCATGGCCGGTTGGATTTTGGAAGGCACGAAGACCGAAGGTCGGCGCAACGGCAAAGATATGATCAAAAATATCCGCTTGAATCGATTCATATACGCCCCAGTTGGTATCATTGCTGAAAGCGTAGATTTCCAATGGCAGTCCGTTATCTCCCGGCGCTAACTGTCTGACAATCAGCGTCATATCCTTATGGATTTTCGGATGATTCCGCAGATATTGATGGATATATTCTCGGAACACGCCCACATTCGTAAGCTGCCTGCCGTTCACTTTGCTTTCCGTATTAATCTGGTGTTCGATGTTGTACGCGTTAATTTCATTTACTCTTGTCGTGACATAATCGGTAAGGTAGTGAATCTTCTGAAATTCCTCAATCATTTCCTTGGTGCAAAAGCAGATGCTGCTCGTATCGACATAGAAGCTTCGTTTAATCCTTCTGCCGCCGGATACCTGCATGCCTCTCCAATTCTTGAACGAGTCTGAGATGAGGGCGTAGCTTGGAATCATCGTGATCGTTTTATCAAAATTCATTACTTTTACCGTATTCAATGTAATGTCGATGACGTCGCCGTCCGCATTGTATTTCGGCATTTCAATCCAATCGCCGACACGCACCATATCATTCGATGATAATTGAACGCCTGCCACCAGACCCAATATGGAGTCCTTGAAAACCAACATCAGAACGGCTGATAAAGCACCAAGCCCACTGAGTATGATCAAGGGATTCTGCCCGATGAGGTTCGAGATGACCACGATGCCGCCGATGATGAAGAGAACGATTTTCACCACCTGAATGTATCCCTTAATCGGTCTGATCTTGGAGACTTCAAACGAACGATAAATGTCATCAAAAGCATTAAGCAGCGCATTCAACACCGAGATGGTGACGATAATCATGTACGTTGCTGCAGCTTTTTCAATCAAAACTTGATAAGCCGGAAAGATGGACGCCGAAAAATAAATAATGATTGCCGGCACGAGATGCGACAGCTTGTGGAACACTTTTTTCTCCACGATGATATTGTCCCACGTGTACCGATTGTTGTTGACGATATGAATAATCGTCTTCAGCACGATTTTTTTGGTAATAAAATTGGCCAGTATGGAGATCACCGCGATAAATACGACCATGATCATATTCGAGAGATATCCAATGGTTTGTTCGCTCATGCCATATCCGTCTAGTTGATTTTTGATAAAGTCCATTGTTTCCTCCTGACGCAGTTTAAGATTAGCCTATTATTATAGATGAGATTCTAGTACTACGCAAAGTTCAAGATAAGACATCGCTGGGTTGATTTGGGAGATGCTTGGTAAGTTTGTAAGGAAAACAAAAAAGAGAACCAAAAGGGTGCTCTTTAGTATGTAGTATTCGGACTTGGTGTCTGATTCGATATGCGCGAAGGGTTATAAGATTATCTTCTTAAGTCCTGCAGCCATTCCTCCAATACAAATCTATTTCGTTACCTTTCCGTTACGGCTGATCAGCCCTCGCAGGTGCTTCATAACAGACTGAATTTCGGTATCAGTCAACATATAATACGTTTTCACCGTCCAGGTCTCTCTGTTTTTCAAATGAAATATCAGCTTGGGAAACTTCGGAAGCAGCCACTTCCGAATGGAAGGGCCGCTGTAGCTGATACTTGTAATCTCCGCCCAGGCTACGGTCCGCGTTCCATCTGAAATGGAATTTTGATCGTAGGTTAGCAGCTGCGCATCTGATTTCAGCGCCTTTGGCAAGCTGACAACCAAATATCCTCCAAAAAACGGAATCCCTATTATGGCTGATGTGATACAAAAGAACTTACGAATAAAAGAAGTATCCATAAAAAAAGCCGCGTACAGCAGAAACAGGCAGGCTAGCACAAAAAGTAAACTGCCAAGTGATTTTCCCCATGCTACGGATTTCCGATAAGATATCGCGTTCATGATTTATCGCCTTTCTGAAATTATTTTAACAGTCCGCTAATCCAGCGAACTCCACTTTCGGCCACTTTAGCTGCGCCATCACCGACAAAGGCTCCAGCCGTACCTCCCACATAGGAACCGATAGCCGAACCAACCGGGCCGCAACCATCACCGGCTCCGCCTGCTTGCCTTTAACCCATGGCGCATTATGAATTTTAGTTTGGGACGGATTTCTGGGATCTACTTTGAATTGTACCGTCTTAGCTAAGACTAAGGAAGTGCCCACAGAGCTGTAAAGGAGAGTTCCCCACTGAAGGCAAAGCGTGGCTGAGCAAAACCACGATTCTACGGATCGCGTTGGTCAGGAGGTTTTCTAATTGATATTTTGATTAAATTCAACAAGCGAAACGAAACAACCAGTCTCCGATTGTTTTCGGCGACTGGTTGTTTAGACTTATCAGTATTTTGATCGCTGTCTCACAGAAGGGGCAGTCCCCCCTAGTTAGAAAGCCAAAAGCCAAAGGCTTTTAGAATCCAATTCAGGTGAATCCCAAGGTGAACGGCTTCCCTTCTTACGGTGAGAGTATCCGTTTTTGACCGGTGAGCTCCTGAATCGGCTTAATGTTTTGAGTGAATTCAAGCGTGCCTATATAGTTTCCTTCTTCATCTCTCACGGCAAAATAACGAATGTAGACAAATTTATCTTTAACCGGGATCCAGAAATCTTCTGCATCTTTGACACCTGCTTTGAAATCAGCAAGCAGCTGATTGACGACGTGAACGCTTTGCGGAGGGTGGCAGTTCTGAACACTTCGGCCGATCACCGCTTTGGTGCGAACGAAGATTCTCTCTTTGCCCTGTGAAAAATATCGAACGATATCATGCTCATCGATAAAGGTTAGGTCGACTGGCAAATGATTTAAGATGGATTCCATCTGTTTGACCGATAAAATGCCAGTACTCATTCGGATATACCCCTCTTGCAGCGGAGAAGACGCCAATCCCTGATCTGTGCCAGGTTCAGCTGCTCTTTCAGGAATCCATGCTTGATCCGGCGCAATTAAACAATAACCGACTTCTTCGCTTTGGGCAGCAATTTGAAGCCATTCATCTTCCGTCAACTTTTCCAGAGCCATAGGTAATAAGATATGTTCCTCTTTATAGATCATTTCTGTTACTTCATTTAAGACGCGTTTGGCAAGGTCCACTACGCTCTGCGCATTGCCCTCAAAATGAGTGAGGTTGGATTTTACTTCTTTTATTCCCATTCGGATACCGTCATCGACTGCCCACATCACCTTGGTCGGTCCATAAATTCCGTATTTCTCGAGAAAAGGAAACAGCAAATTTTCTTTGCGGCTGTAGTGTTTGTCTACGTCATAGAGGAGACTGAAATCCTCCAGCAATTTGAGGCGATTTGCCTCTCCCTGATCCTTCAGAAATTGATCCAAATGCAGCGCAATTTTGAAATTTGCCAGTCGATCGATTTCTTGGTTCTCCATCTTAAAGGTAAACACAGGATGTCCAGGCTGCTCTTCAGGTTTATGAGCCCTGTGAATGTCTTGGATGGAACCTTTGAATACAGCAGCATGTACACTGCACAATCGCTGTACTTCGGTTACCGGTATTCCTTCCTCCTGCATTAGCACTTGCTCCAGCTCCGAAATTTCATCAACCGATATTTCGCCTACAGCTTGGTTGAATTTTGACTTCACTTCCTCCACGCTTTTTCCATGGTGCAGCTCTTTAATGATTTCCTTGAGCAAATGTATACGGGCCGTTCGATGAGCAGAAATTCCTTCCTCACGGTTATTAATGAATTCACTCATGTTCATCACCTCTGTTTTGTTTCGATATATAAAGATGAAGTTCTATTCTGTTTACTTCTCTAAACTAGCATCCTCATGCTCCTTCACTTGTGATTAAAAGCACAAAGGTAATGAAGATTCATTGAACAAAGAAAAAGTAATCCATCTTCTTCGAAAAATCTCTGTCCACTTAACGAAATGGCCGCACGACTGAACGCGAAGCTCGCTCGGCCATAAATACGTAACATCCCTTGTTTCCGAATTGCATCTGGGCCGGTAAACAAAAAGCGACCGGTCACGGTCGCTTCTTTATGGAATGTATGGAGGGGATTCAAACCCCTATAGTGAAAAATCCGTAACACTCTTTTTATAGGCATATTTCAGGGTATATGTTTCTTCGGTTCCGTAGGGCATGGTAGCCATTTTTATGCGAGTATAATCAAGCCGACTCTCTCTTAACACTCTTTTTACCAAGGCTATCGCCCGTTCTTCTTCCGTAATGACACAGAATATATTAAGCGAATATTTTTTTGGATCGGATATGTTTTTCCCCATATCAAAACCGTCAACATGGCCTAAATCTGCATCTGCTAAAGATAGTTGCAAGTATTTCATTACTTGTTCTCTTAACCAGTGATCACGTTGGCTGCCTTTTACACTTTTCAGAGGATACTGTACCACTAACCAGAATTTGTCGCTCATCAGATTCACCAGCCATCTTCAGTTAATGTAGAAATTTAGGGTTATTATACCACAAACGGAAAAGCCACCGACCCGAACACGGGCTGATGACTTTGTGCATGATTTTTATGAAGAGCGTGGCTTGGCAGGATGTACGGCATGCCGCATTAAAGTTTACCCGCTATGTAACGGCATAGGCTTTTTTGTATTACTGTTATTCAGTTCGGCAGCAATTAGCCGCGTACAGATTCCCTGATTAGGATACTGCCATCCAGCATTGTTAAAGTCCATCGATTTGCGTTATTGGAGGACACTGGGTCCGCTATTTCCTTGTTTTTACCGATTTCGAAGCAATATGCGGACAAGAGATCCGCTATTCCGGGATTTTTCGCGGATTAATCCGTGATTATGATACAATAGCGGATCCTCTGTCCGCGTGAACTCCAGAATAGGCCGAGTCCCGTAAAATAACGGATCCTCTGTCCTCATGATCTTCTTAATGGGCGAATTTTCAGCAGATAGCAAGGCCTCTTCCGCCCACATAAGCACGCGAATAGGCCGATTCCTGTAAATAAGGGATCTTCATCCACTTGCCAACGGAAAGCGGTACTTTCTTGTTCAAAGGCTGTTAACGCCACCATTCGTGATCTCTTGCGCCTGCCCCCAAGACGGCTTCGCCGTTCCAGCTGTAATTCCGGGTCTCCCCTGAAATCTTCCACAGAGAAGGACAGCTGTTATACATCCAGTCTAACGGCTCCGCTGTCGGAAGCGGACGGGAAGCTGCCTCAAAGGCCTGTCGCACCTCCCGCTTCTGCTGCCCGCTTAACTCCTTCTGGTCGGCCGACACGAAGAGCGGCGTACCGCTGTTTGCCAGCAGATCGAGCCACTGACGATTGAATTCCCAAGGCACCCCGGAGGTGATGCCTACGCAATCCGCGTCATGGCTGAACAAGGTGCCATGCTGAGGCATCCGGAAGGCCAGCGTATTCACGCCCATTCTGCGCGTTCTTTCCCACGATCTGCCGCTGGTGTCATCTCCGGTGCGCTGAATTTCAAACAAGCCTGCCGCCAGATGCCCAATCGTATTGCAGCCGATAATCAGACTGTCTTTCGAAGCCTCTGCAATCGTCCGGTACAAGTCGAGAACAATTTCGGCGGTGGTGCGGGAAGTATCGCTCAAGGCGTACGGCAGCGCATGGGCTTTTCCCTTCATCTGAAATCCCCATTGCCCGAACAGATCGAAGGTCGAGAAATCATGCTTGATCAGCTCGTAACCCCATTCATGCATCCGACTCATCATGTTCGCGACATATTCAAGCACATCCGGGCGGCTTGGATCTAAGAAATGCCCGCCTTTCGTGTAACGGACCCAAGATTCCGGCACCTTCTCCTGCGTTAAGAGCGGACGACACCAGATGCCGGGTCGGACGCCAGCCTGCTTCATTTCATCCGCCAGTTCCGCCATGTCGGGAAAATCGCGATTTCCTATCCATGGACCGCCGTTACAGGTGCCGGAGCTGATCTGCCAGCCGTCATCAATGACCATGAACGGACGATTCGTTAAGCCCTCCGCCATGGCGGAAATAAACTGCGAATCTTCTACAATTTGATGATGGGAGCTTTTGCCGTAGGCATAATACCAGTTGTTGCCCCCATATACCGGAACGCTCGGCAGTACCGGCTGCTCGCACATGGAGCTGCACAGCATCCGGGTCGTCTCATACGGCGTCATGTTCTCGCCTCCATGGACCTGCACGAGCTCGGCGAATTTGAGAATCCGGTTTCCAAGAGTGACGCCTTGACTGCCACTGCTCACGTCCGCCGTCAACGTCACGCCGTCTGCGTCCACCTGCCAGCAGCACATCGAGCCCGCCCCGGTTTTCACGCCGAACCCGGCCGTTGACAAGCCGTCGTGAATCATGAAATACCAGGGCATCACGCGCTCCGGCTGCAGGCCGGACCAACCCATATCCCCGTAGCCGCGTTCCCAGTGATCTCCGAGCAGCGTTACAGGCCTCGTGAAGCTGTGGTTCCAACGAATGCGGATGGTATGCACCGCCGACTTTTTAGATTCCAGATAAAGTCCCATATCCGCTGCCGATTCCCGCAGCTTCATGGTCACTGCAACATGCCCCGTGCTCCACACCGAATCCGCCGCAGGCATCAGCTTTTCCCAGCCCTGTTCCGTCTCAGCCAGCACCAACGAAGGTGACTTAAATATATTAAAATCCAACCCTTTCACTTCCTTCCAAGCTTTTATCGTATGTACGAGGTTAGCCCTTGATTCCCGTCATCGCAATGCCTTCAATGAAGTACTTCTGGGCGAAAAAGAAAAGGATGAGCACCGGAGCACTGACCATGGTCGCAGCCGCCATCATTGCCCCCCAATCGCCGTCACCGTACTGGTTCTGAAAGGAACTGAGTCCTACCTGCACGGTGCGCAGTTCATCGCTGTTCGTGACGATCAGCGGCCAGAAGAAATTGTTCCAGGTCCCCATAAACGTGAAAATCCCCAGCGTCGCTACGGCGGGCTTCAATAGCGGCGTCACGATCGAGGCCAGAATGCGCATATGCCCCCCGCCTTCAATCAGGCCCGACTCGATCAGCTCCGTCGGAATGCCCGTAATGAACTGGCGCATCAGGAAACAGCCGAAGGCGCTGGTAAGACCGGGGATGATCAGGCCCGCATACGTATCCACCCAGTTCATTTGCGACAGAATGATAAATACCGGAATGATCGTTACCTGCGAAGGTACCATCATCGTCCCGATGTAGGCCAAGAAAAGCGTCTTTCTCCCCTTGAACTCCAGCTTGGAAAAGGCATATCCGCTTGCGACCGACGTAATCAGCACGCCTACCACGGTACTCGCCGTATAGAAAACGGTATTCAAAAAGTATTTATTCCAAGGAGCCATCTCCCAAGCCGTTTTGTAGTTGGACCAGGCAAATTCGGTAGGAATCCACTTGGGCGGATACACGAATACCTCTCCCGGCGTTTTGATTGAAGTCGTGATCATCCACACCAATGGCAGCAGGGTGGTCACCACCGTCAAAAACAGGATCACGTACACCGCAAGCATCCCGATCATGTGTGTTGGTCTTCTCATCCGTTAAACCTCCTACAACTCAATCCTCTTTCTTCTGATACGAGCTCCACTGCCAGATCGTGATGGCGAACAGCAGAATAAACAGCAGCACACTCACGGCCGAAGCCCTGCCGATTTTGAAAAACTCAAACGCATATTGGTAGATATAGTAGGCAATCATATTCGTCTGGTTCATCGGCCCGCCGTTGGTCAAGGCATAAATCTCGCCAAAGGTCTGGAAGGAACCGCTGATCGATGTAATCAAGATGAAAAATGTGGCCGGTCTGAGCCCCGGAATCGTAATGCGGAAAAATTTCTGGACGGCATTCGCGCCGTCGATTTCTGCAGCTTCATATAAGGATCTGGACACGCCCTGCAGGGCGGCAAGATAGATGACCATGTTATAGCCGAACGACTTCCAGATCGAGAAAATGATGACGGACAGCATCGCCGTATCCGGCGAGACAAGCCATTGAAAGGGATGGCTTGGATCTCCGATCCCGATTTTCTCCAGAAAATAATTCAGAAGCCCGTAGCTCGGTTCATAAATCCATATCCATACCTGTGCCACGGCGATAATCGGCAGGATAGATGGCAGAAAAAATGCTGCGCGCATCAGCTTTCGGCCTTTGATTTTGCTGTTGAGCAGCACGGCTACCACGATCGCAATGCCCATGGAGAAGGCCACCGTAAATATCGTAAATACGGTTGTATTGACGATGGACTTAGTGAACACGGGATCCGCAAAGGATTGCGTGTAATTATCCAGGCCCACGAGCGTGAATTGATTCGCGAATAAATCGACCTCGGTAAAGCTCAAATAAAATGAATAAAATATGGCGAACAGCGTAAATACCGCGATCCAGATGACATTTGGCGCGATCAGCATCCATGCGACCGCCGCATCCTTGCCGAACATACGCTTAAACTGTTTCATGTTTGCACCACCTCGCACGCGCTTCATCAGGAATAGAGGGAAGGAGACGGATGCCGCTTCTAACACCCCATCTCCCTCCTACTCGAGCCTATTTAGATGAAGACCACGTTTTTAATAACGGTTTGCTTTCCTCGTACGCTTTTTTCATGGCCTCTTCAGCCGTTTCCTTGTTATGCATGGCAGCTTCGATATGCGAAGTGATAACTTCGGTGATCTCCGTAAGAGTGAGCACGTTGAAAGGCTGGTATCTGCCGTACTGGTACCCGTCGATGTGAACCTGAATATCCGGATTCTCCTTGACGAAATCCTTCCAAACGGCGGCATCCGAACTGCTCTTGCGAATCGGAATCGAACCGTAGCCGACCGCGAATTCAGCCGTTTTTTCCGGCGTGGACAACCAGGTCAGAAAATCCCAGGCCGCCTTTTCCTTTTCGGGAGTCGTTTTGAAAATAAAATTGTTCGTGCCGCCCAAAATCGTGGCCTTGCCCTTCGTTCCTTCCGGCAGCGGCGCAATGCCGTAATCCAGCTTTTCGTTGGCGTTCAGCGTTGGAATCGACCAAGGCCCCGATATGCTCATTGCGATCATGCCGGACTGGAATCCGTTTTGCGGCGGCGACAGGCTGGCCACTTTATACTTGTTGATCAGGTCGGCGAAGAACTGGGTTGCGGCAATGCCGCCTTCTCCGTTAAACTGCAGCTCCGTACCTTCCGCATTGACATAGTCGCCCCCAGCCTGCCACATAAAGGGTGCCCAAGCGGCATCCAGCGCTCCGCCCTGCGTCGTCGGCAGGGACATTCCCCATCTCTTTTTAGTCGGGTCCGTCAGCTTCTGTGCCGCTTCGACCAGCTCATCCCAGGTTTTCGGCGGGGTCACGCCCGCTTCATCAAACAGCTTCTTGTTGTAATAGAGCGCACGATTATTCGTCTCAATCGGGATGCCGTAGGTCACCCCGTCAAATCGCACGTTACCGTCAATCAGACCGTTCAGGAAATCATCCTCATTCCACTTGTCCGGCTCAGCCTGGATGAATTCATCCAGCGGTTTGACGACATCCTTCAGCGGTCCCAGCCACATTGGCCACATCAGCATCCCGACTTCCGGCAAAGCCTTGCCTGCAGCCGCTGCCGTTAATTTGGTCACCATATTGTCCGTATCCACGAATACGAGCTTCACCGTGGCATTGGATTGCGATTCGTTATATTTTTTAACGATATTTTCTAAAAATTTCGCGCTTTCTCCCGATGCACCATGCCAGGCTGTAATCGTCACCCTTTTACCTGAGGCCGCCTGATCCGTGCCGGAAGCTCCCTCTTTGCCCGAAGATCCGGAGCATGCCGATAATAGGCCCAACAGCATGGCTGCCACCAGCAATAAAGCCAGTCCTTTACAATTTTTGATCACTCGAAGACCCTCCAATTCGTAAATCTCACATCTTCTTTTCTCCTTGCCCTGTTCTGCAGTACAGCGCATCAGTAAAGCGTTGATTTAAAGCTGATTTTACTGTAGATTAACGGTACCGTGTCTACTTTCTGCTGAAAATCCAGTATTGTAAGCACTTACATGAATGTGTTGAGTTCATGATATACAAAATCCGGGGACAGGAACACCGACGAATCTTAGCATTAAAGTGGAAAAATCTTATGTACTTTGGATACGGGAGGTTAGGCTTTGGCTGGAAAAACGCATTTTTTCAATTATTTGTACCGCAGGACGGTCGCTTACATCGTCTGTTCCGTCATCGTGATCACGGTTCCCCTGCTCATTCTGCTGTCGGTCTACTCCAGGAACGAGATTATGAAATACAATAACGAAGCCATCGGCCTCATTAACGATCAGCTCGATTCTTTCTTCCGTTCAGTCGAAAACACGCAAAACATCATTACGACCGACAACAGCGTCGTTCTGCCGCTTACGCTCTACTACGCTGTTCCCAATTACGATTCCAGCGCGGCCACCGAAGCGTTCCGCAGCATGTCCACCACGTTGAAGAACATGACCATGTTTCAGGACGGACTGCAGTTTTGCGTCGTGGGCCAAAAAGGGCATTTACCCGTCAACTCGACAAAAGAAGATATTAACGATAACTTTGTCCCCAGGGACGCGGCTTGGTACGAGACATTCGAACGAAATCCGGAGAAAAGTCGGATTTTTTACAACAATGAGCGCGGTTACTATCTTTCAGCCGAAAAAGCCATCTCCATCATCAAACCGATTCCCGACATCCAGACGAGAAAGCCGATCGCTTATGTCATTATGGATATCACCTACCCGGATTTCAGGGATATGGTCGAGCGGATTCATCCATCGATTCCGATCCGGATCCACGATCCTTCCGGACAGATTCTGTTCAGCAACATGGACCCTTCGAGTCAGCCGGCGGAGGCGGACAGCAAGCTGTTCAGCCGCCAGGTTTCACCGTTTACGGGCATCACGATTGAGAGCTACGTGCCGCAGCAGCTGTTCATCAAGCAGATCAGTGCGATCATCGTGGTGATTCTATGCATCATGGCTGTGTATCTGTTCATTATATTCGTCATTTCGCTTATCTCCATGAAGCGTTTTACCCGGCCGATCTACATGTTGATGAAAGCGATGAAGCAGGTGTCCAGAGGCAATTTAGAGGTCGCCGCAAACTATCAGGGGAACATCATCGAACTCCATGACCTCAAAAATTCATTCAACATTCTCGTGACCGGCACCAAGGACCTCCTTAAGGAAAACTATGAAATGAATCTTCTGAAGACGCAGGCGGAGCTGGATGCCCTGCAGCAAAAAATCAATCCGCATTTTCTATATAATGCCCTGGAGACCATCTCCAGCCAGGCGATCATCGACGGCTCCAAAACCGCCAGCATCATGTGCCAAAAGCTCGGAGCGCTGTTTACTTACAGCCTTCAGCCTCAGGACATCGTAACGCTGGAGCAGGAAATCAGGCACTTGAAGGATTATGTGTATATCGCCGAGATCAGCTCTTTTTATCCCCACATCTACGTGGACATGAACATCCATCCGGATACGCTGGACCAGCTCATACCCAAAATGGCGCTTCAGCCCCTCCTTGAAAACTGCTTCAAGCATGGGTTCGGCAGGGATCCGGGACATGCCCCCATGATCCGGATCCAAAGCAGCGTTCAGGATGGACATATTCGCATCGAAGTGAGCGATAACGGCAAGGGCATGTCCTCCGATGAACAGTCCCGGTTGAGAGAAAGCTTGAAGCAGGTGGAGAAAAGAACGCTGTCTTCTCCCGGCACCTCCATCGGGCTTCGGCATGTCCATTCCCGGCTGGCTTTATTTTATGGGGATTCCTACGCTATGGACTTTCAGTCCGCCCCTTCGCAGGGAATGCGAATCGCATTATCAGTTCCGATCCAACGAAAGGAAGATGCTGATGTATAAGGTCATACTCGCGGACGATAACCCCATTATCTGCCAAGCGCTGGAGAGCCGTATTCCATGGGACGAGCTTGGCCTGGAGCTTTCCGGCGTTTGCCATGACGGCAGCGACGTTTTGGATCTGATCGAGACCCATGCACCGCATATTATGATTACGGATATCAAAATGCCCATCCTGGACGGAATCGCGCTTATCGAGCAGCTGCGCTCCCACGGGCTTCCGCTGCAAATCATCATCATCTCCGGCTATAACGATTTTATATACCTGAAGAAAGCCATCGATTATGATGTGGCAGGTTATTTGTTGAAGCCGATTCAGGACGAGGAGCTGATGAACAGTCTACGGAAAGCGATCGGTCATTTAAAAGAGCAGGAAATCGTCTCGCAGATCAGCCGATCAGCTCATATCCTGGAGCTGCGCGAATCCAAGCGGAACGCCAGCGGGCTTTTATCCGCTATCATTCGGGGTGCAGAGACCTGCGTACAGTCAGGAGAAGCCTTGGCTGATCTTTCTTTTCCTTCCTCCTATCAATGGCTCCTGTTTCAGCTGCCTCTTCAAGAGGATGGAGGAGTATCCGAAGTCACCATCGAAGATATTTTGGAGTATGAGAACTCTCTGCGTCATCGACATCGCCTAGCATGCCATCTACTGCTTCCATCCGATACCCTGCTGGCTGTCATCTCTCCCTATGAATATTCCGCTTCGGTATCGGACTTGGTTTCGAAGCTGCTTGGGGAAGATGGCATCCAGACGGCGCATGCGGCCAGCATGCCCTTTCGGTCGCTAATCAGCATGCAGCAGGAACTGATGGAAACGATCGCCGGTTTATACGGGCAGCTGTATTCGAGCCGATTCACGTCAGCTCCTGCAGGGCATGCCCCTTTCCTGACCCTCAAGGATCAGCAGATGATCGGCATGCATCTCTCTTTGCATGATTACAAGGGCTCGCTCGCTTATATTTCCGAACAGCTCGATCAATGCCTCGCTGCGGCTCCGACACCGGGTCAGCTCGATACCTTCATCAAGACCGTGTTCAAGTGGTATTCCGATTATGAACCAGCCTATTACGGCATGCAGGAGCAGATGGATGCAGCGCTACTGGCTTCGCTTGCCTTTTCCTCGCGGGCCGACATACTGAATGCGTTGGCCCCGACGGTAGAACCGGCCTCCGAATCAGGGAGCAAAGCCATGAACGTCGTTCAATATATCGAGAAACATCTGAATCAGCCCTTGACCTTGAACATGCTGGGCAAAATCTTTCATCACAACAGCATCTACCTCGGACAGCTGATCAAAAAAGAAACGGGAATGCCGTTTAATCAACTGGTGAACAAGCTGCGCGTCGAGCGGGCCGAAGAGATGCTCCGCCGCAATCCCGATGTGAAGCTGGCGGACTTGGCCTATCAGCTGGGCTTCTCGGACAGCAAATATTTCTCCAAGGTATTCAAGAAGATTACGGGAAGGCCGCCAAGCCAAAGTGTAGAATCCGAAATGTAGAAAGGGTGCCACACCGGACCAATGGAACGACCCTTTTTTGCTAAGACCGAAACCGTAACACGCTTAAATAAGAACGAGGGTATTCCTTACAAATTAAAAAGGCAAATGACCTTTCAACCGATGGGGTCATTTGCCTTTTCATCAATGAAGAAAACCCGCTCAATGAGCGGGTTCTATGCATGGCGGCGGACCACGGCTGTATAAAACCACAATACACCGCCGAGTATTCCATTCGTTACTTTTTATACTTGTCTATCCAATTCGATTGTTGAAGCAATGTAGACGATACGCACCAAGTAGTAGATTCTAAAAAAAGAGTGCTTCTAAAACTCTCTATGGGCTGGCTGCATCATCCCTTGAGTAGGTTGATCCTCTGGGTACTCGTAATATTGCGACTGAACGGGCGCATGGATTTGTGCTTCCATCGGCGGCACTGACGGCTGCTGATAGGGCTCATCCACATACATGATTCTACGCAGAATTTGCATAAGCCCATTCACAACGCGCAGCGCGACCCAGAACAGGATAAGGCCAACGCCTACGTACAGCAGGTATTGCTGATTATAGGTCCAATCTATATGAAAATAACTGAACAAGCTATTCTCCAAAATATCAAGCTGCAGTTCATTCATCAAAATGATATGAACGACCGGAAGAGCAATCAATCCGAGTCCCAGTGAAATCACCGTTACCATAATCACAAAGAACACGATGCCAGTAACAAATCTTAGTAATACGAGGAGCAGATTTCGAATAAATAGCGCTCCGTCAAAACCGCTCACCATTCGTTTCAACCAGCTCTGCCCCGCTTCAGACTGTTGATTGTAGGAATACGAAACGGAAGGCGTAGGTAAACCCAAAATTTGTCTAATCATGCTTTGTTCAAAAAGCACAATCCCGTTCAACAGCTTAGCTACTCCAAAAAACAGCGGTATTCCGATAAATATTGGAGTCAAACCGATGGATAGTGTAATTCCCGTTATCGCTACTGTAAAATAAATAATCCCTAACGGGAGAGATAGCATTAAGTATAGGATCGTTGCATAGGTTTTTGGATTAAAAAGCGCCCAGTTCACCTTTCCAGACCGCGCTTTAGCGGTCGTTTCTACTTCCTTCATATTCAAACACTCCTTTGGTTTCATAAGTCACGCACGCTCTGAGATATAAATCCATTATATCTGCCTTATTTGCCTGACATAACCGTCTTAGGGGGTATCTGAACCTAGACTTTAGACTAGGGAGTGACCTGGTTCAGGTGAATTTATTGAAGCGAAGACCCTATTTTAAACTCGCCGCACGACATTTTTTAGTCTGGACATGCAGGTAAATTCCTAAAACTGATTTCTTAAAGTTCACGCAACAAGCTTCTATGTATTTCCTTTCATTACTCCAGAATTTGTGTTTTATTAAATATAGAATGAAGCTATCATAATTCTCGTTTACTACCTAACTGAAGGGGATCTTTACATGAAACAGCCATTAAGTATCATCCCAGAACAATGGAAAAGAACTGGGATTGTCACGATCGGCGGTCTACTTATAGGAGCAGGATTTGCCGATTGCCTGATTGCCTTGAATTCAATCGATTTAAATCAAATCGCTAGAGGGTTAACGATCTTCAGTGCAGGTCTGACCATCTTAGTCGTCATGGATAACTCCAAAACACAAAGACAGACCGAGAAACTCCAAAAAGAAACACAGCTTCGAATGGAAAGAATAGAAGATAAGCTGAACGCCCTTCATCAATCCCAACAATTAACGAATACGCAGTTTCTTGAAATCAAAGAGCTGATGTATCAATCCAATTCGGAGAACTAAACTTAATACTTTGTTTGGTTACGGTATGCTAAATAGCGGATCATAAAAAAAGAGAGCTTCTAAAGCTCTCTATGGGCTGGCTGCATCATCTCTTGAGAGGGGTGATCCGCTTACCTCCATTACCTTGGAGTTCTCTTTAATCCAACCATCCCTTACTACGTGCGATATCTATCGCCTCGATCCGTGTATTCGCCCCGAGCTTCCCAATCGCTTCTGACATATAGTTCCGTACCGTTCCATAGGATAGAAACAGCTGTGCTCCAATATCTTGAAGAACTAAGCCTTGGGCAGCCAACTTCATGACTTCACGCTCCCTGGGTGATAATGGACATGGATCATCCCATACCGCGAGCGACAATTCTGAATTGATGACACGTTTCCCATCATAGACCCGACGAATCGCATCAGCCAGTTCCTCGCTACCCGTATCTTTAAGAAGATATCCATAAACTCCTGCCTGCATAGCCCGCTGGAAATATCCAGGACGCGCGAATGTCGTCAAGATGATGACACGACAAGCTGACTTATTTTTTTGAATTAATTCCGCAATATCCAACCCCGTTTTTAGTGGCATCTCAATATCCAGAACAGCTACATCGGGTTCATATTGCTGAATCATGGACATCACTTGTTCCCCATTTTCAGCTTGACCGACTACTTCAATATCATCTTCTAACGAGAGTAAAGTTGCCAGTGCTCCCCTTAATAACTTTTGATCTTCTGCCAAAACAATACGAATCATCTAAGCACTACCTACCTTTTCATTTCGTATTACCCTAGGTATATGTAAGGTGACTTCCGTCCCCTTGCCTGAGGATGAGGACAGCGACATACGCCCGTCGATCATAACCAACCGTTGCCGCAATCCGGCGAGGCCATTACTGCTTGTATAGAATTGATCCATATCTGCCCCAATACCGTCATCACTTACAGATACACGAACTTCCCCTTCCTGAATGTCGAGAAGAACGTTGCAACTTGTTGCTCGGCTATGTCGAACCACATTTGTAATCGTCTCGCGAAAACACATCGCCAAAATCGTCTCCTGCAAGGGTGTTAACGGAAGCTGATTGTTCACTAATGCCTCTTCCGTCCCTACATTAGAAGGTCTGGGATCAGAAATCGATTGATATTGAAATAAAAGCGGTATGCCCGCAGCTGAACATAACGATACTGCATGCTTATATTCATCAGCGAGATATGTGACTTTCATCTCCGTAACCAATTCACGCATTTGTTTCAAGGCTGCGCGTGCCGTTTCTCGTATTTCACGAGCCTCTTCTATCGCTCTCTCGGGATGACGATTGACCAGTTTCTCAACGACCTCCCCTTTTAGTGCGATTAATGACAGCGTATGTCCCAATGTATCATGTAATTCACGTGCGATCCGCTGGCGCTCCTCCTGCTGTGCCATTCGTTCAGCAGTTTCTGCCCGCAGCCGCGCAGACTTCTGTTGGAACCTGGTCGAAGTTCGAATAATATACGGCAGAATACAGATGCCAAACATAGGCACCAGCCCTACCCATAATAGGCTGCCCATCCGATCCAAGTAAGGAACAGCGATAAATCCCATAGCTACAGTGAAAACGATCGTTATAGAGAGTAATGTCGGCAGCTTTTGTTTGCTCAGCGGAGCAGCTATCATAAAACCCATAAACGTATACATAGGATGAAATACAGCTGCTAAAATTAAAAGTATACCCACCTGGACCATCAATATTGGCGTGGCCCACTTTGCATAAAAGTAGGATTGTCGAAACGATAGAACGAATATGCCTAACAGAACAAAGCCAAGCCACTGTATACTTGATGGCTCATAAAGTAAAAAGTACAAGGGTATCATTAAATTTGTTAACAAAAAATAAGGGGCGACTCCTTCCGATTTTGGAAAGAGACGCCATTTCTCGCTATTCAATTAGACCGCTTCCCGTCGATTATATATATAGATTGATAGTAGCATAAAGAAGAGACCGCATCCTGTCAAAATTATGAAATCAATACTTGCTGGAGTTTTTCCAGCGATCATATTCCATGCCCCATTGGCGTAACGGTGAGATGGAAGCCATTCCCCGACCGAACCCATCCAACTTGGCAACGTACTAAGCGGCATCCATAGCCCCCCCACAATGGCAAGCCCCATCTGTAATACATTTCCGATGGCAACGGAGGTATTCGCATTTTTAAGCGTTCCTAACAAGGCACCAAGCGCCAGAAAAGATATGCTGCCAATCCATAACCATAATCCGCATAAAATCCATTGCCCGGCTGTCAATTGTATATCATGAACAAGGCCAGCAGATAAAAATATAACAACAATGACGATCAAGTGAACAGCCATTTGCGATACAATTTTGCTGCCAATCCAGACTGCAGGAGATAGTGGAGTTAGCTTCAACAAGCGTACCCACCCGTCTTGATGCTCGAACGATAGACGGATACCGAATTGAGATACGGCTGTACCAATCAAACTGAATGCCGTCATCGACATCAAGGAAAAGACACCCCAAGTTGTCGATTGAATCGATTGATCTACCCCATTCATACTCGCAAATAAAAAGTAGAAAGCAAGCGGCATCGCAATGGAGAAGAGTAAGAAGAATGGACTGCGGATAATTCGTATACTTTCTGCTTTGGTCTGGGCAACAAAGATATGTAACATAGCTCTTTTCCTCCTAAACATGTTTTTTATCGTTTAATCGTTGGTCTATGTGTACCTGTAAGACTTAGGAATGTATCTTCTAAGCTGGCAGATTGTATATCAATATCTGAAATTCCCCATTCAGACTGCATCAGTGTAAATAACAATACATCGGTCTCTTTGGCATAAAGGCGAATCCGCTCGCCGTTGCATTCTGCCTTTTCTACACCAGGTAATGTGAGCCATTCCTGCTCAGCTGGCGCGTTCGCCGCTCGAAATGAAACGGTTCTAAGTGCTGTTTGAGCCTTTAAACGTTCCGGAGTCCCTTCCGCAACAACCTGTCCTCTGGCGATGAGTGCGATGTGATCTGCGACAGCATCAGCTTCATCTAAATGATGTGTAGTCAAAAGCACCGTACGTCCGTCACTTGCCAGCGCTTGAATGGTGTCCCAAAAGCGACCACGAGCCTCGATATCCATTCCGACCGTTGGTTCATCAAGCAGGAGAAGCTCTGGATTCCCCGCCAAGCTTTGGGCGAAAGCTAATCTACGACGTTGTCCTCCAGACAGCGAGGATGCGCGTCGTTTCTGATCCGCGTGGAGACCCGAAATGTCTAACAATCGCTCTAGCGACATCGGATTACGATAATAACTGCGAAACAATTGAAGCACTTCTTTGACCGTAAGTCCATCTGCAGCTTTAACATCCTGCATAAGCGCTCCGACGCGTTGCCGTAATTCTTTTGTTCCAGACGGCATCCCCAAGACCCTGACTTCTCCTGATGTTGGCTTGATCATTCCGAGTATCATGGAAATGGTTGTTGTCTTGCCTGCCCCATTCGGTCCGAGCAATGCTGATATTTGACCTTTCTCAAATGATAGATTCATATGATCAACGGCACAGTAGTCGCCGAATTTCTTCACTAGATTTATACATTCAATCGCCTTTTTCATTTTGTCCTAACCTCCGCTAATTTCTTCTTTCGTTACTTGATGTCCTCATTATATTGAAAAAGCGCGAGATTCAATTAGTGTGGGTTGTCACAAGCCGGTTATGACAAATGTCAGAAAAAAAGGACCGAAAGCAAAAAAGAAGGACCTCTAGGCCCTTCTTCAGCATAACGCGCATTTGACACTTTTGGAGTGTGGTCATTGAGGTGTCTTGCTTTGCAAACTTTTAGCTAAGGATTTTATACTTTTAATCGAACATAGAAAATCCACAACCTCAAGTTTAAACCCTATAGTTTTCCAATTTTATGACTTTATAATTGTTATAACAATTGAATATGATGATAAGAAGGAAATCTGATGAACAGGATGATTGAGATGGAATTATTAGAAGTCAACAAAGGTCTCCTTACCTGAAGGAATAAGTGCGGACTTCATGGGTACTTTGGCGAAGATGCTTATCCTACTATTTTGAAATAGCGGCAGCTTTGTTCGAATCCCTTGGTCAAAACCATCCTTTCCATAACGCAAATAAATGGACTGCTTTTACAGCACTGGTTGTACTCCTACTCTTTAATGGTCTGCACTTCAAGATGGATGCAAGAAAGCCGAAAATTCTACAGTGGATATGGTTTACCATCAATTCGATCGTCAACAAACGGCTGCGATCATTGAAGCTCACTGCACCACGATTCTCAAATCATAAATCTAAGCCTTACTCAAGTGTCCCCTTTTTTCATTGGGCGATGTCTGTAATTAGCGATAAAGATACGCCAGCACAGCTTTATAAGATTCGGAACAGCGCGTGCGTTTTCTTTGAGATAGGACCATGCCGGACGGTTTCCACGTTTCGTATTGCATTCGCTGCATGAAGCGATCAGGTTGTGGGGAAGATCCGAGCCCCCTTTGCTTGAGGGGATAATATGGTCTACTGTCGTGGCGTGCCCTCCGCACCACAAACAAGTGTGATGATCTCGTTTCAGTGCAGCTTTTCGATAGCCCCGAAATAAGAACGGATTATAAAGCAATTGGATCGTCTGCTCATCAATCCAGACAGCTCGCGATCGCTCAACTTCCCGCCAAGCCCGATGGAGCAAACACGGGGTTAGCTGTTGACCATCCATATTGAGCACCGTTATCAATCGATCCTCTCCATCATGACTATGATTCATCGATTTCACTCCATCTGTAAGACATTGCTCTAACCTATAGTATTAATATAAAACAAAAACACCATCCTCATGCGGATGGTGTTCATTATGATGGAACCGAGGGGAGTCGAACCCCTGTCCGAAGATAACGACAACACAAGCTTCTACGGGTGTAGTGACAGATTTGATGTCACCTGAGTATTACCCGTTTGACAACGAATTTACCACAATGATATATTGGCGTAATACCCATTTATATATGGGTCCTATCTTTAAGGAGTGCATAGCATGATGTTACCCGTTCACGAACGCTTCATTAAGCAGGCAAAAAAGAAAATCAGTCGAGATAATCGACTTACGGGCCTCCTTGCAGGCGGCTCCATGATCCACGGAGCCATGGACGAGTATAGCGATCTAGATTTAGTCATCGTGTACGATAACGCGTATCGCAATGAAATTATGGAGCAACGCATTCAGCTCGCAGAAGAGCTCGAACAGTTACTGTCGGCATTCACAGGTGAGCATGTCGGCGAACCACGTCTGGTTATTTGCCTATACGGCCCACCGTTGCTTCACGTGGATCTAAAGTTCATTTCGAAATCGGAGCTTAGGATACGAACGGAGAATCCGATTGTGCTTTGGGAGAGAGACGAGGAGATCAGAACGATCCTTGCCGAGACATCCCCTGCCTATCCATCGCCCTCTATGCAATGGATGGAAGATCGGTTCTGGGTTTGGGTGCATTATGGTGCGGCGAAATTAGGAAGAGGCGAGTTGTTCGAGCTCATCCAACATATTACGTTTATTCGCAATGCAGTATTAGGACCGTTGATACTCATGCGTAACGGCCATCTTCCCGCGGGAGTCCGACGGCTAGAGCAATTTGCTGAAATGGAGATGGCTGAGCTTCGGGACACGATTCCACTCCACAGCTACGAAAGTTGTTACCGTGCGTTAAAGGCCACTATCAAGCTATATCAACGTTTACGCCAGGCTTCTGATGGTTGGATACGCAAAGAAGAAGCCGAACGCCATTCAATTGCTTATCTTGAAACCGTATATTCCACTATCCATAAATAAAAACATCTACAAGACAGTGAAATTTATTGTTCACACTTATCAGCTATTCTACAGCAAAAACCCGACCTCACGAGGTCGGGTTTTTCATGGTATTGGTGGAGGCGAGGGGAGTCGAACCCCTGTCCGAAGATAACGACAACACAAGCTTCTACGGGTGTAGTGACAGATTTGATGTCACCCTAGAGATTCCCTGTCACCGGATTCCCTTCAGGTCAGCCTGATTGTCTTCTTCAGCTAGCCCCAGGCGGAGACTAGACACTGTTTAATTTGCCCTTAGCGTTGATGGAGGTCGACGCATCTCACTACATCGATCAATCCATGAAGTTACATGCAAGCTATTTATCATTGAGGTGATAAGGATAAGTCTTGGAGAGAACTTTATATATAATCCTTACTATCTGTTCTTACTAATCACACGATCTCAGAATACACCTCGATGATCATCGCCGCTCCCAGCCTAAAACCATCAGTAAAAGAAGCAGCCATTTCCAGTCCTTGAACTTGTCGATATAAATCTAGTAGATCCTCGAGCTCTCGAAACTCATCTTCTGAAAGCCTCTTCTTCCAGCCATCCATGGACTCGGATATTTGCCGACTCAATTGGCCATACTGAGGATCGTTCGAAGCAACCTTTTCTACAGGATTCAACTGCCCGTAATATAAGGATTCCAGAAAGCTTGACATGGGATTCTCCTTCTCTAAAAGCTGATTTAAGGATCGATAAACACTGATAAATGCATTTTGTTACGTATATGAGTACCAGTGTTGAGATCATTATACGGTACGCTTATGCGTATAGTCAAGTTGAAATCGATCTTTGAGAGGTGATTATAATGAGGAAAAAAGTTGTCGTTAAAATCTCGGAATTGACCAAGGCACATAATATTTCTTTGCGGGAATTATCCCGAATATCCGATGTACGGCACGCTGCATTAAGTGAACTTGCCAATGGAAAACGGGAAAGTATCAGCTTTAGTCATATTGAAAGAATCGCTGAGGCTTTGAATATAAGCGATATTCGGGAGATTATTGAGTTGGTGGATGAGCAGTAGGGTGCTATATACCATGATAATTTCAACTCTATTTATGTATCCTTACATTTAATATCAGGATGATTATAAAGTGTTAGACTACAAAACAATTGTAATCACTTTGGAAGGCAAAACCCACTCATTGAGCGGGTTTTGTGATGTTTATATATATTTACACATAATAAGTCACGTTCATCACATATTGTTTTATCAATTTATTAATCGATAAACTCTCTGCTTGTTCCTGTAAAACTCTCTTTACCTCTGTAATTTCGTGTTTAGAGCTTTTTCTTTTGCGTGGATCATTAGGGTCCCACTTATCACTATCAAACCATGCTACCAAATATAACCCATACTGTGTCTTTCCTTCTTTTAAATATCTGTTGGATAGCTGGTCTTGCATAGCTTCAAGAAGCTCTGGATGCCATTTCCCTTTGATCTCTATTATAACTGTAATCTTCTCATATTTATTATTATCAGGTAGTACAGCATCTACATGGATGTCCGTTCGTTCTCCTATTTCCATCCTAATGTAGGTTGAAGTTCAACTTCGCGATTTGTTATAATTCCTCTCCCTCTTATTTCATCATCTAGACGTTGTTTAATATAATTAGAAAACTCATTTTCGTTCCAAGGAGTGAATTCACCATTCTCCAAATAATTCCATAAAGAACGCACTTCTGGGGTGGCGCCGTGAAGCCTTTTTTCAATTCTATTTAATGCATCGACAATGACATCAAGAAGCTCTTCACCACTTCGCACGAGTCTCTTTTCTTTATTACTTGAAAGTAATATAATATCAATAGGTCGAGGAGGAGTCCATGTATTACGTCTAGCAGCCAAATTCGCCTCAGCTAATGCCCATTTCAGCCAACTTAAATGCGGCAATTCATCCACAACTCTTTTATATTCAAATTGTGATTTCTTAGTGCCACGCATTTTCAGTAGTTTCAAAATATTATCTCTATAAGGTCAGCCAGACTCTCTCGGGGGCCTATAGAATGAGCCATTTCATCGTCTTCATATTTTGGATCTTCTTCATGTGGAAAGTGATTCACCAACCATAAATATAAATCAGCCAGCAGTGTTTCTTTTACAGAGTTAAGTTTTATCAACGCTTGGCCCTCATCTGCTACTGTTAAAAAAACCCCTTTTAGAAGCTCTGTTTGAGTATTAAAATTCCAACCTCTTACCCACCCTTGTGTAGAATAATTACAAAGTGCTACTGCCCCTAAAATAGCTACACTTTTCCTTACCCGCGCCGAATTTACGTTCATGCTGACCAAGACGCTTAAGCTGGAAGGAGCAGGTTCAGCGACTGCGTTTACGGACGAGGCCAAAATCGGCGGATGGGCGAAGCAAGAAATCGCGGATGCTGTTGAAGCAGGCATTGTGAGCGTGTACCTGGACGGTAGCTTCCGGCCGAATGCGCGTATTACCCGTGCGGAAATGGCAGCGATGATCGCTAGAGCGCTTAAAACTGTCTGCTAAAGCGGGCGCAACGACCGGCTTCGCGGACGATAAGGACATCCCGAAGTTGGCGAAAGGCGCAATTGAGGCGGTTCGCAAGCTGGGCATCGTGAGCGGCCGCGGCGACAAAACAATAAAACAACATAAATAACAGCAGGCATCTCCAACCCGTTAGATCTACGGCGTACAGAAAAACATTGAATCATCGACGATCATATGGTCAACGCGTCATCCAGGGAGAATCTTGATTCTCCCTGTTCTATCACTAGGGTCGGATAACTTCTGCCGTCAACCACTGGATATTGTGCGTTAGCAGTTACACTCATACAGGAAGATTTTGATTTTGTATTCAACCAAAAATCCTGCATCGCCAATTTCAAGCGATAGGCGCGTCCGGTCTGCAGATCGCTGTCCTTCAGCCGCGTCAATGTATCCTTTTGTTCGCTTTTGAGGTTGGATTCGTTCTTTAGCCAGATGTACTTCGTATGTTTAAGCTCCGGGGCCTGCTTTTGTTCTTGAATGCGCACGTCGTCAACGGCTTCGTTCACCAACTTCATGATATGGAGTTTATCAAAGGTGATTTCCGCTTGGGGAAAGTAGCCCTGGATTCCACGGATAAAAAGCGGGAGACATGTCACAGCACACGTCCTCGATCTGCTCGGCAGAAGCACCTTTGGTGGATAGATGTTCCTTAAATCGTTCGAGGGTATCCATTCCTTTGCCTTCGGTCGCAAACAGAACTGTCTTTGCTTCTTGTTCGCGTCGTCCTGCCACAAACACAACCGTACCGCGTTCTGCCAGTTCAAAAGCCGTCACGCCGGATTCATTCGAAATCATTGACATCGAGGTAGCCTGCAAGCCATTCTCCCGAAAAAGTCTGAGCGTTGTATACAGCACTTTTTTTGTGATTTTTTGTATTTATCGAACATCGCGCTTTTCCTTCGCAGTCTATTAGAAAGAATGTTCAATCTAATTTTAATACGTATTTATTAGTGTCATCTTTCATCATAAATGCCGGGCATTCCAAGCTACCTCAAGAGAATCAGACTGCCCATCCGCATCAAAATCCATCCGCGACTCCCTGCGGCGGCTCTGCTGTCCGCTTGCGGTATTCCTTGGGCGAGAGCCCTGCTACTTTGTTGAACATATGCGTGAAGTAATTGGAATCGTTAAAACCGATGGCTTGGGCGATTTCGAAAATTTTCATATCGGTGCTTTTGAGCAGGATCTTCGCTTTCTGCACGCGCAGGTTTTGGATATAGCCGGTGACGCTTTCGCCAGTTTCTTTCTTGAACAGGTTGCTGAAGTAGCTGGGGTTGAGATGAACATGCGCCGCCACCTTAGCCAATCCGCATTCGTCCATATATTTCTCTTCGATAAACCGGATGGCTTGCTTGACCGGATTATCTTTTTTGCCGGCAAGCCAGTTGTTATGGGAGAGTAGGAATTCATGGATGTATCCCTGCAGCCAAGCCACAATCTCTTCGGGCGTCTCGCATTTGTAGACGGAACCCCACTCGATGGAACGTGCGGCCATCCGCCATACAGGAAACTGTACTTGCACCAGCCGGAGAAGGGCCGTGGCCAGGAGCAGGGCTTCGATTTTAGCGGTTTGCAGGGGCATACTACTGATTCGCACCTCTTGATCTAGAAGCTCCTTGTTCAAACGGCCATTGTCTCCCGACATAAGCCAGGATACGATTTCCTTCTCCTTTTCGTAAAGCGCCGTCTGGTTAAGTAAAGATTCATAGCCAGTACTGCGCTCAGAGGCCGCCTCCCGGCCCAGCCCGCTGCAATACCGCTCGTAAGCCTGACGCAGGTCCTCCGCCATGCGGCATCGTCCTTGTCCGCAGTAGGCAAGCGCCAGTTTCAGATACTGCTGAATCGAATCGGTGAGGATCTGCAACCAGGAAGATGGCATTTCCGGCCGGGAATCCGTCCTGTCCACCAATAAAGCCCATTCCGATGAACTCAAGGAAAAAAAACGGAAGCCTCCGCCATACCATTTATGCAAATGCTCCCTGACAATGTTGCCGAGAGCAAACTGCAATAGCGGCATATCCTGGGCGGAATAATGTTTTTCTGAGGAAATATAGGTAGGGATGCTAAGAAAGTAAAGCTCGCATTCCTTCATCCGTCCGAGCAAAGCCTCCACCTCTCCGTTGTTGCAGGACATGCCCATAATCGCTGAGCGAAGCTGGCTGTCCTCATGCTGGCGCTTCCAATCCTCCACCAGCCGCCCGGACTGATCCTCTTCGATCAGCCGTACATAGGTCCGATCGAGCATGTTTAATATATCCGCTTCTACGCAAGGTTTCGTGATAAAGTCCAGCACTCCAAACTTGAGGGCGGACTGGGCGTAAGCAAAATCTTTGAATCCCGTGATGATCACAATCTTGGTCCCCCAGCCGCGAGCCTTGATTTCCTCGGCCAGTTCGAGCCCATCCATATGGGGCATGCGGATATCGGTTAACAGCAAATCCGGGATGCATTGCTCCATCGAAGACAGAGCGGCCAGGCCATTTGCCGCTTCTCCCGCCACCACCCACTCGGCGGACCGTTTCCCGGCCAGCTTGAGCAATCCTTTGCGAAAATTCGGTTGATCCTCGGCGATAAACAGCTTGGCTTTCATCCATTTCCCTCCTAAAAGTTTTGTGAGCGTTACCTCATAATAAGCTTCGAGCAAAACTCGCTTCGAAAGAATAGGCTTAGTACTCTTGCGGGATCGTCTGAATGGGAAGCTTGATGTGAACGGTCGTTCCTTTTCCCTTGACGCTGGAAATCTCTACTCCGTAAGGAGCCCCATACACCAGTTCAATGCGTCGCAGCACGCTTTTAAAGCCAATTCCCGTTTTGTTGTTCTCAGACAGCGCATCCTCAGCTTCCTTCAAAGCATATAAAGTGCTGTCATCCATGCCGCAGCCGTTGTCAGCCACCTCGATATGCAGCGCTCCATCCCGTAAAGCCGCCTTCACCCTGAGCACCCGGTCTTCATCCATATTTCGGAAGGCATGCACAAAAACATTTTCCACCACCGGCAGCAGCAGGCATCTCATCATCCGTAGGCCCAGAAGCGATTCTTCGGCCTGAATGATCGTTTCAATCTCGCCGGTAAACAATTCGGTCTGAATCTTAATGTAATTCCGTATCTGCTGCAGTTCTTCTCCCAGCGTCGTATCGGTCTTGACGGATTTAAGCGAATACTTCAGCATCTCCGAGATGGCGTTGATCAGTAGAGCCGCCTCTGCCTGGTCGTCGTTATACAGCTTCCAATACAGTTCATTGAACAGGTTATGCAGATAATGAGGGTTCAATTGCGCCTGAATGGCTTTTAATTCCGATTCCCGCTGGCTGATCTGGGCCAGATACACTTTGTTGATCAGAGTGCTTACTTGCTCCGCCATGCTGTTGAAGCTCTCACCGATGAACCCGAGCTCATCGCCGGAACGGACGCTAATCCGAGCCGAGAAATCCCCCGAACGCAATTTGCGCAGCCCCCGCAGCAGATCAGCCAGTGGCTTCAGCAAGGTTCTGGTAGAAATCGTAATCAGCAGTGCGCTAAGAAGCACGACGCCAATTCCGGCAATAACAAAGATATGGATGATGTCTTTGTTTTTGCGTTGAATTTCCTCCAGAGAAACCCCTCCATATAACGTGAAGCCTGCCGGTTCCAGACGATGGCGGACAAATAAATAGGTGACCCCACTCATCTTGACATATTGGGGATCGCCGGCTTCGATCAAGCGCATGAGTTGTTCCGTCTCCTCCTGATTCATATTGGCGTAGAGCAGTCCCTCCAGAGGTTCCAGCAGCAGTACCTTACCGTTGCCGTTCTCCGTAAGATCCCGCAGCACTTTGGACACCAGTCTTTCCTCCATGACCACCACCATGGTTCCGTACGGAATCAGCTTATCATTGAGCATCCGTCTGGCGGCAATTAGCACCGTCCGGCGTCCGCCAGGATCGACACTACTAGGCAGACTGGCCCGTCCCCAGACCAAGTTCCCCCGATGCGATTCCAGCTTGCCCATCAACATGGCCATTTCTTCAGGTCCGGGTTCCCCTGACGCCCCATTTTGGGAGCGAATAGCCAAATCTCCATTTTCATTGAACAGAAAGATGGAACGAATCGACGGCGTATCCACTTGCAGCGTGATCAGCTGCTCCTCCACGTACTTACGGTTCTTGTATTGCGTATAGAGATCCCCTCCGGGATCAAGGCTCTCTGTGACGAACATTTCTATAGAAGGGTTCAGTATAATGGATTGGGATACCCGGCTTACCTCTTGGAAGGTGAGTTCCAATCGGGCCAAAGCCTGTTCATTGGCAATGGAGAACTGCTTGCTGATCTCGTCCTCCATCAATTGGACATTTAAGCGGTAGACCAGCCACCCCGCTAATGCAAAGGCTAATGTGACCATACACGAGAGCAGTACAATCAGCTTCAACTTGAAGCTGCCCTTCATTTCTCCGGCAATTCTCCCCGGCCAACTTATCGGATTCAGTCTGGCTCCCTCCCCCAAACGATGATGTAATCCGATTGTAATCCCTTTCATCCTGAATTAAAACAAAACTTGGCCCGGCTTCTACCGGACCAAGTCCTTATTCTATTCCCGGTGCTCCGTCCGAACTTTACTTTAGTTGGGAGCGGACCATTTCCAGTACATCATCGCCCAGGAAGGCCGTGTCTTTATTTTCTTGATACCACGTATTCATGTATTCCTCAATCTGCTTGCCACCGCCTTTCTCCCAGGCTGCTTTAGCATCCGCAATAGCCTGCTCGGCCGTATATTTGGACCCGCCTATGATTCCTTTGACAATGATGTCGCTCACTTCTTTGTTCACGTTGGTACTGATAACCACCAGGTCGCTTGGCAGAACCGGCATATGCTCGTAGTGACTCAGAGCGGGATATTTGGCGTCCGGATTGAGCAAGAACTGGTCTGCCTGCTTCATCATCTCCAGCCCCGCCTTCTGATCCGGATCCTCTACATTAAATGCCGATACGGAGGTCAAAGATTCGTTCTGCGGGAGAGAATAGAACATGGTGTAGTCCGCGGCCCAATCCACTTCCTTCGTATTCTTGTCGGGATCAATCACGATGGGCGCACCGTCCGCTGACTTGTTCCAATGTTCTCCCTCCAGCCCCTTTCTCAACGTCAGCGCCGTATCCGGCTGGAGCATAAAGTTGATATATTCCATCACAGCCTTGGGATCTTTGGCTGCGGCGTTAACCACCGTTGTCATCTGAATCGGGTTGGTCACGTGATGGGTAAACTGTCCCACAGGAGACTCGGGCTGCATCATCGGCGCAATTTCCGCATCCGGGACCACCTTTCTGATGGTCTTGATATCGGTGACCGTACTCTCAAACCAGTTGTTGATTTGCGGAGGAAGGAAAACGCCCACCTTGCCGTTCAAATAATCCTTCTTGGCTTTGGAACCGTTCGTGTCCGCCAGGTAATCCGGGTCGATCAGTCTTTCGTCGAACAGTCTCTTCTTGAATTTCGTCGCCTCCAGCGTGTTATCCCAGCTGCGGATGATTTTGTCGTCAGCCGAGATGGCCCAACCGCTCGAGCCGAACATGGAATCGACCATGCCGCCGGAGGTATAGCTTATATTCGTTCCGTACGTATCCTTCTTGCCGTTGCCGTCAGGATCTTGCTCTACAAAAGCCTTCAAGACTGTAATCAGCTCTTCGGTCGTCTTCGGCACCTCTAGGTTCAGCTTTTTCAACCAATCCACCCGGATAAACGCCACGCTTTGCAGATGGGGCTCGTTAATTTTGCCGATTTCGTAAAGCTTGCCATCCGGCTTGGTGCCCACCTCGCGCAACTGGGGATACTTCTCCAGCAATTTTTCATATTCAGGGACATACTGCAAGTAATCGTCCAGGGGCAGCAGTTGCTTCTGCTGATATAGGGAATCCCTGAAGCCCGTATCATAATCATTGATCATATCCGGCGCGCTGCCGGATGCGAACATCACATTTAGCTTCTGAGTCGATTCCGACCGGAGCACGGGCACAAACTTGGCCTCCACCGGAGAATGTTCATTAATCCATTTAGTCCAGCGGTTCTCCTCCACGGTTCCCTCCGCGGCCGGGATATTGCCTCTGTCATAGTTTGACACGGTAATGACAGGTTTATCTCCGCTTCGCCCCTCTTCTTTTGGCTGGCTGCAGCCGGCAGCCCCCACCGTCAACACGATAGCCAGTACTGAGGATGACCAGACCCTTTTGTTCCACTTGGATGTTTGTTTTAACATTTACAAGCTCCTCTCGACCCATGATCTATAATGAATGGATTTGTTGCCGCTAACCTTTAATGGAACCCAGCATAATCCCTTGAACGAAATACTTTTGCAAAAACGGATATACCACCAGCATCGGCACCACCATCACCATAACGCCTACCGCCTTCAGTTTCTCGGAGATCAGCTCCTGCTGCTGCATGATATCCATCGCCATCATATTGTCCATGCTCTGAATCTGCAGCATGCTCTGGACAATGACCGTGAGATTCTGCAGTTCCGTTCGATTGATGTAAAGAATGACATTCATGAACATGTTCCAGTAACCAACGCCGTAGAATAACGTCAATGTGGCCAGCATGGGCAGGGATAAAGGCAAAATAATGCGCAAAAGCAGTTGCGTCTCTCCGCAGCCGTCAATCTGAGCCGATTCCGTCACTTCACTCGGAATGTTTTCAAAGAAGCTTTTCATGATTAACATGTTATAGGTACTGATCAGCCCAACGAACCATAAGGACCAGTACGTGTTCGTCAAATGCAGATTGTTCATCACTAGATACGTGGGAATCATGCCGCCGCTGAACAACATCGTAAACAGCGCGGCCGTTGTGAGCGGCTTGCGGGCATACAGATAGCGGCGGGACAAAGGATACGCCGTCAGAACCGTAGTCAGCATGCTAAGCGCCGTTCCGCCCAATGTGATGATGACGCTGTTGCCAAACGCCCGCAAGGCTGGCGTGTTCTGAAAAAAATATTTGTAAGCGGTAAAATCAAGGCCCACCGGCCAGAACAAGACTTGTCCCAGATCCACTGCCTGCCCTTCGCTTATGGACAAAGCGATCAAATGCAGGAAAGGCAGAATGCAGGTGAGTGCGATGATAATTAAAACCGTGTGAACGAAGACCGAAAAAACCCTTCCGCTAGCCGACTCTCTCAATGCAGGTCCCCTCCCTTAAAGTTTTGTGAGCCTTGCTTTCCGGATAAGCTTCGTACAAAACTTGCTTCGGAAGCATGGGCTAGAATAATCCCTGGTCGAATTTCCTGGCCAGTGCGTTAGCCGACAACAGCAGCACCAAGCCGACAATGGACTCGAATAGACCCATGGCCGTGGTCAGACTGAATTGGGCCTTCTGCAGCCCCACTTTGTACACATAGGTGCTGATGACCTCGGCTTTTTCCAGGACTGTGGGATTCTGCAAGTTGTAAACCTGGTCGAACCCTACCTCCATCAAGCGGCCCATGCCCAGGATCAGCAGAAGGATAATCGTAGGACGGAGGCCCGGCAGCGTAATATGCCAGATCTGTCTCAGCTTACCCGCGCCGTCCAAGGCGGTGGATTCATACAAGCTGGGATCAATGGACGAAAGGGCGGCGAGATAGATAATGGCACCGAACCCCATTTCCTTCCACATCCCGGAGCCGATAAAGATCGCGACCCAGGATTCGATGCGATACAAAAACGGCACCGGCTCCATTCCCCATTGCTCCAGCAGCTTGTTAACGGTGCCGCCGTCGATCGAAAACAAGGTGAGAACCAGCCCTGCTACGATGACCCATGACAGAAAGTGGGGAAGATAAATAATCGTTTGAATCCATCGCTTCAGCCATCTTTTTCGAACCTCATTCAGCGCGATGGCGATAATGATCGGCGCGGGAAAACCGAAGATCAGATTCAGAATACTTAATTCGAGGGTATTCCAGATGATCTGCAGCGTAGCGTCGGACTGAAATAAAATCTTGAAATACTTGAGTCCCACCCAAGGGCTGGACAAAATGCCATCGCGGAAATTGTAATCCTTGAAAGCGATCACAAGACCGCCCATAGGAAGATACCGGAATATCACGTAATACAGGATCCCTGGTACGAGCATGAGGAACAGCGGAATATTCTGCCGAAACCTCTTGGTCTCGTAAAAGGCTTGTTTGGCCATCGGCACACTGTCCGTTTCGGCGGTCGCAGGTGTTGTTGGCATGTTCTAACCTTCTTTCTTGGTTAATTGCTTTTCGATGATGTTTATACTGTATCGCAGTCCCACCGGTGCATACCTTAAGAATCTCTAGGTTTTTCTATAGTTTTTTTTGTTTTTCACGTACAGAAAAAAAAGGACGCGAGTTCGCTCGCGTCCTTTTTTGGCGCTTCCCTTTCCCGTTTGCGTTAGCTTTTCATTTAAATGCCAGAGCTTAATGCTTCCTTCAAATTATTGCCGGGACAACAAGAAGCGTCCGTCCCTAAGTAAATAGTTTGCCGCATCGTTCGATATGTGTTCTCCGTCTTGCGCCCGCACCTCGTTAACAAAACTGTTCAAATTGCCATTCTCCAGTTTTTTCTGCAGGCTACGGGCGATTCCGGCATTATCGATTTCCTTGCTCTTGGCAAAACGCGTCACTAATGCCTTTAATGAATTGATACTTGCCACGGTATGGAAAACAACGGTTTTACTGCCTGAATTGCCGGCTAGATCAACTGAAGACACCTCAAGCGTATGTGTTCCCAGCGGCAATGAAAAGAGTGGGATCGTCGTGCCGATCGGATAGGAATACGTATCCAGCGTCACCGTCGTCTTGCTGTTGTCGACCCCTGATGCCGTATCCAGCGTAGTCACTAAAGGGGTCAAATCCTCGCTATCTTCATAGGTGCCGCCATCTCCAGGAATGACAACTTCTATAGTCGGGTCTTTCGTATCCAGCTTAAAGCTGACGGCTTTCGCCATCTCCTCATTCCCTGCTGGATCAACCGAACGATAGGTAACTGTGTAAGTGCCGTCTTGGCTGAATGTGATTGGTGCCGTATAGGTTTGCCAAGTTGTCCCGCCGTCCAGACTGTAGTCGGTTTTTGCAACGCTATCCCGTGGAGCTTTTGCTGACAAACTTACCGTTACCGGATGCGTATACCAGCCATTTTGGCCATTCGGAACTTCTGGCGAAAGAGCCGCGGATGTGATCGGCGCAGTTTTCGATCCTCCCGTAACCATGACTTTGAAATCGTCGAAGTCGATTGAAGCGTTAGCGTAGCCGTCGATGCCGAACAGCTGGCCGGTCAACTTACTGCCGCCTGTATGGCGGAAGAGGAAGTCAGTGGCCGCCGGAACAGGATCATCGTTAATATAAACGGTATAAGTCTTGGCGTCCCAGTTTGCCACCATTTTAATTTTGTACCATGTATTGTATGAAGTGTTCTTGACCGGCTTCTTGGACCCCCCATTCTGTACGATGATTTTACCCGTATCAAAAGCTGTGACCATGGAATAATTGCCGGTGCCGCTGTCATTTCTCACCATGGCACCATTGGCGTACTGAAAGCTGCTGTTTAATCTGGCACGATATTCGATGACGATGCGCTGATCCGCTTCTGCCTTGACCTCGCCTGCAAACGGCAGGAACAAATTTGCCTTGCCCGCAACAGCGGTTGTGGTCAGTCGAAGGAACTTATTCCCGTCCTCTTCTTGCACAGTGGCAGTAGCGCCATTGGTTAGAGCTTCGGTGGTAATGCCGTAAGGGTACTTGCCCGTCTCATCGCCGGAGAAATCCCGGTAGGCGTTATAGGTCACGCCATCCTCGGTAAGGTTAAGTGAGCCAAGCAGGGCTGCTTCCGCTTCAGCAAGGCGATCCAGCGCCTCCTCAAACTGCTCTTCACGCAGATCAGGGTCTACAGACATCTCTTCCGCATGATCCAGCTCAGCCAAGAGAGCATTATACGCATCTTGACTATAGGTTCCCAAGCCTTCGCCCAGCGGATAAGAGAAACCGACTATCCTGCTGCGCATGTTATCTACAATCTCATCAAGACCCCATCCCGGGATCACTTCTACGGAAACGGCAGCAGGAATCTTCTCGCCATTCAGTGTTAATATGACAGGTACCTGAATCGTGCCAAGTGAGTTGAAGTGTATTCCTTCCAGCTTCCAGCTGACCTCGGCGATGCTTATCTCACCCTTGTAATTGACGTCAACAACGCCGGGCAGCCTCGGTGTCACTCCGGAGGGAGTTTTTACTTGAGAAATAATCTGAGGAACCTGAGACGGATCGGGTGTTACTGTTAAGTTGAATTTTGCTTCCTTGCCGCCGTATACGGCTGTAATCACCGTATCCCCCGGCCCAGTGTCATATACCTGACCGGTGACCGTAACCTTGGCCACGTCTGGTTTGCTGCTGAAGTACGTGGCGTCAGCCGACACATCCTGGACTTCATAGGTGTTGTAGCGAGCTGTTAACTGCAGTTGCCCTGTCAGCCCGCTGGTCAGGATGTTGTTCAATCCGCTGATGGCAATGGACTGCACAGACTTAGGTTCAGCGGCAACGGTAACCGTGGCTGTGGCCGTCTTTCCGTTATATGTCGCGGTGATCGTGGCGCTGCCTGCCTTGAGTCCTTTGACCCCCATCCCATCAATATCAGCGACCTCTTTGTTGGAAGAACTGAAGGAAACTCCGCTGTCCACAGGGGAATAGGTAGTGCCTGTTACCGTATACACGGGCAAACTGCGGCTTTCACCTAACCCCAGCGTGTACCCCGGAGAATCGAATAGAATTTCCGACGCAACATCAAGCTTGAATATATCCATGCTGTCAATTTCGGCAAGGTTGGCACCCGTCGAGAAACGGATGGTATTGTTGCCTTGTTTAAGATAGACTTTCACCGTGGAGGCTCCCCAACGATTCCAGCCGGAATAGACGATGTTCAAACGGGCGCCGGAACTGCCGTTTACCGACAAGATATGTGAAGCATCCACCCCATTCGATGAGCCGTTGGCATTGCGCACAGACAGCACATAAAATCCCGCCTCTGGCACGTTGACTGTAAACTGGGCATAATCATTGGCGTTCTTGATATTGGCGATCTTCTTCCCGTCGGAAGCGGTACCTTCCCACCAAACGCCGGGGCCGGTTCCGCCGCTGGGATCTTTCACCAACAGGGCTGCTTCCGCCTCATAGCGCTGACGTGCCGGCTCCCCTGAAGGCTTGGCAATCGGTTTGTTTGGATCGACGGGCTCTCCCAGGTTTGGCGTTCCGTCTGCGTTCCAGATGAATTTCTGCGCTCGGACATTGCGGGTCCACCCTGATCCTGGCCAGCGGGCGGAATGGTAGATAATCCAGTCCTCACTGCCGTCGGGAGAGGTGGTGAGACTGTGGTGACCCGGGCCATAAACGCCGTTGGCGCTGGAGAAAATCGGATTGTCCTGTTTTACCCAGGAGCTGGGGTTCATCAAATCGTCGCCAATCTTGGCCGTGATCAGTCCGAGGCAGTAACTGTCTGTCCAGCTCCCGTTTGCGGAATAGACCAAGTTGATGGTGTTACCGCGTATGTTGACTTGGGGACCTTCGTTGATCCTGCCCGGGGACGTTTCCCAATCATGGTCAGGCGTCGAAATCAATACCCGCTGCGAGCTGATGGTCCGTGGATCGCTCATTTCCGCTATATATAGATTTTGGAAACTCCCATCCGTTTCCTCCCAGCCGGACCAGATGAAATAGTGTTTCTCATTTACAGTCAGCACCGTGCCGTCGATCGCCCAGCGGTCCGTGGAATCGGTTATTTTCCCTTTGAACTCCCAGGTTCCGGTCATCGGACTCTCACTGGCGTTCTCCAGCACATACATGCGGTGGTTTGCGTTGGTTCCGTTGTCAGCCGCGAAGTAAATATACCATTTGTATTTGCCATCGATATCTTTGAGATAGTGCATTTCGGGTGCCCAAACATTGGAACTGTACAAGGTACCCTTAACCGGTGTCCAGGCTAGGCTCCTCTCGCCCGCTTCAATGCCGGTGATGGTCATCGATCTGCGGATCATGATGCCGCTGGCGTTGACAAAGACGTTGTAATAATAGCCGTCCGTATGCTTGTAAACCCAAGGGTCGGCTCCTACCTGCATAATCGTATTATAGAAATTTGACACCTCCGACACCGCCGTTGTCGACGCCGACATCGAATCTTTCGCATCGGGCGCCCTGTCCGCCGCCGCAGCCGCTCCTCTCCATTGCGGCAGCATCAGCAGCACCGCGAGACAAAGCAGCAGGTACCTGAATCTTTTCCTGAGCATTAACAGTCCTCCTTGGAATCATATAGCTCTCAGCATTCACCGAAAACACTTTACACTCCTTATTTGCTTTATTGCCGGCGATTCGTCCGAACGTTTCTTCTTCGCACCCCCAGGTTCAGTTTTTTCAACCAATCCATCCGGATGAACCCCTTGAAAGCGATTTCAATCCCGCCCATAGAAAAATACCGGTAAAAGGCGTGTTTGGCCTTCGGAACGCTGTCCATTCCGGCGGCTGCAGGTTGTTGGCATGTTCTAACCTTCTTTCTTGGTTGAATGCTTATCGATATCGTGTATACTGTACCGCAGTCCTTCCAGTTCAAACCTTAAAATTCTCTAGGTTTTTCTTTAGATTTTTTTGTTTTTCGCATACAGATAAAGGGACGCGAAATCTGGTCATAGCCCTGCAAAGTAAACACTTCCTCTAAATAAAGACGTACAGCCTGCCTTGATCTCAACTGATAGGGGGATAAGTGAATCAAAACCCTACTAAGGAAGAGGCAAGAAGGAAACCAGGAAAAGGGGCCCCCTGCCGCGAAGCGGCAACAAGAGCCCGGAAGGGACGCCTCTAATTGGTCGGTCGACCGCTACTTGCACGCATGTCGGCAGGCAACTCGAATCGGCTGTAGCTCTCCATCCTGAACGGAAGGGTCGGCGATGCCCAAGGAAGCGGGTATTCACTGTACAGTTGCCTCTTCGCCGCCACATCCCTCATCTTATCGGACAAGCCGGACAGCAAGCGCACCGTGGAGTCGCTATCCTCCTGCTCGGTCACAAACCGGCCGGGTATGGAGCGAACGGCGCGGGCCGACTCATAGGCTCCATTGGATACCAGTACGAAGCTTCGGCACGCCTCGATCGGTGAGAAGAGCGTCCTGCCCGGGGTCTCGATCGCTTCCAGCAGGTTCTGATACATGTTGCGCATCAAATCGGCCGGGCCAAACGCCAAATCTTCTTCGCCATCCTGCGCGCGAATCGTCAGCTTGTTCTGGTAATTCCAATGTGCCTCCCCGCGCGTCCCGTACACAGCAATGGAAGGCACTTCACTCGTTTCGTGGCAAAGCATGGCGTAAAAATGAACGCTCGCTTCGTTAGCCATAACGACTCGAATACAGGAGATGTCGTCCCCCTCGATGTCGTTGACATGGTAAAGCTCGGCCTGCACCGATTCCGGGTGTAAACCTGGGGCGCCTTCGACTCCGGCCGCCAGCAAGCAATTGTGCAGCAAGTGAGCGAACGGATTGTTGAACGTCCCGTCCAACACATACTGGCCGTCGCTGACCAGTTTGCCGGCCCAGCGGGTTCGATCGTAGTACGAGCGAGAGCGTTTCCACATACCAACGCCGACCACATGCTCCACATGCCCGAGCACGCCGGAGCCAAGCCTTTCCAGCAACGTTCGGAACGCCTGACCCGACGTATTCTGGAAGTTCACCTGGCACAAGCGGCCGGTCTCCCGCTGCACGGCGATCATCTCGTCCAGATCTTGTATCGTTATCGCCGGCGGCTTCTCCACCAGCACGTGAAAGCCCATCCGCATCACCTGGATGCACATCGGCTTGTGGGTGGGGATCGGCGTGACAATCACGACGAAATCGATGTCCGGATGAAGCGTGAGCATCTGCACATAGTCCGTATAATGGATGGCCCCAAGCGCGGTCAGCTTACCGTAAGACTCCTGATGAGCGTCGACATTCGGCTCCGCAAAAGCGACAACCTGCAGGCTGCCCTCTCCGGCCAGCTTCTGCATGATATTCACATGCTGAGCGCCGAATCCCCCGATCCCGATCAGCGTGGTGCGGCAAATCTTCACATTCCTTCCCTCCATTACCTATGCCTTGACAAGCCGGGAAGCGATTCTCCCGGCTAGCCAAAGCCGTAAATAAAAATTCATATCATACGTACTGCAAGTAACGTTCCTTGATTAGCGCGAGCGCTTTGTCTCCCGGCATATCCCATACTTGCTGGTTAAAGATTTCCACCTCGATCGCCCCCGAGTATCCGGCCGTCTCGACGGCATGTCGCATCCGGCGCAGCTCGATAACGCCGTCCCCCATCATCCCTCTGCCCATTAGCAGGTCGGGTACCGGCACGATCCAATCGGAAACGTGGAAACCGAGTATCCGCCCTCTGGCACGCTCAATTTGCGCGTATAGCCCAGGATCCCACCAGACGTGGAACGCGTCGACAACGACGCCGACGTCCTGCGGGTCGTGCTGCTCCGCGAGCGTGTTGGCTTGCGCCAGCGTATTGATGACGGAGCGTTCAGCGGCGTACATCGGGTGCAACGGCTCGATGCCGAGCTTGACTCCGTGCGAGCGAGCGAACGGCACGAGCTCCGCGATCGCCTCTTCGACCGTCTTGCGGGCAAAATCGATATCCCGGTCCGGAGCTGGTCCGCAAACGAGCACGAGTACGTCGGTGCCGAGCTCAGCCGCTTCCTCGACAGCCCGACGGTTGTCGTCCATCCGCTCTTTGCGCGCAGCCGCGGTGGCCGCCGGAAAATAACCTCCGCGGCACAGGCTGGAGACGCGCAGGCCCGCGTCCCGCACAAGCCGCTTGCTCTCGGCCAGGCCGGTCTCGGCCACTTTATGCCGCCACAGCGCGATCCAAGGCACTTCCGCGTGAACGCATGCTTCCACGGCCTCGCGCATATCCAGCCGATCGGTCGTAATCTGGTTCAAGCTGAGTCTGTCTATGGAACGAAGCAGTTCCATGCTGATCCCTCCCGGATTTCAAATATTGCTATAAAAGATTACGGTCGAATACCTGCCAGCGCTAAGACAAGCTTCATCCGTTCGGCGGCAAGCTCTGGATCGGCCAATAGCCCGGCCCGGTCGGCAAGCACGAACAGCTCGGCCAAATGGACGATCGAGCGCGATCCCTCCGCTCCCCCGATCATGCGGAAATGCGGTTGGTGGCCATTCAAGTAGGCCATGAACACAATTCCCGTCTTGTAGGCGAACGTCGGCTTCTGGAAAATATGGCGCGACAGGGCGACGGTAGGCTCCATAATCGCCCCATAACTGACCAGGTCGCCCGCGTCGAGCGCATGAAGCGCCTGGGAAGCGGCCGGAGCGATCGCGTCGAATATGCCGAGGAGCGCATGGCTGTAGCCCTGCTCATCACCCTTGATCAGCTCCGGGTAGTTGAAGTCGTCGCCGGTGTACATCTTGACGCCTTCCGGCAGTAGCCGACGCATCTTGATTTCTTTACCGGCATCGAGCAGCGAGATTTTAATCCCGTCGACCTTGTCCGCGTTTGCCCGAATGACGCGCAAACAAACGTCCATCGCCTCATCCGGATCGTCCTTACACCCCCAATAGCCGGCCAGAGCGGGATCGAACATGTCGCCAAGCCAATGCAGGATAACCGGCTGTTTCACTTGTCCTAAAATGCGCCCATACACCCGCTCGTAGTCCTCTGGCCCTTTCGCGCAAGCGGCAAGTGCGCGGCTCGCCATCAGAATGACTTGACCGCCCTCGCCTTCAATGAAGCCAACTTGCTCTTCATAGGCAGCTTCCACGTCGTATATCGTGACCGACGGTCCCGGGAGCAGATGATCGGTTCCCGCGCCGCAGGCGATTTTGCCGCCAACCGAGCACGCTTCCGCGATCGAAGCGCGGATAAGCTCCTTCGAGCGGTTCCAGTCGAGGCCCATCCCGCGCTGCGCGGTATCCATCGCTTCCGCCACAGCCAGACCGAGCGACCACAGATGGTGCCGGTAGGCGAGGGTCGAGTTCCAATCGATCTGCGTGTGATGCAGCGGATCGGCATCCGCAAACGGATCGCAGACGACATGGGCGGCCGAGAAGGCGATACGGCCCGTAAACGGCTTGGTCGACACAGCAAACGAGCCGGCTTTGCCAAGAGCATATTCATACAACGCTCCCCCTGCGCGGGGGAGGAGCAGCGATTTAGTCATCTGTACTCTCCTCCTTTACAGGCTTAGCTTCGGCACGTCGATCCAGCGGCGCTTCTGCCACGACTGTAAGCTGAGATCGGCAAGCTGGGTGCCCTTCGCACCTTCGAGCAGATCCCACGGGAACGACGTGTCGATGACGACATGCTTCAAGAACATTTCCCATTGCACCTTGAACGCGTTGTCGAACGACGCGTTGTCCGGCACCTGCACCCATTGGTCGCGGAACTGGAATGGATTCGGAATGTCCGGATTCCATACTGGCTTCGGCGTGTTGACCCAATGCTGCGTCTTGCAGTCGCGCAAGCCCGCCACGGCGCTGCCTTCGGTGCCGTCGACCGTAACCGTAAGCAGATCGTCTCGATCTACGCGCACCGCCCAGGACGAGTTGGCCTGCACGATAATGCCGCCTTCCAGCTCAAACATGGCGTACGCCGCATCATCTGCCGTGCAGTCGTAGGGAACGCCCTGCTCGTCCAAACGTTTCGGAATATGCGTAGCGGCAAGACAGGAAACTGCCTTCACTTCCCCGAACAAATTCTCGAGCACATAGCGCCAGTGTGCAAACATGTCGACGATAATGCCACCACCGTCTTCCTTGCGGTAGTTCCATGAAGGCCGCTGACCTGGCTGCCAGTCGCCCTCAAATACCCAATAGCCGAACTCCATCCGCACAGACAAGATGCGCCCGAAGAAGCCGGAGTCGATCAAGCGCTTCAGCTTAAGCAATCCGGGTAAAAATAGCTTGTCTTGCACGACGCCGTTTCTCACCCCCGCCTCGGCGGCGATGCGGGCCAGTTCGAGCGCTCCTTCGAGATCGACGGCCGTCGGCTTCTCGCAATAAATATGCTTGCCCGCCGCGATCGCCTGCTTGATGCTTTCCGCGCGGCGCACCGTCGTCTGGCTATCGAAATAAATTTCATTGTATGGATCGGCGAGGCATGCTTCAAGATCGGTGCTCCAACGCTCGACGCCGTAGGCGGCGGCCAGCGCCTGCAGCTTGTTCTCCTGCCGGCCGACCAGAATCGGGTCGGGCATTATGACGTCTCCGCCCGATAGCGCGACGCCCCCCTGCTTGCGAATTGCAAGAATCGAACGGATTAAATGCTGGTTGGTTCCCATCCGTCCGGTAACGCCGTTCATAATAATGCCGATGTTGCGAACTGCCATCTTTCATTGCCCCCTTCGCTTCGTATATCCGTATTATAGTCGGTGCGAAACCGCTTTTCTTACGATTCCGGGAACACGATTCTCAATTTCGGAAGCGAATTGTTCGAGCGAAAAACAACATCCCCCGCGGGCGCTTAGCCAATGGGGGATGAAGGGGGAATTACGTTTCAATCAATCGGCCAGTCGGCCGCTGATCGCATTCTTGTTCGTTTGATCGCACGTTTGTGCGCTCGTTTGTCCTTTTTGACGGAAGGCTGCCTACTCGGCTTGCGCGGGTGCGTTCAGCTCCCGGTACGTTTTCGGCGACAGCTTGGCGACAGCCTTGAACGACCGGTAAAACGTGGACACGGAGTCATAACCAACCTCGAAGCAGATCGAAATAATGTCCTTGCCCGTTTCGGCCAGCAGCTTCTGGGCGACGCGGATGCGCACCTCGGTCAAATATTGCATCGGTGTCATGTCGTACCGTTCCTTGAAGATGTTGTTCACGTGCCGTGTGCTGATGCCCAGCTTGGATGCGATGTCCCCCGCGGTCAGCGGATCAAAATACTGTGAATCGATATAGCTGCGTATTTTCTCAGCGCGCAGCCTGTTGGAGCTGGAGCCCGCTCCGGCGGCCTCTGCTCCGGCCGGACGAACCAGCAAGAGCAGCAGCTGAGACAGCTGGACTTTGAGCGATAGACGGATGAGCGGCGACAGCTCCCTGGACTGCTCGAACAGCATTTTCCTCAGCAACTGACGCAGCTCGCTCGCGGCAAACAATCCCGGTTTCATCAGACAGGAGTCCGGGAAATAGGCGTGGAGCAGCTGCTCCTTCATATCCGGATCGAGCACCGCCTCATCAAACGCCAACACTAGCAAGGTCAGCCTAGAGTCGGACATGACCGAGTGGACGGAATACGGCACGATCAGCGCCGTATCGTCGACCACTAGCTTCCGTTCCTCCCCCCCCAGCCGGATAGCGCCTTCGCCCTCCAGCACAAACAGCATCTGGTGCGTCTGGTGATAGTGCTCAGACACGAGATGTCCGCCCGTATGCTTCTGCTCGTATAAATCTATCGCATTCCTGGACAAGTCAATCCATTTAATCGTCACGGCGAAGCCTCCGTTTTATTGAAGCGTTTCATTTAAAGCCATTTTAGCGCGATCGGCGGCTTCGGACAACATTTTAGAATAAGCGCAGCCCGGACACCGCAAGCACCACCGAGCTGCAGCTTTATTGAGGCCTTCAGGTCCATCTGTCCATGCTGTTCGCTCCTTTTTTCGTGGCAAAAGAATTAGGGGCGATCATTAACGTCACATTCGGGCTGGCTTTTACACCATTTACGATTGCCCTTATTTACTCAACCAGCAATGGTTTGAAACGGTTAGTTGTGGCTGTTCACGGCGTCAAAGGATTAAGTAGATTATAAAGGGAGGAGCTTTTCAAGGCATAGCTCAGACGAATCCAATTTCACCCTTACAAAATAAAATTTGCAGAAATTCAATTGGCTTTCTCACTAATTTCCTATTTACTCATCATGCATTCGTTTTACCTGATCCATTTTCACCAATCAGAGTGTTTACCTCATGTGTGAATTTAAAATCCACATTTTTATAGTTTCTAAAGTTACATATGGTTAATTTAAAAATATGCATTGAGGTGGACCTCCCAAAAACCCCTTTTTCTATATTCCACCATACGAATACAATAACAACTCATAAAAATTTTATGAGCAGAGAATAGCGATGCTCCTACTCCAAGAAGAATTCGCTGACACGAACACTTCCGATCCCGTCCGCGTGCTCGCACAACAAGGCTCGAATACGTATCAATTTTGTCAATTGGCACGCCACTTGAAACCAGTAGCCTTTTTATGTCCTCATTACTATAGTTATGCCCAAGAAACGCTAGCACAGCTCTAAAATCATTAGCAGAAACTTTATTGCCCTTCAAATCGATTTCATCACTACAAATATCTATTCCATAATTTTCAGTATCTGCCTTCCTTGACATGAATACTTTTCAAAAAGATTCGTAATTTCTTGTTTAATATTTTCTAGTCGTATATGTTTACGTCCCCCCAGGTATTGCTTCCATTTTATCGTTTGGGCTTTACAAAGTGTAGGAAAGTGATTGTATAGTGTTTTTTTATTACAACCAATTTCATCGGCGATCGCTTGTACGTGCATATATCCATTGCTTGAGAGTATTTTTTCTTATTTGGAATGTTATTTTTAAAAATGAAAGGCTGGTCAGCGAAAAATGCCCTCTCTTAAACTGTGTGGGTCCACCTTAAACTCCCGCCAGTCAAAAGCTTTTTAAGACTGGATATAAAAAAAGTCCCTGTATGGGACTTTTAACTCTCATAATTGTCAATCTGCCATTCAACGAGTCAAAACGAGATACAAGCAAAGTTAACTTTGACTGTTGTTATTTTTGCTGCAATGCATGTCATAAAGGTTCTCTTTTATTTTCACGCAAAAAAGCGACCTCACAAGGTCGCTTTTCGATTTTATGTATGGAGGCGAGGGGAGTCGAACCCCTGTCCGAAGATAACGACAACACAAGCTTCTACGGGTGTAGTGACAGATTTGATGTCACCCTAGAGACTCCCTGTCACCGGATTCCCTTCAGGTCAGCCTGATTGTCTTCTTCAGCTAGCCCCAGGCGGAGACTAGACAGCGTATCCCACTAAAGTTGAGCCCTCATCCCGGTACATGGGCGATACAGAGCGAGAGCACGCTCACAGGTTATTAAGCTGCGAAAGCGTAGTTGTTTTGTTGTTTGCCGTTTAATTGGCTTTAGCGTTGATGAAGTGGACGCGTCCCCACTACCCGCTACTCATGCCCGAACTATCCCCGTCGAATCCAAAAACGCCCCCTTAAGTTGGAGAAATGCCGGTGCTTCGCACCTGAGCGTTCCTGCCAAAAAGGGCTATCGGATTAAATCAAAGAATGTATTCAGTCATAGCAGTCCATCTATTGCGCATTCTTTCCCTCCAAGAAAGGAATACGCAGGCTGTATACTGATTGTCAAAGATCTTATTGATCTCTCTTACATCACCTAGTATATCACACTTTACATCAAAATAATATATACAATGCAGGTAACACAGCTAAAAGCTGCCATCCCACAACGTTCATTAAACATGATGCCGATTTCTTAAACGACATGCCACGGACAACCGTAATTACCTTGCAATCTTCTGCTTCTCGCGCAGTGCACGCTGGATATCGCGCTGTGCATCCTTCTTGGCGGCATCGGCACGCTTGTCGTACTGACGCTTACCTTTACCGAGGCCAAGCAACAACTTCGCATAGCCGTTACGGATGTAGACTTTCAGCGGTACAATCGCGTAGCCATCCTGCTTGGACAGGCCCAGCAGCTTGCGGATCTGCTCCTTATGCAGCAGCAGCTTCCGTGTACGCGTAGGGTCCGTTGGGTTGTTACGGTTCCCCTGCTCGAACGGGCTGATATGCATGTTATGGATATGGATCTCGCCATTTCGAATGGTTGCGAACGCATCTCCAATATTGGCACGGCCGTTCCGTATGGATTTGATCTCCGTTCCGGTCAGGACCATCCCGGCTTCATACGTATCCTCGATGAAATAATCATGGGAAGCTTTTTTGTTCTGGGCCAGAACCTTCCCGTCACTTTTCTTACCCATGGTCTCACCCCTTGTCATCAACAATGATAATGGAAAAAGGACTTCCGGCAGACCGCCAATTGCAATCTCACCAGAAGTCCATTGTATCAAACGTCAGCCTCTAAAAGCAAGGTGGGGCAAGCACCTCCAGCGTTAGTCAGGAGGAGAATGTTACTTTTTCTTCTTGCGGACAAAAGCGGCTGTGCCGTTTCCGCCCTTACTCTTCCGTTTGCGGCCACCGCCACCACCGGAGTTGCCACCAGCATTGCCGCCTGGTGTTGGACCTTCGCCGATGAAAATCCCGCTGCCCGACGTCTTCTTGCGTCGGTTCTTACCGCCAGCACCACCAGAGCTGCGGGCGTTGCGGTCAAAGCCGAGAGCGCCGCCCCCTGCCGAGCTGTATCCGCCTTTGCCGGAGCCAAAGGCGAAGTTCGACGCCTGCTGTTCGCTTGCGCCAGCACCAGCGCCTGCTCCAGCTGGCGCCTCGCCGCTGCGCTTGCCGCGGCCGCCCTGGCCGCCGGCGCTGTCACTGCGGCGTCCGCCTGGCGCGCCAGCTTCAGCCGTGCCCCGCTTAGCGCCGCGGCCCTTACCCCCGCGGGCTGCGCCATCGCGGGCACCGAATCCGCGCCCGCCATTGCCGCCGCGGTCGCCTTCGCCGCGCCCTTGGCGGCGCGGCTTCATATCCACCATCTCAAAATCGATGGTGTGATCGTCCATGTTCACCTTCGCCACGCGAACCTTCACATCATCACCGATGCGGTATACCTTTGAGGTCCGCTCCCCGATCAGCGCCATATGGCCCTCATCGAAATGGTAATAATCGTCGGTCATCGCGCTGAGGCGAATCAAGCCTTCGACCGTGTTCTCCAGCTCAATGAACATGCCGAAGCTGGTCACGCTGCTGATAATGCCTTCGAACTCTTCGCCGACCTTATCCAGCATGAACTCGGCTTTCTTGAGCGCTTCCGTATCGCGCTCCGCATCCACGGCTACACGCTCGCGCTCCGAGGATTGCTGAGCGATGTCAGCCATCCGGCCGGCGAGATGCTCATGGCGCTTCTCATTGAGCGCGCCGCCACTCTCCAGCACTTCCCGGATGACCCGGTGAATAACCAGATCGGGATAACGCCGGATCGGAGACGTAAAGTGAGAGTAATATTCCGCAGCAAGGCCAAAGTGGCCCGTACTTTCCGCGTCATATTTCGCCTGCTTCATCGAGCGAAGCATCATCGTGCTGAGCACCGTTTGCTCCTTCGTGCCTTGAATGGCTTCCAGCAGGTTTTGCAGTGCGCGCGGATGGATCGAATTGCCCCGTCCCTTCACCTGATGCCCGAAATTGGCCGCGAACGCCATAAAGTTCTGCAGCTTCTCCTGATCCGGATCCTCATGGATCCGGTAGATGAACGGTACCTTCAGCCAGTGGAAATGCTCAGCTACGGTTTCGTTGGCCGCCAGCATGAATTCTTCAATGATCTGCTCCGCGATGGAGCGTTCTCTTTTGACGATATCCACGGCTTTGCCATTCTCGTCCACAATGACCTTGGATTCCACAAAATCAAAATCCACCGCGCCCCGGCGCATCCGGCGGTTCCGCAGCTTCAGCGCCAGCTCGCGCATCAAGCGGAAATCCTCCACGAGGTCACTATAGCGCTCGATCAGCTCCGGATCCTCATCCACCAGGATTTTTCTCACATTGTTATACGTCATCCGTTCTTTCGTACGGATAACACTCGTAAAGATATCGTGCTTCACGACTTTCATCTGATCGTTGAATTCCATCTCACAGGACATCGTCAGACGATCCACCTGCGGATTCAAGCTGCATATGCCGTTAGACAGGCGGTGCGGCAGCATCGGAATCACCCGATCCACCAAATACACGCTGCAGCCGCGATTGTAAGCTTCCTTATCCAGCTCGGAACGCTCGCGGACGTAATAGCTGACATCGGCAATATGGACGCCTAGACGGTAATTCCCGTTCGGCAGACGCTCCACATTTACCGCATCATCGAGATCCTTGGCATCTTCGCCGTCAATCGTCACAATGTTCAAGCCGCGCAAATCCCGGCGTCCCTGCTGCACAATTTCATCTTCCGTAATGGAGTCCGGCGCTGCATCCGCTTCAGCCAGCACTTCCTCCGGGAAACCTTCCGGCAGCTGATGCTTGCGGATAATGGACAGAATGTCGACACCCGGATCATCCTTGTGACCCAGAATCTCCACCACTTCGCCCTCTGCCGCAGCTCTTCCTTCCGGATAGCTGACCAGCTTCACCACGACCTTCACGCCATCAACGGCGCCGTTCATCGCATGCTTCGGAATAAAAATATCCCGGTTGATCCGCTTATCATCCGGCAGCACGAAGCCGTAGGCTTCATGGTTCTGGAATACACCCACGACTTGGGTGACGGCGCGCGTCACGATACGGACCACTTCGCCTTCCATTTTGCCGCCATCGTTCTGTTTGGAACTGATCCGGATAAGCACGATATCTCCATTCATCGCACTCTTCAGATCATTGGCATGAATGTACACATCCGGGTGCTCGCGATCATCGGGAATCAGAAAGGCAAAACCCTTCGCATGAGCCTGCAGACGTCCGCGCAGCAAATTCATCCGTTCCGGCACGCCATAACGCTGGGTGCTGGTCAGAATGATTTTTCCGGATTGCTCAAGCTCATTCAGCAGCTTCAAGAATTCCTTGAATTCATGGGCATCCTTAATGGCAAAATGCTGCTCCAATTCCTGGTACGTCATCGGTTTGTATGCAGTTTCCCGCATAAAATTCAGTAATATTTCTTCAGTTATCATCATTATCACCTCGGGGAACCTGCAATTTCATCGTTCCGCTATCCATTCTTTACCTTCATATACTCATACCCTAGTATACACGAATTTAATCCCCGGTATCCTTCCGAACACCGTCTTAACCTATGTATTCCGAAATTCAGGCAATAAAAAACCCCCGCTCTTCCAAGAGTGAAAAAGCGAGGGTAACGTTAATTGTTATTTCAACATAGCAACAACGATGGCCAAAATCATAAATCCTGCTGCAAGACCTACCGTTGTACGCTGCAGTACGAGATCCATACCGCGAGCCTTCGTTTTACCAAAAAGATGTTCCGCACCGCCGGAGATGGCACCGGCAAGACCTGCGCTTTTCCCCTTTTGGAGAAGAACGACAGTAATCAACCCGATGGAGAAAATAACAAGCAACACTTCAAAAAATACAACCATGACTTCCACCTCCTACGTATGTAAACATCTGAATTTATGATCTGAAGAGACATTCTAGATTCTACATGAAAAACAGCATTTTTATTGTACCACAGCTTTATCGACCTGACAAGGAGTAAGCGGGAACACTATTTCAGCTCACCAAAAAAATAAATGGCCTGCCCCTCCATCGTTGGCAGACCATCTGTTTCATAGCAGCCAAGGCTGCTTTATTTCACTCGGAAGGACCCTGTGCTGATCGCGACAAGCTCATCCTTCTCATTCGTAATCCTGCACTCCGTTGTGACCGAACGATGCGTCTGATGCACGATGCTTGCCGTCACGGTAAGAACTCCCGCCCTGGCCGGCATGACAAAATGCACGTTCAGATTGCTCGTCACCGTCGATTCGCCCGGGCGCTCCAGCATGACGGCAACGCCCATGGCGTTATCCATCAATGAGGAGAGTACGCCGCCATGCACGATGCCCATCATATTCATATGATGAGGCTGGGCATCCAGCGTCACAACAACCGCCTCCGAGCTGGCAGACGCAAGCTTGCAGCCGAGATATCCCCAGAAGGTGGGCTCCGCCGCTTGGGTCATGGCCTCAATGTACGCCTCCCGGTCGAATTCCGGCTGTCCGGCCTTCGTATCCGGATTGGCATTGGTATGATTCATCAGGCCGCCTCCTTTTTTCTTATGACGTCGTTAGTACTGTATCCATTTCAGCGGGATACCATGAATCGCCTATCCTGCCGACTCCGCTATTCTGCGCTTAGCCTGTTTTGCCTTCCTCTTCTTCCTCCAGCAGCTTGCGGCGCAGCACCTTGCCTACCATCGTCTTCGGCAGCGAATCGCGGAACACGTACTCGCGCGGCACCTTATAGGCAGCCAGCTGACTGCGGCAAAACTTCTCAAGGCCCGAAGGGTCCGGAGACGCGCCATCCTTCAGCACAATATAAGCTCTCACGGTTTCGCCGCGATAATCATCCTTCGTTCCGACCACGACGGCTTCTTTCACTGAGGGATGCTCATACAGCACTTCCTCGATCTCCCGAGGATAAATATTGAAACCGCTTGCAATGATCATGTCTTTCTTGCGGTCGATGATCGTAAAATACCCCTCTTCGTCCATCGTGGCCATATCGCCCGTGAACAGCCAGCCGTTGCGGAGCGTATCAAACGTCTCCTCCGGCCGATTCCAGTATCCCATCATCACCTGGGGACCTTTCACGATCAGCTCGCCAGGCTCGCCGACCGGCATTTCTTCACCCGTATCGGGATCGACCACCTTGGCATCCGTATCCGGAACGGGTACGCCAATGGTGCCGATTTTTCGCCTTCCCCAGATTGGATTCACATGGGTAACCGGGGAAGCTTCGGTCAGGCCGTAGCCTTCGATCAACCGCCCTCTGGTCAGCTCCTCGAACTTATCCTGCACCTCGACCGGCAGCCCGGCAGAGCCGCTGACACAAGCATTGATCGACGACAGATCATATTCCTTGATCCGCGGGTGATTAATCAGTGCGATATACATGGTCGGCGCGCCCGGAAAGAGCGTCGGCTTCATTTTTTTGATCAGGTTCAGAATCATTGTCACTTCGAATTTCGGTACCAATATCAGCATGCCGGCACGGTAGATCGCCTGGTTCAGCAGCACGGTCAACCCGAATACGTGAAAACAGGGCAGAACCGCCAGATACCGCTCCTTCCCATCCTCCACCTGAAAGCACCAGTTGGCGGATTGCACGGTGTTGGCGATCAGATTCATATGCGTCAGCATGACGCCTTTGGGAACACCGGTCGTGCCGCCGGTATATTGGAGCAGTGCCAAGTCCGTCTCCGCCTTCACGGATTCGCAGATCGGGTCATTCGGCGCGCTCGCAAGCAGCTTTTTGAAGGCATGGACCCGGCTTCCATAGTTGACGACCGGAAGGGGACCCTCCTTCTTGGCTTTGATCGGGTAGAGAAGGTTCTTGGGGAACGGAAGGTAATCCGCCACGGACGTAACAATCATATGCTCCAGGTCCGTTTCCTCGATGACTTTCTCAACGCGGGACACAAACATATCCATCGTGATGATGATCTTGGCACCGGAATCCTTCATCTGATGCGCAATTTCCCGCTCCATATAGAGCGGGTTGGTCATGACGGCTACGGCTCCGGCCAGCAGCACGCCATAATACGACATCACCACCTGCGGGCAGTTGGGCAGCATAATCGCTACCCGGTCGCCCTTCTTAATCCCTTTGCTGCGGAGTGCGTTTGCCATACGATAGGACGACTCCAGCAGACTTCTGTAGTTGATCGTCTTGCCCATGAAATACAGGGCCGGACGGTTCGGAAACTTCTGCGCCGACGTCACAAGAAATAGTGCCAAATTCTGTTTCGGATAATCAAAAGCGGGGGCTACTTCGGGCGGATAAAACGGCAGCCAAGGCTTTGTATCCATACAAAACCAACCCTTTCCTAAGGAATGCTCCTTCTTTCCTACTCCAAGAAAAATCTCTCTCTTTTGAGGTTACTTACGCATCGTATTGGCGTTGATGCGTGTTACACCGTGTACCGCTCGTTCTTGACCACGCGGGCTGCGATGCTGCGCTTGAGGGCCACCGTATCAACCGGCGTGCAACGCGTCAGTTTCTTGAGCACCGACAGCTGCATCCGCAGCATATCCCCGGTTTCCACCGAGGCCAGCGTCTCTTTCGCGAGTGCTTCAATGCGCTGGAACGCCTCGTATGCAAACACCTGCGTCATCTCGATCATGCTGGCTGCTTTTTCCTCGGAGGTGCGTTCGATTTGCTTGCGGGTACGCAGCAGCGCACTCTCGAGGGCATAAATATCAATCATCATATCCGCCAGATTGGACAAGGCCTCCTGCTCTTTCTCCAGCTTCGTGCCGAACTTCTGTACCGCCAAACCACCCGCGAGGAGGAAAATTTTCTTACTCATGTCCAGGAAGTGCGCTTCCTGCTCCAGTGTGCCTTCGAAGGTTTGACCAGGTACCAGCTGCAGCAGCTCACCCTGGAGACCTTGCGCTTTTTGCAGGAGCGCGATCTCGCCCTTCATGGCCTTCTTCACAAGCGTGCCCGGAATCAGGAGCCGGTTGATCTCGTTCGTGCCTTCAAAGATGCGGTTGATGCGGGAGTCCCTATAGATGCGTTCTACTTTGTACTCTTGGATATACCCATAGCCCCCGTGAATCTGCACCGCTTCGTCTGCCACATTATCGAGTCCTTCCGAACAGAACACCTTGTTGATCGAACACTCAATGGCATAGTCGGAGATCGCGGCCGCCGAATGGATGCCTGCATCCTCGCTGTTGTAATCGATGTCCTGCATCGCTTCGTCCAGCAGTCCTGCCGTACGGTACACCATGCTCTCCATCACGAAGGCGGTGATGTTCATCTCGGCCAGCTTCTTGCGCATGAGCGGGAACTGCGAGATGGGCGTATCGAACTGTTTACGTGTGTTAGCATATTTCGCGCTCAGCTCAATCGATTCCTTTGCCGCACCGACCGTGCCGGCTGCCAATTTATACCTACCGATGTTCAGGATGTTGAAGGCGATCCGGTGGCCCTTGCCAATCTCGCCGAGCAGGTTCTCCTTCGGCACCTTCACGTCTTCGAAGAAGAGCGGACGCGTCGACGAGCCTTTGATGCCCATCTTCTTCTCCTCCGGTCCGAGTGTGAAGCCCTCCATCTCCTTCTCGACAATGAACGCGGTGAAATGCTCTCCGTCAATCTTGGCGTAGACGATAAAGATATCCGCAAATCCGGCGTTAGTTATATATAGCTTCGATCCGTTCAAAATATAATAGTCTCCGTCGTCGGACAGGCGTGCCGTCGTTTTGGCACCCAGCGCATCCGAGCCGGAGGTCGGCTCCGTCAAGCAATAAGCCGCGATTTTGGCGCCGGTCGAGAGATCCGGCAGGTACTTCTGTTTCTGCTCGGTCGTACCGAAGAACACGATCGGCAGCGTTCCGATCCCGACATGGGCCCCGAAGGAAAGCGCAAAGGACGAACCCTTCGCCAACGCTTCGTTAATAATCGTGGAGCTGACTTTATCCAGGCCGATCCCGCCGAACGGCTCCGGTACATCGGCCCCGAGCAGGCCCAGCTCGCCTGCTTTGCGAAGCAGGTCTACCGTCATCTCGTAATTCAGCTTCTCGAGCTCTTCATCGTGCGGCACGACTTCCCCGTCGATAAAATCGCGCACCGTCTCGCCGATCATGCGATGCTCTTCCGTGAAATCCTCCGGTGTCAGGATGCGCTGCATATCGGGATTATCGATGACAAAGCTGCCGCCTTTGATTTTCGGTTCTTTGGTTTGGTTATCGCTCATGATTGGTTTCCCCTTTCGGAATGTGGAATAAGGTGGAGTGCAATGGTGGCCTTGGTGTTGCAGGGAAGCTATATGAAATCTCACTACTTGCACAATAGTGGTCGCTCCGCGTGCGGATTTTACTTCCGATCGCTGTTGAGTTTGGATTTCAGGGAATGAATTGATCAATAGTAGAAATCCAAACCCAAAGGCGACCGCTGCCGCTTCTCCAGTACAATTCCGCCCTCTCCGCTGGGTTGGCGCAAACTAGTTAATCCCCTAAGTTCAAACCCCTGCCTCCGGCTATCATTACACTCGCCTGTGGTTGGAGTGAGTGGTGCGGTATCCGGTCCGCGTACGGAGCAGACACGGCACTGAGACTACATTACAGAGTCAATAGACTGGTCATGTACCAATAGAAGATCGGTAGATTTGATATCGAAAACCTAAATATCGTTTATCGAATACAATCAGAAGCATTGTTGAGCTAACGAATTCAAACCCAAACTAAACAGCTGCGAGAATCCCGCCCCATATCCCTCCAGACGCTTGGAAGGTAGCCTAACTCTGCACCACCTACTCCTTACGCCCCAGCAGCATGCACCTCAAACACCCCCGCGGCGCCCATGCCCCCGCCGATGCACATGCTCACGACACCATAGCCGCCGCCGCGGCGGGCGAGCTCGGAGACAAGGCTGACGGTCAGCTTGGCACCGGTGCAGCCGAGCGGATGGCCGAGCGCAATGGCGCCGCCATTGACATTGACCTTGCTCTCATCGATATTAAGCGCGCGGATGATGTGGAGGCATTGCGAAGCGAACGCTTCGTTAATCTCGAACACATCGACTTGATCCAGCTCGATGCCCGCCATGCGCAGCGCCTTCGGGATCGCTTCGACGGGGCCGACGCCCATAATCTCCGGCTCTACGCCTGCCAGGGCAAAGGATTTGAAGGTAGCCAGCGGGGTAAGGCCCAGCTCCTCCGCTTTCTCGCGGCTCATGACGGCTACGGCCGCCGCGCCGTCACTCGTCTGCGACGCGTTGCCCGCGGTAACCGAGCCGCCGAGGGCAAAGGCCGGCTTCAGTTTGGCCAGCACATCCGGGGTCGTGTCCGGCCGGACCCCTTCATCCGTATCGAAGGCAAAAGTTTTGCTGCGCACCTTGCCCTGCTCATCGGCCGAAGCGAGCGATACGTTCACCGGCACGATCTCGTCCCGGAACTTGCCTTCCGCGATGGCAGCGGCCGCCTTGCGGTGACTGCTGGCCGCAAAGGCATCCTGCGCCTCGCGGGTGATGCCGAAGCGGCGAGCCACCTCTTCCGCGGTGTGACCCATACCGATGTACACCTCAGACATCTCCTCCACGATGGTCGGATGCGGGGCCGGCTTGAAGCCGGTCATCGGCACATGGCTCATGCTCTCAACGCCGCCGGCGACGATCACCTCGGCATGGCCGAGCATAATGCGCTCTGCCGCAAATGCGATCGCCTGAAGCCCCGAGGAGCAGAAGCGATTGACGGTCAATGCGGGAACCGTGACCGGATACCCCGCATACAGCGAGATAATCCGTGCAACATTCAGGCCCTGCTCGCCTTCCGGCATTGCGCAGCCGAGGATGATGTCCTCGACATCCTCTTTTTTCAGGCCCGGCGCACGCTCAATGACGGCTTCCAGTACGGCTTTGCCGAGATCCTCTACGCGTGTCTGGGCAAAACTGCCCTTCTTCGCCTTCCCCACCGGGGTGCGAGCAAGGGATACTATGACTGCTTCTCTCATGCCATTCACCTCATCAACTTAAAATGGTTGGAACCATTACCGTTTATAATTGCTGGCCACTAATCGGCCATGAAATGAATTCGTAATGGATAGAGCTAATACAGATTAAAGTGCCGCCACTATCAAACTTCGACAGTATGGATATCCTGCCGCCGTGTACTGTATGCACCGTTAATTTGGTGAATTGTACGTTGCGACTGATAGATTATCTCTTGGCTGTGAAGCTCTCATCGCCCTAATTTCGAAGCGGCTTGCCTTTTGCCAGCATATGCTGCATGCGCTGCTGGGTTTTGACCTCGCCGAGCAAGCTGAGGAACGCTTCGCGCTCCAGGTCGAGCAGATGCTGCTCGCTCACCACGGTTCCCGCTGGAACATCGCCGCCGGTCAGGATGTAAGCCAGCTTCTTCGCGATCAACAGATCGTGATCGCTGATATAGCCGCTTCGCTTCATGTCGATGGCGCCCATCTGAAGCACGGCCCGGCCGTCGCGGCCGACAACACGGGCTTTGCCCGGCTGCGGCGGAACATAGCCTTCCCGGTCCATCTCTAATACCGCTTGCTTCGCTTCATGGATCCGGTAGTCCTGGTTCATGACCACCGAATCTCCGCTCCGCCCATAACCCATGCGAATCGCTTCATGTCCGCTGGTCGATGCCTTGGCCATCGCCACCATCTCGAAGATTTTGTTGATCTCCGGCTGGAGGTCGCTGTCCTTATCGGGGTGACGGTTGCTGGTCATGAGCGCCAGCTCCTTGCAGCCGCCGCCTGCCGGGATGAGCCCGACCCCTGTCTCCACGAGACCAAAGTAGGTTTCCGCCGAGAAAATGATCTGGTCGGCGGGCAGGCACGCTTCCACGCCGCCGCCCAGTGTCATCCGGTGAGGTGCGGCCACAACCGGCTTCTCCAACCCCTTCAGCTTCATCATGCTGCCCTGGAACAGACGGATGATGTCATCCACCTCATCCCAGTCGCCGCTCTGCGCTTCCATCAGCATGAGCATCAGGTTGGCGCCGACGCAGAAGTTGCGGCCTTCGTTCGCCAGCACCAGCCCGCGATAATTCGCTCGAACCTCTTCCACGCTCTGCTGAATCATGACCAGAATATCGGCACCGATCGCGTTGTTCGGCGAGGTGAATTCAAGACACGCAACGCCATCCCCAATATCGATCAGATTCGCCCCCGTATTCGAGCGGATGATTCGGTTTTGCGATTTGAGCGCTTGCAGCGAGATCAGCTCAGGCTGAACCTCAACGCCCTTATACTCGCCTTTGAAATAATGGAACACCTCGCCGTCCTTCTGCTGATAGAAGGACTTGTTGCCGGCGGCAATCCAATCCTTTACCCAAGCCGGGACCGTCATGCCCTCCGCTTCCATTCGCTGCACGGATTCCGGCAGTCCGATCAGATCCCAGGTCTCGAATGGACCGAGCTCCCAGTTGAAGCCCCATTTCATCGCGTTGTCGATGTCCTGGATGGAATCGGCGATCTCTCCCAGCTTGTCGGCCGCATAGACAAGCACTTGCTTCAATACATTCCAGGCCAATTCCGAGTAACGGTCCTGCGTACCCAGGAATGCCTTGATCTTCCGCTTGGCTCCCTTCACCGCTTTGGCGGCTTCGATAGAAGCGGAGCTCACCTTGGCGCTCGGATTATACTCCATCGTGGACAGGCTGAGCGATAGGATTTTGCTGCCTTGATCGCTCTTTACTTTTTTATAGAAGCCCTGGCCGCCCTTCTCACCGATCCAGCCGCGGGCGACGAGTTCATTCATGACATCGGGAACCGTGAACACATCCTTCTCGTTCCCGTCCGGCACGGAGTCGTACACATTTCTGGCAACATGGACAAACGTATCGATGCCGACCAGATCCAGCGTACGGAAGGTGGCGCTCTTCGGACGCCCGAGAACAGGACCGGTGGCCGCATCCACTTCCTCCACGGTATAGCTGTTCTTCACCATCTCCTGCAGGGTGACCAGAAGACCGTAGGTGCCGATTCGGTTCGAGATGAAATTCGGCGTATCCTTCGCCAGCACAACCCCTTTACCAAGGCGCTTCGAGCAGAATTCAACCATAAACTTCGTAATGTCCGGATCGGTGTCATAACCCGGGATAATCTCCAGCAGCTTCATATGACGCGGCGGATTGAAGAAATGGGTCCCCAGGAAGTGGCTGCGGAATTCCTCGCTGCAGTCCTCCACCATCGCATTAACGGAAATGCCGGAGGTGTTCGTGCTGACGATCGACCCTTCTTTACGCACGCCCTCAATCTGTTTGAAGATGCTTTTTTTGATCTCCAGGCGCTCCGTGACCACCTCAATGATCCAGTCCACGTCCTTCAGCTGGCTCAGATGATCCTCGGTATTACCCGGGGTGATCCGGCCCACAAAATCGGCGCTATACAGCGGAGCTGTGCTGGATTTAGGCAGAGCCGCAATGGCTTTGGCCGCAAGCCGGTTTCGTACCTTCGGATGATCCAGCGACAATCCGGCTTTCTCCTCTTCGGCGGTTAAGGATTTCGGAACGATGTCGAGCAGCAGGCAGGGAATGCCGGCATTGGCGAGATGGGCGGCGATCCCCGACCCCATGACGCCAGAGCCGATCACGGCGGCTTTGGTGATGTTTCGACTTGCGACACCCGAACCGTTGACGGATTCCTTGGTAATGGTATTACTCATTGCACAACGACCTCCTGTTCATGGATTTCGGATAGACCGAATACGGATAACTCCAGGATTTCCGCGATATCTCGCGTTTTTACGCTTTCTTCCACTTCCTTCAGCTTCGTGCCGTCCTCCAGCATCGTCAGACAGAACGGACAAGCCGAACTGATCATCGTCGGGGATACGGCCAATGCCTGCTCGGTACGTGCCAGATTCACACGCTTGCCCGCGTCTTCCTCCATCCACATCTGCCCGCCGCCGGCCCCGCAGCACATCCCGTTCTCACGATTCCGCTCCATCTCCAGAAGCTCAACGCCAGGAATGGCGCGAAGCACGCTGCGCGGCTGATCGTACACATCGTTATACCGTCCCAGGTAACAGGAGTCATGATAGGTGATTTTCTCCTGTACCTGGTACTTAGGCTTAAGACGCCCTTCCTTCAACAGCTGATCCAGCAGCTCCGTATGATGAATGACCTCGGCTTCAAGCCCAAACTCCGGGTACTCGTTCTTCAAAATATTGAAGGTATGCGGACAAGCCGTCACGATTCGTTTCACATCGTACTTCTGGAATGTCTCGATGTTCTCCGTGCACAGCTGCTGGAACAAAAATTCATTGCCCATCCGGCGCGGCGTATCGCCCGAATTCTTCTCCTCGTTGCCGAGAATGGCGAAATTGACACCCGCTTCATTCATAAGCCGGACAAAGGCCTTGGTGATCTTGCGGCTGCGATTATCGTAAGAGCCCATGGAGCCGACAAAGAACAGCACGTCGAAATCCGGATTTTCCTTTACAGTCGGAATCTTCAGATCCAAAGTCCCTTCCGGATCGACCTCCTTCACCCACTTGCTCCGGTCCGCGCGGCTGATTCCCCAAGGATTGCCTTGTCGCTCGATGTTTTGCATCGCGCGCTGGCCTTCCTGCGGCACGCTGCCCTCCATCAGAACGAGATGACGCCGGAGGTCCACGATTTTGTCAACGTGCTCATTCGCGACCGGACATTGGTCCTCGCAGTTGCGGCAGGTCGTGCACGCCCAAATCTCTTCTTCCGTCATGACGCCGCCGATCAATTGAATGTCCTTCGGGTCTACGCCCTCGACCTGATGCCAGGAGCGCTTCTGCACCTCCATCGTCGGTCCGATATCGGTAATGCCCTCGCCCTTCCAGCCAACAAGGGCCAGATCCGTTGCGCCCATGGAGTGAACGCCCGGTGATCCAAACACCGAGGCAGGCATCCATGCTGATTTGGAGGTGAGCGCGGCACCTTTTTCCGTGAGATGATCCCTTAGCTTCACAATCATGTGCATCGGCGACAGCAGCTTGCCTGTATTCGAGGCCGGGCATACGTTGGTACATCTTCCACATTCAACGCAGGCATAGAAATCGAGCATCTGCTTCTGCGTAAAATCCTCAATCTTGCCTACCCCGAATGCCTCGGCCTCTTCATCCTCCAAATCCAGCTTGCTGAGCTTGCTCGGGGGATCGGTGCGGCGGACCAGAATGTTGATCGGCGCCGTAATGAGGTGAAAATGCTTCGATTGCGGCACATAGATAAGGAACGACAACAGAATCAACAGATGCAGCCACCAGAAAGCGTAGTAGCAAACCGTAACCGCCACCGGCGGCATCCAGGCAAACACGGCCGCAATGCTGGAGGATATCGGTGCCATGGCCGACCACGCCAGTCCTTCCATGAGCCGTTCAAAAGCCATCGTCAGCAGCACCGAAGCCATCAGCGTGGTGATGAAAAACACGACTATGCTTGGCTTCCAGCCCCGCTTGAGCCGTTTCAGCTTCTCGCCATAGCGGCGATAGGCCGCATAACCGATAGCGAGCAGTATCAGCGCAACCGTAATCTCCTGCATGAGGATAAAGCCGGCGTGCCCCGGAATCGGCAGGCTGTGGCCGGACAATCCCTTCCAGATGATGTCGAGCGCACCGAACTGCAAAATGATAAATCCGTAAAACACGATAAAATGCATGATGCCGCTCTTGCGATCCTTAAACAGCTTGCTCTGTCCGAATACCTGGATGGCGAATTGGCTCAGGCGTTCCTTCAGATCCTTCTTCAGATTCGCTGGCTTGCCCAAACGGATATACAGGTACCGGCGATACACCACGGTGGCGAACATATACACCGCCCAACCGGTGATCAAGACAAAGAGCAGCGCGTTGATTAATGTCAGAATCATCTCTCTCAGCCCCTTGCGTTAAAAATCCTTCTTTCTTCTGATAGTCTGGTGCAGCGTCCCATTTTGCGAAGCTCCTGTCACTCCTTCCGAAACCTCTTGTCATGTGTTCATGTCGGGACATATATGAAGCGCTTTCATTAGAGGAACGAAAATAGACCTCCACATCGTGCCGTGCCGACCACGCTAAACCGAACTTCATCGTTTCTGGCTGCATCTCTTCATCCGTACATCGCCCTCATCTGTACTTGCCTGCGGATACCCAGTGACTTGTTTCTTCCGGTTGAACTGCCGTCTATTGCTCTGATATGAACGCCTTATTCTGCTGCTCTGATCCATCTGCTTCATCCATTTCGCGCTTCTTCGTAACCCATCGTTGACAACGACATGAACGTATTTTATGATGGATACAAGAAATGAATGAGTATTCATTCATAATTTTAACTGTATTCTAACACCGGGGTGAGCATATGACAAGTAAAAAAAATGAAAAATACCACCTTATTCTCCAGGGCGCCCTGAAAGTATTCGCCGAGAACGGCTACCACCGGTCCCAGGTTTCCAAGATCGCCAAAGCTGCCGGCGTGGCTGACGGCACCATCTATTTATACTTTAAGAGGAAGGAGGATATCCTGATCCGCCTGTTCCAGGAGAAGCTTGGCGAGCTGGTCGGCAAATTCCACGAAAGCGTGGAAGGAACCACGGATGCCGTTGAAGCGCTGCGGACGGTGTGCAGCATCCATTTTTCGGAGCTGGAGAGCAATCCTGAGCTTGCTTATGTCACGCAGATTGAGCTGCGGCAGAGCGATCTGGAGCTGCGCAAGGAAATCGGCAGCGCATTGAAGCCATATATTGTGCTGATCGAGAATATTCTGGAACAGGGCATCAAAGAACAGAAATTCCGTTCCGATCTGAACGTCAAACTGGTGCGCAACCTGATTTTTGGCGCGATGGACGAAGCGGTAACCTCTTGGCTGATCTCCGGCCGCAAGTATTCTTTATCCGATCAGGCGGATGAGACGCTTAGCTTTTTCCTGAACGGTGTTTCCGGCGGTCAATAAGTCCCGCCGATATTCATAATTGAAGGGAGCGTTTAACCGATGAAGATTGTGGTATTGCTTAAACAGACCTTTGACACGGAGGAAAAAATTACGATTGAGAACGGATCGATTGCCGAGGATGGGGTGAAATTCGTCATCAATCCGTATGACGAGTATGCGGTGGAAGAAGCCGTGAAGCTGCGGGATGACCACGGCGGCAGCGTGACACTCCTATCTGTCGGACCGGATCGTACGGCAGAGGCCCTGCGGACGGCGCTGGCCATGGGCGCCGATGATGCCGTGCTGATCTCCGACGAGCGAATTCCGGACGATGAGTATGCGGTATCGAAGGTGCTGCATGCGTATTTGTCCAAGGAAAGCCCGGATCTGATCCTTGGCGGCAACTTCTCCGTGGACCGCGGTTCGGGTCAGGTGGCCATTCGCCTGGCGAACCTTCTCGGTATTTCGCATGCCGGCTCCATTACCAAGCTTACGCTGAACGGTACCACGGCTGAAGTGCATCGGGACGCGGAAGGCGATCTTGAAGTGCTGGAAGTTCAGCTCCCGGCGATCTTCACGGCACAGCAGGGATTGAACGAACCCCGCTATCCATCGCTGCCTGGCATCATGAAGGCTAAGAAAAAGCCATTTCAGACGCTGACCCTGGATGATCTCGGGTTATCAGAAGCCGATATCCAGCCAGCAACGAAGCAAAGCGAGCTGTCCTTGCCGCCGGAGCGAAGTGCCGGACGCATTCTGAAGGGCGAGCCTGCCGAAGTGGCACATGAGCTGGTATCCTTGCTCCGCACCGAGTCAAAAGTGATCTAATGAACGGGTGTACGGGTGTGCCCCTTTGACTCTCGCTATTGAATGCGGTTACACAGCACCGACAGAGAGCCATGTCATCATTCCTTATGTATTCTGATTGTATGGTTTACGGGATGTCCGTCATGCACGCTTTTCGCTTGATACGTTTCGCGAATCCGAGCAGCAGCGGTCGGAGGAAATCTCCTGAATTCGCTTGGGTTGCTCAGGATGGTTCAATCGTCAAACTCTCTTCACTTCAATCTCAATGGATCCTAGGAGGCTATGATATGAGCAAAACGATATTAGTGTATGCCGAGAACCGGGATGGGAAGCTGCGCCAAGTTGCCCTCGAGACGCTTGGCGCGGCTCGTTTGATTGCTGGTGACGGTGACAGCATCCGCATTCTGGTCGCAGGCTCGAATATTACCGAGGCCGTATCGGCCCTGAACACCTACGGTGCCGATATGATCTATACGGTTGAGCATGATGATCTGGAGAGCTACAATCCCGAAGCTTATATGACGGCCATTGAAGCGGTCATCAGTCAGGCGCAGCCAGATGCCGTCCTATTCGGACATACGGCGATCGGCCGCGACCTGGCACCGCTGGTGGCTGCTTCCTTGAATGCCGGACAGATCTCCGACGTAACCGTGATCGAGGCCGAAGGTGGAGAAGCGGTGTTCACACGTCCGCTCTATGCGGGTAAAGCTTTTGAGAAACGCGTCTTCCAGAACGGACCGTGGGTGGTCACGGTCCGTCCGAACAATATTCCCGCCGCGGAAGCCATCGAGGGGGCTGGCACCAGCATTGAGGACATCGCTTACCCGGCTCCTTCCCTCCGCTCCGTGGTAAAGGACGTCGTTCGCAAGACCACGGGTAAAATCGACCTCTCGGAAGCCAAAATCGTCATTTCTGGCGGTCGCGGCGTGAAGAGTGCGGAAGGCTTCCAGCCGCTGGAGGAGCTCGCGGATCTGCTCGGTGGGGCCGTCGGCGCATCGCGCGGAGCCTGTGATGCCGGCTACTGCGATTACGCGCTCCAGATCGGACAGACCGGCAAAGTGGTCACGCCCGAGATCTATATTGCCTGCGGCATTAGCGGCGCCATCCAGCATCTGGCCGGCATGAGCCAATCGCGGGTTATTATCGCCATTAACAAAGATCCTGAAGCACCGATCTTCAAGGTAGCCGATTACGGCATCGTCGGCGATCTGTTCGATATCGTCCCGCTGCTGACGGAGGAATTCCGCAAGGTCCTGGTAACGTAAGACTTCTTATTGGTTTATCCCACGGCAACATGTCAAAAAAGGCTGCTCCAAAAGGTCCAAGGGACCTGGAGCAGCCTTTTACCTCGTAAGTTCTGCCGTAACAATGCCCCCTTCGGCTACGAATCATTCCTGGGGAGGCAGCCTCGTCAATGGGATGCAAAACAGGAACTAGCGTATTACCTTTACGAACCAAACCGCTTCAGCAGCTTCTGCTGATGGGCCGTAAATGCTTCTTCCAGCGAAATGTCATAGAGATCCGCCAACAGTGAAATGTTGCCGAGCACGTCGCCGATCTCCTCCACCAAATCCTGCTTGAGCTGTTCTCTGGATTGAACCTCCTCGTCGGGGCGGTCCCTGCCGATCTCATAAGCGCGGACGGCACGCGCCGTTTCCCCTGTCTCCTCCATCAAAAACCCAACACGAATAAAGGGACCGTACTGGGTCCAGCCTCGCTCCCCGTAAAACTGTTTAATCCACTGCTGTGCTTCATTCATATCCATACTTGTGCTACCTCCGCGATTCCCTGGGATGACTTAACCTTTACTTTTTACACAATTCAAGAACAAACTCATGATAATGCTAACATGTATGCCATAAGATAAGAGGGTGCCATCTGATGATCATTAACAATATAGTCCATCGATGCCATGACATAAATCACTATATATAGTATAATTACACGGATTAAATATCAACATCTTGTCAAGGAGTGTGCGAATTGAAAACGATATGCGTATTTGCGGGATCGAACATGGGGGAACATCCAGACTATAAAGCGAAAGCTTCCGAGCTCGGCCAACACATTGCCAACAACCAATACAAGCTCGTATACGGCGGCTCCAAAATCGGATTGATGGGTGAAGTAGCTAATGCGGTTCTGCAGCATGGCGGTGAAGTTATCGGTGTCATGCCGAGGGGACTGTTTAAAGGGGAGATTGTACATACCGAGCTGACCCAGCTCATTGAAGTAGCGGATATGCATGAGCGCAAAGCGACGATGGCGAAACTGTCCGACGGGTTTATCGCCATCCCGGGGGGTTTTGGAACCTTTGAGGAATTGTTCGAGGCATTGTGCTGGTCGCAAATCGGAATTCATCAGAAGCCGATCGGACTGCTGAATGTCCGGGAGTATTATGAACCGTTCATGAAGCTGATTCAGTACAGTATTACGGAAGGTTTCTCCAATGCCTCCCACTTAAACCTGATCAACATCTCCGATGACCCGCTCAAGCTGCTTGAGCTCATGGATAGCTACACGCCTCCGACGCTGGACTTGAAGTGGAAGGACCTGGATTAAGTGTCTTGAATGCTGTAAGTGTCTTGAGTGCTGTGATTGCCTTGAGGGAGATAGCGCTCTCAGGAGGAAAATTCTTAGGCTCAAGAATATGTTACAGGTAATTATGGCGCCTTTGCGCGATCTACCGTAAATGAAGAATGCACCGGGAATCCCGGTGCATTTTTATTTTTGCAATAGCAGCGATATTACACAAACCCGCCATTCACGCGGAGCGTTTGACCCGTGATCCATTTCGACTCTTCACTTGCCAGGAACAGCACGACCCCTGCAATATCATCCGGTTCGCCTAGGCGTCCGAAGGAGTTCATGCTCACGATCCCCGCAATCTGTTCCTCCGACTTACCTACGGTAAATAGCTCCGTATTAATCGGCCCCGGCGCCACCGCGTTAATTGTAATTCCTTTGGGTCCGAATTCTTTGGCTAACTGACGCGTAAACTGCTCCACAGCGCCCTTCGTGCCTGCATATACGCTGTATGCCGGAAACATCTGTCCAGCTACCGACGTCGAGAAATTGATAATGCGGCCGCCCGAGTTCATATGGTGAAAGGCCTGCTGGATCGCGAAATACGTTCCCTTCACGTTAATCGCAAACTGCTGATCGAAATCTTCCTCCGTCATGGCCGCAATCGGCTTGGTTGTCATGATGCCGGCATTGTTCACGAGAATATCGATTCCGCCATAAGCCTCGATCGATTCACTAAACAAACGTTCAATTGCTGCTACCTGACTTATATCGGCTTGAATGGCCCGAGCTTCGCCGCCGCCTTGCTTAATGGCGCTCACCACTTCCTCAGCTTTAGCGGGGCTGCTCGCGTAGTTTACAACCACCTTAGCCCCGTTTTCCGCAAGCCTCTCCGCTATTTCACGCCCGATGCCTCTTGATGCTCCCGTTACGATAGCTACCTTGCCCGATAAACTCTTTGTCATGGTACAACCTCCCGCATAGGAATTAGGTGCACGAGAATCTCATCAGATGATCCTCTGATCTGTATGTCCTTTTTGTAATTTGATTATATGTCTCCGTATAACAAATTACAAGTGACAATTTTATATTTTTGTCATTTGTAATGAAATGAGAACAAAAAAGACGCTATCCCATGCGAGTATCGCCAAGAATAGCATCTTTTTAACGTAGGGGGTGATCTCACCGCGTTAGCTCCCGACGTGCTATGTGGTGTCGTATAACGGAGGACTCGAGCACATCCTTATTCCCTCTTGCTATTAATCTAGCCTGTTTACTGTTTCGTGATTCCGGATAACAATAGCGTCCACACCGAGTCAAACTCGGCTTCAATCTCCTTCGAGGTCCACTGAGAGGCATGCGCCGGATGGTGAAACAGGGACGTTGCCATGAAAAAGGCTTTTGCCACTGACTCCGACTGACCAGGCTTAAATTCACCGACAAACATCCCATGATCGATGATCTGGGCAATCTGTCCGATTAACAGCTTTACATGCGTATCAATCACCTTGACGGCTTCCAGCGTCACGGTTGTATACATGGCAAACATCTCGGGATCCTCGAGGACATAAGCCCGTTTGGCCCGGATGAGGGTATCCGTCCATAACCGCAAGCGATTAGCGGCGCTCCCTTCCGTTCCGTCTGCAATCTTCTGTAACGGATCCGCAATCCGCTGCAGCCACCGTTCCGTTACGGCTTCTCTCAGAGCGGCCTTGCTGGGAAAATGCCGGTATAAAGATCCATGGCTCACCTGAAGCGCCTTGGCAACATCGACAACCGAGGTCTTGTCGGGGCCATAGCGCCGAAGCGTCTGCTCGGCAGCATCCAATATGGCTTCTTTCGTTAATGGCTGGTCATGTGACATAGGTTCAATGAGCACTGAGGCTTTCCATTATAGCCCAAATGCCCATCTTCACGCCCCCTCTCTGTTGAACACATTATAACAAACCATCATTCAATATCAATATTGAACTTTTGTTATTTGTTATTCTTGAAATCCCGGCCTCATCCCCTTGATCACACCCCCTCATGGATGGTTATAATAGCTTCATTGATCCGGATATAACCTAAATAACATGAAGAAAGCGAGTGCTGTCCATGGCTAAGCTGGACTATCTGTTATCCATCCTATGGCTGCTTCGATCGCAAAAAAAAATGACAGCCGAGCAATTGGCGGAGAGACTTGAGTTAAGTGTCCGAACGGTCTACCGATACATCGACACACTGGGTATGAGCGGGGTCCCCATCATATCCGAATCGGGGCATGGCGGGGGGTTCAGGCTGCCGGATTCTTTTTTAAGCGTGCCGCTGTTCTTCGAACCAACCGAGCTTAAAGCCATGGAACACAGCGCGCTTCTTGCCCGGCAAGCGGACTATCCGTTTACGGATGCGCTTGAAAAAGCACTCACCAAAATTGAGCACCGGCTTCAGGAATCCCAATTGGAAGACTTGCGGCGCCATGTCGGCAGCATCCATATCCCATCGCCATCACAAAGTGCCTTGCTTCATCCCATATTGCGCGAGTTAGAGCAAGCCGTTGCCAGACGGGAAACCCTGATCCTTCAATATGAGAAGTCCTTCAGCGGCTCCGCGGAGGAGCGCCATATTGATCCCTATGGGCTGATCTACCGGCTCGGCAAATGGTATTTGATTGCCTATTGCCATCAACGGGAGGCCCTCCGTGTGTTTCGGGTAGACCGGATGAACAGCCTATCGTTAACAGGCCGCATATTTGAAATGCCGGAACATTTCTCGGTACATGACTACATGAGCCGTATTCATGAGTACCAGGATCAGAATCCGAAGACGAAGACGATGGAACCAACGTTGGTGACCGTTCGCCTTCAAGGTCGCACCGAGGTCTTGGACGCGATATGCAACCAGTGGTTCCTGCAGCCTTATCTTGTCACTAGAAGAACTGACGACGAGGCCGAATTCCGTATGCATCCGGATTGGATGCTGCAATACATGCCTTATGTGCTGCTTTCTTTTGGCAGAGGAATTAATGTACTTGAGCCTCAGAAACTGCGAACCATTCTTTCCGAGACGGCCCGAGACCTGGCCGCATATTACGAGGACTGATCCTTCGATAACTTCAGATAACTTCACTGACTCCTATGCAGTCAGTGAAGTTGGTTTATGATAGGCGTAAATCATGACCATAAAGGAGAGATTTACGTATGACCCTACCTAAACTCGATCTGGCCAAAAGCGATAAAACCTATTACACCGCCGGGAACACCCCTGAGCTTGTGCAGTTTGATCCCTTGCCCTATCTGTCATTCGAAGGTCAAGGCGCGCCTGAAAGCTCTCTTTTCGAGGATGCTACCGAGGCGCTTTATACCGTTGCCTATGGCGTTAAGGGACATTGCAAGGCGGAAATTCAGGATTTTACCGTTCCTAAACTTGAAGGGCAATGGTGGGTGAACTCGGATCGGTACGGTTTGGAGGTTCCGAAAGAGGAATGGCATTGGAAGCTGCTCATTCGGATGCCGGCGTTCGTCACCCCGGAGATCGTAAGTTCCGCGCGGGACAAGGCCTTTTCCAAGAAAAATCATCTGGAACCCATTCAGCAGGTGGTATTGGAAACGATCCATGAGGGACTATGCGTCCAAATCATGCATATCGGCCCCTACAGCACAGAGCCGGATACGCTGGCGAAAATGTATGCCTACATGAAACAGCATCATTACGACCAGGACGGACTGCATCATGAGATTTATTTGTCCGATCCACGAAAAGCCGCAGCCGCCTCCATGAAAACCATTCTCCGTGCACCTGTCAGACAGAAGAATTAGAACAGACAGAGGAGTAAAGCGGGTCCTCTCTGAAAAGGACATCCGCGCAAAAGAGGGGGCCGGCATTGCCGACCCCCTCCCGTATTTTACGCTCATTCTATATCTTGCGAATGCTTAACAGCGAATTGCCTTTCTTCATAAACTCATATGGCACTTTGATTTCCTCTACCCGAAAGCCTTCTGCCTTCAGTTCATGAATCAGGCGGTCCAAATGGGCGTAGCGGCTCCCCGATAAATCGGTCAACGGGAAGATACGCACCTCTTCCGAGGACACTCGCAGCAGCTCCCGAACCGTCTGGACATGAAAGTCATAATCCAACCGGTCGCTGTACATAAACAGAAAATGGGCGGATAGCACCAGGTGAAACTGTTCGTTATCAAAAGGCAGCTCCGGCAGTACCGCAGCGACATAGCGATCCGGAAACTCCCTCATATCCTGAACGCAGTCGTGGAGCGCTTGCTCGCGATGCCGACGAAGCCCCTCCACATCTCCATAATAGTCCCAGACATAATTGCTCTTCGCTTGCTCCATCGTTTCCATCGCGTGCCCGATATCCTGCAGTCCCTTGGCCTCCAGGTCGTCCAGCTTATGATCATACGCAATATCACTGGCCGTTATATCGATTCCATGCTTCGAACCGTGAGCGGTGAACGAACACGCACCGGAAGGGCAATCCAATACCCTTTTGCCGGCTAGCTCCGACATTTCCAAATCAAACATTTGCGTGTACTCGTCAAACGTGCGGCCAATGAATACAACCCGGTCCAATTCTTGTTTGGTCTTGCCTTGACTCTGCTCATCTCTTCTCATCTCTTCTCACCTCAGCTATAGATTGGCTGCGGATGCGGCAGCTCCCGCACTTCCGCAAGGATATATTACCATAATATGGTGGAAAGGAATAAGAATATTATGACCCCTGCCTGTTCTTTTTAAGAAAATCTATAACATCATTCAAGTCATCCGTTTTCAAGACGATTTCTTTATCATTCACCAATACAACCATCGGAAATCTGGTTAGTCCTACAGCATCGGCCTTTTGCCTAACGGTCTCGTCCCTTACATTATGTAATATGGTAGCCTGTAAAGCCTCTTTGTCGACATCGGACATATGAACCTCTTCACTCCACCATACAACATGCGCCTGCTCATCCGGCTCTTTCGCGGCATTGGCATCTTCATAGAAATAATGAATTCGTAATTCATCTTCTCCTTCCGCGAGCAGTTCCTCAGGCACTTCGATCTTGCTCAAACTAGAACACCCAATCACCATCACCAAGACGAACAAAGACAGAACTCTCCTAAACTTCAATAACCCGTCACCCCCTAATACACCCGTTCTATGTATACTATAATATAGATAACTAACTTTCTTCGGAGGGGATTTCCTTATGTTACCTTATCCTGCGGCTACGACCAGAGAAGAGAAAATGAACATCATTCATCAAATCAAAGACCGGCTGCTTCAATTGCACGGCGATGACATTCTGGCCATTGGCCTGTACGGTTCGATTGCGCAAGGGATTGATGGTCCTTACTCGGACATTGAGCTTCGGGTTGTTACACAGGACGGAGTCTCCCTGCCCGGGCACGAATTCATATATCCCCCTTTCAAAGTCGAAATCGGCATGGAACAAAAACAGGACATATTCAAGGATGCAGCGTCGGTGGACGACTCATGGGCGATTACAGCGGGCGCTTATGTCCATCTACAGGAAATCTATGATCCGGCGAACCTGCTCGCTGAGATTCGGAAGCTGCCCCTCCAGGTTTCGGACGAAGCCATCAAAGAAACGATGCGGGAATTCATGATTTGGGAACCCTACGAAACGATGGGTAAAATACGAAACAACGTCCAATCCGGCAACCTAGGCTACCTCCCGCTTGGAGCCAAGGACCTGACCTGGCAGACGGCCAAGCTGATTGGACTTGCCAACCGTACGTTTTACAATACAAGAGCCAAGACATTGGAGGAATCACTGTCCCTGAAATCCAGGCCTTCGGGATACGATGAGCTGGCACAATTGGTGATGCGGGGTCAACTTCTCCAGATCGATCATGTGTATGAGCTTTGCGAACAGCTCTGGACCGGTCTGAACGCGTGGTATGAAAAAATGAATATTGAATATAAATCAAAAGAGCTTCCATTCTGATGGAGGCTCTTGCTTTGTGTTAAGCATGGAATGCTGATCATTCTCAATCTTATATTGACACATGTCATATTCTGGAACTACGCTGTGTAAGAGCCGATTTCTTACATAAGATGAAAGATCGCTTCACGAAACGCCTGAATGATCATAAAAGGAAGTGAGTATTTATCATGCAAATTCAATTGAGTAGACCGCCGGATTACAGACCTCCTTATTGGCTGCCGCTTACAACCATCCTCACCGTCATACTCGTTATCTCCCTCATGCTGTGGTTCGAGAAGCCGCCGGAAGCCAGAAATATCGATGCGCCTGCAACCGAGTTCTCTGCCGAACGCGCGATGGCGCATGTCGAGCGCATCGCACAAGAGCCCCATCCGATGGGTTCGCCTGCCAATGCGGAAGTCAGAGCTTACTTGGTGGAACAGATGAAGGAGCTCGGCTTGAACCCGGACGTTCAAGAATTTAATGGCCGCCTGACAACCAAGTACATCGACGCCGACATTCAGCTTACGAACATTCTGGGCGTCATTAAGGGCACCGGATCGGGCAAACCGCTCCTGCTTATGTCCCACTATGACTCGGTCCCTACCGGACCCGGGGCCAATGATGCTTCGGTAAGCGTAGCTTCTTTGCTGGAGACGGCAAGAGCGATCCAAGCCGGACCTCCGCCGCAGAATGACATATGGATTCTCCTGACAGACGGGGAGGAGAGAGGTCTGCTTGGTGCTGAGGTGTTCTTTCAGGACCCGGCACATCGCGAGATTGGCATGATCGCGAATTTTGAAGCCCGGGGTTCAAAGGGTTCGTCCTTCATGTTTCAGACCAGCGACAGCAACAGTCGGATCATTGAAGAATACGCCCGGGCCGTATCCAATCCTGTCAGCAACTCGCTCTTGGTGGACCTCTACAAACAACTGCCAAACGATACCGATCTGACGGTGGCGCTTGAGCATGGTCTCCCGGGACTGAACTTTGCCTATGGCGAAGGGTGGGTGGCCTATCATACCCCGATGGATAACACGGAGAACGTCTCCCTGGAGACGATGCAGCACCAAGGCGAGAACGCACTCGCCGTGGCCAAACATTTTGGCAATCTCGACTTGACTGACCTAACTTCAACAAGCGACCGTATTTATTTCAATCTATTTGGGCTGCTGGTTCATTACCCTGCAAAATGGGCGATCCCGATCACCCTGGTGTTCACGGCGATATGGCTGGGTTTCACAGCACTGTTTGCCCGTATCTCCAGACTCTCCCTAAAGGGAAGTTTGATCAGCTTGCTAACCCCGATTCTGGCCGTCGTACTCTCGACAGCGCTGAGCTTTGGCTTATGGTCGCTAGTTGATACGTTATGGGCAGGCAAAATGACGCAGCCCACAGGCGCAACCTATGATTCACTCCTGTACAGTGTCAGCTTCATACTGGTAACCTTCATCGTTCATGTTGCCTTCACCCGCTGGATCGTGCGGAAAGCCAATGAGATGGAGATGCTGCTGGCGGGCGCGTTCCTGTTCCTGCTGCTGCTTATCGGCTCAACCTGGTTCCTGCCGGGCGCAAGTTATTTATTTGCGATTCCGCTGCTGGTCCATTACGCGGCACTGGCATGGGCGGCATTTACCCGGGACCCGATCGAATCCTTAAACCATCCGGCTGTCGTACTGGGAACATCCCTGATTCCTGTTCTGATGTTCACTTCGGTCTTTCATATTGTGTTCCTCATGCTGCCGCCAGGGATTCACCTATTCAGCGTGGTTCTGATCGGGCTGATACTTGCCCTGATGTCCCCGGCTGTACGCATGCTCGCATATGCCTGGAAATGGGTACTGCCGGCTGCCTTCATCGCCATCATCGTTCTGCTCGCTATCGGCTGGATCCAGGCCGAGCCCGGGCCGGATCGGCCGGTTTACGAGAGCTGGTAATCATTGCAGGTACCCTTCCTGCTGCTTCAATGCTGGAGGGTGTGACACCCGATTAAACGCTCCATCATGATCCCCATGCCAAACAAGCAAACGCGCGAACCGCGTTTGCTTGTTTTTTTGACATTGGATCGGCTTAGCCGCTGTTACTTCACGATATCTTGCCAATGCGGGGGTAGCTCATACGTCTCCAGATGTTTGTATTCCACCAGCTTGACCATACCGCCGGGAATCGTCGGAGCCACTTCAAACACAAGCCGATCCTTTCCAACCGAAATATGGGGGCCGACCGTTGGGCTGGCCTCAAGCGTAATGATGAAATGAAAACCGCGGAATCCGTTCACCCGCTTCACTCCGGTCACATCTACAAAGTATGGATAAACCAGCGGCTGCTCCTTCAACGTATGGATATAATGCCCGCGAACCGCCTCATCGATATGAGGAAGCAGAAATAGCATCAGCATATCCTGATATTGCAGCTGCGCACTATCTTTCTTCGGCGAGGAATAGTTCCCCTCCGCATGGGACGGCAGCGGTACACCCATAACCGTAACGACGGCAAGAAATAGGCTGATGAAGCGTTTGTTCATAATTCTCTCTCGCCTCCTTGCTGCAGCTCTTTATATTTAGGCTACCCCAACCGATAGGATTGATGTAACACCCGCGAAACGAACGTGATCCGCGATATAGATTAATCAGGGCGCGTGCGATATGATAGGTGGAAGGAACGATCTCGTATCGGCATATGCCTTCCGCCTTCCATATCACCTTCATTCATCGTGTTCTACGGATACGGGAGGATATACAATCAACATGAAAAAAAAGGATTAAAATCATGTCAGCAGCTATCATCGCATTTCTGGTTGTCATTATTATCGCAGCAAGCTTCTACTTCTATAATGTCGCTATTGCCCGCGCCGACAAAGGCTTTCTGAACGGTAACCCGGACCTGGAAGCCAACTCCAATATCGACAATCCCTTTGCGGACAGCAAGGATTGGTGGGCCCAGCAGAGCTTAGAGGAATGGAACCTTACTTCAGACGACGGTCTGAAGCTGCATGCTTACTATTTACCTGCCAAGGTATCAACGGATAAAACCGTCATCATTGCCCACGGCTACTCCGGTCATTCGGAGCAGATGAGCGGATTCGCCCAAATGTACCATGAGGACCTGGGTTACAACGTCCTTCTTCCCGACGCGCGAGGGCACGGACGAAGCGAAGGCGATTACATCGGCTTCGGCTGGCCGGAGCGCAAGGATTATCTGAAATGGATTGATCAAGTCATCGGGCATACAGGCGAAGATGCTCAAGTCGTCCTTCATGGCGTATCCATGGGCGGTGCAACGGTTATGATGACCAGCGGCGAAGAGCTTCCTGCCCAGGTAAAAGCCATTGTCGAGGACTGCGGGTATACCTCGGTCACGGATGAGTTGACCTATCAGCTGAAGCGCATGTATAAGCTTCCGTCCTTCCCGCTGCTTCAATCCACAAGCCTGCTCACCAAGATCCGCGCTGGATACTCCTTCGGTGAAGCATCCGCCCTGGAGCAGGTCAAGAAGTCCAAGACCCCGATGCTGTTCATTCATGGCGGCGGCGATTTGTTCGTACCTACCGAGATGGTGTATGAGCTGTACGAGAATGGTCCGGAGCAAAAGAAGTTGTTCATCGTCCCCGAAGCAGGCCACGGCATGGCGCGCCAGTTCGATCCCCAGGGATATGACAGGGAAGTAACAGAGTTTATAGGTACGTATGTGTTATAAGAGAAATGAAGAAAAAGAGCAGCCCATGCGGACTGCTCTTTCATTTTTTGATAAGGGGAAGAATATACAATTTATCAGCTTCGCGGTCACATTTGTCCCGTACTGGCGGGATATACTCCATAAATCTGAACGAATAGAAGGCGTAGAACATGAACATAAGATTCTTAATTAGAGACCAAGATTAAGTTCACCTACTATTTGTTTAGGTTCGGAATTATGCTATAATTTTGGATATCATGTAAATGTTTCCAATATTTTCTGAATAAATATATATACTTAACATCAACCACTGCGATGAGTCCAAAAAATCTCCAACAAAAGGATCTATTAAATTGCTGAATTAATCTTTGTAGTTCCATTATAGAAAGGATGAATTATTAATGCATAGTGTTGTTGGAGTACAGGAACTCATTATATTTATAGTTATCATGATAGCAAATTACCTTATAATTTATCTGATTATTAGTAATGCAATTTCAAATTCAGGATTGAAATCGGAAATTGATAGTCTCAAGAACGAACTAAAAGATATTAAGAAATTACTAGTTGATAATTCGGCAAAAACACTTGGGGATAACAGAAATAAAGATATCTGAAAGCTACCTAATTCACTTTAAGTGAATTTATGTTACCAGAACATACCATATTTTAGCAATTTTCTTCATATCCACCTATCTCTTCACAAATTCTACAACCCAAATATTCCGATAAGAAAACAAAACGACCGCTTCCAGTAGAGTACTGTGAAGCGGTCTTCTCTTAAACATGTCTTTTTTAATTCGTATCTACTTGACGGGGGTATGGCCATCTCACTCGGTTTCTTTACTAAAATACCATCCTAGCGCTGAAGCCCCGGTCTTTTCCCCTCAGCCAGCATACCGTTAATTCTCTCGATTAATTCCGGCAGCTCGTTCATCGTCCGAATCGTAAAATCCGCCCCGTGCTGGATAAACGTCTGTTCAGTTCTCGAAATTGCGGCTTCCCGGTCCGTCGCTGACAGGGCATGGAACTCTTCTGAACTCAGGCCCATTTCCGAGCTGCCAATGACAACGCCAACCGACCATACGCCTGCGTTCACGCCTTCCTTCACGTCCGAGACGGTATCTCCCACCTTAACGACCTTCCAGGAAGCCGATAACCGGAGAGACTCCATATTCCGATAAATCATGTACGGATAAGGTCTTCCTTGGGAATTCGTGTCATCCGGCGTGAAATAGACATCCGGGCTGTAGCCCTTTTGCCGGGCATTTGCCACCACGACCTCCATCATGCTGCTCGTATAACCTGTCGTAGAACCAATCTTCAAGCCTTGACTCTTCAAAACTTCAACCGTAACGATGACACCCGGGATCGGGTCCGTGTACTCGGATAAGGAAGCCATCAAGGCCGGCTCGAATTCCGCATACAACCGCTCCACGTCCTGCTCATCGAAAGCTCTTCCGTACTTCGCTTCCCACAGCGACGACACTCTCGGCATGGACAGCATGGCACGAATATGGTCGATCTTCAGCATCCCCATCGGTGCTCTCGCTTCATCCATCGTCACTTCAATGCCCGCATTCATGAAAATATCGACAAACACGTTCACCGGTGCAAAGCATCCAAAATCCACAGCCGTTCCGGCCCAGTCCAATATAACGCCTTCGATTCGGTTCATTGTGCCATCACTCCCCTATACTCTTCGATGATATGACATAACTGCTCGATATCCTGCTCATAGATTTCTCCGATATTCCCAATGCGGAAGGTATCCACGTCGGTCAGCTTGCCGGGATATATCACATAGCCTCTTTCCTTAATATAAGCGTAAAAGTGCTCGAAGCTAAATCCTTCACTCGGGAATAAAAACGTGGTGATGATCGGAGATTGCTTGTCATCGGTGATATAAGCGTGAATACCTATCTGCGTCAATCTCTCCCGCAGCAGGCGATTGTTATTCCGGTAGCGGCTGTATCTCGCCGATACACCGCCTTCTTCGTTCAGCTCATCCAACGCCTTGGAGAAGGCGGCCACCACATGGGTCGGCGAGGTATATCGCCATTTTCCGTCCTGATCCATGCCTTTCCACTGATCATACAGATCGAGCGCCAAGCTGCGGGCAATCCCTTCGCATGCTGCGAGCTTGTCCAGCTTGGCGATGACGAATCCAAACCCTGGAACGCCCTGGATGCATTTATTCGCACTGCTGATCAGATAGTCGATGCCAAGTCCCTGCACATCGATTTCCATTCCGCCAAAGCTGCTCATCGCATCGATTATGAGGGTTTTGCCATGTTCTCTGGACAGCCTCGAGACCTTCTCCAGCGGATTCAGAATCCCGGTTGTCGTCTCGCAATGTACCATCGCGATATGCGTAATCCCCTCATCCTTAAGCAGTATGGCTCGCAGTTCATCCTCGCTTGGATGTTCATCGTAATTCACTCTGTACTCCACGTAATTCAGTCCGATATACGCCGCCATTTTCACGATCCGCTCACCATAGGCGCCGTTTGTTACGATCAGCACTTTATCGGCATTCGATATGGCGGATGTCATCACCGCTTCGACGGCAAACGTGCCGCTTCCCTGCATCAGCACGGCGGTGTACCGCTCTGGATCCGCCCCGGCGAGTGCCAGAAGCTGCGACCTGATTTTTTGCGTAATCGATTTATATTCATCATCCCACGTGCAGCGGTCAAAGAGCATCTCCTCTTTCACCGTCTTGGTTGTCGTCAAAGGTCCTGGTGTCAAAAGCTTGTAGGTATTCATGTCACATCGCTCCTATGCTGGCTTATTCTTTGGCTCCGTTGAAGAATTGCTGGTGCTCTTCCAGCAGCTCTACGGTCAGTGGCTTCTCAAAAGTCATCGAGTACGCAGGTTTGTTGACCTCATCCACGGTCTCCCCTTCGTACAGGGCCACCGGATAGTTCACGATCAGATCTTTTCTGGCATCCTTCACGATAGTCTCGGCCATTTTCATCGCTAAATCGGTCGTGTCATTCTCCTTATCCACTACCGCAACCGACTCGGTCAGCGAGAAGTTTCCTTCGACCGGATCCACGTAATCAATCGGTGCACCGTCAGCTTTGGCCGCTACCGCCTGATGGCGGAGTCCGAAGCCCGCAGCCACTTCTCCGGCCTGCACTTTCTTGATCGGACCGGAGCCCGAGCTCTCCAGATGCGGTCCCACATTGGCAATCAGATCATGGAGTATTTGGCGTCCCGCATCTTCGCCGTATTGGTTAATAATCGCCTGTACCAGCAGCCAACCGGTGGAGGAATCCATAATGTTCGGAATCGATACGAGCCCGCTGAATTCCGGTTTGGTCAGGTCCGTGATGGAGGTTGGCATCGGCAAGCCTTTGTCTTTCAGCACTGCCGTATTCACGAAGATGGAGCCGGTATTCGCCAGAATCGGCGTATAGTATTTCGGATAAGTTCCGACAGCGCCTGCGTCAAAAGCCAGATCCTTAAACATGGAATGCTTGCTCTGCGAGCTTTCGATAAAGTACGAGCTCATCGTGACGAGATCGGCCTCGATTTTGTTCCCCTCAGCCATCAGTTTCCCGCCAAGCTCGGATGTACCGAGGGATTGCACGAGATACTGTCCTTCGTATCCGGCATTCTTCAATGAGGTTTCCATTGCAGCGACGGCCTCTTCATCCCCGTTAGTGTAGATGACTACCTTTTTCGCTTCCCCCGCGCTTCCGCTGCTGCAGGCGGCCAGTGCAAACACCATGCTGATTGCGATCAATGACAGCAGCATTCCCTTAAGCGTCTTCATCATGATTAACTCCACTCCTTGAATTTTTTATTTAGTAATGATTTTAAAAATGAATTAGCCTGCGCATTCCGCGTCAGAATGAATGGCTGGTGGCGATTTCGAGCAAGGAGTTGCTCCTCACTTCAAGTGTCAATACCCAGCGGAGAGGACGGAATCGTATTGGAGAAGCGAATGCGTTCGCCTTTGTATTCGGATTTCTACAGCTTAATCATCTCAATCCGAGAAATCCGAAGACAACAGCGATCGGAAGTACGATCCGGCATCGCAGCGGACATGAACGTAATGGGGCAGCTTTACCGCTGCGCCGTTCTCCTCTGCCATGCGTCGCACACCAGCTTGATGATCAGATTCGTGAAGAAGATCAGCATCGACAGTACGAAGATCTCGTTAAACTTGGCAAAATGCTGCAGCTCTTTGATCTTGCTGGCTACGAGCGACGTCTGGGCCGATACGAGAAAGATGATGCCGCTGATCGTCACCATGGCGTTGATGAAATAGTAGCTGAACATCTCCATGACGGTTGAGGCCGAGTTCGGCAGGATCACCCGATACACGGTCTTGAACCAGCTGTCACCGAGCAGTTCTCCCGTGGTTTCCCATGAGGGATTCATCTTGGACAGGGAGTTCTTGGCCATCAGATACGGCGTCGTGAAGAAATGAACGATATTGCACAGAACGATAATGATGAAGGTTCCCTTCAGGCTGCTTCCATTAAAGAAGAGCAGGTAGGATATCCCCAGCACCATGCCGGGCACCGTATTCGTGATCATCGATACCATATCCACCGTGGATCGAGCTTTTAACGTTGTACGCACATTCAGCAGCGCCGATCCGTATGCCATCAAGGTGCCGAACAGCGCCGTCAAGAAGGCGACCCAGAGCGAATTTCGGTATACCCCCGTCAAATCACTCGATTGAATCACATCCCGTACATGCTGGAACGTAAAGGTCATGTCATAGGGGTAACTGCTCAACCAAGGAGCGATGAACATCACCGCAAACATGGACAGCATGCCCATCACAATGACCGACGACATCACGCCAAAGGCGATATCCCGAATGCGCTGGCGCGGCAGCTCGATATCCGAGAGCTTGTCATAGTGGAAATTCCATTTTTCCAAATAGTTCAGCAGCCAGATGCCGAACACGGCGGGGATCAGCATCATCACCGCAATGACAGCGCCTTGGTTGAAATCCGGAATGGAGCCCAGCATCACCTGATACAGCTGCGTTGCCACGACCGGATAGGTACCGCCAACCGAAGCCGGAATGCCAAAATCCGTAAAGCTTAAGATAAAGGAAAGGACAAAGGCTCCGCCAAGCGCCCCGGCCAAGGGACGCATAATCGTATTCAGGAAACTTCTCATCGTTCCGTCACCCATTAACTTGGAGACGATGATGAACTTTTTATCAATATACTTAAATGCGTTATGGATCAGCAGGAATACTGGAGGCAGCGTGTAAATGACGTAGCCTATGAGCAGACCGTTCCATCCGTAGATTTCAAACAAGTTGCGCCCGGCAAGCCGGGTGATCAATCCCTGATTACCGAACGAATACATAATGGCGAACCCATATGTAATGGTCGGGAGCAGCATGGGGACGATGATGACGGTTTTCAGCAGACCTTTGAGGGGCTGGTATATTTTGGTGCAATGAATGGAATACGCGAGTATAAAACCCAGGACGGTTGTGATCACCGCCGTGATGCCCGATATCTTCACACTGTTGCCAATCGCTGCGATGAATTCCCGATTCGACCCTATCGATACATAATGTCCGAGGGTAAACCCTTGATCGGATTCGAAGGAACGGACCAGCAGTATCAGCAGCGGCAAGAACAGAAACACGGCGAACAATAACAGGATGACGGTAAAGATGATCCGCATTTCCGGTTTCACGTTATGCATACTGCTCACCGAACAGGTTGTAGATGTTCTGCCTTTTGATGTGCAGCTGCTTGATAATAAACTGCTTCACAAAATCATTGCTCGGATGATGGACAATCTCCCGGGGTGTACCGAATTGGGCAATCTGCCCCTGATGGATAATCAGGATTTTGTCCGAGAGCGTCAGCGCCTCCTCCGGGTCATGCGTCACAATGATCGTGGTCAGTTTGAATTCTCTGGCAATCGACTGAATCCGCTGCTTGATCGACTCCTTGATCACGCCGTCCAGCGCGCTGAGCGGCTCATCGAGCAGCAGGATTTTCGGCTTCGTGACCAGCGTTCTGGCCAGAGCCACTCTCTGCTTCTGCCCTCCTGACAGTTCGCCGATCCGCTTGCTCAAGTGAGGCTGAAGCTCCAGGAAGTCGATATACTCCTGTACCTCCTGCTGACTCACACTCCCCTTCTTATTGCGCAGGCCGTATACGATATTGTCGTAGGCATTCAGATTGGGAAATAAGGCATAGTCCTGAAAAACGATATTAAACCCCCGCTTCTTCATCGGTACGTTGCTCAGATCTTGATCTTGGAACACGATTTTTCCCTGATCCATCCGGGTGAGTCCCAAAATAATATTCAGTAATGTGGTCTTCCCGCTGCCGCTCGGACCGAGCAGCGACACAATCTCGCCCGAACCGATTTCTACGTTGATGTCATCCAAAACCACTTTATCGTCAAATTGTTTGCGAATATGCTCTAGCTTCAGCAAACGGCTCACCTCCCTTAAACACATCCTCAGTATAGAAACCATATGTAAACAAGAATCATGAGAACTGTTAAATGTAAGTAAATTATGCATATATCATTCATATATTGATACCAACTATTGACCATATCCATCCACATTAAGTGCCTAACTTACGAATAATATAGGTAACTCTATTGAACATGGCCGGGCGAATCGGTAAACTAGACATGAATGCAGGCACCAACTACTAATGCGGATTGAATGGGTGAGCGAATGTTTCCACTGGAGAGGCAAAAGAAAATACTTGAGCTGCTTACGATTCGAAAAGTACTGAAGATCACCGAACTAACGGAAGAGCTGAACGTCTCGGTGGATACGCTGCGCCGGGATTTGAACACCTTGACCAAGCAGGGGCGGATCGAGAAGATCTATGGCGGCGTCAAGCTCGTGGAGTCCCGGTTCGGCGAATCCTCCATGGACGAGCGCATGGTCAGCCAGTTGGAAGAGAAGGACCGGATCGCCCGTAAATGCAGCGAATTCGTTCATGACGGTGATTGCATCTATATCGACAGCGGCTCGACTACGTATCAGATCGCCAAGTACGTGAAACATAAGAAGAAGCTGACAGTCGTTACCAACTCGCTGCCGGTTGCGATTGAGCTGATGGACAGTGATGTGGAGCTGATTATGATCGGCGGCAAAATCCGGCGGGAGGAGCAGTCCGTCGTCGCGTATGAATACATCTTCAATTTTCATGAGCTGAATGTACTGAAAGCCTTCATCTGCTGCAGCGGCATCACCATCGAAAAAGGCATTTCCGACTACAACCTGGAAGAAGCCATTACGCGCAAAAAAATGATCGAGCTGTCCAAAGAGGTGTACGTCATGGCGGACAGCACCAAGTTTGGCAAAGACGTCACCATTTCCATCGCATCGCTCGACAAAATCGATACCATCGTGACCGATGCGAACGTCCATGCAAGCTTCATGCCAAAATTCAAAAAAACCAATACCACGCTAGTGATTGCGGAAGAATAGAATAAAAGTGTGTGTTCAAAAAGGTCGACTTTCAGCACCGAAGCTTATGCTTCCGATGTGCGTTTTTCAAAACGCTTCAGTTGGATGAAGCTAGGGACGTCAGGAGCGGAGCTATACGTTTTCGCCAGAAAACGCCTTCGAAAGCATCTGGTGTTTTGGGTAGGTGAGCACCTGACATGTTTCCGCAAGAAACAGGCTTCGGAAGCTTCTGCTTAGGCCCGGCTGAATTCAAGATTCGATGCCGAGCTGCTTCCTGATTCGCTTCGTGTTAGATATAGAATTTATTCGTTATCAGCAGAGCTGATGAAATTCTATATCGCAAGAAAACCTACTTTTGAATCGCGGTCGCTCATCCTTGATTGGCCTCGATTGGTTTTCTTATCAAAAGCGGACTTTTTGAACAACCTCTTATAGACCAAAAAAACGGACGTTCCCCCTCGCTGAATGTTTAGCGATGAGAGAATGTCCGTTTCGGTTTCACGCAGGTACGCACCCGTATGAACTTTTAATTTATAGGTGCCAAGCCCTTTCGAATCCCTGGCAGCAGTATCATTTTCTCTTCTTCTGCAATCCCGTTTTTACCATCGGCATGAAGGCTCAAGCCCACTTGTAAGCGGTTGTATATTAGAAGGGAAGTCCATATAATGAAATGAGAATCAGGATATTTTTTCTAATAATGTGAGACACCATGCAGGTAGAGGAGGAAACAAGGTTATGAATGTTGGATCAGCACGCGCGGCGGCGACGGATTGGGTCTTGCAGCATGCCAGCAGGGAGCCTGGATTTATGGGTGCCTATTTTAGCGGCTCCACGGTCGGAAAGTCGGATGAGGCAGAGATGGCTCCGTCCTCGGACATTGACGTCGTTATCGTTACCCAGGATGCGGAGCCCCCTCTAAAGCTCGGAAAGTTTATCTATCAGGACGCTTTGATCGAAGCCACCTATCTGTCCTGGCGGGATCTCGCCTCGCCCGAGCAGGTATTAACGTCCTATCATCTTGCGGGCAGCTTCCGTGTAGATACCCTGATGTCCGATCCGACCGGGCAGCTGCGCAAGCTGCAGACGGAGGTTTCGCGTCATTTTGCCGACCGGATATGGGTCGCCCGCCGCTGTGAGAACGTGCGCGAACGTATCATAACCGGACTCCGATCTATAGATCCTTCTGCCCCTTGGCATCGCCAGGTTACCTCCTGGCTGTTCCCTACCGGCGTAACCACCCATATGCTCCTGGTCGCCGCTCTTCGCAACCCCACGGTCAGGCTCCGCTATGCGGCGGTACGCGGTGTGCTGAAGGAATATGACCAAGAGGAGGTCTACGAGGAGCTGTTAGGTTTGCTGGGCTGTAAAGACATGACTGCCGAGCAAGCCATGAATCATCTCAACGGACTGGCCCGAACCTTCGATGCCGCTGCTGCCATTGCGAAGACGCCCTTCTTCTTCAGCAGTGACATTACGCCGGATGCAAGACCGATTGCCATTGACGGCAGCCGCGAGCTGATCCTAAATGGAAGCCATCGGGAAGCCGTCTTCTGGATGGTGGCCACCTTCGCTCGCTGCCACAACATACTGGAAGTCGACGGGACTCCTGAATTTCAAGAGCAGTACGCCCCTGCTTTTGATGCCATCCTTGCGGATCTCGGTATAACGTCCACCGATGACCTGCTGCAGCGGGCCGACGAGGTTCTTCGGTTCCTGCCGAAGCTGTGGAACGTCACGGAACACATTCTGGATGCCAACCCGAATGTAACAGGCGGGCAAGAATCGACCTCATAACTCCTAACTTCATATAAAAAAGACCACGTCGGGACTCGTTCCAGGCGTGGTCTTTGTATTGTACATCTTGCGTATTACTCCCTGTGCGTACGGTGCGTGGTCGGGGACATGCTTCGATGGCTGTCAACAACATGCTTGGATGACTGTCCTACATGCTTGACGCACGCATGGCCGTCGAACGATCTTCTAGTAGCCTTCCTCCTGCAGAGGCAGATAAAATCGGTGCTCCTCTTGGTCTTTGGCAAAGCCTACCGACTGATAGAGTGACAACGCCGTTTCATTGGCTGCCTTCACTTGAAGTTTTACTGTGGCGGATCCATGGGCCTGAAGATAGGACATGGCACGGTAGAGCAGATATTTTGCAATTCCCCGTTGTCTCCACGGTTCTCTCACAAACACATCTTCAATCACGCCGACGTTCCCCTCTTCCAGCCATGCCAGGGTACTCCCTATTATCGTGTCCCCTTCCAGGACATTTATCGCAGTCCAGTTGGGATGCCCTTTATATTCCCGTAATCGCGCAAGCCCCAGCGGCGCTTCCGGCCAAACCTCAGCCTCGAGCTTTAGATACTTCTCTTCCTCTTCTGCAGATTCCATCTTCCACAATCGATACCGATAGCGATCTTCTAACGCCAAGGCAGGAATGGGCTCCTCAAGTGACCGCTCCATGGAATACAGCTTCTCCAGCGGCTGAAACCCGATCTCCTCTGTAAAAAAAGCGGTATTGCCGATCTCATGGGCATAGTTCCCCACGCACAAAAACGTCCCGTACGCCTCCGGCAAGGTCCGCTTTAACACGGTCGCACGTTTATAGAGCACTTTAAACATTTCACTTAACAGATCATTATCCCGCTCTCGCTGCGTTACAGTCTTGAGATTCACATAAATGTGATGCTTGCAGTTAGGCGCACATCCCGGCGGAATCACGTTAATAATGTCGACCTGTCCCTTGGCCACCATCTTCCCGTCTTCGAATGCACAAAACACGTTACCCCAATTCTCCTGGTCACCTACCCACCAGAACAGCGCATCCGCTGCGGATACCGCCTGATACAGCTCCCCTAGCTGAGGCATATCGTCCTGCTTAAAATTCCGTATGATTCTTTCACCCAAATGAATGTCACCGACCTTTGCGTTCATTGTAAGACGACCCAGGATGATAAAAATAGATAAAAAACAACTATAGACAAACAAGTTGCTTCTTCAGTCAATGATTTCCTTAAAATGAGTGTACAATGTTGGAATTACGTAATATAATAATTACGTAATAACATAAATATTGATAAAGTGAGGTTGATGATTCCCCATGACACGTGATCTGGTCCAAGAGATGGATGTCTTAAAGAATCAAATGGCGGAGCTGCAGGAGCTTGTCTATCAGGCTCTTATGGAACGAAAACCTGCATCCGCATCCAATCAACACCGCCAAGAGATTGCAACAGCACCTACGATAAATGAAGCAAACCCCGAAGCTGGCTCCGTCTTCTATTCCGGGCGAGTGCACCTGAACGGACAAAGCATCCGCTGGGAGCCGCAGGAACGGCGAATGGATCAATTGCTGGACATGAACACCGAGAAGGCGGCCAAAATCCTCGCAGCACTGGGCAACAAGCAGCGCCTGGATATTTTAAAGGCCGTCATGGCAGAGCCCCTATCCGGTTCCGAGCTGGTAGAACGGTTGAATATGGGAACGACGGGTCAGCTGTATCACCATCTCAAAGCGCTGCTCGGCGCGGATCTCCTCGTGCAGGAGCAGGGAGGCCGCTACGCTCTTCCTAAGCATCGGCGCCTGCCGTTCCTGCTGCTGCTGTCTGCTGCAGGCGATTTGCTCGATACAAGCGATTACCTGGAGATGAGCGAAGCCCGTAACAATGCGGGGATGTATTTCGGGAGCTCGCATGGCTTCGATATTCATCAGCTGCTCTGGGCCGTGGTGGAAAATTCGATTTTGGAGCACACGAGCGGGTATGGCGATCAGATCAGCATATTCCTGCATGAAGATGGCAGCGTATCGGTTACCGATAACGGGAGAGGCATTCCCGTGCAGGCCCTTCCGAATTCCGACATCCCTGTTGTGCAGTCGATACTAACCGATGTCCATCGGTTGAACGCCAGCGCACACTTTCTGGTCCCCGGTGCGGAGAGAGGCATCAGCATCGCCGTGGTCAATGCCCTCTCCAAGCATCTGACGGTGGAGATTCGCCGTGACGGGAACATATACCGGCAGGAGTACAGGCACGGTATTCCACAGACCGGGCTTCTGATCGTCGGCATGACTCAGGAGACGGGCACAAGCGTGACATTCAAGCCCGAGCCGGAATTATTCAGCTCTGACTTTGAATTTAATCGCATCATCGAGCGTAAGAGCGCAATTGCCGCGGACTATCCTGGCCTCAACCTAACGATCCGCAATACCGCTGAATAAAGGAGCTGGAGAAAAGGCAGTTCGAAGCCTATGCACCATGCTTTGTACAGCAGCGTTTTTTACAGCAGCGATACGGCTCAGATGTCACATCGAAGGTACTGCTCCCTATGCAAACCGTGGCTGAAGCAACGGCCTGGAACGATACCGGTCCGGGTGGTAGAGACACACGGTGTGGGGGGGCCGGGCAAGCTTGGATGGCTGTCGACCGAACCCATGTCTGGTGCTATACTGAGCTTGAAGGAACGCTAATCGAGGTGATATAGAATGCTGGAACGTTCTATGGAGAATCTAATGGAATCCGAACAGGAAAGGGGCTGGTGCGATTAAAATATAAAACGAAACGAGGACGATATACATGAGCATACAGAGCACGGTAATGAGCGAAGGATTTGCATTGAATGTTTCCATTCGCGGAAACGGCAGGCCCATTTTGGTGGTGGGAAGCAGTATATACTACCCCCGCTTGTTTTCGGAACAACTCTACACTTCATTTCAACTGATTTTCCTGGACCATCGAGGCTTTGTTAAGCCCCCTCGGACACTAGAGCCGGAAGACTATGCACTGGATAAGGTTCTGGATGATATCGAAACGGCAAGACAAACGCTGGGACTGGAGGATTTTATTATATTGGGGCATTCGGGGCACGCCTTCATGGCGCTGGAGTATGCCAAAAAATACCCGCAACATGTCCGGAAGGTGGTCCTGCTGAACACGCCCCCGACCAATAGCCCGGAGCGGCAGCAGCAGAGCATCGCTTTTTTCAATGAAACGGCAAGCCCGGAACGGAAACGGCAGTTTGAAGCGGATATATCCCTGCTGGCTGGGGATATCGAGAGAGAGCCGGAACGGCGATTCGCTCATATGTGCATCCGAATGGGAGCGCACAGCTTCTATGACTATGCCTACGATGCGGCTTGGATGTGGGAAGAGGTCTTCACCAGCATGCCCGTCATCGATCATTTATGGGGAGAAGCCTTCGCGCAGCTCAATCTGATCGATTCACTGGAAGAGGTCGTTAAACCCGTCTTCATCGGTCTTGGACGGTACGACTATTTGGTCAGTCCCGTATCACTCTGGGATGCTGTAGACGACTCGCAGGAACACGTGAAGAAGGTCATTTTTGAAAAAAGCGGCCATAATCCGATGTTCGAAGAGCCCGAGCTTTTTAACACCGTATTGACGGGTTGGATTCATGAAACGGGCAACTAACCCGCTGAAGATACAACGTATGCCGTTACTATAATGAAGAGGAGCCCTCCGCTTTACCGCTGGGGCTCCTCTTACGTTTATTTGCGCGTTGCAGCCGGTAAACTCTCGCTTCTTATGGATTCAGCGGCATCGTCCGGATGGATGCTCTTGTCGCTGAAATTCGATCCTTTTTCGAGGCCGTGCGGACACGGGATCCGCTATTTGCCGATACTCGATCCTTTTTTTGAGCCCATGCGGACACTGGATCCGTTATTTGCCGATATTCGATCGTTTTTTTGAGCCCATGCGGACACGGGGTCCGCTATTTGCCGATACTCGAACCTTTTCGAGTCCATGCGGACACGGGGTTCGCTATTTGCCGATACTCGATCCTTTTCGAGTCCGTGCGGACACTAGATCCGTTATTTGCTGATATTGAGCTGTTTTTGAGATTATGCGGACACAGGATCCGTTAATATAATATATTCACGGATTATTCCCGAAATATCTTGCGATAGCGGATCTCCTGTCCGCATGACCCCAGGAAATGCCAAGAAACAACGAAATAGCGGAACCACAGTCCTCAAAATCGCAGTCCGTACTCAGTCACAATGGATCCTCGGGTCAGCCCCCTCTTCTTTGACACCTGCTAATGGCCCCCTTAATCACTTGCTCCTATGATCGCTTAGCCCCCTTGCTCCTATGATCGCTTAGCCCCCTTGCTCCTTCGACCACTTAAACCCCTTGCTCCTTCGACCACTTAGCCCCCTAGTTTCTTGGACCACTTAAACCCCTTGCTCCTTCAACCACTTAAACCCCTTGCTTCTTCGACCACTTAGCCCCCTTGCTCCTTCAACCACTTAAACCCCTTGCTCCTTGGACCACTTAAACCCTTTGCTCCTTGGACCACTTAAACCCCCTTGCTCCTTCGACCACTTAACCCCCTTGCTTCTTCGACCACTTAGCCCCCTTGCTCCTTCAACCACTTAACCCCCTTGCTCCTTCGACCACTTAACCCCCTTGCTTCTTCGACCACTTAGCCCCCTTGCTCCTTCGACCACTTAACCCCCTTGCTTCTTCGACCACTTAGTCCCCTTGCTTCTTGGACCACTTAAACCCCTTGCTCCTTCGGCCACTTAAACCCCTTGCTTCTTTGATCCTCTAGACCTCTGATTTCTTGCTACTCGAGCCTGGGTCCACTACATTCCTTGATCACTTACTACTCACTCCTTGGGTCAGTTAAATCTTAGACACTTAAATCAATTACTCCCTTATGGACAACTCCCCCAGCCTCCGCGTTTCCTCCTCAATCCGGCTGGTATCGATCCGCTCAAACAAAAGCTCTACGCCATGAATCGGCCTGCCAGCCGGAACACGGCACCACTCCCACACAGGCTTCTCCAGCGAGAGAACGCCTCGTATCCTATCGCAAGAGAACGGAATAAACGGCTGCAGCAGGTTCGCCAAATTGGCAATGATCTGAACGCAGGTGTACAGCGTTGTCCCGCACGCTTCGCGATCCTCCTTGACCTGAATCCACGGCTTCTGTTCATCAAAATATTTGTTCGCCAGGCGCACCACGCCGAAGATTGACTCCAACGCTTCCTTCAGTCGCCCCTCCTCAATGAGCGCCCCGGCCTCGCGGTACAATGCTTCAACCCGGTTCTGCCACTCTTCGGACATGCAGCCCTCGGGCACCTTACCGTCAAACGATTTGTTTACAAACACCAAGGCACGGTTGACCAAATTCCCAAACGCACCAAGCAGCTCACCATTGTGGCTGTGAATGAACTCCCTCCAGGAGAAATCGGCATCCCGCTTCTCGGGGCCGTTCGCAATGAGAAAATAACGAATGGTGTCCGGCTGATAACGGCTTAACAAGTCCGGCACCCATATGGCCCAATTGCGACTGGTCGAGAACTTCTTCCCTTCGAGCGTCATGTACTCGCAAGATATGATTCGGTCCGGCACATGCAGATCCCCGGCCCCCTTGAGCAGCGCCGGCCAGATCAGCGTATGAAACGGGATATTATCCTTGCCATGAACATAGTAAGCCTTAACCTCGCCCGGTCCCTTACGCCAAAAGGATTCCCAATCGCCGCCCGTTTCCGCGGCCCACTGTTTGCTGGCGGATAAGTAGCCGCTGACCGCTTCGATCCAGACATAGATTTTCTTATCCTCGAAGCCCGGAACAGGGACATCCACGCCCCAGGTCAGATCCCGCGTAGCCGCCCGGTCCTGAAGCCCCTCCTCCAAGTATCTTCGGGTCAATTGCACGGCATTATCCCGCCAGCCTCGGGCGTTATTCAAATCATCCGCCAGCTCAGCCTGGAAATGTGACAGCCCTACGTAAAAATGCTCGGTAGGCCGCTCCACCGGAGGGTTTCCGCAGATTTTGCAGGTCCTGTTCGTCAGGTCGGACGGATCAAGTATGGTGGAGCAGGCGTCGCACTGATCCCCACGGGCCCTGCTGCCGCATACGGGACAATCTCCTTCCACGTAGCGGTCCGGCAAAAACCGCTGATCGGTTTCGCAATACGTTTGCCGCACGGTTTTTCGATACAAATGGCCGTTTTCCAGCAGCTTCAGAAACAGCTCCTGCACCACGGCATGATGAAACGCCTGGTCGGTTCGCGTGTATAAGTCGTAGGAGAAGCCCAGCCGTTCGAAGCAATCCACGAACTCCCCATGATACCGATCCGCAATATCCCCCGGAGCCACGCCCTCCTGAATGGCTTGAACCGCCACGGGCGTTCCATGACAATCACTGCCGGATACGTACAGGACTTGATCGCCTTTCGCGCGGAAATAACGGGCCAACACGTCGCCTGGCAAGAGGCTTGCAAGCCTCCCCAAATGTAAGGACCCGTTGGCATATGGCCAGGCACCGCCGATAAAAATATTCGTCATATCAATCATCCTCCTTTTTTTGGACAACAAAAAAAGCCCTCATCCCAAAAGGGACGAGAGCTTGCCGCTCACGTGGTACCACCCAATTTCATTCATGCCTTGCGGCATTCACCTCTTCGGGTACGACGCCATATATCGCGTGTATACCCTAGCACGTTAACGGGTGCGGGATCCGGCGCAGCCTACAACCCTCTTCAGGGTTTCGGTGCACAGCTCAGAGACCATATTCCCAAGGTTCTTTCCTTACCCCTTTTCACCAGCCGGGGCTCTCTGTTCAAAGACGTTACCAAGGTACTCTTTCTCTTCATTGCTTTTGTTTAACGTTATTCAAGTTACTGGAAATCATACCCGAACTTTACGAATGAAGTCAAGGGGACGGATGCGGAGCCTTTCTTGCCCTTACCCGGCCATCCCGTATCGCTCCCAGCTTTTTCCCCAGCATCATCTTTAGTTTCTTGCGGGCTCTGCTCATGCGGTTCCGTACATTTTCAGGCTCAATTTGGAGCACTTCCGCAATTTCCAGGGTATTGAAATCCTCGTAATAATACAAATACATCGGCTGTCTTAGGGTTTCAGGCAGAGTAAGCACAGCAGATAACAGTTCGTCATGGTTCTCCTCGCTATTCATCATCGATTCAGGCGCCTGCATAGCGCACTCGGTCAAACGATTCTCCGAAAGAAAGTCCATCGGTTCCAGCTCCGTTTCTTCGTAGGTTGATCGGTTCTTTCTTGTTTCCCTTAGTTTAAACTTCGTGCCTTTCTCTTGACCGCATGAAATTGCCGTTTCTCCGCAGGGAAGAAGCGTACCAACAAACTTACCCAAGCATGCGTGTATTTCCAAGACTCTCCGGCCCTCCGAACCACTTCCAGCTGCTTTTCCCTTATGAGATATTCCTGAATGAACCAATTGTTCATATCCAGTCACTCTTTTCCGTCCATTAGTTCATAATTTTTTGAACTAAATGATTAAGTTTAATTATATATGAACAAATAAATAGTTCAATATTTATTTTCATCAGGATGTGGTATCATAAAAATGGAATGATGAGTACTTGAAGGAGAAGATGATCATGACCATTATCAGAATTGACTATTCGCCTGTTCACGAGCTGGTCACCAGCTTGTTCGCATATACAGATAATAAAAACCAAATGCATGATCTAGGAAATAAGTGGAGGAAGGAAATTCAAAAGAAGCTGTCTGCATCTTTTACGGATAAGCTCGAAGAGCTGGACTTGTTCGAGCTTATTGCTTATCTGCACCTGGCTATCGTAGACAGCCCGGAAAAAGACAACGTCGAGAGGTTTCTTGCCTGGTTTGCCGATTTGGGAGAAGGCCAATTGTATGAAATCCTGGCGCCTTATCTTGAAGACGGGTTTCCGATGGGGCTTAAAACATTCCGGGATCTCAGTCATGAGATCATGACGGAGTGGCACCGGGCCTATACAATAACGCCGGAAATTCACGACTTGCTGGGACGTTCCGCTGCCCGCATGGAGCAGCTTAGCCGGGAGCTCCCCTACATTGATCTGATTGATGAGGCAACAAGCGGAATTGTGCTCGATCCTGAAGATGAATACAACGCCATTCTTCTTATCCCTACCTATCACATCAAGCCGTTAAACCGGATGGACTACGTGAGCAACCAACAGCTCATTATCAGCTATGCCGTAGACGATGAGCAGGTGGACGAGGATACACCCACCAGTCAGCTGCTGCGGATGACCAAGGGGTTGGCTGACGAGAAGCGGCTGGTACTGCTGCACATCCTGGCTAAAGGCCCTGTTACGTTTACCGAATTGCAGCAGAAGACCGGCCTTTCAAAGAGCAACCTGCACTACCATCTATCCCTGCTTAAAACCGCGGGTCTCCTGCGCATGCATTTCAAAATGCCGAATGAGCGGTATAAATACAGTGCCAGACCTGAATCCTTCAATCAGCTGAAAGCGTTCCTGGAGTCTTACGTGTTTGGATTATCCCAGTCATGAGGAACGAATCCCGTTACAGCGAAGAAACCTGAGGAGCCATAAAAAAAGATGACCCCATAGGTGGAGTCATCTTTTTGTTATGAACAGCTTATGTTCCTGCGGAATCTTGTACTGTTACTTCGATAATAAGGTAATGGCGGCCGCTATGTCCCGCCCGGCAATAACATCTTTAGGCTTTAGGCGCCAGTTCCGCTGCCTGACGGATCGCTTCCATCAAGCTTTTCTCGTCGGCGATGCCTTGACCGGCAATGTCGAACGCCGTTCCGTGATCGACGCTGGTGCGGATAATCGGAAGGCCAACGGTAATGTTGACGCCTGCATCCAAGCCGAGCACTTTGACGGGACCATGCCCCTGATCGTGATACATAGCCACTACGATGTCAAAGTCGCCGCGAACCGTCCGGAAGAACAGCGTATCGGCCGGGAGCGGGCCTACGACCTGGATTCCTTCCGCCTGCGCCTTCTCGACACCCGGTATGACTTTCTCTTCCTCTTCGCCATATCCGAACAATCCATTCTCGCCCGCGTGAGGATTGATTCCGCAAACAGCAATCCGCGGAGCAGCGATGCCGGACTTCTGCAGCGTCTCATGAGCAAGCTTAATGACATGGTACACGCGCTCAGGCTGAATGGACCGGACGGCATCGATGATGCCGACATGCGTCGTAACGTGAATGACCTTCAAATTCGGCGCGGACAGCATCATGGAGTAGTCCGTGGTTCCGGTCAAATCCGCCAGAATCTCCGTATGGCCCGGATATTTGTGGCCCCCTTTATGCAGGGCCTCCTTATTCAGCGGAGCGGTGCATATGGCCTGGATTTTATGGTCTTTGGCCAATTCGATAGCCGTCTCCAAAAATTTGAACGCGGCGTGTCCGGCTTCCGGGGCAACTTGTCCAATCGGCAAGTCCGCTGGCAGCAGATCCAGATCAAGCACATGAACCGTGCCAAAACGGTAGTCCACCTGCTCCAACTCATCAGCAGTAATCGCTTCGATCGCCAAGTCACTGCCCACAAAGGACTTTGCCCGCTCCAATATCTTCACATCCCCGATTACAATCGGGCGACTGATATGATACATCTCCTCATTCATGAGGCTCTTGAGTATAATTTCAGGACCGACGCCTGCGGCGTCTCCCATTGTAATCCCGATAACCGGTTTATGCTGGCTCATGTTCTCACCTTTTTCTTATTTGTTATATAGTGCAGAGAATCTACCAGGGATTGATCATTGCCGAAGCCCCCGGCTTTGGTGACGGTCCAGTAACCTTTCTCCATGCCTTGAAGCCTTCCGAACGGCAGGCCAGGCTCTACTTCCGAATAAAGCTGCATCTCTCCCATTCCAAGTTCGATACAGATAGCTTTAGCGGTATCCCCGCCGGTTAATACCAACCCTTGGATCTCAGCGTATGCCTGTAGAATTGCTTTTGTCATTCTTCCGAGTCCCAGCGAGATCGCTTCGCTTACCTCGGTTGAAGATAATCCCTGCTCATCCCCTGCTTCTTTTGCAAGTCTGCGGTTTTCTTCCGAAGCGTCCACATACAGGACCAAGTAACGCTTGTCCATATCCTGTGCAATTTGCTGCAGGACATCTCCTGTGTCGTAAGTTTCACGAATCAACGCGGTCGGATCGATCTCCAGCATCAACGAGTCGGGCATGTCTTGGACCGCACGAAGCTGCCGCCGGGTCGTTTGGGACAAGCTCCCTGATACGATCAGTGCTTTATCCGCCCCAATCCAGTCTTGGCTGCCCTCCCCCACGGAGGTCAGGGACAGCGCCTCCGGCAAGTATTCAATTAATCCGGCAGAACCAGCCCATAGAATCTTCTTGTCCAGTTGTGAAAATAATGCCGATATCGCCTGTAAATCCTCTTCCGTCTCACTATCACATACAAACCAGGTTTGACCTTCCGCCAGCTTGGATTCGAGCCATGGCAGAAATTGCGCCGCGGGCTGCCGCACTTGACTTGATAAGACCAGCACCGCCTCAGGCTCTTCTTCCTTCTGCAGCAGCTTCGGGATATAGCTTTCCATGACAGGCGTTTTGGGATCCTTGGCAAACTCCGTCTCGGTGATTAGTACACCTTGAACATAGTGATGCCCCTGTACCGTCGTGCGGTTCATTTTGGGAAAAGCCGGGGCGATCAGCACCAAATCCGGCCGGAACACCTTCTGCACCGCTCGTAATTCCTCTGCCACATTCCCGCGCAGGGTGGAGTCCAGCTTCTTGTAGATGTGGCGGCAGCCCTGCTCTTCAAGGAATTGAGCGGCTTCATACGCCGCTTCATAGGCATCCGCGCTGCGTTTCGCCCTGCTATCCGTATCAACGATCAGTACTTCGGCACGGGTGTCCTGACGGTAATGACGATGATCGAATACGACGGTGGAAACCAGTCCCTTCTTCGCCAATTGTACGCCCGAGTCATTTGCACCGGTCAGATCGTCCGCGATGATTCCAATTTGTTTTATCACATTTCATCACACCTTCTATGATTCGGCATCTGCTGTTTTTGTATCAAATGAGTGCCCTTTCTTCTCTAGACGCTTCACTAAAAATCCGACATATAAAGGAAGCAGGATGGCGGTCGTTACCACGGACGCCGCAACCTGCACCGTCGCAATATCGGTAAATGCCGCAAAGGATGCATTCGCTGCCCCGATGGCAGCAGGCGTAGCCACAGCATTACCGGCTGTGGAGCCTTCCGCAGCCCCCACGATCGGATTCCATTTCAATGCTTTAAACACAAAGTATCCTGCAGTACCTGTAACAAAAACCGTCAGCAATCCAAGAATGATACCCGACAAGCCGCCATCCACGATCGCTCCGAAATCAATGCCCATCCCGAGCGCAAAGGCAAAGAACGGAATCAGCATCGAGCTGCCTTTGTCCAAAAACTTGCGCATCTCTTCATCCAGATTACCCAGCACCATCCCTACAATAATCGGAAGAAGGACCGAAATAAAGGACACGAAGGAGAACATGCCGTCCACGAATCCCATGGCGCCGAAGATCGATAAGGCCACCATCGTGAGGAAAGGCCCGTCATTCAGGGCAAGCAGCGAATAAGCGGCACGGTCTTCCTTACTGCCGTATTGGCCAACCAAGGCTACGAACAATCCCCCATTACTGTTGGTCATCGCCGCAATGACGGCAATCGGCGCCAGACCCAGCCACAATCCGTTCTCTCCGGCAAACAGGTAAGCGATCAGTCCGAACGCTGCGCCGACCACCCACTTCGTGACAAGCAGCGTGGCTCCTTTTCCGACGGAAACGCCAAAGGACTTGACGTTAATCTGTGCCCCCGTACAGAGAAGGAACAGCGCGATCAATGTACTTGAACCGTTTACAAATAAAGACTCCGTGAAATTCCCAATCCGTAGCAGATCCGGTGCAAAGGTATTGATGACTGCTGCAATAAGCAACGGCACCACCATCATACCTCCAGGAATACGATCCAATGTCGCTTTAATCTTCATTATTGTAACACCCCTTTAATAATTGTTTCAATATTAAACAGTGATTTCATATTGAAATCGCTTGCAGGGATAATTGTAAGTGCATTCAATTAAATTTGCAACATATTAAAGATTAATTGTTGCAAATTTAAACAATTGATTACAGCGCTGTCTCTAGCTTGTTGAAATATATTCCTCCTTCTCCTAATATCTGCCGAAGCGGAGGGATCTATTAATCGCCAAACAAAAAAAGCTGAAACTATTGTTTCAGCTTTCTCCACAGGGTCGAACGGTTGATCCCGAGCCGTTCTGCAACCTTCGTCTGATTAAATTGTTCTTCCTCCATAATCGCGTCGATGATCCTCTTCTCGATCTCATCCAGCGTACCGCGAAGGAACTCAGGGCCCATCGCAGCTGACGGATGTTCTTCCTTCTTGGCTAGAAGCCGGGAAATGAGTGGCTTGCCGATCACGTAGCCCTTCTCCTCCGTCACTGCGTCCTGGAGCAGGATTTTCAATTCCGACACGTTGCCCGGCCAATCGTACTGGGTCAGCAGGAGAATCGCTTCATCCTTGATCTTGATTGGTGAAGTCCCTAGCGTTCCATGATAGGACGCAATATAATAAGTCACCAGCGGTTTGATGTCCTCCCTGCGCTCACGCAGAGCCGGCACGGCGATTCTTGCCGCCTCCTCGTCCAGCAGGAGTGGATGATAATTCGGATCATCCTTTTCCAGCGTGAGGATGATCGTGAACCCCTGGTCTTTCATCTCGTTCATCCACGGCTTCAAATTCGTCATTTCTTGTGGAGCGATCGTTTCCAATCCATGGATGTACAGCGTGCGGATATCGTTGTCCCAAGCTTCTTCTTCGTCTTTTCCCGACAAGGCCATGGCCTGCTTTGCGGTAAGCCGGACATACAAGCCCTGGCCTTCGTTCTTGCGGTAATGAATATACCGGGAGAGCAGCTGCTTGCCCGTTCCAGCTTCACCGATGAGAATCAGGATGCGGCTGTCCAGTTGATCCTCGATCCGCTGCAGGCAACCGTGCATCGCTTCGCTTTGCGATATCAACATCGGCAATTGGGTCACGGCCTCGACATGATAGCCTGCAGCCTCCCCATTTTGCTTCAGCTCGGAAAAAGTGTACAGGTAGTACCATTTTCCCTGTATTACTTTCAGCGTCCTTTTCTGTTTAAGCTTCCGGGTTCCGTCATCCTGAATCAGGACAGAGGCTTCCGCCTCCCGGTTTAGCCGTAGATCAGCTTGCAAGGCTTCCACCGGGAGCGGACAGGAGCCGTAATCCGGCCACTGTTCATATACAACCTGCCCCTCAGCATCCAATACGGCAAGGTTCGCGGCCGTTTCCTCCAGCAGTGCTTGCAGAAAGGATATTTCCCACTGCGTCCGTTCATGTAACCGAAACGCGGATTTGGCCTTTTGAAACGCATCGAAAATGGCCTCGCGCCCGGATTGGATCAGAATCCCTTCCAAGTGGTGCTTGGCGGCTGCCTCCATCGTCACCACATCGCCCATGATTAATTCGAAGCCCTTCGCCTTCAGATCCTCCAGCAGCCGGTCCACCTCTTGCGCCTTCTCTACCGTGAACACATCCACCTCGATATCCAGCACATCGGTAATGGCTTTGGCTCCGAGCGTAATATTGGAGAAGCCCACAATGGCTTTTTTGCCTGGAAAATGATTGGCCAAGGTGAGCACGCGCAGCATGTCATAGCCTGAAACATGGACATCGATTACAGGAATGCCCACCTCAGGCTCGATCAGCTTGGCCGTACCGCCCCGGCTAATGATCACGTCATATCCCAGGCGCTCGCCTTCTTTTGCCAGAGGAACCGCTTCTAGCAAATTGCCGACCTCGACTCGGACTTCCAGTTCCGGCTCTTCCTTTTGGCATTCTTCTATTAAATGGCTCATAGCGGGGTACGGAGCAATAAATAACGTTTTAATGGTCATGATTGTCACCTGTGTTTTCTTTGGTAAACCTTATTCTTGATTATTATTCTACCGTTTCTATATGAAATAACCAACTCTATATATGAAAAGGCACCTCCGCCGAGGTACCATTAACCGAAAGGGCTAACGGCGCCGACTAGGGTGCCTTATCTTGTCTAACCTATGAACTGTTACTTCAGAATTACTCCTCTATTAAAACGGACACCGCGCTTTTCGGTGCAAGGCGGAGGTTAAGCTGCTCCGTTCCCTGTATAAGAAGTGCAGCATTCTCCTCCTGCTCGCTGTCGTTAAACATAACGACGGCAACCGAACCGTCCGTGTTCTTGAATGCTACCGAACGGATGGACTCATCGCTGGTCGAAGCAATGCGAACCGCTTTTGGACGGATCACTTTGCTAAAATGCGCCAGCGCATAGTAGTCCAGCGTGTAGGTAAGCTCTTTCGTCTGCTGATTTACCGTGACAATGCCGCGGCAGGTGCTTTTTCCAAAGCCCGGAACGGTAGGGCCGTTCTTCTCGTCCAGCGCCATATTCCACAACACGTAGGATTTACTGTGATTGCGGAGTATCTCGATTCCGGTTCGCATCACATTGGAGAAGGCCTGCTCAAACGGCGGGATCCACTCCCCGCCCGATCCTTCCGTGAAATGAACCTCTTTCCCCGGAAATGCGTCGAACACTTCCGATTGGGCCGACGGCTTGCCGCCGTACCAGTGCCAAGCGACGCCATCCACGGCGTCACCCGCTTGCTCCAAAACGGTCAGCGGGTAGTCCGGCTTGTCCCAGTTATGGTCATAACAAAGGATTTTTGTATCGATGCCGTTCTTAACGAATTGCGGCTTCAGATGATTCTTGATGAAATCGCTTTGCGCCTCGGGCAGCATGATCATGCCAGGGTAATGTCCTGGCGAATACAACGCCTCATTCTGCGGCGTGATCGCATAAATATGAAGCCCATGGGCTTCATGCCCCTGGATGTAACGTACAAAATAATTAGCGTACACCGAATAGTATTCAGGCTTCAGCTCTCCGCCGATCATCGAACCGCTCGTTTTCATCCAGCCGGGCGGACTCCATGGGGAACCCATCAGCTTGACATCCGGGTTCAATCGGAGTGCTTCCTTCAGGAGGGGAATGATATCTTCCTCATCATGCGCAATGGAGAACTGCTCCAGCTCTATATCCGTCTGGCCCTCAGGCATATCATTGTAGCTGTAGAAGTCACGCGCGTAATCCGATGCCCCCATCGGCTGGCGGAGTACGGATAACCCGATCCCTTCGTTCGGATCGAACAGCTTTGTCATGAGCTCCGAGCGCTGCTTTGTCTCCAGCACTTGATGGATCAGATAAGCAGCGGAGTCCGTGAAGGACGCGCCGAAGCCGTCCATCTCCTGAAACGTCTGCTCCTCATCGATAACAACCGTATGCTTCGTGTCCGAAGTTCCGGGAGCTAGCTGCTCCTTGTCTTTCCTAACGAATAATTCCTCTTCCCCGTTTGACTGGTAGATGGTGATGTTCAGCATGTTGTTTCCCTCCAGGTTTCTTATGGTCCTTCTGGCTTTCCTATCCCGCCCTATATTGGAAGTTGACTTAGAAAGAAAGAACCCCCTTTCCTGTCAAGGAAGGGGCTCTCCCATCATAAAAGCGTTACCTTATTTCAGCCCCAGCTTCTCTTTGTTCGCCTTCATCTTCTCATTGCGGACTTCGACGATTTTATCCCAGTTGTTATCGTCCAGGAACTTTTTGTATTCGTTTAAGAGGTTGTCGAACGCCGCATCATCCTTGGAACGAATCATGCTGACGAGCGTGGAGTTCCATTTCGTATTGATGGCTGTCAGAGAGCGCGCTTCCGGTGTTCCCTGATCCGGGTTGATATTCTCCAAAATAAAGTGCGGCGTCAGCTTCCCTTTGCCCCATTCCTGCATTTGCTTGATCGCATCCGGGAAAGCATCCCCGCTCAGCGCTTTGTGACGGTCATGCCCGAAGAACATGAATTCGCCCATGCGGTAATCCTTCTTGAACGTATCCGGATTGTTCATCTGAAGATCCTTCACGGCAGGGAGGAACTCCACCGTACCGTCCGCATTCACTTGGTAAGTCTCGCCTTCGATACCATAGTTCATCAGCATTTGTCCTTCTTCGCTTAACAGGTACGTGAAGAGCTGAATGGACTTGGCAGGATCTGCATTATTTTTCGTAATGAAGCTGATCATCCAGCCGGTGATACCGGATTGATTCAGCGTCGGCTGACGTCCTGCCGTGCTTTGCGGTCCGTCAATCGCGATGTACTCTTTGCCTTTATTGTTGCTGTAGAAGCTTTGCAGGTTACCGCCCTGCTGCGGCGTGCCGTCCAGCATAATCGTTGCGTATTTGCCAGCCTTCACCTTCTCTTCAAAAGCCGTTCCGTCATCGGCAAAGCTATCATCGCTGATCGCGCCGTCCCGATACACGGTATTGAACGCCTTCACCCAGGTCAGATAATCTTCATCCAGGTTACGGTTATAGAAACCGCCATTCTCCTCCAGCGGCACGCCGATGAAATCCTGCAGCACGTCGCCAAGCGAGCCAGTACCTTCACCGATGGAGTTGAAGCCCAGTGGAATCAGGGCAGGGAATTGCTGCTTAATATCTGCGAGAGCAGCCCGGAATTCTTCCGGCGTTCCCATAGCAGGCTTGCCTAACGCTTCGTACACGTCCTTACGGATGATAAATGCTGTTTTGGCCGGAATATTGCCGCTGTCATAGTCTTCTTGCGTATTGGAATAGTTCGGGTATCCGTACGTTTTGCCATCCTTCAATTGGAACCAGTTGAGCGTATCCTGTGCCGCTACCTTATTGAAATAAGGATCATATTTCTCGGCCAGATCGTTCAGCGGCAGCGCCCATGTCGCCGCCTTCTGCACGACCGGAGAGTTGGAGTCAAACGTCGTGATCAGATCGGGCATGTCCCCGCCGGCAAAAAACGTATTTAGTTTGGTGTCGTCACCCGTGATGAATTTGATATTGATGTTCAGGTCTTCCTTAATCTTCTTGGTTACAACGTCCTTGCCAAAATCCGTGTTCCACCAGTCCGCATTCACGTACCAAGTCAGCTCGGTCGTCTCTTCTTTTTTGTCCAGCTGCCAAGCCGGCGTCTCGGCATCCGGTGTATAACGATCCTCGATCGAAACCCAATTTTCCTTCTTGGATCCGGAACCCCCGCCCGATCCGCCGCAGCCGCTCACAACCAGCACAACCGCCATCAGTGCTGTAATCAGCGTAAGCCCCTTCTTACCCAAAGCCTTGTTCATCAACATCCTGTAAACCTCCCTTTTAATAAAAGCGCTTTCTTATTAGACCCTTGTTTTTACAGGCTTGCTTCTTTTCCACTCCCTTAAAGAGCTGCGTCTCCGCTACTCTTTAACTGCTCCGAGCATCATGCCGGAGATAAAATATCTCTGTAATATTGGATACATCACAACAATCGGCAGCGTCGTCACGACAATTGTTGCTAGTTGGACCCCTTTGGTGGTCGTCTGAATTGCAACCGAACCGATATTTTGCATCGATTGGGTCTGGGACTGCACAATGATCTCATACAGCATCATCTGCAACGGATACAGCGACTGATCGGTAATATACAATTTGGTGGTCATAAAATCGTTCCACTGCCCGACCCCGTTAAACAGGGCAATCGTCGCCATCGCCGGCATGGAAAGCGGAATGAAGATGCTCAGGAAAATTCTCCAATCGCCCCCACCGTCGATCTTCGCCGACTCTTCCAGCGAATCCGGCACGTTTCGGAAGAAGTTCATCAGAATGATGACGTCGTAAAAGCTTAATAGAGCTGGGATAATATAAACCCAGAAGCTGTTTAACAGCCCCAATTCTTTGATCAACAAGTACGTCGGAATCATGCCGCCCGAGAAAAACATGGTGACAACGCCCATCGCCACGTAGAACTTGCGGCCGCGGACGTATTTTTTACTCAAGCCGTAACCCACCATGGCACAGAAGAACACGTGCGTGATAACGCCGATGACCGTTTTGGCCACCGAGATGAAGAAGGCATTCCATATGTTTGCATCCCTGAACACGGCCTGATAATTCTCCAGCGAGAATTCCGTAGGCCAGAAGATGAACCCGCCCTCGGCAAGGGACCTGCCCGAACTGAAAGATGAGACGACGACGTTCCATAACGGAACGACGATGATGATCGTAAACGTAACCAGTAAAATGATGTTGATCGTATCAAAGATCCGACTGTCAAGATCCCCTTTTGCTGCTTTCAAATTCACCGTAATACCTCCCTTTTGCATGACCTACAGGACGGATTGATTATCATTCAATTTACTGGTTACTTTGTTGGCCGTAACGAGCAGAATGACAGAGATAATGGATACACCCAAACCAACGGCGGTCGCATAAGAGAAATCGCCCTGCGTCATACCCATCCGGTACACGTACGAGTTAATGACTTCGGCCTTTTCCCGGTTCTGCGAATTCATGAGCACCAGGGTTTGATCCAGATTCGATCCCAATAAACCGCTTACAGTAAGGATCAGGTTCAAACTGATAATCATCTTCATGTTCGGTAGGGTAATGTTCCAGATTTGTCTCAGTCGACTAGCCCCGTCGATTCTTGCGGCCTCGTAGTAGGTAGGATCGATCTTGGCCATGATCGCCAGGTACAGAATCGTGCCCCAGCCGGCCTCTTTCCAAATATCCGACAGCGTTGCAATCCACCAATACTTGCTTGGATCAAGCAAAATGTTTTGCGGCTGCGAAATCAGCCCCAGAGCAAGCAATATTTCGTTGAACAGGCCGGATGTCGAGAACCAGGTAATGAGCATGCCGCCCAAAACGATCCAGGACAAGAAGTGAGGCAGATATGAGACCGTTTGGACGAATTTTTTGAATCGCCCCATGCCAACCTCGTAAATCATAATGGCCAGAATGATCGGAATGACAAAGCCGATCGCCAATTTCAAGAAGCTGATGCCCAGCGTGTTGACGACGGAGTCCCAGAAATACTTGTCAGACAAAATAATCTTGAAATTGTCCAGGCCAACCCACGGCGCGGAATCCAGCGTATCGATAACGGTGTAATTTTTAAACGCAATCGTCAAACCGTAAATCGGTATGTAACAGAAGATAAACATGAAGATAACGCCGGGAATAATCATCGATTGAAGCTCCCATTGTCGCTTGTAATCGATGAAGAATTCCTTGATCCTCTGCCCCATCGGCTTCTTCCCGGCGGGTTGAACCGGGCCCGTGCCGGTTGACTGAACTGCAGCTGTTTTGCTCACCTGCTTAGCCTCCTTTGATCAAAAAACGCATAAAAACGTTTTTATTTTTGGCGAAAAAAACCCCTGATTTTTTAAAATCATTTTAAAAAATCGACTTGGTGTGATTTCTTTTCTTCCCTTAACCCGATTCATTCCGATTCATCTTCACATGACTGGAGCCGCGAACGACCAGCTCCCCTGGAAGCTTCTGAATCTTGCCCTTCTCTTTCTTCTGAATCATACGCACCAGATGATCCACCACCAGAATCCCCTGTCTGGCAATCTGATTGCGTACGGTCGATAAAGGCGGCGTAAAATACTGCGCGATATCGATATCATCGAAGCCCACGACGCTGACGTCCTGCGGAACCTCGTAACCATGGGACTTCAACGCCCGAATGCAGCCGATGGCACTCACGTCATTACCGGCAAGAAAAGCATCCGGTACTTTCCCGGGGTGTAAGTGAAGAAACGATTTGACGGCGTTATAAGAGCCTTCTTCCTCAAAATAGCCCTGCAGTATGTAGTCTCCGTCGATCGGGAACCCGCACTCCCGAAGCGCAGCCAGATACCCTTCCTTCCGCTGTACGCTGTCAAACATCGTATCCACGCCGGAGATGTAGGCGATCTTCTTATGCCCCAGGCTGATCAAGTATTTGGTTGCTTCATAACCGGCTACGTAAGAGTCGAATATGATGCTGCCCATCGTTTCGTTCTGAACCTCTCGATCCAGGAAAACGGCCTTAATCTTGTCCTTCTCCATGGCGGCGATGTCTCTATCATCAATCTTCAGCTCTTCGAAGATAATGACGCCATCCACCCGGCCGCCCATAATATTGCTCATAATCACCTGTTTATCCTTGGTCACAAACACGTTCAAGCCATAACCCTGACGGTCACATTCCCGTGACATCGACTCCACCAGTGTATAGAAGTAAGGCCCTGATACGCTTGTCGTAAAGAAGCCCAGCATCTTGGTCTTCCCCGACTTCAACAGCTTTCCGTTCAGGTTAGGTACATAATTGAGCCGCTCCGCCACCTTCAGCACATGGGATTTGGTCTCCGGGTTCAATACATCTACATCATTCAATGCATTTGAAACCGTAGAAATGGATACCCCGGCTTCTCTTGCCACATCCTTGATCGTTACTTTGCCCATATAACCATTCCATTCTTCCTTTGCGATAAAAACGTTTTTATGTACATAAGTTACCACATACGTGAGGTGAACACAATGCTTTTTTGGAAGGGGTTACAAATATTTTTTCGGTTATGCTCAACGACTACTGGGGGGATAGCATGAAAAAAAGCAGACACTCTTCAAATCGGTACCCTTCATCGGTACCACTCTTCGAAGTGAGCCTGCAGAAATCGAATCTCTTTTTCGTAATGGGCCACATGCCCCTCATCGATCATGTTTTGGTAAGCCTTGTTGCCTTGTGCCGCACCAGTTATAAGTGTATCGCATAATGCCTGGATGCGTCTTATCGTCCATTCTTTCAAGTTGGGAGGCGGTGATATGCCATAGGACTTAAAGAACAGCGATATTCTGTGCGTGCGATCCGCAGCATGTAATTCCGATTGATAAGGTATCGATGTCCCTGTAGAGTAATCTATTGCAAAGCTTGCCAGCGGGACTGAGGTATACAGCATATAAACGATGTCCCAGATTCTTGGACCTGGCGCAGCCAAATCAAAATCAATCAGTGCAACCGGCACTTCATCTTGAAAAACGATATTGTATGGCGCGGCATCATTATGACAGATCACTTCATCAGCCCACTCCTCCAGAGCCCGAAAGTTATGTGCATCCTCCGGTTGGATCGAAGTTGCAGCAAAGCCTTGTACGGCGTCATGATAACGCCCTAACAACGCTGCGCTCTGGATAAGGGCATGGTCTGACCATATATAAGGTTTAAAATCAGGATATTGGTTACCCGGCACCTCTCCAGGAATAAAGGACAAGATCTCGCGACCGCTATGATCAATGCCTATGAACTTGGGGGCGCCTTCAAAACCCTGCTTATCCAAATGTCGAAGCAAGTCATGTACAAAAGAACTCCAGTTTGTAGTACGGTGAACGTTATTTCCGATACGTACGACTTCGTTCACATTGCCTCCAGGAAGTACTTCTTCCTTGTCACACATCCGTAGCCCCCCTTCCCGCTGCTCCATGTGCCATCCCCAGCACCTCAGCCAGTCCTTCCAGATCCAGTCCGTCGGCGGCAAAAGCGGTGCGAACGAGCTTCGGCGGAACGAACTCGTCATATTTGCCGAGATACGGCGCCTCATCCGGATCGAGGAGCGCGCCGGCATCCTCGCAATCCATCAGTTCCTTCTTGATTTCCTCCATCAGCGTCTTATTATCGACTTTACCCGCGACAACCATATAATACGGCTCCATCGGCACGATGGAGCGAAGCGCCAGCCGCTCGGACAGATTATGCTTCAGCAATCGCTCCAGCGTGCGGAACTGCTTGCTGCCCGCCCAAGGCAGAATGAACAGGGAGTCGCCGCCCGCCGGTAGGACCACCTGCTTCAGCAGTCCGCTTTCCCGGGCAAGACGGCGAGCCCGCTCCAGACGATTCACTGCCCCTGGTGCCAGGTACGGATAGATAGCGCTGTCGGCCAGCACCTCCCGCATCTTCTGCACCACGCGGGTATGCACATCGCCGCCTGCGCCAAGCCACAAGGTATCGACCTTGCCCTTGGCCGACTTCACATACAGGGCCTTATGCTTCGTATCGACTTCCTCCACCTTCCACAGCTTGCCTGCCAGCGAAAAGCAGTAACCCGGCGGCGGCACCGTCGTAATCGATCCGATTTCTTCCGACCCGTTATATACGACATGCTCTTCATCGTCCTTAAATACCGCATAGAAGCGGTAGTTGTTCACGATCTTCTCCCCGCCAAGGCCGATGATCAAACTGCCTTCTTCCGTCCGCTGGATATGATCGGTTTGGAGCAAATACTGCAGGAACTCCTTGTATTCCTCCGGCTCAATGCCGCGGAAAGCCGGCAGGGTCAGCACCGCTCTCGCCAGATCCGGCGGCTCAGCCTCGCCCATGCTCTTGAGCGTACTCATCGTCTGATGGTAAAGCACGCCAACGGGTTTCTTCCGCAGGGCCAGCGGTTCGACCCACTTCTCGCGGACATACAGCTCGATGACCGCAATGGCCCGGAGCAGCATCCATGGCATGCGCGCAGGCAGCATGGCCTCCTCGTCCTCATCCTCCGGACAGAGGAACATCATCTCGGAGGCCTGATCCCCGCGCCGGCCGGAGCGGCCCAGCCGCTGAACGAAGCTGGAGCAGCTGTACGGCGCGCCAAGCTGGATCACCCGCTCCAGCTCGCCGAGATCGATGCCGAGCTCCAGCGTCAGGGTGGCCGCCGCAACGGCTGGCCCCGGACCTTCGCGCAGCGCGGCCTCGGCTTCCTCGCGCAGCATCGCGGAGATGCTTCCATGGTGTACATGGAAGACATCCCGCTGCTCGCGCTTAGCCGCAATCCGCCGCAGCTCGAGCGTGGTCAGCTCGGCATCCGAGCGGCTGTTCGTAAAGACCAGCGCTTTTTTCAGATGCGTGTTGTCGTACACGAAGTCGTAATAGGCTTTGCGCGCAAGCTCCAGCTGCTCCGCCTGCTTCTCATCCCGCGCATCCGGGAAGGAGAAATGCTCGACCGACAGCCGCAGCTTCCGGCCTCCTTGCGGGGCAATGACTTCAACCGCGTTCTTCGTGCCCGCTCCCAGCCAGCCGGCTGCGGTCTCGTAATCGCTCAGCGTTGCGGACAGCCCGATGCGGCGAGGCGAGCAGGCAGCCATCCGCTCGATCCGGGTCAGCTGGCTCAGCACCTGGATGCCCCGATCAGCTCCCATAAAGGCATGGACCTCGTCAATGATGACATACCGCAGATCCTGGAACAGCGCCGGGATGGCGTTCGGCCGGTTCATGAGCAGCCCCTCGAGCGATTCCGGCGTAATCTGCAGCACGCCGGACGGCTTTTGCATCAGCTTGGTTTTCTCGGCCTGGGACACATCGCCGTGCCAATGCCATACCGGCACCTGGCCTTCCTTCAACAGATCGGTGATGCGTTCAAATTGGTCGTTGATCAGCGCCTTAAGCGGCCCGATATACAGAATCCCGACCGAGCTGGAAGGCAGGTTGTACAGCTCCGTCAGCGCCGGGAAGAACGCGGCTTCGGTCTTGCCCGATGCCGTGCCCGAAGCGATCAGCAGATGATTGGGCGTATTAAACAGGACGCGGCAGGCCTCCACCTGCGCCTCGCGAAGCGTGTCCCATCTTTTTTTATAGATAAACTCCTGAATGAACGGGGCCAGTCTGGAAAAAGGGTTCGCACTCATAATTCAAACTCCGCCAGCAGATCGTCCAAATCGTCCGAAGGAGCATCGCTTTGCCCTTTGCCCTGCGGCTGCACTGCGGCGCGCTCTCCTAACAGCTCCTCAAACGTGGCCTCCGGATGCTGATGCAGCGTGTGCAGCAGATCCATGAAATCCCGCACCACCTCACGGGTGGTCAGCAGCTCCTCAGCCCCCAGCCGATTCACGGCCGTCTGCATGAACGCGATGAGCTGATCATCCGTTAACTGCGCTTCATATTTGAAGTGCAAGGCGTGAATATCCCGCAGCTTTTGCAGGAGAATAAGAATCTCCTCATACGACAGCATGTCCAGCTTCAGGATGGGCGACGTATAGGTTCTCAGCGAACTGCTGCCGTAGCGTCCGTCGATCAGACGGGAGCGCAGCGCGTCATAACTGAACAGCCCCCGGCGCTCATCCTCGACAAACTGCGGCGTTCCGCCCATGTAGATGCCCAAATGCTCCGCTTTGCCCTGCATCGTGTCGTTGAACATGGTCAGCAGCTTCTCGTAGTTGCTCTGGCGGGACACGCTGTTGGTGATTTTGTAGAGGTTAACCCCTTCGTCAATAAACAGCAGCAATCCCTTATACCCGATGGCAGCTGTAAATTCCGACCACAGCTTCATGTAATCGTACCAATTGTCGTCATCGATTATGACCCCGACGCCAAGGTCCTTGCGGGCTTCCGTCTTCGTCGGGACTTCCCCGCGGAGCCAGCGCAGCGCCGCTCCCTTGCGGTCATCGTCACCAAGCTTATAGCCGTTCCAATAAGCAGCCAGCACCTTCGCAAAATCAAACCCGTGCACCAGATTCTGCATGCCGTTCGTCACTGCATAAATCTGCGTTTCCACCTTATCGTTCAAGGCAGGGTCATCCGGACGCAGGCCCGTCTCCTGCATGATGTCCTGCTGAATCGCCGCGATCCATTTTTGCAAAATGGCTTCCAGCGCGCCCCCGTCCGGACGCGTCCTCGTAGACAGATGGGTCATCAGCTCACGGTACGTGGCAAGCCCTTGCCCTTTCGTCCCCACCAGCCGCCGCTCCGGCGATAGATCCGCATCCGCCACCACGAAATCGCGGTCCATCGCGTAGTTGCGGATGATCTGCAGCAGGAAGCTTTTGCCGCTTCCGTAGCGGCCCGTAATCAGACGGAAGGCGGCCCCGCCCTCGGCGATATTATCCATATCGCGCAGGATCGACTCCACCTCCGGCTTCCGGCCGACGGCGATGAACTCAAGCCCCACCCGCGGCACCACCCCTGCCGTTAAAGAGTTCACGAGGGCGGTTGTGAGCCGTTTCGGTATTTTTAGTTCCGTCATAGTTCCACCTCTTTCAAGCATCTTCCAAACATCTCTCAAAACATAAAGAGCCAGTCTATTTCAACACGTCCGGTTATACGGACTTTAATGTTTCCAGCATATCTATATAATCATCCGCAATTGCCTCTCCATCGATCAAAAGATCACCGATGGTATCCATCGCGGCCTCGTTGATCTCATCGAGCAACAGCGCCGGCATAGAACCAGCCTTATCCGCAATCTGCTGCAGCCCCGAACGGTTCGGTCCCGCCTTGAGGGTGTGGAGAACTTCCAAGTGGATGGGATTGAGACGCTCTGCGAGCTCCTGCCATTCCTCATCCTCTACCTCCCATTGCCACGACTGCTCTCCTGCTGTAGGCATCCCTGTATAGATCTCTTCATCTACAACGTGCGGGTCCATAACATCGATACCCCCAACTTCAGATGAATGATCTTTTAGAGAACCGATGGATTGCATCAAGCTATCATCAGCGCTACCTGACGGCTCCATCGACCTTCCATTAGCTGCTTCTGACTCCGATTCTTCCCTGTTCACGGAACGAACGATGACATCTGCATCGTCAAACTGTTCACGCACCTCTATGGCGCCCGGCTCATAAGGATCCGCATCAAAATCCATCACCGCCTGGAACACGTCCGGTTTCTTCGCCGCAGATTTTCGCGAGGACTGACCCTTGGAAGGCGCAGCCATGTTAGTGTTTATTCTCGCAGCTTCGGCGTGGCCTGAAGAAGCTCCAACCGACGGAGCAGGCTCCAGTGTCGGCTGGCTGTAGATCGCTTCAGCCTGCTGCCCGGCTTCCTCCGTAAGCAGCATCTCGCGGACCTGGTCCGACTCCCGCTGTAATCTGCGCAGCTTCCCCGTGTCGATCTGAACCTCAGGTATCGCCTGTTTGCGCTGAGCCTCCAGCTCCTCCTGAATCTCTTTTTTCAGATAACGGGTGATGATCTCTTCCACTTCGGGCTCAACTGCATCCGCCCCGCGCAGCCGTCCCTTAAAGCCTCTCAATTCCCGCAGCTTATTCTCGGTCAAGCGAACCAGACCCGTTATATAGGAGCGCAGAGGAACGTACTCACTTAAGGACACCACCGTCAGCACGACGTTTCGCCCGTATAACCCATGATCGTACACCGCGCTGCGGAATAAATGCCGTTTCACCTGCCGAGGCCGTGGCTGAAAGCGGTCGATGAAGCGCTGCCCCTTCATTTTGGCTAAGTAGCTGTCCACGAGCGCAATCACCTTCGGGGCGTACTGTTCCAGGTCCTTGCGGCCATTCTCCTGGTAAAAACGACTCTTCTCCACGTCATAATCCAGCAAATCCAGCAGCAGCTCCCACGTCAGCTCCACGGGCTGGAGGGAGAACCGGCGCTTCCATTCCTTCTCCTTCAGCTCAGCGGATAAAACGCGCGGGAAGCGCTGGTACGTTTCCCGAATCGGCATATCCAAGCCATGCACGATCATAAAATCATATAACCACTCCCGCAGGTACGTATCCAGCTTGGCATATCGCTTACGGTAGGCCGTCCACGCCTGCTCCATCAATTCATAGCCCTGCAGGGGTTCGCTCCAGCCCACGCCATGGATCAGCTCGTAAAAATAGACAAACAAATAGGATAAGTCCGTATCCGGGTACCGCCCGGACCTGACTTCCTCCCGCCAGTAAAAATACCATTTGAACTGGTCGCTGGCCATCTGGTCGTAGGTCGGCCAATAGCTTTTGAAAGCCACAAAAGGGGCCTCTCCCTCCACATGCCATGCGAGCTCCCTTGCTTTCTGTACGAATTGCTGCTCCTTGGTCACGTAGCGGAAGTCCTCGCCCCAATTCATATCCAGCGGCTGCTGCGGCTTCACGATCAGGGATTCCTTCGCTGGTGCAGCAGAATCAACGGCTGCCTGCCCCTGATGATCCGATGGCTTGTCCGGTAATGGGACGTCCTGCTCGTCGCCGGCCAGCTCAAATTCGGCAAAACGAATTCCTTGGTCATTCACGAGCGTAGTATGTCTTATATGTTCTATGTGATTGTCGTTGTTAGGCTTATCGTTTTTCATCGAATATGAACCTCCGTCACAACTTCAATTATACCATTTAACCTATAGGGACTAACCGGTTTTCACATGTTTCTCATCTGTATTATAATGGACGGAATGATAGTCTAGCGAATGACTTTATGCTGAAAGGACCTTCGAATGAATAAATGGCTGAAAGCATTGTTATTTCTAGTGGGCGCGGCTATTCTGACAAGGCTGATCCCCTTCTCTTCCTGGTTCCGTATCCTGGATACGATGATCCATGAGCTGGGGCATGCCGTCATGACCCTTCTCATGTCGGGGCGGGTGCTCAGCATCGAACTGAATCCCGATCACAGCGGCGTGACCTATTCCATGCTGGCTTCCGGCGGCTGGAGTCCGATTGTGGTCTCGCTTGCAGGTTATATGTCGGCATCCCTGTTTGCCATTCTGATGTTTTACGGCTATGCCAAGAAAAAACAGGCCACCGGCCTGATCACCATTACCGTGCTTGCCCTCATTATGATCATCTTCTTCGTTCGCGCCGGCTATGGATTATGGTGGCTCATTATTTTTATGATCGTGAATCTGATCTTCTATTTCCTTGGCGAAAAGGTCCGGAATTTCTACTACCTGCTGCTCGCCTTTCTCGTACTGGAAGAGTCCGTGGTCGGTCCGCTAACCCTCCTGACCATGGCGCTGACCCAGCCCAAGCAAGCGGGCGACGCCTCCAACCTGGCCAACATGACCGTGCTCCCGGCCTTTGTCTGGGCGCTGCTGTTCCTTCTGTTCGCCCTATGGTGCGCGAAGATGGCGCTGCAGCTGTTCTGGAAGAAGCGGTGAAATAGGTTCGTCGCAAGACAGGCTATAGAAGCCGGTGTTATCCAACCATTTGGATGACGCTGGCTTTTTTATAACGGCTTGATTCTTATAAAAGAGTCCTTGCTTTTGCTATTCAGATTAACAGGAATCCCCGCCTCTCTGATCAAGAAGGAGAATATTCAGTCGCAGAGACTTCTAAAGAAGTTGGGATTTAGTCAAGTGAGTGAACTAAAGGAAAATTGTAAAAATAAACGACATCTATAAAAGCGTTATAAAATGAGGTATACTGAGGTAAGAATAAGTAAGGAGCCGTGCGGTAACACGACTCCAAAGTACAATAACTGCATAAATAGCAGTCGGCCACGTAAGATGGGTCGGAAATAGACCGTTATCCTAACCAGGGCGGTCTATTTCTTTTTCATGTAGGTGAGCAATGCCAAAATGAACATGCCGAACATGAACATTAAGGAAAGTGCATCTTTGACCTCCATGGGCATCACCTCCCTTCTGGGAGATTAGCCGACCGCCCTTACAGCCGTATATCGTACTAGGAAAATTATAACATATTGAGATATTAAAATACGAAAATCCCGTATGGAAACCCAATAAAAGAAGAAACCTCCAAAAAATGGGCAACCCGACAAGTAGTTATTTGCTACTTGCAGGCAGCCCATTTCATTTATATATGATCACCGACACCGCACCAGCAAATCGATCGGATAACGCCCTGCATTCCGACCATACAGACTGATGCCACCCTTCTCGGCCCGCAGCTCCAGTCGGAAGCTGCGCTTGCGGTCAAGCTCAGCCGCGAGTCTACCCGGAACCTGCGCCTGGCACAGGTATCCGTACGAACCGGCCTCTTCCAGAAGATTATGGACCGGCTGATAGTGCCACGACAGCACGCCCCGGCTATCGGCAGGATCATCCGCGAGCACAGCCTCACCGATTTGGACATCGTCCACCCACACGGAAATACGGGATTCATGCAGCTCTTCATCCGTCATATAGTAAGTGCTCGGGTTATACTCCACATCCGCCGAAGCCCCGTGCATAAAGTCGATTCCGTGCGTGCGATGCCGCGCGCCCTCGATATTTCTGGCCAATAAGCGTTTCGCGCCGGCCTCGAAGAAAATCTCGATATCGCGGATCAACCGCTGTTCGTCATGATCCGGCAGCTGCACCTCATAGACGAATCGGCCCTCTCCGCCGCCATTCACTTTGGAGCCTTGAAGCGCCTCCCACATGTAGCTGAAGCTTTGCTCACGGAATGTGTTAACCGGGATGCTTACGGTTCTGCCTTCCACTCCATCGTTCCCCTGTCCCTGTCCGCCACGCACATCAAACGTTGTAAAGTTGCGCGTTACCACACCGTTCGCTGCATTTAAGAGACGAACTCCGAGGATCGCAACTGCATCGGTCTTCGGCATGCGGAGCTTGAGTTCCGTTAGTGGCGCAACACCATAGCCGTCCCAGGCCACTTCCAGGGTCCCTTGATCAGTTACAACCTTCGTTCCGAGCTGATCATAGGATAATTCCCAAGCCAGAATAAGCTTCTGTCCATGGTACTGATCCGAATAACTGGAACGCAGCAGCGGTATGGTCTTCTCAGCCCCTTGGTCCAGCGTCTGGCAAGGCGGTGCATCGATCACGATAAAGTCCGGCGTGTGCAGATCGGCGATCGTCATGCCCGGCACAAAATCCTCATACCCGAATTTTTTGTCCGTCCCATCCAGACGGTAGTAGCCGTTGAATTCGTTTGTCACGTCGCGGAATTCCGTAAATACGAAACCGCACAGCTTATCATGGCGCCGGAATTCGTTCAGCATGTAACGATAGTGCCACGCGAGATCGCTGTCCCCGGCTCCTCCGTCAATTCCCCACACGTTTCCGCATTCGCTGTTCATGAGCGGAGCGTCGCCTTGCTGATTGCCGCCGATATAGTTATGTTCGGATCCCGGATGAGTCTTCTGGACAATCTCCTCGATATGATTGCGCAGCGGTTCATACCCATTGATGTAAAAATGCCACGTGTTGATATCCGTCTCCACATGATCGTAAGCGCATGGAGAATTGTCCTCTACAATCCGAGTCGGGTCCAGCTCCTTGGCCCATCTGTATTTCTCCCTTACCCACTCCTGCGTCTCCGGAAGATAATACCGATGCTGTCCTTCGCCGCCCGTCAGGCCGGCGGACTCGCTATCCGTACGGAGTCCCCAAGTTTCGTTAAACATGACCCAGGAAAAAATCGACGGATGATTCCGGTCCCGTTCAATCACTTCCAGCGCCTCGCGTTCATAGGCAGAACGTGCTGTTTCATCCGGATTACCCCAGAAGCATGGCATATCCTCCATCACCAGAATCCCGAGTTTATCCGCCCAATACAGCTTGCGGGGCTCCTCCGGCTTAATATGAATCCGCACGAAGTTCAGTCCAAGCCGTTTCATCAGATAGATCTCGTCCCGCATCTCCGTATCCGTCGGGTAGGTGAAGAATCCCGTCTGGTGGTAGGATTGGTCCAGCGTTCCGTTTAAATAGACCGGCTTCCCGTTGAGCGTAATCCAGCGATAATCCCGTCCGCCGAACTTCGCCGTTCCGATCTCCCGAATGCCAAAATAAGTATGGACAACATCTTCGCCGGAGGAACCCGCCAGACGCAGCTCCCCTTCGTATAAATGAGGGGTTTCGGGGCTCCACAGCCGCGGGTCGTGGACTTGGAACACCGTTGTCCGTTCGTTCGCGCCTTCTTGCAGCTCCCACTCCACCTGATGCGTAACCGAGCCCTCCGCAAACGAGAGCTGGAGTGTCACTACGCCTGCTTCTTGAGCCTGGATCTTGGATTTCAACTCGATCTGACCGTCAATGGAAGTCGTAAAAATAGCTTGCTCCATGTAGGTTTGCGGCCGGGCCTCCAGCCAAACCGGCTGCCAAATGCCCCTGATCTCGCCATACCCCTGCTTCCCTCGGGCTTGGTAATTATGGTCGAAGTCCTCTGCACGGACAACGATCGTATTGTCCTTTGCCGTATCCCAAACCGTTGTCACATCAAATTCAAAGGTCCCGTAGCCGCCTTGATGCGAGCCGACATGCTTGCCGTTGACCCATACATCACAGAGATAATCGACGGCGCCAAACCGCAGAAAGATTCGGGACTGCTTCCGGGTCGGCTCCCATTTCACGGACCGACGATACCAGCCTACCCCCTTCTCGTTGCGCTCAATCCCGGACAAGGGGCTGACCCAAGAGAACGGCACCGTAATCTCTGAGGTAAAAAGGCTGGCGTCTCCGCCCTGCAGGGCAGCAGCGTAACCATCGGTGCCCGTACCCGTTTGCTGTCGTACATCATCCGATCCTTCCGGGGCGAGCCGGAACGACCACTGGCCGTTCAAATTCAACCAGTCTTTTCGTTCAAAATCCGGCCTGGGGTACTCCGCGCGCGGAATTTCCGTATGAATGGAGGGTGCTACAGGAGTCTTCATGAAGCGAACACAACCTTTCCTTTTTCTGAATTTGCCCCTATTCTAGCACCTATATATAATAATTGCAATGTACATTATACTTTTACAATATACTAAATTTATTGTACACTTGGAGCTACTACAACTCTTCAGTAAAGGAAGGGGATTATGAACGAATCGAAGCTGGAAACCAACCGTTATCCGGCATCCCGGATCGTGGAAGTGGCCAAAGCCCTATCCAGTGATGTCCGTGTCCGCATCCTTGAAGCGCTCGGCGATAAACCGATGAGTGTCGGTCAGTTGGCGGAGTCGCTTGGGATTGCGCAGCCTACGGTATCCATTAATGTCCAGATGCTGGAGCAAGCCGATCTGATCGTCTCTTCGCAAGGAGCGAACCGGGAAAAAATCTGCGCCGTCACCTGCCGCTCCATTTTTCTCGAACTGCCCTCGAAGCCGGGCGAGGGGCTGCAGCGCACGGAAGAAATCCACATGCCGATCGGCATGTTCTCCCGCTGCTATATCGAGCCAACCTGCGGCATGGCAGCCCGGGACGGATCTCTGATCGGATCGCCTGACGATCCGCGCGCCTTTTATATGCCGGAACGGACAGAGGCTGCGCTGCTCTGGTTCTCGGGATCAGGATATATCGAATATTATTTTGCGAACCCGATGCCTCCCGGAGTGGCTCTCGATGAACTGAGCGTCCGTGCGGAGCTTAGCTCCGAGGCGCCTTCCTTCCAGCAGGACTGGCCATCCGACATCACCGTTAGCATCAACGACCTCCCTGTAGGCACTTGGACAAGTCCCGGTGATTTTGGTGATCGAAAAGGGAAACTCACCCCGGATAAATGGAGAAGCGGCAGTGAGTACGGCATGCTGACAGAATGGCGCGTAACCAAGCAAGGCAGCCAGGTCAATGGCCACGAGTCCAGCGCCACGACCATCGATTCGCTGGAGCTTGCCTTCAACCGGCCGATCCGCGTCCGCTTTGAAGTGAAGAAAGACGCCGAGCACCCGAACGGCCTGAATCTATATGGTTCGGGTTTCGGAGATCATCCGCAGGATATCATCCTGTCTTTTGTGCGGTACACGGAAGCCTAACAGCCGACCACAGCCAGAAGAAGCCAAGCAAGTCAAATCTGATAAATCACCGATTGAGTACAAAAAAAGGCTATCCCATGTCACCTCTCTTGGCGACTATGGAATAGCCTTTTTGGATAGTTCAACACACGACGGTTATTTCTTTTTCAGTTTATTGGTTTTCCCCATCAAATATAACAGGTACGGCGCACCCAGAAGCGCGGTCACGATACCCGAAGGCAGCTCCTTCGGAATCATGACCACCCTCCCGATCCAGTCTGCCCCAGCCAGCAAAATTCCGCCGAGCAGCGCAGCGATGACCATCGATTGCCGATGGCGGGCCCCAACCAGCATTCTGGCGGCATGCGGCGCAAGCAGTCCGATAAAGCCGACCGAGCCGACATTGGCTGCGGCGATCGAAGCCAACAGCACCGCAATGATGGCGACATACATCCGGGTATTCCGTACATGAAGGCCAAGACCGGTGGAGCTTTCTTCGCTGAACGTCAACAGATCTACCTTCCGTCCGAGCCATGCCGCCAAAGGCAGCAGGATGAGAATCGCCGGAACAATCCGCTGCACCTCCGTCCAGCCCCGGTTATACGTGCTTCCCGCCATCCAGGATAATGCCGGCGCTACGTCGACCTTGGCATGAATGATCATCAGATTGATGATGGCGGAACCTAGCGCGGCGACGGCAATGCCGACCAGCGTAAGAATCGTCGGATGAAGTCCTCTTTTCCAGGACACCGCGTATACCAGCGCGGCTGCAGCCAACCCTCCGAGAACCGCACCGGCCGGTACCCAGCCAGCCGACAATTGCGGAAAGCCGATCATCAGGAGCAGTGCGCCCGCACCAGCTCCGCTGGTTACCCCGATCACCTGGGGATCCCCCAGCGGGTTGCGGACCGCATTCTGCAGGAGACTGCCGCTAACGGCCAGCGCCATGCCGGACAAGCCGGCTGTGAGCAGCCTCGGCAGGCGGAACTCCAGCAGAATTTGGCGATACATCGCCTCGCCGCCTCCGGTAAGCACAGCCAGCACTTCCGTGAAGGGAATGCGCAGACTGCCGCTCATCAGGCTGAATACCCAGACCAGCACCAGCAGCACGCTGAACAGCGTTACCAAGACCGGGTACGGAATTCGGCGCAGGCTTGTGCCCGCCATGATCGATCCGCCGGAAGACCCGCGCCCTCCAATCAACGAGCGGGATACCCGCATGGCCAGCCAGATGAGGCACGGGGCTCCGATCATGGCCGTAATGGCCCCGACCGGAAGCTCACCGTAGGCGTTTATGAACATTCTGGCCACCGTATCGGCCCCGACGAGCAGAGCCGAGCCCCATAAGGCAGCCAGGGGAATTAACCCCGCATGCCGGACCACCCCGGATAGGCGGACCAAATGGGGAGCGACCAGCCCGATAAAGCCGATCGGACCGACCACGCTCACGGTCACGCAGGCCAGCACAATGGCTGCCCCCATCGCAAGCAAGCGGGTGGTGCCGACTTTTTGACCAAGGGAACGTGCAGACTCTTCATTAAGAGTCAGAATGTCCCACTGACGTACCGCCAAACACAGCACGATCAATCCGCCAATGATCCACGGCCATGAAAAAGCTACGCCATCCCAGTCATTCTGAATAAGCGAGCCGGAGCCCCACAGAAAAATCCCCTGGGTCGTTTGCTGGTTCAGCAGCACCAGCGCACTTGTAACGGAGGATAAAACCAAGGTGACAATCATCCCGGATAATGCAATCCGCAAGGGTGAACCTTGCGTTTTTCCCGCCAGCGCATAGACGGCGACAGCCGCCAGTGTTCCCCCTGCCACAGCCAAAGGAAGGGCATACTGATGCAGCAGTCCCGGCCAGAAGATCATCCCCGCCACAACGGCCAAATAAGCGCCGGCATTCACGCCAAGCGTCGTCTCCGATGCGAGCGGGTTGCGCGTGACGGTCTGCATAAGCACACCCGACACCGCCAAGGCGGCGCCCGATAATAGGCCCATCACCGTTCGGGGAAGGCGCACGCTGCGGATGAGATGATGGTCTGCAATATCCTGCGGAGACACCAAGGCCTGCACCACCGTTTTGACGGATATATCCGCTAGCCCTTGCGTCAAGCTGATAAACGTGAGAAATAGTAGAGCTACAAGGCCTCCAGCCAGCATCCATAACGGCTTCCAGCCCCTACCTGAGGAAACGGGTGGGGCTGGATGGATGCTCACCGGCGCGGAGCCCTGTGCCAGTTTCCTGCCGAGACTCATTTTGTGAGCAGATCAGCTGTCTTCTGGGCCATGGTTTGGGCAGACAATGGGCCGCCGTATGGCCACATGTCACCGCCAAGCGCATACACGCGGTCTTCTTTAACAAAGTTCAAACCTTTCCATACCGGATTGTCCTTCAATTGGTTCTCGATGACGTTATCGCTATCCTGAATAATATGCAGGAAATTGGCATCCTGAAGAGCCGGCAGCGACTCTACGTCCGCAGTGGTGAATCCGTACACCTCAAATTGATTGGGCTTATGGGCGTTGGTCAGCCCGATGTGCTCCAAAATTTTGACCGCCAGGGAATTGTCCGTCGAAATCCGGAACGTCACCGCATTCTGGTTGCTGTAAGCCATCGCGAGTGCAAACGGCTTTTCTGTCATGCCCGCAGCTTCAAGCTTGGCTTTGGCATCGGCATAGGTTTGATCCAGATCGCTAAGCACTTTCGCGGCTTCGTCTTTTTTGCCAAGCACGTCAGCGATCGTATTGAAGGTATTAACCATCTCTTCATATTGATCCCCTTGTCCCTCGACCGGATAAGGGTCAAACACCAAGGTAGGCGCGATGCTGTTATAAGTTTCATAGCCGGCTTCAAGATTCGATTTCAAACCGATGATCAGGTCCGGCTTCAAGGAAGCGATAAGCTCCAGGTTCGGCTCTTGACGAGTGCCGACATCGGTCACGTCCGAACCGATCTCCACCGGAATGTTTACCCACTGGTTCATCCCCTCAATATCTGCAATGCCGACAGGCTGAACGCCGAGCGCAAGGACATCCTCCGCGTAAAGCCATTCCAGCGACACGATACGCTTCGGAACGCCCGTAATTTTCGTCTCGCCCAGGGCGTGCTTGATGGTTCGGGTCTCCGGCGTGGCTTCGGTGTTATCCCCGCTCTGGGCGGCCCCTTGATCCGAATTCTGTGCTGCGGTGGAGCCGCCTCCCTCATTGGATGCCGCGCCCCCGCCACAACCGGCTAAAACCAAAGCAAATATCAATACGATAAACACGAGCCCCTTCATACTGCGCATTGAATTTCTCCCCCTCTTACCCTCTATGTATTGTAGATATTGTTTATTAATAATAATTATTGAGAACAATTATCATTATCAACACTCAGCACAATGATAATTATTCTCATTAAGAATGTCAATAGAATTTATGAAGATTGTCTGAACCATCCATGAATCTGTCGATCTATCATGAACATAGGATTTAAACTTTACAGAACATTTGATGTATACCATAATCTTACTGATTATTCCTACAGATTCAGCCTCTACTATTCATTCATTCTTGTGCCTTGTATCCGCATTAACAAAATAACCGAAAAGAGAGGGATCCCCATGCGTGAAAAAATCCCCGCTCCTACTGCAGAGAGCGACTTTCCCGTTAAGGCCGGCAAACCTGCACGGCAAGCCCTTATCGTTGCAGGCTATCGTCAGCTTGCCGACCTCACCCAAGCATCCGAGAAAGAGCTGCTGGCGCTTCACGGCGTAGGACCCAAAGCGATCAGAATACTGCGCGAAGCCCTTGCCGAGAAGGGCCTAGCCTTCAAAGAATAAATAAACACGGCTCAAGTTCTTCATGTAGAATAAAGCAGCGCACCAATCCTGGGATTGGTGCGCTCATTGATGTTCCATATTCCATATCATCTTTGACATTGGGACTTCGACTAAATGATGTTATACCGTTTCAGTAAATCTTCGATGACGGTTCCGGAGACTTTTTTCAAAGCCTGCTTTTCTATTAAGTTCATGATCAACGGAAGCTTCAAATCGGTTAGCTTTTTACCATCCATCATTTTGGAAGTGGAGTCCAGCAGTACACGGACATCGTAGCAGGAGCCAAATACTTCAGGCACGCCGCGGTCCACATTTAATAAGGTGTACACGGCTTCCATTGCCGTTCTGACCGAATATTCGGTTGTAAATACGGTGTCGCGAACCGTGTCGGCAAACTGCCCGATAAAAGCGAAGTTGACGCAACCGTCCGGAACTACTTTCGGCCGGTCTCCTGCTGTTCTCGGCATGAAGAATGCCGTAATATAAGGCATCATGGTGGGGATGCAGCGTGCAGAGTTCGCAGCCATGTCAGGAATTTCATGAACAGGCACACCCAGATGGTACAGCCACTCCATCGTAATTTCCTCGCCTGTGCATTCTCTCATCGGCTTCTTGACATAATCGCCCGGAACATCAGTGAATAAACCGTATACCCATACCACAAGCTGATCTTTTGGCTGCTCTTTGAAATGCGGTTGGCGATTTAACGTATAACTCATCATCCACTTGGAATCCTTTACGGACACGATGCCGCCTGTAACGACCTTTCCGCTGAACGGGTCGCGTTTACATACTTTCTCGATATAAGGCGGGATTCTGTCATCAAGTGTCGTAACGGTTGCCGATTCCCAGTTCGTCGCTTCCGTATTCGTGCAGAATTTATCGGGACGCCCAAAGGATGGATCCTGCCTGGCGATATTTCTCCAGAGCTCCCAGCAGCCGCCTGCGGAACGATTGAATGCAGCCGCGCGGTGATGGTCGCCTGAAGCGGAATTTTCCGTGCAGCTGCCGTTTGTTACAAACACCAAATCATCTTCCGTCAAATCGATATATTCCTCTTTGCCGCCACGGAGACATACGATTTGCTTGGCAACCTTCTGATTGCCTTGAATATCAAATACGACATTCGTAACCGTCGTATCATATTGGAAATGAACGCCATGCGCCTGCAAATATTTCATCATGGGCAGAATCAATGACTCATATTGGTTATACTTCGTAAATTTCAACGCTGAAAAATCAGGCAGTCCGCCAATATGGTGAATGAATCTTTGAATGTAAAGCTTCATCTCCAAGGCGCTGTGCCAATCTTCAAAGGCAAACATCGTTCTCCAGTAAAGCCAGAAATTCGAGGCAAAGAAATCCTCCGTGAATACATCGGTAATTTTCTTATCATACAAATCTTCGTTTCGAGTAAAGAATAACTTCACGATTTCCAGCGAAGCTTTTTCGCTCAGAGCGAATTTCCCATCCGTATGGGCATCCTCGCCCCGGTTAACCGTGGCTCTCATTAGAGAGTAGTTCGGATCCTTCTTGTTCAGCCAGTAAAACTCGTCCAAAACCGATGCGCCTTCAATTTCAAGAGACGGAATGGAACGGAACAAATCCCACAAGCATTCAAAATGATCTTCCATTTCCCGACCACCGCGAATAATAAAACCTTTATCGCTGTCATGAATTCCGTCGCAGGCACCTCCGGGAAGACTAAGCTCCTCCAGAATGTGGACCCGCTCTCCCTTCATTTGGCCGTCGCGCACGAGGAAGCACGCAGCTGCCAGAGAGCCTAAACCGGCTCCAACCAGATACGCTGATTTTTTGTCGACATCGACCGGTTTTTCCGGGCGGGCAAACGCTTCATAATTTCCATTGCTATAATACATTCCCGTCACCTCCGAATTGATTCTAGCAACTACATCATAAAAAAATATTCGGAGGTCTCCCATAGACAATGTCCGCCTAATGTCGAAACTTTCGACACAAGGCTAATATTGTCTAATGAGAGTGGTGCAATTTAAACTTTTCCAGCGCGAAAAAGATATCGCCTTGAATCAAAATGCTCAGCCGGTCCACAATCGCAGAGGGCTCTTCCTTCATCCCTTTAGCAATCCAATCCAGCATCAGCCCTACAAACGCATATTTATAAAAGTCAGCGATAAACGACTTATCCTCATCCCTGATCGACATCGTAACGGCCTTTTCCTCAATAACCCCTATCAAAAGATGATACGTTACGTTAAATAGGTACCTTTCCAGCTGCTCTCGTTTAATAGAATGATAGACGCTCGTCACAAACGCCTTGTTTTTTAGCACATACTCAAATATTTGCAATAGGCCCTGCTGCCACGTGTCATACGTTTTCTTGCCATCCAGCGCTATGGTAGCCTCGCTTGTGCAAATCCACTCCACAAGATCATAAATATCCCTGAAATGATAATAAAACGTCTGCCGATTCACTTCACAGTCCTCGACAACATCAATGACGGTAATCTTATCAAGCGTTTTTTTCTCAAGCATTTTTTTTAGCGATAGGGCAAGCGCTTTTTTTGTTGTTTGTGCCATAAAACTCCTCCAATCCAGAGCGTAATCATTCACAAAGGCCATTAGTCAGACGATACACCTTCATTATAAAGGAACTCAACGCGAAAAAGCGGTGACCCTATGAAGGCAAATAGATTGGGAATGCGCAGAAGTCGAGAAAATCGCAACCCGATGGCATCGTTGTAAATAAAAATTAAGTTTATATTGTGAAATAATTCACCACTTAATTAACAGCCCTATATTAAAATGAAGTGGACCTAACGAGGCTGACGGAGGGAGGCAACCGGGGAAGATCTGAGATTCGAAGAATAAAGGCCACGCTCGCATACCCTTTCGTTTCTCGTTTTTCTACGTTAAACCTCCTTTTTCGTTTGACTCTTTATGGTCAACTAAATAGATACAGAGAAAGTGGAGGGCTACACAGTGAAAAAGAAGGTTGCAGCAACGCTTATACTCATTCTCTCTTTCATGCTCACCATCGCGGGATGCGGCGGCGGGACCCAGGATCAGAGTCAGGACAACGCCAAAAAAGAAGAAGCCCCAGATACGGCCGTTTCGGGTGCGTCCCAAACCAGGTATACGCCGATCGATCAGCTAAAAGAAAAGTATGATATCATCATCGTCGGTGCAGGCGGAGCCGGTATGTCTGCTGCCCTTGAGGCAAAAGAAAAAGGCATGAACCCGGTCATTTTTGAAAAAATGCCGATTGCCGGCGGGAATACCATAAAATCATCCTCGGGCATGAATGCTTCCGAAACCAAGTTCCAACAAGAGCAAGGCATTAAGGACAGCAACGATTTATTTTATGAAGAGACTTTAAAGGGCGGTCATGGAACCAACGACAAAGACATGCTTCGTTTCTTCGTTGATCATTCGGCAAGCGCAATCGATTGGCTGGATTCCATCGGGATTCGGTTGAACAATATCACCATTACGGGCGGCATGAACGAAAAGCGCACGCACCGTCCTGAGGACGGCTCGGCGGTAGGACAATACCTTGTCAACGGTCTGGTGAAAAATGTACAAGAACAAGAAATTCCGCTATTCGTCAACGCCAAGGTAACGGATATTACGGAAAAAGAGGGCAAAGCAAACGGCGTCAAAGTCATCTTCAACGGGAAAGACGAGAAATCTATTGCAGCGGATGCCGTCGTTGTGACAACCGGCGGTTTCGGAGCCAACATGGACATGATCTCCGAAGTTCGGTCCGAGCTGAAAGGTTACGTGACCACCAATCAAGAAGGCAGCACCGGTGACGGCATTACCATGATTGAAAAACTCGGCGGCACTACGGTCGATATGGATCAAATCCAGGTTCACCCTACGGTTCAGCAGGAGAAATCTTATCTTATCGGGGAAGCCGTTCGGGGAGAAGGGGCCATCCTCGTTTCCAGCCAAGGCAAACGTTTCACAAACGAGCTGGATACTCGGGATAACGTCACCGCCGCCATCCATAAGCTTCCTGAAAAATCGGCTTATCTTGTGTTCGATTCCGGTGTAAAATCCCGCGTCAAAGCCATTCAGCAATATGAAAAAATGGGCTTTGTTATTCAGGGCGATACCATCGAGGCCTTGGCCAAAGAAATGGATGTTCCGGCCGATCAGCTCCAAGCTACCCTGGATACATGGAACAGCTCGGTTAAGGATAAAGAAGATGCCGAATTCGGCAGAACGACAGGCATGGATAACGAATTGTCCGGCGCACCGTACTATGCCATCCAAATCGCCCCCGGTATTCACTACACCATGGGCGGCGTAAAAATCAACACGAACACGGAAGTGTTGAACAAAGACGGCAAGCCAATTCCCGGATTGTTCGCAGCTGGCGAACTAACAGGTGGATTGCACGGTCAAAATCGAATTGGCGGTAACTCCGTTGCCGAGATCATTATTTTCGGCCGCCAAGCCGGCATTAAATCGGCTGAATTTGTAGGAGCACGGTAAGCTGTAGCCGGCATCTTTCATTCGGCAAAACAACAAACGCTCGGTCTCGTCCTGATCCTCCGGTAGCCATCATTTTCAAAAACCATATTTACATTTCTATAAAAATAGATATAATAAGCGTATGGATACCTTACAAACCATCAAAGCACTATCAAACGAGTCCCGATTTAAAATCCTGGAGTGGCTGAAACATCCGGAGGTACATTTTGATCCGCAGGATCACATGCCTTCCAAATGTGATTTTCAGGGCGGTATCTGCGTGGGCTCCATTTCAGAAAAAACAGGACTCGCTCAGTCGGTCGTTTCTGGCTACCTCGTCAAATTGCAAAAGGCTGGTCTACTGGAATCCCATCGAGCGGGCCAGTGGACGTATTACAGACGTAATGAGGAGGGCATTCAGCGTTTTATCGAACAACTCAAGGAAGAGCTTTAAGCTTAAAAAGCAAATCAACCTGAAGATTAGGCTTAAAAGCTCTTTCTTTTTATCATATATATCTATTTTTATGAAAATACAGAAAAGCATATTAAACATATTGGAGGATTCCATACATGAGCAACCAAAATCAAAGCGTCCGATCTACCGCATCCCTATTCGAGCCCTATACCATCGGTAACCTTACCCTTCCTTCCCGCGTGGTGATGGCTCCCATGACCCGAGGCTTCTCCCCGAATGGCGTTCCGGGCCCGGATGTGGCCGCTTACTACCGCCGGCGTGCGGAGAACGGCGTCGGATTGATCATTACCGAAGGAACGCTGATTAACCACCCGGCGGCTACCGATAACCCTAATATACCTAATTTCCATGGAGAGGCCGCATTGAACGGCTGGGCTGAGGTGGTCCGTCAGGTCCATGAAGCCGGCGGTAAGATCATGCCGCAAATTTGGCACATCGGCATGACAAGACCAATAGGAGCCGAGCCAAATCCGGAAGCACTTCCGATCGGACCATCCGGACTTGACCTGGACGGCAACATCGTCACGAAACCGATGACCAAGGATGAAATCGAGCAGGTTATTCAAGCCTATGCCGATGCGGCTGCGAATGCCAAACGCCTTGGCTTTGACGGCGTAGAAATTCATGGTGCCCACGGATACCTGATCGACCAATTCCTCTGGGAAAGAACGAATCAGCGTACCGATGAATACGGAGGCGACATGCTGAAGCGTGCCCGCTTTGCGATCGAAGTGGTAAAAGCAGTCCGTCAAGCAGTGGGTCCTGACTTCCCTGTTGCCATCCGCCTATCCCAATGGAAGACGACCCAATATGAAGCCAAGCTGGCGGATACGCCTGAAAAGCTGGGACAGTTGTTAACCGCGCTGTCTGACGCTGGTGTCGATATATTCCACTGCTCCACCCGCCGCTTCTGGGAGCCTGAATTCGAAGGTTCTGACCTGAACTTTGCTGGGTGGGCCAAGAAACTGACTGGAAAAACGGTCATCACCGTCGGTTCTGTCGGCCTCGATGAAGTGTTTACCAGCCTCTTCACCCAAGGTAAGGGTGCCGGCCAGAGGGACCTCGGGGAGCTGCTGAGCCGCCTTGAGGAACATGAATTTGACCTGGTTGCCGTAGGTCGTGCCCTGCTGGCCGATCCGGAGTGGGCGGCTAAAGTTCGAGACGGACGTTTCGACGAGTTGGCACCATTCACGCCGGACTCCTTGAAAACCCTGGTTTAATGCGATATCAGTCCTCCCCCCTGGACTTAAAGCCGCATTGAATCTTTAAATATAAGAAAAACGTCTATCGACGTACTTTCACAATAGACAGACCGCATTTAGTGGAAGTTTTTCATGCGAGATAAGGATGCTAAGCCTCGGATGATTATACTTACTTATCTCTTAAATCAAAAACCGGAAGAAAGACTTCAGTCTTCTTCCGGTTTTTTTGCTGTATAGTAACTAGCTCTTACCGCTGACTTGGAAGACAGGCCGCTCATGGAACGGCCCCTGCCAGCTCAATTCAACGGACCGTTCCGAAGAATCAACGTGGCAAATGTATCGTCCAAAATAACGATGGCTGAGATGACGACACTGCTGGTGCTCTCGGGCCGGCTTCATCCATACTGTTCAGTGCTATTCGTCCCGCAAGGCGGCTTGACGCTTGTAATGATCCTCGAGGACCATGCAAGCCATCGCTTCAATCACGGGTACGACGCGGGGACAGATGCATGGATCGTGCCTGCCGATCGTCTCAATCTCCCGTTCGTTGCCGTCTACATCGACCGTCTGTTGAGGGATAGAAATGGATGAAGTCGGCTTTACGACGACTCGGAACACGATGTCCGCCCCGGTGCTGATACCACCGATGATCCCGCCGGCATGGTTCGTCTTGAACCCTCCCGCGTCCATCTGATCGTTGTGTTCGCTTCCCCGCATAGAGGCCGCTTGGAAGCCAGCCCCGAATTCAATGCCCTTAATCGCGCCGACAGACAACATCGCCTTCGCCAACTCGGCATCAAGCTTGTCGAATACGGGTTCCCCCAGTCCCGCCGCAATGCCGCTAATTCGGCATTCGACAATCCCCCCGCAGCTGTCGCCCTCTTCGGCCAGTCGTTCTATCCTCTCGATCATGCGAACGGCCGCTTCGGGATCACACGCGCGAACGGCATTCCGTTCGATAGCATCGGCGTCAAATTGCTCGCATCGGATGCCGCCAATCTCCGTCGTATAAGCCATGATGGAGACGCCCCGACGTTCCAAAAGCCTGCGCGCCACGGCTCCGGCAGCCACTCGCGCAGCTGTCTCCCTTCCCGAAGCTCTTCCGCTGCCGCGATAGTCGCGAATCCCGTATTTTTTCTCATAAGTGAAATCCGCATGCCCGGGCCGGTAGGTTGATTTGATTGTATCGTAAGCCGACGGGCGCATGTCGGTATTGTTAAGCATGATGCACAGTGGCGTCCCCGTCGTTCGCCCCTCGAAAAGTCCAGATAAAATGCGGATCTTATCGTATTCCTTGCGGGGAGTTGTAACGGAGGATTGCCCTGGCCTTCTTCGATCCATCTGAATCTGAATGTAGGCCTCGTCCAGCTCAACGCCCGGTGTGACACCTTCTAAAATGACGCCCACTGCTTCTCCGTGTGATTCCCCGAACGTAGTCATTTTCAACCGCTCTCCAAACGTACTTCCTGCCATGTTCATACCTCCCGTAAACATTTCGATTCCATATCCTTCAGTTTAGAGGTATATTTGAAATAAATGAAATCGTAATAATCAACAGTTGCCATAGAGAGGATTGATAACAAATGATCGCCAACACGGAATGGTATCGAGTGTTCCTGCATGCTGCAGAGACTTCCAATCTGACGAAGGCTGCGCAAAACCTCCATATGACACAGCCTTCGGTGAGTTATGCCATCAAGCAGTTGGAAGAAGCGCTCGGTGTGGGGCTGTTCGACCGGTTATCCAAGGGCGTCCGCTTGACGCAAGAAGGTCAGGCCTTGTATCAGCATGTCCGGCAAGCTTTCGAAGAACTTGATTCAGCCGAGCGCCGCTTGAAGAAGCTGAAGCAGTTCGGCGAAGGCAGGCTGAGGATCGGCGCGAACGGAGCTATCGTTAAGGACTTTCTCCTCTCCCTGCTCGACCGATTCCATGCCCGCTATCCCGACATCCGCATTCAGCTGTCACAGGAACGAACAAGCAGCATCGTGGAGCGCTTAAAGAAAGGATCGTTGGATCTCGGCTTTGTTCACCTTCCCGTATCGGACGAGGAAATCCATATCATCGACTCCCGTACCTCGCCTTATTGCGCCGTGGTCGGAGCGGCCTTCGCAGATTGGACCCGCAGGCCTCTACGGACGGAAGAATTGACGGAGCTTCCCCTCCTGTTGCTATCCCCTGGCAGCTCGACGCGGTCCTTCATCGAAGGATGGTTCCGATCGCAAGGGGTAGAAGTGGAAGCCGATTTCGAGTTAAACAGCCTGGACATGTTAGCGGAATTTGCCGAGCGCGGTTATGGAACAGCCTTCTTGCCGCGGGCCTTTGTCGCGTCTCGTATCTCGGACGGTTCCTTGCTAGAGCTTCGGACAGAGACGCCGTTACCGGATCGATATATCGGTGTCGCTGTTCAGAAGCAGGTGTCGCCCTCGCTGGCTGCAGGAGCTTTTTTGGAGATGCTGCAGCAGAATTGACGATTTTCCGCCCTACATTCCCCAACTGAACAAGGCAGCCGGATGAACGGCTGCCTTTGCTTCGTTTGTATCGACTAACGGTTTAGCAGATATAAGATAGCTCCTCATCAAATCCTGTCCAGGCTGGCACCCGTTGAATACACAAGCAGCTGTTAGCTTTGAAAAACTAACCGTAAGCCCTCACTTCGATAACCTCGGCATAATCCGAGCCGTTCGTGCGCTCCACCGTCAATCGAAGCGCCGCGCATAGAACGGGCTCCTCCAAACGGTGGACTCTCCTCCGGCGGCGGTTAAATGCCTCAGAGGCAAGCGTGATCCAATTTCCTTCCGAATCCAACGCTTCTAGTCTGTAGGCACGGACCAGCTCAGGAATGATGTCGAACGGCGTACGATGATGGTGCAGATTGATCAGATCCTCGTTAACATCATCGTTGAAGATCAGGTGAATCTCGCGGACCGTCTGCACTTCCCCCCATTCCAGCTTCAACCAAGGCGTCTCCCCGTCTGCGATTCGCTCCGATACCCACATATGCGGACCGCCGAACGGACGTTTATAGCCGTCAATGACATGCTCCGGAAGATACGCCCTCGAGTCGATCGCCGATCTCAGGCAGAACAGCTTGCGGACCAGCCCCTTCATGCTCCATTCCACTACCGGCTGACTGTCATCATGGTCTTCCAGCTCCTTGGAGACGCGGGCTGGCGTCCCCCGTTCGAAGGAAAGCAGCCCGCTCATCGGCTTAGACGACAAATACAGCGTCAGAACCGGATTTTTGCGCACGATGATCAAGGCGTTTTGCGGCTCTCCCGGCTGCCAATCCAGCGGGACGGGGACCCACTGTCCCAGCCCCGGCATGACGCGGACAGAGGTGCGGAATTCCAACGCGGCCGGCACGTAATTCTCTGGACGTCCCGTGCTCCAAACCTCCACCGTCATGTCGGTCTCCTGCTCCGCATCCACCAGCCATGCCACCTCGCCCGCCAGCCCCGGCTCGGCCGGCATCAGCACGGCGATATCCCGCTCCAGCGGATAGGGCGCCTCCGCCTCCTCGATCGCGATCCTGGACAGGTGGGACGATGCACTGACCTTGGCGCTTTGGGCCAGATCCAGCGGATCGCGGTTTACTGCCCCGAGTACGGAGGCATCCTGCTTCAGCAGCGTCTGCTGAAGCTCCCCGCTCCGGCTGCGCGACAGCTCCCTCGGCGTGATGCCGTGCTGGACGCACAGCGCCGCAGCCGTGCCGGCCGCTTCGCCCAGGACGGCGCAGGTCGCCATCACCCGCGTGGTGCCAAAGGCCACATGGGTGGCGCTGATGTTGCGCCCGGCGAACAGCAGGTTGGTCACGTTTGCCGAATACAGGCTGCGGTACGGGATATGGTAATTCCCGTCCGCATGCATATGCTTCGAGCCGCTCTCTTCGGCGTACATGCCCTGCGGCGGATGCAGATCGATCGACCAGCCGCCGAAGGCCACCCGGTCCTCGAACGGCTCCTGGGCCATGATATCGTTCTGCGTGAGCACATAGTCGCCGACAAACCGGCGGTATTCCCGCTTGCCCGGCTGGGCGCCGACCCACTCCAGCGTCATATTGGCGGCATCGAATTTGCCGGAATTTTTGATATAGTCCCATATGCCGTAAATGACCGACCACAGCTCATCGCGGATCCGCTCATTGTCATGCACGGTATCGAGCTCCCCGCCCCATTCGATCCACCAGTAATGGCAGCCCGAGTCGCCGCTGCGGATGACCCGCTTGATCGGGATCGGCGTCTGCGTAATATCCTTCGCAAAAACGGGCGGCACGAATTTCACCGGATGTCCGGCGTCCTTGGTGTAGAACAGCAGCGTGCTGCCGAGCGTCACATCGTCCGCCGTTTCCGGCGCCCATTCCTCCCCGTATTCGCTGCGGGCTTCCCGCCCGAGCCGGTATTTCGCTCCCGCCAGGAAGCCGACCAGCCCGTCCCCCGTGCAATCCAGGAACACGGGACTCTCAAACCGGATGCGCCGCTCCGAGCCCATCATCCAACCGATAACCGATCGGATCTGCCGCGCGTCAGAATCACCATCCGCTTCTACCTCATGCACGTCCGTATTCAAGAACAGGGTGATGTTCGGCTCGGCCCGCACGGTCTCCAATACGATCAAATCCCATAGATACGGATTGCCGTCCGGATTCCGGTACTGGTTCTCCACGAACATCTCGCCCATAATGCCGGTTTCCCGGGCATAGCGGTTGATCCCGTGGGCCGTCGCGCCGCATACCCATACGCGCACCTCGCTACTGGAGTTGCCGCCCAGAACCGGGCGGTTCTGTACGAGCGCTACCTTTTGTCCGAGCCTGGCGGCCGCCACCGCCGCGCAGACCCCTGCCAAACCGCCGCCAATCACCGTTATGTCGCTTACTTCCGTTTCGTTTCTCATGCTCCTTCTCCTTTCATTTTCGTCCAGCCCATCTGTGGACCTGGATTATGGGCTATCCTTTAACAGCCGAGCTTGCCACGCCCTGAATGATATATTTCTGACCGATCAGGAACACGAGAATCATCGGAATAATGCCTGCGGTCGCCGCCGCCATCATGCCGTTATAATCCACCGTATTTTCGAGGATGAAATTTTGCAGTCCCAGCGGAACGGTATACAGATCCTGATCGATCAAAAACACCAAGGCATTCTCGTAATCGTTCCAATGCCAGGAGAAATCGATAATGGCCAGCGTGGCCAGCGAAGGCTTTGCCATCGGCAGAATGATCCGCGAAAAAATGCGGAAATGCCCTGCTCCGTCGATAAAGGCAGCTTCCGAAATTTCATAAGGCACGGAGAGGAAGAACTGCCGCATCATGAACACCCCGAATATCGTAAATACGCCCGGTAATATAAGAGCCCAATGCGTGTTATAAATGCCGACCCAGTCGAACATGATGAACTTCGGCACAAACAGCACCTGAGGAGGGACCATCATCATCGACAAATAGATCATGAACAGGGCATTCCGTCCCTTGAACTCGATCCGAGCAAAACCGTAAGCGGCTAAAGCGGACAGCAGTACCGCTCCAACGGTGCTGATCAAGGCGACTTTAAGTGAGTTCAGGTAGTAGTGGCCAAAACTGTTCGCTCCGGTCCACACTTTCACATGATGATCCCACATGAATTGGGCGGGAATCCACTGAATCGGATATTGGAACACTTCCGCCGGCATCTTGAACGAGGTGCTGATCATCCAGAGGAAAGGAACGATCATAATCACGCTGAAGAACAGCATAATGAGCGTAATGATTATTTTAGTATAAAAGGCTTTGGTCATATTCCTTCCTCCTTAATAGTGAACCCAGCGCTTCTGACCGATCCATTGGATGACGGTGAAGATCATGATGATCAAGAACAGCGCCCACGAGATCGCGGATGCATAACCCATTTCGTAGTAGCGGAAGGCGTTCTGGTAAATGAACAGGGACAGCACGGTGGTGCTGTTGCCCGGGCCTCCTTGCGTAATGGCTTGAATGATCCCGAACTGCTTGATGGTCATGATGAGCCCGGTGATCAGCAGAAGGAAGGTTGTAGGGCTGACGAGCGGCCAGAGAATGGTGCGAACCGTCTGCCAGGCGCGAGCCCCGTCGATTTTGGCGGCCTCCAGCAGTTCCGTTGAGACCTCCTGCAGCGCGGCCAGGTAGATGATCATGTTATAACCGAGCATGAACCAGATCCAGATGATGTCGACGGCATACATGGAGGAATCCATGGTGGACAGCCATCCCGGGGGATTCGTCATCCCGAACGACTTGAGGATTCCGTTGATCGGCCCGTTATTCGGGTGGAACAGCAGCATCCATACGAAGGCCACGGCGACGCCGCTGGTGATGTAAGGCATGAAATATAAAGCGCGGAGCAGCTTTTTTAAATACACCGAGCGGTTCAGTACCACGGCGACGATGAAAGCCAGTCCGATCGATATCGGCACGGATAACAGAAAGAACAGCGTATTTTTGATCGAAATGTAGAAGACCTCGTCGCCCAGCATTTTTTGAATGTTGGCCAGGCCTACGAACTTCGTCTCCGAGCTCATAAATTTGTAGTCCGTAAACATGAGATAGAACGAATACAAGGCCGGCACAATAAAAAACAGCATCACGCCGACCATGTTTGGCCCTATAAACAGATAGCCGAGATACTGCTGCCGTTTCATCCAGGATGTTTTCACATAGCCCCACTCCTCTTGGTCTTTTTCATCTCAAGCATAGCAGTCGGGACCGAGCGGGGATAAGGAACAAAACCTTCGAATTTATGCTACAGAAGTATGCAATTGCAGTGCCGGGGCCGTTTGGTCGCTTCGTAGATTTGTTCTATGTTCATATGCAAAAAGGGGACCTCCCCGAAGCGATAGTCCCCTTCTATGATTTTCTGTGACTTGGAGAAAGGATGACCGAGCATTAACGCCGCGGGAGCTTGAAATTTTACAGTTCGTGTCCAAAGGGCTGCGATATAAAAGCATTGCTCCCTGGCTTTTTGCACCGCTTGTTCCTGTATCCGTTGCCATCTGAGGACGCAACGTTTCCAATCCCATAATGAGCGAAGTGTAGGCATGACCGACGGTATCATGAAGCTCTTTGGACAGCCGGCTACGCTCTTCGGCAAGCGTAATACGCTCGATTTGGGACAGGTACTGCTCCAACACCGCATTTTGCTAACGGATCGTTTCGCCTTGACGATGATTGAGCACGAGTAAATGGAAGGAGAATCCGAAGATATATGCCATCCCGATGTGAACGGCCATGACCCAGTATTACTCTGCTCTGCAAGCTGCTTGATTATGGCGGGCAGGAGCAATATGGATATAGGCCCTGACCAGAGATAGGCCCTTTGCGCGCTGTGGGCAGCAATGAAGAAAGCATACAGCAGGAATGCTAAGTAGGCTTGCGGAAAAAATGAAGCCAGATACAAACACAATCCGCCCGAGATCACGATTTCGGTAAACATGTAGTATTTATAATCGAGCTGCAAGCAAAACCATGGAACGGAAAAAGCAATCAGCTGCCATAGTACAAGGACCACAATCGGCAGCGTGAAATATTGTTGCAGACCTATGGTCGTAAACGCGAGAGAAATGCTGAATATCAGGCGGATTATAAACATGAGCCAGTCGTACCAGTACCATTGCTTGACCAAATCGAACAAAACCATCATCCCCTAAAGACTTTCAGTATGACATTACGTAACTATTATAAAGTAAACTGCTATAGAGTAAACTATCCTCCGACGACCTACGAGGCGAAGCGGGGCATTCGCCTACCGGTTCACATGCTTGATCATTTGAAGCGTGTAGCCGCCTATCCAGCGCGCCAAGCGGTCCGCAAGCCAGTAGCTCACCATCATCAGTACGACCCCTGTGGCCGATACCATCACGGCTTTGGCAAACGTGTCTACCGTCGCACCCATAAAGGAAAGGTTGATAAACGGATAGAGGAACGGGACCGCAATCAATACAGGCGGCGCCACGTAGAGCAAGGTCGCACTGATCAGACTTAAAATCCCTACCGGAAACTTCAACATCAGCCAGCCAATAGCGATCCAGTTACGTCGGTTCAGCAACTCCTTTTTCGCTTGGAGCCAGTTGGACACATTCGGGTTGACGGCTTTAACACAAGGATCGGTGGTGATATCCACATAGATCTTGGTTTGTACTCGTTCGAATTGCAGGAAGGCAGTTGTCGTTCGCAAAACGTTAGCCAGGAGAGGAACGCCCACGACAGTAAACGACAGACTCAACCCCAGAATAATGGCAACCAGATAAAAGCAGATGTGACGAAAGTAAGCAACAGGAAATAGCCGTTTTGAACAAAACGAGCGACAGTTCTTGCTATCAAAGAGTTCACATCCTTTGCAAGTAGTAAACGTATCCTACTGCTTTTGATGTCAAATCTGCCAGTGTCATAATGTCATATGACACAAAATGAACGGAGCGTGAGCGCGCTTTTTCAAGTTTTTCGAGGGAAACGGCGTCGACAACGATCTGGTAATTTGTTAACTTATACAAGCCTGATTTTGTAAACTTCCGATTTGCCGGTCACGCTCCGCTTTGTTCCTACAAGATCGGCGACGCATAAATTTGGAAAGATAAGGTACAAATAAGAACTGGCAATTTTCCAGATCCCGCAAAGAAAACTTCAATGGTTTTTGACAAGAGCATTCATCTTTAAAACAAAAAAAGCCGCAACTAAGCGACTTTTAAGCATACATGTTCTTGTCTCTATACAAATCAATAAATCCAAGGACTTGATCGTGGACTAGTCTTTTTCTTTTGCTTCTTCAAAACTCATCCATTTGTACTTTAATTAAGATTTTATTGATTCAGTTGAGATGGCTTCACTTTCTGAATTTGAACGATGATGTCAAATGTTTTACCTAATGATACATCAACAGTTGTTGGGAAATCTGGACCTACCGTTGTTACTCCAGCAAAGATGGGATGTTGCTCGTTTAGCCAAGTTTTAGTCATTCCGCTTGCCTTACGTAAATCAACAAAAAACTGGTCGTATTTTACTTGTCCAAAGGTATAGTTGAAACTATTCGGGTCATCTAATTTTAATGTTCCATAGGCACCGAATTCTTGGTTAATGTTGTAAACATTGTAACGTCCTTTATAGACAGATGTTCCAATGGATACATACCGTTTTCCATAATGTTCTGCTAAATGCTGCCCAGCTACTTTAGGGTACACGAATGGGATCATATTTGTTTTCGAAACGTGCCCATTATGGCCCCACACGATTGTTTTTCCAATATGTTCTTCTGTCCATTTCGCATTCTCATACATGGCAATATCGTGTTTCAAATAAAAGTCTTCCAGGTTATCAGGAAATGCGGCTGTCATTGTCGTAAATTGCTCGATAATACGGGCATTTTGTTTGATCCATGCGAACTCTGGGGATTTTCCATTCAGTTTATTTTTATTTTGCTCTAATAAAGCGCTGATTTGTTTCGCATCTGAAACATATCGTGCTTTCGTTTCTTTCTCAAGACCGCCAAAGGTATCTAAATCCTTGGTTACAGGAATAAGGCCTTTCATCTTTTGTTCGAAACGAATGACAAGTTTCGGATCGTATTTCTTTACATACGCGAGGATATTGTTATAAACACTCTTGTCTACGGTTTGTATATCCATGCCAATAATCCGTATTTTGGATTTATGCTTTGGATCCGCATTATATTGGCGTATCGATTGAAGCAGATCTATGATTTCTTTTGTGTTAAATACAGGACTTAGATATTGGCTTGGGTCCCCTTTTCCCGTAAGAACATAACGATCGAGTCCTAAAGCTTTATCCCATCCCTCTTCTAACACTAAGGCCTTAAAGCCCATTTCAGCTGTCAAATACTTAACCATGCGATGTTTCATGGCAAAAACTTCGTGAGCTCCATGCATCGCTTCGCCTAAACCAACAATTGTCGCTGATCCGATCATATCCTTAAGCGGTCTTAAATCCTGAAGCGATGCTGTTGAATCCGTTGTCTTTAATGGTTTTGCATTGTCTTCTAACCATTTTATCTGTTCGGCTTTTTGATTTGAGTTGTAGGGAGCTGTAACAGAAGCACCTACTATTGGAGTTGCATTAGTACTTCCCGTAAAACTAGTCAGTGTGATCATCGAAGCAGCAATGGCTATAACCATTTTCTTTTTCATAAAATCCTCTCCTTAAATACTTTGTCATTTGGTTTGATGAGATATATTCTAGTTCCCAGAACTCTTCTGTATCCTACTGCACTCGTTGTCATGTGTAACAGTGTCAAAATGTCATATGACACGCCTTCCCAAAGAAGTGATCAACCATACTGTGGGAGATCAAGCCGTTCGCTCATTGCTAGGACTGCCGGAATGAAACATGAGGACGAGCTTTATCCAATCACATCACTAAGGAGTGTGATATCAATGAAATGGACCTCTCCCCGTAAGCTTAATAAAAAGGCGTCTGCTGCCTCGATGAAATCATATCGGGAATGTTATCAACATAAATATAAAAAGCCGCATAATCAGCGGCTTCTATTGTTACTATGTTTTTGTCACGTTTTTCATTCTGAAATTAACTTGCGCCGCCTCTGTAGGGACTAGGCATCAAGGAACATAATGCCTCGGAACGAAGTAGCTGTTGTATAGTTAACCAAAATCCGATTAACAATGAACGTACCCCCACCACTTGTTCCACCTGTTTGTTGGATAATACCACCTTCGGTGACGTAGTACCCAATAGGGTAGCCAAAATGTGGATGGCTCGAAAGCGATGAATCTCTGGCCGCAAGACCGTTCTCCTTATTTGCCCTCTTTTAAAAACGTATTATGCCGGTTCACCATGGCCTCCAGCGTTTGATCGAGCGTTTGGGCGTTAAGGAAATACTTCTCATACTCTTGCGCGCGCATATCCATCACCTCTTGCGGCAAGCTCCTTACATACGTAGGTGTTTTGTCTTCGAACATGACATGCATAAGGGAATCCAGGTCATATGTGTCTTTCTTATCGCCGAGCAGGTTGTTTAACGCCTCTTCCTGATCGGCGTCCTTCGAAGCAGGCAATCTTCCGCCCGCAGCCATAGGAGCCATGCCTCCGTCCGCATACCATTTCAGGAATTCCCAAGCTTCCGCTTGTTTTTTGGATTTGGCATTAATGGAGATGTAATCTCCGAGGCCGCCCCTTGTCACGTAGCTATCCGCACTGTCCGTTAATCTCGGCACTTGGGCGAACGCGATGGTAAAGTCGCGCGGGAAATCCGTAAAGTTATTCGAGCTTCGCAGCAGCCAAGCCCCGATATTCAGCATAGGCACTTCCCCGCTCAGGAACACTTGCTCCACCGGCATTTTGGAAGTCAGCTGCTCTCCGAGCGGCGGCGTGGTCTTGTCCTCCTTCATCATGACGTTCAGGGTTTCCAGCCATTTTTTGACCAGCGGGTGGTCCAGGTTCGAGGTTCCGTCCGCCTTGGTGTACCCCTCTTGCGATAACACCGAATCAATCGGATCAACGAACGGCTCCATATTTTGAATAAATCCGTAGTTATTGCCGACTTTGAGCTTCTTGGCATATTCGCGCAGTTCATCCCACGTCCAGTCCTTCGGAACGGGCAGGCCGGCCGCATCAAGGGCATCCTTGTTCAGCGCGACGAAGAAGGCGCTTTTCGTGGTCGGCATCCCGTAATACTTCCCGTTGATTTTCCAGCCTTCAGCATCAGGACCCATCTTCTCGTCGATATTGTAATCGTCGAATTGGCTCAGATCCAAGGCCAGGTTGGACTCCACCCGTTTGGACGTTTGGGAAAGCGTGTAATTCACGAACAGGTCCACATCCTGGCCCGTAATCATCGCGGTATCGAGCTTCAGATTCCCGTCATCGTCATTGACGTAGCGGACATATTCAACTTGGACATCCGGATGCTCAGCATTCCATGCGTCAATGACCTCTTGCGGCCCCGCTTCCGGCGGTACGCCGCCCCACATGGTTAGTTTGACCGGATCGCCGGATGAAGGCGCTTTCGAATTATCCGTTCCTTGTCCCTCAATCGCGGATGATGCGGTTTTGCCGCCGCAGCCTGCAAGAAGACCCATTAGCAATACGCCGATGAGAAGCATCGCCCATCCTTTTTTATTTCTCACATTAGTGACCTCCCCGAGAATCATATTGGTGTGATGCCCTCTCATCGTAGCAGGGAACGGGAGCCGCTTTTAAGCTACATATCCATTCAGATGATGGAACAAAACGATGGAATTCCTGTATCGGCGAATCCTATGTCCTGCATAGAATCGTTCTATTTAGGGTCTTTGCCGTGCTGTCTGTATTTACTCGGCGTGAAGCCGGTCAACCGCTTGAATATTTTAATAAAATAATTGTCGTTCACGAACCCCACCCGAAGGCCGATCTCGTGAACAGGGAGGTCGGTTTGAAGCAAATACGCGATGGCTTTGTCCACCCGGACCTGGTGCAAATAATGAATCAAGGTGCGTCCGGTCTTTTTCTTGAAGAGCGCGCTGACGTAATTTTCGCCCATCATCACGTAGCCAGACATCGATTTTACCGTAATGTCCTGCTCGTAGTGCTCATGGATGTACTGCAATATTTTCTGTACTTCCGGGTGCGTCGTGATTTCCTTGGGGGAGGCATGATGCCCCGGCTGCGACGGCATCGTCGTCTCCATGGACGCGACCGGAATCGAAACAGGTTGGCTTAGGTTCGGGCTCGGGTTATTCTTGGTCAGCTCGGCATTCATTTTGTGCAGTGTTTCCCGCAGCGTATTCACGCTCATCGACAGCTTCAGAATATAGTTGGATGCCCCGTATTCCATCGCTTGCCGGACATACTCGAATTCACTCATGCAGGTCAGCATCACGAACTTCGAGGCATACCCTTCTTCCCGGGTTCTGCGGAGGAGCTCCACGCCGTCCATCTCCGGCATCACGATATCGGTCAGCACGAGATCGGGCGGATTGCTCCGGATCATCTCCAGCGCCTCGGCGCCGTTGCCTGCCTCTCCCTCCACCTTGAATCCGAGCTCCTCCCACGCGATGATCTCCCGCACGGACTCTCGCACAAACACTTCATCCTCAACCAGCAGCACCTTCCACATAGGTCTCCCCTCCTCGAAGCTTTTTAAAATCCGATTCCAAGCCTACACAAGCCAGCGACGAATAATCTGCCCGTTATGATGAAATCAAGTGATCGTTCTGATAAGGCGTTGAAATTAACGGGATGGAGAATCGAATCCGCGTTCCCCGCTCCGAAGAAATAATCTCCATGCTGCCCTCTTCTTTAAATAGCAGCCGAAGCAGCTCTTGCACATTGCTGAGTCCGATGCCCGGACGTTTACGCATCCCGCCCGCCTGCCGGGACTGCTCCATGCCGACGCCGTTGTCCTTGATCTCCACCGCCAATCGGTTTGGCCCTTCCCGGGTAACCTCAATTTCAATGAGACCCTCCTGCTCTGGCAGCGGCCCGATTCCGTGTATAATGGCATTCTCCACGAGCGGCTGGAGACAGAGCTTGGGTACAAGCGCATAGAGGATGTCCTCATCATACGCAAAGGTCACGTCAAAACGGTGATTATAACGCACCTGCTGAATATGGACGTAGGCCTGCACCAGCTCGATTTCGTCCTTCAGGTGCACCAGATCCTTCTCCGTATTCAGGCTTGCTTCCAGCAGCTTGCCGAGAGACAGGGTGATATTCGTGATATCCTCATTCCCGTGACGAATGGCACTCCACTTGACCGTATTTAGCGTGTTGAGCAGAAAATGCGGGTTCATCTGAGCCAGCAGCATATGGAAATGCACCGCTTCCTTCTGCCTTTCCTCGGCCTTCAATCGCTGAATCAGCACATCCATGTCGTTGAGCATGGAATTGAACGTCTGCGTCAGCTCCAGAATCTCGCCTCGGAACTTGTGCTCCGGCAGTCGGATTTTCAGATTGTTGCGGACAACCGCCTTCATCTTATTCTGCAAATGGGATAACGGCCGGGTAATCGTGGCGGCAATAATGAAGGTCATGATGAGAAAAGCGCCGGTCAGCAGGAAAAAGGTCATGAAATATTGGCGCTTCAGCTCCTCGATCTCGTTAAAAAGCACCGTCAGCGGAATCCGGTTCACGATATACCAATCCAGCGATTCCACGTAAATGTAATTCACCAGGGTATTGGAAGCTTTGTCGATAAAATACTTCTGCCTGGGCTCGGCCGCAATCCTGGCTTTCACCTCACCGGTCAGACTGCTGTTCAAGATCGATTGGGATACGTTCTCGCCGGCGCTCGTAATCAAAAAGTATTCCTGGCGCAGCGTCGACTGCTTTAATACCGATTGAAACCAAAAGGAGTAATCGATGCTGATCCGGGCCATGCCGTACGGCTTGTTGCGTGGAGTTTCCATGTAGGCGTACAGCGACAGCAGGTAAGGACTCGTGGAGATATCCCGCAGCACGTAGTTCGCATCGCTCGAAACCCAATGATACGACACGCCCTCCATCTGTTCCCGATCAAAGCCAGGGTTGTCCCGCAGCTTCCTGTAATCGAGCGCCTCTCTGGGAGAATACGAAGTGTAAGCGTTGCCATGAAAGTCGAGAATCGTGAAGTAGACCGACGGATTATACAGGAAAAAGCTGTTGTTCAAATTTTTGAACTTTTCCTCCATCAGGTTTTTGTTCTCGAGTCCCTGCCGCTGTCCGGGATGGGTCAGCACGGAGGCCACCGTTGAATCCTGCTCCAGAAATATCAGCGTTTTGAAGGCTACGCTCAACTGATCCTCCAGCGTTCGATACATCTGCTCCAGCTGACTGTGGCTCTGCTGGCTGATTTTCTCCTGGACCAGGGTCTCGATCCGCTGGTAATTGTACAAATTCAAAATGCCGAAAGGCAGCAGTATGACCAGAACGAACGCGGCAAACAGACGGTATTTCAGCTTGTGTGGAAACAGGGATCGTATTCGGTTCAGCACCCTCCCGCACTCTCCTTTTCGCTCGCTTGTTCTTCAATTATATCAGCACCGGTTCGCTTGAGAATGGCAATCCCTGAAATTGCATGGATATGTGCGGTCGATGCCGAGGGCAGGCGCAGTGGATGTGTAGATTTGTTCTATTTTATCAGACAAAAAAGACCAAACTCTCCGTAAGAGAGCTTGGTCCTCATCTATTGCAAACGGAACCGATGCGGGAACCTGGTATCTATGGCATTCGGAACTTAGAAATCGGATTTATAAAACTTACTTTTCCATCAGCATTTCAAAGCAATTTAACAGCAGCACATACGTCTGCTCGAAGGTGAGCTCGCCTTTCGGGTTGAACTGATTCTTGGCCATGCCGTTCATTAAAGAGAGGTTTATCGCTTGGTATACTTGTTCCTTCGCCCATGGCGAGATGCTGCTATCGTCCGCGAACCGAGAGGCCGAAAACTGATCCGGTTGATGCCGGTCTGCCTTTCAATTCATTCGTCTTGGCATACACCTGAAGGATCAGCGCGGCAGCCAGTTCTCTGGTGATGGTCGCTCGCGGCGAGAAGGATTGCGGCGATGTGCCGTTGATGATTCCGTTTTGGCTTGCCCACGTCACGGTCCAATCATCGACGTCCTTCAACGGGGTCTTAACGCCGGTGACGTCCATATAAAGATCCTGTCCCAGCATGGTCTCGATCATTACCGCCATCTCCGTAAACTCCACTCTGGTGATCGGCTGCTGGTAGGATCGGTCAAACGGCCAACCGATAATGCCATTCGCTTTTGCCTTCATGTAATCCGCTTGAGCCCAGTTACTCACTTTGCCATAAGCCGGACCATTATTCACGTTAACGTAGACCAAACTTCTCGTCCCCAGATAATCATTGGCAGAGATCCATGTCGATCCCTTGCATACGGCTTTGACCTTGCCGTTTGCATCAATTTCAACGATCCGGTTATTTCCGCTTTTGAACGTATTGCCGCTGGTCTAAGATAGTCCAAAAACAACGATAACCCAATTCCATTTTCGTGATCTCAATCAAAATACACTCCTTATTCTCCTAGTATAAATACATACGAGAATTATAAGCATATGTTTTCGCTTTTAAATAATATATATCACCAGAACCATTTTTTCTGCTTTTAGAAAACCTTTGGACGATCCAAAAAAGTAGACATCTTAAGGTACAACTTTCCTCCTCCTAAGAGGGTAGTATATTTTTTTGGTCACTCCTCCGACGCAATGTATAGCACATCTCGGACCTTTATACAAGACCCAGTAATTGAAATTGATAATAACGCCCTAACAAAACAAGAGCCTGAATATTCAGACTCTTGCTTGCTGTCATTACACTCCAGTGAAGATGTGAATGATTACGTTACCCGCCATGATGTGAAGTGAACCAGTACCGTTCTTCCTTCTTTGGATTTCACGAATTTCGATGCATATCCATCCACCAAACTGATAGAACTTGATTATATCTATCTGTTGGATTTGGCCATACCTCTCAGTGCTACTCTGTTTTATCAAAGAGTAGCCTCTCCTTCTTTTTATTCCATTTAATTTCCATAAATTCAATACCATTCCAATTCCCTACTTTACTTCTTGTTGGTAAATTCAATACTTCACTGGAATTAGAGATATCTATTGTATTTACAGTGCTGCTATTATTTTTGTAATGTATTGTGATAGCTGCGTAATCAATGGAATCCTTTCCAATGTAGTTTACTTCAGGCTTTACAACGTAATATTTTTCACCTTTAACTTTTGTATAAGTAAGAGTAAGATTAATTTTCCAATTTGCAGAAGATTCACTCAATACCTTCACATCCGCTTCAATTGAGCAAGCTACGCAAAATAATATTGATAACAGGCTAATCCTTGAAAGAAATGAGGCTTTCCCCATAAGATAATCAACCTCCAAATAATGTTTCAAAGCCCATTCAATGAAGAATGGGCTTTCTACTATCAAATTTTCTATTTATATTCTTTCAATTGAAAAAATACGATTTCATTTAAAAATCACTGTGATACCAATCCCACGACTTACCAGTATCAACAGCGTGGTTATAATTTGAGGATAATTGGCTTTCCAGTTAGGTAACGCCATAGGTGTTATCAGATCAATTGAACTTCCATTCACTTCATTTTTATTCGTTTCTACTAAGTTTGCACTATCAAACTGGTGTGAAACATAGGCTGCATTTTGCATATAGAATGATTCCTTCTGGCCAATATCCAGAACTTCAATGACTTCTTTTGGATATCCGTGCGCAGCAAGAAAGTGATCGTTGATATCATTGTTTCGGTGATTCATCACACAAGGGGAGGAATGTAGCTACTTTTGTGTCAATTACGTTTCCTGATTTGTGTCATTAGACAATTATTAGTTGTTGCGTATCTGTTCCGATGCTTTCAAAAAAGTAGAAGAGGGGTTGCTCAAAAGTATATTGCTTGATCATAGACATTGTATTTCTCAGCTGAAGGAGCTCAAAAAAGCGGATAAGTTTGCTGATTTCCCCATCATATGTCCCTATGCATATGCTTATGTTTTTTGGAGAACGTCTCTGCTAAAGGAAGAATATTTCTACAGTGATAATCTGTGCAGAACGATGGAGCATAGCTCTTTTTATAGGATCACCATTAATTATAAGAGATCTTTTGGAGTACTTTGCAGACCAAATTGTCAGACATCAAATGAGTGTATCGGGAGGTATCCATCCAAACAGTTTATTCTGGGCACTTGAAAAAATAGTGACTAAGTTTAGTGACAATTTCTTCAAGGCGTGGTTGAGTATATCAGGGAAGAGAAGTCAAGAAACTAGTGTTCCTCGCTGGGACGATATCGAAAAAATGAGGGATTTGTGTTTTCCTAACATAGCTTTTAAATACGCCCATATGGAAAATGGCTCCATAAGTTCCGTTGAATTTCACCATTTAGCTTCAGAACAATCAGAACAATCAGTTATCCAATACAATTGTCCGTATCAAGATGAACTAAGCAATGAAGCAATCCAATCTATGTTATCATTTACACCTTAGAAAATTGCAATGTTGGTCATGAGCAAACCAGATGATGAGAATATACAACAACTCCAAAAATCGGTTGATCTATATGTTAAAAAATTGAATTTTTAAACCCGTTGATGATTAATTACGGGTTTTTATTTTTTATTAAAACGATGATGGAAGAAATCTAAGAGGGAAAAGGGCAAGTTACGGCAATGGGTACAAGTTCTTGTCCTTTAACGGTACATGTTCTTGTCCTCCGACAATTAGCTGCTGGTCGTTTTTCTTTTTTTCCGACACTTTAGACATATGTACAAAACAGGACTTTTGACTAACAGTATGTACAAAAGAAAAAAGACCTGCAGTCCGTTTCTGCGTGCCCTGCCCGTAGTTGAATTATAAAGACAGCCGATCGCGTCGCCGGCTGCCTGCGTGTTTATTTCGCTATCGTTTCCCGTTAGCTTAACAAACGACTGGATTATTTCCGCGTGGCTTGATTGAACTAATCTGCCCGTTAGTTGAACAAGAGCAGCCGATCCAAGTTAATCGGCTGCTTCTTGCTTTTATTGAGCTATCGTTTCCCGTTTAACTCGGGGTATTTTTGGCCCAGGGAGTGTATAGAAGTTCTTGTCCCCCAACCACACCTCACATCTATTAATATTCTTGTCCAGATTGAACAAATAAACAGCCGGTTGGAAGGTTGGAATATTAACCGGCTGTACTTTATTACTGACGCCATGTTGCGTGTGTGTTTCTTTCTGGCATGGATGAAGGGTGAGACAATTGGTTCACTGCTCCCTGTGCGAACCAAGTCATCCATCTATCAAGAAATTCATGTTCATTGCCTACTTCGATCCGAATGAATGGCCAAGCCACTTGATATTCCGTCAATGCTCGACTAAGAGCTTTTCCGGACTCTTCACCGGGTGAGAGAGAAAATGGATTTTGGCGCCCTCTCTTATTTGTTAGAGGCGTAAACATATATGCGGTTTCATACCAATGAAATACCCCTTCTTCTTCAGCGTCGCAATACCAGAGTGAATGCCCTCTTCCCTCGTATTCATATCTGTTTGGTGGAATTCGAACTTCAATTGAAGTATGTGCCAGCACCTGAAAGGCTGGCTTGTAATGCCCCCAATTGTTATTATTGGTCTCTTCAACAGGCTGAGCTGTTAGTGTGGCAGGACCTAATTTGGTGGACAAACCATAAGAGTAATCCCTACTATTATCAAGGATCTGGACTTTCCGTGTCGTCCCCACCATCCGCTTGTTTCTTATTTGTTCTATCCTTGCGTTTGGAGCATTATCACTGATTAATTGTTCTAGTTGGTTGAGAACCATAGAAAAAATTTGACTTGCGGATTTTACAATCTCTCTTTTTTGCTGATCCTCATCCTCAGTTGCTGACCGTGCTGCCATTTCACTGGCTAATTTTTGAGACTGAGCTAAATTAGCTGACTGTAGAAGTGAAGCACCTCCAGATGATGGGCGAAGGATTGGAGCAAGACGAGCCAAGAAGTTTTCGGCTAATGGTCGTACTTCTGGAGCCTTCATCAGACATTGGGCTACTAAAGCTGTTAAAAGCGGCGGGCAACCTGTCAGCGGAGGAGGATTCTGCGTTAGATGTTCTTGCCTAGGATCAATACCTGGAAACGGTCGTCGACCTGTGATTATTTCAAAACCAATAACGCCCAACGAATACATATCCGAGGCTGCAGTAGCACGGTAATATTGCCATCTCTCCGGTGCGTTATAGGCACCCGTCCATGAGAACTTATGAGTGTCAACTGCAGTCGAAGCTTCTGCATATCGTGCTATCCCAAAATCGGATATACACCATTTCCCATCAAGAAGCAGGATATTCTCTGGTTTAAGATCTCTGTGAACAACCTTACCCTTAATATCAGACAATGCTGTAGCAATGTCTGATAATACGCTCACACCTTCAGAAACAGATAAACTCCCATTTTCTCTAATATGGTCACGTAACGACTTCTCAGCCCGTGGCATCACAAGAACCCAGTTATCCCCAAATTCACCGGAATCAATTATGGGGATGATATTACGAACACCACTAAGATCTTCAAACAAAAGCTCACGATCTGCGCCAGGCGTCTTTGGAATGAGTTTAATTGCTACTTTTACGTCACCGTTTTCATTTTTAGCTTCAAAAACTCTTCCAAAGCCACCACTTCCGAGTTGAGATCCTAGTGTCCATCTTTGTTTCAGATCAATTTCCATTCCTATTTGACACCCCTGATTAATATTTTGAACAGTCTCAATAACAATTAAGCTCACTTTAACAGAATAACAAAAGTCTACCAGGCTTGTCCTTCAAAAGTCTATAAAAAAACCATTCGTTTAACGAATGGTTTGTGGCAGATAGTACTATCGTTTCCCTCTAGCTCTTAAAATGAATTTCATACTTTTGAAGAGATCACACGCTTCATGAACTCGGAGCCCTGCTTGAAGCATCATCAAGGTTAAGGCGTAATCCCTCGATGATCCACTCTTGCGTATCTCTCTTAGAAATGCGTTCTGTTCGTTTCGAATAAGCCATTTCGGTGTTCGACGAGGTGCCGGTGGTTTTTTTACTGGCCCAACCGGATTATCCGGAATAAGCTTCTGCTCGGCAAAATATTGAAAGATCGCATTTAAATGCACAAAGGTCAGTTGCATCGTACTTGGCTTTTGCTGGCCCTCCTCCCTTCCCTCCATGCTCCATCATGTGTCGCTTAAAGTCAGCGATATCTTTCTGCGTGGCATGACTGGTATCCTGCAGATCTGGATCAGTCCGAAGCATCCACTTCCTAAACGTGCCCCAGGTTGCCTTGTAATTGTTAATCGTGGAAGTGGCCAATCCTTTACGATCAAGATTCTGAAGATAAACATCAAACATTTCCGACATGTGTTAATCCCTCATTTAGAGAAGATGACGAGTATAGTTTTATACCTTCTAGCACTAGTTACAGAAAAAAGAACCTTGGCAGCCTTGATACCAAAGTTCATTTAAAGACGGGTAACTATAACGTTAAAATTTTTTTCTTACATATTATAGATACCCTTATTTGATTGAACTATCATCTCCCGTTAGTTGAAGAACTATTCTATTTAAAGTGAATGTGCTTGAGTTACTCACTTCTATTTTGTATATAGGTAAAGTCCAAAATCTTGCATAATGGAGATGTGCCCCATTTGCCGCAACATAGTAGCTATATTGCCTCGGTGATATGATCCGTGAATGACAATGGTTCTCAAACAGATTTAATTAAAGTTCATAAGAAAATACAACATCGTTAAATGTAAGGGATAGAAGAAGTAATTGACTAACTTATTGATCTTAAAATCATATTTTTTGAAACCGGTTATAAGAAGTAGTGCCGATAATGCAACGATCTGTATATCTTGATAGCTATAAAGGTTTATTGCAAAGATCGTAATTATGGTTTGCCCCATTATTAGTTCGAGTAGTTTGTTCCTGAAAATAAAAAACAACAAAACCGAGAGCACCCCGTACATTCCGTATTCTAACTGTAAGCCGTCCGTAATTAAGAGCAAACCGATGATCACCAAAGCTTTGAGAAAGTAATGCATAGAACTGGAATACACCTTAATAGACAGTAGACCAATCGCAAGTGTGAAACACACATTTAAATAAAAGTTATTAAACAAGTAGTAATATGGAATTTGTGAAACAATAGCAATAGCACTTAAACGGATTAGGTATTTATTTGAATTTCTGGTTCTAATAAATCCTTCGGCGACACTCCAGCAAAATAATGGGAACGCCAGCCTTCCTACTAATGAAAAAAAAATTTCGCCTGGAAAGAAAATTATCCCTATATGATCAATTAACATTGAAAGTATCGCAATTATTTTCAACATAGTCAACCGGTCTCTCCATTGTGTTTATAGAATGCAAACCATTCCGTTCATTTGTTCGTTATACATTAAAAGATATCTGTTGTCGGAAACCTCAATATCAAGTATATTCGTTACATTTCGAGTGCTTTTACAATCCACAAATAACCTGTTATTCTCTGACCGGGATACTATATAACTCCCCTGAGTACCGATATATACTAACATTTCCGAATCATTAAGGGATAATTCTAATTCACCTGTATCAAGATTATATATCCCAATACCACTCTCGTGATATAGAAAGCCGATTATCTTCCCTTGTACCGAAAGAATACTAGTATAGCTATCGTTAAAGATAATAACTCTTTGCTCTCCTGTAAGCACATTAGTGAATACGCATTCCGTGGTATTGTTGTGAAAGATTCGCTTAAGCAAAATCACCATGTTTTCATTAATTGAGATATTTGCAATACCACTTTCATAAAGGCTGGTATCGATAATATAGGAAGAACCTATTGGAGTGTCTGACATAATATGATCCACGAACTCATCAAGTTCCATTAAGACCACACTTTGAAGCATTGCATGTAAATTGTTGTTGCCTTCATTTCTCCAAAGCTCCTCTTTCTCGTTAATTAATATTCGTCCGGTATGAAGGAGAATGAATGTTTGATTATCTATGTTAAAAACTCGAATGGCGTCCAATCGTAAAATTGTATCTTTGTCTCCAATAGATTCCGGTAATGTATAGCTGTTTTTTTCAATAGTATCAACTAACATAAACTGCGAAAACCGAGACGGAATCCCCCCTATTTTGTTTGCATACGGAATAGCCAGACATATATATCTTTCTGACAGTACAAATAACTCCATCCCCCACAAGTTTGAATATTCGATTCCATCCTGCCCATAGTCCATCAATTCAAATGAATAAATCTCATCATCAGTAATTTTTGAGGTTCTATATTGGATCTTATTCAAAGTAAAAGTAGCTACGTTTCCACTCCAACTTAAAGTACCGTAATAAAAAATGTCATCTGCATAATTAACTGGAACAATGTGTGCGGTTTTTTCAAATGAATGAAAGTCCACCTGAGAAGTAACATTATCATACCGAATTAAACCAATATCAAATCCTTCCAGGATATTCCATTCCTCGTTGATGTTCTTGCTGACTCTAAAAATCTTGTAGCGATCTGAAGAAGAACAATATATCTTATTATGTTCCTCATACCCTGCAATCAATGTTGTTGAAATCATGACTTCACCACCTTATAGATAAAGCCCTTCATATATCGTCCTTACTTCAATATAAGGAACAAGAAATATAGAAGGGCCTCCTATTCACATATTTCTTATCTTTAGTTATTTAATACCATAAGTGGTTATCGAGTTTCACAACCCATGGATCAGTAACTAACGGTTTAGCAGGGTGATAGTGATCGTAATGTCCATCTGTTGGTTTCCCTTGATGCCATACGTTAGTTCCTGCTGCCTTATTCGCTGCTTCTTTAGCTTTTGCTTCAGTTCTTGCCCAGAGATTATATTCTCCGCTATTTGCAGTCTTAACCCACCCAACAGCTTGATAATCGGTATCAAATGCATCGCCACCGATATATACATTATTATTTCTTATCCATGCAGGCCAATAGTTTTTATTACTTTTTCTAATGTCGCTTATCAAATCAGTAGCAACATACGCTGTTATACCTGCGATGGTCATTGCTAAAGCGTGTTCCATAAGCCACAAAAGCAATGCTCTTCCGCCCCATGTAACTACTGGTACTAAGACCGGAAGCTGTGCCTGCACATATTCCGGTGAAATACGAAGCTCACTCTTAGTCGTTTCATCAATAATTGTTACATCTACCACATCAAGAGCAGGATCAATTGTTTCTGCTTTTACGATATATTTAGTTGTCTTATCATCGCCAAACTTCAATAAACCTTTTGGCTTTTCCACAGCTTCCAGAGTGATTTCGCTTGTCGCTTTATCTAAAGTAGCATACAATTCGTCTCCATTTTCATGGGTTGCCTTTGCAATTACAATATTATCATCTTTTTGAACCAGTTCGAAATTGTACTCATCGTTAGACTCTTTTTCTTCAGCAAAAACAGAAAGATTTAGCGCGGAAAATACTATGGCAAAAACCATAAGTATGGACATTGGAATTTTAAACGTTTTCTTCAACTTGTGATCTCCTTTATTTGTTTATTAGCGAAATAGTACCTTCCCCAAAGTAAGGGTCCTTACCTTTATCGCCTAAATCAATAGCATAAGCTTGCAATTCGTTATAGATGTCTGATTTGTTTGAAATGTCCTTTTGAAGTAAGAGAGCAATAATTCCTGTGATGTGAGGAGCAGCAATAGAGGTTCCGCTGACAAAGGATAAGTCATTATCTATAGATGTAGATAATACATCTACACCCGGGGCACTAAAATCGATCTTTCCATGAGGTCCTGTCTTTGAAAGTTTTTTTTTGTAGTTAATAGCATTAACCGAGATTACTCCATCGTATGCTGCAGGATATCCAACATCACCGCCGTATGAATTCATTGCTGCAGCAACAACTATAATATTTGCATCAAGCGCTTTTCGGATTGCCCTCTCAAGTTTAGGACTATTCTGATCCATTGCAAAACTCATGTTAATGATGTCGATCTTATGTTCTATACACCAGTCAATAGCCTCAATAATATGTGCTGTGTTACCATTTCCCCATTTATCTAACACCTTCAATGGGTAAACATTTGCACTAGGCGCTATTCCATCTATCCCCAAATTATTATGCTTCGCAGAGATAATCCCAGCGACAAGGGTCCCATGTCCACCATAATCTATAGGTGGTTGGCCCTTATTCACAAAATTAACGCCCTCTTTCATTTGGGGTCCGAAATCGAAATGGTCCGCATAAATACCACTATCTAGAATAGCAATATTTATCCCTTCGCCAGTAATTCCACTAGACCAGAAGGCTTCAGTGTTTATCATCCTTATTCCCCACTCTTTGTTAGCTCTATCTGTGTCGATTAAAAATACTTTTACAAGAGTAGCCAAAATAATTAGTGGAATAATAAGGAGGCACAATTTACGTAATAAGGACTCACACCTCCATTTATAAATTCAGTCGGCCGACTGGGAATAAAAAGGTATGTATACAAATACCCCCAATTAAGTATATATATAAATATATCTAAACTCAACAACTAAATTTCTTTATATCTGATTTTTATACTTAAATTTATAATTTCACTCAATTATTTCCATTGCCTTTGATAAGATCTAATTACATAGCTATGAATCGGTCTTTATTGCTGACATTAATACGAACGCATAAAATTATTAACTCAACTTTCGCAGCTTAAACAGAACAAACACTCCTTCTCAAGAGATGAAGAGCTCCAGATTGATCCAGGTTATACCGAAATTGCTTACGATATTATCGGCACGAGCTTATCACAAAAAAGCTATATTTTTACCCTTAATCCTGTAAAACCGCTATTTGGGAAAAAGCTTGTTTCTTATAAAGTTTCATCTAAGGGAAAAAGACGAACGGTTTATTGCGAGAACAGGCCCTTTATTATTTTTATATGTAAAAGAAGATGAAGCATATTTAATAAATATTTATGAACATGGAAACTGGACGGCTAAGTCGATCCTCCAAACAATGCAAGATATAATTGGCCAGAGTTAACAAAACCATACATAATAGACGGTGCATTGGGGCTTGGGTTTGAATATACAGAAGAACAACATGCTTCACTTAGGGGAGTAGGTATATCTGTTATGCTCAAACTGAAAGATAGCGATGGAAGGGATTTTGTAATTGTTCCACCGGGAATGGGGATTACAACATCAAAGGATTCTTTAAACGACGAACGCGCCTATCAAGATGAAATAAAAAAAATTCGTAATATCGGGAATACTATCAAGGCCGATTTTAAAAATATTGAATTTCTTCAAAAGTCTTCAAAGGAAATATACCTGATCCCCTAAGTCTAAAACTTGTACACCAAGAAGAATGGAAAGTTGTTGAACTTTCAACTGAAACAACAATGCGCACTGGTAGCAACGATAGAACTGTTGGCGGTCCCAAGAGCTCTGCGGATCCCGTTGATATAGCAAGAAGGTGGCGGCTATCAGATAAAATCTTGGATAAAATAAGACTCACTCCAAAGCTTTCGTCTCGGAATGGGTCTTATTTTGAATTTAACGGAATCTCATTTATCAACGGAAGCCCAAGCAACCTGATAAGCGCCTGCTCTTTCCCACCAAAAAAATCTGCTTGATGTATCTAGTACGTGTCGCAAGATTGTGAAATCTTATTTGTGAACGTTTCGCCGTAGTCCGGGATTGGATAAGGCATGTTAACATGAACTGTATGTTCAACATGTCCCTTCAGGCGGTATCGTAATCAGCTTCGGTCAATGGGCTAGAAGCAATTACAGAACCTGTTAACAACGAAAAACTGAGCGCAGCTGTCAAGCAAGCAGAAACAAATTTCTTCATCAATTTTTATCTTCTGAATAAATTATTTAGTATATATGCTAATATTACCCATTAAAGTAAATTATTTCATGAGACGATAACAGTGTATGCAGCCCTTCGCTCTCTACTCCTCCCACGCCCAAAAGCCCCAGCTCATCTCATCGGACATGAGCTGGGGCTTTCTTTGCACGACTACGAGATGCCCCAAGAGGCTGCACACTTCTTCCCCGCTCAGGTGCGTATATCGGTGGAGGAGTAGCGCGTTCGCCTTTAAAATCGGGAAGCTTCCTTAGCCTATTCCATTCCAGCTTCCCGATTTTAACAGCGACCGGAGACGATATACGCACCGCCCCACGGCACGATAACAGACTGTGCAGCCCTAACCCCGCAGCTCTCAAATGAATGCAAAAAAGCCCAGCTCCCTCAAAAGCAGGAGCCGGACTTTCTCTTATTTCAATTATTTTTGCTTCAAGTTGTAGAACGACTTCAAGCCGTTGTATTGAGCAAGCTCGCCCAATTGATCTTCGATGCGAAGCAATTGGTTGTATTTTGCCACACGGTCCGTACGGGAAGGAGCACCCGTTTTGATCTGACCTGCATTGGTAGCCACTGCGATATCAGCGATCGTGCTGTCCTCGGACTCACCGGAACGGTGGGAGATGACAGCCGTGTATCCTGCGCGTTTTGCCATTTCGATCGCATCGAACGTTTCCGTCAATGTACCGATTTGGTTTACTTTGATCAGGATGGAGTTGCCGATGCCTTCGTTGATGCCTTTTTCCAGACGCTCGGTGTTGGTAACGAACAGGTCGTCACCCACGAGTTGAATTTTGTTACCCAATTTCTCGGTGAGCAATTTCCAACCTTCCCAATCGTCCTCGGAGCATCCGTCTTCGATGGTTACGATTGGGTATTTGTCTACCCAAGAAGCGAGCAAGTCCACGAATTCTGCTGGTGTGAAGGATTTGCCTTCGCCTTCCAGAACATACTTGCCATCTTTGAAGAACTCAGTTGAAGCTACGTCCATACCCAGCAATACATCTTCGCCTGGCTTGTAGCCGGCTTTTTCGATTGCTTCGATGATGGAAGACAGTGCATCTTCGTTGGATGTGAAGTTAGGAGCGAAGCCGCCTTCGTCACCAACCGCCGTGTTCAGGCCTTTGCCCTTCAGAACGGATTTCAGGTTGTGGAAGATTTCAGCGCCCATGCGAAGTGCTTCTTTGAAGCTAGGTGCTCCAACCGGCAATACCATGAACTCTTGAACGTCAACGTTGTTGTCCGCGTGAGCGCCACCGTTCACGATGTTCATCATAGGTACTGGAAGTTGTTTGGCGTTGAATCCGCCAAGGTAAACATACAGTGGAAGATCCAATGCATCAGCAGCAGCGCGAGCTACAGCCATGGATACGGCCAGGATTGCATTCGCACCCAATTTGCCTTTGTTCGGGGTACCGTCCAAAGCGATCATCAGCTTGTCGATGCCGAGCTGGTCCAGAGCGTCCATGCCAATCACTTCAGGAGCGATGATTTCGTTCACGTTCTCAACAGCTTTCAGAACGCCTTTGCCCAGGTAACGGGATTTGTCGTCGTCGCGAAGCTCAACAGCTTCGTGAACGCCAGTGGAAGCACCGGATGGAACGATCGCGCGACCGATTGCACCGGATTCCAGGTATACTTCAACCTCTACGGTTGGATTGCCGCGGGAGTCAAGGACTTCGCGTGCATATACATCAGAAATAATAGTCATGTGTATAGTCTCCTTTGATATGTTATGTTTATGTTCCATTATGAACCACTTATTTACGTGCTGCAATCATCGAGGTTCCGGTCATTTCGTCCGGCTTCGGCAGACCCATCAGGTCGAGAATCGTTGGCGCGATGTCGGCGAGAATACCACCTTCACGCAGCGTGACATTCTCATCCGTTACGATGAACGGAACCGGGTTCGTGGTATGTGCGGTGAATGGACGTCCATTCTCATCAAATACCATGTCCGCATTTCCGTGGTCAGCGGTAATCAGAACAACCCCGCCTTTTGCCAAAACAGCCTCTACAACCTTGCCGACACACTCATCCGTCGTCTCAACGGCTTTAATCGTCGGCTCCAGCATACCGGAATGGCCGACCATGTCCGGGTTCGCGAAATTCAAGATAATCGCGTCATGCTTATCCGCTTCGATTTCTCTCACACAAGCATCCGCCACTTCATAGGCGCTCATCTCCGGCTTCAGATCATACGTCGCCACTTTCGGTGAGTTGATCAGTACGCGTGTTTCGCCTGGAAGCTCAACATCGCGTCCACCGCTGAAGAAGAACGTGACGTGTGGATACTTTTCAGTTTCCGCAATACGAAGCTGCTTCTTGTTGTGCTGAACCAGCACTTCGCCCAGCGTGTTGTCCAGATTCTTCGGTTTGTAGGCGACGAAGCCTTCCACCGTCTCGCTGAACAGCGTCAAGCAGACAAAATGCAAGTTTTGCGGGAACTTCGGTCCACGTTCAAAGCCACGGAAATCATTATTCGTAAACACCTGGGACAGCTGAATCGCACGGTCAGGACGGTAGTTCAGGAAGATGACGGAATCTCCGCTCTCCACCAGACTAACCGGCTCGCCTTCACCATTCACCATTACGGTCGGTTCAACGAATTCATCGTAAACCGATTTCTCGTAAGATTCAGTGATGGCTTTCAGCGGATCCGTATATTTAGGTCCTTCGCCATACACCATGGCACGGTAAGCCTTCTCGACACGGTCCCAACGCTTGTCGCGGTCCATCGCATAATAACGACCGGAAAGCGTAGCGATTTGGCCAACGCCCACTTCTTCAATCTTCGCAATCAGATCCTTAACGAACTGCTTGCCGCTGTCCGGTGCCACGTCGCGTCCATCCATGAAGCCATGGATGTATACGTCATGGAAATCTTCCTTTTTGCAAAGATCCAGCATGGCGAACATATGCTCAATATGACTGTGAACGCCGCCGTCGGATACCAATCCGTACAAATGCAGCTTCTTGTTGTTGTTCTTGGCAGCGCGAACGGCTTCCACCAACGTTTCGTTCTCGAAGAATTCTCCTTCACGAATCGACTTCGTGATACGGGTCAAGTCCTGATACACAATCCGGCCTGCGCCGATGTTCAAGTGACCCACTTCGGAGTTCCCCATTTGGCCTTCCGGCAAGCCTACAGCTTCACCGCAAGCGGTCAACGTGGTGTTCGGGTATTGCTTCAAATACCGGTCGTAGTTAGGCTTGTTCGCTTGAGCGACCGCATTGCCCACCTCGGTGTTGCGAAGCCCGAAACCGTCCATGATGATCAGAGCTACGGGTTTTGGAGCAGACATTTACTTCGCCCCCTCAACGAGTGCGATGTAGGAAGCCGGTTGTAGACTTGCACCACCAACGAGCGCGCCGTCGATGTCGCTTTGTCCCATATACTCCGCTACATTTTCAGGCTTCACGCTACCGCCGTATTGAATGCGAACTTGCTCGGCAACGGTTTCGCCGTACAGACCTTTAACGAGTTCACGAATATAAGCGATGACTTCGTTCGCATCCTCTGCCGTAGAGGACTTGCCCGTTCCGATCGCCCAGATTGGCTCATAAGCAATAACAACATGAATCGCTTGATCAGCCGGAACACCTGCGAACGCAGCTTCCGTTTGTACTTTGCACACGTCTTTGGTTTGGCCGGCTTCGCGTTCTTCCAGCTTTTCTCCAACGCATACGATCGGAAGAAGACTATGACGGAATGCCGCATGTACCTTCTTGTTCACAATCTCATCGGTTTCGGCAAAATACTGACGGCGCTCGGAATGTCCAATAATGACATAGTCCACGCCCAGATCCTTCAGCATCAACCCGCTGATTTCACCCGTAAAGGCGCCATTATCTTCAAAATGAAGATTTTGTGCACCGATTTTGATGTTCGTGCCCTTGACCGCTTCAACCAATGCAGGAAGATTGGTAAATGGCGCGCAAATCACGCTTTCCACGCCTTCTACTTCCGCTTTGCCTTTCACATCTTCAATAAATGAAGCTGCTTCCGGAACGGTTTTGAACATTTTCCAGTTACCAGCTATGATAGGTGTTCTCACACGATTCACTCCTTTATTCCCCCGAAGAATCGGGGTCCAAACTTCATCCACTTGCTATCCAATTGTAGTGCCTATTTCTATTTATCGTTCAGTGCCACAACACCAGGAAGTGCTTTGCCTTCCATGAACTCAAGAGATGCACCGCCGCCTGTCGAGATGTGATTCATCTTGTCGGCAAGGCCGAATTTCTCCGCTGCTGCAGCCGAGTCGCCGCCGCCGATAATCGTGTAAGCTTCCGTATCCGCACAAGCTTGTGCCACTTCACGAGTACCGTTGCTGAACGGAGCGATTTCGAATACACCCATAGGACCGTTCCACACGACAAGTTTGGAGTTCTTGATCACTTCTGCATACTTGGCGCGAGTCTTAGGACCGATGTCAACGCCTTCCCAATCGGCTGGGATGCCGTCGATATCAACGATCTTGGTATTCGCGTCTGCACTGAACTCGTCCGTAACGACGATATCTTCCGGCAGGTAGAAGTTTTTGCCCAGCTCTTTAGCTTTCTCGATAAAACCGAGTGCAACATCAAGCTTCTCTTTATCAAGCAGAGATTGACCAATTTCATGGCCTTGAGCTTTGAAGAACGTGTAAGCAAGTCCACCGCCGATGATGACATTGTCAGCAAGCGTAAGCAGGTTGTCGATCACGTCGATTTTGTCCTTAACCTTCGATCCACCGATGATGGCGGTAAAAGGACGGTCCGGATTCGAAAGGGCTTTGCCGAGAACGGACAGCTCTTTTTCCATCAACAATCCCGATACAGCCGGAAGATGATGAGCGATACCTTCTGTCGAAGCGTGCGCACGGTGAGCAGCACCAAACGCGTCATTCACGAACAGATCGGCCAGTTCAGCGAATTGCTTCGCAAGTTCCGGATCATTCTTCTCTTCACCAGCGTAAAAACGAACATTTTCAAGCACGAGCACATCGCCGTTTTGCAGCTTCTCTACCTGCGCTTTAACCGCTTCTCCTACGGCTTCATCCGCTTTGGCTACCGGTTTGCCGAGCAGCTCGGACAGACGCTGACTTGCCGGAGTCAGGCGCAAAGATTCAACGACCTCACCTTTTGGACGGCCCATGTGGCTGGCCAGGATGACTTTCGCTCCTTGCTCTACCAAATATTTAATGGTCGGCAAAGTCTCGCGAATACGAGTGTCGTCTGTAATTTTACCATCTTCGAGCGGTACATTGAAATCGACGCGGACAAACACCCGTTTGCCGCTTACTTCTACATCACGTACACTTTTCTTGTTCATCTCCACGTTCCTCCTAAGAAAACTATTCTCCTCACCGACAGCATGCAGTTGCTCTCGTTTCTCTCTATCGCTAACCAGCGCCCGGATCTTGTCTATTCTTCCCAGTGCTCTGGCATGAAAACAAGGAAAAACCATGAACCAAAGAGGAGACCCGTGAAACGGAACTCCTCTTCGATTGTATGGCTAGATCAATTACAGACCTTTGCTTGCGATGTAAGCAGCGAGGTCAACGACACGGTTGGAGTAGCCCCACTCGTTGTCATACCAAGAAACAACTTTCACCATGTTGTCGCCAACTACCATAGTGGAGAGCGAATCGATCGTGGAAGAAGCTGGGTCGCCATTGTAGTCGCTGGATACAAGCGGCTCTTCGGAGTAGTTCAAGATGCCTTTGAGCGGGCCTTCAGCAGCAGCTTTCAGTGCTCCGTTTACATCTTCAAGCGTTACGTTTTTGGACAGCTCAACTACGAGGTCCGTTACGGAAACGTTCTTTGTAGGTACACGCATTGCCATACCGTTCAATTTGCCTTTCAATTGTGGCAGAACGAGGCTAACCGCTTTAGCAGCACCTGTTGTGGATGGAATGATGTTCTCAGCAGCTGCACGAGCACGACGCAGATCTTTGTGCGGAAGATCAAGCACTTGCTGGTCATTCGTGTAGGAGTGAACTGTAGTCATCATACCTTTAACGATACCGAACTTCTCGTCAAGAACTTTAGCAAAAGGAGCCAAGCAGTTTGTCGTACAAGAAGCGTTGGAGATTACAGTATGGTTAGCTGCATCGTATTTGTCTTCGTTAACGCCCATAACGATCGTGATATCTTCGTCAGTTGCTGGAGCGGAGATGATAACTTTCTTAGCGCCGCCTTTCAAGTGAGCGGAAGCTTTGTCTTTCGCTGTGAAAATACCAGTGGATTCTACAACGATTTCTACGCCATACTCAGCCCAAGGCAATGCTTCTGGGTTACGCTCAGCGAATACTTTCACTTCACGGCCGTTTACAACGAGTGCGCCTTCTTTAGCTTCAACCGTTGCATTAAGTCTGCCGTGAGTTGTGTCATATTTCAAAAGGTGTGCCAGCGTTTTTACATCCGTCAAATCGTTGATTGCCACGATTTCAACTTCGCTGTTGTTCAGCGCAGCGCGGAACACGTTACGTCCAATACGTCCAAAACCGTTAATACCTACTTTAACCATGAGTAGTTCCCTCCATATTTGTAAAATTTATATATTCAAGATTGGCCGTTAAGCCAATCAAGACAACAATAATGAAAAATCAATTGTACGCCCGTGGATTCAAATACCGGCGTCAATCTCCTTCTCGACTTCCAGTGCCGCGGCTTCATCGGTAACGAGAATATCCTCATGTCCGAATTTCAGCACCGCGTGAATCGCCTTGCCCTTGCCTTGACCCCCAGCAATGCCGATGATCGTCTCCGTCCGCATAATATCCTCAAGCCGCAGCCCGAGGGTAAGCATTTTGTGGACAACTTCGCCATCTTCACTAAAGTAGTAGCCGAAGGATTCCGCAATCGCGCCATCGGCCTGCAAGTTCTGAATCGAGTTTTCATCCAGCTTGCGTCTTCTTGCCATTTCCATGGCATCTCCGATGCCGTGAATAATGACTCGGCAGCGCCTGATCACATCCACAATCTCCTGGATATGCTGATCCTGCACCAAAGACTGGTAGGCATCCTCGCTAAGCAGATCCGGTACATGCAGCAATCGGTACTCAGCTCCCACGCGCTTAGCCATCTTAGAGGCAATGGTGTTCGCTTGAATCTCGACACTCTCCCCGAGACCGCCCCGGGCAGGCACAAACCATGTGCTTGTCAGCGGTTCGCCACCAGGCAAAGAGGACATCTGCTCTGCTACTTCGGCAAGCGTGGAGCCGCCTGTTACGGCAATCGTATCTCCATCCTGTACAAAGCTTAGCAGCGTTCTTGCTCCGGCACGGCCAAGCTCGCGTTTGACTTCCGGAGATGACTCACTGTCACCGGGAATAATGACCACTTTACGAAGCCCGTAAGCCTGACGGATCTTCTCTTCCAGTTCAACCAGTCCGAATAACTCATTCATAACCGGTTCCAGTTCCTCCAGCAAACATACCCCTGAACTGCTGATCCGCATGCCAAGCGTTTCAATCTCGATCAGCCCTTGCGCTTTCAGAAGATCCGTCTCTGCTCTGAGGACACGCTCGGTCATCGAGAGTGATGAAGCCAGTGTTCTTCGGCCAACAATTCCGGACAACTTGATCTGATGAAGGATGGAATACCTTCGTTTAAGAGTGTCCATCAGATCCGGCAGAAGCTGCTCTTGTATTTCTAATAGGTTACGCATGCATTCCACTCCTGCAAACTTCGTCTCGGCTCTCCTCTGCCTGGTCGTAAAATGTCCCAGTCAAACTTTTTAAGTCCCACCCTTATTCTAACCAATAATCAGGCCGGTTGCAAGTGTCCGAAAGTATATTTCTCTGCCCCAGGCATTCTTATACATTATGACCAACTACAGGCTTGTCTATATAATAGGAACAAAGTTTTGCCTGCTATTGTATTTTTGAAAAAGATGCGGTATAATCAACTTCGTTGCTAATTTTTTTAGATATCAGAAAGTATAAACTTCGCGGAGTCAGCTTCCTGATATCGCAAGAAAAACTACTGCTAAACGCGGTCTGTCTTCTTTGAATGTACGTCGATAGACGTTTCTCTTATGCGCCCGTGGTCCAATGGATATGACGTAGGCCTCCGGAGCCTGAGATCGAGGTTCGATTCCTCGCGGGCGCGCCATTTTATCTTTATTCTCTATACTGATTACCCTAAAGTGCCCATGACGGCTCTTTTTTTTACCCAATAGTTTGACTATCTTTGACTTTTTGATTTAAATTGTTTATCATGTGGGTAATACGGTAACAGTATTTATATGAGGTACTTAAGAGGAGGTTTTCCACGTGAGTTTTATACCTATGGTCGTTGAACAAAGCAACCGCGGTGAGCGGGCATACGACATCTATTCCAGATTGCTGAAAGACCGCATTATCTTCCTCGGCTCCGACGTAAATGACGTGGTCGCCAATTCCATCATTGCTCAAATGCTGTTCTTGTCGGCTGAGGATCCTGAGAAGGATATTCATCTTTACATCAACAGTCCTGGCGGTTCCATTACCGCGGGTATGGCGATATTCGATACGATGCAGTTCATCAAGCCGGACGTTTCGACGATCTGTGTCGGCATGGCTGCTTCCATGGGCGCATTCCTGCTCAACGCAGGCGCTAAAGGCAAACGTTACGGTCTGCCTAACAGCGAAATTATGATTCACCAGCCGCTCGGCGGCGCACAAGGTCAAGCCACGGATATTGAGATCCGTGCTCGCCGCATTCTCAAAATGCGCGACAAACTGAACCGCATCCTGTCCGAACGCACGGGCCAACCGCTGGAGCGCATTGAGAAGGATACCGATCGTGACTACTTCATGACGGCTGACGAAGCTAAAGAGTATGGCCTGATCGATCAAGTACTGGAAAATACACCACCGCAAGGACTATAAAAGAAATGAAGCAAAGGGCAGGCGCCGTTATCCGGTTCCTGCCCTTTGTTATCCTCTGGATTCATTGAAAACTTCGAGTACTAAATAGTGAGTGTATCCCCTCCGGTCGCTGTTGAAATCGGGAAACATGAATGAATGGATAAGGAGGTTTCCCGATTTCAAAGGCGAACGCGTTGCTCCTCCAAGGATACTCTCACTTCGGTACGATTTTTTCAATAAAACATAAAGACGGTAAGGGCACTCCCCTCCTAAAAGGCCTCCCTTAACTTGAGGGGAGGGGAATACAGGAAAACCCATTTGCCTCGATAAACACAAAAAATCCCTTGATCGCTGGAAGGGAGAATACACACTCTCCACGTTCCATGATCAAGGGATTTATCGCAATTGGTTCCAGCACAGTGTTACTTCAGGACAGCATCATATATCTCAACAAGCTATGGTATGAAATTAAATGATCACAGTTTACACAAACCGCTTATCATATACTCTTACTTCCACTCTTTCAGTTTCAGCTCAAACTCCGGAAATCCATAAGCATACGCCGTGTACTCATAAAGCTGGAAGTACAGCACCGCAGCATTATCTTTCACATAAAAATCAGCATCGGCCGGCACGCCCTCAAATCCGCCGAGATAGCCTCCTTCTTTCTTCATCTTGCTCAGCACAAGGTTGTTCAGCTTCTGCTTGTTCTTGCCCTGCATGTTGATGAAATCGCCCAGCTTCATCTGCTTGCCGTCCTTCAAGGAGAACGTGAAGCTTTTACGGAAGGTCATGCCATGGGCGCCGCCGGTATACGAGTAATCGTACGCCGTAATGCTCAGGATGTCGTTCTGGTTGTAATGGACCACGAAGTCACCACTGAATTCGTATGGGAAACTGGATTCCGACGGCGGGAATTCCTCAGCATTCCCTTCGGCACCGGTGATTACGCCGGACGCATTTTCTTTCAGCACTTTGTTGATCTCGGCTTGAACCTCTGCATTATCGAGTCCGCTGATTACAGGATAGTTCACAACGGCATCCACGCCCTGAATCTTCTTCTTCAGCGCTACCGATTTAATGGTGATGTCATTCTGCTTCTTCTGTGTCATGCTGAGAGTTTTCAAGGAAGGATTCCATTGCCCCTGAACACCCATGTATTCGCTGATCGTTTTGAACGGCACATAGAGACGACCATTCATGATCTGTCCGCCAGGCTCGCCGGCATACGAGCCATTTACCAGAATACCGATTTCAGTTGAATCATATACGATAGCGCTCAGTTTGTTATAACCGTTACCCAGTGTATACGTACGGTTTTTTGCATCATATTTAAGAGGCATCCCCAGGCCGTCCCGCAAAGCGGTTGCCGGCACATAAGTTACCCCGTGCAGCACGAGACCTTTCTGTGACAGGGTCTTGCCATTCCATTTCAGTACGACTTCATTCTTTGAGGATTTTTGGCTGGCGGAAACGGTTGCCTTAGCGGCGCTTGCATCGATGACCTGTCCGCTCAAACCCAGACTGCCAAGCAGGACGCTAGTTGCAATTAATGATGCACATACACGAAATTTAGGATTCATATTAGAATTCCACCTTTGTTAAATTAAGTTTCCGTTAGTTGTTAATCTATTACCCTTAATCATTATAAGGAAAGCTTTCAATGTATTGGTAACAAAGCCAGTGACAATTTTGATTCCAGGCCGTAGGGCCTATATGTTTTCATTATTCTTTCCGTACGCACGCCGCTACACTAAGAAACACACCGAACAAGAGAGCACATGAACCCGCAAGCAGCAGTAATTCACTGCCTTGGACAACGTAAGCAAGAAAAATAAAACCGATGCCAACGAGTGCACTGTGAATACTCAATAACAGCAGATGCAGCGCGCTTTTCCTGAAGAAGTTCAGAAGCAATACCGCTCCAGCACCAGCCACGATTCCCGCAATAACCAACAAGCCCATCACATCGCTCAAGCCGCTTTCTCCTTTTCTGATTAAACGCATAGAAACCTCGTTTATGTCATTTGCGTCCTTCCCTTATATATAACAACGAGACGGGCCCCAAAGTTGTGGTTCAATTCGTATAAATCGGCCATTTTTTCCTATTCGGGGTCTTAGGGCCTATTCTTCGCAAACAAAAAAAGAGCCTGCCCCCAATGGGACAGACTTTTTTATTACAAAAATATGAAAATGTAAGCTATCATTAACGACCGCTCTTCAGCTCGGACCACTGACGATCATAGATTGAGAGCGAGTCACCGACATTATCGAGCCACTCGGTACGGCCCAGCTCTTCATCTGTCAGGTTGATCATCGTATTGGTGCGGTATTCCTCGCTATGGAATTCCATCGCCTTGGTGTTCGGATTGCTGTATCCGATGAATTCATAGTTTTTGGCGCTGACCTCAGGCTCCATCATGAAGTTGATGAATTTCTCGGCCAGCTCTTTATTCTTGGCACCCTTAGGAATCGCGTAGTTATCAGAGAAGATGGTAGCCCCTTCTTCTGGCACGACATACGCCACATCCGGATTCTCAGCTGCAATAAAGGCCGCATCTCCGGACCAGACCGTAGCAATCCAGCCTTCTTCTTGGATCATCTTCTGCTTGATGTTATCCGTATCAAACGCGAGCACATTGGGCAGCAAGGTCTTCAGGTCATCCGTAGCTGCGGTGATTTCCGCTTCATCCGTACTGCTGTTGGATTTCCCCTGCTTCTTCAGCGCCATGCCGATCATTTCGCGGTTGTCGTCCAGAAGCAGGACTTTCCCCTTGTATTCCGGGTTCCAGAGGTCTTCCCAGCTGTTGATCTCGTCCTTAACATACTTCTTGTTATATGCAATTCCCGTTACACCGGACGTGTAGACAATCGAATATTTATTGCCCGGGTCATAAGAAGGATCTTTGAAAGTATCCGTAAGATTGACGAAGTTCGGGATATTATTCATATCAAGCGGCTCAAGCAGCTCCGATTCAATCATCGTTTTCACCATATAATCGGACGGCTGAATGAGGTCATATCCACTGCCGCCAGCCTTGATTTTAGCCAGCAGGTCTTCATTGTTTGCGTAATTGTCGTAGGTTACCTTCACGTCGAACTTCTCTTCAAAGTCCTTCAGCACCTCGGGATCAAAGTTATCCGCCCAGCTGTAAATGTGAAGCGTCTCCTTATCTGAGCCGCAGCCGGCCAGCAGTCCTACAGACAATACCGCAACCATGCCTGCCGTCAGCAGGCGGGTCCATCTTGATTTTTTCAATTCAATATCTCCTCTCTTTCCGGTTCCATGTTTTATTTCGAAAAAGCGTTTCTATCGCTTAAATCGGTAATGTTTTATGTTTCTTTTCCCCGCTGCCGCGGTTAAGAATATATTGGGCTAACAGAATCAGCGTGATGCTGACCAGAATGAGCAGCGTACATAGCGCGTTAATCTCTGGCGAGATGCCACGCTTCACCTGAGCGTAAATATAGATCGGCAGCGTCGTTGAGCTTGGGCCGGCGACAAAAAAGCTGACCATAAAGTCATCCAATGACAACGTAAAAGCAATCAGGGCTCCGGAGATAATGCCCGGTGCAATCTGCGGCAGCGTGACGTACCGGAACGTCTGCCAAGGCGTAGCTCCCAAATCCTGCGCCGCTTCACCGAGCTGTTTGCCCATTCCAGACAATCTGGCCGTAACTACAACATATACATAAGACATACTGAAGGTGATATGGGCTATAATCACGGTCGTTTTACCGAGCGGCATATTAAGTTGACTGAACAAAACCAGCAGCGACAGCCCCATAATAATATCCGGGATAATGACCGGCAGATACAGCAGCCCATTCATGCCGCTGCGACCTCTGCGCCCCATACTCCGAAGCGAGAGTGCCGCTGCGGTTCCGAGCAGGGTGGAAACGATCGTCGATATGACCGCCACCGTCAAACTGTTCATCAGCGCTTCCATCACGTGCCGGTTCTCGAACAGCGACACATACCAATCCAACGTAAATCCTTCCCAGTTGCCGCTAAGCCGCGTGTTGTTAAAGGAATAGATGATGATCATGATGATCGGTACATAGATGAAAGCCATCATAAGGAAAGAGTGAATCCCGAGCAGCGGGTGATTCTTCTTCTTCACTTATCTCCCCTCCCCTACGCGTTGATGGCGGGCTTGCATCGCCCGGTTAAAGAGCAGGATCAGCACGAGGGACGTAATCACAAAGATCACCGACAACGCCGCTCCAAAGGGCCAGTTGCGCGCACCCAGGAACTGCTGCTGAATAATATTACTGATCATGGAGGACTTCGCGCCTCCCAAAATATCCGTAACTACAAACATCCCGGAAGTCGAGACATACACCAGAACCGCTCCCGTCATGATGCCGGATTTACTTTGCGGGAAGGTAATGTGCCGGAATGCCTTCCACCTGGAAGCGCCCAGATCGCTGGCCGCATCCAGCAGACGCTTGTCCATCTGCTCCAGAGCCACGTAAATCGGCAGCACCATGAAGGGGATGAAGTTATAGACCATGCCGAGAAGTACGGCGCCATACGTATACAGCATCTGAATCGGCTCGTCGATCCATCCCATCCACAGCAGCAGACTGTTCACCACGCCTTGCGTCCGGAGCAGGAGAACCCAAGCATAGGTCCGGATCAGAAAGTTAATCCAGAACGGGACCGTGATCAGAATTAATCCCCAGGTTTGGATACGCGGGGAAGCGTTGGCTATATAATAGGCCAAAGGATAGCTGACTAACAAGCAAATCACCGTAGTCAGCAGCGACAATACCAGGGTATCCCAGTAAATCCCCAAATATAAAGGGTCAAAAAAGGTTTTATAGCCTTCGAGACTAAAGGAAAAAACGATATTCCCCAGCGAATCCCGCGAGAGCAGGGAGATGCCGACCACAATCAGCATCGGAACGATCAGGAACAGGGATAACCACAGCAGCACCGGAGTCAACAGGAACCTTGATTTCCTCATGGCCCGATGATCACCTCATCTTTGGTGTTCCAGTTCACCCCGACCCGTTCACCAACCTCCCAAGGATGGTCATCCGAGATATCCAAGGCAATCGTGACCTTCATCGGTTCATCATCCAATTGGACCAGCAGCTTATGAACACTGCCGAGGTACTGCACATCCTCGATCACGCCGCTCTTCCTGGCACCCGATTCCCGTTGCGGAATAAGTTTCTCCGGCCTTACGGCAAAAAGACCCTCTGGCGAGGAGAAGACGTTATTCTCCCCAACAAACGTGGCGGCAAACAGCGTTTGCGGTTTCGCATAGATCTCGCGCGGCGTGCCGATTTGCTCTACCCGTCCGTGGTTCATGATGACGATCCGGTCGGAGAGCATCATGGCTTCCTCTTGGTCGTGGGTTACATATACAAACGTAATCCCGAGCGTCCGCTGCAAATGCTTGAGCTCGGACTGCAGGTTCTTCCGCAGCTGCAAATCCAGCGCGCCAAGCGGTTCATCCAGCAGCAGTACCTTCGGTTTGTTGGCGATGGCGCGGGCGATGGCCACGCGCTGCTGCTGTCCGCCGGACAGTTGGTGCGGGAATCGTTCCCGCAGGGGAGTCAGCTGCGTCATGGCAACGGCCTCGTCCACCCGCTCCTTGATAAGCTGACGCGGCATTTTTTTCATTTTCAACCCAAAAGCGATATTGTCTTCTACGGTCATATGCGGGAACAGAGCATAGTGTTGGAATACCAGATTCAAGTCCCGCTTGTTCGCAGGCATTTCCGTCACATTCTGACCCGCCAGCCAGACCTGTCCTTTGGTCGGCTGTTCGAATCCTGCTATCATTCGGAGAATCGTCGTTTTGCCGCAGCCGCTGGGGCCCAGCAAAGTCAGGAATTCCCCTTCTTTAATGGAGAGCGACAGCGGATGCACGACCGCTTGTCCCTGAAAATGCTTCTCGATCTGGACAAGTTCAATCACATGCATCAACCCCTTCTTCAAAATGCGACCTAATCCATGTGTACATTCCTGCTAACCAGTATGCACAAAAACGTTCCCCACTAAGAAGAAACGGTCATACTGCCTATCGTGCTCAGGTTGGCAGAATCCGTTTCTTAAGGGTGGAAGCGTCTAGAAGTCTCTACTAAGAAAAAAAAGCCATATCCATGGGTATGGCTTTAACGTTTAACATAAAGTTCAGTTTTTCGCATATTCACTATACCTCGTTTTCCCCCTATACACAACACTTTTCTGCGTATTTCGACAGGGGAAGGCACGGATATGGGACCGGATTATGGTATTTCATTTTCCGAATAGGGATGCACAAAAAACCGTTCACCCGGAAAGACCAGGATGAACGGTTTTCAGTATTCTTAGTCGAAAACAGCTGCTATTTCAGCTCATATTGCACGTACAGCTGCGTCGAGATTTTGATTTCGCCCGGCTTCACGGATGTGTTGGCGCCCGCGTCCGCTGCAGTAGACTGTGCTTCCATCGCCATTTTTTCGAGGCCATAGATGTTATCTACACCAACTGAACCTTCCACAATGTTTAGCACGATACCCAGCTGGCGCTTGGAGGCCTTTGCCATAGCTTGGGCTTTCAGGTCCGCATTCGCCATGGCTTTATCTATCACTTGAGCTTCGAAGGCATCACGGTTCTCGACCGAGAAACGGGCGTTGCCAATGGAATTAGCGCCGGCATCGGACGCTGCATCAAGCAGATCGCCCACTTTGCTCAAGTCGCGAAGGGTGACTTCCAGGGAATGATAGGCGCTGTAATTCTTCACTTTACGTCCATTATCATCGGAATACGTATAGTTAGGTTGGACATAGAACTGTTCGGTTTTGATATCCTTGTCATCAATCTTCCATGTTTCTTTCAACAGCTTCGTAATCTTATCCATTTTCTGTGCATTGCTCTTCTGTGCGGATTTTGCGGTTTCCGCATATGATTCAGCCCCGATGGAAAGATATACGATATCTGGCTTCACCGAGATCTCGCCTTTACCGAGTACGGTAAGAAGGTTTTGCTGTGCCGCCTCCGCCGCATGCACCTCGGTTGCCCCGCTCAATCCTACTAAAGCCGTACTTCCAGTCAACAGTGCACCTGCAATCATGATGGAACCTACTTGTTTGACCCATCTTTTCATTATTGTCAGCCTCCTTCAATATTGGCATCGCTGCCATGCTTGCCTTACCCTTCTAACGTGGGGGCATTGGTAAATGTTGCATCCGGAACGGAGCGTTTTAAAATTTTTCTTCAACTTATTTTAATACGCCCCTGTTAATTGGTATATCTAGGCATGATTGGTTGATTAGCAAAATAAGATACCCAATGAAGAAGGCAGTAACTGTTTAATAAGGAAGCCTTAATGGGTAACTAACTTACATCGGTGTTTAAAAAGAGGAGGTCACTATGAAATCATTGCGGATGTTATACGCGTTCATGTCACTGCTGCTACTCATGGCAGCGGGCATGCCATACGGGACGGCAAGCGCCGCGGCAGAGCCAGCCTCCGGTAAAACCTATCAGATCGGAACGGACATTACGTTTGCCCCGTTTGAATTCCAGGATGCAAGCGGCAAATTTGTCGGTATCGACATGGATCTGCTGGATGCGATCGCGAAAGATCAGAACTTCAAATATGAGATCAAGCCGCTCGGCTTCAATGCGGCAGTTCAAGCGCTGGAAGCCAACCAGGTGGACGGAGTCATTGCCGGCATGAGCATCACGGATGAGCGGAAGCAGAAATTCGACTTCTCCGATCCTTATTTTGACTCAGGTGTGGTCATGGCCATTCGCAAAGATCAGGAGTCCATCAAAGGGTATGAGGATTTAAAAGGAAAAAAAGTCGCCGTTAAAACCGGTACGGAGGGCTACAGCTTTGCTGAATCCATATCCTCCAAGTACGGATTCACCATCGTGCCTTTTGACGATTCGGCCCAGATGTATGACGATGTCAGGACTGGCAATTCTGTTGCCTGTTTTGACGACTTCCCCGTGCTGGCATACGGAGTCGAGCAGAACAACGGACTGAAGATCGTTACGGATATGGAGCCCGGCGCTTCCTACGGATTTGCCGTCGGCAAGGGACGGAACCAGGAGCTTCTGGAGAAATTCAATGCCGGCTTGATCAACCTGAAGGCAAGCGGAGAATATGAACGTATTAAGGCAAAATACATTGGCGAAAATGCGGTAGGTGCGGCGAGTCAAAGCCGCTGGGAGCTGGTCGTGGAGTCGCTGCCCTCGTTGCTGAAGGGCCTTGGCAATACGCTGCTGCTGACCATCGTATCGCTGTTCTTTGCGTTTTTCTTAGGATTAATATTCGGTTTTATGAAGGTCGGACGCAATAAATGGCTCCGAGGGATCGCCACCGTATTCGTGGACATTTTCCGCGGCATACCGCTGCTGGTCCTAGCCTTCTTCATCTACTTCGGTATTCCGCAGGCGCTCGGATTCACGATGTCGCCGATCGTGGCAGCGGTCCTGACACTTAGCCTGAATGCCGGCGCTTATGTCACGGAAATTATTCGCGGCGGTATCCAATCCATTGACCCTGGACAGCTGGAGGCTGCCCGTTCACTCGGTCTGCCATACCGCAAAGCCATGATGAAAATCATCATTCCCCAAGCGATTAAGGTTATGATTCCGACCTTTATTAACCAGCTCGTGATCACGCTCAAGGATACGTCGATCCTGTCGGTAATCGGTCTGGTCGAACTGACCCAATCCGGGAAAATCATCATCGCAAGAACGTTCGCTTCGTTTGATATCTGGCTCGTGGTGGCCATCATGTATCTGGTCGTGATCACGATTCTGACCAAAATTTCTGGCCGTCTGGAAGGGAAGGTGCGTCATGGATAAAATCCGCGTAGAAGGACTGAAGAAGAACTTTGGCACGAACGAGGTGCTGAAGGGCATCAACATGCAGGTCCAGGAAGGCGAGGTTGTTTGTGTCATCGGACCTTCGGGCTCCGGCAAAAGCACCTTCCTGCGCTGCATCAATCGACTGGAGGACATTACGGCAGGCAGGGTGTTCGTGCATGACAAGGATATCAATGACCCTAAAACAGACATCAACAAGGCACGGGAGAATATCGGGATGGTGTTCCAACACTTTAATCTGTTCCCTCACTTCAACGTGCTGAAGAACATTACATTTGCCCCGGTGGAGCTGGGCAAGCAGAACGCGTCCGAGGCGCGTGCCACGGGGCTAAAGCTGCTGGAACAAGTAGGCCTGTCCGATAAGGCGGAGGCCTTCCCAAGCCAGCTTTCAGGCGGTCAGAAGCAGCGTGTGGCGATCGCCCGGGCGCTGGCGATGAATCCGGACATCATGCTGTTTGACGAGCCGACTTCAGCACTGGACCCGGAGATGGTCGGCGAAGTGCTCGGCGTCATGAAGGATCTGGCACGCGAAGGCATGACGATGATGATCGTCACGCACGAGATGGGCTTTGCCCGCGAGGTTGCCGACCGGGTGATCTTTATGGATGGCGGGTATATCGTAGAGGAAGGCCCGCCGGAGGAAGTATTCGGCAGACCGAAGCATGAGCGTACGATCAGCTTTTTGGAGAAGGTGCTGTAATCATACAGCTAACCTATCTTTAACAAGCTGCTGCCGTGCGGCTGCATCATCCGTGCGCACAACTCCCTGTGCGCACGGTGCGTGGCCCTCGGGGTGTGCTTGGCATGGCAGCACGCACCTTGCGGGTTGCTCCTTGTGTGTACTGCTCTCTGTGCGGTCTGCTCCCTGTGCGCACTGCTCCCTGTGCGGGCTGCTCACTGCTCCCTGTGCGCACTGCTCCCTGTGCTCACTGCTCCCTGTGCGCACTGCTCCTTGTGCGGGCGCTCACTGTGCGCACTGCTCCCTGTGCGCACTGCTCCCTGTGCGGGCTGCTCCCTGTGCGGGCTGCTCCCTGTGCGCACTGCTCCCTGTGCGCACGGTGTGTGGTCCGGAGCAGGCTTGGAGGGCTGTCGACTAGATTCAAGCAGTAACCAGTGACCCTTCCGGCTAGCCCGTTAGGGTGAGACTAACATACGGATAGTAATGGCATGTGCATTAAAATTAGAGTCGACTGCGGTGGTCGTGCGGTGGCTGCACGCTGCTTTAGTGGAGCTAACGGACCGAGAGTACCTTATTTGAGGGAAAATGGCGGTTTTCCGGAAACTTCCGGACCAAGGATCCGTTATTCCTTCCAAAAGGCGGCATTTACCTAAACAAACCCTAAAATAACGGATCTGGAGTCCGTTATTTTAGAATACGGCGCTTAATTCGGCAAATAAGGTCATTGGTGTCCGCTAAATTCGCGACCGCTTTAGCTAATTCACCTGCTTTAACCCAACTCGGTGAGTTTGTCCATATCGCATCACGCACAGCTCAAACAGGAGTAGGGGCGATCATAGCCCTTACTCCTGTTCTATGGACATATCCGGTTCAAGTTGTTCCAGATATGGCGGGTAAGCAGCCATCTCCTCACACCTTAGTTCTAAATCTGCTTGGGAACATCCCCGAAACAGTCCTAATTCTCTATACCTTCCCGCCTTCCTGGAGGAGAGTCACACGATCAGCGCCCTTTTTATGTCAGCTCCCCACGTACTTCATTAAACCCATCTATTCTTCATATCCAAGCCCATCTAATCTTCATATTCGAATCTTCATATCCAACTTCATGTCCATGTCACATCTTCACGTACAATTTTAATGTCAAACCTTCACTGCTCAATCAATGCTTCGTATCCAGAGATCGCTTATAAGGCACCATCACGGTAAACGTTGAACCCTTTCCTAGCTCGGATTGGACCGTTATCTTCCCCTGATGAATATCGACGATCCGCTTCACGATGGATAATCCCAGCCCACTGCCGCCAGCGGCGCGATTGCGCGATTTATCGGCTTTGTAGAAGCGTTCGAATATATGCAGCTGATCCGACTCCGACATCCCGACTCCCGTATCCGATATCGTAACCTCGGCACCGTCTTCCCCTGCTTTCAGCACAATCGTGATCATGCCGTCTTCGGGCGTGAATTTGATGCTGTTGTGCAGCAAATTGGTCCACACTTGACTCAGCAGATCCTCCGTGGCCTCAATCTCTACCTCAGCGAGGTCCAGATCCACCTGAATCCGCTTCGCCAGCCATTGCGGTTCATTCGCCAACACGACCGCACGCAGCTGCCCGTCGAGCCGGTAACGCGCTCTTTCGAATGCCGGCTGCTCTCCTTCCAGGGATGACAGCTTTAACAGATTGTCACTCAGCTGCGACAAGCGGCGGCTCTCTCCTTCGATAATCTCCAGGTAACGGGCTCTCTTCTCCTCCGTGAGGCGGGGATTTCGGAGCGCCCTTGCAAACCCCCGAATCGAAGTAAGCGGGGATTGGATTTCATGGGACACATTAGAGATGAAATCCTGACGCATGGTCTCCATCCGCCCCAATTCGCCGGCCATGTCGTTAATGCCGCTCGCGATCATCTTGAACTCCCCGCGCCATTCATTTTCGTTCATCTTTACATTGAAGTCCCCCTGCGATATCCGCCGCATGGCATCCGTAATGGAATTCAGCATGGCCATTTGCCGGTGCTTGAAGAACATGCCCACGACCAGCATGCACAGGAAGAAGATGATCACGCCGACAAACAAGTCGATCAGCTGGATGACATAATCCCACGGCGGGGTTCCCGTCCAGGTGTAAACAAACCGAGTCACATAGGTCGCCGCTGTCCATGACGCTCCCAAGACCGCGAAGACCAAGATCGTCTGAAGTGTTTCTCGAACGATCTTCCACAAGATTTTGGGCGTTTTTTTCATCAGCCCTCACCTGCTTCCAGGCGATATCCCAGCCCGCGCACCGTTCGAATCCTGAACCGGTACTTCTCCTCTGGGAATCGCTCCCGCAGCCGATTCACGTGAACGTCCAGCGTGCGTTCGTTCCCTTCAAAGTCATAACCCCAAATATCCTCGATCAGCCGGTCGCGCGGCAACGTGCTCCCCGGGTAACTGGCCAGCTTGAAGAGCAGCTCGAACTCCTTCAGCGGCAGGGTAAAGACCTCATCGCCCGCCTTGACCTCATAGGTTCTGCGGTTCATCTGCAGCTTGCCGATGGTCACCGTCTGTGATGCGGCTACCTGATACCGCTTCAGCAGCGCTTTGACGCGAACGACGAGCTCCGCAGGCTCGAAGGGCTTCACCAGATAATCGTCGGTACCCAGCTCAAAGCCCTTTACGATCTGTCTCGTTTCTCCTTTGGCCGTCAGCATCAGCACCGGAATACCGGTGTTCTTCCGGATCTCCCGGCATAACTCCCATCCGTCCATATTCGGCATCATGATATCCATCACGACCAGATCGACGGATGTCTGATCCATGACGGATAAGGCCTCGACGCCGTCCGAGGCTTCGAACACCCCTTCCATCCCCGCTTCCTCCAGGAACACCTTTATGAGTTCGCGGATATTCGGGTCGTCGTCCACTACCAATATTTTTGCCATGGTGGCCATCCCTTCTTCCCCAGCATCTTCTAGGCGCCCTTAGGCTCGACCGTTTCATTCATCTGCAGCTGCTGCACGGCAAACTCTCTATACATATCATGCTGCTCAATCAATTCATCATGCGTTCCCCGTCCGGTTACCGTTCCTTTTTCAATGAAAATAATTTGATCCGCTCCTACAACCGTGGATAATCGGTGCGCAATAATAATTGTTGTCCGTCCAGCCATCAGGTTCTTAAGCGCCTTCTGCACTTCAATCTCGGAACGGCTGTCCAGGCTGGAGGTGGCTTCGTCCAGCATCAGAATCTTCGGATCCCGCAGCAGGGCTCTGGCGATGGCAATCCGCTGCCGCTGGCCCCCGGAGAGCTTCACGCCCCGTTCACCCACATCCGTATCAAAACCATGAGGCAGCTCGTCGATAAATCCATCGGCGTAGGCCATTTCTGCCGCTCTTCGGATCTCCCCATCGCTCACTTCCCGGTCCATCCCATAACATAAGTTGTCACGGATGGTTCCCGCGATCATGGGACTATCCTGTGAGACATAGCCGATCAATCCGCGCCATGAGCGTAAAGAGAACGTATCAATCGCCGTTTTGCCCAATCGGATCTGTCCTTTTTGCGGGAGGTAAAAACGCTCCAGCATGGAGAACAGCGTCGTTTTACCGCCGCCACTCGGGCCCACCACTGCCGTGACCGTGCCCGGCTCCATCTGAAAGCTTATATCATGCAGTACCAGCTCATCCGGCTTGTAACCAAACGAAAGATTCTCGATGGACACCCGCTGATTCGCGTTCACCACATCGCTACCTGCCGAAATGGACTCTTCCTCTGCATCCAGGGTTTCCAATATTCGCTCCGTTGCTCCTTTGGCCTTCTGAAACTGGGTAAAAAACGTCGTCAACTGCGTCATTGGCATCACGATCTGAATCAGATACAGAATAAACGCAACCAGCTCGCCAGCGGTCAGTGCCCCTGTCGATACCTGAAGTCCGCCATACCCGATGACAACCACCAGCAGCATCATCAGCACGAAGGACATCAGCGGAGCGATCCAGGCGGATACCACGCCTTCCTTGATCCCGAAATTCAGCAGATTGGTGATACCTTTATGCCCATTCTCATACTCTCTGTCCTCAGCGTTAGAAGCTTTAACCAGGCGAATCTCCGACAGCACCTGACTGATATTCGCCGTAAACGTCGCCGTCTCGTCTTGCATGCCAAGCGATATTTTGTACATTTTCTTGCCAAGCGGCACAAGGATCAGCGCTGCAATCGGAATGACGATGAACATCGTCAGCGTCATCTTCCAGTTTAAATAGAGGAGCACCCCAATGGAACCGACAATGGAGATCATCCCGCTGAAAAATCCGGCCACATGGTCCGATATGAGACTTTTGATCACGCCTGTATCATTCGTCATTCGACTGACCGATTCCCCTGAACGGTTATGATCAAAGTAGCGGATCGGCAGCACAAGCAGCTTTTTCCACAGCCGTTCCCTAAGGGCAGCCACCATCTTCTGTCCGGTATAACTCAGCAAGAAAATCGAAACCCCGGCGGCAATTGTCTGCACTACAAACGCGATTCCAAGCCCGATGATATGGGAAGAATTCATATCCGTTAAGGAGAAGCCATCCACCAGGCTCTTCGTAAACATCGGAATGACAAGTCCGACCAGGGTTGATACCACATTCAGCAGGATGGCTCCAATCAGCAGCAGCATCGGAGGTTTCGTTTCTTTCAACAGCCGGAAGAAGGCCTGCGAACCTGCTTTGCTGCTGCCGGCCGGCTTTTCCTGGGCTATTTCCTGTATAGAAGTATGATCCGTTTCTCTCATCGTTTCCTCTTCCCTTCCATCCCTGTTTATTGTCTGTAAGGAAAGAATAGTTCAACAAGTTAAACTGAAGTTAAACGAAGTCTTACTTTTGGGAAAACAACCTAAAACAACCCCACAAAGTGGAGCCTATGCTGCGATGCTTATTCCAAATGCTTTGCGGGGACCCAAAAAAACTTATGAATTCGTATATGTTGAAAAAGGGCGGATAGCTCCGCCCCTTCTCGAAATCTATTCTTATGTACGCGAAAAACAAGCGAGAATCACAGCAACAAGAACTTGATAGCAAAAAAAGCCTTGCAGTAACAAGACTTTTCTTAAACTTCAATCACGGATACCCTTATTGGTTCTCGAGTTCCTCTTTGCTCACCAAGTTCACGAGTGAAGTAACCGCTTGCTCCGCGTCGGCTCCCTCAGCACTAATGTAAACTTCCGTACCAGAGCTGATCGCAAGGCTCATAATTCCCATGATACTTTTGGCATTTACTTTTTTATCATCTTTTTCAACGAAGATTTCAGATGAGTATTTATTCGCTTCCTGAACGAACAGCGCGGCCGGTCTGGCGTGAAGACCCGTCTTTAACCGAACGACTACCGGGTGCTTTGTCATGAAAATTACCCCCTATCTAATAAATCTGCTGCATTGAAAGCGCGATTGACATTTTATAATATTATACCATTTTACCATACAGGACACTAGAAGAAAAAATTCTTACCCATTCCGAATCTTTTCGGCCAATTCATCGATTTTGCGCAGACGGTGATTGACGCCGGATTTGCTGACGGTTCCTTTAAGCAGCTCGCCGACTTCCTTCAGATTCATGTCCGGATGAGCCAGCCGAATTTCCGCCACTTCCCGCAGTTTATCGGGCAAATTCTCAAGACCCATTTCCCTTTGGAGCAGCTTGATGTTCTCGATCTGCCGGACGGCCGCGCCGATCGTTTTGTTCAGGTTGGCGGTCTCGCAGTTGACGATCCGGTTTACCGAGTTGCGCATATCCCGCATAATCCGGACATCCTCGAACTTGAACAATGCCTGGTGGGCACCGATCAGATTAAGGAATTCGATAATTTTCTCGCCTTCCTTAATGTAGAAGATAAAGCCTTTCTTCCGCTCGATGCAACGTGCGTTCAGATGAAATTCATTCGCCAGGTCCACCAGGGACTGGCAGTGCTCTTCATACATTGAGGCAATTTCCAGATGGTACGAAGATCCCTCCGGATTGTTCACTGAACCGCCAGCCATAAAGGCACCGCGCAAATAGGCGCGTTTACAGCAATTTTTGCGAACGATTTGTTTATCTATCCGCGATTGAAACAGAAAGCCTTCGGAAACGATGCGCAGTTCTTTAAGTATCTCCTGAACCTGAGCGGGAATACGAACGATATATACGTTATTCTTCTTCAAACGCATTTTTTTACGCACCAAAAGTTCAGTATGCGCCTGGAAATGCCTCTTAATTAAGGAATAAATACGTCTTGCAATCGCGGCATTTTCCGTTGAAATATCCAGGATTACCTTTTTGTTCGAAAGCTGAACAGAACCGTTCATCCGAATGAGCGCGGACAGCTCGGCTTTTTCACAGCAGTTCTGGCTTTCGATCATTGTCAGTTCTTTCTTCGTCTGTGCCGCAAAGGACAAGGTACTCACCCCTTTCGTGTAATCCAATCCTGTACCAGCTGAAAAATATGGTTGCTCAGCTTGTCAGCGTCATGCCTTAAGTATGTTCTAAATAGCACAAGCTTATCTGCAATGAGTTTGTACCCTCTGCTGGTCACCTCATCACGATCCAGGAACACGGGCTTTGCCCCCTTCTGGGCATACTTATCCTGAACCTGAGGCGGGATTTCTCCATCATTTACAATAACATAATCGAACAGATGAAGACCAATATGATCGTAAACGGCCTGCAAATGATCGCTCACCGTATAATTATCGGTTTCTCCAGGCTGCGTCATCACATTGCACACGAACATTTTGATCGCCTCAGAGGATACGATGGCTTCAGCAAGCTTGGGAACAAGCAAATTGGGCAAAATACTGGTATACAGGCTTCCCGGACCGATCAGAATCGCATCGGCCTGCTGAATCGCCTCCAGCGCCTCCGGCAGCGGCTCGACATGCTCCGGCTCCAGGAAGATCCGCTTAATGCGCTGTCCAGCCTCCGGGATTTTGGATTCACCGGTCACAATGGAACCGTCCTCCATCTCCGCATGCAAAATAACAGCTTCACCCGCCGCGGGCAGCACCTGTCCACGAACAACAAAAACCCGGCTCATCTCCTTGACTGCCGTGACAAAATCACCGTGCAAATCCGTCATGGCAGCCAAGATTAAATTGCCGAGGCTGTGCCCGGCCAGTCCCGAGCCATTCTTAAAACGGTATTTCAATATATCGGATAACAGCGGCTCCACATCGGCAAGCGCTGTAAGTACATTTCGAATATCTCCCGGGGGCGGCATCTGCAATTCGCTACGCAGTATGCCGGAGCTTCCCCCATCATCAGCGACGGTAACGATGGCCGTAATATCGAGCGGCTTTTCCTTGAGTCCCCGCAGCATAACGGACAGCCCGGTTCCTCCACCCATCACCACGATGCGGGGACGCTTTCTAGCTTGCACAGCCACATTTATCACTTCCCTTAATTAATGCCGATCCCGATCAGAATCACGGTGACTCACCGAAACCGTCTCCGTTTCGCTAACGCCCAGCATTTTGCCAAGGTATTCCGCTATCGCAACGGAGCGGTGCTTCCCGCCGGTACAGCCAATGCCGATAATAACCTGGCTTTTGCCTTCCTTCCGATACTGCGGGATCAAGAAATGCAGCATATCGAGCAGTTTGGTCAGAAAAGCCTGCGTCTCCGGCCATTTCATCACGTATTCATATACATCACTGTTCTGGCCGGTATTGGGGCGCAGCTGCTCAACATAGTGCGGGTTGGGCAGAAAGCGCACATCAAACACCAGATCAGCGTCAATCGGAATACCGTATTTAAACCCAAAGGATGTGATATTTACCGATAACGTGCTGCTCTCCAGATGTGTGAAGCGTGAGATAATCTTCTCCTTCAGTCGTACAGGCTTCATATTGCTGGTGTCGATCACCTGAGTGGCCGAATTCTTCAGCTCATCCAACATTTTGCGCTCCAACCTTATTCCGTCAAGCGGCATGCCTTCCGGAGCGAGCGGATGGCGACGGCGGCTTTCCTTGTAACGTTGAACAAGCACGGAATCCGTTGCATCCAGGAACAGAATCTCGCAGTGGATGGTGAAGTGGTCCTTGATGTAACTCAGAGACTCTGAAAGAGCCGTGAAAAATTCGCGGCCACGCAGGTCGATGACCAATGCAACCTTGCCGATCTTACCCTTGGATTGATCGATCAGCTCCGCGAATTTGGGAATGAGCACCGGAGGCAGATTATCGACGCAAAAAAATCCAAGATCCTCCAGACTTTGTACGGCCAAGGTCTTACCTGCTCCCGACATCCCGGTGATGATGATCAGGGTGGCCATGGATGATGTGTTGCTGCCGCGGTTGGCTGCTTCCAGCATCAGCTTTCCCTCCCTTATAAGTTTAGATCAGACGATGTATGGTGAATAATGACTATGAACGCAAATGCAGGCCAGCAGCGCCTACAACGCCGGCATCGTTGCCAAGCTCAGCCGGAACGATGCGTACACCTCGTTGAAGCGGCTCTGGTGTCAGCTTCGCAAATACAGCACGGACTTCGTTAAACAGAATGTCGCCGGCTTTGGATACGCCGCCGCCAATAATAAAGGCTTCCGGATTCAACACAGCCGCAACGGCTGCCATGGATTTGCCCAGGTAATACGCTGCGCGATTCACGATCCGAATGGCAACTTCATCGCCGGCTTTTGCAGCATCAAACACTTCCTTCGCCGCAATGCTCTCTACATGGGCAAGGGAAGTACGGTCGCCACGCTCTACGGCATCCTTCGCCATGCGGATAATGCCGGTTGCCGACGAAACCGTCTCCAGGCAGCCCATTTCACCGCATCCGCATTGAATCGCTTCCAAGTCCGGCACAACCGAGATATGTCCAAGCTCGCCAGCCATGCCCCCGAAACCCTGATAAATCTTGCCATTAATAATAATGCCTCCGCCGACGCCGGTACCCAGCGTGTAGCATACGCAGTTCTCAACGCCGCGGCCTGAGCCGCTCCAGGCTTCACCCAATGCAGCCACATTGGCGTCGTTGTCTATTTTGACGGGCTTGCCGAGACGCTCTTCAAGCAGTGCGCGAATCGGTACATCTTTAAATCCTACATTCGGTGCCAGAATAATGATGCCTTCACGAATATTCGTAAAGCCGGCGAATCCAGCTCCCACACCAGCAAGTTGATCCCAGCTGTATGGCGATTCTTCTACAATGTGACGCACATATTTCTCAATGTTGTCAATAACCGTGTCAACGCCTTTGGCTGTTTCCGTCGGCCCCTCATACTTATGCAGAAGATGCCCTTCTTCGTTGCAAATTCCAACTTTAATTGCTGTTCCGCCCAGATCGACACCGACGTAGATGTTCTCAGACATGTTTCAAGCCACCTTTTTCCTTCTATATTATAGATTGCTCCTACTGTACCCACTATAATTGAAGGCACTCCTGCGGTCAAGAGAAGACAACGTTACGGAAAATCGTAAGCAGACCTTTAATCGCGCTTATGTAAGCGCATACAATCCGCCTCGAAACCGCCCTTATTTGTTCATAATCCCCCCCCCTCTAGCCTTCATCAGATCACACATGACAAATGTCACTCCGAAGTGATGACATCCTTTACTAACGGGTATCCCTTCGCTTTCGTATGATGAATTCAGATCATTTCGATGACAGAAGGAGCGATACCATGTCAAAACCAATCCATGAACCTATTGCGGAACTGCGGCAGGTAACCAAAATGTTCGGAAGCAAAAAAGCCGTCAACCAAGTGTCGTTTACGATAGAAAAAGGATCTATCACGGCCATTCTCGGGCCAAACGGAGCAGGTAAATCAACCGCCATCTCCATGATGCTCGGTCTGAAGGACGCCAGCGAAGGCGAGGTCCTCCTGTTCGGTCAAAGCCCGAAGGACTTGAAGGTCCGCGAGAAGATCGGCGCCATGCTCCAGGAAGTCAGCGTCATGGACGGGCTCCGCACACGCGAGATCATCAACCTCATTCGCGGCTATTATCCGAATCCTCTGTCGCTTGACGATATCGCCCTGCTTAGCGGGCTCACAACGGAAGAGCTTAACAAATGGGCTGTCAAAATGTCCGGCGGCCAAAAACGCAAGCTCAGCTTTGCACTGGCGATTGCGGGGAACCCCGAGCTGTTATTCTTCGATGAACCCACGGTCGGCCTGGATACATCGGCACGCCGGTTATTCTGGCAGACGGTACGCAAGCTTGCCGATCAGGGCAAAACAATTCTGTTCACCACCCATTACCTGCAAGAGGCAGACGATATGGCCGACCGCATTGTGCTATTCCACCAAGGTCAGGTTGCTGCAGACGGCACACCGGAAGCGATCAAGGCTAAGCTGACCCGAAGGTCGCTCTCCTTTATCGTCGATGCGAATCACCAGCAGGTCAAGGAGCTGCTTCATGAGGTGCCCGGCGTAACGGATGTATATGAACTGAACGGTCGGCTAAACGCCGTAACGGATAATACGGACACGGCACTAGCGGCTCTGTTCCGGGCCGGGCTGGCCGTACGTGACATCCGCATCGATCAAGGAAGCCTGGATGAGGCATTCGACCAATTAACGATGAATCAAGGGGAGGCCGTATAATCATGACAACCTGGAAACTGATGGCCACACAGTGCAGGATGGAACTGCTCCGGATGGTACGCAATCCATATTATATTTTCTGGTCGCTTGCTATGCCGATTCTGTTCTATTTCATCTTTACACGGGTCGTGAATACGGGAGCCGACGATACCGGACAATGGCAGGCCCATTATCTCATGTCGATGGCATCCTTCAGTGTCATGGGCACCGCCATCATGTCGCTCGGCATACGCCTCGTTCAGGAACGAGTCCAGGGCTGGGCCGTATACATGCGGGTAACGCCGCTTCCCGGCAGCGTGTATTTCTTTGGCAAAATGTTTGTGCAGACGGTCATGCATCTGCTCTGCATCATTGTGATTTTCGTAGCCGGCTATCTGATTAACGGCGTCTCCCTCACCTTCGGACAATGGCTGCTCAGCGGTCTGTGGATTCTGATCGCATCCGTCCCGTTTCTTGCCATCGGTACCCTGATCGGCTCCATGAAACGGGTCGATACGGCAAGCGGTGTCAGCAACGGCATCTACTTAGGGCTGGCCGTGACGGGTGGGATGTGGTTCCCGATCGAGGCGATGCCTTCTATCATGCAAGCTATCGGCAAGTGGATGCCCTCCTACCATTTCGGCGGAGGTGCCTGGTCGATCGTGCGCGGAGAAGCGCCGGGCTTGGATAATTTCATGGTTTTGGCAGGATATTTGGTAGTATTTATGTTACTATCCACCTATATTCGGAAAAAACAACAAGCCGATTAAGGGGTTAGGATGATGGCTTTATGAAAAAATTGAAAGACGCGAAATCTGCAGGGTTTGAGGTGTTTCCAACGCAATTGGGGTTTTTCCCCTATTTATGGCTCATTTATATATCCCTGCCCGTGATCAACATGATGAGCGAACAAGGATGGAAGATGGGGATCGGCTTTACGCTTATTGCCTTGTTTCTCGTCACGTACCGCCAGCTTTACTTCGCCGCCGGCACGCCTCGTTTCTTTGCGTGGCTGGGCGTTCAGATGTCCATCATTTTCATTCTCTGTATGTGGTACCACCCAACCTACATGTACATGGGCTTCTTTACGGCCAATTTCATCGGCTGGTATACCGACCGGCGTAATTTCACGATCTCCCTCGTATTGTTCGGCATCATCGAGACCGTTCCTTTAATCAAAAATGCGAGCATGCTGGGCTGGAAGGATCTGGTGTTCATGATTCCTTTCTTTCTCATCATGCTATTCTCACCCTTCGGTATCCGCTCACTGAACCGGCGGCAGGAGTTGGAGAAGGAGCTCGCGCAGGCTAACGAGCAGATTCGGAATCTGATTAAAGGCGAAGAGCGGATGCGTATCGCCAGAGATCTTCATGATACCTTGGGGCATACCCTCTCCCTCATCACGTTGAAGAGCCAGCTTGTCGAGAAGCTGGCAATGAAGGATCCCGAGAAAGCCCAATTGGAGGCCCGAGAGATTCAGAACACCTCGCGCGCGGCGCTGCGCCAAGTGCGTGAGCTGGTATCCGATATGCGGACCGCCACCTTGCCCGAGGAATTGGTAGAGGCCCAGATCATTCTGGAGAGTGCCGATATCCGGTTTATCTGCAGCGGCGATCCAAAGCTGGACGGAATATCCGACCTAGCCCACAATATTCTGAGTCTCTGCTTGCGGGAGGCCGTAACCAATGTGGTGAAGCACAGCCAGGCAAGCCAGTGCCGGATTGCCATTGAGTCGCTTGATAATGAGTGGCGTCTTGAGGTGGCCGACAATGGAGTGGGTCTTCAATGCAAGGAAGAGGATGCATCCTCCTCCAACAGTAATGGCCTGAAAGGCATGGTGGAGCGACTGTCCCTCATCGGAGGCACCGTTGAGGCCAGCTCCGACCAACAAGGCACGATATTGGACATTCGTGTTCCGATCATCATCAAGAACCGGAAGGAGGACACATCCCATGAGCATCAAAGTGCTGATCGCCGAGGATCAGCGAATGCTGCGCGGCGCTCTGGCTTCCTTGCTTGATTTTGAAGACGATATTGATGTGATTGGTCAAGCCGGCGACGGCGATGAAGCTCTATCCCTGATTGCATTGCATCAACCCGATGTATGCCTGCTGGATATCGAAATGCCTGCGCGCAGCGGTCTCGAAGTGGCAGAGGAAGTGAAGCTGCGCGGTTATACCAGCCGGGTCATCATCCTGACCACGTTTGCCAGACCCGGTTATTTCGAGCGGGCCGTACAGGCGGGGGTTCAGGGATACTTGCTTAAGGACGAGCCCAGTGAACGGCTGGCGGAAGCCATCCGCCGGGTAATGGATGGACGGCGGGAGGTCTCCCCTGAGCTCGTATTCGGTACGCTTTCGGGTGCGGGTGCCAACCCGCTGACCGAACGCGAACGGGAAGTGCTGCGGTTGGCTGCAGACGGTAACAGCTCCAATGAAATTGCGTCGAAGCTCCACTTATCCTACGGGACGGTCCGCAACTATATGTCCGAGATTTTAAGCAAGCTGAATGCCAAGAACCGGATCGAGGCCATCTCGATGGCGGAAGAGAAGGGCTGGATATAGCCTCCTTGTTGCTTGATCACACACCTTCCCCTCGTCTTGAAGAGACGAGGGCTTTTTATACTTCACAGCGCAAACAGGCCCATTCGGGTCTGTTTTTTTCTTTTTGATTGACACATCCTCCCATCCGGCATTATAGTATGTTACAAGACTAACATACCGACAGGGTGATATCCATGAATTCCAGGTTTGACGAAGGACAGCCGATTTTTCAGCAAATCGCAGATATGATTGAAGATGACATATTGAACGGGACATACCAAGCGGATGATCAGATTATCTCGATGTCGCAGTTCGCGAGTACTTTTCAGGTCAATCCCGCAACAGCTGTAAAAGGCATTGCCCTGCTTGTCAATGAAGGGATTTTGTACAAGAAAAGGGGGCTAGGCATGTTTGTTGCAGCAGATGCCAAACAGATCATATTGACCAAACGACAGGATCGGTTTTACAACGAACTCGTATTGAAGCTGCTTGATGAAGCCGAAAAGCTTGAATTGACCACCGAGGATGTTATTGAAATGATCAAACAAAGAGATAGGAGATGAGCGGGATGAACGCAATACTTACCTGTTCCAACCTGAGCAAGAGTTACGGGCGTACGGAAGCGGTCCGAAATCTCGAGCTCCAGTTGGAAGAGAATACGATCTACGGTCTGCTGGGCCGCAATGGCGCCGGAAAGACTACGCTTCTTAATATGATGACGGGCGGATCTTTTCCCGACTATGGCAGTATTCAGGTTTTGGGGGTAACGCTTAAGAGTGGGGAAACTCCCAAAGGAATCTGCTACGTTAGAGAGAAAAATTTGTTCTTCGGCGGTGCCAAGGTGATGGATGTGTTGCGCCTGGCTTCGGCCTTTCACGAGAACTGGGATTGGGACTATGCCCAGAGCCTGCTGAAGACATTCAAGCTAAACCCGGACAAAAAAATCCGTCAGCTATCACGGGGAATGGAATCTCTGGTCGGAAACATAATCGGTCTGGCGAGCCGGGCCCCGATCACCGTATTTGATGAACCGGTGCTGGGATTGGATGTACTCATGCGAGAGAAATTTTATCGCGTCCTGGTTGAGGATTATGCCAATCATCCCCGGACCATCCTGCTCTCGACCCATCTGATTGATGAGATCGCAACCGTCGTTGAGAAAGTCTATATCATGGATTCCGGCGCTATGTTATTGCATGACGATGTTGACCATATCCGCGCCAATTCTCATCTGTTGACCGGGAACCAGGAGCAAATCGAACAATTTACGAAGGATCGTCACGTGATCTATAAAGAATCTTACGGTAAGGGTTCCTTAACCGCGATATATGGAGCCATTCATGAGGCAGATCGTACACAAGCCAACAAGCTTGGTATTGCTATTGACGGTTTACCGCTGCAAAAATTTTTCTCCTATTTAATCGAAGGAGGGCAATCCATTGAATAAGACCACCGCACTCATGAGGGCTTCATTTCTTCAGCTTCGACCTTATCTCTTGGTAATGCTCGGCACCATTGCGATTAGTATGATTGCAAATGTGATCATAAGCCTGTCTCTTGGAGACAGTTCGGAGAATACGCAGGTGTCTGCGGCCAACCTCCTTACGGTGTTCCTGTTATTTGTAGGCAGTGTACTCCCGGCAGGCTTGTTCCGGCGGGTGATGAATTTAGGAGCTACTCGAAAAGAATATTATATTGGCATGCTCCTGGTTTACTCCATTTGGTCCGCCATCTTTGCTGTCCTCAATATCATCTGGCTTCAGGTGGAGATCGGCTTTATACGGCAATATGAAAATACCTTCAACATCCTTGAAATCTTTGGGTGGAATCAATTCGGAATCGTTGGCATGTTCTTCTATCAATTCGGAGCGTACCTGCTACTTATTTCGTTACTGAATCTGCTGTTTTCCGGTCTGCGTCATGTACTGGGCTGGGTAGTCTGGGTGGTATTTATTGCGGCAATCCCTATCTTTACATCCATTCCTTCACTCCGGCATACGCTGGCTGATGGCTTGCTGGCCCTTCTCTTCAACGATTCGCTGCTGCAAGGACTCGGACTCACGCTGATCATCTCCCTCGTTCTGCTCGCAGGAGGCTGGTGGTTCACGGCCAGACGCACCATCGTTTAAGCTTGTTTCTCCTAACAACGCGTTATTGGATCATTCTAACACGAAAGGAATGATGGATCTTGAAAAAGGATGCTGTCCCCCATGAAGTGTTCCAGTCTTTTCTGTTATGGATCATTGCCATTGGTGCAGGGGTATTCGAGATGACCCTGGCTGTCATCGATTCGATATCCAGCCTAACGGGTACTGGAATTGTCGGTATTCTCATTCAAGTAGCAGCACGAACAATGATGTTCGCTGTCCTTGTCTACATCATGTTCAGAATGCTTCGAGGTAAAAATTGGGCGCGTATCGCACTGGCTTTGTTTTTAGGCGGGTTTGGCATTCTCTCCCTAATCATTGACCCCATTAAATGGCTCATTACAGGAGGTTCCCTTTGGAACGCTTTCGCTAATGCAGACAATATTTCCATACTATTTGCCTCCAGCCGTACCCTTCATATTATAGCCGTTGTTGCAGCCTTGGTTTTTATGTTCCGACCCGCGGCGAATCGGTACTTCAAAGCTGAAACGTAACCAACCCACCAACACCGGCTTGATCTTGGGATCCACAGAACAACAGCCCCTGGCCTATTCAAGGCCTGGGGCTGTTTCATGTAGGTCAAGCTCATTTCAACCATTCTTCCTCGATGAACTGCATCATTTCAAAAGCGCCACCACCGGCATTGGAAGCCACTACAAGGGTATAACCGGTAGCCGGATAATAGGCAGACCGAAAATTCACACCCGGATCATAGCCCATGACGTGGTATTTAAACACATCCTCATTTCTCAAGCTAATCCACACGCCAAGTCCATAATGCAGGTCACTGTCCGGAACTTGCATTTGTGAAGCCAGCAGCTTCTCTGTCATGGATGCGGTGAGCAGCGTATTATTCATAAGCGATTTCCATAACTTCACCATGTCCGGTGCCGTCACATACGCCCCGCCATCGGCATAACCTTGAATCGGAATGGCATACTGGTTCGTTCTCCACGTGCCGTCTTCCTCATCAATATACCCGTAAGCCGTATTCGCAGGCAGACGATCCAACGGGAAATAACCTGAGTCCTGCATGTCGCACGGCTGAAATACATACTGCTGGACATAGTCGCGAAACGGCATTCGGGCATGCTGTTCAACGATCAAGCCAAGCACCACAAATCCTGCATTGTTGTAATGAAATCTTTCGCCGGGCTGAAATTTCATGCGCTCATCCTGGAACAGAGGAAGGAAATCCCTTCCGTTCCGGAGTGTATACATGGGAACCGCTTTCCACAGATCTTCAAAATCATCCATGATCTCTTCATCAAAATAATCCGGAATACCCGAGCTGTGGCTCAACAAATGAAAAACGGTAATCTCCGGGCTAAAATGAGGCAGTGAAATATCCAGGCAATCGCCTAGCTTGCTGTCCAGCGACAGCTTGCCCTGTTCGATAAGCTGACAAACCGCAATAGCGGTAAACAGCTTACAGCCTGAGGCAATGCCAAACCTGGTGTCTGCTTGATTCGGGATGCGATCGGCCCGGTTTGAATAACCGAAGGCACCGTCCCATACGATGTTGTCATTTTCATCTGTTACGAGCACAGCTCCCGAAAACCGGATGCTGGCGGCAAATTCCTTCATTTTATGTATCATCACGAACCCCATCCCTTATCTGGTTAGGGGTATTTTAACATGATTCGGGATGAGGGTCTCGGTACAAGATCAGTATAATGAAATATTCCCCCTCATCACTTGATGAACGCTTCGATCACAGTCTTCTAGTGGGGATTATAAAATGTATTCGTTTCTATCCTAATGTCTCCACATCATCAGCAGGATCACCGGGACCGCAAAAATAAGAAGCCCGGCACCAATCATCGAAGCAACCTGCAGCATGAATGTGTGCTTGGTTGGACCAAACGTCTGCAGCATTCCGCATTGAGCGCATCTGTTAGAGGCAGGGTGTACCTCGCCGCCGCAGCTGACACAATTCCCATTATTCCTCATGAATAACGCTCCTTTACTTGGAAAGACAACATCGACATCTAAGCATTTCTTTATCGTTTAACATGTCTTATGGACGGAATCCTCACGGATCCTATCCATGAGCACTTTAGTAAAATTCATTTAATTGTGAATATTATCACATAAATGCGATAACAAGTAAAGGCATAAATGATTTATATTCCATCTCAACCCTCCGCTCCTCCAGTGCAGCGTTGCTCCGTGCCAATATAAAAACAGGAAGCCTGCGGCTCCCTGTCTTATACTTCATTCTTATTCTTTTCTACCCATGAATACTGCTACGATAAGTCCCAGCAGCAAGGTTCCAATACTGGTAGCCATCATACCCGTTCCGGATGGAATTCCCGGAAACACGATAACAATAGATCCTAATATCAAGCCAATAATAACGGCATACGTCATACGCGGGAAACGGTCAAGCAGGTACCGAATCAACCGGCTGCTAACCACGAAGCCAATCACCACTCCCGCCCCAATGACAGCTATAATCCCTATATTTAATGAAGAAAGTGCTGAGATGGCAGTCGAATACACGCCCAGAAGGAGAAGTACAAACGACCCGCTAATGCCAGGCAGCAGCATCGCCATGCTGGCCAACCAGCCGGATAAGAACAGTCCGATCCCGTTGGACCAGGTCAGTGTCGATATCGGATCGGATGTGGCATCCGTTCTGAGAAAGGCCGTTGAAGCCAATAAACCCGCTGCCACTATCAACACGACCACATGCACGGCTTTGAATTGGGTTCTCGCCTCCGCTTTACGCAGAATAAGAGGCAACACCCCTAAAATCAATCCCGTAAAGAAAAACTGGGTGGGCTCATAATAGCTTGCCAGCAGGTATTCAATCAAGCGGCTCAGCAACAATAGAGCTGCTCCAATTCCAACGCCAAGCGGAATCAAAAAGCCCAGCTGCTTCTTCCATTCCCTGCTGAAAAATCCGCTGATAGCCGCGAGCAGACGATCATAGATACCCAGCACGACAGCAATCGTGCCGCCGCTTATACCTGGAATCAGGTCACTGATTCCCATCAGCACACCCCGATAAAGGTTCTTCCATTCCATCAAAATCATACTCCTCCTGCCTTACAAAATGAATCTTATCGTGATAGCCCTGCGAAGGAGGTTTTACTTGTTCTTGGCATGCAATACCAAATTCCCTACTCCACCAATCGCAAACAACAGTGAAACGATTCCAAATCCCCATTGCCAAGAGCTTCGATCTGTAATGAAAACGACCACCAAGAACGCTATCGCGGCCAAAAAATTAAACAGCGCAACGATCAAAAATTCCTTTTTCTTCATTATTCATCCTCTACATTCCTACAGAATCAAATCTGTTCAGTCTACAAACCACTGTGGTGATCATATCATATTTTTCCCTTATGAAGTATGATCGTTTATATGAACTTACGGTACAAAAGTAACCGTCTGCTCCGTCCACGCCGCATCATCAAATGCCTTGGCCACTCCCTGTTCATCAATCTTCGCCTTCAACACATATTTCCACTTCACCGAAGCCGACCATGGCTGTTCGAACAGAAACGGACTCAATCGAATCTCGTGCTCGCTGGCCCATGCCGCCATAACCCGTTCCCCATCGATCGACATATCAAAACCCTCTTTAAACCAAGGATGCTCCTGATCCTTGGAAACACCGGGTGCATTCATGTTTACATAGAGCGAGATATCATCGCACAGTTGCAGCAGGCCAAACTGCCTGTTAACCACGTCTTCATCGGGAAATGGAAATTGATCACGCAGCCGTTTTTGCCGATCCAACTCTTCATGGTAGAATTCCACCAGCGGCGCTTCGGTCGCATTTTTCATAAATGACGCAAAATGAAGGCTGCAGAGATACCCTGCATAAGGACTCATCGCTTCGATCTCATCAACACCCTTCGTATACATTAGCATTTTTGGCAGGACCGGATAATCGATAAAAGTGAACGGAGTCCGGCTCTCGTCATTCCAGATCGGTGTATCATCCATCCGAAGCCAAGCGCGGTCATGCTCGGTTATAGCCAGCAGTACTTCTTCCAATACAGACTCATCCATAAACAGGTCTCGCCGGAAGCCCCGGGCAACATCCCCCGAGAATCGGCCATGGTCATCCTGGGCCGTCATGACAAAAGCATCCTCTGTCTCGCGAATGATCATCAGATCGTCTCCCCTCTATTCCTTCCTTACCCCAGATACGCTCTTCGCTTCATTACGGCAATGATGTCTCTGGACTGGCCTTGATGCACGCTCGTATCAAAACACGAGATCAATTCCCAGCCGTCAATCCCGTAGCTGTTCAATAAATCCTCGAATTCCTCCTCGTTTACCTTGCCTCCAAGGAATCCTCCGGTTTTGTATTTCAGCGTTTTGTATTCCCATTGATCCATATTCAGCATCCTCCATCATCCATTGATTTTTGACCACAAACTTCAAGAATCTCTGTAAATAAAATTAGTTCGTATCGCCAACATAGCAAACCACGGGGCGCGCAGCCTTATCCTGAAGTGGCTTGACCAGGGAGCGAGGGTATACTCGAATCTCATCCAATGCGGACAGATCGATCCATTCCACACCCACCTGATATTCATCCGGGTTATGGCCAAGAAAGGTATCCCCTGCATCTGCCAAGCTGCACTCAAAATAAAACTCCACTTGGTGCACGTCGGAATCCCATTCCGCGAACTCGTGGTTGGACCCTATGTATTCACGGACATGCAGCAGATCGCGAACTTCAACCTTACGTCCGATTTCCTCCTGGCACTCTCTAATCACCGCCTGCACCAAGGTTTCCCCCTTCTCTTGTCCGCCTCCAGGGAACAGATAGAAGTCCCCCAAATGGTCTACGTTTTTTGTTAGAAGAATGTGATGATTCCGCATAATAACGGCCTTGGCCGAGTTTCGTATCGGTTTCATGGGCTGTCTCCTTATCGTATCGGTTTCTAGTTCTATTTTCTATTGTAGCAAATATAAATCCTCCATAGGCTAACCTGCAATCCGCATAGATACATGAATATAACAAGCCGGTGTCCTATGAGCACGCTCAAAGAATACCGGCTGTGTTATTGCGCATCGTGAATAAGTCTGCCCATCTCCCGAAGCCATCTAGCGCCTATATGAGCCACTCTGCCGCTTCTTTCGAACAACGGCACTCATCCACACAACGATCAGCAGGATCAGCCCCGCCGCAATCCAATTCTTGATGACTTCCCAAGGAACATAAGACCCGCCATACTCACCCTCATAACGAGCCATGACATAACCTTCCTGCGTCTCAACCGCAAGGGTGGATTCAGGAGCAATTCCTTGGATGGCATAGTATTTCGTTCCCTTTGGGTAAATATTAGAAAAGTTGCCGCCGTAGGTCCCTTCCTGATCCGTATGGTAGGTGACCTTCCCCACCACGTCTCCAAGGGTGGACTCCTCCACGCGGTCCTCTGACACAACAAAAATCTTCCCGTCATTCACGACAAATGGATATGCCCAGGAAGCAACCGCAGCGGGCGAAGAACACATCACCAGCAACAGCAGCGTGAACAGCGATATCGGCATAAGCCGACCCGCACGGCGAATATCAACCATGGTTCACCCCACATTTCAGAGTCATGTTATCTGAAGAACCGGATGGCTATTTCACCTGCTTGCTTCTGCCATCCACGATCAGCTCGATGCCCGGCTCGTTTATTCCGCCCGAAACACCGTATGAAGCATCGATTTGCTCTGTTGAACCCTCGAAGGTTTCATGGACCTGCACCACCCCTCGTGGCCGAACCGTAACCACCTTAGGCTTGAAATCAACCATCCTCCCGCCAATATCAACGCTTAGCGGTCGTACCGTAACCTGTTGCTCGGTGCCATAGCTGTAAATATGAATCTGGCAGTGTGCCCGAATAGCATCGTCCTCTGTACGATAGTCGCATTTGCTGTCTTTTTTGGAATAGGCGACGGTGGATATTCCGCTCGAATTGAAGTTCGCCACAAACATGGCGGACTCCGATACGAATGGAAAAACAACGATCCATGCGACGCAGCCGATCATCACCCGGCTCATGATCTTCGGATAACGGGGGCGATATATGCGGACCACCCACAGGATACCGACCATCAACAAAATTAGACCGGTAATTACAGGCAGATGAAAGCCATAATTGCCTTTCTTAGTCCATGGCGAGACCCCTGCCCAGCGGAACAGATCATCCCCGAACGAATAGCCCAGATGCTGGTTGGAAATAAACAGCAACCCCACGATGATTGCGGAAATGGAGAGGATTTTACCTTTCAGTTATATCTCCTCCTTGTGAACCCGTTTTCCACATTATAACAAATAAGAGACCCTGTGGTAGCCTTAATTAATCAGTCTTGCTTAATGGTTTATTGACTACGATAGCGAGCCTTGTTCCACTCTTGGCTTCATGCAGCAGCTTCCGGTCGCGATGGATGAGACATAACAGCACGTTAAGGAACACAACGCCGTCCAGCAGCAATATCCCCAGCGCGTACATCGCAAGCAGGACATGAGAGCCGGTGACATTAACCGTAATGAACAGGGCATGGAACCCGCCCCATACCACATACAGCAGGCCGTTGCGGACAATTACTTCCTTCAGCTTCAGATGTTCGCCCGCTCCGCGGATCTGGACCCGGACGACCCATTTCCCCAGCGTCTGCCCCTGCATCATATAAGGCAGCACGATATGATATAAAATCACGGCAAAGAAGTATGCACCCCTCACGTTCATCACGGTCAGCACACCAATGATCGGCAGCATGACCGCTGCATCTATGCCAAATGCAATGGCCCGGCGCGTATAACTGACCCTCTTCTGCGACAGATCCACCTTCTCATCCAAACGATCCAGGCGGGGCAGGTGATTTTTCATCCAATCCGCGAGCACAAGGCCCATCATTCCGCCCAGGGTATTCATCAGCAGATCGTCCACGTCAAACAATCGGTAAGGGTGATCATAGAAGCCGTAAATGCCGGTTACCTGGGTCACCTCTAAGAACAACGACAAACCGAACGAGGCCGCCAGACATACAACCCAGGACGCCCGAGCGTAATAACGCAGGAACATGCCGAACGGAACCACGAGAAATACGTTAAACACGACCTGCAAGAAGGCTCTTTCCTTCAACAGATGCATGTAAGTCGAAGGCTCGCCCCATACCACCTTGGTCTCCTTCAATATATCTTGTATAAAATTCAGCGGAATCCACTGCATAACCGAGGCGACATTCATCGGAGCATTATGCCGCGAGGCAGGCAAAGGAAGGAGCACCAGATACACTGCGTTCATCATGTAGAGCAGAAATAGATACAACAGAAATCCCCGGAATTTATTAAAATAACCATATTTGCGATACTGCACAATCAGAAAGGGAACTGCGCACAGCAAAGCCGCTATGGGAAAGGTTAAAAATGCATAAGATATTGGAAACAGGTAGGCTTCCAGCATGCTTTCGTTCACTCCCTCATTGATGTTCTACTTATAAGTTACAGGATCAAGTTTAAATGACGGGGATTCCTTCGTTTAAAATGCGTTTAAAAAACGCACACCCGCGTCATAATCAGCCCTGCTGTTATCCTGGGGGTTTATGGCTATAACCCAAAACCGAATAACCCACACCAACAGTGTGGGCAGGATCACCATATGCAAAAAAGCATTTGATGCAATATCATTGGAATAATGTGGTCGTTATACCAGCCTTACGCGTAAGTGATGATGGAAGAGTCGGCCCCTGTCCTGCTTCCATGAAGTCCCGCTATTCCTTCCGCTTACGGACCACTTTTCCAAAGCCGATCTTCCGGGGAAGCCCCAGCGTAAACTCTTCACGGTGCCCGTTCCACTCAATCTTTAGGGTTAGAACCTTGTTTGGGTTCATCATATCGAGCAGATGCTCAAAATCCAGCTTCCCCTTGGTTTCCTTCATGGCAGCATGATCGATCCCCACGACAATTCCGCCCTCCATGGAGTGGCCCGTCATATCTTCTAGCCGATAGTCTACCTTGCCATGGTCGAGGAGTTCCTTTCCTAAGTACTGCAGCTTCAACTTTCCGCCAAGCGAATCCTGAAACACGGTAAACTTCGCATTGACCTTATCCTGATGGGTAATGGCATAAGTCGCTTTCCACTTCTCACCCTTGCCTATAAAGGTCATGGTTTTATTTCGATTCACGGGGACACCCTCCTCACGCAGAACAACCGGTTATCTCGATTCGGCTTATATAAATGATAACGAGTAAAAGAATGAAATGGTTGTTCAATTTTTCAAATAATCGATAATCTCAAGCAAATCGGTAATCTCCCCATCCTTGGCGAAGTCCTGATCATAATAGGGATCCCGCTTCCAGATGCCCTTCATGCCGATACGCCGGCTTGCAGTTACGTCATTGTCCGGATGGTCTCCAACATAGATCGATTCTTCGGCCTTTGATTCAAGCCGATGTAATGTATGGAGGAAAATCCTAGGATCCGGCTTACGTAAACCTTCCCACTCGGAAATCGCGATCATATCAAAATAAGGCTCAATGCCAAGCCCCCTGATATTGCTGTATTGAAAATCGCCGTACCCATTGGAGATCAGTCCGAGCTTTATCCCTTTACTCCTCAAGTAAGCTAACATTTCATGCAAATGGGGAAAACCGACGCAATGTTGTTGAAACCCCGATATGTAATCCCGCAGCAGAGCTTCCCAACCCAGGGGGAGCGCAAACTCCTCGGTTAGCTGACGATATACTTGGTCCTTCCATACATAACCTCTGCGATCAAGCTCGACAAACCGTCTTACGTACTCATCTCTGCCCACAACTAAACCTCCATGGAGCGCTAGACGATCATACTGATCTTGAACGAAATGAACCAATGACGTGTCGCGGTCAAGCAGCGTCCCGTCCAAATCAAAAACAACGGTGGTAATCATCGCGTCACTCCCTCCTTTCTATGAATTTCGAATCCAAGGAAAGGATCCCAGCGATATGCAGCTGCAAGTGTAGGCGGAATATCCCAGTCTCGCATCCGGTTATTTAACCCTACGCTCTCCGGTACACCCGTTCCGGCCTGCCTACCGTGCCGTATGAAATATCCGCTATCAGCACGCCTTTCTCTACGAAGTACTCTAGGTACCTTCTAGCAGTAGTACGGCTAAAGCCGCCGCGCTTACCCAGCTCCTCCGCGGTCCACACATCCTCCGACTCCTCGATGTAGGACAGGATCTTCTCGCTTGTCAGCTTATCGATGCCTTTCGGAAAATACGTCTCTTTGTCCATTCGTTCGCCGGAACGCCATAACAGCTGGTCGATGCCCTGTTGGTCGATCTGCTTGTTCGCACCGCCGAGCTGCTTCATCTGCTCGTAATATTTCCGGTAGGCTTTCAGCTTCTCCTGAAAACGGTCGAAGACCACCGGCTTGATCATGAAATCGTACACCCCGCCGCGAATCGCCTCCCGCACCGTATCGAATTCCTTGGCTGCTGTTATGATAATAACATCGGTATTCGGATATCCCCACTGTATATGCTGCAGCAGATCCAGTCCCGACATATCCGGAAAATACAAATCCAGCAGCACCAGATCAGGTGCCAGAATGTCCAGCTGCTCATGCGCCTGGGCCCGATCCGTTGCAATGCCAACGACCTCGAAGCCCTCTACCTTCTCTACGAACCGTTGGTTAATGCTGGCAATACGCACATCATCCTCAATGATTGCGACCCGAATCATGGATATCCCCCCTTGTTTTTGGAATCTTGACCGTGAATACCGCCCCGCCCTCAGGTGCGTTACGGTAAGCAATCGTACCATGCAATTGCTGTACGGTCCCGTTAACGATAGATAGGCCAAAGCCCCGATTGTGCTCCCCTTTGGTGGAGTAACCCAGCTCAAACAAACGATCCGTATCATTCTCGGCAATACCGTTCCCGCTGTCGGATACTTCGATCATTAATTCATGATCCTTGTCGCGTAACTCTACTCTTACCCATCTGTTATCCGATTTGGATCCCAATGCCGCCTCCATGGCGTTGTCGATCAGATTACCGATAATGGTGACCAGCTGGTTCCGGCTAATATGACCGGGGATGTCTTTGAAGGAACTGCTCCGGTCGATCTCCACCTTCACTCTCAATTCGCTTCCGCGATTAAACTTTCCGATGAGAATACCACCGATGATAGGGTCCGGTATCTCTTGCAGCAGAAATTGAATGAGGTTCTGATGCACATCGGTCTCATGCGTAATCAGATCCATCGCCTCCTGATATGATTCCAGCTGAATCAGACCGTAAATCGTATAGAGCTTGTTGGAATATTCATGCGTCTGCGCGCGCAGCGCTTCCGTATATCTCTTCACCTGCGTAAGCTCTTCGGTCAGGTGCAGAAGCTCGGATTTATTGCGGAAGCTGGAGACTGCCCCTACAATCCGATGTTCATGATCATAGATAGGGAGCCGGTTCACCACAACCGCATGATCGTTAATGACCATCTCCTGATCCTTCTCCGCTACCCCGGTCTGCATAACCTCCAGCAATCGGGTGCCCGGGATGACATCCTGAATATACTGCCCGGCGATCGCCCTTCGCTCCGCCGGATCAATCAGCATCATCGCTGTATGGTTGGCCAGGGTTACCATGCCCTCCCGATTAACGGCGATAATACCTTCATGAATCGTTTCCAGAATCGCGCGTTTCTCTTGGTACAATAAGCCGATTTCCTTCGGCTCCAGCCCGTGAATGGATCGCTTGACGCTGGACGATATCCATATAGCTCCGCCGCACCCCAGGATTAATGCAATTCCCGCAAAGAACAGGACTCGATTGCGATACGATTGTGCCGATGTCTCGATATCTCTCATTAGAATGCCCACCGATACGATGCCGATGATTTCGTTCTTGTCATTGTAAATCGGCGTCTTCCCCCGAAGCGAGGGCCCCATGGAGCCATTCGCCTTCGATATGATGCTCATGCCCTCCAATACCGGGCCGTTGTCGCCTCCGACCATCTCTTTGCCGATCCGATCGGCAAGAGGATGCGCATACCGGATCCCTTCACGGTTACCGATGACGATATACTCGGCGTCTGTCTCCAGCCGGATTTCCTCCACGACGGGCTGAATAATGGCAGACGGGTTCTCCTCCTCGAACGCATCCTGAATGACGTCCATTTCCGCCACGGCCTTCGCCAGCTTTAATGCCGATGCGCCGATGCTCTTCTCCAGCGTCGTTACGAGCAGTCGCTCAAAACTGAAGGTCAAGGCGACAATGACGGCAAACAACAGGGTGCCGATAAGCAGAATAAGCCTCGTCTGTAAACGCATTCAATCTCCCCCATACGCATGGTCGCCTAAACACACATGTCTCTGATTTTCCTATTGTATTCTAGATCATACCTCTAACATAGTCCTCTAAAAAAATCAGCCGTAAATTTTATGAACAAAATTAGCGAAATGAAGTTTTTTCAACTTATGTCGCAATTCTATTCAAGCCAGACGCTCGATGATAGTATGAAGGAACTTCATTAAGTAAGCGCTTACAGATATTGCGAACTCTCGGTCAACGATAAGGAGGAATTTATCCATGCTTAAACGAAACGGCATAAAAATCATAACCGCTGCGCTTGTCTTGGCGATGAGCCTGACAGCCTGCAGTACTTCCGGAAGCAGCACCGGCGAATATCCGAAAAAACCATTTATCGTGACCGCACCTTCAGGGGCGGGCGGCGGATGGGACAAAACCGCCCGATCTCTCACCAAGGTATTAACGGAAACCAAGCTTATCGAACAGACGATGACCGTTGAGAACAAGCCTGGCGGCGGCGGAACCGTGTTTCTCGCGGAATACGTAGCTAAAGACAACGAAGACCCCTACAAGCTGTTCGTCAGCTCCCCGCCTATTCTAATTAACAATCTGAAAAAAGAAGGGAACAGTCCATTCGGCTACAAGGACGTGACGCCGCTCGCCCAAATGACCAAAGACTTCGGAGCGATTGCCGTACCGGCAAACTCCAAATTCACCGATCTGCAATCGCTGATCGACGCGATCAAAGCCGATCCGACCTCCGTCACACTAGCGGGCGGTTCCGCTCCGGGCTCGATGGACCATTTGATCAGCGTTCTGCCTGCATTCAAGTCGGGCGTGGATCCGAGAACCGTGAAGTACTTATCCTATGATGGCGGCGGCGAGGCCATCGCGGCACTCCTCGGCAACAATGCCGATGCGATCGGCACGGACATCTCTTCGCTCGGCAGCTACTTGAAGGCCGGCAAGATCAAGATCCTGGCCGTTACTTCAAGCGAACGACTCGGCGGAGACTTCGCGGATGTACCGACCCTGAAGGAGCTCGGTCTGGACGCCGAATTCACCATTTGGCGCGGTGTATTCGGTCCGAAGGGACTGACGGAAGAGCAGTTGGCCTTCTGGGATAAAACGCTGAAGGACCTCTCCGAGAACGCAGTATGGCAGCAAGAGCTCGTTGCTAACGATTGGGCTAGTGAGTATCGTAACGCCGCTGACTTCAAGGCCTTCCTTGAAGAGCAAGACCAAGACGTGCAGGAGCTGCTTACGGCTCTAGGCATGCAGAAGTAACGCCTTGGAATGAGGGGGTGGCGCACACTCCCTCTCCCGTTTCATCTTGAGGAGGTGTCAACCTTGAACAGAACGTTTGACCGTTACGCCAGCATCGTATTCCTGCTCCTTGGCATCGGCTTTATGTGGCAGAGCGCCAAGATCAGCTCATCCGCGTACGGAAGCACCGTCGGCCCTAACATATTCCCGTTCGGCCTCGGCCTGGCGCTTGTGCTGCTCAGCATTCGTTTGTTTTATGAAGCACTGAAAGCCAAGCCGACGGAGAACCATACAGAGAAACTGGACTACAGAAGGTTCTTCATGATTTTTGCGGCAGCCTTTCTCTATGCTTATTTCCTGGAATTCATCGGATATATCATCGGTACCTTCCTGTTCCTCCTGTTTGCGTTTCAGACGCTGGAACGAGGCAAGTGGCTGAAATCCATTCTAATCTCCGCGCTGTTCTCCGGCGGCGTGTACGTCATCTTTGTTATCTTGCTGGAAGGCTCCATGCCGGGCTTCCCGTCTTGGCTATCATGAGCATGGGAGGAATCTACAATGAACGTTCTGGATTATTTGGCGGATGGCTTTATGACCGCCTTGCAGTGGCATAATCTGCTCTTCGCCTTTTTAGGCGTGCTGATCGGCACTTCGGTCGGGGTCCTTCCCGGCATCGGTCCGATGAGCGGCGTCGCGCTTCTGATCCCCGTCACCGCCTCCATGACTAGCGGCTTGCCGGCGGAAGCGGCAGCAACCAGCTCGATTATTCTGCTGGCAGGCGTCTATTACGGAGCTATGTATGGCGGATCTACAACTTCGATTCTGCTGAACACGCCGGGAGAGTCCTCGTCTGTCGTTACGACGCTGGACGGCTACCAGATGGCGAAGCAAGGCAGGGCAGGCCCTGCCTTGTCCATCGCTGCGATCGGCTCGTTCGCAGCCGGGCTCTTCGCGCTTGTGGCATTGATCGCACTGGCGGAGCCATTATCCAATGTAGCCATTAAATTCGGGCCAGCTGATTATTTCTCGCTCATGCTGCTGGGACTCTGTGCAGTAAGCGGACTTGCAGGCAAATCGATCACGAAGGCACTTATTATGACCGTATTCGGTCTGCTGCTTGCTACCATCGGCATGGATACCGTATCCGGCGTCGCCCGCTTCACCTTTGATATCCCCATCCTGTACTCCGGACTGGAATTTCTAACGATTGCCGTCGGTTTGTTTGCCCTTGGCGAAGTGTTTAAATCCATTCTGGAGAGAGACTACGCAGCAGGTCCAACTTCCAAGATCGGCCGCATCCTGCCGACACGCCAAGACCTGAAGGATAGCGCGGGACCGATTGCCCGAGGCTCGATCCTCGGCTTCTTTATCGGTATTCTGCCGGGCGCTGGCGCAACGCTTGCTTCCTTTTTCAGTTATATCGTTGAGAAAAAGGTCAGCAAGCATCCGGAATCCTTCGGCAAAGGCAACATCGCTGGCGTGGCTGCACCCGAATCGGCCAACAATGCGGCATCAGGAGGCGCTATGATCCCGCTGCTGACGCTTGGCATTCCAGGCTCCGGGACAACTGCCATCCTGATGGGGGCGCTCATCATGTACAACATCCAGCCAGGCCCGCTGCTGTTCGAAGAGCACCCACAGGTTGCATGGGGACTGATCGCCAGCATGCTTATCGGCAACCTGCTTCTGCTCGTGCTGAACATGCCGCTGGTCAAGGTTTTCGCCAAGGTCATCCAGACCCCGGCCAAATATCTCATTCCGATCATTATTGCCATCTCCATCTTCGGCGTTTACGCCGTTCAAGCACAGATCTTCGACCTGGTCCTCCTGCTCATCTGCGGCATTGCCGGCTTCCTGCTGGCCCGCAATGACTTTCCGCTCGCGCCGCTGGTGCTCGGACTCGTGCTGGGTCCCATGATCGAGAACAATATGCGCCGGGCGCTGACCACATCCAACGGCGACTTTATGATCTTCCTGCAGAAGCCGATGTCGCTGGCATTCCTCATCATCGCCCTGCTCTGGATTATCGTTCCGATTCTGCTCAAGCGAAGAGGCAAGGAAGTTGTCGTGAACGAAGAAGGCTAACCATCATACGTATATCGTAGGCGAAGGAGGCAGTCATGAATACCAGCAAATTAGGCGGCAAAAGTGTCATCGCAAGAATCGAAATGCATATGGAAGAAGCCAACTTCGGCCAAGTCGCGGCCGCCATCTTCGAGGCAGGCGGCGATATCGTCGCCATTGACGTCATTCAGACGAGCAAGCATGCCACGATTCGAGACGTTACCATCACCGTGATCGACACCGTCGACATCGACATTATTGCCGAGCGCATTCGCAGCATGTCCGGCGTTCAGCTGCTGCATCTATCTGATCGCACCTTCCTGCTGCACTTGGGAGGAAAGATCGAGACCAAGCTGAAAGCGCCGATCCAGAACCGCGCCGACCTCTCCCGCGTGTACACCCCGGATGTCGCGCGCGTGTGCATGGCCATTCACGAAGAGCCCCGCAAGGCCTTTACGCTAACCGTAAAGCGCAACACCGTGGCCGTAATATCCGACGGCAGCGCCGTCCTGGGGCTTGGCAATATCGGCCCCTATGCGGCCATGCCGGTGATGGAAGGCAAGTCGATGCTCTTCAAGCAGCTGGCAGACGTGGACTCCTTCCCGATCTGCCTGGATACGCAGGATACCGAGGGCATCATTACGGCGATCAAAGCGATCGCTCCCGCGTTTGGCGGTATCAATCTGGAGGATATCTCCTCGCCGCGATGCTTTGAGATTGAGCAGCGCCTCCGCGAGGAATTGGACATCCCGGTGTTCCATGACGACCAGCACGGAACCGCCGTCGTCCTGTATGCAGCCTTGATCAATGCGCTGAAGGTCGTCGGTAAATCCGTGGATAATCTGAAGGTTGTCGTCTGCGGCATTGGCGCCGCCGGCATTGCCTGCAGCAAAATACTTATGTCAGCGGGCGTGAAGAACATCATCGGCGTCGATCGCCTCGGCGCGCTGACCGCTGATCAGACGTATGACCATGCCATGTGGCAGTGGTACGCCAGCCATACCAACCCCGAACGGCGTTCCGGATCACTCCAAGACGTCATCCAAGGCGCCGACGTGTTTATCGGCTTGTCTGCCGGCGGAATCCTGAAGAGAGCGGATGTTCAAGCGATGGCAGAGCGTCCTATCGTCTTCGCGATGGCCAATCCGATCCCGGAGATTCTCCCGGAGGAGGTCGAGGATATCGCAGGCGTCATTGCAACGGGAAGATCGGATTATCCGAACCAGATCAACAACGTGTTATGCTTTCCGGGAATTTTCCGCGGCGCCCTGGACTGCAGAGCCTCCACCATCAACGAGGAGATGAAACTCGCCGCGGCCGAAGCGATCGCATCGGCGGTCACGGACAAGGAACGGAGCCGGCATTACATCATTCCGAGCGTATTCAACCAGCAAGTCGTCAGCGGCATCCGGGACCTTGTCATCCAGGCAGCCATCCGAACCGGGGTAGCGCGCCGAATCCCAAGGGAATACCGCTAACGGTTACTAATGATATGAGTATTTTAAAGAAAAAGAGCAAAAGAGTACGGTATCCCCTAGGACCGTACTCTTTTGCTTCTTACCTACACTGAAAACTCAGCCGCTTCGTTCCATCCCTTCAATGCCCAATCTATTTAATTTCGCTCCGCCCGATACTCCATAATCCAGCAGTCCCGCAGTTCTCCCTCATGCTGTTCATGCTTCTCCAGCAGCCTGACCTTCCGGAAACCGCACTTCTCGTAACAGGCAATCGCCCGTTCATTCCAAGCCTGCGGGTCCATTACGATCCGATCGGCCTGCCTCTGAAACACGAGATAATCCACCATGGAAGTCACGAGCTTCGTACCGATGCCTCGGTTCCAATAATCCGGCTTCCCGATGAATTGATCCGTGGCAAATGTTCTTCCGCCCGAATCACTCCCGCCATACCCATACTCGCCTAACGTCTCTTCATCCAAAAGATAGAACTGGATATACCCGATCGGCTTCCCCTCATATTCAATGATGCAGCGAGTCTCATCATCATCCACGTAAAAATGCTCCCGCACCCGCTCCACGTCGTGAGGATGGTCCCGTCCCCCATAATACTGCAGCACATCCGGATTGGACAGCCAAGAAGCTAAGGACCATTCATCTTTCTCCTCCAGCTCGCGAACCGTTATCGGCCCTGCCTCGTACACCAGCATCGTAATCCCCCATCTTCCTTATTAGATCATCCAATTCCCGTGTCTCAGATGACATCCGCAACCATCGTGATAGAGGTTCCGCTCATGCCTACCTCTTGAAATCCGAAACGCTCATATAATTTCATAGCTGCTGTATTCTCCGGAGCGACGCTTAACGATACCTTTTGAATCCCCTGCTCCTTCATTCCTCTGAACAATTCCTTCATCAGGGCCGTTCCAAGCCCCTGCCCGCGGGATTCCGGCAGCAGCGCCATGCCCAGCTCCGGGATGTCATCGCTCACGTAACCGAACCCCTTGTTCCCTTCATCAAAATAACGGATGGTAATCGAGCCTGCCGGCTTGCCTGCGGCATTCACGGCAATGTAGCCCAGATCGCCCGCTCGCCCCCAGTCCTCCACGTATTTTTTCATGAACGGCTCTTCGAGTATGTCTCGGCTAAAAGGCTCCTCTCCCTCGGGCACATACAGAGACTCATACAGCATTTCCCGCAAAAAGGATTCATCCTCCCGGCCAGCGACTCGAATATGATATGAATTCATGTGCATCTTCCTTTCCACCCTAGATACGATCCGTCAATGCGGTCCATAACGCCAATCTCTCCGGATCAAAATCGTTCCGACCGTAATGGTCGAGAAAAATATCCTGGTAGTCATCGCTCCCCAGGTTATATCGCAGCGTCCATATTCCCCAATAGAGATCGTAATGAAGGTCCCCGATCCCGCCATTGCCCAGATCGATAAAACCTTCAAGCTGGAAATCTCTCATAATCAAATTCGGCAGGCAATAATCGCCGTGGAGCAGCACATCATGATCAGCCGTTCCCTGCAGCTTCTCAAGGCATAATAGGGCCTGTTCTCTTCCACCCGGAAACCCTTTGACATCTTCCATTTTGTTCATGATGCCTTCCTGATACTCCTGGACAAGTTCAGCCGTTCGATTCGGAAAGGGACAATCGGTTGCAGATACAGAATGGAGATAACACAAACTCTCCCCGAACACGGAAGCCAGCCTCTTCGGATCCTTCAGATGACCTCCGGACACTCCATCTTCCCCTTGCAGCGCAACGGTGAGCAGGTAATCGTTCTCGCCATGCTGCTCATAAGCCAGCACCTTGGGAGCCAGGCCTTTTCCGTGTAAATAATCCGACATCAACCCTTCTCTCATAAGTTCATCCCGTTTCGTTATCTTTAAAAACATCGATTGGTTCGCTCCCTCGATGTACAGGGTTCTGGCCTGTTCCGAGGAGCTGCTGTCATAGACGACAGCTGTCTGGATATATGGCTGCAAGCTGACAGGCAGCGTCATGATGTCGAATGGAATGCGTACTTTTTTCATCGTTCCTCCACACCGCCCCATCCAATCGGTCGGCCTCAGTTCAATAGAATAAAGACGTCCCCATCGGAACGCCTTCGGATCTGTATTGTATGAATTGGCGATTTGCCGGCCTAATCCTTCCTTTCCAGCCGGTAATTTTCCGTTTAAACTATTTTTGCTCACCTGTTTATTAGTACGGAACGCCTTCGAAGTATACCACCTCGGCTAACCGAATGTGCAGCGCCTTATGATCCCCGACCGTCAATTGGAGATGGTCCACCGCAACGCCGGATAAGATCCCATCGACTTTCCCCGCGGTGGTCATGATGACCACCTTGGCTCCTTTATGCCGCAGCAGATGCTCAATAAATACCGGTTCAACCAGCGCTGCGTAGTGGGCTGGCTGCGGAATTTCCGGGGTACGCGGCGCGTAATACGGCGGTATAGGTTGGGGCGGGGGATAGGCATAGTAACCCGGTGCATAACCCGCAGACGGCGCTGGATAACCAAGATTGTTATGGTTGTTCATGAAAGACCTCCCATGCCAATATTAATCCTACACCCTTATGTATGTCCGGGAAGGAGCCGCTATGTTAACAATCCTCATATTTATACCAACAAGCAAGAAAAACGTCTATCGACGCACCTTCACAGATGACAGACCGCAGTTAGAAGAAGTTTTTCTTGCGATATCAGGAAGTCACAAGCTTCGAAGTGTATACTTTCTGATATCTTAAGAAAACCGCCAAATTGGCGGTTGTGATGATGCTTGATGCTAATCGTTAGCTCTCCAGCATCATCTTGTCGTTGGTGGATTACCATTCTTGCCGTACCCGGATTGGTAACCGTCTATACTCGGCTTTTCAAGTCGCCTTCCTTACGCCTTCTGTGCAATCAACTTACTCATCGCATGACGGTGCGGTATACCCGACGAATTGCAATCAAAAATCACCTCAGGGCAGCTGTGAATCAACCAATCGTGATAATGCATCATAAGCTCCCCGGACCTCCAGTCGTAAGCGTACGGCTCATCCTCGGGAGGAGGCGCAATGAACGGCTTTTGTACGAACACATTAAGGCAATGAAGTCCCTCTGCCGACGTGAATTTTTTATAATTCGCAAAGATCTCTTCACGATACTCGGGTCGGATATAATGCAGCACGCCGCTGGAATACAGCACGTCAAACTCCGAGTCCAGACGGTAATCGGAAATATCCGCCTTGAATACGTTCACGTGAACCCCGATGTGATCGGCCAATCGCTTCGTTTTCTCAATCCCCGCATCCGAAATGTCGAATGCTGTGACATCATAGCCGTTACGGGCAAAAAACACGGCATCCTTCCCTTCACCGCACCCGATATCCAGCAGCTTTACCCTTCTTGTGGGCGGGATCATTTCAAGCACCTGATAACAGGCTGCGTTCGGCTCCGTGCCCCAATAGTACCCTGGTGTTTTATACTCCTCTTCATATATGCTGATCGGCTTGCCCGCCCCAGAATAACCAAACAACTTATCGATGCTGACATCAAGCAGCAGAGAGAGCTCGGGAAGCAGCGCAATATCGGGCATGGTCTGTCCCGTTTCCCATTTGGATACCGCCTGGAACGTAACGCCCAGCTTGTGGGCCAATCCCTCCTGCGTAAACCCCCGTTCTTTGCGGTAACGATGAATATTTTTGGCTAACATGTCTCTCATACGTATCACACTCCTATATAACCACATTGTAGGGGGCCTGCACGGGGCACACAATAACCCGATCTTTGAATCCCGGAAGAATTCAACCGCCAGTTGAAATCATCCAAATTCAGGAATTCAGTGCCCAGGCATGTTACAATAAACCTGTTTTAAAATCACTATAGATGATAATAAGGGAGAACGCTCGTGAACATTAGAAAGCTGAATACTCATGAAAAACCCCCTATGGACCTGCTGCTCCTTGCAGACCCGTCGATCAGGCTTGTAGAGGACTATGTAAAACGAGGTCATTGCTATGTGGCTGAAGAGGACTCGCATCCAATCGGGGTCTACGTTCTGCTGCCGACAAGGCCCGATACGATCGAGCTGGTTAACGTTGCCGTAAGCGAGAATCTGCACGGCCAGGGATATGGCAAACAGCTCGTGAATCATGCCATCGGGCAAGCACGAGAGCTGGGATATGCAACGATTGAAGTTGGCACAGGGAGTACCGGCGTGGCGCAGCTGGCGCTGTATCAGAAATGCGGATTTCGGATGACAGGCATCGATCGGGACTTTTTTGTCCGTCATTACGAAGAGGAAATCTATGAGAACGGCATGCTGCTGCGCGACATGGTGCGGTTGTCGTTAGATTTGTAAGGTTTCGGGGCTGGGCTATGCACCACTCCTTCATTCGGTGAATAGGCTATCGCATATTGATTATGGAGGAGAATCTATTGAGCATGAGTCAAAACCCGAGGCATCTTGCTTGGCATGAAACGCTGGAGATTCATGAATTAACCGCCTTTCAGGCTAACCACCTGATGGGATTCAAAATGTCATTGCATGATATTAAAGACCCTCAACTCCATGGACTATACACCGAGGCGATCCAAGGAGTAGAACAAAACTTACGAGAGCTTTTACCTTACTATTCGGAAGCCCCAACCGGAACCCGTAGTCTTTCCGGTGCCGATTTGACGGCGTACTACGCTGGCCATCTCTTGGGCTTTGCCAAAACCTCTGTCCGCAGCTACGCTATTGCCATTACCGAAGCCGCAACGCCTAGCGTAAGAGAAACCCTGCAGAAGCAATTGAACAAAGCCATTGAGCTGCACGGGAAGGTCTTCTATTTTATGTATGCGCGCGGTCTGTATCCATCTTACAATTTGAAGCAGCTGCTGGAGAATGACGTGAAAAATGCCAACAAGGCATTAAGTCTCTAACCTCAGCAAAAAAGCCCCAGGCTACACAAGACAGGTTTTTACGAGATGTTAGTCTCGCCAAAACCGTCAGCTGTATAGCTCAGAGGCTTTTTCTAATTTACATATCATCCCTCAAAAAGATAGGGATTATTTATTCAGCGTTTCGCTCCAGTCATGCACCATATGACCCTCGAGATATTTCTCACAGTCCATAGCGGCCATACAGCCTGTGCCTGCAGCCGTAATCGCTTGACGGTAACGCGTATCCTGAACGTCACCACAGGCGAATACGCCCGGGATGTTCGTCTCCGTCGTACCCGGTTTAACCAGGATGTAGCCGGTCGGATCGGTTGTAATCTGATTGCCAAGGAAGCCCGTGTTCGGCGTATGGCCGATCGCCACGAACACGCCTTCCGCTTCAATCAGTTCATCTTCTCCGGTCTCGTTGTTGCGGACCTTTAGCCCCTTAACACCGGTTTCGCTGGTAACCACCTCAACCGGCGTACGGTCCAGAGCCCACTGGATCTTCTCGTTCTCACGTGCGCGATCCTGCATGATCTTGGATGCACGCAGTTCGGTACGACGGTTCACTACCGTTACGCTGGAAGCAAAACGCGTCAAGAAGCTGGCTTCCTCCATCGCGGAGTCGCCGCCGCCGATGACAATGATCTTTTTCCCGCGGAAGAAGAATCCGTCGCATGTTGCGCATGTGCTTACGCCGCGGCCAACGTTCTCCTGCTCTCCCGGAATTCCAAGATACTTCGCGGAAGCTCCTGTCGAGATAATCACGGACTCAGCCAGAAGCTCGCCCATGCCCTCGACATTCACCTTGAACGGACGCTCGGAGAAATCAACGGACTCGACCCAGGCACTCTTGAACTCCGCACCGAAGCGCTCCGCTTGTTGACGCATATTATCCATCAGCTCAGGACCCATGATTCCTTGCGGAAATCCAGGGAAGTTCTCAACCTCCGTCGTTGTCGTAAGTTGACCGCCCGGCTGCATTCCTTCGATAACGAGCGGCTTCAAGTTCGCGCGTGCCAAGTAGATGGCTGCCGTCAATCCGGCAGGTCCTGTTCCGATTACGATTGATTTGTACATAGATACGGCCTCCTTTAAGGTGTCGATTTTTGTTGCGTGCTTCATTCTATTCTGGACTTATGGAATCTTCATGTACCAAGGTCTCCTAAGTATCCGAATATGGGTTCTTACTTAAATGTTTTCCGTAAATGGCCGAAAATTATCATCCGGCTGTGCTTTCGTTTCACATACGCTATCCATTTGACGTGCGTAACGGCTAACGGTTGATGGCGATATACCATAACGGACAGCCACCTGTTCATAGGTCAGGGTTCGTCCGCGCTTCTTGGCCGTCAGATATTCCAATGCCGCTGCCCAGCCCTCCACATTCCGAATGTTCGGAATATCAGGATACAGCCGGCTTAGGAAATCGGACCAGAGATTCTCCATCTCTTTTTTCCAAAAAGCGTCTACCCGCATGTCCATCGTCTGCTCTGCCTTCTCCAGCACCGCTTTCCAGGAAGGCAGCCAATCCGGCAGCACCTCGCGGGTCTTGCTGCTGGATACATCGCGATCGTCGCGGCGTTCCTTCAGCCGATTGCTTGCGGCCTCCATCTGCTGGAGTACCAGGCGGGCGGCATCCTTCAGCTCCGCATCCTCTCCCGGCTCCTGCAAGAACGACTGCAGCGCATGCTGCACCTCTTCATCGGCAATCAATTCCAACGTCCGGATCACCTGCAGCTTGGTATGGGGATCGCCATGTCGGAGCGCCCAGAAGAACGAAGATCGAATCAGCGGATTCTGCTTCGCTTCCTCCGTCAATTTGTCGCCGTCATGCTCCCAGCGTTTGAACTGCTCTTCGAATGGAAGATGATAGTGATAACTCACCTTCATCTGGTCCGTACCGGTCTCTTTACGCTTTTGCAGCTGTGCCAGATAGAAATTCGGAATCACCGAGTCTCCGTCCAGCTTCAATGCTTGCCGCCAATATTTCTCGGCCTTATCATAATAACCGCTATTGCAAGCCGCAGCAGCAGTATAATGATACAGACTAGGATCTCCGCTAAACTCCTCTTCCTTCAACAAGCGGCGAAAATGACCGTAGGCGATTTCATGCTGCCCCAGTATTCCCATCGTTGTCGCCAGCTTAAATACATGCTCCTGATGAAAAGGAACCGTCACCGTTAGCATGTCCATCAATCGGTCGCGCTGTTCCTGATTTCCTTCATGCTGAAAGAAGATAGCCAGATTGCATAGACCGTGCAGATTGCCCGGCTCCTGATCCAACACCTCGCCAATCGTGCGCTTCGCGGTATCAAAGCGCCCCATATAATAATAAGCCAGAGCCAGATTGTTGCGCGCAGCCAGAAAATCCGGATTATCCTTGACGATTTCCTCCAACAGCTTGACCGCTTGAGCGAATTTCCCTTCCTCAAGCAGTGCCCGGGCATGCTCATGCTCGACCACGCCTTCACGACTCTTGATCCGGTTCAGCTTGGCAGGACGATTCAGCTCGTAATGAAGCAGCTCCATCATCTCCTCGGCCTCATCCAGAAACTGACCGCTGGGATCCTCTTCCAGATAGGTGACAAGCGCTTCTTCCGCTTTCTCGAACTGTTCCATATTGGCGTAGTTGTTCGCCATATAGAAATAGCACTCCGTCATCAACGGGTCAACCTGCTCCAGAACGTGAGCCAGCACATCGTTGGAAGCTTTATAATCTCCCGTCTCTGATAATATACCCGCCATATTGCAATGATTCACCGGATTATCCGGTTCATATTCAACAGCTTTGCGAAAATATTTCAGAGCCTTGTCATATTGGAAACGATCAAGCGAACGAACCGCGCGATCGAAGAAGAAATTGGCATTCATCTCGATAGATATAACATTGTGGGGGTCACTGGACCCATATGGATGACCATTCACGAAAAGCAAGGCACCTCCTTTAACTTGCTCCTCTATCCACAACAGTATAACACAAGTTTCAACGTCATTTGCAGAAAAAAGACACCAGTTTACACACCGGCGTCTTTGAATAAAGTGGCGATCGATCCGCCCTCGATAATAATGTGGGTTGCCTGGGCCAACATGGGCGCAACAGACAGCACCTTAAGCCGCATCTTGCAGTGATGATCCGGGAGCACGATGGAGTCTGTGACCACGATTTCCTCGATGTGAGCATGGTCCAGACGGCTTAGCGCTTCACCGGAGAAGAGCCCATGGGTCGCACAAACGATGGCATCGTTAGCTCCCCGTTCCTTAAGACCTTCGACCACTTGCACGATGGTGGTTCCGGTATCAATCAAGTCCTCGATAATAATCGGCGTACGCCCTGCCACGTCCCCAATCACATGGGTGATAACGGCTTCGTTATGGGCAGGACGCTGCTTGACCATCATGGCAAACGGCGATCCCAAGCGGCTTGCGAGCTTCTCGGCTGTCTTCGCCCGCCCGGCATCGGGGGATACGATGACCGGGTTCTCGATATTCTTGGACTTCAGATACTCCGTAATCAGATCCAGTGCAGTCAGATGATCCACCGGTATATTGAAGAAACCTTGAATGGCGGGCGCATGCAGATCAATCGTAATCACGCGGTTGGCCCCGGCTGTGGTCAGCACATCGGCTACCATTTTGGCCGATATCGGTTCACGAGGCGCTGACTTTCGTTCCTGTCTGGCATAACCGTAATAGGGCACAATGATATTGATCGTTCTGGCGGAAGCACGCTTTGCGGCATCAATCATCACCAGCAGTTCTACGAACATTTCATTGATCGGGTGAGAAAAGGACTGCAGTAGAAAAACATCGCAATTGCGGATGCTCTCTTCAAAGTGTACATAAACTTCGCCACTCTGAAAGCGGGAAATCTTGATCTTTCCCAGTTCAACTCCCAACTGCTGACTGATATTTGCGGCAAGCGTCGGATTGGAAGTTCCGGCGAACAATCGTAATGAACGATACATGAGGACCTCCTGACGAGAGTGGTTGATAATGTCGGCTGATGCAGCGATCTCGTTGAAAGCGCTATCGTCAAATCAGGCTGTTCCCGCCTCCTTCAACCTCTTCGAAGAAGGGTCTCTAGGAGTAGAAAACAGCCGTCTGCAATAAACCTGTTTGCAATTAGAGCTTTTCTTTATTATACATCGTTTCCCTCAACATTCAAAAGCACCATCTCCCGCTTCCGGTTACGGAAGGTCGCGATCTCCCGAACGCCAAGCTCCCAGAGCAGTGTCCGGGCCTTGTCCAGATGCTCGCCCAGCTTCATCGGCTGATGGGCATCCGACCCTAAAGTCAACGGAATGCCAAGCTTCATCGCTTCCTCCAGCATGCGGCGGCTCGGAAACATTTCCTCACAGGCCTTCGATAAACCGGAGGCGTTCAGCTCCATGGCTCGCCCGCTTTGGGCCACGGCCGCAAGCGCGGCTCGCTCCAGAGCGATCACGTCCGGCTTCTGCTCGGGTCCTGGCCCATATCCGAACCGCTTAATCACATCCAGATGGCCCATGATATCATAAAAGCCGGTCGCGGCGGCCTTCTGCACCGCATCATAATATTGTTGATAGACCTCAAGCGGATCCTTGCCCTCCCAGCCTTGGGTCTGGCGGTAATCCGTAATATCCCATTCACCAAGAAAATGAACGGAGCCAATGACATAATCCCAAGGATAGTCTTTCACGATCCGCTCGATCTGTTCTTCATATCCCTCGATATAATCGCCTTCGATACCAATCCGAATGTCAATCTGTCCTTTGTAACGCTCCTTCAGCTGCAGGCACTCTTCCACGTAACGCGGCAGCTCGTCCATCGGCATGGCCATCTCCGGATAATACGTCTCCGGGTTGACGTGAATCAAGGGCATATGATCCGACAAGCCCAATTGATCCAACCCGAGTTCAATGGCGCGCCGAACATACTCCTCCAGCTGCCCCTCGGCATGCCCGCACCGGGCATGATGGGTATGGTAATCAATATGCATCGAGCAGGCCTCCTAATCGCGGCGCGGCCGTTCATGGCGGCGGCTCAGCTCATCCATGATCTCATCCAGCGGGAGCTTCCGCTCCTGAAGAAGCACCAGCAGGTGGTAGATCAGATCGCTGATCTCAAGCTTCAGCTCGGCGTTGTCTTTATTTTTGGCGGCGATGATCGTTTCGGAGGCTTCTTCGCCCACCTTCTTAAGGATTTTGTCCACCCCTTTATCAAAGAGGTATGTCGTATAAGCCCCTTCAGGCCGCTCCACTTCACGCTGGGCAATGACCTCTTCCAACTCGGCAAGAACCGCAAACCGCCCGCTCTCAGCAGCTGAAGGGTTACTCCCTGACCCGCTTTTCTGCCCCTGAACGGTAATCTCATTGTGGAAGCAGGTCGTTTGTCCGGTATGACAAGCCGGTCCCTTCGGATTCACCTGCAGTAAGAGGGTGTCTCCATCACAGTCGTACGTCATGGATACTACCGTCTGGACGTTCCCGGATGTTGCCCCCTTATGCCACAGCTCCTCGCGCGAACGGCTCCAGAACCAAGTTTCGCCGCTTTCCAGCGTCAATCGAAGAGACTCCCGATTCATATAAGCCATCATCAGCACCTGCTTGCTCTGTGCATCCTGTACAATCGCCGGCACCAGGCCCGAGGCATCCCAACGGATGTGCTCGCTGACCTGCTCCAGGGATAAATCCTTCAACATATCTTCGCTCACCGTATATCCACTCCTTTTTGACTAAGATGCAACTTCAGATGAGGAATCGAGATCTCTTTATAGTGAAAAATCGTTGCGGCAAGACCCGCATCCGCCTTCCCCTTGGTGAACACGTCATAGAAGTGATCCTCTTTGCCGGCGCCGCCGGACGCGATGACCGGGATCTGCACCGTCGAAGATACGGCAGAGGTTAGCGACAGATCGAACCCATCCTTTGTACCGTCCGCATCCATGCTGGTCAACAAAATCTCGCCCGCACCCAGGCTCTCCGCCTGTTTTACCCAATCCAGCGCTTTGATGCCGGAAGGCGTACGTCCGCCGTGCGTGTACACTTCCCATTCTCCCCACGTTTCGTTGTACTTGGCGTCGATCGCCACGACGATGCATTGGGAGCCGAATTTGCGTGCTCCGGCGGAGATCAGCTCAGGCTGCTTGACCGCGGCCGTATTCATCCCGATTTTATCCGCGCCCGCACGCAGAATCCGCTTCATGTCCTCGACGGACGAGATCCCTCCACCCACGGTAAAAGGAATGGCGATTTCACCTGCCGTTCTCCGAACGACTTCTTCCATCGTTGCCCGGCCTTCAACCGAAGCTGATATATCCAGAAAGACTAGCTCGTCTGCGCCTTCCCGGTCATAGAGCGCCGCCAATTCCACGGGATCGCCCGCATCGCGGAGATTCACAAAATTTACGCCCTTCACCACCCGGCCGTCCTTCACGTCCAAGCAAGGTATGATCCGTTTTGCCAGCATGCCTTTCCCCTCTTCCCCTTTGAACTCAATCAATCGCTTATTTGAACGGATCCAAGGTCCAGCCTCACTTGATTCGCGAAATGGCCTCGTTCAGGTCAATATTGCCTGTATACAGCGCCTTGCCTACGATTGCTCCGCCTACACCGTCACCGCTGTGCGCGCTGAGCGCCAGCAGATCGTCCAGCTTCGTCACGCCTCCCGAAGCGATGACCGAGCGGCCGCTGGCTTTGGCAAGCGAGACAATCGCCTCTACGTTAGGCCCCTGCATCATCCCGTCGCGGGAAATATCGGTAAAGATGAAGGTTTCCGCTCCTTTGGCTGCCAGCTCCTTAGCCAACACCTCGGCTTGAACCTCCGACGTTTCCAGCCAGCCCCTTGTTGCGACGTATCCGTTGCGCGCGTCGATCCCGATGGCCACCTTATCGCCGTATTTTCCCAGCACCTCTTCCGTAAAGACACGGTCTTCAATTGCCGCCGTACCGATGATAACCCGGCTGACGCCAAGCGAGAGCAGCCGCTCCACATCCGCCAGCGTACGCATGCCTCCGCCTACCTGAACCGGAACCTGGACGCTGGATGCGATCTTCCCGATGATATCGTCATTCACTGGATGACCAGCCTTTGCTCCGTCCAAATCTACAAGATGAATAAAGGTGCCGCCCTGCTCTTCCCACGATTTGGCTACCTCGAGCGGATTGTCATTGTATACCGTTTCTTGATTATAATCACCTTGCACGAGCCTGACGCATTTGCCACCACGAATATCGATTGCCGGATATATGATAAAAGAGGACATCCCCATTCCCACTTTCCTTCTGGTCTATTTGATCGCCTTACATTTACGTTAAAGCCTATGTTAAAGCTAAAAAATTCCGAAGCAGGCTCATCCCAAGCTCCCCGCTCTTCTCGGGATGGAACTGCATGCCGTACACCGAACCACGGCCCACGATGGCCGTCACTGGCTGACCGTAATCGGTAACCGCCAGCAAATCAGCCTGAACCTCAGGAAGAACATGATACGAGTGGACAAAATACACATGACCTTCCTCAAGCCCCGCAAACAGCGGATGCTCCCGCTTCTCGAACTGCAACGAATTCCAGCCCATATGCGGCACCTTGTAGTCACCACCCGCAAACCGTACAACCGATCCGGGCAAAATATCCAGTCCTTCATACTTGCCATGCTCCTCGCTTCGGCTGAACAGGAGCTGCATGCCGAGGCAAATCCCCAGCAGCGGCTTCCCCGATTCCGCAGCTTCCTTCATGACCGAGTCCAGCGAGGTTTCGCGCAGCTGCTCCATGGCATCTCCGAACGCGCCGACCCCGGGCAGAATGATGCCGTCCGCCGCCAGAATCTCCTCACGCTCCCCCGTCAGAAGCGGCTTATATCCAAGCCGCTCCACTGCTTTACTGACGCTGTGCAGATTGCCCATGCCGTAATCCACGATTGCAATGGCCATCGATTAGAGCACTCCCTTCGTGGATGGCACGCCGGTCACTCGCGGATCCACGGTAGTCGCCTCATCCAATGCACGGCCGAGCGCCTTAAACACCGCTTCAATCATATGGTGGGTATTGTGTCCGTAATGAACGATGACATGCAGCGTGATCCGGGCTTCCAGCGCCAACTTCCACAGAAATTCATGGACAAGCTCGGTATGAAAAGAGCCTACCTGCTGCGAAGGATACTCGGCCCGATACTCAAAATGCGGGCGGTTGCTGATATCCACAATGACTTGAGCAAGCGCCTCGTCCATCGGTACAAACACGCTGGCATACCGCTTGATCCCTTTTTTATCGCCCAGCGCTTCCCGGAACGTCTGCCCCAGGCAAATCCCGATATCCTCCACCGTGTGGTGGTCATCGATCTCGATATCGCCTTTCGCCTTGACGCGAAGATCGAACTGGCCATGCTTCGTAAACAAGTCAAGCATATGATTCAGAAACGGCACATCGGTCTCCAATTCCGAAATCCCGGTTCCATCGACATTGAAATCCAGGGCAATGTCGGTCTCATTGGTTTTGCGGCTCACGCCGGCTGATCTTGCTGCTGCATCCAAACTGCTCACGTTGATTGCCTCCTCTAAACGTATCTAGTATGCACGAATCATTCAAGTTCCTCTTTGATGCTTAACGCTCCTGTTCAAGCCGAATCTCGATCGCCCGGGCATGGCCTTCAAGCCCTTCGCGCCGGGCCAGCTCCATAATCTGCTCGCCGTCGCGCAGCAAGGCCTCCTTGCTGTAGTAGATCAAACTCGATTTCTTAATGAAATCGTCCAGATCAACCGGCGATGCGAACCGTGCCGTCCCATTCGTCGGGATGATATGATTCGGTCCTGCAAAATAATCGCCTACCGGCTCCGAGCTGTATGGCCCCAGGAAGATTGCACCCGCGTTCTCGATCTGGCCCACAATCGCCATCGGCTCCTCCGTCACGATTTCCAGATGTTCTGGCGCCAAACGGTTAATAACCTCGATCCCTTCTCTAAGGGATTCCGTTATGATCACCGCACCGTAAGTGTCAACGGAAGCTCGGGCGATGTCGCGCCGCGGCAGCAGCTCAAGCTGCCGCTCCACTTCAGTGGCAACCGCCTCGCCCAGCTTGCGCGAAGGCGTCACGAGAATGGCGGATGCCATTTCGTCATGCTCTGCTTGGGAGAGCAAATCCGCCGCAATATACGAAGCATCTGCGCTGTCATCGGCCAATACCGCAATCTCGCTCGGACCAGCCAGGCTGTCAATATTGACCGCCCCGTACACTTCTCGCTTAGCCAGCGCAACGTAAATATTGCCGGGACCGCAGATTTTATCGACGGGGGAAATGGTCTCCGTGCCGTAGGCCAAAGCTGCAATCGCTTGAGCTCCTCCTACGCGGTAGATCTCCGTAACGCCCGCTTCGGCCGCAGCGACCAGGATATAGGGGTTAATCCCATCCTTCCCACCGGTAGCCGGAGGGGTGACCATGACAATCTCGGGCACGCCTGCCACTTGCGCCGGGATCACGTTCATCAGCACGGACGAAGGATAGGCTGCTTTTCCACCGGGTACATATACACCCACGCGCTTCAACGGACGAATGATTTGTCCTAAGATGCTACCATCCGGCTGTAGATCCATCCAGGAATTTCGCTTCTGCTTCACATGGAAAGCCCGAATATTATCCGCCGCGGCCTGAATCGCCTTCACGAACGAGGGCTCCACATGTTCATAAGCCGCTTTGAGCTCTTCTTCCGTAACTCGAAGCTGATCTGCGGTCAGACGGACACGGTCCAATTGCTCGGTATGCCGCAGCAAGGCAGCATCTCCTTCAGACCGAATATCCCGCACGATCGCCTTCACGACTTCATTCTGCTCTGGTGTGCCGTAATCATTTTCCCGTTTTAGCTGAAAGTCCCGTGCTGATACAACCTTCACCTTAATCTCCCCCAATCCCGCTGCTTGCATCACATCTTGTTTCGATACACGCTTAGCGTTTCTTACGAATCGTCAATCTATTTGTCCGATCTATCCATGCACATCTTTGTTTATACCTTCATTTCTTATCGCTGTATATCGGCTCCCTCAGACATAATGACCGTTTGCAGCCGATCGCACAATGCCTGAATTTCATCATTCTTCATCCGATAGCTGACACGATTGGCAATCAGGCGACTTGTAATTTCAAAAATGCTGGTCATCTCTATAAGTCCGTTCTCCTTGAGCGTTTGGCCCGTTTCCACCATATCCACGATCCGGTCCGCCAAACCGATTAGCGGTGCAAGCTCGATCGAACCGTTCAGCTTAACCACTTCAACCTGCTGGCCTTGTTCACGGAAATATTGTGATGCCACGTTCGGATATTTGGTGGCAACCCGCTGACGTATGCCCGGCTTCCAGTCCGGCAAGCCGATAACCGACATCCTGCACCGCGCAATGCCGAGATCCAGCAGCTCATATACGTCTTTGTTCTCTTCCATCAGCACATCCTTGCCAACGATTCCGATATCCGCGACACCGTATTCCACATAAGTCGGCACATCCACCGGCTTCGCCAGAATAAATTCCATTCCTGCCTCCGGCAAGGGAATGACCAGCTTGCGCGTCTCATCCACATCGAGGGGAATCGGAAGTCCGGCTGAACGGAACAGCGCGGATGCTTTTTTATAAATACGCCCTTTGGGCATCGCTACTTTCAACGTTTCCGCCACGTTCACATCCTCCTGACCTTAACCTATATAAAATAGAGTGATATATCAGCGTTCTATTGAAGGGTAATGATCTCCCGATAGCCTCGATTAAGCAGACTGCCGGATACAACGGGTACCCCCGCATCGCTGACACTCGCGGAGTCCGGCATGATCGAGGTGATGACGGTATGGCCCTGTGCCCGCAATTCTGATGCTTTTGCCAATCCCTCTTTGCGATAGGAGGCCGTGTACCGGATCAGAATAGGCAGCTCCTCCGCAATCTCTTCCCCTTGCACCCCATCCAGAATGCGATTGGTCTTGAGTGCAAAGCCGGTTGCCGGAACCGCACGGCCAAACTGCTGCAGAAGCTTGTCGTAACGACCACCGCTTGCGACGGGCGAGCCCAGTTCGGCAGCATATCCCTCGAACGTCATTCCCGTGTAATAGGAGAAGTCGCCGAGCATCGTCAGATCAAACAGAACATGTCTGGAGACGCCGTATGCCTCCAGCACCTCCCATACTCTGCACAGGTGCTCAATAGAAGCTCTTGCGAGATCGTTGCTGCTAATCTCAAGTGCTTGCCCGGCAATCTCCCTGCCCCCGCGCAGCTTTAGGATTCCCTCCAGTTGGTTCTGCTGTGACTCCGTAAGGCGCAGACTGGCAATGGTATTTCTGTATCCGACATAGTCGCGGTTCAGCAGATCCTGCTTCAGGCTCTCTTGATCCTCCGTACGCTCAGGCAGCACCTCCTGGAGAAGGCCATTAAGATAACCCATATGTCCCATCGCGATTTTGAATTTCTCCACGCCTGCCGCCTTCAGGGATTCGATGGCCAGCGCAATCACCTCGGCATCCGCCTCCGGCGTATCATCGCCTACAAGCTCGACGCCGGTCTGGAAGAACTCAGCCTCCCGGCCTGCTTCCTCTTCGATTGCGCGAAACACATTTGCATGGTAAGACAAACGCACCGGCAGCGGCTCATCCTTCAGCAGCGACGACATAACCCGTGCTATGGGAGCGGTCAGATCGGACCGCAGCACCATCGTCGTCCCGCGTTTATTCAATAATTTAAACAGTTTTTGGTCCGACGTAGAACTTGCCACGCCTACCGTATCGTAATATTCCATCGTTGGTGTCATAATCTGCCGGTAACCCCAGCGGTCCATGCATGCAAGCACTTCGCGTTCAATCCGACGCAGCTTGGTGACCGCATGAGGGAGATAATCACGAACACCTGCCGGTTTCTCGAAGCCTTTCGGTTTAGACATGACGCTCCACCTCAAATTCAGTAAAGTCTTTAATATGGTAAAGTGGTACCTTGCTAATAAATTAAAGGATATTGGCTATATTACCATGAACCCAGCCTGATCGTCAATGCATCAGGGATGCGTTCTGCTTATGTATCGTTCTCAGTTGTCATCCAGCCTAGCCGCCAAAAAATCCGCTTCACTTCTGGGTATAATTGTAACACAAGAACATGCTGGAGTGGCTTGCTTGTCTATGGATGAACTTTGCTATGTGCATGCGGCATAATAAAAAAAGCCGCCCGGCAGCCGGGCGGCTTTGCTTCATGATGATAGAAAAGAAAAAGGTATGCCTGCTTTGGTTATAGATCAACTGATTTCTTGCTGTCGCCTGCAACGGTGTCTTTTCTCTGCGATGGTGCTTTCGGTGCTTTGGATGATGGCTTCAATGATCGTGGAACGCTGCCAAGCAGCATCCAGGAGCCTGGAATCCACCGGAACACCGTTTGTACCACCAGTGCGCTGACAATGAGCGCAGTTACCATGCCGCCATATATCCAGATGAGATAGTCATCGGTTACCGGATTCAGCTTGAGATCGTACTCCCGATACAGGAACAGCCAAAGAGGATGCACCAGATAGATCGCGAAGGACAGCTCGCCAATACGTGTCAGAACCCTTACGATGAGTTTCCAACCGCTGTTGTACAGCCAGCTGGCCAGCTGCATCAGCACAATCGCGGAGAAAACCGTGTGCAGATTCCACAACAGCTCGTACAACAGGGAATCGTATTTGGCACCGTGCAATCTCTGATTGTACCAAATCTGCACATGCGTTAGCGCCATCGCGAGCCAGCCGGCCCATAACACGATCGTACCTGCTCTTTGACCTGAAGTTTGCTTTTTCCAGGATGATGTTAGCCAGCCCTTGAACTTGTCATAATTCATCGCCAGATAAGCACCCAGCATATAGTAGGCTAAATACGAGATGGCCAAGCTTCCTTTAAACGTGTAGTGCAGCTCGTATTTATTCCAAATGATAAAGCCCCATTGCAGCAGGAACCCGATGGGAACCGCCCACCGTACAAGAAACCGTGACGATTTGAACAGCTTAAGGAAAATCGGGAACAGGATATAGAACTGCAAACTGATAAATACAAAATATAAGTGCGTGTAGTTCTGTCCCCGAATTAAACGTTCAAAGAAAATCGGCATCTGTGCCCATAGATCAAATGAGCTGTTGAGCAACCCGTTCTGATACATTCGCACAAAGAAATAGATAATCGAGAACAACACATAAGGCAGCAAAATATACAAGAGCCGCCGTTTGTAGAAGTTTTTGATCAGATCCTTGGTCAGTGGCCGGTCTGCATAGTTATAGAACAGCACAAAACTGCTTAGGAATATAAACGAGGGTGTACCGTATTTAAAGAAAATATTCAAAAAATTAATAATATAATAGAATCGCGAATCAATCGCATCAACCGTTGCAAATGAAGTCGCATGAACGTGAAGCACGCCCAGGATGGCCAGCGCACGATAAATATCGAGCTGCGGGAGCCTTTCCTTTTTGTTCAGCGTTGCACTCATGTCAGGCGTCGCCTCCTTGATTTCAAGTATTTTCATAGAGCCAGTGTTTAAGGATAGGCGGGCAAAAAAGTCCCTCAAGGCTATCATACCCAGGGGACTATGGAATCACTTTGTGTCATGTTATCCTCTACTCATTCTACAATAATTCAGGCAGATTGAGAACCTAACTTGTCACATTACCTCAAATTGACTCACTTTCCGTCGATGTCCTTTTCAGCTCTCGCAATGGATTGCCGCCTACAAAAACACCCGGTGCCACATCTTTATGTACGACAGACCCTGCAGCAACAACCGCTCCATCTCCGATCGTTACGCCAGGCAAAATCGTGGTGTTCGCACCGATGAGCACGTTCTCCCCGATCCGCACTTCACCCAAACGATATTCCTTTATTAAATACTCATGAGCAAGAATCGTTGTATTGTAGCCGATGACCGAATTCTCGCCGATGGATATTTTCTCCGGAAAAAACACATCCACCATGACCATCAATCCAAACGCGGTATGCTTCCCCACCTTCATCCCGAGCATATGGCGGTATATCCAGTTCTTCAAGGGCAGGATAGGACAATAGCGGGCCAACTGGATAAAGATGAAGTTCTTGACGCCCTTGATCGGGCTCACGGTGCGGTAGATTTGCCATAACGCGTTGGGCCCTTCTACAGGATAACGGGTAATCTTTCTGGCCATGCTGCCAAAACTCCTATTCCTCTTGAAGTCCTACGATTTCATACAGGTCTTTCATATCCCTTAAAACATAATCCGGACCATACTCCATCAGCTTCTGCTCACCCTTCAGGGACCAAGCTACAGCGGCGGCCTTCACGCCCGCCGCCTTGGCAGATTGAATGTCAACCGGGCTGTCCCCGATCATCAATGTCGTAGCCGGATTGGCGCCCAGCCGCTCAATCGCCGTCAGAACGGGCTCAGGATGCGGCTTCGGATGCTCGACGTCGTTCACCGTAACAATCGCCGACATGAAACGCTCCAGATCGTACTTTTCCAAAGTCATCATCGTGGAAGGACGGATCTTCGTGGTTACAATTCCCAGCGAAAGCCCGTGACGATGAAGACGCTCCACGACTTCATTTACATGGGGGAACAGTCTCACCATCTCATCATGATGAAGCGTGTTGAAGGAGCGGTAGGCTTTGACAAGCGGACTAACATCCTCGACGCCTCCCGAGAACGCCTGCAGCTGCTGTTCCAGCGTGGTTCCCATATGTGGAATGATCTGCTCCCTGGTTAACGGCCCCGGGGCCTGAGCCTCGAAGACATGCAGAAACGACGAGATAATCAATTCATTCGTATCGATAATGGTTCCGTCCAAATCAAACAGTACGGTTTCGATCATGCTGCAACTACTCCTTTTTGTCCTCCGTATCCGGTTTTATTGCCGGAGTATCTTCTACTCGGGACGGTTTGTCTTCCGTCTCCTGGGTTAGAGAGCTTTTATCAGCCGTCTCTTCTGGATCTGCTGCCGGTTTGTCCTGCTTAGCAGGTGCCTGCGCGGATGGCTTCACGGCTTTATTGGTCTGAAGGTCCGCTTCAGGCGTAGGGCCTGCTCCGGTCTTCATTGACACGATCGGGTCCAAATACCGCACATTGGCGCGACCTGTCACGCGGCGTACAATGATCAGTACGATGCCTCCAATGACAATCAACACGGACAGCAGCTGGGAGATCCTAATATTGCCGTAAGCCGGATCCAGATGGCCCAGTTCAAAGCCCATCCAAGTCATCGGTGCCCATAACGTATTGTTAATGAAGTCGGCAAGTCCGGTTGCGCCTTGGAACGCCAAACTGTCCGTGCGCACCGCTTCAATGAAGAATCGGCCGATGGAATACCAGATGAAATATCCGATGAAAAGTTCGCCTGCGCGCAGGAATTTCTGTCTGCGGAGGATAAGCAGTATGACAATACCCACCAAGTTCCATAAGGATTCATATAAGAAGGTAGGATGATGGAATACGCCTTGTATATTCATTTGATTGACGATGAAATCAGGCAGGTGCAGTTGTCCGCGTAAAAAGGACTCGCTTACAGGACCGCCATAAGCCTCCTGGTTAACGAAGTTCCCCCAGCGTCCAATGATCTGGCCGGCCAACAGGGACGGAGCACAGATGTCAGCAATCCGCCAGAACGAATAGCCTTTGCGGCGAACATAGATCAACGCACAGATAATGGCACCAATAAGTGCACCGAATATGGCAATCCCGCCGTTCCATATTTTGAACACATCCAGGAAGTTGTCTTTATAGTCTTCCCATTTAAAAGCTACATAATAAATACGCGCACCAATGATAGCGGAAGGAACGCCAAGCAGGAGCAAATCCATGAAAAATTCTTGCGGAATGCCAAAACGCTTCCCCTCGCGTATGGCCAGTAACAGGCCCGCCAAAGCACCCAAACCCAGAATCAAGCCATACCAATGAACACGCAGCGATCCGATGGAGAACGCCACCGGATCGATGAGCAATGTTTGCATCTTTTATAACCTCCCTAGTCCTAGTCCAAATCGTCCATATCTTCAGCGATCGTAGCTGTCAGTTTGTTCGTAAACTGCAGTGCAGCATTCAGTCCCATTTGTTTCAATCTGTAGTTCATAGCTGCCACTTCAATAATAACCGCAAGGTTACGTCCTGGACGAACCGGAATGGTGACCAGAGGGATGTCTGTCTCGATAATTCGTGTTGTCTCTTCATCTAACCCCAGACGATCATACTGTTTATCCTGCTGCCAGGCTTCCAATCGAACAACAAGCGTAATCCGTTTATTGTTCCGAACGGCTCCTGCACCGAATAAAGTCATCACGTTAATAATACCGACTCCGCGAATCTCCAGAAGATGGCGAATGAGCTCCGGCGCCGTTCCGTGAAGCTGAAAATCCGATGTCTGACGTATCTCCACCGCATCGTCCGCAATTAGTCGGTGTCCGCGTTTGACGAGCTCCAGTGCCGTCTCGCTTTTCCCGATACCGCTTGAGCCTGTTATCAGCATCCCTACGCCATAAACATCACACAATACCCCGTGGATGGTTGTAGTTGGTGCAAGTTTGCGCTCCAGGAAGCTTGTGAATCGGCTTGTCAGAATGGTTGTCGCCATGCTGCTGCGCAGTACAGGCAAACCTCTCTCATTCCCGAGTTCCACCAGTTCTTCCGGTACTTCCAAGGAACGTGTTACCACGATGCAAGGTGTTTCTTCCGTGCACAGGCTGCGCATCCGCTCTTTCCGCTCTTCCGGCTTCAGCATTCCGAAGAAAGCCAACTCCGTGCGCCCCATTAGCTGAACCCGTTCCCGCGGATGGTATTCAAAATAACCGGCCATTTCCAATCCCGGGCGATTCAGATCGTCCGTTGTAATCTGACGTTTCAAGCCTTCCTCACCTGCGATGACCTCCAGCTGAAACTGCTGGACCAGCTCGGATACCTTCACTTTCTTGGCCATGGTCTTACCCCTCTTCTTCCATTGTATGTTGACATCACAACGCAACCGTCACCACGGCTCGTCTTATGATGATATATTTCATGATTCGGTTATGTCCTTCTACAAAACAATGCTTCACATGCCGTACAGCCGTTTGTTACTTAGCATGAAATACGCTTCAACATCCCATGTGATCCATACTTATGTATCCCTTGCTTTGTGCTTATCTTATCGAAAAAAGCCAATGAATGCAATTCTCTTCGACTATTCGCTAGGGACATTAGGCTCATATCGGGGTGAACCGACGCTACAGTTACGTACTATAACTTGAATAATATAAATGTAATGTTTTATTACGAAAGGCATTATTAACTCTATTCTTTTCCCGCCTCCGGGTTTACTGCTTTAATAATCTGCTATTCTATTGAATATATTTACTACCTTCTGCGTAAAGCGCCTTACACCTTCTTTAGGGGTGAATACGAATACTACCTTGATTTATGTCTTTTGCTCCTAAAAAAACCGCCCCTTGAGGGGGCGGTTTCCAAGAGATCCCGATTGCTGAAGATTAGTCTTCGAGCAATACGTTCAATTCAGACTCTTTATCAAAGATATGAACTTTGTTCATGTCGAGTGCCAATTTCACATTGTCGCCTTCACGAGTAGTCGAACGTCCGTCTACACGGCCGATAACCGTATCGGTGCCCAAACCGCTCAGGTACAAGAGCATTTCGTGACCAAGGTTCTCGGTTACGTCAACTTTTGCAGTGAAGATTGTGTTCGGAGAAGCTTCCAGGAAGACTGGCTCTTCATGAATATCTTCCGGACGAACACCCATGATTACTTCTTTGCCAATCATGGATTTATTTTTGAGCAATTGTGCTTTACCGCCTGGTACTTGAACGTTCAAGCCCTGGGAAGTGAAGTATACGCCACCGTTTTGCTCGGACAATTTACCGTTGATGAAGTTCATGGTTGGGGAACCGATGAAACCAGCAACGAACAGGTTGTTCGGATTGTTGTACAGTTGCTCTGGGGAATCCGCTTGTTGAATAATGCCGTCCTGCATAACAACGATACGGTCACCCATCGTCATAGCTTCTGTTTGGTCATGCGTTACATAGATACAAGTGGTTTCAAGACGCTTAACCAGCTTTGTAATTTCGGCACGCATCTGACCGCGGAGTTTCGCATCCAAGTTGGAAAGCGGCTCATCCATCAAGAAGACTTGTGGATCACGGACAATCGCACGACCCAAGGCAACACGCTGACGCTGACCACCGGACAGAGCTTTTGGTTTGCGCTCCAGCAAATGCTCGATATCCAGGATTCTCGCTGCTTCACGTACACGTTTATCGATTTCGTCTTTCTTCACTTTACGGAGTTTCAAACCGAATGCCATGTTCTGATATACGTTCATATGTGGATACAAGGCGTAGGATTGGAATACCATCGCGATGTCGCGATCTTTAGGTGCTACATCGTTAACAACGCGGTCGCCAATGTAAAGTTTACCCTCAGAAATTTCCTCAAGACCTGCGATCATACGCAGTGTTGTGGACTTACCGCAACCGGAAGGACCTACCAATACCAAGAATTCTTTATCTTTAATATCCAGATTAACGTCAATTACAGTTGCTTTATCCGCACCTGCATACTTTTTGTAAATATGCTCTAAGCGTACACCAGCCATGTGCATTTGCCCCCTCATATGAATGTTATGAAATCGAATACAATTAATTTATAATCTTATATTACCCCATAGGCACCTGACTTGCTATACACAATCTGCACAAAAAACCTATTTCCTTTTCGTCACTTTATACAATAGAAGCGTTATTTTTACTAAAACCGCATCACTGAAGCTGCGAACATCAAGCCCCGTCTCCTGTTTGATCTTATCCAAGCGGTACAGCAGCGTGTTACGGTGGATATACAGGTGCTTGGCCGTCTCACTCACGTTACAATCCAATTCGAAAAAAGACTCCAGCGTTGACAAGGTCTCACTATCCTCGAATAAATCGGTATGTCCGGCAGCGTACTCTCGCAGGAATTGATTGCGCTGGTACTCGGGAATGCTATAGACCAGACGCTCCAGATGAAGTCCAGTCGACAGATGGATGTGTTCCTTCACCTGGAATGTACGGCCGATGGTCATGGTCTCTCTTAACATGCTAACGGTCTGTGGCAGAGCATGGAGAGCATTAACTGCCGGTATCGCGGAGATATGGAAATCCCCCACCCATTCCGTTGAGATAAGCTCGTAGAGCCCCATACAGAATAAGGAGAGTAAATCCTGATCGCCTTCTGCCGGAGTATCCTCTTTATCATCGGTCGTTATACCGTCCAGCAATTCTTGGTCGGCTAGAATAATCCATTCTTTATCAAGCAGTGGCACCAAAATGATGTCCCCGTCAAAATAGCTTCGCAACAACCGATGCAGCGCCTTATAACTTGGAGTGGGAGCATGCTCACTCTCATGAATAAGAAGAAAGGGAACCATGTCCTCCGTCAAGCTTGTCCGAATCAACAGTTCCTCTGGTAACTCCGCTAGCAGTTCACCGGCCTGCAGGCGTTCCTTTAACCAACCACCCAACTGTTGGGCGCGCCGTTCTTCTTCTACCTTACCGGCATTCTTTGACGTTAACCCTGGCGTCGTATCCTGAAGGCTGGACAATAGCAGAGTTATAAGCCCAATCTCCGACTCCGTCAAAGTACCTTGATCCGCTACGATTACCCGGCGAGGATCCTGTTGATTCACCGGAATCCAAATCTCACCGAGATCCTTGTGTACATAGATGCCTTGAACCCTTCGTGATTTCTGTGAGGTTCCATTACGGTTACTCGATCCCTGGGCTCCTTCCTCATGAACAATCCGATCACCGAATTGCGGTGAGGTCGCCATTGATTGTGTTAACCATGCTGCTTCCTGATCATTCAATGTTTTTAAACCGAGTGAGGTACCCAAGGTCTGCTCTAGTTTCTGAACGATGTGCTCCATCTCCACCATTGATGACTCCACCACTTTATCGTTTTTTCTTATTTTAGCATAACACCCTGTACAAACGACAATGCCTTCTCTCTATATCCACCTACATTGGGGAAAAACAGCTTAAAAACAACACAAAAAGAGCCGTCAACGTTGTTGACGACTCTTCGGATGAGCCATGAAGGACTCGAACCTTCGACACCCTGATTAAAAGTCAGGTGCTCTACCAACTGAGCTAATGGCTCTTATTACTGGTGGAGGATGATGGATTCGAACCACCGAACTCGGACGAGAACAGATTTACAGTCTGCTGCGTTTGGCCACTTCGCTAATCCTCCAGGATATAAAGGTGGCTCGGGACGGAATCGAACCGCCGACACGAGGATTTTCAGTCCTCTGCTCTACCGACTGAGCTACCGAGCCTTACATAAAAATAAAGCACGGATTCCCACTTTAATCTGTGGAAAACCGACCATTTTTATTCCTTAAAATTAATAATGGCGGAACTGACGGGATTCGAACCCGCGATCTCCTGCGTGACAGGCAGGCATGTTAGGCCTCTACACCACAGTTCCACATTATTAAAAATGGTGCCGGCGAGAGGACTTGAACCCCCAACCTACTGATTACAAGTCAGTTGCTCTACCAATTGAGCTACACCGGCATGGTAAGGTGATAAAAATAGTACATGGTGGAGGCTGAGGGGATCGAACCCCCGACCCTCTGCTTGTAAGGCAGATGCTCTCCCAGCTGAGCTAAGCCTCCAGGTATGTATGGTAGCGGCGGAGGGGATCGAACCCCCGACCTCACGGGTATGAACCGTACGCTCTAGCCAGCTGAGCTACACCGCCATATAAACCTATTTGCGTTCAAGTTATTCAAATGGCGGAGAGAGAGGGATTCGAACCCTCGCACCGCTTACGCAGTCTAACCCCTTAGCAGAGGGTCCCCTTATAGCCACTTGGGTATCTCTCCATCATAACTTGTATGCAGTTACAGAGATTGATTCCCTGAAAACTAGATACGAAACGAAATTTGCAGCACATTGAAATATGTTGGATAAGCCCTCGACCGATTAGTATTGGTCAGCTCCATGCATTGCTGCACTTCCACCTCCAACCTATCTACCTCGTCGTCTTCAAGGGGTCTTACTAGTTGGGAAATCTCATCTTGAGGGGGGCT